>NZ_CAKMXA010000001.1:0-2408236 GCF_928722185.1 Mitsuokella jalaludinii
CGTCTACAAACTGTTTACGTCGCTCCTCGCATGAGGAGCGTGGATTGAAATCATTACAGTAAGTGCGCCTGAAGCCTTATCCATCGCGTCGCTCCTCGCATGAGGAGCGTGGATTGAAATTTGAAGAGATGAATCAACATCTTAAAGAGCTGAAGTCGCTCCTCGCATGAGGAGCGTGGATTGAAATGATGGTATCCATAAATGGTAAATGACAACTTGAGGTCGCTCCTCGCATGAGGAGCGTGGATTGAAATCTGCTGACGAATCGGTGGAATTGACGCCATCTGAAGTCGCTCCTCGCATGAGGAGCGTGGATTGAAATTTTAGCGAAATGCACTAGAGGAAGAATGGTATAGTCGCTCCTCGCATGAGGAGCGTGGATTGAAATGCTGCCATTGAAGGGCAGGAGTCAGGGGGAGATGTCGCTCCTCGCATGAGGAGCGTGGATTGAAATCATTTGATATTATCATTATTTATCATTTTGTAAAGTCGCTCCTCGCATGAGGAGCGTGGATTGAAATGTGTGATTGTGAACGAATTTGAAGCATATAATTGTCGCTCCTCGCATGAGGAGCGTGGATTGAAATCATTGCTTGTTGCATGGAATCCTCTGCGTTTTTCGTCGCTCCTCGCATGAGGAGCGTGGATTGAAATATCCTGTCGGCCGTCTTGAGCGAGATCACGCCTCGTCGCTCCTCGCATGAGGAGCGTGGATTGAAATTTTGGCAATCCGAAGCACCGCAAGACGAAGGGCAAGTCGCTCCTCGCATGAGGAGCGTGGATTGAAATTCAACAAAAAGGACCTCGCCGCATTCGCCCGCCTGGGTCGCTCCTCGCATGAGGAGCGTGGATTGAAATGGTCCCAGGAGTGGCGCACCTTCCAGCTCTTGACGTCGCTCCTCGCATGAGGAGCGTGGATTGAAATAAAGAGGGTATGGTCTGCCACCGCGGCGTCGTCTTGTCGCTCCTCGCATGAGGAGCGTGGATTGAAATTGCGCTTACTTGCGCTTTGTCTTCTCGATCCGCGTCGCTCCTCGCATGAGGAGCGTGGATTGAAATCTCAATAAATCCCGTGGATGGATGATGAGTAACGTCGCTCCTCGCATGAGGAGCGTGGATTGAAATCTATTGATTGTCGATGGAGGAACAAAGGAATGTTTGTCGCTCCTCGCATGAGGAGCGTGGATTGAAATAATGAGATACGTTGTCATATTATGTTGTCATCAGGGTCGCTCCTCGCATGAGGAGCGTGGATTGAAATCTAGTGAGTTTGCACAGGCAATCGTTGAGTTAAGTCGCTCCTCGCATGAGGAGCGTGGATTGAAATAACGCTGGAGTATCGCCCAAGGGGAAAACAATGTGTCGCTCCTCGCATGAGGAGCGTGGATTGAAATCAGATGTCCTCTGTGGTGTGGCATCGTCTGTCCAGTCGCTCCTCGCATGAGGAGCGTGGATTGAAATCGTTGAAGGACAAGGTTTTGCAATTTGGGCGATGGTCGCTCCTCGCATGAGGAGCGTGGATTGAAATCCGTTCGCGGCGGATAGTATCTGGGCACGTGCGGCGTCGCTCCTCGCATGAGGAGCGTGGATTGAAATTTGTGCGTCCGTGTCTCCCTCATAGGCGGCTGTGGTCGCTCCTCGCATGAGGAGCGTGGATTGAAATGACATGGCCGTCAAGCTCATGCATGACTACTACAGTCGCTCCTCGCATGAGGAGCGTGGATTGAAATAACAAGAATCAGGAAGCGGCGAACAATGCGTACAAGTCGCTCCTCGCATGAGGAGCGTGGATTGAAATATCAACGAATCCGGCCTCTACAGCCTCGTACTTTCGTCGCTCCTCGCATGAGGAGCGTGGATTGAAATCGTGGCATCTTGAAAAAAATCATGATCCTGCTTCTGTCGCTCCTCGCATGAGGAGCGTGGATTGAAATAAGGCGTCCCTCTGGGAAGGAGACGAGGTGCCGGCGTCGCTCCTCGCATGAGGAGCGTGGATTGAAATTTGAAAAAATAGAGCTTCTAAAGAAATCATGTGAGTCGCTCCTCGCATGAGGAGCGTGGATTGAAATCGCGCTATAGAAATGCGGTGTATATACTGCGGCGGTCGCTCCTCGCATGAGGAGCGTGGATTGAAATACCCTCTGTTGCCATTTGGCGAAAGGCGCCCGGGTCGCTCCTCGCATGAGGAGCGTGGATTGAAATGCACTCTACTACTTCCAAACGCACAACGCGACCGTCGCTCCTCGCATGAGGAGCGTGGATTGAAATATGTCGCTCCACTCGTCGAAGCGTGACCACTGACGTCGCTCCTCGCATGAGGAGCGTGGATTGAAATTCGATGACGTCCGCGCCGATCGCGTCGATATCATGTCGCTCCTCGCATGAGGAGCGTGGATTGAAATATTTGAAGAACGCCATTGCTCTACATCTGAGGCATCATCAGTTTGTGTGGAGAAATTCCCAGCCTGCTAAGTAGCTTCATAATCCCATGGTAACCTTACATCAATGTCGGAGCAGCGGAGCATAATCATATCAATCATGTTGTCTATATTACGAAATCCGTAGGCCATGTAAACGGATAGCTTGATTTTCCGATTGGTCGCCTCCAGTACGGCGTTGGACAGATGATGCTCCATTGTTGCCAGTATGGCATCGTAGTGACGGCGTATTTTCCGTTGGAGCTCGACAAACACATTGATGCGACAGTGCTGAGCCCATTTAATCCATCCGTCCAGTTCTTTCTTGGCGATAGCGACATTCTCGCACTGGAAAACAAGACGGAGTTTCTCTTTTAGCAGATAGGCACGATACAGCCGCTTGTCAGCCTTGGCAATGAATTCAAGCTGAGCTTGCTGTTTCTTGGTGAGATGCTCCGGAGCCTTTCCCAGAGCAAACCGAGAGCCTTTCAAGTCTTTGGCTGTGGTATCTTTCTTGGGACGACCGCGTTTCTTCGGAGTCTTATCTGCTGGATTCCTCAAGGCATCACGCCATGCTAAACGACGCACCTCGTCAAGGGCTTCAGTAGCCCACTGTACAACGTGGAACGGGTCAATGCATCGCTTGGCTACCGGACAAAAATCGTTGATGCATGCCTGAATCCATTTGGCACCATCACCAGATACAAGCTGTATATTGGCCAGTTGTTCTTTGCTCAGCAGCTTGAAGAACTTGGTGAAAATGGTCTTGCCATGTCCTTCATGAGCCCAGATAACCTTACCTGTGTCATGATTGATGACCACCGTTATGTACTTGTGTCCCTTCTTGTAGCTGGTTTCGTCAACGCCTATGCGGACAAGTCCCACGAAGTGTGCGGCTGGATTTGCATCAAGTTCAGCCCGCATCCTGCTAATGATAGAGCCGATGGTATTCCAAGAAATCCTGAGCAAAGAGGCAACAGCGGTTTTCGTGCAGGACAAGGAGAGCCAAGTGGCCAGCTCCTCAAATTCCTTTGTAAAACGGGACTTATGCCTTGCCCAAGGAACAGATGCCGTAACGACCCCATGTTTGGGGCACATGACACGATGTATATCTGCTACAATATAGACTTTGTGGGTATTCCAGTCGCAAGCCCGCCAAGAACGGGTGCCACCGCGGCCATTGTCATAGTGGACAGATTTTCTGCCACATATGCCGCAACGGCATTGTTCGTCTTTGGTAGGATGTGCCTTGATGACAATTGTTCCATCTGGCAAAATTTTCATGTCATCTATAGCGGTATGCTTGACATTTAGGATTGATTTGAGTATCTTTTTGGTGAGCATACATTTCCCCCGTACGATGTGTTTTTTAGCCGAAAATATCGTACAGGAAAATGTATGCTTTTTCAATGGTCATAAGGGATGGGAAGAGTTAGTTCCCCACACATTCTGATGGAGTGCCCTACATCTTCCCTACGTCGCTCCTCGCATGAGGAGCGTGGATTGAAATACGAATGACTACGACAACAAGCTGCTTCTCATCGCGTCGCTCCTCGCATGAGGAGCGTGGATTGAAATATATCATCTTTGCTCTCAAGTTGTAGCTTCCCGGTCGCTCCTCGCATGAGGAGCGTGGATTGAAATCCACTCAGCATACGGTGATAATGTCCCACCCTTGTCGCTCCTCGCATGAGGAGCGTGGATTGAAATTATGTAAACCTAAGTCTGCTCGATGGGACTTGCAGTCGCTCCTCGCATGAGGAGCGTGGATTGAAATAAATCCGTGGACAGAGTCACCGACCGTCATCGTCACGTCGCTCCTCGCATGAGGAGCGTGGATTGAAATCTAGGGGATAAGCCCATCTTCCAGCTTACCTACCAGTCGCTCCTCGCATGAGGAGCGTGGATTGAAATTCTTGCACGTACTGGCGGAATGCATCGCCATAGGTCGCTCCTCGCATGAGGAGCGTGGATTGAAATTAAGGGCTCGACGAATGATGAGCTTAGGAGCAAAGGTCGCTCCTCGCATGAGGAGCGTGGATTGAAATGACACGGCTGACGACAACCTCGAAAACAACAAGGGTCGCTCCTCGCATGAGGAGCGTGGATTGAAATGCTCGATCGCACGGCCGGACGAGCTTGACGGGATAGTCGCTCCTCGCATGAGGAGCGTGGATTGAAATCGTATGGCAACGCTGCACGTCGTCGGGGATTCCCCGGTCGCTCCTCGCATGAGGAGCGTGGATTGAAATTTGCGAGCAACCTGCGACTGCGTAAGCAGGCGCTGGTCGTTCCTCGCATGAGGAGCGTGGATTGAAATCTCGAGCTTGGCAAACGCCATGTCGAACTCGTGTCGCTCCTCGCATGAGGAGCGTGGATTGAAATAATGCAGCACCTCAGCAGACGGCGACGACGCCCGCGTCGCTCCTCGCATGAGGAGCGTGGATTGAAATTTGCACATCGAGGTGAGCTTTTAGAGCAGGCAGCCGTCGCTCCTCGCATGAGGAGCGTGGATTGAAATATGCGCCCGGCGGCCGAGGCGGGAAAGCCAAAGATGTCGCTCCTCGCATGAGGAGCGTGGATTGAAATTCTGCGGATTAAGTGAGGTGATTATTATGAAAATCGTCGCTCCTCGCATGAGGAGCGTGGATTGAAATGACTTTGATGACGGGACGCGCCCGCGCCGTGGCAGTCGCTCCTCGCATGAGGAGCGTGGATTGAAATAATCAGGTGCTTTTCCCAGATTTTCGCGCCCTCGTCGCTCCTCGCATGAGGAGCGTGGATTGAAATATTGTCGGGACAAGACGTTCTGCTTGCATCGCCGTCGCTCCTCGCATGAGGAGCGTGGATTGAAATTTTACGCTTCCCGCGCGCTCTTTGCGAACTCTCGTCGCTCCTCGCATGAGGAGCGTGGATTGAAATACGGCAATGTTGCACGATTGTCGCGCAAGTCTGGTCGCTCCTCGCATGAGGAGCGTGGATTGAAATCCCCTCCTCATCGCATTGATTCTGCTGGCACGGCAGGTCGCTCCTCGCATGAGGAGCGTGGATTGAAATTACAAGACGGTCGTAAAGATACATTGCTGCCTTGGTCGCTCCTCGCATGAGGAGCGTGGATTGAAATTTGATCTGCCGCCCGTCAACCTTCTGGCCTTTGCGTCGCTCCTCGCATGAGGAGCGTGGATTGAAATTGGCTCGCCGATCACAAGATCAAGAAGGTCTAGTCGCTCCTCGCATGAGGAGCGTGGATTGAAATGAAATTCGTGGGCGGGTGCGCTCGACACCTTGTCGCTCCTCGCATGAGGAGCGTGGATTGAAATTTAGCAGGATTGCCGAAATGATCGGCTATAAATCGTCGCTCCTCGCATGAGGAGCGTGGATTGAAATGAAGAGTGGAGCGACATGAAGGTCAGCAAATGGGATGGTCGCTCCTCGCATGAGGAGCGTGGATTGAAATCTGCAGGCCTATTGGCAGGCGATGGACTGAGTCTTAAGAGCATTGAAAAAGGCTGCAGCCGGGATGATGTTGCATCCTGGCCGCAGCCTTTTTATGCGTTATTTTAAAGTTGATTGGATTTACGGTTTATTTTTTGTTGCCGTCTGCCTTTGCTGATGTGTCTTTTTCATCGGCGGTCGGTTGTTCTTCGCGCGTCACGAGGATCTTGTCGATGCGGGCGCGGTCCATGTCGACGACTTCAAAGGTGAAGCCGTTCCACTCGCATTTTTCGGCGACTTTCGGGATGTAGCCGAAGTAGGAGGTCAAAAAGCCGCCCATCGTCTGGTAGTGGTCGTGGTCTTCGTCGGGAAGTTCGGCGATGTCGAAGCGCTCTTTGAAGTCATCGATGGAGCAGAGGCCGTCGACGTACCATGAGTGCTCATCGCGCGGCGTGAACTGGATGGGGTCGGGCTCGACATTTGACATGGAGTCGCCAATGATCTCCTGCAGGATGTCGTTCATGGTGATGAAGCCGATGACGCCGCCGTATTCGTCGAGGACCATGGCTTCGTGGATGCCCGTGTCGCGGAATTTCGCGAGGACGCGGAAGGTCTCCATCGAGCGCGGCACGAACATGGGCTTGCGGATGTACTGCGCGAGGTCAAGCGATTTGCGCTCGAGCGAGGCATTCAAGAGGTCCTTGGCGTAGAGTACGCCGCAGAAATCGTCGAGGTTCTCGCGGCCAACGGGGAAGACATTCTGCGGATGCTCGCGGATGATGCGCAGGTTGTGGCGCAGGGAATCTGTCAGATCGAGCCAGAGCATCTGCGTGCGCGGCGTCATCAGGGAGTAGGCCGTCTGGTCGCTCATGTGGAAGATGCGGTCGACCATGGCCTGCTCGGACTTCTCGAAGGTGCCGTCTTCTGTGCCTTGTTCGATGAGGTCCTTGACCTCGTCCTCTGTAACGGTGTCCTCGATGTTCGGGTTGATGCCGAGCAGCAGCAGGACGCCGCTCGCGGAGCTGGACAGGAAGCGGATGAACGGCCGTGCGAGATGCGTGAGTCTTGCGACGATGCGGTGATACTTCATGAGTATGCGCTCAGGATTCTGTGCGGCTTTCTTCTTCGGCAGGAATTCGCTGAAGAGCAGGGCGATGTACGTCACGACGACGATGCTCAGAATCATCGCGATGAGCGTGGCATGCGGCAGGAACGAGATGAAGGTGGCGAGGTACGGCGCAATGAACGCACCCGTACAGATTCCCATTAGGATACCCGTCAGCGTGATGCCGACCTGGACGAGGGAAAGCGGCGCTTCTGCGTTCTCGAGCAAACCGAGTGCCGCCTCTGCGTCGCGGTTGCCATCTTCAGCGAGCTTCTCGAGGCGGCCGCGGTGGCTTTCCGTCAGCGCCGTCTCAATCAGGGAGAAGAAGGCATTGGCAAACAGCAGTAACAAGAGTAAGACGAGCAG
The DNA here is from genome assembly GCF_928722185.1 of Mitsuokella jalaludinii. Lineage (NCBI taxonomy): Bacteria > Bacillati > Bacillota > Negativicutes > Selenomonadales > Selenomonadaceae > Mitsuokella > Mitsuokella jalaludinii. Next base: position 7,324 of record NZ_CAKMXA010000001.1, read on the forward strand.
TAGGCCCGCGTCAGTATTGTCCAAAAATGATACACATCCTTTTATCTGCATGAAATATAGTGTAAACTGTGTTCTTTATAATATAGCATAACTATGGTGCTTTGTCACATCTGGCGGAGCAGGAGCAGAAGACTCAGTCATCATACCAAGGGCCATTGCCGATGATGATGCCACCGTGCAGCGTCACAGGCGTGGAGCTGCCGACTTTTGTCGGCATGCGCGTCGTGATCTTGTAAGGCGTATCGACGAGCCAGGCCGTGACGAGCACACCGTCGTCCTTGATCTTGCGGTAAGCCTTGCGGTCGAGCTCTGCTGTGTAGACTTCACTCTTGTGGGCGGCGACGGTGGAGCTCGTCACGGCTTGCGTGAAGGCCATGCCGTCCGACCACTTGTAGAGTGTCTTGCCGTTCTTGTCGAGGATGGCGAAGTCGTAGACCTGGCCGTCGCGATGCGCGATGGAATAGTCGCTGTCACCGTCATTCGTGACTTTGAGCTCCATGACGAGGCGGCCGTGCTTTTCCTCGACCGTCAGCTCCTCGACAATCTTATCGAAGCTGAAGGCGGCATATGACGGCACAATCTCGCTGCTGTGCGAGCCCGAGGTCGGGAACGAGACGCCGATGCCTGTGCCAAAGGATGCCGAAGCCACCGGTATGGAGGAAAAGGAGATGGCGCCGACTGCAAGGGCGAGCGCGGGGATGAGGGTATATTTCTTCATGATGATCACTCCTGATTCTGTCGTTTTAAATCTGGTATCATTAGTTCTATTGTACCATGATATGCTATAATGGATATGAGATTTTTTGTTCGGAGGAATCGAAACACATGGATAAAGAAACAAGAAATGACCTGCCGGGAATCCAGTGGTTCCCTGGCCATATGAAAAAGGCGCAGCGGTTGATCGAGGAGAATCTGAAGCTCGTCGATGTCGTCATCGAGCTGCTCGATGCGCGCATCCCGGCGAGCAGCGCCAACCCGATGCTGGCGGAGATCATCAAGGAGAAGCCGCGCCTTATCGCGCTCAACAAGTCGGACCTCGCGGATTCGGCGAGCACGAAGCGCTGGCTCGCGTATTTCCGTGCGCAGGGCATCCCGGCTGTCGCCATTGACTCGGTCAAGGGACGCGGCATGAAGCAGCTTGTCGCGAAGGCGGAGGAACTCGCGCGACCGAAGACGGACCGCTTCGTCAAGAACGGCGGTCGGCCGCGCGCGGCGCGCTGCATGATCCTCGGCATCCCGAACGTCGGCAAGTCGTCCCTCATCAACCGCCTGGCCGGCGCGGTCAAGGCGAAGGCAGCCGATAAGCCGGGTGTCACGCGCGCGAAGCAGTGGATCAAGATCGGCGCTGCGCTCGACCTGCTCGACACGCCGGGCATCCTCTGGCCGAAGTTCGAAGATCAGACGGTCGGACTGAAGCTTGCGTTCACGGGTGCCATCAACGACGATATCTACGACCGCGAGCAGGTCACGGCGCTCCTGCTCTCTGTCATGCGCCGCGATTATCCGGAGCGCCTGCAGGAGCGCTTCAAGTTCAAGGAGGATATGCCGGAAGATGGCATCGAGCTTTTAGAGGCCATCGGCCGCAGGCGCGGCTGCCTCGTCAAGGGCGGCGTCATCGACCTCGAGAAGGCGCAGAACATCGTCCTGACAGAGTTCCGCAGCGGCAAGCTCGGTCTCGTCACGCTCGATGAGGTCCCCCAGTCTGCCTCGACGGAAGCTGCTGATGAGAAGCGGGGGGATAAGGAATGAAGGCCGTCGCAGACTGCACGATAAAGGAACTCGAGGCGGCCTTTTCCGCTGGCGCGGTCAGCGAGGAATTCCTCGCCGCCTGCCGCGCGGATACGCGCAAGGCTGCGGCCCGCCTCGTGCGCCGCTACGAGAAGGCACAGGCGGAGCACGAACGATTGCTGAAGCTCTACGCCTACGAGCATTCGGCTTGGGCGCGCGGCCACGAGATCGTGGCGGGCGTCGACGAGGCGGGCCGCGGTCCGCTCGCCGGTCCTGTCTCGGTGGCGGCCGTCATCCTGCCGCACGACCTCTGCTTGCCGAAGCTCAATGACTCGAAGAAGATCTCGGCCAAGGTCCGCGAGGAGCTCTTCGATGAGATCCAGGAGAAGGCTATCGCCGTCGGCACGGCGCTCATTGACGCGCAGACAATCGATCGCGTCAACATCTACCAGGCGACGATCAACGGCATGTACGAGGCTATCTTCTCGCTGCGGCCGGAGCCGCAGGAAGTCCTCATCGATGCCGTGCCGCTCGACAGGCTGCCGATGCCCTCAGAGTCCATCATCAAGGGCGACGCGAAGTCCGCTTCGATAGCGGCGGCCTCAATCATCGCCAAGGTCACGCGTGACCGCCTCATGGACGAGTACGACAAGGTCTATCCGGAGTACGGCTTCGCGCAGCACAAGGGCTACGGCACGGCGCAGCACATCGAGGCGCTCAAGAAGTACGGTCCGTGCCCGATTCACCGCCGCTCCTTCGAGCCAGTACGTTCGCTCTCCTACGACTTCGACGGAATCTGACTGCAGGTATCGGACTGCTTTGCAGGATGCTTGACTCTTTCTCGCTCAGCCCCTATAATAAAACTATACGAATCGTTTGAAAATTATAGGGAATGTGGAGAGAATCATGGACACGACGAAACTTGGCCGTCAGGGCGAAGAGGCCGCGGCCGTCTTTCTCAAGGAGGCTGGCTACGAGATTCTTGCGCGCAATTTTCGCACGCCGCGCGGTGAGATTGACATCGTGGCGGCCTGTGGGGAGACATTGGCCTTTATTGAAGTCAAGACGCGGCGCACGAGGCGCTTCGGTCGGCCAGCAGCCGCTGTCGATTACCGGAAACAACAGAAAATCATCCAGTCTGCGCGCTGGTTCTTGCGGCAGAGACATCTCGACGGTTGTCTCTGTCGTTTTGATGTCATTGAGGTCTGCGTCGCAGGGGAGCGCTGGGAAATCCATCACCTGCCCGGCGCGTTTGAGACGTGAGCGTTTTGCAGGCTGCCTGCCTTCTCGAGCGGAAAAGCGGAACGGCAGGCGAGTCGTAGAGATTGGGGGGATTGCGATTGTTTGCAAGATCATTTGGCGGCACGACGATGGGCGTCGACGGGCTCATCATCGCCGTGGAAGTCGATTCGGCGGCGGGACTGCCTGCCTTTGATATCGTTGGGCTGCCAGACACGGCGGTGCGTGAGTCGAAGGAGCGCGTGCGCACGGCCATCCGCAACTCCGGCATTCAGCTGCGTCAGGAGAAGGTCACGATAAATCTCGCGCCGGCCGGCATCCGCAAGGACAGTCCCGGCCTCGACCTGCCAATCGCCATCGGCCTCCTCGCAGCGTACGGCGTTGTGCCGCAGGACTCAATCAAGACGTCGTTCTTTGCAGCAGAGCTCTCCTTGGAAGGGGAGTGCCGCGCAGTGCACGGCATCTTGCCCATGGTTATCGCCGCGCGAGAGAAGGGGCTGACGTCCGTCTTTGTTGCGCGCGGCAATGCCAACGAGGCGCTGCTCGTCGAGGGCATCACGGTCTATGTGCTCGACCGGCTCAATGAGGTCGTGCAGTTCCTCAATGGGCAGGAAGCGCTTGCACCGGCTGTGCCGTCGGAGGCAGAGGAGCGGCCTGTACTCTGCGATGACTTCGCTGATGTGCAGGGGCAGTTCCAGGCAAAAAGGGCGCTCGAGATTGCGGCGGCGGGCGGTCACAACCTGCTGATGATCGGCGTGCCGGGCTCCGGCAAGACGATGCTCGCACGCCGTTTGAGTTCCATCCTGCCGCGCCTCTCGCGCGAGGAGGCGCTCGAGGTCACGAAAATCTACAGCATCGCGGGTCTTTTGCCGCAGGGCGGCGGCCTTGTGCAGGAGCGCCCGTTCCGCAGCCCGCACCACACGACGTCGATGGTCGCGATGATCGGCGGCGGCAGTGTGCCGCGTCCCGGCGAGGTCACGCTCGCGCATCACGGTGTCTTGTTCCTCGACGAGCTGCCGGAATTTTCCAAGGCGACGCTCGAGGTACTGCGCCAGCCGTTGGAGGACAGGGCGGTGACGATCTCACGCGTCCACGCGACGCTGACGTTCCCGTCGAGCATGATCCTGATCTGCGCGATGAATCCCTGTCCGTGCGGCTACTACGGCGATGAGTCGGGCGGCCGGACGTGTGAGTGCACGCCGAGCGAGATCCGCCGCTACACGCGCAAGATATCAGGGCCGCTGCTCGACCGCATCGACATCCACATCCGCGTGCCGCGCGTCGCCTATCAGGAACTGACCTCGAAGCGGCGCGCTGAGTCGTCTGAGACGATACGAGGCCGCGTGGAGCAGGCAAGGCAGCGCCAGCTCGCGCGCCTGCATCCGTTTGGCCGCTTCTGCAATGCCCAGATGAACCACACCATCCTGCAGCGTGTGTGTCCGCTCACGGACGAGGCACAGTCGCTTTTAGAGCTGGCCTTCCGCCGCATGAACTTATCGGCCCGCTCTTACGACAGGATCATCAAGGTCGCGCGCACGATCGCGGACCTCGACGGGGCACCGGAGAAGATTGCAGCCAAGCACATCGCCGAGGCCGTCCAGCTGCGCAGCGACATCGGCCTTTCGGTGGAGTGAACGGCAGAGCGATAGCGAAGCAGCTCCTTTGACCAGATGGCAGGCGACAGGATATAATGGAAGGCATCACGATTCAGACACAATCCAGAAGACAGGATCCAGAAAGGAAGAAAAGAGACGGATGAAGACAGCCGATGTTTTTGTGAATATCCCCGTCAAGAGCATTGCGCGGGCCTATACGTACCGCGTGCCGCAGGAGCTCCAGCAAATCAAGGCGGGCTGGCGCGTATTCGTGCCGTTCGGCAGCCGCAAGGTCGAGGGCTTTGTCGTCGAGACGCATGAGCTCGCAGAAGCGCCGGAGAAGATCAAGCTCAAGGACATCATCGCCGCCGTCGATGAGGAGTGCTGGTTCTCGCCGCAGATGATCGAGATCGCGCGCTGGCTCTCGGAGTTCTATCTCTGCTCGCTGGCTGAGATCATGCGGCTCTTCATGCCGGGAAAGAGCGGCCTGCGCATCACGGTGCTTTACGAAGCGGACGAGAGCCAGCAGGACCACATGCTGCTCGCGATGCCGGGCTGCCGCGCTATCTACGACTATTTGCGCCGCGAGGGGCCGCAGAAGAAGGCAGCGATTGCCAAGGCGCTGCCGGAGTGGCAAGCGGATGTGGCTGACTTTCTCGAGAAGATGCAGAAGTACCACATCGTCCGCAAGGTCTACGAGGCGCAGAAGCGTGACGCGGCCCAGTACGAGAAATTCGTCGCGCTCTGCGGTGAGGTCACGCCGCAGCTCCTGGAAGACTATCGGCGCAAGAAGGCGCAGGTGCATCTTTTGAACCTCTTGCAGCAGACGCCGGAGATTCCGCTCGCGTCGCTGAAGGCGCAGCACGTCAGTCTGGCGACTGTCCACAATCTGGAGGCAGCTGGTCTCGCCGCCATCCGCCGCCGCCGCGTGTTGCGCGACAGCTACCGCGACGCCAAGGCGACGCGCAGCGCGATTGAGCTGACGGATGACCAGCGCCAGGTCGTCGCACGTGTCTATCCGGCCATCGATGCGGCGCGCTACCAGGGCTTCCTGCTGAAGGGCGTCACGGGCAGCGGTAAGACACAGGTCTACATCGAGCTCGCCGAGCGCGTGCGCGCGGCCGGCCGCCGCGTCATCGTGCTTGTGCCGGAAATCGCGCTGACGGGACAGGTCGTCATGGCCTTCAAGGCGTACTTTCCCGATGATCTCGTCGTCATGCACAGCCGCCTGAGCCTCGCGGAGCGCAACGACGCCATCCTGCGCGTGCGCCGCAATGAGGCGGGCATCATCATCGGTGCGCGCTCGGCGCTCTTCACGCCGACCGATGACATCGGCCTCGTCATCCTCGACGAGGAACAAGACATGAGCTACAAGCAGGACGAGTCGCCGCGCTATCACGCGCGCGTCGTCGCCGAGAAGATTGCGCGCGTCCACGGGGCCGTGCTGCTCCTGGGCAGTGCGACACCGTCGCTCGAGTCGTACTTCCGCGCGGCACAGGGGGAGCTCACGCTGCTCGTCATGCCGCGGCGCATCGGCGACATCCCGCTGCCCATCATCCATTGCGTCGACATGCGCGAGGAGCTGCGCATGGGCAACCGCCACATCATCTCGCGCTCGCTGCAGGAGCTCATCGAGCACACCATCGCGCAGCACCAGCAGGTCATCATCATGCTCAACCGGCGCGGCTTCTCGACGTTTGTCATGTGCCGCTCGTGTGGCGAGGTCATCCGCTGCCGCCACTGCGGCCTGCCGCTCGTCTACCACCGCAGCGGTCAGCTCAAGTGCCATCACTGCGATGTGCAGGAGCCAGTGCCCGATGTCTGTCCGAAGTGCGGCAGCCGCTACATCAAGTACTTCGGCTCGGGCACGGAGAAGCTCGAGCAGGAACTGCGGCAGCTCGTGCCGTCCGCGCGCGTCATCCGCATGGACCGCGATACGACGACGACGAAATTCGCCCATCAGGAGATCCTCGAGAGTTTCCGGCGCGGCGAGTACGACATCCTGCTCGGCACACAGATGGTCGCCAAGGGGCACGATATCCCAAATGTCACGGCCGTCGGTATCATCAGTGCCGACTCAAGCCTCAACATGCCGGATTTCCGCGCGGCAGAGCGCTGCTTCATGCTGATCACGCAGACGGCGGGGCGCGCCGGGCGTCACGAGACGCGCGGCCAGGTCGTCATTCAGACCTACAATCCCACGCACTACGCCGTGACCTGCGGCATCCGGCAGGACTACGAGGGCTTCTTTCACAAGGAGATTGCCCTCCGTCAGGAACTCTTCTACCCGCCATACAGCCGCCTCGTCAAGCTGCTCTACCAGGACGCGTCGGAGGAGAAGGCGAGGGCGAATGCCACCGCGCTCGTCAAGGCGTTCGAGCTCGCCTTTGCCGGACAAGAGGGCCATCAGGTCATCGGCCCTGCGCCCGCACTCATCGCCTGCTTCCGCGGCGTCTACCGCTTCGTCGTGCTCATCAAGACGGCCGATATTTCAGCCGTGCACGACTTCCTCAAGGAGCAGGGGCTCCACCTGCGCGCCGATGTCGCCATCGACATCGACCCCATCACGATGTTTTGAGCCGCCCTACGCAGGCGGTTCTCTTTTTTGCTGCCCCAGAATGTGCTATAATAAAAAGGTGTTTTTCAGCACGAGCATGAACATGCAATTTGATTTGGATGGTGAAAATATGAAAGTAACGAAAGAAGACCTGGAGAACGTCGCGGTCCTCTCCCGCCTCTCGGTGCCGGAGGGCAAGGCTGAGACCTACATCCAGCAGATGGACTCGATCCTGACGTACATGGACAATCTTTCCAAAGTCGATACGGACAATGTCAAGCCGACGACGTACGCGCTGCCGATGCAGAACGTCTTCCGCGAGGATGTCGTCAAGCCGTCGCTGCCGCGCGAGGAAGCGCTCGCGAATGCGCCGCTGCAGGAAGACGGCTATTTCAAGGTGCCGAAGGTACTTGAGGACTGACGGAGGGAACGATTGTGAGATTATACGATAAACCGGCGCATGTCCTGCACGACATGCTCGTCAATAAGGAAATCACTTCGGTCGAGCTGACGCAGGATGTGCTCAGCCGCATCGATGAGGTCGAGGGCGATGTCGAGGCGTACCTGACGATCACGCGCGCGGAGGCTCTTGCACAGGCAGAGGCCGTCGACAAGAAGATTGCGGCAGGGGAGGAGATTTCCTTCCTCGAGGGCATCCCGGGTGCCATCAAGGACAACATCTGCACGAAGGGCGTCAAGACGACTTGCGCCTCGAAGATCCTCGAGCACTTCGTGCCGCCGTACGATGCGACGGTCATGACGAAGATCAAGGCCGAGAATCCTGTCATCCTCGGCAAGGTTAACATGGATGAGTTCGCCATGGGCGGCTCGACAGAGAACTCCGCCTACCATGTGACGCACAACCCGTGGAACCTCGACTGCGTGCCGGGCGGCTCTTCGGGCGGCAGTGCCGCAGCCGTCGCCGCTGGCACGGCCATCTGGGCACTCGGCTCCGATACGGGCGGATCCATCCGCCAGCCGGCTTCCTTCTGCGGCGTCGTCGGCATGAAGCCGACGTATGGCCGCGTCTCGCGCTACGGCCTCGTCGCCTACGCGTCCTCTCTTGACCAGATCGGCCCCCTGACGCGCGATGTCACCGACTGCGCGCATCTGCTCAACATCATCGCGGGCCACGACGAGATGGACTCCACGTCGAGTGCAGCAGAGGTGCCGGACTACACGAAGTCGCTCGTCGAGGACGTCAAGGGCCTCAAGATCGGCCTGCCGAAGGAGTACTTCGTCGAGGGCATGGATCCGGAGGTCGAGCAGGCTGTCCGCACGGCCATCAAGAAGTACGAGGAACTCGGCGCAGAAGTCGTCGAGATCTCCCTGCCGCACACGGAGTACGCGATCTCTACGTACTACCTCATCGCACCGGCTGAGGCTGCGACGAATCTCGAGCGCTACGATGGTGTCAGCTACGGCGAGCGCGTCGACGGCGAGGACCTCGTCCAGATGATGACGAACACGCGCGATGAGAAGTTCGGCGAGGAAGTCAAGCGCCGCATCATGATCGGCAACTACGCGCTCTCCGCCGGCTACTATGACGCCTACTACCTCAAGGCACTCAAGGTCCGCACGCTCGTCCAGCAGGACTACACGGAAGCCTTCAAGAAAGTCGATGTCATCATGGCGCCGACGGCTCCGACGCCGGCCTTCAAGATCGGCGAGATGATTGCAGACCCGCTGCAGATGTACCTGCAGGATGTCTGCACCGTCCCCTTGAACCTCGCCGGCCTGCCGGGCATCTCCATCCCGTGCGGCAAGAGCAGCAAGGGCCTGCCCATCGGCCTGCAGATCATCGGCAAGCCGCTCGCGGAGGAGACACTGATCCGCACGGCCTACACGTATGAGCAGAGCCAGGACTACCACAAGCAGATGCCTGAGCTGGGAGGGAACCACTGATGAAATACGAAGCAGTCATTGGCCTTGAGATCCACTGCGAGCTCAAGACGAAAACGAAGATCTTCTGCGGCTGTGCTACGGGCTTCGGCGCAGAGCAGAACACGCATGTCTGCCCGGTCTGCCTCGGCCTGCCGGGCGTTCTGCCGACGGTCAACAAGCGCGTCGTCGAGTTCGGCATCAAGGCCGGTCTCGCGACGAACTGCACGATCAACAAGTACAGCAAGTTCGACCGCAAGAACTACTATTACCCGGACCTGCCGAAGAACTGGCAGACGTCCCAGTACGACCTGCCGATCGCTGAGCACGGCTGGGTCGACATCGACGTCGACGGTGAGAAGAAGCGCATCCGCCTGACGCGCATCCACATGGAGGAAGACGCCGGCAAGCTCGTCCACTCCGGCACGACCATCAAAGACTCCGCGACGAGCAACGTCGACTACAACCGCACGGGTGTGCCACTCCTCGAGATCGTCTCCGAGCCAGACCTGCGTTCTGCGGAAGAGGCTCGCGCCTACATGGAGAAGATCAAGGCCATCATGGAGTACATCGACGTCTCGAACTGCCGCATGGAAGAGGGCAACCTGCGCGCCGACATCAACGTCTCCCTGCGCCCGGTCGGCACGAAAGAGCTCGGCACCCGCACGGAGATGAAGAACATCAATTCCTTCAAGAACCTCGAGGACGCCATCAACTACGAGATCGAGCGCCAGGAAGAGGTGCTCGAGGACGGCGGCCACGTCGTCCAGGAGACGCGCACGTTCGACCCGGCCCGCGGCATCACGCTCTCGATGCGCAGCAAAGAGAACGCCCACGACTACCGCTACATGCCGGAGCCGGACCTGCCGCCAATCGTCACGAGTGAGGAGACGATCGAGAAGTACCGCAGCGAGCTGCCGGAACTGCCGGATGCACGCCGCGCCCGCCTCGAGAAAGAGTACGGCCTGTCCGACTACGACGCCGGCATCATCACGAGCTCGCGCGCCATGGCCGAGTACTTTGACGCCGTCGTCGCGACGGGCGCTGACCCGAAGCTCGCGGCCAACTGGATCATGGGCGACCTCGCCAAGAACCTCAACGAGGACGGCATCGACATCACGAAGTCCCCGGTCAGTGCGGAGCGCCTCGGCAAGATGATCGGCCTCATCATGAAGGACACGATCTCCGGCAAGATTGCCAAGAAGGTCTTCAAGGAGATGTGGACGAATGAGGACGAGCCGGAGAAGATCGTCAAGGACAAGGGCCTCGTCCAGATCACGGACACGGGCGCCATCGAGGCAGCTGTCGATGCGGCCATTGCCGCGAATCCGAAAGCTGTCGAAGAGTACAAGGGCGGCAAGAAGAAAGCCATCGGAGCCCTCGTCGGCCAGGTCATGAAGGCCACGCGCGGCAAAGCCAACCCGCAAATGGTCAACAAGATGCTCGCCGAGAAGCTTGCGGACTAAAACAGGATACTGGAAGTACAAAAGCCTTCCCGACCGGGAAGGCTTTTGATAAAAAGAAAGGAAGAGTCATCATGCAATACAGAGCAGCCATCTTCGACCTCGACGGCACGCTTGTCGACACGCTCGAGGACCTGGCCATCAGCGTCAACGAGATGCTCGAGTCCTACGGATTCCCGACGCATCCTCTTGATGAATACCGCTATTACCTCGGCAACGGCTCCAAGAAGCTCATTGAGCGCACCCTGCCGAAGGAGAAGGCCGCCGATGAGGCCTTTGTCATCGAGGCGATGAAGCGCTATCAGGCCATCTACGAGCACCACCGCGACCACACAGGGCCGTTCCCGGGCATCCAGGCGATGCTCGACGCGCTCAAGGCCAAGGGTATCCCGATGGGCGTCTGCACAAACAAGCATCAGCAGGCGGCCGATGAGATCATCGGCGGCATGTTCCCCGCGGGAACGTTCACGACCGTCATGGGTGACCGCCCCGGCCTTCCCATCAAGCCAGATCCGAAGAAGGTCCTCATGATGGCCAAGGAATACGGCGTAAGGCCTGAAGAAGTCGCTTATTTCGGCGACACGAGTGTCGACATGGACACGGCGGTCAACGCTGGCTTCCTGCCCGTCGGCGTGCTCTGGGGCTTCCGTCCCGAGAAAGAGCTTCTCGAGCACGGCGCCAAGGTCATCCTCGCTAACCCAGCGGAACTCTTCGAGAAATTGACATTTGCAAAAGGATAATATCATGAAACACAAAGTTCCCGTCGAAAAAGGAAAATCATATGAGATTGCGATCCGCACGCTCGGCACGAGCGGCGAAGGAGTAGGGCGATACGAAGACTTCACGGTCTTTGTGCCGGGGGCCCTGCTTGGAGAGTCGGTCCAGGCCGCCATTGACGAAGTCAAGAAGACGTATGCCAAAGGCCATCTCCTCAAGGTCCTGCGCGCCAGCCGTGACCGTGTTGTGCCAGCCTGCCCGATCTACGAGCAGTGCGGCGGCTGCCAGCTCCAGCACCTCGACTACATGGCACAGCTCAAGGCCAAGCGGCAGCAGGTCATCGACGCCGTCACGCGCATCGGCGGCCAGAAAGACCTCTTCGTCGAGCCGACCATCGGCGCGGAGAGCCCGTGGAACTACCGCAACAAGATGCAGTTCCCGATTGGGCGCGTCAAAGGTAAGACCGTCATCGGCTGCTTTGCGCAGGGATCACATGAGATCATCGACACACACGACTGCCACATCCAGAAGGAAGGCAACAATGAAATCGTCAACGCCGTGCGCGAGATCATCACCGAACTGCGCATCCCGGTCTACAATGAGGACCGCCACACCGGCGTCCTGCGTCATGTCGTCGGCCGTGTCGGCGAGAACGGCGAGCTCATGGTCGTCATCGTCACTGCCACGAAGCAGCTGCCGCGCGAGAAGGAGTTCGTCAAGGCCCTGCGCAAGCGCCTGCCGCATGTCGTCAGCATTCACCAGAACATCCAGACGTATCGCAACAACGTCATCATGGGCCGCGAGACGAATCTGCTCTGGGGCAAGCCGACCATCCTCGACCGCATCGGCCGCCTGACCTTCCACATCTCACCGCGGTCCTTCTTCCAGGTCAACACGAAGCAGGCGGAAGTCCTCTACAACAAGGCCCTGGAGTTCGCAAACCTCAAGGGAGAAGAGACCGTCATCGATGCCTACTGCGGCACTGGCACCATCACCCTGTTCCTCGCGCAGAAGGCCCGCGAGGTCTACGGCATCGAGATCGTTAAGCCGGCCATCCTCGACGCACAGAAGAACGCGCGCGACAACAACGTCCGCAACGCCGAGTTTATCGTCGGCGATGCGACAGAAGTCATGCCGCGCCTCTACAAACAGGGCGTGCGCGCCGATGTCGTCGTCGTCGACCCGCCGCGCGCCGGCTGCACCGAGACCGTCCTCAAGACCTTCGCCAACATGCATCCCGACCGCATCGTCTACGTCTCCTGCAACCCCGCCAGCCTCGCCCGTGACCTCGCCATTCTCGAGCCTCTCGGCTACAAGGCCGAGAAGGTCCAGCCCGTCGACATGTTCCCGATGACCTCGCACGTCGAGACGGTCGCGTTGATTGAGAAAGTATCTTTGTGATACTATCCAGCAGTTTACAGCTTTTTGAAGCACAATAAAATTGCATAGCCTCCTGATGGTGTATAATGAAATCGCTAAACCACACTAACACCCAAGAGAAAGGCTATGCGATGACCTCATTATACACCGAGAACTCCGTGATTGGTAGACTCCTGACGATTTTTTCTTCTTTGTTCCCAGCTGCGACGAGGCCGACGCGCCATCTGTTGGCGTGGCTCCTCATCGCTCAGCTGGCTCTGGAGTCGGCTTCGTCGGTGCGTTGCCTGTTCCGGCAGTTCCTGTCGAAGCAGACGGATGCGTCGCTGAACAGTTATTACCGCGCTCTTGGCAATGGGCTCGTCACGGATGCATCCATTCGCCAGGCCTTGACGCTACGAGCGCTTGCCATAGTGCCGGAGGTGCTACGGCAGGAGCCTATCCTGCTCAGTGTGGATGACATGACCATTGCCAAGTGGGGCAAGCATTTCGACGGTGTGGGCATTCTGTACGACCATGCCAAGCACGATGGCAAGTCCTATTTCAATGGCCATGCCTTTGTCAGCCTGACGATGAGCGTGCCGGTTCTCCACGAGAAGGCGGGCAAGCAGCAGATCCGGTATATTGCGGTACCGATTGGCTACGTCATGAGCAACGGCGAAACTTCAAAGCTGAAGCTTGCCTGCCAGCTTCTCGATGAAGTCATGCCAATCCTTGAAAAATGCCAGGTAATCCTGCTCTTCGATAGCTGGTACGCCAAGCGCGAGTTGCTCGCACATGCTCTCAGCTATCCGAATCTCAACGTGATCTGCAATGCACGCCACGATACGGCCATGTTCGAGTTGCCGGATTCGACGGCAGGCCGTCGCGGCCGTCCACCAAAGTACGGTAAACGCTTGATGCTGGACGAGATTGCCAATGATCTCACGAATTACCTTTGCCGGATGGACAACTATTTTGTTGCTCACCGTCTGGTGAAAACGCGCATCTTTGGCGACCGTACAGTCCATGCCTATGTGACGTTGAGCAAGAGTGGCTCGTACCGTCTCTTTTTCAGCACCATAGATCCGATGGCGCTGCACATGAGCATTGCTTGGCAGGAGAACAAAGGGCTCCGCAACACCAGCTCCAAGCATATGGCGATTTACCCGCTCAAGCTCTACAAGCTCCGCTGGGGCATTGAGACGAACTACTACGAGCAGAAGATGTTCTGGGAGCTCGGCAGCTACAAAGTTCGCACAAAGACTGCGATTGAGCATCTGCTGAACCTGACGAATTCCGGGCACGCTCTCATGAAGATCCTGCCGTATGAGGACGAGCGGCTGAGCACCTACCGGGACAAGAGCCCGCAAGAGCTGCGGCACGCACTGAGCCAACAGATCCACAAGGAAGTATTTTTCGCCACTTTGGTGTCCAAAGCCCAAAGTAGCATAAATTCAAGCACATTGCTCAAGGCTCTGCAAGCATTGGCTTGGGGCGATGAGCAAGCGGCTTAAAAGCTGTAAACTGCTGTTTGATGACGAAAAGGAGGTGCGGAGGTATGTTGTGCGAACTCATGAGTGACGAATACATCGCTTACGACAAGCCACGTGGGCGTATCACATTCCATCCTGGGCTCAACACAGTTCTCGGCGGCAAGCAGATCTTCATAGCCTATGACAAGCAGGAAGCGCCGACTCCACGTATACAAGAGATTCTCAATGAAACGACAATCATCCATCTCAGTGAGAACGGCAACGAACTGTTCGGCTACTCATGGGCCAAGAAGACAAACAAGGAAGAGAATGTAGCAGAATGACGTCTCAGATAAGACACAGAGGAGAATATGCGATTCAGCTATAACAAGTTGTGGAAGCTGTTAATTGATCGTGAAATAAAGAAAAAAGAACTCGGCGAAATGGCGAACGTCAGTGCAACAACAATCGCCAAGCTTGGAAACGGTGGAAACGTGAACACCAAGGCTCTGCTCGAGATCTGCAATGCGCTGCATTGCGACATCGGAGACATCATGGAGTTTGTGCCTGATGATGAGCCTACAGACAAAGCGAGTTCGAATGCACATAAAGAAGCAGAAATCTAATGAAAGGATTCATCGAGTGACAGCTCGAGAGGTAACGACTAATGGCAGAAAAGACTAACGCCAATATTGGCTTTGAGAAACAGATATGGGATGCGGCATGCGTCCTGTGGGGACATATCCCGGCGGCGGAATACAGGAAGGTCATCATCGGCCTTATCTTTCTGCGCTATATTTCCGCTGCGTTCGACGCTCAGTACAAGAAGCTTGTAGCGGATGGCGACGGGTTCGAAGACGATCCGGACGCCTATCTGATGGACAATATCTTCTTCGTGCCGAAGGAGGCCCGCTGGGAAACCATCGCGGCAGCAGCTCATACGCCGGAGATCGGCACGGTCATTGATAAGGCGATGCGCGCTATCGAGGACGACAACAAGGGCCTGAAGGGCGTGCTTCCGAAGAACTACGCTTCGCCGGATCTGGACAAGAAGGTTCTCGGCGATGTCGTGGACATCTTCACGAACAACATCGACATGTCGGATACGCAGGCGAGCGAGGATCTGCTTGGGCGCACGTATGAGTACTGCATCGCACAGTTTGCGGAGAAGGAAGGCGTCGGCGGCGGTGAATTCTATACGCCGTCCAGTATCGTCAAAACGCTGGTCGCGATCCTGAAGCCGGAGCCGAATTCCCGCGTCTACGATTGTTGCTGTGGAAGCGGTGGAATGTTTGTACAGAGTGAGCGATTCGCGGAGGGCCACAGCCATAATCGCGGCGTTATCTCCGTGTACGGGCAGGAGGCGAATCCGGACACCTGGAAGATGGCGAAGATGAACATGGCCATTCGTGGAATCGACGCGGATCTCGGGCCATACAATGCGGATACGTTTACGAACGACCTGCATCCGACCTTGAAGGCGGATTACATTCTCGCGAATCCTCCATTTAACTATCATCCGTGGGGACAGGAGGAACTGAAGGAAGACAAGCGCTGGAAGTACGGACTTCCACCTGCCGGGAATGCCAACTACGCATGGATTCAGCACATGATCTTCCACCTTGCGCCTAACGGCAAGATCGGTCTGGTGCTGGCGAACGGCGCTCTTTCCACGCAGTCAAGAGGCGAAGGCGAAATCCGCAAGAACATCATCAACGACGACCTGATCGAAGGCATCGTTGCCATGCCGACGCATCTCTTCTACAGCGTTACGATTCCGGTCACGCTCTGGTTCATCACGAAGAACAAGAAGCAGAAAGGCAAGACGGTCTTCATTGACGCCCGCAAGATGGGCCACATGGTCGACCGGAAGCACCGCGACTTCACCGATGAGGACATCCAGAAGCTGGCGGACACCTTCTCGGCTTTCCAGAATGGAACACTGGAGGATGTGAAGGGCTTCTGCGCTGTCGCCACTACGCAGGATATTGTAAAGCAGGACTACATCCTGACGCCGGGCCGCTATGTTGGCATCGAGGAGCAGGAAGACGACGGCGAACCATTCGAGGAGAAGATGGATCGCCTGACGTCGGAGCTTTCCGAGATGTTCAAGAAGTCCCATGAGCTCGAGGATGAGATTAGGAAGAAGCTGGGGGCGATTGGATATGAAATATAAACTTTCAGATATCTGCAAGTACGCAAAAGGAAAAATAAAGGTGTCGGCTCTTGATGATAACACCTATATTTCAACCGAGAATATGCTACCGAACAAAGGTGGTATAACTAAAGCTGTATCCTTACCTACCCAAGAACAGACGCAGGCTTTTATGAAGAATGATGTTCTGGTCTCGAATATTCGACCGTATTTTAAGAAGATATGGTATGCAACTTTCGACGGAGGATGTTCTAACGATGTTCTTGTCTTTAGGGCAAAGGACGGAGTGAGCAGCAGATTCTTGCATTATGTGCTGGCGGATGACACTTTTTTTGATTATTCAATGGCTACATCAAAGGGAACAAAGATGCCTCGTGGTGATAAAAAAGCCATTATGGAATATGAAGTGCCTGAGCTCTCGTATGAAGACCAATGCAGAATTGCTGGGATCTTGGAGGTGATAGACGAAAAAATCGAGTTAAATACGGATATAAACAAGAATTTAGAGCAGCAAGCTGATGCACTTTATCAGGCATTTTTCTCGCCAAAATCAGGGATAGAAGGCGAAATATCCACACTCGACAAGTATTGTGCAATATTTACCGGAAAGAAGAACGCAAACGCATCTGTCGAAGGTGGAGCATATAAATTTTTCACGTGTGCACCAGATTCACTTCAAATCAACAGCTATATTTATGATGGTAATGCCATTATTGTATCTGGAAATGGAGCATATACTGGTAGGACACGTTTTTACAGTGGAAAGTTCGATCTTTATCAACGGACGTACGCATGCACAATGCTCAATGGAATAAATCCAGACTACATATTTCCTTTATACTGGTTCGTCAAATTAGAACTCAGTAAGAAAATAATGGGCGGAACTCGTGGCTCAGCAATTCCATATATCGTCATGAATGATTTAGCAAAGTTTGAATTCATATATAACAAAGAATCATTTGATTTTTATATGCCCCTTTTCAAAGTGTTAACTGAATCAATTCAAGCTAATGAAGCTGAGAATGAGACGCTTTCCTTAACTCGCGATCTCTTATTGCCGCAGCTCATGTCCGGCGAGATCGACGTCTCGGACATCAATCTCTAAGCCGCATATAAATTCTTGTTTAACGGAGAACAGGGACTCCTCTGGAGTATAAAGATAAGTGAAAAAGGAGTTGATTTTATGTCAGGAATTTATACTGAAGCCGACTATGAGAATACGATCATAGAGCTTTTCGAGAATATGGGATGGCGACATGTCTACGGACCGGATCTCGACCGGGACTATAAAGACCCGCTATACGAAGACAATCTGGAGGATTCTATTCGCCGTATCAATCCTGATATGCCGGAGAGCGCTATTCATGAGGCGCTGTTCAAGCTGAAGAACTTTGATAATGCTGATCTGGTCCAAAAGAACGCCGTGTTCATGGACTATATCCAGCATGGCGTGGAGGTGCGCTATCTCGTCGGAAGTGAGGAACGCGCTGGGCTCGTCTATCTGGTTGACTACAAGAATCCTGACAACAACTCCTTCGTCATCGCCAACCAGTGGACATTCGTTGAAAACAGCAATAAGCGCCCGGATGTACTCCTTTTTCTGAACGGTCTGCCGGTGGTACTGATGGAGCTCAAGAGTCCTTCGCGCGAGGAGACCGACGCTTCTGAAGCCTATACGCAGATTCGCAATTATATGCATGAGATCCCGTCCATGTTCATCTACAACTGCATTTGCGTGATGAGCGACCACCTGACGAGCAAGGCCGGGACAATCACGTCCGGTGAAGACCGCTTCATGGAGTGGAAAACGAAGGACGGCAGCTACGAGAACACGCAGTACGCGCAGTTCGACACGTTCTTCGAGGGGATGTTCCAGAAGGAGCGCCTGCTCGACATCATCAAGAACTTCATCTGCTTCTCCAACGAAGGCCTGAAGCAGTTCAAGATCCTCGCCGGATACCACCAGTATTTCGCTGTGCGCAAGGCTATCGAGTCTACGAAGAAAGGTATGGCGACCGATGGTAGAGGCGGTGTGTTCTGGCATACGCAGGGGAGCGGAAAATCCCTGTCCATGGTCTTTTATGCGCATCTTCTGCAGGAGGCGCTGGACTCACCGACCATCGTTGTCATTACTGACCGGAACGATCTGGACGACCAGCTTTACGGCCAGTTCGCCAAGTGCAAGAACTTCTTGCGCCAGGACCCGATCCACGCGCAGAGCCGTCAGAACCTGAAAGAGCTGCTCGACGGCAGGAAGGCGAATGGCATCATTTTCACCACCATGCAGAAGTTCGAGGAGTCGCATGAGCCGCTTTCCGAGCGTCACAACATCATCGTCATGGCGGACGAGGCGCACCGCGGGCAGTATGGACTCAAGGAGAAGATCGATTTCAAGACCGGCGAGATCAAGGCTGGCACTGCGCGTGTGATCCGCAACAGCCTGCCGCATGCCACATACATCGGATTCACCGGTACGCCTATCGCCTTGAAGGACAGGAACACGCGCGAGGTGTTCGGCGATTATATCGACATCTACGATATGACGCAGGCTGTCGAGGACGGAGCAACACGTCCTGTCTATTACGAGAGCCGCGTCATCAAACTCAAGCTCGACGCGGATACGCTCGCCCTTATCGACAAGGAATACGACATCATGGCGGAGAACGCCGATCCGGATGTTGTCGAGCACAGCAAGAAGGAGCTCGGCCAGATGGAGGCCATCCTCGGAAACGACAAGACCATCGAATCCCTCGTCAACGACATCCTCGACCACTACGAGAACTACCGGGAGAACCTGTTGACTGGCAAGGCGATGATCGTCGCATACTCTCGTCCGATCGCAATGAAGATCTACAAGCGGATTCTGGAGCTTCGCCCGGCGTGGACGGACAAGGTCAAGGTTGTCATGACCAGCTCCAACAAGGACCCGGAGGAATGGGCTGAGATCATTGGGAACAAACGGCATAAGGATGAGCTGGCAGCCGAGTTCAAGGATAATGACAGTCCGTTCAAGATCGCCATCGTCGTTGACATGTGGTTGACCGGTTTTGATGTGCCGTCGCTTGCCACGATGTACATCTACAAGCCGATGAAGGGCTATAACCTCATGCAGGCCATCGCCCGCGTCAACCGTGTTTTTCAGGACAAGGAAGGCGGCCTGATCGTCGACTATGTCGGCATTGCATCCGCTCTCAAGGAGGCGATGAACGATTACACGGCTCGCGACCGGAAGAACTACGGCGCCACTGATGTGGCGAAGGTCGCGTATCCGAAGTTCCAGGAGAAGTTGTCCGTCTGCCGCGATCTGTTCTACGGCTACGATTACTCTGACTTCATTCATGGCAGCAACCTCGTCCGTTCGAAGGCGATCAGTGGCGCGGTCAACTTCATCGTCGCTGTTGACAAGGAGGAGGACCGGGATATGTTCCTCAAGGAAGCACTCATGCTCAAGCAGTCGCTGTCTCTGTGCTCCTCCCTCGCTACAGAGGATGAGCGGATCGAAGCCGCGTTCTTCGAATCCGTCCGAGTGCTGGTGAACCGTCTCGTGAATCAGGGTGAAGGCAAGAAAATCTCCCTGCCGGAAATGAACGCCCGGATTAGCAACCTCCTCAAGGCCAGTATTCACAGTGACGGCGTGATCAACCTGTTCCAGGATGCCAACCGCGACTTCTCTATCTTCGATCAGGCATTCCTTGAAGAGATCGGCAACATGAAGGAGAAGAATCTCGCAGTCGAGCTCCTCAAAAAGTTGATTGCCGAGCAGGTTGTTGTCTACAAGCACACGAATGTTGTGAAGTCGCAGAAGTTTAGCGAGATCCTGCAGCAGGAAATGAACCAGTATCTGAACGGCATGCTGACGAACGAACAGGTCATCGAAGAGATGCTGAACCTTGCCAAGCAGATACAGGCAGCTCAGAAGGAAGGTCAGGAGCTTGGTCTTACAGCGGATGAGCTTGCCTTCTATGATGCGCTGACCAAGCCGCAGGCCATCAAGGACTTCTACCAGAACGACGAGCTGATCGCCATCACGAAGGAACTGGCGGACACGCTTCGGAAGAATCGGACGATCGACTGGCAGAAGCGGGATTCGGCGCGTGCGAAGATGCGTATGCTGATCAAGCGACTTCTCAAGAAACACAAGTATCCGCCGGAAGGTATGGACGATGCCGTCCAGACCGTGATGACGCAGTGCGAGCTCTGGGCCGACAACAACGACATGGGAGAGCGCGTCAGCGCATATTCAAACAGATTGAATCAGTACGTGAACGAGACCGACGATATGGCTATGGTCGCGGAACCGCAGGCTGAATACGGGAAGAAGGAATGAGGAGAATCAATTATGGCAGTGCCAAAATACGATGAGTTGATGAAGCCGCTGCTGGTGGCAGTACAAGACGGGGAAGTCTACAAGATGAAAGATGTGACTTCGATGTTAGCTCAGCAGCTGAATCTGTCCGCAGAAGATCTTGCTGAGCTGCTTCCGAGCGGCAGGCAAACTGTGTTCAAGAACCGGGTTAGCTGGGCAAAGACCTATCTGAAAAAGGCTGGACTTCTCGACAGCCCGGCTCGTGCGACAATTGTGATTACTGATGCTGGCAAGAAAGTAGTGGCAGATAATCCGGATAAGATAGATTCCAAGTATCTGGAACAATTCCCTTCTTTTGTGGATTTCACATCAGCACCCGAAACACAAGACAGTGGCGTTACTCCTCCCGCAGTTCCACAGCCGACGGATCTCACGCCCGACGACCAGCTTGAAGAGGCCTATAAACAGATTAATGCCAGTCTGGCTTCTGATCTGCTCAGTGAGGTGTTGAAGATAAACTCCTACACGTTTGAAAAGCTCGTCGTTGATCTTTTGTCAAAGATGGGGTATGGAACCGTGGCATATGGGAGTCACGCGACTGTAGCTTCAGGAGATGAAGGCATCGATGGTGTCATCATGGAAGACAAACTTGGATTTTCTCTGATTTATGTTCAGGTAAAAGAATGGGCATTGGATAAAGTCGTCAGCAGACCAGACATTCAGAGCTTCGTAGGTGCAATCGCCGGAAAGCACGGTGACGGACTTTTTGTCACAACGGCGAGGTTTTCACAGCAGGCAAGGGACTATGCTGAAACGCATCATATCATTCTCATTGATGGTGAACGACTTGCTAATCTGATGATTGAATATAACTTCTGTGTATCCACGCGAAAAACTTTTGAAATCAAGGCTATTGACACTGACGCATTGGCTGAATACCAGGACGACTAACCCTTTCAACGATAGCCATACTATTTAACGATTGCAGATTGGGGGTGTCGCTTTTGACTACGAGAGCCACAGCCACATACGAATACAGGGCCGGAAGTGTGCTCCCGCTCTATGCCCTGAAACAAAGAAAAGCCCAGAAACAGCGCGGTTTCCGGGCTGAAAGCACATACGGGCATTGTATATCAAAGATGAGGTCTTGATAGACGAACCTAACAGCCGAAATCAGAGGTATAGGAGAAAGCAACTTGATCGGTGAACGACCAAGATAAGCGACTAAGATACCGACCAAGTTAACGGCATACTGGGCCTAGACCTTGATCATAAACCGATTGAGCAGAGGAGAGGAGGTCGAGACGATGGCGTCTCTCCTGCCCGCTGTATTATAGGTAGAAATAGCACTTGGACATATTTCCGCAAACGAAAAGCACCTGTAAAAGCGTCGATTTTTGGCTTTGAGCAGTTTCCGCGAACGGGCGGAAATGTGTACGGAATCCAGACATTCAGGTGCTTGTCTCGTGCCATGTGGAGATGTAGTATTGCTGTCACAAGTTAAGGACTGACCTTCAAAAAGACCGCCACACATATTCGTGGCGGTCTTCGTCATTCATGGAATGATGTATGTGAAGTAGAGGTGTCGTTTTAAGAACGATGTGTTTTGCAGAGATATTTTAGGGGAAGCTGGACGATGGTGATGCCCAAGAGGATGCAGATCGCTCCTACTGATTGGATGTGCGTAAAGGTTTCGTTCAGGAAGATGACGCCTAGGATGGCGGCGATGAGCGGGTTGAGCGCTGTGAACAGGCCGGCCTTCTCGGCACTGGTATACTTTTGGGCGACGGGTTGGAAGGCCGCTGACAGCCAAAATAAAGTTGTAAAAAAATATAAATAGCCTTGCTTAAAAAACAATTTATTGGTAAAATAGTATTGAGGTGATACCATTGAAATACTATACCATCAATAAATTTGCTAAAATCATCGGGGTCACCCCACAAACTCTTAGAAATTGGGATAGAAGCGGCCGGCTTCATCCTCATCATACTTCGACGAATGGCTACCGCTACTATTCAGAAGAGCAATTGTGTGCTGTGACAGGGATTCAGTTCGCGCCCAGAAAAGTCATCGGATATTGCAGGGTATCAAGCCGCAAGCAAAAGGATGATCTTGAACGACAAGTAGAGAATTTGAGAACCTACCTGTACGCGCAAGGAAATCCGTTTGAAATCATCACAGATATAGGCTCTGGAATCAATTATACGAAGGAGGGGCTGCAAGATCTGATTCGCAGGATAGAAACCAATCAAGTCGAGAAAGTTGTTGTCCTTTATAAGGACAGGCTCTTACGCTTTGGCTTTGAGCTTCTTGAAACAATTGCCACAATCCATGGATGTAAAATCGAGATTGTTGATACGACTCGGGAAAGTGAACAACAGGAACTGGTGGAAGATTTGATGCAAATTATCACAGTATTCAGTTGCGAACTTCAAGGAAAACGAGCGCATCAGGCAAAGAAGATGATTCAAGAGTTGGCAGGAGATGATTCAGATGATAAAGTCAATCCGAGTACAGCTGTTGCCGAATAACAAACAGAAGACTAAACTATTTCAATTTGCTGGTGCTGCAAGATATGCTTATAATTGGGCACTGAACAAGCAGATGGATCATTTCTGTGAGGGACACAAAATCCAGACGGACAGCGCACTTCGTAAAGAGTTCACGGTTCTGCGCCATGCAGAGGAAAACAAGTGGCTGCAGGATGTATCGAACAACGTCACGAAGCAGGCCATCAAAGACTTGTGCATTGCCTACAAGAACTTCTTCCGCAAGCAGAAGCAGCCTGGCTACATCAAGTACACTTCAAAGAAAATTGCGCATTGTAACCGCATTGGCAAGAGTTTAACCGTCTATGACATGAACGGTCATCCCAAGTTCAGGAGTAAGAAGAACGGAGACTTCCGTTTCTATCAGGACAATGTCAAGATACAGTTCACAGAGACACATGTCAAACTAGTGTAGCACCTCTCTCATATATACATCACCTGACATTTTCTGGTATAATAGGCATATAGACATAGTCACCAGTATGGAGGTGTTGTATCATGAGTGGACACAGCCGTAAGTACAAGATCATGTTGACGAATGAGGAACGCAATCAGCTGAAGGAGGTCTTGCGCTCAAACAAGACATGCAACACCATCAAGAAACGCTGCCAGATCTTGCTGGCACTGGACTGCAACACGAATCCCGACACCACGTATCGCAACTGTGCGTATTACCTCGGCGTGTCGTTGAAGATGGTCTGCAATATCGTCAAGCTTTACTGCGAGAGCGGGCTTCAGCGCACGCTGACCTTGAATCGCAATGTGAATTCAGATCATGCCACGCGCAAGATCGACGGTGCCATGGAGGCCAGGATCATTGCCATGGCCTGTGGCGCCCCGCCGGAAGGGTATGCCAGATGGACCATCAAACTCCTCACAGACCACGCAAGAGTTGAGTTGGGGCTCACTGCTGGTGAGGAAGCCGTTCGGCGAATGCTAAAAAAAACACATTGCGCCCTCACCTGAAAGGCTACTGGTGCATTCCCAAGAAGCAGGATGCCGATTTTGTTGCTTGCATGGAAGACATCATCGACGTATATGAGCGTCCTTATGCACGCAAGCGGCCTGTGGTCTGCCTGGATGAGAAGCCTTTACAGCTCCTCGGCGAAGTCCGTGAGCCGCTTCCTATGCGCCCTGGTGCTGTCGAGAAAATCGATGCAGAATACAAGCGCAATGGAACCTGCAGTATCTTTGCTATTGTAGAGCCGCTTACGGGGCACCAGCATATCTCAGTGCGGGAGCGGCGGACCGCTCTGGACTGGGCTGAAGAGATCCAGTATCTATGCGATGTCATGTACCCACGTGCTGAACGGATCGTCCTGGTCATGGATAATCTGAATACGCATGCACTCGGCTCACTTTACAAGCGCTTCAAGCCAGATGTGGCCCGCCGGCTGGCGGGGCGGTTGGAGATACACCATACGCCGAAGCATGGCAGCTGGCTAAACATGGCCGAAATCGAGCTGAATGTATTGAGCAGGCAATGTCTCAACCGACGAATCGAAAGCTTTACCAAGCTGCAACGTGAAGTCCGTGCGTGGGAAAATAAGCGGAACAAGAAACCGACACCGATTCATTGGCTATTCACTAAGGAAAAAGCCAGAGTCAAGCTGGTATCTTTGTACCCAGATTTGAGCAAGTGATTGATTGTTATATATATGGAAGAGGCTCTACACTAGAAAGCCTTGCAGGAAGCAGGCGGAAGAACCGTCAGCGGCTTAACTGGATCCGACTTGCCGAACGGAATAGGATTCCTGTCCTGGCGAAATACACGAATCCACGGATTGCGTTCGATGGGGAGAGCTGGTGGCTGTCGGTAGGGATACAGACAGCCCGGAATTTGAAACCTTTGCGCGGGCTGTCTTTTGCTTATAGGAAACGTCGATATACTCGCTCAGAAGGGATTGGCATTGATTTAGGCATCAAGGACTTGGCAGTACTCTCTGACGCCACTAAGGTCAGGAATATCAACAAGACCCGTGCAATAAGAAGACTCAAGAAGAAAAGACGCAGGCTGCAGCGTCAGGTATCTCGAAAATACCAAATGAATAAGAAAGGAGATCGTTACTGCAAAACGAGCAACCTTATAAAAAGTGAAAAACAGCTTTTACGGATTAATCACAGACTGGCAAATATTCGTCAGAACCATGTGCATCAGACTACGACGGCAATCATAAAGGGCGAATTGTCAAGCTAAGTGCAACACCTTTGAGAAATAGACCTCATATGGTGTTTTGTAGCCAAGGCACTTTCTGGGGCGCAGGTTCAACTCATGGTATTTCCGTTGGATGTAATCCTCTGGTGTATCCGTGATGTCCTTGCCTTTCGGGAAGAACTCCCGTAAAAGGCCATTGGTGTTTTCATTGGTCCCGCGCTCCCATGGGTGGTGCGGAGCAGGAAAGTAGAATGTCACACGCTTCAGCTCCTTTTTGAGCAGAGCATGTTTCGAGAATTCCTTTCCTCGGTCCGGCGTGACCGACAGATGCGGTTGCCCAGAGAGCGCCTCACACATCACCTTGTTGACTGCAGCGGCGGTCTTGCTCATGGCTTTTCCACCAAGCAAGTACCGGCTTTTCCGGTCCACCAGTGTGACGAGGCATGCCTTTCCTTGCTTGCCCACCACAGTATCCGCTTCCCAGTGGCCACGGACGGAACGGTTCGCTGCACTGGCAGGACGCTCTTCGATGGGGTGCGATATGACGAACTTGCCACGATGTTCTTCGCTGCCTTTCTTGTGACGCCGTTTCCCGTGATGCCGTAGTTTCCGAAGTACGAACTTCGCTGAAGCCCCTGGCGGGTTCAGCAGTCCTGCGTGGATAGCACGGTAGATCGTCGGAACGCTGACGAGACGGCAGCCATGCTCCAACTGGATCCGTCCGACAATCTCCTCTGGCGACCAGTGGTACTCCAAGATGCAGATTTGGATGTAGGAGTGCAGAGGTGCATGCTCAAGGCGCTTATGCGGATGACAGGCTTCCCTGCGTTGCTTGTAGAGTGCTTGTGCAGTCAATGGGCAATATGGCATGGGCTGGTCAACAGGAGCCGCATTGCGGCGAAGCTCACGTGAGATGGTCGACTTGCTGCGCTTCAGCAGATGGGCAATCTCCGTGATGGATTTGCCCTCAGCAAGAAAAAAGAGTATCTTTTCTCGCTCAAATGGTGTAAGATGTGTGTAGTGGCACATAGGCTCTCCTTTTGTTATAGGTAGTTCTCTTCAAACACCATTATAGCAAAGAAGTCTATGTGTCATTTTAATTTGGTTGTCTAGGAGCTGTTGCACTTAGATTGTAAATCCATCAGCGAAAACCAAGCTTTGTATGTCTCGAAGACTTGAATATCCGTGGCATGATGAAGAATCGATATTTATCCGAGAAGATCCAGGAACAGAATCTTTATGAATTCCGCAGACAGATTGAATACAAGGCATATTGGGCCAAGGTATCTGTTATCATAGCAGATAGATGGTATCCGAGCTCCAAAACTTGTGTCATCTGTGGCCATGTCAAGAAAGACTTGAACCTGTCGGAGAGGATGTACGTTTGTCCCGTATGTGGCAATGTAATCGATCGTGACTTCCAAGCAGCACTGAACCTCAAACGTTATGGGGACGCAGAGCAAATGACATCTGCAAGCTGATAGAAAGAAGTCCATGTAGATAAGTACCGATTCGTTAGTCGGGAACAGACTTACTTCCTTGCGAGAGCAAGGAGTGTCATGTCAAAGCCTCCGGAGCATTATATCAAACGTAAGTAGCTTGTCCTTCGGGAGGGCAAAAACGGATGCGATGAACGAGGAACGAAACGTAAAAGTCAGTTTTTCATCAACAGGATGTGGCTTTTTATAAGTTTTCAGTAACGGTGAAGCCAAAGACGGAGCAGATGAATACTAAGGCGAGGATGACGCTCCACGTTGTCGTATCGTCAGGAATGACGGGACGTTCAAAAGCAAAAAAGGGCTCTCAATTGCCATTATTGCTGGTAAGAGAGCCTTTTTACTTAACAATAATAAATAATATTTGATAGAGGCGCTGACGCAGTATGACGGAGGAGCTGTTCGCTTGAACAGCTCTATTTTTGTGTATCGATGACCATGCATTGGGAAGCATGCACAATTGGTTCCTCGAGTTCATAAAACACGATTGTACCACAAGAGAGTACTTATAGCTATTTTGTAATTCGTCGCACCGGATCCCTGGACGCTCGCTTCTCTCGGCTTTATCGTAGCACTGATGGGCTGGATGCCGGCGCCGATCGAGATTTCCGCCCTGAATTCGATGTGGGTCGTGGCTAAGCGCCGCCTGAATCCGGTGAGCTTCCGGGATGGCATCTTCGACTTCAACGTCGGCTATATCGGCACGGCAATCCTCGCACTGGTATTCATGGCACTCGGTGCACTCGTCCAGTACGGAACGGGTGAAAAGGTTGAGGCAGCCGGTGTTGCCTATATCGGTCAGCTGATCAAGATGTACGCATTCGCCATCGGCGACTGGTCCAAACTGCTCATTGCCGTGATCGCGTTCCTCTGCATGTTCGGCACGACGCTCACCGTTATCGATGGTTATTCCCGTGCCAATAATGAGGCGCTGCGCCTCCTGATGAAAAAGGATCAGAGCTCGGCTCGTAACCTCAATATCTGGATGACGGTCACGTCCCTTGTCGGCATTGTCATCATCGCCGGATTCATGAGCGATGTGGCAACGCTTCTCTACTTCGCGATGATCTGCTCCTTCGTTTCGACGCCGTTCTTTGCGCTGCTGAACTTCTCCCTCGTGCGGAGCGGAGCGCATAAAGTCACGGGCGGCCTGTTCTGGCTCGGTGTCTTCGGCTTCCTGTATCTCGCAGGCTTTACCATTCTCTTCATTGTCTACGAGGCAGGACTGCTCAAATAAAATGAACTGTCAAAGCTCCACTGCTCATGCAGCGGAGCTTTTTTGATGCACATTTTTGGCGCAAGATACTCTCATTGTTTACACCACGAGACGTTGTTGCAGGACTTTTGGCTATACATCTCGAATTTTTTGATTGTTAGAGTAGGTAGGGGTCGTTGTGTTAGGGGATGTGTTTTGTGAAGAATCAACAAGGTCCGATTGTTGTCCAAGGTGCGATGAGCGTGGAGACGCAGCATATCATCGACCAGATGACGGAAGTCCGGGAGGAGCCGTTTGGGCCATTCCGGTGTGCGCGTGGAGTACTTGAAGGACATGGGCTTGTAGTCTGTGAGACGCAGTGGGGCATGGCCAATGCGTCAGCTTTGGCGGCGCTTGCCATTGCGCGGTATCATCCTCAGGCAATCATCAGCCAGGGAACGGCTGGCGCCCATGATGCATCGCTGTCTGTTTACGACATCGTGCTCGGGGCGCGGACAGCAAATTCTTCTGCCTGGCAGACGTATTATCGCGCGGCTGGCGCGGGAGTCGATTACCGCGGGCTGAAACAGCTCGGTGTCTTTGCTTGGGACAAGGATCGGAAGGAATTCCTGCAGGAGGTCTATCATGAGGGAAGCCCCACTCTGCTTGCTGCTGCCCGTCGTGCTGCTGCAAGGTACGAACATGGCAGGGTAGTCGAGGGAACCATCACGACGTGCGACAGCTGGAACTGTGAAGTGGATCGCATCGATTTCCTGCATGGATTCTATGGCTCATTGGCAGAGGAGATGGAGGGAGATGCTGTCGCGCAGGTCTGCCAATCATTCGATGTGCCATTTCTCGATGTGCGCATCATCTCGAACAGTATCCTGATGAATCAGGACCCTTGGGACCTCGGGACGGGACCTGTCTGTCAAGAGTATGTACTTGCGTTGCTGCGAGAATGTTGGCAGGACATGTGCTAAAAGAAAGATAACCTAAAGAGGCTGCGGCCAAGATACAATCTTATCTTGGCTGCAGCCTCTTTTCAGCGCTTGCTGTTCGATTGACCTGTTGCGTTTTGTCATCCGTTCAGGCTGTCAGTGCAGGAATGTATTCTTGCAAATGAAGTGCCCCGGCAGGAGTTTTAGCCGGATGTCTCGAATTCTTCTGATAACAGATGAAGATATAAGAAGGTACAGAGAATGATGCGGAGGGGACAATCATGGGAAAGAGAATCAGCGTGGCGGCGATTCTGGCGGCGGTGCTGCTGCTCGTCTTGTCGACGGTAGCATTGGCGGCTTCGCCAATCAATAAAGATGGCTACTACAAGGGGATACGATTGGCGGGGAAGGTCAAGGTCGTGGCGTACAACGCGGACATCAAGGTGAAGGTCGTCAGCAGTTTCCCGGATCTGCGGGTCAAGGCGGTCGAGCATTTTCCGGATGATATCGGCGAGTGGCAGTTCGTGGACTACGGTGAAGACTTCACAATACAGTATGTCGAGAGTTTTCCGGACATCACGATCGAGTTTGTCGAACACTGGCCGGGCGTGGAATGATAGACGTATCAGAAGTCGTTTGCCGGATCAGATGTTTTTAGATTCGAGGTGCTTTGTATGGTCATGGGGACGGTTTTGATGGGTTTGTTGATTGCTGGTGCAGCTGTTTTTTTCACGCATCGCCCGATAAAGATGAGAAAGTCGGAGGCTGAGAAGGCGGCGGAGTTGGTTGAGCCGGTCCCGCCAGAGGTGAAAGCTGCGTCTTTTGCTGCAGAAGGGGCTGATGCGAAACAGCAGCCGGCTCTGGCGACGAAGCTGGGGCCGAATGGGGGTTCGCGGACGGCTGGGCCGCGCTTGACGGCGGAGCAGTGCCGGGAATTGGCAAGAATCCATCGACAGAACATGCTGGACCGGCAGCACGACAGCCGCATGTCGGCGGCTGCGGCGGTGGCCGGTGCTGTGGCTGGTGCGGCGCTGATGCATCATCATGATGCGGAGGCACAGCAGGCGCAACTCGACCAGATGGCTGCGGCACAGCGCGCACAGCAGCAGTTGGACGCAGATACATACGATGCGGATGACTATGATGCAGATGATATGGATGGTTACAGTGATGTTGCAGACGACTACGATGCAGATGATCAGACCGATGCCACTGAGGATCCCGATGACTATGATGCGGATGACGATGGACTGAGCGATGACGGTATCGATTGGGATGCTGACTGGTCGGTCGACGATGACAACGATTATGGGAATGGTCAGTCGGATTACAGTGATTACGGCAATGACGACTACGGCAGCTATGGCGACGATTCGGGTTCTGGCCACGATGATGACTATGGTGGCTACGGTGGAGACGACTACAGTGGCGGCGATTATGGCGGTGGTGATGACTATGGCGGCGACGACGGCGGATTCTGATGGAGGTGAATCGCATGAATAAGGGTGGGTTCAGCTGGAAGACCTTGCTCGGCATCACGAATGCGAAGCGCCAGTTTGCGCGGCAGACGGGTATCCCGACGACGAAGTCGGGCGTCGAGCGCAAGGTCGGTCGCATGGTGCTCGACTTGCTGTTTGGCAAAAAGAAGAAGGGCTGAGGCAGGATTTCGCGGCTGTCTGGCGAATGTAACTGCAATACGAAATTTACAAATTTACATCGAAGCTAAAGTTCAGTCAGAAAGAAGAATCGCTATGTCAATCGAGAGAGTCCTGTCGTTTTTGGAGCAGAAGGGGATGGCGGACCGCGTCATCACGTTTGAGGCGTCGACGGCGACGGTGGAACTGGCGGCACAGGCGCTTGGCGTGGAGCCTGGGCACATTGCCAAGACGATGTCATTCCTCGTGGACGGCGCGCCGCTGCTCGTCGTCCTCGCGGGGGATGTGCGCGTAGACAACCACCGCTTCAAGGAGGCGTTCCATAAGAAAGGGCGCATGATCCCCTTCGACCAGGTGGAGTCATTCATCGGTCATGCGCCGGGCGGCGTCTGCCCGTTCGCAATCAAAGAGGGGGTGCCGGTCTACCTCGATGGATCGCTGCACCGCTTTGAGACGGTCTATCCCGCTGCGGGAAATGATCACAGTGCCGTGCGCCTGACACCGGAGGAGCTTTTTCGCATCATACCGGCAGAGGGATGGGTCGATGTTGCGAAGAGATGATGTTTGACGGCGAGACTTTTATGTCTGTCGAGTGGAAACGGGCGCCGTTTGCTGAAAAATGTTTCGTGAGGATGCGGATGGATGCCGCAGATTTGCTATGGATATCTCGGAATCTATGATATAATGGAAGGCATCACAGCTAAGAGAGGGGCAAGTTGAATGGAAATGCAAATGGAATTCATCCGTAAGTTACCGACACCGCAGGAGCTCATGGAGCAGTTTCCGATAGATGACCGTGTCAAGAAGATCAAGGTGCAGCGCGACAAGGAGATCGCGGACATCATCACGGGCAAGGACAACCGCTTCCTGCTCGTCATCGGTCCGTGCTCGGCAGATAACGAGGAAGCTGTACTCGACTACGTGCATCGCCTCGTGCCGGTTCAGGAGCAGGTCAAAGACAAGATCTTCATCGTGCCGCGCCTTTACACGAGCAAGCCGCGCACGATTGGCATCGGCTACAAGGGCATGCTGCATCAGCCGGATCCGGAGGGCAAGGAGGACATGCTCGGCGGCATCATCGCGATCCGCGAGATGAATGCGCGCGTCGTGCGTGAGACGGGCTTCACGTGTGCAGAGGAAATCCTCTACCCAGAGATCTACCGCTACTTGTCAGACCTGCTGTCGTACGCAGCTGTCGGCGCGCGCTCCGTCGAGGATCAGTTCCACCGCATGATTGCGAGCGGCATTGGCATCCCGGTCGGCATGAAGAACCCGACGTCGGGAGATATCTCGGTCATGCTCAACTCGATTGAAGCGGCACAGCACTCGCAGGAGTTCCTGTTCCGCGGCTGGGAAGTCCGCACGCAGGGCAACCCGCTGGCGCATGCCATCCTGCGCGGCTATGTCGACAGCTTCGGCAACAGTCTGCCGAACTACCACTACGAGAACCTGCGCTCGCTCTGCGAGGCATACCACAAGCGCAATCTCGTGAACCCGGCTGTCATTGTCGACACGAATCATGCGAACTCGGGCAAGAAGTATCTCGAGCAGATCCGCATCGCGAAGGATGTCGTCAACAGCTGCAAGATCTCGTCGGATATCCGCACGCTCGTCAAGGGCCTCATGATTGAGAGTTACATCGAGGACGGTGACCAGAAGATCTGCGAGGGCACGTACGGCAAGTCCATCACGGATCCGTGCCTCGGCTGGGACAAGACGCAGCAGCTCATCTTCGACCTCGCGGAGATGCTCTGATTGCGCTACTGGCCAATCAGATAACCGAATCAGAGTCAAAAGGAGCCTGCCACAGATTGTGTGGCAGGCTCCTTTTTCTGAGTGCTTGAACTGAATCAGAATTTGTCGACGAGCTTGTAGCCCTTGCCGCGCAGGAATGTCTCGGCCTCTGGCTCCTGCGTCTTGAAGATGACGACCGGCTGGCTGGCCTGGCGGTCATAGGAGATGTAGAGGTAGTCGAGCGAGACATTGGCCTCTTCAAGGTGTTTGAGAATCGCGTCGAGGCTGCCCGGCGTGTCGCCCATCTCGACGGCGATGACCTTGTCGATGTGGCACTGGTAGCCGGCTTTCTTGAGCTCGGCGAGTGCGCGCTCTGGGTCCGTCAGGACGAGGCGGATGATGCCGAACTCAGCGCTGTCGCTGGCGAGCATGGAGTAGATGTTGACGTCCGCTGCTGCGAGCACAGCCGTCATCTTGCGCAGAGCGCCTTTTGTGTTTTCGGCGAATACAGAAACTTGATTGAGCATAGAGTCGTGATCTCCTTTTGTGAATCTTGAAGTTGATGAACGATGAATATAGCGATTGCTACGATTGCTATGTCCATTCTATCATAACGCCTGCCAGAACGCAAAGGCCTTGCACAGATAAGGTGTAATGTTGTTACATGAAGCTGGCTCATCATTCAGGCGAGGAGGTTCAGCAGCACGGTCACGATGGAGGAGTTGACGAAGTCGACGATCAGGGCACCGATCAGCGGGATGACGAAGAAGGCGGTCGGGGCTGGGCCGAAGCGCTCGACCATGACGGACATGTTGGCGATGGCGTTCGGCGTGGCGCCGAGGCCGAAGCCACAGGTGCCCGCTGCCATGACGGCGGCCTCGTAGTTGCGGCCCATGACGCGGAAGATCAGGAACTTGGCGAAGAGCGCGAGGAAGAGCACCTGGCTCAGCAGCATGACCATCATCGGGATGGCGAGGTCGGAGAGCTGCCAGAGCTTGAGACTCATGAGGGCACACGAGAGGAAGATGGTCAGGCCGAGGTTGCCGAGGACTTCGCTCTCGCGCTGGTAGATCTTGTAGGCGTGCGTGTAGTCGGAGATGTTGCGGATGATGGCGGCTACGAGCATGGAGCCGATGTAGTTCGGGAAGACGAGGCCGGCGCTGATGAAGAGCTGGCTGATGACGGTGCCGAGGCCCATGGCAATGAGCAGGTGCGCGAGGGCGTTCATGAAGCGGTAGTTGTTGATGCTCTGCCCCGCGCGCTTCTCTTCGTCGATGGCCTTGCGCTCGCCGTGGGCGGCCTGCTCGAGCTTCTCGAGCTCGTCGCTCGTGTTGGCTGGGTCGAGGCGCTCCTCTTCGGCGACGCTCGTGAGGCCGTAGCGGCGCACGAGGAATTCGCCCATCGGGCCGCCGAGCAGGCTGCCGGAGACGAGGCCGAAGGTGGCAGCGGCAAAGGCAATCGTCGTCGCGTTGTCGAGGCCGACGCTCTCAAGGACAGGGCCGAAGGAACCGGATGTGCCGTGTCCGCCGACCATCGGGATGGAGCCCGTCGCGAGCCCCATGAGCGGGCTCAGGTCGAAGACGTGCGCCAGGGCGATGCCGATGGCGTTCTGGCACAGGATCAGGAGGGCGGTGAGCACGGCCATCTTGGCGACGAGCGAGCCGCCCTTGCGTATCAGGCTGATGCTGGCCGTGTAGCCGATGCTCGTGAAGAAGAGCATCATGAAGACGTTCTGCATGACGGTATCCTGGCGATACGTCCAGATGCCGTTGACGTAGAGGATGTCGTTGAGGATGGCGAAGAGGATGCCGCCAATGACAGGGGCCGGGATGCAGTAGCGGCGCAGGAAGGGAATCTTGAGGCGCAGGAGTACGCCGATGTAGTAGACCGCCGTGGCGGCAGCGAGTGTCTGGTAGATGTTGAGATCGATGTTCATGATGGGGACTTCCTTTGCTGAGTATTCTTGCCTACGTGTAAATCTGTAACGTGGCTATTATCATACCAAAAAATCATTGGAGATACAACACTTTTGTTATAGGTTGCACAAAAGTATTTTGCACGGCCGCGCGCGGCAGCCTTCGGAAATCTATTGCATTACGCGGGGAAAGCATGTATAATAAGTGAGTAATTTTAGTTTGCAAGTGAGGATACGACAGGTATCCCTTTTCTTTTATAGGAGGCAGATTACACAGAATGAGTATGATGACTAATGATAAGCTCCGCAATATCGCGATCATTGCACACGTCGACCACGGCAAGACGACGCTGGTCGATGCCATGCTGAAGCAGAGCCATGTATTCCGCTCGAATGAGCAGGTGGCTGAACGCGTCATGGACTCGGGCGATATCGAGCGCGAGCGCGGCATCACGATTCTTTCGAAGAACACGGCCATCATGTACAACGGCATCAAGATCAACATCGTCGACACCCCGGGCCACGCTGACTTCGGCGGCGAGGTCGAGCGTGTCCTCAACATGGTCGACGGCGTTCTCCTGCTCGTCGATGCATTCGAAGGCCCGATGCCGCAGACGAAGTACGTCCTGCGCAAGGCCCTGGAGCAGAAGCTGAAGCCGATTGTCGTCATCAACAAGATCGATAAGCCGAACCAGCGCGTGGACGATGTCTACGATGAGGTCCTCGAGCTCTTCATGGAACTCGATGCCGATGACGATCAGCTCGACTTCCCGGTCATCTACGCGACGGCTCGCGATGGTATTGCGAAGTACAGCATGGACGATGACAGCACGAACCTCGAGCCGCTGATGGAGACGATTGTCAAGGAAATCCCGGCTCCGCACGGCGATCCGGACGGCCCGCTGCAGATGATGGTCACGACGCTCGAGGCAGATGCCTTCGTCGGCCGCGTCGCTGTCGGCCGCATCAGCCGCGGCACGGCTCGCACAAATCAGAATGTCGTGCTCATCAACGGCGATCAGGAGATCCGCGCGAAGATTGGCAAGGTCTTTGTCTATCAGGGCATGCAACGCATCGAAGTGCCGGAAGCCAAGATGGGCGAGATCGTCGCACTGACGGGTCTCGGTGATGTCAGCATCGGCTACACGGTCGCTGACGCTGAGAAGCCGGAGGCACTGCCGGCCATCCGCATCGACGAGCCGACACTCTCTATGACGTTCGGTGTCAACACGAGCCCGTTCGCCGGCCGTGAAGGCCAGTTCGTCACGAGCCGCCATCTGCGCGACCGCCTGTTCAAGGAAGTTGAGACGAACGTCGCCATGAAGGTCGAAGAGACGGATTCGCCGGATGTCTTCAAGGTATCGGGTCGCGGCGAGTTGCATCTCTCGATCCTCATCGAGGAGATGCGCCGCGAGGGCTACGAGCTGCAGGTCGGCAAACCGGAAGTCGTCTACAAGACGATCAATGGCCAGCTCTGCGAGCCAATCGAGAACCTGACGGTCGAGGTACCGCAGGAGTACATGGGCGCTGTCATGGAAGGCCTCGGCACGCGCAAGGCTGAGCTCACGAACATGACGGAGACGGCTGGCTACATGCGCCTCGAGTTCACGATCCCGGCGCGCGGCCTCATCGGTTTCCGCTCCGAGCTCCTGACGAGCACGAAGGGCAACGGCATCATGAACCACGTCTTCCACGGCTATGCACCGTACAAGGGTGACATCCCGGGCCGTACACGCGGCTCCCTCGTCGCCTTCGAGCAGGGTGAGACGACGGGCTACGGCATCTACACGCTGCAGGATCGCGGCACGATGTTCATCGGACCGAACGAGCAGGTCTACGAAGGCATGATTGTCGGCGAGAACTCCCGCGAGAACGATATCGACATCAATCCGTGCAAGAAGAAGAACGTCTCCAACATGCGTACGTCTTCTTCGGATGAGGCCATCCGCCTGACGCCGCCGCGCATCCTTTCGCTCGAGCAGGCCATCGAGTACATCAACAGCGATGAGCTCGTCGAAGTCACGCCAGAGCACATCCGCCTGCGCAAGGCTATCCTCGACCGCACGATCCGCGGCCGCAACGCCAAGAACGCGCGCAAGGGCTGATTCGGCACTTCGCAATAAGAATAAAAATGAGAGAAAACCTGTCGGAAATGAAATTTTTCGGCAGGTTTTTTGCAATTTCTGTCGAAATGTGTTATCATGTTGATAGTTAAATCCAGTTTTATACACATGTGTGTGTGGATAATATGAATTCAGGTGGAAGGACGAGATGTTATGAGTGGGATGGAGACGATCAAAGGCAAGTTCCAGGGCCTCATCGATGTATTGATGCCGTGGGAAGACGTAGAGGTAGAGGATAGCAAGGAAGCTGCTGGCGAGAAGAAACAGCAGCAGGTTTCGGCTAGGCAGTCTCATGCGGCAGCACAGGAGTACAAAGTCTCGGGCGGCGACTCGATCTATGTCGAGCGCACGGAGGCACAGGAGCCTGCACCGTCTCTCCGCACCCGCGCGCGCGTGCAGCACCCGCAGCTGACGGTCCACACGACGAAGATCCCGGAGCTGCGCGTCCAGATCTACGTGCCGGAGAACTTTGACCAGGTCACGGACATCGCGGACAATCTCAAGGCCGGCAAGGCTGCTGTTGTCAACTACGAGCGCGTTGCCGCTGAAGAGCAGCGTCGCATCTGTGACTTCGTCAACGGTGCCTGCTATATCGTCAACGGCTGCGCAAAGCGCATCTCGGAGCAGATCGTGCTCTACGCACCGGAAGGCGTCGATGTCGCAGAAGCGATGCCGGCAGAACTCAAGGACTGATACTTGATCCAATAGAACCACGGATTCATGCCAGCCTGCCTCAAGGGGCAGGCTGTTTTATGTTGCAGTAGATAAAAGAGAACCAGAACACCAGAAAAGGGGAATTTTGATGAACAAGAACCATGAAGGACAGAACGAGGTGCTCGAGGGCGTGCTCGCGGAGTTTGCCAAGCTGGCTGCTATCCCGCGCAAATCCGGTCACGAGCAGGCTGTCAGCGATTTCCTGAAGTCGTATCTCAGCGAGCTCGGCTTTACGGTCATGCAGGACGAGGCGAACAACATCATCGCGGACAAGAAGGCGACGGCTGGCTTCGAGAAGGCGCCGCTGACCATCCTGCAGGGCCACATGGACATGGTCTGCGTGGCGGAAGAAGGCTATGATTACGATCCGCTCAAGGATCCCATCAAGCTCGTGCGCACGGAGGAGTACCTCTCGGCTGAGGGCACGAGCCTCGGCGCGGACGATGGCATCGGCGTGGCAGAGGCCATCTACATCATGAAGACGGCGAAGGACCACGGCCCGCTGCGCCTGATCGTCACGACAGATGAGGAGCAGAGCATGAAGGGGGCCATCCGCCTCTCGGCAGAGCATCTCAAGGATGCCTCGTTCCTCATCAACTGCGACAGCGAGAATTACGATGAGCTGACAGTCGGCAGCGCGGGCAGCGTCGACCTCGACTTCACGCGTGCGCTAAAGCGCGTGGAGCCTGAGACGCCTTTCGCCTGGAAGATCGAGGTCAAGGGGCTGCTCGGCGGCCATTCCGGCGAGCGCATCGGCGACGGCCGCGGCAATGCCATCCGCACGCTCGCGATGATTCTGACAGCACTGCAGGCGAAAGGCGAGGTCGAGCTCGCATCCTTTGATGGCGGCAAGGCGCGCAACGCCATCCCGAACGATGCGGCGGCCGTCTTTGTCACGGATCTCCCGAAAGAAGAGATTGAGGCGGTCATCAAAGACCAGCAGGAGCGCTTCAAGAAGATGTACGGCAATGTCGAGCCGCAGATCCTCGTGCCGCTGACGA
The DNA here is from genome assembly GCF_928722185.1 of Mitsuokella jalaludinii. Taxonomy (NCBI): domain Bacteria; kingdom Bacillati; phylum Bacillota; class Negativicutes; order Selenomonadales; family Selenomonadaceae; genus Mitsuokella; species Mitsuokella jalaludinii. The sequence continues at coordinate 45,274 of NZ_CAKMXA010000001.1, forward strand.
GCGTCGAGGCGCCGCAGCAGGTCCTGACGGCGGGCGATGCAAAGCGCCTGCTGAACCTCCTGACGATCCTGCACACGGGTGTCTACGCAATGTCGACGGTCATCCCGGGGCTCGTCGAGACGAGCGCCAACCTCGGCGTCGTCAACATGACGGCGGACGAGGTGGAAGTCCAGTTCTTCCCGCGTTCGGCCGTCGACCAGAAGCTCGACGAGTTCCGTCAGTACGCTGAGACGGTCGCAGAGCTCACGGGCTTCACGGCGCACATCGGCACGCAGTCGCCGGGCTGGAAGGAGAACAAGGATAGCCGCCTCGCCAAGATTGTGGCAGAGACGTTTGCTGAGCAGAACGGCAAGCCGATGAAGGTCGAGACGATCCACGCTGGACTCGAGTGCGGCTGGCACTTCCGCAAGAACCCGCAGCTCGACATGGTCTCGATTGGTGTGACGACGAAGGACATCCACAGCCCGAAGGAGCATCTTGTGCTCGCGACGGTCAAGCCGCAGGTCGACCTCATCGTCGAGACACTGCACAAGATTGCCGTGCTTTGAGCCGGTATCTGCCAGCGCTGTGAGACAGATCTGACAGAGATAGACCACATATAGTTGATGCCGCATGGGGAAAGCTCCTCCGTGCGGCATCTTTGTATTGCCGTTCCTCTATGGCCTGTGTCATGGACAAGCGAGCCCATTTTTGATACAATAAAGCATTGATTATGAGATAGACAGCAAAGAAAAGGACGGAAAAGAACGTATGAACATGATAGATGGCAAGCTGCACCGCTATGCGTACCTCCTGGTCTATGGATGCCAGATGAACCAGAGCGATGCAGAGCGCATGATGGGACAGCTCCGCACGATCGGCTATGAGCGGACGGAGTCGATGGAGGAGGCTGACCTCATCCTCATCAACACGTGCTGCGTGCGCGAGACGGCGGAGGACCGCGTCTACGGCAAGATCGGTGAGATCAAGCGCCTCAAGCGCGAGCGCCCGGAGCTGATTTTCGGCATCACGGGCTGCATGGCGCAGAAGGAGGGCGATGCGCTCATCAAGCGCGCACCGCACATCAACTTCGTGCTCGGCACCAACAAGGTCCACGAGCTCACACGCGTCGTGCAGGAGATCCAGGCGGAGCGCGGCCACGTCGTCGATGTCCAGCTCGGCGAGACGGAACTGCCGGACGATGTGCCGGTCGCACGTGCGGGCAGCCTCTCGGCCTGGGTGCCGATCATGTACGGCTGCAACAACTTCTGCACGTACTGCATCGTGCCGTACGTGCGCGGCCGCGAGCGCAGCCGCCTGCCGGAGGACATCGTGCGCGAGGTCGAGGAAGCCGTGAAGAACGGCTATGAGGAAGTCACGCTGCTCGGCCAGAATGTCAACTCCTATGGCAAGGACCACAAGCTTGCGGACTTCGCGGATCTTCTGAAGATGGTCGATGAAGTGCCGGGCATCCGCCGCGTGCGCTTCATGACGTCGCATCCGAAGGACCTCTCCGACAAGGTCATCGCAGCCATACGCGACGGCGAGCATCTCTGTGAGCACATCCACCTGCCGGTCCAGTACGGCAGCAACCGCATCCTCAAGGCGATGAACCGCGTCTACACGGTGGAGTCGTACCGCGACCTCGTGCGCCGCATCCGCGCGGCCATCCCTGAGGTGAGCCTGACGACGGATCTCATCGTCGGCTTCCCGGGCGAGACAGACGAGGACTTCCAGCAGATGCTCGACTTCCTGCGCGAGATCCGCTACGATTCGGCCTACACCTTCATCTACTCGAAGCGGTCGGGCACTCCCGCGGCGACGATGGAGAACCAGGTCGAGGAGTCGGTCAAGAAGGAGCGTTTGAATGCGCTCATGGCCGTGCAGAACGAGATCAGCCTCGCCATCAACGAGAAACTGCTCGGCAGGACACTGGAGGTCATGGTCGAAGGCCCAAGCAAGAACGATGCATCCGTCTGGATGGGCCGCACGCGCACCAACAAGATTGTCTTGTTCGCGCATGCGGGCGAGAAGCCGGGCGACTTCATCGACGTTCGCATCACGCACCCGCAGACCTGGGTCCTCAAGGGCGAGCGCGTATAGTAAAACGATAAGAGAAATGACAGGCGTGCTGGCATCGTGTCAGCACGTCTTTTATCCAGGAGGTGTACGTATCGATGGAAATGACGCCGATGATGCAGCAGTATCTCGCGACAAAGGAACAGAATCCGGGCGCGATCCTGTTTTTCCGCTTAGGCGATTTTTATGAGATGTTCTTTGAAGATGCCAAGCTCGTCTCGAAGGAGCTTGGCCTGACGCTGACGAGCCGCAGCAAAGGACAGGATGCGCCGATGTGCGGCGTGCCGTATCATGCAGCCGAGACGTATGTCAACAAGCTCGTCAAGCGCGGCTACAAGGTGGCCATCGCCGAGCAGATCGGCGACCCGAAGGCGAAGGGCCTGACGAAGCGCGAGGTCATCAAGGTCGTGACGCCGGGCACGATCCTCTCGGAGTCGGCCCTGCAGGCGACGCAGAACAACTACATCGCGCTCATCTATGAAGCGGGCGAGAAGATCGTGCTCGCCGGTGCCGACATCTCGACGGGCGAGTGCTTCTACGGCATCTACGAGGGCGGCAACCGCCTGCAGATGCTCCTCGATGAACTCTACCGCCTGATGATGCCGGAGCTCCTCGTTGTCGGCGAGCCGTCATTTGCAGATGCGCTCAAGGAGTTCGCTGCTCTGCGCCTGCCGCACTGTTCGTTCACGCCGATTGCGGAGATCTCGCACAACGTCGAGGACCGCATCGTCGAGCACTTCGAGGCGGCGCAGCGACCGGCGCAGGAAGAGGCGCAGGAGGCAGTGGCGACGCTGCTCGACTACCTGCACGAGACGGTCCGCACAGACCTCACGCAGCTCAACCAGCTGGCGTACCTCGATGCCTCGGAGAATCTCGTCGTCGACACGTACACGCTGCGCAATCTCGAGATCACGCGCAACCTGCGCGACGGCGGCAAGAAGAACACGCTCTTAGACGTCCTCGACTTCACGGAGACGGCGATGGGTAGCCGCCTCCTGAAGAAGTGGCTCGAGTACCCGCTTTTGAGCATCGCGGGCATCACGCAGCGCCTCGATGCCGTCGAGGAACTCGTCCGTGATTTCTCGCTGCGCGGCGGCGTGCGCGACGGCTGCCGCGAGATCCACGACTTCGAGCGCCTCCTGACGCGCATCGAGGTCGGCACGGCCAATGCGCGCGACCTCATCGCGCTCAAGGTCTCTCTGCGCTGTCTGCCAGGGATCCGCGAGAAGCTGAAGGGGGCAAAGTCTTCGATGCTCAAGCAGGCCGAGGCGAAGGTGGAGACCTTCGATGATCTCGTCGACCTCTTGGAGCGCGCGATTGTCGAGGACCCGGGCATCAGCCTGCGCGAGGGCGGCATCATCAAGACGGGCTACAACGAGGAGCTCGACGAGTACCGCCGCATCTCGCACGACAGCAAGGCGATGCTGCAGGAGATTGAGGAGCGCGAGAAGGAGCAGACGGGCATCAAGGCGCTGAAGATCGGCTACAACAAGGTCTTCGGCTACTACATCGAGGTGCGCCACAGCGGTGCGGACCGCGTGCCGGACCGCTACATCCGCAAGCAGACGCTCGCGAATGCTGAGCGCTACATCACGGAGGAGCTCAAGGAATTCGAGACGAAGATCCTCGGCGCGCAGGAGAAGATCGTCCACATCGAGTACAATCTCTTCACCGATGTGCGCGAAGAAGTCAAGGCGCACCTGACGGAGATCCAGCAGACGGCGCATGAGATCGCGCTCGTCGATGTGCTCGCGAGCCTCGCGGAGGCGGCCAGCACCTACAACTACGTGCGCCCCTCGATGCGGACGGACGGCGTCATCGACATCAAGGACGGCCGCCATCCGCTCGTCGAGCGCATCCTGACGCGCGACCTCTTCGTGCCGAACGACGCGCATCTCGACCACAAGGACTGCGAGATCATGCTGATCACGGGACCGAACATGGCGGGTAAGTCGACGTACATGCGCCAGGTGGCTCTCTTGACGCTCATGGCGCAGATCGGCAGCTTCATCCCCGCGCGCGAGGCCGCCATCTCGCCGGTCGACCGCATCTTCACGCGCATTGGCGCGAGCGACGACCTCGTCAGCGGTCAGAGCACCTTCATGGTCGAGATGAATGAAGTCGCGCAGATCCTCAAGTACGCGACGAAGGACAGCCTTGTCATCCTCGATGAGATTGGCCGCGGCACGAGCACGTTCGACGGCATGAGCATCGCGCGCGCCGTCATCGAGCACATCGAGAAGAAGGTCCACGCCAAGACGCTCTTCGCGACGCACTATCACGAGCTCACGGACCTCGAGGATGATAAGATCAAGAATTTCTGCGTGGCCGTCAAGGAGCGCGGCAACCAGGTCGCCTTCCTGCGGCGTATCGTGCGCGGTGCGGCCGACAAGTCGTACGGCATCCATGTCGCGCGGCTCGCGGGCCTGCCGAAGTCGGTCACGAGCCGCGCCGAGGAGATTCTCGCGATGCTCGAGGCGGAGGCGCCGGACGCAACGGCCGCTGCCAGAGCGGAGCAGGCGGAAGGCCGTGCGGCAAAGGCCGAGCCTGCTGCACAGGATATGGGCTCTCTCTTTGCCTCGAGCCTCAGCGACACCTTGCTCGCGCTCGATGTCATGACGATGACGCCGCTCGAGGCGATGAATGAGCTCTACCGCCTGCAGGAGCAGGCCAAGAGGGAGGCTGGTAAAGCATGACGATGATCCATGTACTTGACGACAATACCATCAACAAGATTGCGGCTGGCGAAGTCGTGGAGCGGCCGGCGTCTGTCATCAAGGAGCTCGTCGAGAATGCGATGGATGCGGGCGCGACTCGCATCGAAGTCGAGATCATGGCGGGCGGTACGAGCTTCATGCGCGTGACGGACAACGGCCGGGGCATGAGTGCGGAGGACGCGCACCTCGCGATCCTGCGCCATGCGACGAGCAAGATCCGCGAAGTCGGTGACCTCAATACCGTCGGTACGCTGGGCTTCCGCGGCGAGGCCCTGCCGACGATCGCGTCCGTCTCGCGCTTCACGCTCTTGACGCGCCGCGAGGGTGACGACCTCGGCACGCGCGTGACCATCACGGGCGGCAAGGAGCCGGACTTCATCGAGGCGGGCTGCAATATCGGCACGACGGTCAAGGTAGAGGACCTCTTCTTCAATACGCCGGCGCGCAAGAAATTCCTCAAGACGAATCACACGGAGGGCTCGCGCATCAACGATTTCATCGTCAAGCTCGCGCTCTCGCGTCCCGACATCGAGTTCCACTTCATCAACAACAACAAGATGTCCGTCGTGACGCCTGGCACGGGCAACCTCTACGACACGATACAGGCCATCTATGGCGGAAAGACAGCTGACTCTCTCCTGGGGCTCACGCTTGAGGACGAGGACATCAAGATCTCCGGCTACATCACAAAGCCGTCGATGCTCAAGAGCAGCCGCGCCTGGCAGACGTACATCGTCAATTCGCGCATCATCCAGAACCGCGCAATCGCCAAGGCCATCGACAATGCCTACAAGTCTCTGATCCCGAAGAGCGGCTTCCCACTGGCGGTCCTCTGCATTGAGGTGCCGCAACGCACGATCGATGTCAACGTGCACCCGCAGAAGAGTGAGCTCAAATTCGAGGACGAGAGCCGCGTCTTCAAGGCCGTCTACAAGGCCGTGCTCGACGCCATCCGCCCGGCAGGGCGGGGCCTTGGCGAAGTGGCTGCCGTCGTGGAGAAGCCGGAGCAGCACGTGACGATGGAGCCCATGCAGTTCGTGCCGGCGACAGAGCCGCTCGCTGAGCCCATCATCCCGCAGTGGCCGCAGGCTGAGGCGCGCCCTGCAGGGCAGCCAGCGGTGCAGCGAGCTCAGCCCAAAACAATCTATGAGGCCGTGCATCGCACGGCGCCCATCTCTGCTCGTACTATGGCGGGCTTCTCGGCCGCGCAGCAAAGCCTGCGCGAGGAGCGCGGGGCGGCAGCGATGCCTGACTCAAGCGTTCTTGATCACCCGGGCATGGTGGCGGAATCGTCGGCCCCGGCCATGAAGTCCGGTGTCGACGCAGAGGCTTCGCCATGCCAGGAAGGGGAGGTCCTCCAGTACGATGGCTCGGTCGTGCCAATCGGCCAGGTTGACCTGACCTACATCATCGCGCAGGACGCCAAGGGGCTCTACATCGTCGACCAGCACGCGGCGCACGAGCGCATCCTGTTCGACAAGTTCTCGGCGATGGCGGGCGACATCCCGTCGCAGCAGTTGCTTGTCCACCAGATCTTGAGCTTTGACCGCAAGGAGGCGGAGCTCGTTGCGTCGCATCAGGAGCTCTTTGCATCGCTCGGCTTCCATATGGAGATGAGCGGCAATCAGGAATTCCGCCTCATCGAGGTGCCCGCCGATGTGCCCGTCAGTGAGGCAGAGGATATCATCCGCGAGATCCTGACGAATCTCATGGACATGCACGAGACGACGGCGAAGGAAATCCGCCAGGCCTGCCTCGCGACGACGGCCTGCCGTGCGGCCATCAAGGCCGGCGAGGAATTGAGCTTCCGCCAGATGCAGATCATCCTCGATGCGCTCGCGCACACGGCGTTCCCCTACACCTGCCCGCACGGCCGCCCGACCATCCTGAAGTTCAGCAGTGAAGAGCTGGCCAAGATGTTCAAGCGCACGGGCTTTGGCTTTTGAGTTTATATATTTGGAGGATGATACGATGGTTCAGGCAATCGCAACGACGGGCCGCAAGTGCACGGATGATGCCGTCTCCCTGGCAAAATGGGCGGCGGAGCACGCGAAGATCCCCTATGTGCCGCGCGCGAATCTCTCGGGCCAAGCCCTGCGCGAGCGCTACGGGGTCGACTTCATCCTGATCGCGAAGCAGGGGCTGCTGACGCTCTCGACACCGGCAGGCGATCTCTTCTTCCACCCGAATATGGCGCATCTGCGCCTCAAGAACCTGCGCTTCGGCAGCGCGGGCACGGGCGACCGCATGGTCGAGGCCATGGGCCTTTCGCACGGCATGAGCGTGCTCGACTGCACGCTCGGCTTCGGCGCCGATGCAATCGTCGCGAGCTTTGCCGTGGGCCCGGAGGGAAAGGTCACGGGCATCGAGTCGCAGCCGCTCATCGAGACGGTCGTCGGCTACGGCCTCGCGCACTTCAAGGCGGAGAACTGGCCGATACAGGAGGCCATGCGCGGCATCGAGACGGTCTGCGCAGATGCCTTCTCGTACCTGAAGCAGCAGGAGGATGACTCGGTCGACGTCGTCTACTTCGATCCGATGTTCCGGCATCCGCTGCTCGAGAGCCGCAGTCTCTCGCCGCTGCGCACGGTGGCCAACCACGCACCCGTCTCGCCGGCGATGATCGAGGAGGCCTGCCGTGTCGCAAGGCGCCGTGTCGTCTTCAAGGAGAACGCGCGCAGCCTGGAGTTCGAGCGGCTCGGCTTCACGCAGATCATGGGCGGCCGCTACAGCAAGGTCCACTACGGCGTGCGCATCCTCTGAGCATCCTTCTGAGGATGTTTCCCGATACACTTTTTTGAGGCACTTCCTGCGGGAAGTGTCTTTTTACATTGATTTATGTGCTTCTTGATGATACAATAAAAAAGAATGATTTGATCGGATAAAAACTTCATACTACCATTCCTGCGCGACGTTCATCATGACAGATGCCTTGCATCGTTCGAGGCAGCACGGATTTCTTGTCATGTTCAGGGGAGCGTCCCCTTAGCGCGTCATAAGAGTTGGAATGAGACGATAGGGGATTTCTATCCAGCAACTATACACGACGTATATCAAAATAAAGATGTATCATAAATTTGGCATTTGCATTCTGCTATGAGATGCAGCAAACACTTTGGAGGTGTACTTTTTGGCTAAAGGAGCACAGAAATTACAGATCATCCCTCTCGGAGGCCTGGGGGAGATCGGCAAGAATATGACAGTCATCCGCGTGGATGACGAGATTCTCGTCATTGATTCGGGCCTGATGTTCCCGGATGAGGACATGCTCGGCATCGACCTCGTCATCCCGGACATCAGCTACCTCATCGAGAACAAGGATAAGATCAAGGCCATCGTGCTGACGCACGGCCACGAGGATCACATCGGCGCACTGCCGTACGTCCTCAAGAAAATCAATGTGCCGGTCTACGGCACGCGCCTGACGCTCGGCATCCTCGAGGGCCGCCTCAAGGAGAACGGCGTTGACTCGAGCAACCTGCACTCGGTCATGCAGGGCGACATCATCAATGTCGGCTGCTTCAGTGTCGGCTTCATCCGCGTCAATCACTCGATCCCTGACGCCGTCGGCCTCTCCATCAAGACGCCGGTCGGCATGATCGTGCACACGGGCGACTTCAAGCTCGACTACACGCCGATTGACGGCAAGATGACGGACTTCCGCCGCTTCTCCGACCTCGGCAACCGCGGTGTCCTCGTGCTCATGGCGGATTCGACGAATTCGGAGCGCGAGGGCCATACGCCGTCGGAGCGCACGGTCGGTGCGGCATTTGACCGCGCTTTCCACAATGCGCGCGGTCGCATCATCGTCGCGACGTTCTCGTCGAACGTCCACCGCATCCAGCAGGTCATCGACACGGCTGTGCGCTACAAGCGCCACGTCGCCGTGCTCGGCCGCAGCATGGTCAACGTCGTCAACATCTCACTCGAGCTCGGCTACATCACGGCGCCTGAAGGCACGATTGTCGATATCGACGAGATCCACAACTACCGCATGGAGCAGATGGTCATCATCACGACGGGCAGCCAGGGCGAGCCGATGTCGGCTCTGACGCGCATGTCGATGTCCGACCACCGCAAGGTCGGCATCGTGCCGGGCGACACGGTCATCATCTCGGCTACGCCGATTCCGGGCAACGAGAAGCTCGTTTCGAAGACGATCGACAACCTCATGAAGCTCGGCGCCAACGTCATCTACGGCCGCAATCAGGGCATCCACGTCTCGGGCCATGCGAGCCGCGAGGAGCTCAAGCTCATGCACAATCTCGTGCGCCCGAAGTTCTTCATCCCGGTCCACGGCGAGTACCATCACCTCGTGCAGCACGCCCGCCTCGCGCGCGAGCTCGGCATGCCGAAGGAGAATATCTTCATCAGCGAGAACGGTCAGATCCTGGAGTTCACGCGCGATAAGGGCCAGGTGGCCGGCAAGGTCACGGCTGGCATGGTCATGGTCGATGGCCTCGGCGTCGGCGATGTCGGCAACATCGTGCTGCGCGACCGCCGCCAGCTCTCGCAGGACGGCATCCTGATCGTCGTCGTCACGATGAACAAGCAGACGCACCGCGTCGTCGCAGGGCCGGACATCGTCTCGCGCGGCTTTGTCTATGTGCGCGAGTCTGAAGCGCTGATGGACGAGGCCACGGCACGCGTGCAGCAGGCACTCGACCGCTGCGAGGACGAGAAGGTCAAGGAGTGGGCCGCCATCAAGTCGAATGTGCGCGATGCGCTGGGCCGCTACCTCTTCGAGAAGACGCGCCGCCGCCCGATGATCCTGCCAATCATCATGGAAGTCTGAGCGTACCATCGTACCATATGGAATCTGAGCCGGAGCTGCGTCTCCGGCTTTTCTGCTGATTGTATCACATAGACCGTATCACAAGAGGAAAACGGGAAGGAGTGAAAGCATGCCGTTTACCCACCTCCATGTCCACACGGAATACAGCCTGCTCGACGGTGCGAGCCGCATCAAGGAGCTCATCAAGACGACGAAAGAGCTCGGCATGGACAGCATCGCCATCACCGACCACGGCGCCATGTACGGCGTCATCGACTTCTACAAGGAAGCCAAGAAGCAGGGCGTGAAGCCCATCATCGGCTGCGAGGTCTACGTAGCCCCGGGCGCGCGCCAGGAACACCGCGAGGTCAATGGTGTGCGCTATTACCACCTGATCCTGCTCGCGGAGAACCAGACGGGCTACCGCAATCTCGTTAAGCTCGTCTCGCTGGCCAACATCGAGGGCATGTACTACAAGCCGCGCGTCGACAAGGATCTCCTGCGCCAGTACCATGAGGGCATCATCTGCCTGTCGGCCTGCATCGCCGGTGAGATCCCGCGCGCCATCCTGCAGGACAACCTCGAGCATGCCGATGCGCTCGTGCGCGAGTACCTCGAGATCTTCGGCCGCGAGAACTTCTTCCTCGAGATCCAGAACCACGGCCTGCCGGAGGAGCGCAAGGCAAACGCCGCACTCGTCGAGCTTGCGAAGAAGTACGATGTCGGGCTCGTCGCGACGAACGACCTGCATTACGTGCACCGCGAGGACAGCGAGTTCCACGACATCCTGCTCTGCATCCAGATGAACAAGACGTTCGACGACCCCGACCGCATGCGCTTCCCGAGCGACGACTACTATCTGAAATCGCCGGAGGAGATGGCGGCGCTCTTCCCGGACCTTCCGGAGGCCATCGCCAACACCGAGAAGATTGCCGCGCGCTGTGAGGTCGACTTCACCTTCGGCCAGCTGCAGTTGCCGTACTACCCAATCCCCGCGCCGTATGCCGACGATGAAGCGTATCTGCGCCACCTCTGTGAGGAGAACTTGCCGCGCCGCTATGGGGCGGTCACGGAAAGGATCCGTGAGCGCCTCGAGTACGAGCTCGGCATCATCCACCGCATGGGCTACGACAGCTACTTCCTCATTGTCTGGGACTTCATCAACTACTCGCGCGAGCACGGCATCGGCGTCGGTCCGGGGCGCGGTTCGGCCGCAGGCAGCATCGTCGCCTACCTGCTCGGCATCACGGACCTCGACCCGCTGCAGTACGACCTGCTCTTTGAGCGCTTCCTGAATCCGGAGCGCGTGACGATGCCGGATATCGATGTCGACTTCGACTACATCCAGCGCGGCAAGGTCATCGACTACGTCAAGGAGCGCTACGGCTACGATCACGTCGCGCAGATTGTCACCTTCGGCACGATGGCGGCGAAGGGCGCTATCCGCGATGTCGGGCGCGTGCTCAACCTGCCGTACGCCGAGGTCGCAGAGATCGCGAAGCTTGTGCCGAACGAGCTCAAGATCACGCTCGACAAGGCGATGCAGGAGTCAGCCGACTTCCGCAAAGCGTACGAGAGTAGCGAGGACATCCGCCGCCTCATCGACCTGGCGCGCAAGATTGAGGGCCTGCCGCGTCACTCATCGACGCATGCCGCCGGTGTCGTGATTGCGCGCCACCCGCTGACGGACTACGTGCCGGTCTCCATCTCGGAGGGCACGCTCGTCACGGAGTACGACAAGGACCACGTCGAGGAGCTCGGCCTCCTCAAGATGGACTTCCTCGGCCTGCGCACGCTGACGGTCATCAGCGATACGATCGCGAACATCGAGAAGAGCCGCCACGAGACGGTCGACATCGAGAAGATCCCATTGACGGACGAGCTGACCTCGAAAATGCTCTGCGAGGGTAAGACGGGGGCGGTGTTCCAGATGGAGTCGGCCGGCATGACGCAGCTCGTGCGCGATCTCGCACCGGAGAACTTCGCCGACCTCATCCCGCTCGTCGCCCTCTACCGCCCGGGCCCGCTCGGCAGCGGCATGGTCGAGGATTTCATCAAGGGACGCCACGGGGAAAAGGAAGTCACATACATGCACCCACTCTTAGAGCCCATCCTCAAGGAGACGTTCGGTGTCGTGCTCTACCAGGAGCAGGTCATGCAGATCGTGCAGGTGCTCGCGGGCTTCACGCTCGGCCAGGCAGACCTCCTGCGCCGCGCGATGGGCAAGAAGAAGCACGAGATCCTGATGGCGCAGAAAGAGAACTTCCTCGCCGGCTGCGAGAAGAACCACATCGAGGCAGGGCTTGCCAACACGATCTTCGATCTCTTGACGCACTTTGCCGACTACGGCTTCAATAAGTCGCACAGTGCGGCGTATGCGCTCGTCGCCTGGCAGACGGCTTATCTCAAGGCGCACTACCCGGCAGAGTTCATGGCGGCGATGCTCACGAGCATCATGGACACGCCGAAGGTTGCGACGTACATCGAGCTCTGCCGCCGCATGGGCATCAAGATCCTGCCGCCGGACATCAATGCGAGCTCTGCGTACTTCAGCGTCGACGGGGCAGCCATTCGCTTTGGCCTCGCTGCCGTGCGCAATGTCGGCGAGACGGCCATCGAGAACGTCGCGCGCATCCGCGAGGACGGCGGCCCGTTCAGCTCGCTCTCCGACTTCTGCCGCCGCGTCGACATGCGCGTTGTCAACCGCCGCGTCATCGAGAGTCTCATCAAGTGCGGCGCGTTCGACTCGTTCGGCGCGAAGCGCAGCCAGCTCCTGGCCATCTTGCCGCAGACTGTCATGGAAGCAGCCCAGCAGCAGAAGGACGCGGTGAGCGGCCAGATGGGACTGTTCTCCGACGAGACGATCGAGGAGACAGGCATGCTGCAGCTGCCGGACATCGATGAGGTGCCGAAGGCGGAGCTGCTGAACTGGGAGAAGGAGGCGACGGGCTTCTACATCACGGGCCATCCCTTGGACCAGTACGCCGCGAAGCTTGAGAATCTGCCGCACATCGGCAGCCTGCAGCCGGATGCCGTGCGCGACAAACAGGTCGTGCGCATCGGCGGCATGCTGACGGAGGCGAAGCGCATCACGACGAAGAAGGGGGACACAATGTGCTTTGCGACGGTCGAGGATTTTACCGACTCCGTCGAAGTCACCGTCTTCCCGCGCACGTTCTACCAGAACATGAACCTGCTCGTGCCAGATACGCCTGTCGTCGTGCAGGGCCGCATCGACATGACGGACGAGTCGGTCAAGATCATCGCTGATTCTGTCTGGGCGCTCAAGGACTACCGCTTTGCCTATTACATCGAGCTGCCACCGGGCGGCCTTCCGGAGACGAAGCGTGAGGAGATGAAGCAGCTCATCGTTGCGCACCACGGCGCATACGCGACATTCTTCCACTCGGGCGGCCACTGGCAGAAGGCCCGCGAGAATTTCTGGCTCGATGACGCGGCGGAGACATTCCAGCGGCTCGAGTCCATCGTCGGTGCGAGCAAAGTCCGGAAGCGCTGAGCGCGCCTTGTTGCGGGAAGCGGAAATGGATGATAGAATAAGGATGATTTGTCCTTCTCTTGAGGGAAAATGAGGGAACATAAGGAGTTTGAAACGATATTGAAACAGAGGACTATCGGCCGTCTCCTGCTCGCGGGCGGGCTTGCGCTGGCACTCATCGTGCCGCAGCTCACCGCCACGCCTGCTCAGGCAGAGGCTGTCTATGATATCAAAGAGATGCCGCGCCCGGATATCCCGGGGCTCGTCATCAGCCCCGATGACCCGCTGCAGAACCTGACGGCGCGCTCGGCCGTCGTCATCGACGCCGCGTCGGGCCAGGTGATCTACGAGCGCAACAAGGACGAGCGCCGCTTCCCGGCGAGCACGACGAAGATCATGACGCTCATCCTGGCGCTCGAGCACTCGAACATGGATGACATGGTGACCGTCAGCAGCAATGCGGCCGGCACGGAGGGCTCCACGCTCTGGCTCGAAGCGGGCGAGAAGATCCGCATGGGCGACCTGCTCTACGGCATGATGATGCACTCCGGCAACGATGCGACCGTCGCTGTCGCCGAGCACATCGCGGGCTCTGTCGACAAGTTCGCCGTGATGATGACGGAGAAGGCGCACGAGATTGGCGCCGTCAACACGAACTTTGCCAATGCCAATGGCCTGCCGCGCGACGACCACTACACGACGGCCTACGACCTCGCGAAGATCACGGCTTACGGCTACCGCGTGCCGGGTTTCGAGAAAATCGTCAGTACGAAGGAGATCGACTTCGACTGGGTCAAGGACTCGTCGCATCACCTGCGCAACGAGAACCAGATGCTCTGGCTCTACCGCGGTGCGAACGGCGTCAAGACGGGCTACACGGATGCCGCCGGCCGCTGCCTCGTCTCGGGCGCGAAGAAGGACGGCCTGCAGCTCGTCGCCGTCGTGCTCGACTCGGTCTACATGTGGAACGACTCTATCAAGCTGCTCGACTACGGCTTCGCGCATGTGGAGCCGGATACGATCGTCCATGAGGGCGATGTAGCGGGCTATGCAAGTGTCGCGGGCGGCACGGGCCGCAAGCTGCCACTCATGGCCGCTGAGACGCTGACGCTTGCCAAGCTCAAGGGCGAGGGCGAAGCCTACAAGACGCGCATCGAGGCCGATGGCCTGCGCGCCCCCATCAAGGAAGGCGATACCGTCGGACGTCTCGTCGTGGAACTCGACGGCAAGGAAGTCGCTTCGACCGATCTGCTCGCCGGAGCGGACGTCACGCGCCGCTCGTTCTTCCTGACCGTCTGGAACTTCCTGCGGTCACTGGTGAAAGGATGATGGCGATGGCAGAAGAACGCTTGCAGAAGATCATCAGCCAGGCCGGCATCGCCTCAAGGCGCGCGGCGGAGAAGATGATCTTGGAGGGCCGCGTCAGAGTTGACGGCAAAGTCGTGCGCGAGCTCGGCACGAAGGTCGATTCCGCAGCACATGCCATCACGGTCGATGGCAGGGCAATCGGCGGGGTGGAGCATCATGTCTACCTGCTCTTGAACAAGCCGAAGGGCTATCTCTCGACGGCGAAGGATGACCGCGGCCGCCGCACGGTGCTCGACCTCCTGCCGGAAGTGAAGGAGCGCGTCTACCCGGTCGGCCGCCTCGACAACAACACGGAAGGGCTCTTGCTCATCACGAATGACGGCACCTTGATGAACGGCCTCCTGCATCCGCGCTTTGAGGTCGAGAAGACGTACCATGCGGGCGTGACTGGGCAGCTGACGGAGGAAAAGCTTCAGATGCTCCGGGATGGACTGCTGCTCGAGGACGGTATGACGGCTCCAGCGAAGGTCAGCCTGCTCCCTGAGCGCGAGCTCAGTGAGCGCGAGCGCGGTTTCACGCGCGTGTCTATCGCGATACACGAGGGGCGCAATCGCCAGGTCCGCCGCATGTTCGCAGCCGTCGGCTGTGATGTCAAGGCCTTAAAGCGCGTGCGCTTTGCCGACCTGACGCTGAAGGGCGTCGCGCGCGGCCATCACCGCACCCTGACGCAGGAAGAAGTCAGCAGGCTCTACAGATTGGCGGGGTTAACGAGATGAAACAGATTCTAGTCATAGGAGCCGGCCCAGCCGGCATGATGGCCGCCATCCGCGCGGCCGAGAACGGTGCGGCGGTCACTCTGCTCGAGAAGATGAAGCGGCCTGGCCGCAAGATGATGATCACGGGCAAGGGGCGCTGCAACATCACGAATGCCGCCGATGTGCCAGAGATCATCCGCAACATCCACGGCAACGGCGCCTTCCTCAACAGCTCGATGCGCGCCTTCGATAATCAGGATGTCATGGAGTTCTTCCGGCAGCAGGGCGTGCCCGTGAAGGTCGAGCGCGGTAATCGCGTCTTCCCCGTCAGCGACAAAGCACAGGACGTCGTCGACGCGATGGTGCATCGGCTGCATGAGCTCGGCGTCCGCATCGAGCTCGAGATGCCCGTCGCGGACATCCTGTTGCAGGAGGGGCGCGTGGCGGGCGTGCGCACGAAGTCGGGCGCGCACTACAAGGCCGATGCCGTGATCCTTGCGGTGGGCGGTGCCTCGTATCCGGGCACGGGCTCGACGGGCGATGGCTACGAGATGGCAAGGAAGCTCGGCCACACGGTCGTGCCGCTGCGCCCGTCGCTCGTGCCGCTCGAGACAGAAGAAGAGTGGGTCAAAGATGTCCAGGGCCTATCGCTTCGCAATGTCCGCGCGACACTTCTCGCTGGCGGCGAGAAAGTGCAGGAGATGTTCGGCGAGATGATGTTCACGCACTTCGGTGTGACGGGCCCCATCATCCTCTCGATGAGCCGCAGGGCGGCCAAGTGCCTTGCCGAGGGGAAGTTCGTCGAGCTCGAGCTCAACCTCAAGCCGGCGCTGACGCCGGAGAAGCTCGATGCGCGCATCCAGCGCGACTTCGGGCAGCACATCCGCAAGTCGCTGAAGAACGGTCTCTTGGACCTCCTGCCGCATAAGCTCATCGAGCCGGTGCTTGACTGCGCCTACCTCGACCCGGAAAAGCCGGTCCACCAGGTCACGGCGGAGGAGCGCCACCGCCTCGCGGAGACGCTGCAGCACTTGACGCTGACCATCACGAAGACGCGGCCGCTCGCTGAGGCCATCGTGACGGCTGGCGGCGTTTCCGTGCGGGAGATCAATCCGAAGACGATGGAGTCGAAGCTCGTGCCGGGCCTCTACTTCGCCGGCGAGGTTGTCGATGTCGATGCCTACACGGGCGGCTACAACCTGCAGGCGGCCTTCTCCATGGGCAATGCGGCCGGCTGCTGGAGTGTCTGGAACGACGATTGATGCGCTATTGAAGTATGATTGATGAATGGAGTGGAGGAACCTCTATGGAAAACACGAAGACGATTGCAAAGGCAAGGCAGGGGTTGCGCGGCACGATCGAGATCCCCGGCGACAAGTCCATCTCGCACCGCAGTGTCATGTTCTCGGCGCTCGGCTCGACGCCCGTGCACATCACGAACTTCCTGCACGCGCAGGACTGCCTCTCGACGGCGGCCTGCATGAAGGCGCTGGGCGCCTCTGTCGAGTTCGAGTCGGAGACGTCTCTTGTGGTCTGCGGCCACGGCCTGCACGGCCTCCGCGAAGCTTCCACAATCATCGATGCGGGCAACTCGGGCACGACACTGCGCCTCATGATGGGCATCCTTGCGCCGCAGCCGTTCTTGACGACCTTCACGGGCGATGCCTCGCTGCACAAGCGCCCGATGGGACGCGTCATCAAGCCGCTCTCGGCGATGGGCGCAAAGATCTACGGCCGCGAGAAGAACACGAAGCTGCCGATCACGATCGTGCCGGCTGAAGGGAAGCTGCACGGCATGGTCTACGAGAGCCCTGTCGCGAGTGCACAGGTCAAGTCGGCCATCTTGCTTTCCGGCATGTATGCCGACAGTCCGACGACTGTCATCGAGCCTTTCACCTCGCGCGACCACACGGAGCGCATGCTCGAGGCCTTCGGCGTCGAGACGAAGAAGGATGGCACGGCTGTGACGATTGAGCCTGTCGAATCGTTCCATGCGCCGTCATCCATCGAGGTTCCGGGCGACATCAGCTCGGCGGCCTACTGGCTCGTCGCGGGATCCGTCGTGCCGGGAAGCCACCTGCTCCTCAAGAACGTCGGCGTCAATCCGACGCGCACGGGCATCCTCGATGTCCTCGAGGCGATGGGCGCCAAGATTACGCTGGAGAACGAGCGCGTGAGCGGCGGCGAGGCGGCAGCTGACATTCGCGTCGAGGCGGCGAAGCTCCATGGCACGTCGTTCGGCGCCGAGATCATGCCGCGCCTCATCGATGAGATCCCGGTCCTCGCAGTGGCTGCGCTCTTTGCAGAGGGCGATACGGTCATCACGGGTGCCGGTGAGCTCCGCGTCAAGGAGACGGACCGCCTGCAGGCTGTCACGGACGAGTTCAACAAGCTCGCGCCGGGTGCTGTCGAGGCGAGCGAAGATGGCCTCGTCATCCACGGCGGCACGAAGGTGCGGGCGGCAACCTGCTTCTCGTACGATGACCATCGCATGGCGATGTCGCTTGCTATCCTCGGCGCGGCCGGAGAGGGCGCCGAGATCGAGCGCCCCGAGTGCGTGACGATCTCGTACCCGGCCTTCTACGACACGCTGGCTCGCCTGCAGGCATGAGTGCAGTACATATCAATTTGATTTGGGGGAATCTGTCTTGAAGAAACTCGTAGTAGCAATCGACGGGCCGGCGGGCGCCGGCAAGAGCACGGTCGCACAGCTCGCAGCCAAGGAACTGGGTTATACCTACATCGACACGGGGGCCATGTACCGCGCCGTGGCTTGGAAGGTCCTGCAGCAGGGCGGTGAGGTCACGGATGAGAAGATCCTCGCTGTCGTCCCCGACATCGACGTGGACCTCTCGTATGAGAACGGCAAGACGACGGTGCGCGTCGACGGCCAGGACGTCACGAGTGAGATCCGCACGCCGGAGGTCAGCCACATTGTCTCGAAGGTAGCTGCGCTCGGCCCCGTGCGCGAGAAGATGGTCGACCTGCAGCGCAAGATGGCAGAGCGCGGCGGCGTCCTCATGGACGGCCGCGACATCGCGACGAATGTGCTGCCGGGCGCTGATGTCAAGATCTACCTGACGGCCTCTATCGCGGAGCGCGCAAACCGCCGCTACAAGGAATTGCGAGAGAAAGGTCTCGCTGTTGACCTCGCGGATATCGAGCACGACATCGCCGCGCGCGACAAGGCCGACATGGAGCGCGAGATTTCGCCGCTCGTCCAGGCAGACGATGCGACGCTTCTCGATACGACGGGCATGACGATCCCGGAGGTCGTCGCTCGCATCATCGGAATGTGCAGGTGATACGATGCTTTACACGACACTCCGCATCATCTTTGCCGTCATCTTTCAACTGCTGTTCCGCGCCAAGACGTACGGCAAGGAGAACCTGCCCGCAGAAGGGCCCGTCATCCTCGCAGCCAACCACATGAGCAACTGGGACCCGCCGCTCCTCGCGACGTTCCTGCCGCGCCCCGTCTCGTACATGGCGAAAATCGAGCTCTTCGAGCACCCGATCTTCGGCGCGGCCATTCGCCGCTGCCATGCCTTCCCCGTGAAGCGCGGCGCGGCAGACCGCGGCGCCATCAAGGCGGCCGTCAATGTGCTCAGGCAGGGCCGTGTGCTCGGCCTCTTCCCAGAGGGCACGCGCAGCAAGGACGGGAAACTCCACAAGGCCGAGGCCGGCGTCGGCCTGCTCGCCGCGATGAGCGGTGCTCCTGTCGTGCCGGCCTGTATCGTCGGTACGGACCGCATCATGCAGAAAGGCGGCTTCCTGCCAAAGCTCTCCATCATGTACGGCGAGCCGATGCATTTCACGGGCGATAAACGCGACAAGGAGCAGCTTGAGGCCTTTTCGCAAGAAATCATGGCTCATATCGCGGTCATGCGCGAAGAAATTGAAAAAATTTCCTAAAACCATTTGCCTGACGCCCTCATGCATGATATACTAGGCTATAGATTGTAAAAAAGCCTTCTGGGCGTCTTTGCAATAATATGATTTATGGTGGTAGATGTATGGAAGTCATCTTAGCAGATTATCTTGGCTTTTGCTATGGCGTCAAGCGCGCCATCAAGATTGCCAGGGAGAATGCTTCTGCTGACGGGACTGCCTGTACGCTCGGACCCATCATCCACAATCCGCAGATGGTCGACAGGTTGCGCCGCGAGGGCGTCGGCTCGGTAGACAGTCTCGAGGAGATGGAGAAGGGGACCGTCATCATCCGCTCGCACGGCGTGGGCCCCGCGGTCTACGACGAGGCGAAGGCCCGCGGACTCGAGCTCGTGGACGCGACATGCCCGCATGTCAAGAAAGCGCAGCTTTCGGCCAAGGAGCTCGTGGATGAAGGGTACAGTGTGGTCATCATCGGAGAGAAGAACCATCCGGAGGTCAAGAGCATCTTCGAGTGGTCATCCGGAAGAGCACAGATCATCGAGACCGAGGAAGAAGCCGATGGGATAGAGCCCTGCGGCAAGCTCGGCATCGTATGCCAGACGACGTTTTCTGGAGCGCGCTTCCGTCAGATTGTCATGCGCCTTCTTGAGAAGTCCAGGGACATCAAGATCCTGCGAACCATCTGTACGGCGACAGACCAGCGACAGGCCGCTGCCATAGATCTTGCCAGCAAGGTTGACCTCATGCTGGTCATCGGCGGCAAGAACAGTGCCAACACGACAAGGCTCGCACAGCTTTGTTCCGAGAAGTGCCTGACTTACCACATCGAGACTGCAGCGGAGCTGCACGACGAGTGGTTTGACAAAATAAAGAAAATTGGTATTACAGCTGGTGCTTCTACACCGGACTGGATTATCAAGGAGGTATATAAAAAGTGTCAGAACAGATGAACATGGAAGAGTTATTAGCACAGGAGTCCCTGCCGGATATCCAGGAGCGCACCACTGTAAAAGGTAAGGTCATCCAGGTAAACCGCGACGAGGCTTATGTCGATATCGGATACAAGCAGGAGATCGCAATCCCGAAGCGCGAGCTGGCTTACCCGGCTCCGGAGTCCGCTGAGGACGTCGTCAAAGTCGGCGATGTCATCGATGTCTATGTCGTTTCCCTCGGTGGCGACAACGGCGGCATCCTCTCCAAGGTAAAGGCTGACCGCATGGTCGCTTGGACGGAGATGGAGAAGAAGAAGGAAGCTGGCGAGACGGTCCAGGCGAACATCACGCAGGTCGTCAAGGGCGGCCTCGTGGCATCCGTCGATGGCCTGCGCGGCTTCATCCCGGCATCCCAGATGGAACTCCACTTTGTCAAGGACCTCTCCATCTATGTCGGCCAGACGGTCGAGGCGGAGATCATCGAGATCGATGTCCACAAGCAGCGTCTCGTCCTCTCCCGTCGTGCTCTCCTCGAGGCTGAGCGCGAGAAGAAGGAAGCGGAAGTATTCTCCACGCTCGAGGCTGGCCAGACGGTACGCGGCACGGTCAAGCGCCTCGTCGACTACGGTGCATTCATCGATATCGGCGGCGTAGACGGCCTTGCACACATCTCCGACCTCGCTTGGCACCGCGTCAAGCATCCGTCGGATGTCCTCGAAGTCGGCCAGGAGCTCGACGTCTATGTCAAGAGCGTTGATCCGGAGAGCAAGCGCATCTCCCTGTCCGTCAAGGACACGATGCGTGATCCGTGGTACGACTCCGCTGAGAAGTACAGCGAAGGCCAGATCATCGAAGGCAAAGTCATCAAGCTGACGGACTTCGGTGCATTCATGGAGATCGAGCCGGGCTTCGATGGCCTGATCCCGATGGGCGAGCTCGCAGACAAGCGCATCGAGCGCGCCGATGAAGCCGTTCATGTCGGCGACATCGTCCGCGTCAAGATCCTCCGCATCGACACGAAGCGCAAGCGCATCTCGCTGTCCATCACGAAGGCTCGCGACTGAGCGATTGGGACTTGCGTCTAAAATAAGATAAGACATTCTGAGGAGTGATGATTTATGCATCACTCCTTTGTTTGTAGTGCAAGAGAGTAAGAATATGAGCAAATATTATCCAGGTATCATCCTGCGCGTCTATCCGGGCAGCCTCGCAGAAGAGCTCGAACTCGTGCCGGGCGACAAGATTCTCGAGATCAACGGGCAGGGACTGCGCGACATCATCGATCTGAGCTTCGCGATGGCGGACGAGGAGATCGACATGCTCGTCGAGCATGCAGATGGTGAGCAGGAGATGATCTCATTCGAGAAGGAAATCGACGAAGAGCTCGGTGTCGAGTTCGAGTCGGCCGTCTTTGACGGCATCCGCAACTGCGCGAATCACTGCTACTTCTGCTTCGTCGATATGATCGCGCCGAACATGCGCCAGAGCCTCTCCATCAAGGATGACGACTACCGCCTGTCGTTCCTCTACGGCAACTTCGTCACGATGACGAACATGGGGCCGAATGACTTCCGGCGCATCAAGCAGTTCCATCTCTCGCCGCTCTTTGTCTCCGTGCAGTGCATGAACCCCGAATTGCGCGCGCAGATGCTGCGCTGCCCCGGTGCGGCGAAGATCGCGGAGCAACTCGACCATCTCGAGGAGGCGGGGGCCGACTACCATACGCAGGTCGTGCTCTGCGCTGGCCTCAATGACGGCGCAGAGCTCGAGCGCACGATACGCGAGGTTGTCGCGCGCCGCCCGCACGCGCTGTCGCTGGCCATCGTCCCCGTTGGCATCACGAAGTACCGTACAGATCCCTTCCCCTTGCACCAGTTCGATGCAGAGGGAGCGGCGCGCGTCATCGACGAAGTCGAGAAGTGGCAGAAGAAGATCCAGCAGGAGGAGGGGCGCACCTTCATCTACCTCGGCGATGAGTTCTACTTCCTCGCGGGCCGCCCTGTGCCGCCGACTTCGTTCTACGACGGCTTCCCACAGCTCGACAACGGCATCGGACTCACGCGCAACTTCATCAACGACTGGGATAAGGAGTCCAATGCGCACGAGGAAATCGCATCGTATGAAGAGCCTGTCTATCTCGATGTCGTCACGGGCACGGCCGTCGCGCCTGTCATGCAGGAGCTCGCGAGGAAGGCGGAAGATGCGCATGCAAACCTTCATGTGCGTATTGTGCCGGTCGAGAACGAGCATTTCGGCACGACGGTCAACGTCTCTGGTCTCTTGACAGCGCATGACATCATGGTGG
Source organism: Mitsuokella jalaludinii (assembly GCF_928722185.1). NCBI lineage: Bacteria > Bacillati > Bacillota > Negativicutes > Selenomonadales > Selenomonadaceae > Mitsuokella > Mitsuokella jalaludinii. The sequence continues at coordinate 67,513 of NZ_CAKMXA010000001.1, forward strand.
CCCTGAAGCGCCTCGATGGCCCGCGCGCGGGCATCCTGATCCCTGAGCCCGCCCTGCGCTCGGGCGAGGACATCTTCCTCGACGACGTGAGCCTCTCATCCATGCGCGAGGCGTTCCCCGAAAGCCGCATCGAGCCCGTGCAGACGGGCGCGGATTATTACCGCGCCCTGATGGACTGGCCGCACTACGCGAAGCGCCGTGCGGGTGAGACGGCCTACATGTGGCAGAGCAACGCGGGCTATACCAAGAATATCCAGTATTGATTCACATGTTTATTTTATAGAGAAAGAGGGATGAATATGAGCAAACCAATCGTGGCGATTGTCGGCCGCCCGAACGTCGGCAAGTCCACGCTCTTCAATCAGATCGGCAAGAAGCGCGTCTCCATCGTCGACGACATGCCGGGCGTCACGCGCGACCGCATCTATCTCGACGCGGAGTGGCTCAACCAGCACTTCACGATGATCGACACCGGCGGCATCGAGTTCGATGAGAGCAACCACATCCTCAAGTCGATGCGCCAGCAGGCACAGCTGGCCATGGAGGAGGCCGACGTCATCCTGTTCCTCGTCGACGGCCGCTCCGGCCTGACGACGGCAGATGAAGAGGTCGCGCGCCTGCTGCGCAGCACGAAGAAGCCGGTCATCCTCGCGGTCAACAAGATTGACAGCCCGCAGCGCGCGATGGACGTCTACGAGTTCTACAATCTGGGCCTCGGCGATCCGATCCCCATCTCGGCATCGAATGCGATGAATCTCGGCGATCTGCTCGACGCAATCGTCGCGGCCTTCCCGAAGAAGGTCGAGGAGAGCAAGGATGAGGATGAGATCCGCATCGCCGTCATCGGCCGCCCGAATGTCGGCAAATCCTCCATCGTCAACGCGATCCTCGGCGAGGACCGCGTCATCGTCAGCGACGTGCCGGGCACGACGCGTGACGCCATCGACACGCACTTCACGAAGGACGGCATGAAGTTCACGCTGATCGACACGGCAGGCATGCGCCGCCGCGGCAAGATCGAGGAGGCCGTCGAGCGTTACAGTGTCATGCGCTCGCTGCGCGCCATCGACCGCGCCGACGTCGTGCTCATGATGATCAACGCCTTCGAGGGCATCACGGAGCAGGACAAGAAGATCGCGGGCTATGCACACGAGTCGGGCAAGGGCGTCGTCATCGTCGTCAACAAGTGGGATATCTACCCGGACAAGGACGATAAGTCGACGCTGCGCTTCACCGAGGAACTGCGCGACAAGCTCGGCTTCCTGCAGTACGCGCCGGTGCTCTATACCTCGGCCCTGACGGGCCAGCGCGTCGCGCGCGTGACGGACCTCGTGCGCTACGTGGCCGAGCAGCAGGCGATGCGCATCAAGACGAGCGTCCTCAACGAGCTCATCCGCGATGCCGTTTCCATCAACCCGCCGCCGATGCACCGCGGCCGCCAGCTCAAGATCCTCTTCATGACGCAGACGGATATCTGCCCCCCGAAGTTCATCATCTTCGTCAACGATCCGGAGCTCATGCACTTCTCGTATCTGCGCTTCATCGAGAACCGTCTGCGCGAGCAGTTCGGCTTTGAGGGTACGCCGCTGCGCCTCATCGTGCGCGCGCGCAAAGAGGAGGAGGATTACTGATGGCATCGGTCCTCCTCGTCTGCCTCGCGAGCTACCTTCTGGGCTCCATCCCGAACGGTCTCGTCTTCGGCAAGCTCATCTGGCACGTCGACCTGCGCGAGTACGGCAGCCACAACATCGGGGCGACGAATGCTTGGCGCACGCTCGGCAAGGGACCGGGCTTCCTGATCTTCCTGCTCGACTTCCTCAAGGGCGCCCTTAGCGTCGGCCTCGCGGAAGTGTTCGCGCCTCTGCCGCTCGTCATGGTCATAGCGGGCATCCTGGCCATCGTCGGCCACTCGTGCTCGCTCTTCCTGCACTTCAAGGGCGGCAAGGGCGTGGCGACGGGCCTCGGCGTCATCGCGATGCTCATGCCGCTGCCGAGCCTCATCGTCTTCCTCGTCTGGCTCGCCATCGTCATGGTCACGAAGTACGTCTCGCTCGGCTCGTGCATCGCGGCGGCACTCGTGCCGATCCTCTCGTATGCCTGGGGCTATCCGGGTGCCTACACGGCCTTCGGCGTGCTCGCAGCGGCCTTCATCATCATCCGCCACAAGGCCAATATCGTCCGTTTGATGAATGGCACCGAGAACAAGATCCACGCCGGTCACCGCGACTGACCTGAAAAGTGTCATGTGACCGTATCTAGTTTTGCTACAGATGTTTACAGCCTGCGCATGCAGGCTGTTTTTTTGCACAAAATGGTGAGAAAGTTAACATTTTGTGAAATCCATCCATATGATTTGGACAAATCCGGAAATTTCATTGGCATTTGTGCACATCTTATGGTATACTATCCTTTGTCAAAAGAATAGTATCCATTGGAGGCGTAATATATGAACAAGGAGAAAAGCGGATTCTTCCTCGTCCGCGAGGAGATCCTGCCAGAGGCAATCAAGAAGACCATCCGTGTCAAAGAGATGCTCAAGCGCGGCGATGCGCGCACGATCAACGAGGCCGTCGAGAAGATGGAACTCTCGCGCAGTGCCTACTACAAGTACAAGGACTATGTCTTTCCGTTCTACGAGGCGAGTCGCAACAAGATCGTCACGCTGACGCTGCTCCTTGAGCACAAGAAGGGCGTCCTCTCGAGCGTGCTCAACACGATCTCGGCAGACTCGGGCAGTGTCATGACGATCAACCAGGGCATCCCGCTGCAGGGTGTCGCCAATGCCACAGTCTCCATCGAGACGGCCAATCTCTCGGTCGATCTCGAAGCTCTGCTCGATAAGCTCCGCATGGTCGATGGCGTCAAGCGCCTCGAAGTCCTCGGACAGTCGTAAGGAAAGAAGGTGTGTCGGATGGAAAAAGTCATTAAAATCGGTTTGCTCGGGTCCGGTACGGTGGGCTCTGGTGTTATCCAGGTGCTCGAGATGAATCGGCCGCAGATTACGGAACGCGTCGGCACACCGATCGAGATCAAGACGGTGCTCGTGCGAGATGTCAAGAAGCCGCGCCCGCAGCTCGGGCATCTGCATCTCACAGACAAGATCGAGGATATCCTCGAGGATCCGGAGATAGATGTCGTCGTGGAGCTCATGGGCGGCATCCACCCCGCGCGTGAGTACATGCTGCGCGCGATGGAGGCAGGCAAGAGTGTCGTGACGGCCAACAAGGATGTCGTCGCACAGTTCGGCAAGGACATGTTCGCGATGGCAGAGGAAAAAGACGTCGACTTCCGCTTCGAGGCGAGCGTCGGCGGCGGCATCCCCATCATCACGCCGCTCAAGCAATGCCTGACAGCCAACCGCATCACGGAGATTCTCGGCATCGTCAACGGCACGACGAACTACATGCTGACAAAGATGACGGAGTGCGGTGCCGACTACGACACCGTCCTCAAGGAGGCACAGGCCAAGGGTTACGCCGAGGCGAACCCGTCAGCAGACGTCGACGGACTCGACGCGGCGCGCAAGGCGGCCATCCTCTCGTCGCTGGCGTTCAACACGCGCGTGCAGCTCGAGGATGTCTCGGTCGAGGGCATCACGAAGATCACGCCGGACGACATCGAGTACGCGAAGGACCTCGGCTATGTCATCAAGCTGCTGGCTGTCGGCAAGGATTCCGATGAGAACGGCGTCGATGTGCGCGTCCATCCGGTCTTCCTGCCGAAGACGCATCCGCTGGCTTCGGTCAACGGCGTCTACAATGCCATCTTCGTGCGCGGCAACGCCATCGGCGAGGCGATGTTCTACGGCCAGGGCGCCGGCTCGCTGCCGACGGCCTCCGCTGTCATCTCCGACATCATCGACGTCGCGCGCGACATCCTCAACCGCACCTTCGGCCATGTTCGCTGCACGTGCTACGAGCAGAAGAAGCTCTGCCCGCTCGAGGCGACTTCTTCTTCCTACTATGTGCGCCTGCTCGTCGACGATAAGCCGGGCGTGCTCGGTGCCATCGCGACGGCTTTCGGCGATGCCGGCGTGAGCCTCAAGTCGGTCATCCAGACGCGCCGCAATGTCGTTGACCATGCGGAGATCGTCGCCATCACGCATCTCGTCGAGCACGAGCGCATCGAGAAGGCGCTGAAGGCCCTGCGCGAGCTGCCTGTCGTCGATGAGATCCGCAATGTGATCCGCGTCGAGAATGAGGAACGGGGGTAAGAGTATGGCAGAGAAATGTGTCCGCGTCCGTGTCCCTGGTACGAGCGCCAACTGCGGCCCAGGCTTTGACTGCCTCGGCCTCGCCTGCACGGTCTACAATGACCTGGAGCTGCGCCTGACGCGCGAGCCGGGCCTGTCCATCACGATGACGGGCGAGGGGGCGACGAACATCCCGTGCGACAACCGCAACATCGTCTGGCGGTCGGCGCAGTACCTCTTAGAGAAGGCCGGCAAGGACAAGGAATACCGCGGCGCCGTCATCCACATGGAGAACCGCGTGCCGCTCTCGCGCGGCCTCGGCAGCTCGGCGACGGCCATCGTCGCCGGATTGACGGCGGCGAATGCCCTGATCGGCAATCCCTTCAACCGCCGCGAGATCCTGCAGTTCGCGACGAACATCGAGGGTCATCCCGACAATGTGGCACCGGCCATTTTCGGCGGTTTTACCGTCAATGCGGTCACGAACGGCCGCGTCGACTGCTTCAGCTTCCTGCCGCGTTTCCGCATGAAGTTCGTCGTCGCTGTGCCGAATTTCCCGCTCTCAACGCGCATGGCCCGCAAGGTCCTGCCGACGGAAGTGCCGATGAAGGACGCCATCTTCAATATCGGCCGCGCCTCGATGCTTGTCGCCGCCCTGACGCGCGGCAATGAGCGCTACTTGCGGCTTGGCCTCGACGATGCCCTGCATCAGCCGTACCGCGCGGAGCTCATCCCGGGCATGTACGATGTCTTCAAGGCCGCGCGCCGAGCGGGCGCTGCCGGCGCGACGCTCAGCGGTGCCGGCCCGTGCCTCATCGCCTACGTGCTGGAGCGCCGCCATGCGGAGGAAGCTGTCGGCAAGGCCATGCTCGAGGCATTCCGCAAGCATGACGTCGATGCGCGCATCCTGACGCTCGACCTCGACACGCACGGTGCACAGATCCTGAAGTGAGGATAAGTGTATGACGGAAGAGGCATTTGCAGAGCTCCTGCGCGCAAATGGTGCGCGCGTCTTCATCGTCGGCGGCTGGGTGCGCGACGCTCTGCGCCACGTGCGGCCGCACGACAAGGACTACATGGTATCGGGCATTGCTGAGGCAGACTTCCAGCAGCTCTTCCCAGCGGCGCAGAAAGTCGGCCACGGGTTCCCGGTCTACCTCGTCTCCATCGACGGCTCTCTCTCGGAGGTCGCCTTCGCGCGCAAGGAGAAGAAGGAGGGGCGGGGCTACCGCGGCTTCCGCGTCTCGTACGACCCATCGGTCACGGTGGAGGAGGACCTCTACAGACGGGACACGACGATGAACAGCATGGCGCTGGAGCTCCCGGGAAAGCAGCTCATTGACCCGTACCACGGTGCCCAGGATGTGGCGGACAAGGTCATCCGCGCCGTCTCGCATCACTTCACCGAAGATCCTGTGCGCGCCCTGCGCGCAGCGCGCCAGGCAGCGGAGTTCGGCTTCTCCATCACGGAGGAGACAATCCGTTACATGAACGCCTGCCGCGCAGAGCTCCAGCATGAGCCGCAGGAGCGCATCGTCGCTGAATTGCGGCGCGCCCTGCAGTCGCCGAGGCCTTCGGTATTCTTCCGCGCGCTCGAGCAGGCGGATATCCTCGCCGTGACTTTTCCTGAGCTCTCGCTGCTTATCGGCAAGACGCAGCCGCCTGAGTACCATCCCGAGGGCGATGCCTGGCAGCACACGATGCAGGTCGTCGACCGTGCTGCCGAGAGGACGCCAAATATCGCCGCGCGCTTTGCCGCGCTCGTCCACGACATCGGCAAGGGCACGACGCCAAAGGAGATGGAGCCACATCACTATGGCCACGAACTGCGCGGGCTCGAACAGCTTGCCTCGTGGAACAGGCGCGTGACGCTGCCGAAGGACTGGTTGCGCGCGGGCCGCTTCCTCATTGAGCAGCACATGCGGGCGCCTCTTTTAGAGCGTCCCGGCAAGATTGCCGCACTGCTGCTGCTCGTCGACAAGCAGCGGCCCGTCCTTAGCCTTGCGGACTTCAACGCGGTCATCGAAGCCGATCATCAGAGCCTGCCCGACTACCTCGTGCACGGCGAGGCGCTGCTCGCAGCCATGCATGGCGTCAGCGGCAAGGATGCACCAAGTGGCCTTGCGGGCCGTGCCGTCGGACAGTGGCTCGCCGAGCGCCAGACTGCCGTCCTTGTGAAGGCACTCGCGGCTGTGCGTGCCCGGGCATGATATTGCAAGCAAAGAAGAAATCTTCCTGCTCAAGGCAGGAAGATTTCTTTTTTTCGCGAATCTATTATAAATAGACGAACAATTAAAAGAAAATCCTGCGCAAGGGGGAATCTGTATGGCAATCATCATGCCCTATAAATCCGCCGCTCCGAAGATTGACGAGAGCGTATACCTGGCACCGACAGCCGTCGTTACCGGCGATGTCACGATTGAGGAGGGCACGAGCATCTGGTTCGGCGCCGTCGTCCGCGGTGACTTCCAGCCCATCAAGATCGGCAAGAACACGAACATCCAGGAGAATGCGACCATACACGTGATGCACGATCATCCGACGACGATTGGCGAGGGTGTCAGCATCGGGCACAATGCCGTCATCCACAGCAAGAGCATCGGCGACCACACGCTCATCGGCATGGGCTCCATCATCATGGGGGATACGGTCATCGGCGAGAACGTCGTCATCGGTGCCGGCACGATGATCGAGCAGGGTCGCAAGATCCCGTCGAACTCCCTGGTCTACGGGAATCCGGCGCAGATCATCCGCGGCCTGCGCGATGATGAGATCGAGGCACTGAAGGAATCTTCGCTGCGCTACCGCAAGGTGGCCGAGCACTACAAGGAAGCAGCAGAACGTCTCTAAAGCAGCTGCTGCAATCCGTCAATATCAGGAATAAGGGGATCATCAGAAATGGAAAAGACACTTGTACTAATCAAACCAGACGCATTCGCAAGACATCATGCAGGCGATATCATTAAACGATATGAGAGTGAGGGCTTCCGCATCCTGGCCATGAAGCTGCTGAAGATGGATGAGCGCCTGGCGTCCATCCACTATGCCGAGCATATCGGCCGTCCGTACTACAAGGACCTCGTTGGCTTCATGACATCGGGCCCGCTCATCGCGATGGTCCTCGAGGGCGAAGACGCGATTGCCCGCGTGCGCAAGATCAACGGCAAGACGAACCCGAAGGATGCCGAGGAAGGCACCATCCGCAAGGAATTCGCGACTTCTGGCCGCCGCAATGCCGTGCACGCCTCGGACAGCCCGGAGAGTGCGGCGCGCGAGATCGCGATCTTCTTCAATCAGACGGAAATCTACGATGGCACCTACCATGTGGAAGCCGATGATTGATAGATTGATCAATAATCAGTGCTAGGAGGGATTATCATGTCAATCACGACAAAGACAGGAGATAACGGCGAGACGAGCCTCTTGACAGGCGAGCGCGTCAAGAAGAGCGGTCTGCGCGTCGATACGTACGGCACGCTCGATGAAGTTGATTCGGCACTGGGCTTGGCACGCGCCTTTTCCGACAAGGACGATGTCGCCGAGCGCATCCTGAAGCTCCAGCGCAAGCTGCCCGCGCTCATGGCCGACTTTGCGAGCTGCGGCACGGAATCGCGCATCACGATGGAAGATGTCCGCGAGATCGAATCCTGGTGCGACGATGTGGAGTCGGACCTTCCCGAGGAGCACGCCTTCATCATCCCGGGCGGCTCGCAGAGCGGCGCCATGCTGGACCTCGCGCGCACGACGGCCCGTCGCGCTGAGCGCTGTGCTTGCCGTCTGGCCGAGGCAGAAGAAGTCGCTGCAAGCGACCGCATCTACCTCAACCGCCTCTCGGATTACTGCTACCTGCTCATGCGCCTCGAAGAGGACATCTACGAGGACGACTGAGCCTTCGAAGAAGAACCTGTGTCCCTGCCGACAACGGACAATCGTCCATTGTCGGCAGGGACATTTTTGCATGAGGACTCATGATTTCTTTTTTATCAGGCAGGAAAATTCTGACTTCTAGCGAATATAGAACACATAAGCAAAAATAGGAAGCACTAGGAGGGATTGCGATGAAATCTTACAAGAGTTCCAACCTGCGCAACGTTGCCGTCATCGGCCATGGCAAGACGGGCAAGACGAGCCTGCTCGATGCCTGCCTGTTCAATGCGGGTGCTGTCAAGCGCCTCGGCAGTGTGGAAGAGCACACGAGTGTGCTCGACTGCGAGCCGGAGGAAGAGAGCCGCGGCATGACGATCAACCTGAAGCTTGCCGCCTGCGAATGGCGTGACTATAAGATCAATTTCATCGATACGCCGGGCTATCCGGACTTCGTCGGCGAAGTCAAGGGCGCGCTGACGGCAGCGGACAGTGCCCTCATCGTGATCTCGGCCCCGTCTGGCATCGAGGTCGAGACGGAGAAGGCATGGCGCTATGCCGAGGAAGCGGAGCTGCCGCGCGCGTTCTTCATCAACAAGATGGACCGCGAGCACGCCGACTTCCAGCAAGTCGTCGAAGAGCTGCGCGTGCGCTTTGGCGCGGGTGTCGTGCCCGTGCAGTTGCCGATTGGCCAGGAAGCGGCCTTCCAGGGTGTCGTCGACCTCTTGGCCCTGCACATGAAGATCGTCACGCATGACGAGGAAGACCTCATCGCCGACATCCCGGAATACATCCAGGGCGACGTCGAGGAGGCGCGCCAGAAGCTCATCGAGTCTGTCGCGGAGTTCAACAACGAATTGCTCGAGAAGTACATCGAAGGTACGGAGATCACGGAGGTCGAAGTGGCGGCCGCTCTGATTGAGGGCATCCAGGCCGGCAAGATCTTCCCGGTCTTCTGCGGCTCGGCGAAGCAGAATATCGGCGTCAAGAAGCTCATGAACGGCATCGTCGAGTACCTGCCGACGCCGTACTTCCACGTCGCCATCGGCATGGATCCGCAGGACGGGGACCTCAAGGAGCGTCATACGGAGGATGCGTTCTCGGCACAGGTATTCAAGACGGTTGTCGACCCGTTCGTCGGCCGCATGAGTTACCTGCGCATCTTCTCTGGCACGATGAAGGGCGATGCCACTTACATGCATCCCAACAAGGAGAATGCGGAGCGCGTCGGTACGATCTTCTCCTTGCAGGGCAAGCGCCAGGAGCATCTGAATGCTGCGGAGGCCGGCGATATCGTCGCGACGACGAAGCTGCAGTCGGTCAGGACGGGCGATACGCTCTGCGATAGCGCCGACCCCATCGTCTACGAGGAGATCGCCTACCCGGCCCCGATGCTCGCGATGGCAGCTTCCGCCCACAAGAAGGGCGAGGAGGACAAGGTTTTCGGCGCGCTTGCCAAGCAGCAGGATGAAGACCCGACCATCGTCGTGGAGAAGAATCCGGAGACGCATGAGACAATCCTGCGCGGCATCGGCGAGGTTCACCTCGAGGTCCTGCGCGACAAGCTTCAGCGCAAGTTCGGCGTCGAGCTCGAACTGCATGAGCCGCGCGTCGCATACCGCGAGACAATCCGCAAGAGCGTCAAGGTGCAGGGCAAGCACAAGAAGCAGAGCGGCGGCCACGGCCAGTACGGCGATGTCTGGCTGGAGATCAGCCCGCAGGAGGCCGGCGCCGGCAATGCATTCACTGAGACAATCTTCGGTGGCAGTGTGCCGCGCCAGTACATCCCGGCCGTTGAGAAGGGCACGGCCGAGACGCTCTCTGGCGGCGTGCTGGCGGGCTACCCTGTCGTCGATGTCAAGGTCAACCTCTACGACGGCTCGTACCACACGGTCGACTCCTCGGAGGCAGCCTTCAAGACAGCGACGGCCCTCGCCATCCGCAAGGGCGTCATGGAGGCGAGCCCTATCCTGCTCGAGCCAATCGATGACATCCGCATCACCGCGCCGGAGTATTACATGGGCGATGTCATGGGACGCCTGAATTCCAAACGTGCGCGCATCCTCGGCATCGAGGGCAAGGGCAAGGACATGAGCGAGATCCATGCCGAGATCCCTGAGTCGCAGCTCTACCGTTTCGCGACGGAGCTTCGCTCCCTGACCCAGGGCCGCGGTAGCTACACGCTCGCCTTCGCCCGCTACGAGCCAGTCCCCGAGAAAAACGCAGAGGAGATCATCCGCGCCGCAAAGGACTGAGGCACCATGCAGCATGATGTGGTAGAATAGGATAGAGGGGAGCGCCCCGCTGACATGGGGAATCCATGCCAGTGGGGCGTTTCTATTGTAAGAATAAGTGATATTCTGTATATCATATAGAGAAGGGATGTGTTGTATTGGCCATTCGCATTCGCAGTTTGGACATCATCAAAGATATCATTCAGGCCTGGTGCCAGAGCAGGCTCTGGCAGCTCTGGACCATCGTGTCGGTCGCACTCGTCACTATCGTTGCCTATGCGGCTAACGAGAATCAGGAAATCCCCTATGTGCAGTACGTCCTACTCGTCGTGTTCTGGGCGTACCCTGTCGGGATGTTCCGGAGCATCCGCCGGCTGAGCTTTTCGGTGAAGATGACGGCGTTCCTGCTCGCTTTCCTACTCGCAGGGGCGACCTGGTACTTCTTCAGTTTCACGACGTTCTACAACGGCGCGAAGTTCTCGAAAGCAGAGGAGGGGCTCGTCCTCTACAACAGCGTACAGAGCATCCTCTCGATGGATGCGCCGCAGGCTGAGAAAGACAAGTGCATCGACGACCTGCTGCGCCATCAGATCTGGCAGCTCGGGGACGGCAAGATTGCGAGCCGCGTGGGCATCACCATCCTGAAGAACGGCAAGGCCTACAAGAGCTGCCCCATCACGGAGGACTACACGCGCTATTATCACGTCGAGCGCATCCCGTACCTTGTGCGCTTCCGCGAGAAGTACCCGGGTGGCTACCCCGACGACGATGACAGCAAGTTTGTGCCGTTTGATGATTTCACAATCGGTTCCAACACATATTCCTTCTCGTACTCGTATGCGAACCGCCCGTATTGGAGCGATGGCTTCAGCCGGGCCATCCTCTTCTCCATCAACGACTGGAAGTCAGATACGAGCTTCATCCGTAAGAAGAACTACCAGCGCTCGTACGACTTTGCTATCTACTTCTACTGCTTCTTCACCGCGCTGATCTTTCTGTTCTACTACGGCGAGAAGCAGAATAAAGATAAGGCGGAGCTTGAACGACGGAGAAAGGAACTTGAACACAAAAATCAGGAGCTTAAGGAATCCAATAATAAATTGGAACGTTATAAGCTCGTCCACAACCAACTGGAGAAGGGCATCATCAAGACGACGCGGTACGACCCGGCGCAGACACTCCAGAACATGGAATTCTCCTGGCGTGATTTTGTGGAGCAGGAGCTCCACAGCGGCGGCCACAGTCTGCGCAATGAAGTGACGGGCCGCAAGGCATCGCAGGAGGAGACGGTGGCTTTCGAGAACCACCTCTACGAGGCCTTCATCCATCCGGCTGTCGAGCGCATCATCAAGCAGCTCTACGCGACGTCCGACATCATCACGACAGAGCCAGCGGTCTACGATACGGCAGAGCTGACGGAATTGCTCATTGCGCACTTCCAGAAGGACTGCCTGTCCGATGACCTCTCGCGCGAGCGCCTGACGATCACCTATGCGCGCGAGAACCTCGCTGGCCATCATGTCAACCTCAATGCGTGCCGCATCGAGAGCATCCTCGACAACCTCTCGTACAACACGGGGCAGGAGCTCGACCGTGTTCTCGAAGCGCTCGATGACTGCGATGACTTCGAGGGATATGATGCCTTCCACGCCGATGTGCAGCTGCAGTTCGCCGTGGTGTCGAAGGATGGGGCGGACTGGTACCGCATCCGCTATCGTGACAATGTCGCGGGCTTCCCCGCCACCATCGTCAACAAGATCTACCATGAACCGGTGCCGAGCTCGAAGGAAGAGGGACGCAAGGGCGAGGGAACGATGTACATCTCGCTGTTCGTCGACCTTCTCAATGGTCAGATAGAGGCCTACAACAGGGAATGGCCCGAGCGCCCGAGCGGCTCGGACCGCAAATATGCCGTGACCGATATCTACATCCCGCTCTGCCAGGCAGATGAAGCAGGACATGCAAGTCGTAAATCGTCTAAGACTTCTGCAGCAGTGTGATAAGGAGGAATTTTATGCTGATCATCATCGTAGACGATGAAAAGGAGCTCCACGAGAGCATGAAGCACATCATCGTAAAGAGATACCCCGAGGTGACCTTTGAGGATTACTACAGCCCGCGTGTCTTTTTAGACCGCCTGCGCAAGCGGCGCATCGCGCACACGGTTGGCGAGATTGCGCTGATCATCCTCGACAACCTATTCCAAGCAGGGCCGGGCGGCGAGACAGGCATCCAAGCACTGCCACGGATCCGCAAGCAGGCACCACAGACGCCCATCCTCTTCCTGACGGCGAATGACAATGCGGAGGAACTCGAGTCCATCACGCAGTATGACATGGTCCATTACCAGCACAAGCCGATGGAAGAGACGCAGTTCTACTTCAAGCTCAAGGAAATCCTGCGGGAGCGGTCGAAGACGCAGCTACTCGGTGTCAAGGAAGAGGAGATTCGCAACCTGCGCCATTCGCTGCAGAGCGAGAAGGACGACGATGTCAAGGCGCAGAAACTCTACGAAGCCTATGCGCCGGCAACGGAGCAAGCTGTTGCTTCGGCCGATGTCCACGAAGATTTAACGACGCTGGAGCGCACGCTCAAGGCGGACTATGAGAATCTCGACGCCAAGGCTATCAAGTTTCTGGCATCGGCAGATGTCCTTTTTCGCCACATCACGGACAAGGAGATGGACTATTCGCCCGTGGCCATCGGCTACGCGAAGGGCGTGGAGTACATCATGCTGAAGCTCTTCCGTCACAAGGGCCTTGTCGACAAGCAGACGAAAGTTATGATGGGCGAGATGGTCACACATGTTTACCGCGACAAGAACAGCTGGCCGCAGGGGTTCGTCAGGCTGATCTCTTCGGTCAAGGAAAAGCGCAACAGTGTGGCGCATACGAACGGCATCAGCCGCCAGGAGGTGGAATTCCTTCGCAAGCTGCTGTTTGAGACGCCATTAGGGGAGTATCGCAATCTGCTCGCCTACTTCTCGGAGGCGATGATCGCTTGAGAGACTTGTCAAGCAAAAGTACTTGCATGGGTCCGTCATTTGTGGTAGAATACTTATATTGTGTTTGGGGGTCATCATGCCCCTGAGTATGAAGGAGGTGTAACACATGGCAAATGTTTGCGAGTTTTGTGCAAAAGGCGAGCTGTCCGGCAACAACGTCAGCCACTCCCACCTGAAGACGAAACGTTCCTGGAAGCCGAACATCCAGCGTGTCCGCGCTGTTGTTGACGGTGAGGTCAAACGTGTCAACGTCTGCACGCGCTGCCTGCGTTCTGGCAAGGTCCAGCGTGCCCTTTGATTTGCGCATAATATCAAAGCTGATATATCATAAATAGAGCAGATAAGAGAGAATCTTATCTGCTCTATTTATTTGCATTCAAGAAACGAGGCGTCAAAAAGAGGGTATCTAACGCTTCACACAGCAGGCTGAAGTTGCGCTTATAGATACCCTCTTTTTGACTTACGTTAGTGAGAGGTAAGGCAAGGCGAGGCGTCAAAAAACAGGTGTCCAACGCTCCGCGCGGCAGGCCGAAGCTTCGCTTATGGACACCTGTTTTTTGATTTATGCGAGTGCAAGGTGAGGCGCCGAAAGCCATTATCCAACGCTCCGCGCAGCAGGCTGAAGCTTCGCTTATGGATAATGGCTTTTGGCTTAGGGAATCGCAGATGAGATGAGGTTATTCGGTCAGCGTTTCGAGTTCGTTGAGGCAGTCGGTGAATTTCTGGAAGGTGATCTGGAAGGGCTCGGGGGTGGTCATGTCGACGCCCGCACGCTGGAGAAGGGTGATGGAATAGTCGCTGCCGCCGCTGGCGAGGTAGTGGAGATAGGCTTTCTGGGCGGGCTCGCCTTTTGTGCGCAGGTTGTGGGAGAGGGTCATGGCGGCAGCGTAGCCTGTTGCGTACTGGTAGACGTAGAAGGGACGGTAGAAGTGGGGGATGCGGCTCCATTCGGCGGCGAGCTCGGTGTCGAGGACGACGTCTTCGCCGTAGTAGGTGCGGTTGAGCTTCATCCAGATGGATTCGAGTTTGTCAGCGGTCAGGGCCTCGCCTTTCTCGACGGCGGCGTGTGTCAGGAGCTCGAATTCGGCGAAGAGCATCTGGCGGAAGACAGTGGTGCGGATCTGCTCGAGGTAGAGGTTGAGATAGTAGAGGCGCTCGCGCCCTTTTGCATGCTGGAGCATGTACTCGAGCAGCAGGTTCTCGTTCGTCGTGGAGGCGACTTCGGCGCAGAAGATGGTGTATTCGGAGTTGACGAAGTCCTGCTCCTGGCTGCTGTACCAGCTGTGCATGGAGTGGCCCATCTCGTGGGCGAGGGTGCTCATGGATTCGTAGGTGTCGTTCCAGCTCATGAGCACGAAGGGGTGGACGCCATAGACGCCCCAGGAGTAGGCGCCGCTGCGCTTGCCCTGGTTCTCGCAGCGGTCGACCCAGCCTGACTCGAGGCCCTGGAAGAGGTCATGCTCATAGGTGCTGCCGAGCGGCGCGAGGGCTTCTTTGAGGATGGCTGTGGCTTGCTCGTAAGTGTAGGCGGCAGCTGGCTTTTCAATGACGGGCACGTAGAGGTCGTACATGTGGACCTTATCGAGCTTGAGCAGGCGCTTCTTGACCGCCATGTAGCGGTGGAGCGCGGGAAGGGCGGCGTGTGTCGCTTCGATGGCGCTGTCGTAGACGGAGAGCGGGATGTTGCTGACATCGAGCGCCGCTGCGCGCATCGTCTCGTAGTGGCGCATGGAGGCCGTGAACTGGCTGCTCTTGACGGAGGCGCTGTAGAGCGAGGCGAAGGTGTTGCGGAAGGCGTGGTACGTCTGGAAAAGCTTCGTGAACGCATCCTGGCGGACTTCTCGCTTCTCGCTGCGCAGGAAGTTCATATAGCGGCTCTCGGAGAGCGGCGTGAGCCTGCCGTCCTCTGAGAGTGTGTCAGGGAATTTGAGGTCGGCATTGGCCATGACGGTGTAGGTGTTGCGCGGAGCGCTGCGGAGCTCACCCGTGCGCGCGAGGAAGGCTTCCTGCTCCGGCGTCAGGATGTGCGCTTTCATGCGCAGCAGCTCCTGCAGGCGGAAACGGTATTTCGCGAGGCCGGGCAGGGCATCGGGCAGGCTCTTGAGCGTTTCCTCTGGCAGGGCCAGCAGCTCCGGTTCGATGAAGGCCGTCGCGGCGCCGGTCTGGTCGAGCAGCGGCATGACGCTTGCGGCATCGGCCTGATACTGTTGGTTGCCCGTGTCGGTGTCAGCCATCATGCGCGCCCAGGCAAAGACGGAAGAGAGCGTGATCTCCATCTCGTCCTGCTTCGTCAGGCAGTTGAGCAGCTGCTGCGGGTCCTTCAGCCTTCCGCGGAACGACTGGATATCATCGAGTTGTCCCGGTATGCTGTCGCGTGCGTCCTGCCAGTCTTCTCGTGTCGCATAGATGTCGGACAGATGCCATTTCTCTGTGGCAGGGCAGTCTTTTCGTGCGGGAATCGTCTTATTTGTCATATCGGTCATCCTTTCCTGGTTTGTTCATGTTTTCCTTGCGGGTGATGCTGCTGTCCCTATTATAGCATAGCCGGGCATGATTCTGTCATTTTGCGGATTTTTGGGGCGCATGCTACAATAGGGGACATAGAATGAGAAGAAGGGGAGCGTTGGATATCGTGAAAAACGGAGAGTGGAAAGAACGGGGACAGGAGGGCATCCTTTGGCTGGCAATCAACGCGAAGTACTCGCATACATCGCTGGCCGTGCGCTACCTGCGCGAATGCGTGCCAGGCTCGGAGATCTTGGAGCTCACGATCAACCATCAGCTGCTCGCGGCGCTCGGGGAGATCTATGAGCGGCGGCCGCGTGTCTTGGGCATTGCCTGCTACATCTGGAATATCGAGATGGTCAAGGACTTGCTGCGGCTCCTGCCGGCGGCGCTGCCCGATACCATCATCGTCTGCGGCGGCCCGGAGGTCTCATACGATACGGCAGCGTTTTTCAGGGAGTTCCCGATGGTCGACTTTGTCGTGCGCGGCGAGGGGGAGGAAGCTGTCGTGCAGCTCATTGAGCGGCTGCGCGCGGTGAAGCTCGATAAGGCGCGGGCTGCTGAGGTCAGCCGTCTGGTGAGTCTGCCGGGCGTCGCCATGCGTCGGGAGGACGGCAGCATCGACGAGAGCACGGCTGTGACCGTAGCGGATTTCTCACAGGTGCCCTTTGCTTACCGCGAGGCGGAGATGGAGCCCATCAAGGAACGCATTCTCTATTATGAGACATCGCGTGGCTGTCCGTTCTCCTGTGCTTACTGCCTGTCGTGTGCGACGGCCGGAGTGCGCTTTTTGCCGCTCGCGCGCGTCTTTGGCGAGCTCGATTTCTTCGTGCGCCACGACGTGCGTCAGGTCAAGTTTGTCGACCGGACGTTCAATGCCAAGAAGTCGCATTTCCTGCCCATCCTGCAGTACATCCTGGCCCTTCCTCAGACGGTGCGCACGAACTTTCACTTCGAGGTGGCCATCGATTACCTCGATGAAGACGTCCTAGAGACGCTGGCGCAGATGCCGCGCGGCCGCGTCCAGCTCGAGATCGGCATCCAGTCGACGAATGAGAAGACATTGCAGGCTGTCTCGCGCTGCAATCACTGGGAACAGATTGCCGCGCACATCCGGCGCATCCTCTCGTTCCACAACATGCACCTGCATGTCGACCTCATCATCGGCCTGCCGGGCGAGGGCATGGATTCGTTCGCGCGGTCGTTCAACGATGTCTACGAGCTGCACGCCGACATGCTGCAGCTCGGCTTCCTGAAGTTCCTCAAGGGCGCTTCGATGATGCAGCTCGTCGAGCCATACCGCTATGCGTACATGGCCATGGCACCGTACGAAGTGCTTCGGTCCGACGCCCTGACGTACGGAGAGATCCGCTGGTTCCACAGCTTCGAGGACGTCTTTGAGACGTACTACAATGCGGGCCGCTGCCGCCATACGGCCGACTTCTTGATAAAGGCGCAGGAGCACGGTGATGCCTTTGCGTTCTGGAAGCGCTTTACCGACTGGTGGGAGAATCATGGCTATCATAAGGTTGGCCATGCGACAAAAGACCTCTACGGCTTATTGCGCGATTTTGCAGGGGATGCGTATGGCACGGCGGCAGTTCTTCTCGACAACCTGCTGCGCTTTGATGCCCTGATGGCCGACGGCGGCCGCATCCGTCCCGTTTATCTCGACTGGGATATGGAAAAGCATCAAGATAAGACGGCACCCTTCTGGCGCAGCGAGAGGCCGCGCGCCTATCTGCCCGGCTTCGTCTTCGAGAACTGGCGTGCCGTGCGCGGCCGCTACCATATCGAGTTCTTTGCCTGCGATGTGCGAAAGGCTGCCGAAGGCATTGCCGAGCCGCGCGAGACGGTGTTGCTCTTCGACTTCACAGGCCCTGATGTGACATGCCAGGAAATCGTGCTATAATAGCTTTATCGTGCTATAATAGCTTTATTGATGAAAATAAGAGCGCAGCTGCAAGTGCCGCGCTGTAGAAATGAGGATGTGTGAACAATGAAATTAGCTGCAACTGATTTTGACGGGACGTTCGCGCCACACCGCCAGCCCGTCCCCGCGTCAAATATCGAAGCCGTCGCCAAGTGGCAGGCTGCTGGCAATAAATTCGGCATCTGCACGGGCAGGGGGCTGAGTCTCATCGAGTTCGAGCTGCGCAAGTACCCGGCGCTCCATCCCGACTACCTCGTCTGCAACAACGGTGCCGTCATCGTCAACGACAAGAGGGAGTTCCTGTCCAGCCTGTGTTTCGCGGAGACGCTCGTCAAGGGCATGCTCCGTCTGCCACTCATCCGCCAGACCAAGAACCCGATGCGATTGCTGACCGAGACGGATATGTATCTGCTCGATACCGGCTCGTCCATCGAGTTCGGCCTGGTCATCCCGATGGAGACGCTGACGTTTGAGCGCGCAGCGTCGATGGAGAAGGTCGTCCAGCTCAGCATGCGCTGCGGATCGGTGGAGGAGGCGGAAGCCGTGACGGCAGAAGTCGCGAAAGCCTTCCCAGAGGTCATCGGCAACATCAACCGCAACTACATTGACTTCAATCTCAAGGACGCCAACAAGCGCGACGGCCTGCGCCGCTTGCTGAAAGTGAGCGGCTGGCAGCCAGAAGAGACGCTCTTCATCGGCGACGACCAGAACGATCTGCCGGCGGTCAAATACTTTCACGGCTGCACCGTTGAAACGGCAGAGCCTTTCATGAAAGAAGCCGCTGTAGCTGTCTATCCTAGTGTAGGAGATATGCTGCTGGCCCATCTTTGATAACGGAGGGGCAGAAGTTGAACACCCGTCAAGCTCAGGCGGGAGGGATGCCTGAGCGCCTCTTACGCCAAGATGTCTGCAATAAAATAAAAAAGACTGTGCTGAAACACAGTCTTTTTTGTTGCCATTTGGTGAATCCTAGGATTA
Source organism: Mitsuokella jalaludinii (assembly GCF_928722185.1). Classification (NCBI taxonomy): domain Bacteria; kingdom Bacillati; phylum Bacillota; class Negativicutes; order Selenomonadales; family Selenomonadaceae; genus Mitsuokella; species Mitsuokella jalaludinii. The sequence goes on from NZ_CAKMXA010000001.1 coordinate 86,223, forward strand.
CTTGTTGGCGTTAACGAGCTCCATGACACCAGCAGCGCTGCCCTCAGAACCGAGAACCTCTTTGATCTTGTGCTCAACGAGTTCCTTGATGTAGGAGCGGCCGTCAGCGCAGTACTGACGCGGGTCGAAGTGCTCCGGATGAGCGAAGAAGTGCTCGCGGATACCAGCCGTCATAGCGAGGCGCAGGTCGGAGTCGATGTTGATCTTGCAGACAGCGGATTTAGCAGCCTTGCGGAGCTGATCTTCCGGGATGCCTACAGCGTCATCGAGCTTGCCGCCGTTCTCGTTGATGATCTTGACGTACTTCGGGATGACGGAGGAAGCACCGTGCAGGACGATCGGGAACTCAGGGATCTTCTTCTCGATCTCAGCGAGGATGTCGAAGCGGAGCTCAGGCGGTACGAGAACGCCGTCAGCATTGCGCGTGCACTGCTCCGGTTTGAACTTGAATGCGCCATGGCTCGTGCCGATTGCGATAGCGAGGGAGTCAACGCCCGTCTCACGAACGAATTCCTCAACCTCTTCCGGCTGCGTGTAAGCTGCCTCGTGAGCAGCGACCTTTACATCATCTTCGATGCCGGCGAGTTTGCCGAGCTCAGCTTCGACAACGACGCCATGCTCATGTGCATAAGCAACGACTTCCTGCGTGCGCTTGATGTTCTCTTTGAACTCGTACTTGGAGCCATCGAACATTACGGACGTGAAGCCATCATCGATGCAGGCCTTGCAGGTCTCGAAATCCGGACCATGATCGAGGTGCAGAGCGATAGGAATATCGTTGACCTCGAGGGCTGCCTCGACGAGGTGACGGAGATACGGGCCCTTAGCGTACTTGCGTGCGCCAGCGGAAGCCTGGAGGATAACCGGGGAATTCAGCTCTGCAGCTGCTTCCGTGATACCCTGTACAATCTCCATGTTGTTGATGTTGAAAGCACCGATAGCGAAGCCGCCTTCGTAAGCTTTCTTGAACATTTCTTTCGTTCCAACTAATGGCATTTTTCATTACCCCCTAATGAAATCATGTTCACTTATACGAACTGACTTCATTATAGCATAGAACAGGCCCTTGGTGTATAGGCGAAAGTCAATTTTTATGAAAATATCGTCATTCGCGCGTAAATAATAGGAATTATCGTTTCGGATGATGGAAATCCGAGACAATCTGTTCCATATCGGACGGCAGGGGGGAGCGGACATCGATCATCTCGTTTGTCAGTGGATGGCGGAAGTGGAGCCGCGCGGCGTGCAAGGCCTGCCTCTTTATGCGCGTGAGGCTGCCGCCGTAGAGGTCGTCGCCGAGGAGCGGATGGCCGAGGTGCGCGAGGTGGACGCGGATCTGATGCGTGCGGCCCGTGTCAAGCATGAGGTGGACGAGCGAGAGATGCCCGTCTGTCTGCACGGTGTCGTAATGCGTGCGGGCGGCCTGTCCGTCGGGCGAGACTTTGCGCAGGATGATGCTCGGCAGCGCGCGGGCAATCGGCGCGTCGATGAGCCCCTCAGGCGGTGTGAGCTCGCCCTCAATCAATGCGAGGTACTCGCGGTGGAAGAGCTTGCCTTCGCCGCGGCGCGGCGTCAGCTTGTACTGAACCTGCGGGACCTTGGCGATGAGGACGAGGCCGGATGTGTTGCGGTCGAGCCGGTGCACGGGATGGTAGGCGTGGTGCTCGCCGTGCGCTCTGTACCAATATAATACAGCGTTGCCGAGCGTGCCATGCGCCTCTTTTGTCGTCGGGTGAACGAGCTGCCCCGCCGGCTTGTTGACGACCATCAGGTAGTCGTCCTCGTAGCGGATGTCGAGCGGCAGGTCTTCTGGCTCGATGTCCGACGGCCGCACGATGTCAAACGTTATGATATCGCCCGACCTGACTTCGGTGCGGGCGGCATTGCAGAGGATGCCATTCACACGGAAGGTGCCGGAGTGCTTGATGCGCTTCCACTGGGTGGAGGATATGCCTTCTTTCTGCGTCAGAAAAGCCTTGACGGGCATTCTCGTCAAGGCTTCTGGCAGTTCGACGCGGATCTGCGTCATTCTTTTGTCGTGTCCTTCGAAGAGGCCTGGCCGGTGAGCGGCGCCTTGTCGCCGCGTGCGATGGCGATGAGCCGGAAGGCGAGGGAGAGGATGATGGCGACGACCGTGGCGAGCGACATGCCCTTGAAGCTCACGGTGCCGATCGTCAGGCTGGCCGTCGAGACGCCGATGCCCATGACGATGGACGTCAAGAGGAGGTTCATCGGGTTGTTGTAGTCGACCTTGGCCTCGACGAGGATGCGGATGCCCGAGGCGGCGATGACGCCGAAGAGCAGCATGGAGACGCCGCCCATGACAGGCGTCGGGATGCTCTGGATGAGCGCAGCGAGCTTGCCGAGGCACGAGAGCAGGATGGCGAAGACGGCCGCGCCGCCAATGACCCAGGTCGAGAAGACCTTCGTGATGGCGAGGACGCCGATGTTCTCGCCGTACGTCGTGTTCGGCGTCGAGCCGAAGAAGCCCGAGATGATGGTCGAGAGGCCGTTGCCGAAGATGGAGCGGTCGAGACCGGGATCCTTCGTGAGGTCGTGGCCGACGATGTTGCCCGTGACGATCAGGTGGCCGATGTGCTCGACGATGACGACGAGCGAGGCGGGCAGGATGATGAGGATGGCGCCGAGGTCGAACTTCGGCGTGTAGAACGTCGGCAGGGCGAACCAAGGCGCGCTCTCGACAAGCGTCCAGTCGACGATGCCGCAGATGGCCGCGATGATGTAGCCACTGACGACGCCGATGAGGATCGGGATGATGGAGAGGAAGCCCTTGAAGGCGACGGAGGCGAAGATGGTGATGGCCAGCGTCGCGAGCGAGACGAACATCGCCGTGCTGTCCGCCTTGTCGCCCGTGAGGCCGGCCATGCCCGCGGCTGTCGGCATGAGCTCGAGGCCGATGACGGCGACGATGGCACCCATCGAGGCGGGCGGGAAGATCACATCGATCCAGCCCGTGCCGACGGCGCGCACGAGCAGGCCGACGAGGCAGAAGACGATGCCGACGCAGATGAAGCCGCCGAGGGCTGCCTCATAGCTGTACTGCGCGAGCACGAGGAAGACAGGCGAGAGGAAGGCAAAGCTCGAGCCGAGGTAGGCCGGGATCTTCCCCTTGCAGAGCACGAGGTAGAGGATCGTGCCGATGCCGTTGAACAGGAGGACCGTGGCCGGGTTGATCTTGAAGAGGATCGGTACGAGCACGGTGGAGCCGAACATCGCGAAGAGATGCTGCAGCGAGAGTGGGATCGTCTCGAGAAGCGGCAGCTTCTCTTCGACACCAATGGGACGTTTTTGCAAGATGAGACACTCCTTTCGATTACTATGACTGCTCTTGCGCGTCTAGTCTTATGGATCAATTCATTCCGTATCCAATTTATCATAGGATGGGACAGCTGTCCACTTTTCTTGTTTTCCCTTGAAAAAGCGGAAAATCTTATCATTTACAGGATAATATCTTCTGTTTTTTGCTGAGAATGTAACATGATGACTTTCATATGTGCTTCCCTAGAAAACATTTTTACGCAAAAATCGTGAAAGACGGTAGACAGGCCGCTGAAATTCTTGTATAATATGTCTCGATTAAACACTTTAACAAACAAAACGCCTGCGCTGTCCGTTTATGGCGGATGTGCCGGCAGATGTTTAGGGGGAGAAACATGGCGCTTATTGTAAAGAAATTCGGTGGCAGCTCGGTCGCTACCACAGAGAAAATCATGAATGTAGCGAAGAGAGTGCTCAGCGAGAAGCAGCCGGGCGACCAGATTGTCATGGTCGTATCTGCGATGGGCGACACGACGGATGATCTCATCACCCTGGCCAATGGCATCACGAAGGACCCGTACCAGTACGCGCGAGAGATGGACATGCTGCTGACGACGGGTGAGCAGGTTTCCATCGCGCTGCTCGCGATGGCCTTCAAGTCGCTCGGCCAGCCGGCCATTTCCCTGACGGGGCCGATGGCGGGCATGCGCACGGACTCTGTGCACACGAAGGGCCGCATCAAGGACATCCAGCCGAAGCGCGTCCATGAGGAACTCGACAAGGGCAACATCGTCGTCGTCGCTGGTTTCCAGGGCTCGGACGAGATCGGCGATCTCGTGACGCTCGGCCGCGGTGGCTCGGACACGTCGGCTGTCGCACTGGCCGGTGCACTCAAGGCCGACAGCTGCGAGATCTACACGGACGTCGACGGCGTCTACTCGGCTGACCCTCGCATCGTCAAGAATGCGCGCAAGATGAAGGAGATCACGTATTACGAGATGCTCGAGATGGCGCGCCTCGGCGCCGGCGTCATGCAGCCGCGTTCCGTCGAGATGGGCAAGTATTTCAACATCCCGATTCACGTTCGTTCGACGTTCACGAACAAACCGGGCACGATCATTAGGGAGGATTATACAATGGAAGATAAGGATTTTGTGATCCGCGGTGTCGCACACGATGAGAAGGTAGCAAAGATTGCCGTCCTGGGCATCCCGAACACGCCGGGCATCGCCCATGAGATTTTCTCGGCTCTCGCTGAGGCCAACATCGATGTCGACATGATCGTGCAGAGCATCCGCAACATCGAGAAGAATGTCACGGACATGGTCTTCACGGTGGCGACGGATGACCTGGCGCAGGCCAAGAAGGTCGTCGACAAGGTTGCCGATAAGCTCAACGCCATCGCCGTCCTCATCGAGGAGGATGTCGCGAAAGTCTCGATTGTCGGCGCCGGCATGCTCGGCAACCCGGGCATCGCAGCGCGCATGTTCGGCGCTCTGTCGAAGGCCCAGATCAACATCGATATCATCAGCACGTCGGAGATCAGCATTTCCTGCCTCGTCAAGGGCTCGCAGCTCAAGGATGCAGTCAATGCAATCCACGACGAGTTCTTCCCGGCTAAGGCATAAACATGAGGGAGCCGCTCTTTCGGGGGTGGCTCTTTCTTGTTGACCGCGCGCTGAGATCTTCCGATGCGCGGGGGAATCGAGATGCTGAGAAATATTGTATACGTTTTTTCGGTATATGGACATATGGGTGGAAAACGTTTATGATATACTCATTATATGGATATTGGTTTGTATGGAAGGAAGTTATTTTATGATGACGAGTATGGCGGCTTCGCATGCAGCGAGCAAGAGATTGAAGGATGCGATTTTTGGTGCGAGCGCAGCATGCCGCGAGGCAGCAGAGAAGTATGGCGCCGACAAGGTCACGAATGCGACGATGGGCGTCATGATGGACGAGGACGGCAAGTTCGCGAGCATCCCGACGATGGAGCGCGTCTTCCGCTCGCTGTCCATCGAGGATTACGCGCGCTATGCGCCAATCCCGGGGCTTCCTGAGTACCTCGACGCTGTCATTGACCTGACGTTTGCTGACCAGAAGCCGGAGGGCTACTTCGGTGCCATCGCGACGGCGGGCGGCACGGGTGCCATCCATCACGCTGTGGCTAACTATGCGGAGCGTGGCGATGAAGTCTTGACGGCCGACTGGTTCTGGGGCACCTACAACGTCATCTGCAACGAGTGCGGCTCGCATCTGACGAACTACAAGCTCTTCGATGCGGACAACAATTTCAACATCGAGGACTTCACGGCGAAGGTCGACGCGATCATGGCGAAGCAGGACAGCCTGCTGACGATCATCAACACGCCGGCCCATAACCCGACGGGCTTCAGCCTGACGGAGGAGGACTGGGACAATGTCCTCGACCTCACGAAGAAGTATGCAGCTAAGGGCAAGAAGATGAGCATCCTCGTCGACATCGCCTACATCGATTTCGCCGGCGAGAAGAACGAGACGCGCCGCTTCATGAAGAAGTTCGGCAATCTGCCGAGCAACATTCTCGTCATGTTCGCCTTCTCGATGTCGAAGGGCTACACGGCTTACGGCCAGCGCACGGGTGCACTCGTCGCCGTCTCCTCGAGCCAGGAAGTCATCACGGAGTTCAAGGAAGTCAACAAGTACACGAGCCGCGCGACGTGGTCGAACATCAACCGTGGCGCGATGACGCTGCTCGCCCGCATCCAGCAGGACAAGAGCGCGCTCGCACAGTTCGAGAAAGAGCGCGATGATTACTACAAGATGATCCAGCATCGCGGCAACCTCTTCATGGAAGAGGCGAAGGCATGCGGCCTCAATGCCCTTCCGTACAAGGGCGGCTTCTTCCTCGCCGTGCCGGCGAAGGACCCGCAGGCCGTCTGCGACAAGTTGCACGATGACCTGATCTTCGCAGTACCGCTGAAGCTCGGCGTCCGCATCGCCGCCTGCTCCGTCTCGGCCGAGAAGATGAAGGGCATCGCTCCGAAGGTCCTCAAGGCTCTGCAGGCCGTCGAAGGCTAATTTTCCCGATACGACCGAAAGGCCCGCATCCGCTTTTTGCGGCGGATGTCGGGCCTTTTTTCGCGCGCTTTTTTGTATGCGCTGAAATTTTTTTATTGATGTGTGCCGTGATTGATGTTATAGTTTAATTGTTAAGGTTTGTTAACACTGCACTACAATGCAATAGGTTCGTTTTCGTTCATGATCTAGGAGGACGCAGAAGAAGATGTTTAAGTTCAAGCAGAAGGACAGCGAGTTCTTTGACTTGTTCGTAGAAAGCGCCCAGTATTTCTACCAGGGTGCACTCATGATGGACGAAGTCATGCTGGATTACAGCAAGGCCGCTGACAAGGTGAAGGAAGTTGTTGACCTCGAGCACGCAGCCGATGCCGTAAACGATAAGATCATCGATAAGCTGAATCTGACCTTCATCACGCCGATTGACCGCGAGGATATCTACGCGCTGGCCAATGGCCTCGATGATGGTGTGGACAATCTGCAGGGGACCTTGCAGCGCATCGTGATGTACCGGACGGGCAAGGCGATGAGCGGCGCGGTCACGCTGACGAAGCTGCTTATCGAGAGCACCGAGGAGATTATCCGTGCGTTCTCGCTCTTGAAGAACATCCGCAAGAATCAGGCGCAGATCCTCGAGGCAACCCACAAGATTGGCCGCCTCGAGAGCGAGGGTGACCGCGTCTATCGCCATGAAGTCGCCTACCTCTTCGACAAAGAGAAAGATCCGATCGAGCTCATCAAGTGGAAGGACATCCTCGAGAACCTCGAGAACACGCTCGACCACTGCGAGAAGATTGCAGATATGCTCCGAGGAGTGGTAATGAAGTATGCCTGAACTCCAGCTCTTGATCTTTACAGTCATCGGGCTCGCACTGCTGTTTGACTTCATCAATGGCTTCCACGATACAGCCAATGCCATTGCAACGTCCGTCTCCACGCGAGCTCTCCATCCGAGCCACGCCATCATCATGGCGGCGTTCCTCAACTTTCTCGGTGCCATGTACAGCACGGGCGTCGCGAAGACCATCGGCGCGGACATCGTCAAGTCGGCCCAGCATGTCGACGAACACGTGATCATCGCGGCGCTCATCGGCGCGGTCGTCTGGAACCTCATTACCTGGTGGTTCGCTGTGCCGTCGAGCTCGTCGCATGCGCTCGTCGGCGGTGTCATCGGTGCGGTGCTCGTCTCCGTCGGCTCGGACGGCCTGAACTTCTACGGCATCGGCAAGATCGTGCTCTCGCTGATCGCCTCGCCGATCATCGCCATCGTGACGGGCTGTCTCGTCATGACCGTGCTCTTCCGCATCTTCGGGCGCTTCAGCCCGTCGGCCATCAACGGCAAATTCAAGAAGATGCAGATCCTCTCGGCTGCGATGATGGCCTTCTCGCACGGCTCGAACGATGCGCAGAAGTCGATGGGTATCATCACGCTGGCCCTGCTCTCGGGCGGCTACATCGACGTCTTCGAGGTCCCGACGTACGTCAAGGTCCTCGCGGCGACGGCGATGGCCTGCGGCACGGCCGTCGGCGGCTGGCGCATCATCAAGACAATCGGCGGCAAGATCTTCAAGCTCGAGCCGATCTCGGGCTTCGCTGCTGACCTCAACTCATCGATGGTCATCTTCTCGGCAACGCTCTTGCACCTGCCTGTCTCGACGACGCACGTCGTCTCGGGCTCCATCATGGGCGTCGGCACGGCCAAGCGCGTCAATGCCGTCCGCTGGGGCGTCGCACAGCAGATGGTTACGGCCTGGGTGCTGACGATCCCGTGCACGGCCGTGATGGGCGCCGTTGCCTACCAGTTCGTACTTTGGATCTTCAAATGAGAAATATGAAACCACGTTCCCGATGTTTGGACTGACATTTGAACCGGAACATGTGCTACAATAAGAGTAACACATGTTCCGGTTTTTGTTTCAGAAAGGGTTCAAGAAGGGGGCATTGACATGTTTGTCACGATACGGAAAGAGAGGAATATCCTGCCGGAAGTCATGCCGCGCGACCTCGCAGCGGATTACCAGCAGGAATACGCGAGCCGCATTGTTGCCGTCAAGCTCGACAACACGCTGCACGACCTGCAGACGCCGGTGGGCAAGTCGCGTTCTGTCGAATTTGTCGAGCTCGAGAGCGAAGAGGGCTGGATCATCTACCGGCGTACGGTCGAGTTCCTGTTGATCATGGCCGTGCACGAGCTCTATCCAGAGGCGGAAGTCGCGGCGATGTTCCGCGCCAACAACGGCCTTTACTGCGAGATCAGCGTGCCGGGGAAGCCGCTGACGCCGGAGATGGTCACGGCAATCGAGCGAGAGATGCGCGTCATCGTTCAGGAAAACCGCCCCATCGTCAAGGAGGTCTTCAGCCGCGACGAAGCGGTCAAGCTCTTCAAGGAGACGAAGCAGGTCGAGAAGGCCAATCTCATCGCTTCGCTCAAGCTGCCGAACGTCAGCATCTACCGCTGCGGCGGATACTGCGACTACCTCTACGGCGCGATGATCGGCTCGACGGGCCATCTTGGCAAGTTTGCGCTTGATATTTTTGAGTCCGGCGTCCTCCTGCGCACGCCAGACCTCAAGAGCCGCGGCAGCGTGCCGAAAACCATGCCGCAGCCAAAGCTCTCGGAGGTCTTGACCGAGGCGAAGAACTGGGCCGACATCCTGCGCTGCCGCTATGTCACAGACCTCAACCGGGCCATCCGCACGGGCCGCATCAGCGAGGTCATCCGCGTCTCGGAGGCCCTGCAGGAGAAGCACATCGCCGAGATTGCCGACTACATCGCCAAGCATTGCCGGAAGCTGCGCCTGATCCTCATCGCGGGGCCTTCCTCGTCGGGCAAGACGTCCTTCGCGCAGCGTCTGCGCGTGCAGATGCAGGTCATGGGGCTGCGACCCGTATCCATCTCGCTCGACAATTACTTCGTCAACCGCGAGGATACGCCGAAAACGCCAGCGGGGGCTTATGACTACGAATGCCTTGAGGCGCTTGATGTCGACCTCTTCAACAAGGACATGCTCGCACTGCTCAAGGGGGAGAGCGTCGTGCTGCCGCGCTACAACTTCAAGACGGGTGAACGCGAGTGGGAGGGACAGGAGCCGCTGACACTCGAGAAGAGCCAGCCCATCATCGTCGAGGGCATTCACGGCCTCAACGAAAAGCTCACGGCGGCCATCCCGCGTGACTACAAGTTCAAAATCTACGTCAGCGCGCTGACGCAGCTCAACATCGATGCCCATAACCGCATTCCGACGACAGATGCGCGCCTCATCCGCCGCCTCGTGCGCGACTACCAGTTCCGCGGCGCGAGCGCGCTGAAGACCCTCAAGCAGTGGCCGGATGTGCGCCAGGGTGAGGAGAAGTACATCTTCCCGTATCAGGAAGAGGCGGACGTCATGTTCAACTCCGCGATGATCTATGAGCTCGCAGCGCTGCGCCGCTACGCCGTGCCGATGCTCGAGGCCGTGACGCCGGATGTGCCGGAGTACACGAAGGCAAGGCGCCTGCTCGACTTCTGCCAGTACTTCCTCGATTTGCCCGATGAGGACGATGTGCCGAATAACTCCATCCTGCGCGAGTTCATCGGCAAGTCTGTGTTCTTCAAGGGAGAAGATTAGGTGTGAATGACAAGAAAGCTGCCCATTGTTCTGGGCAGCTTTTTGTTATCTGATATTTGATGTTGGGGGATGGGATTATTTGATCTTGTCTACGCCCCAGGCGTGGATGCCGTGCTCGTCGCCGAGGATGGCGGGGTCGAAGGCCGGTTCCTCGTGGCCCTCTTTCTTCTGCTTGACATAGTCGAACAGGGCGATGCGCGCGTACTTGGAGAGGCGGATGACGGCGTAGAGGTTGGTTAGGCACAGGAAGCCCATGAAGAGGTCGGCGAGGTTCCAGACGAGGGAGAGCTCAGCCAGGCAACCGAAGAAGACCATGATCACGACACCTGCGCGGAAGACGAGCAGGTATTTCCTGGTATTGCCTTCAAAGAAGGCGATGTTGATTTCTCCGTAGTAGTAGTTGCCGACGATGGAACTGAAGGCAAACAGCAAAATGAGGATGGAGACAGCTGCCGGTGCCAGTGGCCCGAAGATGCTCGCGAGCGATGCCTGGGCGAGCGCGATGCCGGTGAGCTCGCCACCGATCGTGTACTGCCCTGTCAGGAGAACGATGAAGGCCGTGGCAGAGCAGACGATCCAGGTGTCAACGTAGACGCCGAACGCCTGGACGAGGCCCTGCTTGATCGGGTGGGGGACATCGGCCGTCGCTGCGGCATTCGGCACGGAGCCTTCACCGGCCTCGTTGGAGAACAGGCCGCGCTTGACGCCGGTGATGACAGCTGTGCCGAGTCCGCCGCCGACAGCCGCCTGCGGCGAGAAGGCATCGTGGAGGATCAGGGCGAACATCGCCGGGACTTTATCGATGTTGAGCAGGATGATGGCAAGGGCCGTCAAGAGGTAGATGCCAGCCATGATGGGCACGAGGAATTCCGTGAACTTCGCGATGCGCGACATGCCGCCGAAGATGACGAGCGCCGTCAGCGCGCAGAGGAAGGCAGCGGAATAGATCGGGGCGATGCCGAAGGCCGTCTGGGCGGACAGCGCAATCGTGTTGGCCTGTACGGATACGTAGATGAGACCGAACGTCACCGAGATCAGGAAGGCGAAGAGCTTGGCTACGCCGGGCTGGCGCAGCGCATTCTTGATGTAGTAGGCCGGGCCGCCGTGGAACTTGCCGTTGCCGCGCGGCAGCTTGTAGATCTGGGCGAGCGTACTCTCGACGAAGCCCGTCGCACAGCCGAGGAAGGCGATGGCCCACATCCAGAAGACGGCACCGGGGCCGCCCGTGACGATGGCGATCGCGACGCCTGCGATGTTGCCGACGCCGACGCGCGAAGCCGTGCTGACGCAGAAGGCCTGGAAGGAGCTTATCGCATCGCCTTCCGTCTTGTGGCCGATGCCCTCCGTCAGCAGCCGGATCATCTCTGGCAGCATGCGCAGCTGTACAAACCGCGTGGAGAGCGTGAACCAGATGCCGCAGCCGACGAGCACGACGATGAGCACGTAGGACCACAGCACGTTGTTGATGGCGGAGACCACCGCATTCAATGCATCCATAAATCATACCTCACTTTTCTTGATGGATAGATAAATAAAATAAATTCTAATCCATATCATAAATATATACTTATTATAAAGAAATTTTCTACGAGAGTCAAGAAAGAACGAGAATCAGCAAGAAAAAGAGCGAAAGTGTAACAGAAGTCACGGCGGGGGAAACATGTTGCAGGTAGAATATCAAGCATAGCATTCATTCCCCCTTTTTTTACATGGATGAAACCTTGACATAACAGATCTTAACAAACGATTGCCAGGCCGTTGTATATGCGCCGTTGCATGACTGAGATACAGGAGGACTTTTTATGAGCATGTTTTTAGCCCCCATCCACTTTATGGTATACGGGAAGAATCAGCTGCAGGAGCAGCTCATCGCAGAGATCGCCAAGCGCGCTGCTGCGGAGGGCTGGGCCGAGGCGAGTGCGCTTGATGTGTACTGCAGCCGCGAGGACCGCCCGCTCGATGCGATCATCGACGTCTCGAATATCCACGGCTGGCTCTCAAAGAGCATCGCGGATGTCGAGCATCGCCTGGCGGCACTCGTCACGGAGCTCTTGTTCGGCCATCCGGAGCGTCTCGCTGTGCTCGAGGAGCTGGCGTACGAAGTGGGCAGGGAGCAGGCTGCGCCGGCCGATGCTGGGGCGGGCGAGCTCTTCCAGTATTTGACGACACACCTCGTCGACGGCATGCCGTGTGATGGCGTCAACATGATGCGCGACCAGACGGCCGAGACGTTCCGCTGGGATAAGACGGCGGATGTGCACAGCCACTACTGGACGGAAGTCGAAGGCAGCCCCGCCGTCTACCAGGCATTGCGCAGCAGATTCGTCGCGGGCATACTTTCTTCGACCGATTACGAAGTCAGCACGGCAGATGGGATAAGCTTCGTTCTGCAGAAGGCTTGAACGGATGAGCCGCAGCGCGTGCTGCGGTTTATTGATTTAAATGCGCGAAAATAGAGAAACTTTTTAAGAAAACTTCTTCTTTTTACTGTATTGACGTGGAATTTGTGTTGTGTTATGGTAGTCGTATCATCAAATCCCGGGTGAAACCGCGAAAAGATAGGAGGTTTTTCCATGAAGAAGATTATCAAGCACGTATTCAAGTCCTATGCAAACGTAGAGGCTCTGGGCAAAGTCATCAGCTTGAATGCATGATTCTGCCAGATAAAGCGCATATGAAAGAATAGTACGAAATGAGACGGAGAACACGGCGTTCTTCGCCTTTTTTGTATACAATTTATATACACAAGGTGCAAAGCGTCGAGAAATTTCACGACATCTATTGGTTTTTTCATCAAGCCTTGCTATAATGAAAGAAATAGTTTGTGTGGGGACATTGTTCCACCTGTTACAAACGGTGTTATACTTTTGGACAGTAAACAGTAAGGAGAATGTGTAAATGAAACTCGTAGTAACTGTTGTTGGTAAGGACCGCGTCGGCATCATCGCGATGGTCAGCCAGATCCTTGCCGAGAATAATGTCAACATCCTCAATATCAATCAGAATATCATGGATGGTTTCTTCAACATGGTCATGATTGCGGAGATCAGCGCGAGCAAGATCAATCTCGTAGAGCTGCAGAAGACGCTCAAGGAGAAGGGCAAGGAGATCAATGTCGACATCAAGGCACAGCATGAAGACATCTTCAATGTCATGCACAATGTCTGAGCGGCGTCACTTGTTCCGGATTGGCTTTTTATGACGTTTAGGAGGAAAAGAGCCCTGTGATAACGATAGATGATATTTTAGAAACAAACCGCATGATTACGGAAAACAAGCTCGATGTCCGCACGATCACGATGGGCATCTCGCTGCGCGACTGTGCGCATCCGAACATCGATAAGTTCTGCCAGAACGTGTACGACAAGATCACGAAGTCGGCGGAATTCCTCGTGAAGACGGGCGAGGACATCGAGACGGAGTACGGCATCCCCATCATCCACAAGCGCGTCTCGGTCACGCCGATTGCCATCGCGGCCGATGCCTGCAAGACTGACTCGTACGTGCCGGTCGCTGAGGCGATGGACCGCGCCGCCAAGGAAATCGGCATCAACTTCATCGGCGGCTTCTCGGCACTCGTCGAGAAGGGCTTCACGCACGGCGACCGCGTGCTCATCAACTCGATTCCTCAGGCCCTCGCGACGACGGACCTCGTCTGCTCCTCGGTGAACCTCGGTTCGACGAAGACGGGCATCAACATGGACTGCGTGCGCGAGATGGGCGAAGTCGTCAAGCGCACGGCAGAGCTCACGCGTGACCAGCAGGCGCTCGGCTGCGCGAAACTCGTCATCTTCTGCAACGCGCCGGGAGACAACCCGTTCATGGCGGGCGCCTTCCACGGCGTCAGTGAGGCGGATAAGGTCGTCAGCGTCGGCGTATCGGGGCCAGGCGTCGTCAAGCACGCTCTCGAAGACCTCAAGGGCGCGGACTTCACGGAGATCGCGGAGACGATCAAGCGCACGGCCTTCAAGATCACGCGCGTCGGCCAGCTCGTCGCGCGCGAGGCGTCGAAGCGCCTCGGCGTGCCGTTCGGCATCATCGACCTCTCGCTCGCACCGACGCCGGCTGTCGGCGACAGTGTCGCGCGCATCATCGAGGAGATGGGCATCGAGAGCTGCGGCGCACCGGGCACGACGGCAGCCCTCGCACTGCTCAACGATGCGGTCAAGAAGGGCGGCCTCATGGCCTCCTCGCACGTCGGCGGCCTCTCGGGTGCCTTCATCCCGGTCAGCGAGGACGAGGGCATGATCCATGCAGTCTCTGAGGGCAGCCTCTCCATCGAGAAGCTCGAGGCGATGACCTGCGTCTGCTCGGTCGGCCTCGACATGATCGCCATCGAGGGCGATACGTCGGCTGCGACGATCTCGGGCATCATCGCCGACGAGGCGGCTATCGGCATGATCAACAACAAGACGACGGCTGTCCGCGTCATCCCTGTGCCGGGCAAGAAGGTCGGCGACATGGTCGAGTTCGGCGGACTGCTCGGCTACTGCCCGATCGTGCCGGTGCGCAATCAGTACAGCTCCGAGGCCTTCATCGCGCGCGGCGGTCGCATCCCCGCACCGATCCGCAGCCTGACGAACTGATGTCAGCTGCCGGGCGCTTGTCACTTGCCAGACGCCTGGAATCTGCTATAATAGAATAAATCGTGAAACTCAGAAAGGGCTCAATTCATGGATTGGGCCCTTCCTTTTGCCATTTTTGCCATTTTGCAGAACAGGAAGTGGATTGCATGCGTGTAACGAAGAAGATACGGGAAGAGCAGCTGGCCATCCTCGAGGAGACATACCGCGGGGCAAAGCCGGAACTCATCTTCCATAACCCATTCGAGCTCCTGATTGCCGTCATCCTCTCGGCGCAGTGCACCGACAAGCGTGTCAATGTCACGACGAAGCGTCTCTTCTCGAAAGTAAAGTCGCCGGAGGACATCATGGCGATGGGCCTCGCGGCACTCGAGAATGAGATCCGCGACTGCGGGCTCTTCCGCAACAAGGCCAAGAACATCCTCGCGGCCTGCCAGATGCTCTGCACGGAGTTCGGCGGCCAGGTGCCGGATGATTTTGACGCACTGCAGCGGCTGCCGGGCGTCGGCCGCAAGACAGCCAATGTCGTCATGAGCGTGGCCTTCCATCATCCGGCCATCGCTGTGGACACGCATGTCTTCCGCATCGCGAACCGCCTGCAGCTCGCGACGGGCACGACGCCGCTGGCCGTGGAGCAGGGCCTCATGAAGAACATCCCGAAGGAGAAGTGGTCGGATGCGCATCACTGGCTCATCTGGCACGGCCGCAAGATCTGCAAGGCGAGGAAGCCCGCCTGTGATATCTGCCCGCTCGCGCCCGTCTGCCCGAGCGCAGAGCCGCTCACCGGCAGCGACACCAAGACCAAGTAAAGGAGAGAGAATATGGAGTACAGGAAGGCAACCTTTGCCGATATTGAGGAGATATACCATCTCGTGAACGACTATGCGACGGACGGTGTCATGCTCGCGCGCTCGCGCAATACGCTCTATGAGACGCTGCGCGACATGATTGTCGCTATCGATGACGAGGGCAAGGTCGTCGGTGTCGGCGGGCTCCACATCATCTGGGACCGCCTCGCCGAGATCCGCACGATGGCCGTGGCGCCTGACATGACGCGCCAGGGCATCGGTGCGGAGATCGTGCGCCGCCTCATCGAGGAAGGCGATGTGCTCGGCGTCGAGAAGTACTTCACGCTGACCTACAAGCCGGGTTTCTTCCAGAAGCTCGGCTTCCAGACCATCACGAAAGAAGAACTGCCGCACAAGGTCTGGAAGGAATGCATCGACTGCCCGAAGTTCCCGAACTGCGATGAGATCGCGATGGTCCGCGTCTGATTGCCGTCTGTGCGATACGCGTGATCGGTGCAATACATGTTTGCGGGGATTGCCTTGATTGTACAATTTTGGGCGATTCTGGAGAGAATGCATTGACATTCTGTAACAAATCTGGTATGGTAGTATACATCAAGTGAAATGCAGAGAATGAGAGAAGTAATCCCATGACTTCCTTGAAGAGAGCGCTGGGCTGGTGTGACAGCGCAGGGAGAGGGGATGAAATACACTCAGGAGCAGCAGGCTGAAGAGAGTAGGCCCCGCCGGAGCGCCACCGTTACCAGAGGCTAGGATATGTCAGTATCCGAAGTGAGAGGCTTGCATCGGCAAGCAGGGTGGTACCACGGGTATATCAGCTCGTCCCTGTAGAGGGGCGGGCTTTTTCTATTCTTCGGGGGATTGTCAGGAGGAAATCATTATGATCATTGTCATGAAACCAGATGCCACGAAAGAGAACATCCAGAAAGTCGAGGAGCGCCTGCATCAGGTCGGCCTCAAGGCACATCTGTCGACCGGTGAGGACTGCACAATCATCGGCGTCATCGGCGACCGCAAGAAGATCGCCAACCTCGAGGTCAGCATGCTCGAGGGCGTCGAGAAGACGGTGCGCATCACCGAGAAATACAAGCTCGTCAGTCGTCACTTCCATCCGGAGGACACGATTGTCGATGTCGGCGGTGTCAAGATTGGCGGCAAGGAAGTCGTCGTCATGGCCGGCCCGTGCTCGGTCGAGAGCATCGAGCAGCTGCGTGAAGCTGCCAAGGCTGTCAAGGCCGGCGGGGCGAAGTTCCTGCGCGGTGGTGCGTTCAAGCCGCGCACGAGCCCGTACGACTTCCAGGGGCTTGCCGAAGAAGGCCTCAAAATGTTGCGCGAGGTAGCTGATGAAGAAGGCCTCAAGGTCGTCACGGAGATCGTCGACAAGGACGACATCGAGCTCGTCGGCAAGTACGCCGATGTCTACCAGGTCGGCGCGCGCAACATGCAGAACTTCCAGCTCCTCAAAGCGCTCGGCAAGGCCAAGAAGCCGGTCATGCTCAAGCGCGGCCTCGCGGCGACCATCAGCGAGTGGCTCAATGCAGCCGAGTACATCATGGCGGGTGGCAATGAGCAGGTCATCTTCTGCGAGCGCGGCATCCGCACCTACGAGACATTCACGCGCAACACGCTGGATCTCAGCGCCGTCGCGGCCATCAAGGAACTCTCGCACCTGCCGATCATTGTCGACCCGAGCCACGGCACGGGCCGTTGGGAGATGGTCCGCCCGATGGCGCGCGCCGCTGTCGCCGCTGGCTGCGACGGCCTGATTATCGAGGTGCACCCGCATCCAGAAGTCGCGCTCTCCGATGGCGACCAGAGCCTCACGCCGAAGAACTTCAATGCCTTGATGGGTGAGCTCGGCAAGATTTGCACAGTCATGGGGCGCACGTTATGAGCCGTCTGAAACTCGCCATCATCGGCGTCGGCCTCATTGGCGGCTCGCTCGGTCTCTGCCTCAAGGATAAGCTCGGCGAGGACATCTACATCACGGGGCTCTGCCGCCATCAGGCCTCGATGGACCGCGCCGTCGCGCTCGGTGCCGTTGACTATGCCTCGGCCGATATCGAGGCCGTGGTCTCCGAAGCTGACATCGTCTTCCTGAGCCCTCCTGTCCTGCAGATCGTGCCGATGGTGGAAAAGATCCTGCCGTACCTCAAGAAAGGTTGCATCCTGACGGATGCGGGCAGCACGAAGGGGTACATCTGGCAGCACTTGCAGAAGATCCTGCCAGATGATATCTACTACATCGCCGGCCATCCGATGACGGGCCGCGAGAAGAGCGGTGTCGATGCCGCGATGAAGGACCTCTTCGTCGGCAAGGCGTACGTCATTGTCGAGGACACGGGGGCGCCGCCCGAGGCCCATGCGAAGCTCATGAGCGTGCTCAAGTACACAGGCGCGAACTTTACGACGCTCGACATCGCCAAGCACGACCGCTGTGCTTCGGTCATCAGCCATGTGCCGCATGTCACGGCTGCTGCGCTCGTCACTCTGCTCAACCGCTCTGGCGATGACCGCGACTCCTGCATCAAGCTCATCGGCGGCGGCTTCCGCGACACGACGCGCATCGCTTCGTCGAATGCCGACATGTGGGCTGATATCTGCATGACGAACGGCGAGGCCATCGCGAGCGACCTGCGTGAGTTGCAGGCCATCCTCGGCGAGGTCATCACGGCTGTCGAGCATCACGATCGCCAGGCCGTTCACGATTACTTTGCGGCTTCCAAGCAGCTGCGCGATCATCTCCTGCAGGATGCCAGCAAGAAATTCGATCCCAACTGATTTTTCTGCCCATGTGCCGGGATGGACCGCATCCCAGCGCATGGGTATTTCTCTTGCTGACATTATTGTGTTAGCATAGTATAATAAAAACAAACGCATAAGACAGAAGGTGACACACTTAATGAAAGTCGATTTAAAGGAATTAGCAGCGGCCTTTGCTCAGTCCGATGTGCGTCAAGGCTATGTCGACACCGCGGCGGGCAAAGTCATCATGATGGCAGATGACCTCGCCGAGCGCGATGCTATGCACTATGCCATGGTGATGGAAGAGGATTGGGAGCGCTATATCCCCATCCCGAATATCATGGATGAGGATGAGACGGCGATGATGCACGCGTTTGCTGCCTCACGCCCGCGCGAGGATGTAAAAGAACGTCTGTTTGAATCCTTGAAAGGGGCAGGCGCCGTGACGCGCTTCCGCCGTCAGGTTCGCCATCTCTTGCTGAAGCCTGCCTGGGAGTCCTTCAAGCAGGATTACCTGATGCAGGCCGCGCGCGACTGGTGTGAGGAGAATGCTGTCGAGTACCGGGAGCCGTGATGGCGTCCCGGTACCCGGTGCGCATAAATAAATGGTAAGTTGTGTAGAATTAGGAGGTCTTTTCTATGTCATTGATCAAGGGATTGCATCATGCGGCACTCAAGTGCAGCTGCCAGGCAGAATTTCAGGAAGCCATCCATTTCTATCGGGATGTCCTCGGGCTGCCCGTCAAGCGCAGCTGGGGTGAGGGCGATGAGGCCGGCATCATGTTTGATACAGGCGCCGGCCTCATCGAGATCTTCGCCCAGGGCGGCGAGAACCATGTTGAGGGATCCGTGCGCCATTTCGCACTCGCTACGGACGATCCGGACGCCTGCGTCAAGGCCGTCCGCGAGGCAGGCTATAAGATTACCGTTGAGCCGAATGATCTGACCATCCCTGCAGAGACGCCGTTCCCTGTCCGCATCGCCTTTGCTGTCGGGCCGTGCGGTGAGACCATCGAGTTCTTCAAGGAATGCTGAGGGAATGGGCGACAATGCGTATCTTTGTCGACACGGATGGCAATAGGCCTGCGCAGGGGGGCGATAAATTCCGGCAAGCGCTCTGCCTGTCTGTATTGCTGATGACCTGCTTGTACACAGGAGCATCCTCGTCAGCTGCTGCGGCACAGGCGATACAGCCGACGAGCCCTGCTCAGAATGCTGCTGCATCTGTGATAGCGGATGAGCGTGACAATGGCCTGAGCCGGGCCGTCCGCGCCCGAGCGGGCCTGAAGAACCGCATCTTCCTCAAGTACCGCGAGATGGCGGTCATCAGCGACGATCAGTACAGGATCACGCAGGCGGCCATCCGCGACAACCGCGCCCATCAGACGCCGCTCCGCACGAGTGAACTGCTCTTCAACAAGTGCATGCACGACGGGCGCTACAGCGAAGCGGCCATCACGGCTTCGCTAGCCGTGCTCGACAGCAGCACACCGGTCGACCGCGCCCGCTTCACGCTCCTGCAGGCAGAGGCGTGCCTTTTGCGCCAGGATGACCTTCATGCCATCATGCCGCTCCTGCAGCAGGCCAGTCGTGAACTCGCCGTTGCGGGCATGCATGATGCGGATTGGCAGCAGGCACAGGCGATGCTCGATGAGATGCAGGCTGACCTGCTGCCAAATTGAACAGTTGGATAATTCTATAGAAGTCGTCATATGCCTTTATGTCTTGCATATGGCGGCTTTTACATTCTGTAGGGAAGATATATCCATCAAGGAGGCGTATGTTTTTGAAGATTTTTGTCGATGCAGATGCCTGTCCGGTCGTGCATCAGATTGAGACTGTAGCGCGGAAATACAATGTGCCCGTTGTGCTGCTCTGCGATACGAATCACATCCTATCATCGGATTACAGCGAGGTCAGGGTTGTCGGGGCTGGTGCGGATGCAGTCGATCTTGCGCTGATCAATCTCTGCCGCGCGGGCGACATCGTGGTGACGCAGGATTATGGCGTGGCAGCGCTTGCGCTCGGCAAGCGGGCCTATGCCGTGCATCAGAACGGTTGGCAGTACACAGAGGAGAACATCGACCGCCTGCTCATGGAACGCCACGTCATGAAGAAGGCGCGGCGCGCTTCGGCAAAGTTCCACGGCAAAGGACCGCACAAGCGCACCGCGGCGGATGACGAGAAGTTTGCGCAGAAATTCGAACGGCTCTTGCAGCTGGTGGCGGCAGCCCGGGCAACGGCTGCAGCCATTGCGGGAAATGCCGTGCGTGAAGATGGTTTGCAAGATGATGCAGATGGTCTATAATGGGAAGAAATGTATTTTGCAAAGGAAACAGGTGAGCATATCATGGAAATGAACGATAAGGCTGAAAAGGCCGTGGCGTATAAACACAAGGACTGCAATTGCGCACAGGCGGTGCTGCTGGCTTTCGCCGATGAGCTCGAAAGGCCGGAGGAGGAGCTCCGGGCGCTCGGCTCGGGCTTTGGCATGGGCATGGGCTGTACGGAGGCGACGTGCGGGGCGCTCTGCGGCGCGAGCATGGTCATGGGCCTCTGCAACAAGAGCGGCAAGCCGACGGCGGCCATCATGCGCGAACTCCTGCACGAGTTCCAGGAAAAAGCCGGTGCCACGATCTGCAAGGACCTCAAGGGCATCGAGACGGGCAGGATGCTCTGCTCCTGTGACGACTGCGTGCGCTATGCCGTGCGCGCGGCAGAGCAGCGTCTTAGATGAGATTTCCTGCTGCGGCAGATTGACAATAGGGACGTCGGTCTGCTATACTGATGTTACAAGCGAATAGCGAAGGGGAGTAACCTCTTTGGTCTGCCGTCAACAAGCATGCCGCGCGAGCGGCTGGTGGTAGCGTTACGGATGTAATAGGTGAGACTTTCGCATGATACCCGGTTCACGGATACCATGCGGAAGTCTCTTTTTGTTTATGGATACCTGGAGAAAGGAATCAATCACATGGAAATCTTATCGATGCAATTCCTCATGGCCCTCGGCACGATCGTCCTGATGGACCTGCTGCTCGGCGGCGACAATGCTGTCGTCATCGCGATGGCGGCGAACAAACTGCCGGAGAATCTGCGCAAGAAGGCGATCCTCATCGGCACGGCCGGTGCCGTCATCATCCGCCTCGTCATGACGCTCGTGGCCGTATGGCTCTTGACCATCCCGTACCTGCAGGCCATCGGCGGCCTGATCCTCTTGCCGATTGCGGTGAAGTTGCTCGTGCCGGAGAAGAAGGACGAGCATGTTGAGGCGTCGGACAGCCTCATGGGTGCCGTGAAGACGATCATCATCGCCGATGCTGCGATGGGTGTCGACAACGTGCTGGCCATCGCCGGTGCGTCGCATGGCAGCTTCGTGCTTGTCGTCTTCGGCTTCCTCGTCAGCATCCCGATCATCGTGGGCGGCAGCACGCTCATCGGCAAGATCATGGACCGCTTTCCCGTCGTGCTCTACGCGGGTGCAGGCCTCTTAGGCTGGACGGCTGGCTCTATGATTGCCCACGACAAGATCCTCGGCACAATGATCACGAGCGCCGTCGGCGACTGGGCAGCCATTGCCATCCAGGCCGTCCTCGCCGCAGGCGTCATCCTCATCGGCTTCTGCATGAGCCGCCGCGCCAAGAGCCAAACGGCTTGAGCCTAGAGAAAAAACCTGCCCTCACCTTGATGGTGAGGGCAGGTTTTTTATGGCCAGGCGATGCCGTCGCCGTAGAAGTCACTGGGATGATCTGCAGTCTGGACGGTCATGAGGACAGGCATCTCGACCTGTGCGGCAATCCACTTCTGCAAGCGGTCGGCTTCTTCTGGGCGGAGCGGCTCTTTGACGATGACTTCGACCATGAAGCGCTTGTGGTCCACTTTGTTCTCCGTTTTTGGCTGATCCTTCTGGGGCGTTACGGATGTTAATGTGCCGCCCTGGATGGACAGGACCTCGGGGAAGAGAAGGGGGGCCTGCTGGGTGAGGAGCTCGATGGTCTGCTGGTCTGCGCTCGCGCGCTTGTAGGCCGGGTAATACTGCGCGGAGAGGTTCTTGTAGGAGACTTCCTTTTCGGAAGTACTCTGCTTCTCGAGCCGCGCATTGATGAGGTTCTGGACTTGCTCGCGGTCGAGTTCGCGCTGCCCCTGAATGACGACGAGCTCGAGGTCTTGGAGCCTGTTGCGCGCGTGCAGTTCGTCCTGAAGGGCATCAATCTCTTTCTCGGTCAGCAGCGTGCCCACGAGATCGACGGTGAGGACGTGGTCCTTTACGGTGTAGGAGACGACGCTCGTCGTCTGGAAATCCATGTCCTCGCTGATGAAGCTCTTGACCTGCATGTCGCGCAGATTCTCCTCGACCATCTGATAGGCGAGATAGATGCTCGGCGCCGTGATCAAGATGCCGAGAGCCGCCAGGATGATTCGCTGCCGCTGGAATTGTGAGGCTGCGACATCACCATGCGATGGGACGCCGAGGACTTTGAAGACGAGGAAGGCTGCGAGTGCGATGAAGAAGGCATTGATGAAAAAGAGGTACATCGCGCCGAGGAAGAAGGGGTAATGGCCAGATGCCAGCCCGTATCCGGCTGTGCAGAGCGGAGGCATCAGAGCGGTAGCGATGGCTACGCCGGGGATGACATTGCTCTTTTCCTGACGCGTATTGCCGACGGCCCCTGCAATGCCGCCGCACAGGGCGACGATGACATCCCAGATGGTAGGCGAGGTGCGTGCCAGAAGCTCGTCCGTCGAGTAGGCCAGCGGCGAGATGGCGAAGTAGAGGGAGGCCGTCAGGATGGCGAATCCCACCTGGAAGGCGAGCTTGATTATGGATTGACGGATGAAGTGCACATCGTATGTGGCCATGCCGTACCCGATGGCCACGATCCCGCCCATGAGCGGGGAGATCAGCATGGCGCCGATGATGACGGCAACGCTGTTCATGTTCAGCCCGACACAGGCAATCATGATGGCCATGACGAGGACGATGAGATTCGTCCCCGATACCGTCGCATCCGCAAGGATGCGCTGGTTGATTTCTTGGATGGAGGCGGCGCCTCCCTTTAGATTGAATAGATCACGCCACATCATTTCATCTCACATCACCTTTCACAGGAGAGATTACGTCTCATCATTCTTCTTGTCGAATAGGTACAGATTATGCTTGCTGTTGGCAATCATGCGGATATAGCGCTCGTACTGGTGCAGGACATCGGTCAGCAGTTCCTCGCGGCGCATGTACTTGAGGCTGTAGCCGCGCCTGCCGTCGGCAAAGTAGCAGACCGGCTCGAAGTCATCTACCGTATCCATCTTCGGGAGGAGGCTGGAGGAGACGACCATCTTGGAGACGGCGTGTTCCTTGCAGCCGACACCGTAAAGGAAGTCGCGGAGACGGCCGCTCTCGACGATGAGTTCGCAGTACGGGAGCCCGTCTTCTTCACCGCTGCGGACCTGCGCCGCAATCCCGTTCTTCGCGAATTCCGCCTGTAGTCCACCAGGCCCAGTACATGATGGTCCAGCTCGTGAACCACTCTTCCTTGGTGCTCTTATAGGCAAAGGTGCGGAAGGACAGCTCTACGATGTGCGTCAAGTAGTAGCCGATGTTCTCGGTAAAAGAAGACCACGCTGAGGATGTAGATCCAGCTGAAGGAATTGAACAGTTCCTGCTTGAGGGCGGTCAGGACGGCCTTCGCGCCCTCAGGCACCACGATGCATCCCAGTGCAACTGATGCAATGATGATAAGACTCGGTATAACGACGTTATATTTATTATAAATAACAAATAATAATATTTGTATTTTTAATAAATTTCGCTGTTCACTCTTTCTCACATCAGGCGCAGCCTGAGCTGCGACGAGCGCTCATCGAAAGAGTTACTACAGCTGGGCGTAACGCTACGCCCTCTATCCCGTCTGCGTTCACATTCGGGAATACTTTTCGCATGATCTGGTAGGCACCATTGACATCGGCATTGATGCGTTGACCATCGTTTGCCAAGAACAGGCCGCGATGAACCCGGCGTGATTTGTCATAGCAGGCTTTGACCGGTGCCTCGTCATCCAAGAAGGAAGTGCCACTCGTATAGCTCTCCTCCGTCAGCACAACCTTCATGCCGATTGACTCGGCCTTGTACTGGAGCATCTGGATGAAGCGGGCGAAAGGCAGCTGCACGAAGCTCTGGTTGACTTTGTGGCCGAGGCTCACGTCCTGCTTCCAGCCCTTATTCTTGCCGATGACCAGTACCGACACATCCTGCTCCGCGCACAAATCAATGACCCTGCGGCTTGCCTTGTGCAGGTAATCCTCGACCTTGCGGTTCCGCTTCGCTGTGAGCCGCGCGATTCGCTTGGATGAATGGCGTCCATTCATCCGCTCACAGATGCTCCTGCGCTTGGCCATCTGCTTGTTGTAGTACTGATTGACCGACTTGAGCGGCGCCCCCTTGAGCAGGACAGGTCGTTCGCCTGTGTTCCAGGCCAGTGCCGCGAGATTGTCGACGCCAATGTCGATAGCGGCATATTTTCCATTGTCCGCTTTCTCTTCGACCTCGGGAATCTCATAGACGAGTTCCAGATCGATTTCCCCGCCATGCGGGATGATGCGTGCCTGCTTGAACACAGCATCTGGCTGACTAGAGAAGATGGTCTTTACCGTGAATCCTTGAAAGACTCTTGGAAAGCGAATGACTCCGTCCTTGAGCTTGCAGTTCTGGTTCGTCAGGACCAACGGGAAATAGCCGTCCTTCGGTTTGTACTTCGGCAGTTTAGGACGTCCCTTGTACTTCTCTGGATGTGCCTTCCAGTCCTTGATGGCCGCGAAGAACGATGCCCAGTTCTTGTCCAAGATACGCAGCGTCTGCTGTGCCGTCTGTGCAGTCGGCATTTCCCGATAGTCGGGGTACTTTACGTCAGCCTTCAGCAAGCGGTCGACTTCGCCATAGCGCAGCCATTTGCTATCCTCGAGGAACGCCTGACGGATCAGGAAGTTTCCATGATTGTAGAGGTTCTTGGAACGATGGCAGAATTCGCGCAGCATGGCGTAGAACGGCGATGATGGTTTAAGCCGGTGGTGTTCCACTCGTTTCATCATCCGCTATCGCCTCCTTGATTGATGGTATAGCCATTTGCAAAGCAGAACTGCTTGAGCAGCTGGATCTGGTTTTTGAGGTCAGCCTTCTGCTTTGGCGTAGAGACACTGGCATAGATGTAGGTTTTGCGCTGCATGTCTTTGTTGAGGAACTTGTAGACATCTTCCTCGTTGTAGTCGTAGTGGCTGTTCGGCATGACATGGACACGGATAATCCCTGTCTTGACATACTTCGTGAGCGTCGGCCTAGAAACCTGCAAGATGTGAAGAACATCTTTAGCAAACATATGGAAATCACCTTTTTCTATAGATAATTATAACGTGTTTTAATATAATAACCTATATATTTTGTGAGGTTGATTTTATATTTTTACTATATTTTTCTGTAAATTTGTCCGATACAATAAAAAGCCCCCTTATAAAGAAATAGACGGAGCCTGTCGGTGAACAGACTCCGCCTTGTAATCCAATATGTTTTTTCTATTATATCAGATTTACAGTTTAAATGCAAATTCTCACATCCATCGGATACACTGTACTGGTTTGATGTCTTGGTTTTTTATCCCCGATGTGATAGACTTCGGTATGAGATAGATCCAAGTGATCGTATTTTGGGAGGGTGACGATGAAAAAGGTGCGGATTACGGTGATGCGCAAGGCCTGCTATGAGGATCTCATGGCGAAGTACGAGAATCCGATGGAGGATGCCTGCGCGATGGAGGAAGGGCAGGTATTCATCGCGAATGGCTGGCAGCGGCCGGAAGGGCTCTGCGAGAGTGCCTGGGAGACGATGTCGCCGTTCGTCATGGGACTCGCGCACGGTGCGGAAGATTTCTATGAGGGATGGATGAAGAATCCCCGTTCCGCGATGCTTTCGTGCAACGATGGCTTTCGCCCGGTGAGCTTCCTGTTGGAAGCATTGGATGAAGATGCTGAGAAATGAGGGATAGATATATGGAACATCTTTCCTGGCCGGACGGCAGGCAGCGCTGCTTCTGGGCCAATCCAAAGAATGAACGCTATGTCCGCTATCACGACGAGGAATGGGGCAGGCCTGTGCATGACGATGGAAAGCTCTTTGAGATGCTGCTCTTAGAATGCTTCCAGGCCGGTCTTTCGTGGGAATGCGTCCTAAACAAGCGCGAGGGGTTCCGACGCGCTTTCGCAGACTTCCATCTGGAAAAGGTCTGTGCATTTACGGCAATGGATGTCGAGCGACTGATGCAAGATGATGCCATCATCCGCCATCGCCGCAAGATCGAGGCGGCCGTAGGGAATGCGCGCGTTTTCCGGGAAATCCAGCGGGAGTATGGCAGCTTTGACTGCTATCTCTGGCGGTGGACGGAAGGAAAAACTGTGCACGAGTGCGGCCTGACTACCTCGCCGCTATCCGATGCCTTGGCCAAAGACCTAAAGAAGCGCGGCATGAAGTTCGTCGGCTCGACCACGATCTGCTCGTACCTGCAGGCCGTCGGCGTCATCGAGTCACATGAACCCGGCTGCTTTCTTTCTGGAACCTGTCTTTCGGTATGAGCTGCATGACGGGGAGAGAATTTTGCATGAGGATGGAGATTGTTCTCCGGGTGTGGTAGAATCTATAGGTAATCCATACAATGTCATGTATTTGTGAAGGGGAATCATCATGAAGAAAATCAGTACATGCTTACTGGCGCTGCTCCTGCTGGTGGCGTCGATCTCGGTCACGCAGGCGGCGGGGCTCAATGAATTGACGGAGACAAAGGTGCAGCTGGAGGACAGCCTGGATGCGGACGGCTTCGCTGCGGCCTACAACAAGATCAGTGCCTACCCAATCGCGGGCGACTTGACGAAGCGCGTGCAGGGGAACTACATCTCGTACTTTGCCGGGATCGATGCGGGCACGGTCATGATCCTCAATGCGAACCAGGCCGGGCGCCTCTCGAACATCGTCATCGCGCATCACGGTGCCATCGATGCGGCGGAGCAGGAGAAGCTGCGCGTCGTCTTTGACTGCACGTTGACGGCACTGGGCCTCAAGGCTGACGAGAACAATCTCTTCTTTGCAAATCAGGCCTTCGACCGCCTCGCCCTGACGAATGACACTCTGCTGGCCGCCCGCCTGCCGCGTGAGGAGACGCAGCGCACGTGGACGTTCCTCAAGGCGGTCAATCCGGAGAAGCAGGTCACGACGATCCTGATTGAAGCCGTTGTGGACCAGAATCCATGAGCAGCATGCATAGGGGAGAGGAGAAAGAAGCGATGCAGGTGGCTTGGTCGCACTTCACGCTGGCCGACTTCCTGGAACTGCGCTGGCGCCTGCTGAATGACTGGCAGGCTGTCCTTCCGGGCGGCGAGTACTTCGGCCAGGTGCGCATCGGCGATGTCTGCTACGACATCCAGATTGAGTGGCTGACTGAAGATGAGCCGGATACAGGCGATGCATCGGGTGATAAAGCAGTGGGCAGCCCTGAGCAAGACGATGATACTGAGGAAGCGGATATCGACGATCTGGAGGACTGGAATGACCTCGACGATAGCGTCGACGGCATGGAGCTCATGGTCACGATGAGCCCGTTCTTCCCGCATGATGAAGATGAGGCTGAACCGCCCTACGATGAACTCGTACCCGGCATGCCCTACGACACGCAGCACGGCGCGAGCCTCATCGACAGCCGCAGGCATTTCCTGCAGCTGACCTACGAGAGCTTCGTCGAGCTTGCCGAGCGCAGCATACGGGAGATTATCGCCCGCTTCCCGCGCCTCCAAGCCGCGGCCATGCAGCAGACCGGCTTCTGGGACCGCCATGACGCCATCCTCTGCAAGCTGCGGGAACGCGATGAGGAAGGGCGGTGAGCGCCTAAAAGATCCGCGTGCCACAGTAGGAAAAAGAAAAGAGCTTGCTGCTCGACTGATGTAGCAGACAAAAAAGCTCCCGGTCAGATGCCGGGAGCTTTTTGATTGGGAAAGAGTCAGAGTGAGAACAGGAGGAACGAGGATCAGGCGAAGGGGTTCTCGCTCGGGTAGAGCATGCCTTTCGGCTGGTTGAAGGAGACATCGCCGACACCGAGGTACTTGAGGATGGAGAAGATCGTCTTGCCGAAGTGGCCGAAGGCGACGGCGCCGTGATGCGGGAAGCGCTTCTCGATGAGGACGTGGCGGTAGAAGCGGCCCATCTCCGGGATGGCGAAGATGCCGATGCCGCCGAAGGAATTCGTGGCAGCTGGCAGGACTTCACCCTCGGCGATGTAGGCGCGCAGCTGGCCGTCAGCCGTGCTCTGCAGGCGGAAGAAGGTGATGTCGCCGTCGGCGATGTCGCCTTCGAGCGTGCCGCGCGTGATGTCCGGCGTATTGCCGTCCTCGAGCAGGCGGTTCTGGATCAGCTGGTACTTGACGCCGCCCTTGCGGAGCTTGCAGAGCGGCGTGTTGCCGCAGTGGAAGCCCATGAAGGTATCCTGGAGCGTGTAGTCTTTCGCGCCCTTGATGTTTGCCTCGAAGAGATCTTTCGGCACGGAGTTGTTGATGTCGAGCAGCGTGACGGCATCCTGCGAGACGCAGAGGCCGATGTACTCGGAGAGGGCACCGTAGATGTCGACTTCGCAGGCGACGGGGATGCCGCGCGAGACGAGGCGGCTGTTGACATAGCACGGCTCGAAGCGGAACTCCGTCGGGAAGGCTGGCCAGCACTTGTTGGCAAATGCGACGTACTTGCGCGCGCCCTTGTGCTCTTCCATCCAGTCCATGAGCGTCAATTCATACTGTGCCATGCGCGGCAGGAGATCCGGATACGGGTTGCCGCCCTCCGTGCCGAGCTCTGCCGTCATGTCGGCGACGACGTCCTTGATGCGCGGATCGTTCTCGTGGGCGCGGTAGGCGACGAGCAGGTCGAGCTCGGAGTTCTCCTCAATCTCGACGCCGAGGTCGTAGAGCGGCTGGATCGGGGCGTTGCAGGCGAAGAAGTCCTGCGGGCGCGGGCCGAATGTGATGATCTTGAGGTCCTTGAGGCCGAGCAGCGTGCGTGCGACCGGCTGGAACTCGGCGATCATATCGGCGAGCTCTTCCGCCGTGCCGACCGGATACTCGGGGATGAATGCCTTGAGGTGGCGCAGGCCGAGGTTGTAGGAGCAGTTGAGCATGCCGCAGTAAGCATCGCCGCGGCCGTTGATGAGGTTCTTGCCCGTCTCTTCAGCTGCGGCCACATACATGACCGGGCCGTCGAACTCGCGCGCGATCAGCGTCTCCGGCGTCTCCGGACCGAAGTTGCCGAGGAAGACGACGAGGGCATTGCAGCCGGCGTCCTTTGCTTCTTTGACAGCGGCCAGCATGTCCTTCTCGTTCTCGACGGTCTTCTTCACTTCATAGAGGTTGCCGTATTTCTTCTCGTAGGCCGAGACGATGGCCTGACGGCGGTTCTCCGAGAGGGAGATGATGAAGCAGTCGCGGCTGACCGAGATGATGCCGCATTTGAGATCCGGGATGTTGCTCATGTTCATGGTGAAACGCTCCTTTGATACAGATTGGGCTGCGGTGGCTCTGGGGAGTGCCCCGCGCCGTTGCTTGTCGTTTTATTGGCGTGCATGTGCACGCTCATCACGGTTATTAGAATAGCACCTCTTTTCTGGCTTGTCAATTGTTTGATTCGATTTTTATTTTATTTTTGCCAGGTTTGCAGCTGAAATGCGTTTTTCTTCCATATAAGCGCCAATATAGAGCGGTGAAATCATGAATTTGAGAGGTATAACGAATGGATATGCGAGGAAATTACACACATTGCGATGAAATAAAAATTGAATTATCGTATTGACGAGTGGTTTTTATTGTGCTATATTGAGTACGTGAAAAGCGTTCATGTGCACGCAAAACAAAGGCGGGCACCAAGGAGGAAGGAATCATGCGTTATCTGATCGGTATTGACATCGGCACTTCGGCGACGAAGACGGTCTTATTTGATGAACGGTGTCATGTCGTCACGTCGGCTTCTCAGGAATATCCACTCTACCAGCCACAGAATGGCTGGGCAGAGCAGGAGCCGCTCGACTGGTACAATGCGGTGTTGGTGACGATCCGCAAGGTCGTCAAGGACTCAGGTGTTGCGCCGGAGGACATCAAGGGCATCGGCCTCTCGGGGCAGATGCATGGCCTCGTCATGCTCGACGAGAAGAACGAGGTCATCCGCCCGTCCATCATATGGTGCGACCAGCGCACGGGCAAGGAATGCGAGGAAATCACGGAGCGCGTCGGCCGCAAGCGCCTCATCGAGATCACGGCGAATCCGGCGTTGACGGGTTTCACGGCCTCGAAGATTCTCTGGGTCCGCAACCACGAGGCGGAGAACTACCGCCGCTGCCGTCACATCCTCTTGCCGAAGGATTACATCCGCTTCCGCATGACGGGCGAGTACGCGACGGAGGTCTCCGACGCGAGCGGCATGCAGCTCCTCGATATCCCACATCGCTGCTGGTCGGATGAAGTGCTCGAGAAGCTCGAGATCGACAAGGCGCTGCTGCCGAAAGTCTATGAGTCCCCGGAGGTTACGGGTACGATCAGCAAAGAATTTTCGGAAAAGACGGGCTTGTCAGTAGATACTGTCGTTGTCGGCGGTGCCGGTGACAACGCAGCGGCAGCTGTCGGCACGGGCATCGTCTTTGACGGGCGGGCCTTCACGACAATCGGCACGAGCGGCGTCGTCTTCGCGCATACGAGCGAGCCGCGCATCGACCCGCAGGGCCGTGTGCACACCTTCTGCTGCGCCGTGCCGGGCTGCTGGCACGTCATGGGCGTCACGCAGGCGGCGGGCCTCTCGTTGCGCTGGTTTCGCGACAACCTCGCGGAAGGTTACAAAGACAAGGCCGTGCGCCTCGGCTGCGACTCCTACGACCTCATCAACCAGGATGTCGAGAAGGTGCCAATCGGCAGCCGCCGCCTGATCTACCTGCCGTACCTGATGGGCGAGCGCACGCCGCACCTCAACCCGAACTGCCGCGGCGTCTTCTTCGGCCTCTCGGCCATCCACACGAAGGCCGACATGCTGCGCGCCGTCATGGAAGGCGTCAGTTACTCGCTGCTCGACTGCTTCGACATCCTGCGCGAGATGAAGGTCAATGTCAAGGAGATGATGGCCTGCGGCGGCGGCGGCAAGAGCCGCGTCTGGCGCCAGATGCTCGCGGATATGTACGGCTGCGAAGTCAAGACGATCAAGGCGCAGGAAGGCCCAGCCCTCGGCGTTGCCATCCTCGCAGGCGTAGGCGCAGGCATCTTCCCCGATGTGCAGACAGCCTGCAAAGAGTTCATCGAGCAGGACACCTGGTGCCAGCCCGATGCCGCAGCGCATGCCTACTACGAGACGGGTCACGCGCTCTATCAGAAGCTCTATCAGAAGCTCAAGGATTGCTACGAGGATTTGGCTGCTCTATGAGATAGATGGTGTATAGGATAAAGGAGTGTATAGAATGACGGAGGGAATCATGGATAACAAGATGGAAACTGATGCACAGAAGCGCGCATCATGGGTTCGCAAATGCATTTACTTCGCGGCTGGCATGGCCGGCCTGCTCTTCGGCCTTGACCAAGGCGTCATCTCGGGCGCACTGCCGTTCATCAGCCAGGAATGGGGGCTCTCGAGCCAGGAACAGGAATGGGTCGTCAGCTCGATGATGGTCGGCGCTGCGACAGGTGCAATCATTGCTTCGTTCCTTGCCCGCGGCATCGGCCGCAAGAAGAGCCTGATCATCGGCGCTTCTCTGTTCATCGTCGGCTGCATCGGCTCTGGCATGGCGGCAAATGCCTCGATGCTCATCGGCTTCCGTCTGATCCTCGGCCTCTCGGTCGGCATCGCCTCCTACACGGCACCGCTGTACCTCGCGGAGATGTCGGATAAGGATGCGCGCGGCAAGGTCATCTCGGGCTATCAGCTCATGGTCACGGTCGGCATCCTGGCCGCCTTCCTCTCGGATACGGCCTTCAGCTACACGGGCGACTGGCGCATGATGCTGACGGTCATCGCCATTCCGGCCATCATCCTCATCCTGACGGTCTCGCGCCTGCCGGACAGCCCGCGCTGGCTCGCGACGAAAGGCCGCTTCGCAGAAGCTTCGAAAGTACTCAATTCCCTGCACGCCAGTGCCAAGATTGCCGAAGAAGAACTCGCTGACATCAAGGATGCCCTCAAGGTCAAGCAGGCTGGTTGGCATCTCTTCAAGACCAACAAGAACGTCCGCCGCGCCGTCTTCCTCGGCGTACTCCTGCAGGCCATGCAGCAGTTCACAGGCTTCAATGTCATCATGTACTATTCGCCGAAGATCCTGAGCCTTGCGGGCTTCTCGAGCACGGAAGACCAGATGATCGGCACGGTCCTCAACGGTATCGTCTTCACGCTCTCCACGTTCATCGCCATCGGCATGGTCGATAAATCCGGCCGCAAGCCGGCGTTGAAGATTGGCTTTGGTGTCATGGCACTCTCGATGGCTGCTGTCGGTGTCTGCATGTCCATGCTGGAATCCGGCACGGCACCGGCTTGGGTATCGTACTTCGCTGCCGTCATGACGATGGTCAGCATTGCAGGTTTCGGCATGAGCGCAGGCCCGATTGTCTGGGTCCTCTGCTCGGAAATCCAGCCGCTCAAGAGCCGCGAGTTCGGCATTGCCTGCTCGACGATGACGAACTGGATCACCTGCGCTATCGTCGGTGCGACGTTCCTCTCGCTCGTCGATACGCTCGGCTCGGCACATACCTTCTGGCTCTACGCCTTCCTCAACGGCTTCTTCATCGTGCTGACGATGGCCTTTGTCCCGGAGACGAAGAACGTCACGCTCGAGCAGATTGAGAAGAACCTCATGTCCGGCAAGAAGCTGCGCGACATCGGCTGCTGATTGGCTGATGGGATTGGGACAGATGTCCTTTTTCGACGCTGCATCATTCTATAAAATGAATGATGTGACGATACGGTCTAGTAGATACATTCAAAGGAGAGAGATACGATGAAATCTGTAACGGAAGAAGCATTCCGCCCGTATGGACGCGTCCTGCCGCTTGAGACGGAGGAGTTCTGCGAGGCACTGAAGAAGATTGAGATCCCGGCAGAGGGGGCGGTCTACGAGCCATCTGTCGCATCGTTCGAGGCGCTGCCGCTCTTCAAGGAGCTGACGGAAAAGACGTACGGCGAGATGCCGACGGAACTTGGTCACTGCAGCGGCCACAACGAGGCCCTCAATGCGCTCGAGTATCATCGCTCGTCGGAGATCGACATCGCGGCGACGGATCTCGTGCTGATGGTCGGCCGCCAGCAGGATATTGACCCGGAGACGCTGACGTATGAGACGAGCAAGGTCGAGTGTTTCTTTGTGCCGGCTGGCACAGCTGTCGAGCTCTACGCGACGACGCTCCACTTCGCTCCGTGCGGCATCGATGGCCAGGAGTTCCGCTGCGGTGTCGCCCTGCCGCGCGGCACGAATGAGGCACTCAAGAACCCCATTGCCAAAGAGGGGGAGGACCGCCTGCTGTTCGCGGTCAACAAGTGGCTGATCGCTCACGAAGAGAGTGGCCTCGATAAGGACGGCGCCTTCATCGGCCTAAAGGGCGAGAATCTCACGCTCTGATCCTCTACAGAACGGTACAGAATGGTTGAATGAACCCCGGGAAGCTGCATCGCATGGCGATGCGGCTTTTCTTTTTGTCTGGTACCATCGCCATCCATGTGTAAATCTGCTACAATAGAGGAAGTGAATTATTGGAGGAAAAAACATGGTTACCATGAAAAAGATAGCAGAACTCTGCGGTGTCTCGCGCGGGACGGTAGACCGCGCCTTGAATGGCCGCGGCAGAGTCAATGCGGAGACGGCGGCGATGATCAAGAAGATGGCGGAGCAGCTCGGCTACGAGCCGAATCCTGCGGGCAAGGCGCTGGCGGCGCGCAAGAATCACCCCGTCATCGGCGTTCTGCTGCCGTCGGAGGGCAATGCCTTCTTCAACGATGTCATTCATGGCATGGACCGCGCGGCATCTTCGTATGCCATCTACGGCCTGACCGTCCGCTATTACCCGATGAAGGGCTACGATGTCGACAAGCAGCTGCACCTTATGGAGCAGATGAAGGGAAAGGTCAATGCGCTGATCATCAGCCCCATCGACGATGTGCGCATCGCCAAGGCCATCGATGAACTCGTCGATGCGGGCATCTTCGTCGTGACGATCGTCAACGACATCAAGAGTTCCAAGCGCCACTGCTACGTCGGCAGCGATTACTTCAACGGCGGCGAGACAGCCTGCGCCTTGCTAGACGCTCTGCTTGGCGGCAAGGCGAAAGTCGGCATCGTCATGGGCAGCCGCCAGGTCCTCGGTCACTGCGAGAGGCTGGAGGGCTTCCAGCACCGCATGGAAAAGACCCCGGGCTTCTCGATCGTGGACATCATCGAGAACGGCGATGATGAGATCTGCTCGTACGAGCGGACGAAGCACCTGCTCGACGACCACCGAGAGATCTCGGCAATGTTCCTGCTCGCGGGCGGCGTCTACGGCGCCTGCCGCGCCATCATGCAGCTGCCGGAGCAGGAGCGTCCCCTGACGATTGCCTTCGATAGTGTGCCCTCGACGGTCGAGATGATGCGCAAGGGCATCGTCAAGGCTATCCTCTACCAGCATCCGACGCGCCAGGGGCGCATGGCCATCAACATCGCCTTTGAGTATCTCGTCAACGGCAGGATGCCGGACAAGAAGAACTACATCATGAAGAACGAGATCCGGCTGCTCGAGAACCTCTGAGCCCCCGTCTCTTCTGACAGACAGGTCTGTGCTTGCGCAGGCCTGTTTTCTATTATCTTTGACATATCCGCTCTGACTTTGACAAAAACGCTTACATATGTTAATATTGAAACATGAGTTTTACATTTGTCAAAGATAAAGGCGGGGCGTCTTGTGCGCACTGCCTGTCGATAGGGGGTCTTCTTCATGCATATCTTATCCAGAAGGATCGGGCGCCTGCCCTTTGTCCTGGTGAGTATCCTGCTCTACCTTTCGGTGCCGCTCTACTATGCGGCCTGGGAGTATGAGACTGTCTCGCCGTACGTCATGGAACCGACGGGGCTCATCATGGGGCTTTTTGCCATACTCGGCAGCGGCATCCCGTTCTGCTTTGGCCACCAGATTGGCGTGCTGGACTCCCTGGAGTTCACGGCGCCGTTTGCGCTCCTCTTGCTGCTCGTCACGCTCTGGCGCTGCAACGACTGCCGCGCGAGCAGGCTGCTGCTCATCGGCCAGTGCCTGCCGCTCGTGAACCTTCTGACACTCGTCTACCTGACGGTCAGGGAGCGCGCGGTGTGTCCGGCCAGCCGCTATGCCGACCATCGGCCGGTGGAGCGCGATCAGGAGCCGGTCACTGTCCGCTGGTCTGAAGCGCATCGCCACATTGCCTGAGAAGGCTTTTGCTGAGCGCTGCGCTTGCCCGCAAAACGGACCGATGTTAAAATGAAGATGACGATTTACGATGATACGATGGAAAAGAGAGGGAACGATCGTGAAATTCTGTGATAGACTGCTGCAGCTGCGCCGGGCGCGCAAGCTCACGCAGAAGGATGTGGCAGCGGCCTGCGGCATCACGCGCCAGACGTACAGCGGCTATGAGTCGGGGGAGCGCTACCCAAAGAAGAAGGAGATGTACCAGGTCCTCGCGGACTTCTTCGAGGTCGATGTCGCATATCTCTATACGGACCGGGAGATGTTCCTCGATGCGGCGCACGAGCAGTACGGCAGCCGCGGCATGGCGCAGGCACAGGAACTTGTGAGCCAGCTGGCGGGCATGTTCGCGGGCGGCGAGCTCTCTGACCAGGACCGCGAGGCCGTCATGCGCTCGCTCGAGAAGGCCTACTGGCTGGCCAAGGAAGACAACCAGAAATACACGCCGAAGAAGTACAGGAAGTGATGGGATGGATTCGATACAGCTCTATGAGGCCGTGCGGCGCATCCAGCCGAGTGCCAGCCACGCGATGATGGCGCTCGCGCAGGAGCTCGGCATCCATGTCGAATTCGCCGATGATTACAAGGACCTGCTCGGCATGTACTTCAACCGCTGGCACCACCGTTTCATCTTCCTCAACAGCCGCCTTGACGAGGACTGGCTGCCGATGGTGCTCGCGCATGAGATCGGCCATGACCAGCTGCACCGTGAGCTCGCGAAGACGGGCCTGCAGGAATTCGAGCTCTTCCGCATGAGCAGCCGCACGGAGTACGAGGCGAATGCCTTTGCCTCGCATCTCCTGCTCGACAACGACGAGGTATACCGTCTCGTGCGCGCGGGCGAGGATATGGAGACCATCTCGAAGCGACTGCGCTGCAACATCAACCTCATGCTCATCAAGATGCGCGAGATGGTCGCACTCGGCTACGACCTGCGCTTGACCGACACGGCGGACAGCCAGTTCTTCAAGAAGGTCCGCGCCTGAAGCAGTATCCAGATAGAAAAATCCTGCCCACATCGCGGCTTGCGGTGTGGACAGGATTTTTTGCTTGCTTGTCATTTCTTGCGCGGGTAGACGCCGATGGTCCATTCGTTGAGGATGGGCAGGCGCTCGCCGAGCTTGCGGCAGATGGCCGCTGCCGCAATGGAGAGCCCGAGGATCGCGAAGTAGAAGAGGATCGCGACAGGGGCCGTCATGAGGTGGCCGCTCTTCTGGAGCAGCGTGGCTGCGTAGGTGATGAAGAGCGGGTGGACGAGGTAGGCGAAGTAGGAGTGGCGTCCGAGCTGGTGCAGGACAGGATTGAGCCAGGAGGGGTACTTCTGGTACGTGAAGATCGTGAAGAAGAAGACCGAACTGGCCAGTGTGTAGAAGAGGCCCGCCGGGCTCAGCTGATGGGCCGTGTTGATGGCCTCGAGCGGCGTGTAGCCCGTCTCGACGATCAGCTGGTAGTAGTAGGCCAGGAGCCAGATGAGCGATGCCCAGAAGAACACCGTGATGGCGCGCCTGTTATCCTGCATGAAGCGTTGGAATCCTTTGATGTGCACCGCGAGATAGCCGCCGAGCACGAAGATGAAGACGTAGTGCACGACCCAGTAGTTCAGGCGGTACATGAGGAACGGCTTGAGAAAGGAATGGTCGGGCAGCGCGTAGACGAATGTGTTGAACGCGACAGAGAAGCTCGACCAGTAGTCAAAGCCCAGCTGCGCGGCGAAGAGCAGGATCAGGCTGACCTTGCCTGCGCGCCGCACGATGGCAATCCAGAGCGGCATGAGCAGGTAGAACCAGATCAGAATCACGAGGAAGTAGAGCTGGTATTTCGCCGTGCCGAAGAACAGGATGCTCAGGAGGTGCAGCGGGTCGGGGAAGCCGACGCCGTAGAAGAGGCCATCGTGCAGGAGGTAGAAGGCGGACCAGACGAGGTACGGCACGAGGACCGTGCGGAAGCGCTTCTTCATGAAGGCCCTGTAATCGAGCGGTTCATCGATGTTGAGGTTGTAGAAGAGCCCGAAGGCCGAGATGAAGAAGAAAATGGGCACGCTGAAGCGCGAGGCCACTTCCAGCAGGGCGATCAGGTGGATGTTGGCCGTCTGGTTCATGAGGTACTGTGAACCGACATGGATGGCGATGACCCCCATCATGGCGATGCCGCGGATGTATTCGATGGCAGGCAGGCGAGGCTTCCGCTTCTTTACGGGAGCTGCTGCCGTGGATTCTTGCTCGTTCAAACGAAAAAAACTCCTTTTGATCCTTAGTCTTCATGAGTCTTCATGCCGCGCGGGCCGCTGTCAGTCGCCGAGGATGAAATCGACGTGGACGTTGGCCGTCAGAGAAAGGCTGCCCGGTGCGATCGGGGTGGCGGCGCTCTTCGCATCGGCCATGAGCATGTTGGCCCCGAAGCGGCGCGTCTCGATGTAGCCCGTGCTCTCGCTGACATTCTGGATGCCGACGATGCGCTTGCCGAGGCCCTTGGCGATGATGTCCGCTTTGTCGCGCGCATCCTGGACGGCGTTCAGCAGGGCGACCTTGCGGACAGCCTTCGTGTCGCTTGCTGAGAAGTCGAGCGAGTTGATCTCGTTGGCACCGTTATTCAGGGCAGCGTCGATGACCTTGCCCGTCAGCTTGATGTCGCGCACGACGACAATGACGGAGTTGTTGACCGTGTAGCCCGTGACTTCATTGCGGCGGTCTTTGTCCGTGCTGTAGTTCGGGTAGAAGGAGTAGTTGCGCGTCTGGATGTCCTTCTCTGCGATGCCGAGGCCGCGGACGGCGGCCTGGATCTGGTTCGACACCCAGGCATTGTCGTTCTGCGCCTTGGCTGCATCCTTGCCCTGCGTCGTCACGCCAATCGTGACGGTCGCCATGTCCGGCGCCGCCGTGCCCGTGCCCTGGCCGTCGACCGAGAGCGTCGGGCGCGGCGTTTCCTGCTGCGGTGCGGCAAAGGCTGCGCTGCAGCTCATCAGGAAGAGCGCGCAGACGAGCGTGAGGATGTGAACTGTTTTTTTCATGGTGAAACCTCCAATCATTTGGTAAAGATGGCTCTATTCTAGCACATTTTCCACGCTGGCGCATGAAAATTCGCGGGAATGTCCGTGAATCGTGGACTGCAGCGGCGCGGAGGAGTGTGTGCTTTCTGTTTTTTCGCAAATAGCAGCAGGATTATCGGGGCAGAGGGGAGAATATAGAAAGCAAGGTAAATGCATATGATGTGTATAATGTATTATAGATGAGAATTTCAGATAGGAGATGCTTTATCATGATGGCGTTGAATTTCCAGGCGGCCAAGCACAAGAAGATGATCATGGAGCGCACGAAGAACTGCACCGTGCGCCTCGGCGATGTCAGCAAGCTCTATCCGGAGGGCTCCATTGTCTGGATCACCTCGGGCAAGAAGGGCGAGCCGAAGCACCGTATCTACACGGCCTACCTCGACAAGGTCCGCGTCAAGACGATGGGCACGCTGACGAGCGCCGACCTCGGCCACCAGAACCCCGAGATCAATTCGCGCGAAGAGCTCATCGCCGACTTCGAGCGCATCTACAAGCGCCGCATCCTCATGGAGGATACGGTGACAGTCATCTACTTCAGCGAGGTACATGATGATTTGGACAAAGGCCCTGTAGAATAAGGCTTTGTGACGATGGTGATGGCGGAAGCGTACTAAAACCGTACTACTTCCGCATATCATCGAGCATATCGGCAATCTTCGTCCTCTGGGCTGCATACATGTGGCTGTAGATCTTGAGGGTGATGGATGGGTCCTTGTGGCCAAGCCGGTCGGCTACTTCGACTGGCGTGCAATGGGCTTTGATGAGAAGGCTGGCGTGAGAGTGACGCAGATCATGGATGCGGATCTCTTTCACGCCAGCCTTTCTTGCGCCTTCATGGAGCTTCTTGAGTAGAGCGGCGCGGGTGATGGGGATGATGTGCTCTTCGCTCGTATAGGCGGACAGGTGCCGGTAGTCCTGCAGCATCTCGGCGATGAAGCGCGGCATGATGATGGTGCGGTCGCCGGAGATGGTCTTCGTCGTACTGACGTAGGATGTTTTCTGCAGGCGGTACAGAGTCTTGGTGATCGAGATAGAATTGGTCTTAAAGTCGACGTCATCCCAGGTGAGCGCCAGCATCTCGCCGACGCGCATGCCTGTCCAGAAAAGCAAGTAGAAGGCCATGATGTGATGGGGAAGCTGCAGGGCGGACATGGCGAAGCGCTGAAATTCCTCGAGTGTCCAGAAATCCATCTTCTCGATGGTGTGCTTCGAGAAACCGCCGACATCTTCGGACGGGTTGCTGGGCAGGCCGTAGTATTCCATCGCGTAGTTGAGGATGCTCGAGAGCTGCGCGTGGATCGTGCGCAGGTAGGTCGTCTTGTAACCGGCACGCAGCAGCTCCTCGCGCCAGCGGTTGATGACGCGGCGGTCGATAGTGCCGATGATCATGTCGCCGAAGAAGGGGAGAAGATGGTTGCGGGTGATATTGCGCTTCGTGTAGTACGTCTGCGGCTTGAGGCGCAGCTTGGCGCTCTCGAGGTATGCATTGGCAAGCACGGTGAATGTTATCTCTGGCGTGCCAGCGTACTTATCCAAAAATTCCCGCTCCCACTCAAGCGCCTCACGCTTCGTGGCGAAGCTCTCTTTTTTCTTCTTCCGGCGTTTGCCGGTCCAGTCTTTATAGTAGAAGGCGCAGTACCAGCGGCCTGCGCCATTCTTGTAGGCGGGCATAGAAGTCACGTCCTTTCCCCATTCCGTGGGCGTTCACGATGTGGTATAATAAAAGCATACAGTTATCCAAAACGGTGTACCTGCTCACGCCATGCGCGCATCCATCGCGCAGATGAAGAGCAGGAGCGGCCACGGCTGATGCGGCAGAAAGAGCAGGAGTCATGAGAAGGCGCCCTGCTCTTTTTTTTTATTGTCAGTATGGCCAGATACAATACCAGATTGATTCACCCATGGTACCGGGGCGAATGGCCCTACTTCTTTGTGCGTAAGAAGGAATATCTACATTATCTATTACATTCCCATCGGCATCATAAGTTGTAAAAGATAATATGGTGAATGTTTTTGGTCTGCGCGTATAATACACTCTTTGCAAGGACTTCTTGTTTTCTGAAGTAATCCATTTAACCCAAACGATAGCCTTGCGATTATTTTTTATGACAGATGAATTATCGATGTAGACGGATTCTGTTCCATTGTTACTATTCCCAACATAATACCAGCTCGCTGCAAAAGCGGGTGTACAACCAACAGAAAGAACCATCAGTACAAGCAGACACAGGGTAAGATATACTTTTTTCATGCTGATACAGCTCCCTTCTAGACTATGGTTATGGTATGGACTTCTTCCACAACAGATTGCATCAAAGTTTTCTACTGATTTCCGAACGTGCGTAGGGCGATATTTCTCCCGGCTCGCTTATATAGACTACACGCGCTTTTTTCTTTTTCAAGCGATGAGATCTTCGGTCATGTACGTACACCTCTACCTTATCTCCTATGTTCACGTTCGTGTGCCTTCCCAGGAAGTAGTCGTATGCTTTGCCGCCCTTTCGGAATTCTACGGAAACAAATATCCCTTCGTGGAACTTTGGGGGCGGAGACGATGAAGGTGGAACAGGTTGGGGCGGTGCTGGCTCAGCAGGCGGAGCTGGTGGCTCGGCAGGTGGAGGCGCAGTTTCCTTTTTGCTCGGCTCACCTTCAAGAGGAGTATACTTTTTTCTTTCTCGGTACCCCTCATATTTATCGATGGCATACCTGGCCAGTGCTCGCATGGCGTCGATTATAAATGAACCGACATTTATTACGATGGGGGCAAGCATCATCAAGAGGAAAAGAGCACAGATGATCTTGACGATTATGTCAGATAAAGATGGTTGGCTTGAATTGTAAGACCGATTCGAGGCACCATGATAGGTCCTGTTGGATGAATACTTGTTATCCGCTCCGACCGTGGTTTCACCGATATGCGTGTTGTTACTACCACCCACATAGGTGTTTCCCTCGGCTACGTTATTGGAGCCGGCTATATGAGTATTACCAATGCTTACATTGTTATCTCCCTGTATGTAGGTATTTCCGTGTGATGTGTTGTTGCTGCCACCTATATAGGTGTTTCCCATACTGACGTTACCATGCCCTGGAACGAAAGTATTGCCCGATGAATCATTATTTTCGCCATGGATAGTAGTGTTGTTTTCGGATATATTCTCTTGAACTATGTTGCCTGAAAGAGAAGGAGTACTACTGCCTAGATTCGTATCATCTGCCAGTGTGACAGGTGTGGCGAATATGATGCTGACGCAAAGCAGTATGCTGGCTAGAACCTGTTTATACATATTCATCCACTCCCAGTTTTTCAGCGCATCTATGGGCAAGTCTCAGTTCATGTTGTTTAGAAATTTCTGGACTGCTGAATCTGGATGAAACTCATCATCCAGCTCGTCAATTTGATCTTGCAACTCTTCCAGCTTGTCCTGCATGTGGGTCGTAGAATCTTGTAGCTGCAAGATTCTTGCCTGCATGGTATCAATCTGTTCCTGTTGTCGGTATAGCATGAAGCTAAGCGCGACAAGAGCGACAGAAAGGATGAGGATAATTTTTGATGAATGAGTCATGACGATGGCTATCTCCTTTTTTCATTCCCCTGATGCGGCTGGGCATCGCTCTGGCTCTTCGTAGCGCTGATACTCTTTGATATACTTCTCCATCCAGTAGCGTCCGGCGAGGGTATCGGGGCCGAGGCCGCCGTACAGGGCGAGGAATTTGTTCATGTGTTTTTGGTAGACGGCGGGCTTGGCGTCTGTCCAATGCTTGGTGATCTTGTCGCGGTAGCGGTAGATGAAGCGCGCACGGTAGTGTGCAGCCTGGATGCTCAGACCGAAGAGGTCGCGCGAAAGGGCATAGTAGAATTCTTTCGTGTGCAGGTGTGAGCTCTCGGCCAGTCCAATCAGCAGGGGAGCGGGGGCGAGGATATCACCGGCGAATTTGTCGGCCTCTTTGTCGAGGATGTCCAGGAGCACGGGCGACTGCGTCCTTGTGATGCTGGTCTCCGGGAAGTCCTCGAGGTGTCTGAGAACGATGTGGCCGAGCTCGTGCGCGAGCGTCCAGCGCGTGCGTGGACGTGTACTGCAATCATAAGCAAGGCGATAGCGGTCATGACGCGCGTCGTAGAAGAGGCAGCCATCATCTGATCCGAAGCGCGCCGCGACTTCGTCCACGGAAATATCTAATTTTTGCGAAAGTTCTTGGTAGGTCTTGACGGTGCAACCGCCTGCGCGGAAGATGTCCAGCAGGTTGAGTGGCGGCTCGAAGTCCACGGCGGCCCAGAAGTCTTCGACGCGCGCATCAACAAAGTACCAGTCTGGCTTGGCGGGTAGGTTTCGTTTACGTTTAGTCTTCATCATCGAAAAGGGCCCTCACTACACGCATGACATCCTTCTGCTTTGCCTTTGCTTCTTCGGGGCTTAAGCCCTTGAAGTTGCGGCGGGCAAGGCTGCGGATCTCCGGATTGTCGAAGAGCTCGCTGACCGGGTCGCCTTGCACGACAGGATGCGCGGGCGGCTGAACGGCGTTCCCTAAGATGGACTCGACAGGTACGCCAGTAGCATCTGCTATAGCCCGTAGCGTCGCGACGCTTGGATTGTAGCGGTCTTTTTCAATGTCTCCTATGTAAGACCGTGACAGGCTGGTTTTCTTTGCAAGCTCCGCTTGTGTCAGTCCCGCATCTTTCCTTGCATTGCGAATCTTCATTCCAATACTAGTCATCAGTATCCCTCCTTACTATTGTATGGTAATTCCGTCGATACTTACATTATAATAGTATCTTGACGGAAAAACTATACAAAAATGACGGAAATACTGTTGACATGGTGACGGAAATACTGTATATTATAAGAGCAGACGGAAATACCAGTAGAAGTTTGCTGAAACTTTAACGAAGGGAGGCGACATAATGGATAAAATCGCGGAAACTCTTCGCGACGCTAGGAAGAGCAAGCGCTTGACCCAGACTGAGGTTGCCAAAAGTGTTGGCGTATCTCGTGCATACTATGCCGATGTAGAACGCGGGCGTTACAATCCCAGCTTGAAGCTCATGTCGAAACTTGCCAAGCTGCTTAGCATCAACCTCAATTTTTTAAAGAAAAATGACGGAAATACAAGTGAAATGTAAAGAGGAGGAACATTCATGAACGATGTGAAGATTTTCGAAAATCCTGAGTTCGGTCGGGTACGCACGACCGTCATCGATGGAGAACCGTGGTTTGTGGCGGCAGATGTTTGTCACGCTCTTGATATTGGCAATCCTAGTGACGCGCTCAACAGACTTGATGACGATGAGCGCACCCTCGTTTCAATCGAGGGTGCCAGCAATGGCAAGCCGGTCAACGGTGTCAACGAGCCGGGCCTCTATTCGTTGGTGCTCGGCAGCCGCAAGCCAGAGGCGAAGGCGTTCAAGCGCTGGATCACGCACGAGGTCATCCCGGCAATCCGCAAGACGGGCGGCTACCACGTCCCGCAGTCTCCGGCTGAGCAGATGGCACAGGGGCTTCTCGCCGCGCAGAAGCTGCTTGCCGAGAAGGACAAGCGCATCGAGGAGATGCGCCCGAAGGAAATCTTTGCGGATGCAGTGAGCGTCAGCAAAACGGATATCCTCATCGGCGACCTCGCGAAGCTCATCAAGCAGAACGGGCATGATATCGGGCAGAAACGCCTCTTCGCATGGCTGCGCGAGAAAGGATATCTCATTAAGCGCAAGGGACTTGACTGGAATATGCCGACGCAGAAAGCCATGGAAATGAAGCTGTTCCGCGTGAAAGAAACGGTTGTCACTCACGCAGACGGCCACACGACAGTCAGCAAGACGCCAAAGGTCACCGGTAAGGGGCAGATTTACTTCGTCAATAAATTCCTGCGCAAGGCGCTGAACTGAGGTGAGTGGCATGAAGACCGATATGCAGATGCTCCGGGCCTGCATGAAGTACCAC
Source organism: Mitsuokella jalaludinii (assembly GCF_928722185.1). NCBI lineage: Bacteria > Bacillati > Bacillota > Negativicutes > Selenomonadales > Selenomonadaceae > Mitsuokella > Mitsuokella jalaludinii. The sequence goes on from NZ_CAKMXA010000001.1 coordinate 130,791, forward strand.
AACCGGACGCAGGAAGACGTGAGCCGAGCTCTCGGCATGGTTCGCTCTACGTTTTATCTTCACATGAAGGACGGAGACTTCACCATCTCGCAGATCCACAAGATGATGGAGTACATCCCCTTGACGATGGACGACGTCAGCCGCATCTTTTTCGCAACAAAAAAATAGGATGCTGCGAACATCCTATTTAGAGGGTTGATGTGTAAGAACTACTTGCGGCCCTTGCGAGAAGGACGCTGGGAAAGGGCACTGGCGGCCGCCGTCTTCGCGGCCTTACTGCTACGGCCACTGCGCAAGGTTTTCGAGGCTGCGCTTGCGGCACGAGCAGAGGTCACTTTGCTGGCATTGGACTTCGGCATGAAATCACCTTCTTTCTACACAAGATGATTTCATTATACTATATCTTGTTTTATAAATCAAACAAAGCACTATATGTAGAGGTGAGCATTGATGAAAGCATGGAGGAGATATAACGGCACCTTCTGGAAAGAGAACGGTCCTGCAATCGACAGATTCTTCGACTGGGTGGAATGGGATACGGGTACTGCGTTTATCGCTGGTCGCCTGCGCATGATTGCAAGAGCACGAAAAATCATGCGGGCGAGAAATGTCTGGATGGTATGAGGTGATTATCATGAAAAGATACGAAGACACCGAGAAATCCGTCCATGAAGCGGCTGCAATTCTCAAGACGTTGGCGGGCAAGAAGTACCACGAGTACTTCGTTGCGGCAGCTTCAGTAGAGCACGGTGAGCGCTATGCGAAGCACTTCATTGTCGACACGAACGCATCGCCTAGCGCAGTCTTCGCCATGGTGGCAGAAGCCATCATTCGCGAGGCCGAGCTTATGGGCGATGAGCCGGGAGAAGTGCTCCGTCACGTCGCCAGCATGATCAAGCATAGAATGAAAAGAATGGTAAAGGTGCTGAATTGAGGTGAGAGAGTATGAAGGTATACAGCAGCAAGCGCGGCTGGCAATACGCCGTCCGGTCGGGGTTAGGAGACTACGTGTTCATCGTGATGCGCCGCAAGCCGGGTGAGAGATGGCACCAGGCGCACGTCCTGCCTTGGTTTGCGAATAAACAGGAGGCCGAGGACGAGCTCGCGCGGTGGGCCGTCGAGAAGGGCCTGACGCGCGTGATGGTTTAAAAGGGGAGGTGGTGAGCGAGATGGCGAGAAGTGAGCCAACGTTCTTGTACGTCGCGGATGTCATGAAGCTCTTCAACTGCTCGCGGTCGAAAGCGTACCAGATCATTGCAGAGCTTAACCGGGAACTTGAGAAGAAGGGGTTCTTGTTCATCCGCGGCAGAATCAGCCGCAGATATTTCGAGGAAAGGTATGGTGCATGAATGATGATTGCAAAGTATGACGAGGATGGCCGCTGTATCAAAGCTGGACGCTCTACGAAGAAACTCAAAGAGAAGTTCGAGAAGTTCGGCGAGGCCGTCCTCATGGCGTTCATGGGCATCGGCACGGTCACCCTTCTCATTCAGTTCTTCGGCGTCATGATCGGCGCCATTGCCCCTAGACCGTGAGAGAGGAGGAGCGAAAATGAAAGAAGTTGACGTTGTTGAGTTCGCTAGGAAAAATGGGGCGTTTAAAAATTACTTTCCCGACGATCTGCAATACGCCGGGGATGATGTTCAGGAGTTCAATGATGTGACTTATCACGAACTCATGTTCATCGATATGTTTGGGTTCGTCGACACATGGAGTTTCAAAGTCGACAACCAGACGGGGGAAATCATCCCGTATGAAGGCGGATTCAAGTTCATGCTCAGTGGATTTAACCCCGAAAACATGCGGAAGAAGCTCGCAATGGTTGACGAGGTAAAAGCAAAAGCCGCCCGGGATGCCCGGACGGCGTAAGGAGATGATTGTATGAGGGTGTTGTCCTGCGGGGCTAAATCCCCGCTAGATTGCTTCCGCTGTACTCATGAGGATTGCGTTTGCAACGACATGAGTACGGCAGAAGAAGGGAAATGGATGCGCGGCACGAGGCGTCAGCCGACCAAGCAAGAAGCTCCGAAGCGCATAACCATCTCTGTTGAATATGATAACACACGCAGGGCTGTAAAGTCCAACTTCCGGCTCGCGAATTACGAGAAACTTTTGTTCTGATTGAGAAGGAGAAAATCATCATGAGTAATCTGTTTGACTACGACAAAGCAATCGAGACGTGCATGGACGAGGACGGCAACGTCATCGACGCAGAACTGAAAGCGTATCTCGAAGAGTACCGCGACGAAGCGATCGAGGGCATTGCAATGGGCATCAAAGAATCCAAGGCCGAGGCTGAGGCAATCAAGGCCGAAGAAAAGGCACTGGCACAGCGCCGCAAGGTTCGCGAGAACAAGGCGAACGGCCTCACGAAGTATCTCGGCGACTACCTCGCAGGACGCAAGTTCAGCACGCCGAAGGTGGCAATCAGCTACAGAAAGAGCGAGGCGGTGGAAGTCGCCGAAGGGGCGTCCGTGCCAGACGAGTTCCTTGTGGAGCAGGCACCGAAGATTGATAAAGTTGGGCTCAAGAAGGCGCTCAAGGGTGGTGCCGTCATCGACGGCGTGACCATTGTCGAGAAGCAGAACATCCAGATCAAGTAACATGTGAGGTGATTGTTATGGCAAACATGGATTTGTACGAGCAGTTGCAGACACCACCTAATGATGCACTGAAACCTATCATGTACGGCGCACTTAAAGGCAAGAGCGACATCAATCCGCAGTGGCGCTACGAGGCGCTTACGGCGGCGCTCGGGCCTTGCGGCTGCGGCTGGCGGTTCGAGATTGCTGACACGAAGACACAGTCAGTCAGCACCGGCGAGACGATGGTGTTCGTCCTCGTCAACCTCTACATCAAGCACGGCGACGAGTGGAGCGCACCAATTCCGGGATGGGGCGGCGACTATCTCGTCAAGAAGGACAAGAATGGTATTCATGGCAACGACGAGGCGTTCAAGATGGCAACGACGGACGCGCTCGGCACGGCGGCAAAAATGATTGGCCTCGCGGCTGACGTTTATCGCGGTCTCATCGGTAACGGCGCGAGCGATAGCAAGTATGCTCGGCGCGGATATGCTGCTGAGACTTCGCAGAACGCCGCAAGAGCGCGTTCAACGCGCAACGCATATCCTTCTAAGGGTTCGGCAAATGATGACCTTAGAAGCAAAGCTATGCACGCACTCTCGAAAGAGATGCAGCGCGTCGGCGCGTCGGGCGAGGAAGTCTCTGCGCTCTGCGGCGTGAAGTTCGGTAAAACGAACAGTCGCGACCTCTCGACCGGCGAACTCAGTAAGCTGGCAGCGAACCTCGAAGCGTGGATTGCTGAACAGATGGGCGGCGGCAAATGATTCAGGAGCATGTCCTCGGCGAGATACAGGACGTGAGAGAGGACGGGACGGCAGTCATCACGGCTGGCCTGCCCGACCTCGACCGCGCTCTGCTACGCCAATATAAGCGTGTTGAGATCATCCTGCCAGACGGGCGGCGAATCTCGCCAGAGCAACGCCGGAAGGTGTATGCAATCCTCGGAGAGATATCCGAGTATGTCAACGGCTATCGCGATGGCGATGCACTGGAAGAGATGAAGGCGACAATGAAAATGGACTTCATGCTCAAACGGATGGAGTCGATGGAGCGCCGGTTGTTTTCCCTCTCAGATTGTTCCGTTACGACTGCGCGGGCTTTTATAGACTATCTGGTGTCGTTCGTTATCGCGAACGATATCCCGACAAAAGTGCCGCTGATTGAGCAGTGCGAGGATGTCAGCAAGTACATGTACGCTTGTACGATGCATCGCAAGTGCGCCGTGTGCGGCAAGCCTGCTGATATCCATCACTGCGAGGGCTCGCGCATCGGCGCGGGCGTGGATCGCACGAAGGTCCACCAGCTTGGACGCGAAGTTCTGCCGCTGTGCCGCGTGCATCACACGGAGCTGCATGCCATGCCGGAGAGCGAGTTCATCGCGAAATATCATCTTGAAAAAGTCAAATTGGACGAAGCCCTTTGCAAGCGGCTGAAGTTCAAGAGGTGATTCTTATGAATTATGTCAAGCAGTTGAACGCATTTGGTGTGAGGCGGGTGGGCGTTCTGAATGCGAGGGAACAGGCGATGTATCTTTGCTTGTTCTTCGTCGCAAATCAACTCAAATGGCCGGATTGGTTCGAGGTAGCCAATTCCCAGATTATGCGCGAGGCTGGTATCAAGAGCAAGGTGACAATCATCAGCACAAGGCGGTCACTGGAAAGCAAAGGCTTTATCGAATCAATCGACTTAGGCCACAAGAGAAAGATGCGGTATCACCTCCCGAAGCTTTACGAGGACGATGCCAAGGGTACAAAAAATGAACCCATAGAACCCTCCAAGGGTACAAAATTTGAACCCATAGCTGATACAAGGGTACAAAATTTGAACCCTATGGGTACAAAAAATGAACCTATAGAGGGCTCCAAGGGTACAAATTTTGAACCCTACATAAACAGTATAAACAGTAAACATATCTCTTCTACTACAGCGCCACCCCAAGAGGAGACCTTCCGGCAGGTGGTCGAGGTCTACGAGAAGAGCATCCGACCCGTACCGAGCCCGGCAGATCTGGAGCGCCTTTCGGACTGCCTAGACCACTACGGCAAAGATGCCCTGCTTAAGGCCATCGACCGGGCGGATTATCGAGGCCGCCGCAGCATGGGGTATATCGAGGGCATCCTGAAGAGCTGGGAGCAGAACGGATATGACGATCCGGAGGAGGAACATGGACATGGAAAAGCAGATGGACCCAGACCTGCAAAGACTACTGGTCGACATCGCAAGAAAGCGCTCCGCTTTGACCCAGAGGCCGAGCGACGCAAGTGGGCCAACGAGAAGTCAGGCTGGGATTGATACACGCGAGCAGGAGAAGCACATCAAGGCGCTTGAGTTTGCGGGCATCGGCAAGCGCTATCAGGACATCACGTTCGAGAGCATCGAGCGCCGTGGCCTGCCGCCCGATTGGGATATCCGGCAGAACTACAAGGCCGTGAAGGCCTACGCCGATGACATCAAGCAGAACGTCAAGCGCGGCTATGGCCTCATCCTCGCGGGCAACTATGGCACGCTCAAGACGACGATGGCCGTGGCCGTGATGCGACACTGGATGCGCGTGCAGGACGGGGGCTGCCTCATGGTGCCGATGTGCTCGCTCATCGATAACCTCTTCACGATGAGAGCCCTCAACAAAGAGGAATGGGCACGGTATGAGCGCCGCATCCGCTCGACGCCTCTACTGATCCTCGATGACCTCGGCAGTGAGAATATCGACCAAGGCTGGGTACTCAGCAAAGTCGACAGCATCATCACCGAGCGTTACAACAAGATGCTGCCGATCATCGTGACGACGAACCTCAGCAAGGAAGAACTGGCCGGAACATACTCCGGCCGCATCATGGACCGGCTGCGCAACACCTCGCAGTGCTTGATATTTAGCGGATCCAGCCAGAGGAAGGTGAGAGCATGACCAACAGCAGGGCCAAGGGCAAGGCCGGGGAACTAGAGTTTGCTAGGCTTTGCCGGGCGAATGGCTTCGAAGTGCGTCGGACGGCGCAGTATTGTGGGAATACAGGTGACGCGGCGGACTGTGTCGGCCTGCCTGGCATCCACATCGAGGTCAAGCGCGTCGAGCACCTGAATATCGACGATGCTCTCGACCAGGCTCGGCGCGATGCCGAGGCGAAGCATGACGGCAGCCTGCCCATCGTGGCCCATCGACGTAACCACACGCGCTGGAAGATCACGATGGATGCAGCCGATTGGTTTGAGCTTTTCCGCGAGTGGGAAGCAGGAAGGAGTAAGGAATCATGAATCATGTGACGTTGACAGGCACGGTCTTCCAGCCGGAGAGCCGTGTGGCGAAGTCTGGCATGGCGGTGCTGACGTTCCGCCTGTCGTACTACCAGGGCAATGGTAAGGATGGCAAGGCGACGTATGGCGGCATCGATGTGACGGCTTTCGACCGTCTGGCGCAGGCATGGGACGGCCAGCTGCATGACAAGGACAAGGTCATCGTGACCGGCCATATCACGTTGGACAAGTGGGAGAAGGATGGCAAGAAATACTACAAGCATCGCCTGATCGCGGATGACATCGGCCAAGAGCTGAACCTGTTCGCCAATTCCAATCCGGGCGGGCAGTATATTCCAGATGAGGAAGTGCCGTTCTGAGCGCCTGAGACACGCTAGAGCAGGCATCTATAGCAAAACGCATACAAGGATATAGGTAGGGAGTAAAAATGAGTACAGCAAGGAAAATGAGGCGGAAGCTGAACCGGGCGTTGCCGGGAGCAGACGTCGAGACGATACAGAAGACACTCACGGCCATGCAGGTGGCGGCTGAGGAGCAGACTGCCGACAGGATCTACAAGAAGCTGCGGCGGGACATCCAGAAGCCATCCGAAGCGTATGCAACTGGCGTTGCCGATGCATTCGCGTCCGTCATCGGCTTTCTGAGAGATGGCGGCCTCGGCAAGCCGTTTGGAGCCACGCGCCTCGAGCGCTTTGTTGAGCAGTTCGTCGCGTATCAGGACGGCTTGCACGACGGCAAGGTCCGGTCATCTGACATCAATGACGCCATCGAAGAAGAGATTGGCTGGAGCATGACCAAATCGATTGATCGGGCATTCAGGGCGCTGGATGCAAAGAAGAAGGGAGCGCAGAAAGATGGACACTGAGAAATATATCGAGCTGACGAGGCGGTACTGCCAGAAGTATACGGAGTGCGCTTGTCTGGGTTGTCCGGTGAAGGTCGATACGGACGAGAAGCTTGACTGTGCGCTGCTGATCGTGCTGGAGGCACTCAAGAAAGAGAGGGCAGCCGAGGCATGATGGTATTGATTTTTGTGGCGGGCCTCTTTGCTGGAGGCTCGGTGGCGTTCTTGATTTTTAGTTTATGCGTGATATCGGGGCGCAGTGATGATAGGATAATAGAAGGGCTTAGGGATATGAAACAGCAGGAGATGATTGCCAAGGTCGACAAAGTACTGCGCCATTGGCCGGAGATTGATAAGGGCGTACTTGACTACCATGCGCAGGAAGGGATGAGCGCTAAGGAAATGGAGAGCCTGACCTGCAGGGATGGCTATACGGTTCCGCATCCGGAGAAGTGGCTGCGGGCCATCTTGGCGTCCTACTCGTCGAGTGATGAGCTGCGCCGGACGCTGGTGGATCGTCGCTATAAAGCTTGCGAGCGCTACATCAAGACATCGATGGCTCTCAACATCAGCGAGCGCAGCTACTATGCACTACTCGATGATTTCCGGATGTCGACGGCGCTGGCCGCTGTGCAACTCGGGATTTTGCGCATTCTGTAAATTTGCAGCAAATTTTTCGCGTGCTTTTTCGTTATACTGAGTATAGCGAGACAACATCGCACTTTCTACTGCCGAAGACCTCGCCGTATGGCGGGGCCTTTTTTGTAGGAAGGTTCCCCGAGCCCTCTCTCTTTTTTGTCTGGTTTTTCGGGGAGTGTGGCTTAATTAGACCGGTCCGGGGCTTCCTCCTCTCCGGGCCGGGTGAAAGAAAGGTAGGTGATACTGTGTCGAAGTATGATTGGAGAAAGATTGCTCAGGAGTATATCGAGGGCGTTGTCGGCGAGAAGGGCGATATCGAGTACCCGTCTCTCAATGACTTGGTTGCGAAGTACGGTTTCTCGCTGTCGACGGTCGGCCGTCAGTGCAGCCGTGGACAGTGGCCGGTAAAGCGCGAAAGGTTTGCCAACAAGGTGGGCAAAAAACGCGAAAGCAAAAAAGCTGAGACATTGTCCGATGAATCGGCACGGTATGACCTTGAATGTTTCAATATTTCGCGCGACGGTATCGCGAAGGCGAAGGCTATGCTGGCAGATGCCTCGCGTCCGTCTGATCTTGCGACTCTTGCCAGGGCGCTCAAGGACCTGCAGGCGGTTGCCAAAACGGCCATCGGTGAAACTGGCGCGGGCGGCGATGGGCTGATGATCGAGGTGAAGCTCGATGAAGATTAATGTCAAGGTCAGTTCGAAGTGCTTCAATCCTGTTTATCTGCCTTACCTCGATGATACGACGTACTTGCAGATCTTCTACGGCGGCTCGTCTTCGGGCAAGAGTTACTTCCTTGCACAGCGGTGCATCTGGGATATGCTCCACGGTGGGCATAACTACTTGATTGTCCGCAAGGTCGCGAGGACGGTCCGCAAGTCGGTCTACAACGAGATCACGAAGGCCATCCACTTCTTCAAGGCGGGGAAGCTCTTTCATGAGAATAAGAGTGAGATGGTTATCACGGGGCCGAACGGCTTTCAGATTATGTTCGCTGGCCTCGATGATGTGGAGAAGGTCAAGTCCATCACGCCGGCCAAGGGCGTCATTACGGACATCTGGATTGAGGAAGCGACGGAGGCGGACTATGGGGATATCAAGCAGCTCCGCAAGCGCCTGCGTGGTATCTCCATCGTCGAGAAGCGCATCATCCTCTCGTTCAATCCGGTCTACCAGACGCACTGGATCTACAAGGAATACTTCGAAGGGCGCTGGGATGGGAGCAGGACGAGCTACAAGAGCGATGTGCTATCCATCCTCAAGACGACGTACCGCGACAATATCTTCCTGACAGATGGCGACCGGCGCGAGCTGGAGCAGGAGCGCGACCCGTATTTCCGCGATGTCTATACGAACGGTAACTGGGGCGTACTCGGTAAGGTCATCTTCAAGAACTGGCATGTGGAGCCCATCGATGCTTCGCGGTTCGACACATTCCAAAATGGCCTGGACTTCGGCTTTGCGGATGATCCTGCCGCCCTCATCCGCAGCCACTATGATGAGCGGGCGAACACGCTCTACATCATCGATGCGCGGTATCTGCGCGGGCTGACGAATGACCTGCTGGCGGCGGAGGTCGTGAATCTATGCGGGCAGGAAGTCGTGGTCTGTGACTCTGCGGAGCCGAAGAGCATCGCGGAGCTGCGCCAGTACGGTGTGACGGCCATCCCGACGGAGAAGGGCAGGGATAGCGTGAACTTCGGCATCCAATGGCTGCAGAAGCTCCGCATCGTCGTCAATGAGAATCTGCCGGAGCTTGTCAATGAGCTGACGGTCTACAAGTGGGATGAGGACAAGGATGGCAATGTGCTGCCGCGGCCGGTCGACCGTGACAACCATCTAATCGATGCTCTGCGCTATTCCTTGTTCCGCGAGATGGGCTGGCATGCGTCAGCCGGCAGTCGTGTGAAGATGCCCTTGGCGGGCGCTATGTGAGGTGAGAGGGATTGAAGATAACAGAAGCGAAACGCGACAGCATCGTCAGCAAGCTCAAGCAGGATATCGATGCGGCCAATGCCTACTACGAGGATACGGTCGAGCCCGCTGTGATGGAGCGCTATGCCATCTTTAAGGCGGACAAGGGATACTATCGCACGATGTTCCCGCGGCTCTCTCAGCGCTGTGAGATTGTCAGCACGGATGTGCAGGACACGATCGAGAGTACGATGCCGGTGCTGATGAAGACATTCTTCGGCAGTACGGACGTCGTGACAGTCCAGGGCGCTGATGGCACGGATGCGGATGATAAGCGGGCGGAGGCCATGCAGGAGCTCATCAATTACGAGCTGCAGCAAAACAAGTTTTTCATGACGTTCTACCGCTGGGCCAAGGATGCGCTGATCACGAACCTTGGCATTATCAAGGTGGACTGGGACCGCGAGTATAAAGACGCCGAGAAGACGGTCACAATGGACGCAGAGGCCTATGCGACGTACCGCCCGCAGGCGGAGCAAATGGGAATCCAGGTGGAGAAGGTGGAGGCAAGCCCGACGGGCGGCATCGATGTGACATACCGGAGCAGGGAACTCGCCAAGAATCAGCCGCGCATTATGAATGTCCTGGCGAGCGAGTTCCGCTTCTCGCCCGACGCGACCCGGCTCGAGGATGCCGATTTTGTGGCCCATCGCAAGATCGTCTCGCTGGACTACTTGCGCATGCAGGCTGAGGCGGGGCTCTATGATCATGTGGAGGAGCTGGCCGAGAAGGCCGTCACTCCGCACTACACGAATCTGGATATCCAGAACAATGACGACATCGACGAGCAACCGAACAAAACGGACAGCGGGCGGCAGAAGGTCGAGCTCTATGAGTGTTATGTGAGGCTCAATATGAGCGACGACCCGGATGCGCGTCTTGTGCCGATGATTGTGACGGTGTCGAATGGCATCATCCTGCGCATCGAAGAGAATACCTACGAGCGCAATCCGTTCTTCGTGCTTTCGCCGCGCGTTGACCCACATCACATCTGGCCAGAGTCCGGATTCACGGACCTCATAGCGCAGGTGCAACACAGCAAGACAGCCATCATCCGGCAGATGATCTACAATCTGGCGCAGGGCAATGACAGCAAGATGGCCATCGACCCAGCAGCTCTTGTCGATATCAATGATGTGCTCGACAATGCGCAGTTCATCCGCGTCAAGGGCAATGTCAATGAGGCTGTTCAGCCCTTGCCTGCTGCCCAGCTGCAGCCCTGGACCTTCAACATGCTCGAGTATCTTGACACGGTCAAAGAGAACCGCACGGGCATCACGAAGTACAATCAGGGTCTCGACAGCAACAGCCTCAACAAGACGGCGACGGGCATCAGCATCATCACCCAGCAGAGCAATCAGCGCCTCGAACTCATCGCCCGTATCTTCGCGGAGACGGGCATGACGGAGCTCTTCCGCTTCCTGATCAAGCTGAATCAGCTCTTCGTCAATCAGGAGACGGTCATCCGCTTGACAAATGGCCCACTGACTATCGACCCGAGCGACCTTGATGGCTCCTTCGACCTGCTCGTCAATGCGGGCATGGGCGCGGGTGCCAAGCAGACGAATCTGCAGAACTTGCAGCTTGTTCGAGAACTCTCGACGCAGCTGGCGGAGGTCGGGCTCTCGGGGCCACAGCAGTGGTACAATCTCGCCAAGCGCATCATCGAGGAGGTCGGCTTCAAGAATGTCGACGACTTCCTCATCGACCCATCGCAGATGGCGGCGCAGATGCCGCAGCAGGGCGAGCAGGAGACTGCGGGCGAGGACAGCAAGACGACGATCCGCTCGGCCATCACGGATGCGCCGTGGCAGGTACAGATGCAGTTCTGGCAGAAGCTCGGCTTCGAAGTCACGCCGGATATGTTCACGGAGCAGACGGCGCAGAAGGTCCTGAGCGGTGCCGCCGATGCACAGGCCAAGGCCGATGCAAGCAGAGGAGGACGATGGAATGGAGCAAGGATTGGAGCGCAGCCGCCTGATCGCGGTGGGCAGGGAAGCGGAGGCCGCCCTGGCATGTCTCCGCCCGATGCTCAAGCGCAAGCGGGAGCAGGCTTTGGAGCGGCTCAGCAAGCCCAGCAATACGGAAATGGAGCGCAAGCTGGTGGCGGAGCTCCAGGCGTATCAAGCTATTGAAGATGAATTTGTCCGTGACGTCCAGGCAGGGCGCATCGCGGAGCATCAGCGGGCGGAAGAAGGAGAATGATCATGGGACTTTGGAAAGGATTCAAGCTCTGCGAGGTGCTGGACGGCAATAAGCGCACGCTCATCACGGTACTGAGTGAGCAGCTGGCTCTCACGAATCAGGCCCTTGAGGGCATGAGTGAGGAAATGAAGGTCGTCCAGAAAGACCGCAGGAAGCTCGAGGATAGAGTCGGGAAGCTCGAAGAAAGAATCCGGGAACTCGAGAAGCTTGCGGGTGTACAGAAAGAACCCGCGGCAGAGCCGGAAGATGTAGACAATAAAGGAGAATGAGCATGGAGAGCATGGACCAAGTCATCGAACAGTCCACCACACCCACGATGGACGAGACACAGCAGGCGCAGGAAACGGCGACCGATGAGAAGCAGGATGCGCAGACGGAGCAGGGAGCGCAGGAAAAAGCTGAGGACGCTGCAGCCCACGAGGACAGCGAACTTGATTTCCAGTCGCTCGGCGAGATGTCTGCTGGCGACCAGCTGGCGTACTTGCGCCAGCGTGGCTACCTTGATCATGACGAGAAGCCTGAACAGAAGCAGAAGGGCGAGCAGGCAGGACAGGCCAAAGAGGCCCCTGTCGAGGACGACCCGGAGTATGAGATCACTGTGGATGGCGAGCCGGTCAAGGTCAAGCTGTCGGAACTCAAGAACGGATACCAGAGGCAGGCGGATTATACGCGTAAGACGCAGGCCTTGGCCGATGAGCGTCGGCAGGTCGATGCCATGATGGCCGCCCTCAAGGTCAAGCAGGGGACGCAGGAGCCGGAAGCCGAAAAGGCCAATCCGGAGCAAGGCGTCTCAAGTGACTACAAGGCCGCCGTCGCACAGGCAGAGAAGGATCTCGGTATCGCGCCGGGCGAGTTCAACCAGTTCGACCCGGAACACAACTTTGCTCTGCAGCGTGTCATCGTCCGCAATTCTCAGCAGCAGGCCTCTCAGCAGGCCACCCAGAGTGCGGTCATCGAAGAGGTGCGTAACTTCGTAGCGAAGGCGCAGGCCGACCCGATGACGCCAGAAATCGACAACAACTACGATGTTTATCTGTTCAAGCTCGGGCAGTCCTCTCCAGAGGGCGCACAGAAGGCGATGGCCATCGCCCAGGCGAAGCAGCGTTTCTACAACAATCAGGCCACGACGGCCGATACGAAGATCCTGCGGGAGCATTGGGACTACGTGCGATCCGAGCTGATGAAGGCAAAGGCCCCGGCATCGGCGACGCCAACCACGCCGACTACGAAGCCAGAGCCACCGAAGACGGAGACGCCTGGCCAGGCTGCGGGCAAGACGCGTGAGCCATTCAATGCGCGCAAGCTCCGGGGCCTTGATACGAAATCACAGATTGCCGCTCTCAGGCGGGCGGGATTCATGTAAGGAGAAAAGACAATGGCTAGATATACATATGATGAGCCGACGAACCGCGAGGACCTCACGGACGTCATCACCAATATTTCGCCGTCGGACACGCCTATCACGACGATGATCGGCAAGACGAAGGCGAAGGCAACGTACCACGAATTCCCAGAGGATGAGCTGGCGGCGGCCGCTGTGAACGCCCACATCGAGGGCGAGAAGGATGTGGCTACGGATGCTCCGGCGCGCACGCGCAAGGGCAATCACACGCAGATCATGAAGCGCGGCTACTCGGTCACGGCGACGCAGCAGGCCGTCGACAAGGCGGGCGTATCGGATGAGCTGGCCTATCAGATGCTCAAGGCGATAAAGGAACTCGGCAAGGACCTGGAGCTTGCCATCACGACGCAGAAGACAGATGCGGCGGGCTCCAAGACTGTGGCGCGCACGTTTGCGGGCATTCCTGGTCTCGTCACGACGAATGTCGAGACGGATACCAAGGTCACGATGAAGGTCATCACGGACGCGCTGCAGGCCGCTTGGGAGCATGGCGGCACGCCGTCGAAGCTCATCGTGTCGGGCACGAATAAGCGCGCCGTCTCGGCGCTCACGACGTCGAACACGAAGAACATTGACGCGGCGAAGAAGAAGGTCGTCGAGGCCATCGATGTCGTCGACACGGACTTCGGCCGCATTGAGATTGTCGCCTCGCGCTTCCTCGATGACAAGACGATGTTTGTCCTGGACCCGTCTTATCTTGCGGTCGCTTGGCTGCGCCCCTTCGTAAAGAAGATGCTGCCGGATGACAGCGACGGCAAGGCTGGCGTGATCACGGGCGAGATGACGCTGGAACTGCGCGGCGAGTCCGGCCAGGCCATCATCACAATCGGTGCGTAAGGATAGTCCAAGAGGGTGGGGGAACCGCCCTCTTTTTAGGAGGTGAGCAGGATGAGTGAGAAGGTATATGACCTCACAGATGCCGGCGACACGGAGAAGACGTACTTTGTCCGGCGGGATGGGCGGGACCATATCATCAAGACGGGATGCGATGACGATGTCCTGCGGCAGAATTATGAGGACCGCAAGACGGACGGCTTTGACCCGACGCGCTGCTTCCGCCGTGTAGCGCATATCGACATGGGCACGGTGCGCATTCTGGCCGATATCCAGCACGATGCGGATGCCAGGGCTTACCTCGATGTGCATGACGCAGCCGCCCGCGACCGCATGATCCGGCGTTACCCGGATCTCTTCAAGGCATGCTCGGGAGGTGTTTGAGATGACGCCAAACGATATTATCCTGGCAGTCCGCATGGCTCCAGAAATCAAGGACATGGATGCTGCGCACTATAGCGACTACGACATCCTGCAGGCCCTCAATGAGACGGCGGCTTATATTTACAGCATCCTCGCCGAGCAGACGAGCAGCCTGCTTGATAAGCGGGCGGAGCTGCAGAGGGCGGGCACAGATGATGGATACCTTTTGCCGGTGGATTTCTTGCAGCTTATGAATGCCTACGATGCGGACGGGCGCGTCATGCGGGCACGGGCGAAAGGGCAGGACCTCACAGAGCATACGTATCGGATTGTCGGCTCGAAGCTATACACAAAGAGCAAGGCCGTCACGATGGACTATAAGCCCTTCTTCGCGGAGCTCACGATGGACGACCTCGAGCAGGAAATGGACCTGCCGCCCTTCTTCAAGACTCTCATCAAGAAGGCGGTCGTTCTGCTCTTGCAGGCGGGCAGCCAGCAGGACACGGATGTCCTGCAGCTTATCTCGGACGGCGTCTTGAAGCTTGTTGGCAACATGGCCTACTCGCAGATTCCCGATGCACACAGCTGGGCGGAGGTGGTATAGGTGCAGGTGAAGGAAGCAATCTGGCGCATCCGTGCGATGACGCACGATGTGACCGAGGACTATGACGATGCGGACTGTGTGTTTGCCATCAATCTTGCGGCGCATGAGCTGGCCACTACACTCATTGCTGGCCACTATCCGGGCCTGATTGAGGAAGGGGACTTCCGCGAAGGCGATGCGGTGCCGGAGGGATTCTTCAAAACGGCGGGGCTGTATCCGGTCCGCGTCACGGGCGGCATGGTCCATATGCTGAGCGGTCAGGATGTGCAGTATCTTCGCTATTATGTGCTGCCGAAGGATGTAGTGCTGGGCGGTGTGATGCCGTTCCGGCTGAGTCTGCTCAATAGGCTGACGCTCAAGATTGCGGCCAAGATGCTGTCGGATGAGAATGAGTTCGATATCTCGCAGGATACGGGTATCCAGACGGAGATCCAGCAGGCGCTCTCGAGCGGATGGGCGGGGTGATGTAGATGCGGCTGAGCAACAAACACGCGAATGTCCAGACAATCGAATACCGCGACTTCTCGGGCGGCCTCAACACGACGAATGCGGCCGAGAGGATTGCGATGAATGAGCTTGCCCGGGCGGTCAATGTCGAGATCGACAAGAGTACGGGGCTACTCAAGACATGCTGCGGCACGGATAAGGTCTACGCGGATGACGCGAAGTCTTTCCAGTACCTCATCTATGATGCCATCGAGGGCATCTTCCTTCTGACGGATGCGGAACAGAAGGTCTACAGCATGACGACGGACGGCAAGACGGTGGCACAGGTCGGTGTGCTGACGGGCAAGGATGCCGTCTCACATGCGGCCTGGGAGGATGGCGTGCTGATTGCCAGCGGCGGCCCTTTGCAGTATTACCACAGCGGCACGTTGGAGACGATTGCGCGCGATGAGTCCAATGCAAGCGACAAGACGCCGGCCGAATGTCATGGCGTCTTCGTCAAGGATGGGCGTGTCTGGGTCTACTATGAAGATGAGCTTCACTGCTCGGCGGTCGGCGATGAGCACGGCTGGACGCAGACGAGTGACGATAACAGCAGTTCGCAGTGGCTGCAGGTCGGCTACAAGGATGGCGGCAAGATCACGGGCGTCTGCACACTGTCGTCAGATACGATCATTTTCAAGAGCAACCAGCACGCCTACCATCTCGCAGGGAAGTTCCCGAACTGGGTGCTCTCGGAGATTGGCCGGACGATTGGCTGCAAGGGAGAGGGCTGCTGTGTGTCGCTCGGCAATACGGTTCTCGCACTGGGGCTCAACATGCTCCAGTCCATCACTGTGACGGACAGCTATGGCGATATGATGGCTACCGAGGTGTCGCGCAAGATATCGGGCGATGTGCGGGCGATGGGGGCGATACGGCTCCGGTACATTGCGCCGCTGAACCAGGTCTGGATGCTCAACGGCAAGCTGCTCTCCTTCTATTTCTTGGATGCAAATGGAGGGGGCTTCTTTGAACGGCAGTACAATTCTGTCGTGATGGATGCCCAGTACGTCGGCGACGAAGTCTACATCCTCAAGGAGCATGGCGTCTACCGGCTCAACGGCACGCACATGACGGATGACGGCGAGGAGATGAAGTGGTCGTTCCAGGGGCGGACGCTCGTCCCGCAGAACGATTACCTGATCAAACGCGTGCGGGCGGACATCACGCCATACTTCTCGTACTACGCAGAGGAACGATTTCGCGTCGGCGGTGTGACGCTCTTCGGCATGCTGCCGGACTCGTCGCGCTACGTCTGGCACAACTATGGCCAGATCTACCATAGCCGCGTCCCAATCGCACGGCCGCGCGGCAAGCGGCTCTACATCAACAGCGACGAGATTTTTGAGGACTGGGATTATATCTACAAGAATGATACTTACATCAAGAGCCTCAACTGCTATCGCGCTGAGACGCGCTGTGTCAACCGCTTGCGTAGTGTTAAGGTCGGCGGGTATGGCGCGGGCGGCATGACGCTTTTCAATGGCATTTCTTTCGATATCTCGGAGGTATAAGACGATGAGTAAATATGAAGACCCTACCCAGCTGGACTACCGCTATGGCGGTGATACAGTGGACGATTTTGCGCAGAAGTACATGAAGACGGTGGCCTATATCTTCTCGGCGCTCAATGAGCTTCGCTCTCCGACGGGCGGCACGCTGACGCAGAACCCGGAGGCGTACCAGCTCAAGGTCGATGACAATAAGCTCTACATCCGCAATCAGGCCAACACGGACTGGATCCTGCTCGGCGATGTCCAGGAGAACTTCGGTTTCCGCACGTCTGCCTCGGATGCCTTCATGCATGAATCGGATGTGGCGGACAGCGGCACGGCGGGCAAGCTCATCCGCGCGGACGCCAGCGGCAAACTCAATGCGGATATCCTCGGCAATGCGGCGAAGATTGCGGACAAGGCCATCCAGATGGGGCTCGACCTTGCGGATGAGGACCGCCTCGTCTATGACAAAGATACGGATACAATCACGAATTGCCCGCGCCAGTTCAAGGTGGACGGCGATAAGATCTATGCACGCAAGGACGCGACGACGGGCTGGGTCCTGCTTGGCGACCTGAAGCAGAATCTCGGCTTCCGCAGCAGCACGGA
This sequence comes from Mitsuokella jalaludinii, assembly GCF_928722185.1. Classification (NCBI taxonomy): domain Bacteria; kingdom Bacillati; phylum Bacillota; class Negativicutes; order Selenomonadales; family Selenomonadaceae; genus Mitsuokella; species Mitsuokella jalaludinii. The sequence continues at coordinate 148,087 of NZ_CAKMXA010000001.1, forward strand.
CGATGCCTTCCTCACGGAGTCGGACGTAGCCGATAACGGCACGGCAGGCAAGCTCATCCGCGCCGATGTCAATGGCAAGCTCAACGCCGATATCCTCGGCAACGCCCGCAAGATGGCCGGCAAGACCTTTGCTCCAGAAGACCTGCAGGACGGCCAGATTCCCGTCTACCGCACGAGCGATGGTACTTGGCATGCCGAGAACAAGGGCACCGTCGGCACGGGCAAGAACCTCATGATCATGGACGGCGACAAGATGCTCGGCGAGTACAATGGCGACGAGATGAAAGCCATCGACATCCAGAAGTCCAGCCTCACCAAAGCCCTCGCCGAATCCACCGGCTACGGCATAGTAAGTGGCTGTGAACCTAGCATTAGCGGACTTACAGTAACAGTCGGCGCAGGCGTGGTGCATTTATCTGACGGAACGCGCAAAGAGATGTCTGCAACGAATATCACACTGAATAATGCAGACGGCACAAATCCGCGCATTGACCTTGTCTATATTGATTCTACTGGTGCGGTGGCAAAGGTTACAGGTACGGCTAGTGCTACTCCTGTAGTGCCAGCGTTGCCGACAGGTGGGATTAGCGTTTGCAATGTCACTATTGCGGCTAATGCGGCGAATGGTTTTGAATGGGATATTAGAAGATGGAATATGTCAGGAAATGTTGAATTTCTGTTTCCAAGGACAGAGAGTTATGAACATCATGGAGATTGTGAATTAATAAAAACTACTCATAAAACCATGATGATTGATGCGGGGAATGTAGATGATGCAAATGTAATACTAGAATATTGCATAGAAAATGGAATTAAACAAATAGACATATTTTTACTTACACATTATCACGAGGATCATTACGCAAATATTCAGCAATTTATCAATCAGTCAAATGTTGATTTCTCTAAAACTATATGGATGATTCCACCAAAGACAATAGCAGAATCAGAATCTGGATATGCATTAGTAAAATCGTGGTTGGAAAATGCAAAAACATTTGAGATAAATGATAATATGACTTTTGAATTAGATAGAAATGTTTTGATCGAATTATATAATATGTCACCTGCCGACCAAAAGTATCACGGTAATGATCTAAATAACAGAAGTGTATATGCGTTAGTTAGGCATGGAAATGTAAAAGTTTTGTATACTGGGGACGGATATGGTACAGAACATTATCTTTATAGTATTGGAAAATACGAAAAAATAGATTTATTAAAAGTTCCACATCACGGGGTGTCGGCAGAAGGAAGTGGAAATTTTTATTACCTAAAAAAAATATCTCCACAAATTGCATTATGTAATTTGTGTTTTGAACATGGTGTTAGTTTAAACGGTGGGGATTATCTTAGTAAAGGGGGCGTACAAACGCAGTTAGCAGCTCTAGGCTGTAAAATTGGCTATCTAATGAAGGGAAATGCAAAATACATTTCTGATGGGGTGGGATTAAATGATTGTTCTGATGTTAGTATATATGAACCGCAAAATTCATTTACCCCAACAACAGTGGATGTTTATGTAGACCCGGCAACAACGGAAAAAAAACCCGATGGTACACAAAGTAAGCCTTTTAAGACATTACGTCATGCTTTATGTGCCATTCCTGACCACAAAAATATTCTGCCAGTTTTTCATTTAGCGGATGGAACTTATGAATATTTTATTTATAGTTCTGGAAGAAATAATCCAATAAGGATTGTAGGGGAAAATGTAACGATTGGGACAGCTCAATTTTATAATTTTAAATATGTCGAAATAGGTATTACAAATTTTATAAGTAGAGATTTAGAATTTTATAATACTCATTTCAAGGTTACTAAAGTAACAATAAATGCCTTAAAAGATATTAGTATAAGGATTGAAAATTCCCAAGGCTATATTGGAAACTGTGAATATAATGGTAGTCCTATTACATACACAGCAAACACAAGAGGGATATTAATGTTAGCTTCTAATGTATGTATAGATCGTCTAAACATTCATGATACAGGGAAAGCACTGGTAGTAAAACAGTCCTCAATATTCTCGTCGTTTTCAGTATCTGCTGCTAATATATCAACACTAATAAATGTGGTAGACGCAGCAGGCGGGGTAGTACAAATCAATAGATGGGGAACAATGAGTAATGTAACAACATATATTGCGGGATTTTCTAAATTTATAGATTGTCCAAGTAATAGATAAAGAGAGTAAATAAAATAAGAAGGTGACACAAATTTTCAGGTGATGATATGCAAACTTTTGATGAATGGAAATCATGGTACGAAGCGCACGCTGAACCTGCGGACCCCATCGAGGGGGCGTCGCTTTACTTCGAGCCGGAGCATGGGTTCTTCTATTACAAGGTATTCCCCGGCGGGGTGCTGTACATTGACCACTTTGCCACGGATGACTACCAGTATCTCTTTCGTCGGGCGCGGGAGATAGCGCGGCGTATGGGGTGCCATGAGGTGACGACGCAGACGTTCCATCCGGCGAAGGCTTATGCTCGGCTCTCGAAGGCGCATCTGGATTTGAAGTACAGCACGCGCGGGGCCAATGGAAAGTGGTACTGGGCGTTTACGGAGGTTTTGAATGATGTGGAAGGGAATCGAACTTGACTGCTTCGGCATGCCCATCAATCCGATCTTGATGAAGGGCCGCCCGCGTATGAAAAAAGGTGGCGGCGGCAGTAAGACGACGACAAGCCGCGTGATCCCGGGGCAAACGTGGAATGAATCGTACCTCGAGAACGGGCTCATGAATTATGCGAAGAGTGGCCTAAATGGCGCTGGCGGTATCATGAGCAGGGCACTACAGTCGATTGACCGCCAGTACAACCCAGACTGGACGAGGCTGGCGGGAGACTACAACGGCACGATGGGCCGCGTGTCGGGCGGTTACAATGACCTGCTGGCCGGCAACCTGCCGAGCCAGTTTGCTGAGGCGCGGCGCAAGGCGCTCAATGATGACCTGCAGGCGACGGTCGGCAGCTCGGTCAACAATCTGGCGGGGCGCGGTGTGATCAACAGCTCGGTCATGAGCAAGGCACTCGATGATATCTCGGAGGATGCGGCGAGTCAGCTGGCCAAGTCGTACACGTCGGATCTCGGCACGTACTCGGGCCTGCTCGGCAGTACGGCGTCCAATGCCAATCAGATCCTGGCAGGCAATCAGCTCGCCCAGCAGGCTTCGGAGACGCCGACGAACAGCCTCTTTGACTATGCGGCGGCGCTGGCCAATCCTGCCGGCAATATGTACAACACGATGTACTCGGGCCGCATGGGCACGGGCAGTACGTCTACGACGACGAGCAACGGCTCGAGCGGCATCTGGTCGACGATTGGCACGCTCGGCACGGCGTTTATCCTCTGCTTCACGGGCGAGACGCTCGTCACGACGCCAGAGGGATACACGGCAATCCGCGACATACAGCCCGGCGATATGGTCCTCTCTCTTGATACGGAGGGCGATGTGGTACCGAAGCGTGTGGCCTCGGTCACGGGCGGCCATCTGCGCGATATTGTGGATGTGTACTTCGGCGACGGCACGGTATGGCACACGACGGCGAGACAGCGCTACTATGACGGCAAGCACTTCGCCAGCATCGACAGCGCGCATCATCCGCGGGCGGTCGTCTTCCAGGGCAATCCGGTTGAGGTACTTGGCGTAGAGATGGACACAGGACGCAAGGAGCTCGTGTATGATCTGACGCTCGAGGGCCCGGCGGAGTGCAATATCTTCTTTGCCAATGATGTGGCGGCAGAAGGGATGGGTGATTAAATGGTATCGATGTTCAATCAGCAGGCACCGCTCTCGCTCCTGCAGGCGGCGCAGAATATGGTGCAGAATCCTGCCGCGGCGAACCAGCAGGCTAATCCGCAAATGCAGCCTGGCTACCTCAAGGCGCTGCCGTACCTCATGGCGGAGCAGGGTCTCGCGCAAAATAACGGCTCGCCGCTCGGCGCGCTGGCGCAGGTCCTCGGCTCGTACTGGATGAAGGGGGCGATGAAGTGATGGCAGGGACAGGAAACAACTACTGGACGGGCGGCTGGGCCGACGGGAGTCAGAACTTCATGCGGGGCATGCCTGGCACGATTGGCGCGCAGATGAACGGCGGCAACTACGGCCCGGTGCAGGCGCTCGCGGATATTCTCGGGGCGTACTGGCAGAAGCAGGCGTATGAGGGGGCCATCGGCTATGCTTCGTCGCCGGAGATGAAGCAGGGCCTCGACAAGATGACGGAGCCGGTCTATGAGAAGGTCGACGTGCCGCCGGAGCAGTATGGCGATAAGGCGATGCGGGGAGCGGTCCAGTCGATGCAGGTCAGCGGACAGCTGCCGAACCCGGACTGGCTCCACAAGAACACGCCGGCCTTCGAGCTGACGCCCATCCAGAAGATGGCCCCGGGGAGCCAGTCGCTTATCCAGGCGGCGACGAATCTGACGAACGCGGCACAGCAGCCATCCGCGGCGACGAAGGCGAAGCTCCAGTCGCAGTATGATGAATTTGCCAAGAACCAGAAGGAGCATCCGGAGTGGTTCGCGGGCAATACCTACACGGGCGGCGATGAGAAGGCGCGCGTCAAGGCCAACCTCGACTACGCGCAGGGCCGCGCAGAAGCGGATAACGCTTACAGCGCGCGCACAGGGCGCTTCAAGACGGGGCTCGAGCAGTACGGCTACACGGGCAAAGCGCGGGCCGCGTCTTTTCAGGAGGTCAAGGAGCGCGCGGCGGATCTCAAGGCAAAGGCCATGCAGGCGGCGCTGCGCCGCTACGGCGTCCGCGGGGCGCAGATGGCCGAAGGGCTCATCGACTCGGCTATCCAGGACCGTCTCAATGCGTTCTGCGGTGCGACAATGGCACAGGCCCGCGTGCCCATCGACAATTTCCTTGCGCAGAACGCGGACAACCTCAACGACCCGAAGGTCTTTATGCAGGCGGGCCGCATGATGACGGACTACAATATCGCCGCCAAGCAGATGGGCCAGCCAGAATTCGACACGTCGCTCCTGACGCAGCTCCAGAAGATGGGCGAGGTGTCGGTCACGAAATCGAACCAGGGCGGCTACACGAGCTGGGTAGCTGTCAAAAAGAATGGCGGCAGCTTCGGCGTCGACGAGAACGGCAAGCCTATCTATGCGGTGCCGATCATGAAAGAGGTCAAGACACCGACCTGGAAGGAACAGCAGGACGTTAATCTTAAGGAGGCAGATATCCTTGAACGTATCCGCCATAATGGCGTCACAGAAGGTGAAACGCACCGGCATAACGTCGCAACGGAGAATCGGCCGACACGGAGCAGTAGTGGCGGTGGTAGAGGATCGTCAAAGTCCGGCGGCGCGAACTTCAACTCGAAGAAGGTCGAGTCGAAGGTAACGGATATGCTGGCACAGGGGCAGACGCCTACGCAGGTCAAAGAGCAGCTCTTGAACGCCGGTATGAGCGAGGAGCAGGCAGACGCCTACCTGCCGCCCTCGGCCATCGAATACTACCACAATGTTTGGGGCGATGACGCTCCCGAATGATAGGAGATTGAACTATGGCAGATGAAGCAGTCAATAATTTTCTCGGGACGGACAGCGATCCATCAGTCCGTGGCTTCTTGAAATCGACGAAGGACGTGCCGGATTCTGCCGACATGGACCTCAGCGGCTCAGATGATGCGGATGATTCGGGTAGCACGGCTGATGCAGTGGCTGGTGTTATGGCTGGCCTGGGCCAGGACCTGCATGACATCCTGACACTTGTCGGCGGTGTGCAGCAGGACCAGAGTCAGATGCAGATGGACTATGCAAAAGGCGAATCACAGACGGTCGGGGATATCGGTGATGCCATTGCCGACCACTACAACAACACAACGTACCATGAGATTCTCAACAATGTAACGGACGACGATGGCAACATTACGCCGGAGTCGGCGGCACAGGCGGAGAATGGCGATAACAGCGCCGCAGATGCTCTGCAGACGAATGAAGATGCGATTCTTGCGCGACTCAATGACCCGTCGTATGATCTGAACAATCAGCCGCAGGATACCTTCCAGGCGAACTTGCGCCGGGATGTCGATGAATGGGGGCAGGGACTCTATCAGGATGTCACGAAGCTGGCAGGCACGGTCTATGACGAGCTTACGGCTACGAGCCTGCAGCAGCTCCAGCAGCTCGATGACAAGGCCGGGCAGAATCTCTGGGATGTCTACAGCGATGTCGCGCGGCCTGCCGGCATGGTGGCCATGACGCCGCTCGTGCCTGCACCCATCCGGGCCATCGCCGGTGCCGTCTTTGCGCCGAAGATGATCTCTGACACGGCCGACATGTACCTCGGTCACGGCACAGGCGAGGACGGCGGTCAGGGCGAGGGCGGCCTTGGCGCGGTCGTGCAGGGTATGGTTGTGCAGCCGCTCAATCAGCTCATCACGGATGTCAGCAATCCGGGGCAGCTCATCGAGGACATCAAGGCGCATCCGGCTAATCTCTGGGACCGTGTGCTCATGCCAGCCACACTGGCCGAGGGCGGCTATCACGGTGCACGTGCCGTGGGTCGCGGTGCCGAAAGCCTGAAGAACCGCGTGAAGAATGTCTGGGAGACAGCGGATGAGGATGTCGATACGACGCCGCCACCCGTCGAGTCAGCTGAGGACATTGTCCAGGAAGCAGACGATGCGGCGGCTGAGTCGGGCGGCTATGATGGCGGCGGTGCGGCCCGCATCGATACAGGCCACGGGGACATTGATGCCTGGATTGACGATGCGGCGGCGCAGTATGACCTCGACCCTGTCATCCTGCACAAGATGGCCCAGCAGGAGAGCCACCACGGCGAGCTGGACTCCAATGTCATGCAGGTACTTGACAGCACGGGCCGGGCAATGGGCTATGACGATGTGAGCGACCCGCGCCAGTCCATCTATGCTGGGGCCAAGTACCTGCGCACGATGCTGGATCAGGACGGCGGCGACTACAATGCGGCCATCCGCGACTACAATGGCGGCGGTGATCCGCAATATCTGGAACACGTCATGGGCCAGCCGGACTATCAGCCAGGCCGCGGCGGCGATGGCGGCTACGTCGTGCCGGAGACGGCAGAGTATACGCTCGAGCCCGGGGTCAATCACGAGGGATTTGACGAGGGCACGGAAGCCAAGCTTCGCCTGCTCGATAAGTGGTATGCCGAGCAGACGGGCGGTGAGCATCTCGATATCTCGTCGATGCGTGACGGCACGCACAGCGACCCGAACCATGCGGCAGGCAAGGCGGCGGACATCGTCAACGACCGCCTGACGGATCCGGACTTCCGCGCGAAGTTCACGGAGAAATGCCACGAGCTCGGCTTCAAGACTTACGACGAATTCGACCGCTCGAACTGGACGGAGAACACGACGGGCTACAACTTCCACATTTCGGACGACGGCACGCCGCTCTCCAATATCCGCCGCGGACGCAGCAGTGCGGCAGAGGATTCGTCGTGGCTCGATGACGATGACAGCTCCAGGAGCTCGGCCGCTGAGCCGGACGATGAGGGGCCTCTCCGCGACGTCGAGGGTAATCCTATCTATACGGATGACGAGGGCGTGCAGGGACGCACAGGCGAAGCTGAGGCCGCCCGCGCGAAGGCTGAGACGGAAGACTTGCAGAACGCCAATGCACCCGCGAAAATCAAGTGGGGCGAGGGCAAAACTGCGCAGGATGCGCTCGACCTCGACAACTACATCGCATCGCTCGAGAAAGAGCGCCAGCGCATGATCGACGAAGAAGTCCGCCTCATGCAGGAGAATCCGGGCGGCAAGGGCGTGGACATCGGTTACACGACGGATGACCGCGGCAACATCAACGGCCGCTGGGCACAGAGCAACAATCCGCAGTGGTATCAGGATGCCTACAAGCAGCTGGGCCGCAAGCCGACAAAGGCCGACCTGCCCTTCCTCGCAGAGGATCGCCTGCACGATATCGAGGAGTTTGACACGCTCGACCGGGAACTCAGCCACATGCGCGTCCTGCGCGACTACATGCGCGAGCATCCCGAGGAGAGCTTCGACCGCGCGATGGATCAGGCGGATGCAGGCACTCTGGTGCAGGGTGAGAGAAGGATCGGTCCTGGGGAAAGAGCAACACGTCCTTTAGAAAAGACGTATACCAGCGAGGATGATAATCAGGTCATTCATGGCTACGAGGTGCGGACGAGAAAACCGAGAGGCTGGACGACGGGGACCGCAAAGGCTATCCGGAGAGAAGTCCGCGACAGGTACAAAGGGCAGGAATTCGAGAATAGAGAAACAGGAATGCGCGCGGTGCTCGGCAAACGGGATGCCGGTAAGATGGTGTCCTTCAAAGCATTGGCAAAATCTATACGGAATGGCTTTAGCGCAGAGGAACATTTCCAGACTGTGCTAGAAGCACCGAGACTGTTTGAACAAGCTACCCTTCTCATGGAACATGCGGATAGGCGTGGCAGGCCAAATATCGAAGGAATCGCACGATTCCAAGCCATACGCAAAAACGGAAGCATCGTAAAATTGACTGTACGCAAAATAAGAGATGATAAAAATCATCTCTATACGGTCGAACTTACGGATATGGAATTAGAAAGGCCATCGAAGTTAAGAACGCGCCTGGACGTTCCCTCGATGGCCCTGGAAGATGGGGAAAGACCCGCGAACCAGGCTCCAACGAGAAAGCCATCTTCCAACTCCAATATACCACGAAAGTCCGCTGAAGTAAACGAGAATCCGCTCATCCAGGGCGAGTCCAATGCGCCGGTCAAACTCAAGCCTGGCGAGCGGCCTGCACCTGTGCCGGACCGCGAAGGCCGGCTGCCTACTGCTACACTAGGCCCGAAAAAGCCGACAGGTCATTTCAAGGGTGACCGCGTGACGCGCGAGGAAATCTTCGAGCGCGCGCGGGAACTCTTCGGCACGATCCGCACGGGGCGCACGGGCAGAGGGCTAAACGGCCAGTATGACCGCGGCGCGGATGTGGCTCGCACAGCGCAGTATGGTCAATTCGATACGATGTGGCACGAGATCGGCCACAAGATTGACCTGCTGCTCGGCCTCACGGATAAGGCAGGTCATACGTATGATGCAGAATTCAAGCGTGTGCTGGACCGCAAGTATCCGGACGGCTTCCTCAACCACTACCGTCTCGATGAGCTGCAGCCTGAAGGCATCGCGGAATTCCTCAAGGAATACATGCATGACCGCACGGAGGCAAAGGCGGACTTCCCGACGTTCTACGACTTTTGGGAGAAGGAAGTAGGGAGGAACAAGGATCTCGCCGCCCGCGTCCGGGAGATGCGCGAGATGATGGAGGTCTACTACAAGCAGCCGCTCGGCGCGCAGATCCTCAGTACAATCCACAGAGACAAGCCGCCTACCATCCGCGAGAAGATACAGAAGGCCATCGACAACATCATGATCAACTGGGTCGATGACAAGTGGGGCATCAAGAAAGCGGAGCAGATGGTCGAGCGAATTATCGGACGCAAGCTCCAGCCGGAGGAATCGGCCTACACGTATGCCCGCATCGCCAAGGACCGCGGTGCCAGCGCAGCTATGCAGCTCCTGACGGGCGAAGATGCCGAGGCCGTGACGAAGGCACTCAATAAGATTTATGGTGGTGTACTCAAGAAGGCGGTCACCTTCCCGATGGTACTCGAGAAAATCCAGAAACTCGAGAAGTCCGACAAAGAATTCTTGAAGAAGAACAACTTCAAGGATTATCAAGAAGCGCTCAGTGCTTACTTGATTGCCCGCCGCTTTATGGAAGTGCATGACCTGAAAGCCAAGGGACGCAGGAATTACCAGATGCCGCGCAGCTATGACGAGTATAAGCAATTCGTCGATGGCGCGCCGCAGGGGCTCAAGGATGCGGCGCAGGATATCTATGACCTGAACCGTAATATCCTGGCCATCATGCACCACGAAGGGATGCTCTCAGATAAGCTTTACGCAAAACTGCTGGCTGACCACAAGCATTATGTCAGCCTGGCTCGAACCTTCGAAGATGATGCCAGTGCCTCGCTTGGGTTCGGCTCGTCGGACGGTTTTATCAATGTCTCGAACAACCTCAAGAAGCTGACGGACGAGGGCTCTGTGCGCGATGTCAAGGATCCTTTGCAGACCATCCCGCAGAATATCGCACGGTCGCTCATCGCGGTCGAGCGCAATAAAGTCGCGCAGAAATTCGTCGCACACTCTGAGCTCTACGGCACGGGCGGCGTCATCGAGAAAGTCAGCGGTAGTGCAAAGCCGAAGGACTCGTCCTTTAACGTCTGGCAGCACGGCGAGCAGGTCACGTATGACACGACGCCGGAAATCTATCAGGCGATGCAGAGCCTGAAGCCAGACGGCATGGATAATCTGACACATCTTCTTTTGAAGATGCCAGCCAACGTGATGCGTTCGGGCGCAGTCGTCTACAACCCTGCCTTTCTCGCGAAGAACCTCGGGCGCGACCAGCTGACGGCATACCTGTATTCCAGGTACGGATACAAGCCTTTCTATGATATGGCGAAGGGCATGCTGCACCTCCTGCGCAAGGATGACATGTACCATGAGTTCGTGACGTCGGGCGCGCTGATGTCGGCCATCACGCATGACAGCAGGACGATGGTGCCGGAGCTCGCCAAGGCGTATGCCAAGAAGGGAATGCGAAGCAAGATCTTCAAGGCCATCAATCCGGCTGTGTCCCTGCCTGCACTCTCTGAGTTCATTGAGCAGAGTACGCGCATGGGCCTTTATGGACGGGCGCGAAAGCACGGCGCGACAATCACCGAGGCAACGATGGAGGCGCGCGAGTCAACGCTTGACTTCGGGCGTGCAGGGCGCAAGGGGCGCAAGTGGAATCGATACGTGCCTTTCTTTAATGCCGTTATCCAGGATCCGGTCATTTTTATGGAGCGCTTCCGGGAGAATCCGGCGCGCATGATGAAGCGGTCCGCGCCGATGATCATGGGTAGCCTGGCGCTCTACGCGCTCATCCAGTCGAACGACCAAACGGCCGCCGAGTACGATGAGATGATGCCATACGAGAAGAATATGTTCTGGAATATCCCCGTGCCGAAATGGGTGTCCAAAACGGGATGGGTTCGCTATCCGAAGCCCTTTGGTCCCGGCTTCCTCTTCGGCTCTTTGCCGGAGCGCATTGCCGATATGGTCAAGGGCAAGGATAAAACGGGCAAGGGCATGAAGGAATGGGCCAAAGGCTTTCTCGAGGGATTCAACCCAGTCTCCTTGCCGCCGCTCATCCAGGCGGTCTACGAATGGCAGGCGAACTACAGCTTCTTCCGTGAGCGGTCTATCGTGCCGCAACGCGAAGCGAAGCTGCCGGAAGAGCAGCAGTATGGGCCGACAACGTCGGAGGTGGCGAAGTTTATCGGCGAACATTTCGGCTTGTCGCCGCGCAAGGTCGACAACCTCGGCCAGAATCTTGCGGCGGGTGCCTGGACACAGGGCAACAACTTCATCGACGCGCTGGCCGGACGCAAGGGCCGCAACCTCAATCCTCTCAAGTCCCTGACAGTCGACCCGTACAGCGCGCCGCAGTCCATCCAAGATTTCTATGATCATATGGATAAGGCTGAATCGAATTACTACGGGGAGAAGAATACGAAGGGCCATCCAACGGCCAAGACCGAGTACAACCACAAGCTCATGAACCATGCGCAGAAGCAGATGAGCGACCTCAACAAGAAAGAGCGGGCGGCCATTCAGAACGGCGACCAAGATGCCGTCGACAAGATCAACAAGCAGCAGCTTAAGGTTGCCCGCGATGCGCTGAAGATGTATAGGGAGTAAGCATGGACACGAGGGAACGGCCCCCGCCGATACGGGAGAAAAGCAGATGGAAGGAATATGGAGATTGGACATGAATCTACTAGAACGACTGACAAAAATCGAGACGCAGGTGGATGCCCTCGTCGCGTCTGTGCAGGAACTCAAAGAGAAGATTGATGTGATGACGCCGGATGTCGTTACAGCAATCGACTCGACGAAGTCCGCGCATCATCGCATCGACGAATTTAAGAAAGACGTCTGCTGGACAATCGGGATGAGTACAACGCTCGTCGGCATCTTTGCAAGCGTCCTCACCTGGGCGCTCGGGAGGTGATGTGTATGCATGTAACAACGGATATGATTGTAGGCACAGGCCTCGTCATCGCCCTGCTCGCTGCCATCCTCTTTGGCGGCAGTACAGAGCTGCAGACTACTTTGGGGAGCGGGCTCATCGGCTATCTCGGCCGAACCGCAGTAGAGCATGGAGGAGGCGTGAAGTGATACCTACACAGCGTGTCCACATGTAGGAAAAGATAGGAATCCGTAGGAAAAATGAGGCATCATCAGTTTGTGTGGAGAAATTCCCAGCCTGCTAAGTAGCTTCATAATCCCATGGTAACCTTACATCAATGTCGGAGCAGCGGAGCATAATCATATCAATCATGTTGTCTATATTACGAAATCCGTAGGCCATGTAAACGGATAGCTTGATTTTCCGATTGGTCGCCTCCAGTACGGCGTTGGACAGATGATGCTCCATTGTTGCCAGTATGGCATCGTAGTGACGGCGTATTTTCCGTTGGAGCTCGACAAACACATTGATGCGACAGTGCTGAGCCCATTTAATCCATCCGTCCAGTTCTTTCTTGGCGATAGCGACATTCTCGCACTGGAAAACAAGACGGAGTTTCTCTTTTAGCAGATAGGCACGATACAGCCGCTTGTCAGCCTTGGCAATGAATTCAAGCTGAGCTTGCTGTTTCTTGGTGAGATGCTCCGGAGCCTTTCCCAGAGCAAACCGAGAGCCTTTCAAGTCTTTGGCTGTGGTATCTTTCTTGGGACGACCGCGTTTCTTCGGAGTCTTATCTGCTGGATTCCTCAAGGCATCACGCCATGCTAAACGACGCACCTCGTCAAGGGCTTCAGTAGCCCACTGTACAACGTGGAACGGGTCAATGCATCGCTTGGCTACCGGACAAAAATCGTTGATGCATGCCTGAATCCATTTGGCACCATCACCAGATACAAGCTGTATATTGGCCAGTTGTTCTTTGCTCAGCAGCTTGAAGAACTTGGTGAAAATGGTCTTGCCATGTCCTTCATGAGCCCAGATAACCTTACCTGTGTCATGATTGATGACCACCGTTATGTACTTGTGTCCCTTCTTGTAGCTGGTTTCGTCAACGCCTATGCGGACAAGTCCCACGAAGTGTGCGGCTGGATTTGCATCAAGTTCAGCCCGCATCCTGCTAATGATAGAGCCGATGGTATTCCAAGAAATCCTGAGCAAAGAGGCAACAGCGGTTTTCGTGCAGGACAAGGAGAGCCAAGTGGCCAGCTCCTCAAATTCCTTTGTAAAACGGGACTTATGCCTTGCCCAAGGAACAGATGCCGTAACGACCCCATGTTTGGGGCACATGACACGATGTATATCTGCTACAATATAGACTTTGTGGGTATTCCAGTCGCAAGCCCGCCAAGAACGGGTGCCACCGCGGCCATTGTCATAGTGGACAGATTTTCTGCCACATATGCCGCAACGGCATTGTTCGTCTTTGGTAGGATGTGCCTTGATGACAATTGTTCCATCTGGCAAAATTTTCATGTCATCTATAGCGGTATGCTTGACATTTAGGATTGATTTGAGTATCTTTTTGGTGAGCATACATTTCCCCCGTACGATGTGTTTTTTAGCCGAAAATATCGTACAGGAAAATGTATGCTTTTTCAATGGTCATAAGGGATGGGAAGAGTTAGTTCCCCACACATTCTGATGGAGTGCCGGAAAAATAGGAAAGGATGAATTGAAATGACTTATGAAAAAAAGGTAGGATTGTCTTTTGGCGAAGCCATCGAAGCGATGAAGCTCGGGCGTAAATGTTCTCGAGCTGGCTGGAACGGAAAGAGGCAGTATATTGAACTCGCTACGTGCATCAGCTATAAAAATACGCGCGGCGATGTAGTCAATGCAGAGCATGATGCCATCGGCAACCACGCCATCGCATTTGTCGGCACGTCCGGGGTGCAGTTTGGCTGGCTGGCTTCCCAGGCGGACATGCTCGCAGAAGACTGGCAGATCGTAGAATGAGGTGGGTATAATGAAGGTATTTATCAATCCTGGACATGATCTCGACTACGACAGCGGCGCAGTCAGCCCGCGCACGGGCCTGCGCGAGTGCGAGGTTGCAGCTCACGTCGGCGCACTCGTCAAGCATTATCTCGAGGCGGCTGGCTGTACGTGCGAGCTGATGCAGAGCGACAATCTTGCACCGACAAGTATCGGGCGTAGCCGCTACGCAGATCGGCAGGGCCCTACGGTCACAGAGACGGCCAATGACTGGGACGCTGACATTTTTGTCAGTATCCATTGCAATAGCGCCGAGGCGGAAGATGCTTGTGGTACCGAGACTTTTGCGTATGCTCTGGATGGCGGCGAGGGCGAAAAGCTCGCAACGTGTATACAGGACCAGATTGTCGATGCGCTCAACAGCGTAGACCGCGGCGTGAAAGCGAATCCGGAACTGTTCGTGCTTAAATATACGGGGATGCCGGCCGTGCTCGTCGAGCTTGGCTTCATCAGCAATGAGAGAGATGAGGAACTTCTCACGACCCGCCAGGACGACTTTGCCCGCGCGATTGCCCGCGGCGTAACAGACTACGAGCAGACGCTCGCATGAGTCGAGTCAGGCAGGCTCCGCGAAAAGAGCGCGAGAAGATGGAGCGCTCAGCGGCCCGCGGAGAATGGCGAGGTCTCATCAAGATCGAAGACATACCTGCTTTTGGCCGCTGGCTGACGGATAAGCGCCACGAGTGGATGGGGCAGTCGCCCGACGAAGGCGAAGTCCTGCGCGTACACAAGTACGGATTGACGCGTGCTGTGCGCTGGGACGGGCATCAAACTCGATGCGGGCGGCATATGATGGCGCTCTGGTATACTTTTTGTTGTTTCCGAGACGATGAAAGAAAGGATGATTGATATGTCGAAATGGACAGATGTGAGGGATAATGTAGTCAATGCGCTGCATGTAGATGACGTGACAGAAGACGTCAAGCAGCATGTGACATCTACACTGCTGAGCGAGGTCGTGCCCGTGATTGAGAATGCGGTGGACAGCTTCTGCGATTCCACGAAAGAGCAGTCCAAGTCAGAGTCCGGCTGGTGCAAGATTCGCGACGGCGTGGTGCTGCCGCTTGTCATGCAGGGGGGCGTCTACGTCGTCAAGCTCGTACTCAGTAAGACGGTATCGCAGACGGAGGCGGCCTGACAAACGTACTAAAATCGTACTGAAAATGTTACAGGCCTATGATTTTCGTGTATAATATGGATAGACGGGACGCATTTGCACCATAAAATAAGGTCTGCAAAGGTCTATGCAATTCTCGGAGGTGCACAATGACCTCAACGAGGAGAAGGACGACTCGGCGGAGTGACTTTTGGGCAGAACGAAAGGGATGGGCGGGGATTTTCCCCGTCCAAAACTTTTTTTCAAAAAGGTGTTGACAATGTGCGGCATCGTCCGTATAATAATACATGTCGCTGAAACACAGCGGCACAAAAGAAGAACGGCCCGGTAGTTTAGTTGGTTAGAATGCCGCCCTGTCACGGCGGAGGTCATGGGTTCAAGTCCCATTCGGGTCGCCATTCATGCGGAAATAGCTCAGTGGTAGAGCACCACCTTGCCAAGGTGGGGGTCGCGAGTTCGAGCCTCGTTTTCCGCTCCATTTTCCGGCGACATAGCCAAGTGGTAAGGCCGAGGTCTGCAAAACCTCTATCCCCAGTTCGATTCTGGGTGTCGCCTCCAATTTCATATCATGCGGAAATAGCTCAGTGGTAGAGCACCACCTTGCCAAGGTGGGGGTCGCGAGTTCGAGCCTCGTTTTCCGCTCCATTTTATTTTGGCGACATAGCCAAGTGGTAAGGCCGAGGTCTGCAAAACCTTTATCCCCAGTTCGATTCTGGGTGTCGCCTCCAAGATGAAATGCAGCCTGGAAGGTTTCCTTCCAGGCTTTTTGTTTATGTCATATTCATGTATCAAGATAGGAGTGTCACTGCATGGCCAATGAACCATCCCGCATTACGGACAATCTGCTCAACATCTTCAATTATTCCTTCGTGGAGACTGTTCCCTACGAGTTCTTCAAGCCGCGCCCGGAGCGCGACATCGCGGTCAAGCTCGTGGACAAGGAATACCATTGCGCGGGCTGTGGCAAGGTCACGCATGTCGATTACCAGGAGCGCCCGTTGACGTATTTCTCGAAGGGAAAGCTCAAAGAGCAGCGCGCAATCTACGAGAAGCTCGGCAAGCGCTTCCCGACCATGGAGGAAATCGCGGAAGGGCAGCCGTTCACGAACGAGGCCATCGGCTACTGCCGCGACTGTGCGGAGAAGGAGATCCTGCACGACGATGCGGCCGGTCAGCGCGTCTGCAACCTCGCACTGCAGCTCCACGGCGAGGATGAGCTCGTCGTCGCGAAGGCGCGCGCCGCGATGGAAGAGGCGTTGAAGAAGTGGCTCGTGGGTATCGAGAGCGCCGATGAATTCCTCCAGTACGGCCTCGGCGACTTCAACGCCGTCCGCGACCTCATCTGCGCCGTCATGCTGCAGGACACGTCTGCCGAGGAAGCGCTGCTCGCCGCCTACGGGGATACGGTCGCAGCCATCAAGGGCGAGGTCACTGCCTTGCTTGCCTCCCTGCCGGACACGTGGCAGGCGTATGCCGCTCGCTCGACGGGCGTCTACGAGTCCATGAACGACAAGATGTACCACGAGTACACGGTCATCTTCCCGAAGCCGGGCATGATCCCCGAGGATTACTACATCTACCGCAGCATCGAGAAGAGCCGCGTGCGGATGTTCCTCGACCAGCCGCGCATCGAGTCGCTCGAGGAGCTCTTGACGGAAGTCGGCTTCCACGGCGAGTGGATCGACCTCGTGAATCAGCGCTTGCAGGAACTCGTGCAGCGCGCCTGAGGCGTTCTCCGCTCCACAGACTTTTCGGGATGGAGGAGAAGGAGAGGATCGTCTGCAAAGATGGGGGAATCACAATGGAATTTCGGCAGTTGGAATATTTTTGTACGATCAGTGAGCTGGAGAACTTCACGCGCACGGCGAAGGTGCTACACGTCTCGCAGCCTTCCGTCACGAAGGCCATCAAGGCCCTCGAGGCGGAGCTCGGGCTCACGCTGATCGACCGGAGCCAGAAGCACGTCACGCTGACGGATGCGGGCCGCGCCTTCCTGATTCACGCGCGGCGCATCATGCAGGACGCAGAGATCGCGAAGCAGGACATGATGCGCTTCTGCGTCGGCAGTGCGGGCACGGTCCACTTCGGCGTGCCGCCGATGTTCGAGGCGTATCTTTTCCCGGAGTTCTTCAAGGAGTTCCGCGAGGCGTTCCCGAATACGCTGCTCGATGTGCAGGAATTCGGCGACTCCGATGAAGTGCGCGAGCACGTGGAGATCGGCGATCTCGACTTCGGCGTGATCTTCGGCAAGCCGGAAACGTCCTTTGCCAATGAGTTGCTCATCATGCACGATGCGATGAGCCTCTGCCTGCCGCAGGGCCATCCGCTCGCGGAGAAGGAAGAAGTCGCCTTCGAGAGCCTGCGGCGCGAGCGCTTCATCCTGCAGCAGCCGCGCACGTACCAGTACCGGGCCATCTTCGCGCGCTGCATCGAGGCAGGCTTCACGCCGGACGTCATGCTGACGACGATGCAGCTCAAGACGATCAAGCAGCTCGTGGCCAACGGCACGGGCATTTCCATCCTGCCGGACTTCGTGCTCAAGGGGGAGCACTCGTTCGTCAGGCGGCCGCTCACGCCGCGCCTGACGGCGCGCACGGCGCTCTACTGGAGCAGCCATAAGGTATTCTCCTCGCTCGACAAGGATTTTCTGACGTTCATGAAGCAGTATGTAGCGGCGGGCAAGTTCCAGGACCCGGGTGCCGCAGACAGGCAGGTGTGACGATTGCAGCTAAAACGCCTTGAGGCATATGGATTCAAGTCCTTTGCCGATAAGATCACGATAGAATTCGACCACGGCATCACGGCGATTGTCGGCCCCAACGGCAGCGGCAAGAGCAACATCACGGATGCCGTGCGCTGGGTGCTCGGCGAGCAGAACATCCGCAACCTGCGCGGCACGCGCTCGGAGGACATCATCTTCGCGGGCTCGGCGCAGAGGCGCCCGCTCAACATTGCGGAAGTCTCGCTGATCTTCGACAACGACGGCACGCTGCCCGTCGATTTCCGCGAGGTGGCGGTGACGCGCCGCCTCTACCGCAGTGGCGAGAGCGAGTACTTCATCAACCGTTCGCGCTGCCGCCTCAAGGATATCTACCAGCTCTTCGCCGACACGGGCATCGGCCACGACGGCATGAGCATCATCGGCCAGAACCGCATGGAGGATATCCTCAACAGCCGTCCGGAGGATCGCCGCGCCTTCTTCGAGGAGACGGCCGGCATCACGAAGTTCCGCGACCGCAAGCGCGAGACGGTGAGGAAGCTCACGGATACCGAGAACAACCTGCTGCGCGTGCAGGACATCATGCAGGAGATCGAGACGCAGCTCGAGCCGCTCGCGCGCCATGCGGAGAAGACGCGCCAGTACAATGCCCTGCACGAGGAGTACCGCCGCTGCCAGCTCACGAAGTTCGCGCGCAGCGCAAAGCGCGAAGCGGAGCGCAAAGCCGCCAACGAGGAGAAGCTCGGGAAGGCCCGCGACGAGGCGCTTGCGCTCGAGACGGCGGCCAAGCAGGCGGGAGCAGCGCGCGAGGCTCTGCAGAAGGAGATCCTCGAGCTCGAGCAGCGCATGAAAGACGGCGCGGAAGAGAGCGAGAAGCTGCGCCAGAAGCTTGAGGCTGCCAGCCGCGAGATTGCGACGCTCGAGGAGCGCCAGGGCCAGAGCGGTGCGGCGAGGGAGCGCATCCAGTCGCGGCGCGCGGAGCTGCAGGAAGCCCTCGTGCAGTCGGTCCGCGAGATCGGCCGTCTCTCGGGTGAAGCCGCTGAGAAGAAGAGGAAGCTAGGCGAGGCTGAGGCGAGGGAGAAGAGCCAGCAGGAGCGCGCGGCAAAGATTGCGGCCATCGTCGCAGAGCGCAAGAAGGCTGCCGAAGCATCCGGCAAGCAGCGCGAGGCGAAGCAGGAAGAGCTCTCCGCGGCCAAGCAGGCGCTCGCCATCCTCGACCGCGATATCGAAGCGGGCAGCGAGGGGCAGGCGGAGCGCCAGGCGGCCATTGCCGCGGCACAGCGGAAGCAGTCCACCCTGCGCGTGCAGCAGTCGGAGATGACGGCCGCGCTCGCCAAGAAGGAAAGCGAGCTCCAGGCGGCCGTCAAAGCCCAGCAGGCTGCGCGCCATGCGCAGCAGCAGGCGCAGGCCAAGCAGTCGGCTCTCCGCGAACAGCAGGAGAAGCGCGTGCAGCGCGCGAGCAGTCTGCACGAGAAGATCGACTTCCTGCAGCACATGCAGGAGGAGTACGAGGGATTCGGCAAGGCGCCGAAGGCCGTGCTGCAGAGCCAGGAGCCCTGGCATGAGGGCATCTCTGGCGCTATCGCGGAGCTCCTGACGATCCCGCAGCCCTACATGACGGCCATCGAGGTCGCCCTGGGCGGCAACCAGCAGAACATCGTGACGCAGGACACGGAGACGGCTAAGGCAGCCATCGCCTTCCTCAAGCGCAAGCACCTCGGCCGCGTGACCTTCCTGCCGCTCTCGACGCTCTCCGTGCAGTATCCGAAGGAGCGCGAGAAGGAGGCCGAGAACGGCGAGGGCGCAATCGGCTGGGCCAATGAGCTCGTCGAGATCGACGATTCCTGCCGCAAGGCGGCCGACTTCCTGCTCGCTCGCATCCTCGTCGTCGACACGCTCGACCACGCGCTCGCCCTCGCCAAGAAGCAGGACTACCGCCTGCGCATCGTGACGCTGACGGGCGAATTCCTCGCGCCGGGCGGTTCGCTGTCGGGCGGCGGCCGCGCGCGCAAAGAGGCGAGTTTCCTCAATCGCAGCGGCGAGATCGAGGCTCTGCGCGAGAAGCTCATCGCCTGCCAGCAGGAGCTCGATGATGGGAAACAGGCCGTCAGAAAAGCCGCCGCGCGTGCAGCCGTGGCGGAGAAGGGCCAGGCAGACGCACTTGCCCTCGTGCAGCAGAAGAGCGTCGAACGCGCGGAACTGCGCGTGAGCCTTGAGCGGCTGCAGGAGAACTTCGCTGCGCAGGAGCAGTCCGTGCAGGAACTCCTCGCGGCTGACGCCGAGCGCCAGGCGACCTTTGCCGAGAACCAGAACAAGCGCGTCCTGCAGGCGCGCTCGGTCAAGGCATTGGCAGACGCGCTCGAAGCGGCGAAGAAAGAGGCCGAGGAGAGCCGCCTTGACCTCGAGGATGCCGAGCAGGACGCCGCAGCGCTCGGCAAGTGCATGCAGGAAGAAGCCCTGCAGCGCGCCGTGCTCGAGCAGGAGTGGAAGCGCAGTGCCGAGCAGATGGCGCTCTACCGCCAGGAGAAGCAGCGCGGCGAGCAGTCGCTCGCGGAGCTCGAGCAGGAAGAGCAGCAGCTCGAGGCGCGCGCTGAGGAAAGCCAAAAGCGCCTGCAGGAGCTCGAGCATACCTCGCAGGACTGGCAGGATTCCTTCGATGCAGCGCAGAAGGCGCAGCGCGGGCTCTATGGCATGCGCATGGAGAAGATGGCCGCAGGCCAGGAGCTCGAGGCGAAGGGGCGCGAGCTTGCGCGCAGGCGCAGCCGCAAGCAGGAGGAGGTCCACCAGCTCGACGTGCTGGCCGCCAAGATCCAGATGGCCTTGCAGGACAGCCAGCAGGCCATCCTGCGCGAATTCGGCCTGACGCCGGAGCGCGCCCTGGAAGAGGCGCTCGATATCGAGCCGCAGGACCTGCGCAGCCGCATGCAGTCCCTGAAGAAAGAGATGGACGCTCTCGGCCCGGTCAACCCCAATGCCGTCGAGGAGTACGAGAACCTGCAGAAGCGTCACGACTTCATGAAGAAGCAGTCGGCCGACCTCATCGAGGCAAAGGAAAACCTCGGGCGCATCCTCGCGGAGATGGATGAAGCCATGACGAAGCAGTTCAAAGAAGCGTTTGCGGACATCCAGCGCTATTTCGGCGAGATCTTCGTGCGACTCTTCGGCGGCGGCAAGGCAGAGCTCAAGATGCTCGATGAGCACGATGTGCTCCACACGGGCATCGACATCCTCGTGACCCTGCCGCAGAAAAAGCGGCAGAGCCTCGCCGCGCTCTCGGGCGGCGAGCGCGCGCTGACCGTCATCGCACTGCTCTTCGCCTTCCTGCGCTACCGGCCGTCGCCCTTCTCGGTGCTCGACGAGATCGACGCGCCGCTCGACGAGGCGAATGTCATGCGCTTCGGCCGCTTCCTGCAGGAATTCGCGGAGCAGACGCAGTTCATCGTCGTCACACACCGCAAGGGGACGATGGAGGTTGCCGACACGATGTACGGCGTGACCGTCGAGGAGACGGGCGTCTCGCGGCTGCTGTCCGTGCGGCTCGATGAGCTCGACACTGCCTCCCTCGAGAAGTGAGGCAGCCCGTCAACAGGAATCATGAATCATAGATCATAGAGATAGGAGGAATCATCATGGGATTTTTTGACCGCCTCAAGAAGGGGCTCAACAAGACCCGCGAGAACCTGACCAACAAGATCGAGAAGATCATCGTCGGCTATGCCGACATCGACGAGGACCTGCTCGACGAGCTTGAGGAGACGCTCATCATGGCGGATGTCGGCGTCAAGACGACAGACAAGCTCATGACGGCCGTGCGCAAGGGCATCAAGAAGAAGGAGATCAACACGCCGGAGGACCTCAAGCCCTTCCTGCAGAACGAGATCGTCAAGATTCTGACAGCCGGCGAGGACACGACGCGCATCGCTGAGAACGGCCCGACTGTCCTGCTCGTCATCGGCGTCAACGGTGCGGGCAAGACGACGACAATCGGCAAGCTGGCCGCTTACTACAAAGGGCAGGGCAAATCAGTCCTGCTCGCCGCGGCCGACACCTTCCGCGCGGCGGCAATCGACCAGCTCGAGGTCTGGGGCCAGCGCACGGGCGTGCCCGTCATCAAGCACGAAGAGGGCTCTGATCCGGCGGCCGTTGCCTTCGACGCCGTCAAGGCGGCCGTCGCACGCAAGGTCGATATGCTGATCATCGACACGGCGGGCCGTCTGCAGACGAAGTCGAACCTCATGCAGGAGCTCGAGAAGATCAACCGCGTCATCGGCCGCGAGATCCCGGGCGCGCCGCATGAGACACTGCTCGTCCTCGATGCGACGACGGGCCAGAACGCCATCAGCCAGGCCGAACTCTTCACGAAGGCCGCACCAATCACGGGCGTCGTGCTGACGAAGCTCGACGGCACGGCCAAGGGCGGCGTCGTCATCGGCATCAAGAGCCAGCTCTCCATGCCGGTCAAGTGGATCGGCGTCGGCGAGGGCGTCGAGGACCTGCGCCCGTTCAACGCCGAGGATTTTGCCAAGGCGCTCTTCGGGAATTGAGAACCACGAAACATCACAGAGATAAAAAGCGAGGCCACATGCTGTGCATGTGACCTCGCTTTTTGTTGTTTGGCTGATGGTTGGGTGAAGGGGAATCAGTAGCTTCCGCACCCATCCGCAAAGCTGATGTCGGCGGCAGCAGCTTGATGGCTGAAGCTGGCTGGAAGCTTGAAGCAACGCCGGAAAATCCGTGGGCAGAATAGCCCGCCTCAGTTGCATGCCGATGACGGACTATTATCTATAAGTGAGCGGAAACTGGGGAGTGAAAGATAGGCTAGCCAATTGATGGCTAGCCTATCTTTCGATTGATTTGCTATTTTGGGAAAGCCAATCAGAATTTCAGCTTGGCGAAGCGGGCGACGGCGCGCTCCGTGTTCTCGCGGCTGCCGAAGGCCGTGAGGCGGAAGTAGCCCTCGCCGCACGGACCGAAGCCTGCGCCCGGCGTGCCGACGATGTTGACTTCGTGCAGGAGCTTGTCGAAGAAGTCCCACGAGCTCATGTTGTCCGGCGTCTTGAGCCAGATGTACGGGGCATTGACGCCGCCGTAGGCCTTGATGCCGACTGCCTTGAGGCCCTCGCGGATGATGCGGGCGTTCTCCATATAATAGGAAACGAGTTCTTTGACCTGCTTCTGGCCCTCTTCCGTGTAGATGGCCGCAGCGCCGCGCTGGACGATGTAGGCCGTGCCGTTGAACTTCGTCGTGTGACGGCGGTTCCAGAGCTTGTTGAACGGCACGCGCGAGCCATCTGCTGCGCGGCCCGTGACCGTCTTCGGGACAATCGTGTAGCCGCAGCGCGTGCCCGTGAAGCCCGCCGTCTTGGAGAAGGAGCGGAACTCGATGGCGACGTCCTTGGCGCCCGGGATCTCGTAGATGGAGCGCGGTACATCGTCTTCCGTGATGTAGGCGGCATAAGCGGCATCGAAGAGGATGACGGCGTCATTTTCCTTGGCGTAGTTGACCCACTTCGTCAGCTCGGCGCGCGAGAGCGTCGTGCCCGTCGGGTTGTTCGGGCAGCAGAGGTAGATCATGTCGACTTTTTCCGTCGGCAGCGACGGCGCGAAGTTGTTCTCGGCCGTACAGGGCAGGTAGACGACGCCCTCGAAGTGGCCGTCCTCCTGCAGCGTGCCCGTGCGGCCAGCCATGACATTCGTGTCGAGGTAGACCGGGTATACCGGGTCCGTGATGGCGACCTTGTTGGCCGTGCCGAAGATCTCCTGGATGTTGCCGCAGTCGCTCTTGGAGCCGTCGCTGACGAAAATCTCGTCCGGCGCGATCTCGATGCCGCGGTCCGTGTAGTTGTTCTTGATGATGGCTTCCGTCAGGAACGAGTAGCCCTGCTCCGGGCCGTAGCCGTGGAACGTCTCAGCCTTCGCCTGATCGTCGACCGCCTTGTGCATGGCCTCGATGCAGACCTGCGGCAGCGGCTGCGTGACATCGCCGATGCCGAGGCGGATGATGTCGGCATCCGGGTTCGCTTCCTTGTAGGCGGCGACACGGCGCGCGATCTCCGCGAAGAGATAGCTGCCCGGCAGCTTCAGATAGTTATCGTTAATGGTAGCCATAGAATGAAATCCTCCTCATAGAATTATTATCAATATAACTTTTTAGCATATTATACCACAACGTTATGCATATGGCTACATAAAATCAATGCTCTTAACGGAAAATATTGCTCAGAGCTGTCGCATGATTCATTTCGAGCATGACGATGATTCTATGCATGAATGATTCTGCCGCTCTGTGAAGAAGGGACTCTTTGTGATGAATCTGATTTACCAAAGAATAAGTGATATATATCATTAAAATATTTTATGATAAATAATATTTACTTATTCTTTTCTTTTATTGTATAATAAAGCGTAGATTCTCGGACGCTTCGCTTTGCTGCCCGCACAGCTGTCCTCATCTGTCCAACCTGCATCATATGGTCCTGCTATCGGATTCATGAATTTTATGGATGAAACGCATTCTTCAGCAGGATTTTGAACAGATTGCGCGAAAATAAGAGAGCAGGGGAAATTGTTTCTCTTTGATTCCGCGCAGTATGAAGAGAGGAGGGGTGGCACGGCGGATCTAAGGAATAGGATTTCTGTCTTTATTTAATAGGAAGGGGAGTTTCACTTGGAAATGTTGCTTGGTCTCATCGTACTGCTGGCCTGCCTTGTCTTTGGCGTGCGTCACGGCGGTATTGGTCTGGCTGTCATCAGCGGCATCGGCCTCGTCATCTTCACATTCGTCTTTGGCTATAAGCCCGGCACGCCGCCGATCGGCGTCATGCTCACGATCCTCGCGGTCGTCACCTGCGCCGGCTTCCTGCAGACGTCGGGCGGCCTCACGGTCATGCTCAAGTATGCAGAGAAGTTCCTGCGCAACAACCCGAAGCAGGTCACGATCCTCGCTCCGCTGACGACCTGGTTCCTCACGGTCCTCTGCGGCACGGGTCACGTCGTCTACACGATGTTCCCGATCATCTATGATATCGCCATCAAGCAGAACATCCGCCCGGAGCGCCCGATGGCTGTCGCTTCGGTCGCTTCGCAGATGGCTATCTGCGCTTCGCCTGTCTCGGTTGCCGTCGTCTCGATTGTCGGCTTCATGGCTGCAGCAGGCTATGAGTACACGGTCCTCCAGATTCTCGCCGTCTCGATCCCGGCTACGTTCACGGGCGTCTTCTGCGCCGCTCTCTGGTCTTACCGCCGCGGCAAAGACCTCGACAAGGATCCGCGCTTCCAGGAGTTCATCAAGGACCCGGAGAACAAGGAATACGTCTACGGTGACTCGGAGACGCTGCAGGGCAAGGAACTGCCGAAATCGTACTACCATGCGATGTACATCTTCTTCCTCGGCATCCTCGTCATCGCCTGCCTCGGCAACTTCCCGCAGCTTCTGCCGCACTTCCCGAACGCGAAGGGCGTCATGAAGGCAATCTCGATGACGGACGTCATCCAGATGGTCATGCTCTTCGTTGCCGCCATGATCCTGGTCTTCTGCAAGATCAAGGCGAAGGATGTCGGCAACAGCCAGGTATTCCGCTCTGGTATCGTTGCACTCGTCTCGGTCTATGGCGTCGCCTGGATGGCCGACACGTATTTCGCAAACCACATGACCATCCTCAAGCAGTGGCTCGGTGCCGCTGTCCAGGCATATCCGTGGGCTTATGCGATCTTCGCGTTCCTGACGTCGAAGCTCGTTAACTCGCAGGCTGCGGCCATCGCGATCGTCATGCCGCTGGCACTCAATGTCGGCATGGATCCTGTGCTGATCATGTCCTTCATCTCGGCCTGCTACGGCTACTTCTTCCTGCCGACGTACCCGTCTGACCTCGCCTGCATCGGTTTTGACCGCTCGGGCACGACGCGCATCGGCAAGTACATCCTCAATCACAGCTTCATGATCCCGGGCCTCATCGGCGTCTTCACGGGCTGCTGCGCTGGCTTTGTCATGGCGCATATCGTCCTGTAACATACCTTGCGTATGGAGCGGTTTCCTCCGGGAAACCGCTTTTTCATTATCTGCTGATTGCATTATTTTCAGAAAGGAAGCATTGCTATGAAGAAATTCAAGATTGCAGTCATCGCCGGCGACGGCATCGGTCCTGAGGTCATCGCGGAGGGCAAGAAGGTCCTCTCTGGCATCGCAGCCCTCGACGGCACGTTCGCTGTCGAGTTCACGGACTTCCCCTGGGGCTGTGAGTACTACTTGAAGACGGGCGAGATGATGCCGGAGGACGGCCTCGATACGCTCAAGGCGTTCGATGCAATCTACCTCGGTGCTGTCGGCTATCCGGGCGTTCCAGACAATGTCTCGCTGGGGCAGTTGCTCTTGAAGATCCGCCGCGGCTTCGATGAATACGTCAACCTGCGCCCCGTCAAGCTGCTCGAGGGCGCACCGTGTCCGCTCGCCGGTGTCAAGCGCGAGGACATCGACATGGTCGTCATCCGCGAGAACAGCGAGGGCGAGTACGCCGATGTCGGTGCGCGCCTCTATCCGGGCACGCCGCAGGAAATCGCGCTTCAGACGGGCGTCTTCTCGCGCAAGGGCTGCGAGCGCATCATGCGCTACGCCTACGAGCTCGCGCGCCGCGAGCACAAGACGCTGACTTCCATCTCGAAGGGCAATGCGCTCGGCTACTCGATGGTGTTCTGGGATGAGATTTTCGCCGAGCTCGGCAAGGAGTACCCGGATGTCAAGACGCAGAAGCTGCTCGTCGACGCGGCGAGCATGATGTTCGTCAAGAACCCGAAGCGCTTTGAGGTCGTCGTCACGAGCAACCTCTTCGGCGATATCCTGACGGACCTCGGCGCGGCCATCGCGGGCGGCATGGGCCTCGCGGCCGGTGCCAACCTCAACCCGGAGCGCAAGTATCCCTCGATGTTCGAGCCCATCCACGGCAGCGCGCCGGATATCGCTGGCAAGGGCATCGCAAACCCGCTGGCCAGCATCTGGTCGGTCAGCCAGATGCTCGACTTCTTCGGCAAGGAGGACTGGGGCAAGCGCGTCATCGCGGCCATCGAGACGCTGCTCGTTGAGAAGAATACCCTGACGCCGGACCTTGGCGGCGCGGCCAAGACGCAGGACATCGGCGAGGCCATCCTCGAGATCCTGCGCCGCTGAACCCCTGCTATTCCATGAAAAAATGCCATCTCACGCAGTCGGTGAGATGGCATTTCTGCTGTTTGTTGACTTAGTTGGTTTATTCCTGGGTAGGCGAGGCAGCGTCGGTCTTGTTGCTGTGGTCTTTCTTGAGCAGGTCCTTGCAGAAGTCGATGAAGGACTGTGCGGCTTTCGAGATGTAGCGGTCCTTCTTCCAGGCAAGGCCGACGTCGACGAAGATGGGATCGGCGAGCGGCAGGGTCTTGAGGCCGGGCGTTTCGTCGGCGACCATGTCGAGGAGAAAGGTGATGCCGACGCCGTTGGAGACGAGGCCCTTCAAGGTGTTGATCTGGTTGGACTCGAGCACGATGTTCGGCGTGATGCCCTCGGCCTTCATGCGGCCGAGGATGGTCTGGCGCAGGAAGGAGCCTTCCTTGAGCATGACGATTTTCGTGTCGGCCACGTCATCCATGGTGATGGCCTTCTTCTTGGCGAGCGGGCTGCTCTCGGGCACGCAGCAGACGATCTGGTTCTTGGACATGGGCAGCAGCTGCAGGCGATTCGAGGCGCCGGAGAGGATGATGATGCCGAAATCGAGCTCGTCGCGCTCAAGCTGCTCGCGGATCGACATCGAGGCCTCTTCGTGCATGAAGATGTCGAGGTGGGAGTAGCGGCGCTGGAAGCTCGAGAAGATGCGCGGGAAGAGGTAGGCGCCCATCATCGGCGGCACGCCGATCTTGATGGTGCCCTTCTGGAGCTGCTTGTAGTCGTTGACCTCCAGCACGGCGTCCTGGATGTTGCGCAGCGCGAGCTCGACCCGGTTGAGGAAGACGGCGCCCTCAGGCGTCAGTGCGAGCTGTTTCTGGCTGCGGTCGAAGAGCTGGATGCCGAGCTCGGCCTCGAGCTTCTTGATGGCGACCGTGATATTCGGTTGGGAAACACGCAGGCGTTCCGCAGCGCGGGTGATATTTCGCAGACGGCTGGCCATCTGGAAATATTCGAGTTGTCTGAGTTCCATTCAAATCGCTTCTTTCTGTTCCATTTTATCTGTATAAATTCGCTTTATTTAATGCCATTATACCATACTTTTAGTGAATGTATGATAGTATAATCGAAAATTATCAAAAATATTTTCGGGAACAGTCCCAGCTGCGCCGCAGGCCTTGGCAGGAAAATAGGCGGGGGATGGGGAATCTAATCCAGGATAGAGAAAATGAACCAGAATGAAACACGGAAAGCAGGTGGATGTCTTGATCGTAGGTATCGGGACGGATATTGTGGAGATTGCGCGCGTGAAGAGGGCAGCAGCCCGCGAGGCCTTCCTCATGCGCGTCTACACGGAGGCGGAGCGCGCGTACTGCGAGAGCCGCGGCGTGCAGAGGATGGCGAGCTATGCGGCGCGCTTCGCGGGCAAGGAAGCCGTCATGAAGGCGCTCGGCACAGGGCTGCGCGGCGGCACGCTGCACGACATCGAGATTTTGCCGGATGCGCTCGGGGCACCTCGGGTTCATCTTTCGGGGTATTTCGCGCAGCTGGCCCGCAGCCGGTCGGTTTCAAAGGTATGGGTCTCGCTGAGCCACTCGCGTGCGTACGCGACGGCACAATGTGTGATGGAGGGATGACGATGAAGGTATCACTTGTCAAGGAGATGCGCGCTGTCGACCGGCGCGCGGGAGAGGAGTACGGCCTGCCGGAGGTCGTGCTGATGGAGAATGCCGGGCGGCAGACGGCTGCAGAGATGATCGCGCTGCTCGGCTCTGTGCGCGGCAAGACGATCTGCGTCCTCGCGGGCAGCGGCAACAATGGCGGCGATGCGTTCGCGGCGGCGCGCTATCTCGCCAACGAGGGGGCGGACCTCAAGGTATTCCTGACGGGCAATCCTGACCACCTCAAGGCGTCGCCTTCCATCATGAAGCAGGCCTTGACGGCGATGGGCATCGCTGTGCACGACCTGACGGGTGACCGCGACATGGACCGGCTGCGCCTCGCGTTGCGCTTCGCGGACGGCGTGCTCGACGGCATCCTCGGCACGGGCTTCCGCGGCACGCTGCGCCCCGTCGTCCG
This sequence comes from Mitsuokella jalaludinii, assembly GCF_928722185.1. Taxonomy (NCBI): domain Bacteria; kingdom Bacillati; phylum Bacillota; class Negativicutes; order Selenomonadales; family Selenomonadaceae; genus Mitsuokella; species Mitsuokella jalaludinii. The sequence goes on from NZ_CAKMXA010000001.1 coordinate 177,229, forward strand.
CCAGGCAGTGGAGCTCGTCAATGCGGCGCACTGCCCGGTGCTCGCCATCGACATCCCGAGCGGCGTCGAGGCCGATACGGGCGAGGTCGGCGATGCGGCCGTGCAGGCAACGCGGACGCTCGCGCTCGGACTGCCGAAGCCGGGCCACCTGCTCGGCCTCGGCGCGACCTGCACAGGCGAGCTCTGCGTCGACTCCATCGGCATCCCGCACGAACTCCTGGAGGACGAGGCGATGCAGCAGGCCTGCATCGACGGCCGGATGGCCGCCGCTCTGCTGCCCGCGCGTCCGCGCACGGCCCACAAGGGGACCTGCGGCCGCATCCTCGTCGTTGCGGGCTCGCGCGGCATGACGGGCGCGGCGGCGCTCTGCACCTCGGCCTGCCTGCGAGTGGGCTGCGGCATCGCGACGCTCGCCGTGCCGGACAGCCAGCAGCCCATCCTCGCCGCGAAGCTCACGGAGGCGATGACGGTGCCCGTGCCCGAAGAGCAGGCAGGCGTCCTCGGCGGCGATGAGGCCCTCAAGCTGCTCGTGCCGCTGACGGAAGGGTACGATACCGTCCTTATTGGCCCGGGACTCGGGCGCGCCAAGGTGACGGGCGAGCTCGTCAGGGCGCTCGTGCGCGAGACGGACAGGCCGCTCGTGCTCGACGCCGATGCCATCTACGCCCTGCGCGACAATCCCGAGATCCTGCGCGAGGCAAAGCACGTGCCGATCCTCACGCCGCATCTCGGCGAGATGGCGGGCCTCCTGGGGCTCTCTGTCGAGGACCTGCGCGAAGATATCGTCGGCATCGCGCGCGACGCGGCGGCCGAATACCATGCCGTCTTCGTGCTCAAGAGCGAGTGCACGCTCGTGGCCTTCCCGGATGGCCGCGTCTTCTTCACGACGAAGGGCAATGCGGGCATGGCGACGGCCGGCGCGGGCGATGTGCTCGCCGGCACGATTGCGGGCCTCATGGAGCAGGCCGCAGACGGCATGGCCCCCGTTCTCGGCGTCTACCTGCACGGGCTCGCCGGTGACCTTGCCTACGGAGAGCGGGCGGAAGGCCTTATCGCCGGGGACATCCTCGCGAAGCTGCCAGAGGCGCGCCGCTTGCTGCAAGCGGGAGAGTGATTTCTTTCTATAATAAAAAGCACGATAAAAGCGGACAAAAGCGCATGTAGGCGGATGAAAGACAAAGATACATATTCTGTGTAAAATTACATCATTTTCTTGCCTAGGCTATTGACAAACTGTACAGCCGGGACTATGATATAACTACTTTAACGGAAAGAAAAGAGGAGTTTTCAATGGCAAAAGTAAATGTGGATTGGAATAACCTGGGTTTCGCGTATCAGCCAATCTCCCAGCGTTACGTCGCAAACTTCAAAGACGGCAAGTGGGGCGAAGGTCATCTGACGGATGACGCCAACGTCACGATCAATGAGTGCGCCGGCATCCTGCAGTACTGCCAGGAAGTCTTCGAGGGCCTCAAGGCCTACAAGACGAAGGACGGCCGCGTCGTCACGTTCCGTCCGGACATGAACGCAAAGCGCATGATCGACTCGGCTAAGCGCCTCGAGATGCCGCCAGTCTCGGAGGAGATGTTCCTCGAGGCTGTCGATCAGGTTGTTGCAGCCAACAAGGATTGGATTCCTCCTTTCGAGTCGGGCGGTGCCCTCTACCTGCGCCCGTACCTCTTTGCCACGGGCCCGGTCATCGGTGTCAAGCCGTCTGACGAATATCAGTTCCGTCTCTTCGGCACGCCGGTCGGCTCCTACTTCAAGAACGGCGTGAAGCCGATCACGATCTGCGTCAGTGACTATGACCGCGCTGCCCCGCACGGTACAGGCAACATCAAGGCCGGCCTGAACTACGCGATGAGCCTCTATCCGTACATCCTCGCACACCAGAAGGGCTTCGACGAGAACATGTACCTCGATGCTGCTACGCGCACGTACGTCGAGGAGACGGGCGGTGCAAACTTCCTGTTCGTCACGAAGGACGGCAAGCTCGTCACGCCGAAATCCGACAGCATCCTGCCGTCGATCACGCGCCGTTCGCTCGTCACGATTGCCGAGCATCTCGGCTACACGGTCGAGCATCGTCCGGTCAAGTTCACGGAGCTCAAGGACTTCGCCGAGGCTGGCCTCTGCGGCACGGCTGCCGTCATCTGCCCGGTCGGCAAGGTTGTCGGCAACGGCGAGACGATCGAGTTCCCGAGCGGCATGAAGGAAATGGGCCCTGTCCTCACGAAACTCTACAACACGCTGCGTGGTATCCAGCTCGGCACGGTCGAAGCACCGGAAGAGGGATGGATCCGCGAGATCAAGTAAGCAAAACAGGAATATCCTGTTCACGGCTCGGCTGCCCTTTGGCAGCCGGGCTTTTTGCTTTCCCTTGGCAGCGGCGTATACAGGAGGGATTCAGGAAGCCTTCAGGACTTAGGAGTAAAATTTTTTGACAGTCACAAGGATTTCCTGTATCATGGCGAGAATAGCTTTATATATAATACGATAAATATCGGATTCATCTTGATCCACATACATTTAGGAGTTTTGCTTATGCCATTTGAGCTGCCATATCCACTACAATTCCACGGTATCATCTCGACAATCGGGCCGATGGACATCCTCGACATCCTGATCGTGGCCGTCATCCTCTATAAGGTCTACGTCATGCTGCAGGACACGCGCGCCATCACGCTCGTCAAGGGCATCCTCGTGCTCTTGGGCGTGACGATGGTCTGCAGCTGGCTTGAACTGCACGTCATCTCCTGGCTCTTGCAGAAAGCGGTGACGCTGCTCTTCGTCGCCCTGCCGATTGTCTTCCAGCCAGAGCTGCGGCGCGCGCTCGAGCACCTCGGCCAGGGCAAGTTCCTCGGCCCGTCGGTGCTTTTAGACGACGAGGAAGCGCAGTCTGTCGTGCGCGAGCTCGCCAAGGCCGTCAAGGTCATGTCGGCCAACAAGACGGGTGCGCTCATCGTCATTGAGCGCAACATGGGCCTCAACGACATCAGCGCGACGGGCATCCAGATCGACGGCCTCATCACCGCAGACTTCCTGCTCAATGTATTCATCCCGAACACGCCGCTGCACGACGGCGCAGCCATCGTGCGCGGCAAACGCCTCATTGCGGCCGGCTGCCTCCTGCCCTTGACGGAGAACCGCTCGCTCTCGACGGAGCTCGGTACACGCCACCGCGCGGCCATCGGCCTCTCGGAGCAGTGCGATGCGCTCGTCGTCGTCGTCAGTGAGGAGACGGGCACAATCTCGGTCGCGGAGAACGGGCGCATGGTCCGCCACCTCGACACGGAGAAGCTCAAGAATATCCTGCGGCCGGCATTCACTTCCCCGCAGAAGGGTCTCAAGGACCTCATCAGGAACTGGAGGAAGAGAAAATGATCTCAAGAATGCGCAATATCGTGCAGCACAATCTGCCGGCCAAGATCCTGGCGCTCGTCATCGCGGTCATCCTCTGGGGCTATGTCATGAACGACCAGAACCCGTCCATCGAGAGCACCTACACCGTGCAACTCGACGTCGTCAACGCGCCGGAGGGCTACAAGATCACGAAGGACGCCGCAAGCGTCAAGCTCCGCGTACGCGGGCCGCGCTCGCTCTTCGTCTCGGCGAGCGAGAACGACTTCAAGGCATACGTCGACCTCTCGAAGGTGGAGGAGGGCAAGCATGCCGTCAAGGTGCAGACCGTCCTGCCGCAGGGCTTCGAGCTCGTCGAGGCCAAGCCGGATACGGTGACCTTCACGCTCGACCGCATCGTGCAGAAGAAGATGAAGGCGGAGTTCATCGTGACGGGCTCGACAGCGCCGGGCACGACGGTGGCGCACATCGAGCCGTCCGTGGAGACGGTCACGATTGAGGGCGCTGCCTCGGACATCAAGGAAGTCACGCGCGTCATCGGCTACGTCGGCCTCGCGGGCAATGGCGATGACTTCAGCCTCAAGGTGCCGCTGACGGCCATCAATGCGGACGGCCGCGAAGTCGCTGGCGTCACCGTCAAGCCAGCCTCGGCTGAGGTCAGCGTGCAGCTCGCGCGCGGCCTCATGAAGAAGATCGTCACCGTCAAGCCGGTCCTCGGCGACGGCCTTGCCAGTGGCTATGAGGTCAGCTCCGTCAAGACCGACCCCGTGAAGATCGAGGTCGCCGGCCCGGAGAACATCTTGTCGAAGCTCACGAGCATCGAGACGCAGAAGATCTCGCTCGACGGCCTGACGAAGACGACGGATGAGAATGTCCAGCTCGCGCCGCCCGACGGTGTCACCGTGACGAACAACAGCGTGACGGTCCACATCGAGATCCAGGCCAAGAAGAAGGCGGCGTCCGGCACGGCCAGCCCGTGAGAAATGAATCCGCAAGACTACCCGATACCATAAACCGATAGGAGGACTGCAATGATCCGCATCCGCAATCTGGCTGTGCCGTTCACAGAACGGACCAGCCTCGAAGATCTTGCAGCCAAGCGCCTCATGTTACCACCTCAGCAGATCGCTGGGGTGGTAATTGTGCGTAAGGCTGTCGACGCGCGCCGCTACCACGGTGCGCCCATCCAATTCGTCTACATCCTCGACGTCAAGCTCGAGGGGAAGGTCGAGAAGAAGGTGCTGCAGAAGCTGCGCCGCGACCGCAATGTCGAAGAGGCCCCTGTGCCGCAGGCACCGGCACCCATTCCTGCGCCGCACCTCGAGAGGCGGCCCGTCGTCGTCGGCTTCGGCCCGGCGGGCATGTTCGCTGCGCTGACGCTCGCGCGCCACGGCTGCGAGCCGCTCGTGCTCGAGCGCGGCAACGACGTCGACACGCGCCATGAGGACATCGAGCGCTTCTGGCGGGGCGGCGCCCTCAACCCGCAGTCGAACGTGCAGTTCGGCGAGGGCGGTGCCGGCACGTTCTCGGACGGCAAGCTCACGACGCGCATCAACGATGCGCACATGAAGGACGTCATCGAGGCGTTTGTCGCGGCGGGCGCGCCCGAGGAGATCCGCTATCTGCACAAGCCGCACATCGGCACGGACATCCTGCGCGAGGTCGTGCGCAACATCCGCAAGGAGATCATACGCCTCGGCGGCACGGTGCGCTTCGGCGCGCAGGTCACGGACGTCGAGCTCGGCGAAGAGGGCGTCGAGGCCGTCATCGTCAACGACGAGGAGCGCATCGAAGCCGATGTCGTATTCTTCGGCATCGGCCACTCGGCGCGTGACACCTACCGCATGCTCCTCAGCCGCGGCGTCGCGATGGAGGCCAAGCCCTTCGCGATGGGCGTGCGCATCGAGCACCCGCAGGAGTTCATCGACCGCGCGCAGTACGGCGAGGACGCGGGCCATCCGCTGCTGCCCGTCGCTGACTACGCGCTGACCTACAAGGACCCCGCGACGGGGCGCGGTGCCTACTCCTTCTGCATGTGCCCGGGCGGCTATGTCGTCGCCGCGGCCTCGGAGAAGGAGCGCGTCGTCACGAACGGCATGAGCAACTACCGCCGCGACTCGGGCATCGCCAACAGCGCGCTCTTGGTGCAGGTCGCGCCTGCGGACTTCGGGCAGGAAGTCCTCTCGGGCATGGCCCTGCAGCAGGAGCTCGAGGGGCTGGCCTTTGCGCTTGGCGGCCGGGATTACTTCGCGCCCGTGCAGACTGTCGGCGACTTCCTCGCGGGCAGGAGCGGCTCGACGGACTTCTTGACGAAGCCGACGTATGCGCCGGGTGTCAGGGCAGCCGACCTGCACCGTTGCCTGCCGGACTTCATCACGAAGACGCTTACAGGCGCCCTGCCGTACTTTGACCGCAAGATCCCGGGCTTTGCCGACGCCGGTGCCGTCATGACGGGCGTTGAGACGCGCTCGTCGGCGCCGTGCCGCATCCGCCGCGACCGCGAAACGTTTGTCGCTGAGGCGACGCCGGGACTCTATCCGATGGGCGAGGGTGCGGGCTATGCGGGCGGCATCATGAGCGCTGCCGTCGATGGCATGAAAGCGGCACTTGCATTCCTGCACCAAAATGTGCAATACTAATAAGGATATCAAACCTTTAAGACGCGAAAACGCATCTGAGTATCAGGGGGAAAGAAATATGGCAAGATTATTCGGTACGGACGGTGTCCGTGGAGAGGCAAACGTCACGCTGCTGCCGGAGATGGCATACCGTCTCGGCCGCGCCGCTACGATCTACTTCGGCAAAGAGTCGGAAGAGCAGCCGCTCATCATCATCGGCCGCGATACGCGCATCTCGGGCGAGATGTTCGAGTCGGCGCTGACGGCCGGCATCTGCTCGGCGGGCGGCCGCGCGATGCTCGCCGGCATCATCCCGACGCCGGCCATCGCGTACCTCGCGCGCAAGCACAAGGCTAAGGCCGGCATCGTCATCTCGGCCTCGCACAATCCGTTCCACGACAACGGCATCAAGTTCTTCGGCGGCGACGGCTACAAGCTGCCGGATTCCGTCGAGGATGAGCTCGAGGCCATCGTGCATCAGCTCGAGACGGACGACAACTACCCGCGCCCGACGGCAGAGCACATCGGCCACATCGAGTACCGCACGGACCTCCTGAATCAGTACATGGAGTTCGTGATCTCGACGTGCAAGGAGCGCTTCGAGGGCGTCAAGGTCGTGCTCGACTGCGCGAATGGCGCCGCCTATGAGGCGATGCCGAAGATCCTGCGCCACCTCGGCGCCACGGTTAAGGTCATTCACGCGCTGCCGAACGGCACGAACATCAACGACGGCTGCGGCTCGACGCACCTCGAGTCCCTGCAGAAGGCCGTCCTCGAGAACGGCGCGGACTTCGGCATCGCGCACGACGGCGATGCGGACCGCTGCCTCTGCGTCGACGAGAAAGGCCAGATCATCGACGGCGACCACATCCTCGTCATGTGCGCGATGGACATGATGAAGGATGGCAAGCTGCCCTACAACACAGTCGTCACGACGGTCATGGCAAACATCGGCTTCCATCAGGCCATCAAGAAGGCCGGCGGCCGCGCCGAGATCACGAAGGTCGGCGACCGCTACGTCCTCGAGAACATGCTCAAGAACGGCTACAAGATCGGCGGCGAGCAGTCCGGCCACATCATCTTCACCGACTTCAGCACGACGGGCGACGGCCTCATCACGGCCCTGCAGGTGCTCTCTTCGCTCAAGCGCAGCGGCCGCAAGGCATCCGACCTCACGGCGCTGATGACGACGTACCCGCAGCTGCTCGTCAACGTCAAGGTTGCGACGAAAGAGGGCTGGGAGACGAATGAGGCCATCAAGAAGGCCATCGCCGCAGGCGACGAGGAGCTCGGCGAGAACGGCCGCATCCTCGTGCGCCCGTCCGGCACGGAGCCTCTGATCCGCGTCATGGCAGAAGGCCCTGACCAGGAGCAGCTCGACCGCATCTGCCACGCCATCGCCGACATCGTCAAGAAGGAACAGGGCTGATGAAGCAGGCAATCGTGCTCACGAGCTTCGGCGCGATGGGCGATGATTCGCGCAAGCTCTGTCTCGACGCGCTCGAGGCGGATTTCCGTGCGGAGTTCCCCGAAGCTGTCATCGTGCAGGCCTTCACCTCGACGTTCATCCGCACGTCACTCGAGAAGCGCGGCCTCCACCGCGATTCCCTCGAGGAGGCCCTGCTGCGCCTCTCTGAAGAGGATGTCACGCATGTGCTCGTGCAGCCGACGTACATGACGCCGGGCGAGGAGTACGAGAAGAAGGTGCTCGATGTCGTGCCGGCTTACACCTCGCGCTACGAGAAGCTCACTGTCGGCGAGCCGGCCTTCTTCGAAGAAGCGGACTATACGCGGAACCTCATCGCGCTCTGCCGCAGCATCTTCGTGCCGCGCGATGCGGAGCTCGTGCTCCTCGGACACGGCTCCCCGCATCGCCACAATCCCGTCTACGAGCGGTTGCAGGCTGAGATCGACGCGCAGCAATTGCCCATCCACGTCGGCGTGCTCGAGTCGACGGACACGCCTGACTTCAAGATGGTGCTCGAGCGCCTGCGGAAGAGACAGGTGCGCGAAGTCCTGCTCGCACCGCTCTTACTGACGAGCGGCATGCACGTAGCGCGCGATATGGCAGGTGAGGGGGAAGCTTCCTGGAAGGCGCGCCTTGAAAAGGCAGGCTTCTCGGTCACTCCGATCCTCGAAGGGCTCGGCGAATCGCCGCTCTTCCGCCAGATCTACATCGAGAAGGCACGCAAGGCGCTGCGCACAGAGTGATAGCAGGATGCCTCTGCTTATCGAGAATAACGAGTCCAAGGCGGCTCCTGTCCAGATTACCTGGATGGGGGCTGCCTTTTTTTGAACCAGTCTCACTGCGTCGTTGTGAAACGCCAGTTGACAGTGATTCTCTGAGACGTTACCATGAAAATAAGAAGATATTTGCTTTTGTAGTTATGTTAGAAAGGATTGGTTGTCATGTTAGGAGGATATTTGCGATGAAGAACGGGATTTTTTTTGGTATCGGGGTCGGGCCCGGTGATCCGGAGCTCCTGACCGTCAAGGCCATCCACGCCATACGGCAGGCGGATGTGCTGATTGCGCCGAAGACAGAGAAGAAGGACGGCAGTGTCGCGCTGTCAATCGCACGGCCGTACCTCAAGCCGGATGTAGAGATCGTCTATCAGGTCTTCCCGATGGTCCGCGACTTCGCGGCGGACACATCGGCCTGGCAGGAGAACAAGGAGGAGATCCTCGCGCTCCTCAGGCAGGGCAGGAACGTCGCCTTTCTGACGCTCGGCGATCCGATGTTCTTCAGCACCTACATCTACATCTACCGGCTGCTGCAGCACGAGGATATCGCGATTGAGACGATTCCCGGCGTGCCGGCCTTTGCCGCCATCGCGAGCAAGAGCGGCCGCCCGATTGTCGAGGGCGATGACATCCTGACGATCATCCCCGCGACAGCCCCGCCAGAAAAGATCCAGCAGGCCATGCAGGCCTCCGACAACGTCGTCCTGATGAAGGTCTACAAGAACTTCCCCGCCATCGTGGACCAGCTCAAGGAACACGACATGTTGCGCCATGCGGTGCTCGTGAGCCGCGCGGGCCTCGACGGCGAGTGCGTCATCGATGACCTCGAAGCGCAGCGAGGGAAGAAGCTCAATTACCTCTCGACCATCTTGACACGCCGGGCAGAAGTGGGCGCGGAGGAGAAGGGGAGCGGTGCGCGATGAGACGATTGCTTTTGGGCGCCTTGCTGGGCCTTTTCTTGCTCGGCTCGCTCGCGCTTTCAGGCTGCGGCAGCACACAGCAGGCAGCCTCTTCAAGTGACGCGCCGTTTGCCACGATCCACGATGCGCTGGGCCGCGATGTCGAGCTCGCGAAGAAGCCGTCGCGCATCGTCGTGACTTCGGCGTCCTTCCTCGAGCCGCTGCACGAAGTCGGTGGCGATGTCGTCGGCCGACCCGACTCGAAGACGAAGATGCCGGCATATGCCAAGGATAAGGCGAGCGTCGGCAAGGTCTACCAGATCGACCTCGAGAAGGTCCTCGCCTGCGAGCCGGACCTCGTCATCCTCAACAAGGGCATGAACGAGAAGCTCGTCTCGCCCCTGGAGCAGAACGGCATCAAGACGCTCGTGCTCGACATGAAGAGCTATGACGATGTCAAGGCGGAGGTCCGCGCACTCGCTATGGTCACGGGCGAGCGCGAGAAGGGCGAATCGCTGATCGCCTCGATGGATGAGAGAATTGCGGACGTGCGCGCGAAGATCCCGCAGGAGGCGCGCCGCGTCTCCATCATCCACAGCACGAACCAGGGCCTGACGGTGCAGCTCGACGGCAGCATCGCCGGCTGCACGGCAAATCTGCTCGGCTGGCAGAACGTCGCCTCGGGCACGGCGCCGCTCGAGAAGAACCCCGACGCCGCGCCCTACAGCCTCGAGACGCTCGTCCTGCAGGACCCGGAGGCCATCTTCATCACGAGCATGGGCGACGTGGCGGAGGCGAAAGCTGGCATGGACAGCCTCATGCAGGACAGTCCTGCCTGGCAGACGATCGCCGCCGTCCGCGAGGGCCGCGTCTACTACCTGCCACAGGACCTCTTCCTGCTGAGCCCGGGCATCCATTACCCGGAGGCCGTGGCGTCGATGGCGAAGTGCCTCTACCCGGAGGCGTTTGAATGATGCGGGGCGCATCGAGCGGGCGGCTCGCGGCCGTCTTCCTGCTCTTCCTCGTGCTGGCCGCCTCAGGCGTTCTCGTCAGCCTGATGCTGGGCTCCGTCGCCATCGCGCCGCAGGAGGCCGCCGCCATCCTCATGGGCGCTGATGGCAGTACACACACGCAGATCCTCTGGAATATCCGGCTGCCGCGCACGCTCGTGGCCGCGCTCGTCGGCATCGACCTCGCGCTCTCGGGCGCCATCCTGCAGGCCATCATGAAGAACCCGCTGGCCGACCCGCACATCATCGGCATCTCGTCGGGCGCGGGGCTCATGGGCATCCTCGTCCTGCTGCTCTTCCCCGAGCACAGCGCGCTCATCACGCCGGCGGCCTTTGTCGGCGCGATGGGGGCGGCGGTGCTCATCTACCTGCTCGCCTGGAAGAACGGCATCCAGCCCATCCGCATCATCCTTGCGGGCGTGGCTGTCTCCGCCTTCCTCGGCTCGGGTATCTCGGCTTTGATGATCCTCTACAGCGACCGCGTTCACAACGCGCTCATGTGGATGGTCGGCGGCCTCTCGGCGCGCAGCTGGCCGCATGTGGCGATGCTCTGGCCTTACACACTCGTGGGCTTCGCGCTCGCCGTGCTCGCCGCGCGCCACCTCAATGTGCTGCAGCTCGGCGACGCGATGGCAAGGAGCCTTGGCATGCGCGTCGAGCTCACGCGCCTCCTGCTGACGGCCGTCGCGGCCATCCTTGCGGCAAGTGCCGTCTCCGTCGTTGGACTACTCGGCTTTGTCGGCCTCATCGTGCCGCACATGGCGCGGCTGCTCGTCGGCTCGGACCACCGCATCCTCTTGCCTGCCTCGGCACTTTTGGGCGCGGCCGTCCTGCTCTACAGCGACACGTTCGCGCGCGTGGCCTTCGCGCCCGTCGAGCTGCCCGTCGGCATCATCATGGCCGCGCTCGGCGCGCCGTTCTTCCTGTTCCTGCTTAGGAGGCAATTATGACGATATTATCGGCAGAGCATCTATCGTATGCGGTCGGCCGCGTGCCCATCCTCGAGGATGTCGCGCTCGATGTCGCGCGCGGCCAGCGGCTGGCCATCATCGGGCCGAACGGCGCGGGCAAGTCGACGCTCTTGCGTCTGCTGGCAGGGCTTGCGCGGCCGAGCGGCGGCGCGGTGCAGCTCGAAGGATGCGATATACGCCGCATCGGCCGTCAGGCGCTCGCGCGCCGGCTCGCCGTGCTGCCGCAGGGCGTCGAGGCTCCAGCCGACACGACGGTGCGCCGACTCGTCGGCTACGGCCGCTTTCCTTACCGCTCGCACCTGCGCGCGGAAGACCCCGTAAAAGACCGTGAGGCCGTCGATTGGGCCATGCAGGTCACGCATGTCGAGGCCCTGCAGGACCGCCAGGTACAGTCGCTTTCGGGCGGCGAGCGCCAGCGCGCCTTCCTGGCCATGGTGCTCGCGCAGCAGCCCGAGGTCCTGCTGCTCGACGAGCCGACGACGTACCTCGACATGGCCCATCAGCTCGAGGTCATGCAGATCATCACCGCGGTCAACCGCCAGTACGGCGTGACTATCGTCATGGTCCTGCACGACATCAACCACGCCCTGCAGTACGCCGACGCTGTCGCTGTGCTGCAGGGCCGCCGCATCGCCCGGCAGGGCAGGCCCGAGGACGTCATCTCCGCCAAGCTGCTCGCTGATGTCTTCGGCGTCGAGGCCGACGCCTTCACGGACCGAGAGGGCAGGACCGTGTATCTGCCAGCTGCCCTGACCAGGCGATGAACCCGCAAACAGAACGATCGTCGGACGGTCCGATGGATTCTCCCGACTGTCCGACGCTCGTCACCCCGACCATAGGCAATGGTCGGGGGCTTTTTTTAGTTGCTAGTGAAAATATTTTTCAAAATGCGTCTATCCGTCTTGACAGATGATATTGAGATAAGTTATCATAATCCATGTAAGAAATAATCTCATTATCAAGATACCTTTGGGAGGCGTTTGATTTGACACTCAAAGACGGTAAGACCGGCATGGTGCTGAAGATCGTCAAGATCCACGAATCGGACCTGAAGCAGCGCATGATGACGATGGGGCTGATCCCCGGCACGAAGGTCACAGTCCTGCGCTCCGCACCGCTCGGCGACCCGATTGCCATTGGCGTGCGTTCGTACAACCTCGCTCTGCGCAAGGCAGATGCCGAGAGGATCGAGGTCCAGCAGGTCAGCTGACCACGGGAACGGTACAAAGCAGCAAGGCAGATGCTCATCCATGCGAGTGGGCGGGCAGAAGCAGCGAAAGGAGACGTATTTTCATCTATGTCAACATTAGCAGTAGCATTGACCGGCAATCCGAATACCGGTAAATCCACTATCTTCAATGAACTCACGGGCGCGCGCCAGAAAATCGGCAACTGGCCGGGCGTCACGGTCGACAAGAAAGTCGGCTACACGCGCTACAAGGACCGCGCCATCTCAATCGTCGACCTGCCGGGCACGTACAGCGTCAACGCGCGCAGCCCGGAGGAGAAGATCGTCATCGACTACCTCATGAACAACAAGCTCGACCTCGTCATGGACGTCGTCGACAGCTCGAACATCGAGCGCAATCTCTTTTTGACGGTCCAGCTTCTAGAGCAGGGCATCCCGCTCCTCATCGACCTCAACATGCAGGACGACGCCAAGCACCGCGGCATCAAGATCGATACGAAAAAGCTCGAAGAAGCCATCGGCATGCCGGTCGTCGAGACGGTCGGCCGCAGCAGCAAGAGCACGAAGAAACTGCTCGACGTCTTCACGAGCACGGTCATGTCCAAGTACCATGTGAGCCCGCAGGTGCAGGAGCACATCGACAAAGTCCAGGCCATCCAGGCGAGCAGCCGGTCGGAGAGCGAGAAGGAAGAGGCCATCATCGAGGCGCGCTATGCGCTGATCGACAAGATCATGGCGCAGGCCGTCGACACGGGAAATGTCGGCCAGTCGATGTCCGAGAAGATCGACCACTTCCTCGCCAACGGCGTGCTCGCGCTGCCGATCTTCCTCCTGATCCTCTACGCCGTCTTCCAGATCACGTTCACCTGGATCGGCCAGCCGATCGCGGACTTCCTCGATGATGCGATCAACACGCAGTTCGTCGGATTCATGGAGGACTTCCTGACGGATGCCGGCGTGGCCGACTGGATGGTCTCGCTCGTCTGTGACGGCATCATCTCGGGCGTCGGCGCGGTGCTGACGTTCGTGCCACTGATCTTCGTGCTGTTCTTCTGCCTGTCCTTCCTCGACGGCACGGGCTACATGGCCCGCATCGCCTTCATCATGGACCCGATCATGCGCCGCTGCGGCCTGACGGGCAAGGGCGTCATGCCGCTGATGATGGGCTTCGGCTGCGGCGTGCCGGCCATCATGGGCGCGCGCGCACTCGACTCGGAGAAGGACCGCATGGTCTCCATCCTCGTCACGCCGTTCCTCACATGCGGCGCGAAGCTGCCGATCATGGCGCTCTTCGCCGCGATGTTCTTCCCCGACAATGCCGCCAACGTCGTCTTCGCGATGTACGTCATCGGCATGGTCATGGCCATCGTCGTCGCTAAAGGCCTCGGCTCGACCGTCTTCAAGTCGAAGGGCTCGACCTTCCTCTTAGAGCTGCCGCCGTACCGCATGCCGGACATGAAGACGGTCCTCCTCGAGACTTGGGACAAGGGCAAGGGGTACCTCATCAAGGCCGGTACCATCATCTTTGCCGCATCCGTCCTGCTCTGGGTCATGACGAACTACAACTTCAGCGGTCCGGCTGAGATCGAGGATTCCATCCTCGCGACAATCGGCGGCTGGATGTCGCACCTCTTCGTATTCCAGGGCTTCGACACCTGGGAGGCTGGCGCAGCCGTTCTCTCGGGCATCATGGCCAAGGAGACGGTCGTCGCGACGATCGGCATCCTCTACGGTGCCGGCGATGTCTCGACGGAGGCAGAGGATGCTGCTGATACGGCGTCCACGATGATGCAGACGGGCATGGCCACGGCCTTCACGAGCCTCTCGGCCTTCTCGTTCATGGTATTCTCGCAGCTCTACACGCCGTGCGTCACGGCGCTCGGCACGATCAAGAAAGAGGCCGGCGGCTGGAAGTGGGTCGCGTTCTCCGCGTTCTACATGTTCGCGATCGCCTGGCTCGTCTCACTGCTCGTCTACCAGATCGGCGCCATGCTCGGCTTTGCCTGAGCCGTGAACTGCATCAGCATCCATCTGAAAGACTGAAAGACTGAGATGCTGACAGCCTGGCAGGGCTTGCATCTGCCAGGTGGATGTGGTATCTTGAAATCTTGAAACGGAGGGATCATTATGGCAACCTTTATCGTCGGCGCAATCGTCGCAGTCGGACTCTACTACGCACTGCGCCACGTCTACCGGAATTTCCGCATGGGGCGGGAGGACTGCTGCGGCGGCAACTGCGCGGCCTGCAGCGGCCACTGCACGGGGGGCCGTGCCCTCCCGCACAAGAGCGCCTGACCGATTGATATGAATTGTTCCCCGCATCCTGATACTCATGTTCTAACCAGTAGACAGGAGCGGGGAACTGTGCTATGATAAAAATCAGAGATTTGTCTTTGAGGCGGGGAGCATTTCCCCACCGGCGGTAGAGCCCGCGAGCCCTGATGTTTCGGGGCATGATCCGGTGAGATTCCGGAGCCGACCGTATAGTCGGGATGAGAAAAGGCATGTACGTGTGTTTTGCATGTAAGCGAGCCGTCGGAAGAGAATCTTCCGGCGGCTTTTTTTCTCGTGTCTCATGAGCAGATTCATCAAAGAGAACAGGATTCATAGTTTGAGGTGATGGAAGATGCAGGATGAAGATTTCATGCGTGAGGCGCTGGAGCTCGCGCGCAATGCGGAGGGGCGGACGTCGCCAAACCCGATGGTCGGCGCCGTCATCGTGCGCGGCGGGCGCATCATCGCCGCAGGCTGGCACCGCAAGGCCGGCACGCCGCATGCGGAGGTCCACGCTCTGCGCATGGCAGGGGAGCTCGCGAAGGGCGCGACGCTCTACGTGACGCTCGAGCCGTGCTCGCATTACGGCCGCACGGGCCCTTGTGCCAAGGCGGTGGCCGAGGCCGGCGTGAAGCGCTGCGTCATCGCGATGAAGGACCCGAACCCGCTCGTCTCGGGCCGCGGCATCAAGATCCTCGAAGATGCCGGCGTCGAGGTCGTCTGCGGCGTCCTTGAGGAAGAGGCGCGAAGGCTCAACGAGGCCTTCCTCAAGTGGGTGCCCGAGAAGATGCCTTTCGTCGCGCTCAAGACGGCGATGACGCTCGACGGCAAGATCGCGACGCGCACGGGCGCATCGCAGTGGATCACGAACGAGGCCTCGCGCCGCCGCGTCCACGAGTACCGTGACATCTACGACAGCATCCTCGTCGGCATCGGCACAGTCTTGCACGACGACCCGAGCCTGACGACGCGCCTGCCGGACGGCACGGGCAAGAACCCCGTGCGCATCATCGTCGACAGCCAGGCGCGCACGCCGCTATCGGCAAAGGTCGTGCGGGATGGTCAGGCAAAGACCATCGTGGCCGTGACAGAGCAGGCACCGGAGGCGCGCTGCAAGGCGCTCGAGAAAGCCGGTGTCGAGGTCATCCGGGCGGGCAGCGGCGCGCATGTCGACCTCAAGGCACTCCTGCAGAAGCTCGGTGAGCGCGAGATCTGCTCCGTCTTTGTCGAGGGCGGCGGCAGCGTCAACTTCTCGCTCTTGGAGGCCGGCCTCGTCGACAAGGTCTATGCCTTCATCGCGCCGAAGCTCGTCGGCGGCCGCGAGGCCCTGACGCCCGTCGAGGGCGAGGGCTTCGCCTCGCTCGGGGAATGTGTCGCACTGACGGATGTCCATGTCGAGGAGCTTGCAGGCGACATCCTGCTGACGGCCTACACGAAGCGCTGATTGCGGCAGAGAGGAAGAGTCATGTTTACTGGTATTATAGAAGAAGTCGGCACGGTGCAGCGCCTCGGCGGCGGCTCTATCGCCATCGCGGCGGAGCACGTCCTGGGGGATGCGCATGTCGGCGACAGCATCGCCGTCAATGGCATCTGCCTGACGGTGACGTCGTTTGACCGCCATCACTTCACGGCCGACGTCATGCCTGAGACGGTGCGGCGCACGTCGCTTGCAGAGCTCAAGAAAGGCAGCCCGGTCAACCTCGAGCGGGCGCTCTCGCTCGCCTCGCGCCTCGGCGGCCACATCGTCTCCGGCCACATCGACGGCACGGGCCGCATTGAATCCCTGGAGAAGGAGGACAATGCGCTGCTCCTCAAGGTCGCGGCCGACCCCGCCATCCTGCGCGGCATCGTCGAGAAGGGCTCCGTCGCGCTCGACGGCATCAGCCTGACCGTCGCTACTGTCACGGAGGCGGACTTCACCGTCTCGCTGATTCCGCACACGCGCGAGGTCACGAACCTCCGCGCCAAGAAGGCGGGCAGCCTCCTCAACATCGAGACAGATGTCATCGGCAAGTACGTCGAGAAGATGATGCAGGGAGTCTATAAAGAGGCGGGCGGCAGGGCTGAGCCCGCGAAGAAGGCGCTCACGCGCGCCTTCCTGCTCGAGAATGGCTTCTGAGCAGGAAGCCATCCAAATCAGAGAATCAATAGATCTACCATAAAAGAATTGGAGTGAACTACATGTCGGATTTTGCAACGGTGGAACAGGCCATCGAGGATATCAAGAACGGCAAGATGATCGTCGTCGTCGACGATGAGGACCGCGAGAATGAGGGCGACCTGATCGTCGCCGCCGAGACGGTCACGCCGGAGGACATCAACTTCATGGCGACGTACGCCAAGGGGCTCATCTGCACGCCGATCGACGGAAAGCGCCTCGACGAGCTCAACATCGGCCAGATGGTTGTCAACAACACGGACAACCACGAGACGGCCTTCACTGTCTCAATCGATGCCTACGACACGGAGACGGGCATCTCGGCCTTCGAGCGCTGCCACACGATCAAGAAGTTGCTTGACCCGAAGGCAAAGCCGGCTTCCTTCCGCCGCCCGGGCCCATGTCTTCCCACTGCGCTCCGTCGAGGGCGGCGTGCTGCGCCGCGCCGGCCACACGGAGACGACGACGGACCTCGCGCGCCTCGCGGGCTTCTACCCGGCTGGCCTCTGCTGCGAGATCATGGACGATGACGGCCACATGATGCGCACGCCGCGCCTCAAGGAGTTCGCCAAGAAGCACGGCCTCCACATGATCACGGTCCAGTCGCTCATCGAGTACCGCAAGCGCACGGAGAACTTCGTGCATGAGGTCGCCGACGTCGACTTCCCGAGCAAGTACGGCCACTTCCGCATCCACGCCTACGAGAACGAGCTCAACAACAAGTGCGACATCGCCATCGTCAAGGGCGATGTGCGCGGCAAGAAGGATGTGCTCGTGCGCGTCCACTCGGAGTGCCTCACAGGCGATGCGCTCGGCTCCATGCGCTGCGACTGCGGCGAGCAGCTCGCGCTCGCCTTGAAGAAAATCGAGGCAGAGGGCGAGGGCGTCGTGCTCTACATGCGCCAGGAGGGCCGCGGCATCGGCCTCGCCAACAAGATGCGCGCCTACGCGCTGCAGGACAAGGGCCGCGACACGGTCGAGGCCAATGTCGAGCTCGGCTTTGCGCCGGACCTGCGCGACTACGGCATCGGCGCGCAGATCCTCGCGGACCTCGGCCTCACGAGCATCCGCTTGATGACCAACAACCCGGCCAAGCGCGCCGGCCTCGAGGGCTACGGCCTCGAGATCACGGGCCGCGTGCCGCTGCAGGTCCACGCCAACAAGTTCGACAAGCGCTACCTGACGGTCAAGAAAGTCAAGATGGGCCATCTCTTCAGCGACGACACGCTGAAGTGAGGCTTGCGATAGAGTGCGATAGAGTAAGGAGGAAACACACATGGCAAATGTATACGAAGGTTTTGTATCGGGCAAGGGCCTGAAATTCGGCATCGTCGTCGCCCGCTTCAATGAGTTCATCACGAGCAAGCTCTTAGGCGGCGCGCTCGACACGCTGCACCGCCACGAGACGAACGACGCGGACATCGACGTCGCCTGGGTGCCGGGTGCCTTTGAGCTGCCAATCGTCGCCAAGAAGATGGCTGAGTCCGGCAAGTACGACGCCGTCATCTGCATCGGCGCCGTCATCCGCGGTTCGACGACGCATTACGACTACGTCTGCAACGAGGCCTCGAAGGGCATCGCCCAGGTCGGCATGCAGACGGGCGTGCCGACGATCTTCTCGGTCGTGACGACGGAGAACATCGCGCAGGCCATCGAGCGCGCCGGCACGAAGGCGGGCAACAAGGGCGCCGACGGTGCCATGTCCGCCATGGAGATGGCCAACCTGCTCAAGAAACTCGGCTGACCGGCTGCCCGAAAAAGAGAACGAGATGGAGACCGTTGACCAAGCTTGCCATAGGGCAGCCGGGCCAGCGGTCTTGCTGTACCAGCATACCAAGATACGAAAGAGAACAAGAAAGGGGAATCCTTATGAAAATCGGGATCATCAGCGATACACACGGCCACGAGATGGCCTGGGCCCATGCCTGCGAGCGCTTCTTCAAGGGTGCTGACCTCATCCTGCACGCGGGCGACGTGCTCTACCACGGCCCGCGCAATCCGATGAAGGCCGACTACAACCCGGCCAGCCTCGTCGCGCGCATCAATAGCTGCCCCGTCCCGGTCGTCATCGCCAAGGGAAACTGCGACTCTTCCGTCGATGCGAGCTGCATCGAGCTGCCCATCGAGGCGCCGTATGCCTACGTCGTCTGGGAGGGCCTGCGCATCGTCATCACGCACGGCGATGCTGTCATGAGCGATGCGGAGAAGGACGCGATGGCCAAGCACCTCAAGGCCGACCTCTTCATCAGCGGCCACATCCACCAGACTGTCCTCGAGAAGCGCGGCGCGACCGTCTTCCTCAACCCGGGCTCGGCGGCGCTCTCCAAGCGCGCGGACGGACGCAACACGGTCGCCGTGCTCGAAGACGGTACCATCCGCATCTTCGACATCGATACGGGCGACGTGCTCCACGAGCTCGCCCTCTGACTCCCATCCCCAGATTATAGAAAGGAGATTCACACCCATATGAAGGATCATCTTGTCAAAGCGGTGGCGGACGGCGTGCGCGTCTACGCCGCTGTCACCACGGACCTCGTCAATGAGGCCATCCGCCGCCACGGCTGCCACGCCGTCGCTGCTGCCGCACTCGGCCGCACGATGACGGGCGCGCTGCTGCTCGCCGCCAACCTCAAGAACCGCGAGGCGCTGACCATCACGTTCGACGGCCACGGCCCGCTCGGAAAGGTCACGGCCGACGCGACGCCGGAGGGCTTCGTGCGCGGCTACGTCACCAATCCCTACGTCGACCTGCCGCAGAATGCCAAGGGCAAGATCGATGTGGGCGGCGGTGTCGGCACGGACGGCACGGTCACCGTCACGCGCTTCACCGGCCTGCGCAACCCCGTCACGGGCAGCGCGCCGTTGACGGACGGTGAGATCGCCGATGACCTGACGAAGTACCTCTACGTCTCGGAGCAGACGCCGTCGAGCGTCGGCCTCGGCGTCCTCATCGGCCACGCAGGCGAGAAGATGGCCTGCATCGGCGCGGGCGGCTTCATCATCCAGCCGATGCCCGACGCGACGGACGAGACAATCGACAAGCTCGAGGCCAACCTCCGCAAGGTCAACTCCGTCTCGCACATGGTCGAGCACGGCCTCGACGCCAAGGGCATCATCGAGGAACTCCTGCAGGGCTTTGCCGTTGACTACCTGACGACGACCGACCTCGCCTTCCGCTGCCAGTGCTCGAAGGAGCGCATCAGCGAAGTGCTGCTGAGCCTCGGCAAGACAGACCTCGCCTCGCTCATCGAAGACGGTCACGCCGAGGTCTGCTGCCACTTCTGCAACGAGCGCTACGAGTTCAGCAAAGAAGAGTTGCAGGCCATCTACGACAAGGCCATGGCGCAGCGCCAGCAGGCCGACTCGTGATCGCGCGCTTCGCGAGAAATTATGCCTGCTCGTTGCAAAAAGGCGGCGGACATGGTACTATGTAGTGGTGTGCCGAGCCCATCGGCATAATACCCAAAGAAAAGAGATTTTGATTATGTGGAAAAAAGTTTGCGCTGGTATGCTCAGTGCTGCACTCCTGACAGGGGCAGCCGGAACGGTCTTTGCTGCAGAAGCGAATGACGATGTCGTCTCGCTCGTCACGCAGCCGGGTCAGCCGCTCGTCACGACGACGACCAAGACGACGGCAGCAGCTCCCGTGAAGGAGACGGCCGCCAAGGCTGAGGCACCGGCAAAGGTAGAACTTGCAGATAGACTCGTCATCAACCTCGCCGCCCGCTCGATCGCAGCCATCCGCGACAACCAGAAGGTTGCCCTCTATCCGATTGGCCCGGGCAAGGTCTCGACGCCGACGCCGACGGGCTACTACAAGGTCATCGACAAGGAAGTCAACCCGACCTGGACGGATCCGGGCTCTGCAACGTCCATCCCGAGCGGCCCGGACAATCCGCTCGGCTACCGCTGGATCGGCATCGGCGGCAACTACGGCATCCATGGCACGAACCATCCGGACTCCGTCGGCCACTACGTCTCCAACGGCTGCATCCGCATGCATGAGGAAGACGTCGAGAAGATCTACGACATGGTCGAGGTCGGCACGCCGGTCGACATCACCTACAACCGCGTTGTCGTCGAGAAGACGCCGGACGACCAGATTGCGTACTACATCTATCCGGATGGCTACGGCTGGCAGAATGTCACGACGGCTGACGTCAACAAGTGGCTCGCCGGCTACGGCGTAGCGGACTTCGTCACGGATGCCGATGTCGAGCAGAAGATCCAGGCATCGGATGGCAACCCGACGTACATCGCGAAGGTCTATCCGCTCTACGTCAACGGCCAGAAGCTCAAGGGCAAGGCCGTCGTGCAGGATGACATCACGTACCTGCCGGCTGTCGACCTCGCCGAGGCCGCCAAGGTATCGCTCGGCTGGAAGCCGGACGAGAAGGTCCTCGTGAGCTCCTACGGCCAGGCTGTCGGCTACAAGAAGAAGGACACGCTCTACTGCAACGCCGATGACGCTGCTACGCTCTATCACCTCGACGGCGGTCTCAACGCAGGCAAGTTCGAGCTGAAGACGGCCAAGAAGCAGGAAGTCGTGCCGGTCGTCGAGAACGGCAAGTCTGTCGAGAGTGGCGCAGCCAAGACGGATGCAGAAGTCTACGCCGAGGCCACGAAAGAGACGGCCAAGGACGTCAAAGATGCTAAGGCAGCCGTGAAGGACGCCAAGGCAGCAGCCAAAGAAGTCAAGGCTGAAGCAAAAGCAAAATAAGCGGTTCACCGCAAGACCGCAATGATGGATGATTCCGGGACCGGCAAGTGCTGGTCCCGTTGTCTTTTCGTGTATAGACAGAAGGGGGAACTCAAGTGAAGCAGGAACAGAATGGCAAGCAGAAGCGCTTCCTCGTCCTCGACGGCAGCAGCCTGATCTTCCGTGCCTTTTACGCACTGCCGGGTCTCAGCGACTCGCACGGCCAGCCGACGGGGGCCATCTTCGGCTTCTCGAACATGCTGACGAAGCTCATGGCCGAGCAGCAGCCCGACCTCATGGTGCTGGCCTTTGACAAGAGCCGCCACACCTTCCGCACGGAGCGCTATGCCGACTACAAAGGCACGCGCGACAAGACGCCGGAGGAACTCCTCTCGCAGTTCCCGCTTTTGCGCGAGTTCGCCGCGAACATGGGCATCCCGTTCCTCGAGAAGGACAACTACGAGGCCGATGACATCATCGGCACGCTCGCGACGCAGGCTGCGGCCAAGGGCTACGATGTGCGCGTCATCACGGGCGATCGCGACGCCCTGCAGCTCGTGCGGCCGAATTTGCGCGTCCTCCTGACGAAGAAGGGCATCTCGGAGATCAAGGACTACGACACGGCGGCCTTCGAGGAGGAGTACGGCTTTGAGCCGCTGAAGCTCATCGACCTCAAGGGACTCATGGGCGATACGTCCGACAACATCCCAGGCGTGCCGGGCGTCGGCCCCAAGACGGCCTCAAAGCTGCTGCTGGCCTACGGCTCCGTCGAGAATGTGCTCGCGCATGTCGGGGAAGTCTCCGGCAAGAAGCTCAAGGAGAACCTGCAGACGTATGCCGACCAGGCGCGCCTCTCGAAGGAGCTCGCGACGATCGAGCTCCATGTGCCGGACCTTACTTTTGCCGAGGAGGACTACCGCATCCAGCCCGACATGGAGAAGATGCAGGCCTTCTGCGACGACCACGAGCTGCGCGCCGTCTGGCGCAACTTCGAGCGACTCTATGGCCCGGCAGAGCTGGCGCTTGACCTCGATGGGGGAGAAAATGGTGTAGCCGCACAGGACCTCTCCTACGACCTCTGGGATGAAGCGGCCGTCAAGACTGCGGCCAGGGCACCGTATCTCGCCGTCTCGGGCATCTTCTCGGGCCTCGCGCCGTTCGCCTCGCTCGAGGGCCTCGCCGTCGTAGCGGGGCCGGACGCCGAGAAGGCAGGCTTTGTGGCGAGAGACAGCGCGGCCTTCCCCGCGCTCTTGCAGCTGCTCGAGTCGGACCAGCAGGCCGTCGTTTTCGGCCTCAAGCGCTACGACCAGGCCGGCCTTCGGGGGCAGAAGGCCTTCTTCGATGTCGAGCTCGCTGCCTATCTCCTGGAGCCGGAGCGCTCGAAGTACGCTCTCTCGGAGCTCTCGCAGAAGTACCTGCAAGAGGCGGCACCGGAGTCGTTTGACGACGAGAAGGCACAGGCCGTCTGGGAGGCGAAGGCCATCAGCCGCCTCTACCCGCTGCTTGGCGCGAAGCTCGAGGAGGAGAAGCTCACGCATCTCATGGATACGATCGAGCTGCCGCTTGTCGAGGTCCTCGCCGCGATGGAGCAGAACGGCGTCTACGTCAACCGCGCGCATCTCGCCGAAAAGACGGAAGAAGTCGCTGGCCGCCTGCAGAAGATCGAAGCCGCCATCTACGAGATGGCGGGCCACGACTTCAACCTCAACTCGCCCAAGCAGCTCGGCGTCGTGCTCTTCGAGGAGCTCGGCCTGCCTGTGCGCAAGAAGACAAAGACAGGCTATTCGACGAACGCCGAAGTGCTCGAGAGCCTGCGCCTCGAGCACCCAATCATCGAGCAGATTCTCGCTTACCGTCTCTGGAGCAAGCTCAAGTCGACGTACCTCGACGGCATCGCGGGCCTCATCCGCACGGATACGGGCCGCGTGCACACGAACTTCAACCAGACGGTCACGGCGACGGGCCGCCTTTCAAGCTCCGACCCGAACCTCCAGAACATCCCCGTGCGCACAGAGGAGGGCCGCATGATCCGCGCGCTCTTCGAGCCGGGCGAAGGGTACGATTGCCTCTTGTCGGCCGACTACTCGCAGATCGAGCTGCGCCTGCTCGCGCACATGTCGGGCGACGAGAACTTCATCGATGCGTTCAAGCGCGGCCAGGACATCCACGCGCGCACGGCCGCCGAGGTCTTCGGCATCCCCCTGGATGAGGTCACGCCCGAGCTGCGCCGCCACGCGAAGGCCGTCAACTTCGGCATCGTCTACGGCATCAGCGACTTCGGACTCGCGCGCAACCTGCACATCTCGCGCAAGGAAGCGGGCGACTACATCAGCCGTTACTTCGAGCGCTATCCGGGCGTGCGCGCCTTCATGGACAAGGTCGTCGCCGAGGCGCACGAGACGGGCTATGTCACGACGATGTTCGGCCGCCGCCGCGAGCTGCCCGCCATCAAGAGCCGCAACTTCAACCAGCGCATGCTCGCCGAGCGCATGGCGATGAACACGCCGATACAGGGCACGGCCGCCGATGTCATCAAGCTCGCGATGATTGCCGCCTACCGCAAGCTCAGGGAAGCGGGCCTCAAGAGCCGCATCCTGCTGCAGGTCCACGATGAGCTCGTGCTCGAGGTCAGAGAGAGCGAGCTCGAGACGGTGCAGGCCATCCTGCACGAGGCGATGGAGCACGTCGTCTCCCTCTCTGTGCCGCTCTCCATCGATGTCCACTGGGGCCGCAATTGGGCCGAGGCGAAGTGAGGGAGTTCTATGCCAGAGTTACCAGAGGTCGAGATTATCCGCCGGTATCTCGATGACGCGCTGCGCGGCCGCGTGATCGAGTCGGTCACCATCCTGCTGCCGCGCCAGCTGAAGCACCCGGATCCCGAGGCGTTTTGTGCGCTCGTCCGGGGCCAGCGCATCGAGAGAGTGGCGCGCCGCGGCAAATACTTGCTCATCCATCTGCAGGAGGGCGGCCATCTCGTCTTCCACTTGCGCATGACGGGCAGCCTCGTCTACGAGCCTCAGGGCACAGCGGCGGAGACCGGCCATACGCGCATGGTCTTTTCTCTCGCGGGTGGCGGGGCGCTGCGCTTCTCCGACATCCGCACCTTCGGCTGCGTCTACGGCTTTGCAGCAGGCGAGGAGATTGCCGTGCCGGGCCTTCAGTCGCTCGGCCCCGAGCCCTTGTCGGATGATTTCACATCATCGTATCTCGCCGCCGCCCTCAAAGGCCGAAAGCAGCCCGTCAAGTCCTTCCTGCTCGATCAGCGCCGCATCGCCGGGCTCGGCAACATCTACGCCGACGAAGCCCTGTTCCTCGCGCGGATCGACCCGCGCCGCGCGGCAGGCAGCCTGAGCGCAGCAGAGTGCAGGCGCCTGGCAGAAGCTGTCCGGAAGGTCCTGCGCGAAGGCATCGCAGACGGCGGCACGACCTTTCGCGACTACCGCAACGGCGCGGGCGAATCCGGCCACCATCAGGAGCACCTCTATGTCTACCATCGCGAGGGCAAACCGTGCCCCGTCTGTGGCAGGCCTGTCGAGAAGACCACCGTCGGCGGCAGAGGCACGCATTTCTGTCCGTATTGTCAGAGCTAGGGAAAAGGATTTTGCAGGAGATACTTTCATCATTTTTTTACAATTGCCTGCTACTATCATCTTATCCATTGTTTGATTTTTATTTTTGAGAAGGGGTGGAGCGCTATGAAACGCATCGGTCTGACGGGCGGCATCGCGAGCGGCAAGAGCACGGCCTCGGCCATCCTGCGCCGCTTCGGGGCATCCATCATCGATGCCGACGCCATCGCGCACCGGCTCATGGAGCCGGGCGGTCCGCTCTACGAGGCGTATCGCGCGCACTTCGGCGCAGGCGTCATCCGGCCGGACGGCCAGCTCGACCGCCGCCGCATCGGCCGGATTGCCTTTGCCGATCCCGCCGAGAAGCGCTGGCTCGACGCGGCGGCACATCCCGTGATCCGCGCGGCCATGCAGCAGGAACTCGCAGAGGCCGAGGCAGCAGGGGAGCCCGTCGCCGTCCTCGACATCCCGCTGCTCTTTGAGACGGGCTGGCAGGCGCATGTTGACGAAACGTGGCTCATCGACGTGCCGGAGCCCCTGCAGCTCGCACGCCTCGAGAAGCGCAATCACTACAGCCGCGAAGAGGCGCGCTTGCGCATTGCCGCGCAGATGCCGCTCACCAAGAAGCGCCAGCTGGCCGACGTCATCATCGACAACAGCGGCACCGAGCAGGATCTCGCCGAGAAGCTGCGCCGCCTCTGGCAGAGTCAGCCGGGCCAGGCCGCAGCCGATGATGGGGTTGGCAGGGAAGCGGAGACAGCAGGAAGCAGGAAAGGAAGAGACTCACGTTGAAACGATCTGATTTTCTCGAACGCGTCGAGGCGGCGCGCCGGTCGCTGCACCACAAGTACCTCTGCGCGATCGTGAGCACGGCCGTCTTTCTCGCGTTCGCGATCTACCTGACCTTCGCGTCAGAATCCTTCCAGCGCCACTACCTCTACCCGTTCCCGTACCGCGACGCCGTAGAGACGTACGCCGACCGCTACCGCGTGGACCCGTATCTGGCCATCGCCGTCATCAAGACCGAGAGCAAATTCCAGGACGACGTCCACTCGCACCGCGGCGCCATCGGCCTCATGCAGCTCATGCCCGACACAGCTGAGTGGATCGCCGGCCAGCTCGAGGACCCCGCGTACTCCGTCGAAGCCATCCACGAGCCCGAGCGCAACATCCGCTACGGCATCTGGTACCTGAGCAGCCTCCAGCACGAATTCGGCGGCAACGACGTCCTCGCCCTCGCCGCCTACAACGCCGGCCGCGGCAACGTCCAGGAGTGGATCCGCGACAACGGCTGGCCCGCTGACTTCCACGACATCGACGCCATCCCCTACCAGGAGACCCGCGAATACGTCAAAAAAGTCCTGCTGACCGAACGCAAATACCGCACCCTCTACCCGGACCTCGACGACAGAGCAAACTGAATCAAGCAGTAAAAGCAAGCGCCTTCAAGGGAAACACCCCTTGAAGGCGCTTTTTCATGCCATTTTTGTATCATCATGGATGGATTTTCAAATGCCTGTTCTATGTGTCTTGACAGTTGTAAATTGCTGTGGCATACTGAATCGGTACGAATATTAAAGGAGGCATCTTGATGATAGACCATATCTTAGGGACGCTCTACGGCATGGCTCTGGGCGATGCGATGGGCATGCCGTCGGAGCTGTTGAGCAGGTGGCGGATTCGAGAGATCTTCGGGCGGATTACGACGTTCGAAGATAGTCCGGAGGAGAATCCGGCGGCGATTGATATGACGAAGGGGCAGTTCACGGATGACACGGCACAGGCGCTTGTCATCCTGGATTCGCTCAGGGAGAACGACTTTGTGCCGGACAAGCAGATCATTGCCAAGAATCTGATTCAGTGGGCGCTTGACACGGATGCATTCTCGAAGAACATCCTGGGCCCGAGCTCGAAGGCCGCACTTCATGCGATTCAGGCAGGCGAGGACCCGGGGCCGCATACGGTGAAGGCCATCACGAATGGTGCAGCGATGCGCATTGCGCCGGTTGGCTGTCTGTTCAAGAGCACGGACCTGCCCAAGCTGGCCAAGTTTGTCCTCGGCGTCAGTGAAGCGACGCACAAGACGGACGTGGCACTCGGCAGTGCCGGCATGGTGGCTGCTGCCGTCAGTGCAGCGGTGGAAGATCAGTCATGGGATGCAATCATGCAGGCTGCCTCAGATGGCTATGATCTGACGGCGGCCTATGGTGCAGAGACGTATAGCGCCTCGCCGAAAGCTCGCCTGCAGGTGGCCATGGAACTGGCCAAGCGCCATGCGGATGATGAAGAAGCGTTCTCACTGAGCATCTATGAGACCGTCGGCACGACGACTTTGGCAAGCGAAGCGGTACCGGCTGCACTTGGTATGGCTTATTACTACCGCGACCCGGAGGTGTGCAGCCTGGCATGTGCGAACCTCGGCGGCGATACGGATACAATCGGCGCGATGGCTGTCGCGATTTGCGGGGCCAAGGCCGGTGCCTCGGGCATCCCATCAGAGCGCATTGCGGTGCTCGACAAGAACAATTCGGTCGATTTCCACGCCTATGCGGACAGCCTGCTGCGCCATCGCGGCCATGTGGGCTGAGCCGGTTACGTTTGACGGCTGTATTCTTGTATGATAGAGAACAGGAGGTTTTCTCATGGATTCCGAAAAAGAAACAACGTTCCTGCCGCCGGAAGAGCGCACGGACCGGCCTGGCAGCTTGTTCTTCCTCTACTGCGCGGCTAATATCGGTATTCTCGGTCTGGTATACGGTGCCATCATCGTCGGCTTTCATCTGAGCTTTTTTCAGGCCATCCTTGTCACGGTCCTCGGTTCTTTCTCCTTTGGCCTTGTCGGCCTCATGAGTCTGGCTGGACGTGATACGGGGACAGTTACCTTTGTCCTGTCCCGTGCAGCGTTCGGCTTCAAGGGCAATCTGATCCCAGCCATTGCAGCACTCGTCTCGCATGCAGGCTGGCTGTCCATCAACGTCTGTACAGGAACCTTGACCGTCCTGGCGCTCTTCGTGACCTGTGGTCTTGTGAATTCGGCCTTGACCATGGCCATCGCCCTGGCGATTTTTGTTGCCCTTGTCCTTGTATCGGTGCTGTTCAGCCATGAGATGCTGATTCGCATGCAGACCATCTGCACCTATCTGTTCGGCTTTTTGACACTGGTCATTCTCGTGATCATCATTCCTCAGACAGACTGGGCCAGGCTCGCGGCGATGCCGAGCGGTGACTGGCTCGGCAATTTCCTGCCGGCACTGGCTTTCGTCGCAGCTGGTACGGGCATCGGCTGGACGAGCTATGCCGCAGACTACAGTTGCCACCAGGACCCGAAGAATTCGCGCAGCAAGGTTGCCTGGGCCGTCACGCTCGGCGGTGCCATCCCGCTGATCCTCATGCTGGGCGTCGGCATCCTGCTCTCGACGCAGGTACCGGACCTCGCGCAATCGGCCAATCCGATTGAAGTCATCAAGGGCGCGCTGCCGACGAATCTCGCTATCATCTACTACATCACAGCAATCGGCGGACTGACGCCGCAGTGCTTCCTCGGCCTCAAATCCTCGAAGCTCGTCCTCAAGGCCGCACACCTCATCTGGGATGATAAGATGATTCTCGTGTTCCAGACAATTATCGTCACGGTCATCCCGGCCATCATCCTCTTCATTGCGCAGGATTTCCAGGGAACGCTGGAAGGCTTCCTCGGTATCATCGGCAAGCTGCTGGCCGCCTGGTCGTCCATCTTTCTCGTCGATTATCTGATGCTGCGTTGGAAGCAGGGCTACAGCAAAGAGCTGCTGACAAATCCGGCTTACAACAGTATCAACTATAATGGCGTCATCAGCTGGATTGTCGGCTTTGTCGTCGGCATGCTGTTCTCGAAGACCTTCATCTTCACCGGCCCGTTTGCGACAGGCATCTTTGCGGGAAACAGCCTCAATGTCCTGCTGACGCTTGTCGTCAGCGGCGGCCTTTACTTCATCCTGACGCTCTGCCATCCGCAGAATAGAGCAGCGTAACGAAAGGCGGTATTGCGATGGAAGGGAAACAACCTAAACGTATTTTGGTCTTGGGCTCGGCTGTCATCGATGTCGTCATCGATATCGAGCGCTTGCCCCGGGCGGGAGAAGACATCCCCGGCATCCAGAAGGGCATGATTGTCGGCGGCTGCGCGTTTAACGTTTCGAAAATCCTGGACGGCCTGCAGATGCCGCATGATCTCTGTGTTCCCGTGGGGCAGGGCATGTACGCGGACCGCATTCGGCAGGCGTTGCAGCAGGGTGGCCATGATGTCTTGATCGAAGATGACCGCTGTGACAATGGCTACAGCCTGTCCCTCGTCGAGAAAGACGGGGAACGCACTTTCATTTCAATCGATGGTATCGAGACGAAGTGGCAGGATGCCTGGTTGGCAGGCCTTGAGGCAGCGCGTTACGATTACATCTATGCATCCGGCTACGGCTTTCAGGATGGCAATACGAGTGGGGACGTCATCATGCGCTTCCTGCGCCGCAAGAAGCCAGACTGCCGTCTTGTCCTCGATCCGGGCCCGCGCCTCTTGGGCAAGCAGTTTGAAGAAGAGCTGTTGCAGATGGGAACCATCCTCGAGATGAATCAGGCAGAAGCAAAAGCCATGGGCCATGCAGATGACGTTCGTCAGGCCGCTAGGAATCTGCAGAAGCGCACCGGTCAGCCTGTCATCGTCACAATGGGCAGGGCAGGCACCATGTGCTGCACATCGGACGGAGCGGAAATCATTCCCGCCGTGCCGGTCAAAGCAATCGACACCATCGGCGCCGGTGACTCGCATACAGCGGGCTTCCTTGCTGCACTTGCGCAGGGGAAGACATTGGCAGAAGCTTGCGCAGATGCCAACCGCGTCGCAGCGCGCGTCGTACAGCATGTCGGCTGCTCGTTGCAGTGATACCGCACCCTCTACCCGGACCTCGACGACAGAGCAAACTGAATCAAGCAGTAAAAGCAAGCGCCTTCAAGGGAAACACCCCTTGAAGGCGCTTTTTGCATGATGATGCTATCTATCGGCAGGGTTTTATTAAAAAATGGCGAATAGAAATAGATGCATTGATTATGATGATATCATGAAAAACTTTGTGAGATGGATGGACAAGGCAGAGTTTACGCCTACTGGGGTGACTTTCGATATTGGCAGGACTTGTATGCAGGCCATCATGAAGTATGTTCATGGTACTGAACCATTGCATTGTGGAGGCGCATCTGAATTTGACAATGGAAATGGCTCCTTGATGAGGATTTCACCGATGGTGATTTATCTGCATCATCGATGTGGCGATTCCTTAGACTCTGAAGGGATTGCATTTTAGTTGACACTCCCCACGGCTAAATCCAGGGGGAGTGTCAAATTCGTAATGGCTGATACTACTATTGATTGTGCACTAGCGGGGGCAGGGAAATGGAACTGAAGAAAATCGAATACAAGCTGACGGTCTGCAAGGTGGCAGATGCATCCGAGATCGATATGGCCGCTAATTTTTACTTTGTCGGGAAAACGGATGAAGAAGTGTCGCTGGTGTGCAGGACAGAGGACACACCTGCAAAGACGGTAGAACGGGATGACGGGTGGAGAGGATTCCGCATTCAAGGCGTCCTTGACTTTTCGCTTATTGGCATCTTGTCGAAATTGTCCGGGATCCTTGCCGAACATGAGATCGGCATCTTTGCGATATCCACGTACAATACAGACTATATCTTGGTCAAAGAAGAAAACTTTGCGCGGGCATTGAGCGTCTTGGCTGCGGAAGGTTATCGCGTCGTATGATTTCCGGGTGTTAGGGAAATGGGGGATGCGAGCATGACAATCCATTCCTTGAAATATATCGTTGCGGTGGCCGAGGCGGGGTCCATCACGGAGGCAGCGAAAAAGCTGCATATATCCCAGCCCAGTTTGTCGGCGGCTGTGAAGGACGCAGAACGGGAAGTCGGATTCAATATATTCACGAGGAGCCGCAGCGGCATCGCTTTGACAAAAGAAGGCGTGGAATTTTTGGGTTATGCGAGACAAGTGATCCAGGAGATGCGCCTTCTGGAGGACCGGTTCATCTTGAACCAGCCGGAGAAGCAGCGCTTCTGTGTCTCGACGCAGCATTACACGTTCACGGCCAATGCCTTTGTGGAGATGGTCCAGGAGTTTGGGCGGGAGCGATTCGAGTTTATCCTCAATGAGACCCAGACCCATCAGATTTTGGAGGATGTGAAGAACCGCTTCTGCGATCTGGGCATCCTCTATCTGTGCGGCAGGAATGAAGCGTTCCTGCGGAAGACGATGGATGAGATGGGGCTGCGCTTCCAGGAACTGTTCACCGCCGCTCCGCATGCCTTCCTCCGGGCCGAGCATCCCCTGGCGGGGAGAGCATCGGTTACGCTGAAAGACCTGCAGCCATATCCGCGCTTGAATTTCCTTCAGGGGAACTATGAGTCAGCCGATTTTTCAGAGGAACCGTTCAGCACCGTGTTCGCAGAGAAGGAAATCCGTGTCAGCGATCGGGCGGCTATTGTCAACCTGATGATTGGGCTTGACGGATACACCATATCAACTGGGATCTTTCCGGAATATCTTCAGGGACGGCAGATCATTTCCGTACCGCTGGCGGAGCAGGAAACGATGCACATCGGTTATGTCCTTTGCAAGGAGCAGGGCCTGTCGTCGTTAGGGCGCATCTATGTGAATGCCTTGAAAAAATACGCTCGCGGATGAGCATAGGACAAAACTATGTAAATCCATACGAAATATGTGTTACCTATGAAATCTCGTTTTGCAGTATGATGGTATCAAGATTGCGAAAGGAGATTTTGGTATGCTTGGATATGTGTTAGCGAATTTTTTTGTATATGCCGGTGTGAATGCATTTACACCGGGACCCGGGAATATATTGGCACTGAATACCGTGACCAATTACGGATGGGGAAAGGGGAAGCCGCTCTTTTTCGGGATATTCGCGGAACACAGGGGTGTTCAAAATCCCTGCTATCATTCGATTGTATCAAATACGGACACCTTTGAGAATACAGATGAGTCTATATAGTTTGGAATGAGCTGTTTTTTAGGCAAGATAAGTTTTTAACATCCGGTCAACTACCCGCGACTGAAGTCGCGAGCTTGAGGGAATCTTTCGATACCTCAATTTGCTTAGATAGGCCAGGCTTACTGCATTCGCAGTCTTGCGAGGTACAGCAGAGGTCCGGTAATTACCAAAGCCATTAGCGTCCGCAAGTTGCCAAACGGACAAGATAGGTTTGCATCAATGCATGGATACGAGCTTTGCTTTGGCTCGCGCTAGGATGTTTTTGGCCGCATTCACGTCGCGAATGTGGTGTATCCCACATTTCGGGCAGATCCACTCGCGGTCCTTGAGCGTCAGTTTCTCTTTGCCGCTCATGATATGGCCACAAGCGTGGCAGGTTTGCGTCGTATTCCGCGGGTCGACGGTGACGAAGTTCTTGCCGTACAGTGCTGCCTTATAAGTCAGCATACTAAGGAACATCCGCCAGCCATTGTCTTGGATGCTCATAGCCAGGGCATGGTTCTTCAGCAAGTTCCGGCTCCGCAGTTCTTCTGCTGCGACCAGATCGTGGTTCTTGATCAGTGTCGCGGAAGTGCAGTGCAGGAAATCTCTGCGGCGTTGCATGACTTGTGCCGTGAGCCTGGCGACAAGCAAGCGCTGTTTCTCGACGTTCTTTGCCTCACGGAGCGGGCGATGCTCTTTCTTGGCACGGACAATCCGACGGCTCAGCTTGCGCTGTGCGTTGGCCAGCCGTCGTTTCTGCCTGCGGTAATAACGAGGATTGGCCAAAATCTCGCCATTCGAGTCGGCATAGAAGTTCTCGACGTTCAGGTCGATGCCAATCTCTGCCTTTGTTTTTGGGCTGGTTTTCACGAATGGTTCATCGGAGCCGAGTTGGAATGACGCAAAGTAGCGGTGCCGGCTGTCTTTCGTGATGGTAATCGTGCCGATGCGGACTTCCTTCATGGCAAAAAATCGGTCCAGTATTTTACGCGAACCTTGGAAGCGGATGCGCTTGAGCTTGGGAAACATCAGGTGATGCTTGTCGAGGAAGCGGGCATTGCTAGTGAACAGAGAAATCTCCGTACCCTTGCTGTAATGCGGATTCGTCTGATACGACTCGACGGACGTTTTCTTGTGGAAGTTCGGCACACCAGCATGATGGACGGCACGGAACTGCTTCCAAGCACGCTGGTAGTTCTGCCGTGCATTGGCAATGGACTGCGCATCGATATCGGGATGCCGGAGCCATGGATAGCGGTCTTTCAATGCTGTTACCGTGCGGATTCGCTCGCGCAGTGCCTCGATGCGCTTCTCGATGAAGTCGATGTAGATGCTCCGTCTGCCGAATCGTGCGATTTCCTTGTTCACAGCGACATGTTCATTGTAGACGCAGCGTGCCGCATCCGCATTGCGTCGAATCATCTCTTTCTGTTGCTGGCTGGGGTAGATGCGGACTTTCAGGCCGTAATGACAGGCATAATCCGCCATCTTCTTATGTTCCATTTTATTCGCCTCCTTCCTATTTCTATTATACAACATATGAGATTCCCTAACAAGCAATATATTGATATAATAAAAAGGAAGGAGTGTGATACACATGAAACGAAAAGAGCGCATCCCAGATGCAATCTATGAGCGTGGATACGTCTACAATTTCCACTTTCATTTGATCTGGGTGACGAAGTATCGGAACCCAGCCTTCACGACACCGGAGCTCGTGCAGGAGATGAAGGATATCTTGCTGCGCATCGCGCAGCTGAACGATGTGACCGTCGAAGAGCTGGAAGTTATGCCAGAGCATGTGCACATGCTCATCAGCTTCAAGCCAAAGTATACGCCGACAAACATCGTCAAGGCACTCAAAGGCGGCAGTGCCAGACTGTTCCTCAAAAAACATCCCGAGATCAAGCACGATAAATTCTGGGGCGGTCATATCTGGTCACGCAGCTACTATATGAGCACACTTGGCAACATGAGCAAGGAAGTAGTCGCAAAATACATCCAGAATCAGTATTCCAAGTGACTACCGTTGCGGCCATTCCTCTCCTGACTGAAGTGAGAAGATTCCTGGCCGCATTTTAACCTAAGCCGCCAGAAGTCCTCCACCTCTTAGGTGGGTGATGAAGGCGGGCATGGCGAATTTATGTAAGTAATTGAGCCATACCATTGCTCTGTAGATAGTTATGTAGTATAATCAGTCGTAGATGAGAAAGGATTGATTATACTATGAAATTGGATAGTAATAACCATTCAGTATTCTTACTCTATTACCATCTCGTTTTGGTGGTAAAGTATCGCCGCAAAGTATTCTCTGACCAAATGAGCCAATACGCTAAAGATATTTTTGTCCGCATTGGTTCATCGTATAACATAACGTTGGAGGAATGGAATCACGACCAAGACCATGTTCATATCATGTTTCGCGCTCATCCCAATACAGAACTATCAAAATTCATCAATGCTTATAAAAGTGCCAGCTCTAGGCTGATCAAAAAAGATTTTCCAGAGGTTAGGCATAAATTGTGGAAAGAAATGTTTTGGTCAAGAAGTTATTGCCTGCTGACAACAGGCGGTGCTCCTATTGAGACAACACGAAAATACATAGAACATCAAGGCAGGTGAGATTATAGTGAATAAGGCATACCGATACAGGCTCTGCCCGACAACTGAACAAAAGATTATGTTTGCCAAGACTTTCGGCTGTGCCAGATTCATCTATAACAAGATGCTTGGAGATCGTCTTGATTACTATAAGGAAACAGGCAAGAGGCTGAACAATACACCTGCACAGTACAAGAAAGAATTTCCTTGGCTGAAAGAGGTTGACAGCCTTGCTCTCGCCAATGCCCAAATAAACCTGAACAAGGCATATAACAACTTTTGGAGCAATAGGAAGCATTTTGGCAAGCCACGCTTCAAGTCGAAAAAAACAGGTCATGCTTCATATTCTACGAACAACCAACATGGCTCTGTAAGAATCGAGGGAAACAAGGTCAAACTGCCTAAAACAGGCTGGGTAAAGCTGTGTCTGCATCGTCCATTGATGGAGAATAGCACCATAAAGACTGTAACCATAAGTAAAACACCGTCCGGAAAATACTATATCAGTATTTTGGTTGAGTATGAAAACCAAATACTTTCCATCATACCGAAGAATTTTCTTGGATTGGATTTTGCTATGCACGGTCTGTATGTTGCTTCCGATGAGGACAATGCCGATTATCCAAATTTCTTACGGAAAGCCGAAAAGAGATTGGTCAAGGCACAAAGAAAACTCTCTAAGAGACAAAAAGGGAGCCGTAACAGGAATAAGCAAAGACTGCGTGTGGCTGTACTCCATGAGAAAATTGCTAATCAACGCCGTGACTTCCTGCATAAGAAAGCTCGCTATCTTGCAGACCGCTATGATGCGATTGGCATAGAGGATATTAGCGTAAAAGCCATGGCGAAGCGAAAGAAGGATGGCAAGTTCAGCTTTGGTAAATCCATATCCGACAATGGCTGGAGCATGTTCACAAGTATGCTGGAATACAAACTTGCATGGCAGGGTAAGCAACTTATCAAGATAGACAAACGGTATCCAAGCAGTCAGCTATGCCATGTTTGTGGCTACCAGAACAATAACACCAAAGACTTATCTGTGCGGGAATGGGATTGCCCTAAGTGTGGCAGTCATCATAACCGTGACAAGAACGCTGCAATAAACATTAGAGAAGAAGCTAGGCGAATATCTGCCTAGCGTAACTCATAAAGTACCGTGGGTCGCACGGGAATCTACGCCTGTGGAGAGAGTGTAAGTCGCCATAACTCTTCGGAGTTAGCGGTGCTGTTCTCGCCGAAGCAGGAAGCTCCCGCCTCTATAGGCGGGGGTATGTTCACTTGAAGAATCCGTACTGGCTAATGGAACAAATGGAAAAATGACAGAACTGTCCAATTTAGGGGGGCAAAATCCCCACCGAGGGGGTGCAAATGCACCCCTTTTCTTTTTCTTAAAGCCTTGTCCCGTGCGGCTTCCGAGGAATACTTGCTTAACGATAGGCAGGGGGCAAGGGGGTTCATTCGGTAGGTATGACCTGTCTTTTCAATGAAGATTAGCTTGTTTTCATAATGTATCACGCTTTCTGAAAACGCATTTGTGATCCTTTGATGAGTAGCAGGCATTACAGGAAACGCATTGGGATACAATGGTCGAATCGGCTTTCATCTTATTCGGCAGATCCGGTTCTCTGAGAAGCGGTCTGGAAAGGGAGATGAATGCGATATCTGTTTGATTCAGGACAGATTCCATCCCATCCAGGCTCCGGAAACCGCCGACTACGATGACAGGACAGCTGACCCTTTTGGCAACCTTTGCTGCGACAGGAACAAAGTATCCTTCCTTCACATGGGCTTTGATACTGCCGACAGACGGCCTGTTTCCGCTGACCTCGATAGAGTCGATGCCGGCCTGATCGAGAAGCTGGCAGATAGCCAGACATTCTGGCTCTTCTATTCCACCGTGGGTAAAATCGCTGCTGTTGATCTTGATGGTAATATGAAGCTTTGGAGCCGCCTTGCGGATGCCGTTCATAATATCCAGAAGGATATGGGAGCGGTTTTCCGTTGATCCGCCATATTCATCGGTACGATGGTTGACTGCGGGACTGATAAAACGGCTCAGGAAGAAGAAGTGGGCAGCATGGATCTGTACGCCATCAAAGCCCGCTTTTTCGGCCCGGATGGCGGCATCGATGAACTGCCGGATTACATACTGTATCTCATCGGAAGTCATATCATCTGGTTCGACTTGCATAAAGCGTCCTTTGACTTCCCGATAGTATGCTCCAAGGGCAAGCTCTGTGATAACAGGGATTCCTTCTGCGTGGATGATATCCGTCAGTTTTTTATACTGTGGAATGAGGGAGTCATCACACAGCCGCATCATGCCGCCATAGTAGTAGTCATGCAGCGCGACGCTGGTACAGCCTGTAATGATGGCACCGACTCCGCCTTTTGCCAGTTCTTTGTATATTTCGTATGCTGTTTCTGGCACGTTGCCATCGGGGTTGGCAATGCCTACCCAGGTAGCGGAGCGGATGAGGCGATTTTTTAGGGGGATATTCTTCAGGGCAGCAGATTCAAATATTTTCTTCATGATGAAACCTCTCCTTCAAAGTTGATTTTTGTGTATATGTTTATTATAATTAGATACGCAGATAAAACAAGAAGGAAGAATATTCTTTGCTACTATAAAATATATAGTAATGGATAGTTAGGGAGGTTTGCAATGGCTAAGAAACCGTTACCGAAAGAAAAAAACATTTATGAAACAGATTGTCCCATTCTCTATGCGATGAAACTGGTTGGGCAGAAGTGGAAACTTCCGATTCTGTGGTATATCGCTGATGCAGAAAATCAGACACTCCGGTACCGCGAACTGGAGAGAAAAGTCGTAGGCATTACAGCCACCATGTTGACGAAATGCCTCAGGGAACTGGAACAGGACAAGTTCATCACAAGGAAGCAGTACAGTACGGTACCGCCAACGGTTGAGTATTCACTGGCAGAACGGGGAAAGACATTGATTCCTGCACTAGAGCCATTGTATCAATGGGCTGACGTTCAAATGAAGAGAGAAAACAAAATTCAAACATCTGACAGTCCCTCATAAACAACACAGCCCATGCTTGTCTAATAGCAGATCTTTACGAATCATGAACTATGGTTTTTGATGGACAGGCCTGGAAGACGAACCGGAAGGCGGCGCCTGCTGCCGCGTCTGCTTCGTCCAGCGCATGAAGGCGACGGCTGAAAAGATGGAGGAATTAGGTTATGATTATTTCACGACGACTCTGACCGTCAGCCCCCATAAGAACTCACAGGTCATCAATGAAGTCGGTCGGGACATCGAAGACCAATACGGCTACGCTTATTTGCCGACGGATTTCAAGAAAAACAACGGCTTCCTTACATTGACGAAAATGACCGAAGCCTACCACCTCTACCGCCGGCCCTATTGCGGTTGCATTTTCGGTGCCCGCGACCAGGGCCTGGATTTGGAAAAAATTCGCCAAGATGCAGAAGCCTTTTTGGCCAAACAGGAATCGACCGTAGGGAGATAATAGCTGGAGGAAGGTAAAAAAGAACCTCTCATGACACAATGCAGATGGTCTGGCAACCACTAGATTTGCAATCTTTTGTTTTACATATTGACAAATCGAAATCTATCTCCAGCATTACCGGATCATCAACATCCTGCTGGCCCTGACTTTGCTGGAATGCATCTGGAGTATGCTGTGCGTGTGACGTTCGTATGGAGTTGGACTGAGGAGCGGACCTGTGGTACGCTATAGTCAGATGGCGGGAAACCCATCCTGTCATGAGGTCAAGATGGTGTGAATGATGAGAGGGGTAATCGTATGTTTCGCAAGATGAGACGATTTAAGCAGCAGCTTCCGGCGGAGGAATGCGTGGCGATCCTGAAGCGGGAGAAGCGCGGGGTGCTGTCGGTGCTCGGGGATGACGGGTATCCCTACGGGGTGCCGCTCGACCATTACTACGATGAGGCGAGCGGCAAGCTCTACTTCCACTGCGCGAAGGCGGGGCACAAGCTCGATGCGATCCGCGCCTGCGACAAGGTGTCGTACTGCATCACGGGCGAGGGGCGCCATGAGGACGGCGTGGAGTGGTCGCTGACATTCCGCAGCATCATCGTCTTTGGCCGCATGCGCGTGCTGGAGGACGAGGAAGCTTCGCTGCGCCTGGCGCGGCTGCTCGGCGAGAAGTTCACGGATGATGCGGCGTACCTCGACAACGAGGTAAAGCACGCCGGGCCGCGCATGCTCATGCTCGAATTGACGCCGGAGCACATCACGGGCAAGCGCGTCAATGAGTCGTGAGCCGTGATGATGTGACGCATGCCGTCGGACTGACGGACGATACGCGGCGGTTTGTGCCGTGATGGCATAACAGAGCGGATATCATGAAGGACGGGCGGCCTGCCAGATGGCGGGCCGCTTTTTGTATATAGAAAACCCCTGGTTAGACCAGGGGCTCGATAAAGCTTTAGCGATGAGTCTTTAAAGGATTTAATAAACCTCCCTTGAAGTATGAAGTTGCGGTCCGTCAACTGCAACCAATACGACAAAGGAGGTATATCGTAATGAAAGATCACGATGTACATAGTTTATCACATACAAAATGGGAGTGTAAATATCATATTGTATTTGCCCCTAAATACAGAAGAAAGGTCTTTTATGGTCAGAAGCGGTACGAGATTGGTCAAATCTTAAGGGAACTGTGTCGGTGGAAACAGGTGAACTTGTTAGAAGCCGAGGCCTGTCCTGACCACATCCATATTTTAGTTGAGGTACCGCCAAAGATTAGCGTGTCTAATTTTATGGGCTTTTTGAAGGGGAAGAGCAGTTTGATGATTTACGAGAAATGGGGGAATATGAAGTACAAATATAGAAATCGAAGCTTTTGGTGTCGAGGGTACTATGTAAGTACGGTAGGCAAGAACGAAAAGAAAATAACGGAATACATTCAGAACCAGCTGAAGGAAGATTACATGTCGGAACAGTTGGTACTGGATATGACAGACCCGTTTACGGGTAGCCGGAAATAGTAAGCGTATGACGGACCGACAAGCGCTTTTAAGCGCAGCTGGTAAGCAGAGGCCTTATAAGGCCGTAAATATAAAACCCCCGGCTATGCCGGGGGATATTTATTTGTGCGCGGGAGTTGCTGGCAATTTCTTATTCAGAAAATAAAGGATTTTCTCATATCTTGTAGAAGTAGTCATTGAGAATAATATTGAGAATGAAAAGGGGGGATTGTGTTGGAGACACCAGAACTGCTTTGGCAGGATCTCGTGCGGGAGTCGGTGCGGGAGGTGCGCTATGGGCTGCGGCCGGAGGAGCGGGGCGTCATCGAGCTCGTCGACTTCGTGCTCGGGCGGGCGGTGGCCATGCATGCGAGCGATGTGCATCTGGAGCCGCAGGAGATGCGGGTCAGGCTGCGCTTCCGCGTGGAC
Organism: Mitsuokella jalaludinii; assembly: GCF_928722185.1. NCBI lineage: Bacteria > Bacillati > Bacillota > Negativicutes > Selenomonadales > Selenomonadaceae > Mitsuokella > Mitsuokella jalaludinii. Next base: position 217,268 of record NZ_CAKMXA010000001.1, read on the forward strand.
GGTCTCCTGCGCGAGGTCATGGCGATGCCGGCGAATCTCGGCCCGGCGGTGATTTCGCGCCTCAAGGTCATGGCGGGCATGGACATCGCCGTGCACCAGCAGCCGCAGGACGGCCACATCCTGTTCCAGGCAAAGGGCCGGCGCATCGACATCCGCGTCTCGTCGCTGCCGGCAACGGCCGGCGAGGTCATCGTCATGCGCCTGATGGATGTCTCGGAGCAGCTGCTCTCGCTCGATGAGCTCGGCTTCTCGAAGGAGGACACGGCCTGCTTCCGGGCGCTCATCCACCGGCCGGCGGGCATGATTGTGCTCTGCGGGCCGATGAATTCGGGCAAGACGTCGTCGCTCTACGCGGCGCTGGCGGAGCTCAACACGGAGTCGCGCAATCTCGTGACGCTCGAGGACCCGATCGAGCGCGTGCTGCCGGGCGTCAATCAGGTGCAGATCCACCCGAAGGCGGGCATGACGTTCGTCGCGGGGCTGCGCGCCGTGCTGCGCCAGGATGTCACGGGCATCCTGCTCGGGGAAATCCGCGACGAGGAGACGGCGGCGATGGCCGTGCGCATCGCGCTGACGGGCCACCTGCTGATGACGACGATCCACACGGAGGACGCCGTCGCGGTGCTCTACCGCATGCTCGAGATGGGCGTCGCGCCGTATTTGCTGGCGGCGACACTCTCGGGCATCATCTCGCAGCGCCTCGTGCGCAGGCTCTGCCCCGACTGCCGCGAAATGTACCGCGCGGCGGGCGATTCGGAGGAGGCCGCGTTCTTCGGCGCGGGCAGTGAGGGAATCACGCTCTACAGGAGCCGCGGCTGTGATGCGTGCCAGGGCACGGGCTACCGCGGGCGGACGGTCCTTGCGGAGATCCTCGTGCCGGACGAAGCGGTGCGCGAGGGCATCCTGCAGAAGGTCCCGCGCCGCAAGATGGCCGAGCGTGCCCGGGCTTCTGGCATGCGCTCCCTGCTCGAGGACGGCCGGGCCAAGGCGGAGGCGGGCATCACCTCGTGGCAGGAGGTCAGGAGGGTGCTCTATGGTTGAAGCGAGGCATGCGCTCTGGTCTGCCATCCTGATGGAGGCTATCGAGGCGCGCGCCAGCGACATCTACCTGTCGGCGGGGCAGGATGCCTGGCTGCGCGTCGACGGCAGGCTGCAGAGGATGGCGCAGGCGGGTGAAACGATGGATGATGATTTCATGGGATCGCTGGCAGAGGCGTTCCTGTCGCCCGGGCAGCTGGCAGAGCTGCGCCATGGCCACGCTGTCGATTTCTCGCTGGCGCACGCGGGGCGGCGGCTGCGCGGCAATTTCTACCGCCAGCAGGCGCGCCTGGCGCTCGTCATGCGCGTGCTGCCGGAGCGCGTCCCGAGCCTGGCGGCCATCCATGCACCGGCGGCCCTGCAGGGGCTGCTGTCTGCGCGGCAGGGCCTCGTGCTCGTGACGGGGCGCACGGGCTCGGGCAAGACGACGACGCTGGCTGCGTTCCTGCAGGCCGTCAATGAGAGCCAAGCGGCGCACATCCTGACGCTGGAAGATCCCATCGAGTACGTCTTTGCGCCATCCCGATGCTTTATCAGCCAGCGCGAGTTCGGGCGCGATTTCCTCGCGTTCCCGGAGGCCCTGAGGAGTGCGCTGCGCGAGATGCCGGACATCCTGCTCGTCGGCGAGATACGCGACCGCGAGACGATGACGACGGCGCTCATGGCCGCGGAGACGGGCATGCTCGTGCTCGGCACGCTGCACACGCGCGGCGCGGCGGAGGCCGTGCGGCGCATCGAGGGCTTCTACCCGCAGGAGGAGCAGAGCATCGTGCGCGCACAGGTCGCCGATGTCTTCTGCGCCATCTTCGCGCAGGAGCTCCTGCCCGCGCGCAGGGGCGGCCGCGTGCCGCTCGTGGAGGTCCTGCTGCGCGAACCGTCTGTCTGCAGCCTGATCCGCCAGGGCAAGTACAGCCAGATCGAGATGGCGATGATGACGCATCAGGCGCAGGGCATGCAGACGCGCCGCCAGGCCCTGCAGAAGCTCCTGCAGCAGGGCCTCATCGCGCGCGAGGTCTATGAGCGGGCGGCCAATCGCCTGGGCTGATGGCGCTATCTGGCAGCATTTCTTAAAAGAAAGGAGGTCCTATGGGCGTTTTTCAATACGAGGCGAGGAACCGCGCGGGCGAGTTCTTCGCGGGCACGGTCGAGGCGCATGACGAGCGCGAGGCGGCGGGGCTTATCCGGCGGCGCGGCCTCTGGGTGGCGTCGCTTTGCCGGCAGCACGGAGAGGTGACGGCAGAGCGGGGGACCAGCTGGCGGCAGCAGCTCGCGGGGGCGCTCGCGAAGACGCCGACGGCCAAGCTGCGCGTGCTCTTCCTGCGGCAGATGGCGGCGATGATGCAGGCGGGGATGCCCGTCCACCAGGCGCTGCAGGCGCTCGCGAAGTCAGACGCTGACCGCGCGTACCAGTCGCTGTTGCAGCAGCTGCTCGCGGGCATCCTGGCGGGGCGGCCGCTCCACGAGAGGATGGCCATGCACCCTGCTGTCTTTCCCGTTTCGCTCTGCGGCCTCGTGCGTGCGGGCGAGGAGAGCGGCTCTTTGACGCAGATCTTCGCGCAGCTCGCGGACTTTGAAGAGCACCGCTACGAGGCACGCGAGGCGCTGAAGTCGGCGCTGCTCTATCCCGTCATCCTGCTCGTCGTCTCGCTCGTCGCGCTCGTGCTCATGGCCGTCTTTGTGCTGCCCGCCTTTGCCGTCATGCTGCAGGACCTGCAGGCGGAGCTGCCGTGGACGACGCGCTTCCTGCTCGCGCTGATGGACTTTGTGCGCGACAACTGGGCCGGACTGCTCGGCGGCGCTGCACTCACAGCCTTGGCAGCCGTCTCCCTGGTGCGCGATGCGAGGAGCCGGACGGTCCTCGACGGCTGGCTCTTGAAGATGCCGATTCTCGGGCCCTTGCAGCGCGCTTCTGCCTGGCGCATCCTCCTGGAGCTCTTCGCCGTCATGCTGAAGAATGGCATCCCGCTGACGACGGCGCTGGCGATGGCCGCCGATGTGCCGGCAAACCGCCATATCGCGTGCGAGATGAAGGCGCTGCGCGCGCAGGTCGAGTCGGGCCAGCCCTTCGCTGCGAGCCTGCGCCAGCTGACCTCGTGCCCGCGCCTGCTCGTCGAGCTCCTGATGGCGGGCGAGATGACCGGCACGCTCGACGCCATGATGGAAAAAGCCGCGGCGTTTGCCGCGGCTGATGCCCGTCACCGCTCGGCAAGGGTCGAAGCCCTCGCTGAGCCGGTCATGATTTTTGTTGTCGGTGGCATGATTTTCTTCTTCGTGCTCTCCATCGTCCTGCCACTCCTGACGACGATGGATGCGCTGATGTAGCGCTCACTTTGCCAGCAGCTCCGCCTTGAGCTCGCGGTAGCGGCGCGTGTAGTAGGCGCCGTTCTGCGCCTCGCGGTGGTCGAAGCCGTAGGCGCGGCGGCTGACGGCGAGGATCGGCGGGGCCTGGATGCGCTTGGCGATTGCCATGCCCGTGAAGAGGTTCCACCAGCGCTCGAGGTCGCTGATGAAGTCGGCGGCCGTCGGGAAGTACTTCTTGACGAGACCTTCCTCGCAGCCGAGGTTCTTCTCGACGGTGCCCGCCTTGTACCACTCGAGCACATCTTCTGGCGTCGCCTTCTGCCAGCGCTCGACGAAGGAGCGGAAGAGGTAGTCGTGGTACGGGTACTTGATCGGGTCGCCCTTGCCCTCGTCGACGTTCTGGGCGGAGGAGAGCTCGGCCGACGGCACGATGTCGATGATGCCCTGCGGCACGACTTCGCGGCCGTAGACCACATCGTTCATGTAGTGGGCGAGTGCGTAGACCTGGTATTTCCAGAGGTCGGCGAGCGCGGCGAGGAAGCCCGACTGGTCGCCGTAGAGCGTCGAGTAGCCGACCGTCGTCTCGGCCTTGTTGGCGTTGCAGGTGAAGCCGCCGCCAAAGGCTGCCGCGGCGCCGGCGAGCACGCGGGCGCTGCGGTCGCGCGCCTGGATGTTCTCGGCGACGAAGGAGGAGACCTTGAGGTGCGTTTCGCTGCCCGTGCCGAGGTTGACCATCGGCGTCTCTTCGAGCTGCTTTATCGTGTGGTCGACCGACTCCTGGATCGGGATGATCATGTACTGGCAGCCGAGGTTGTTGGCGAGCTCCTGCGAGAGTCCCTTCGTCGTGGCGGAGTTGAAGACGCTCGGCATGTTGACGAGCAGCAGGTTCTCCGGGCCGACGACCTTCGCGTAGAGCGCGGCGGCGACGGCCGAGTCGATGCCGCCCGAGATGCCGATGACGATCTTCTTCATGTGGATGTTCTCGAGGAAGCGGCGGATGCCGTAGTGGAGCGCGCGGTAGATGTGCGCGATGTCTTTTTCTTCGCTCTCCGGCTCGGCTGCCATGTCCTTCATCTCAGCGAGCGGCAGGACCGTGAGCGCCTCCTCGTACTCCGGCAGCGTGCGCACGACATCGCCCTTCTCGTTGTAGGCCGTGCTCGAGCCGTCGAAGGTGTAGACCGTCTTGCCGTTGTTCTGCAGGCCGATGCAGTTGACGTAGAAGAGCGGCACGCCGGCCTCCTTTGCCTGGCGGCCGAAGACGCGGTTGCGCTTGTCGTTCTTGCCGAGCGTGTACGGCGAGGCCGAGATGTTGACGTAGAAGTCGAGGTGTTCCTTTTCGAGGAGCTCGAACGGCGCAAACTCGTAGTCGTCGCTCCAGCCGTCCTCGCAGAGCAGGCAGCCCGCGCGGTAGCGCTGGCCGCGGATCTTGAGCGTGACGGGGGAGAGGAGCTTCGAGGGCGTCGTGCCGAGCTCGCGCGCGAGCTTCTGCAGGCTGAAGAAGTGGCGCGTGTCGTCGAACTCGCGGTAGTTCGGCATCAGCGTCTTGATCGTGTACGGGTACGGCATGTTGTCCGGCTGGACGAGTTCGCCGTCGCGCGCGATGAAGAAGGCGTTGTACTTGCGCACGCGGCCGTCGTTGTTCTTCTTCTGCCAGTCGATGGCGACGTTGCCGAACATGACCGTGATGTCCTTCGACGCCGCGATGATGTCGCGGCCGTAGCTCTCGCAGTCGCGCAGGAAGGCGCTCTGCTCCCAGGTGTCGCCGAGGAAGTAGCCCGGCACGGCCATCTCCGGGAAGATGACGACATCGGCGCCTTTTGTGCGCGCCTCCTCGATGAAGCGCAGGATCGTGGCGGTGTTCACGTCTGGATGGCCGGGGACGACCTCCATCTGAGCCATGGCAATTTTCAACAACTTCAACATCCTTTCCTGTTACAAAAAGAGAAAGAAAACATCCGATTATCAACTATAATGTAACGGCAACGTCATGGCCGTATCCCGGGTGCTGACATTTTGCAGATTTCTATAGGATTCCCGGGGATTCTATGGTATAATGACAGTTGTCTGGTTGCGCGGGGCGCTCTGCCCCTTGCAGCCCGCTATCATTTTAGCATAGTTTGATTCATTTATAAATGAAGAAAGAGGCGATTGTTTTGAAATACAGCAGCACCAGAGGAAATGCCGAGCAGCTCGACTCCGCGCAGGCCATCATCCGCGGCCTGGCAGCAGACGGCGGACTCTTCGTGCCGGATGCCATGCCAAAGGTCGACATGGCCTTCATCGAAGGGCTCAAGACCCTGTCTTATGAGGAGCGCGCCGAGAAGGTGCTCGGACTCTTCCTGACGGACTACACGGCAGACGAGCTTTCTGGCTGCGTCACGCGCGCCTATGCGAGCGGCCGTTTCGATACGGCAAAGCGCGCCCCTGTAAAGGCAGTGGGCGACAAGAGCGTCCTCGAGCTCTGGCACGGCCCGACGAGTGCCTTCAAGGACATGGCGCTACAGCTCCTGCCGCAGCTCATGAGCACGGCGCTCAAGAAGACGGGCGAGAAGGATGAGGTGCTGATTCTCGTCGCGACCTCTGGTGACACGGGCAAGGCAGCGCTCGAGGGCTTCCGCGATGTGCCGCAGATCCGCATCATGGTCTTCTACCCGCAGGGCGGCGTCAGCCGCATCCAGCAGCTGCAGATGCTCACGCAGGAGGGGCATAACGTCAACGTCACGGCCGTCACGGGCAACTTCGACGACGCGCAGAGCGGCGTCAAGAAGATCTTCGGCGACAAGGCATTCAATGAAGCGCTCGCCGAGAAGGGCATCCGCCTCTCGTCGGCCAACTCCATCAACTGGGGCCGCCTCGTGCCGCAGATCGTCTACTACTTCAGCGCCTACGCCGACCTCCTCTCTGCCGGCACGATAGAGCCAGGCGAGGCCATCGACTTCACCGTGCCGACGGGCAACTTCGGCGACATCCTCGCGGGCTTCTACGCGAAGTGCATGGGCCTGCCGGTGCACAAGCTCGTCTGCGCCTCGAACGCCAACAACGTCCTGACGGATTTCCTGCGCACGGGCGTCTACGACCGCCAGCGCGACTTCTTCAAGACGATCTCGCCGTCGATGGACATCCTGATCTCGAGCAACCTCGAGCGCCTGCTCTACCACATGGCGGAGGACAAGGCGAAGGTCGCCTCCTGGATGCAGCAGCTCCAGCAGGAGGACCGCTACGACATCGGCAGCGAGCTGCTCGCGAAGATCCAGCAGACCTTCTGGGCGGACTGGACCGCGGATGCAGACACGGAAGCGTGCATTGCCGACGTCTACGAGAAGGACCATTATGTCGCCGACCCGCACACGGCCGTCGCCTGGAGCGTCGCCGAGAAGTACCAGCAGGCGACGGGCGATGCGCATCACATGGTCGTCGTCTCGACGGCCAGCCCCTACAAGTTCAACGGCAGCGTGCTCGATGCCCTTGGCGTCAAGACGGCAGGCGTCGATGAGTTCACCCTGCTCGACGAGCTGCAGGCGAAGAACAGCGACCCCATCCCCGAGGGCCTCGCGTCGCTCCGCCGCAAGGAAGTGTGCCACGACGGCGTCTGCGCGCCCGCCTCGATGGAGGAGGCCGTCATGGCCTTCGCCACAGCAGATTCTTTGAAAAAATAACGAAAACCATGAGAGAAACGACACGTATTTTCCGCGTCGTTTCTCTTATTTTTACGGAAGTAAATGGGAACAAGAAGAATAAATAAAACGTTAAAAAAAGTGCAAATAAATATTTGACATTTATGGATGAATAAGTTAATATAATACCTGTGATGAGGAGCTCACCGGAAAGTGAACAGCAGGTCATCGAGGATGCAGACCATTGCATCGCGATTGTAAGGCTGCGTCGAGTGAGATGCCTCAGAGGTTTACCAGGACCAAAAATTATGAAAGAGGTTGAATGCAAATGGCAAACATCGATCTTAGTCAGTATGGTATCACGGGTACGACGGAAATCATCTACAATCCTTCCTACAAGACGCTGTTCGAGGAAGAGACGAAGGAAGGCCTGACGGGCTACGAGAAGGGCCAGGTTTCCGAACTCGGCGCTGTTGATGTCAAGACGGGCATCTTCACGGGCCGTTCGCCTAAAGATAAATTCATCGTTGACGACGAGACGTCGCACGACACGGTTTGGTGGGATTCTGAGGCTTATCACAACGATAACCACAAGGCATCCAAGGAAGCTTGGGCTGCTGTAAAGGATATCGCCAAGAAAGAGCTCTCCAACAAGCGCCTCTTCGTCGTCGATGGCTTCTGCGGTGCAAATAAGAACACGCGCATGGCTGTCCGCTTCATCGTTGAAGTTGCATGGCAGGCACATTTCGTCCGCAACATGTTCATCAAACCGACTCCGGAAGAGGAAGCAAACTTCAAGCCGGACTTCGTTGTCTTCAACGCATCCAAGGCTAAAGTCGAGAACTACAAAGAGCTCGGCCTGCATTCCGACACGGCTGTCGTCTTCAACCTCACGGAGCGCCAGCAGGTCATCATCAACACCTGGTACGGCGGCGAGATGAAGAAGGGCATGTTCTCCATGATGAACTACTTCCTGCCGCTCAAGGGCATTGCTGCTATGCACTGCTCCGCCAACACGGATAAGCAGGGCAAGAACACGGCTATCTTCTTCGGCCTCTCCGGCACGGGCAAGACGACGCTGTCGACGGACCCGAAGCGCCTGCTGATCGGCGATGATGAGCACGGCTGGGATGATGACGGTATCTTCAACTTCGAGGGTGGCTGCTACGCAAAGGTCATCAACCTCGATCAGGAATCCGAGCCGGACATCTTCGGCGCCATCAAGCGCAACGCACTCCTCGAGAACGTTGTCCTCGACGAGAATGGCAAGATCGACTTCGCCGACAAGTCCATCACGGAGAATACGCGTGTATCCTATCCGATTGACCACATCAAGAGCACGGTCAAAGACTTCGTCAACGACCGCAGCGCTGCTCCGGCTGCCAAGAGCGTCATCTTCCTCGCAGCTGATGCCTTCGGTGTCCTGCCGCCGGTCTCCATCCTGACGCCGGAACAGATGCAGTACTACTTCCTCTCCGGCTTCACGTCCAAGCTGGCTGGCACGGAGCGCGGCATCACGGAGCCGACTCCGACGTTCTCCGCTTGCTTCGGCCAGGCATTCCTCGAGCTGCCGCCGACGAAGTATGCGCATGAGCTCGTAAAGCGCGTCAAGGCTAACGGCACGAAGGCATATCTCGTCAACACGGGCTGGAACGGCTATGGCAAGCGCATCTCCATCAAGGATACGCGCGGCATCATCGACGCCATCCACAGCGGTGCCATCAACGAAGCTCCGACGAAGAAGATCCCGTACTTCGGTCTCGAGATCCCGACGAAGCTCGAAGGCGTTGCTACGGAAGTCCTCGATCCGAAGGATACCTACAAAGATCCGTCCAAATCCAAGTGGGATTACAAGGATGAGTCCGAGTGGGATACGAGAGCAAAGAAGCTCGCTCAGATGTTCATCGACAACTTCGCCAAGAAGTATGCAGACACCGAGATCGGCAAAGGCCTCGTCGCAGCTGGCCCGCAGCTCTGATCCGCTCGTCGCACATCAAGCCGCATAGTAATATACTAATATAGAAGGAAGAGTCTCATGGAGGCTCTTCCTTTTTGTGTTCGGTTTGTGTCCTGCGCCGCCGCGGCTCTCGTGCGGGGGAGTGCGGGGTAGGTAGATAGAGGATTGACAGGCGTGCTAGAATGAGGGAAAGATCACCGATAGAAAGGATTCGATGCTGCCCATGAAGATCCAAGACTCAGTCCAGTACCTCAAGGGCGTCGGCCCCAAGAAGAAAGCGGAGCTGGCGCGCCTCGGCATCGCGCGGGTCTACGACCTCCTGACGTACTTCCCGCGCACCTATGAGGACCAGAGCGTCTTGACGCGCATCGCCGACCTGCGGCCGGGCACGGTCGCGACAGTCGCGGGGACCATTGTCGACCTGCAGGAGCAGACGGGGAGGCGCGGCCTGACCATCCTGACGGCCTACCTCAATGACGGCACGGGGATCCTGCAGGTCACCTGGTTCAACCAGAAGTACCTCAAGAAGACGCTCAAGGCGGGCCGCCGCGTCTTCGTCAGCGGCAAGGCCGCGTATGCCTACGGCGGCCGCGGCCAGTTCGCCATGAGCCAGCTGCGCAGCTTCCAGGTCCTGGAACCCGGGGAGCAGGCGCAGGGCCTCTGCGGCATCCTGCCCGTCTACGCGGCCACCGAGCATCTCAACCAGAAGTTCTTCCGCACGCTCATCGCGGAGGCGCTGGAGGCCGCCGGAGATCTTCCCGAGCTCATCCCTGCGCGCATCCTGGTAGCGCATCATCTCATGGGGCGCAGGGAGGCCCTGCACGCTGTCCATTTCCCGAAGGATGGGGCAGAACTCAAGCGGGCGCGCTACCGGCTGGCCTTCTCGGAGCTCTACCTGATTCAATGCGGCCTGCTGCTCTTAAAGAAGCAGTCGCAGGAGACGAAGCGCGGCATCCGCCATCAGCCAAGCGGCAAACTCGTCAAGGCTGTTCTTGCGGGACTGCCCTTTACGCTGACGCACGACCAGCAGCAGGCGTGGCAGGAGATCTGCCGCGACATGGAGCGGACGGTGCCGATGCGCCGCCTCGTGCAGGGCGACGTCGGCTCGGGCAAGACGGTCATCGCCATGCTCGCGCTCGTCAAGACCGTCGAGAATGGCCGGCAGGGGGCCATGATGGCGCCGACGGAGATCCTCGCCGCCCAGCACTATGAGAACCTCTCGTCAAAGCTCGCGCCGCTCGGCATCCGCGTCGGCTATCTCTCGGGCCACCTGACGCCCAAGAAGCGGCGCGCGATGCACGAGGCCATTGCGCGCCACGAGGTCGATATCGTCATCGGCACGCACGCGCTGATCCAGGATGATGTGCACTTCGCGCATCTCGGCCTCGTCATCACCGACGAGCAGCACCGCTTCGGCATCGCCCAGCGCGCGGCGCTCGAGAAGAAGGGTGCGCATGTGCCCGACGTGCTCGTCATGACGGCCACGCCGATCCCGCGCACGATGACCCTGACCGTCTACGGCGACCTCGACGTCTCCCTGATCCGCGAGCTGCCGCCGGGCCGCCAGCCCATCCGCACCTTCGTGCGCCGCCCGGACCGCCGCCCGCTCATCTACCAGTACGTGCGCAGCCAGATCGAGGCGGGCCGCCAGGCCTACGTCGTCTGCCCGCTCATCGAGATGAACGAGGAGAGCGACCTGCCGTCGGCCGAGGAGGTCTACGATGAGCTGCGCTTCGGCATCTTTAGCGGCATCCCGTGCGGCCTCGTCCACGGCAAGCTCGCGCCCGCCGAGAAGGAGCGCGTCATGCAGGACTTCTACGCGGACAGGATCAAGCTGCTCGTCTCGACGACCGTCATCGAAGTCGGCGTCAACGTGCCGAACGCCAGCATCATGGTCATCGAGCACGCCGAGCGCTTCGGCCTCGCCCAGCTCCACCAGCTGCGCGGCCGCATCGGGCGCGGCTCCTACGCCTCGTACTGCATCCTCGTCTCGGAGGGCAAGACGGAGAACGCGCGCGAGCGCCTGAAGATCATGGCAGAAACCTCCGACGGCTTCAAGCTTGCGGAGGAGGACCTGCGGCTGCGCGGCCCGGGGCAGTTCTTCGGCTCGATGCAGCACGGCCTGCCCGACCTCAAGATCGCGCGCGTGCCGGAGGACCTCGCCATCCTCCTCGACGCCCATAAGGCCGCCGAGGCGACGCTCTCGAGCCAGGGCGACCTCGACTTCATCCGGCCAATCCTCGCGCTGCAGTACAAGGAGAGATTCGCGCACATCATGGAGACTTGACAGGCGCAAAGCGCCGCAGACGTGAAAATATCGGTGAAAAGTCGTCTTTTTCGACGAGACGTCTTGACACAAATGGTGGACATGCTATACAATAGCAATATCTTTTGACGCTAACAGGAGGCGCATACTTTTGACTACGGTAATCGTAAACGGTGCCTGCGGCCGCATGGGCCAGGCAGTCTTAAAAGCGGTACAGGAAGCGGACGGGCTCGAGCTCGTCGGCGCAGTGGACATCAAGGGCGGTGCGGATACGGGCTCGCTCGTCGGCCTGCCGGCAAACGGCATCCTCGTCGAGACAGACCTCGAGGCACTGCTCGCGCGCAAGAAGCCAGAGGTCATGGTCGACTTCACGCGCCCGGACGTCGTCTTCGGCAATGTCATGACGGCGCTTGCGCACAAGACCTCGCCGGTCGTCGGCACGACGGGCCTCTCGGACGAGCAGAAGGCAGAGATTGCCAAGGCAGCTGAAGAGAATGATACGCCGGCCTTCATCGCGCCGAACTTCGCCATCGGCGCCGTGCTCCTGATGGTCATGTCGCGCCAGGCAGCCAAGTACATGCCGGATGTCGAGATCATCGAGCTGCACCACGACAAGAAGCTCGACGCACCGTCCGGCACGGCCATCCAGACGGCGGCCATGATTGCGGAAGTCCGCAAGGCCCACAAGCAGGGCAACCCCGATGAGTTCGAGAAGCTCGAGGGCGCGCGCGGCGCCGACTACGAGGGCATGCACATCCACAGCGTGCGCCTGCCGGGCTATGTCGCGCATCAGGAAGTCATCTTCGGCGGCCTCGGCCAGACACTGACCATCCGCCACGACTCGATGAACCGCGAGTCCTTCATGCCGGGCGTCGTGCTCGCCGCCAAGAAGGTCTGCAGCCTCAAGGGCCTGACGGTCGGCCTCGACAAACTGCTCGACTGATACAACCTTTGTTTTCCTTATCCATAATATAAAACAACTGCATCGCAGAAAGGAACGATGGACATGAAGAAGTACAATGTAGCAATCCTTGGCGCAACGGGCGCCGTCGGCCAGGAATTCCTCAACCTCATCGAGGAGCGCAATTTCCCCTTTGCCAACCTCAAGATGCTCGCTTCGAAGCGCAGCGCTGGCAAGAAGATCCAGTTCATGGGCAAGGAGTACACGGTTGAGGAGACGACGGACGAGTCCTTCAAGGACGTCGAGATTGCTCTGTTTGCCGGCGGTGCTGCCAGCAAGCAGTTCGCTCCGGCAGCCGTCAAGGCCGGTGCCGTCGTCATCGACAACTCGAGTGCCTTCCGCATGGATCCGGAAGTCCCGCTCGTCGTTCCGGAGGTCAACCCGCAGGCCATCGCCCGCCACAAGGGCATCATCGCCAACCCGAACTGCTCGACGATCATCATGATGATGGCCCTCAAGCCGCTCTACGACCTCTCGAAGATCAAGCGCATTGTCGTCTCGACGTACCAGGCTGTCTCGGGCGGCGGCAAGGAAGCCATGGCCGAGCTCGAGCAGCAGGTCGATGACATCGTTGCCGGCCGCGAGCCGAAGGCGAACATCCTGCCGGGCGCGAAGTTCCCGAAGCACTACCAGATTGCCTTCAACCTCATCCCGCAGATCGACATCTTCTACGACAACCTCTACACGAAAGAGGAGATGAAGATGGTCAACGAGACGAAGAAGATCCTCGAGGACGACAGCCTGCGCATCACGGCCACGACGGTCCGCGTGCCGGTCTACCGCAGCCATGCCGAGTCCGTCAACATCGAGTTCGAGGACGAGGTCAGCGTCGAGGCAGCCCGCAAGGCCATCGATGCCTTCCCGGGTGCCATCGTCCGCGACAACCCGGCTGAGCAGATCTACCCGATGCCGCTCTTCACGTCCGGCAAGAACGACGTCGAAGTCGGCCGCATCCGCAAGGATGAGTCCATCGAGCATGGCCTGAACCTCTGGGTCTGCGGCGACCAGATCCGCAAGGGCGCTGCGCTCAACGCCCTGCAGATTGCCGAGTACATGATCAAGAACGACATGATCTGAGGCTGAACCAAGATAAAGAGAACCGCCCTTCGGGGCGGTTTTTCATGCATGCATCCGATTGAGAAAGTGAGAAGAAGAATATGAAGTCTTACTCGTTTACTCCGCAGGGCGTCTGCGCCAAGCGGATCACCTTTGCCATCGGCGACGACGGCAAGCTCCACGACGTGCACTTCGTCGGCGGCTGCCCGGGCAACCTCTCCGCCATCAGCAAGCTGCTCGAAGGCGCCGACCCCAAGGACACGGCAGCCCTCCTCCAGGGCAACGACTGCGGCGGCCGCGGTACCTCGTGCGCCGACCAGCTCGCCATCGCGCTGAACGGAGCCTTAGGCAAGCAGTGAGGCAGGCGACAACAGCAGATTGATAGGGGGAGCCCTTGATACAGCAGAAAGCACAGACGATGCGCAAGTGATCGTCTGTGCTTTTTTGCTGCCTGTGCATGGCCTGGATGTTCCTAGATGTTCCTGGATATTCCTGAATGTTCTAGGTGATCTGGATTCTTTAGAGGGAGCGCGTACTTGTTGGAGCTGCCCGCCCGCCGCATCATGTAGTCGTAATCCTCCCACTCTTCCCGGGTGGGATTCTTGTCAAACGGGTAGATCGCAGTGACCGTCAGCGGCTTGTACATGTAGAGCATCTGCTACTTAAAACATAGATAAATGTGCCTATGCCAAGATGTTTTGCTACAATCTCACGATTTGTAGTTCCTTGTTCATCGTATCCGTCCTCGCCGTCAAAAGACAGGCTACTAACGTTTGAGTGATACTCCAAAGGCGTAAATTCCCGATTAGCCATCGGTACATATTGACAGTATCTTGTTTGTGATATTCTGCCAATTACATCTAGTAGCTTTCTCCTTTCATAATATTTTGTTTTTGCGTATTGGTTCGCCAACCTTGCTTGGTTCTCGCATTTACCACTGTCCAACGGCTACCATCAGGGTGCTACCCCGTAGTTAGACGGACTGTTTCAACCGCCTCTGGCTTATTTCCAGCCGTTCCGACTGCTGTAAAGTCAGCACAAACTAACTCAATGGATTCTTTGAGTCTTTAGCATATTGCTACACTTTTGTTCATATTTGAGCATCCTTTCGGTTGCTTAAGTTTCCTCCTTGGTAGGTTTCTTACCGTTAGATTTCGATGCAGCATCGTGAAATCCTGCCATGCTCATACAGATGAGATGGATATTAGAATAAATCTCTGTGACTCCCCGTACGGGTCAGCGTCAACGTTAGAATGTCAGTTTCGACTTTGTAAATCAGCAACCAATCCGGCAGAATATGACATTCACGGAAACCGGCGTAGTTTCCCGACAGGGCATGATCCCGATACTTGGCAGGAAGCAATTGCTCCATCACAAGACAGTCAAGTACTTCCTGAAAAAGCTCCGGGGTATGCCCAGGCTGCTTGATTACCCGCTTGTAATCCTTGCGGAATTGTTTGCGGAAGCGGATCTTAAGCATTCAGGGCCTCCATGACATCTTCAACAGAATCATAAGTCTTGCTGAGATTGCGATGATGATTTACATCGTCAACAGCTCTTAAGGTCTCTAGCTCATTAGGAGAAATACGCAAATCGAACGGGATACCGCCATAGCGGACAACGGTGCGCAGGAACATATTGATTGCTGTAGAAGTCGGGATACCCAGATTCGCAAAAATAGTTTCTGCCTGATGCTTCAAATCTGCATCGACACGAAGATTCAGCGTTTTTGTATCAGCCATAAGAATCAACTCCTTTTATTGATATTATAAAGCTAAATGAGGAAAATGTAAAGTAATTTACTTTACAACATAAGATGTATTGAGGTCGTCTGTTCTTTTGTTCAGTTAACTATTGCTTTTTGGGGAAGGCGATTGTCAGCCCTTTGTCTGTGGCAGGAGCTTGCCGCCGCCGGGCAGGTCGATGGTCCTGCCAGCAAGGGCGCTGTTCTGGCTTGCATTATAGTAGATGTTATGGCCGTTGCTCTTGATGTTGGCAAAGGAGGCATCCTTGTCGCTGATGGAAGTCACATAGGAATTCGCTGTGAGCTCCCAGCTGCTCGATCGGTCGAGCGCGATGGAGGCACTGTCGGCTTGATTGTCTTCGTTCAGTGAGCCGCGCCAACTGCTGCCGTCGGTGAGCGCCTTCCGTCGTGATGTCAACATGGTCGGCCTCAATACTGGTGCGTGACGGCATCATCACCGTGAAAGAAGCGGCCAAGCGGGCGGGCATGACGGAAGAAGTGTTCCGCAAGCTGTCTATGCGATGATTGATGCCGAAATTTGCCTGACTATGTTGCATGACGGAAGAGGCACATCCTTTCAGGAAAACTATAGGATTGAGGCGTATCATAGTCATCAAAGCCAAGATGTGGTAAGATAGAAGCAAGTGAGCGGGGATTCCCGCATGAGTGCTTTGGAGGTATGCAATATGGCCAACAACGAAGAAACCATGATGTTCCGTTTCGGGAACGATGAGAATAAGGCGGAGAAGATCATCCGCTCGGTCTGTGCGGCGATGGAGGAGAAGGGGTACAACCCGATCAACCAGCTCGTCGGCTATCTGCTCTCGGGCGATCCGGCGTATGTGACGAGCCACAATGATGCGCGCAGCAAGATCCGCACGCTCGAGCGCGATGAGCTCTTAGAGGAGCTCGTGCGCTCGTATCTGGAAAAGGGCGGCAAGAGATGAAGCGATACATGTCACTCGATATCGGCGACCGCACGATCGGCATCGCGGTCAGCGACCTCCTGGGCCTGACGGCGCAGGGCGTCGAGACGATCCGCCGCAAGTCGCTCGCAGACGACCTCAAGCGCCTTGGCGAGCTCATGGAAGTGTACGAGACGAAGTCGCTCGTCTCTGGGCTCCCCAAGAACATGGACGGCACGGAGGGCGACCGCTGCGCCATCGTCAAGGAGTTCATGGCAGAGGTCAAGAAGGCGTATCCTGAGGTAGAGGTCTTCTTCTGGGATGAGCGCCTCTCGACGGTCGCGGCGACGCGCTCGCTCATCGAGGCCGATGTCTCGCGCCGCAAGCGCAAGAAGGTCATTGACAAGATGGCGGCTGTCTTCATCCTGCAGGGCTTTTTGGACAGCAAGCGTTGACAAGCCTTCCCGCGATACGATAAAATGAAACCAGTAAAATCGAGATTTTGGCACGACCAGAAAGAAGAGGTGAGTCCTATGGCAGAGGATATGATGAATGAGGACGACATCGTTGTCGTCATGACGGACGAGGCGGGCAATGAGTACTATTACCGCGAAGAGATGATCATCCCGGTAGAGGATGAGAAATACGCGCTGCTCGTCGGCATCCACGATGAGGATGAGGAGCACGCCCACACCTGCGGCTGCGGCTGCGAGGACGATGACGAGGACGTCATCATCGCGAAGATCGTCACGAACGAGGACGGCGAGGATGAGTACGTCGAGCCGACGGACGAGGAGTTCGAGGCGGTCCAGCAGGCCTACAACGCGCTGGTCGACGAAGCCGAAAAGGACTGAATGACGAAATGATTGGCTGCTATCCATCTGGATGGCGGCTTTTTCATGTACGGAGAACGATTTATGCATGGGAATAAGAAAGAGCGTGCGCCGAAGCAGGCGCCGCAGCCCGCTGAGACGGTGAAGCAGCAGGAGAATGCAGCTGTGCCAGAAAGCAAGCCGCAGGACGTTTCGGCGCCGAAGACGTTGCCGGAAAAAGAAGAGGCTCCATCTGTAAACGATGGCACTGAAGATAATGGCGCTGCAGGAGCCGCAGAGTCCGCGAAGGATACAGCAGCAGAGGACGCGGAACAGCCAGATGGCCCAGATGCCTCAAAAGAAGCAGAAAGGGCAGCCGTACCGGAGGCCTCGGACAAGGCAGCTGAAGCAGATGCGGCAGAGGGAGCTGCGGAGAAGTCCGCTGCTCCCAAAGCAGAGGCAGTTGCCGGAGACGAGAAGCACGAGGAAAACGAGAAGCCCGAGAAATCGGAGCAGGAGGGGAAAGCCGAGAACGCGGAGAAGGCGCAGGAGCCAGGAACGGGCGGCAGCCCATCGCCTGCAGCGGAGTCGAGGGCGCCTTCCAAGCCATCCGATCCTTCCAAGCCATCCGAGCCGCCTTCCAAGCTTTCCGAGCCTTCCAATCTTTTAGAGCCATCTGCTAGGGAGAAGCTGCGCGCAGCACTCAGCCGCCTCGGCTGGAAGAAGTGGGCGGCGATTGCGGCAGTCTTTGTCGTCCTGCTGGGGGCGGGGCTCTTCCTGGCCTTTGGCACGACGCATGTCATCGAGCGCTCGGACCGCGATGCCAAGGAGAACATCTACATGGTCGTCAAGCCGGGCACGACGGCGTCGGAGATCTCGGACCACCTGACGCGGCTCGGCGTCATCGACAGCCGCCTGCGCTTCTGGTGGCTCATGAAGCTCCAGGGCGATGCCCAGAAGTTCAAGACGGGCACGTACGCCTTCGCGCCGCACATGGACGAGCAGGCCGTGCTCGACAAGCTCGTCTCGGGCGACACGACGGTCGTGCGGTTCACGATCCCCGAGGGCTTCGGCATCAAGGAGATCGCGAAGCGCCTCGCGGATGAGGGCCTCGTCGACGAGCAGGAATTCCTCGCCGAGGCGAAGGATTTCGCGCCGTACGATTACATGAAGAAGCGCCCGAATGAGCGCTATGCGGCGGAGGGCTACCTTTTCCCGGACACGTATGAGATCCACAGCGAGGTCACGCCTGAGGCCATCATGAAGATGATGGCCGAGGACTTCGACACGCGCCTGACGCCGGAGCTGCGCCAGCAGGCGGCGGCGAAGAACCTCTCGATCCACGACCTCGTCACGCTGGCCTCGCTCGTCGAGAAAGAGGCGCGCTACGATGAGGACCGCCCAATCATCGCGCAGGTCTTCTTCAAGCGCCTGCAGATGGGCATGCCGCTGCAGTCGGACACGACGCTGCAGTACCTCATGGCGGGCCCGAAGGAGGACGTCTCGATTGAGGACACGAAGATTGACTCGCCCTACAACACGTATCAGCACATGGGCCTGCCGCCCGGACCGATCGCGAGCCCGGGCATGAAGTCCATCCTGGCGGTGCTGAACCCAGCGAGCACCGACTACCTCTACTTCGTAGCCGATCGTCAGGGCCACAACCACTACTCGCAGACGTACGACGAGCACCTGGCCATCGTCGAGCAGGTGCGCTGAGGCGGCGCGGAAGGCGAGGACAGATATGAAGGACAGTATGACAGATACAAGCGATTTTGAAAGACTTCTGCGGGAGATGGAGGCGTATGCGGCCGAGTACCATGTCCCGATCATCAACGAGAACGGCCGCCAGGTCTTCCTCTCGGTCATCCGCGACTTGCGGCCGCACCGCGTGCTCGAGATCGGCACGGCCATCGGCTACTCGGCGCTGCTGCTCGCCGCCAACGGCGCGGCGGACGCACATGTCACGACGCTCGAGCTCTCCGAGGAGCGCGCTGCGCTCGCCCATGGGTTCATCGCGCGCTCGCCCTACGAGGACCGCATCGAGATCCTGCAGGGCGACGCGGGCGAGCTCTTGACAAAGCTTGCGGGGCCGTATGACTTTGTCTTTATCGACGCGGCCAAGGGCCAGTACGTCGACTACTTCGAGAAGGTACAGCCGCTTTTGACGGCGGACGCGGTCATCGTGGCCGACAATGTCCTGTTCCGCGGCTACGTGCGCGGCCCGGAGAAGGCTCCGCGCCGCTACCGCACCATCGTCAAGCGGCTGCGCCGCTACATCGAGCTCACGAGCCATGCGGCAGGCTACGAGACGGAGATCTTCGAGCGCGGCGACGGCCTGGCCGTCTCGCGCCGCTGCCCCGCAGCAAACGAATCAAACAGATTATCGGAGGAATACCATACATGATGAAAAAGCCTGAGCTCCTGGCCCCAGCAGGGAATCTCGAGAAGATGAAGATGGCGCTGCTCTACGGCGCCGACGCCGTCTACCTCGGCGGCAAGCTCTACGGCCTGCGCGCGCTCGGCGGCAACTTCACGCGAGAAGAGCTGCGCGAGGCGGTCGGGTTCGCCCACAAGCTCAAGAAGAAGGTCTATGTGACGGTCAACATCTTCCCGCACAACAGCGACCTTCGCGGCCTGCCCGACTACCTGCGCTACCTGCAGGAGATCGGCGTCGACGCACTGCTCGTCGCCGACCTCGGCGTCTTTATGATGGCCCGGGAATGCATCCCTGATATGGAGCTCCACATCAGCACGCAGGCGAACAACACGAACTGGGCGACGGTCAACGCCTGGCACGCGCTCGGCGCGAAGCGCGTCGTGCTCGCGCGCGAGATGTCTTTGAAGGAAGTCCGCGAGATCCGCGAAAAGACGCAAGCCGACCTCGAGATGTTCGTCCACGGCGCGATGTGCATCTCGTACTCGGGCCGCTGCCTGCTCTCGAACTACTTCACGGGCCGCGATTCCAACCGCGGCAGCTGTGCGCAGTCGTGCCGCTGGAAGTACGCGCTCGTCGAGGAGACGCGTCCGGGCAAGTACTTCCCGATCGAGGAGGACGAGCGCGGCACCTACATCATGAACTCGAAGGACATGTGCCTCCTGCCGCACATCGCCGACGTCATCGAGAGCGGCGTCGATAGCCTCAAGATCGAGGGCCGCATGAAGAGCGTCCACTACGCGGCGAGCGTCGTGCGCGCCTACCGCCTGGCCATTGACGCCTACTTCGAGGACCCCGCGCACTTCAAGGTCCAGCAGGAGTGGCTCGACGAGCTCGAGAAAGTCTCGCACCGCCCGTACACGACGGGCTTCTACTACCACCAGCCGACGGCGGACGACCAGCTCTACGGCACCTCGTCATACCAGCAGACGTCCGAATTTATCGGCCTCGTGCGCGACTACGACACGACCACGCAATACGCCACGGTCGAGCAGCGCAATAATATGAAGATCGGTCAGGAAATTGAGGTATTCCAGCCAAATGCCCCCTTGTATCGCCAGGTACTTTCTGATATGCTTGACGAAGAGGGCAATCCCATCGCGGTTGCTCCTCATGCCCAGCAGATCGTCAAGATCCGCATGGACAAGCCGGTTGAACCGTATACGATCCTGCGCCGCGATATCCCGGCCAAGGCCTGAGGCGCGCGCAGGGCAGAGGAAAGAAGGTCTTTTCTATGGCAGAATCCAAAACATCCGTCCGTTACTTTGGCAGAGCTACTGGACGCGTCCAGGGCGTGGGCTTCCGCATGTTCGTGCAGCAGCACGCATCGGAGCTCGGCCTGACGGGCTGGGTGCGCAATATGGAGGACGGCAGCGTCGAGATGGAGATCCAGGGTGACCCCGAGAAAGTCGACAAGCTCTCAGTACTGATCCGCGAGGGCAATTACTTCATCAAGGTAAAAGAACTGAAGTTTGAGCCAGTCGAGACGGTGCCCAATGAGACGCGCTTTGTCGTCCGTTACTGAGCACATGCCATTGGCCAGGATTTGAGGCGGGAAGAGCCGGCGCAGCCGTCTTCTGACCCGCTTTATTTTTTTATAGAAACGTCTACACAACGTCTACACATTGAAAGGGAGGAATCCTCATGCCACGCATCCTTGTACTTCATGGGCCGAACCTCAACCTGCTCGGCACGCGCGAGCCGGAGATCTACGGCTCGACGACGCTCGACGACATCAACGAGATGATCGCGGAGCGTGCGGCTGAGGCCGGCATCGAGACGGCGTTCTACCAGTCGAACCACGAGGGCGACCTCGTCGACGCCATCCAGCAGGCCAACCACAAGTTCGACTTCATCATCTTCAACGCGGCGGCCTTCACGCACTACAGCATCGCCATCCGCGATGCCATCGCGGCCATCGACGTGCCGGTCATCGAGGTGCACATCTCGAACATCCACCAGCGCGAGGAATTCCGCCACACGTCGGTGCTCGCGCCAGTGGCGATGGGCCAGATCTGCGGCCTCGGCGTCGAGAGCTATCTCGCCGCGCTCGAGGCCATCATCTACAAGCTCAACCGGGCGGAGTAATCAGATTAGGGGGATGATCCTTTGAATGAAAACCGTTTGACCGCACTGCGCGCCCTGCTGCAGGAGAAGGGGCTCGACGCAGTCGTCGTGACAAAATACGTGAACCTTCATTACTTCAGCGGCTTCCGCGGCGATGACACAACGCTCGTCGTCACGAAGGACGAGGCGCTGCTCGTCACCGACAACCGCTACACGGAGCAGGCCGAGAAGCAGGCGCCGCTCTTCACCGTCGTCGAGCACCGCCATGGACTCTTGAAGAAGACGGCGGAGCTCATCGCAAAGCTCGGCTGCCGCAGCGTCGGCTTCGAGGGCCGCTCGATGGTCTACGCCGACTATCGAGCGCTCAAGGACATGCTCGTGGGCATCGACTTCGGCACGATGCTCGACCTCGACGCGCTGCGCCAGGTCAAGGACGAGGAGGAGATCGCCTGCATCCGCCGTGCCTGCTCCTTTGCCGACAAGGCCTTTGAGGACATCGTCCACTTCATCCGCCCGGGCCGCACGGAGATCGAGGTGGCCGCGCGCCTCGAACAGGTCATGCGCGAAGCGGGCTCCGAGAAGCCGTCCTTCGACACGATCGTCGCCTCGGGCCTGCGCGGCAGCATGCCGCACGGCACGGCGACGGAGAAGGTCATCGAGGCGGGCGACTTCGTGACGATGGACTACGGCGCGAAGTACCAGGGCTACTGCTCCGACATCACGCGCACCGTCTGCGTCGGCGAGGCGACGGCGCGCCAGCGCGAGGTCTACGGGGCCGTGCTCGGCGCGCAGGAGCTCGTGCTCTCGCTCATCGCGCCGGGGAAATCCGGCAAAGAGATCGACGCGGCCTCGCGCGAATTCCTCAAGAAGTACGACCTCGCGCAGTACTTCGGCCACGGACTCGGCCACAGCCTCGGCCTCGAGATCCACGAGGAGCCGCGCCTCTCGCCGTCGAGCACCTGCGAGCACCTCGTGCCGGGTATGCTCATCACCGATGAGCCGGGCGTCTACCTGCCGGGCTGGGGCGGCCTGCGCATCGAGGATACAGTGCTCGTCACCGCGACGGGCAGCGAGCGCCTGACCAAGTCCTCCAAGCAGCTCGTCGAGATCCGCTGATGCGCAGTGCTTGACGATGGGCCGCAAGTTGATTATAATAAAGAATGTTATGATACGTTTCGTATCTTGAATTTGAATCAGAAATGAAATAATGAAGTTTTTGGAGGGCGTAGAATGATTAACAGTACTGATTTCCGCACGGGCTTAACGATTGAAATTGATGGCGGTGTCTGGCAGATCGTGGATTTCCAGCACGTAAAGCCGGGCAAGGGCGCTGCTTTCGTACGCACGAAGATCAAGAATGTTGAGACGGGTGCAGTGGTAGAGCGTACCTTCAATCCGAATGAAAAGATGCCGGCAGCTCACCTCGAGACGCGCAACATGCAGTACCTCTACGAGGCCGATGGCATGTACACGTTCATGGACACGGAGACGTACGAGCAGACGGAGCTCAACAAGGAGCAGCTCGGCGATGCGCTGAACTACCTCATGGAGAACATGGAAGTCTCGCTGCAGACGTTCAAGGGCCGCATCATCGGCATCCAGCTGCCGAACTCCGTCAACCTCAAGGTTGTCGAGTGCGAGCCGAGCGTCAAGGGCAACACGGCTACGGGCGCCACGAAGATCGCCAAGGTCGAGACGGGCTACGAAGTCCGCGTGCCGCTCTTCGTCAACGAGGGCGATACGCTCCGCATCGATACGCGCACGGGCAACTACATCGAGCGCGCATAAGAAACATCTGCTTCTCTTGGCAGCTGCTGCGCCAGGCATGTTCATGCAACTGGTACAGCAGCTGCATTTCTTTCATTTTTATTTTGTTTTATTTTCGTTCTTGGCAGGAAAAAGCGTTCGAGTCCGCGAATAGTACAGTATAAATATGCATGGGAGAGGCATGTTATACGCCCTCTTGTGCGGATTACCGTTTATGCGCAGTCCCATGGGCTGCCCCAGGCAAGGAGGCCTTTATCATGGCAAACGAAAAAGAAATCGTCAAAAAAGATTCGAGTCTCGGCGCGATCCGCATCGCGGATGAGGTCGTCAGCATCATCGCGGGCCTGGCTGCTACGGAAGTCGACGGCATCGCCGGCATGAGCGGCGGCATTGCGGGCGGCATTGCCGAGATGCTCGGCCGCAAGAACTTCGCCAAGGGCGTCAAGGTCGAAGTCGGCGAGAAGGAAGCCGCTGTCGACCTCTACATCATCGTCAAGTATGGCGTGCGCATCCCGGACATCGCCCTCGCGGTGCAGGAGAACGTCAAGCAGGCCATCGAGACGATGACGGGCCTCTCCGTCGTCGAGGTCAACGTCCACGTACAGGGCGTCGGCTTCCCGGAGGAGAATGCGAAGGCCGATGAAGTACGCGTGCGCTGATCTGGAGCGAGGCGGATACTATGGGGATTATCAACCGTTTTTTGCTGTTTGTCTCGATGATCGGCCTGGCCCTGCTCTCCGTGCTCGTGCTCGTGCTCTGCATGGGAGTCCTGCCGGAGTCGGTCTGGCTCAATGAGATCCACTACATCCTGTCCCGCCGCGAGACGGTCGCCGTCTCGGTCGTCTTCCTCCTGGTCGCGCTCCACCTGCTCGGCGTCTCCTTGCGGGGGCGTGCGGAGCGCACGCATGAGCGCGGCGACTTCATCCTGCTGCAGGGGGCAGAGGGCGGCGTCCGCGTCGCCCTGCCTGCCATCCGCGCGATGGCCGAGCGGACGCTCCTTTCGCTGCACGGCATCCGCATGGCGAAGGTGCGCGCCCAGCGCGTCAGGGCCTCGAAGAACGCACCTGAGACGCTGCGCCTCGTGCTCGACCTGACGGTCAGCCGCGGCACGCCCGTCGCATCGCTCACGGAGGCGGCCGCCGCGGCCATCCGCACGGAACTCCGCGAGACGATGGGACTCGAGGACGTCGCCGTCGAGTCGCACATCACGGCGTTCTCGGACGCTGTGCCTGCGGGCAAGCGCCGCGTGGTCTGAGGCGTGAGGCGGTGGAAAAATGAAAGAAGAATTCAAGGAATGGCTGGCGATGATCTGGCAGGAGGACCGGGGGCAGTGCCTCGGCCTCGCCTCCGGCATCATCCTGGCCCTGATGATCCTGCTGATCGGCTTCTGGCGCACGGCCTTCATCGTGCTGTGCGGCGTCGTCGGCCTCTGCATCGGCAGGAAAGCCGACCGCGAAGAGGACTTTTTCGGCAGGATTGCCGATGACCTGCTCGACCGCATCAACCGCTTGCGCAGCTAGCGGGCGGCGGAAACGGCCATCACGATACATGATTTTAGGAAGGTTAGGAAAGGTTAGGAATGAGTCGTAGACAAGCAAGGGAAGTCGCGCTGCAGGCGCTCTTCCAGTTAGACCTGAACCCGGCGGAAACGGCCGCTCAGGAAGAGATGCAGGAGACACTCGCCCTCGACACGGCGCTCGGCGAGGCCGAGGCGATGAGTGCGCATGACCGCGTGTTCGCCGCGCAGCTCGTGCACGGCACGCGCGCGAACGTAGAGGCCATCGATGCCCAGATCGCCGCGAACTCGCGCGAGTGGAAGGTGGAGCGCATGGCGGCCGTCGACCGCAACCTCACGCGCATGGCAACGTATGAGATGTGCTTTGCCGAAGAGAAGCTCACACCGAACATCGCCATCAACGAGGCGGTAGAACTGGCAAAGAAGTATGGTACGGATGACTCCAGCCGCTATGTGAACGGGATTCTCGGCGCGATCATGAAGAGCGCGAAGAGCGCAGAGTGACGCAGACAGGAGCCAGACTTTTTGTCTGGCTTCTTTCTTGTAATACGGGAATCTGAAGGAAGACAGGAGAAGGCAGGAGAAGGGGGATTGCTGCCGTGGGGATACACAACGTCAGTGAGGTCACGAACTATATCAAGCGGATGTTCCAGCGCGAGCCCGTGCTCGGCTGCATCCAGGTCCGCGGGGAGCTGTCGAACTTCCGCTGCTACGCCTCGGGCCACTGCTACTTCACGCTGAAGGACGCCGCGTCGGCCATCAAGTGCGTGATGTTCCGGAGCCGCGCGCAGGGCCTGCGCTTCCGGCCGGAGAACGGCATGCAGGTCGTCGTCAGCGGCAGCATCTCGGTCTACGAGCGCGACGGTGTCTACCAGCTCTACGCTGACCACATGATGCCGGAGGGCGCGGGCGACCTTGCGCTCGCCTTCGAGCAGCTCAAGGCGAGACTCGCATCTGAGGGGCTCTTCGACGATGCGCACAAGAAGCCCCTGCCGCGCTTCCCGAAGCGCATCGGCATCGTCACCTCGATCTCGGGCGCCGTGCTGCGCGATATCTACCACGTCTCGAAGCGTCGCTGGCCCGCGGTGCAGCTCGTCCTGCGCCCCGTGCTCGTCCAGGGCGAGGAGGCAGCCGCGCAGATCGCCGCGGCCATCGCCTTCTTCAACGAGAAGTACCCCGTCGACGTGCTGATCGTCGGCCGCGGCGGCGGCTCGATGGAGGACCTCTGGGCTTTCAACGAGGAGCCCGTCGTGCGCGCCATTTACGCCTCGAAGATTCCCGTCATCTCAGCCGTCGGCCACGAGACGGACTTCACGCTCGCCGACTTTGCGAGCGACCAGCGGGCCGCGACGCCCTCGCAGGCGGCCGAGCTCGCCGTGCCGGACCGAGCAGAGCTCCTGCGCTACACGGAGAGCCTGATGGCGCGCCTCTCGCAGCAGGAGAGGCGCCAGCTGCAGGAGAAGCGCCTGCGCCTCGCGGCCTGCCTCCGCAGCGCCGCCCTGCAGAACCCGCAGCTCCTGCTCGCGGGCCGCGCCCAGCGCCTTGACCGCGCAATCGCCGCGCTCGAGTCGCAGATGAAGGGCCAGATGAAGGAGAAGCGCCACGCGCTCGAGATCGTGCTGCAGCAGCTCGACTACCTGAACCCCGTGCACATCCTGCGCCAGGGCTACGGCATTGTCGAGAAGGAGGGGGTGCCCCTGACGAGCGTCCGCGCCGTAAAGGCAGGCGACCTCCTCACCATCACCCTGAAGGACGGCCGCATCCCGGTGCGCGCCGTAAAGGTGCAGGGAGAGGACAACCAGGAGCAGTGAGCCGGCGGGAAAAGAAAGGAAGAAGTTGCATATGCCAAGAAAGAAAGAGCTCTCGTTTGAGGAATCACTGGAAAAGCTCGAGGCCATCGTCAAGGAGATGGAGGGCGGCGACCTGACGCTCAAGGACCTCATGAGCCATTACTCCGAGGGCGTCGGCCTCGCCAAGAACTGCATGGGCGCCCTCGAGCGCGCCGAGCAAACGATGGACCTGCTCGTCAAGGAGAATGAAGCGACGGGCAAGGTCGAAGAGAGCAAGCTTGATATTGAGGGATAAGGGGAATGATGATATGTTGAAGGAACTTTGGAAAGAGCGTCAGCAGCTGGTCGAAGAGCAGCTCGTCCGTGAACTGGAGCAGGAGCCGCCTCTTGACGCGCGCCTCGCTGAGTCGATGCGCTACAGCCTCATGGCGGGCGGCAAGCGCCTGCGCCCGATCCTCCTGATGGCGGCGGCCGATGCCGTCGGCGCGAAGGGCACGGACTACCTGACAGCGGCCTGCGCCCTCGAGATGATCCACACGTACTCCCTGATCCACGACGACCTGCCGGCGATGGACAACGACGACTACCGCCGCGGCAAGCTGACGAACCACAAGGTCTACGGCGACGGCATGGCCGTGCTCGCCGGCGATGCGCTCCTGACGCTCGCCTTCGAGGTCATCGCGCGCCAGAAGCACACGGACCCGGCAACTCTTTTGCGCGTCGTGCAGGAGATCAGCACGGCGGCCGGCATGAACGGCATGGTCGGCGGCCAGGCCATCGACCTCGAGTCGGAGGGCCACCGCATCCCGATGCAAGAGCTCCAGAAGATGCACATGGGCAAGACGGGCGCGCTCTTCCGCGCCGCCTTAAGAAGCGGCGCCATCCTCGCGGGCGCCACGGAAGGCCAGCTCGCGGCCCTGACCTCCTATGCCGAGGGCTTCGGCCTTGCCTTCCAGATCACGGATGACATCCTCGATGTGACGGGCGACGAGAAGCTCATCGGCAAGCCGGTCGGCAGCGACATCCGCAACGAGAAGTCGACGTACGTGACGCTGACCTCGCTTGACGAGGCCCAGCGCCTCGCCGAAGAGACCGTGGACAAGGCGGTCAAGGCGCTCGCCGTTTTCGGCCCTGAAGCCGATTTCCTGCGCCAGCTCGTCCGCTACATGCTCGAGCGAAAGAATTGAGAATTGATGGGAAGTGTTTCGATGGGGAGTGTTTCCATGTATGCATTGCTCAACCGCATAGAGAAACCCGAGGATGTCAAGGCGCTCACGGTCCGCGAGCTCGAGCAGCTGGCATCCGAACTGCGCCATTTCATCATTGATACCGTCTCGCAGAACGGCGGCCACCTCGCGCCGAACCTCGGCACGGTGGAACTGACGCTCGCGCTCTACAGCGTCTTCTCGTTCCCCGGGGACAAGCTCGTCTGGGATGTCGGCCACCAGGCCTACACCCACAAGATCCTCACGGGCCGCAGGGATGCGTTCAAGACACTGCGCAAGAAGGGCGGCATCACCGGCTTCCCGAACCGCTCAGAGTCCGTCTACGACGCCTTCGGTGTCGGCCATGCGAGTACCTCCATCTCGGCGGCCCTCGGCATGGCCCTCGCGCGCGATGCCAAGGGGGAGAAGAACCAGGTCATCGCCGTCATCGGCGATGGCGCGCTGACGGGCGGCGAGTCGTTCGAGGCGCTCAACAACGCCGGCGACCTCGGCACGAAGCTCATCGTTATCCTCAACGACAACGAGATGTCCATCGACGCCAATGTCGGCGCCATGAGCGAGTACCTCTCGCGCATCCGCATCGCGCCGCAGTACGCGCGCGCCAAGCGCGACATGGGCAGCCTGCTCATGAGCATCCCGCACATCGGCGACAAGGTCTACAAGACGGCGAGCCACCTCAAGGACGGCGTGCGCTCCGTGCTCGTGCCGGGCAGCCTGTTCGAGGAGATGGGCTTCCACTACATCGGCCCGATCGACGGCCACAACATCGCCCTCCTGGAGGAAGTCCTGACGAGCGCCAAGGAGATGGAGGGCCCCGTGCTCATCCACATCCACACCGTCAAGGGCAAGGGATACAAGCCGGCCGAGCAGGCGCCCGAGAAGTTCCACGGCGTCGGCTGCTTCGACCCGAGCACGGGCAAGTCCGCGAAGAAGGCGGGCTGTGCGCCTTCCTACACCTCTGTCTTCAGCAAGGCGCTGATTGACCTCGCGAAGGACCGCCCCGACATCCTCGCCATCACGGCGGCCATGCCGTCGGGCACGGGCCTCAAGGCCTTCGGCCAGGCGTACCCGAAGCGCTTCTTCGACGTCGGCATCGCCGAGGAGCACGCGATGACGCTGGCCGCCGGCATGGCGGCCGCGGGCATGCACCCCGTCATCGCGCTCTATTCGACGTTCGCGCAGCGCGCCTACGACCAGCTCATCCACGACGTCTGCCTGCAGAACCTGCCCGTGACGCTCTGCCTCGACCGCGCCGGCCTCGTCGGCGAGGACGGCCCGACGCATCACGGTGTCTTCGACCTCTCGTACCTGCGCCAGATGCCCAACATGTGCGTCATGGCGCCAAAGGACGAGGAGGAGCTTCGCCATATGCTCGCGACAGCTATCGCGATAGAGGGGCCCGCTGCCGTGCGCTACCCGCGCGGCGCCGGCCTCGGCGTGCCGCTCACAGACTCGCTTGAGACCTTGCCCGTCGGCAAGGCCGAAGTGCTGCAGGAGGAGGGCGATATCGCCTTCCTGGCCGTCGGCACGATGGTCGAGAAGGCAAAGGAAGCAGCCGCCATCCTCAAAGAGGAGGGCATCGAGGCGGCCGTCGTCAACATGCGTTTCATCAAGCCGCTCGATACAGAGCTGCTCGGCGAGATGGCCCGGACGAAGAAGCTCCTCATCACGGCCGAGGAGAATGTGCTCGCGGGCGGCTTCGGCTCGGCCGTGGCCGAATACCTCGCGGATCACGGCATCGAGGTGCCGCTTTTGCGCTTCGGCATCCCCGACCGCTTCATCGAGCAGGGCACGCGCCGTGAGCTCTTATCGCTCTGCGACCTGCAGCCCGATGAGATGGCCAAGCGCATCTGCGAGCGGCTGAGCCAGCTGGACGAGAACGCATGATACAGGCATGATACAAGATAGTTGAGAGAAAGAGAAGGGTAAGCGAATGGCAAAAGAACGATTGGACATCCTGCTCGTCGAGCGGGGGCTGGCCGGCAGCCGCGAGCGCGCGAAGCGCATGATCATGGCGGGCGAGGTCCTCGTCGATGGGCAGAAGATCGACAAGGCCGGCACGACGGTCAAGGCCGAGGCCGAGATACGGCTGCTCGGCCACGACATCCCCTACGTCAGCCGCGGCGGCCTCAAGCTCGAGAAGGCGATGAAGGAGTTCGGCGTGCGGCTGCAGGACAAGGCAGCGGCCGACATCGGCGCCTCGACGGGCGGCTTCACTGACTGCATGCTGCAGAACGGCGCGAAGAAGGTCTACGCCATCGATGTCGGCTACGGCCAGCTGGCCTGGAAGCTGCGCACCGACGCGCGCGTCCGCAACATGGAGCGCACGAACATCCGCACAGTCACGCCGGAGATGATCGGCGAGCCCCTCGACTTTGCCTCCATCGACGTCGCCTTCATCTCGCTGACGAAGGTCCTGCCCGTCGCCTACACCCTGCTCAAGGAGACGGGCGAGATCGTCGCGCTCATCAAGCCGCAGTTCGAGGCGGGCCGCGAGAACGTCGGCAAGAAGGGCGTCGTGCGCGACCCCGCCGTCCACGAGGATGTCATCCGCAAAGTCACGGCCTTTGCGCGCGAAACAGGCTTCTGCCCGCTCGCGCTGACGTACTCGCCCGTCAAGGGGCCCGAGGGCAACATCGAGTACCTCATCTACCTCACGCGCGCAGCAGGCGAGGACACGGTGACGGAGGAGCGGCTGCAGGAAGTCGTCGCCGAGGCCCATGCGGACCTGGATCATTAATCCATTGCCAGACGCCCAAGCGGAGCTGGGCCATGGCAGAGAGGAGATTCTATGCTGACGATAGCAGTTTTCCCGAATACGAATAAGCCGGAGGCCCCGCGGGTCCTGCAGCGCATCCTCGACTTCTATGCGGACAAGGCGGTGCGCATCATCATGCCGGTGGAGGAGGCGCGCATCTTCCAGCACGCGGGCTACGGCGTCACCGACATCGAGAACGTCAAGACAGACATTGCGCTGAGCATCGGCGGCGACGGCACGCTCTTGGGCGTCTGCCGCCGCTACAGCCACCATGCTGTGCCCGTCTGTGGCGTCAACATCGGCACGCTCGGCTTCATGGCCGACATCGAGCTCCATGAGCTCGAGAAGAAATTGCAGAAACTCCTCGACGGCGACTACCGCATCGAGCACCGCCTGCTGCTCGCGGGCTCCGTCATCTCGGGCGGCAAGGAGCGCTTCCTCGGCCACGCCATCAACGACATCGTCGTCAAGGGCGGCGTCGCGCGCATGCTGCACCTAGGCCTCTCGATCAACGAGAGCCATCTGCTCGACTGCAAGGCCGACGGCATCATCATCTCGTCGCCGACGGGCTCGACGGCCTACTCCCTGTCGGCCGGCGGCCCCATCGTGAACCCGAATGTCCGCGCGCTCATCGTCACCCCGATCTGCGCGCACACCTTCAACATCCGCCCGCTGATCATCCAGGAGGACGACGCCGTGCACGTCGCGATCGCCTCCATCCCGCAGGACATCATCGTCACCTTCGACGGGCAGGTCTGCTACCGGCTGCTGCCGGGCGACGAGGTCGTCGTCAGGAAGTCGGAGGCACAGGCGGAGATCATCAAGTTCGAGGACAAGGACTACTACCAGATCCTGCGCACGAAGCTCTGGCGTCCCGCAGGCGAGTAGACCCCTGTGACTGCGCAAGATTGCGTAAAGTGCGTAAAGAAAATGCATAAAGCATAAAGAAGGAAGGCAGGTATGTTGATGAAAGAAAGACGACTGGAGCTGATCCGCGAGATCATCCGCCATGAGATCATCGAGACGCAGGACGAGCTGGCGGCACAGCTGCGCAAGCGGCGCATCGCCGTCACGCAGGCGACGGTCTCGCGCGATATCAAGGAGCTCATGCTCATTAAGGTGCCGACGGGCGACGGCCGCTACCGCTACGCGCTGCCGGCGCAGGAGAATTACGCCTTCACGAAGGAGCGCATGCGCCGCGTCTTCAACGACACGATCGTCGACTGCGACTACAGCGAGAACATCCTCGTCGTGCGCACGCTGCCGGGCGGCGCGAACACCGTGGCCGCCGCGCTCGACTACTGCAAGTGGCCGGAGATCATCGGCACGGTCGCCGGCGACGACAGCATCCTCGTCGTCATCAAGCCCAAGGAGACGGCCCCCGTCGTCCGCAAGCGCATCCTCGACATGCTGCAGGACTGAGCGGGCAGGGCATAGTAGGAGGAAGTACATTCTATGTTGAAATCACTGACGGTCTGGAACTTCGCGCTGCTCGAGCACGTGCAGGTGGAGTTCCAGTCCGGCCTCAACATCCTGACCGGCGAGACGGGCGCGGGCAAGTCCATCCTCATCGACTCGCTCGGCGCCGTGCTCGGCGCGCGCATGTCGGCCGACATGGTGCGCTCCGGCTGCGACTGGCTGCGCGTTGAGGCAGTATTCTCACTCGAGGACGAGTCGCTCGGCCTGCACGAGCTTCTGACGCAGCAGGCCATCGACGACTCGGACAAGGAGCTCATCATCACGCGGCAGCTCACGCGGGCGGGCCGCAGCACGGCGCTCGTCAACGGCTGCCACGTCACGCTGGCCATCCTGCGCCAGATCGGCGCCTACCTCGTCGACATCCACGGGCAGAACGAGAACCTCGCGCTTCTCAAGGAGGAGAACCAGTTCCATCTGCTCGACGGCTACGACCCCGACGTCGCCGAGGCGCTGGCCGCCTATGAGTGCGCCTACCGCGAGTGGCGCGAGAAGAAGAAGGCCTACGATGAGAAGCAGCAGGCCTCGCGCGAGTACGCGCAGCGCCTCGATATGCTGCACTGGCAGGACAAGGAGATCTCCGAGGCCAACCTCAAGGCGGGCGAGGACGAAGCGCTCGAGGCGGAGATCCGCAAGCTCTCGCACGCCGAGAAGATCGTCGGCTCCATCGAGGAATCGTACGAGCTCCTCGAGGGGGGCGGCGGCAGCGGTCTCGGCGTCCTGCCCGCGCTCTCTCAGGTCAAGAAGGACCTCGAGGACATCAGCCGCTTCGACGATGCGCTCGCGAATGCCCAGAAGATGGTCGAGGAGGCCTACATCTCCCTGCAGGAGGCCTCGTACGAGCTGCGCGACTACGGCGAGAGCGTCGAGTTCAGCCCCGCGCGCCTCGACCAGCTGCAGAGCCGCATGGACGTCATCTACCGCCTCTGCAAGAAGTACGGCGCGACGCTCAGCGATGTGCTCGCGCATCAGGAAAAAGTCGAGCGCGAGCTTTCAGAGATCGAGAACTACGACGAGGACATCGCCGCGCTCGAAAAGGAGATCGCCGCGCTCGAGAAGGAGCTGGGGAAGAAGGCGGCTGCCCTGACGGAGCTGCGCAGAGCCGCGGCCAAGGACCTTTCCTCGGCCATCGAAGAGCAGCTCTTCGCGCTCGGCATGCCGAAGGCGCAGCTCGCCATCCGCGTGGAGCCGGCCGCAGACTACGGCCCGAGGGGGCGCGACGAAGTCGCCATGTTCTTCTCGGCCAACCCCGGCGAGGCGGAAAAGCCACTGCAGAGAGTCGCCTCCGGAGGCGAGCTCTCGCGCATCGCGCTCGCCATCAAGACGGTCGCCTCCTCGCGCGACTCGTCCGTGCCGAGCATGGTCTTCGATGAGATCGACACGGGCATCGGCGGCCGCACGGCCCAGATGGTCGCCGAGCGCATCGCCCTCGTCGCGCAGTACAAGCAGGTGCTCTGCATCACGCACCTGCCGCAGATCGCCTGCATGGCCGACGCGCATCTCTACATCTCGAAGCGCACCGAGGAGGGCACGACGGCGACGCAGATCCGCCCGCTGTCGGAGCGCGAGCGCATCAGCGAGATCGCGCGCATGGCCTCAGGCGCCGACATGACGACCGCCTCGCTCGACAACGCGCGCGAGATGGTCTCGCACGCGAAGATGAAGAAGGACGCCTTCCGCCGGGAGGCCAGCTTGTGAGTTTTCCCGCTTTTTCTCATCTTGCGATGGTATGATACGGGCAATGAGTCATGTGAAGCATGATTGATAGATTGATAAGTAAGATAGATAGTCTTGTTTAGGAGGTCAATGGTTATGTATGAGGATCTGATCGAGAAGAAAGTCAGCAGCAAAGCTATCTTCGATGGCGTCTTGCTCCACGTCAAGCGCGACACGGTCGAGCTGCCGAACGGCAAGGAGGCGACGCGCGAGTGGATCAAGCATCCGGGGGCATCGTCTGTCATCCCCATCCTGCCGGACGGCCGCATTATCCTCGTGCGCCAGTACCGCTACCCGATCGGCGAGGTGACGCTCGAGGTGCCGGCCGGCAAGCTCGACGCGCCCGACGAAGACCCGCTCGTCTGCGCCGAGCGCGAGCTCTCGGAGGAGACGGGCTACACGGCCGCGCGCATCACGAAGCTCACGACGATTGCGACGACGGTCGGCTTCTCGAACGAGAAGATCCACCTCTACGCGGCCGAGGGCCTGACGGCCGGCAAGCAGCACACGGACGAGGACGAGTTCATCAACGTCGTCAAGGTGCCCTTGGAAGAAGCCGTGGCCATGGCGCAGGACGGCCGCATCGTCGACGCGAAGTCCGTCATCTCCATCCTGATGCTCGCGCAGCAGAGAGCCGCAAAGTGAAGCAAGTAAAGGAGATCTTATGTTTGATTTCAATCCGCTCGACCTCATCGCGGGCATCCCGGGCCTGATCATCGCGATGGTCATCCACGAGTACGCGCACGCGCGCGTGGCCGTCGCCCTCGGCGACAGGACGCCGATGCTCATGGGCCGCCTGACGCTCAACCCCGCGGCCCACATCGACCCGGTCGGCCTCATCATGCTCTTCCTCGTGCGCTTCGGCTGGGCCAAGCCCGTCATCATCGACCCGCGCAACTTCAGGAAGCCGCGCCGCGACGACATCCTCGTCTCGCTCGCGGGCCCCGCGGCCAACCTCGTGACGGCCTTCTTCGCGCTCGTCGCCCTGCTCGTTCTCAAGAGCACCATGGGCCACCTGAGCTTCGGCGTCTACCAGGTCTTCCAGCTCATCATCATCTACAACATCAACTTCGCCATCTTCAACCTCATCCCGCTGCCGCCGCTCGACGGCTCGCACGTCCTGATGCAGCTGCTGCCGCCGAGGATGGCCTACAGCTACGCGCGCCTCGAGCGCTACAGCTTCCTGATTCTCATCGCGCTCATCATGACGCCGGTGCTCAGCATGATCTTCATCCCGCTGCAGCGCCTGATCTGGCAGATCTTCATGCTGCTCCTGATGCCGTTCTTCTGAGCGCCTTGAGCGGATTGAGATAGTTGAGATAGCATGGACGTTATAAACGACACGAACGCAAAGAAAGACTATACGTTTCACCTCGCCGCCTTCAACGGCCCCTTAGAGCTCCTGATGCACCTCATCGAGAAGAACAAGATCGACATCTACGACATCCCGATCGCGGAGCTCACGCGCCAGTACCTCGACTACCTCGAGGCGATGCGCGAGATGGACATGGAGGTCACGAGCGCCTTCCTCGTCATGGCCGCGACGCTGCTGCAGATCAAGTCGCGCATGATGCTGCCGAAGAAGAAGGCCGAGGAGAATGAGGAAGAGGACCCGCGCCAGGAGCTCGTCGAGCGCCTGCTCGAGTACCGGCGCTTCAAGGAGGTCAGCGAGGTCCTCGGCTCGATGGCCGACCTGCAGGAGCACTTCGTCGGCCGCGCGCCGCTCGACCTGCCCGTGCGCCATCTGCCGCCGGAGAGCCTCGACCTCAACCTGCTCCTGACGGCCTTCCGCGAGGTCATGAGCGTCAAGGGCGAGGAGGCGGGGCTGCCGGCCGCCATCATAAGGCCCGAGCCCTACCATATCGAGGACAAGATGGAAGAGATCGAGGCGCTGCTGCG
This sequence comes from Mitsuokella jalaludinii, assembly GCF_928722185.1. NCBI lineage: Bacteria > Bacillati > Bacillota > Negativicutes > Selenomonadales > Selenomonadaceae > Mitsuokella > Mitsuokella jalaludinii. The sequence continues at coordinate 252,574 of NZ_CAKMXA010000001.1, forward strand.
GGAGCGCGGCGGACGCATGCGCTTCGAGGATGCCTTTGAGCGCGGCACGCGCGACGAGCTTGTCGTGACATTTCTGGCCCTGCTTGAGCTTATGAAGCAGCGCACAGTCACAGCTCAGCAGTCGCATCTCTTCGGGACAATCACCATTGTCTGGCGGAACGAAAGGAGAGGGCAAGAGGATGAAAGAGAATGAAGCCGGCCGTCAGGCGGAACTGAGCCGCGAGGCGACGCTTGAGGCCGTGCTGTTTGCTGCGGGCAATCCCCTGCCGCTCGCGAGCCTGGCCGCCATCATGGACTGCGAGGAGTCGGAGGTGGTCGAACTGGCCCGCAGCCTGCAGGCGAAGCTCACATCGGAGGGCAGCGGCCTGACCGTCCAGCGCGTCGCGGGCGGCTACCAGCTCGTCACGCGGCCCGAGACCTATGCGACGGTCGAGCGGCTGAGCCAGGTCACGGACCGCCACCTCTCGGCGCCGACGATGGAGACGCTCTCCATCATCGCCTTCAAGCAGCCCATCACCAAGCCCGAGATCGAGCAGCTGCGCGGCGTGCGCGTCGAGCGCGCCCTCGCCAAGCTCCTGGAGCTCGACCTCATCTGCGAGCTCGGCCGCAAGCAGGTCATCGGGCGCCCCATCCTCTACGGCACGACGGCGACCTTTTTGCGCTGCTTCGGCCTCGACTCGCTCGACGACCTGCCGCAGCTGCCGGATGTTCCCGAGCAGCCCGGGCAGGAAGATGCGCCAGAGCCAGCAGAGCCGTCGCCTGGAGGCGGCAGCGCGCAGCACGAAAACGAACAACACGAATAACATCGACTGAAAAGCGGCACGCGGTTTCCCGTGCTGTTTTTTCGGATTTTCAGGAGGAATTATCTTGGTAGAACTCTTAGCACCCGCCGGCAGCCGCGAGGCACTCGTGGCTGCGGTGGAGAACGGTGCCAATGCCATCTATCTGGCGGGCAATGCCTTCGGCGCGCGCGCCTATGCAAGTAACTTCGACCGCGAGGCGCTGCGCGAGGCCATCCACTTCGCACACCTGCGAAAGGTCGCCATCCACGTGACGGTCAACACGATCGTGGCAGACGAGGAAATGGGGCCCCTCAGGGACTACCTGCGCTTCCTCTACGAGGCGGGCGCCGACGCCGTGCTCGTGCAGGACCTCGGCGTCGCGCGTGTCGCCCATGAGACGGTGCCCGACCTGCCGCTCCACGCGAGCACGCAGATGTCGGTCAGCAGCCTCGAGGGCGTGCGGGCGCTCGCGGAGCTTGGCTTCACGCGCGTCGTGCTCGCGCGCGAGCTCTCGCTCAAGGAGATCCGCCATATCTGCGCCCATGCGCCCGTCGAGATCGAGACGTTCATGCACGGCGCGCTCTGCGTCTGCTACTCGGGCCAGTGCCTGATGAGCAGCATGATCGGCGGCCGCAGCGGCAACCGCGGCCGCTGCGCGCAGCCCTGCCGCCTGCCGTACACGCTCGTCGACGAAAAGGGGCAGGACGTGCTCGGCGACAAGGCCGGCTCCTACCTGCTCTCGCCGCGCGACCTCAGCACGATTGACGTCATCCCCGACCTCATCGAGGCCGGCGTCTCATCGCTCAAGATCGAGGGCCGCATGAAGCGCCCCGAGTACGTCGCGACCGTCGTGCGCACCTACCGCGAGGCCATCGACACGTACTATGCGGGCAAGGGCTACGCCGTCACGCAGGAAGAGCGCGACGATCTCGCGCAGATCTTCAACCGCGACTTCACGACGGCCTACCTTGAGGGACGCCCGGGCAAGGCGATGATGAGCGACCGCCGCCCGAACAACCGCGGCCTGCTCATCGGCCGCGTCACGGCCTACGACTGGGATGCGCGCATCGTCACCGTGAAGCTCAGCGGCCGCCTCGGCCTCGGCGATCAGGTCGACTTCTGGGTCAAGGTCGGCGGCCGCGTGACGGCGACCATCTCCGCCCTGACCGATGCGAAAGGGCGCGCAGTCGAGGAGGGCCAGGCGGGCGACACCGTCTCCTTTGCCATCCCCTCGGCCGTGCGCGACCACGACCGCGTCTTCAAGGTCTACGACGCAAGGCTGATGGAGCGCGCCAAGGAGACGTACACCTCCGGCGCGCCCGTGCGCCGCATCCCCGTCGAGATTGCGGTCCGCGCCGCTGTTGGTGAGCCCTTGACCGTCACCCTCTGCGATGCAGAGGGGCATCGGGGGGAAGGCAGGACCGACTTCATCGGCGAGAGCGCGCGCAAGCGGCCGCTCTCGGAGGAGATTATCCGCAAGCAGGTCAGCCGCCTTGGCACTAGCGTCTATGAGATGCAGAGCCTCACCTGCGAGATCGCGGGTGAGGTCATGGTGCCAATGAGCGAGATCAACGAGGCGCGCCGCAAGGCCGTCGAAGCGCTCGACGCGCTGCGCCTCAAGGAGATCGAAGCGCGTGAGCATCGCCCCGAGCCAAAGTTCACCGACCGCATCGCGCGCCCGATCCCCAAGAAGGCCGACTTCCTCGTCGCCGTCGACACGCTCGGCAAGGCAGAGGCGGCCCTCGCGGCCGGCGCCGACGGCATCCTCTTCGGCGGCGAGTCGTACGAGCACCGCGTCATCGCCCCGGAGGAGTACGAGCGGGCCTGGCAGATGGCCAGAGAGGCCGGCGCGCGCATCGATTTCAACACGCCGCGCATCGTGCATGACGGCCAGCAGAAGCACGTTGAGCGCCTGCTCGCCGCCTTTGCCGCCTTCCCGCCCGACGCCGTCCACGTCCACAACATCGCCATGCTCGCGCTCGTGCGCCGCCTGACGGATTTCGCCATCCACGCCGACTACTCGCTGATCTCCTACAACAAGCAGACGCTCGCCTTCCTCAAGGACTACGGCGCCTCTGGCGCGACGCTCTCGCCGGAGCTCACGGCCAAGGAGATCCGGCAGCTCGCCAAGGAGAGCCCGCTGCCGCTCACGTGCATCGTGCACGGCCGCCTCGAGCTCATGGTCTCGAACTACTGCGTGACAGGCAGCTTTTTAGGCGGCTGTGGCGAGGGCCCCTGCACCCAGCCGTGCACGCGCGGCCACTTCGCGCTCAAGGACCGCAAGGATGCGCTCTTCCCGCTCGCGATGGACCAGTTCTGCCACATGCACGTGCTCAACAGCAAGGTGCTCTCGATGATGCCGCACGCGATGAAGTTTCGCGCCGCGGGCATCGAGACGATGCAGATTGAGGCCAAGGCCATGGGGGAGAAAGAGATCGCGGCCATCGTCAAGGCCTACCGGAAGGCGATGGCCTTCCCCGAAGAGCCCGCGGAGGCCCAGCTCTCCTGGATCCACGAGCAGGAGGGCAAAGACATCACGCGCGGCCACTACTTCCGCGGCGTGCTCTGATTTCCCCAGATGTAGATTGAGATAGAGGTAACTGATGGAACAAGAAACCTATAAGATCATGGAATACGACAGGGTCCGGGAGATGCTCGCGGGCTGTGCCTCCTCGCTGATCGGCAAGGAGCGCGCCCAGACGATGCTGCCGACGAGCGACTTCGACGAAGCCGTCGAGTGGATCCAGCAGACGACAGAGGCCGTGACCGTCCTCGCGACGGCCACACCGCCGTTCGGCGGCATCTTCGACATCCGGCCGCATCTGAAGAAAGTGAAGATGGGGGCCGTGCTCGACCTCGACGAGATCACGAGCATCATGAGCACCCTCTACGCGATGCGAAATATCAAGCACTTCTTCCGCGACAGCGAGGTGGAGGCGCCGACGCTCCGCTCGTGGGCGAGGAGCATCGAGATCCTCGGCCAGCTCGAGCGCCTGCTCGACAACACCGTCGACGAGCACGGCGCCATGCGCGAGGACGCGAGCGTCGAGCTGCGGCGCATCCGCCGCGAGCTTCACGCCGCCCAGGCGCACATCAAGGAGCGCATCTCGAGCATCCTCCACAATGCCGAGTACCAGAAATTCTTCCAGGACGCCATCGTCACCGTGCGCGACGAGCGCTACGTCATCCCCGTCAAGCAGGAGTACCGCTCGCGCTTCCCGGGCATCGTCCACGACCAGTCGGCCACGGGCGCGACGCTCTTCATCGAGCCGATGGCCGTCGTCGAGCTCAACAACGACGTCAAGCAGCTGACGCTCGCCGAGCAGCAGGAGATCCAGCGCATCCTGCGCCACCTGTCCGCCGAGATCAACAAGAACAGCGGGACGCTCACCGAGAACTGCCGCATCCTCGGCGACCTCGACTTCGCCTTCGCCAAGGCGCGCCTCGCGCAGATGATGGAGGCAAACCGCCCGGAGCTCAACCGCGAGGGCCGCACGGATCTTCGCGAGGCGCGCCATCCCTTCATCGCGAAGGACAAAGTCGTGCCGATAGACATCCGCATCGGCGAGGACTACCGCATGCTGCTCATCACCGGCCCGAACACGGGCGGCAAGACGGTCAGCATGAAGACGCTCGGCATGATGGTGCTGCTCGCCCAGTCGGGCTGCTATCTGCCGACGGCGCCGGACCCCGTCATCGCCGTTTACCCGAACATCTACGCCGACATCGGCGACGAGCAGAGCATCGAGCAGAGCCTCTCGACCTTCTCCGCGCACATGACGCACATCGTGCGCATCCTGAAGCGCGTCGAGGAGGACGACCTCGTGCTCTTAGACGAGCTCGGCGCGGGCACCGACCCCGAGGAGGGCGCGGCGCTCGCCATGGCCATCCTCGAGAAGCTCCTGCAGTTGCGCGCGACGACCGTCGCCACGACGCATTACTCCGAGCTCAAGACGTTTGCCTACTCGCGCGAGGGCATCGAGAATGCCTGCGTCGAGTTCGACGTCAAGACACTGCGGCCGACGTACCGGCTGCTCATCGGCATGCCGGGCGCGAGCAACGCCTTTGCCATCAGCCGCCGCCTCGGCCTCTCAGAATCCCTGATCCTCCGCGCGCAGCAGCTCGTCAAGGCCGACCACGCGCAGTTCGAGCACGTCATCAACGAGCTCGAGAACGAGAAGATGATGTACGAGCAGCGCAACGCCGACATCCTCGAGCGCCAGCAGCGCGTCACCGAGCTCGAGGCGAAAGTCGCGCGCACGAAGGAAGAGCTCGCCAAGAAGAAGGGCGACTTCATCCGCAAGGCGCGCGAGCAGAGCGCCGCGATGGTGCGCCGCACGCGCCGCGAGTCCGAGGCCATCATCAAGGAGCTCAAGGAGCAGTTCGACGACCAGGGCATCAAGCGCCGCCAGCAGGCCATCCAGGACGCCCGCGCGAAGCTCAATGAGGCCTTCGAGAAGTCGCGCCCCGGCATCATGGCCCAGAAGGGCGTCGGCAAGGCCGTGAGCCTCAAGACGATACAGCCCGGCGACATCGTCTACGTCAAGAAGCTCGACCAGAAGGGCACGGTCCTTTCCGTCCAGGGCAAGGAACTGACCGTCCAGATCGGCAGCCTCCACACGAAGGTCAAGGCCTCCGCCTGCCGCTTCCTCGACCATGCGCCCAAAGAGACAAAGGCGGCGGGCGCGCCGGCCGCTTCATCTTCGCGCCGCCAGTCCAACGCCTTCATGCAGAAGACGCAGACAATCGGCCGCGAGATCGACATCCGCGGCATGATGGTCGACGAGGCCGAGGTCGCAGTCGGCAAGTTCCTCGACGATGCCGTCATGGCCGGCCTCTCGCAGGTCCTCATCATCCACGGCAAGGGGACGGGCGCGCTCCGCAAGGGCATCCACGCGTATCTCAAGCATCACCGGAATGTCCAGAGCTTCCAGTTCGCCGACATCACCGAGGGCGGCACGGGCGCGACCGTCGTCGAGCTCAAGTGATGCGCGGTATGCGGCAGATGGACGGAAATGACATCAGGCATAGGCTTTTCCACGAAAGTGTGGTAAAATAGGAGCCGTATATGTTTGAAGGAGGCGCCTAAATGGAAAAACGTTCCCAACGAAGCCATCAACAACAACGCAGTCCGAAGAAGGGCGGCAACACCGCCAAGCACAAGACTCTCATCGGCATTGCGATTGTCTTCCTGGTCATGCTGACCGGCATCGGCTGCGGTTTCCTGACCGCTAGCATGAATACGAAATCAGACCTGGCGGACGACATTCGCCCGCCGGCATCCTCACTCGTCTACGACAGCGACGGCAACGAGATCGCGACGATCCACGCGGCGGAGAACCGCATGCCCGTCAAGCTCGACCAGGTCCCGAAGAACCTGCAGGACGCCTTTGTCGCCGTCGAGGACAACCGCTTCTACGACCACATCGGCGTAGACCCGCGCGGCATCGCCCGCGCCATCTGGGCCAACCTGCGCGGCCGCACCGTCTCAGAGGGCGGCTCGACCATCACGCAGCAGCTCGCCAAGAACGCGTATTTGACGCAGGACCGCACGCTGAAGCGCAAGATCCAGGAAGTCTTCCTGGCGCTACGGCTCGAGCACCAGTACACGAAATCCGAGATCCTAGAGCTCTACCTCAACCAGATCTACTTCGGCCAGGGCGCCTACGGCGTGCAGGCCGCGGCCCGCACGTACTTCGGCAAGGACGTCGAGGACCTGACGCTCAACGAGTGCGCGATGCTCGCCGGCATCCCGAAGAGCCCGAACTACTACTCGCCGCTCAACAACCTGCAGGCCGCGCAGGAGCGCAAGGCGACCGTGCTCGACCAGATGGTCAAGTACGGCTACCTCGACTCGGCCACGGCGGAGAAGACGAAGCAGGAGAAGCCCGACCTCGTCAAGCCGGACCCGGCGAAAGACGACAAGGGCGAGGCCTCGTACTTCGTCGACTACGTCACCCAGAAGCTCATCGACAAGTACGGCGCTGACGCCGTCTACAAGGACGGCCTGCAGGTCTACACGACGATCGACATGGACATGCAGCGCGCCGCCGAGAAGGCGATGAAGGGCCTGCCGAACGGCCGCAAGGACGCAAACGGCGTCGTGCAGCCGCAGGGCGCCCTCGTCGCCCTCGACCCGCACACGGGCTACGTCAAGGCGATGGTCGGCGGCCGCGGCACGGACCAGTTCAACCGCGCGACGATGGCCGAGCGCCAGCCGGGCTCTGCCTTCAAGCCGTTCGTCTTTGCGGCGGCGCTCGAGAACAAGTTCTCCCCGTCGACCGTCATCAACGACAGCCCGATAAAGATCGGCGACTGGGAGCCGCAGAACGACGAGCACACCTTCAGCGGCCCCGTCACGATGCGCCAGGTCGCCCAGCACTCGATGAACGTCCCGACCGTCAAGATCGCGCAGAAGCTCGGCATCGAGAAGGTGCTCTACTACGCGCAGGAGATGGGCATCTCGACGCTCGTCATGGACGGCCCGCACAACGACAAGAACCTCGCCTCGGCCCTCGGCGGCCTGACGAAGGGCGTGACGCCCCTCGAGCTCACGAGCGCCTACGGCACCTTTGCCAATAAGGGCGTCCACGTTGACCCCGTCGTCATCGTCAAGGTCCTCGACCGCAACGGCAAGGTCATCGACGAGGCGAACCCCGAGCAGCACAATGTCATCAGCGAGTCGAGCGCGGCCGACCTCACGAGCATGCTGCAGGATGTCATCCGCGCTGGCACGGGCCGCCGCGCCAGCATCGGCCGCCCGGCAGCCGGCAAGACGGGCACGACGAGTGACTACCACGACGCGTGGTTCGTCGGCTACACGCCCGACCTCGTCGCGAGCGTCTGGATCGGCAACGACGATAACACCTCCTTGGGCGGCATCTACGGCGGCACAGTGCCGGCCACCATCTGGAAGAACTTCATGACCGAGGCCCTGAAGGGCACGCCGGCCAAGGACTTCGACGGCTCCGAGTCGTCCGGCGGCGATTCCATCGGCTCGCTCGAGGACGACAAGAGCACAGCCGTCACCAAGAAGAGCGCCGCGCCGGCCAAGAAGGAAGAGAAGCCCGCTGAGAAGAAGTCCAAGGACGAAGGCAAGAAGCAGCCGGGCCAGCAGCCCGCAGCGCCGCAGGGCCAGGCCCCGGCGAGTGCTCCGGCCTCTGCCGGCGGTGGCGGCGGTGCCGCGCCTGAGCCGGGCAGCAGCGTCTCCAAGGGACGCAACTGAGTGGAATGACGAGCAGCACCTGAGGCGTGCTGCCTGAGATACCTGAGATACCTGAGATAAAGGAGAGAGATCTTTGGCAAATGTATTTGACACCCTGAAAGAGAGAGGCTTCATCGCCCAGTGCACGAATGAGGCAGAGCTCCGCGAGCTCTTCGACAAGGAGCGCGTGACCTTCTACATCGGCTTCGACCCGACGGCCGACAGCCTCCACGCCGGCCACTTCATCGCCCTGATGGCGATGGCGCACATGCAGCGTGCCGGCCACCGCCCGATCTGCCTCGTCGGCGGCGGCACGGGCACGGTCGGCGACCCGACGGGCCGCACCGACATGCGCAAGATGCTGACGGACGAGGACATCGAGCACAACTGCGAGTGCTTCAAGAAGCAGATCGCGCGCTTCATCGACTTCTCGGACGGCAAGGCCATCATGGTCAACAACGGCGACTGGCTCCGGAAGCTCAACTACATCGACCTTCTGCGCGACGTCGGCGCCTGCTTCACCGTCAACCGCATGCTCGCGGCCGAGTGCTACAAGCAGCGCTGGGAGAAGGGCCTGACCTTCCTCGAGTTCAACTACATGGTCATGCAGGCCTACGACTTCCTCGAGCTCAACCGCCGCTACGGCTGCAAGCTCGAGATGGGCGGCGACGACCAGTGGTCGAACATCATCGCCGGCGTCGAGCTCAACCGCCGCAAGAACAACGTGGCCGTCTACGGTCTGACGAACAAGCTCCTGACGAAGAGCGACGGCAAGAAGATGGGCAAGACGGCGGGCGGCGCCCTCTGGCTCGACGCCGAGAAGACCTCGCCGTACGAGTTCTACCAGTACTGGCGCAACGTCGATGACGCCGACGTCGAGAAGTGCCTCGCGCTTCTGACCTTCCTGCCGATGGACGAGGTCCGCCGCCTCGGCAGCCTCGAGGGCTCCGCCATCAACGAGGCCAAGAGCGTGCTCGCCTACGAGGTCACGAAGATCGTCCACGGCGAAGAAGAGGCCAACAAGGCCAAGAAGGCCGCCGAGGCACTCTTCGGCGGTGCCGGCAACACGGCCGACATGCCGACGATCGCCGCCGAGACGGGCAAGAAGCTCCTCGACATCCTGACGGCCGGCAAGGTCTTCGCCTCCAAGAGCGAGGGCCGCCGCCTGATCCAGCAGAACGGCCTCTCCCTCAATGACGAGAAGGTCAAGGATGTCGACTACATCCTGCAGGAGAGCGACTTCACGGACGGCGAGGCCATCGTCAAGAAGGGCAAGAAGAAGTACTTCAAGCTCGTGAAGTGAGCCGCGTGGCTTGCAATAAGAAAAACGCGCCAGACGCTTGTGGGATGGCGCGTTTTATGATAAGATAAGTAAGTTATCACACGATAGCGTGTAATTTTGATTGAAGGGCGGTTTCTTATATGTCAGGACATTCTAAATGGGCCAATATCAAGCGCAAGAAAGGTGCCAACGATGCCATCCGCGGCAAGATCACGACGAAGATCGGCCGTGAGATCACGATCGCAGTCCGCATGGGCGGCGCAGATCCCACGGGCAACATGCGCCTGAAGCTGGCTCTTTCGAAGGCGAAATCCAACAACATCCCGAAGGACAACATCAAGCGTGCGATCGAGAAAGGTCTCGGCAACACGGAGAGCGGCACGTATGAAGAGCTCATGTACGAGGGCTACGGCCCGGGCGGCACGGCTGTCATGCTCGACATCCTGACGGACAACCGCAACCGCACGGCTGCCGATGTGCGCCACCTCTTCTCGAAGTTCGGCGGCAACCTCGGCCAGGACGGCTGCGTTGCCTGGATGTTCAAGAAGAAGGCCGTCTTCATCGTCGAGAAGGAGACGTTCGACGACGAGGACGCCCTGATGGAGATCGTCCTCGACGCCGGCGCCGAGGACATGAAGGCAGAGGACGAGGTCTTCGAGATCACGGCTGAGCCGGACGCCTTCGACGACATCGAGAAGGCACTGGGCGAGAAGGGCATCGAGACGGCTTCGGCCGAAGTCACGATGGTCCCGGACACGACTGTCCACCTCGCCGGCAAGGATGCCGAGAAGATGCAGAACCTCATCGACGCCCTCGAAGAGAACGACGATGTCCAGAACGTCTACAGCAACTACGAGTCGGACGACGAAGAGTAATAGACTGGGGACGGGCTTTTGAGGCAAGCCTCTACGATTCGAACGATTCGAACGTTTGATTTGTAGGGGCTTGTTTTCGCATTTCTCACACGTTTTATGTTAGGGGAATTTATGTTAGCACTAGGAATTGACCCCGGCACGGCCATCTGCGGCTACGGCTTCGTCGAGTCGCGCGGCAGCCGGCTGATCCCGCACGCGTACGGCTCCATCTTCACCTCGCCGAAGATGAAGATGGAGGACCGCCTCATGAAGATCTACGATGAGCTCGACGCGCTCATCAAGAAGTACCAGCCCGACGTCATGGGCGTCGAGAAGCTCTTCTTCAACCGCAACGTCACGACGGCCATCCCCGTCGGCCAGGCGCGCGGCATCGTGCTCCTGACGGCCGCCAAGAACAACCTGCGGCTCGTCGAGCGCACGCCGATGCAGATCAAGCAGGATGTCACGGGCTACGGCAAGGCCGACAAGAACCAGGTCATCTACATGGTCACGAAGATCCTGCACCTGCCCGAACCGCCGAAGCCCGACGACACGGCCGACGCGCTGGCCATCGCCATCTGCACGACGCACTGCCTGAATAGCATCACTTGGAGGAATCAGCTATGATCGGATATCTTCACGGCAGGGTCATCGCGCTCTACACGGACCACTGCCTGCTCGACGTCCACGGCGTCGGCTACCGCGTCTTCGTCGCGAACTCGACGCGGACGAAGCTGCGCCTCAAGGAGGAGGCGAGCCTCTTCGTCTACACGAGCGTGCGCGAGGACGCCATCGTGCTCTACGGCTTTGCCGCCGAAGAAGAATATGACCTATTTCTGCAGCTTATCGGCGTCTCCGGCATCGGCCCGAAGGTCGCGCTCGGCATCCTCTCCGCCATCACGGTCGAAGGGCTCTGCCGCGCCATCCAGAACAAGCAGGCGAGCGTCCTGACGAAGCTGCCCGGCATCGGCAAGAAGTCGGCCGAGCGCCTGATCCTCGAGCTCAAGGACAAGGTCGCCTTTAGGGGCAGCGCGGAGGAGGAGCTCCTGACCATCGAGAACGCTGAAGAAGTCGGCGACGACGCCGCCTCGGAGGCCATGGCCGCGCTGCAGTCGCTCGGCTACACGCCCTCTGAGATCGCGCCCGTCATCCGCAAGACGGCCAAGTACAAGACGACAGAAGCCATCATCAAGGCTTCTTTGAAGGAACTCAGCCACATGTAAAGAAGGAGGCTCATTTTGGACGGATTCGATTCTTACGACGAGGACCGCATCGTCTCCATGGACGAGCAGCACAGCGACGACTGGCAGTACAGCCTGCGCCCGCGCAAGCTCGGCGAGTACATCGGCCAGGAGAAGGTCAAGGCGAACCTCTCCATCTTCATCCAGGCGGCGCTCTCGCGCGGCGAGGCGCTCGACCACGTCCTGCTCTACGGGCCGCCGGGCCTCGGCAAGACGACGCTCGCCGGCATCATCGCCAACGAGCTCGGCGTCAACTTCCGCCAGACCTCCGGCCCCGCCATCGAAAGGAGCGGCGACCTCGCCGCACTCCTGACGAATCTGCAGGAGCACGATGTGCTCTTCATCGACGAGATCCACCGCCTCTCGCACAGCGTCGAAGAGGTGCTCTACTCCGCGATGGAGGACTTCGCGCTCGACATCATCATCGGCAAGGGGCCGAGTGCCCGCTCCATCCGCCTCGACATAGCGCCCTTCACCCTGATCGGCGCGACGACGAAGGCCGGCGCCCTCGCCGCGCCGCTGCGCGACCGCTTCGGCGTCATCTCGCGCCTCGAGTACTACACGCCCGACGCCCTCGTGCACATCATCAAGCGCGCCGCCGAGATCCTAGACATCGCCATCGAGGACGAAGGGGCGCTCGAGATCGCGCGCCGCAGCCGCGGCACCCCGCGCGTCGCCAACCGCCTGCTGAAGCGCGTGCGCGACGTCGCCCAGATCGAGGGCTCCGGCGTCATCACGAACGCCATCGCCGACAAGGCCCTGCGCATGCTCGAAGTCGACGAGGCCGGCCTCGACCACACCGACCGCCGCATGCTGCGCACGATGATCGAGAAGTTCGCGGGCGGCCCCGTCGGCCTCGACACCCTCGCCGCCGCCATCAGCGAGGCGCGCGACACCATCGAGGACGTCTACGAGCCGTACCTCATCCAGCTCGGCTTCATCAACCGCACCCCGCGCGGCCGCGTCGTCACCGAGGCCGGCTATCGCCACCTCGGCATCCCATATCCCGAAAAATAAGATAAGAGAGGTGAGCCACTTGAAACTGTTGCTCCATATGTGCTGCGGCCCGTGCTCCTGCTATCCCGTCAAGAAACTGCGGGAAGAGGGCATCGAGCCCACCGGCTATTTTTTCAACCCCAACATCCACCCCTACAAGGAGTGGGACATGCGTTTAAAGACCGCTAAGGAATTCGCCGAGAAAGTCGGCATGGCATTCCACGCCGACGAGCACTACCGCCTGCGCGACTTCCTCAAGAAAGCCCTGCCCGCAGAAGCCCTGCCGAACGGCCGCTGCACCATGTGCTACACCTGGCGCCTCGAGGAGACGGCCCGCTTCGCCGCCGAGCACGGCTTCGACGCCTTCACCTCGACGCTCTTCTACAGCATCTACCAGCAGCACGACCTGATGCGCCGCACCGCCGAGCACTTCGCCGAGAAATACGGCGTCGCCTTCCACTACGAAGACTTCCGCCCCGGCTGGCAGGAGGGCATCGACATCAGCCACGATTTAGGCCTCTACCGCCAGCCCTACTGCGGCTGCATCTTCAGCGAAGAAGAGCGCTACTCCCGCGAGATCCGCAAGCAGCGCAAGAAAGAGAACAAAGCCAAAAAGCGCGCCCGCCTCGAACGAGAAGCCCGCGCGGCAAGAGAAGCCGTCGGCAACCCCTGAAAGCAGGAGCCTCGCTATGAAGCGCCGCCTTCCCCTCTGGGGAAGGTGCCAAGCCCCCGAGGCGGAAGGGGTCCATGCAATCGTGAAGGGAGTGTCTAGAATGCGAAGATTTTTGTCAGCCCTGCTGGCCGCCGCACTCGTGCTGTCCGCCGCCACCCCGGCCATGGCCCGCCATCATGCGCCCGCCGCACCGAAGGCGGATAAAGCCTCCGCAGCAGCGGCCCAGCCCGCAGAGCAGGCGCCTCTCCTGCGCATCGGCCTCACGAGCGGCCAGCCGAGCGTCACCGTCGCAGCGGGCGGCAGGGCAGAAGCCCGGACCGAGTCCGCCAAGCCCGTCGCGCTCACCGCCACGGCATCGTATGAGATTCGCTGGCAGAACGGTGCCTTCCTCGTCGGCCGCGAGAAGCTGCGCGGCGAGATACTGATCATCCGCCCATCCGACAAGCCGGATGGGGGATTGGCGCTCGACGGCCGCCGCTACCGCGGCGCGCTCGAGCTGCGCCACAGGGGCGCGGGCCTGACCGCCGTCAACATCGTGCCGGTCGACGACTACCTCCTGAGCGTCGTGCCCGAGGAGATGCCGACCGACTGGCCCGCCGAGGCCCTCAAGGCGCAGAGCGTCGCCGCGCGCAGCTTTGCCCTCAAGAGCCGCGGCCGCCATGCCGCTGAGGGCTACGACCTCTGCACGACGACGCACTGCCAGCTCTACAAGGGCATTGCCTCCGAAAAGACAGCCTCGACGGCCGCCGTCCGCGCGACGAGGGGAGAGGTGCTGATGTACGGCGGCCAGCCCATCGAAGCCCTGTTCCACACCGACAGCGGCGGCATGACCGAGTCGAGCGAAGACGTCTGGGGGAGCCATGTGCCCTACCTGCGCGCCGTCCGCGATACGCAGACCGCGACCATGCCCTGGACCAAGACCATGAGCACCGCCGACCTCGAACAGAAGCTCGCCGCCAAGGGCCACGCCATCGGCAGGCTGCGCGCCATCGAGCTCTCGCCGCTCGCCGTCGGCCGTGCCGCCAAGGACCGCACGGCCTCGGGCCGCGTCAAGGCGATGACCGTGACGGGCACGAAGGGGAGTGTCACGCTTTCCGGCACCGCCTGGCGCAGCCTGCTCGGCCTCAAGAGCGCGCTTTTCGATGCCAAGCTCACCAAAGACAGCGTCACCTTCACGGGCTCTGGCGCCGGCCACGGCCTCGGCATCTCCCAGTGGGGCGCCAAGCGGCTGGCTGAGACGGGCAAATCCTATGCCGACATCCTGCACCACTACTACACCGGCGTCACCCTGCAGACTGATTCCTACTAATATATAGAGATAGACAGAGAGGTTTTCACCATGTTATTATCCGATTTTGATTACGACCTGCCAGAAGAGCGCATCGCCCAGGTTCCGATCGAGCCGCGCAACGCCTCGCGCCTCATGGTCCTCGACCCCGTAGAGAAGACCATCGAGCACCGCCACTTCTACGACCTCAAGGAGTACCTCGAGCCCGGCGACACCCTGATCTTTAACGACACGCGCGTCATGCCGGCCCGCCTCATCGGTCACCGCGACCAGACGGGCGGCAAAGTCGAAGTCTTCCTCTTGCGCCGCCTTGACGCCAACCACTGGGAGACGCTCGTCAAGCCCGGTAAGAAAGCCAAGCCAGGCAACGTCATCCGCTTCGGCGCGGAGCTCTCGTGCACCGTCACCGAACACACCGACTTCGGCGGCCGCATCGTCGAGTTCCACTACGATGGCATCTTCGAGGAGATCCTCGACCGCCTCGGCGAGACGCCGCTGCCGCCCTACATCCACGAGAAACTCGAGGACAAGGAGCGCTACCAGACCGTCTACAACCGCGAGGAGGGCTCCGCCGCCGCCCCGACCGCCGGCCTGCACTTCACCAAAGAGCAGATGCAGGAACTGCGCGAGATGGGCGTCAACCTCGGCTTCGTCACCCTGCACGTCGGCCTCGGCACCTTCCGCCCCGTCAGCGTCGACAACATCGAAGAGCACGAGATGCACAAAGAGTACTACTGCATCCCCGACGAGACCGCCAAGCTCATCATGGAGACCAAGAAGGCCGGCCACCGCGTCATCGCCGTCGGCACGACGAGCATCCGCACCCTCGAGTCCGCCGCCACCGCCAAAAACGAGATCGCCGGCAAGAGCGGCTGGACCGGCATCTTCATCTACCCCGGCTACGACTTCAAGATCGTCGACGCCATCATCACCAACTTCCACCTGCCAAAATCCACCCTCATCATGCTCATCAGCGCCTTCGCCGGCCGCAACTTCATCCTCAGCGCCTACAAGACCGCCGTCGAACAGAAGTACCGCTTCTTCTCCTTCGGCGACGCCATGTTCATCCAGCGCCCCCAGCCCCTCGCCGAGCGCACGGAAGAGCTCAAAGAGCTCGAAGCCCTCGACCGCCAGCGCGAGGCCGAGAAAAAAGAATAGGGCAACAGAAAAGCCTTCCCATGCATGGCACGGGAGGGCTTTTTGTGGGATACGTCCTGTTTTTGCCTGCCTGCCTTGCCATTCTTAGCACAAAGTGTTAAACTAATAGCGTATATCTAGCATCGATTACAAAAATATAAAAACAAGGGGTTTTAGAATCATGAAGTACAGCCTTCCGGCTTTCACCATCACGGCGCTCCTGCTGTCTGGCAGTGCCGTTTTTGCCGCGCCTGCAGCTCCGACGGCCGCGGACGTCGCGGCGCAGACGGCTGCGGGCACGCTCGCGGCTCCTGCGGCGCCGACACGCGTATCCAAGTCCAGCCAGGCCTCCGTGCAGGCAGAGCCGTCCGCCGTCCGCGGGCAGGCTGCCACTGATGACGCGGATGACAGCGCGCGCTACGTCGAGTCCAAGGAGATGTTCAAGACGGCATCCCTGCGCCACACGACCGTCTCGCCGAGCTACCGCCTCTTCCGCGGCGACACGCTGAGCATCCTCGCCGTCGGCTTTCCCGATGGCATCGGCATCAACAGCCTGACCGTCGGCCTCGACGGCTACGTCCAGCTGCCGTACGTCGGCAGCGTCAAGATGGAAGGCCTGACGCTCGACGAGGCCAAGGCCGTCCTCATGGACTCTCTGACCCAGTACCTGCGCATCCCGGACCTCTCGCTCGTCATCACGAGCTACGGCCCGCGCAAAGTCTACGTCATGGGCGAGGTCAACAAGCCCGGCGTCCAGACCATGGCCATCGACAACATGAACGCCTACGCCGCACTCGCCACCGCGGGCGGCTGGGCGCGCAAGGGCCGCAGCACCCGCATCCAGATCATGCGCGTCGTTGACGGCACCATGTACTACCGCACGCTCAACATGAAAGCCTACACCGTCCGCCACGACCTCACCCAGAACGTCGAGATCGAGGACGGCGACATCCTCTACGTCCCGCGCTCCAACGGCATCAAGCTCGACACCGACGTCCTGCCGTACATCAACGCCTGGGCGCTCTACAAGAACCTGACCGACTGATACGTGGGGGACGATGGCCGTGCTGGGTGCCGATGGGGGAGCGCACCCGGCAGCTGCCGTACCTGAGACATATGATATTGGGGGAATATCACAATTGGAAAAAATCATTCGACTGGCCAATAAGACCAGGGTCAGGAGCGCGCGCTATGCCCGCTACCTGTACCCGGTCCTGTTCATCCTGCTGGACTACATCGCCATCTTACTGGCCGAGCAGGAGGCACTGGGCCTTCATCACCTGATCGACACCGACATTGCGCCGTACGCCATCGCGCCGAAGTACTTCTACCTCTGGGTCCCGATGATCTTCATCCTGTTCCTCGGGCAGTCGCACGCCTACCGGCAGATGCATTCCATCCTCGACTCCACGCGCGACATCTTCTTTGCCGTGCTCTACGGCTTCATGGCCTGCCTGCTCATCATCTACTTCTCGGCGGCAGGCGCCCACACGTCGCGCCTCTTTGTCGGACTCTTCATCGTTCTCCTCGTGCCGAACCTCTACCTCATCCGCTACCTCGCCAAGAAATTCATCAAGAAGTGCCACCTGTTCTACGAGCCAGTCATCCTCGTCGGCGCGGGCAAGACAGCCGAGCGCGTCCTGCGCTACTACCGGAATGACCTCGGCTACCGCTACGACATCGTCGGACTCATCGACGACAACCCGCTCTCGCAAAAAGTCGCCTCGCACTTCCTGCTCTACGGCAAAGTCGCCGACGCCGAGGCCATCATCCGCGATTCCGGCGTCCAGAACGTCATCATCACCGCACCGGGCATGCACCGCGACCAGCTGCAGGACCTCATCTCCAAGATACAGCCCTACGTGCGCGACATCTCCTTCGCGCCCGACCTCATCGGCACCCCGATGCTCGGCGCCGAGGCCGAAGTCCTCTTCAGCGAAGAAGTCCTCATGCTCCACATGCGGAACAATCTCGTACGCCGCCGCAACCGCATCATCAAGCGCGTCTTCGACCTCATCTGCACGACCGTCGGCAGCATCCTCATTTCACCAATCCTCCTCGTGCTGACCATCATGGTCGCCATCAGCAACAAGGGCCACGTCATCTTCGCGCACCAGCGCGTCGGCCGCAATGGGGAGCTCTTCCCGTGCTACAAGTTCCAGACCATGATCCCGAACGCACAGGAAGCCCTGAAGAAATACCTCGCTGAGAATCCCGAGGCCCGCAAGGAGTGGGAGGAGAACTTTAAGCTCGAGCACGACCCGCGCGTCACGAAGCTCGGCGCCTTCCTCCGCAAGACCAGCCTCGACGAGCTGCCGCAGCTATGGAATGTCATCAAGGGCGACATGAGCCTCGTCGGCCCGCGCCCTATCGTCACCAAAGAGATCGAGCGCTACGGCGACTACTTCCGCGAGTACAGCATGGTCCTGCCCGGCATCACCGGCATGTGGCAGGCCAGCGGCCGCAGCGACACCACCTACGAAGAGCGCGTCGCCATGGACACCTGGTACGTCCGCAACTGGTCCGTCTGGATCGACCTCATGTACCTCTTCAAGACCGTCAAAGCCGTCGCCTTCGGTAAAGGCGCCTATTGAGTATGAGCCATTGATACGAATTCATTATCATTCATAGATAAAGGAGTGGACCCCTTGGATTTAGAGAAAGAAGAAAGCATTGACCTCGGCAAGCTCTGGCAGGTCACGAAGGAACACAAGAAAGTCGTCGGCGGCATCATCGTCGGCTGCACAGCCATCGCGACGATCACCGCCTTTGTCCTGCCGAAGCAGTACGAGTCGACGACCCTCGTGCAGACGCGCAGCACCAGCAAGGAGATAGGCGGCCGGGCAGCGGCTATGCTCGCCGCTGCGACGGGCAGCAGCACGGCGAGCCCGACCAACAACTACATGGAGCTCATGAAGAGCCGCACCGTCCTCGACCCGATCATCGACGAGCTCTACGAGGGCAAAGACCCCGAGAAGAAGCCGGATGCCGCAGGCTTTGCCAAGTCGAACCTCGACATCAAGAACACGAAGGGCACGAACCTCATCACCGTCACCGCCAAGGGCAAGACCCCGGAAGAAGCCCAGCAGATTTCCAAGGAAGTTGTCGACAACTTCCTGACCATGCAGACGAACAACAGCCAGCAGACCCAGAGCCTGCTCGTCCAGTTCCTTAACGGCCGCATCGAAGAGGCCAAGCAGGACTCCGACGACGCCGCCCAGAAGTTCGCCGACTTCTCGCGCGAGCACAAGCTCTACAGCCCCGACGACCAGCTTAAGGCAGCCATCACCCAGGTCTCCGCCTACGACAAGTCCATCGCCGACCTCCAGAGCCAGCAGAAAGCCGCCCAGGCCCAGTACGACGTCGCCACGAACAAGCTCGGCCAGCAGAAGTCCGGCTCCAAGGCCTACAACATCAACGACAACGGCACTGTCCAGAGCATCCGCGGCCAGATCGTCGCCAAGGAAGTCGAGCTCGTCGGCCTGCGCCAGAAGTACACCGATAACAACCCGACCGTCATCGCTGCCCAGCAACAGCTCAATCAGTTGCAGGGCGACCTCTCCCGTGAAGTCAGCGCCGTCGTCGACTCCAGCGCCGCCAGCCTTAACTCCGCCCAGATGGAGCTCCTCAAGAACCAGGCCGTAGCTGAAGCCTCCATCGGCGCCGCCAAGGCCAGCGAAGACGCCGTTCGCGCGAAGAAAGACGAGATCGAGCAGGACATCAGCAAATACCCCGACGAGATGGTCACCTACATCCAGCTCAAGAGCGACGCCGAGATCAAGAAGACCATCTACACCAACCTCGTCCAGCAGTGCGAGCAGAACAAGATCCAGGAAGCCATGGAGTCCATGGACATCCAGGTCATCGACGAAGCCAACCTGCCCGATGAAGACAAACCGAGTTTTCCACGAAAGAAACTCATAGCTGCTATCGGCCTCGCCCTCGGCTGCATCCTCGCCTTCGGCTACAGCCTCGTCATGTACAAGCGTGAAGCGTAAACCCAATCGATATGATACAGGAAGGCGGTGCAAATGATAAAAGTTCTTCATGTTGGTGAATACGTTCAAGGTGGTGTGGCTACTTATATCAGTACCCTTATCAATCATCCAGAATTTCCTGATGTAGATGATTATTTGATTTGTGCTGATAAAAATAGCGAGACGAAGTGGAAAATACCGGCTGATCATATCCAGTATTATTCGTATCATCGAAGCCTTATGCAGATCCCTAAGGCTATGTTTGCGATTCGCAAGGCAATCAAGCAGATAAAGCCAGATGTTGTCTATTGCCATAGTACATGGGCAGGCCTTTTTGTTCGTTTTCCAATGCTTTTTTTAGGGAAACCTTGCCGTGTTATTTACAATGCACATGGATGGGCATTTCTTAGAGATACTGCAGAGTGGAAACGAAAGATATATGCAGGAATCGAGAGAATCTTACAGGGGAAAACGGATCGCATCATCAATGTCTCAAAGTACGAATACAATGCTGCAATACGTTATGGCTTAAAGAAAGTTAATCAGACTGTCATCTATAGTGGAATCTCACGTGAGAAGGGAAAGATTGATTCTCGAGTAAAACTTCCCTTAGGGAAAATTAATCTTCTTTTTGTAGGCAGATTTGACCCCCAAAAAGGGCTAGATCTCTTATTGAAGGCATTTAATTCTTGCCATCGTCAGGATTTGCATTTAACTGTAATCGGCGATAACGTTGTTGGTGGTGGAATAAAGATTGAGAAGAAAAATACGGATCGGGTAACTTTTTTAGGCTGGATTCCTCATGACAAGCTGGCAAGCTATTATAATGCCTGCGATGTTGTTGTTATGCCATCCCGTTGGGAGGCGTTTGGTCTTGTGGCAATCGAAGCAATGAAATACGGAAGGGCCGTAATCGTCAGTGACCGAGGTGCGTTACCAGAACTCATCGAAAATGGGAAAAATGGATTCGTATTTAAATTTGAAGAGATTGAGCAGTTGATTGGAATCTTAGAAAAGATAAGTTTGGATGATTTGCGGGTAATCTCTTCTTTTAATAAAAAGGAATTTAGTAATAAATATCAAGATAAGTTTGTCAAGATGAGTACCTATCAATTGTACCAGAATTGATAAGTAGGATGGATTTACAATCTAAGTGCAACAGCTCCTAGACAACCAAATTAAAATGACACATAGACTTCTTTGCTATAATGGTGTTTGAAGAGAACTACCTATAACAAAAGGAGAGCCTATGTGCTACTACACACATCTTACACCATTTGAGCGAGAAAAGATACTCTTTTTTCTTGCTGAGGGCAAATCCATCACGGAGATTGCCCGTCTGCTGAAGCGCAGCAAGTCGACCATCTCGCGTGAGCTTCGCCGCAATGCGGCTCCAGCTGGCATATTGCCCCGTTGACTGCACAAGCACTCTACAAGCAACGCAGGGAAGCCTGTCATCCGCATAAGCGCCTTGAGCATGCACCTCTGCACTCCTATATCCAAATCTGCATCCTGGAGTCCCGCTGGTCGCCAGGGGAGATTGTCGGACGGATCCAGTTGGAGCATGGCTGCCGTCTCGTCAGCGTTCCGACGATCTACCGCGCTATCCACGCAGGACTTCTGAACCCGCCAGGAGCTTCAGCGAAGTTCGTACTTCGGAAACTACGGCATCACGGGATGATGTTCTACTTTCCTGCTCCGCACCATCCATGGGAGCGCGGAAGCAACGAAAACACCAATGGCCTTCTACGGGAGTTCTTCCCGAAAGGCAAGGACATCACGGATACGCCGGAGGATTACATCCAACGGAAGTACTATGAGCTGAACCTGCGTCCTAGGAAGTGTCTTGGCTACAAAATACCATATGAGGTCTATTTCTCAAAGGTGTTGCACTTAACTCGACAATTCACCGAATTAATAAATCATGGGGGTTATGATGAAGTATACAGTTTCAGATATAAGAAATAAATCAATGACGAAAGGGAAAAAGGATAGTGCAAAGAATGATATAATTGCTTTTTATATAGGAAGGCCCCTAAGCTATTTACTTACAATACCTTGCTTGTATTTGAAGATACAGCCTAATACAGTATCTTTCGTATCATTATTCTTTCCAATAATGGCATTTATATCGGCATATATTGCTCAAAACTTTCTTGGTTATCTGATGTCATGGGTGTTTTTGTTCATATGGAATCTTCTGGATGGTGTAGATGGGAATATAGCGCGATACACAAAAAATTTTTCTAAAATTGGATCTTTATGGGATGCGACAAGTGGCTATTTTGCTATGTTCTTTACGTATAGTACATTTGGTTTACTTGCGTACAAGGAGACAGAAATTGTTGACTATTTGATACTTGGTTTTCTTTCAGGGATGGCTTGCATAATGCCTAGATTGATTATGCATAAGAAATTGAATGAATCCAATGAAAAAAATAATGAGCTAAAAGATAAAGCCCATTATAGCCTTATGAAGGTTATTGCCTTGAATCTGACATCTGTTTCAGGTGGAGCACAGTTTTTAGCATTGATTGCATTGCTCATCGGAATGATACAGCTATATACAGGTGTTTACTTTTTTTTCAATACAGTAATTATGGTTATTTCGATGTATAAGTTGCTGAGGGTGTAATAAGAAAGATGGGGGTTCTACTAATGAACAGTGAAAATAAAAAGATAAGTATTATAGTACCCGTATATAACGTAGAATCTTATCTTCCACAATGCATTGAATCAATTTTAAAACAGACATATCAAAATCTTGAGATTATACTTGTCAATGATGGATCTACAGACAATTCTTTATCTATATGTAAAAGGTATCAAGAACAAGATTCTCGTGTACAAGTATTGCATAAGGAAAATGGTGGCTTAAGTGATGCTAGAAATGCAGGATTAGATATTGCTACTGGCGAATATATTGGCTTCGTGGATAGTGATGATTTCATAGACTTGGATATGTATGAAATCTTATATACAAATGCTGAGAAATATGATGCAGATATCTCAATGTGCTGGTCTAAGGATTTTCCGTCAAAACGAAAATGTACTTTCTCATCGAAAGTCGAGGTTTTAGATACAAAAGAAAGTGTGATAAAGAAAATATATTTATCTCGCCGAACCGCAATGGCTATTTGTCTTAAATTATTTAAAAGAGAAATTTTTGATAATATAAGATTTAAGAAAGGGATTACGACAGAAGATGGCGAGATTTTCCTATCTTTAGTAAAGAAAATTGATAGAATGGTCATTCAAGATAATGCAAAATATAACTATAGACAGAGAGATAATAGTATCACACATCAAAGGGCTTATTCGAAAAAAATCTTAGATCTGACAAGGATATATGAACAAAATGAAATGAGAATAAAACGAGAGTATAATGGACTTGACGAAGTTGCTGCATATAAAAAATGGTGGGCATATCGTGATACGATATTGAGATTAGGAAAAGTGATTCCATGCGAGGAACAAAAAGAGGAAATAAATAATGTGCAAAAAAAAATAAGAAATGGATTTTACGCTTTTATGTCTAATCCTTATATGACAGTTGCGCAAAAGGTCGCAACGGTTGTTGCTATGTTTTCCAGCCGTTTATATGTACTTCTTAGATCATAAAAAATTATGATAATGATAATATAGAAGGTGAGACTGTGAATTTTTGGATAGGATATTATCTTTTCTCGCTTGCTGCATTACTTTTTACAATTTTTTCTCCTAAATATACTAAAGTGGTGTTAGCTATATACTTGTTTTCTATTTGGTTCATAGGAGCATTCCGCTATATGTATGGTGCTGATTATTACATGTATGAGCTCCTATTTGAATCGGGTAATGCAGATGCAGTTTTGTTCTCCGCTCCATCGATTGAGCCTACCTTCTATATGATGGTTGATTTATACAACGAACTAGGTCTATCATATCAGGCTATGTTTGTGACATATGAAACTATCATACTCTTTTTCTTCTATAAAGGACTTGACGTTTTTTTTCAGACTGGTCGACAAAGGTTAATGATGACTTTGTTATATGCGACAACAACACTTACTGGTGGATACTTTTTCGGATTGAACGGTATGAGACAAGCAGCTGCCATGAGTATCTTGTTCTTTGCATCAAAATATGTTTTATCTCATGATCTTAAGAGATTTATTATATTTTTCACTATTTCTGTATTGTTCCACTATTCAGCAGTACTATTTTTCCCTATTTATTTCCTATCAAGGAAAAAGATACCATCTACATGTGCAATCATAGGTGTACTATTATCATTCTGTTTGACAATTACTGGTGTTACACAACGTATATTTTTTTCTGTAGTATCTACGTTAGCAACTATTTATGGTAAATATGAAGGTCAAATTGATTTGCTTAATGTGGATGCTGGGACATTTCCCCCTAGTTCGCTCTTTACACTGATTGTTTTTTTGTTTATATTATTTCTATACTACCGTGATAAAATTTTTAATAAAGATGATTGTGAAATCAGTACATATTTATATAATGCGAGTGTTGTGTATGTTTGTTTTAGAACCCTTATGAGTTTTGTAGTTGAAGGCTCCAATGTAGCGGCCATTATTCATCGATTTGAAATATATTTTTTGTTTCTCTTTTTCGCATTTATTGTATATGTATTGCGCGTAAGACGATTGTATTTACAAGTTGGATTTTTGCTTGTTTGGATTTTAGTATTTGGTATAGTCAATTTAAAATCTTTTTATAATGGAATATATGATCCATTGATAACAATCCCACCTTCGGTTGCTACCGATAAGGTAGAGGATCAGTTTAATTTTGAATTATTTAGATAATACATATCTAAGTGAATAATGTTCAACAGTATAATAGTAAAGGATATGAAGAAGATGAATATCGCGATTATTATTGCAGGTGGATCTGGCAAACGTATGGGGCAAGATATTCCTAAACAGTTTATAAATGTTTATGATAAACCTGTTTTGTTTTATACGCTAGAGAGCTTTCAAAAACATCCTCAGATTGATGCAATTGAAGTTGTTTGTATCGCAGGTTGGGAAAGTGTTGTAATGGCTTATGCGCAACAATTTAATATAACCAAGTTGAAATGGATAATCAAAGGTGGAAACAGTGGCCAGGAATCAATCCGAAATGGTGTTTATTATTTAGAAAATATTGCAAATCCTGATGACCTTATTGTAATTCACGATGGTATACGTCCATTAGTTGAAGATGCTGTGTTAACTGATGTGCTATTGGTAGCTAAAAAATATGGTAATGCGGTAACATCAATGCCATATAACGAGCAAATTTTTGTTGTAGATAAGGATGATGAAGGAACCACAACTCAATATATTCCTCGAGAAACATTACGCCGTGTCTCAACGCCGCAGGCATATCGATTTGACTTACTTGATGCTAAGTATCATGAAGCATTTGAAAAGCAAATAGGAATTTATGGATCATCATATACAAATACCATGATGGTGGAGTTAGGTGTAAGATTATATTTCGCATCTGGCTCTGACAAGAATATAAAATTAACCACTAAGGATGATTTGGAGATATTTAAGTCCTATTTGAAGATAGATAAAGATAATTGGCTGAAATAGTAAGGAGACTGTGTTATGGATATCATTAATAATCCACTATTTAAAGATGACGTAAGTAAAGTTGCTTCGCAAGGCCTACCTTGGGAGAAACTGCATGATAAATCAATTCTTATTTCTGGAGCTACAGGGTTGATAGGTTCATTCTTAGTTGATGTAATTATGAATAAGAACCTATATGATACGTTAAACTGTAGAATTTACGCATTAGGCCGCAATGAAAAAAAAGCGTATAATAGATTCCAATTATTTTGGAATAGCCCTTTGTTTACCTTCATTTCATATGACATAAATGAAAAAATGAAGTGTCATGATTTTTCAAAGGTGGATTATGTGCTACATTTAGCTAGTAATACACATCCTATGGCGTATGCAACAGACCCAATTGGAACTATTACAACAAATGTTATAGGGTTAAAAAATATGCTCGATTTTTGTGTAGATAAATCTGTGATTCGTTTTGCATTTGCTTCTTCGAATGAAATTTATGGCCAGAATCGTGGGGATGTAGAGAAATTCAAAGAAGACTATTGCGGTTATATTGATTGTAATACAATGCGAGCGGGATATCCAGAAAGTAAACGTTGTGGAGAGGCACTCTGTCAAGCATATATCAAGCAAAAGAATCTAGATATCGTTATTCCTCGTCTGACACGCTCGTATGGCCCTACAATGTTAATGAGTGATACAAAAGCGATTAGTCAATTTATTCGTAAGGCGATTTCCGATGAAGATATTGTTCTAAAGAGTGCAGGAAATCAATATTATTCTTACACATATGTTGCAGATGCGGTATCTGGATTGTTAACAGTACTATTCTTGGGGAAATCTGGAGAGGCATATAACATCTCTGATGATGCATCTAACATAAGGTTAAAGGATCTTGCAAGTCTTATAGCTGGATATTGTAATAAAAAAGTTGTTTTCGAGGTACCTAAGATGCTGGAAAAAGAGGGGTATAGCTTGGCTACAAAAGCTCTATTAGACAATACTAAGATTCAGGGGTTAGGATGGAGACCGTCATATTCAATCAAAGATGGAATCAAGCGCACTATTGATATTTTGCAAGAAACAAGAAATAAGTAATCTTTAATACAGCTATTTACAGCTTTTTGAGGGATGGATTTACAATCTAAGTGCAACAGCTCCTAGACAACCAAATTAAAATGACACATAGACTTCTTTGCTATAATGGTGTTTGAAGAGAACTACCTATAACAAAAGGAGAGCCTATGTGCCACTACACACATCTTACACCATTTGAGCGAGAAAAGATACTCTTTTTTCTTGCTGAGGGCAAATCCATCACGGAGATTGCCCATCTGCTGAACCGGAGCAAGTCGACCATCTCGCGTGAGCTTCTCCGCAATGCGGCCCCTGCGGACCAGCCTATGTCGTACTGCCCGTTGACCGCGCAAGCGCTCTACAAGCAGCGCAGGAAAGCCTGTCGTCCGCATAAGCGGCTGGAGTATGCACCACTTCATTCCTACATCCAGATCTGTATCCTGGCGTACCACTGGTCGCCAGAGGAGATTGTCGGACGGATCCAGTTGGAGCATGGCTGCCGTCTCGTCAGCGTTCCGACGATCTACCGCGCTATCCACGCAGGACTGCTGAACCCGCCAGGAGCTTCAGCGAAGTTCGTACTTCGGAAACTACGGCATCATGGGAAACGGCGTCACAAGAAAGGCAACGAAGAACATCGTGGCAAGTTCGTCATATCGCACCCCATCGAGGATCGTCCTGCCAGTGCGACGAACCGTTCCGTCCGTGGTCACTGGGAAGCGGATACGGTGGTGGGTAAGCAAGGAAAGGCCTGCCTCGTCACGCTGGTGGACCGGAAGAGCCGGTACTTGCTTGGTGGAAAGGCCGCGAGCAAGACTGCCGCTGCCGTCAACAAGGTGATGTGTGAAGCACTCTCGGGGCAGCCGCATCTTTCGGTCACGCCAGATCGCGGAAAGGAATTCTCGAAACATGCTCAACTCAGCAAGGAACTGAAGCGTGTGACGTTCTACTTTCCTGCTCCGCACCATCCATGGGAGCGCGGGACCAACGAGAATACCAATGGGCTTCTGCGGGAGTTCTTCCCGAAAGGCAAGGACATCACGGATACGCCAGAGGATTACATCCAACGGAAGTACCATGAGTTGAACCTGCGCCCTAGGAAGTGCCTTGGCTACAAAACACCATATGAGGTCTATTTCTCAAAGGTGTTGCACTTAGCTTGACAATTCGCCGGTATAATAAAATCGCATAGCCTCCTAACGGTGTATGATGAAATCGCTAAACAATAGCTAGGCTGTCTGATGATGAGCTGGTCAGTCCTCCATGAAAATGCGGGAAAGCAGTAGGTCTACCATGTCGCAGTGCCACTTGGTTATGTCATGAGTAATGACGAAGTATCAAGCTGACGTTTGATAAGGTAAAATATATTTCGCAAATTCAATTTCATAAAAAATAGACATAGTCTATTGCCGCTAGTACAATTAAGTTACCACACCAAATTCGTAAGGAGGCAATAGACCATGTCTGGTAACATTATACAACTTAACGAGGATCTTATAAAGAATAATTTAAAGGATCTTGTACGCGACAGCGTAGAAGAAACACTGAATGCCCTGCTCGACCATGAGGCGGACGAGCTTGTCCGTGCTGGCAAGTATGAGCGGACGGGAGACCGTAAGGGCTACCGTTCCGGTCATTACGAGCGGAATTTCGGCACGACTTCCGGTGAAGTCAAGTTGCGCGTGCCCAAACTCAAGGGCATCCAGTTCGAGACGGCCATCATCTAACGCTACAAACGCCGTGAATGCTCGGTCGAGGAAGCCCTTATTGAGATGTACCTTGCCGGCGTATCCGTGCGCCGTATCGAAGATATCACCGAAACGCTTTGGGGCACGAAGGTCTCTTCGGGTACCATCAGCAACCTCAACCAGAAGGCGTACAAGCACATCAAAGAATGGCGTCAGCGTCCTTTTAACGGGCGAATACCCATACGTTTACGTCGACGGCATTTACCTCAAGCGCTGCTGGGGTGGTGAGATTCAGAATGTATCCGTTTTGGTCGCTATTGGCGTCAATAAAGACGGGTTCCGTGAGATTCTCGGAGCAGCAGAAGGCATGAAAGAAGACAGGGAAAGCTGGTTGAACTTCTTCACCTGGCTCAAAGGCCGTGGCCTTGCAGGTGTGCGTCTCATTATCGGCGATAAATGCCTTGGCACGCTGGAAAGCATCCCCGTGGTCTTTCCTGAAGCCAAATACCAGCGCTGCACGGTCCATTTTTACCGGAATGTCTTCACGGTGACGCCAAAGACTATTTTCCTACCGAACACTGGAGTCGGATCCGCACGAATAACTTGACGGAACGAGTAAATCGCGAGATACGCCGCCGTACAAGGGCCATTGGTGCATTTCCTGACGGCAACAGTGCGCTGATGCTCGTCTGTGCCAGACTTCGCCATGTTGCCGCCTCAGAATGGGGCTCGAAGCGCTATATGGACATGGAACATCTATTCAAGATGAACATTGAGCAGCCAGCTGACGAGGAAAATCCATACATTTGATGCCGATATTTACTGGCGGATGAAATGAATTTGCGAAAGAATCTTGACACTACCTATTATTATAATGTCTTTTGGAGTATGATAAGTGCCCATTGCAGAAAAATCTATCGAATAGGTACATCTATGGCGCATTCATAACGAGCTCGTTGCCGGGAGTACATCACTAATCTGTCGAGCGATGCATCCTTCGCTTTGATAGGAACCACTGCAATAGGGAAGCGCGCCGACGGACTTCCTCCAAAGCCAACTTGGGCTATATGAAACTATGCAAGTAAATGGCGCGTTGATTTTACTGTAGATAGTAAAAAATCGTTGGGAGTCTAATAAGTACCACTTGCTCGATATATAATGCGATTAGCGCATAGCCCTCCCTTTTTAACAGCTTAGTTTGCTGATCTTATTATACAACATTAGGACGGTTTGCAACTATATTGTGCTTCAAAAAACTATAAATTGCTGAAGTATTACATTGATTTGTTTCGATAGAGGAAGTGTGTATTATATGCGACAATTGAGTATAATTATTCCTGTTTATAATGTAGAAAAGTATATTAGTAAATGCCTTCATTCTATCCTCGATAATGATTACTCATATTTAAATGATGTGGAAATTATTTGTATTGATGATGGATCAACAGACAATAGTGGGGGGATTTGTGAGGCTTTTGCTAAAAAATATAGGAATATTATTGTGCAACATCAATCTAATAGAGGTGTAGCTGCAGCTCGTAATATTGGTTTATCTATAGCATGCGGTAAGTATATTGCTTGGGTAGATGGAGATGATTATGTAGAAAAAGAATGGTTGTCGACTATATTGACTGTTATAAAGAATAAATCTTCGGATTTAATACTGTTTGATTATTATATAGATGAAAATAAAAAAATTATAGAACATAAAGCTCCTTTTACTAAAAACTATGTAGATGTCCGTGACTATATTTATGAGTTATCACAAGAAATTTATATTCATAGTTATTTGTGGCAATATATAATGCGACGATCAGTGTACAATTCTAAAAGATTTGATGAAACTGTTTTAGTACAAGAGGATTATAGATTGTTAACAGTTTTGGCTTTAGAAATTAAATCGATATATTATTGTAAAAAAGCATTATATCATTATGTTCAGCATAAATCAAGTTTGACACATCATAGTGTTTCGGTAGAGATGGCTTTGGCTGCAATAAAAAATGCAAAGCAACGTTATGATATATTTTTGGAAAATGGATTCAATACCTCTAAGGTTGGTTACTGGAGAGCGATATTAGGGAATTATTTTGTTTTAGAAAAAGAAATGAAACAAAAGGATGATGTGAGATGCTCCGTCTTTTGCGATATGAAACGGGATTTTTGGTCGATGATAAAATC
This sequence comes from Mitsuokella jalaludinii, assembly GCF_928722185.1. Classification (NCBI taxonomy): domain Bacteria; kingdom Bacillati; phylum Bacillota; class Negativicutes; order Selenomonadales; family Selenomonadaceae; genus Mitsuokella; species Mitsuokella jalaludinii. The sequence continues at coordinate 282,530 of NZ_CAKMXA010000001.1, forward strand.
TGAAAGATTGACAATCAGAATGAAAATAAAGTTGTTGTTGATATTATGCTTACCGTCTAGTTGGGGACTTTTTGTGTATAGAATATTTCAATCCTAGTTATGTTATATTGATTTAATAGGAGAAAAGAATGAATGTAATAAATGTATTGATATTATCAATTGATGATTCTTGCCATGCTGATGAGTTTTTATTTAAGACACACTCCTATAATACTATGTATATTTCTTTGCATGATAATAGTGGAAGGTTTGGATGGTTTTTTTATAAAGTACTATACAGATTAAAGCTATATAAAATATGTACATTTTTTTTGGGATGTATAATAAAAAAAAGGGTTTCTTTCATGAACTTTGATTATATTTTCATCAATGAAGGTGCTTGTTCTGAATATTTGATAGAGTATTTACTACCTAGATCTAATGCTAAGATAGTGTTTCAATATTGGAATACTATTGAAAAAATACAGGGGGAACATTTGAATTATATTCATAAATATAAAAATAATCCTCGTGTATTTTTTCAGTCATTTGATTATCATGATTCCCAAAAATATCAGTTACATTATAACTACCAGTTTGCACCATGCTTATCAAATTTTCCTGCAAAGCTTACAACGCCTATGAAGAAAGGAAGAGAGGCTCTTTTCGTTGGCGTTGATAAAAATCGATTACCTAAGATTATGAAAGTTGCTGAAGCGTTAGACAAAATAGGTTTTTTATCAAAGTTATACATTTTTCCAGATAGAGAGGGGAATTATAGTGAGAAAGAAAAACGATATTTGTATAAAGGGAAAAAGTTTGACTATATAGATATTGTTAGTATGATAAATGAAACTGATGTTATAATTGATATCGTACAAGATGGTCAAAATGGAATGACATGGAGACCTCTAGAGGCTCTTTTTTATCAAAAAAAGTTAATTACTAATTTCGCTAAAATCATGAATTACGATTTTTATACGCCAGAAAATATTTTTATAGTTGGAAGAGACGACATGTCAACATTAAATGAATTTCTAGAAAAACCACTAAAATCTATACCAAAAGAAATAAAGGAAAGGTACACTTTTGATGGTTGTATGAAAAATATAATTTCTAGATTTAAAACGGTTTCAAAATAATGGAGATGCATCATGAAAATATTAGTCACAGGTGGCGCTGGTTTTATTGGTTCACATCTTGTTCGTCGACTTATTCAAAATAGACATGAAATCACGATACTAGATAATCTTAGTACGGGTTCTCTAGATCATTTGCCAGAGACTGGTTTTACCTTTTGGCAAATGGATACACGAGATATAGCGATACGAAAGAAAGTTATATTCGCTCATTTCGATGCGATAGTCCATCTTGCAGCACAAACTATGGTAGATTCGTCCATTCGTAATCCATATTTCGATGCAGATGAAAATGTTATGGGGACAGTTAATGTGCTTGAAGCAGCACGAATAAGTGGTGTGAAACGTGTAATTTTTGCTTCAACGGCTGCTGCTTATGGAGATAAAGAAGAGTCCCTGTTGCCATTGCATGAGAACTTATCTTTGACTCCGTTGTCATTTTATGGTTTAACAAAAGTAACTGTTGAACATTATTTATCGTTATATCATACACTCTATAATCTTGATTATGTTGTACTACGGTTCGCAAATGTTTATGGTGAACGTCAGGGTGATAAGGGTGAAGGTGGTGTCATTAGTATCTTTGCTAAACGTATTGCTGCTAATAAAAATCTGACTATTTTTGGTGACGGGACACAGACGCGAGATTTTATCTATGCAGGTGATATTGCGGAGGGAATTATCAAGGCACTTGTTACAGAGCATGTAAATAACGTATATAATCTTAGTACCCAGACAGAAATTAGTTTAAATGAATTGGTGCGCACTTTTGGTCGGGCTGTAAAGAGGACACTAACGCCATCTTACACTGTTGCACGCGATGGAGATATTTATCGTTCCTCTCTTAGTAATAAGAAAGCGAAAAAATATTTAAATTGGCAACCAATGGTAACTTTAGAAGAAGGATTGCGTCGTACTGTCAAATACTTTTCTAATGAGAGCAATTAGATTCCATTGTTTGATAGTATGAATAAACTAGTGTAGCACCTCGCCCATATATACGACAATGAATCATCTGGTTAAATCAGGATACAAAGATACCAGCTTGACTCTGGCTTTTTCCTTAGTGAACAGCCAATGAATCGGTGTCGGCTTCTTGTTCCGCTTATTTTCCCACGCACGGACTTCACGTTGCAGCTTGGCAGGCTTTCGATTCGTCGGTTGAGGCATTGCCTGGTCAATACATTCAGCTCGATCTCGGCCATGTTCAACCAGCTGCCATGCTTCGGCGTATGGTGTATTTCCAAACGCTCCGCCAGTCGGCGGGCCTCATCTGGCTTGAAGATAGGGTAAAATATATTTCGCAAATTCAATTTCATAAAAAATAGACATAGTCTATTGCCGCTAGTACAATTAAGTTACCACACCAAATTCGTAAGGAGGCAATAGACCATGTCTGGTAATATTATACAACTTAACGAGGATCTTATAAAGAATAATTTAAAGGATTTTGTACGCGACAGCGTAGAAGAAACACGGAATGCCCTGCTCGACCATGAGGCGGACGAGCTTGTCCGTGCTGGCAAGTATGAACGAACGGGAGACCGTAAGGGCTACCGTTCCGGTCATTACGAGCGGAATTTTGGCACGACTTCCGGCGAAGTCAGATTATGCGTGCCGAAGCTCAAGGGCATCCAGTTTGAGACGGCCATCATCGAGCGCTATAAACGCCGTGAATGCTCTGTCGAGGAAGCCCTTAGGTAGTGTCAAGATTCTTTCGCAAATTCATTTCATCCGCCAGTAAATATCGGCATCAGATGTATGGATTTTCCTCGTCAGCTGGCTGCTCAATTTCCATCTTGAATAGATGCTCCATGTCCATATAGCGTTTTGAGCCCCATTCTGAGGCGGCAACATGGCGAAGTCTGGCACAGACGAGCATCAGCGCACTGTTGCCATCAGGAAATGCACCAATGGCCCTTGTACGGCGGCGTATCTCGCGATTTACTCGTTCCGTCAAGTTATTCGTGCGGATCCGACTCCAATGCTCAGTAGGAAAATCCATGTAAGTCAAAGTTTCGCCAACGCTTTCCTCAACCTTCTTGGCTGCGGACAAGAGCTTCATTTCGCGGAGCTTGGCTGCAATGGACGCCGCCTTTTCCTGAGCTGCTTCTTTGCTCTCCTGCGCATGGATTGCTTTGAGCATCAAGGTAACCTGCTTCATCTTAGTCTTTGGCGTCACCGTGAAGACGTTCCGGTAAAAATGGACCGTGCATCGTTGGTATTTGGCCTCAGGAAAGACCACAGGGATGCTTTCCAGCATGCCCAAGCATTTATCGCCGACAATAAGGCGCACGCCCGCAAGGCCGCGGCCCTTAAGCCAGGTGAAAAAGTTCAGCCAGCTTTCTTTGTCCTCTTTCATGCCCTCTGACGCGCCGAGAATCTCACGGAATCCGTCTTTGTTGACGCCAATAGCGACCAAAACGGATACATTCTGAATCTCACCACCCCAGCAGCGCTTGAGGTAAATGCCATCGACGTAAACATACGGGTATTCGCCCGTCAAGGGGCGTTGACGCCATTCTTCGATGTGCTTATACGCCTTCTGGTTGAGGTTGCTGATGGTGCCGGAAGAGACCTTCGTGCCCCAAAGCGTTTCGGTGATGTCCTCGACACGGCGCACGGATACGCCGGCCAGGTACATCTCAATAAGGGCTTCCTCGACCGAGCATTCACGGCGTTTGTAGCGTTCGATGATGGCCGTCTCGAACTGGATGCCCTTGAGTTTGGGCACGCGCAGCTTGACTTCACCGGAAGTCGTGCCGAAATTCCGCTCGTAATGACCGGAACGGTAGCCCTTACGGTCTCCCGTTCGCTCATACTTACCAGCACGGACGAGTTCGTCCGCCTCGTGGTCGAGCAGGGCATTCAGCGTTTCTTCTACGCTGTCACGTACGAGATCCTTTAAATTATTCTTTATAAGATCCTCGTTAAGTTGTATAATGTTACCAGACATGGTCTATTGCCTCCTTACGAATTTTGTGTGGTAACTTAATTGTACTAGCGGCAATAGACTATGTCTATTTTTTATGAAATTGAATTTGCGAAATATATTTTACCTTATCAGCCCTTATTGAGATGTACCTGGCCGGCGTATCCGTGCGCCGTCTCGAAGATATCACCGAAGCGCTTTGGGGCACGAAGGTCTCTGAGCAGCCAGCTGACGAGGAAAATCCATACATTTGATGTGATGCCGATATTTACTGGCGGATGAAATGAATTTGCGAAAGAATCTTGACACTACCCGTGGTGTTTTGTCCCTGCGGGTGTGGTATAATAGGGGTACGAATTTGTTTTAAAAAGGGGATTTTGACGTGAAGGTAACAGAAACGAAACTCAAGGGTGTATTTGTGCTGGAGCCGCAGGTGTTTGGGGATGCGCGCGGATGGTTCATGGAGAGCTGGTCGAAGCGCAAGATGGAGGCGGCTGGCATCTCGGTGGATTTTGTGCAGGACAATCAGTCGTACTCGGCTCAGAAGGGGACGCTGCGCGGGCTGCACTACCAGCTCAACCCGATGTGCCAGGCGAAGCTCCTGCGGGCGACGCGCGGGGCGATCTTTGATGTGGCAGTGGACATCCGCAAGGGTTCGCCGCAGTTCGGCCAGTGGGTCGGGGTGGAGCTGTCGGCGGAGAACAAGAAGCAGCTCTTCATCCCGCGCGGCTTTGCGCACGGCTTCATCACGCTGACGGATGACGTCGAGGTGCAGTACAAGGCGGACAACTACTACGCGCCGGAGTGCGACGGCAACATCCGCTGGGATGACCCGGACATTGGCGTCGCGTGGCCGCTTGAGCCGGTGATCCTGTCGGACAAGGACACGAAGGCGCCATCGCTCAAGGAGCGCGTGGCGACGTCGCTGAACTTCGTCTACGGAGAGAAATGATGAGGGAAATGCGCAGCTGACGAGAGGCGACCCCTTCCGTCAGCCTGTGGCTGCCACCTTCCTCGTGCGCGGGGAAGGCTTTTAGGGGGAGAATATATGATAACTAAGGGAATTATCTTGGCGGGCGGCTCGGGGACGCGTCTTTACCCGCTGACGATCGCGGTGTCGAAGCAGCTGATGCCGGTCTACGACAAGCCGATGATCTACTACCCGCTGTCGACGCTGATGCTCGCGGGCATCCGGGACATCCTCGTGATCACGACGCCGGAGGACAATGCGAACTTCCGGCGGCTGCTCGGCGACGGCTCGCAGTGGGGCATATCCATCTCGTACGCCGTGCAGCCGGAGCCGAAGGGACTCGCACAGGCGTTCCTGATCGGCGAGGAGTTCCTTGCGGGCGAGGGCTGTGCGCTCGTCCTGGGCGACAACATCTTCTACGGCTCCGACCTCGCCGTGATGATGCAGCGCGCGGCCGCACAGACGGACGGCGCGACGGTCTTCGCCTACTACGTCAGCGACCCGGAGCGCTACGGCGTCGTCGAGTTTGACGAGCAGGGCGAGGCCGTGAGCCTCGAGGAAAAGCCAGCCGCGCCGAAGTCCAACTTCGCCGTGACGGGCCTCTACTTCTACGACAAGGACATCGTCGATATCGCGAAGCAGGTCAAGCCGTCGGCGCGCGGTGAGCTCGAGATCACCGACGTCAACAAAGCCTACCTCGCGCGCCACAAACTCCACGTCGAGACCATGCGCCGCGGCTACGCCTGGCTCGACACCGGCACCCACGACTCCCTGCTGCAGGCAGCCGCCTTCGTCCAGACCATCCAGTCCCGCCAGGGCCTCAAGATCGCCTGCCTCGAAGAGATCGCCTACCGCATGGGCTACATCACGCGCGCCCAGGTCCACGATCTCGCCAAGCCGCTCAAGAAGAACGACTACGGCAAGTATCTGCTGAGCCTCTGAGCGGTCGCCCGCAGCAAAACGGAACAAAAAGCTTCCTATATATAGACGCAAAAAGCCGCCCTGCAGGTACGATGCTGCAGGACGGCTTTTTTATGGGGAGGGGTCAGTGGGTGAGGTGGCGCTGGTGCTGGAGCTCTTTGACGAGCTCGCTGAGCTGTTCGGTGAAGCGGTCCATGGAGCGCTGGAAGCTGGTCAGCAGGTAGAGCGTCACGACGATGGGGAAGCCGACGCTGGAGATTGCGGTCAGGAGGTTCTGTTCCATGCGGGTCACCTTCTTGTCAGGGGGCGATTGCCGGAGGCGTGGCAAAGTGGGGCGATTGAGCCGTGGGGCAAAGCTGCGGCAGCCGGAGATGGGAAGCCCGGCTGCCGTCAGCTGGGGAAATTGGATCAGGCGAGCTCTTCGACGTCGACCTTGCGGATGCTGGCGCCCTTGTAGGCGACGGGGAAGGCGCCGCCAATCAGGAAGGCCTTCTTGGCGACGACGTTCTCGGCCCAGGTCTGGACGGCGGTGGCCGAGATGTCATCTTTCGGGTCGGTCAGGGAGAGCGTCTTCGTCTTGGCGTTGTCGAGCAGGAATTCGATTTCAAGCGTGCGTTTCATGGTGGTGACTCCTTTCGATGCGTGAGCGATGGTTCATCCGTTCATCCGGCCAGGGTCACGGCTGCTGCCGCGGCGGCCGGTGCAGGGGTGAGTGCGAGTCAGCTGTTCAGGCCGTGACAAGCGTTGCGTTCTCGGCGCGCTGGATGTCGCCGACGTCGTGCGACTGCAGGGCGGCGAGGCCCTGGCCGACGGCGAGCAGGTCCTCGTCGCTGATCTCCGGGTTGATGGAGCTGAACGTGCGCGTCGCGTACTTGACGGCACCGGCATCCGTCGTGCCGTTCTCCACCTTGATCTTGAGGGAAGTCGTGATGTTCGTGCGCTGCGTAGCCATGATAGTTCTCCTTTCAGGTGAGAGGGTGGGGGCCTCAGCAGGCAGCCGCGAGGCCGGGCAGCTGCCCGAGGCTCAGGAGCGTTTTCCCTTGCCTTGATTTTATTGTACGGGATTGACATGTCAAAAGCAAGGGGTATTTATAAGAAAGTTTTGACACTTGAATTGACACGTCATTGACGATTTCCTTCCTATTATATAGTAGCGGGCACATACCTCCACATCAACGGTGCGGGCTCGTCTTCTTCGAAAATGAGATCGCCCTCCGGCGTGATGTGGGCGCGCAGGAACTGGTCGATGGCGCTGGCGATGGCGTGGCCGAAGACGGCGGCATGGCTGACGAGCAGCTGGAAGTCCTCCTCCGTGTCGAGGAAGGCCGTCTCGACGAGGATGGCGGGCATGGTCGTGCGCCGCAGCACCGTGAAGTCGGGATTGACCTTGACGCCGCGGTTCGGGAAGCTCTTGTCGATGCGGCTGACGGCGCGCCAGAGCGTCTGCTGCACCGTCGTCGCGAGCGCGTGGCCCCACGAGTGCGTGCTGAACGCGTACGTCTCGCAGCCGCGGCCGCCGCCGGCATTGGCGTGGATCGAGACGAAGACATCGGCGGGCCAGCTGTTGGCGAGGCCCGTGACATTCGGGTAGCCCGGCGCCTCGCCGCGCAGGTTGTGGCTCTGCACGACTTTCGTCAGGTAGCCGCAGCGCTCGAGCGCGATGCGCGCATTCTCCGCGACGCGCGCGTTGATCGCCGCCTCCGTCACGCCGTGCTCGCAGTTGACCGCGCCGGGATCCGGACGGCCGCCGAGCGCATGACCTGGATTGATGAAGATTCGCATGATAGACTCCTTTCTAGAGAGGTGGTGGGGGATAGGGATAAAGAAAGGATGGACCTTGCACAAATTCCATCCCATTCCTACTGAATATATGATACCTAGAGCACCATGAGCCCGTCCGGCAGCGGCCAGACCTCGTAGTGGTCCTCCCTGCGCCGCGCGGGCACGTAGAGGATGTACGTCCGCGGCGCCTTTCCCTCATCGAGGTCGAAGTCGCCGAACGCCTCCGCGAGCGCCTCGTGCCAGTCCGCAAAATCCGCGAAGCGGCCCGCGATGTGCGGCAGGCCATCCTCGAAGATCGCGATCGGCACGAGCTTCAGCGCCACGCCGTCCATCTTGTCTGTCGTATCGCGAGAATCCCGGGAATTTTCCGATACCTTCTTTGCCAGAGCAATCCGGATCGGGATCACCTTGCGTGGCGGCGGTGCCTCTGCCCGGGCGGCCGACTCTTTCGCCTTTGCCTCGAAGACGGCGACCTCGCCCTGCGCGTAGATGGCCTCCGACTCCGCGATGACCTTTGCCGCGCGCTCCGTGTCGATGAGGCGGTAGTGCGGCTTGCGCGCCGTGCGCTCGATGGCGAGGAAACCCGCCTTGCAGAGTTCCTGCCGCGCCGCGATGAACGTCCCGTGCGAGATGCCGCCGGCCTTCGCGCGCAGCACCTGCTCGCGGATCACGCCGCCGCCGAGCGCCTCAATTCCCCGATACAGCTTCTGGGCATGATTCGTAAGCAACATGGTTTACCTCCTTCTGCACTGGTGTTCCTGAGAGAAAATCCTGATAAGACTTCGTGCCCGCCAGCATCTCAGCCGGCGTCACGAGCATGTGCGGCCGCACATTGCTGACGAGGTAGTACTTGACCGTCCGCGTGCCCGGGTCATGCTCGTAGAGCAGATAGCCCGCGCTGCGGAGCTCCTCGCGCGAGCGCATGAACGCCGACCGCGAGATCCGCAGCGCCCCGGCAATTTCGTTGGCCTGGATCTTCAGGGGAAATTGCCAGAACGCGGCGTTTGCCCGGTAGAACAAGTAGTGCCAGAGCGCCTGCGCACAGGCCGAGACCGGCCGCACCGGCTGCATCTGGTGAAAGAAACGGAACTCCGTGATGAAGCCCGTCATCGCCTCTTTTGCCATCGAATCCCTCCTTCGAGTCCATGAAATGCTCCTCGCACAGACAAAAGAGCTTGCCGCCCCTCCGCAGACCGGCCTCAAGAACATAGAGCCGCCGATCTGCTACAGAGAGACAAGCAAGCTCATACGTCTTGATTGTGGTCGTGCAAAGGTGTGTTCCGCGTTTTCACGCGTTTTGTCGTGCTATGCTCCTAGTATACCGAGAGAGTGTGATTCTGTCAAGAGAAGATTGCCCACGAGACGTAGACAGGCGAGGTGTCAAACATGTGTCAACCCTTGCCAGACATGGCGCGACAGCCATTCGAGAAAAATTTTTGACACATGCGAAAAGACAGGGAAAACAGGCAGAATCGTGAGGTAACTCGAAGAAACGAGAGAGCAAGATGGTGCTGCCGAAGGACGGGAAGATGAGCAGAGGAGCGCGCCGTACTACGTTACTTTTCTTTCTCTTTGCTTGAGCTACGTCTTAAGAGCGCCCGGAAGCCAGCCGCGCCAACGCCTGACGGCTATCCACAGTGCCTGAGCAGAACACAGAGCGGACACAGAACGCGCACAACCTGATACATAAAGCGAGGCACTCCCTATATTTATCCACAGCCACATGGTAGATATCCACATGTTGTCCACAGGATATCCACAGAATGACAGACAGGCCATTCCCTGTTGTAACGCGTAGGGTTTTGGAGTATAATGAGAACGTAACATCTCAGCATCAAAAGGGAGATGCTGGCCAGTTTGAGGGGGAAAGTACGACCATGGAAGACTATGCAGCACGGAATGATTCGGTTTTTTTGAAACATAGACTGCATCAGGAAACGAAAGATCCTGTAGGGGTTATCCGACGTGATCCATTTCAGCGTGACCGTGATCGGATTCTGCATTCTCGGGCCTTCCGTAGGATGATGCACAAGACGCAAATTTTCAATGCGAACAAGGGTGATCACTATCGTAACCGCCTGACACATACGCTCGAGGTTAATCAGATTGCCCGCTCTATCGGCAAGGATTTAGGACTCAATGATGAGCTTGTCGAAGCAATTGCATTGGGGCATGACGTGGGCCATACGCCGTTCGGTCATATCGGGGAACGGACTTTAGGCAAGATCCTGACCGAGGGGATTGAATTGCGTGATGGAAAAGTATGTGCCATTCAGGAAGATTTCAAGCATAACTTCCAGTCGCTTCGCGTCCTAGATACACAGGAATCCCGTTGTGAGGCGTATATGGGCATCAACCTGACCTTTGCAACGCGAGAAGGCATTTTGAAGCATACGAAATGCTTAAACAAGAAGACAGGCAAGCCATATCAGTATGGTGACAACCTGAATCTAGACGGTATTGAAATGGATAAGCCGTCTATTACGTTAGAGGGACAGACCGTAGCAATTGCAGACGAGATTGCGCAGTGCACCCATGATCTCGAAGATGGTGTGCGCAGTGGTATCATTGACTTCCGTGAACTGCTTGAACAGCCTCTTGTAAAGGATTTTATGAGCCAATATGGCATTAAAGCAAACGAGCATACTAATACGCCAGCCTATGAAACACGCTCATTCATCATCAAGCATCTTGTCGGCTTCCTGATTTCGGATGTCGACAAGGCTTCTGAGAAGAAGATAAAGTCATATATTGAGCAGACTAGCAAAAAAGATGGTGACTATTGGTTTACCGAACCCTGCATTGTATTCTCCGACGAGGTTGATGTAAACCGGAAGAAATTACAGAAATGGGTGAGCGATAAAATTATCCGTTCTGAAGAAATCAGCATTTCGGATTCGAAATCGGAATACATCATCCGTCAAATGTTTAGGGCCTTTTATCAGCATCCTCTTGAATTGCCTGATTATGTCTTGGGACGCTATTTCCGGTTATCTTCTGATATCAAGGATTTTAACCGCGATTTGTTGAATGATAAGGTGATAGAAGAAATGCAGAAAGATAGTCTTTTTATTCGCCTAATTGCAGATCATATCGGTGGTATGACAGATCAGTATGCATCGAGAACATATAAGAAATTATATTATCCAGATTATATATGATGTATAGCTGTAAGGGATTGATATACGAAAGGAGTGGCAGGAGTATAACTTGATGTTATTTATGTTCCTGTCAATATGATTTATGAAATTTGTTATTGTTTCTCCTAAACAAACCGGTGGCGGTCCTATTGTATTGTATAAGCTTGCTAAGACTTTACAAGAACAAGGGTATGATGCGTCTGTTTTTAATATTGGTGGAGTATCGGATAACCGAATTGAATTTTACTATAAACAGTTGAAATATGATGCAAAAGAGTCGATTAAATATTCTTTAGTAAAATTATTTCCAAAATCCAACTTTACCAAACGTCATTATCAGGGGTATGCATATCTTCCGGTGCGAGGATGCAGAAAGAAATATCTTCCTGTAGTAGATGATGATACGGTCGTCATTTATCCGGAGATTCTGCGTGGTAATCCTTTGCATGCCAAGCATGTGGTAAGATGGTTGCTATATCATAATCGATTTCCCAATGATAGCACATGGTATTCTGATACGGATTTATTTGTTGCATATCGTGAACAGTTTAATGATTCGCAATTAAATCCAGATGGAAATTTATTGAAGATATTTAGCTTTGATAGAGAACTATATAAGAGAACAAACTACGGAGAACGAAATGGTGTCTGTTATTTTATCCGCAAAGGAAGTAAGCGTACAGATTTGCCGAAGCATTTTGATGGGCCTGTTCTGGATCTTCTTCCAGAAACCGAAAAAGTTCGTATCCTCAATAAATGTGAAAAGTGCTATTTATATGATACGCAGACTTTTTATGCATCAATCGCAGCACTATGTGGTTGCCATTCTATTGTCGTCCCCGAACCTGGAAAAACCAGAAAAGATTATTTAAAAAAAGATGATCATAGTTGCGGAGTAGCTTATGGCGAAAATCGTGAAGAGATAGAGTATGCTATTCAAACACAGGAGAAAGTTGCTGACAGGATTGATCGGATGTTATCATCTAATCTTGAGAACACTATAAGTTTTATTAATCTCTGTAAGAAATGTTTTCATTTGTCGTAAGCCGGAGTAATACGCATATATGATTTCAACAAATCAGGTAATTGTTAATTTTATATGGAAATTTATGGAACGAACAGGATCACAATTAATTTCCTTCATCGTTTCAATCATCTTAGCACGATTGTTGATGCCAGCAGATTATGGTATCATTGCTTTGTGTATGGTCTTTATCTCTATCTTACAAGTTTTTGCAGATAGTGGCTTGGGAACGGCGTTAATACAAAAGAAAGATCCCGATGACTTAGATTTTTCTACTGTCTTTTATACAAATATCTTTCTTGCAGTAGGCCTGTATATAATAATGTATCTGCTGGCTCCTTTGATTGCAATTTTTTATTCAATGCCAGATTTAGTGGGGTTGATACGTGTACTCAGCTTAGTTTTGCTGATTAATGGGTTGCGTAATGTACAGCAGTCATATGTCTCTAAGCATATGATATTTAAGCGATTCTTTTATTCGACATTAACGGCGTCTGTTCTTTCTGCTGTAATTGGTATCAGCATGGCGTATGCTGGTTTTGGTATGTGGGCATTAGTGGCTCAACAGCTGTCGAATGGATTGATTGCTACAATTGTTTTATGGTGGACTGTTCCTTGGCGACCTATTTTTTCGTATTCCTTTTCTCGCTTGAAGGAATTGTTTTCTTTTGGTTCGAAATTGTTGGTAGCAATGTTGATATCAAATGCTTATGATCAGCTTTGGCAGTTGGTCATAGGTAAGATATATTCTCCTTCCAGCTTGGCTTTCTTCAATCAAGGTCAAAAATTTCCACAGGTCATCGTCACCAACATCAACGCCTCGATTGACAGCATTCTGCTCCCAACAATGGCGAGTGAGCAGGATCATCGTGAGCGGGTGCGGGATATGACGCGGCGGGCCATCAAGACGAGTATATTCATTATGGCACCGATGATGATGGTCCTGGCGTTTTCATCGACGAATGTCGTGACGCTCGTGCTGACAGAGAAGTGGCTGCCGTGCGTGCCGTTCCTGTGCATCTTCTGCATCAACTACATGTTCTGGCCCGTCCATACAGCGAACCTCAATGCTATCAACGCGCTGGGACGCAGCGACATCTTTCTGAAGCTGGAAATCATCAAGAAGGTAGTGGGAATTAGTGTCCTGCTCTTTACGATGCAGTACAGTGTCATGGCCATGGCCTATGGCATGCTCTTGACGGGCGTGCTGGGCCAGATCATCAACTCGTGGCCGAACCGCAAGTTGCTGGGGTATGGATATCTTCATCAGCTACGTGACCTGTTGCCAAGCATTGTGCTGGCAGTGATTGCAGGGGCTGCGGCATATGGTGTCGGCATGATGCAACTGCCGATACATTTGGTACTCGTCATCGCTTTGCAGGTTATCGTCGGAGCGGTGACTTATCTTGCCTTGTCGTACTTGTTCCGCATCGATTCGCTACTGTACTTATTCCAGGTCATCAAGCCGCTTATCGCGCGAAGAATTGGTTGATATAGATCGATACAGATTATATGGGGGATATAGGAGAAGGGGAGGTGCAGGAGGAGACTTTCTGGAATAATCCTAATGATGATCCAAAGGTAGTAGATAGAGAAAAAATTAACAATCGTTTCAGGGCGAAGGGTAAATTTGGCTTGAGTGATTTGAAACGATATTTGTATAAGGATGTTCATGTCATGTCAAAGTCAGAGTTTCAACATGAGTTTATTGAGCAAGTACAGTTACGTAGGGAGGCGCAAGAATGCAATTAGCAATATATGGTGCAGGCAGTCTGGGCAAACAATTATATGATGTTGCCCTGCGTGTCAATGAACAAGATCGCCGGTGGACGGATATTTTTTTTATCGATGATGTTCGTCAGGAGCGTCAATTTTATCTGAGCCGCGTTCACCGTCTGACTGAAGTACAGCAGATGGATGAGCCTGTAGAAGCTTTGGTGGCCAATGGTACGCCGAAGAACCGCAAAAAAATGGCAGTGATTCTTCGCGAAGCAGGTATATCATTGACAAACCTGATTGATCCGTCTGTCATCATCTCACCTTCTGCAATGTTCACTGGGGGGGGAATTTCAATCCTTCCTTACTCGAGGGTTTCCAGTGATGCTGTTGTAGGAGAAAACACGTTAATCCAGCCGTATGTACATATTCCACATGATGTCCATGTCGGTGCAAATTCGGTTTTCTCTGCAAACGTTGCTTTAGGCGGAAAGCTCCAGATCGGAGAAGAATGCTATTTCGGTCTGGGATCCGTTGTCCGCGAGAATCTGACAATCGGCGCTCGTGCCATCATTGGTATGGGGGCTGTGGTATTGCACGATGTGGACTGTGACTCAGTCATGGTTGGCAATCCTGCTCATGTTTTGCGTAAGAGTGCGACGGGGGAGGTATTTCATACCTGATACTGAGTCCGGAAGGGAGATAAAGGGTATCATGAATACTAAGGATATTAGAAAAAACTTTTGCTCTTAGGTGGTTCGCGCTACTTGTTGCCAGCAATAAAAGCCGCGCATGATTTAGGTGTATATGTCATTATGTGCGATTATTTACCGCATAACTATGCACACCAATTCGCTGATGAGTATCATAATGTCAGTATTATCGATAAAGAAGCTGTTCTAGAGTTGGCTCAAAAGTTGCATATCGATGGTATCATGTCCTATGCAACAGATCCTGGCGTTGCTACAGCTGCTTATGTAGCTGAGAAAATGCATCTTCCTGGTAACAATCCATATGAGTCGGTTGCTATCCTGCAGAACAAGGGTAGATTCCGCCACTTCCTACAGGAACATGGATTCAATGTTCCCAAAATGAAGACTTTTCGTGATTGGAACGAGGTAAAAATGTCATTGACAGATATTGAAAATGCTCCTCAGTATATCATGGATATCACCCCTGCAAAATTAGAACTAGGATATGCTTCTCAGTACGATTATATTTCTATGTTGCAGGATTTCAAGCGAGAAATGAGTGCAAATCGCTTATATCAAGATGAAATTTGATTTAGGAGGAACTGTTATGTCAAAAATTTTAGTTACGCGGTCTTCGATGCCGCCGATGGATGAGTATGTGAATGAAATTAAGGACATTTGGGACAGCCGCTGGCTGACGAATATGGGTGTGAAGCACAAGGAACTGCAGGCAGGTCTGCGTGAGTATCTTGGTGTGGAGAACATCGATCTGTTCACGAATGGCCATATGGCGTTGGAGCTCTCGCTGCAGGCGATGAATCTGCAGGGAGAGGTCATTACGACGCCGTTTACGTTTGCTTCGACGACACATGCGATTGTCCGCAATGGCCTGATGCCGGTTTTCTGTGATATCAATCCGCAGGACTTCACGATGGACGTGGATAAGCTCGAGTCGCTGATCACGGATCGCACGTGTGCCATCATGCCGGTGCATGTCTATGGCAATGTCTGCAATGTCGAGGAGATCGAGCGGATTGCCAACAAGTACGAGCTGAAGGTCATCTATGATGCAGCGCATACATTTGGTGTCAAGTATAAGGGTAAGAGCACGGCTTCTTTTGGTGATGTTTCCTGCTTTAGTTTCCACGCGACAAAGGTCTTCCATTCGATTGAGGGTGGCGCTGCTTGCTTCCGCGATGCGGAATTTGGCAAAAAGCTCTATGGACTGAAGAACTTCGGCATTCGCGGCCCGGAGACGGTGGATGCTGTCGGTGCCAATGCCAAGATGAATGAGTTCTGCGCGGCGATGGGCATCTGCAACTTGCGCCATGTCGATGAGGAAATCGCGAAACGCGGCAAGGCTGTGGCCCGCTACCGCGAGCGCCTCGGCGATGTCGACGGCCTGCAGCTCAATCCCATCCAGAAGGATGTCAAGCCGAACTATGCATATTTCCCTGTGATCTTTGACGAGAAGATCTTTGGGGCAACGCGCAATGAGGTCATGGAAACCCTGGCCGCACACGACATCGGCGCGCGCAAGTACTTCTACCCGCTGACGAATACCTTTGAGTGCTTCCACAACATGTTCGACGTCAACGAGACACCAGTGGCCTTGCACATGAGCCGCCACGTCCTGACCCTGCCGCTCTACGCGGATCTGCAGACTGAGGATGTCGATCGGATCTGTGATATCGTATTGAGTTTGAAGAAGTAAATTAATATAGAAAATCTAGGGGACATTCTCCTAGATTTTTCTGCTTATTTTGATGATTTCATAGTTTATGTAATGAGAGGGAGATGGCTTTGGGAGAGCAGTGTATACCAAAGAAGAAAAGTATTGGGAGCCAATCGTACTCAGACGGTTGCTGGGAGATCAGATGAGTGATGCGCTGGGGTGGATTAGTGTCGCCATCATCGTAGGCCTGACAATGGTGTTGACTGTAGCGTGGGATAAATGGCAGACAGAACGACGTGTGTGAATCTGATGAATAAACTTACATGGGGGTTCAATTGCTTTAAATTAATTTAAGGAGTGAATTTTTATGACAATTATCGTGACCGGTGGTGCCGGCTTTATTGGCTCAAACTTCGTCTACTACATGCTCAAGAAGCATCCAGCTGACCGCATCATCTGCGTCGACAAGCTGACGTATGCGGGCAATCTTGAGACGCTCGAGGCGGCGATGGAGAAGAAGAACTTCAAGTTCATCCGTGCGGACATCGCGGACCGTCAGGCTGTCTACCGCATCTTTGAGCAGGAAAAGCCGGACATTGTCGTCAACTTTGCGGCGGAGTCGCATGTCGACCGCTCCATCGAGAATCCGGAGATCTTCCTGCAGACGAATGTCATCGGCACGAGCGTGCTGCTCGATGCCTGCCGCAAGTACGGCATCGACCGCTACCATCAGGTCTCGACGGACGAAGTCTACGGCGATCTGCCGCTCGACCGCCCGGATCTGTTCTTCACGGAGGAGACGAACCTCAAGACGTCGAGCCCGTATTCGGCTTCGAAGGCCGGTGCGGACCTCCTAGTCATGGCGTATCATCGCACCTACAAGATCCCAACGACGATCTCGCGTTGCTCAAACAACTACGGCCCGTATCATTTTCCGGAGAAGCTTATCCCGCTGATGATCATCAACGCGCTGTCCGATAAGAAGCTGCCGGTCTATGGCGATGGCAAGAACGTCCGCGACTGGCTCTATGTCGAGGATCACTGCCGCGCCATCGACCTCATCCTGCAGAAGGGCCGCGTCGGCGAGGTCTACAACATCGGCGGTCACAATGAGCGCGCCAACATCGACGTCGTCAAGACCATCCTCAAGGAGCTCGGCAAGTCCGAAGACCTCATCGAGCACGTCACCGACCGCAAGGGCCACGACCGCCGCTACGCCATCGACCCGACGAAGATCCACACAGAGCTCGGCTGGGAGCCGGAGACGAAGTTTGAGGATGGCATCAAGAAGACAGTCAAGTGGTACCTTGAGCATAAGAATTGGTGGCAGCATATCATCGATGGTGACTATCAGCACTATTATGAGAAGATGTACAGCAAGAAACAGGTATTAGAATACGCAAAATGATTGGATAAGCGACTCGTCGAGTCGCTTTTTTTCTGCTATGTATATATCTGTTTGTTTTAGTTTACGGGGTGATGTTTTTGATGATAGAACAAATATTTATTCTCGGTAATGGATTACACCAATGGCCCTTGTACGGCGGCGTATCTCGCGATTCTCGACCGAGCATTCACGGCGTTTGTAGCGTTCGATGATGGCCGTCTCGAACTGGATGCCCTTGAGTTTGGGCACGCGCAGCTTGACTTCACCGGAAGTCGTGCCGAAATTCCGCTCGTAATGACCGGAACGGTAGCCCTTACGGTCTCCCGTTCGCTCATACTTACCAGCACGGACGAGTTCGTCCGCCTCGTGGTCGAGCAGGGCATTCAGCGTTTCTTCTACGCTGTCACGTACGAGATCCTTTAAATTATTCTTTATAAGATCCTCGTTAAGTTGTATAATGTTACCAGACATGGTCTATTGCCTCCTTACGAATTTTGTGTGGTAACTTAATTGTACTAGCGGCAATAGACTATGTCTATTTTTTATGAAATTGAATTTGCGAAATATATTTTACCTTATCCTCATACTTGCCAGCACGGACAAGCTCGTCCGCCTCATGGTCGAGCAGGGCATTCCGTGTTTCTTCTACGCTGTCGCGTACAAGATCCTTTAAATTATTCTTTATAAGATCCTCGTTAAGTTGTATAATGTTACCAGACATGGTATATTGCCTCCTTACGAATTTGGTGTGGTAACTTAATTGTACTAGCGGCAATAGACTATGTCTATTTTTTATGAAATTGAATTTGCGAAATATATTTTACCTTATCATGGGGAACCAGATGAGCGACGCCCTCGGACTGATCAGCGTTGTCGTCATCGTAGCCTTGACGATGGTGCTGGCTGTGGCGTGGGATAGATGGCAGATGAAGGATAATGGACAAAGAAGAGCGGTTTGATAAGCTCTGTATTTCTCATGATTCTGGAGGAGATGTCCTAATGGATGAGAATCGAAAAAGTTGGGAAAAGAAATATACTGTAATCGAACGCCCTAAATCTCGGCGTATATTAGGTTCGGGAGGAAATGCAAAAATTTATCGTGTTGAATGCAAAGAAGATCATGGGGAATATGCATTAAAATATTTACTCGATAAGTTGATGGGGAAAGGGGATAAATTTGAAAAAGTAGTTCGTTTTCGTAACGAAATAGACGTTATGGAGAAGTGTAAAGAAATCCCAGGAGTTATCCCTATTATTTCCTCTTCAAAAGATGAATGTTGGTATGTCATGCCACTTGCTACGCCTATTATAGAATATATTTCTGATAATAGAATCGATATTGAAGGCATTGTTTCATGTGTCATTTCTTTAGCAGGAACACTGGAGAAACTTCATGCAAAGGATATCTGTCATCGTGATATCAAGCCAGCGAATCTTTACTATTACGATGGGAGAGCAGTATTTGGTGATTTTGGATTAGTCGATTTTCCTGAAAATGAAGGGAATCTGACTAAATCGAATGAGAGACTTGGTGCAACCTTTACCATTGCACCCGAGATGAAGCGCAACCCCAAAGAAGCGAATCCGAAGAAAGCAGATGTCTATTCTTTAGCAAAGACGATGTGGATGTTATTGGCAGATGATGATAAAGGGTTTGAGGGGGCGTATGATTATCTAGATCAAAGTCATGGATTGAGCTATCGGTCGAAGTATAGAAATAAGCATTTAGTAGAGTTGGAAGAATTGTTGAGAGATTCTACTGATAATGATCCGACTCGCCGTCCAACAATAACAGAATTTAAAGAGCGCTTGCTTAGATGGCGAGAGGTATATTCTGATTTCCAGAAGTCACAAGAGAGTGATTGGAATTTCCTGAATAAGCAATTATTCGGAGTATTTTCTCCTGGATCTGCTACATGGAGAGAAGTGCATGATATTGTAGGCGTCCTGAATGTCATAGGAAGAAGTTCAGTCTATAATCATATGTTGTTGTCCAGTAACGGTGGATGGGATTTTTCTTTGGCAAAGCCGGCAGATGAAGAAGGTTGTATAAAAATATATGCATCTTCAGATGACATATGCTATATTGTAAAACCTAAGGCCCTATATTTTGAAGGGTTTGGACAGGACTATATATGGAATCAGAGTTCTAAGATTGGCTGAATTTGATGATAATCCATTTGAGAAAAAAGAAGATGAGGGAGCTAATACAACACGAGATATATCTGATTTTATAAAATGTGAGCATTACCTGAGAGATCATTTTAGGGAATGGAACTTTAATAATCTCTTACCTGAGAGATTATTAAAAAAATCTATGGCACCTATGAGTAGGAGATTCTTTTTTACTTTGGTATATTCTACGATTCATTCCCTCGATGATGCACTCCAAGAGCTTAGGGGAACTGGCTATTATCTCACAGAATCTGGAAATATAAAGAAACTGAATTTTGATGATGATGAGTGTTTTTGCCTTTTTGATATGGATGATGCAATTGATTTAGCAGATGTCCTCAATGAGAAAATTGAAAAAATATTGCATAAAAACGGTTTGACTTACTCTGGAAAGAATAGAAAGTATTTTTCGATATTTCCTATCGGATCTAAAAAGCCATTGCATTTGTTTACAAAAAAAGAAATCGAATCAGCTATGAGAAATGCCGATGACCGAGTCGATAATCAACTGGTCATTGACGAAGATGGATATGCAAAGATAATCGAGGGAAGATTTGAATATATTGAAGTATATCCAGTAAGGTCAGGATTATGGACTGCAGGAGGCGTATATGTCGGGAAATATGCGACGCTGCCAATGCTAGATGATATCTATTATAATATGTTGCGTGGGTGGCTGTCTTATCTGAAAACAGGCCGTGCACAGTATGCTGGAAGTCTCTTGGATTTGAATCAAGATGAAATAGATATGATCCAAGAAATCAAGAGGTATTATTGAATAGTAAGCGCTAAATCATCCGGTGTATGGTAAGCGCTAAATCACCTGGTGTATAATTCATCGCCTTGATAGTTCACCCTTTCGTTGTCGCTGAGGCACATATCAAAAAAGCTCCGCTGCGGAGCAGTGGAGCTTGGATGGTTCATTTGCAGTTTTTCTGGATGATCTCGTTCTATGGCAGGACGTCGTCGAGGTGCTCGGGATGCCGCTGGATGTCAGCATCCGGCAGGTGTTCGAAGAGGTACTTGAGTGGAACGGGTTCAGGCCGTTGGCCTTGGCAGTCTCGATGATGCTGTAGCTCTGCGAGGCGGAAGGGGTCCTTGGGCTCGGCGGGGAAATGTGGCCTGAGTGAATGCAATCCATGGGCTCGGCGGGGGAGCTTCGATTGACTTTTCTCTATTTTTATGGTATGCTTTGCATAGATAAAAAGAGCGAACCTAAGATGGTCGGCTCGGCATATCTGTAGACGAAAAATTTCGGCCATACAAACAGCGGTGCTGACGCTGATGGCCACCGTACATCCCCGAAGAAGTCGTCCCTGGCAGGACGGCTTTTTCATTTGTGGACGTACGCCGAAGGGTTACTTGCGAATGATGCGGAGCAGTTCCAGCAGGAACTTTCCGTCAATGACCCCGAAGGACGCCAATACAATCAAGGCAAGAAAGACTAGCACTGAGAGTGCAGCCAGTCCGCAGACCGTGAGGATTGCGACCTCCGAGGAGAAAAACGCTTCCATAGAAGCAGGCATTCGTCACGTGATACCAGAGGCATCACGTCCCTTTCTTTCTTGGATTTATGCCGGAGCCAGGCGGCTCGACTACCGATGACCATCAATTGCATCGTAGATGACAGCAAAATGCTGTGTTCGCTCTAAGGGAGGAATCTCCCTCTGCTATAGTATAACAGGAATGGGGGATATCAGCAAGAAGACTACCACATCTACCGCTGTGCGTCATCTTCTCTAGGGGAGAAAGCAATGGCCAGCGTCTTGCCGGTGCCGACAGGGCCGTAGAGGATGAGGTTCTTGTGCTCTCGGATGAATTGGCAGCTCTCCAGCTCTTCAAGGCTAAACAGCAGCGGGAACTGGATGTGGCCGTACTCGTAGCCTTCAAAGGTCTTGTAGGTCGGGATGTTTTCTGTCAAGCAATTTTCCTCATTTTCATCATCGAAATTCCCCATCGTCATCGTGGGGAAATCCCCACTTTCAGCAGGTCTTGTCAGGAAGCAGGTTCCACTACTGCGTCCTGCCGCATGAGGGCGTGTTCCATCCGGTAGCTCCGGGCGCCGGCCATCAGGAGATGGCCGTGGTTGGCCAGCCGGTCAAGCATGGCGGCTGCCATCTGTTCATCGGTAATGACGCGGTCCACCTTCCCTGTGCGCGGGGAAGGCTTTTTGTTTGGAGGAGTGCTGGTGTCTGCTGACGGATGTCGTCGCCTCTGTTGATGAACTTTTCTTTTTGCGCTATAATGTGAATATATTGTAAAGTTTCGGAGCAATGGCCTTCTGGAGAGAAAGGAATTTCGAGATGGGGAAAATATTAGGAATTGCGATACAGAATTATGGCTCTTTAAAAGATATCTCGCTGGGCAAGCTTCTCAGCAATCAGTCGGGCGCAGAGCTCAGCAATATGACTGCGATTATCGGCCCTAGCGGAAATGGCAAGAGCACCTTGGCAGATGCATTTGGTTTTTTGTCAGACAGTTTGGCGGAGGGAGTAGAGCGCGCCTGTGACGCACGGAATCGCGGCGGCATCCGACAACTGCTGTCACAGGGGAGTGAAGGGCCGATCCACTTTGAGATTTACTACAAAGAGACGCAGAATGACAGCCCCATCACCTACGAATTATCGGTGGCCAAAGACCGCATGGGCCGTCCCTATGTTGCAGAAGAACGCCTGCGCCAGCGCCGGGCGGGAGAGCGCAATGGCAGACCTCTCTCGTTCCTGCACTTGCTGAACGGCAAGGGGTACGCTTTCGAAGGCAAGAAGGGCGGACAGGAAGATGACGGTAAATCCGAGGGCGAGAAGCAGGAGGTAGAGCTCGCGGACAATCGCAAGCTCGGCATCGTGACGCTCGGAGCCATGAAGCAGTACACGCGCATCGAGAAGTTCCTGAACTTTCTGCGCAGCTGGTATCTCTGCTACTTCACGCCAGATGCCGCACGCCAGCTCCAGTCCTTGTCGCCAGACCCGTATCTCAATCGCGATGGCAGCAACCTCAACAACGTCGCTCAGTACATGTACCGAAGGAATCCCGTGGAATTCAAGAAGATCCTCGCCGACATCCAGACCAAGATACCGAACATCCGCAGGATTGAACCTATCGAGATGCCAAACGGCCAGATTGCACTCGCATTCTGGCAGAACGATTTCAAGGAGCCCTTCTACTCACAGCGCATGTCAGACGGCACGCTGAAACTCTTTGCATACTATCTCCTGCTGCATGAGCGCAATCCGCGGCAGCTGATCTTTGTAGAAGAGCCAGAGAACGGCCTGTATCATAAATACTTGGCAACGCTCGCTCTCGAGATGAAATTGAACGTTGGCAAGGGATACGGAAAGCAATTGTTTGTGACGACACACAGTCCCTTTTTCGTCAACGCACTGTCTCCCGAGCAGGTATGGGTACTCTCCAAGGGAGAAGACGGCTTCTCCACGATCAAGAAAGCTTCAGAATATCAGTTCGTGAAAGACCTCGTCAGTGAAGGTGCGACCGTAGGCGATCTCTGGTACAGTGAATACTTTGGCTGATAGCAGATGACAGGTGCAGATTGTTTGATAGAGGGATATACCTATGTTTGTTTATTTTTTGCTTGAAGATATGTCCAGCGGAGTACTCATTGACGTCTTGATGAAGAAGTTCAAGGCAAGATATCCTGATGCTGAGTATAAAAGTCGTTCGTTCAAAGGGCTGGGGGGATTCACAAAGAAGAATACCGTTAAAGAAACGAAGACGGGCAAACTCCTGAATGACCTGAGTACTTATCTACGTGCATTTGACAAAACTTTGCAGTATCAGCCTGATGCAGCAGTCTTTGTCGTTCTAGACAATGATGATAATGATGCAACTGCGTTCCGAGCAAGATTAGAGAAGGTCGCTGCTGATAATAATATCACAGTCGATCATGTATTCTGCATCGCAATCGAAGAAGTGGAGGCCTGGCTCTTGGGCGATAGAGAGGCCCTGCAAAAGGCTTACCCAACGGCAAAAATGCAGAAAATGAAGGATTATAAACAGGACAGCATTTGCGGCACGTGGGAGGTACTCGCTGATGTTGTCTACCCCAAAGGCATCAAGCAATTCAAGAAAGACTTCCCGACCTTTATGGAAGTGGGTAAGAAGAAAAGCGAGTGGGCAAAACAGATTGGTCAGTACATGGTTCCCGAGCACAATATATCGCCGAGCTTCCAGTTCTTCTGGGGCGAGCTGACAAAGCGCGCTGTATCATGACTGTTGTCTTGTTGTAACACATAAGATTTTGGAGTATAAAGGTAAGTGATCCTATTCCGTCTGACTATAGATTGGGAGGATATGCAGGCTTTTCTTTCAGAGCGTATTGTGCTATAATGAGTTGTTAATTTTATTAAAAGTAGGCTTTGAGCCGTGCGATATGTCGGGAAAATAGGTATTTGGGATGAAGGTTTTGGTCACTGGCGGTGCTGGTTTTATTGGTTCGCATCTTGTTCGTCGGTTGATGGCGCTCGGGCATGAGGTCACGGTGCTGGACAATCTGTCGACGGGGGTGCGGGCGCATTTGCCGGAAGAGGGCTTCACTTTCTGGGAGCTCGATGACAGGGCGCCGGAGGCGCGGGAACGCATCGCGGCGGGGCATTTTGATGCGATCGTGCATCTGGCTGGTCAGACGATGGTCGATGCGTCGATCCGCGACCCGCATTTCGATGCGAGCGAGAATGTGCTCGGCACGGTCAATGTGCTGGAGGCGGCGCGCGCGAGCGGGGTGAAGCGCGTGATCTTTGCCTCGACGGCGGCGGCTTACGGCGATGTGGAAGAGGATGTGCTGCCGCTGCAGGAGCAGCTGCCGCTGGCACCGATGTCGTTCTACGGGCTGACGAAGGTCGTGGCCGAGCGCTACCTCGCGCTTTACCAGGCGCTCTACGGCCTCGACTACGTCGTGCTGCGCTTTGCCAATGTCTACGGCGAGCGCCAGGGCGACAAGGGCGAGGGTGGCGTCATCAGCATCTTCGCAAAGCGCGTGGCGAAGGGCGAGCCGCTGATTATCTTCGGCGACGGCGGCCAGACGCGCGACTTCATCTATGCGGGCGACATCGCGAACGGCATCGTGCACGCGCTGACGACGGAGCACGCGAACACGGCCTACAACCTCAGCACGCAGACGGAGACGAGCCTCAATGACCTCGTTACGATCTTCGGCAAGGCCGTCGGCCGGGAGCTGCATCCTGCGCATCAGGCCGCGCGCGAGGGCGACATCTATCGCTCGATGCTCGCCAACGAGAAGGCAAAAGCATCGCTCCACTGGCAGCCGGAAGTCTCCCTCGAAGATGGCCTGCGCCGTACTGTTGCATACTTTGCCAGTGCGGAGTTGTGATGTGTGCAGATCTACAGAGGCAATTATATCCATAGTATCGTCGAGCTCTTGCGCAAATGCTACGTCGAGCGGCCTTTATCTGCGGCCCTTAACCGCTGCTGGCCGTCACTCCGGCGGGCGGCGTGTACTTTGCGGGCGCGGCGGGGCTGAGGGACCACATCCACCGCTGCGCGGTCTCCTTTCTTCAGGGGAGAAGGCTTTGGGGGATTGACAGGGGGCGGGGAGTCTGGTATACTATTATCTGTTAACGATGCATGATGTGTCGTTTTGCCGGAGTGGCGGAATTGGCAGACGCAGCAGACTCAAAATCTGCCGTTGGCAACAACGTACCGGTTCAAGTCCGGTCTTCGGCACCACTTGCTATGTGAGGCTTCGCGGGGTTCTGCGGGGCCTTTTTTGGTGTCTGCCCGGCGGCGGGGATGGCGATGATGTGGAGGGACTGGGATGGAGAAGCAAGGTTGCTGGAATGATATGGGGCGGCGCGGCTGCATGGAGGCGGTGGCGGATCTCTTGCACGTGGAGCTGCGGGAGGTGTTTGCCGTCGAGGGCGTGGCGGAGGCGCTGTTCTTCCTGGCGGAGGACGGGCTCTACGCGATGGCGGTGCAGGCGGACCTGCTCGGCACGCTGTCGGCGGAGGAGCTGGAGGCGGCCCGGGCGGCGGCTGTGCTCGACAAGGGATGCCTGGCGGACCTCCTGAGCGGGGCGGCGCGGATCCGCATGGAGCCTTTCGTGCCGGTGGAGCCGGACTATTACTACTACATGGCGGACGACAATACGGTGCGCGGGTGCAACTGGCACGGCACGTTTGCGGACTTCGCGCATGCGGCGGCGGGCAACTGCTTCCGGACGGAGGCGGAGGTGCTGCGCTATCTGCCGCAGCTCGCGGAACAGCTCAAGGCGCGTTACCGGGCGGAGCGCGGCCTGGCGGCGCCGGAGGAGGCGGGGCCGGCGGATGAGCTCAGCCTCTTTGATGAGCTGCCGCATGACTGATGGCCGCTCCGTGGACACGAGGAAAGGAAAAGACCGCATCCGGCAGGGAACTGCCCGGATGCGGTCTTTTGGCGTGCTTGTGGTCTTATTCGTCGTCGCCGGAGTTGTCGTGGTCGGCGCCGGAGTAGGAGCCGGTGTAGTCGGCGGGATAGATCGTGATGTCGTAGTGGTTGTTGTTCCACTCGTGGGAGAGGTGATGCTTGAAGGGGGTGAGGGCCTCGAGGAGGATGCGGTAGGCCGTCGTGCCGGCGTAGATGCCGGAGTCGGAGATGTCGACTTTGTAGCCGTTCTCGTGGGAGTAGGTGCCGTGAGCGTGGTAACCGTATTCAGCGCCACCCGTGAGGACGAAGGAGACGCCGGCCGACTGGGCGAGGGTGTTGAGCGTGTCGAGGAAAGCGACGGTCGAGCTCTTGAAGTGCTCGGTGTCGGTCACATCGTTTGCATCCCACGGCGTGTCCATGCCGTAGACGCTGCTCCACTTGTGGAGGTTGCTCTTGCCGAAGTCGGTGCGGACGGCATAGGGGTCAGCCGTGGAGCTGCTGCCCGGTGCGGGCTGCGAGGGGATGATGGACGGCAGGTCAATCGCGGGCGTGATGGGCGAAGTCGGCGTCACGGGCGAGAGCGGGGAGATCTTGGCTTCGACCTCGGCATTCTTGCTGTAGCCTGGCTCGGTGGGCAGATGGCGCTGCATGGCGGCCGGTGCGGTCATGGCGGCGTCGTGCTTGACCATGGCGGAGGCGCTGTCCGTCAGGGCAGCCTCAGCACGATGCGAAGAGACGTGTGCGGTGACGGCGGCCGGCTTGACGGCTGGCGCGGCTGAGACGGCAGTGGTGCTGGCTGCGGCGCACGCGAGGAGCGCGGCGGCAAACAGGGTTCTCACGGTTCTTGTTTTACGACTCAATAAAAAGACCTCCTAGGCACTGGACACATATCACGATTTTGCGATTCTGACGACAAATCGAACGATTTGCCAATAGAATACACTTACTAAAGCTCTTAATAGTTCTTTATTATACTACTTTTGTCGCAATCCGTAAAGGCGGGGGGCTTGACAGAGAACTTCCCGCCGCGCGTGCGGGCAAAAAAAGAAGCGGCTGACAAATGGGGGAGTCAGCCGCTGTGGCAGTTGAGGAAGTGAAAGGATATCAACTGCCACACCAAAGGGATCGGATAGTCTATCACCACTATCCATTTGTAACACTTCGCCGCTCCGTCGCGGAATTCCTGCTGATTTTTGGATAAAATTCCGCAGATTGGTCCGTTTTCCAAATGGCGTACTTTGTACGGCGGCCGCGCGATGTGGTATAATGGATAAGTTGATACGGTTTGGAGGGGGGATACGGATGGCAGTATTTTGGGAACAGCTGCTCGCACTCGTGGCGGTGGCCTTCATCGCGTTCGGCACGGTCTACGGCTACCGCAGCTGGCGCAAGAACAAAATGCGCTGAAACCTCTGCCGAAAAGCAGGTGCACTTGCTTTTGGCGGGGCAATCATGATAGAATTCTCATGTATTTTATTTTACGTTTTAAAATTTCTATGATCATTGTGAGTGGGGGAATCCTGATGAAGAAGACTTTGCTGGCCGGTATGATGGCGGCTGCGGCATCGGTCATGGTGCCGGGACTGGCCGGGGCGGAAGCTGTGACGGCGGATGTGCCGACGGGGAGCGTCTATTACGACTATGTCGACAAGCTCAGCGGCATGGGCTACATCGATGCACTGCCGGACGGCGCGCGCCCGTACAGCCGCATGCAGATGGCGAAGTGGGTGCTGCAGGCGGAGAAGAACGCCAAGAGCAAGCCGATGCCTGCTTACCTCGCGGATGAGCTCGCCTCGATGCGCCAGGCCTTTGGCGCGGAGATCGCGGTGCTCAAGGGCCGGAGCGACCAGGAGGATGTCGCGCTGCGCGAGGCTTCGGTGCAGCTCGCGAGCTACGGCAGCGACCAGGCGTCGTACCGGGAGAGCAAGAAGGATGTCCAGCCGAATGCACATTGGCAGCCGTTTGGCCAGGGCACGAAGGGCTATGACTACGCGGACGGCTTCAATGCGGTCGCCAAGGCGGAGGTCTCGGGCAACATCGGCCACAAGACGGCTGTCTCGCTGACGCCGCGCCTGAGCTGGAACGACGATGACGATGCGGAGCTCAAACTCGAAGAGGGCTACGTCAAGACGAAGACGGGCATCGTCGAGTACCTCGCGGGCCGCCAGGCGCTGCGCTACGGCCAGGGCAAGACGGGCACGCTCGTGCTCGACGACACGATGAAGCCGATGACGATGGTCCAGGCGCATCTCGAGGACGACATGCCGGTGCGCGGCTTCTTCCGCTTCCTCGGCAAGCAGAACTACCACGTCTTCTACGGCCAGCTCGAGGGCGACCGCGAGGACCGCGTGGCGAAGGGCCACACGGACTACGACCATGCGGGCCTCCTGGGGCTGCGCGCGGACTTCACGCCGTCGGATGCCTTTACGTTCGGCCTGATGCGCGTCTCGATGCTCGGCGGCGACGGCAATGCGCTCTCGAAGTCGGACTGGCGCCACTGGGTGACGGGCCACAACTCGGAGGCGGAGGGTGACCGCTGGAATGATATCGCGGGCGGCGACTTCCGCGTGCGCCTGCCGGGTGTCCAGTTCTACGGCGAGGTCTACGGCGAGGACGCGGGCGGCCTGCAGCCGACGGAGCGCGGCTACCGCTTCGGCACGTACCTGCCGCAGCTGACGCGCGATGGCTCGTGGGACATGACGCTCGAGTACGCCTCGACGAACCCGTTCTGGTACAAGCACCAGAAGTACCAGAACGGCTGGACGTACAGCGATGACATCATCGGCGATGCGATGGGCAACAATGCCAAGAAGTACTACCTCGGCGTCAACCACTACCTGCCGGGCGAGAACCAGATCGGCGCGTACTTCATGCGCACGCAGATGGACCGCGGTGCGATGAACCACCCGAACGTCTATGAGGCAGCGCTGACGGGGCGCCTCAAGCTGCAGGACCACTTCTTCCTCGACGGCTCGCTCGGCCTCGCGAAGATCGACCATGCGGACTACACGGACCGCACGGACCGCAATGTCTTTGCGACGGCGACGGCGCGCTGGCAGTACTGATGAAAGAGCCCGGATTTTGTTATGGCAAAATCCGGGCTCTTGCGGTATAATGAAGGCGTAGATTCTCGCAGTCCAATGGGCCTGCCTCGTTTGTTGTACGCCGTGTTCTGAAAAGTGATTGACAGCCGTTATCCTTTGTAGTAGACTGGTAACAATATATCTGAGGCAGGTCTCATAGTATCAAGAAAGAAGGGGTTACGTTGGCATTCTATTTCAAGGAACCATCACACACGTTTGGAGAGTATCTTCTCGTCCCAGGTTATTCGTCGGATAAGTGTATCCCGAATAACGTCTCTCTCAAGACGCCGCTGGTGAAGTTCAAGAAAGGTGAAGAACCGAAGATCTCGATGAACATCCCGATGACGTCTGCCATCATGCAGGCTGTCTCGAACGACAAGATGGCAATCGCACTCGCGAAAGAGGGCGGTGTCTCGTTCATCTACGGCTCGCAGAGCATTGAAGCAGAAGCTGCCATGGTATCCCACGTCAAGAACTACAAATCCGGTTTTGTCAGCAGTGACTCCAACATCAAGCCGACGACGACGCTCGGCGAGATCCTGGATCTCCTGCAGAAGACGGGCCATTCGACGATGGCCGTCACGGAAGACGGCACGCCGACGGGCAAGCTCCTCGGCATCGTGACGAGCCGCGACTACCGCATCTCGCGCATGAGCCTCGACACGAAGGCGGAGACGTTCATGACGCCGTTCGAGAAGCTCGTCTACGCGGATGCGGACACGACGTCTTTGACGAAGGCGAACGACCTCATCTGGGAGAACAAGCTCAACATGCTGCCGCTCGTCGACAAGAACCAGCGCCTGCGCTACATGGTCTTCCGCAAGGACTACACGGACAACAAGGAGCATGAGCTCGAGCTCATCGACGAGAACAAGCGCTACATCGTCGGCGCCGGCATCAACACGCGCGACTACGCGGAGCGCGTCCCGGCACTCCTGAAGGCTGGTGCGGATGTGCTCTGCATCGACTCCTCGGAAGGCTTCTCGGAGTGGCAGCGCATCACGCTCAAGTACATCCACGAGCACTTCGGCAGCGATGTCAAGGTCGGCGCGGGCAATGTCGTCGACGCCGAGGGCTTCCGCTTCCTCGCTGAGGCGGGTGCGGACTTCATCAAGGTCGGCATCGGCGGCGGCTCCATCTGCATCACGCGCGAGACGAAGGGCATCGGCCGCGGCCAGGCCACGGCGCTCATCGATGTCTGCGCCGAGCGCGACCGCTACTACGAGGAGACGGGCGTCTACATCCCGGTCTGCTCCGACGGCGGTATCGTCCACGACTACCACATGACGCTGGCCCTCGCGATGGGTGCCGACTTCCTGATGCTCGGCCGCTACTTCTCGCGCTTCGACGAGAGCCCGACGGACAAGGTCAAGGTCAACGGCACGTACTACAAGGAGTACTGGGGCGAAGGCTCGAACCGCGCCCGCAACTGGCAGCGCTACGACCTCGGCGGCGCGCGCAAGCTCTCCTTCGAGGAAGGCGTTGACTCCTATGTCCCGTACGCCGGCCCGCTCAAGGACAATGTCAACATCACGCTGGCCAAGATCCGCTCGACGATGTGCAACTGCGGCGCGCTGACGCTGCCGGAGCTGCGCGAGAAGGCGAAGATCACGCTCGTCTCGGCCACGAGCATTGTCGAGGGCGGCTCGCACGATGTCATCCTCAAGGACAAATTCGGCCGCAACTGACGGCTTCCTGTCATATGTCAGCCCGGAACTCGCTTCCGGGCTGTTTTTTTGTCTCGGAACGGCGTTTGTCTCGAAACGGCGAAGGTTCATGACGAAACGGCGTATTTTCATGACGCGGCAGGATTTTGACTTTGGCAGGGCGAATGCTATAATATGAATGGAAATCGTTTACGGATGTGCTGCGCGGAGGTCTACCGTGGCTCTGGCGCGGGCACGTGACGGGAGAAGAAAAGGCGGCTCCGACTGCAGGGGCTTGGAGCCGAGGAGGGATGGAAATGACGCTGCAATTCACGGAACGCGAGGTGAAGGCAGAGATGGCGCGGCTCTCGAAGGGGTACGATATCGTGCGGCTCGTCGACCCGGAGGAATGCCACGCGTTTTCGGTCGGGGCGGACCATTCGTGCAAGTACGGCGAGGGCTGTTATTCGGTCTGGCGCAGCACGAACCGCTGCCGCAACTGCACGAGCCTGCGCGCACTCAAGACGGGCATGGAGCTGCACAAGACGGAGATCAAGGACGGCGATCTCTACTTCATCACGTCGCGCCCCATCGAGCTTCTGCTCGCGGACGGCACGACGTTTTCCTGTGTCATGGAGCTGATTCGCATAGAGAGGGGCCGGGGCATGAAGAAGGACGGGCATCACGCGATGCTGCAGAAGGGATTTGACCGGAAGGTGTTTGAGGAGACGCTGCGCATGGCCATGCAGAACCTGCCGACGGGTGTCGTCTGGTTTGATATGAGCGGGCACTGCATCTATGCGAACAGCGAGGCGTTCCGCCTCTTCGATGTCCCGGACAGCCTGGCAAAGCTCGAGGTCATCCTCAAGGACTGGTTCCAGGAGGATGCGCTCGCGAGCCCGGAGGCTACGGTCTGGCTGCAGCAGTACGGGGAGAAGGAGAGCCCGCGGTCGCTGCAGATCTGCCGCTACCCGCTCAACGACGGCACGGGCATGGATGTCGGCATGTACTTCCTCATCAGCGACTGCACGCAGGACCAGAAGAACCTCGACCTGGAGCACTTCGGCACGATGCACGACGCCCTGACGGGCATCTACAACAAGTACGGCTTCTACCGGCAGGCGCGCCACGTCATGGACGACAACCCGCATGTGGAATACCTCATGGTCTGCCTGAACTTCGGGGACTTCAAGCTATTGAACGGGCTCTACGGCATGACGAAGGGCAATGAGCTCCTGGTGCGCGTCGGCGGCATGCTGCGCCGGCGCTACGGCCAGAACCGGCGGACGGCCTACGGGCGCATCCGCGCGGACCGCTTCGCCATGCTGATCCCGGCGGAGGACTTCGTGCCGGAGGAATACCTCAAGACGGTCGAGACGGTCATGCACGAGCTTACCTCGATCCACTTCGACCTGCAGATCGCAATCGGCATCTGCCGCGTCACGGACCGGCGCATGCCGATCTCGGTGCTCTGCGACCGCGCGTTTTTGGCGGCGAGCGTCTTGAAGACGCAGGAGAGCAACGGCTTTGTCTGGTACTCGGATCACATGATGTCCGACAAGATACGCGACCGCGCGGTGCTGAGCCGCTTCTCGGATGCGCTGGGCCGCGGGGAGATCCAGCTCTACCTGCAGGCGCAGGTGGGGGCGGGGGACCGGCACGTGATCGGCGCGGAGGCGCTCTCGCGCTGGGTCTGCGAGGACGGCCGCGTGATCCCGCCCGCGGTATTCATCCCAATCCTCGAGGAGCACGGCAAGATCTGGCAGCTCGACTACCACATCTGGGAGATGGCCTGCCGCCTACTGAAGTCATGGAAGGATGACCCGGTCTTCGGCAGCTACAGGATCTCGGTCAACATCTCGGTCAAGGACATCTACTACCTCGACCTCTACGAGGTCTTCACGCATCTCGTCGAGGAGTACAAGATCGACCCGGAGCATCTCGAGCTCGAGATCACGGAGACGGTCTTCATGGACAAGCCGAAGGAGGCCATCGCTCTCATCCAGCGGCTCAAGGAGTACGGCTTCACGATCGCCATCGATGATTTCGGCAGCGGCTACTCGAGCCTGAGCTTCCTCAAGGACATCCAGGCGGACATCCTGAAGATCGACATGGAGTTCTTGCGCAAGACGGAGCATCAGGAGCGCAGCCGCATCATCCTGCGCTCAATCGTGGCGCTCGCGCGCGAACTCGGCATGCCGACGGTCGTCGAGGGGGTCGAGACGAGCCAGCAGGTCCGCGATCTCACGCAGATCGGCTGCGATATCTTCCAGGGGTTCTACTACTCGCGGCCCGTCCCTGTCGCGGACTTTGAGGAGCGCTTCCCGGACGGCCTGGCCCGCCCGTGGAGCGAGCCGGTGCAGGCAGAGAAGTAAGAGGCTGGAGCCTGCCGCATCCTGGCGGGCTTCAGTCTTTTTTCACGGAAGGCGTGTATATATATAGAAAGCATTTGATTTTTGAGGAGTGGTGACGATGCGGGTTTTGCTGGCAGAGGACGACAAGCGCCTGGGCAAGCTCATCCAGTACATGCTGGAGCAGAACGACATACAGGTCGAATGGGTGACGAACGGCAGTGATATCTACGAGTATGCGATGTACACGGACTACGACATCCTGATCCTCGACTGGATGATGCCGGGGGAGACGGGCGTGGAGGCGTGCAGCCGCCTGCGCAAGGACGGCTATGAGAAGGCCATCCTGATGCTGACGGCGCGCGACTCGGTCGAGGATCGCGTGACGGGGCTCGACGCGGGGGCGGACGACTACCTCGTCAAGCCGTTCGAGTTCGCGGAGCTCATGGCGCGACTGCGCGCGCTCGGCCGCCGCAGCACGCAGAAAATCCAGCAGGATATCGTCGAGGTCGGCGAGTTCACGCTGAACCGCACGGCGAAGGTCCTCAAGAAGAAGGACAAGGTCATCCAGCTCTCGCCGCGCGAGTTCCAGATCTTCGACCTGCTCGCGCAGAACATCGGCATCGTCGTGCCGCGCGACATCATCCTCGACCGCATCTGGGGCCTCGAGTCGGACGTCAGCTCGAACAACATCGACTCCTACATGAAGATCCTGCGCAAGAAGCTTGACCTCGGCGACGGCGGCACGGTCATCAAGACGGTCCGCGGCGTCGGCTACAAGCTGGAGGCCAAGAGCTGATGGCGCAGAACATCTTTGGCAGCAGCCGCCGCAAGCTCACGATGCTCTACTCAATCGTCATGATCATCTTTCTCGTCGTGCTGATCTTCGCGATGCACAAGACGATGGAGTGGTCGATCACGTCGGAGCAGGCGCGCGAGCTCATGGACACGGCGAGCAATGTGGCGGAGGCGCAGGAGTACTTCAACCAGCACCCGGAGATCGTGCTCGACGATACGATCGCCTATAAGAGCACGAATGACCGCCTGTTCTTCTATGTCTTCGACAATGAGGGGCGCCTCTTGAACTTCGCGCGCGCCTCGTTCCGCATCGAACCCTTCATCCTCGACACGATCGCGCAGGAGAAGGTGGAGCCGGGCGGCGTGACGGTCTTCTCGAAGCCCGGCTCGGAGAACACGCGCAAGGCGCGCATCATGCTGACGGCCCAGCAGGTCCGCGACGATGAGGGCAATGCGACGCAGACGGTCTACGTCGGCAAGGATGTCACGGCGATGTACAACGGCATGGAGAAGGCGACGTACGCGCTGGCCTTCCTCGGCGCCATCGCGCTGGTCATCGCGACGATCGTCGGCCACGTCCTCTCGGGCAAGGCGATGATCCCGCTGCGGCAGGCCTACGAGAAGCAGCGCCAGTTCGCGGCGGACGCCTCGCATGAGCTCCGGACGCCCTTGGCCGTCGTCATGGCCTCGGCGGAGCTTTTGCAGAACGACCCGTCGATCCAGTCGCCTTTCCTGCGGCAGGTCATCGACGATGTGCGCGACGAGGTCAAGAAGATGACGAAGCTCGTCAGCGACCTGCTCGTCGTCGCGCGCAGCGACAACAAGGCGCTGAAGCTCAAGCCGCAGAAGTTCAATCTCTCGGCGCTCATCGAGCAGACGGCGCGCCTCATGCAGCCGCTCGCCGAGCAGAAGAAGATCGACCTGCAGGCGGAGAACTTGCCGAAGGTCGAGATCCAGGCCGACGAGCAGAAGATCCGCCAGCTCGTGCTGATCCTCGTCGACAACGCCGTCAAGTACACGCCGGACGGCGGCCGCGTCTCCGTGCGCTACGAGAGCACGGAGAAGGGCAGGGTGCGCTTTGCCGTCAGCGACACGGGCATCGGCATCGCGAAGGAGGACCAGGCGAAGGTCTTCGACCGCTTCTACCGCGTCGACAAGGCGCGCTCGCGCGAGATGGGCGGCAACGGCCTCGGCCTCGCCATCGCGCAGGAGATCGTCCACCTGCACAAGGGCCGCATCTGGATCCAGAGCGAGCTCGGCCAGGGCACGACCTTCTTTGTCGAGCTGCGCACGAAGTTTAAATGAGTCTGAGCCTGCCGGATTATCACGTCCGGTGGGCTTTTTTGCTGGCATTCTGCAAGAGAACAGGAGAAAAAATCATGGAGATGGAGAAAGCGAGACGGGAAGAGCGCATGGAGCGCCACGGGCTGCTGATCGTGCACACGGGGGATGGCAAGGGCAAGACGACGGCGGCCATGGGGCTCGCTGTGCGCGCCTGGGGCGACGGCCTGCGCGTGCTCATCCTGCAGTTCATCAAGGGCGGCTGGCAGACGGGCGAGCGCCATGCCATCGAGGTCCTCGCGCGTGCCGAGGGCCGCATCGAGCTCCGGCCGCTCGGCCTCGGCTTCACGAGAAAGGGCGAGAAGCCGAAGGAGGAGCACCGGCAGGCGGCGGAGGCGGCCCTGCAGATGGCTGCGGACGAGCTGCAGAGCGGCCGCTGGGACATGGTCATCCTCGACGAGGTCAATTACGCCGTCAGATTCGGCCTGATCAGGGAGGAGGAGCTCGGCGCGCTGCTCGAACGACGCCCGCCAGAAGTGCACCTCGTCTGCACGGGGCGCGCGGCCTGCCCGCTGCTGCTGGAGCGGGCCGACCTCATCACGGAGATGCGTAGCCTGCGCCATCCGTTCGCCGCGGGGATAAAAGCGCAAAAAGGCATTGAATTTTGATTCGTAATGTTGTAAACTAGGTATCACATGAATCTTTGCATCGGATTGTCTGCTGTGTGTAGACAGATTGCAGGCAGGCGATACAGAATAGATAGGAGAGTTGCTTTATGAGAAGTGATATTGTCAAAAAAGGCGCCACGCGCTGTGCGCACCGTTCCTTATTCCATGCCATGGGCTACGGCCCTGAGGACCTCCAGAAGCCGCTGATCGGCATCTGCAATTCCTTCAACGAGATCATCCCGGGCCACATCCACCTGCGCGAGATCGCGCAGGCGGCCAAGCTCGGCGTCGCGGCAGCCGGCGGCACGCCGATCGAGTTTCCGGCCATCGGCGTCTGCGACGGCATCGCCATGGGCCACACGGGCATGAAGTACTCGCTCGCGAGCCGCGAGCTCATCGCGGACTCCATCGAGGCTGTCGCGATGGCCTCGGGCTTTGACGGCCTCGTCCTGATCCCGAACTGCGACAAGGTCGTCCCGGGCATGCTGATGGCGGCAGCCCGCCTCAACATCCCGGCCGTCGTCGTCTCGGGCGGCCCGATGCTGCCGGGCCGCTTCCACGGCCACGATGTCAGCGTCAGCCAGGCCTTCGAGGCAGCCGGCAAGTTCGCCGCCGGCCAGATGGACGCCGCTGAGATGGCAGACCTCGAGTCGAAGTGCTGCCCGGGCTGCGGCTCCTGCGCCGGCCTCTTCACGGCCAACACGATGAACTCCCTGACGGAGGTCCTCGGCATGGGCCTGCCGGGCAACGGCACGATCCCGGCTGCCTACACGGGCGCACGCCGCCTGCTCGCCAAGCGCGCCGGTGAAGCCGTCATGAAGCTCATCGAGAAGGACATCCGCCCGCGCGACATCATGACGCGCGAGGCCTTCGAGAACGCCATCACGGTCGACATGGGCATCGGCGGCTCCTCGAACACCGTCCTTCACCTGACGGCCATCGCGCACGAGGCCGGCATCGAGCTGCCGGCGCCGCTCTTCGACGAGATCTCGCGCCGCACGCCGTACATCACGAAGCTCAGCCCGGCCGGCAAGCACCACATGACGGACCTCAACGAGGCCGGCGGCATCCCGGCTGTCATGCACGAGCTCGCGAAGAAGAACCTCATCCACCTCGACGCCCTGACGATCACGGGCACGGTCGGCGACCGCATCAAGAACGCCGAAGTCCTCGACCGCACGGTCATCCACAGCGTCGACGACCCGTACCGCAAGGAGGGCGGCATCGCCATCCTCAAGGGCAACCTCGCACCGGACTACGCCGTTGTCAAGGCATCGGCCGTCGCACCGGACATGCTGACCTACACGGGCAAGGCGAAGTGCTACAACTCCGAGACGGAAGCCTGCGACGCCATCATGGCCGGCGACATCCACGACGGCGATGTCGTCGTCATCCGCTACGAGGGCCCGAAGGGCGGCCCGGGCATGCAGGAGATGCTCAACCCGACGGCTGTCATCACGGGCCGCGGCCTCAAGGTCGGCCTGATCACCGATGGCCGCTTCAGCGGCGCCAGCCAGGGTGCCTGCGTCGGCCACATCTCGCCGGAGGCCATGGAAGGCGGCCCGATCGCCCTCATCGAGGACGGCGACGAGATCACCATCGACATCCCGAACCGCAGCCTCTCGCTCGCCGTCAGCGACGAAGAGCTCGCCAAGCGCAAGGCGAACTGGAAGAAGCCCGAGCCGAAGATCAAGACGGGCTATCTCTCCCGCTACGCCAAGCTCACGACGTCCGCCAGCACGGGCGCTGTGCTCAAGTAATCCCATCAGCGACTCTACAGGAGAAGCAGCCGAGGCTGCTTCTCTTTTTGTCGTGGGGGAGATACCTTGTATTTTCGTTCGGGATTCGCTATAATGAATGAGTTATAAGAAATCAATGAGACTCCGCTTCCTGCGGGTTTTCTTCCAATTCCGAGGTGTTAGAACCATTGCATATCGTATTGATTGAACCAGAGATCCCGGGCAACACGGGAAACATCGCGCGGCTCTGCGCCGGCACGGGCATCGAGCTCCATCTCGTGCGGCCGCTCGGCTTCTCGACGGATGACAAGCACCTGAAGCGCGCCGGCCTCGACTACTGGCCGCTCGTCAAGGTCCACTACCATGACAGCTTCGAGGAAGTCCAGGAGCGCTACGCCGGCCACAACTTCTACTTTTTGTCGACGAAGGCACCGCGCTCCTATACGGAAGTCTCGTACACGATGGACGACATGCTCGTCTTCGGCAAGGAATCGGCCGGCATCCCCGAGCCCATCCTCAAGGCGAACTGGGATCACTGCGTGCGCATCCCGATGATCGCCGAGGCACGCTCGCTGAACCTCTCCAACTCCGTCGCCGTCGTGGCCTACGAGGCCATGCGGCAGATGGACTTCCAGAACCTCGCAGAAGCCGGCCCCGGCCTCCGCATGGACCACCGCTGACGCGCCGCGCGTCAAGACGACGAGAAGACCATAGTGAAGACCATAGTACAGATGGGAATGATGACTGATGATTGACAAAAGCTTTGTCCAGAAATGCCAGGCCTTCATCGAGCCGAACCGCTTCCG
The DNA here is from genome assembly GCF_928722185.1 of Mitsuokella jalaludinii. Classification (NCBI taxonomy): domain Bacteria; kingdom Bacillati; phylum Bacillota; class Negativicutes; order Selenomonadales; family Selenomonadaceae; genus Mitsuokella; species Mitsuokella jalaludinii. The sequence continues at coordinate 320,809 of NZ_CAKMXA010000001.1, forward strand.
CCTCGATGAGCCGATGAAACTCCACACGACCTTCAAGATCGGCGGACCCGCCGACTGCCTGATCTTCCCCGCCTCCATGGAGGAGACCGAGAAGGTCCTCGCCCTCGTCAACGAGTACAAGCTGCCGCTGACCATCCTCGGCAACGGCTCCAACGTCCTCGTGCAGGACAAGGGCATCCGCGGCGTCGTCGTGAAATTCGCGCGCCCGATGGCCAAGATCCGCCATGAGGGCACGCGCATCATCGCCGGCGCCGGCGCCCTCCTCAAAGACGTCTCCGAAGCCGCCGCGCAGAGCAGCCTGACCGGCCTCGAATTCGCCTGCGGCATCCCCGGCAGCATCGGCGGCGCCATCTTCATGAACGCCGGCGCCTACGACGGCGAGATGAAGAACGTCGCCGACACCGTGCGCACCGTCGACCGCGAGGGGAACATCCACACCTACAGCCGCGACGAACTCGACCTCGGCTACCGCCACAGCCGCTTCCAGGACAATGGCGAGGCCATCGTCGAAGTCGAGCTCTGCCTCGAGCCCGGCGACAGCAGCGCTATCCGCGCCAAGATGGACGACTTCACCCAGCGCCGCGAGAGCAAGCAGCCCCTCGAGATGCCCAGCGCCGGCAGCACCTTCAAGCGCCCCAAAGGCTACTTCGCCGGCACCCTGATCCAGGAGACCGGCCTCAAAGGCCTCCAGGTCGGCGGCGCCCAGGTTTCCACCAAGCACGCCGGCTTCGTCGTCAACGCCACCGGCAACGCCACCGCCGCCGACGTCCGCGGCCTCATCCACGAAGTCCAGCAGCGCGTCTACGAGAAACACGGCGTCATGCTCCACCCCGAAGTCCGCATCATCGGCGACGCATGATCCCATGAACCGCATAAAGGCATAAAGGAAATGAAAAAGACTGCCACCATAGCGTGACAGTCTTTTTTTATCCGAGAATCGTATCGAGCGCCATCATCAGCGTGAACCCGACCGAAAACGCGACCACCCCGATATTCGAGTGATGGCCCGCACTCATCTCCGGGATGAGCTCCTCCACGACGACGTAGAGCATCGCGCCCGCCGCGAACGCCAGCAGGTACGGCAGCACCGGCACGACGACGCTTGCCGCGACGATCGTCAGCGCCCCGCCGATCGGCTCCACGACGCCCGACAGCGTGCCGAGCACGAACGCCTTCGCGCGCCCCTCACCGTTCGCCGCGAGCGGCAGCGAGATGATCGCCCCCTCCGGGAAGTTCTGGATCGCGATGCCGAGCGACAACGCGAGCGCCGCGCCGAGCGAGAGGTCCGCGCCGCCCGTGAGCCAGCCCGCCAGCACGACGCCGACCGCCATGCCCTCCGGGATGTTGTGCAGCGTCACCGCGAGCACGAGCTTGAGGTTCTTCGAGAGCGCGCTCTTCGGGCCCTCGGCCTCCTCGCTGTTCAGGTGGAGGTGCGGGATGATGTGGTCGAGCAGCAGCAAGAAGAGCGTGCCAGCCCAGAAGCCCGCGACGGCCGGCAGCGAGGCGTAGGCGCCGAGCGCGCTGCTCTCTTCCATCGAGGGGATCAGGAGACTCCAGACCGAAGCCGCGACCATGATGCCCGCCGCAAAGCCCGTGAACGCCTTCTGGATGCGGTGGTCGAGCTCCCCGCGCAGCAAAAAGACACAGGCCGCGCCGAGCGTCGTGCCGAGGAACGGGATGGCGAGTCCCTGCAGGATCTCAATCGGCATGAGAATCCCTCCTTTTCTTTCGTTTCTTCCTATTATACAGGAAAGATGCCCAAAAGGAAATGGTGGCCCGCGGCTGTCCGACATTGAGAAAGAAAACGGATCTGTGCTATAATAGTGTATACGTATGGTTTGGAGCGGAGTGTGTTGGTATGGCAAACAGCAGAGAGAAGAAGACGCGCAATGTCTTCACCGAGAAGGCGGCACTCGAGCAGGAGGTTGCCGCTTTGCAGGCGAAGCTAGAGGAGCAGGCGGCAAAGCTCGCCGACTGCCGCCGGGAGATCGAGGACGCGATTGTCGCGCGCATCAAGCAGCGGGACGAGCTCGACGCCCTGCGCGAGGAGAACCGGCAGTTGCGGAAGAGGCTCGCATTGTATGAGCCTCCTGCCGATCCGGCAGGAGTACACGCAGGGGATGAGCCGCCTGCACCGTGTCATCCGCCTGCCGATGCGGCAGGCGTCCCAGTAGAAGATTCCCCAGCCGAACCGGCCCGGACGCGGGAGGAACAGGAGTTCTTCGATTCCTTCCGCATCTACGTCGTCGGTGGCACGGAGAAGTGGCAGAAGAAGGCCGCAGAAGTCTTCCCGACGATGCACTTCCTCGGCAGCGAGAAGAACTTCGATCGCTCCGCGCTCGCGCAGGCCGACTACGTCATCATCAACACGAATGCCGTCTCGCACGCCTGCACCGAGAAGGCCAAGAATGCCGCGCCGAAGTCGGCATCCATCATCATGACCTCCAACAACAACCTCCATCTCCTGCAGCGAAAGCTGCTCGAGACGATACAGTGACAGAGAATAAATCCGACAGAACGAAAGGAAGCATTTATTTTTATGGAAGTAAACGACAGAATCCACGGCTTTTGCCTGAAACATAAAGCGTACATCCCCGAAGTTGACTCGACGGCCTACACGTTCGAGCACGAGAAGAGCGGCGCGCGCCTCTTCTTCCTCGCCAACGACGATGACAACAAGGTCTTTTCCATCTCGTTCCGCACGCCGCCTGTCGACGACACGGGCGTCGCGCACATCGTCGAGCACTCGACGCTCTGCGGCTCGCGCAAGTACCCGCTCAAGGAGCCGTTCGTCGAGCTCGTCAAGGGCTCCCTCAATACCTTCCTCAATGCGATGACGTACCCCGACAAGACGATGTACCCGGTGGCCAGCCGCAACGACAAGGACTTCCAGAACCTCATGGACGTCTACCTCGACGCTGTCTTCTACCCGGACATGCGCGAGAACCCGCAGGTGCTCATGCAGGAGGGCTGGCACTACGAGATCGAGAAGAAGGAAGACCCGCTCGCCTACAGCGGCGTCGTCTACAACGAGATGAAGGGCGCGCTGTCCTCGCCGGATGACCTGCTCGAGAGCCGCATCATGCACGCGCTCTACCCGGAGACGACGTACGGCCACGAGTCGGGCGGCGACCCGGAGGCCATCCCGGACCTCACGCAGGAGAAGTTCATCGCCTTCCACGCGAAGTACTACCACCCGTCGAACAGCTACATCTACCTCTACGGCGCGATGGACATCGAGGAGAAGCTGCGCTACCTCGACGAGGAATACCTCTCGCACTTCGACCGCATCCCCGTGCCGTCGAAGATCGACCTGCAGCCGGCGTTCTCGCACCTCAAGCGCGAGACGGTGCCGTATCCCGTCAGCGAAGAGGAGGGGACCGATGAGAAGACGTTCCTCGCGCTGAGCTGGACGACGGGCCAGTCGCTCGACCACAAGGCGATGATGGGCCTCGAGATCCTCGAGCACGCGCTCCTGCGCACGCCGGCCGCACCGCTGCGCAAGGCGCTCATCGACGCGAAGCTCGGCCGCGACGTCGACTCCATCTTCGAGACGGACATGCTGCAGCCGTTCTTCAGCATCATCGTCAACAACGCAGAGCCGGAGCGCCTCGACAAGTTTTACCACCTGACGATGACGAAGCTCCAGCAGCTCGCCGAGAACGGCATCGACCGCGAGCTGCTCGAGGCGTCCATCAACCTTATGGAGTTCCGCCTGCGCGAAGCCGACTTCGGCTCGGCGCCGAAGGGGCTCATCTACGGCATCCGCATCATGAAGAGCTGGCTCTACGGCGGCGCTCCCGAGACGTACCTGCGCTATGAGGACCTGCTGCAAGAGATGAAGGACGGGCTCTCGGGGCGCTACTTCGAGTCGCTCGTCGAGACGTACTTCCTCGCGAACCCGCACCGCAGCCTGCTCGCGATGGTGCCGGACACGCAGATGGCCGCGCGCCGCGAGAAGGAGCAGCAGGAGAAGCTCGCCGCGAAGAAGGCGGCGATGAGCGACGCGGAGATCGAGGCGACGATCGCGGCGACGCAGGCGCTCAAGGAGCGCCAGCAGAGCCCGGAGACGGAGGAGGCCCTGCACACGATCCCGGTGCTGAAGCTCTCAGACATCCGCAAGGAGTCGTACCCGCTGCCGCTCGAGGTCCGCAATCTTGGCGGCACGAAGGTGCTCTTCAGCGATGTCCACACGAACGGCATCGCCTACCTCAATCTCTACTTCGACGCGAGCGCCGTGACGCAGGAGGAGCTGCCGTACCTCTATCTCTTGAGTGAGCTCCTCGGCATGGTCGATACGGAGAAGCACACGTACGCGGAGCTCGCGAACCTGCGCAACCTGCACACGGGCGGCATCGCGTCGGATGTCGTCGTCTACACGCGAAACGGCGAGCCAGACTCGCTGCTCCCGAAGCTGCGCGTCCGCGCGAAGGCGCTCGTCAAGAGATTGCCGGAGCTCATGGCGCTCCTGCAGGAGATCCTGACCGAGAGCCGCTTTACGGATGAGAAGCGCATCCGCGAGCTCGTCGAGCAGGAGGAGACGTCCATCGAGCTCAATCTGCAGCGCGCCGCCAACCAGATCATCGTCTCGCGCCTCGCGGCCTACCTCTCGCGCGCGGGCCGCTACGCCGACGAGGGCGGCCTGCCGTTCTATCCGTTCCTCAAGGCGTTTGAGGCGGACTTTGCGGGAAGTCTCGCCAAGATGCAGCAGGTGTTCAAGACGCTGCTGCCGAAGCTCTTCAACCGCAACGGCCTCATCGTCAGCGTCACGCTCAGGGAAGAGGAGTACCCGGCCTTTGCCGAGGCCTTCGGCGCCCTGCAGCAGAGCTTCTCGCAGGACGTGTTCCCGGCGGCTTCGTTTGACTGGAAGGTCGAGCCGGAGAACGAGGGCCTGACGTCCTCGAGCCGCGTGCAGTACGTCGGCAAGGGCGCGAACTTCCTGCGCCTCGGCTACCGCTACACGGGCAGCATGGCCGTTTTAGAGACGCTTTTGCGCTACGACTACTTCTGGACGAAGATCCGCGTGCAGGGCGGTGCCTACGGCGCCTTCACGGGCTTCAACCGCAACGGCTTCATGTACTTCGGCTCCTACCGCGACCCGAACCTCCGCGAGACGCTCGCCGTCTTTGACGGCACGGCCGACTATGCGGCGCACTTTACGGCATCGGAGCGCGAGATGGACAAGTTCATCATCGGCACGATGAGCGGCGTCGACACGCCGCTGACGCCGATGATGAAGGGCGATGCGGCCGCGACGTGCTATCTGCGCGGCATCACGGAGGCGGACCGCCAGCAGCGCCGCGCGGAGATCCTCGCGACGCGCCAGGAGGACATCCGCGCACTCGCCCCGCTCATCGCGGACTGCATGAAGGAGAACGTCCTCTGCGTCTTCGGCAACGACGAGAAGATCGCCGCGGCGAAGGACGCCTTCGGCTCCATCAAGCCGGCGCTCTGAGATGCGACATTTGTCCTCTGGAGAAGGCGTTGACTTTCCTCTGTGGACATGGGATAATGAAGGAGATATCATAATATGAGTCGATGTCCTGCTGCCGCGGGCGGCATAGCAGGACAGGAGTATGGGAGGCTTTCTGGATGAAGAAGACAATTTTCAAAGGTGCAGGTGTCGCCATCATCACGCCGTTCACGGAGGATGGTGTCAACTTCGAAGAACTCAGCCGCATCATCGAGGACCAGATCAAGGGCGGTACGGATGCCATCGTCATCACGGGCACGAGCGGTGAGTCGGCCACGATGACGGACGAGGAGCACAGAGCGGCCATCAAGTGCGCCGTCGACACGGTCAAGGGCCGCATCCCGGTCATCGCCGGCACGGGCTCGAACGAGACGTCTTACGCCATCGAGCTCTCGAAGTACGCGGAAAGCGTCGGCGCGGATGCCGTGCTCGTCGTCACGCCGTACTACAACAAGTGCACGCAGAAGGGCCTGATCGCGCACTACAAGGCCATCGCGGAGAGCATCAACATCCCGATTGTCCTCTACGATGTGCCGTCGCGCACGGGTGTCGGCATCCAGATCCCGACGTACGTCGAGCTCGCCAAGATCCCGAATATCGTCGCAGTCAAGGAGGCCAACGGCGACCTCTCGAAGATCCTGCGCCTGCGCGCTGCCTGCGGCGACAGCCTCGATGTCTACTCGGGCAACGACGACCAGATCGTCCCGATCCTCTCGCTCGGCGGCAAGGGCGTCATCTCCGTCCTCTCGAATGTCGCGCCGAAGGAGACGCACGACATGTGCCAGCTCTACTTCGACGGCAAGGCCGAGGAAGCCGGCAAGATGCAGATTGCCTATGCTGACCTCATCGACGCGCTCTTCTGCGAGGTCAACCCGATCCCTGTCAAGGTCGCGATGCGCAAGCTCGGCTATGCAGCCGGTCCGCTGCGCATGCCGCTCTCGGAGATGGAGCCGGAGCACGAGAAGCAGCTTGAGACGGCCCTGCGCAACCACGGCCTGATCAAGTGAGCTGGCAATAGCCGCTGATTTTAGACGAAAAGCCTTCAAGAACCCGAGACGATGCAGTCGAGGTCTTGAAGGCTTTCTGTATTTCTATATTTCTGTATGTATCTGCATGAAGCAGAGAAAGAGAGAGCATATGCACGGTGTATTTGACATAGTCGGGCCGGTCATGATCGGCCCGTCGAGCTCGCACACGGCGGGTGCGGTGCGGCTCGGCCTCATGGCCCGCAAGGTCCTCGGCGAGCCGGCCGTACGCGCGGACATCAACCTGCACGGGTCGTTCGCGCAGACGTACCGCGGCCACGGCACGGACAAGGCGCTGATCGCGGGCATCCTGGGCTTTGCGCCCGACGACGAGCGCATCCGCGAGGCGCTGGCCATCGCCGAGGAGCAGGGGCTCGTCTTCTCGTTCCAGAAGGTCAATCTGGAGCAGGCGCATCCGAATACGGCGGTCATCCACCTGACGGGGGCTTCGGGGCGCACGGTGCGCGTGCGCGGCGCGTCTGTGGGCGGCGGCAACGTCCGCATCACGAACATCGACGGCTACGAGGTCGAGCTCACGGGCATCTACCCGGCGCTCATCACGATCCACCACGACAAGCCCGGCATCATCACGAAGGTCACGCAGATCCTCGCGCGCTACGAGTACAACATCGCTTTCATGCGCGTCTCGCGCCAGAGCCGCGGCGAGATGGCCATGATGATCCTCGAGCTCGACGAGCCGCTCTCCGGCGATGTCGTCGCGGAGTGCTGCGCGGTCTACGAGGTCGAGACGGCCTTTGCCATTCCGGCCATCTAGCGAAAGGAGTACGAGATGATACAGGTGAATTTCAATACGGTCGCGGAGCTCGTGGCGCTCGCCGAAGCGCAGCATGTGCCGGTCCACGAGATCGTGCTCGCGCGCGAGATGCACGACAGGGAGCGCTCGCGCGGCGAGGTCCTGCAGGCGATGCTGAAGAACTGGCAGGTCATGCAGGAGTCGATCGTGCGCGGCATCCAGAATACGGAGCGGTCGGTCAGCGGCATGACGGGCGGCGACGCGAAGAAGCTCTACGCGTACCGCACGAGCGGGTACATGGGGGAGGCGGCCATCGAGGCGGCGGCCTGTGCGGTGGGCATCAGTGAGGTCAACGCGGTCATGGGGCGCATTGTCGCATGTCCGACGGCGGGCTCGTGCGGCATCGTGCCGGCGGCGCTCTACGCGGCGAAAAAGCAGCGCCGTCTCGCTGACGGCGACATCGTGCTGGCGCTGCTGACGGCGGCGGGGATCGGCATGGTCGTCGACCAGAATGCCTCGATTGCCGGCGCGGCGGGCGGCTGCCAGGCGGAGTGCGGCACGGCGGCTGGCATGGCGGCGGCAGCGCTCGTCGAGCTCGCGGGCGGCACGCCGGCGATGATCGGCAATGGCACGGCGCTCGCCATCAAGAATCTCATGGGGCTCGTCTGCGATCCCGTCGCCGGCCTTGTCGAGGTGCCGTGCGTCAAGCGCAACGGCTTCGCGACGGTCGTCGCCATGATGGCGGCTGATATGACGATGGCGGGCATCCGGTCGGTCATCCCTGTCGATGAGGTCATTGCCGCGATGAACGAGGTCGGCCATCTCCTGCCGAAGTCGCTGCGCGAGACGAGCGAGGCGGGCCTCGCCGTCACGCCGACGGCCAAGGCCATCGAGAAGCGCGTCTATCCCGACTGAGGGGCAGGAGAGGGGTTAGCCGGGCCGCAGGAGAGGGCTGCCCAACGCTCCGCATGGCCGGCTGCTAAACGCATGTTTTGCCCTGGAATACATCCCTGCCGGGGAGCGAAACGCGCTTCGCTTGAACGACGCTTCCCGGCAAGGGGCTTGGTCGGCAAAAAAATGCGTTCTTGACGCAGGCGGCCAAAGCTCTGCTTATGGTCAGCCCTCTCCTGCTGACGGCGGATTCAGTCTGGCCGCAGAGAGACTGCCCAACGCTGCGCATGACCGGCTGCTAAACGCATGTTTTGCCCTGGAATACATCCTTGCCGGGGAGCGAAACGCGCTTCGCTTGAACGGCGCTTCCCGGCAAGGGGCTTGGTCGGCAAAACCTGCGTTCTTGACGCAGGCGGCCAAAGCTCCGCTAATGGTCAGCCCTCTCCGCTGGCGGTGAATCTTGCCGTTGGGCAGTCCTCTCCGCCCGCTGCGGACTTCGCCTGCTGCAGACCAGCCTGATGGCGGGTCTGTGCTTTTTTCCTTGCGTATCTTTGCCAGGCAGTGTAAAATGAGAATAACAATGCGAGATGATTCGCAAAATATAGTGTAAGGAGAGATTATTATATGAAGAAAATCATCCAGATGCTGCTCATCGCCTGCATGGTCGTGCTCGGCACGCAGGTTGCTTTTGCAAATGCCGACAAGGTCACGGTTCAGGAGGGGGCCGACCTCACGGCCATCCACCGTCTGGCCATCGGCTCGCCGCTCTACATGCAGGTTGACCCGAAATCCCCGAACAAGGACATGCTCACGCAGATCGTCTATGAGTCGAGCCGCGTGGCGCGCTGCTACGTCATCTCGTATGACACGGTCGCACAGAACATCAAGGCGGACCAGAACATCGACATCAAGGCGCTCGACCGCCGCACGGCTGCCAAGGACTTCAAGCAGTATGTCGCTAATTACGCGGATGCCTACGTCATCCTGACGGTCGCCAATGACAGCCGCACGACGTTCTTCTTCGACGTCTACAAGGCCGGCACGAACGAGCTTCTCTACACCTACCAGATCCAGGCCAACCGCAGCGAAGGCGACACGGTTGCCACCTACACGAACATGGCAGAGCAGTTCTACAAGCACTTCGAGCGCTCCGCTGTCGAGCAGCAGAAGGAAAACAGCAAAAAGAAATGATGCATAAAAAAGACAAGGCACAATGCCTTGTCTTTTTTGATTGGCCGACGGGTTGTCGGTGGGATGGGCTCAGTGTGCGAGGTAGAGCGGCTTGATCTTGGCGTCTTCGGCCATCGTCTTGTCGATGTAGCCGCAGCTGACCATCGCGTCGAGGACGATGAACTGGCGCTTCTTGGCCATCATGAAGTCGACGTAGGGAGAGTAGAGCGAGGGGGCGTTCGGCAGGCCGGCGAGCATGGCCGATTCGGGCAGGGCGAGATCGCGCGGCCGCTTGCCGAAGTAGCCCTCGGAGGCGGCGCCGATGCCGTAGTAGTTCGAGCCGTAGTAGATGGTGTTGAGGTACATCTCGAGGATCTCGTCCTTCGAGTAGTTCCACTCCATGTCGAGCGCCAGCACGAACTCCTCGGCCTTGCGGCCGAAGGACTGCTCGTGCGAGAGGAAGAGATTCTTGACGAGCTGCTGCGTGATGGTGCTCGCGCCCTCCTCAATCTCGCCGGACTGCAGGTTGACGAGGGTGGCGCGTGCGATGCCCTCGAAGTCGAAGCCGTGGTGGCTGTAGAAGCGCCGGTCCTCGACGGCGACGATGGCCTGCTGCAGGGAGTCGGGCGTGTCCTGCAGCTTGACGTAGTGCGGGTCGCGCACGTTGACGCGGCTCTCGACGGCGCGTCGCAGGAAGATGACGCGGCTCAGCCGGTCGGAAAAGCCCGGATGGTGCACCTCGTCCGTCATCTCGTTGGCGGGCACGCTCTGCGTCGGCCGCGGCAGGAAGCCGCCTGCGCTCTGCCACGTCTTTGCGGAGAAGACGGCCAGCCCGCCCGATACGAAGAAGGCGGCGAGGAACAGGATCAAGAGGAAAAAAAGAAAGCGGATCAGCCGTTTCGGTGACCGCCGTCGTCTTGTTGCCATGAAATAAACACTCCTTTGTCCTCATTATAACACGCACGGTTTATTTCGTCAGCAACCGCATCGCCAAATGCGATGAGAGGGATCGCAAAAAAATCTGTAAAATTGTAAAGAAAAGGCTTGCAATATTATACAGCATAGATGTATAATTATAAACATCAATTCAAGGGGCCGAGCCCCGGAGGAGGAACTAGTATGAAAGTCAGTGTCCTGGGAGCAACGGGATACGCGGGAGCGGAGCTCCTGCGCATCCTCTACAATCATCCGCAGGCAGAAGTCGTGCACATCACATCCGAGAGCCACACGGGCGAGAAGATCGCGGATCTCTACCCGCACCTGCGAGGCTGCTACGACATGGTGCTCGAGAGCATGAAGGACATCGAGGCCATCGGCAAGGACAGCGATTTCGTCTTCATCGGCCTGCCGCACGGCCATGCGATGAAGGTCGGCCGCGCGCTCCGGGACCTGCCGGTGCGCATCATCGATCTCGGCGCTGACTACCGCTTCCGCGATACGAGTGTCTACGAGGCGTGGTACCACGTGCCGCACACGGATCCTGAAGCCGAGCGCGTCTACGGCCTCGCCGAGCTCTACCGCGACGAGATTCGCGATGCCAAGATCATCGGCAACGCCGGCTGCTTCACGACGGCCAGCATCCTCGCGCTCGCGCCGCTCGCGCGCGCGCATCTCATCGATGTCAATACGATCATCGTCGACGCGAAGTCAGGCGTCTCGGGCGCGGGCCGCTCGCCGAAGCAGGCCAACCACTTCCCGGAGCTCTACGACAATTTCCGCGCCTACAATGTCGCGCATCACCGCCACACGCCGGAGATTGAGCAGGCCGTCACGGATCTCTCGGGCGAGGCGACGGTTATCAACTTCACGCCGCACCTCGTGCCGATGTCGCGCGGCATCCTCGCGACGTGCTACGCGACGCTCAAGGAGGGCGTGACGCCGGAGCTCGTCGACGCCGCCTTCGAGAAGGCCTACAGCAAGGAGTTCTTCATCCGGCTGCTCGGCCGCGGCGGCTACCCCTCGACGAAGGAAGTCCGCGGCTCGAACTTCTGCGACATCGCCTGGCACATCGACGAGCGCACGCACCGCGTGATCGTGCTCTCCGCCATCGACAACCTCGTCAAGGGCGCGGCGGGGCAGGCCGTCCAGAACTTCAACATCGCCTGCGGCTTCGACGAGAAGACGGGCCTTGACTTCGTGCCGATGTACCCCTGAGTATCGCGAGGCGCATACGAAATCGAAACCATTTACATTTAGGAGGAATCCCATATGATCAACGCATTCCACAATGAGGCGGGCGTCACGTTCCCGCAGGGCTTCAAGGCCGCCGGTGTCAAGGCCGGCATCAAGAAGAGCGGCAACCTCGATGTCGCCGTCATCTACACGGAGAAGGAGGCGGCTGTCGCCGGCACCTTCACGCAGAACGCCGTAGCGGCTGCGCCGGTCTTTGCCTCGAAGGCCGTCGTCGCCACGGGCACGGCGCACGCCATCGTCGCCAATGCCGGCTGTGCCAATGCCTGCACGGGCGAGCAGGGCGAAAAAGACGCCAAGGCGACGCAGGAGATCGCTGCCGAGGCGCTCGGCTGCACGCCACAAGATGTCGTCGTCGCTTCGACGGGCGTCATCGGTGTGCCGCTGCCGATGGACAAGCTGGAAGCGGGCGTCAAGGACGCCGTCAGCAAGCTCTCGGCGGACGGCAGCAGCGCGGCAAGCCAGGCCATCATGACGACGGATACGCATCCGAAGACGGCGGCGCTCGAGATTGAGCTCGGCGGCAAGACGGTGCGCTTCGGCGTCATCGCCAAGGGCTCGGGCATGATCCAGCCGAACATGGCCACGATGCTCTGCTTCATCACGACGGATGCCGCCATCGACAGCAAGCTCCTGCAGAAGGCGCTCTCCAAGGTCGTCGCGACGTCCTTCAACATGATCTCGATCGACGGCGACATGAGCACGAACGACATGGCCATCGTCATGGCCAACGGCGCGGCCGGCAATGCGCCGATCGCGGAGGGAAGCGAGGACTACGCCAAGTTCGTCGAGGCGCTCGACAAGCTCTGCAAGGAACTCGCCAAGGAGATCGCCGATGACGGCGAGGGCGCGACGAAGTTCCTGACGGTCCACGTCACGGGCACGAAGACGTTCGCCGACGCCAAGACGATCGCCATGAGCGTCGCCAAGAGCCCGCTCGTCAAGACGGCCTTCTTCGGCGCTGACCCGAACTGGGGCCGCGTGATCTGCGCCGTCGGCTATGCCGGCGTGCCGATGAACCCCGAAGACGTCGTCGTCAAGTTCGGCGATATCCCCGTCTACGCACACGGTGTCGGCGCCGAATACGACGCTGAGGCGCTCGCCAAGGTCATGGAGCAGCACGACATCACCATCTCCATCGACATGGGCCAGGGCGAGGAAGAGGCGACCGTCTGGACCTGCGACTTCTCCTACGAGTACGTCAAGATCAACGGCGAGTATCACACCTGATAGACTGGCGCAAGAGATAGGGGAAGGATAGTATGACATTCACAGCCAAGGATAAGGCAGCCATCCTCGTCGAGGCGCTGCCCTACATCCAGGAATTTTACGGAAAGACCATCGTCATCAAGTACGGCGGCAATGCGATGATCAATGAGGACCTCAAAGAGAAGGTCATGCAGGATGTCGCGCTGATGAAGTACGTCGGCATCCGCCCGGTCATCGTGCACGGCGGCGGCCCGGAGATCACGGGCTTCCTCAAGAAGGTCGGCAAGAAGTCGTCGTTCGTCGCCGGCCTGCGCGTGACGGACGCGGAGACGGTCGAGATCGCGGAGATGGTCCTCGACGGCAAGGTCAACTCCGAGATCGTCAACCTGCTCAATCACCGCGGCGTGCGCGCCGTTGGCCTCTCGGGCAAGGATGCGAATCTCATCTGCGCCCAGAAGAAGCTCGCGACAGTCTACGAGGGCGATGAAAAGAAGAAGGTCGACATCGGCTACGTCGGCGCCGTCCAGAAGGTCAACGTGGCCCTCATCGAGGACCTCCTCGACCAGGACTACGTGCCCATCATCGCGCCGATCGGCGTCGGCGCGAACGGCGAGAGCTACAACATCAACGCCGACTACGTCGCGGCGGAGATCGCCGGGGCGCTGCACGCGGAGAAGCTGCTCTTACTGACGGACGTCGAGGGCATCTACAAGGACTTTTCCGACAAGTCCTCGTTCCTCTCGACGCTTCACATGCAGGAGGCGCGCGACTACATCAAGTCGGGCGTCATCCAGGGCGGCATGATCCCGAAGGTGGAGGCCTGCCTGACCTCCCTCGAGAAGGGCACGGGCAAGACGCACATCATCGACGGCCGCCTCGACCACTCCATCATCCTCGAGATCTTCACCTCGCAGGGTATCGGCACGCAGGTCGTGCGCTGACAATCACGATAAAAGAGAAGGATGCGATTTCATGCAGGAAACGGATAAAGAGATATTTGAGAAGGACGCGAAGGACTACCTGCCGGTCTTCAACCGCTACAAGATCGTGCTCAATCACGGCGAGGGCGCGTACCTCTGGGACAATAACGGCAAGAAGTACCTCGACTTTTTAGGCGGCATCGCCGTGAACGTGCTCGGCCACGATTACGGGCCGCTCGTCACGGCCATCTCCGAGCAGGCGAAGAAGCTCATCCACTGCTCGAACCTCTACTACACGCAGCCGCAGGCCGACGCCGCGGCGAAGCTCGTCGCGCTCTCGGGACTCGACAAGGCGTTCTTCGGCAACTCGGGCGCCGAGGCCAACGAGGGCGCCATCAAGATCGCGCGCAAGTACGCGCACCAGATAGACCCCGAGAAATCCCAGATCATCACGGCCTGGGACAGCTTCCACGGCCGCACAATCGCGACGCTGACGGCGACGGGCCAGCCGAAGTACCACGAGGGCTTCGGCCCGCTGCCCGACGGCTTTGACTACGTCCACTACAACGACATCGAGGAGCTCGAGTCGATGATGAGCGAGAAGACGGCCGCCGTCATGCTCGAGACGATCCAGGGCGAGGGCGGCGTCTACACGCCGGAGGGCGACTACCTCAAGAAGGTCCGCGCGCTCTGCGACAAGTACCACGCGCTCCTGATCTTCGACGAGATCCAGGCCGGCATCGGCCGCAGCGGCAAGTTCTTCGCCTACGAGAAGTACGGCGTCAAGCCGGACATCGTCACGCTGGCAAAAGGTCTCGCGGGCGGCGTGCCCATCGGCGCCTTCATCGTGACGGATGCGGTGGCCAAGGCCTTCCACGCCGGCGACCACGGCACGACGTTCGGCGGCAATCCGCTCGCCTGCGCGGCGGCCAACGTCGTTTTGGACACGGTGCCGAAGCCGGAGTTCCTCGCGCACGTCGAGGCGGTCGGCAGCTACTTCAAGCAGCAGCTCGAGCACCTCAAGGCCAAGCACCCCGCACTCATCACGGATGTCCGCGGCACGGGCCTGATCCTCGGCGCCGAGCTCGCCTCCGCTGAGCACGGCCGCGACATCGTCAACGACTGCCTCGCCGAGGGTGCAATCATAAACTGCACGGCCGGCAAGGTGCTGCGCTTCATCCCGCCGCTCATCATCACGAAGGAGCAGGTCGACACGGTCATCCTGACGCTCGACGATGTGCTCGCAAAATACGATAAATAAGTACGACAAATAAAAAAATTCAGCCGTTCGGGGTGATATGTATAGAAATACAAAAAAAATGCATATCTACACTTTTCAAGCGGCTGGATTTGATGTATAATATGCAATAGTTACGGAAGTTACAAGACTACAGATGTTCTAGTGATTCCAGCAGGGAGGTCATCATATGTTGAAAGGGAAAGACATGCTATCCATCCACGACTTATCCGTGGATGAGGTACAGGAGATCCTGGCACTCGCCAAGGAGCTCAAGGCAAAGCAGAAAGCGGGTGTGCCGCACAAGATCCTCGAGGGCAAGACGCTCGGCATGATTTTCGAGAAGTCTTCGACGCGAACGCGAGTATCCTTTGAGACGGGCATGTACCAGCTCGGCGGCCAGGCGCTTTTCCTCTCGAACCGTGACCTCCAGCTCGGGCGAGGTGAACCCATCCGCGACACGGCGCGCGTGCTCTCGCGCTACCTCGACGGCATCATGATCCGCACGTTCGGCCATGACCGCGTGGAGGAGCTCGCGAAGTGGGCGGACATCCCGGTCATCAACGCGCTGACGGACCTCTTGCATCCTTGCCAGGTCCTCACCGACCTCTTGACGATCGAGGAGTACAAGGGCAAGAACCTCAAGGGCCTCAAGATGGCCTACGTCGGCGACGGCAACAACATGACGAATTCCTTCCTCTACGGTTGTGCGAAGGTCGGCATGACGTTCGTCGCGGCGACGCCGGAGGATTACCGCCCCGATGCGACGGTCTTCAAGAACGCCCTCGAGGACGCGAAGGAGACGGGCGCTTCGCTCAGCCTCGTCACGGATCCGCACGAGGCCGTCAAAGATGCCGACATCGTCGTCACAGACACCTGGGCCAGCATGGGCCAGGAGGCCGAGCACGAGGCGCGCAAGAAGATCTTCGCACCGTACCAGGTCAACAAGGAGCTCCTCGAGGGCGCCGACAAGCGCGTCATCGTCATGCACTGCCTGCCGGCCTACCGCGGCGAGGAGATCACGGAGGAGGTCCTCGAGGCCAACGCCGATGTCATCTTCGACGAGGCGGAGAACCGCCTGCACACGCAGAAGGCCATCATGGCTCTGACGATGGCAGACTGAACACGCATTCTGTAATCGGTGACTTGTAATTTTATGACTGTGCATTATCCCTTCCAGATGCCCATGGCAAGCATGAACGCGTGATGGGCGGGGAGGAGTATAGGAAGAGAGGTTTTTACCATGGCTAAGATCAAGAAAGTCGTACTCGCATACTCGGGCGGTCTCGATACCTCCGTCATCATCCCGTGGCTCAAGGAGCATTACGATGGCTGCGAAGTCATCGCCTGCTGCGCCGATGTCGGACAGGGTGACGAGCTCGACGCCGTACACGACAAGGCCCTGAAGTCCGGTGCTTCCAAGGTCTACATCGCAGACCTCAAGGAGGAGTTCCTCAAGGAATACGTCTGGCCGACGCTCAAGGCCGGTGCTGTCTACGAGGACAAGTACCTGCTCGGCACGTCTTTTGCGCGCCCAATCATCGCGAAGAAGCTCGTCGAGATTGCCAAGCAGGAAGGCGCTGACGCCATCGCGCACGGCGCTACGGGCAAGGGCAATGACCAGGTCCGCTTCGAGCTGACGGTCAAGGCACTCGCACCGAACATCACGCTGATCGCTCCGTGGCGCGAGTGGGACCTCGATTCCCGTTCCGCTGAGATTGAGTACGCCAAGAAGCACGGCATCCCCATCGCGACGGAGAACAAGACGTACTCCATGGACCGCAACATCTGGCACCTCTCCCATGAGGGTTCCGACCTCGAGGATCCGGCCAACGAGCCGCACAACAGCATGTTCCTGATCTCCAAGGCACCGGAAGACGCGAAGGATGAGCCGGAATACGTCACGGTCGACTTCGAGAAGGGCGAGCCGGTTGCCGTCAACGGCAAGAAGATGGATCCTGTCGCTCTCCTGACGGAGCTCAACGAGATCGGCGCGCGCAACGGCGTCGGCATCGTCGACATCTGCGAGAACCGCCTCGTCGGCATGAAGTCCCGCGGTGTCTATGAGAACCCGGGCGGATCGATCCTCTACTACGCACACCGCGAGCTCGAGTACCTCTGCCTCGACCGCATGACGTACCACTTCAAGCAGCACGTCGCTGTCCGCTTCGGCGAGCTCGTCTACGATGGCATGTGGTTCTGCCAGCTGCGCGAGGCGCTGTCCGCTTTCGTCGACAGCACGCAGCAGACGGTCACGGGCACGGTCAAGCTCAAGCTCTACAAGGGCAACATCATCTCCGCTGGCTCCACGAGCCCGTATTCCCTCTACAGCAAGGAATACGTCACGTTCGAGCACGATGATGTCTACAACCAGGCTGACGCCACGGGCTTCATCAACCTCTTCGGCCTGCCGCTCAAGGTACGCGCCCTGATGCAGGAGAAGAACAGTAAATGAGCAAGGCTATGTGGGGAGGCCGTTTCTCCAAGTCGACCGATGAGATGATCAACGAGTTCCAGGCCTCCATCAATTTCGACAAGCGCATGTACCACGAGGACATCGCGGGCTCCATCGCGCACGCTACGATGCTCGCGAAATGCGGCATCATCACAGAGGAGGACCGCGACAAGATCATCGCAGGCCTCAAGGACATCCTCCAGAAGATCGAGCAGGGCAACTTTGAGTTCTCCGTCGACCTTGAGGACATCCACATGAACATCGAGAAGCGCCTGACCGACGCCATCGGCGAGGCCGGCGGCCGCCTGCACACGGCGCGCAGCCGCAACGACCAGGTCGCGCTCGACACGCACATGTACGTGCGCCGCGAGGTCGTGGCCGTGCAGAAGGAGATCGAGAACCTGCAGCGCGCGCTCGTCGAGACGGCGGAGAAGTACAGCGACGTCATCATGCCGGGCTACACGCATCTGCAGCGCGCACAGCCGATCCTGTTCTCGCATCACCTGCTCGCCTACTTCGGCATGCTCTCGCGTGACTTCGCCCGCTTTGAGGGCGTCTACAAGCGCGCGGACATCATGCCGCTCGGCGCCGGCGCGCTCGCCGGCACGACGTTCCCGATCGACCGCGAATTCGTGCAGAAGCAGCTCAACTTCGAGAACATCTACACGAACAGCCTCGACGCCGTCAGCGACCGCGACTACATCATGGAGTTCCTCGCGGCGGCCTCGATTCTCATGGTCCATCTCTCGCGCCTCTCGGAGGAGACGATCCTCTGGTGCAGCCGCGAGTTCCACTTCGTCGAGCTCGACGATGCGCACTGCACGGGCTCCTCGATGATGCCGCAGAAGAAGAACCCGGATGTCTCCGAGCTCGTCCGCGGCAAGACGGGCCGCGTCATCGGTCACCTCATGGCCATGCTGACGACCGTCAAGGGCCTGCCTCTTGCCTACAACAAGGACCTGCAGGAGGACAAGGAGGGCATCTTCGACGCGATCGACACCGTCAAGTTCAGCCTCGCCGTCTACGCGCAGCTGATCCGCGGCATGAAGGTCCGCAAGGACGTCATGAAGAAGGCCGTGACGGAGGATTTCTCCAATGCGACCGACCTCGCCGACTACCTCGTCAAGAAGGGCATGCCGTTCCGCAAGGCGCATGCCGTCTCGGGCCAGGCCGTCCACGACTGCATCGAGAAGGGCATCTACCTCGAGGACATGAGCCTCGAGGACTTCCAGAAGCTCTCGCCGCTCTTCGGCGCCGACATCAAGGAGGCCATCAGCCCCGAGACGTGCGTCAAGAACCGCAACTCGCTCGGCGGCACGTCCTACAAGCAGGTGGAGCTCCAGCTCCACGCCGCCAAGGACTTGCTCGCAGCCGAGGAAACGATTTCCGACAGGGCAGCCGACCAGCAGATCCAGGTCAAGTAAATAAAAAGACAAGAAACGAGAAGCCCGCTTCTCCCATCGCTCTTGTGCGATGGGGAAGCGGGCTCCTCGTCTTTGTGTCTATGTAGAATGGAACGGCTGGCCGTTGTCGAGGTAATACGTCTCGTGGACGACGGCGCGGGGATTGGGCGCGGGGACGCGGCGATGGCCTGGTCCTGTCAATGATGGGGTAGGAAGGGCGCGAGGCGCGGGGCGAGGTATCGGGCGAGGCGGGCTGAGCCGGACTTCGTCGGGTGCGTGCCGTCGCCGACGAAGTCCCCGGGGGCGAGCAGCGGGCCGTCTGCGTTGAGTGCGATGTAGTGGGCCGGGATGCCTTCTCGCTGTGCGCGCTGGCAGGCCTCCTCAATCCAGAGGCCCGCGAGCGGCGAGACAGCGGCGGGCAGCGGCTCGAGGCAGATGATGGGTGCCTCTGGGTTCATCGCATGGACCTGGCGGATGAGGCTCGTCCAGGCCTGCACGTATTCCTCGTGATAGGGGCGGCGCTTCTTGTCGCTGAAGTCGTTCGTGCCGAGTGCGAGGATGACGGCGGAGACGGGCAGCTTCTCACTCTGCCAGATGGTGTTGCCGGGCGTCTTGTGCGCGCCGTAGAGGGTCCAGCGGTAGCGCTCCTCGGTGTGGAGGCCGCGGTCAGGCCAGGGGGTGCCCCAGTTGTGGACGACGCCTTCGCCCGACTTGGCGACGACGCTGTAGTCGGCGCCGAGCAGGCGCGCGAGCTGCGGCGCAAACGCCATTGAGCCGTCCTCGATGGCAGCGTCGTTGTGGCCATGCTTTATGCCGTCGTTGCGGAAGCCCGCCGTGATGGAGTCGCCGACGAATTCCAGGCGCAGGCGCTCTGCCTGTCTTGCGGGAGCTTCGAGTGAGTCAGCCTCGAGTCCGCGGAAGTGACTGATGCCGTACGAGCCCTCCGTCGCGCGCTCGAGCCTGAGCGTGTGGCGGCCATTGGTCAGGCCCTCGGCGAGCACGGTCGGACCGTCTGCTGCGGCGCGCACTTTGCGCGAAGGGCCGCCGTCAATGGAGACGAGCCAGCGGTTCTCGTGGTCTTGGAGATCGGCGGCAATGCGCGTGCCCGTGAAATCCGTCTCAAGGTAGACGGCCCCCTGCGCGGCTTCATAGCAGCCGCCGTTCTCCTGCCAGCGCCCCTCATAGTGGATGGCGGGGGCTGTGGCGGGGAAGGAGGCGGCAAGGGCGGTGCCCGGCAGGCAGGCGAGGGCGAGGCTCACGGTGAGCAGCTTCTGTCGTATTGTTTTCTTTCCATTCATTCTCATTTGAGTTATTCTCATTCGAGTCGTTTGAGTCGTGTGTGCAGTCAAATCGGTTCCATCCTTTCTCCATGCATCTCTTTCTATCGGTTTTCGCTTTTGGGCTTGTTTTTTCCTTCTCTGCACTCTATATTATTAGTTATACATATCATGGTTTAGGAGTTGATCATTTTGTCGTTATTTGGACGTGAAGCGGCGGGCAGGCGGCACATCGACGGGCTCGATGTGCTGCGCACGCTGGCGATTGTCGGCGTCACGCTCTTCCACATGTTCCCCGAGCGGCTGCCGGGCGGCTATCTCGGCGTTTCCCTCTTCTTCGTGCTCACGGGCTTTTTGCTCGCCTACACGAGCAAGCGCAGTTGGCTCGAGCACCGCTTCCGCGTGAAGGCGTACTACTGGAAGCGCATCAAGCGCATCTACCCATCGCTCTTCATCGTGCTGCTGACGACGATCGGCGTCTTTTCCTTCGTGCTGCCGAAGGCCGTCGCGGCCATCCGGCCGGAGTTCCTCTCGATCGTCCTCGGCTACAACAACTGGTGGCAGATCGCGCAGAATGCCGACTACTTCACGCGCCTGACGAATGCCTCGCCGTTCACGCACCTCTGGTTCATGGGCATCGAGATGCAGTACTACCTCGTCTGGCCGCTGCTCTTCGCGCTCTACGCCTTTCTCGACATCCTCGCCGGGCGCCGCGCAGGCCTCGTGGTACTCGCCTTGCTCGCGCTCGGCTCGGCGGCCGTCATGCCGATGATGTACGAGCCGGACATGGATGTCACGCGCCTCTACTACGGCACGGACACGCGCGTCTACGCGCTGCTCTTCGGCGCCGTGCTCGGCCTCTGGTGGGTCGACCACCCGCGTGCGCGCCTCGGCAAATACAGGATGCTGCTCGGCTATCTCGCCTGGCCCGTACTCGTCGGCGTATCGATTGCCGCCTACTTCCTCTTTGACGGCCAGTCTGCCTACGTCTACGAGTGGGGCATGCTCGCGATGACTGCGCTCTTCTGTGTGCTCCTGCTGCTGACGGCCGACGACCGCTTCTTCGTCGGCGCCGCGCTCGAGAGCCCGAAGCTTCGCTGGCTCGGCTGGCTCGGCAAGCGCAGCTTTGGCATCTACCTCTGGCAGTACCCGGTCATCTACCTCTTCGCCAAGCTCGGCTGGACGCAGCTGCCGTACTACGCGGCGCTCGAGATCGCAGCCATCCTCGTCTTGACCATCTGGTCGGACGCACTCGCGCATGTCATCACGAGCCGCCGCCTGCCGGCCATCCGCGGCCGCCACATCGTCACGGCCTGCATCTTCCTGACGGCCTTCACGCTGCCGGGCCTCGCGCTCATGGGCTTCGGCGGCCACGCGATTGCCGTCTCGGCCGACCAGAAGGTCAGCGACACGGGTGAGCTGCAGGAGAGGCTCGCCGCCAATGCCGCGGAGCAGCAGGCGGCCAATGACCAGGCGGCAGCAGAGGCCGCCGAGCAGAAGGCAGCGGAGGATGAAGCCGCGGTCGACCTCTCGGGCGTCGCCTGTATCGGCGACTCCGTCATGCTCGGCTCTTCGGGCGAGCTTCGCAAGGTGCTGCCGGGCTGCATCATCGATGCGGAAGTCTCGCGCTACGTCGGCGGCGGCCTCGACGCGGCGAAAGAGATGGCGGCGCAGGGACGCCTCGGCAAGAACGTCGTCATCGCGCTCGGCACGAACGGCCCGATTGCCGGCTACGAGAAGTACGAGGTCCAGACGCGCGCGCTCCTCGAGTATCTCGGTCCCGACCGCCACATCTTCTGGGTCAATGTCTACTGCCCGGAGCTCTCGTGGCAGCAGACGAACAACGACTACCTCGCGAATATGGCCAAAGACCATCCGAACGTGACGATCGTCGACTGGTACGGCCTCGTTTCCAAGCATCCGGAATGGCTCGGCGGCGACGGCATCCACCCGAACGACGAGGGCACGGCCGCTTATGCCAAGCTCATCCATGACACGATGGCAGAGACGCTCGCGCATCCCGCGGCCGACTGATGACGCTTCCATGGATTTTCTATCGTTTTCCGTTACTTTTCAGAATGCCCGCTTATACTGGTATCCAGATTGAAAAGGAGTGATAATCATGCTGATGCTTGTTCTCGTCTTAGGGCTCAACCTCGTCATCAGTTTCCTCAACGCCCGCAACGTCGGGCGCGTCTGGGCGGAGTCGAAGGCCGTCGGCGGCTGGATCCGCCTGCTGGCCTGGTGCGGCGCCATCCAGTCGGCTGCCGGCTTCACCTTCGTCTACGCGGTCGTCGTCGGCTACATCGCCGTGAGCACGGGCTACCTGCCGCCCGCGATGCTCGGCGTCATGATGAACCTCATCTACATCATGATCATCGTGCCGCTCATCGGCTCGGGCATCTTCATCACGATCCAGTCGTGGATCGCCTTCGCGCGCGACAAGTCGCTCTCGAACCTCGGCGTTGCCGGCTGGAACACGTTCGCGCAGGCCTACAACACCTACAACGCGATCCAGAGCTTCGGCCCGGCGCTCGACAGCGTGCAGCAGGGGCTCGGCGGCCTGTTCTCGGATGACGGCGACAGCGACAACTCAACGGCGCGCGTCATCCTGCTTGTCGCCATCGTCCTGCTCGCCGGCGTGCTGACGACGTCCGTCATCGTGCGCCGCTACGAGGCGAGCCTGCCCGTGTCGGAGGATATCCGCCGCGGCACGCGCGACCTCGAGTACCGCTGACAACTGCAAAAAATGTACCATCGAGGTTCTGAAATAACTTGAATCTGACTCCAATCCCGAGTAGTATAAAAGCAAGAATACACGAGATTGGAGTCTTTACTTTGCGTAAACCGTATCAGAACAATAAGCCGGACAGAACGAAAATGGAGCGGGAGGGGCAGGAGAGCTGGCTCTCTGCAGCGGTCAAGCCGATGGACGGCGTGATCGCCATCGCGGCGATCTGCATCTTCTCGGTGATGGACTTCTCGAAGATGGAGACGGTCGACTGGATCTTTACGGTGACGTTCGCCATCTGGTTCGTGCTGACCATCGTCCGCTGCTGCATCTACTACCGCAAGTCGCGTTGAATACCGGTCAATCGGTCTATGGGGGAATGCCTGTGAAACAAGAGAGAAAAGCCGTCTTCTTCGACATCGACGGCACATTGATCAACATCATGGAAGGGCAGACGCAGATCGCGCCGGCCGTCAAGGAGGCCATCCGCGCACTGCGCGCGGCGGGCCACTGCACGTTCATCGCGAGCGGCAGGCCGTATGCCTACCTCGACCCGGAGCTCGTGCAGCAGGACCTCTTCGACGGCTACGTGCTCATGAACGGCGCCGTCGTGTTGCTCGGCGACAAGACCATCTACAAGAAGATGCTGCCGCAGGCGACGGTCGAAGAGATCGCGCACCTTGCAGAAGCACACGGCGTCGAGTACATCCTCGAGGGGCCGCATAGCGTCTACCTCAAGCCGGAGTACAAGCTGACGGAGGAATTCTACCGCAGCATCGATGTCGATGTCACGCAGTTCGTGCGCGACTACGACCTCGAGAAGGTGCCTGTCGCGAAGATGGAATTTGCCTCGGAGGACCCGGGCGGCCACGGCCTCTTTGCGAAGCTGCTTTCCTGGCCGGGCCTTGCGGGCCTCATGGACCCGTACCACAAGAAGAACATGGAGCTCTACGCGGCAGACGTCACGAAGGGCTCGGGCATCCTGCACGCGCTTTCGTATCTCGGCATCCCCGTCTCGAGGAGCTTCGCCTTCGGCGACGGGCTCAATGACATCGAGATGATGCAGACGGTCGGCACGAGCCTCGTCATGGACAATGCGCGGCCGCAGCTCAAGGCGCTGGCCGACCACATCGTGCCGTCCGTCGACGAGGACGGCGTGGCTGCGGGCATCGCAGAGTACCTGCTCTGAGGCAGGCGCAGATATAAAGATAGGAATTGATTGTATCAGGGGGAAAAAACGTGAGAAAGAAAATCGGTATGATACTCGGCATCATCATGCTGGCCATCGCCGTGCTGACGGGCTGCGGCGGCAGCCAGGGCACGAGTTCTTCAAGTGCCTCTTCGGGCGCTGCAAAGTCCTCGGCAACGGCCACGGCCGGCAAGGATGTCACGATCAAGATGCTCAACGTCGGCCAGGGTGACTCCATCCTCATCCAGACGGCGGAGCAGACGGTGCTCATCGACACGAGCGATGTCGACGAGCGCGACAAGTTCAAGCGCGAGCTCGACAAGGCGGGCGTCAAGAAGATCGACAAGGTCATCCTGACGCATCCGCATGCCGACCACATCGGCGGCATGGACGTCCTCCTCAAGGACTACCAAGTCGGCACGGTCTACGACAACGGCATGCCGTCGACGTCGAAGCTCTACATCGGCTACATGAAGCAGCTCAAGGCGAAAGGCATCAAGCACCAGGCGCTCAAGGCCGGCGATGTGCTCGACTTCGGCAGCGGCGTCTCGTTCAAGGTCTTCTACCCGACGAAGGAACTCGTCGAGAAGGGCACGCAGAAGGGCTACAAGCACGACCCGAACAATGAGTCGGTCGTCGGCAAGCTCACCTACGGCGACTTCTCGATGCTCTTCACGGGCGATGCCGAGCAGCCGGTCGAGGAGCAGCTCCTGAAGGCGGATGCCAAGGATCTTAGGAGCACCATCCTCAAGAGCCCGCACCACGGCAGCAGCACGGGCTCGTCCGTGGCGTACCTTAAGGCCGTCTGGCCGGAA
This sequence comes from Mitsuokella jalaludinii, assembly GCF_928722185.1. NCBI lineage: Bacteria > Bacillati > Bacillota > Negativicutes > Selenomonadales > Selenomonadaceae > Mitsuokella > Mitsuokella jalaludinii. The sequence goes on from NZ_CAKMXA010000001.1 coordinate 345,548, forward strand.
GCCGTGCTGATCTCGTGCGGCCAGGGCAATGATTACGGCCACCCGCACACGGATGTGCTCGCGCGCTACCTCGGCCAGAGCACCTACAAGGACCGCCGCGACGGCTCGCAGAAGAAGACGAAGCTCGTCAAGAACGACAAGGGCGAAGTCTACAAGGGCAAGGTCTATGAGACCGACAAGAACGGCACGATCACCATCACGACGGATGGCAAGGACTACAGCATCAAGGCAGAGGAGGGGAAGGCACAATGATCTCAGCCTATCTCGACCGCTTTGAGGGCGACCTCGCCGTGCTTCTGCTCGGCGAGGAGATGAAGAAAGTCAACTTCCCGAAGCGCTTCCTGCCAGAGGGCGTCGGCGAGGGCGATTACCTCAAGATCGACATCGCCTACGACAGGGAAGCGACGGAGAAGGCCGAGCAGGAAGCGCTCGACCTCCTCAAAGACGATTAAAGACGATTGATGGATCAAGATGAGAATGAAGAAGGAGGAACTCTTTTTGTTCAGCAAGATATGCCGTGGAGCCGCCATGCTCTTGATGCTGCTCGCCTGTGCGGCGGCCATCCTGCCGCAGAATGGTGAGGCGGCAAGGCGCGAAGCGGTGCACAGACTCAATTACTTCCAGTCGTATGAGACGGAGGTCGACGGTCGCCAGGCCCTGCGCATCGAGGTCGGCATGGACCGGGACAATGTGACGTACGATGTCACGACGCGCCCCTACCTCGAGAAGCAGCTCATCATCGACCTCTCGAACACGGAGCCGGGCAAGCTCAAGCCGGACTACACGCTGCTCGCCAAGTACGCCAAGCATCTGCACATCCGTGAGCTCGAGGCGCGCCACACGCAGATCCGCATCGACTGCAAGAACCCTGTCGTCGACGGCAGCTACGCCGTGCACGCAGAGCCGGCGGACCGCACGGCCAAGAAGCCGTACCGCCTCGTCATCGACATCTTCGCGACGGGCGGCACGGCGAGCTCCTCGCGCGTCGCGGGCGTCAGCGGCCACTCGGTCGTCATCGACCCAGGCCACGGCGGCAGCGACACAGGTGCCGTCGGCCCGACGGGCGTGACGGAAGCTTCCGTGACGCTCGCCGTCTCGAAGGACCTGCAGTCCATCCTCGAGAACTCGGGCGCACGCGTCACGATGACGCGCAACAAGGACGTCGACGTCTACGGCCCGAACGCATCGGACCGCCAGGAGCTCCAGGCGCGCGTCAACGTCGGCGAGTACACGCCGGGTGCGGAGCTCTTCGTCTCGATCCACTGCAACGCCTTCTCGAATCCGGCCTCGCACGGCATGGAGACGTATTACTACGCGGGCTCGCCGAGGGGCGAGCGCATCGCGACCCTGGTCAATGAGGAGCTCGAGAAGGCCGGCGGCCTCTTCAACCGCGGCGTCAAGACGGCGAACTTCTATGTCATCAAGCACTCGAGCATGCCGGCGACGCTCGCCGAGCTCGCCTTCATCACGAATGCGCACGAAGAGCAGCTGCTCAGCAATGCCCAGTACCAGATGAAGCTCGCCGAGGCCATCGCGCGCGCCATCGGCCGCTATTTCAGCGGCAACTGAGGCAGGGAATCGCAGGGCGAATCTCGAATCTAGACGTGTAGAAGCAAGGATATGCATGAAAACATGAATGACATGAAGCAGACGGAATAGACGGAACAGGAGATGAAGGATCATGAAGAAATACGTCCGTTACGCAATGCTGGGGCTCGCGATCTTCGCGCTCGCCCTTCTCGCCGGCTGCGGCTCAGAGACGGCTGGCAAGGGCACGGCAGACGGCAGCTCGTCATCTGCCATCCAGGCGGAGAGCGCACCGGCAGCCACGTCCTCGAGCCAGGGCACCGAGAAGAAGCCGCAGAAGCTCACGATCAAGGTCTACTACCCCGATGAGCAGGGCATGAAGCTCATTGCCGACAAGCGCACGGTCACGCTCGACGGGCAGGAGAAGTACACGGCGGCGATGGAGTCGCTCCTCGAAGGCACGAAGGAGAAGGGCCAGACGAACATCATCCCGAAGCAGACCAAGCTCCGCAGTGTCAAGGTCGAGAACGGCACGGCGACGGTCGACTTCACGGGCGACCTGCGCAAGGACTTCGTCGGCGGCTCGACGGGCGAGACGATGCTCGTCGGCTCCGTCGTCGACACCTTGACGGAATTCCCAGAGGTCAAGAAGGTCCAGATCCTCATCGACGGCAAGAAAGTCGAATCGCTCAGCGGCCACATGGACCTCTCGCAGCCGATGGGACGCATGGCAGACCTCCTGAAGTGATTCGGGGCTTCTCCGTGCCAGACAACTTGATATTTTGACTTTTTGGTCCAGCAATGCGCAGAAATCCTTGTATTCCTGCGCATTTTATGTTATGATAAAATCCATATGGCATGTTTTTGAGGCTGACAAGCCGGAACTGGCCAATCATGATGCAATAAGATGATACAGGAGGTCATTTCACACAATGAAAGTTACGGTAGAAAATGGAGAGAACCAGCAGGTCACGCTGACGATTGAGGTCGAAGCAGCAGAAGTCAACAAGGCAGTCGATCAGGCATGCAAGCGTCTCGCAAACCGCGTGAGCATCCCGGGTTTCCGCAAGGGCAAGGCTCCGCGCATGATCGTCGAGCGCCACGTCGGCAAGGACGCTGTCCTGCAGGAAGCTTTCGATATCGTCGCTCCGAAGGCACTGAGCAAGGCTTTCGACGAGCAGAAGATCGACCCGGTGACGCGCCCGAGCGTCGACATCGAGACGCTCGAAGAGGGCAAGGATCTCGTCTTCAAGGCTACGGTCACGCCGCGTCCTGAGGTGAAGCTCGGCGACTACAAGGGCCTCAATGTCCCGAAGAACGAAGTCAACATCACGGACGAGGATGTCGAGAAGCAGCTCAAGACGTTCCAGGACCGCCAGGGCAAGCTCGTCGACGCTCCGGAAGGCGCTGAGGTAAAAGACGGCGACTTCACGACGCTCGACTTCAAGGGCTTTGTCGACGGTGAGGCATTCGACGGCGGCGAGGGCAAGGACTACCCGCTGCAGATCGGCTCCAACAGCTTCATCCCGGGCTTCGAGGACCAGCTCGTCGGCGCGAAGATCGGCGAGGAGCGCGACGTCAACGTCAAGTTCCCGGAAGAGTACCATGCAAAAGAGCTCGCTGGCAAGGACGCTACGTTCAAGTGCACGATCCGCAGCATCAAGACGAAAGAGCTGCCGGCTATCGACGATGAACTCGCCAAGAAGGTCAGCAAGTTCGAGACGCTCGATGAGCTCAAGGCTGACATCCGCAAGAACCTCGAGGAGAACGCTGAGCGCACGGCTGAGAACGACCAGAAGAGCGCTGCCATCGAGATGGCTACGAACAACATCACGGTCGACATCCCGGCTGTCATGATCGACAACCGCGTCACGGCCATGATCCAGGAGATGGCGATGCGCCTCGAGCAGCAGGGCATGAAGCTCGAGCAGTACCTGCAGTACGCTGGCACGGACATCGCGAAGCTCCGCGAGCAGTATCGCGAGACGGCTGAGAAGAACGTCAAGACGGACCTCATGCTCGAGGAAGTCGCCAAGGCTGAGGACATCAAAGTAGAAGCCAAGGACCTCGACGAAGAAGTCGCTGCTATGGCAGCTGCTTACGGCGCTACGCCGCAGCAGGTCCAGAAGATCATCAAGGAGCAGGGTCGTATTGGCGATCTGGCTGCATCCGTACTCCGCAAGAAGACGGCTCAGTTCATCATCGATAACATCGCCAAATAAGATCCCTGATATGGGGGTATACCTATGAGTTATGTACCAATGGTAGTGGAGCGTTCCAATACGGGCGAGCGCGCGTACGATATCTACTCGCGCCTCCTCAAGGACCGCATCATCTTCCTGGGCGGCCCGATTGACGACGCTGTCGCCAATACGGTTGTTGCGCAGCTCTTGTTCCTCGAGTCGGAAGCCCCGGACAAGGACATCCATCTGTACATCAACAGCCCGGGCGGCGTCGTCACGGCAGGCCTTGCCATCTACGACACCATGCAGTATATCAAGCCGGACGTGTCGACGATCTGTATCGGCCAGGCAGCGAGCATGGGCGCGCTGCTCCTGACGGCAGGCGCCAAGGGCAAGCGCTACGCGCTGCCGAATGCCCGCATCATGATCCATCAGCCGCTCGGCGGTGCACAGGGTCAGTCGACGGACATCCAGATCCAGGCGCGCGAGATCCAGCGCATCCGCGAGGTCATCAATGACATCCTCGTGGAGTCGACGGGCAAGGACCGCGAGACGGTCGTGCAGGATACGGAGCGCGATAACTTCATGACGGCAGAGGAAGCCAAGGCGTACGGCCTGGTCGACGAGGTGATCACTCGTCCGGTCAAGAAGGGCAAGAAATCGGAGACCAAGGCATAAGAGGTGATGTCATGTTGAAGTTTGGGGATGAGAAAGGCCAGCTCAAGTGCTCGTTCTGCGGCAAGACGCAGGACCAGGTGCGCAAGCTGGTAGCTGGTCCAGGTGTCTACATCTGTGATGAATGCATCGAGCTCTGCAATGAGATCATCGAAGAGGAATTCAGCGACGATGTCGAGGTCGAGCTCAAGGACGTCCCAAAACCGAAGGACATCCGCGCAATCCTCGACCAGTACGTCATCGGCCAGGACGAAGCCAAGAAGACCTTGTCCGTGGCTGTCTACAACCACTATAAGCGCATCAACATGGGGCAGGGCAAGAACAATGAGGATGTGGAACTCGCAAAGTCGAACATCCTCATGATCGGCCCGACGGGCAGCGGCAAGACGCTGCTCGCGCAGTCGCTCGCACGCATCCTCAATGTGCCGTTTGCCATCGCCGATGCGACGGCCCTGACGGAAGCCGGCTACGTCGGCGAAGACGTTGAGAACATCCTGTTGAAGCTCATCCAGGCGGCGGACTACGACGTCGAGAAGGCTGAGCGCGGCATCATCTACATCGACGAGATCGATAAGATTGCGCGCAAGTCCGAGAACCCGTCCATCACGCGCGACGTGTCGGGCGAGGGTGTCCAGCAGGCGCTCTTGAAGATCCTCGAGGGCACGACGGCTTCCGTGCCGCCGCAGGGCGGCCGCAAGCACCCGCACCAGGAGCTCATCCAGATCGATACGACGAATATCCTCTTTATCTGCGGCGGTGCCTTCGACGGCATCGAGAAGATCATCGAGTCGCGTCTCGGTCAGAAGCAGATGGGCTTTGGCGCGCCGATCAAGTCGAAGCGCCAGAGGAACATCGGCGACACGCTGCGCAAGGTCCTGCCGGAAGACCTCTTGAAGAGCGGTCTTATCCCGGAATTCATCGGCCGACTGCCCGTCGTCGTGACGCTCGACGCACTCGACGAGGACGCACTCGTCAACATCCTGACGCAGCCGAAGAACGCGCTCGTCAAGCAGTACCAGAAGCTCCTCGAGCTCGACGGTGTCACGCTGACGTTCGACGACGACGCCCTGCGCCAGATCGCCAAGGAGGCGCTCAAGCGCAAGACAGGGGCGCGCGGCCTGCGCTCGATCATCGAGGGCATCATGCGCAACGTCATGTACGATGTGCCGTCGATTGAGGGCGTGACCGCCTGCCGCGTGACGAAGGACGTCATCACATCCAAGAAAGAACCCATCCTGACCGTCGACAAGGACGCAAAGTCCGCCGACAAAGCAGATAAAGCCAAGGATGGCAACAAGGAAGCATCGGCCTGATACGATGCAAGACAGGGCGCTGCAGCTTGCAGCGCCTTGTCTTTTTATCCACAAGATAACGACAAGGGGAGGGATATATATGTCAGAAGCACCAGAAAGGAACGAGAACAAAACGGCACCTGCCGCCCCGAAGAAACGCACACCGCCAGAGATGAAGACGCTGCCGATGCTGCCGCTGCGCGGCATGGTGGTCTTTCCCTACATGATCATCCACCTCGACGTCGGCCGCGAGCGCTCGCTGGCGGCTATCGAGAAGGCGATGATGGAGGACCACCGCATCCTGCTCGTCTGCCAGATTGACGCCGACAAGGACGACCCGGGACGCGAGGATCTCTACAACTACGGCACAGTCGCCGTGATCAACCAGATCCTCAAGCTGCCAGGCGGCACGGTCCGCGTGCTCGTCGAGGGCGAGAAGCGCGCGCGCATCAGCGACTATCACCGGCTCGAGAATTACGACGAGGTCGAGGCCAAGGTCTACACCGACCCGATCTACACCTCGACGGATGTGGAAGTCGCGACGCGCTCCCTCATCCACCGCTTTGAGGACTGGGTCAAGCTCTCGAAGCGCATCCCGGCCGACACGCTCGTCTCCGTCGCCATCATCGACGATGCCGGGCGCCTGGCCGACCTCATCGCGAGCCACCTGAACCTCAAGGTCCACATGCGCCAGGACTTGCTCGAGTGCATCAACATCAGGGACCGCCTCGAGCTGCTCTCGTATGACCTCTCGCACGAGATCGAGCTCCTGCGCATGGAGCGGAACATCGACGGCAAGGTCCGCCAGCAGATGGACAAGGCCCAGCGCGACTACTACCTGCGCGAGCAGATCAAGGTCATCCGCAAGGAGCTCGGCTACAAGGACGACATCGTTTCCGACATCGCCGAGTACCGCACGAAGCTCGCCGTCGGCGGCTACCCCGAGCGCGTGCAGGAGGTCGTGAACCGCGAGCTTCACCGCCTCGAGGGCATGAACAACATGAACACCGAGACGAGCGTCATCCGCAACTACGTCGAATGGCTGCTCGCCCTGCCGTGGAACAAGGAGTCGAAGGACACGGTCGACGTCAAGAAGGCGGCCAAGATCCTCGACCACGACCACTACGGCCTGCAGAAGGTCAAGGAACGCATCCTCGACTTCCTCGCCGTGCACCAGCTCGCACCCGACAAGAATGCGCCGATCCTCTGCCTCGTCGGACCGCCGGGCGTCGGCAAGACGTCGCTCGCGGCATCCGTCGCGCGCGCGACGGGGCGCCAGTTCATCCGCGCCTCGCTCGGCGGCGTGCGCGATGAGGCCGAGATCCGCGGCCACCGCCGCACCTACGTCGGCGCGATGCCGGGCCGCATCATCGAGGGCATCCGCAATGCCGGCACGCGCAACCCCGTCTTCCTGCTCGACGAGGTCGACAAGCTCGCGGCCGACTACCGCGGCGACCCGTCGTCGGCACTCCTCGAGGTGCTCGACCCCGCGCAGAACAAGGCGTTCAGCGACCACTACATCGACATCCCGTTCGACCTCTCGAAGGTCTTCTGGATCGTCACGGCCAACAACCTCGGCACCATCCCGCGCCCGCTGCGCGACCGCATGGAGATCATCGAGCTCTCGAGCTACACCGAGTACGAGAAGCTCGAGATCGCAAAGCGCTACCTCGTCGGCCGTCAGCGTGAGCAGAACGGCCTCTCCGGCAAGGACATCCGCTTCGGCGCAGGCGTGCTGCAGGACATCGTCGAGCACTACACGCGCGAGTCGGGCGTGCGCGAGCTCGAGCGCCTCATCGGCCAGGTCTGCCGCAAGGCCGCGCGCAAGATCGTCGAGGGCGAAGAGCCGCCCATCCGCGTGACGCGCCGCAACCTGACGGACTTCCTCGGCCGCGTGAAGTTCCTGGAGACGAAGTCGGAGAAGAAGCCGCAGGTCGGCGTCGCGACGGGCATGGCCTGGACCGAAGTCGGCGGTGCGATCCTGCCGACTGAAGTCACCGTGCTCAAGGGCAAGGGCAAGCTCATCCTGACGGGCCAGCTCGGTGACGTCATGCAGGAGTCGGCGCAGGCTGCGCTCTCCTACATCCGCAGCCGCGCCGATGCCCTCGGCCTGCCGGAGGACTTCTACGAGAAGGACGACATCCACATCCACCTGCCAGAAGGCGCCGTGCCGAAGGACGGCCCGTCCGCCGGCATCACGATGGCCACGGCCATGATCTCGGCCCTGACGGGGCGCAAGGTCCACAGCGACGTCGCCATGACCGGCGAGATCACGCTGCGCGGCAACGTCCTGCCAATCGGCGGCCTCAAGGAGAAGGTGCTCGCCGCCTACCGCGAGGGCATGAAGACCATCGTCCTGCCGAAGAAGAACGCGCGCGACATCGAGGAGATCCCCGAGAGCGTGCGCGAGAAGCTGACCTTCGTGCCTGCCTCGCACATGGACGAGGTCTTGAAGACCGCCCTGCTGCCGGCAGACAGACCGGCGAAACAAGAGACGGAAGTGCCAGATGAGAAGGCGCCTGCGAAGAAAGACGAGACGGGCGCGAACGCATCCAGTACAGAAAGCGGTCAGGGGGGTGACAATGATGCTTGAAGCAAATGACAAGAACAGTGATCAGGCGATGCAGGCTGCAGCGGAGCAGAAGCCCGCAGCCGTAGAGCCCGTCGTCATCACGCAGGGCAGGTACATCGCCTCGGCCGTCAGGAAAGACCAGTACCCCGAGCGCGAGCTGCCGGAGATCGTCTTCATCGGCCGCTCGAATGTCGGCAAGTCATCCCTCATCAACTCGCTGACGCGCATACGCGGCCTCGCGCGCGTCTCCGCGCAGCCGGGCAAGACGCAGACGATCAACTTCTTCGAGCTGACGGCCAAGCTGCGCGACGAGAAGACCGGCGAAGAAGAGGGCCGCAAGGACTTCTACCTCGTCGACCTGCCGGGCTACGGCTACGCCAAGACGGGCAAGGAGCGCCGCAAGATCTGGAAGAAGTTCATCGACGAGTACCTGCTGACCTCGCCGAATCTGCAGTTCGTCTGCCAGCTCATCGACATCCGCCACGAGCCCATGGCCTCGGACGTCGAGATGTTCCAGTGGCTCGTCGAGCACCATGTCCCCGTGCTGATCGTCGCGACGAAGGCCGACAAGATCGGCAAGAACGCGCGCCAGAAGAACATCGCGGCCATCCGCCGCGCCCTCGGCGTCAAGGAGATTTCCATCCTGCCGTATTCCTCCGTAAAAAATGAAGGACGTTCAGATTTACTTGACGTCATCCGTGAAACTCTAGTATAATAGAAATAACGAAAGATGAATTGGATTCACGTTTCGCGTGAATCCGATTTTTTTTAGGAGCATATACGAGCATAAGGGAATGTGTAGAGAAGAATCTTGGGGGAATCATCATGGAGCTGACAACGTTTGACAAAGACTTACTGAACCTGCTGCAGGGCAGCCTGCCCGTCTGCAGCCGCCCGTTCGCAGCCTTGGCAGAAAAGCTCGGCACAACGGAAGAAGCCGTCATCGACCGCCTGCAGGTCCTCAAAGAGGAGGGCTACCTGCGCCGCATCGGCACCTTCTTCAATTCGGGCCGCCTCGGCTACAAGGGCACGCTCGTCGCCCTGCGCGTCGACCCCGAGAAGATGGAGGCCGTCGCCAAGGCCATCAACCGCTACCCCGGCGCCACCCATAACTACGAGCGCGAGGGCCGCTACAACCTCTGGTTCACCCTGCTGACGCCGGGCCTCGACAAGGAGCACGAGATCCTCACGGAGATCCGCGCCCTGCCCGGCGTCGAGAGCATGCTCAACCTCAAATCGCAGAAGAAATACAAGATCAACGTCCAGTTCAAGCTGGCCTGATGAGACAAGCAATGCAAGCAAAGGGGACCCCGCCAATGTCAGAACATCGCACAAGTACCGGTAATCCTACAATCGACGAATTAGACAAGAAAATCATCTGCGCCTTGCAGGGCGATTTCCCGCTCGTCGCCGAGCCCTACAAGGCAATGGCCGAGCAGATCGGCGTCAGCGAGGAGCTCTTCCTCGCGCGCGTCAAGGCCATGGCCGATTCAAAGAAGATCCGCAAGATGGGCGCCGTCCTGCGCCACCGCGAGGTCGGCTTCTCGTCGAACGTCCTCGTCGCCTGGCAGGTCGAGCCCGAGCGCCTCGACGAAGTCGCCCGCAAGATGGCCGAGTCGCCGTCCGTCTCGCACTGCTACGACCGCACGACCGCACCCGACTGGCCCTACAACCTCTACACGATGGTCCACGGCCACAGCCGCGAAGAGTGCGAGCAGATTGTCGCCGGCCTCGCCGACGAGACAGGCGTCAAAGAGCGCGCCATGCTCTACACCAAACGCGAGTGGAAGAAGATTTCCATGAAATACTTCCAGGAATGACCACAAAGACAAAAGACCTCAGAAAGCCAACGATATCAATGCTTCTGGCTTATCTGGGGTCTTTTTCTATACGTCTCGTTCTGCTCGTTATTTGTACGGATAAGCACCAATAATCACTTGTTAGCACGTTCTGTCCGGCATCTTTTTTCGTGCATTTCGCCGATCGTTGTGGTAAAATGTTAATTGCGTTCTGGACTGAAAGAACTCTGTCCATGGTGTCCGTGACATGTGGCATCGTAAAAGAACATTATGACAAGAACATGATAAAGGGTGGTTATCATATGGTTTCAAAGAAGATGTATGAACTCGGTACGAAGAAGTCGACGATCCGCACGATCTTTGAGTTTGGCCGCAAGCGCGCGGCGGAGGTCGGTGAGGAGAATATCTACGATTTCAGCCTTGGCAACCCGAATGTGCCGACGCCGGAATTCGTCAAGCAGGCGGCCATCGACATCCTGCAGACGATGCCGCCGGAGGCTGTCCACGGCTACACGATCGCGCCGGGCAACCCGCAGGTTCGCGAGACGCTGGCCAGGAGCATCAACGACCGCTTCGGCACGCACTTTGCGGGCAAGAACCTCTTCATGACGGCCGGCGCTGCCGCTGCCATCACGATCTGCTTCAAGGCGCTCTGCGAGGAAGGCGATGAATTCATCACGTTCGCGCCGTTCTTCCCCGAGTACCGCTGCTTCGTCGAATCGGTCGGCGGCAAGCTCGTCGTCGTGCCGGCGCGCGTCGAGGACTTCCAGATTGACTTTGCGGCCTTTGAGGCGCTGCTGACGCCGCACACGAAGGCCGTCATCGTCAATTCGCCGAACAACCCGAGCGGTGCCATCTACTCGGAAGAGACGATCGAGGAGCTCGCTGCCATTCTCCGCCGCAAGGAGGAGGAGTACGGCCACCCGATCTACATCATCTCCGATGAGCCGTACCGCGAGATCGCCTATGAGGGCAACACGGTGCCGTACATCCCGTGCTATTACCGCGACACGCTCGTCTGCTACTCCTACAGCAAGTCCTTCTCGCTGCCGGGCGAACGCATCGGCTACATCGTCGTGCCAGATGAGCTCGAGGGCGCAGCCGAGGTCTACGGCGCCATCGCCGGTGCTGCGCGCGTGCTCACGCATGTCAACGCGCCGTCGCTCTGGCAGCTCGTCGTCGCGCGCTGCGCCGGCAAGCCGTCCGACATCTCGACGTACCGCAAGAACGGACAGCTGCTCTACGACGGCCTCATCGAGGCGGGCTTCACCTGCGTCAAGCCGCAGGGCGCGTTCTACCTCTTCCCGAAAGCGCTCGAAGAGGACGACTACGCGTTCTGCGAGCGCGCCAAGAAGTATGACCTGCTGCTCGTGCCGGGCACGGATTTCGGCTGCCCGGGCTACTTCCGCGCGGCTTACTGCATCAAGACGGAGACGATTGAACGTTCGCTTCCGCTCTTCAAGAAGCTGGCAGAAGAATACAGGAAATAAAGCGCACACTCTTGTCTACCCGGTTCTTCTGTGCAAAGCAGGAGAACCGTTTCTTTTTTAGTGAAATCGAGGGCATGATGTGTTAGAATACAAGTTATACTAAAATAAATCATATTGAAAGTATGATATGCTGAAGGGGATTATAGCATGAATATGATAAGGAACGTGATAGGGAAGAAGGATGGTGTCATATGGAGATAGAACGTCAGTTTCTCGTTGATATCATTCCATCCCTGCCGAGTGGATACGACTCCATCCTGCAGGGTTATGTCTCGCTGCAGCCGGAGATCCGCATCCGCGCGGTCCGGCCGATGCAGGGGGAGGAGAAGTTCTATCTGACAGTGAAGCGCGGCGCAGGGCTTGTCCGCGAGGAGTGGGAGACTGCAATCAGCTCGCGCGAGTTCTCACATCTCGTCGAATGCCTGGAGAAGAACACCTTCTTCATCGAGAAACGCCGCTACTACTTGCCGCTTGCGGACGGTCATGTTGCAGAGTACAACCGGCACAGCGGCCATCTCAGGGGCTTTGATTACGTCGAAGTGGAGTTCGACAACGAAGAAGAAGCGAGAGCCTTTGAGATCCCGTACTGGTTCGGCCGCGAGGTCACGGATGATCCGCGCTTCACGTACGGGAAACTCGCGCGCGTCAACGGCTTCCAGCTGGCCAAGATGATCATGAGCCAGCCGCCGGAGCAGTGGGCGCCGTACGCCATGGTGATGCCGGACGAGAACGCGGCGCCGAAGGCGGAGGAGATTCGTGAACAGACGGCCTCTGCCGAAAGTGCAGCGGAAACAGAGGAAGCAGAGATGATTGAGGCTGGCGATTCCGCTGACAATGCAGATGATGCAAAGGATGCAAAGGATGTAAAGGATGCAGAGGATACACAGGATGTCCAGACTGCGCCTGATGAGCAGCAAGAACAGCTGTCCGGTGCAGAGCGGGGCAGAGAGGACGGCCATGAGATGACTCGCTGATTTTTTTGCCATTTCGTGCACGTTCCTGTACGTTTATGGTATTTTTTGTGCAATTTCGGGATAACCCTGTCGGATATGACAGGGTTATCCCGTTTTATTTTTGGTAGAATAGAGCTAGTAGAAGAAGAGGTGATGACAATGGTCGAACAAAATGCATTCTTAGATAAAGCAAAAGAGATCGTGCATGATTTCGTCTGGGATTTCTACCAGAAGCGCAAGAGCATCTGGAAAATCATGGAACAGATGGACGAGAAGAACTTCAGCTGGATCGGCGCGGGCCCGGAGGAATACCTGCGCAGCTATGACGAGGCGCTTCATTACTTTGCGGAGCAGCGCCAGTCAGGAGCCGTGCCGCTCATCGCCATCTCCGAGGAACGCTACGATGCGCAGCCCATCGGCAGCCGCGCCTGTGTCGTGCTCTGCGAATACCTGCTGACTGTCCAGCTCGAGGAGAAGAAGAACGTCATGCAGGAGCGCCAGCGCTCGACCGTCACGATCCGCTGGGAGCGCGGCAAATTCAAGATCTGCCAGGTCCATACCTCGAACCCCTGGCATGCGATGAAGGGCGATGAGCGCTGGCCCGAAGAATTCGGGCGGCAGACCTATACCTACTTCCTCAATCTGCTCTCCGAGCTCGAGCTCAAGGAAATCCCGCACCTGAGCTCCCAGCAGCGCAAGGTGCTCGTGCTCATGATGCACGGCAAGACGTATCAGGAGATCTCCGCCGCAATCGGCATCACCTACCGCACCGTGCAGTACCACGTGCGCATGATCTTCAACAAGTTCAACGTCGACTGTCGGGAGATGCTCTTCGCCAAGCTCATCCGCGCACTCTGCACGACAGGCCCCCTGCTCGACAGCGAGGGCGATGCCAGCCATGATGTCCTGAAAGTCCTGGACCGCGTGGCAAAGAAATGTGAGGACGGGCAGGTGGAGAGGGCTCCGCATGACAAAGAACAGAAGAAAAAATAAACGAATACCAGAAGGAATACCAATGGACACGACGATGCATGATAGAAGGGGGAACCTCTGATGATACATCCTTCCCATAACCGTGCGGCGATGCGCGCACACGGCAGATGCGCACTGGTGCTCGCCGTGCTGCTGGCCCTGCCGATGGCGGCCGAGGCGGCGCCGGATGGCACGGAGCCGCCGGCCGCCCGCCCGGCGGGCTACAACGATTCGGGCGCACAGCTGAGCCGCACGCGCCAGTATCTCGAAGAACAGCAGGCGCGCGAGCGCCTGGCCAAGGAGAACAACACAGCAGGCGTCGAGGGTGCCGATGTGCCGGAAGCGCAGCAGGGCGGCAATATCTCGTTTCCGCTCAAGAAGATCGAGTGGAGCGCCTCGTCCGTGCTGACGGATGACGAGCTGCAGCAGCTCGCCGCGCCGTACGTCGGCCATGAGGTCAAGCTAGCGGACCTCTATACCTTGATAAATCAGATAAATGCGCTTTATCAGAAAAGAGGCTATATGACCTGCCGGGCCTTCCTCGGGCCGCAGACGATCCACGACGGCGTCGTCAAGATTGAGCTCATCGAGGGGCGGACGGGGCAGGTCAGTCTGACGGACAACCGCACGACGCGCGAGGATTACGTCCGCCACCGTCTCTCGCTGAAGAAGGGCGAAGTCGCGAACATCCATGACCTCAACGAAGAGCTGCTGCGCTTCAACGCAACGAACGACGCTCAGCTGCACATCGTGATGAAGGCGGGCGCCGAGGTCGGCACGACGGACTACGTCATCGCCGTCCGCGAGCCGCAGTTGTACCAGTTCGGCATCGTTGCCGACAATGCCGGCAATAAGTCGAGCGGCCTCTACCGCGGCGGCTTCTTCTGGCAGGACCGCAGCCTGACGGGTAACCGCGATGTGCTGTTCCTGAGCACGATGGCCTCGCAGGGCACAAAGTCGTTTGCCGCGGGCTACACGGCGCCGCTCGACCGCATGGGCAGCAAGATCGGGGTCAACTACACGACGAACAGCGTCCACATCACGGATGGAGCGCTCGAGCCGCTCGAAGTCCGCGGCCATTCGTATGCCTACGACCTTTTCGTGACGAATCCCGTCGTCACGAGCGAGACGGTGCGCTCCGAGATTGGCCTCGACTACGGCTACCAGCACTCGCGCACGGACTTCCTCGGCATGCCCTGGGTCGACGACACGGTGCAGACGCTGCAGGCGTTCTACGACCAGCTCGACTACGGCCGCTCGACCATCTGGTACCAGAAGCACGCCTACGCCATCGGCAAGGCACAGACGATGCAGGGCGACCGCAATTTCGGCAAATACAACATGAATGGGCTCTTTCGCAAGCACTTTGCGCACGGCCAGTCGTGGACCATGCGCGTCGACGGCCAGCTCTCGAGCACGCAGTACCTGCCATCCGCCGAGATGTTCTACATCGGCGGCATGTACAGCGTGCGCGGCTACACCGAGAGCCTGCTCGGCGGTGACGGCGGCCTCTCGATGGGCCTTGAATACAGCGTGCCCGTCACCAAAGGACTCGAGGCATATCTCTTCCTCGACGGCGGCCGCGTCTGGGGCAGCAGCGCCTTCGGCGACCGCAGCCTCGCCGGCACAGGCTTCGGCCTCAAGGGCAGCCTCGGCGCTCACGCCTACCTCAACGTCGGCCTCGGCTTCCCGCTGATCCGCACGGTCAATGAAGTGGAGCAGAGCAGAGCCCGCGTCCACTTCTCGTTCAACAGCCAGTTCTGACTGCTAGACCATCAAGAAGGAGGTAATCATCATGAGTTATACACGTTATACGAATCGAAAGAATGAGCGTGCAAGCACCAAGGATGCGGCCCGCATGACCCGCACCGAAGCGAATCGGCTGACCGATAAGGTCCTCTCGGCCCTGATGGCAGCAGGACTCGTGATGAGCCCCACGGCGGTGGATGCTTCGGAGATCAAAGACGTCAATAACCAGCCGGTATCTGCGGAGAGTGGCGTCTACAACATCTATGCCCAGAAACTCCACGGCGATATTGCCATCAATGAATTCGCGAAATTCCAGCTGGATGCCAATGATATCGCCAATCTGTACTTCCACAAGCAAGGCGAGACAATCAATGCCGGGAATCTCCTGAACTTCGTCAACACGCGCATCGACATCAACGGCACGGTCAATGCCATCAGGAACGGCACGATCGGCGGCAATCTCTTCTTCCTGAGCCCCGAGGGCATGGCCGTCGGCAAGAGTGGCGTCATCAATACGGGGGCCCTCTATGTCATGGCACCGGCTACGACATCCCTGCCCGGCGAATCGAATTATGAATCGCTGAAAGGCGTTTTTGATAAAGGAGCGGCCACTGAGG
This sequence comes from Mitsuokella jalaludinii, assembly GCF_928722185.1. Classification (NCBI taxonomy): domain Bacteria; kingdom Bacillati; phylum Bacillota; class Negativicutes; order Selenomonadales; family Selenomonadaceae; genus Mitsuokella; species Mitsuokella jalaludinii. The sequence continues at coordinate 361,377 of NZ_CAKMXA010000001.1, forward strand.
ATCATCTCAATGCCATCAAGAATGGCAGTCCGCTCATCCCGCTCAATCCCAGCGGCACCATCAGCGTGCTGGGCAAGATCAACGCGGCGGACGATGTGAAGCTCTACGCTGCGCAGATTGCCGTGGGCAGGAATCTGACAGGGGAAGCGATTGACGGCACAGCAGCCGGTGGCATCGAGAAGACAGCGGCCATCGAGACGGGCGTGACGGATTTTTCCTCTCTGGTCAAGCTGAACACTGAGCAGCAACAGGCAGCTGATCTTGGCGATCTGCAGGCCACGCAAACGGGCAATGGCGACATCGTGCTGGCGGCCAGGGCGGAGTACGCCAATGCCTATGACAAGGCTTTCAACGACCTTGGCAAACTGGCAGGCATCCTCGGGACCACGGAGACCCCGGAAATCAATGTGCCCAAGACCATCACAGCCAGCGTGGAGAACTACGGCACCATCACGGCGGCCGGTGATGCTGTGCTCAAGGCAGAAGCCACCAACGGCAATAAGGACTACTCGGCCTCTGGTGCCAGCGCCTTTGCCCAGACCGTGGCTGACATCAAAGTCCAGGGGGCTGTCAAGGCAGCGGGCAAAGCGGAGCTCGCGGCAAAGGCTGACAACACGTATGTGGACAGCGGCAATTCCGTTACGGATAATCTGGGGGATACTCTCAGCTATGTGGTGCCTGTCGGTGCCAATGTCATGATCCTCGACAACAAGGCCAGTGTGACGGTGGAGAAAGAGGCCCAGGTGGAAGGCAGCCAGGTGGCTGTTTCGGCCGAGGCCAATCTCGATGGCACTGCCGGCGTGACGGCTGCGGGACGCAAGCTGGTCAGCAAGGTCCCCAGCGCCATTCCGGCTGTGGGGATGGGCTATGCCAAGGCCACGAATGAGGCGACGGTGCAGATTGACGGCAACGTCAAGGCCACCGGGGCCGATACCGTGGATGACAAGGGCAATGTCAAGGATAAAGCCCTCCAGATCAAGGCAGATGCCCAGTCAGCTGTGGATCATTCCGCCAGCACGACGGTCAAGAGCGGGGTACTTGGAGCAGGTTCGTCTTCTCTGGCAGCTGCTGTGGCCATTACGGACCACAAGAATGATGCCAAGGTTGCCATCAACGGGACGGCAGAGGCGGCGCAGGGCTCGGCTTCTGTCACGGCGGACACGGTCCATAAGCTCAACACCTCGGCCACGGCCAAAGCTGCCGATGAGACAGTGGGCACAGCTGCCGTGGATGTAGTGGTCCACGCGAGCACGAGTGCCGTAGATGTGCAGGGAACGGTCAACGCAAAAAACGATGTCACGATCAAGGCGACAAATACTACGGATGAGAACACCCATGTGAGCAACAACAACTTGGGTATGGGGAAACTGCAAGCGGAAGCTATGAAGGCGGCAGACCTCACGGGCATCAGCAATAAAGTCAAGGAGAACAAGGTTGTCGCCGGCATCTTGAGCAAGCTTCAGAAGGACGGCGGAAATACCGACGTTCCCTTGAGCACAACGCTTGGCCAGACGCTCTCGGCCGGTGCTGCCGTGACGGTGGCGGATGAAACCAACAAGGCCAAAGTGAATATCGGCAGCAAGGCTTCCGTCCAGGCCGGGCAGGAATTGACGGCCAAGGCGGAATCGAAGGTCTACGACACGATGATGACGGCTTCAGGAGCTACGAGCTCGTTCAAGAACAGCGACAATAGCTCGGATACCGTGACCATCGCAACAGGCGTCGTCTACGCCGGCATGGACAATCAGACCGATGTCACGGTAGCAGACGGAACGGATGATCAGCACGCCACGCTGAAGGCCAACGGCAACTTGAACCTCCAGAGCAGCAATATCATGGAATACCACCGCCCGGAGCGCATGAAACGCGAGATCGACCGCAGCATCGAGAAGCTCAATACGGCGATTGATGCCATTGCAAACATGCCGGAAGCCAAGCAAGAACAGGCCAAGGAAATCCTGGAGCAGCTGGAGAAGCTGAAGACATCCATGACGGGAATGGCTGCAGCCTTTACGACGGACTATCTGCAGGATACATCCAATGTCAAGAACCTGACGGCAGAGGGCACGCTGAACAAGATCGGCAACGTCGCCGGGACAGGCTGGGAAATCCTCAATGCTGTCACGAAAATCCAGCAGTCTGTGGCGCAGCTGCAGGATGTGACCTCGCCTTTTGGTGAAGTGGTCACGAATGCTCTGGCCGTCGTCACGAATGCCGTGGCTTTCACGGAGCCGAATCAGTATGCCAATGTCTCGGCAGCTGCTGTCTCGAGAGGCGGCAGTGACACCAAGGCATCCCTGGCCGCGGCGGTCACGGCGACCGACTTCGATTACGGCAGCCATGTGACGGTCGGCAAGCATGCGTCGTTGACGGCGGGGAATGCGCTGGACCTGAGGGCCGAAGAAGCCATCAAGGATGTCAACATCACCGGCAAGAACAAAGTCTGGAAGAATGATGCGGAAGCAGCCGGCGGCGTCGGCATCGGCGGCAGCGTGAATTACCAGAATTTCGATACGGATACACTTGTCAAGGTCGGTAAGGGCGCAGCCCTGACGGCCGGTGACATGGAGCTTGCGAGCAGCTCGGACATCTTCCATACGGGCGTCATGCTCTCGGCGGGCAAGGCGGAAGGCAGCGCCATCAGCGGCATGCTGGCCATGACCGATTCGGACAGCAAGAATCAGACCCTCGTGGACAAAGACGCTGTCCTGAAGGCCGTTAAAGATGCGGACAAGAAGGGCAGCATTGCCATTACTGGCTATAACGATACGAATGTGAACAATGCCATCCTGTCGCTCTCGGCAGGAAGTGGTGCGGCTGCTGCCGGCATTGCGGCGGCCATCAACAAGGTGGATGTGGTCAACCGGGCGGCGGTGGAGAACATCGATGCAGCCGATGATGATGAAAAAAGCGGCAGCATCCAGGCTTCCAAGCTGGGCGTGAGCGCGGAGACCACCGGCCTCATCAACATCATCAGTGTGGCTGGCGGCGTGACGGCCAGTGGCAAGGATCCCGAAAAACCAGAAGCGGACAAAGGGCCTCTTGACAAGCTCGGCGACGGCTTTGGCAAGCTGGCGAGCCTCACGGATACCGTCAACGGGAAAATCAATGACGTCTCGAAAAAGGTACAGAATGTCATCAGCACCGTCAATGGGGCCGGAGCATCCCAGGGCGGGACGCAGAGTGCTGTGCCAACAAAATCCGAGACGGCTCCGTCCTTTGCCTTTGCCGGGGCTGGCAGTGTGTCGCTGAACCTCGTCAGCGATACGACGCAGGCCGTCATCGACGGGGCACATGTCAATCTGAACAATGACGGCGTCCTGCAGGCAGGTGCCCGGGATACTGCTTTTGTCGGTGCCTTCAGCGGCGGTGCGGCCATCTCGGCGCGCAAGGGTCAGAGTAGCGGGACGAGTGCGGCCTTCAGCGGGGCCGTGGGCGTCAACAAGATTGACAATACCATCGAATCTGCCGTAAAGAACAGCACGGTCGAGGGCCTCAAGAGCATGGACGTCACGGCCCTTTCCGGCGGCACTTCCGTGGCAGTGGGGACCGGTCTGTCCCTGACCAAGAACAGCCAGCCCGGCAACAACTTCGCGGGCGGCGCATCTGTTTCCGTCAACCTCATCGACAAGGATGTGAAGGCTCTCGCCGAGAAGAATACCGTTTCCGGCGTTTCGGCTGACGAGAAGGCCGCTGTCAAGCTGACGGCCTATGAGAGCGACCTCCAGGTCACGGGCGGCGTCAATGCCAATGTGGCCACCGGCGGCGGTACGGCCGTGGGCGGCAGCATCACCGTGGCGGATATCAACAACGATCTCGATGCCCGCATCAGCGGCGGGATGTATACGAATATCAAAACGGCTGATGCTGAGAGCCTCCTGGCCACCAAGCAGATCACGGCGGCCATCTCCACAGGCGTCGCCGTGGGCGGCAGTGGGACGAACAACGCCTTTACCGGGGCCATGGTCTACAACGGGCTGCACAATACGGTGAAGGCCGGCATCGATGGCCGTGCCAAGGTGACGGCGGATTCCATCGCGGTCCGCGCGCACGATACCACCAGCGGTTCGGCAGAAGCCAAGCCGTATCAGGACCTTTTGGGGAACTACAAGGAGCATCAGCAGTTTGCCGAAGATGCCGGCGTGGATACGGACGGTTCTTCCTATTACAAGACCTCCGACAGCAGCAACGGCCTGGATACGGCCGGTGAAAAAGTGGACTTCGACGGCAACAAGGGCAGCCTGAGCGTGGGCGCCGCCTTTGTGGTGGCCGGCTCCAGCGGCAATGCGGCCGGAGCGGCGGTCAACGTGGCCAATGTCGACAATGATTTCACGGCAGCCCTCGCCGATGCCACACTTGCAGCCAATTCCGTCTCGGCCGAGGCGGATGCAGATTCCCTGGCCGTCAACGTGTCGGCCGGTGTGGCCGCCGGTTCCAAGGACTTCGGCGGCATGGGCAGCGTGACCTGGCAGGATATGGACAACACGGTCCTTGCCAAGGCCAGTGATTCGGCCATCACGGCAGACTCCCTGGCGGTCAAAGCGGCCAGCAATTCACAGGCTGTGAACGTGGCCGGTTCCGTGGCCTACGGCAAGACGGCAGGCGTCGGGGCCGCCCTGGCCTACAATGGCCTGGACAACCACATCGGTGCCTACTTGGCCGGAGGCAGCGTGACAGCGAAAACGCCGTCCACCGGTGTGAGCGTGGATGTGGAAGGCAAGAATACGGGCAAGATCTATGGCATCGGGGCTGCTGTGGCCGCCAGCCAGAATGCAGCCGTGAACGGAACCGTGGTGGTGAACCACGGCGGCAGTGATACGGAAGCAGCTGTCGGTGAAGTGCGCGCTGAAAATGGGTCCAATACCGCGAAAGATACCGTGATTACTGCTGCCAAAGCCGTGAAAGTGAAAGCCGAAAGCGACGATGTGCGGGTGGCTGCTGCCGGCAATGTCAGTGCCAGCGGCAAGGTGGCCCTGGGCGGCGCCGTGGCCTACAACGATGTGGGCGGCGCTTCCACCAGCACGGCAAAAGCCAGCCAGAAGACCCGGGCGGCCCTGAACAAGACCACCCTGACCCATGTGAAAAACGGGTCCACGTCCGTTGAGGCGGTGGACGGTTCCACCCTGACCACGGCTGCTGTAGGCGTCGGCGGTGCCGGCAAAGTGGCCGTCCAGGGCGCAGCTGCCACGGCTCTTGTCAACAAGGCTGTGACGGCGGAAATGAAGGACAGCACCGTCGACCAGGCTGCGGACAAAGGAGCCGATGTGACGGTCAAGTCGGACAGCAAGAGCACCATCAACAGCCTGGTTGCTGTGGGTGCCGGCGGCAGTGACTTTGCCGGCGGCGCCGGGGTAGCCGTGAACCGGATCAATCAGGATACTGCGGCTACCATGAGCGGCAGCACGGTCAAAGACAAGCATACCACCGTGCAGGCAGACGGGAATTCCACCATTACGTCCATTGGTGTGGGCGCAGCTTTGGCCGGCAAGGTAGCTCTTGCGGGGAACATCGCCGTGAACCAGATTGGCAACAACGTGAAGGCTGCTGTGACGGGCAGCACCCTGACCAGCAGCGGCAACATCGGCGTACTGGCCAATGGGCGAGAAAAATTGACGAACTATGCCGGGACGGTGAGCGGTGCAGCCGGCAATGCCGGTCTCGGCATGGGCGTCAGCTACAATGCCATCACGGGCAATGTGGAAAGCACTGTGGGAGAAAGTTCCCTGGAGGCCCGGGGCAAGGAGACCGAGACGGTGGGCGACGCGCAGAAGGGCGTGGCTGTGACCGCGTCCGGTCAGCATAACCTGAAGAGCGTGGCCCTGACAGCCGGTCTGGCCGGTTCTGACACGGTGGCCGTGGGTGCCGCCGGCACGGTGACGGTGAACAACATCGGCGGGACCACCCGGGCAGCCGTGACCGGCACGGACATCAATGCCGAGCTGGATAACAGCATGGCCGGTGATGTGGCCGTGAAAGCCCACGATGTGACCAAGAGCGAAAGCCATGTGGGCTCCCTGTCTGTGGGCATCGGCGCCGATGGCGGGGCCGGTGTGAGCGCGGCTTCGGATACCCTGCTCCTTGACCGGGAGACGGCTGCGGAACTGAGCGGCACGGATGCGGCGAAAAAGACGGTCAACGGCCGGAACTTGGCCGTAACGGCAGACCAGCAGTCCACAGTCGTCACCAATGCGGACGGCGTGGCCGGTGCCGGCGGAATCTACGGGTCAGGCGCAGTAGCGGCAACAGCAGCCGCCACCAAACTGGACGGCTCCGTGACCGCCACCATGAAGAACATCATCAGCAACAACAAGGGCCTGGACATCTCGGCCAAACACGACCATGAGACCACTCTGGTCAGCGCTTCGGCAGCAATGTCGGCGGCTATGGTTTCCGGCGCCGTGGGAGCTGGTGTTGGCGTGGTCAACGATGACTTCACCACCAATGCAGAACTTATAAACAGTGATGTCACGGCAAGTAAGGAAGACGGCCAGACTGGTTCCGGTTCCGTGAAAGTGGCAGCCGACAGCAGCACTTCTGTAACAACGGTCGTGGCCGGTGTGGCTGGTTCCATGGGTGCGGCGGCTTCGACGATTTCCGTCAACAATTTGAACAGCCAGACTGCAGCGGTCGTGGATAACAGCACCGTGGCGGCCGACCAGGACTTTGCCGTGGATGCTCATAACCGGGTGACCACGAAGTTCAACGCGGCTACGCTTGGTGCGGGCGGCGCCGCCATTGCTACGGGGGTGGGCGTCAACACCATCGGCACCTCTACCCTGGCCGAGGTGAACAAGAGCACCATCAAGGCTCAGAAGGCGGCCATCACCTCCCGGGAAGAGATGGATGTAAATCAGAACCTGGTGGGCGCTACGGCGGGCGGCCTCGGCATCAATGCCAACGTGATGGTGACCTCCATCGGCACCGAACTGGCGGATACCTACGGCAGCAGCGATAATAACGGGGCTTCTTTTGATACGACCGCTGCGTTGAAGAGGTCCAATACGGCCCTGGATTCCCAGAAGACGGCCACCACCGATGACACGACAGCCAGCGGCAAGGTGGTCAAGGACACCCTCCACAACAGGGATACGGGCGTCGCGGCCACCGATGCCTCTGGCGTGACCGCTTCTTCCGGCAAAAGCGACGCCAAGGGGACCCAGGTGGCAGTGACAAACTCTGATATCACCACGACAGATACGATGGCCCTCCGAGCTAATCGCAAGACCGATGCCCAGATTACAGCAGCTTCGGCCAGCGTTTCGGGTTCGCTAGGGCTCAGTGCGACGGTTGCCGTCCTCGATGCGAAGAAAGATGCCGGCGTCAGCATCAGCGGCAGTACGCTGCAGGCGAACAACGCTCTCACTGTAACGGCTGATCAAGGCGGCAAGACGAGCATCGATGCGTATCAGGCTAATATCGCCGGTGTGGCTGCTGTCAGTGCGGCCTATGCCCAGAGCAGCTCCAACGGTGAGACGAAAGTCGAAGCCGTGGGTTCTACGCTGACTTCCGGCAACAAAGATATCACGATGAAGGCAGCGGATGCGTCCCAGACGGCTTCATCGGTCTACGGCGCTACGGCAGGCCTCGTGACGGCCGGAGCCCTTGTCTCCAAGGCAGACAATACCAGTGATGTGAATCTTGCAGTCAAGGGAAGTGCGCTGCATACGGCCCAGGGAACGGCCAGCCTGCAGGCCGATAAGGCCAATGTGGTCACGGCCAAAACATATGGTGGCTCCTTCGGCTTGGTCGGTGCCAACGGCGTCGTTGCCCTGGCAAGTGACGAGGGTGCATCCAAGATTCTCGTCGCGCAGAGCGACAGCAAGAAAAACAGCGTCTTCCGTGGTCAGACGGCAAGCCTGCAGGCCACGACCCGTCCGGCTGTCACGGCGGAGACGGGCAGTCTCTCTGTTGCCCTTCTCGGCAGTGCCAGTGCGTCTGTGGCAACGGCCTCTGCCAAAGGCGAAGCCGGCGTCCAGATAGCTGACGGCACGACTCTCGATGTTGACAAGGCAGAAATCACAGCCAGCGCCGAAAGCCAGAATGGAGAAAACAACAGTGAAGCCAAGGTCAAGGGGTTTGCAGCAGCCGGCCGCGGTACGGCCGTCATCAATACGGCGATAGCCAATACGGATATCGATACGGACGTGACGATGGGCAAGGTTTCCTTCAAGAAGAATAGGGGAACGGCTCTGAACGTGACCTCGGCCAACACGACGCAGACTGCAGCCGATGCCCGCGGCATTACCGTCGGCGGCCTTTTCGCCAGCGGCACGAATCTGGCCTATACGGGAAGCGGCACGGAAAAAGATGCCAATACTGCGACGATTACGCTGCAGGGCAATAAGACGCAGCTGAAATCGCTGTCCGCCAATGCCAGCGGCACGACGCACAATCTGACGACAGCCGACGGCAGCGGCGGCGGCATGATCAGCGGCGACCTGGCCGGTGCTGTAGACAACAAGACGTATACGGGCAGCAAGGTTACCCTCAAGGGCAGCTGGGATGTGAACGGTGACGTGGCCATCCAGTCGGCCCAGACGGACCATATGGACCTGAACGCCGATGCCACGAAGGCAGCCGTCGTCGGTGCCAGTGCCACCAAGGCCGACAATACGGCCAATGGGGCTGCTGATGTCGTGCTGACGGGCAGTCAGATTACCAGTGGCGGCCTGCTCACGGCCAAGGCGGACAGCAAGGTAAATCTCGGTCAGAACAAGGCGTATGCCGTAGAAGGCAGCGGTTATGGTGGTGTAGCGGTACAGGGCGCTAAGCTCAATAATACGGTGAACCGCACGGCCACTGTGGATGCCCGCAATGCGTCCCTTACGAGCAGCGGCAGCCAGATCCTGGCAGCTGAATCGGGCGGTAAGATCAACGCGGCCGGCTATATCAAGGCGGCTGGCGCCGGTGCGGCAACCTGGGTGGATGTGGACAACAACCTGACCAGCAAGAATACCATCACGACCGATGGGAAGACTTCGCTGCGCACGGATACGGTGGACAGCGATATCACCCTCGCGGCTTCGGACGACTGGAATGTAACGGCCAAAGGCGTGGCCGATACCCAGGGCGGCGCCGTCGGCGGTGCTTCGTCGGATGTCAAGAACACCCTGCAGCGGACGAACAAAGTCGATGTCCAGGGCAAAGTCTACAGCTTGAACGATGTCAATCTCTATGCGGGCAAAGATGAAAACGGCGCCCTGGATAACCTGGACCTGAATGTTGAGTCGGAAGCCTACAACAAGACGGCGCTTTCTGTCGCCGTCCCGAAATTCAAGGATACGCTGACTCAGGCCAATCAGGTCATCGTCGGCAAGGATGCAGATGTCGCCGGTGTCCGTCATGTCAGTGCTTATGCCGATGAAGCCGGCAAATACCTGCGCGAACAGTCTGTGAAGTATACCTGGTATCACAGCGATGCCAATGAAAACTTCACCAGCACGTCCGTTGGCAAGAAGTCCGACAGCATCAACGACAAGACAGATAACTATGTACAGATTGACGGCAAGGTGACGGCCGGCGCGCAGAACAAGCAAAAAGTCGTCATCGGCGGGACGGGACAGATTGTCGTTCTCGACCAAGATGAACTGGCTGCTGTCAAAGCTGTCAAAGGGCAGGAAAATGCTGTCCAGCATCCGACAATCGACGCTTCGAGCGGCATCGATACGGCAAACATCACCTATGCACGCATCGATTACGCCAATGCCCTGGTGACACGCTACTATGAACTGGCTAACTTGATCAGCCAGTACAGTGACAGCAAGGACCTGACGGCGCTGAAAGGCTATCAGGATGAGCAGACGCGCATCTACAACGAACTCAACGACCTGGGCCTTCTGTCCAAGGCAATCGGAGAAGATGGCAAGGAATATCTGGTGCCTGTCAGCGGCCTTACGGTGGATACCATCACGCTGCCGGATATCGTCGCTTCGGGCGGCAATATCACGGTGGAAGCAGGCAGCCTGAAAGGCGCAGGTACCTTGAAAGCCCAGGGCAGTCCGGAAGCTACTGTGGAAAACCATACCAATCTTTATCTGAAAGTGGGAGATGTGCGAGCCGTCAATCCGGGCGGTGAAATCCACTACAATGGCCAGTCTCTGGCCAAAGATGCCGTTGCGATCATCAAGAATGCCAATCAGGACAAGTCCTCTGCCGTCAATCTGACGGTCAGCACCGACGCTGCCACCAGTACCGGTGGCACGGTCACCATCAAGAGCGACTACGGCAAGGCTGCCATCAAAGCGAAAATCGACGAAGTCGATGCCAATAACAAGAAGACGGGCAAAAAGGTCGATGCCGAGCTCGTCCCGAAGGCCGATATTGAAATTAACGGCAATGTCGAGGCGGAAAATGGCGTCGTTACGGTAGAAGACAAGAACTACAACATTCTCCTGCAGGGCGAAGGCAGCCGCACGGCGGAAGTCAACGGCAAGGAAATCCACCTGACCGCCGGCAAGAGCATCAGCCAGGGCTTTACCCAGGGCATCGTCAACATCGGCGGCAACCCGGAACAGCTGTACAAAGACAAATATTTCAACAGTGAAGTCCAGGAATACAACAAAGCTTATGGCTTTGAGCATACTGAGCGCGTTCATGCGGAAGACCGGACGCATGATGATGTACTGAACGGCAGCGGTTCGCGCATTGCCGGCGACAATATCTACATCAACGCGTCGGACATCAACGTCAACGGCCTGATTCAGAGCGGCTACGGCAAATACGAAGTTACCGTTGCCAGCACAGTGACGCCGCAAGTCCAGAAGCTAGACCGCAGCTGGGCGCGCATGGGCAAACAGAATCTGTCCGATGCGGTCATCACCACAGGAACGTATTATCTTGTACAGGAAGGCGGCAAAGTCCTGCAGGCGGACGGTACCTACAAATACCAGCCTGATGTCTACTACAATCCGTCGACGCAGAAACTGGTCATCCCCGATATCGATGCCCACGGCGGCAAGATTTATCTGAGCGGCCGCATTTCCAGCACGGGCAATGGCAAAATTGTGGCCCTCGACGGTGCCTATGACATCAGCGTGACTAACAATACGAACACGGCTCTGCAGGTGGGCAAGCTTATCAGCAACAAAAATGACGGCCTGATCAGCATTGCCGATTCCTCCAGGAATCAAGTCACGGAATATACCCGCAATAGTACGGTGGTCAAGGACCTGACAAACTGGGACAAAGCTGCCGGCGACTGGAAAGTCCTCAGCACCAGCGGTGCTTCTTCCGTGTACAATCCACAGAAAGACCTGCGCTACAACTGGACCAGTGGCCAAAAAGTCACCACGAAGAAACATTACGAGCATGACCATAAAGCCGGCCTCTGGGGAGCTGTCACGACGCTGAATGAAACGGAACTGACGAAGTATGAACAGGAAATTACGCCACAGGATATGGGTCATAAGACTTTTACCAATGATAACGGCGTCTATATCGATACGAGCAACCTTACGAATAAGGACAAGCAGTATGTCTTTGTCTACGACAATGTGGTCCTGAATAATTCCCGGACGCAGCCAGTGGTCACCAAGCGCTGGAAGACAGGCTTCCTGGGCTGGTTCCATTGGGAACGCACCGAATGGGATACCAACACGGGTACGGCCCAGCAGTATGTGGGCAGTGTCAAAGCGGATCACGGCATCGATATTGGTTTCCTCGGCAATCAGAATGGCAATTCGGCCATCAATGTGACGAGTAAGGCCGATGTCGCCCTGGCCGGCAGAATCCAGTCCAGCCAGAGCGGGGCGGGCTCGACCATTGCCATCACATCGCAGGAAGGTGCCATCAATCAGAATGGCGGCCTGCTCAAGGGCGACAACATCAAGCTCAGCGCCAAAAAGGGCCTGACGAATATTGCCATCGAGTCCCTTGGCGATACGGTGAAGCTCGACGCGGCCAATACCGGCAGAGGCAATATGAACATCACCGTTGACGGTGCCTATGGCAAAGCGGGCCATGTCAATCTGGTAAAAGCGGAGAACATGAATGGCGATGTCAGCCTGACTGTTTTGGGCAATCTGACCCAGAGCACGGCTGAGGCTGTCAAAGGCAATCGCATCGACATCGTCAGCCGGCAGGGAGGCGTTGGTACGGCCGCGACGGCTTTGAAGGTGGAAACACCGGATCACGCTGTCGACGTGCTGAACCCGCTTTCCAGCAGTGTCAACATTACGGCTAAGGGCGATATCTATGCAGCAGAAGACAGCAATCTGCGCGTCGGTACCATCAAATCGACGGGCGGCAATGTGACGCTGACCACTGCAGGCAGCCTCATCGATGCCCTGCCCAGCGGCGAGACCATCGACCGTGGCAATACGGCAGATCTCGTTCAGGGCTGGAAAGACCTGGGCCTGATCGACGGTGAAGGACAGTACAAGCAGAAACAGGCAGAAGACGTGGCCGCATACAAGGACGGTGTCCAGTCTGAATTTGCGCAGTACCTAAATTTGAAGACTGCTTATGCAAACAAGGAAGAAGCAGCTGAAAATGACGTCAATTATCAGACCCTGAAAGACCGCTATGGCGCTTATGCAAGTGCTGACGACTATCTGGCTAAAAGCGATACAGCCAAAAATCATCTGGCCAATCTGCAGAAGGCCGGTGCCGGCTGGACGGAAAATGAGCTTCTCTATGCCATCAGCGATGCCATCGTCAACAAGGCTCAGGGCAGTACGGATACAGAACTGAAGGAAGCGAACATTTCCGGTCAGAATATCACGATCCACGCGAAGAACATTGGCTCGGACAAGGCGGCCGAAGATGTGTTGGTCAAGGATATCACCACGGATGAACGTCTCGATGACCTGAAGAAAGTCGTCAATGCCAACGTTTCCGATGTGGGCTATACCAAGAATGACAAGGGTGAGAATGTGTTCCGCATCTACGGCAAGGTGCCTGTGGGCATCGAAGCTAGAGGTGAATTGAACATCGCGTCCGACGGCAATATCTATGTGGCCGGCCGTGCGTCCGGTGAAAATAAGGATACAGTCCTGAAACTGGGCAAAGTAACGACCAGCACGGGTGATATCCGCGTTTTGGGCAAAGCCGGTGTGACCAACTCCCTGAAGGATGGCAGTGCCAACCTGAACGGAAAGAATCTGATCCTCGAAGGCGGCAGTTCCGACATCGGGGCAGCGGACAAACCCATTGACGTCGACCTTACGGGCAGCCTGTCTGCTCTGACGGACGGCAGCATGTATATCAGCAGTGTGGGCAATCACAATCTGCAGCTTTCCGGGCTCTATGCCGGCAAGGATATGGTGCTGGCCTCCAGGAAGGATATCGCCATGAGTCCTGACGCATCGGCACAGGCTTACCTCAATGCCGGCAGACTACTTGATTTGAAGGCAGAGGGCGGCATCGGTGCAAAGGACAGCGGCGTACGCATCCTGGGAAATGGCGCGACCATCAATGCTGAAGCAAAAGATGGCAATATTTACCTGGCCGGCAAGAGAAAGGCCGGGGAACAGGACGGTCTTCTCCTGCTCGGTATGGTGAAGACGAATCCGGGCCATATGATTGATGTGGCGGCTGAAACCAGCCTGGGCCTTGGGAGCAACGAAAACGCGTCGCTGCTTGTGAGCCAGGTGCAGGCAGATACGGTGAACCTGTCAAGTGACAGGGAAATCAACCTGAAAAACGGCACGCTCACTGCTGGCACGCTGAAACTGAAGGCCGACGGTTCCATCAACCAGACGGCAGCTCATGCCATCACGGCTTCGGATGTTTCTGTGGACGCAGCGGCAGGCATCAGCCTGAACAGCGGAGCAGAGGCAGAATCCAAGATGTTCAATGCGTTCAAGGAGGTGACGCTGAATAACGCCAGCGAGGCGACGGACATCGTGCTCGGCAACGGCGGCGATGAGGACCTGAAAGTCATCTTCGCCGACGGCAGCAAGGCCCAGGATGTCACCGTCCGCAATTATGCGAACGGCGAGGCCAACGACCTCGATATCCACGGCCCGATTGCAGCCGCAGCAGGCATTGCGCTCATAAACGACGAAGGTTCGCTGGTCACGACGGGCGGCTTGGATGCCAAAGCGGATATCCGCGAAACGGCAAAGGGCAGCCTCAATAACAGCGATGCACTTCACGCCGAGCAGGATATCGTCCTGACGGCAACAGATGGTAGCATCATCAACGACGCAGCCATCACAGCAAAGCGCAATGTGACCATGAAGGCTGGCGATTCCATCGAGAACCGTGCCGCAACAACGGCCTATACCGGTGCGATTTCCCTGAACGCTTATCATGACATCAAACAGAAGGGCGATGCCAAGGCTGGCACCGACACTACAGCTGAGTCTGCGGATGGCAGTGTCACGGTCGAAGGCAGCCTGACAAGCGGCAAGGCGACGCTTGCCAAAGCGACTGACGGCAATGTCTCAATCCACGGCGATGTCCAGAGCGGCACCTCTTTTGCGGCGCAGGCCGATAATGGCAGCGTCACGGTCACGGGCGATATCACAAGCGGCACGTCGGCAGACCTGTCGGCAGCCGGCGGCAATGTCTCTATCACGGGCAATGTCCAGAGCGGCACGTCGGTCACGGCGCAGGCGACGGAAGGCAATGTCACAGTCGGCGGCTCGCTGACTTCGAAGGACGGCGACACGGTGCTCTCGGCATCGGATAGCCAGAAGCTTGAAGGCAAGGGCAACATCCGCGTGACGGGCTCTGTCGATTCCGCGCATGACATCCAGATGACGACAGATGACGGTGCGATTGCAGTCGACGGCACGCTGAAGGCCGACAAGGCTGTTGACGTCACGACGGAAGACGGTGCAATCACCGTCGGCACGTCGGTGAAGGACGGCACGGTCAATGCTGGCACGACGGCAGCGCTGACGACTCTCCGTGGGCCAATCACGGTCCGCGGTCTCGTGACGGCCAAGAACGGCGTGAAGCTCCAGGCGGCTGAGTTGGGCGCTATCTCGGTCAAGGGCGACCTGCTCGCCACGGAAAGCGGCAATGCCGAAGCCCTGAGCAAAGATGGCGACATCGAGATCCAGGGCAAGGTCGACTCGAAGACAGGTGCGGCCACAGTCAAGACGCAGCGCGGCAGCGTGATGGTCAGCGGCAAGATGCACGCGGCCCAGGACGCTGCAGCTGAGTCCGGCGACGGTGCTGTCACGATTGACGGCGAGTTCGTCGCCGATAACGGCAATACCACGGCCCGCACGGCGCGTGGCGATGTGAAGGTCAAAAGCCAGATGAAGGCCGGCACCGACATCACGGTGCAGTCTGATGAGGGCAGTGTCACGGTCGAAGGCAGCCTGACAAGCGGCAAGGCGACGCTTGCCAAAGCGACTGACGGCGATGTCTCGATCCACGGCGATGTCCAGAGCGGTACCTCTTTTGCGGCGCAGGCCGATAATGGCAGCATCTCGGTCACGGGAGATATCACAAGCGGCACGTCGGTCGCGGCGCAGGCGACGGAAGGCAATGTCACGGTCGGCGGCTCGCTGACTTCGAAGGACGGCGACACGGTGCTCTCGGCATCGGACAGCCAGAAACTTGAAGACAAGGGCAACATCCGCGTGACGGGCTCTGTCGATTCTGCGCATGGCATCGAGATGACGACGGATGACGGCGCGATTGCAGTCGACGGCACGCTGAAGGCCGACAAGGCTGTTGACGTCACGACGGAAGACGGTGCAATCACCGTCGGCACGTCGGTGAAGGACGGCACGGTCAATGCTGGCACGACGGCAGCGCTGACGACTCTCCGTGGGCCAATCACGGTCCGCGGTCTCGTGACGGCCAAGAACGGCGTGAAGCTCCAGGCGGCTGAGTCGGGCGCTATCTCGGTCAAGGGCGACCTGCTCGCCACGGAAAGCGGCAATACCGAAGCCCTGAGCAAAGATGGCGACATCGAGATCCAGGGCAAGGTCGACTCGAAGACGGGTGCGGCCACAGTCAAGACGCAGCGCGGCAGCGTGATGGTCAGCGGCAAGATGCACGCGGCCCAGGACGCTGCAGCTGAGTCCGGCGACGGTGCTGTCACGATTGACAGCGAGTTCGTCGCCGATAACGGCAATGCCACGGCCCGCACGGCGCGCGGCGATGTGAAGGTCAAAGGCCAGATGAAGGCCGGCACCGACGTCACAGTGCAGTCCGATGAGGGCAGTGTCACGGTCGAAGGCAGCTTGACAAGCGGCAAGGCGACGCTTGCCAAAGCGACTGACGGCGATGTCTCGATCCACGGCGATGTCCAGAGCGGTACCTCTGCTGCGGTACAGGCCGATAATGGCAGCGTCACGGTCACGGGTGATATCACAAGCGGCACGTCGGCAGACCTGTCGGCAGCCGGCGGCGATGTCTCTGTGACGGGCAATGTCCAGAGCGGCACGTTCACCGAGGCAAAGGCGACGGAAGGCAATGTCACAGTCGACGGTTCGCTGACTTCGAAGGACGGCGACACGGTGCTCTCGGCATCGGACAGCCAGAAGCTTGAAGGCAAGGGCAACATCCGCGTGACGGGCTCTGTCGATTCCGCGCATGACATCCAGATGACGACAGATGACGGTGATATCACGATTGACGGCTTCGTCAATGCCGACCGCGATGCAATCGCGGATGCGGCTCAGTCGGGCACGATCACGCTGCGCCGGGACGTCACAGCAAATCGGGATATCAAGATGCACACGCACGACGGCAGCATGGTCTTCGACGGCCGTGATGCGGGCAAGGCCGAGGACATCCGCCTGACCGCAGTCAGCGGCAATGTCGAGCTGCGCACGACGGGCACGGGCGATATCAAGGACAGCCACCGCCAGGCAAACGGTGACCGCGCCTTTGTCAATGCGACGAATGGCAATGTCACGATCCGCCATGAGGGAACGGGCAATGTCGACCTCTACGGCCTCTATGCCAAGAAAGAGGCGGCGACCGAGATCAAGAACGGCAGCCTCTACCTCGACACGATGGACGGCGACCTCGTGGCCATGTTTGTCCGCAACCCGGACAAGGTCATGAATGTCAAGCACATCACGGCGGGGCAGGAGATCGCGGTCGCCGGTGCCGACATCGGCATCGACGACATCCTGCAGCGCGAAGGTGCCGAGGGGCTGCTGACGATCACGCCGAAAGGTGCGTCGGACGATGCGCCCATCAAGAACCTCCACATCGGCGACATCCGCACGAACGAGGGCAGCGGCGTCCGCTTCAAGCACCTCTGGCTGGAGAACGGCGACGTCTCGGTCAGCAAGGGACAGCTCCTGCTCGACAAGCTTTACGTCCTCAACAAGGCACGGTTCAGCAATGGCGTCATGACGACAAATGTCTTCGGCACGGCGCCGGTCTATGAGGAAGGCGTGACGAGCGCATACTGGAACGACACGGCCATCAACGACCCGAAAGAGGCACTCTCGTCCTGGCTCAATGGTGAGCCGGACGAGAAGCGCTGGATGTTCCTGCGCTTCTACGGCCAGGTCAATGCGCAGCACAGCAATGGCAACCTCCTGGACCTCGCCGACCACTACCGGGTAAACCGCGAGCGCTACACGGAGGCGGACTGGATGCGCATGATGAAGAACAAGGACCGCTACGATTTCTATCGTACGTACTACCATCCGGCACTCTCGCTCCACGACCGCTTCGGCCTCGTCGATGCGTCGGACTACCTCGGCGCATCCAAGGCAAAGCCAGGAGTGACGGACGTTGATGAAGCAGAAAGCGAAAAGGCATGACGTCATGACAGGAAAGCCGGGACACACTAATCGAGTTCCGTGGTGCCCCGGCGGACTGTTAAATCATTCCAGAAGATACAGATGAAGATACAGATAAGGAAAGGTGAGCATCATGAACAAGAAAGCAGAAGAATTCAAAGCATACGTCGAGAAGACGCGTCCTCTGGCCTTCACGATCGAGGAGATCCCCGATGACAACTACGAAACGGTGGCCTTCCGGTCGTTTGCGGAGGTCCGCGGCAACCGGCTGCCGCTCGTCGTCATCCTCGACACGAGCATCTACGCGATGATCCGCATCCTCGTCGTGCCGCGCGCCGTGCGTAGCCAGAACCGCGAGGAACTGCTCGAGACGCTCAACCGCTACAACAAGAAGTACAAGACATGCAAGTACTACATTGACGACGAAGAGAACGTCGTGCTCGACACCTGCATCCTCTGCGGCGAAGAGAAGATTGACGGCGACCTCGTCTACGCCATGTTCCGCGTCCTCCTGCAGGAACTTGAGGACCATTATCCAGAGCTGATGAAGATCGTCTGGGACTGACAGAAAACCGCTTCGCAGCAATCTTGCTGCGAAGCGGTTTTTGTGTGCAGGAACATGTTCAGCGCACGAGTCCCTGGACGCCGGGGGCCAGGGAGATGGCGTCGATCTCCTGCCGCTCTTCAGCGGTGAAGTGGGTGTTCTCGATGGCCTTGATGTTGTCGAGGATCTGCTCGGGCTTGGAGGCGCCGATGAGGACGGTGGTGACATCCGCGTCCTTGAGGTCCCAGGCGAGGGCCATCTCGGCGAGCGTCTGGCCGCGTTCTTCGGCGAGCTTGCTCAGCGCGCGGATGGCCTGGAGTTTCTCGGGCGTCAGGGACTTCTCCTTGAGGAAGCGGCCGTCGCGGCGGATGCGGCTGTCCTCGGGAATGCCGCTCATGTAGCGGTCGGTCAGGAGACCCTGGCAGAGCGGGCTGAAGGCGACGATGCCGAGGCCGAGGTCTGCCGACGTGTTCTTGAGGCCGTTCTTCTCGATCGTGCGGTCGAAGATGGAGTAGCGGTTCTGGTTGACGATGAGCGGCACGTGCATCTCGTGCAGGATGGTCGCAGCGCGCAGGAGCGTCGGGCCGTCGTAATTCGAGAGGCCGACGTAGAGCGCCTTGCCGCTCCTGACGATCTGCGCGAGCGCGCCCATCGTCTCCTCGAGCGGCGTCTCGGGATCCATGCGGTGGTGGTAGAAGATGTCGACGTAGTCGAGGTGCATGCGCCTGAGGCTCTGGTCGAGGCTCGCGATCAGGTACTTGCGGCTGCCCCAGTTACCGTAGGGGCCGGGCCACATGTCGTAACCGGCTTTCGTCGCGATGACGAGCTCGTCGCGGTAGGGGCGGAAGAGGTCGTCCATGAGGCGGCCGAAGTTCCGCTCGGCGCTGCCGTAGGCCGGCCCGTAGTTGTTGGCGAGGTCAAAGTACGTGATGCCGTGGTCGAAGGCTGTGCAGCAGAGCGCCTTCATCGTAGCGTAGTCTGCCGTGTCGCCGAAGTTGTGCCAGAGTCCCAGCGCAACGCGCGGCAGGCGCAGCCCGCTCCTGCCGCAGTGCGGATAAGCCATCGCCTCGTAACGCGATGCGGCAGCCGTGTATGTCTTGCAGATATCCATTGTATCATCCTCCAGTCTGCTTCTATTATATACAAAAATCGATCGGTTTGACAGGGTGAGGGCGCTCTGTTTGACAATTGTACGAGGCCGTACTATAATAGGCGGAATGTAAGAGAACGAGAAAGGAAGGATATGGCATGATTTTGGACAATACGATCGGGTACATGATCAGCCGCGTGGCGCGCAAGATTCACTATGCGGTCGACGAGGTGTTCAAGGCGTATGGCATCACGGTGGAGCAGTGGGTGGCGCTCAAGACGATTGCAGAATATGAACCGTTATGCCAGAAGGCGCTCGCCGAGAAGATCGAGAAGAACCAGAACACGGTCAAGGCGCTCGTCACGCATCTCGACGACAAGGGATTCATCGACCGCACACCCAATCCGGATGACATGCGCCACATGATGCTGCGGACGACGGAGCGGGGCAGAGCGCTCGTCGCGCGGCTCACCGAGCTCGACGAGCACAAGAACTTCGATTTCCTCGGGGCGCTCAGCGAGGCGGAGCAGGAGGACCTGCGCCGCATGCTGCGCAAGATCGAGGAAAGGCTCTGAGTGCGGCGCACGACTGCCCGTTATTGGTGTGGAATGGTTTGGAAAGGAAGATCACATGCAGAGAGAGAAGCTATGGACGCCGGAATTCCTAGGGATGGGAGGGAGCAACCTCTTCCTGTTCATGTCGCAGTACATCATGGTGGCTTCGCTGCCGATATTCATCATGGAGACGCTCGGCGGCGGCGACATGGAGGCGGGCCTCGCGATGACGGCCTTCCAGATCGGTGCGGTGAGCTGCCGCCCGCTGGCCGGCCGCATCATCGATGCTGTCAACAAGCAGCGCCTGATGCGCGCCGCAACGATCGCGTTCTTTCTCGTCATGCTCGCCTTCAACTGGCTGCATTCCGAGCAGGCCATCTATGCGCTGCGCTTCCTGCACGGCTGCATCTTCGCGCTCGCGACGACGGCTGCGGCGGCGATGGCTGCGCTCGTGCTGCCGGCCTCGCGCAAGGGCGAGGGCATCGGCTACTTCGCGCTCTCGACGAACCTCGCGATGGTCGTCGGCCCGCTCATCGGCCTCGTGCTCATCGGCAATTTCGGCAGCATAGCGCTGTTTGCCTTTTTGACGGCGCTCGCGGCGCTGACCTTCCTTGCGGCCAATGCGCGCCGGCTGCCCGATGAGGTCGTCCGCCCGGCCGGGCGTCAGAAGAAGGGCTTCCATCTCTCGGACTTCATCGAGCGGCGCTCGCTCGCGCCGGCACTTCTAGGCGGCATGGTCTTCTTCGCCTACGGCGGCATCCTGACTTTCATCCCGCTCTACGCCAAGAGCCTCGGCCTTCAGGCTGAGACGAGCCTGTTCTTCGTCGTCTTTGCCTTCGTCATCATCCTGACGCGCCCCGTCATCGGCCGCCTCTTCGACGAGAAGGGCCCCGACTGGACGGTCTATCCGGGTTTTGCCTGCTTCGCCGCCGGCATGCTGCTCTTCAGCCAGGTCGGGACGACGGCGGGCCTGCTCATCTCGGCCGCCGTGCTCGGCATCGGCTTCGGCGCGCTCTCGCCAGCCTTCCAGACGCTCGCCGTCGAGAGTGCGCCCGCCGCGCGCGCCGGCGTCGCGACGGCCACCTACTTCTGGTCGCTCGACATCAGCGTCGGCCTCGCCGCCGTCCTCCTGAGCTTCGTCGCCGCCCAGTTTGGCTACGCTTTCATGTACGGCATCTGCTGCACGGCCATCATCTTCTTCAACGCCGTGCTCTATTTCATCTGGCGCCGCACGCATCGGAAGAAGCAGAGCACAACAATGACGTGACTTTTTTTCAGATACCATTTACAAGCCTTGTCTTTTGTGTTAAGATGAAATAGTTAATTTAAGGTTGTTTAGTGAAGAGTGGGTGCGAACCCACTCTTTAATCTTATGCGAGAAAGACACGGATGACAGGGTCACCGTGAAGCACAAGCAGAAATCTGGAGGTGGATGTATGGCAAAGCAGCAGGTTGAAGATGCCGTGGAGGCAATCGCGCAGGAGCTCCTGAAGGATCAGGACGTCATTGAGCTCGTCGATGTCGAGTATGTCAAGGAGCACGATTGGTATCTGCGCGTCTACATCGATAAGGAAGGCGGCATCGATATCGAGGATTGTCAGGCCCTGAGCGAGAAACTCGAAGCGGAACTTGACAAGGGCGATGTTGTGCCGGATTCGTACATTCTGGAGGTGTCCTCGCCGGGCATCGACCGCGTCCTGCGCAAGCCGCGCGACTTCGTGCGCGAGCAGGGCAAGAAAGTCGACGTCACGCTCTACGCGCCGCGCGAGGGCAAGAAGCTCCTCGTGGGCGAGCTCACGGGCTTTGACGGCGATGCCATCGAGCTCGACGGCGCGGCGAAGATTGCGCTGGCGGATATCGCACAGGTCCGCCTGCATATCGACTTCTGACGGCGCAAGCATCTGATACAGCAAAAAAAGGGGGCATTCCCCCGTTCATTTGGGAGGATATC
Source organism: Mitsuokella jalaludinii (assembly GCF_928722185.1). NCBI lineage: Bacteria > Bacillati > Bacillota > Negativicutes > Selenomonadales > Selenomonadaceae > Mitsuokella > Mitsuokella jalaludinii. The sequence goes on from NZ_CAKMXA010000001.1 coordinate 383,185, forward strand.
ATTTTGGCAAGAAAAACGACGAAAGCGAAGGACAATGGTCAGGAATTCCTGATGACGCTCAAAGAGCTCGGCAAGGAGAAAGGCATCGATGAAGAGGTCCTCTTCGAGGCCATCGAGGCTGCCCTGATCTCGGCTTACAAGCGCAACTTTGGCTCGGCGCAGAATGTCCGCGTCACGCTTTCCAGAGAGACGGGTCACTATCATGTCTACGCGATCAAGACGGTCGTCGAGGACCCGGAGGACGAGATCACGGAGATCTCGCTGGCTCAGGCCCGCACGATCAAGCCGGACTACGAGGTAGGCGACGTCATCGAGATCGAGGTGACGCCGGCGAACTTCGGCCGCATCGCCGCTCAGACGGCGAAGCAGGTCGTCGTCCAGCGCATCCGCGAGGCAGAGCGCGGCATCATCTACGAGGAGTTCATGAGCCGCGAGGGTGACATCCTGACGGGCCTCGTCGAGCGCGTCGAGAACCACAACGTCTACATCGACCTCGGCAAGACGGAAGCCGTGCTGACGCCGGCTGAGCAGATCCCGACGGAGACGTACGCGCACGGCGACCGCATCAAGGCATACGTCGTCGAGGTCAAGAAGACGAACAAGGGACCGCAGATCGTCGTTTCACGCACGCATCCGGGCCTCCTCAAACGCCTCTTCGAACTCGAGGTGCCGGAGATCCAGGAGGGCATCGTCGAGATCAAGTCGGTCGCCCGCGAGCCGGGCAACCGCTCGAAGATCGCTGTCTACTCGAAGGACGAGAACGTCGACCCGGTCGGCTCCTGCGTCGGCCACCGCGGCCTGCGCGTCCAGTCAATCGTCGATGAGCTCGGCAGCGAGAAGATCGATATCGTCAAGTGGAGCGAGAATCCGGCCAAGTTCATCGCCAATGCGCTGAGCCCGGCCAAGGTCGTCTCCGTCGCTGTCAATGAGACGGAGAAAGTCTCGCGCGTCGTCGTGCCGGACTACCAGCTCTCGCTCGCGATCGGCAAGGAAGGGCAGAACGCCCGCCTCGCCGCTAAGCTCACGGGCTGGAAGATCGATATCAAGAGCGAGTCGCAGGCTGCTGACGAAGAGCTCGATGCCAACATGAATGAGGTCGAAGTCACGGGGGACGAGTCCTTCACGGCTGAGGTTGAATGATTGCATGATGAAGATCAAGAAGATACCGCAGCGGATGTGCCTGGGCTGCCAGGAAAGCCGTCCCAAAAAGGAAATGGTGCGGATCGTGCGCAGCCCCGAGGGCGAATTCTCCGTGGATTTCACGGGCAAGAAGCCTGGGCGCGGCGCCTACATCTGCCACAAGCGCGAATGCTTCGACAAGGCCAAGAAGAGTCATGGCCTCGAGCGTTCCTTCAAGTCGCCGATTGACGCGGCCGTCTACGATCTCCTCGAGCGCGAATTGTTCGAGGATGAGGCTGAGGGCTGAGCCATGGCGCATACCAGAGAAGAGCGCATCACGAATCTTTTGAGCATGGCCCAGCGGGCGCGCCGCATCGTATCCGGCGCCTTCGCTGTGGAGCAGGCTCTCAAGAGCCGCGAGGCCGTACTCGTCCTCGTGGCCGCGGATGCCTCAGATGAAACAAAGAAAGATTACGCGATCCTAGCGGATCGATACAAGGTTCCCTGCCTTGAGGGGCTTGACCGGGAGACGCTCGGCCACTGCCTCGGCAAGGAGTACCGCGCTGTCGCAGCCTTGACGGACCAAGGCTTTGCGAAGAAGCTGCGCGAGTTGATGAAGGAGCCATGAGTATGAAATAATAACCGGGGGTGGATCAATGTCCAAATACAGAGTTTACGAGCTCGCCAAAGAGTTCAACACGGATAGCAAAGTCATTCTGGATATCCTCAAGCGCAACAAGTTCAAGGCTGCCAATAATTTCTCGAGCGTCGGCGAAGAAGAGCGCACGGCCATCAAGAATTCGCTGAACAATAAGGGCGCCAAGCCGCAGGCAAAGGCACCGGCCGCTCAGCCTGCTCAGAAGCCGGCCGCAAAGCCAGCGGAGAAGCGCGCCGAGAAGCCGCAGGCCGCCAAGCCGAACCACGGCGGCAGTAATAGCAACAGCGGCAATAACAGCAATAACAGCAATAACAGCCGCCATGACCGCCGCAGCGATGCCGGCCGCAACAATAGCAACAGCGGCAACGCGGGCAGCCATGGCAACAGCCGCGCGGCAGCGTCGAGCAGCAACCGCCCGAGCCACACGAATGGCGGCAATAGCAATAACGGCGGCAACCGCAACGGCAATGGCGGCGGCAGCAATAACCGCGGCGGCAACCGCAACGACCGCCGCAACGGCGGCAGCCGCAATGAGCGCGGTGGCCGTAACGACCGCACAAACCGCTTCGGCGGCAATCGCAACGACCGCAATAACCGCCGCGGCCGCAACAACAAGCGCGGCCAGCAGGCGCCGAAGGTCGAAATCGCGCATCCGAAGCACATCAAGCTGCCGGAGACGATCGCCGTCAAGGATCTCGCGTCCAAGATGAGCTACACGGCCGCCGAAGTCGTCAAGAAGCTCTTCATGATGGGCGTCATGGCGACGATCAACCAGGAAATCGACTTTGATACGGCCGCCCTCGTGGCTTCCGAATTCGGCGTGACGTGCGAAGAGTTGCCGCCAGAGGTAGACCCGACGGAGATCCCGGAAATCGAGGATGATCCGAAGTCGCTGAAGCTCCGCCCGCCTGTCGTCACGGTCATGGGCCATGTCGACCACGGCAAGACGTCGCTGCTCGACTGCATCCGCAATACGCATGTCCAGACGCACGAGGCCGGCGGCATCACGCAGCACATCGGTGCCTACCAGGTCAACTGCAAGGGCAAGAAGATTGTCTTCCTCGACACGCCGGGCCATGAGGCCTTCACGGCCATGCGTGCGCGCGGCGCCCAGATCACGGATATCGCCATCCTCGTCGTCGCTGCTGACGACGGCGTCATGCCGCAGACGATCGAGGCCATCCACCACGCGAAATCGGCAGGCGTGCCGATCATCGTCGCCATCAACAAGATCGATAAACCGGGTGCCAATCCGGACCGCGTCAAGCAGGAGCTCATGGAGCAGGGCCTCGTGCCGGAGGAATACGGCGGAGACACGATCATGGTCCCTGTCTCGGCCAAGAAGCAGATCGGCATCGATGACCTCCTGGAGATGGTCCTGCTCGTCGCAGAGGTCAAGGAGCTCAAGGCCAACCCGAACCGCGATGCGCGCGGCGTCATCGTCGAGGCCAAGCTCGACAAGGGCCGCGGCCCTGTCGCAACCGTCCTCGTCCAGAACGGCACGCTGCGCATCGGCGACTCTGTCGTCTGCGGCACGACGTACGGCAAGGTCCGCGCCATGGTCAACGACCGCGGCGAGAACGTCAAGAAGGCCGGCCCGTCCGTACCAGTCGAGATCCTCGGCCTCAACGATGTGCCGGAAGCCGGCGACATCCTCGCCGTGCTCGAGGAGAAGCAGGCCCGCTCCATTGCCGAGGCCCGCATCGAGCGCCAGCGCAACAACCTCATCAAGAGCAAGAAAGTCTCGCTCGACGACCTCTTCCACCAGATCCAGGAAGGCGATATCAAGGACCTCAACATCGTCATCAAGGCCGATGTACAGGGTTCTGTCGAGGCGCTCTCGAGCTCGCTCCTCAAGCTCAACAAGAACGATGAGGTCCGCGTCTCCATCGTCCATTCGGGCGTCGGTGCCGTCAACGAGTCGGATGTCATGCTGGCATCGGCTTCGAACGCGCTGATCATCGCCTTCAACGTCCGCCCGGACGCCAACGCGCGCAAGCTCGCCGACACGGAGAACATCGACATCCGCACGTACCGCGTCATCTACGACGCCATCAACGACGTCAAGGATGCGATGAGCGGCATGCTCAAGCCGAAGTACAAGGAAGTCGTCCAGGGCCGCGTCGAGATCCGCCAGGTCATGAAGTTCTCGAAGGCGCTCGTCGCCGGTTCCTACGTGCTCGAAGGCAAGATCTGCAACAACTCCAAGATCCGCATCATCCGCGACAACATCGAGATCTTCGATGGCGAGATCGACTCGCTGCGCCGCTTCAAGGATGAGGTCAAGGAAGTCAACGCAGGCTACGAGTGCGGCATCTCCATTGTCGACTTCCGCGACTTCAAGGAAGGCGACATCATCGAGGCCTACACGATGGAAGAGATCGCGACGACGATCGCCGATGCCAACAAGGCTGCTGCCAAGAAGCGCGAAGAGCAGGCCAAGGCTGCTGCCGCCAAGGCAAAAGACGCCGAGAAGGACTGAGCTTCACGAAGCACATCGCGAGGCGCGACAAGCGATAACGACCAACAATCAACATACGCAACAGACATAGACATACTAGACATAAAGGAGGGAATGCCATGAGCCAGCTCCGGGTAGAGAAGGTCCAGGAGCTCATGAAGCAGGAGATTTCAAAGATCATCCTGCGTGAGCTCAAGGACCCGCGCATCGGTTTCGTGACGGTCACGTCCGTCGAGTGTACGGGCGATCTGCGCGAGGCCAAGGTCTACGTGAGCCTCATGGGCAGTGAACAGCAGGTCAAGGACTGCTGGGCAGGACTGCAGAGTTCGCTCGGCTTCATCCGCCGCGAGATCGGCAAGCGTATCCGCCTGCGCTTCACGCCTGAGCTTTCCTTCGTCGTGGACAAGTCCCTCGACTACAGCGCGCACATCCAAGAGCTGCTGCTGAAGATCGAGGCCGAGGACAAGGCGAAGAACGATTCGACAGAGTCGACAGAGATCGAAGACGACAAGAAAGAAGAACATTGACATGATAGTGACATTGAGTGAAACAGCAGCCATCCTGGCCAGCGCTCAGCGGATTGTCATCACGGCCCACCAGAACCCCGACGGCGACGCCATCGGGTCCTCGCTCGGCCTCATGCACATCCTGCGCTCGCTCGGCAAGGAAGCTCTCGTTCTGCTCGATGATGATATCCCGGCCATCTTTTCGGTGCTGCCGGGATATGATATTATTGGCAGGCCGGAGGTGGAGAGACCCGTAGAGGCCGACCTCCTCGTCGTGCTCGACACGGCCACGGACCGCACGGGCGATGTGCTCAAGGCAGTCCATGCGGAGCACCTCCTCAATATCGATCATCATCAGACGAACGACGGCTCGGCAGAATACAGTTACATCGCGCCGACGCGCGCGGCGACGGCGGAGATCATCTACGACCTCATGCACGAGCTCCCCGTCCACCTCGACAAGGCGATGGCCATGTGCATCTACACGGGCCTCGCGACGGACTCGGGCTTCTTCCGTTTCTCGAACACGACATCGCACACGATGCGCGCGGCGGCGGAGCTCTTAGACCACGGCGTCGAGCCGAACGTCATCTCAGAGGCGCTCGAGCAGAAGCCATACCAGACTGTCCGCGACATCGGCGAGGCCATCGAGCGCGCCGAGCTCTTCGCCGACGGCCATGCGGCCGGCATCTTCCTCAACGCCGAGACGACGGCGCGCATGAAGTCGACAGAGTCCTTCATCGGCATGATCCGCGTCATCGAGGGCGTCGACATCGCCGTCGTGCTCAAGACGAAGGAGGAGGGCATCTGCCGCGTCAGCATGCGCTCCAAGGGGCTCGACGTCAGCGCCATTGCCGTACAGTTCGGCGGCGGCGGCCACACGCGCGCGGCCGGCTGCACGCTCCTGATGAGCTTTGAGGAAGCCAAGCGCACGATCTGCGAGGCCATCTCGCAGGCCATCCGCGCTTACCACTGCCAGGGGGCGAAATGATGGACGGATTCCTCAACATCCTCAAGCCGCCCGGCATGTCCTCGCACGACGTCATCGGCGCCGTGCGCAAGGTGCTCCGCATGAAGCGCGTCGGCCATGCCGGTACGCTCGACCCCGCCGCGGCAGGCGTCCTGCCGGTTGCGGTAGGGCAGGCCGCCCGGCTCATCGAATACCTCGAGCTCGCCGACAAGACGTACCGCGCAGAGCTGACCTTCGGCTTTGCGACGGACAGCGGCGACGATACGGGGAAAATCACGGAGGAGGTCACGGACTTCATGATGCCCTCGCAGGAAGCCATCGAGCATGTCCTCGCAGGCTTCACGGGTCGCATCCGCCAGACGCCCCCGGCACACTCCGCCATCAAGATCGGCGGCAAGCGCGCCTGCGACCTCCTGCGCGAGGGCAAGGAGGTCGAGGTCCCCTCGCGCGAGGTCACGATCCATTCGCTTGACCTCGTCGCCTATCAGCCGGAGGCGCACAAGGTGCTCCTCGATGTCCAGTGCTCGAAGGGCACCTACATCAGGAGCCTCTGCCTCGACATCGGGGCGGCGCTCGGCCTGCCGGCGACGATGAGCTTCCTCGTGCGCAGCCGCGTCGGCGACTTTGCGCTCGCTGATGCGCTGACGCTCGAAGAGCTCGTCGGGGCGGGGGAGGGCGCCGTCCTGGAGCCCGCGCACTTTTTGAGTCACCTCGAGCGCTACGACCTCGACCCGCGCCGCGAGAAGGCCTTCTGCAACGGCCTCGGCACGGGCGAGCGGCAGCGCGTGCCGGAGACCGACACGCTGCGCGTCTACTGCGGGGGGCGCTTCCTCGGCATCGGCCGCTACGACCGGGCGAGCCAGGAGGTCATCCCGGCCAAGGTCATCCACCGCGAGCTGGCGGCAAAACCATGAGAGGGGAACAAGCGATGCAATTCTATTCCAGACTCACCACGCTACGACAGGACCACCCGCGCCTCGTCATCGCGCTCGGCATGTTTGACGGCGTCCACCGCGGCCACCGCAGCATCATAAAGCGCGCGGTCGACCTCGCGCATGAGATTGGCGGCGAGAGCATGGTCTTCACCTTCAGCAACCATCCGCTCGCCGTCCTCGCGCCGCAGGCCGTGCCGCCGCAGATCGGCAACAATGCACTGCGCCGCCAGCTCATCGAGGAACTCGGCGTCGACATCCTCATGGCCATCCCGTTCACGAAGGACCTCGCGCGCCGCACGCCGGAGGACTTTCTCGCGCTCCTGCGCGACTCCTTTGCGCCGCACATCCTCGTGACGGGGCCGAATTACACCTTCGGCAGCCGCGGCAAGGGCACGCATCGCATGCTGCAGCGCGTGGCGGGCGACTACGGCTTCCGCGCCGAGATCTGCCCGGCCGTCCAGCTCGGCGGCCGCCCCGTCAGCAGCACACGCATCCGCGGCCTGATCGCGGGCGGTGACCTCGCGGCGGCAGAGGAGTGCCTCGGCCGGCCCTTCACTGTGCTCGACCGCGTCATCCACGGCGACAAGCGCGGCCGCACGCTGGGCTTCCCGACGGCCAACCTCGCTATCCCCGACGCCCAGGTCATGCTGCCGAACGGCGTCTACGCCGCGACGGCCCACTACGGCGACCGCGACTACGCTGCACTCGCCAACATCGGCAACAACCCGACCTTCCCGGGCTGCAACCGCCGCATCGAGGTCAACATCCAGGACTTTTCCAAGGACATCTACGACAGGCTGCTCGAAGTCCGCTTCCTGCAGAAGATACGCGATGAAGAGAAGTTCGATTCAGTCGCGACCCTTGTCGCGCAGATGCACAGGGACCGCGAGCGGGCCAAAGAAATCTGGCGCCATTGCTTTACAAGCGCTTGACGGCTGTGATATACTATTGAAAGTGCCAAATGGCAGACCTCAGCCCAGATTGCGAAGAACTCCGACGTATTCTTGGCTGATGGAGATTGTTACATGATACAGGAGGAATTACCAACATGCTGACTCAGGAAGCAAAACAGGAAATCATGCAGAAGTATGCCGTTCACGAGGGTGATACGGGTTCGCCGGAAGTACAGATCGCTGTCCTCTCCGCACGTATCGACTATCTGACGGAGCACCTCAAGCAGCACAAGAAGGATCATCATTCCCGTCGCGGTCTGCTGAAGATGGTCGGCCATCGCCGTCGTCTGCTCAGCTACCTCTACAAGACGGATATTGAGCGTTATCGTTCGATTATCGCAAAGCTTGGTCTGCGTTCCACGGTTGAGCGCTGATTGCTGGCGAGCGATCCTGAAGCGGAAAGCGGGAGCAATCCCGCTTTTTTTTCTGGAAAAATAAACATAGAACAAGAGATACGAATGAAGTAGAGATACAAGGAGGTTTTTATGAATCGCTTTGAGATGGAACTCGCAGGCCGCCCGCTCGTCATCGAGAACGGACAGCTCGCGAAGCAGGCCAACGGCGCCGTGCTCGTGCGCTACGGCGACACCGTCGTGCTCGTCACGGCCACGGCATCGGCTGAGCCGCGCGAAGGCGTGGACTTCTTCCCGCTGACGGTCGACTACGAAGAGAAGATGTATGCAGCAGGCAAGATCCCGGGGGGCTTCATCAAGCGTGAGGGCCGCCCGTCGAGCGACGCCATCCTCTGCGCGCGCCTGATCGACCGCCCGATTCGCCCGCTGTTCCCGAAGGGCTTCCGCAACGACGTCCAGATCGTCGCGACCGTCCTCTCCGTCGAGCAGGACAACGCACCGGAACTCGCCGCCATGATCGGCGCATCGTGCGCCCTGACTGTCTCCGACATCCCGTTCATGGGACCGATTGCGGGCGTGCGCGTCGGCCGCGTCAACGATGAATTCGTCATCAACCCGACGGAAGAGCAGCGCAAGGTATCGACGCTGAACCTCACCGTCGCCGGCTCCCACGACGCCGTCATGATGGTCGAGGCCGGCGCCAACGAGCTGCCGGAGGACGTCATCCTCGACGCCATCCTGTTCGGCCATGAGGAGATCAAGCGCCTCGTCGAATTCCAGCAGGGCATCCAGGCCGACTGCGGCAAAGAGAAGAGCGAGCCGAAGCTCTTCCTCGTCCCGCAGGAGATGGAGGAGGCCATCCGCGACTACGCGAAGGACCGCCTCGACGCAGTCGTCCGCAACCCGGACAAGCTCGACCGCGACGCCCACATCGCCGAGGTCACGACCGACACGATGGAGCACTTCCTCGAGCTCTACCCGGAGATGGATAAAGAGATCGCCATCGCCATCCACGACCTCGAGAAGTCCGTCGTGCGCCACATGATCACCCACGAGAAGATACGCCCGGACGGCCGCGAAGTCGAAGAAGTGCGCCCCGTCTCGTGCGAAGTCGGACTGCTGCCGCGCACGCATGGCTCCGGCCTCTTCACGCGTGGCCAGACCCAGATCCTCACGGTCACGACGCTCGGCTCTCTCGGTGACGAGCAGATCATCGACGGCCTCGGACCTGAGACGACGAAGCACTACATCCATCACTACAACTTCCCGGGCTACAGCGTCGGCGAAGCCCGCCCGATGCGCAGCCCCGGCCGCCGCGAGATCGGCCACGGCGCCCTTGCCGAGCGCGCCCTCGTGCCCGTCATCCCCTCCATCGAGGAGTTCCCGTACACCATCCGCCTCGTCTCCGAGGTCCTCGAGTCCAACGGCTCGAGCTCCATGGGCTCCGTCTGCGGCAGCACGCTCTCGCTGATGAACGCCGGCGTGCCCATCAAGCGCCCCGTCTCCGGTGTCGCCATGGGCCTCGTCAAAGAAGGGGATAAGTACACGATCCTCACCGATATCCAGGGCATGGAAGACGCCCTCGGCGACATGGACTTCAAGGTGGCCGGTACGACGGAAGGCATCACCGCCATCCAGATGGACATCAAAGTCGACGGCCTCTCCCGCGAGATCCTGTCCTCCGCCCTCCAGCAGGCCAAGCGCGGCCGCGCCTTCATCCTCGGCAAGATGCTCGAGTGCATCGACAAGCCGGCCGCCGAGCTCTCCCCGTACGCACCGCGCGTCGAGACGATCAAGATCAAGGTCGACAAGATCCGCGACGTCATCGGCACCGGCGGCAAAGTCGTCAAGAAGATCATCGACGAGACCGGCGTCGACATCGACATCCACGAAGACGGCAACATCTTCATCACCTCCAGCGACGCCGAAGGCATGAAGAAAGCCAAGAAGATGATCGAAGACATCGTCCGCGAAGTCGAAGTCGGAGAAGTCTACACCGGCCGCGTCACCCGCCTGATGAAATTCGGCGCCTTCGTCGAAGTCCTGCCAGGCAAAGAAGGCCTCTGCCACATCTCCCAGCTCTCCAACCACCGCGTCGAGAAAGTCGAAGACGTCGTCCAGGTCGGCGACCAGCTCCAGGTCAAAGTCGTCGAGATCGATGACAAAGGCCGCATCAACCTCAGCCACAAAGCCGTGCTTTAAGCGCGCAATAAAAAGGCTTCCCATCTCAAATGAGAGGGGAAGCCTTTTTTGTACAAGCAACAATCCCAAAACCTAAGGCCGGAGCGAAGCAATCGGCCGCGCCACGCAGAAGCTCAGTCCGCAGACATCCACTTCAGGGCGAGGGCATGCATTCCGCCTGCAGGAGCGAAGTGACCGCCGCAGGCTGAGCCCCGAGCCGCCGCACCTAGAAACAGCGATGCCAGAACGCCGCGTCAGGCGGCGAAATACCTAGATACGTCATCCGTCGCATGGGGCTCATTTAACAGAGCGACGAAGCCAGATCTCCTCTGCAGGCATAAACTTTGGGCGAGGGCATGCATTCCGCCTGCAGGAGCGAAGTGATTGCCGCAGGCTGAGCCCCGAGCTGCCGTACCTAGAAACAGCGATGCCAGAACGCCGCGTCGGGCGGCGAAATATCTAGATACGTCATCCGTCGCATGGGGCTCATTTAACGGAGCGACGAAGCCGGAATGCATGCCCTCGCCCTTTGCCGAACCTTATTTCTTGAACATCTTGTTGAGCGGGTTTTCCTTGAAGATATTGCCCTGCTCAATATACCGGTGCACCATCTTCTCCGAATGATGCCGCGTCTGCCGCATGATCGTCAGCGCATCCACATCGTGCTGCGCCGCACTCGTCGCGAAGCCCCGGCGCAGACTGTGCCCCGCGAAGCTCGCTGGGTTGAACCCCGCAAGCGCCGCGTACTTCTTCACAATCAGTGCCACCGACTTGTCCGTCAGCTGCGAGTCCCTGAGCGTATGGCTGCGCGTGAACGGCCGGAAAAGAGGCCCCGTGTGGATGTCCGCCGCCTGCAGCCAGGCCCGCACCGCCCGCACGGCGCAGACCTCCGGGTCGGGCGCATACGGCACCGCGATCTCCGTGCCGCGCCCGAGCTGGTCGCTCTTCGACTGCGGCACGAGGATCACGAGCCCCTGCGTCGTGAACGTCAGATGCTCCACCTGTATCGCCACGAGCTCCGAGCGGCGGAACGCCCCCGCAAAGCCGAGGAAAATCAGCGCCCTGTCGCGCAGCGAGACGATGTCGTCGCCGAAGCAGTCCGCCAGCACGTAGAGCGTCTCCATCAGGATCGGCGCCTTGCCCTGCTGGAACGTGCCCTTCTCGCGCCGGATCGCCTCCATCGCCGTCCGCACGAGCGCGTCCTTTGCCGGATTGTTCTTGCCCGTGTAGCCTGCCGCCATGTGGTTCTCCGAGATCGCCGTCACGCGCCGCGCCACCGTGTTCGCCTTCGCATCGTCCGCGAGGTCGTTGAGGTAGTTGACGATCGTCTCCGGCCGCGCCGGCAGATCGCGCTCGCCGTGATAGCAGCACCAGTCCGAGAAGTCACTCCAGTCTGCACAGTACGCCTTGAGCGTATTGTCCGCCTTCGACTTCCCGAGGCGCGCCTTCGCCTTCTCCGAGAGGCGCTCGTTTTGCTCGATGCGCTGATTCTTGACCAGCAGGAAATTCTTCTTTGCTCGCATACTTCATCCTCATCCTGATGTACATTCATGTATACCGTAAATTTTCTTCTATTATAGGACAATTCTATGCTATAATGCAATCTGTGATGCAACAGTTACCACAAGAAAGGGGGGAGCTCTCATGAAGAATCTCCATCACCATAGCCGCCGCCATCTCTTCGCGGCCATCCTCGGCTTTTCGTGCCTTGTCATCGTGCTCACGGCGCTCCTCTTGACGCCGCGCCATGAGGCATCCTCGCATCTCCTGACGCCGCCGCCCTCCGGACTCAGCGCGACGACGGCCGAGACGCCGCTCTCATACTCGCCAATACTGACCTGGGACACGGACGACGAGGCCGTCATGTACGAGATCGAATTCTTTACCAAGAAACCCGGGCATCTGTCGCCCGCCAAGAACTCCGATGAATCCGTCTTCCGCACGCGCAGCATCTACCAGAACGCCTACAACGCGCCCCTGCGCGAATTTGCGGCAGACCAGCTCGGCTCCAAGACCGAGCCCATCTACTGGCGCGTGCGCGCCCTCGACTTCAACGGCACGCCCTACACGCCGTACAGCGACCTTGCCGTGCTCTACACCTCGCCGGACCTGCCGCCGATGGATGCGCCCGTGCTGACGGCAGAGTATGGCGGCAGGCGAGGGGAGACGCTTCTTTACCCCGTCTACACCTGGATCGGCCAGACCACGGCCGCAAGCTACGAAGTCGCCATCTACGCGGTGAATCCCGAAGCGGAACCCGATGCCGTGCCGATTGAGACGCTCACGAGCGATATGGCCGAGATCTACGACCCGCAGGCCCATTACGGGTCCGCGCCCTTTTACTGGCGCGTGCGCTCATTTGACGGCGAGGGCAATCCCATGGGGCAGTGGTCGCGCGTGCGCTCCTTCCGCACGGATCCTGCCGACGACTGGCAGGTCGCCGTGCTCGGCGACAGCATCAGCCACGGCGGCGGCCACTTCTCCTACAGCCCGGCCGTCTTCTCGTTCAGCTGGCTCCACTACCTCGACTTCCCCGCCATCAACCTCTCGCAGAGCGGTGACACGAGCGGCATGACCGTGGAGCGCTTTGACCGCGATGTCCTGCCGTTCCATCCGCGCTACCTCATCATCATGACGGGCAGCAACAGCCTGCGGGCAGGGGAGGACACGGACGCCGTCATCGCCGACCTCGAGACCATGCGCCAGCGCTGCCTGGAAAACGGCATCTGCCCGATTCTCGTGACACTGCCGGCCATCAATCCCGAGAACATCGACCACGTCTTTGCGGAGCCGACGGCCGACGACTGGCAGGAGCGCTTCGACGCGGTCAACGCCTACATCCGCACGCACACCTACATCGACATGGCGGCCGCCATCCCGACACAGGACGGCCTGCTGCCGACCCAGTACGCCCTCGACGGCCTTCACCCCGATGCCAATGGCAAGGCCTTGATGGGTGCCTACGTCAACAGCGTCTGGCCTGGAGTCAAGGCCGCCGCCGACCAGGAACTCGAGGAATATGAGAGCACGCCGCAGGATGGTGCAGAGAACTGAGCAGGGGACTTGTACTACGCCTGCCATCTGTACTATAATGAAATGGGGGCGTTTGACCCTCATTTCTTGATAGTACGACTCATGAATACTTTGATTCTGGAGGAATTTCGATGCATCTTCATCATAACCTCATGGCCCTGGCTGCTGCCGGTGCCATTTTCCTCGCTCCCGCCACGAGCTTTGCCGATGCCGCGAGCGAAGCCGCGCAGATGGCCGCCACACCGGTGCAGGCCACAGACGACAGCGCAGCCGCGCAGTCAGCCGTCGGCATGCCAAACCCGATGGTCCCCGCCGCAAGCTACGGCGAGCTGACCGAGGCGCTCGGCGTCCATCCGCTCTACTTCCCGCTGAGCTCCGGCCTCGAGCTGCAGCAGCGCTTCCTCATCGGCGGCACGGTCGCAGACCTCCGCTATGCCTCGCGTTACGGTGCGCCCGAGAAGCGCGCGCAGTTCACCGTGCGCACGGCTGTGGCCGACCCGTCCGAGATGACGGCCGAAGCCCTGAGCGGCGTCTACGGCGCCAACTGGCAGACCATGACCATCGGGAGCACCGAAGTCCAGCTGGCCGAAGTCAGCGAGTCCGCCTTCGTCGCCTACTGGACGAAGGACGGCGTCTGCTTCTCCGTCGGCGCGGAGAACGTCAACCGCTGGGACTTCCTGCGCCAGGTCCGCGACAACCTCATCGACCTGACCGAGCATTTCTACTGAGCAGATGCGGCAGCATCCCCGAAGCGGGGAGACTGCCGCTTTTTTGACCGGCACAACAAAGAAAAGACCCGACTACCCAATTGACAAAGAGAGAACCAGAAAGAAACAGGAAGGATGATATCATGCAGATCCTCGTTGTAGACGATGAAGCCTCCATACGCGAACTCTTGACCTTCAACCTCAAGAAGAATGGCTACGAGGTCACGGCGGCCGCCGACGGGCGCGAAGCCCTCGCCAAGGCCGCGGGTATGGACCTCGTGCTGCTCGACATCATGCTGCCAGAAGTCGATGGCCTCGAAGTCTGCCGCCGGCTCAAGGCCGACCCGCAGACGAGCGGCATCCCTATCATCATGCTGACCGCCAAGGCCGAGGAGATCGACCGCGTGCTCGGCCTCGAGCTCGGCGCCGACGACTACGTCGTCAAGCCCTTCTCCATGCGCGAGCTGCTCGCGCGCGTCAAGGCCGTGCTGCGCCGCTCCGCCAAGGACAGCCAGAGCGAGAAGGGGAGGGAGGAGACGCTGAAGATTGGCGGCCTGCGCCTCGATTTTTCCTCCTATCAGGCATGGCTCCACGACGAGCCCATCGCCCTGACCCCGAAGGAATACGAGCTCTTAAAGCTGCTCGTGACGAACCCCGGCCGCGCCTTCACGCGCGACGAACTGCTCGAGCGCATCTGGGGCTACGAGTACTACGGCGACACCCGCACCGTCGACGTCCACATCCGCCACCTGCGCGCCAAACTCAAAGACGACGAGAACATCAGCAAGGCCATCGAGACCGTCCGCGGCATCGGCTACCGCTTCGCGCGCCGCACAGCCTGACACACGGACAAGACATCCGCCCACTTTGCAAAGATCTTGCATGGGTGGATGTTTTTTTATGTGAAAACCTCCTGTTTTAATTCTAATTTTGCGAATCTTGTGAAGTACAGGTAATTACATAATAACAATTTGTGTTATATTTGTGTTATAATAGAACTTAATTACAGTATATAGGCATCATGGCAGAAGGATGTAGCAAATCTTACAGCATCGAGAAAGTGTGATGTGAATATGAAGGCCCTGCATCTTCCATTCAGTCCGCACAGGGCAATTCCTGCCAGAGCACAATCCAATGGCAAAGGATGGTCAATATGAACAGAGTTTATAAAGTCATCTACAATCGCGCAAGAAATCTCTACCAAGTCGTCTCCGAGATAGTCCACAGCCGCGGCAAGACAAAGAGCCTCACCGCCCAGCACCAGCACGAGCGACTAACCACCGCCATCCTCATCGCCCTGTTCGCCATGGGCACCAGCCTGCCAGTCGGCTGGGCAGCCGATGCAAAAGTCGATGCATCCAATATCGGTGCGAACCTGCAATCGGAAGATGGGACTACCGCTGTCACGGATAATGAGAGATGGATTTACAATCTAAGTGCAACAGCTCCTAGACAACCAAATTAAAATGACACATAGACTTCTTTGCTATAATGGTGTTTGAAGAGAACTACCTATAACAAAAGGAGAGCCTATGTGCCACTACACACATCTTACACCATTTGAGCGAGAAAAGATACTCTTTTTTCTTGCTGAGGGCAAATCCATCACGGAGATTGCCCATCTGCTGAACCGGAGCAAGTCGACCATCTCGCGTGAGCTTCTCCGCAATGCGGCCCCTGCGGACCAGCCTATGTCGTACTGCCCGTTGACCGCGCAAGCGCTCTACAAGCAGCGCAGGAAAGCCTGTCGTCCGCATAAGCGGCTGGAGTATGCACCACTTCATTCCTACATCCAGATCTGTATCCTGGCGTACCACTGGTCGCCAGAGGAGATTGTCGGACGGATCCAGTTGGAGCATGGCTGCCGTCTCGTCAGCGTTCCGACGATCTACCGCGCTATCCACGCAGGACTGCTGAACCCGCCAGGAGCTTCAGCGAAGTTCGTACTTCGGAAACTACGGCATCATGGGAAACGGCGTCACAAGAAAGGCAACGAAGAACATCGTGGCAAGTTCGTCATATCGCACCCCATCGAGGATCGTCCTGCCAGTGCGACGAACCGTTCCGTCCGTGGTCACTGGGAAGCGGATACGGTGGTGGGTAAGCAAGGAAAGGCCTGCCTCGTCACGCTGGTGGACCGGAAGAGCCGGTACTTGCTTGGTGGAAAGGCCGCGAGCAAGACTGCCGCTGCCGTCAACAAGGTGATGTGTGAAGCACTCTCGGGGCAGCCGCATCTTTCGGTCACGCCAGATCGCGGAAAGGAATTCTCGAAACATGCTCAACTCAGCAAGGAACTGAAGCGTGTGACGTTCTACTTTCCTGCTCCGCACCATCCATGGGAGCGCGGGACCAACGAGAATACCAATGGGCTTCTGCGGGAGTTCTTCCCGAAAGGCAAGGACATCACGGATACGCCAGAGGATTACATCCAACGGAAGTACCATGAGTTGAACCTGCGCCCTAGGAAGTGCCTTGGCTACAAAACACCATATGAGGTCTATTTCTCAAAGGTGTTGCACTTAGCTTGACAATTCGCCGAAAAAAAAGAATGAGGAAGCATGGGGCGAGGCCATCGGTCTGGGTGCTGTTGATCTTAATGACAGTCGACTGGTCTCCGGCAAAACCATGTATAAGGAGTTGCATTCCGGCATAACTAGTACCACCAATACGATTGATGCCGGTAAGACTGTTGCGTGGAATTTGAATGCACTCGATCAGGCCATCGGCAAAGCGACGGTAAATCTGAGCACCTTGGATACACAGGTCAAATCGAATGCAGATGCAATTCAGAACAACACGTCCAATATTTCGACGAATACCACCAATATTTCGGCAAATACGACGGCGATAGATAATTTGAGAACATCTACGACGACTAACTTAGCCACAAAAGCAGATGTCAATGCATCAAACCTTACGAATCTTTCGGATCCGGATTTGACGGCATGGGGTACCGCATTGGGCAAGGGGACAATTGCCGCAGGCAATGAGAAGCTGGTGACTGGTGGTATGCTGCACAGCGAGCTCCGTCCGGCGACTGATGGTACGTATGTGAAGAATGGTAATACGACCGCAACAAATCTGACGGCCTTGGATACGCAGATCAAGAACGTCATTGATGCCATTGGCCTCGATCCTGATAATACAACGACGAGTTACACCTCGAAGCTGAATAAGTATTTCAAGGTCAATCCGAAAGTAACAACAACCGATACTACGACAACGTATGATCCGGATGCCGTTGCCAACGGCACGAACTCCGTCGCGATTGGCCCGAATGCGAAGACGGCGACGTATACGACTACGGTGACTTCCGACGACAGCACGACGACTACAGAAACAGCCGCGGATCATGCTGTTGCCATCGGTGACGGCGCGACGGTCAATGCTGCTGGTGATCAGGGCATCGCTCTGGGCAAGGGCGCGGTGACTGGCGAAGCGGAGGCTTCCACTCCGGATGGCACCACAACCACGACGACCGATGCCAAGGGCGGCGAAAGCAGCGTGGCCATTGGCGACAGTGCTAGGGCAAACGGCAATCAGGCCCTTGCTTTCGGCAAGGGTGCCAGTGTCTTGAATCCAACTGGCACTGGCGTATCAACGGGCAGCACTGCTATCGGCAGTGGCGCGAAAGTAGACGGCGGCAGTAACTCCATTGCCTTGGGCACGAGTGCCGTGGTCAACACTGTCTCAGATGCCATGGCTCTGGGCAATGGTGCTACCATCAATAAGACAGCAAAAGAAAGTATTGCTATTGGCAAAGGAGCCGTGACCGGTGGTGTAGATAAACCCATTACGCTGACCAATGGCACCACCGGGACTCTGGCTGCAGCGGGCGGCTTGGATTCCATTGCCATCGGCAACGGCGCCGTCAGTGAAGGCAATGAAGCTCTGGCACTTGGCAAAGGGGCTAAGGTGACGAATGGGGCTACCGGCGGCGATTCGGCAGCTGCCATTGTCAAGAACGGTTCAGCCGCCATCGGCGATGGGGCAGAAGTCGCGAACTCCGCAACCTCTATGGCCATCGGCAACGGAGCCAGCATCACAGAAGGTGAAAATACGACCGTCATCGGCAGCGGTGCCAAGGCGACGCAGACGAAACAGGCTTTTGTCGCTGGCTATCAGGCATCCTCGGACAGCAGTGCAGAAAGCTCTGTTGCCATCGGTGACAATGCCAGTACGCACTCGGCTCGAACCACCGCCATTGGCTACAAGGCAGAAGCTCACAATGCAGATTCCATCGCCATCGGCAGTGAAGCGAAGACCGACGATAACGGCGGCGGCATCGCCATCGGTAATAAGACATCCGTTGCTCAGGGCGGCATCGCCATCGGCAATGCGACGCAGGCAAGCAATATAAGCTCCTTAGCGATCGGCAATGGTGCGGTAGCAAATGTCAATCAGTCAATCTCGATAGGTTATAATGCTGGTGTCAACACAACAGAAGATTACAAAGAACGAAACGGTTCGCTCGTTGCCATCGGCACGTCGGCCGGCAATAACGTCAAGGGCATGCAGAACGTAGCCATTGGTGCGTCTGCAGGCAGTGCAGTACTGAGCAGTAACAACATCGCCATCGGTACCAATGCTGGCAATGGCATCAAGAATGTAACGAGTGAGACGGATACAAACCCGCAGAATGGTTACAATATCTCCATCGGTGCGGGGGCAAATTACACAGAAGGCAATACGAATCAGAACATTGTCTCGTCGATTGCCATTGGCCATGCTACTCATGCAGTGAACCGTGCTGTTGCTATAGGCGAAGGAGCATCGGCACAGGGGGACTCAGGCATGGCTTTAGGCAATAGTGCAAAGAGTTCCGGTTCCGGCAGTATTGCCATCGGCAATGCGGCTAGTGCAGCAGATGGCAATATTGCTTTTGGCGCTGGTGCTATTGCGTCAGGATCGCCTTCCGGAAATGCAAAGTGGACAAGCCAAGAGGCACCTAAATATTATATCTCTGTGGGAAATCCGGGCGGCGGCTCTACAGATTCGCCGATGCTGAGAAGAATCTCCAATGTAGCAGATGGTTCCGATGACCATGATGTGGCTACCGTTGCACAGCTCCAGGAAGTATCGAATCAGCTAAAGAACACCATTGTCGGCACGGACAGCGATAATAAGGACGTACAAACCTATTCCACCACCTATATCGATAATAAAGTTACTGAACTCAAGAATAATATTTCTGCATCCAAGACAAAGTATTTCTCTGTGAATCCCAGTTCACAGACAACGAATTCTGGTGGCACCGGTGCTAATACCGACGGCGCGGCCGATGCCATGGCTATCGGCCCTAATGCCAAGGCAAGCAGTGTCAAGGCTTTGGCAATCGGTAACAATGTCTCGGCCAGCGGTACGCTGAGCATCGCTATCGGCACGGCCAGCGATCCATCTACAGATACGACTACGGCTGAAACGCCGCATCCTACCTCGTCGGAAGGCACGAGCAGCGTGGCTATCGGTACGTCGGCCATTGCGCAGACCAATGACTCCATCGCTATCGGTACACGCGCGGCAACCTATACGGCCAATACAACAAGCACTCCAGTCTCGACTGTTGGTGTACAGTCCATTGCCATTGGCTTCTCGGCAGAGACGCGCGACGATAATGCCATCTCTATCGGCACGAAGTCGAAGGCAAACAGTGCGGATGCGGTTGCCATCGGCGATGAGGCAGAGGCGCTGAATACGAATGCGGTCGTCATCGGCAAGGCAAGTACGGCTGAGGGAAGTGATTCCGTTACAATCGGTATGTCGAATGCCAATAATGGAAAGGCAGTCATAACTACTGGTAATTCCAACCGGATCACAAACAGCCAGGGTGTTAAAGATACTGTACAGAACAGTGGTCTATACGGCTCCTCGAATGCAATCAGTTCTGTATCTTCATCGAATACCAGCAATGCTATCACCGATGTGTATGCCGTGGGTAATTCCAACACGCTGAATCAGAATGGTGAAAAGAACGTTTTGACCGATGTATCGATTATGGGCAATAAGAATACCATCGAGAATGGTACGGCTGGTGCCTACACGCAGACCGTGAAGCAGATTGCCGTCGTAGGCAGCGGCAATAAGGTCAAGGGAAATACCCAGATCGATTACAACACCTGGGGAACGGTGCAGAGAGATACAATCCTTGGCTATAAAAACACAGTTGATGCCACCACACAGTGGACACCTGTATCCAATCTCCAGATTCTCGGCAATGATGTGACGGCTACCCTTGGCAACTCTGTCTACCTCGGTACCGGCTCTTCCGCTACGGCGTCCAAGTCTGCCACGACGGAAGCCATCACACTTGCCAAAGAGCAGGGAGATGCAGAAGCAATCGCCTCGGATGAATACAAGAAAGCCACGACAGAAGCAGAACAAACGGCCATCAAGCAGAAATACGAAGCCCAGTATATCCATGCGGCCAACATCGCGGCCATGGATCAGGATGGCATTTCTGCCGGCATAACTAACTACGATAAAGACTACACTTATGGCAACGACAGCGCCTACACCTATGCAGGCAGTCAGGCAACCGGTGTAGTAACGGTGGGCAGCAAAGATGCCACCCGCCGCATCCAGAACGTATCCGCCGGTCTCGTCGGCCCCAATAGCACCGATGCCGTCAACGGCTCCCAGCTCTACGCTCTGACACGCCAGATCCGCTTCGGCGGCGACAACTCCACCTTCGGGAAGACTACGGCAGCCGATGATGTCAACGTGGTAGCCAAAGGTTCCAACGAAAAACTGGCCATCACCGGCGGCGCAGAAGGTGTATCTAACACGACCACCACGGATGGCAAGTCTGTGACCACCGTAGACGGCACCAAGATTGCCGACAAGAACATCGCCGTCATTGCAGAAGATGATGCCCTCCATGTCAAACTGGCAAGCAACCTTAAGAATCTGAACACCGCCCAGCTGGGAAAGACCACCGCCACCACAACAACTACTGACGATGGCACATCCACCACAACCTATAGCTATCAGGAAACCCTGAAGCTGGACGGCACCGGTGATAACGGTGGCACACTTGCACTGAAAGATGCAAAGGGTGAGAATGGCGTTACGCTCCGTACCAGCGGTGCGACAAAAACGGCTGATGTGACCGGCGCAGAAACGAACCGTCTCCTTGTCAACGACAAGACCGTAGCCACCACCGACGACGGCCTGAAATTCGGCGGCGACACAGGGACGGACTCTGCCCTGAAGCTGAACAGTAAGCTCACCGTCAAAGGCGGCGCTACGACCGGCTTATCCGATAATAACAATATCGGCGTCGTTTCCGATGGCAAGGGCACGCTGACGGTGAAACTCAATAAGGATGTCAATCTGGGCGCGGATGGCAGCCTGACTACTGGCACTGTGACGGCAGCTACCGTCACCACCGGTAGTAGCACGCTCAACACCAACGGCCTGACCATCACAGGCGGCCCGAAGTTTACCAGTAACGGCATCAGCGCCAATAGCCAGCAGATTAAAAACGTCTTGGCAGGGACGGATGATACCGATGCTGCCAACTACAGCCAAATCAAGAAAGCAACTACAACGGTTGTCAAGGGAACCAATGTAGACAGCGTATCCGATGACACCACTTCTGCCGATGGACACCATATCTACACAGTGAATGTCAGCAATCTGGGAGTCAAGGTGGCTGATGGACAGAAGACTAGTGTAGCACTCAGTGATGGACTGGTCTTTGGCAACGGTACAAACACCACAGCTTCTGTGGGTCAAAATGGTGCCATTACCTTCAATGTGTCCAATGATGCCATCAAGACCCAGGCCAAGGATGCCATCAATATGTCTGCCGGTTCGAATGTAAAGGTAGATACCGCCACCAGTACGGATGGCTCATCCAAAACCTTCACCATCAGTGCCACCCACAATGCTCTGAAATCAGCTACTTTGACGTCAAAGTCCAATGATGTATCCACGCTGACCATCACCGGCAATGATGGTGATACTGCGTCTGTTGATATCAAGAACACGCATCTTACGGTCACGAAAGACTCCGAAGCCAAGACTGTCACGTTCACCAGCAACGACGGCACCACTCCGGCAACAACTTTGAGCCTTAGTGATTTGGGTGCTGCCAGCACAGCAGACATGAATGCAGCGAAGGCAGCCGCATCGACTGAAGTCAAGGCTGGAACCAATGCATCGTTGGGGACGGTAGAGACCAATCAGACGGATCAGCATAAAATTTATACGGTCAATGTCGACAACCTGGGCTTGAAGCAGAATGGCACGGCGGCTGGTACAGTCACGTTGGCTGATGGCATCGATTTTGCGGATGGAACCAATACGTCGGCCACGGTGTCGGATGGAAAGGTGACGTTTGATCTGAAGAGGGATGTTACCGGTATTGATACCGTTACGGCAAACAACTCCATTCAGGCAGGCAATGTCAAAGTTGGCAAGCAGGGGACGGACAACAAGAACTACGTCACCGGATTGGACAATAAGAATTGGACAGTCGGACAGACCACCTACGAGGCAGGCCGGGCGGCTACAGAAGATCAGCTGAAATCCGTTAGCGATAAAGTCGCAAGCGGTTTCCAGGTAACTGACGGTACGACCTCTGCCAATATCGGTGCCGACAAGAAAGTCACCTTCACGAATGGCAATTATACGACCGCGAAGGTGACCCAGGCCACGGATGGGGCTAATGTTCAGTATGATATCAATACGGCTCAGATTAATGCCGGTGCCAATGGCACGATATCTGCACCGACAACTGACGGCGTAGCGACGGCAGCGAATGTAGCTGAGGCCATCAATAGTGCGGCTTGGAACATCAAAGCCAACGACGGCACAGCTACGGCTATCAAGGCTGGAACGACTGTCGGACTCAAGGCGGGCAACAATCTGACACTTTCCCAGAGTGGCACGGATTTCACCTATAGGTTGAATGATGAGCTGACTGGTATCAAGAGCCTGACGACTGTTGCTCAGGATGGAGTCACTACGACTCTTGCCGCAAGTGGCGTGACAATTGCTTCGTCGGGTACTGGCAATAAGTCGGTCTCCTTGACTGCCAACGGCTTGAACAATGGTGGCAAGCAGATCACTGATGTGGCAAGCGGCGGCGATACAGACACCAATGCGGCCAATATCAGCGATGTCAAGCGTCTGGTGCAGGCTTCGGCTAGTGGTACGACTGAGACAGGCTTCAACGTCAAAGGCGATGATGCAACAGCTCAGAAGGTAAAACTTGGCAAGCAGCTTAATGTGGTAGGCGGCACCAATAAGGCCGAAGAGCTGTCGGACAATAACATTGGTGTTGTGACTACAGCTGATGCTGAAGGCAATGCTACTCTGACAGTGAAACTGAACAAGGATATCACGCTTGATTCTGTAACTGCTGGCAACAGCACGTTGGATACAAATGGCCTGACTATCAAAGAAGGCACAACACCCAAGGTGGTAATTACCAACGGTAATGTTACCATGGGCGGAAATGTCATCCATAATGTGGGTGATGGCGTTGCTCCTACCGATGCCGTCAACAAGGGCCAGCTGGAGGCTCTCCAGAACCAGGTCAGCGGTGGCTGGAACCTTGTCGAAAAGAATTCGGATGGGACTGCCGTGACGGCCAAGATTGGTGCTGGCAAGACCGTGACCTATACGGATGGCACGTATACTAAGTCCGTGATTACAAAGGATGACACCACTGGCAATGCCACGGTGAAGGTGGACGTGACCACCGGCACATTTGGTGCTGGTACCGGTGATAAGGCTGGTACGGTTACTTCCACAGCTAATGGACTGGCAACAACTCAGGATGTGGCCACTGCCGTCAACAATGCGTCTTGGACGATTCAGGATGGAAATCATACGGACAATGCACAGCAGGTCAAGGCTGGTGATACAGTGTCTCTCAAGGCAGGCGATAACCTGAGTCTTGAACAGAATGGTAAGGAGTTCACCTACAAGCTCAATCAGACGCTGACCAACATGAACAGTGTCACCGCTGTAGACGACAAACAGAACACGGCTGTCCTGAACGGGGAAGGCCTGAAAGTCACCGATGCCCAGGGCAACGCGCTGACTCAGCATGCTACAGAAGTCCGCCTCCATGATGCCAACAAGGCAGCTGATGACACAACCACTGATGTGGTCCTGAACAAACAGGGGCTGCAGAACGGCGGCCATACCATTACAGGCGTGGCAGACGGCAAGGTGGTGGCCGGTTCTCAGGAAGCGGTCAACGGCGGCCAGCTCTATGACCTGCAGCAGAAAGTGGGCAGCGGCTGGAAGATTACGGGCAACAATACGGACAGCACTACCAGTATCGGTGCGGACAAGACCGTTTCCTTCGTCAACGGCAAAAACAGCACGGTAACCGTATCTGGTTCTGACTCCGGTGCCACGGTCAAAATGGATGTGGATACGGCCGAACTGGCTGTGAAAGACAACAAAGCCGTTGCCACCGGTTCCGGTGTGGCTGATGCCCAGGAAGTGGCAGAGGCCATCAACAATGCGGCCTGGAATGTCCAGAAGGCAGGGGATACTGCCCAGCAGGTGAAGGCCGGCGATACCGTGACCTTTGCGGCTGGCAACAATATGGTCCTGACCCAGAGCGGCACCAGTTTTACCTATGGCCTGGCTCCGGATGTCAATACGAAGAGTATTCGTCTGGGCGGCAGTAAGGATACCAATGATAGCTGGACAGGCGGCATATTCGTTGGCAAGCAGATTGGCGGCGGCGCAAACCAGAATGAGGGCGATTATATCACCGGACTGGATAACACTGCCTGGGATCTGTCCAAAGTGGTGGAGAACCGGGCGGCTACGGAAGGTCAGCTGAAGGCAGCCATCAACCAGGTAACCATTGCCTCCCAGAGCGGTGGCTTCGGCCTGCGGGATGAAAAAGGCAGTACTGTTTCTCAGATGCTGGGCCAGACGGTAGGCATCATCGGCGATACAGAATATGAAGCCGACGGCAAGACCGTCAAAAAGCAGGGCAATATCACCACGGAAGCTGACAGCACCAATGCAGGGGCTGTGAAAGTCAAACTGAACAAGAATCTGGACCTGACAGAACAGGGTTCCGTCACCATTGGCACCACCAGTCTGACCAGCGGTCAGGCCAAAGTGGGCAAGGTCACGGTGAACGGCACCGACAATACAGTGAGCGGCCTGGCCAATACCTCATGGGATGAAGCAATGGCGAAGAAAGATGGCTATAATGGTTCCACGAAAGCGGCTACGGAAAGCCAGCTGCAGGCTGTCTATACCCAGGCTACCACCACCGCTTCGGCCAATGAACAGCATATCCAGGCAGGTACGTATGATGTCATGACCCAATCCGATGCGAATGGGAAGAAGCAGAACAGCGTCACCATGAATATCGTCGATGGAAGTGGAAATACGAAAGGCCAGGTTGTCATCAACGATGTGGCCAAAGCCTCGGATGTGGGGGATACCGACAGGCTGTCCACGGAAGTCAAAACAAAGAACGGCGGCAACGATCAGAAGACCTCTGTCGTGGAAGCCGTCAATAATCTGAACGACAAGGTGAACAGTCGCGTAGGCGATAATCGGTACAGTGCTGTCACGAGCAAGGATCCGGTACAGGATGGAGATAGTTCGACAACGGCTATTGCCAAACTGAACAATCGCATGACCGATATTTACACTACTTCTACGCAGCACTCTTCTGTATCGGTTGATGAGAATCTGACGCTGGATAGCAGCAGTAAAAATACTTCCGGCGGCACCAATTACCAGATCGGCCTGAATAAGGAGAAAATCGACCTGGGCAATGTGACCATCCAAGGGAACGAGGGCTCCATTACGGCGAAATCCATGAAGGCGGATACCTTTACGGCGGGCGACACGGTCGTCAACAAGGACGGCATAAAAGTCGGCGACAAGTCGGCGCTGACGGGCGACTCGCTCAAAGTTGGCGGCAAGACGTATGTCGATGACAAGGGCATCAATGCCAATGGCAAGGCCATCGGGAATGTCGGCGACGGCAAGAACGACGGCGATGCGGTCAATGTCAAGCAGGTCAACGACCTGGCAGCAAGACAGGGCGAGGCCATTGGCCAGAATGCGGCGCACATCAATCAGCTCGACCGGGCGGTCAACCGCCTCGATTCACGCATCAACCGCGTCGGCGCTGGAGCGGCTGCTCTGGCGGCGCTGCATCCGGGCAACTACGACCCGGACGACAAGGTCGACTTTGCGGCAGGCTTCGGCAATTACCGTGGGGCGAGTGCGGCAGCTGTCGGCATGTACTACCATCCGGATGAGACGACGACGATGTCGGTCGGCGCAAGCTTTGGCGGCGGCGAGAACATGGTCAACGCCGGCATCACCTGGAAGATGGGCAAGGACTCTGGCCACATGCGCACGCAGGCGGCGACTAAGGCTGTCCCGGTACAGTTCGTAGCGGCCCCGACGCAGACGCAGCAGTCGAGTGGCCAGGCAGAGGGTACGAAGATGCCGCAGCCGGTCACGGCGGTGACGACGACGGCCAGCGGCCAGCAGGTGCCGATTGTGGCGGCTTATCTGCCGTCGGTCGACAATTCGACGCGGGCGGAGAATGACGAGCTCAAGGAGCTCCTGGCCCGTCAGACGGCCATCCTCGAGAAACTCGCCGACCAGAAGACGGCACCAGCTCAGGCGGCTGCTCCTGTCAGCGGCGAGGATCTCTTCCCAGATGTGCCGGAGAACCATTGGGCGTACGACTTTGTCGCGAAGCTCGCGCAGGCCGGCGCGCTCAAGGACTGCCGCGTCGAGGACCCGGCGAACAATCCGATGCTCACGCGCAACGACTTCGCGCAGATCCTCTACACGGCGCTCAAGAACGGTGCGACGAAGAACCCCGCCCTCAACAAGGACGGCGGCCTCAACCACCTCGCCAATGAGTTCCGCGCGGAGCTCAAGAACGTCAAGCGCTGAGCCCTGAACCCTGAACTACACAACAGGATACACGAGATTTCCGGAAGCCCGCATGCTGCACGGCATGCGGGCTTCTTGGCTGTAAAAAAGCGAAAAAACTTTCTGTTCAAAAGAGGAATCCGAACGCGTGAATGCGAATATTACCAGTAAGAGACAGTAAGAGTAACGTGTATCTAATAGGAAGACAACCAATACAGATGTAGACGTATAAGTATAAGGGGGCATTTCTATGCGACTCGAATTCTTAGGTGCGGCTCATACAGTCACGGGCTCCTGCTATCTGCTGGAGACAGGGGAGGACCGCTATCTGATTGACTGCGGCATGTTCCAGGGTGCCAAGCGCATCCGCGAGTACAACTACGACGCCTTTTCGTTCAACCCGGCGGACATCGACGGCATGCTCCTGACGCATGCGCACGTCGATCACTGCGGCCTCGTGCCAAAGCTCGTGCGCGAGGGCTTCAAGGGGACGGTCTACGCGACGCAGGCGACGTGTGACCTCGTCCGGATCATGCTGCCCGACTCCGCGCACATCCAGGAGTCGGATGCGGAGCTGATGAACCGCAAGGGGAGGCGGCGCGGCGATGAGCCGATCCAGCCGCTTTACGGCATCGACGATGCGATGGACGCGCTCAAGCAGTTCGCGCCCGTCCCGTACGACCAGGAACTGCGCCTGTCGGACAACCTGCGCGTCTTCTTCCGCGATGCGGGCCACATCCTCGGCTCGGCTATCCTCGAGATCTACGTGAAGGAAGGCGGCAAGGAGACGAAGCTCGTCTTCTCGGGCGACCTCGGCCAGCCGGACCAGCCGCTCCTGCGCGACCCGACGATCATCCACGGCGCTGACTTTGTCATCACGGAGTCGACGTACGGCGACCGCCTGCACCAGCTCTACGACAAGGAGACGGCGCTCATCGAGATCGTCAACGAGACGATGGACCGCGGCGGCAACCTCATCATCCCGTCGTTTGCCGTCGGCCGCACGCAGACGCTTCTCTACTACTTCTACCGGCTGCACTGTGAGGGAAGGCTCGACCCGGACATCCCGATCATCATCGACAGCCCGCTGGCCATCAACGCGACGCGCGTCTTCCTCAAGAACTTCCGCGACTTTGACGAGGAGTCCCTGAAGGTCTTCGGCAAAGAGGGGAAAGTGCCGAACTTTGCACAGGTCCATCTCTGTGAGACGGCGGCAGAGTCGCGCGCGCTCAACTCGTCGGAGGGCTCGGCCATCATCATCTCGGCTTCCGGCATGGCCGATGCGGGCCGCGTGCTGCATCACCTCAAGCACAATCTCTGGCGCCCGGAGTCGACGATCCTCTTCGTCGGTTACCAGGCAGAGGGGTGCCTTGGCCGTCGCCTCATCGACGGCATCACGCGCGTGCGCGTGCTCGGCGAAGAGATCGCCGTCAAGGCGCAGATCAAGAGCCTCGACGGATTCTCGGCACACGCCGACGCCAACCAGATCATGAGCTGGCTCGGCGAGATCCGTGACCCGAAGCCCGCGAAGATCTTCATCGTCCACGGCGAGGCCCCGGCGCAGGAGGCGCTCAAGAGCCGCATCCAGAAAGAGCTCGGCATCGAGTGCTACATCCCGTTCCGCGGCGACCTCGCGAAGATCTCGGGCCGCGCGTCGGAGATCATCCCGTCGAACATCCCGTCCGTCTCGGTCGAGAAGGAGATGGAGGATGTCCTGCGCGACTTCGATTCCGACTACCGCCAGCTGCGCCGCCGCGTCATGCAGTACGTCGTGCGCCAGCCGAAGATGATGGAGCCGGTCATCAAGGTCATGAGCAAGGCGCGCAACTACATGCGCAAGCTCTTCACGCCGTTTAATATCTGATGGGAAATCTGATGGGAGGGAATTTCTCATCTGCCTTGCGTTTCGGTCTGAGATACGATATAATAGCTACAGTCAGATGACACAGACGAAAAAGGAAAATTGCCTTTTTAAGATGCGTACTGCGATGCGCATAAAGGGAGCCACAAAGTAACGTCATAAGCTTACGTAAAGCCAGGAGCTTTCTTATGCATACGCATAGGGAGCTCCTTTTCTGCATATCAGGGGCTAAAAAGACAATGGACCATTTCTAGCGGATTCTTTAAGGAGTGATCAACTTGGGGAAAACAAATGTATCCTTACGAGGCAAGAACGTCCTCGGACTCGCTGACTTCTCGGCGGAGGAGATCCGTCTCGTACTCGAGACGGCCAAGGAAATGAAGAACATCATCCATCGTGACATCAAGAAAGTCCCGACGCTGCGCGGCAAGTCCATTGTCACGCTGTTCTACGAGCCGTCGACGCGCACGCGCACGTCGTTCGAGCTTGCAGGTAAGTACCTCGGCGCCGATGTCGTCAACATCACGGCGGGCACGTCGAGCATCGTCAAGGGCGAGAGCCTGCGCGACACGCTCTACACAATCGAGGCGATGGGTGTCGACGCCATCGTCATGCGCCACAAGGCAGAGGGCGCGGCGGAGTACGCTGCGCGCGTCGTGAGCCCGGTCATCATCAACGCCGGTGACGGCGCCCACGCGCATCCGTCGCAGGGCCTGCTGAACCTCTTCACGATCGAGCAGCACAAGGGTCATCTCGAGGGCCTCAAGGTCGCCATCCTCGGCGATGTCCTGCACAGCCGCGTCGCGCGCTCCGATATCTACGGCATGCGCAAGATGGGCATGGAAGTCCACATCGCCGGCCCGAAGACGCTCTTGCCGCGCTTCCTCTCGGAGGAGCCGGGCATCGTCGTGCACGAGCGCATCGAGGACGCCATCAAGGACGCGGACGTCATCGAAGTCCTGCGCATCCAGCTCGAGCGCATGAAGGGCGGTCTCTTCCCGACGACGCGCGAGTACGCCCGCATCTTCGGCCTCAACAATGAGCGCCTCGCCCTCGCGAAGGACGATGTGCTCGTCCTCCATCCGGGCCCGATGAATAAAGGATGGGAAATCTCGCCGTTCGTCGCGTACGGCGACAACTCCGCGATTCAGGAAGAAGTCCAGAATGGCGTAGCCGTCCGCATGGCACTCTTTACCTTGGTTCTGACGGGAGGGAAACAGGAATGAAACTGATACTCAAAGGTGGCCGGGTCATCAATCCGGCAGAGCATTTTGACGAAGTCGCTGATGTGCTGATCGAGGATGGCAAGATTGCTGCCATCGGCAAGGACCTCGCAGCTGAAGGTGCGGAAGTCTACGATGCAGCGGGCAAGCTCGTCACGCCAGGCCTCATCGACATGCACACGCACTTCCGCGAGCCAGGCCAGGAGGCCAAGGAGGACTTTGAGTCCGGCTCGAAGGCAGCAGCCGCCGGCGGCTACACGACGGTCGCGACGATGCCGAATACGAAGCCGGTCGTCGATGCGGCTGACATCGTGCGCAGCCTCCAGAAGCGCGCCGAGGACGTCGCCAAGGTCCACATCCGCATCATCGGTGCAGTGACGAAGGGCCAGAAGGGCCAGGAGCTCGCCGAGCTCGGCGACATGGTCGAGGCGGGCGCTGTCGCGTTCTCCGATGACGGCCACTTCGACCCGACGGCCAAGGTCCTCTTGAACGCCTACGACTACCTGCACACGTTCGACAAGGTCATCATCAACCACGAGGAAGAGACGTCGCTCGTCGAGGACGGCGTCATGAATGAGGGCCACCGCAGCGCGATGCTCGGCATGAAGGGCCGCCCGACGGTCGCCGAGGACATCGCCGTCGCCCGCGACATCCTGCTCGCGGAGTACGCCGGCGCGCGCGTCCACGTCGCCCACATCAGCTCGGGCCGCTCCGTCGACCTCGTGCGCCAGGCCAAGAAGCGCGGCGTGCGCGTCACGACGGAGGTCACGCCGCACCACCTGACGATGACGGACGAGTGCGTCAACCTCTACGACAGCTCGACGAAGACGAATCCGCCGCTGCGCACGCAGAGCGATGTCAACGCGATGGTCGAGGGCCTCAAGGACGGCACGATCGACGCCATCGTCACGGACCACTCCCCGCACGCACAGGAGGAGAAGGACCGCGAGTACGTGTACGCTCCGAGCGGCTTCCCCGGCCTTGAGACGGCCATCGGCGTGCTCTTCACAGATCTCTGCAAGACGGGCAAGGTCGACATCCCGACAATCATCGAGAGGATGACGTGGGGCCCTGCAAAGGCCTTCAAGCTCGATGCCGGCACGATCTCTGTTGGCGCGAATGCCGACGTCACGGTCATCGATCCGGAGCTTTCGTGGACGGTCGATCCGAAGAAATTCTACACGAGAGGCAGCCATTCGCCTTTCGCCGGCCGCGCGCTCACGGGCAAGCCGGTCCTGACGATTGTCGATGGCAAGGTCGTCATGAAAGACGGCGTGGTTCTCTGATTAGTGAGGTGTTTTGAGTGAAAGGAAAATTGATCCTGGAAGACGGCAGCGTATTCCACGGGGAACTCTTGAACAATATCAAGGCAACGGGTGAAGTTGTCTTCAATACCGGCATGGTCGGCTATCAGGAAAGCCTGACGGACCCGTCCTACTGCCGCCAGATCCTGACGCTGACCTACCCGATGGTCGGCAACTACGGCATCGCTGACATCTTCATGCAGTCGCGCAAGTCGTTCGTCAATGGCTTCATCATCGGCGAGCTCTGCGAGCACGGCAGCAACTGGCACTATGAGACAAGCCTCGCGGACTTTCTGACAAAACAGGGCGTCCCGTGCCTCTACAACGTCGACACGCGCGCTGTCACGCGCAAGATCCGCAATGCCGGCACGATGAAGGGCATCATTGTCCCCGAGGATGCCGCGCAGACGGAGATCGACGAGCTCTTCGCCGTGCCCATCAAGAAGGACGTCGTCATGGAAGTCACGACGCCTGAGGCCTACACGCTCGAGAGCGAGAAGGAAGATGCGCCGTTTGTCGTCGCGATGGACTTCGGCGTCAAGCAGAACATCATCAAGTCGATGCACGACCTCGGCTTCAAGATCACGGTCGTGCCGGCGCACACGACGGCAGAGGAAGTGCTCGCCATGAACCCGGACGGCGTCTTCCTCTCGAACGGCCCTGGCGACCCGGCTGACGTGCCGGAGATCGTCGAAGAGGTCAAGAAGCTCATCGGCAAGAAGCCGATCTTCGGCATCTGCCTCGGCCATCAGCTCTTGGCGCTCGCGATGGGCGCGAAGACCTACAAGCTCAAGTTCGGCCACCGCGGCACGAACCAGCCGGTCAAGGACCTGCGCACGGGCAATGTCTACATCTCCTCGCAGAACCACGGCTACGCCGTCGACGAAGAATCCTTCAAGGACCTGCCGCTGACGGTCACGCACATCAATGTCAACGACGGCACGGTCGAGGGCATGCGCCACAATACGCTTCCGATCTTCTCCGTGCAGTATCATCCGGAAGCAGCGCCTGGCCCAGACGACAACATGTACCTGTTCGACGAGTTCTGGGCAATGCTGAAGAAAGGGGAATGACTCGTGCCAAAGAAAGCGAATCTCAAGAAAGTAATGGTCATCGGCTCTGGCCCAATCATCATCGGCCAGGCCGCTGAATTCGACTACGCCGGCTCCCAGGCCTGCCGCGCGCTCAAGGAAGAAGGCCTCGAAGTCGTGCTCGTCAACTCGAACCCGGCGACGATCATGACGGATACGCACATCGCGGACCGCGTCTACATCGAGCCGCTGACGCCGGAATTCCTCGAGGAGATCATCTCGAAGGAGCGCCCGGACGGCCTGCTCGCGACGCTCGGCGGCCAGGCTGGCCTGAACCTCGCGGTACAGCTCTCCGAGAAGGGCGTCCTCGAGAAGTACAATGTCGAGCTGCTCGGCACGCCCTTGAAGGCCATCGAGCGAGCAGAGGACCGCGAGCTCTTCAAAGAGACGATGCAGAAGCTCGGCGAGCCGATCCCCGAGAGCACGATCGTCGAGGATGTGCCGTCGGCTGTGGCGTTCGCCAATGAGATCGGGTATCCGGTCATCGTCCGCCCGGCCTACACGATGGGCGGTACCGGCGGCGGCATCGCCGAGAACGAAGAGGAGCTCGTCGAGACGGTCATCAAGGGCCTGACGTACTCCATG
The DNA here is from genome assembly GCF_928722185.1 of Mitsuokella jalaludinii. Lineage (NCBI taxonomy): Bacteria > Bacillati > Bacillota > Negativicutes > Selenomonadales > Selenomonadaceae > Mitsuokella > Mitsuokella jalaludinii. Next base: position 416,019 of record NZ_CAKMXA010000001.1, read on the forward strand.
ATCGGCCAGGTGCTCATCGAGCGCAGCGTCGCCGGCTGGAAAGAGATCGAGTACGAGGTCATGCGCGACGGCCACGACAACTGCATCACCGTCTGCAACATGGAGAACTTCGACCCGGTCGGCGTCCACACGGGCGATTCCATCGTCGTCGCTCCGTCGCAGACGCTGACGGACCACGAGTACCAGATGCTCCGCTCTGCATCGCTCCGCATCATCCGCGAGCTCGGCATCGAAGGCGGCTGCAACGCGCAGTACGCACTCGACCCGAACAGCAACCGCTACTACGTCATCGAGGTCAACCCGCGCGTCAGCCGCTCCTCGGCGCTCGCTTCGAAGGCGACGGGCTACCCAATCGCGAAGGTTTCCGCGAAGATCGCCATCGGCTACACGCTCGATGAGATCACGAACGCCGTCACCCAGAAGACGAAGGCCTGCTTCGAGCCGGCCCTCGACTACTGCGTCGTCAAGTTCCCGCGCTGGCCGTTCGACAAGTTCGTCTACGCGGACCGCACGCTCGGCACGCAGATGAAGGCGACGGGCGAGGTCATGAGCATCGACCGCCACTTCGAGGGCGCCATCCTCAAGGCGGCCCGCTCGCTCGAGATCGGCGTGCACCGCCTGCACATGGACAAGATGGATGCCTGGGACGATGCCCGCGTCAAGAAGAACCTCGCGCGCATCAACGACGAGCGCATCTTCGTCATCGCCGAAGCCCTGCGCCGCGGCATTGCGACAGTCGACGAGATCCACGATATCACGAAGGTCGACAAGTGGTTCCTCTACAAGATCCAGAACATCGCGACCATCGAGAACAAGCTCAAGGATGAAGCCCTGACGCCGAGCCTCATGCTCGAGGCGAAGAACATCGGCCTGGCCGACCGCTCCATCGCCGAGATCACGGGCAAGACGGCAGACGAGGTCCGCACCATCCGCAAGACGATGCACATCCTGCCGAAGTACAAGATGGTCGATACGTGTGCAGCCGAGTTCGAGGCCGCCACGCCGTACTACTACTCGACCTTCCAGGCAGAGGAGGACGAAGTCCGTGTGTCCGACGCCCGCAAGGTCATCGTCCTCGGCTCCGGCCCGATCCGCATCGGCCAGGGCGTCGAGTTCGACTACTGCTCCGTACACTCCGTCTGGGCACTGCGTGAGATGGGCATCGAGGCCATCATCATCAACAACAACCCGGAGACGGTATCGACGGACTTCGACATCTCCGACCGCCTCTACTTTGAGCCGCTGACGGCAGAGGATGTCCTCAACATCATCGACAAGGAAAATCCGGAGGGCGTCATCGTCCAGTTCGGCGGCCAGACGGCCATCAACCTCGCCGCATCCCTGCAGAAGGCAGGCGTCAAGGTCTTCGGCACGTCGGTCGACGACATCGACCGCGCAGAGGACCGCGAGCGCTTCGATGAAGTTCTCACGCAGACGCAGATCCCGCGCCCGCAGGGCATCAGCGTCACGAACCTCGACGATGCCGTCACGGGTGCCGCCAAGATCGGCTACCCGGTCATGGTCCGCCCGTCGTACGTCCTCGGCGGCCGCGCGATGGAGATCGTCTACAACGAGGCGGAGCTGCGCGACTACATGAGCCGCGCCGTCAAGGTCACGCCGGACCACCCGGTTCTCGTCGACCGCTACATGCAGGGCACGGAAGTCGAGGTCGATGGCATCTCCGATGGCGTCGATGTCGTCATCCCGGGCATCATGGAGCATGTCGAGCGCGCCGGTGTCCACTCGGGCGACTCCATCGCCGTCTACCCGCCGCAGACGCTCTCGTCGAAGGTCATCTACACGATCATCGACTACACGAAGCGCCTCGCGCTCTCGCTGCACGTCAAGGGCCTCCTGAACATCCAGTTCGTCGTCGTCGACGGCGAGGTCTATATCATCGAGGTCAACCCGCGCTCCTCGCGCACGGTGCCATTCCTCTCGAAGGTCACGAACGTCGATATGGTCGGCATCGCGACGCGCATCGCCATGGGCCACACCTTGAAGGAGCTCGGCTACAAGTCGGGCCTCGTGCCGCCGAAACCGTACGTCGCCGTCAAGGCACCTGTCTTCTCCTTCGCGAAGATGACGGATGTCGACATCGCCCTCGGACCTGAGATGAAGTCGACGGGCGAGGTCATGGGCATCGACTACCACTACGCGCGCGCCCTCTACAAGGCCATCATCGGCTCGGGCATCCACGTCCCGACGAAGGGATGCATCCTCTTCACGGTTGCCGACAAGGACAAGGAAGAGATGAAGCAGCTCGCCAAGGCCTTTGCCGAACTCGGCTTCGAGATCTGCGCGACGGAGGGCACGGCCAAGGCCATCCAGTCGATGGGCATCGATGCAGAAGTCGTCGGCAAGGTCCACGAGCGCAGCTCCGACATCATCCAGATGATCAAGAACGGCAAGATCAACATGGTCATCAACACCTTGACGCAGGGCAAGCACTCGGCCAAGGACGGCTTCAAGATCCGCCGCGCGACGGTCGAGCACGGCATCGCCTGCCTGACGTCTCTCGACACGGCCTGGGAAGTCCTGCGCGTGCTCTCCTTCATGCGTGAGCGCCGCCTCGTCTACTCGCTGGCCATCCAGGACTATGTAGGTGGTGGTGATGACCTTGCCTAATCATCCAGAGAAAATCGTGCGCGACGCGAAGGTCCTCGCACAGCAGGAGCTTGCGACGAACGTCTACTTCCTCGTCGTCGAGTCGCCGGAGATCGCGCGCCAGGCCAAGGCCGGGCAGTTCGTGCAGCTGCGCATCCTCTCGGGGGACTTCACACTGCGCCGCCCGGTCGGCGTGGCCGCCGTCGACGAGAAGAAGGGCAGCATCGCCTTCATCTACCGCGTCGTCGGCAAGGGCACGAAAGCGCTCGCACAGCTGATGCCGGGGGAGATGGTCAATGTGCTCGGCCCGCTCGGCCACGGCTTCGCGATGGCGTACAAGCATCCGCTGATCGTCGGCGGAGGCATGGGCCTTTCGCCACTCCTTTACTACGCAGCAGCCATGCGGGGCAAGGCCGACGTCCTCATGGGGGGCAAGACGGCCGAAGAGCTCTTCTGGTCGGACCTCTTTGACGATCTCTGCGGCCACTGCTTCCTGACGACCGATGACGGCTCGCGCGGCACCAAGGGCTTCACGACGACCGTCCTTCCCGAGATCCTCGAGAGGGGCGACTACGATGTCGTCGTGACCTGCGGCCCGGAAGTCATGATGCGCGGCGTCGCCAAGATCGCCAGAGAGCACGGCATCCCGTGCGAGGTCTCGCTCGAGAAGCGCATGGCCTGCGGCCTCGGCGCCTGCCTCTCGTGCTCCATTGACACGACGGACGGCCAGCGCAAGAAGGTCTGCAAGGACGGCCCCGTCTTTCCGGCAGAGGAGGTGTTTGCATGAGCGACGAACGACTCCATACGGACCTGCTCGGCATCGCCATGAAGACGCCTGTGTTGACGGCCTCGGGCACGTTCGGCTTCGGCGAGGAATTCAAAGACTTCGTCGACCTCTCGCGCCTCGGCGGCGTCATGGTCAAGGGCACGACGCTCCTGCCGCGCCGCGGCAACGACGGCGTGCGCATCACAGAGACGCCGGAGGGCATGCTCAACTGCATCGGCCTCGAGAACCCGGGCGTCGAGCACTTCCTCGATGAGACGCTGCCGCGCATTCAGCAGTACGGCATGAATGTCATCGTCAACATCTCGGGCAGCACGGCAGAGGAGTACGGCAAGCTCGCCGAACTCCTCGACGTACCGGGCGTCGCGGCCATCGAGCTCAACGTCTCGTGCCCGAACGTCAAGGAAGGCGGCATCGTCTTCGGCACGGACCCGGAGGCGGCTGCGGCCGTCGTCCGCGAGGCCAAGGCGCACACGAAGAAACCCGTCATCCTCAAGCTCTCGCCGAACGTCACCGACATCGTCGCGATGGCCAGGGCCGTCGAGGCGGCCGGCGCTGACGCCGTGTCGCTCATCAACACGCTGCTCGGCATGGAGATCGACATCAACAGATTCCGCCCGGTGCTCGGCAACGTCACCGGCGGCCTCTCGGGCCCCTGCGTAAAGCCGGTCGCCGTGCGCATGGTCTGGCAGGTCGCGCAGGCCGTCCGCATCCCGATCATCGGCATGGGCGGTATCGCGAGCGCGGAGGATGCCGTCGAGTTCTTCCTCGCCGGTGCGAGCGCCGTCGCCGTCGGCACGGCCAACTTCACCGACCCGGAGATCACGATGAAGATCTGCGACGGCCTCGCGGCGTACCTTGCCGAGCACGGCTTCTCGAGCATCGAGGAGATCGTCGGCAAGGCCAACCCGGGCTATCTCGGATTCTCAGCAGCCCAGAAAGATGTTCAGAAAGGATGAAGCACGTCATGGCAATCAAAGCGGATGACCGCTTGATCGTGGCCCTCGACTTCCACACGATGGAGGACGTCAAGTCTCTCGTCGAGAAGCTCGGGGAAAGCGTCTCATACTATAAAGTCGGCATGGAGCTCTTCTACAGCGTCGGCGGCGAAGTCGTCCGCTGGCTGCGCGGCCAGGGCAAGCACGTCTTCCTCGACCTCAAGCTCCACGACATCCCGAACACCGTGGCCGGCGGGCTCTGCTCGCTCATGGACCTCGGTGCCGACATCCTCAACGTCCACGCGAGCGGCGGCTACACGATGATGAAGACGGCAGCCGACCGGCTGCACGCGGCAGCAGAGGAGCGGGGGATTCCCTGCCCGAAGCTCATCGCCATCACGGTGCTCACGAGCATCAACCAGGAAGACTGGGCGGGCGTCGGCCAGACCCTTCCCATCAAGGATGCCGTCGTGCGCCTCGCAAAGCTCGCCAAGTCGGCCGGCCTTGACGGCGTCGTCGCGTCGCCGCAGGAAGCTGCGCTCATCCGCGAGGCGTGCGGCGAGGACTTCCTGATCGTGACGCCGGGCGTGCGCCCCGCAGGCTCGGCCATCAACGACCAGAGCCGCATTGCGACGCCGGCGGCAGCGCTCAAGAGCGGCGCAAGCCACCTCGTCATCGGCCGCCCAATCCGCGCCGCCGAAGACCCGAAGGCCGCAGCCGAGGCTATCTTGAAAGAAATGGAGACGGTACAATGAAAATGACCGAAGAAGAAGTAAAAGACCTGCTCGTCAAGACGAACGCCATCATGAATGGCCACTTCCTGCTGACGTCCGGCCTGCACAGCCCGCATTACGTCGAGAAATTCAACGTGCTGCAGCATCCGAAGTACACGCAGCAGCTCTGCGAGGCGATGGCCGAGAAGTTCAAGGACGCTGACATCGAGACCGTCGTCGGCCCGATGACCGGCGGCATCCTGCTCGCCCACGAGACGGGCAAGGCCCTCGGCACGCGCGCCATCTTCACGGAGCGCGTCGACGGCAAGATGACCTTCCGCCGCGGCTTCCACCTGCATCCGGGTGAGCGCTGCCTGATTGTCGAAGACATCGTGACGACCGGCGGCTCCATCAAGGAAGTCATCGACGTCGTCAAGGCAAACGGCGGCATCCCCGTCGCCGTCAGCATGCTCGTCGACCGCAGCGGCGGCAAAGTCAATTTCGGCGACGTCCCGTGCACCGCACTGCTGCACCTCAACGTCGAGACCTACAAGCCAGAGGACTGCCCGCTCTGCAAACAGGGCATCCCGATGACAAAACGCGGCAGCACCGGGAAAAAATAAGACTGCGTTTTTAAGCGTGAAAAAGCAGCATCGCTCAGGAATTGCCTGACGATGCTGCTTTTTGCTGTCTTGTATTTATTTGGCAGGAAAAAACAAACGTGCTGTCGAATCGTTATACTCAGGAAAACTTAAGGAATGATAGACGCAAAAGAGAGGGGATTTCCATTGAGCAAAGTGTACGATGACATGATGAACGGCGAGATCTACTGGCCGGGTGATGAGGAACTGATGAAGCAGCAGCTCGACTGCATGGAAAAGCTCTACGACTACAATGCCACGCGGCCGCATGAATGGGAGAAGCGGCAGAAGCTGCTCAAAGAGATGCTGGCAGAAGCCGGGGAGGACTGCTACATCGAGCCGCCGCTGCACGCGAACTGGGGCGGCCATCACCTGCACCTCGGCAAGCAGGTCTACGCCAACTACAACCTCACGGCCGTCGACGACGGCGAGATTTTCATAGGCGATTACACGATGATCGGGCCGAACGTCACGCTCGCGACGCCGAACCATCCGCTGGCACCAGAGCTGCGCGAGAAAGGCTATCAGTACAATTTGCCCATCCGCATCGGCAAGAACGTCTGGCTCGGCGCAGGCGTCATCGTCGTGCCCGGCGTCACGATCGGTGACAACACGGTCATCGGCGCGGGCAGCGTCGTGACGCGCGACATCCCCGCAGGCGTGCTGGCCTTTGGCGTACCTTGCCGCGTGCAGCGCGAGCTCGGCGAACGCGACTGGGAATTCTACCACAAGGGCAGGCGCGTGCCGCAGGAACTCCTGAAGTACCGCAGGCCCGGCAAAGAGACGGAGGCATGACCACGGCCCAGCTTATCTGGTCACGGTCAAAGAATCCTGACCGGCTTAAAATCAAGATAGTCGCCTGAGACAAGCCGATAGGTGATGCCGCGCACCGTGCCATGCAGGCTGTCGTGGAAGCGCTCCTCGCCGTGGCAGTGCGAGTAGATGACCTGCTCGGCTCCGTATTCCTCGGCGATGTCGGTGAAGGGGCTCTTCTGCTCGAGGATGTTCGTCGGCGGATAGTGCAGGAACAGGATGAACTTCTGGAAACCCGCCTCCACCGCCGCATCAAGCGAGCGGCGCAGCCGCGTGCACTCGCGCTCGACGAGCATCTTGGCATGCGCTTCGCGCTTCTCATCCCAGCCGATGACGCGGCCCTGCCCGTCGAGATAGAACGGCCCCTCGAACGTGAAGCCCTTCGTGCCGACGAGCGCGTAATCTTCGTAGGCAAAGAAATTATTCTGCAGGAAGGACAGCTTCCCCGCAAAGCGGCGGTTGAGAGAGGCTGTCCTCTTTGCGTCCCAGAACATGTCGTGGTTGCCGCGCAGCAGGATCTTGCGTCCCGGCAGCGCCTCGATGAATGCGAGATCCTGCTCACACTCCGCGAGCTTGCGCCCCCACGAGTGGTCGCCCGTGATGACGAGCGTGTCGTGCGGCCCAACGAGCGCCTCGCAGTTCCGCTTGATTTTTTCTTCATGGTGCCGCCACACCGCGCCAAAGACGTCCATCGACTTCTCGGGTGTCTGGAACGAGAGGTGGAAGTCACCGATTGCAAAGAGAGCCATAACGAATCCTTTCTTGCTGAGCTTGATTTTATAGAACCAATACATACTTCTCTGCCAGCGGATAAAATCCTGCTGTACCATGCCTGTGCCATGAAATGTGATGAGGGAGATAATACGATGAGCAAGATAAACGAAATAAACAAGATAAATGAGATAGAAGGGAAACAGCTAATCGTGATCAACGGCAGGAAATGGCAGTGCGACGACCTTCTCGCCACGATCCACGCAGCAGGGAAGGGAGGCCTTCTCCTGCAAGAGCCAGAGCCGCGCGCCCTACTCGTGCAGCCCGTCGAGCAGGAAGAGATTGTTGCGCGCAAGGGGCTCTTGGAGGAAGTCAGCGCCATTGCCGCTGCTGTCAGCATGCCGCTGGCTGTCGCCTTCCTTGCCGTCGAGGATTGGAACAAGGAGCTCTCCCCGTGGCAGGCGCCCGCCGTCTTCGGCAAACAGGACTTTGGCGCAGGGGCAGAGGAGACGCTGAATTCCATCGAGGCGATCCTGCCCGCACTTAAGAGCCATTGTGCTCTGGCAGAGGATGCGCCCGTCGTACTCGGCGGCTACTCCCTCGCCGCGCTCTTTTCACTCTGGAGCGCCTATAAGAGTACCTCGTTCGACGCCATCGCCGCCGCATCGCCGTCCGTCTGGTTCCCCGGCTGGCTCGATTACGCCAAAGCCCACGAACCAAAGGCAGGCATCATCTACCTGAGCCTCGGCGACCGCGAAGACAAGACCCGCAACCCCGTCATGCGCACCGTCAGCGCCTGCATCAAAGAGCAGCACGCCCTGCTGCAGGAAGCCGGCATCAAGACCACCCTCACCTGGAATCCCGGCAACCACTTCCAGCATCCCGAACAACGCTGTGCCAAAGGCTTCACCTGGTGCCTGGAGCAACTTTTTCGATAAATTGACGTGCTGGATTGGTTCATGCAAGTATCCTGATGAAGAAAATTGCCAATCCGTGCAATAGGGTTTAAAATAGATAAACATAGAGATTCCCAGTGGCAGGCTTCTGCGTGGTTTGCTGCTGCTCAAGAATTTTGGATAGGGTCAATTGGTGCGTAAAGGAAAAGGTGAAAACATGGCAAGACAGTCTTATTTGGAACACAGCGCCGTGACGGTGCGAGATATTGAATGGTCCAAAAATTTTTTTGAGAAAATCCTCGGCATGACAGAAACGCGCCGCAAGGAAAAAGATGGTCATCTCAAAATGGTCTGGCTCAAGGGTGGCGTGCAGCTTGTGGCCGCGCCAGAAGACTATAAAGCGGGACAGGGACATCATCTCGGCATCGTTGTCGAGGATATGCCCGAAGTCCTCAGGGAAATGCTTGCTGTCAAGGGTGTCCATCACATCGAGGGCAAGCCCGAAAAATGGGTGCAGCTGCCCGACGGCCTGACGCTCGAGCTGTTCCAGGAAAAGCCCGGTGCTATCCAAAACGTGCTGAATATCGAGGTAAAATAAAGCGTAAACAGAGCAGCCGTTCTGCAGGCGGCCCTGCTCGTGCATGACGTCTGCGCGCAGAAGGCCTGACGAGGCCGACACTGAAAGCGTTGCAGCATAAATAACCCCCTGGCATAGCCAGGGGGTTATTTTCGTTTTCCGGGCCGGACAATGGGGAACTTGCAGCCTGTATTTATCAGGCTGCTGTGGAGGTGGCGGCCTTTTTTGCTGCCGCCTGCGGGAACTGCTCGGGCAGGAAGCGCAGCAGGGGCCGGTAGACCATGAGGAAGAGGCCGACTTCCATGGGATAGCAGAGGAGGTTCTTGATGAGGCGGCTCAGGAAGATGGCCGAGGCGGCTTTGTGGTAGAAGATGGTCAGCCAGAGCGTGTTGAGTCCCAGGTGGATGAAGACCATGACGAGGAAGAAGGGGATGCAGGCGCGCAGCAGTGTGACGCGCCTGCGGTAGAAGAACCAGCCGTAGATGTAGCCTGTGAGGAAGCCGGAGACGAGGAAGCCCGGGAAGAAGATGCTCGTGCCGAGCAGGGCCGTGCCGATGAAGTCGGCGGCCGCGGCAACGAGGCCACCCTTCATGGGGCCGTACATTGCACCGTAGATGGCGATCGGCAGGAAGCCGAAGGTGATGCGCACAAAGATCGTCTGGATGGCAAAGACATAGGAGAAGAGCACAGCCAGGGCCACGGAGACACCAGCGTAGACGAGTGGCTTGACAGAGAATCTGGACATGAAAAAAGACCTTCCTTTCCATTGTGATTTGTGGCACAAGCCCCTAGCTTCAGCTACGGGGATAACCTCATAAGCAATAAACGACAAGCTCCTAATCTCATAGTTAAAACAGCCAAGGGGTTATTTGAAAACTTTCATATTTCCAATCCTGTTAAACCTTATCATGTTGTAAGTATCTCTACTTTTTGATATAATAAAATCAAGGAATTAAGCATGAGGAGGTGGCGATATGGTTAAACAAAGAAAAGAATGCTTCATTCTCCAGTTCAGACTGAAAACGGAACGATGGCAGGAAGATGTCATCGACAGCCGTCTGGAAGCTGGGCGAAAGATATATAATACTCTTACCAGCAAGAGTCTCAAACGGCTGAAAGAGCTCAAGAAAACAAAAGCGTATCGCAACCTCATCGAACGCCTGAATAAGGACAAAGAGCACGATAAACTAATCTGGGATGAAATCCATCAGCTCAGGCAAAAAGCTGGCTTAACAGAATATGGACTTTCCCGTATGGCCACACCGATACGGCAGCATTTCAAGAAACAGATTAACGCCCCTATTGCACAAGCCCTTTCCAAAAGGCTCTGGAAATCTTTTGAGAAACTATTCTATGGTGATGGAAAACGAATCTACTTCAAGAAATACGGACAGATTAATTCGCTGGAAGGGAAGACAAACGATACAGGAATTCGATTCAAGACAATTACCCGTACCTGCGAGTGGTCAGGGTTGAAGATACCCGTCCTTGTTGATGAAACTAACCTCTACGAGGTGGAATCTCTTACACATCCCATCGCTTACTGCCGTCTCGTGCGAAAGTTCGTGAGGGGGAAAAAGAAATACTACTTGCAGATCATCTTCCGAGGAGAGAAGCTAGCCAAGCGACGTAAGTCAGATGGCAGTTTCGTTCACATCCTTGGCAAAGGAGATGTCGGTATCGATATCGGTACATCGACCGTAGCATGGTCTTCCGAGTCTTCGGTAAAAATTGTAGAACTTGCCAATAGAGCACAGGGACACGAACGTGAAAAGCAACTGCTTCAACGCAAGCTGGACAGAAGCAAACGAATGAATAATCCGGATAACTATAATGAAGATAAAACTACGAAGAAAGGCACTCATCTCTGGATTCGTAGCAAGCGATATGTAAAGACCTTGTTCCACCTCAAAGAAGTCCAGCGTAAGCAGGCTGCGGTCAGGAAACTGCAGCACGAACTGCTTGCAAACGAGCTTCTCAGACAAGGGGATACCTTCTATGTCGAGGCCATGAACTTCAAGGGATTGCAGGCAAGGGCTAAGAAAACCGAGAAAAATGAGAAAGGCAGATTCAAGCGCAAGAAGCGATTCGGTAAGTCTTTAGCCAATCGGGCACCTTCCATGTTCCTAGCAATCTTGAAGCGCAAGTTGAGTTACTTTGGCATATCGTTAATCGGGATTGATACCTTCTTGGCTCGTGCTTCCCAGTTCAATCATACCGACGAATCCTATCAGAAGAAAAAACTCTCTGAGCGCTGGAACATCATAAATGGCATAAAAGTCCAGCGAGATATGTATTCCGCTTTCCTTATCATGAATATCAACCCAGACTTGAAGACGTTCAACCTTGAAAAATGCAACAAAAGATTTGAGACTTTCCTGCATCTGCATAATCAGGAAATCAAACGATTGCGTGGGAACAGAAATCTGAGCTGTATCGGGATATAAACCGTAACACGATTAGAAATATAAGGTCTTGAAACGGGCCTTGCGGGCGCTAATGAGTTCAATGGAACTTTTGCCCGTGAAAGTTTTAAGGAAAATAGTCAGCACTTGCATCTTTCGAGAGCAAGAAAAGCTATTGTACTTAAGAACCCCCTGGCGTTAGCTATGGGGAGTTTCAGTCTGCTTATTCTTTTGCATCGATGTCTGTAGTATAGCGCAGATCTTCTCACTTGGCAACGGCATGGGAAAATAGGACGGGTGTATATCGTATCGCGACAAGATTGTCTTGTCGCATATTGGCTTCTGTAGTACAATGATGCCGACGGAGTGTTTGTTATCCGCGTGGGGTTGGCCGGTGCGATGCAAAAGGACATCGCACTCGGCAGGCTCGTGAATCCCGGTATCCTGATGTGACATGACGAGAAAGGACGGTTATGCGACAACAACATGCGTGCTGGCCGGCGTTGCGGGCAGCGTTTCCTTATACGACGCCGATTCTGGCGGGATTTGTTTTCCTGGGATTCGCCTATGGTGTTTATATGGCGAATTGTCAAGCTAAGTGCAACACCTTTGAGAAATAGACCTCATATGGTGTTTTGTAGCCAAGGCACTTCCTAGGGCGCAGGTTCAACTCATGGTACTTCCGTTGGATGTAATCCTCTGGCGTATCCGTGATGTCCTTGCCTTTCGGGAAGAACTCCCGCAGAAGCCCATTGGTATTCTCGTTGGTCCCGCGCTCCCATGGATGGTGCGGAGCAGGAAAGTAGAACGTCACACGCTTCAGTTCCTTGCTGAGTTGAGCATGTTTCGAGAATTCCTTTCCGCGATCTGGCGTGACCGAAAGATGCGGCTGCCCCGAGAGTGCTTCACACATCACCTTGTTGACGGCAGCGGCAGTCTTGCTCGCGGCCTTTCCACCAAGCAAGTACCGGCTCTTCCGGTCCACCAGCGTGACGAGGCAGGCCTTTCCTTGCTTACCCACCACCGTATCCGCTTCCCAGTGACCACGGACGGAACGGTTCGTCGCACTGGCAGGACGATCCTCGATGGGGTGCGATATGACGAACTTGCCACGATGTTCTTCGTTGCCTTTCTTGTGACGCCGTTTCCCATGATGCCGTAGTTTCCGAAGTACGAACTTCGCTGAAGCTCCTGGCGGGTTCAGCAGTCCTGCGTGGATAGCGCGGTAGATCGTCGGAACGCTGACGAGACGGCAGCCATGCTCCAACTGGATCCGTCCGACAATCTCCTCTGGCGACCAGTGGTACGCCAGGATACAGATCTGGATGTAGGAATGAAGTGGTGCATACTCCAGCCGCTTATGCGGACGACAGGCTTTCCTGCGCTGCTTGTAGAGCGCTTGCGCGGTCAACGGGCAGTACGACATAGGCTGGTCCGCAGGGGCCGCATTGCGGAGAAGCTCACGCGAGATGGTCGACTTGCTCCGGTTCAGCAGATGGGCAATCTCCGTGATGGATTTGCCCTCAGCAAGAAAAAAGAGTATCTTTTCTCGCTCAAATGGTGTAAGATGTGTGTAGTGGCACATAGGCTCTCCTTTTGTTATAGGTAGTTCTCTTCAAACACCATTATAGCAAAGAAGTCTATGTGTCATTTTAATTTGGTTGTCTAGGAGCTGTTGCACTTAGATTGTAAATCCATCATGAATGTCATGGGCTTTCCGTTTTACTACCCGTTTTTGCTGGCATTGGTCATTTTCGGCGGGTCGCTGGAGTTCGTGGCCGTCTCGATGCTGCTCTCTCCCTTTGCGCCGCTGGCGACATTCCTGTTGGCCCTGCTCATCCAGGCGCGCCATCTATTTTATGGATTGTCGCTCTTTGATACGTACCGTGGCTTGGGATGGAAGCGCTTCTTCCTGATTTACGGCCTCTGTGATGAGACGTTCTCGATCATCTTTTCGGCTAAGCGCCGTTTGCCGGAAGGTGTTGACCGGGGATGGTTCATGCTCTGGATAACCTGGCTCGATGAAGCCTACTGGGTGTTCAGCGCGCTCTTAGGCGGTCTTGTCGGCGGGGCGCTGCCGTTTGATACGGCGGGGCTCGGTTTTGTCATGACGGCAATGTTCGTCGTTATCTTCATCGAACAATGGCTGAATGAATGTCACCATGCGACGGCAGTCCTCGGGCTCGTCGCGGCCGGCAGCTGTCTCGCTGTCTTTGGCGCGCAATCGTTCATGATACCGGCGATGCTCGTGATCCTCTCGGCCCTGTTGCTGGGCAGGCGTCCTTTGGAGCGGTATTATCTCCTGGAATCCGATCAGGCAGGGGGGAGGGAGACGAGATGATGGAAATGACGCTTTACCAGCAGGTCATCACGGTGCTGCTCTGTACGGCGGCCACCATGCTGACACGCTTCCTGCCGTTCCTGCTCTTCTCCAGCAAGAAGCCGACGCCGCTGATGGTGCGCTATCTAGGCAATGCATTGCCGGCGGCAATCTTCGGACTGCTCGTCGTCTATTGCCTGAAGGATGTCGATTGGGGACTCGCGCCGCATGGCCTGCCAGAAGTGATCGGCATCGGCGTGACGGCGGGTCTCCACATCTGGCTGCGCCGGATACTCCTCTCGATGTTCGCGGGGACAGCCATTTACATGCTGCTCGTCCAGATTGTGTTCCGCTGATGCAGGCATTCCGGACGGCAGGACAATATCCTCATGGTGAAATGAGACATCCCGTCATCTGGCGGGATGTCTTTTTTGTTACCGGCGTTGTAATGTTGTAACATCTTTTTTGCCGGAAGAAAAGGCTTTGGGAAAGTTTTGGCGAACGTATAAAAATGTAACGTAGAATTACCGTATATGCTTTTTATCGATAGAAAGGAGCGTTTTTTCATGAAGATTGCAGTGGTCAATTCCTTTATGAACGATGCACATCGCGAGAAGATAACGGCTGCGGCGGCGCAGCACCATATGGAGGTCGCGTACTACAAGACGAACGATGAGGCGCTGCCGCATCTTTCCGATGTCGACATCATCTACGCGGCGGCGACTGGCGGCGGCTCGAAGCTCGCGGAGGCGGCGCCGCATCTCAAGTGGTTCTGCAGTGTGTCGGCCGGTGTCGACCCGGTACTCAAGCCGGGCGTGCTGCCGGACGGTTGCCTGCTGTCGAATTCATCGGGCGCGTACGGTGTGACGATCGCGGAGCACCTCGTCATGGTGACGCTGATGCTCTTGCGCCGCTATCCAGAGTATGCGGAGATTATCCGCCGCCACGAGTGGAAGAACAACCTGCCGCTGCGCTCCATCAAGGACAGCCGCGTGACGATCGTCGGCACGGGCGATATCGGCACGCGCTACGCAGAGCGCATCCAGTCGTTCCAGCCGGCCGCCATCGTCGGCGTCAGCCGCACGGGCCGCAAGCGCAGCCCGGTCTACGATGAGGCCGTCAAGCAGGAGGAGCTCGAGGCGTATCTGCCGAAGACGGATATCCTCGTGCTCTGCCTGCCGGGCACGAAGGAGACGACAAACATGATCTCGCGCGAGCGTCTGGCCATGCTGCCGGATGACGCTTTCGTCATCAATGTCGGCCGCGGCAACTCAATCGATCAGGCGGCGCTCGTCGAGGCGCTCAACACGGGGCACCTCGCCGGCGCAGCGCTCGATGTCATGGCCAAGGAGCCGATTCCGGAGGGAGACCCGCTCTGGACGGCGAAGAACGTCATCCTGACGCCGCACTGCTCGGGCAAGATGACGCTGGCGTACACGCGCGACAAGTCGGTCGCGATGTTCTGCGAGGACCTCGAGCACTTCGTCAAGCAGGAGCCGCTCGAGCACGCGGTCAAGCGCGAACTCGGCTATTGATAGAGCGCACTTCCTTCTATTGTATATCGCATCTGGCGGAAGAGCTGCTGTGCAGTGGCACAGCGGCTCTTTTTTCTGCTTTTTGCGGGATACGTTTTGCATCCCCATCATTAAGATGATATAATTGATACCGTATATCCGAATGCCCAGAACACTTCTAGTAAAAAAGCGCGGCCACAGGGCCGCGACATCAAAGGGGTTGGCTTCATTGACGCAAACACAGTTTGATAAACGCAATATCACGATGATGATGGACTTCTACGAACTGACCATGGCCAATGGTTACTTCGAGGACCACGACAAGGACGTCCAGGTGGCGTTCGATGTCTTCTACCGCCAGAATCCGGATGAGGGTGGCTTTGCCATTTTCGCTGGGCTCGAGCAGGTCATCGAGTATGTGGAGAACATGACGTTCACGGACGAGGATGTCGAGTATTTCCGCCAGCAGCACATGTTCTCGGAGAAATTTCTTGCATACCTCAAGGACTTCCGCTTCAAGGGCGATATCTATGCGCTGCCGGAGGGCACGGTCATGTATCCGAATGAGCCGATCCTGACGGTCGTCGCACCGCTCATTGACGCGCAGCTCGTGGAGACGGCCATCCTCGCACAGATCAACCACCAGTCGCTCATTGCGACGAAGGCGCGCCGCATCTGCAAGGCGGCGGCGGGCCGCGCCGTCTCGGACTTCGGTGCGCGCCGCGCCCACAATATGGATGCGGCGACGTATGGCGCGCGCGCTGCCTACATCGGCGGCGTCGTCGGCACGGCGACGTGCTCGGCCGGCAAGATGTTCGGCATCCCGATCTCGGGCACGATGGCGCACAGCTGGGTCATGTTCTATGGCGACGAGTACGAGGCCTTCAAAAAGTACGCGGTGACGTATCCGGATGCGACGATCCTGCTCGTCGATACGTACGATGTCATCCACTCGGGCATCCCGAATGCCATCCGCATCGCGCATGAGGTGCTTGAGCCGATGGGCAAGCGCCTCATGGGCATCCGCATCGACTCGGGCGACCTCGCGTACCTCTCGAAGCGCGTGCGCAAGATGCTCGACGAGGCGGGCCTGCCGGACTGCAAGATTGTCGTCTCGAACAGCCTCGATGAGTTCACCGTCTCGTCGCTCTTGACACAGCAGGGCGCCTGCATCGATGCGTTCGGCATCGGCGAGCGCCTGATCACGGCAAAGTCGGAGCCGGTCTTCGGCGCCGTCTACAAGCTCGCAGCAGTCGGGGAGAACGACCACTTCGCGCCGCGCATCAAGGTCTCGGAGAACGTCGAGAAGATCACGAACCCGGGCCTCAAGGACCTCTACCGTGTCTACGACGAGAACGGCCACGCTGTCGCGGACCTCATCGCCAAGTGCGGCGAGCAGATTGACGGCACGCAGCCGCTGCGCTACATCGACCCGCAGAAGCCGTGGAAGAACCGCTCATTTGAACACTGCACGTTCAAGAATCTCCGCAAGTGCTACGTCCGCCAGGGCAAGCGCACGGAGGAGCTGCCGAAGCTCGACGCGATCCGCGACTACGTCAAGAACCAGCTCGACCATGAGATCTGGGAGGAGGAGCAGCGCTTCGAGAATCCGCACCGCCATTACCTCGATATGACGCCGGACTACTACGAGCTCAAGATGGACCTCTTGACGAAGACGCGCCGCGCACACGGCTGACGGCGGGAGGACTTGTGATGATCAAAGGAACGACAAAGAATCTCGGCGTCATGGGTTGGCCGATTGCCCACTCGCTTTCGCCGGTGCTGCAGAATGCGGCCATCGAAAAGGCGGGGCTCGACTACGTCTACATCTCGCTGCCCGTGCCGCCCGATAATCTCAAGGAGGCGGTGGCGGGACTCAGGGCCATGCAGTTTGCCGGCTGGAACGTCACGATCCCGCACAAGCAGGCCATCATGGCGGAGCTCGACGCTGTCGATGAGGACGCCCGCATCATCGGGGCGGTCAACACGGTTGTCAATCGGGATGGCCACCTGACTGGCTACAACACAGACTGCATCGGCTTCATGCAGCCGCTCGCACAGCACAATTTCTCGCCGAAGGGCAGGGAAGTGACGCTGCTCGGCGCCGGCGGCGCAGCGAGAGCCGTCATCTGGGGCCTCCTGCGTGCCAAGGCAGGGCGCATCACGCTCGGCGTGCGCAACCCCGCCAAGGCGGCGCGTCTCGCTGAAGAGTTCTCTGCGTACGGAGAGATCCAGGTCCTTCACTGGGAGGACGGTGCCTTCGCGGACCATCTCGCGGTGACGGACCTGCTCGTCAACACGACGCCGCTCGGCATGTACCCGCACATAGAGGGCATGCCGCCTGTGAACTGGGCGAAGCTCAAGAAGGCGGCACTCGTCTACGACATCATCTACACACCGGCGCGCACGCGCTTTCTCTCTGAGGCGCAGGAGTATGGCCACACCATCATCAACGGCGAGGGCATGCTGGCCGGTCAGGGCGCGGCTGCCTTTGCACTCTGGACGGGCGTGACGCCGGACCTCGCGCTCATGAAGAAAGCACTGCGCGAAGAACTGGCCGCACGCCAGAGCTGATGAAACATGTAAATTGAAAGTTGAGGTTTTTATTTGACTGCAATCACATATGAGCTCGTCAAGAAGGACGAGCGCACGGGAGCACGCGCGGGTATCATCCATACGCCGCACGGCAGTTTCCCGACACCAATCTTCATGCCGGTCGGCACGCAGGCGTCGGTCAAGGGCGTCTCGCCGGACGAACTGCACGATCTCGGCGCGGGCATCATCCTGTCGAACACCTACCACCTCTTCCTGCGCCCGGGCATGGACCTCATCCGTGAGGCCGGCGGCCTGCACAAGTTCATGCACTGGGACGGCGCCATCCTGACGGACAGCGGCGGGTTCCAGGTCTTCAGCCTCGGCGACCTGCGCAAGATCACGGAGGAGGGCGTGACGTTCCGCTCACACATCGACGGCTCGAAGAAGTTCCTCTCGCCGGAAGTCTCGATGGAAGTCCAGATGGCACTCGGCTCAGACATCGTCATGGCCTTTGACGAGTGCGTGCCGTACCCGGCCGACTACAACTACGCGAAGCAGTCGACAGAGCGCACAATCCGCTGGCTCCAGCGCTGCAAGGAGGCGATGACGGCCCCGAACCAGGGCCTCTTCGGCATCGTGCAGGGCGGTATGCACAAGGAGCTGCGCGAGTGGAGTGCCCGCGAGACGACGGCGATGGACCTGCCGGGTTACGCCGTCGGCGGCCTCTCTGTCGGCGAGCCGAAGGAGCTCATGTACGAGATGCTCGAGTACTCGACGTCTCTTCTGCCGCAGGACAAGCCGCGCTACCTCATGGGCGTCGGCACGCCGGACTGCCTCGTCGAGGGCGTGCAGCGCGGCATCGACATGTTCGACTGCGTCTACCCGACGCGCGTCGCACGCAACGGCATGGCCATGACGTGGACAGGCCGTCTCGTCATGAAGAACGCCCAGTTCACGCACGACCACACGGTGCTCGAAGAGGGCTGCGGCTGCTACGCCTGCCGCAACGGCTACACGCGCGCCTACATCCGCCATCTCGTTCGCGCGAACGAGATCTTCGGCCTGCGCCTCTTGTCGCTGCACAATCTCTACTTCCTGCAGGAATTCATGCGCCGCATGCGCCAGGCCATCCTCGATGACCGCTTCACGGAGTTCCGCAGTGATTTCTTCAACCATTATCAGATGCACGGCAAGCAGTGAGCCTGCCGCCATGACCGATATATGTCCACACATCATTTTTATCTGAAAAGGAGTTGTTCATTATGAGTCCAGAAGCACTTGGAACGTGGGGCCCGATCGTCGTCATGATCGCGATCTTCTACTTCCTGCTCTACCGTCCGCAGAAAAAGCAGCAGAACCGCCGCCGCGCCATGCTCGACAACCTCAAGAAGGGTGACCAGGTCATCACGATTGGCGGCATCTACGGCACAATCGTGGAGCTCGGCGACACGTCGCTGAAGCTCAAGATTGCCGACGGCGTCGTCATCGAGGTCGTGCGCTCGAGCGTCAATGCCAACGTCACGCAGCAGGAGGCCGCCTGATGACGCCGCGCGAGCTGCACGAAGTGAAGCTCGCCGAGAAGAAGGCACTGCGCCAGAAGATGCTCGCCTTCCGCAAAGGGCTGACGAAAGAGCAGCACGAAGCGAAGAGCCGGGCCATCCTAGCGCGCCTCTACGAGGAGCCGCGCTTCCAGCAGGCAAGGACCATCTTCGCCTACGCCTCGATGCCCGACGAAGTCCAGCTCTACGATCTGCTCGCCCATGCCCTCAGGGAGGGCAAGCGCGTCGGCCTGCCGCTCATCACGGGCAAGGGGCTCATGGAAGCCGTCAACCTGCCGTCGCTTGCGGCGCTCGTGCCGGGCAAGTTCGGCATCCTGACGGTCCGCAAAGAGGAGCAGAGCATCATCCCGGCAGACGAGGTCGACTTTGTCGTCGTGCCCGGTGCGGCATTCTCGCCAAAGGGAGAGAGGCTTGGCCTCGGCGGCGGCTACTACGACCGCTACCTCATGGAGAAGGCGCCGCAGGCCTACCGCGCCGCACTGACCTTCGACGGCCAGGTCGTCGCGAGCGTCCCGATGGAAGCGCATGATGCGAAAGTCAATCTGATCCTGACGGAAACGCGTCGGATTGAACCAAATACATAGACCACGTAGAAAGGGTTGTGAAACGTTGAGAAAGAATAGTCTCATCAAACTCATTGTCTGCATCGTGGCAATCGTCGGCTTATTCCTTGCATTCGTCCAGCCTCTGGCCAATTCCATCCGCCAGGGCCTCGACCTGCAGGGCGGCACGCATGTCGTGCTCGAAGCTGAGGACACCGATGTAGCAAAAGTCAACGATGATGCGATGAACCGCGTCGTCACCATCATGGAGAAGCGCGTCAACGCGCTGGGCCTCACGGAGCCGATCATCCAGCGTGAGGGCGAACGCCGCGTCATCATCGAGCTGCCGGGCGTCAAGGACCCGGATGCGGCCATCAAGACCATCGGCAAGACGGCCATGCTCGAGTTCAAGGACGAGGACGGCAATACGGTGCTGACCGGTACTGACCTCAAGGACGCGCAGGCCGCGACGAACCAGCAGAACGGCCAGAACGTCGTCAACCTTGAGTTCACCGACGAGGGCGCGAAGAAATTCGCCGACCTCACGACGAAGAACGTCGGCCGCACGATCGCCATCCTGCTCGACGGCGAGGTGCTGACGGCGCCGAATGTCCGCGAGCCGATCCTCGGCGGCAAGGCTGAGATCTCAGGCCAGAAGACGCTTGAGGAGGCACAGAACCTCGCCGTCGTCCTCCGCAGCGGCGCGCTGCCGGTCAAGGTCAACATCATCGAGACGCGCACGGTCGGCCCGACGCTCGGCCAGGATTCCAAGGACAAGTCGGAATTTGCCTTTGCCATCGGCCTCGGCGCTGTCCTCCTGTTCATGATCCTCTTCTACCGCATGTCGGGCTTCATCGCCGACATCGCGCTGATGGCCTACACGCTCATGCTGCTCGGCCTTCTCTACCTGCTCGATGCGACGCTGACGCTGCCGGGCGTTGCCGGTATCATCCTGTCCATCGGTATGGCCGTCGACGCGAACGTCCTGATCTTCGAGCACTTCAAGGAGGAGTACCAGATCCAGGGCAAGACGCTGCGCCTCTCGATGGAGGCGGGCTTCAAGCGCGCCTTCACGACGATCTTCGACTCGAACATCACGACGATCATCGCAGCGGCCGTCCTGTTCTTCCTCGGCACGGGCACGATCCGCGGCTTCGCCATCACGCTGGGCCTCGGCACGGTGCTCTCGATGTTCACGGCCATCACGCTGACGCACTACATGCTCAAACTCATGGTCGATTCAAAGCTCTTCGAGAAGCCGGGTGCCTACGGTGTCACGGGCTTCATGCTCTGGAAAAAAGAGGATTTGCAAAAGGAGGATTTGAAGAAGAATGCTTAAATTCGATATAGCAGGTCATCGGAAAATCTGGTTCCTCATTTCCGCTTTGATCATCATCCCGGGCCTCATCTGCATGGCTGTACGCGGCTTCAACTTCGGCATCGACTTCACCGGCGGTACCATCATCGACCTCAAGTTCAATCAGCCGGTCAGCATCGCAGAGGTCCGCACGAGCCTCGCGAAGTACGACCTCGACGATGCGACCATCCAGCTCTCGGGCACCCAGTCGGACGTCAAGGAGTCGGAGAACGTCATGATCCGCACGCGCGATCTCGAGGAGGACCAACGCAAGGAAGTCATGGCGACCATCAAGAGCGATGTCGGCGACTACAAGGTCCTGCGTGAGGAGAAAGTCGGCGCGACAATCGGCGGCGAGCTCATCACGAATGCCATCCTGGCACTCGTCGTCTCGTGGGCACTGATCATCCTCTACGTCGCTTACCGCTTCGAGCTGCGCTTCGGCATCGCCGCCATCCTCGCGCTCATCCACG
The DNA here is from genome assembly GCF_928722185.1 of Mitsuokella jalaludinii. NCBI lineage: Bacteria > Bacillati > Bacillota > Negativicutes > Selenomonadales > Selenomonadaceae > Mitsuokella > Mitsuokella jalaludinii. The sequence continues at coordinate 437,404 of NZ_CAKMXA010000001.1, forward strand.
ATATCCTCATCGTGCTCGCGGTCTTCTCGCTGACACAGCGCCAGATCGACTCCTCGTTCATCGCGGCGCTCCTGACGATTGTCGGTTACTCGATCAACGATACCATCGTCATCTTCGACCGCATCCGCGAGAACCTCAAGCTGCACTTCCGCCGCGGCGGCGACATCAACCAGCTCGTCGACCGCAGTATCTACCAGACGCTGACGCGCTCGCTCTACACGGTCTTCACCGTCCTCTTCACGACGGCCGCCCTCTATTTCTTCGGCGGCGATACGACGAAGGACTTCGCGTTCGCCCTGCTCGTCGGCTTCACCGTCGGCTGCTACTCGTCCATCTTCATCGCCAGCCCACTCTGGGTTGTCTTCCGCAACTGGGGCGAGAAGAAAAAGCACCAGCCGAAACCAGAAGCTGCTGCATAACTCTATACAAGCTCTTGCAAGAGACTGCTGTCACGGCAGTCTCTTTTCTTTGTAATTCGCACGGTTGATTCGCTTTACATCGAGGAAAGGGGAGGGGGCTGTATTTCAGCTTCGTCGCGGCAGGGACGTGCAGCCTCAAGACAGATTGTCGTAGCAGGGAGGGAACCCTTCCGGTTTCGTCACTCTGTTAAATGGGGCGCATGGCACTTCATACCCCTGAAGTCCATTCGCCGCCTGCCACGGCGTTCCTACATCCGTGTCCCAGCAAGTGCGTGGTGCGCCCCATCCCTGCGGGCAATCACGCCGTTCCTGCAAGCGGAAGGGTTCCCTCCCCGCTCAGATACGCCGCGGAATCTCGCCGCACGAAAGCTCGGTGCGCATCCGCAGGTATGAGCTCTGGCCGGGGGATGTATTTCACCTGCAGGAGCGCAGTGACCACCCGAAGGGCTGGCCCCCCAGACGTTCTTTTTAGGTACGACGATGTCAGAACGCCGCGTCAGGCGGCGAAGCAACTTGAGAGGGCGTTGCAGCATGGGGGGCATTTAACGGAGCGACGAAGCTGAAATACATCCCCCCGGCCCTTTGCCAATAGTTTCTCGATTAAAGAATGTTGGTACGGTGTATCTTATAAATTTTAGTTGTCATGTTTTTGCTTTTCCTGTATGATAGAGAGAAACATTGTAAACTATGATATAATAGAGGCAACGTAAATCACGTAAGTAACACGTAAGTAAATAGATACGGGAAATAAAGAGGGATAGAAGTTGTATAAGAAGTGGAAATTGTATGAGCCGGTGCCGGAGCTAGCGGCATTTGCGCGCAAGATCGGCCGGGACACGACGGTGGCGGCTCTTTTGTGGCACCGCGGCATCCGCACGCGCGAAGAGGCACAGCTCTTCCTGCATCCGGAGCAGTTGCCTTTTTGCGATCCCTTCCAGATGCGCGACATGGACAAGGCTGTCGCGCGCATCATGCGCGCTCTGGAGCAGGGCGAGCACATCACGGTCTACGGCGACTACGACGTAGACGGCATGACGGCGACATCGCTTTTGACGCGGACGCTGCGCAAGGTTGGGGCGAGGGTCGACTTTTACATCCCGGACCGCATGACAGAGGGCTATGGCCTCAACCGCAAGGCGCTCGAGGCGATTGCCGAGCACTCGGACCTCTTGATCACGGTCGACTGCGGCATCGCGTCGGTCGCGGATGTCGCAGCGGTACAGGGGGCGGGCCACCTCGACATCATCATCACGGACCATCATCTGCCCGGCAGCGAACTGCCGCCCGCCTGTGCGGTGCTCAACCCGCATCGCGCGGACTGCCCGTATCCCGACAAGGATCTCGCCGGTGTCGGCGTGGCTTTCAAGCTCTGCCAGGCTCTCGACGCGAAGCGCCGGGGCGCAGAGTGGGACGGTCAGTCTGTCTTTCTCGATGATCTCGAGCTCGTAGCACTCGGCACGGTGGCAGACATCGTGCCGCTGCGCGGGGAGAACCGCCGCATTGTCAAGCAGGGCATGGCCCGCATGGAGGCGACTTCGCTGCCGGGCATCGCAGCGCTCGTCGAGGTCGCGGGCCTCAAGGACAAGAAGATCACGGCAGGCCATCTGGGCTTCCTGCTCGCGCCGCGACTCAACGCAGCCGGGCGCATCGAGTCGGCGAGGACGGGCGTCGCACTGCTGACGGCAGAGGACCGGCAGACCGCCGACAAGCTCGCGCTCGAGCTCGACATGCTCAACACGGAGCGCCGCGAGATCGAGCACAAGATCTGCGAGACGGCAGAAGAGGAGCTTTCCGGGCTCGACATGGCGGCGGAGAAGGCCATCGTCGTCGCGGGCAAGGGCTGGAATCCCGGCGTCATCGGCATCGCGGCCTCGCGGCTCGTCGACAAGTTCTACAAGCCGACCATCGTGCTCTCCATCCAGGAGGACGGTGTCTGCCGCGGCTCCTGCCGCAGCATCGAGGGGCTCAACATGTACGAGGCGCTCTCTGCCTGTAAGGAGCACTTGCTGCAGTTCGGCGGCCACGCGATGGCGGCTGGCCTCTCGTTGCGCGAAGAGGAGCTGCCTGCCTTCCGCGAGGCATTTGCCGCCTATGCGGGCGCACATCTCTCAGAAGAGGACTACGAGCCGAAAGTCTCGGTCGAGTTCGAGATGATGCCAGAGGAGCTGACACTCGACCTCGTCGAGGAGCTCTCGCTGCTCGAGCCGTACGGCATGGGCAACCCTAAGCCGTACTTCGGCTGCCGCAATGTGCGCGGCCGCGAGGCCATGGCCATCGGCCGCGATCAGACGCATCTGCGCTTCAAGCTCGGCACGGACGAAGCGCCCGTCACGAGCCTGATGTGGAATCGCGCCGATCTCGCGCCTTCTGTGAACCGCGAATCGCTCGACATCGTCTACGCACCGGCCATCAACGAGTGGAACGGCCGCCGCAGCCTGCAGTGCATGGTCGAGGACATGAGCCCGGCAGAGAGCGAGCGCGTCTTCCCCGACAAGGAGCTCCTGCGCGATGTCTACCGCTTCCTCTACGGGTTGCAGAAGATGCAGGGCAGCATCCCCTTTGAGACGGCGGCGCTTGCCGCGCGCTTCTGCCAGTCGTTCCATCATATTTCTCTCTATACGATGGGCGCGGCCTTGCGCATTTTCCAGGAATTGGGTATCCTAAGAGAGAATCTTGATGAAAATCACTATTATTTGCCACCCGTTCAGGGCAAGCAGGGAAAAATGGAACTGGAGGCGTCGCCGACGTATCGGCGCCGCAAGGTCATCTGACAGGGAAAGCAGGGACCTCGCATCGCGCGGCGAGTCTGCGCGATGACGCAAAGGAGTGGGACGTATGAATGACAAAGAGAAAGAACCGGTGACTATCGAGATGATTCTCGACGCCGTGAAATCGTATTCGCCGAAGGCCGACCTCGACCTCATCCGGCGCGCCTATGAACTCGCGAGGAAGGCCCATGAAGGGCAGACGCGCGTGTCGGGGGAGGCCTACATCATCCACCCGCTGCACGTCGCCCAGATCCTCACGCAGCTGCACCTCGACGATGCGACCATCAGCGCGGCGCTCCTGCACGATGTCGTCGAGGACACGATCTACACGAACGAGCAGATGAAGGAGATGTTCGGCGACGAGGTCGCGATGCTCATCGACGGCGTGACGAAACTCGGCCGCCTGCAGTACAAGTCGAAAGAGGAGGCACAGCTCGAGAGCTACCGCAAGATGTTCCTCGCGATGGCGAAGGACATCCGCGTCATCATGATCAAGCTGGCCGACCGCCTGCACAACATGCGCACGCTCAAGTACATGCGCGAGGACAAGCAGAAGCGCATCGCGCGCGAGACGATCGAGATCTACGCGCCGCTCGCCAACCGCCTCGGCATCTCGAGCATCAAGTGGGAGCTCGAGGATCTCTGCCTGCGCTATCTGGAGCCGGAGATCTACTACGATCTCGTCGAGAATGTCAAGCAGAAGCGCAAGGAGCGCCAGAGCTTCATCGATACGTCCATCGAGCAGATCAAGGAGAAGCTCGCGGAGGCGAATATCAAGGCAGATATCAGCGGCCGCGCGAAGCACTTCTACAGCATCTACAAGAAGATGAAGCGCGACAACAAGGACCTCAGCGAGATCTACGACCTCTCGGCCGTCCGCGTGCTCGTCGACTCGGTCAAGGACTGCTACGGCGTGCTCGGCGTCATCCACGCGATGTGGAAGCCGATCCCGGGCCGCTTCAAGGACTACATCGCCATGCCGAAGTCGAACGGCTACCAGTCGCTGCACACGACGGTCATGACGCGCGGCTATCCGCTCGAGATCCAGATTCGCACGTTTGCGATGCACCAGGTATCGGAGTTCGGCGTTGCGGCACACTGGAAGTACAAGGAGGCGGGCAAGGGCGCGAAGGCGACGGGCGCCGTCGACCAGAAGATGAGCTGGCTGCGCCAGATGGTCAACCTGCAGCAGGAGCTCAGCGACCCGAAGGAGTACTTCGAGGCTTTGAAGGTCGATGTCTTCTCGGACGAAGTCTTCGTCTTCACGCCGAAGGGCGATGTCGTCGACCTGCCGAAGGGCTCCATCCCGATTGACTTCGCCTACCGCATCCACACGGAAGTCGGCCATCACTGCGTCGGCGCGAAGGTTAACGGCAAGCTCGTGCCGCTCGAGTACAAGCTCAAGAACGGCGACATCGTCTCCGTCATCACCAACAAGGCCAACAACGGCCCGAGCCGCGACTGGCTCAACATCGTCGCCTCGTCGGAAACGCGCAGCAAGATCCGCTCGTGGTTCAAGAAGGAGAAGCGCGAGGAGAACATCGAGCAGGGCCTCGAGCTCATCAAGGATGAAGCCAAGCGCCTCGGCTACGCGCCAAAGACGCTCTTGAAGGAAGGGCGCCTGCAGCAGGTGGCCGAAAAGCTCAACAACCTCAGTGAGGACGACCTGCTCGCGGCGCTCGGCTACGGCGGCATCACGCTGCGCAGTGTCATGACGAAGCTCATCGAACTCTACAAGAAGGACCTCAAGGAAGCCACACCGCCCGATGTCTCGAAGATGCTCTCCGAGCTCAAGACGCCGCAGCACAGCAGCAAGCGCAACCGCTCGAGCCACGGCGTGCTCGTCGAGGGCGAGAGCGGCTTGCTCGTCCGCCTCGCGCGCTGCTGCAACCCGATCCCCGGCGACCCGATCACGGGCTTTGTCACGAAAGGCCGCGGCGTCTCGGTGCACCGTTCGGACTGCCCGAATGTCCTGCGCGACAACGACCTCTCACGCATGATTGAGGTCAGCTGGGATATCGGCCTCGATAAGGACTACACCGTCGAGATCGAGATCGTCTGCAACGACAAGAGCGGCGTGCTCGCAGAGCTTTTAGCCGTGCCGTCTGAGATGAAGATCAACATCCACAGCGTCAACGCCAACCCGAACCGCAGCAACAAGACGTCGACCGTCGTCATGGGCCTCGATGTCAAGAATGCGACACAGGTCGCGCAGATCATGACGAAGATGCGCCGCCTCAAGAATGTCTACAGCGTCTCCCGCGCGCTCAGCAGCCATCCGGGGCAGTGAGAGCGCGGAGGCACAGCAAAGGTCTATCCCAGATTCCTGGATTGTATTTTTCTTACATTCTTGTTATAATATATACATTTGAACGTACGATATCCTGTGCAGGGATTGAGGGCTGACAGGAATCAATAGACGCTAGAAAAGGGGACTACATTATGTCACAGACTTTCACGATGGACGACCTCAGGCGGATGCTGCAGGAGCGCCAGCACAAGATGACGCCGCAGCGCCAGGTCGTGCTCCAGATCATCCTCGACCATCCGGGCGAGCATCTCTCGGCCGAGGATGTGCACGGCATCCTGCGCGACAACAAATCCGAGATTGGCCTGGCCACGGTCTACCGCAGCCTCGAACTGCTCTCGGAGCTCGGCATCCTGCAGAAGATGGAGTTCGGCGACGGCTGCAGCCGCTACGAAGTCAACAAGACGGACCCGTCAAAGCACCATCACCATCACTTGATCTGCACGAACTGCGGCAAGGTCATCGAGTTCCAGGACGACTTCCTGGAGCCGCTCGAAGAGGACATCAAGAAGAAGCTCGGCTTCACGGTCAGCGACCACCAGGTCAAGTTCTTCGGCCTCTGCAAGGAATGCCAGGAGGCCCAGCAGTGACGCAGGAGAGACGATTGCGCGTCCGGACCTTCACGCTGAGCGACCGCAAGGAGATCATCTCGAAGATCGTGCGCGAGGTGCTCGTGCTCTTCAAGGTGGAGATCGTGGGGCGCAGCGGCGAGGCCGACTATCTGCAGCTCTCCGTCGTCAACCACCGACTGCCCGATACGGCAGACGGGCGCGTCGTCATGGAGTCGAGGCTCATGCTCTTTGACTGCAGCGGCAAGGAGACGTCCTTCACGCGCCGCAGCACGGGTGCGCTCGACGAGCGCGAGGGCGCGGCCGTCAACCGCCTGATCAAGCTGAATCTCTACCATATCTTCCGCGAAGAACTCGACATGCCCCAGGCACTCTGGGGCATTCTGCATGGCGTGCGTCCGACGAAGATCGTGCACCGCTGGATCCGCGGCGGCATGGGAGAGGAAGCAATCATCGAGCGGCTGCAGCAAGACTACGCCTGCAGCGAGGGAAAGGCCCGCGTCATCGTGCCGATGGCCTTCCGCCAGCTGCCGTTCCTCGCGCAGTCCGACGAGAAGACGGTCAGCGTCTACATCGGTATCCCGTTCTGCCTGACGCGCTGCCTCTACTGTTCCTTCCCGTCGAACATCCTGCCCGGCAAGAAGCGCGTGCAGGAGTTCCTCGCCGTGCTCCAGAAGGACCTGCTTGCGGCCAAGGACGCCATCGAGCACTACGGCTTTTGCGTGCAGAACATCTACGTCGGCGGCGGCACGCCGACGAGTCTTCCCGATGAAGCCTTTGCTGAAATGCTCAATATGGTATATAATGCTTTCTATGGGCCTTCTATCGTAGAATTCACGGTGGAGGCGGGCCGCCCCGACAGCATCACGCCCGCGAAGATTGAGACGATGAAGCGCCTCGCTGTCTCGCGCGTCAGCGTCAACCCGCAGACGATGCAGGAGAGGACGCTCCGCCGCATCGGCCGCCAGCACACGCCGGAGGACGTCGTCACGATGTTCCACGCGCTGCGCGAGGCGGGCATCCCGCACATCAACATGGACCTCATCCTCGGGCTTCCCGGCGAGACGGCCGAGGATGTGCGCGACACGATGGAGAAGGTCACGGCACTCGGACCCGATGACATCACGCTGCACGCGCTCGCCCTGAAGCGCGGCTCGCGACTCAAGCTCCTGATGGAGGAGCAGCATGTCGAGCTGCCATCTGACGAAGAGACGCGCCGCATGTCGGAGATCGCGATGGCCTATGTCAGAAAGACTGGCATGCACCCGTACTACCTCTACCGCCAGGGCTACATGAGCGGCGACCTCGAGAACGTCGGCTGCTGCCGCACCGGTGCGGAGGGCATGTACAACATCCAGATCATGGAGGAGCATCAGACCATCATCGGCATCGGCGGCGCGGCGACGACGAAAGTCGTCGACTTCCGCAGGAAGCGCATGAAGTCCTCGTTCAATGCGAAGGACCTCGTGACGTACCTGCGCGACATCGACATCTACATCGAGAAGCGCCGCCAGCTGCTCGACGAGGCGTACGGGCCGCAGTCATGAGATAAGCAACCAACAACCATATCAATACATACAGGGGGAACGATTCATGCTCACCAATGCCCCTAGGGGAACAAAAGACATTCTGCCCGACACTGTCGGCGAATGGAATTACGTCGAAGGGAAGATCCGCGAGATCTGCGGCCGCTATGGATTCGAAGAGATCCGCACGCCGCTCTTCGAGCACACGGAGCTCTTCCACCGCGGCATCGGCGAAGGCACGGATGTCGTCGACAAGGAGATGTACACGTTCGAGGACCGCGGCGGACGCAGCATCACGCTGCGCCCGGAGAACACAGCATCCGTCGTGCGCGCGTACCTGCAGAACAAGCTCTACGGCGACGCTTCGCTCGTCAAGCTCTTCTACATCGGCTCGATGTTCCGCTACGACCGCCCGCAGGCCGGCCGCATGCGCGAATTCCATCAGTTCGGTGTCGAGTCGCTCGGCGAGGAGAACCCGATGGCCGATGCTGAGATCATCATGCTGGCCGTCGACTTTCTGCAGTCGCTCGGACTCAAGGACCTGAAGCTCAGCCTCAACTCCGTCGGCTGCCCGAAGTGCCGGCCGGTCTACCGCAAGGTCCTGCAGGACTACTTCCGCGACAAGCTCGACGACCTCTGCGAGGACTGCCAGGACCGCTTTGAGCGCAGTCCGCTGCGCATCCTCGACTGCAAGGTCGACGCCGACAAGCCGTACATGAAGGATGCGCCGAAGATTACGGACTGCCTCTGCGACGAGTGCCGCGAGCACTTCGAGAAGGTCCAGAGCTACCTGACGGATGCCGGCATCTCGTTCGAGCTCGACCCGCGTCTCGTGCGCGGCCTCGACTACTATACAAAGACGGCCTTCGAGATCAAGTATGCACCGCTCGGCGCCCAGAGCGCTGTCGCTGGCGGCGGCCGCTACGACGGCCTCATCGAGGAGATCGGCGGCAAGCCGACGCCGGCTGTCGGCTTTGCGACGGGCCTCGAGCGCGTGCTCTTAGCCCTCGAGAAACAGGGCCTCATCCCGGAGCAGGAGAAGAAGGCAGATGCCTTTGTCGTCGCGCTCGGTGAGGCGGCCAAGGCCCCGGCCTTCACGCTCCTGACGAAGCTGCGCCGCGCCGGCCTCAAGGCTTCGATGGACTACGCGGGCCGCAGTATGAAGGCCCAGATGAAACAGGCAAACAAGGCGCATGCCCGCTTTGCGCTGATCATCGGTGAAGATGAAGTCAAAGAATCCTGTGTCATGCTCAAGGATATGGAAAAGAGTGAGCAGCAGAAGGTTTCTTTTGATGTTATTATAGAAAAGCTATGTGCTGAGGTGAAAGGTTAATGGAAACATTACAAGGTATGAAGCGCACCCATCATTGCGGTGCCCTTCGCAAGACGGACGTCGGCCAGGAAGTCGTGCTCTGCGGCTGGGTCTCCCGCCGTCGTGACCACGGCGGACTGATCTTCGTCGACATGCGCGACCGTTCCGGTTTCGTGCAGATCGTGTTCGATGAAGCTGCCATGAACGAAGGAACGTTCCACAAGGCAGAGTCCCTGCGCAACGAGTTCTGCATTGCCGTGCGCGGCAAGATTCGTGCGCGCAGCGAGGAGACGATCAACCCGAACATCGATACAGGTGAAATCGAGGTCGTCTGCGCAGAGCTGCGCATCCTCAATACGTCGAAGACGCCGCCGTTCTACATCCAGGACGGCGTTGATGTGGACGAAATGGTCCGCCTCAAGTACCGTTATCTCGACCTGCGCCGTCCGGAGATGCAGAAGAACATCATCCTGCGTCACCGCGTGACGAAAATCATGCGCGACTTCTTCGACCGCAACGGCTTCCTCGAGATCGAGACGCCGATGCTCTGCAAGAGCACGCCTGAGGGCGCCCGCGACTTCCTCGTCCCGAGCCGCGTCAATCCGGGTGAGTTCTACGCCCTGCCGCAGTCCCCGCAGATCTTCAAACAGATCCTGCAGGTCGCCGGCTTCGAGAAGTACTTCCAGATCGTCCGCTGCTTCCGCGATGAAGACCTGCGCGCTGACCGCCAGCCGGAATTCACACAGCTCGATATCGAGATGAGCTTCATGAGCCAGGACGACATCCTGACGCTGATGGAAGGCATGATCAAGGAACTCTTCAAGAAGGCCATCGGCGCGGACGTCCCGACGCCGTTCGAGCGCATGGAGTGGGATACGGCCATGGACAAGTACGGTTCCGATAAGCCGGATCTCCGCTTCGACATGCCGCTCATGGACATCTCCGAGTACGTCAAGGGCTCGAGCTTCAAGGTCTTCAACTCCGTCATCGAGAATGGCGGCATGGTCAAGTGCATCAAGGTTGACGGCTATGCGGACATCCCGCGCCGCCGCCTCGACGACCTCGTCAAGTTCGTTCAGGTCTACGGTGCCAAAGGCCTTGCCTGGATTCAGTACACGGCAGACGGCATCAAGAGCCCGTTCAAGAAGTTCTATGATGATGAGACGTTTGCCAAGATCGCCGAAGCTACGGGCGCCAAGACGGGCGACCTGCTGCTCGTCGTCGCCGACAAGCGCCTCGTCGTCGATACGGCCCTCGGCCAGCTGCGCCTCGAGATGGGCAAGGAACGCAACCTCATCGATCCGGACAAGCTCCGTTTCCTCTGGGTCGTCGACTTCCCGATGTACGAGTGGAGCGACGAAGAGCACCGCTTCAAGGCCATGCACCATCCGTTCACGGCTCCGCGCGACGAGGATATTCCTCTGCTGAACACGGACCGCATGGGCGAGGTCAAGGCCAATGCCTACGACATGGTCCTCAACGGCGTCGAGATTGGCGGTGGTTCGCTGCGTATCTACAACGCCGACCTGCAGGAGAAGGTCTTCGAGTCCCTCGGCCTCACGCCGGAGCAGGCTCATACGAAGTTCGGCTTCATGATGGATGCCTTCCAGTACGGCACGCCGCCACACGGCGGCCTCGCCTTCGGCCTCGACCGCCTCGTCATGCTCATGGCAAAGCGCCCGTCGATCCGCGATGTCATCGCCTTCCCGAAGACGCAGAGCGCGCGCGACGTCATGTCGAACGCTCCGTCGCCGGTTGATGAGAAGCAGCTCCGCGAGCTCTCCATCCGCACGGCCGTCAAGAAAAAAGAGAAGAAAGAAAACTAATCCTTAAGTTTAGCAAGGTTAGTATGGAAAAGCCCCGGGCATCAAAATGGTGCTCGGGGCTTTTTGTGTCAATAGGAGAGAAAAAGTAAGGGAGGCAGCCGGTACTGTCCATAAGCGAAGCTTCAGCCTGCTGCGCGGAGCGTTGAATAGCACCGGCTCCCTCCTGCCTTTGGTGATGTGATGATAAACACACGGCGGGGAAGACGGAGGGGATGTCCAATGCTCCGCTTATGGACACCCCCTTCCTTACTTCCAGTGCGTTTGTTACTAAGGGTGTTGGTTTACATCTTGGCGTCTTAGGCGGAGATTGCTTCGCTTCTCCTTAGTTTTTACTTTTTCCTTTTGCTTGGAGAAGTTTGGTGAGCTTGGACAGGGTGTTTTTCCTGTAGCAGCAATAGTAGTGGATGTTGACCGCTTCATCCTCAATCGGGACGATGACACGGCCTTCGGGGGGATTGTAGCGCTGCAGGGCCAGGTCGGTCGCGAAGGTAGGCAGAACGGAGAAGCGGACGAGTTCGTCAAAGGCATTTTCATCCTGCGTCAGGAAGCTTGTATCCGGCATAGCTTTTTTGACGATGTCGGTCCAGAAGCCGAGGTTGGGGCGCAGGAGCATGGTTTCGCCGTTGAGGTCAGCGAGATGCAGGGATTTTTTTTCGGCAAGGGGATGCGCCGAGGGCAGGGTGAAGTAGAGATGTTCTTCACCGATTTCCTGCGAGGCAAAGCCCGGCTCTTCTATAGGATAGGGCAGGGCGATAAGCTGATAAGTCTTGTCGAGCAGTTTTTCTTGGAGTGTGTCGAGACCGCGGATTTCTGAGGTAATCGTCATATCGGGATAAAGAGCCGAAAGATTGGGAAGCAGGGTCCATAATGGTGCCGGCGCACAGCTGCCGAGGAAAATCGTGTGGCGGGCTCGTTCGTGAGCGACAAGGCTTTCTTTCATTTCTTTCGCTTCGCGGACAATCTGCTCGGCGTATTTGACGGCGAGCTCACCGTTTTCATTCAAAGCAATTTTATTTTTCGCATGGTCAAAGAGCGGTACGGAAAGGTCCATTTCGAGACGGCGCATGGAACGGCTCAGGGCCGGCTGCGACAGATGGAGATGTTCGGCAGCGGCCGAAAGAGTGCCGTATTCGGCAAAGGCCAGGAGCTGCTCGAGCTGATTGAGTTCAAACATATTTATCACCTCTCCTGCAGTGTAGCACATTTTTGCTGCTTTACAAAGAGGTTTGTATGCGTTTCCATCATAGTACTTTGCGGAAACGGAACTGTACTTTATGCCGGAATCCTCGTATGATAAGAGTCAAAGAGAAACAAATGAAAGAACATAACGCGGATGCTCAAATCCGTATGTATAATGAAAGGACGATTTTTATGGAATTCACAACGTTAAGCAATGGCATAAAGGCACCTCTTCTCGGCGTCGGCACGTTCCTCCTGAGCCTCGAAGAGACGGAAAAGTCGGTTTATGAAGCCATTCGCCTTGGTTACCGCATGATTGATACGGCCAACGGCTATCTCAACGAAACGGCCGTGGGCAAAGCCGTGGCCCGTGCTATAAGCGAAGGCCTTGTCAAACGCGAGGACCTCTTCATCTCGACGAAGCTCTGGCCGACGGTGTACGAGAAGGACACATCTGTTGAGGATACACTGAAGCGCCTGGGTCTCGATTATGTCGACCTGCTCTTCATCCATCAGCCGGCCGGCAATTTTATCGCGGGGTATCAGCAGCTGGAAAAGGCTTATAAGGAAGGCAAAGCCAAGGCTCTTGGCATCTCGAACTTCCACGACGAGAAACTCAAAAAGCTTTTAGCAGCAGCTGATGTCAAGCCACATGTCATCCAGCTTGAGACGCATCCGTACTATGCTCATCATGCGCAGATGGACCGCCTCAAGGAATACGGCACGAAGCTCATGGGCTGGTATCCGCTCGGACACGGCGATGCGGGTCTGCTGCATGAAACGGTTTTTGAAGATCTCGCCGTCAAATACCATAAGAGCACGATTCAGATTATCCTGCGCTGGGCCGTTCAGTACGGCGTCATGACGATTCCGGGCTCGAAGAATCCAGAGCATCTGCGTTCGAATTTTGACATCTTTGATTTTGCCCTGACGGATGAAGAGATGCAAGAAATTGCCAAGCTCGACGGCACGAAGCGTTATTACCACGCGGACAACGCGATGGAAGAACGTTATGCCAGCATGCACCTTTGCATTGAAAAATAAAGTAGATTAAGTAGATTAATTGGATGAAAGGAGATTCTTTTACGATGGAATATGTAACACTCAACAATGGTATCAAAATGCCGCAGCTCGGCTATGGTGTCTACCAGACGAAGCCCAGCGAGACGGAAAAAGCCGTCAGCACGGCACTGGAAGTTGGCTATCGTCTGATTGATACGGCAGCATCTTACGGCAATGAGGAAGGTGTCGGCGAGGCCATCAAAAAGAGCGGCCTGCCGCGCGAAGAGCTCTTCGTGACGACGAAGCTCTGGGTGCAGGACCACGGTTATGACAATACGCTGAAAGCTTTTGATACTTCAATGAAGAAACTTGGCCTCGATTACCTCGACCTTTACCTCATCCACAAACCGTATGGCGATTATTACGGGGCCTGGCGTGCTATGGAACGCCTCTACAAGGAAGGCCGCATCCGCGCCATCGGCGTGACGAGCTTCTGGAATGAGCGCCTCGCGGATCTTTTCAACTGCAACGAGGTAAAGCCTGCTGTCAACCAGATCGAGACGAACGTCTGGAACCAGAAATGGGATGAAGCAGCTTTCATGAAACAGCACAATATCCAGCAGGAAGCCTGGGCACCGTTTGCCGAGGGCAACAACGACGTTTTCAAGAACCCCATTCTCCAGCAGATCGCCCAAAAACACGGCAAGACGACGGGGCAGGTCATGCTGCGCTGGCTGCTGCAGCGCGGGATCGTCGTCATCCCGAAGTCCGTGCACAAGGAACGCATGGAAGAAAATATGAATGTCTTTGATTTCCAGCTTGACGAGACGGATATGGAAGTCATCCGCTCTCTCGATACGAAGAAGAGTACGATCTACGACGAAATGGACCCGCAGATTTCCCTCTTCATCGGCTCGAGGAAGATCCATGACTGATCGTTCCGATAATTTTCTGCAGGGGCCGCTGGCTGGCAAGCTCTTCCGGTTTGCCGTGCCCGTGGCCTTTACCATTATATGTGAGCAGCTCGTCAATGGCACAGACGTACTCGTACTCGGACAATTTGTCGGCCCCGAAGCCATGGCCGTTGTGGGCAATGATATGCCGGTCCTGACTCTGCTCATATCGCTCCTTAAATATATGGCCAGCCCAACATTGGATATGAAAAAGGTCCTGGCGTATTTTAAGGAGTAACCCATTTGCTATTCGTGAAGCACATAGCGTATTGCGGAATCAGCATTGTACATATGGGCGTCATCCTTGTAGAATAAAGATGTCAAAGGAAATCAGCAAGGATTTCGAATGATATTTGGTATACACAAAACAATGAAGCAATACAACGAAAAAATGAAAGGATGATATACATGGAAAACTTCGTTTTCGCCTATCCGACAAAGAATTATTTTGGTAAAGAGGCAGCGAAACAGGCTCTTAACGCTGAGCTTCCGAAATATGGCAAAAACGTCCTGCTGGCTTATGGCGGCGGCAGCATCAAACGCAACGGCATCTATGATGAAGTCATGGCACTTCTTCAGGAACAGGGCAAAGAGGTCACGGAGTTTCAGGGCATCATGAGCAATCCGACTTATGCCAAAGTCCAGGAAGGTGCGAAACTTTGCCGTGATCACAAGATCGACTTTATTTTGGCCGTTGGCGGCGGCAGCGTCTCAGACTGCTGTAAAGCCGTATCGGCACAGGCAAAGCTCACCAGTGACCTGTATGACTACGAATACCAGGAAAAGAAAATCCCGCAGGACGGCATCCCAATGGGCGTGATTGTCACGGCCGCCGGTACAGGCAGCGAGCAGAATGCCGGCGCCGTCATCACGTACGAGGAGAAAAACTGGAAAGGGGCTCTCTGGGGTACGCCAGCATCGTTTGCCGTGTTGGATCCGTACTACACAAAGACCGTGCCGCAGAAACAGGTCCTCTCGGGTGCGTTCGATACGCTTTCCCACTGCATGGAGACGTATCTTGGCACGCCGCGCCAGCCGAATCTCTCCGACCGCATGAACGAAGCCGTCATGCGCTCCGTCATTGAGAACACGCGCAAAGTTGCCAAAGACCCTGAAGATATGAACGCACGCAGCGAACTCTTCTGGGCCGCGGCGATGGCGGAAAACGGTATCCTCAAGATCGGCAAGGTGACAGACTTCCAGGCACACATGATCGAGCATCAGCTCGGCGCCTTCACGAACTGCAACCACGGCCGCGGCCTCGCCGCCATCCAGCCGGCGCTTTACCGCCATCTCGCCCCTGCCGCCCGCAAGCAATACGCGCGCCTCGCCCGCAACGTCTTCGACGTGAACGGTGAGGAAGCAGACGACGAGACGACACTCGAGATCGCCCTGAAAGGCATCGAGAAGCTCGCCGCCTTCATCAGGGAAATCGGGCTGCCGACGACGCTGACGGAGCTTCTCGGCGAGGTAGACGATGCGATGCTGCGGCAGGTTGCAGACACCGCAGTCATCACGAAGGGCTGCGCAAAGCAGCTGACGCCGGACGAGATCTACGTCATCCTGCAGGAAGCGAAATAAATAAGGCAGCCGCCAAAGAAGATGCGCCGACCCCTGCGCGCTCTTCGGACATCCCATGACGTATAGGCAAAGAAAAGAAAGGAGCAACTACGATGTGGAAACAACTGCTGGTCACAGCATTCTCCTTCGGCTTCATGAGTGCCTCAGCATTCGCAATGAGCCACCCCGTGACGCTTGAGGACCAGGGCAGCTTCTACGCGGGCGGCAAGGTCGTCACGGCGCCGGGCACCTACAAGGACGATGAGCCGACGAATTTTGACGGTGAGACATTGCACGGCGATGCCGCCTATGTCTTCTGGCAGAAACCGGCCAAGGCGAAGAAAAACGCCATGGTCTTCCTACATGGCTACGGCCAGTCGGGCAAGACCTGGGAGACGACGCCGGACGGCCGTGATGGCTTTCAGAATATTTTCCTCGAGAAGGGCTATTCGACCTATGTGGTCGATGAGCCGCGTCGTGGCCGTGCGGGCAATTCTACGGTACCGGCAAATCTCAAGGCGCAGCCGCAGGATCAGCTCTGGTATGACAATTTCCGCATTGGGCAGTGGCCAGATGTTTATGACAATGCTGCCGTGCCGCGCGATAAAGAGTCGCAGGAGCAGTTTTTCTACCAGATGACGCCGGATACCGGTGCTTTTGACCAGGATGTCGTGGCGGATGCCATGACTGCCGTCATGGAAAGGGCGGGCAGGGGCGTGCTCGTCACCCATTCCGCTGGCGGCGGTCCGGGCTGGCTCACGGCAGCACACAGCGATAATGTCAAAGGCCTTATTGCCCTCGAGCCCGGCACCTTCCCGTTCCCGAAGGGCGAAGTGCCGGCCGTAGAGAAAACGACGAGCCCGTTCCCTGCACGCGGGATGGAAGTCAGCGATGAGGACTTCCAGAAACTCTTAAAAATTCCGATGGTCGTCTATTTTGGCGACAACATCAAGACTGGCAGCACGCCGGACTCTCATTGGGGTCTCGACAACTGGCGTGTGCGCCTGAACCTCGCGAACAAATGGGCCGAAGTCATGAAAGAGCACGGCGGCGATGTGCAGGTCATCGTCCTGCCGGATATCGGCATCAAGGGCAATACGCATTTCCTCATGGCCGACCTCAATAATCAAGATGTCGCCGATGAAATGGTCCGCTGGATGCACGAGAAGAAACTCGACCGTTAATTATAATAGGAAAATTGCACGAAAGGAAGATGTAAGATGAAGAAATTATCACGGAAAATGCTCGCAGCGGCTCTGGCCGTCGGCCTGATGGGTATCGGCGGCTTTGCCGGAAATTCCGTACAGGCGGCCGCCGCACCTTTTACGGTACCGCAGACGAATCATGAAGTTCAGTACTATGGTGCTAAGGACCTGCGTGAACTCGCTCCGGGCGAAGTCAAGAGTCCGAACAAGAATCCGTATGGTCTTGTTTACAGCGATGCTATCACGAAGAATGAGCCGGGCAAAGTCAACATTCATCCGGTAACGTACAACCTCAACGGCAATCAGATTGCCGCAAACATCTACACGCCGGCCGGCTATGACGCAAAAGACGGCAAAAAATACAAGGCCATCGTCGTGGCCCATCCAAACGGCGGCGTCAAGGAGCAGGTAGCAGGTCTTTACGCACAGAAACTCGCGGAAGCCGGCTACATCACTATGGCAGCCGATGCTTCGTTCCAGGGGGCTTCAGGCGGCCAGCCGCGCAATCTCGACAATCCGGCATTCCGCGTCGAGGATATTCACGGTATGCTCGATATCCTGCCATCCTTCCCGGGCGTTGACGCGGACCACATGGGTGCCCTCGGCATCTGCGGCGGTGGCGGCTATATGCTGAAGGCCACGCAGACGGATAAACGCGCGAAGGCTGTCGCGACGCTTTCCATGTTCAACTCCGGTATCGTGCGCCGTGATGGCTTCCTCTCGAGCGCGAAGGACACGACGCTCCAGCGCCTTGCGGATTCTTCTGCAGAACGCGCGCAGGAAGCCGCGGGCGGCGATATTGCCCGCTCCGTCGGCATGGAGTCGCAGGACATCCCCGAGGAGACGCTCAAGAAGATGCCGACGCTTTACAGCGAGGGCTATGTCTATTACGGCAAGATGCACCGTCATCCGAATTCCACGTTCATGTATACGCTGCGCAGCAACCTCGATCTTTTCACGTTTGACGCAGCGGCCAATATGGACCTCATCAACCAGCCTCTCCTGATGATTGCTGGCAGCGACGCGGACACGCTCTACATGACGAAAGACGCTTTTGCCAAGGCAACGGGTACGACCAATAAAGAACTTTATCTCGTCAATGGTGCTACGCATATCCAGACGTACTGGGTACCGAAATACGTCAAGGAGATTTCCGCAAAGCTCGTTTCGTTCTTTAACAAGAATCTTTGACAGGAGAGGATGATAAGATGTTAAAGCTCATCCTCTGTCTGTTGACGGTATTGTCCTTTGCTACTGTTGCTTATGCAAAGGACGCGCCGCAGATGAGCGTCCCGTTCCCCCTGGGACGTGACATCTCGGACCATTTTGTCGGCACGGTACATCGCAATGATATCATCATGGCCGATGATGTCTATAAACTGCCGCAGACGAACGTCATTACCTTCGAGCCGGGCAGCCACAGCGGCTGGCATGTTCACGGAGCCATGACCATCATCGGTCTTGCCGGCACCGGTGTCTATCAGGAATGGGGCAAGCCGGCTGTCTTGATTCGCCAGGGCGATGTCGTACAGATTCCCGCCGGCACGAGTCACTGGCACGGTGCAACGAAAAATTCCCGCTTCCAGCAGATCGTAATTTACGACAAGGACTGGCAGGCACCGAAGGACCTTGCCGCTCATATGGGCCCCGTGACGGATACCGAATATCAGCATCTGACTTTTGTTGACGCCAAGGACCGCAGAAGCGAGCCGGAAAAAGGCAGCGAATTCTTATTTGCTTATCCAAAGCAGGTTTTTTCTTCCTCAAATTTCAATCATCCGGTCTATCTGAGTACGGTAGTCGGACAGCCGAACGAAGCAAAAACCCCAAACTGGACGTACGTCGTCTTCCCCAAAGGCACGTATAACCGCTGGCACAGCCATAAGACGGGACAGGTCCTCATTGCGACGGACGGCATCGGCTATCATCAGATCAAAGGGGAGAAGCCGCAGATCCTGCATCCCGGCGATGTCGTCTACTGCCCGCCGGGCGTTGTCCACTGGCACGGCGCGGCGCCGGGCAGCAAATTTGCTCATATCGCCATCAGCCCCGAAGACAATCATGAGGTCACCTGGTATGATTTCCCCGTGAAGGAATATGCGGCTCTTGAGGATTTATCCAAACAGGTCGAACAGGTCGAAAATCCTGTTAAGACCACACAGAACGCACAGAATGAAGCTGCTCTTTACAAGGACAGACGCTGACAGAAGTGTATTTCTCTCAATCTCTATAATATAGAAAAGAAGGCCCTTGCTGACTTTTTACAGTCAGCAAGGGTTTTTCTTTTGTTTTATGTTTGACAGGGAATCTCTCAGAGAATATCTTCTTTTTCTCTTTATGCGCTTGATGCATAGCATTCATCGCTATTGGCATTGTACATATTGGCTTCAAACCGTTAGAATAAAACATGTCAAGAGAAAAAGAAAGGATGCGAAATACATGTTAGTTTTAAATCAGACGTTGATTTTCCTCATACTGATGCTCGTCGGTATGTACGCCCGCAAGAAGGGCATGCTCAATAAGGAGGCTGAAGCCAAGATATCCGCTATAGTCGTAAATATTGCTTATCCCGCTATCATCTTATCGGGTGTCACTGGCACCGGCCCGCATATCGGCACATCGGATTTTCTCGAGGCGATTTTCGCGGTAATTCTGCTTTTGGTACTGACAATTGTGGCAGCTTCCCTGCTGCCGCGTCTCATGGGGTACAAGAAAGAACAGCGCGGCATCGTCAACCTCATGGTCGTCTTCACGAATATCGGCTTCATGGGCGTGCCAATGATCCAGGGAATCTATGGTCCCGATGCTCTCATTTATATGACCGTTTTCCTGATTCCGTTTAATCTGCTGTTTTACTCCTACGCGATGAAAGTCATCCGCGGCAAAAACAGCGAACCGTTCCGCGCCAGAGACCTTTTAAATGCCGGCATGATTGCCTGCGTACTGGCCATCGTTGTTTATTTTGCCGATATTCGCCTGCCGTACGTCATCACGACGTCCATCAACATGGTCGGCAGCATGACGGCGCCGCTGGCAATGATGCTGGTCGGTTCGTTCCTGCTTGATGTCAAATGGAAAGAAATGTTCCTCGATGTGCGGACCATCCTCTTTACGCTCATTAAGATGATTGTCCTGCCTGTCGCCATTACGTTCATTGTCAGCCTGTTTATCAAGAATGTCTACGTCCTCTCGGTATGCATGGCAGCCCTGGCGACGCCATCCGGCAATGTCCTCGCGCTTTTAGCTTCTATTTATAATAAAGAAGCTTATCCGACAGCACTTGCCGGTATCGCCATGACGACGCTGGTATCCGTCGTGACCATGCCGATTGCCTTCTGGCTCGGCGGTCTTGGTTGATGATTCATCTGCCCGGTCTTGTCACAGTTTTGTCCAATGATATTTCCATCATCCTTTGTATATTATAGGTTATTGTCAGAGAGAAAGGATTGTCATCATGAAAAGAAAGAATCTGAAAAAATTGCTCGCGGCTTTGGCCCTGCCGCTCAGTCTTCTGGCTCTCGCGCCGCAGACTTACGCCGCAACGCCTGACACGGCTGCATCGGCAAAAATCGCCACGCAGCTGAAGGCCGAGGAGAATACGCCGCTCGTCGTAGCAGAGCAGGGGAGCTTTGCCGTGGGCGGCAACACGAAGGAAAAGGGCGGCACGTTCTCGAGCAAGACGTTTTTGGAGCCGACGGGCCAGACGGCTTATGGCGACCATGCCTATGCCTTCTATCAGAAACCAATGCATCCGAAAAAATATCCGCTGATTTTTGAACATGGCGGCGCACAGACGAAACGCACGTGGGAATCGACGCCGGACGGCCGCGAGGGGTTCCAGAATATTTTCCTGCGCGAAGGCTTCTCGACATACCTCATCGACCAGCCGCGCATCGGCGAGGCCGGACTTGCCCTTGAAGCCGATAATGGCAAGAACCCGTATGCAGCCAATCCGATGTATGCCGACCATACGATGTTCATGCTCTGCCGCGTTGGCACGTATGAAAACGGCCAGCCGACGGTATTTAAGGGCTCTGCCTTCCCCAATACCAAAGAGGCCATCAATCAGTTCCAACGCACCTGGACTCCGTACACGGGCCAGCTCGATGATGATGTGAGCGCGGACGCTCTCGCAGCCCTGTTTGAAAAGACGGGCCCAGCGATTCTCGTCACGCATTCGATGGGCGGCACAGTCGGCTGGCGTACGCCGTTCCGTACGGACAAAGTCAAAGCCATTGTCGCATTTGAACCGGGCGGCACGCCGTTCCTTTTCCCAGAAGGCGAAGTACCGCAGGCTGAGACACCTGTCTACGCTCCGGTCAGCGCCACGGCTAAAGCCGTACCGTTTGCCGACTTTGAAAAACTCACGAAAGTCCCGATGATTCTGTTCTACGGTGACTATATCCCGGATCATCCTGTAGAGGAAGTCGGTCCGGACAAATGGCGCAGTGAATACGACATGGCCAAGAAATTTGTCGCAGCAATCAACCGCCACGGCGGCGATGCTACGCTTGTCCATCTGCCGGATATTGGCATCAAGGGCAACACGCATTTCCTCATGGCTGATAAGAACAACCTCGACATCGCGGCTTTGATGGAAGAATGGCTCAAAGAGAAAGGACTGACGGATCATGAATAAGGTTTGGCTGATTACAGGTGCGGGCAGAGGCTTTGGACGTGCCTTTGCCGAAGAGGCGGTTTCCCGCGGTGACTTTGTGATTGCCGGGATTCGCCGCCCGACGGATGACGAATTTTTCCGCCGTCCGGACGTTTATACAGTTAAAATGGATGTCACGAACAAAGAGGAAGTGGAAGCAGCCGTAGAAAAGGGCACAGCGTATTTCGGACACCTCGATGTCCTCTTGAACAACGCGGGGTTCGGCATGAGCGGAGCGTTTGAAGAAACGAGCGACGAGGAACTCCGCCGCTTGATGGAGACGGATTATTACGGCGTGGTGAATGTCACGCGCGCCGTCCTGCCGATTTTCCGTAAGCAGCAGAAAGGCACAATCCTCTCGATTGCCTCGCAGGGCGGCCTCATGGGCTACGCCGGCAGCAGTGCTTACTGTTCAGCAAAATTCGCCGTGGTCGGACTCATGCAGGTCCTGCATCAGGAACTGGCATCCTTTGGCATTGAGGCCGCAGCTGTCTGCCCCGGAGCATTCCGCACGGACTTCCGCGATTCTTCCTCGATGGTCTACCCGAAGGCAAAAGTTGCGGCTTACGACGGCACGGCCTCCCATCAGGTGCAGAAATTCCTACAGGATAACACGCACAATCAGGCTGGCGACCCGCATCTCGCAGCAAAATTCCTGTTTGACTTCCTCGAAACAGGCAAAAAACTTCCGGGTCGCATCCTGATTGGCAAAGACTGCTGCGAGCAGGTAAAAGATGATCTGAAAGAACAGATTGCTTCAATTGAAAGCTACGAAGAAGCCTCAGCAAAGACGAATTTTGCCGAATAAATCTTTTCTGCGCCTCATAATAATAGAAGAGAGACTCTCTCTTGGACAATCTAAATCAAAAACTTCTGACCTCGCTCGTATTATCCGCCGTATTATTCGGCGCGGTTCCGGCCTTTTCCCAGGCGGCACCACAGGCAAATGTGAATGCCGCAGCCGTGCAGACACAGTCTGCCCAAAAAGCGCCAGCTTTAGCAAATGAAGAAAAAGAATTTGCCGCAGAGCCGCATATCGCCGAAGTCGATGTTGACGGCGGCCACGTACAGGGCTACGTGCTTATGATGAAAAATATGCAGACTCGGCCAATGCCGGCATTTACGATTTGATCGATGCTTTGACATGGATTCAAAAAAATATCCGGGCATTTGGTGGTAATCCGCAAAATGTCACGATTTTCGGTGAGTCAGGCGGCGGTGCTAAGGTCCTGACGCTGATGGATACACCAAGGGCCAAAGGATTATTCGAAAAAGGCATCGTTGAGAGCGGTGCCACGGAAACGATGGGTGAGACCTTCATGACATCAGAGGTCAGCCGCCGTGTCGCGGAACTGACGCTTAAGAATCTCGGCCTTGATGCTTCTACGGTTGAAAAACTCCAGACCGTTCCCTATGCTGACCTTGTCGCCGCTTACGATAAAGCCCTGCAGCAGGCCGGCGAAGAATTTAAGATTGTGCGTCCCTTGAGTACGGAGTATGGTTTAATGTGGGAGCCGGTTGTCGATGGCAGTTTCCTGCCGGAGCAGCCAGTCAGGATGACGGGCAGTCGCGATATACCGCTCCTCATTGGCAACAACCGTACGGAATGGGAATCCTTCCCTGAAATTATGAACGCTGCCCGGTCGCAGTACGACAATAAAAATACATGGAGTGACACCGAGATTGACAAGAAGCTGACGGAAAAATACGGTGCCCGCAAAGATGCCAAAAAGCTTGAAACAGAGATGAGTCAGGCTTGGTTCAACTTTGCCAGGACGGGCACACCATCGGCCAAAGGATTGCCAAAGTGGGAGCCATTTACGGAAGAGAGCGGCGCCGTGATGATTTTTGACCAGCAGCCCCGACTGGTGCATCATCACGATGATAAACTTTTGGAACTAGTCACAGCAGCCAGAAAGAAATAAACGGATGCTAATATGCTAGATATCAATCAAGAAGATCATTGGATACGCAATGTAAATATAATGTAAATATATGGAAAGGAAATCAATATGAAAATTCTGTTTGTCAATGGCAGCCCCAATAAGAAGGGCAATACGGCGCAGCTTGCTGCCGCGCTGTTAGAGGGCAAAGAATATGAGACGCTGAATCTTGTCGATTACCGCATCAATGTCTATGGTCAGAAACTGCCGGGCGACCAGCTCGATGAAGTTCTTGCCAAAATCAAAGGCGCAGATGTTCTCGTTATCGGCTCGCCGCTTTACTGGCACAATATCTGCGGCAGCGTCCGCACGCTGCTCGACCGTTTTTACGGTCCGGTAGAATCCGGCAGCCTGAAGGGCAAGCTGTTCTTCCTGTTTCAGGGAGCAGCACCGGAAAAATGGATGCTTGAAGCCGGCGATTATACGATGCGCCGCTTTGCCAGTCTTTATGGCCTGAGCTATGAAGGCATGGCCACAAACCGGAAGGAAGCAGTACGTCTTTCTGCTAAAATATAAATATCATGAAATCCCCAATCCTGTTTTGATCCCCTGCAGGAAGCGCGTTTTCTTCTTTCAAACCGCTAGGGAAGCAGCTGCCGAAGCTCAATGCTCTGGCAGCTGCTTATTTTTTGCTTATGCAACTCGCACTTGTAAAATACACGAGCCCTATGATAAAATTAACTTTATATCATAGGGCTTGCAGAGATTCCAATCTAAAAGCTTGAAAGCCTAAGGGGGTAATGATTTGCCGAAGAAGATAGATATTCTGGGCGTCAAGGTGGATCCTGTCACGATGGAGGAAGCCGTCGCCCAAGTGGAGACGTATATGGATGAGATGTGCGGCGTGCTCGTCGCCACGGCCAATGCCGAGATGATCATGCGCGCGACGCACGACCATGAGCTCATGAAGATCCTCAACAATGCCGCACTCGTCGTGCCGGACGGTGCGGGCACGGTCTGGGCTGCGCATCACCTCGGACACGAGATGCCGGAACGCGTCGCTGGCTACGACCTCGCACAGGAGCTCATGCGCCGCGCTCCGGAGAAGAAGCGCCGCATCTTCTTCTTCGGCTCGGCACCGGGCGTAGCGGAACTCGCCAAGAAGAAGGCCGAGTCGCTCTACCCGGGCATCGAGATTGTCGGCACGCGCAACGGCTTCTTCTCGGAGAAGGACGAGCCGGGCATCATCGAGGAGATCCGCAAGGCGAAGCCGGACCTCTTGCTCGCGGCGCTCGGCGTACCGAAACAGGAGAAGTGGCTCTACGCCCACAAGGACGAACTCGGCGTGCCCGTCTCTATCGGCGTCGGCGGCACGCTCGACGTCATGGCCGGCGTCATGAAGCGCGCGCCGCGCTGGATGCAGAAGGCCAAGCTCGAGTGGCTCTTCCGCGGCATGCTGCAGCCGAAGCGCGCCGGCCGCCTCATGGCGCTGCCGAAGTTCGTGCTCAAGGTGCATCACGCCAAGAAGTAATGACTGCCGCCTTTCAGAAAAGTCACAGGCGGGAGCGCCGGAATGGCCATCTCGTATGGACAAAGGCAGGGCAATCCGCTATAATTGTAAATTAGCAGGCAGGCCAGTGGCGAAACTGGCCTGCTCCTTATGCAGAGGGCTATCTGCATGGAGACATATCAAATCGATCAGGAGGTGGAGGTTTGACTCCGATTATTTCAGAGGGATACCCGTTCATCGGGGGATGCTTCGTGCTGACACTGCTCTTCGGCTGGTCGCTGCATCCGCTGGCCGCCGTCGTGCCATTCGTCCTCATGCTCTATTTCTGCTACTTCTTCCGCAACCCGAAGCGCCACATCGAGCAGGACTCGTCTGTCGTGCTCTCGCCGGCTGACGGGACAGTCACGGACATCGTGCCGCTCGAGACGGATGAGGACGGCTTCATCAAGGAGCCGTGCAACAAGATTGTTATCTTCATGTCGGTCTTCAACGTGCACGTCAACCGCAGCCCGATCGAGGGTGAGATCAAGCTGCAGAAGTACTACTGCGGCCGCTTCCGTCCCGCCTACAAGGACACGGTCGGCTTCGAGAACGAACACCACCTGCTCGGCATCGAGAACGCCCGCCTGCGCATCACGGTCAAGCAGATCGCAGGCATCCTGGCCCGCCGCATCGTCTCTTACGTCACGCTCGACGACAAGCTCGAGCAGGGCGAGCTCTACGGCATGATCAAGTTCGGCTCGTGCCTCGAGGTCGTCATGCCGCAGGACGTCGCTGTGACGGTCAAGAAGGGCCAGAAGGTCACGGGTGGCAAAACCATTATCGGGAGGATGAAAGACTGATGGACTATCGCAGGTTAATACCGAATATGTGTACCTCATCGAACCTCGTCTTCGGCATGTGTTCGATCCTTTCCACGTACAGTGGGAACCTCGTCTGGGGTTCGATCTTTATTCTGCTCGCGCTCGTCGCGGATGGCCTTGACGGCCGCACAGCCCGCTTCTTCGGCGTGGCCAGCGAGATGGGCAAGGAGATGGACTCGCTCTGCGACCTCGGCTCCTTCGGCATCGCGCCGGCCTTCCTCGCCTGGGCCTTTGTGCTGCATAACCACGGCTTCCTCGGTGTCGTCGTCGCGATCTTCTTCGCGATCTGCGGCATGTGGCGCCTCGCGCGCTTCAACGTCAACGCCTCGGTCGTGCACGGCTACTTCATGGGCCTCGCCATCCCGGCAGGCGGAAACATCGTCGCGATGACGACGCTGCTCTTCGTCGAGCTCGGCGTCGATCCGATGGCTTTTGGCATCGCGTATCCCATCGTCATGGCCTTCGTCGGCTGGCTCATGGTCAGCCACGTCCACTATCCGAACTTCAAGGGCGATGGGGCAGAGCCCATCTACCTCATCTCGAAGATTGTCGCACTCGTCCTGTTCCTCGCCATCCTCTGGCTCGGTCATGCGTCTATCCTGGCGGCCCTCGCTGTCGCCGTCTTCTCGACGTATGCAGTCCTGGGCATCGTCAATTCTCTGCTGGCAAGTTTTGCAAAGAAAGGCTGATTGTTTTTGTTCACACATCCTTTTGACATCATCATGGTGCCAATGCAGATCCTGATCTTCCTCTTCACGCTCTATTTCTTCGTCATCGGCTTCTGCGGCATGTGGCGCAAGAAAGAGGTCAAGATCAAGACGCCGCGCAAGACGTTTGCACTCGTCGTCGCGGCACACAACGAGCACGCCGTCATCGGCCAGCTCGTCGAGAACCTCAAGCAGCTCAACTATCCGAAGGACATGTATGACATCTACGTCATCGCCGACAACTGCACAGACAACACGGCAGAGATTGCCGAGGAGGCAGGTGCGCTCGTCCACGTGCGCACGCATCCGACGAAGAAGAGCAAGGGCTATGCGCTCCAGTGGATGTTCGACCGCCTGTTCAAGATGGACAAGCAGTACGATGCCGTCTGCGTCTTCGATGCCGACAACCTCGTACACCCGCAGTTCCTCATGGAGATGAACAACCGCCTCTGCAAGGGCGACAAGGTCATCCAGGGCTACATGGACGCGAAGAATCCGTACGACACGTGGGTCTCGGGCACGTTTGCCATCGCGTTCTGGGTCATCTGCTACATCTCGCACCTCGCGAAGTCGAACATCGGCCTCTCGGCCTGCCTCGGCGGCACGGGCATGTGCTTTGCTTCGGAGATTCTCAAGAAGCACGGCTGGCAGGCGACCTGCCTGACAGAGGACATGGAGTTCACGATGAAGTGCATGGCCGAGGGCATCAAGACGAGCTGGGCACACGACGCCATCATCTACGACGAGAAGCCGCTGACGTTCAAGCAGTCGTGGAACCAGCGCCGCCGCTGGGCACAGGGCCAGTTCGACGTCGGCAACCGCTTCATCCCGAAGATGCTCAAGGCCGGCTGGAAGCACAAGGACATCCGCATGTGGGATGAGTGCATCTATCTCATGCAGCCGCACTTCCTGATGATCTCGACGATCTTCATCGTCATCAGCTACATCCAGCTCGCCTTCCCGCCGTTCTACACGAATATCTACAACTTCATGCCGTCCCAGCTCATGACGGCCATCATGCTCGGCCAGTACATCCTGCCGATGATCATCCTGATCAAGATCCGCGCGAAGTGGAAGTCCTGGCTCTACATGCTGCTGTATCCGGTCTTCATCTACTCGTGGATCCCGATCATCTTCCTCGGCTTCATCCACCGCAACGAGCACGAGTGGAGCCACACGCAGCACACGCGCGCCATGAGCATGAACGACATCGTCGGCAACGTCAAGAACACGAAGTCGATTGAGAAGTCACTCAAGAAGTAAAGAATCACCTCCCTCTCTATGCAGGGAGGTTTGTTTTTAGGAGGAGTCAATCATGTACACACTCAAAGTCGAAGGTGCCTTTGAAGCGGCACACCGCGTCGTCAACTACCCGGGCAAGTGCGACCGCCTGCACGGCCACAACTGGAAGGTCGAGGCGCTCGTCAAGGGAACGGAGCTCGACGAGCTCGGTATGCTCGTCGACTTCAAGGCCATCAAGGGCGCGCTCAAGGAAGCGCTCGAACGGTTCGACCACCGCTTCTTGAACGAGCTCGAACCGTTCGCTTCGGGCATCAACCCGACGGCAGAGAACCTTGCGCGCATCATCTTTGATGAGCTTGCCACGAGCCCGGTCTTCGTGCGCGACAGCCATCTCGCCGCCATCACGGTCTACGAGACGCCGGCCTCTTCGGTCACGTACACGAGGGACTGACGATGAACGCAAGACACGAGAATCTCATCGAGATCTTCTCTTCCATACAGGGAGAGGGGAAGTACGTCGGCTGCCGCCAGGTCTTCGTGCGCCTCGAGGGCTGCAATCTCGACTGTAGCTACTGTGACACCGAGAACAAGCCTGGCTCCCATCCGGCCTGCCAGGTCGAGACGGCTGCTGGTTCGCGTACCTTCGAGACCATCAAGAATCCGATGACCGCCTCTGAGACGGCCGCTGTCATCGCCAATCTCCTGCAGGAAGTCCCGCACGAGGCCGTGAGCTTCACCGGCGGCGAGCCGCTGCTGCACGCCGCCTTCATCCGCGCGGTCGTAGAAGCGCTGCACGCGCTCGGCCAGCGGCCGAAGGTCTTCCTCGAGACGAACGGCACGCTCTACCGCGAGCTCGCCTCCATCCTCGACATCACCGACATCATCAGCATGGACATCAAGCTGCCGAGCATCGTGACAAAGCCACAGTGGGAGGCGCATGCGCGCTTCCTCGAGCTCGCGCGCACGAAGGACCTCTACGTCAAGCTCGTCGTCTCGGCTGAGACGACCGACAAGGAGTTCAAGAAGAGCGTCGCCCTGCTCGAAAAGGAGGCTCCTGACGCGCTCTTCATCATCCAGCCCGTCACGCCGTACGGCGGATGCGCAGCGGCGAGCCCCGAGAAGATCCTCGCCTGTCAGTCGTATGCGCTCAAGCACCTCAGGGATGTCCGCGTCATCCCGCAGACCCACAAGATGATCGGGCAGCTCTGACCATCTTGTGGGCTGAGGATTGAGATAGCCGCATTTTTCTGTTTTGTTTGCTAAGGGAGAATCAGACATGAAACTGTTGGAAGAGAGAATCAAGAAGGACGGCATCGTGCTGCCGGGCAATGTGCTCAAGGTCGACTCGTTCCTCAATCACCAGATTGACCCGGAACTCTCGCAGGCGATGGGCGAGGAGTTCGCGCGCCTCTTCAAGGATGCGGGTATCGACCGCGTCCTGACTGTCGAGGCCTCGGGCATCGCCATCGGCGTCATGACGGCGCTTACGCTCCACGTGCCGCTCGTCTTCGCGCGCAAGAAGAAGTCGGCTCTCATTAACGAGCCCATCTACACGCATCGCGTCTTCTCGTACACCAAGAAGGAGTACTCCGACATCCTCGTGCTGCAGAAGTTCCTGCCAGCCGGCGAGAATGTCCTGATCATCGATGACTTCCTCGCCAACGGCGAGGCGGCACTCGGCCTCGCGAAGCTCGTCGAGGAAGCCGGCTCGAAGGTCGCCGGCATCGGCATCGCCATCGAGAAAGCCTTCCAGCCCGGCCACCAGCGCCTGCTTGACAAGGGATACCACCTCGAAGCGCTCGCGAGCATCGCCTCGCTCGAAGGCGGCACGATTCGCTTCACGGCAGAGGACTGAGGGGGCGGCCATCGTGACTACAACTGCTACCGCCGCTGTCCATCCCGTCGACCAGAAGCTGCCGTGGGGCAGGACGCTCGTCTACGCCTTCCAGCACGTCCTCGCCATGTACGCGGGTGCTGTGGCCGTGCCGCTCGTCCTCGCGGGGGCGGTTCATCTCAGTACGGAAGAGCTCATCTACCTCATCAATGCCGACCTCTTCACCTGCGGCATCGCGACGCTCGTCCAGTCGCTGAGCATTCGTGACTATATCGGCTCCAAGCTGCCGATCGTCCAAGGCTGCACCTTCACCGCCGTCACGCCGATGATCATCATCGCCAACACGCACGGCGGCGGCGCGGCCGGCCTGCAGGTCGTCTACGGCGCGGCCATCTTCGCCGGCGTCGCCTGTTTCGTCATCAGCAACTTCTTCAGCAAGATGCTGCGCTTCTTCCCGCCAGTCGTCACGGGTTCGGTCATCACGGTCATCGGCCTCTCGCTGATGCCGGTCGCCGTCAACTGGATTGCCGGTACAAACCCGTCTGCGCCCGACTACTGTGAGCCGACCCACATCCTTATGGCCGCCGTCGTGCTCGCCATCATTCTCGTCATCTACCGTGTCTGCCGCGGCTTTTTGCGCCAGATCAGCGTGCTTCTCGGCCTTGTCATCGGCACGCTGATTGCCGATGCGTTCGGCATGGCCGATTTCCACGCCGTAGGGGAGGCGGCAGCGCTCGGCATCACGACGCCGTTCGCCTTCGGCTATCCCGTCTTTGAACCGGTCTCGTGCCTCGCGATGACGCTCGTCATGCTCGTGACGATGGCCGAGACGACAGGTGATATCGTCGCGGTCACCGAGATTGTCGACAAGCCGATGACCGAGAGCATGCTGACGAAGGCGCTGCGTGCCGACGGCTTCTCCACGGCACTCGGCGGCATCTTCAACACCTTCCCGTACACCGCCTTTGCCCAGAACATCGGTCTCATCGGCATGACGGGCGTGCGCAGCCGCTACATCGTCGCCGTCTGCGGCGTCATGCTCATGATCCTCGGCCTCTTTCCGAAGATGGCCGCCGTCGTCGCCAGTGTGCCGACGATGGTCTTAGGAGGCGCCGGCCTCGCGATGTTCGGCATG
Source organism: Mitsuokella jalaludinii (assembly GCF_928722185.1). Lineage (NCBI taxonomy): Bacteria > Bacillati > Bacillota > Negativicutes > Selenomonadales > Selenomonadaceae > Mitsuokella > Mitsuokella jalaludinii. The sequence continues at coordinate 467,862 of NZ_CAKMXA010000001.1, forward strand.
GTCGCCGCCAGCGGCTTCCAGGCCCTCTCAAAGGCAGAGCTGCACAAGAAGGGCAACATCATGGTCGTCGCCATCAGCGTTGCCGTCGCTCTGATCCCAATCGGCGTGCCGAGCTTCTACAGCAAGTTCCCGACCTGGGTCCAGATCCTCTGCAACAGCGGCATCACGATTGGCAGCATCACGGCCATCCTCTTGAATCTGCTGCTGCGCGATGCGCCAGATCCCGACAGCGACAGACTGCCCAAGAGAACGGCCGAACGCGCGTCCAGATCTCGTTGATTGCATAGAGCACAGGTGCCGCTCAAGATATGGCAAAGCCCTGTCCGTCCATATTCCATGGACGGGCAGGGCTTCTTTGTTTGTAAAAAGAGCGGGGCAGACTACTGGACGTCAAAGTGATTTTTGCGTATAATGAATACTAGATTGCATCGTATCAACCGGGGCTATGCCCCCGCTGTGAAATAGAGGAGGATTTTTTAACATGAAGAGCACGAAACCGATTTATGTCATTGGTCATCGCAATCCGGATACGGATTCCATCTGCTCGGCCATCGGCTATGCGCACCTGAAGCAGGCACTTGGCTTCAACGCAGTCCCGGCGCGTGCCGGCAAGGTCAATGCGGAGACGAAATATGCACTCGACTACTTCCACGTCGAGCAGCCGCTGCTGCTGTCGGATCTCTATCCGCGCGTCAAGGATGTCACACTCGACTGCAAGATCGTCGTCCGCCAGCACGACACGCTGCGCCATCTCGGCGAAGTCATGCGCGGCCATGACCTCAAATCGGTGCCGGTCACGGACAGCAAGGGCATTCTCGTCGGCATCGTCACGGTATCGGACCTCGCGAAGCGCTATTTCCAGGAACTCAGCATGCAGGATCTCTCGGAAATGCGCGTGCGCTATCGCGACATCATCGCGGCAACGGACAGCAAGGTGCTCATCTCGGGCAATGAGAGCGACTTCATCCACGGCAAGATCCGCATCGCTGCCGGCTCGATCAAGATGATCCAGGACACGGTCGAGAAGAACGACATCGTGCTCGTAGGCGACCGCCACGATGAGACGCTCATCGACATCGTCGATCAGGGCATCTCCTGCCTCATCATCACGGGCAATGGCCGCGTCTCGGCTGATGTCATCGAAGCCGCTGAGGCAAAGCACATCTTCGTCCTCTCGACGCCGTATGACACGTATACGGTAGCCCGCCTGATCAACCAGTGCGTGCCGATCCGCCGCATCATGCATCCGGACCCGGTCTGCTTCAAGCCGCTCGACCTGCTCTCGGACATCAAGGGCACGATGGAGGAGACGAACTACCGCAACTACCCGGTCCTCGAGAACGGCCGCCTTGTCGGCCTCGTCAGCCGCGACAACCTCATGCTGCCGGAGCGCGACCGCGTCATCCTCGTCGACCACAATGAGCGCGGCCAGGCCGTCGAGGGCATCGAGGAAGCCAAGATCCTCGAGATCATCGACCACCATCGCCTCGGCGGCATCCAGACGAGCGAGCCGATCTTCACGCATGCTGAGCCGGTCGGCTGCACGGCCACGATCGTCGCGAACATGCACTGGCAGAATGATGTCGACATCCCGGCATCCATCGCAGGCCTCCTGCTCTCGGCCATCCTCTCGGATACGGTCCTCTTCAAGAGCCCGACCTGCACGCCGTACGACAAGAAGACGGCAGAGCGCCTCGCTGAGATCGCCGGCGTCGATATCCAGGAATACGGCATGGCGATGCTCAAGGCTGGTTCCGGCATCGGCGACATGACGCCGGCTGAGATCGCCAAGAACGACCTCAAGGAGTTCCAGATCGGCGACTACCGCGTCATCGTCAGCCAGATCTCGGTCATGGACCCGAAGGAAGTCATGGATCTCGAGCCGCAGCTCATCGAAGCGATGCAGAACATCTGCGACAAGGAGGGCTTCGACCTCAGCCTCGTCATGGTCACGGACATCCTGCAGGAAGCGACGTACCTGCTCTTCACGGGTTCGCCAAAGACGCTCATCGGCGAGGCCTTCAAGAAGGACGCTAGCGGCACGCACATCTACCTGCCGGGCGTCATGAGCCGCAAGAAACAGGTCATCCCGCCTCTCTCCGAGGCCGTCAAGCGCATCGGCAAGAACTGACTGCCGCGCAGCGCGCATCATGCTTGAAACAAACAGAGCCTTCTCCCCGGTGCGTCCGCACCGGGGGGAAGGCTTTCCTATCGATAGAACAGAAGAACCGATGATACAGATTGGAGGATACTATTGGATATTTTCAGTGGCTTGAACCCCGCACAGAAGAAGGCTGTCGCGCATACGGAAGGACCGCTGCTCATCATGGCAGGTGCCGGCTCGGGCAAGACGAAAGTGCTGACCTGCCGCATCGCAAACCTCTTGGCGCAGGGTGTCGCACCGTACAGCATCCTGGCCATCACCTTCACCAATAAGGCGGCGACAGAGATGCGCGAGCGCGTCGACCGCATGATCGGCGATGCCGCCAAGGATGTCTGGCTCAGCACATTCCACTCGTTCTGCGCGCGCTTCCTGCGCCGCGAGATTGAGGCGACGGACATCTACAAGCGCAATTTCGTCATCTACGATTCGTCCGACAGCCAGACCGTCATCAAGGAATGCCTCAAGGAGATGAATCTCGACGACAAGCAGTTCACGCCCGCGAGCGTCCAGAATGCGATCTCGAACGCCAAGAACCAGCTCATGGGGCCGAAGGCCATGGAGCGCGACGCCGACAACTTCCACCAGAAGAAGATTGCCGAGATCTACCGCCTCTATGCAGCGAAGCTGCGCAACAACAACGCGCTCGACTTCGACGATTTGCTGATGATCTCCGTCGTGCTGCTCGAGGAGAATGAAGACATCCGCGCCAAGTATCAAGGACGCTTCCGCTACATCCTCGTCGATGAGTACCAGGACACGAACGGCGCCCAGTACCAGCTCACGAAGATCCTCGCTGCGCGCCACCACAACCTCTGCGTCGTTGGCGATGCCGACCAGTCCATCTACGGCTGGCGCGGCGCCGACATCCGCAACATCATGGACTTCGAGAAAGACTACCCGGAGGCGACAGTCATCAAGCTCGAGCAGAACTACCGCTCGACGAAGAACATCCTCGCGGCGGCCAATGCCGTCATCGAGCACAATATCAACCGCAAGCCCAAGGAACTCTGGACGGAGAACGCGACGGGCGAGAAGCTGACCTCGTATCAGGCGATGGACGAGCGCGACGAGGCGCAGTTCATCACGACGACCATCACGAAGCAGCGCACGATCTTCAACGCCTCGTACGGCGACATCGCCATCCTCTACCGCACGAACGCCCAGTCGCGCATCATCGAGGAGACATTCATGCGCTCGGGGATCCCGTACACGATGGTCGGCGGCCTCAAGTTCTACGACCGCAAGGAGATCAAGGACATCCTCGCATACCTGCGCGTCATCTACAACCCGCTCGATACCGTGAGCCTCATGCGCATCATCAACGTGCCGAAGCGCGGCCTCGGCGCGACGACGATGGCGAAGCTCACGGCCTTTGCCGAAGAGCAGGAGCTCTCGCTCTTTGACGTCATCTCGAATCCGGAGGTGCTCGACGCCATCCCGGGCATCACGGCGCGCGTCAAGAAGCCCTTGGAGCTCTTCACGACCTTCATCTTCAACTTCATGAACACCCACATGAACATGAAGCTCGACGATCTCATCGACAAGGTGCTCAAGGACTCGGGCTACCTCGCGGAGCTCAAAGCCGACAAGAAGACGGAGAACGAGTCGCGCATCGAGAATCTCAAGGAATTCATCGGCGTCGCGCGCGACTTCGAGAAGTCGGAGGAGAACCCGAACCTCGAGACCTTCCTCTCACAGCTCTCGCTCGTCTCCGACATCGACAACGCCGACATCGAGGACGACCGCGTGACGCTCATGACGCTGCACTCGGCCAAGGGCCTCGAGTTCCCCATTGTCTTCATGATCGGCATGGAGGAGGGCCTCTTCCCGCATTCGCGCACGCTCATGAACCCCGATGAGATCGAGGAAGAGCGCCGCACCTGCTATGTCGGCATCACGCGCGCGCAGCGCAAGCTCTACCTGACGAACGCGCGCCAGCGCACGATCTACGGCAAGACGCAGGCCTTCCCGCCCTCGCGCTTCCTCAAGGAGATCCCGGACGAGTACGTCGAGCGCCTCGTGCCGCGCGCCAATGCCTATGGCTTCGCCAACGCCAACCACTACGGCGCGCAGCAGCGCTCGGGCTTCATGAGCTTCCGACCGAGCGCCAGCCAGATGGGGACGGGCACGCACTTCGCGGGCAAGCCGCAGTCGGCCCTCGAGGCGATGGAGGCCCTGCGCGAGCGCCAGAGCAGTGCGCGCCCCGCAGCCGCCGGCGTCATCCGCCCCGACACGAGCATCAAGTGGAAGGTCGGCGATAAGGCGCGCCACGGCAAGTGGGGCGTCGGTACCGTCGTCTCCGTCAAGGGCAGCGGCGAAGAAGTCGAGCTCAAGATTGCCTTCCCGGGCCAGGGCGTCAAAGGCCTCATGCAGAAGTACGCCCCAATCACCAAGGCATGAGACAGAACGACAGGAAACCAGGGGGAAGGAGTGATCATGATGGCAGATATACCGGAGTCCATCCAGGCGGTCAAGAAGGAGCTCACCGAGCTCCGCAAGGTCATCCGCTACCACAATAACCGCTATTACAATGAGGACAATCCCGAGATCTCGGATTACGAGTACGACCAGCTCATGCTGCGCCTCAAGGCCATCGAGGCGAAATACCCGGAGCTCATCACCAAGAACTCGCCGACGCAGGTCGTCGGCGGCCAGGCGCGCCGCACGGCCGGCGTGCTCGTCCGTCACGATGTGCCGATGCTCTCACTGCAGGATGTCTTCAGCAAAGAAGAGATCTTCGCCTTTGTCGAGAGCCTGCAGCAGGAACTCGACAATCCGGAATTCGTCGTCGAGGAGAAGATCGACGGCCTCTCGATGGCGCTGCGCTACGAGGACGGCGTGCTCGTGCGCGCCATCACACGCGGCGACGGCATCGTGCAGGGCGAGGACGTCACAGAGAACGCCAAGGTCATCCGCGATGTCAAGAAGAAGCTCAAGGATAAATTGCCGTACTTCGAGATCCGCGGCGAAGTCTACATGGAGAAGGCGGCCTTTGCGGCGGTCAACGCACGCCAGGAGCTCCTGGGGCTGAAGCCCTTTGCCAATCCGCGCAACTGTGCCGCGGGAACGCTGCGTCAGCTCGACAGCCGCATCACGAAAGAGCGCCATCTCTCACTCTTCATCTTCAACCTGCAGACGGCCCGCGGCCGTCAGTTCACGACGCACACCGAGGCGTATGCGTTCATGAAGAAGCAGGGCATCAAGGTCATCCACGGCTACAAGGTCTGCCGCACGGCTGAAGAAGTATGGCAGGCCATCACGGCCATCGGCGAGAACCGCGGCAATCTGCCCTACGACATCGACGGTGCCGTCGTCAAGCTCAACAACCTCGCCGACCGCGAGAAGCTCGGTGCGACGGCCAAGGTACCGCGCTGGGCGATTGCCTACAAGTACCCGCCGGAGGAGAAGGAGACGGTCATCCGCAAGATCGAGCTCTCCGTCGGCCGCACGGGGCGCATCACGCCGACGGCCGTCTTCGACCCGATCCGGCTCTGCGGCACGACAGTCGAGCGCGCGACGCTGCACAACCAGGACTTCATCGACAACCTCGATGTGCGCATCGGTGACACGGTGCGCGTCTACAAGTCGGGCGAAATCATCCCGAAGGTCAAGGAAGTCGTCAAGGAGAAGCGTCCAGCTGGCGCAGAGCCCTTTGTCATCGGCACGACTTGCCCCGTCTGCGGCGCGCCCGCCGTGCGCGAGCCGGACACCTCTGACATCAAGTGCCAGAATCCGAGCTGCCCGGCCCAGCTCGAGAGCCACATCCTCAATTTCGTCGGCCGCACGGCCATGGACATCAAAGGCCTCGGCGAGGCGGCCATCCACAGCTTGATCGAAGAAGGCTGCATCACGACGATTGCCGACCTCTATCACCTGGCAGACAGGCGCGAAGAACTCATCGAGAAGGGCATCATCGGCAAGGAGAAGAACACCGACAAGGTCCTCACGGCCATCGAGGCGAGCAAAAAGAATGAGCCGCAGCGCCTGCTGACGGGACTCGGCATCCCGGGCATCGGCCGCACGGCCGCCCGCGAGCTCATGCTGCACTTTGGCTCCATCGATGCGCTGGCCAAGGCCTCCGAAGAGGAGATCCTCGCGGTCCGCGACATGGGCGAGATCAGCGCGAGGGCCATCGTGCAGTATTTCCGCGATCCAGCCAGCCAGAAGATTCTCGAATCCTTCCGCGCCTCGGGCGTCAATTTCACGCTCGAGAACACGGGCCTCGTCGACGAGAAGCTCGCCGGCAAGACCTTCGTCATCACGGGCACGCTGCCGAGCCTGAGTCGCAAAGATGCTGCCGCGCTCATCGAGAGCCACGGCGGGCGCATCGCAGGCTCTGTCTCCAAGAAGACAGACTATCTCGTCGCCGGCGAGGCGGCCGGCAGCAAACTGCAGAAGGCGACCGCCCTCGGCATCGCCATCCTCGATGAAGCAGGCCTTATGGCACTCGTCGGGCAGTCGGACATTTGATTCGCGATTGTTTACAACTGTATTCTTTCGATTCTATCCATATTGCTCTTGATTTTCTGAGCAATCTCTGTTATAGTAAAGACTGTAAGGATTACCGCAATCCTTACAGTCTCCTTTCTTGTTGGGCCTAGATAAGAGGTGGGTCCTAAGGGCGAACGGACCTATCTATGAGAGCGGCAGTGGGAAGCAGTCGGCTGGCACGGAAACATGAGCCGACTGGCGCCGTTCTCTCAACAAAAAGCTCCGCAGCGATACGCATGCTGCGGAGCTTTTTATTGCTTGTTCCTATGAAGATCATGAAGATACAGGACTCAGCCAAAGACCTTGACGCGGGCCTTGATGTCTTCCTTGTCCTTTGCCTGCGGCTCAGCGGCGATGCCACCGAACGGCATCTGGGCGATGAGCTTCCAGGAATCCGGCACCGAGAACATCTTCTTGACCGTCTCGTCGATGACGGGGTTGTAGTGCTGGAGGTTGGCGCCGATGTTGAGCTCGCGCAGTGCCGTCCAGATACTGATCTGCAGCATGCCGTTGGCCTGCTGTGCCCAGATCGGGAAGTTTGCCGCATAGAGCGGGAACTGCTCCTGGAGGCCCTTGACGACGTCCTCGTCGTAGAAGTAGAGCAGCGTGCCGTAGCCCGCCTTGAAGCTATCAATCTTCTCGCGGGCGACCTTGCCGCCGAAAGCCTCGTAGATGGCGTCCCAGAGTTCATCCTGCTTTGCTTTCGTCACGACAATCACGCGGGCACTCTTCATGTTGAACGCATCCGGCACGAGCTCCGTCGTGTTCTCGACGAGCGCGACGACTTCTTCCTCTGCGACCGGCAGTTCCTTGTTGATGTTGTAGTACGTGCGGCGCTTGGCCAGCGATTCCTGGATACCCATGGTGTTTCTCCTCTTTTCTCTTGATTCTTCTTGTGCTGTGATATCGTAGCATTCATACAGACGATATCCTTGATTTATGATTAGTATAGTATAATCATTCTCACTTGTCAATATAAAACTTACAACATGGCGCGAAAGCCTTGCCGCAGTTGAAACGAGCGCAGAGGACTGTTATAATAAAGTATTGCTGATAAGGCCGAAACAGTATCTTGGGAAACGAGAGGGGTGTGCAGATGAAAGAAGAGACAATCGAGAAGGTGCGACAGGAGCTCGACGGCTGGGAATACCTGGAGAAGCTGCCGGACAGCTGGCATGGCTTCGCGCTGCGCCGCATCGAGGAGCCGCTCGGCGACTGCTACGACATCTTCACGTATGAGAGCGAATCGCTGCACAAGAGCGCGACGGCGTATTTCCACGAGGAGACGCACGAGTACAAGCTGCGCATCAAGATCGGGCTCATCGAGCTCTGCCGCATCGAGTTCATCACGGCGGACTTTGCCGTCTTTGAAGCATTGCTCAAAGCGCAGCTCGAGTCCCTGCTCGCGGAACTCGAGACGTTTGACCCGGCCAGCATCTCGAGCATCGTGCGCGCCAAGGAGATCCTCACGTGGAAGACGGGCAATGAACTGCCAGAGACGCTCGAGGGCTTCTCGCTCTTCATCCGGCCCGCCTATCCCGTCAAGATCAACAACGGCTCGTACATCATCATCGACTACGTCGACTTCGCGCTCGAGAGTAGCGTGACGGTCTACTTCAACATCTACCGCGATGAGTTCTTCAGCGAGGCCCGCATCTGGAATATCCCGGACGTCAACTACGACTTCGACTCGAATACCCTGCCGGAGCTCGAGGAGCGCCTGCAGACCTACCTCGTGCCGCGCCTGCAGGAAGTCCGACGCCGCGCCGAGGCAGAAGATGCTGCGAAAAAGGCAAAGGCATCCGCTGAAGGACCGTGCACAGGGGAGGAACAATCATGATCATCATCGAGAAGGCCATCCTTCACATCCTCGACTTCCATTCTGGTGTGACGGTCTATTCGGATGCGGAGCTTCCTGTCAAGGACAGCGTCGAGACGTGGCTCTTGAAGCACGTCGAGCGCGCCTGGGGCAGCCAGGACGCCAAGCCAGGCACTTTCTGCGAGGACAGCGCCTTCCTCAAAGAGCTGCAGGATTACGAGTCGGGAACGCTCGACTTCGTCGCCCTAAGCAAGGCGATTGCCAAGACACTCGACGACGCCCTGACACACGCCGAGGAGATGCCCGCATCCGATGTCATCGTCGCACAGGCGAGCATCGACGAGGTGCCGTACCTCGTCATCCTGCGCAGCAACAGCCACATCGGCTTCACGCACCAGGTCAACCAGACGGAGGACGGCATCCAGAACGAGATCATCAACCACTATTCCATCATGCCGAACCTCTCGCAGAAGATCGACGAGTTCGCCTTCATCAACGGCCGGACGAAGGCCATCAAGACGGCAGCCAAGAAGTACACGCTCGACGGCGACGCCGTCTTCGTGCTGCCGGAAGTCCTGCTCGAGTGCAGTCTGACGCCCTCGCCGAAGGAAGCGATGAAGAACCTCAGCAAGGCGGCCGCCCAGGTCGCCGAGTCGTTCGGCCAGGACAAGGTCATGGCCGAAGCCGCCGTCAAGAGCTACGTGGCCGAGACGATGCAGAAGGGCGCGGAGCTCGACCTGCAGGAGGCGGGCAAGGAGATCTTCCAGGACAATCCCGCCATGCAGCAGGAGCTCGACACGGCCATCCGCGATGCGGGCATCACAGAGCCCGTCCAGATGGACCCGGAGGCGACGCTCAAGAAGGTCAGCCGCCACAAGCTCAAGACCGACACGGGCATCGAGCTGACCATCCCGACGGACTACTTCGACAATACAGAGTTCGTCGAGTTCAACAACAATGAGGACGGCACGCTTTCTATCACGCTCAAGCACATATCGAATATCGTCAACCGCGGTTGACCCATGAGGTGTCCTATGCAGATCAATGGAGAGATCCAGAACATCAAACAGTATATCGTCAAGCGTCTCGAGGCGCTCTACGAGCTGACTGTGCCGATTGGCCAGCTCTCGACGCACGAACTCAATGCAGAGATGCTCGAGGTCACGGAGCTGCTCGGCCGCGAGGTCGCCGTCTACCTGAACCGCCGGGGCAAGGTCCTGCAGGTGTCGGTCGGCGACACCGACACGGTCGACTTGCCGGAGTTCAAGTCGCGCCGCGCCGAGGGCAAGCTCACGGGCATCCGCTGTATCCACACGCATCCGAGCGGCGACACGCGCCTCAGTGAGCCCGACTTCTCGTCGCTGCGCCGCCTGCGCTTCGACTGCATGGCAGCCATCGGCTTTCGCGCAGACAAGGCGGGGGAGATTGTCGGCTCGCTCGGCTTCTTCACCGGCGACTGCGCTGAGGACGGCACGGAGCAGCTCAGCAGCGTCGGCCCGCTGCCGGAGCGCGCCCTGCACACAATCAACCTGACGTATCTCATCACGACGATCAACAAGAAGCTCAGCGCGCGCAGCACGAAGTCGACCGAAGATGAGGAAGAGCGCGCCCTGCTCGCCGGACTCGACTGCGGCAGGACGCTCTGGCCCGTCGACGAGTCGATGGCCGAGCTCGCGCGCCTCGCCGACACGGCGGGCGCCACCATCGTCGGCACCTTCATCCAGCGCCGCGAGAAGCCCGACGCCGCCTTCTTCCTCGGGCGCGGCAAGGTCGCCGAGATCGCCATGGAAGTCCAGAACCGCGACGCGACACTCCTGATCCTCGACGACGAGCTCACTCCGTCACAACAGCACAACCTCGAGCAGATGCTCGGCATCAAGGTCATCGACCGCACGGCGCTGATCCTCGACATCTTCGCGCAGCGCGCCCGCACGAAAGAGGGCAAGCTGCAGGTCGAGCTCGCACAGCTCCAGTACAACCTGCCGCGCCTCGGCGGCCAGGGCCTCGTGCTCTCGCGCCTCGGAGGCGGCATCGGCACGCGCGGCCCCGGCGAGACGAAGCTCGAAGTCGACCGACGCCGCATCTACGCGCGCATCCACGACCTCGAGTCCCAGATCGATGCCGTGCAGAAGAACCGCCACCTGCACCGTCGCCGCCGCAAGCTCTCGCGCATCCCGCTCGTCGCCCTCGTCGGCTACACTAACGCGGGCAAGTCGACACTCTTGAACCGACTCACGGGCTCGGAAGTCTTTGCCGAGGACAAGCTCTTCGCGACACTCGACCCGACGACGCGCCACCTCATCCTGCCCGAGAAGCAGGAAATCCTCCTGACCGACACCGTCGGCTTCATCCAGAAGCTGCCGCACACGCTCGTCAAGGCCTTCCGCGCGACACTCGAGGAGGTGCAGGAAGCCGACCTCCTGCTGCACGTCGTCGACTGCAGCAACGAGAACTACGAGCAGCAGATCGAGTCAGTCGTCGAGGTTCTCAAGGAGCTCGATGCCGTCTCAAAGCCGACGCTCTACGTCTTCAACAAGGCCGACCGCCTCAAAGCGTCCGGCACCGAGACGGACGAGCGGGCAGGGGAGGGACTGACGCCAGCGCAGGAGGCCATGATGCTGCACGGCCGCGAGGGCATCTGCGTCTCCGCTCAGACGGGCGCCAACCTCGACGAGCTCCAGCGGCTCATCGAACGATTCTTCTCTGAGCAGCAAGTCCGGATGGAACTCCTGATTCCCTTTGCCAAAGGACGGCTGCTGACGGAGCTGCACGATCTCCACGCCGTCCGCGAGACAGACTACACGGAAGCGGGCACACTCGTCAAGGTCAGCCTGCCCGCCTCGAAGCGGGCGCGCTTCGAGCCCTATGAAGTCCACCCCGACAATGAATAACTGTAATAGACTGTGAGGTAAGTATTTCCATGTCATTTTCCAAGAAAATCACGGATCTCAAGCGCGAGGTCCTCAAGGAATCCGAACCGCTCTTTGCGCACATCGAGGATGTGGCCGAGGCCAACACGCTGAAGGTACTCGATGCCATGCGCGAGTGCCGCGTCTCCGACGCCCACTTCAACACGACGACGGGCTATGCCTACGACGACATCGGCCGCGGCAAGCTCGAAGAGCTCTACGCGAAGATCTTCGGCGCAGAGCGCGCGCTCGTGCGCACGCAGTTCGTCTCGGGCACGCACGCGCTAGCGACGGTGCTCTTCGGCATCCTGCGCCCCGGCGACGAGCTCGTCTCGCTGACGGGCAAGCCGTACGACACGATGCAGACGGTCATCGGCTACGACAACCCGAGCCCCGGCTCCCTCAAGGAATTCGGTGTGCTCTACAACGAGCTGCCGATGGTCGCGGGCAAAGTCGACATGGCGCACATCAAGGACGTCATCACCGACAAGACGAAGATGGTCGAGATCCAGCGCTCGCGCGGCTACAGCATGCGCAGCCCGCTCTCCATCGAGGACATCCGCGCCATCACAACGGAAGTCCACCGCATCAAGCCCGACTGCATCTGCTTCGTCGACAACTGCTACGGCGAGTTCGTCGACTACGAAGAGCCGACGCAGGCAGGGGCCGACATCATGGCGGGCTCCCTCATCAAGAATCCAGGAGGCGGCATCGCGCCGACCGGCGGCTACATCGTCGGCCGCGACGACCTCGTCGAGCTCGCCTCGTACCGCCTGACGGCACCGGGCATGGGCGACGAGCTCGGCGCGAGCCTCTCGAACAACCGCCTGCTGTTCCAGGGCCTCTTCCTCGCGCCGCACGTCGTCTCACAGGCCATCAAGGGCGCGATCTTCGCAGCGGGCATGTTCGCCAAGCTCGGCTACAAGACGCTGCCGCTGCCGACGGACGTGCGCGGCGACATCATCCAGGCCATCGAGCTCGGCAGCGCCGACAAGCTCATCGCCTTCTGCGGCGGCATCCAGAAGTACTCGCCGGTCGACTCCTTCGCCGCCCCGGAGCCGTGGGACATGCCGGGCTACGCCGACAAGATCATCATGGCGGCAGGCACCTTCGTGCAGGGCGCTTCCATCGAGTTCAGTGCCGACGGCCCGCTGCGCGCACCCTACAACGTCTACCTGCAGGGTGGCCTGACCTTCGAGCACGCCATCATCGGCATCATGGGCGCCGCACAGGCCGTCCTTGACCTCGACGAAACGGATTGACACAGAGATACGATACGGCAATATCAAACGGCGTCTGCCCGAGAACATACACGCTCGGACAGACGCCGTTTTTTGTTGTCATGTTGTTATATTGTTATCGTTATTTTTGTCTGCCTGTTCGTCCCGCACTGCAGAGCAATCCTGATTCAGATCTTATGGTAGACACTGATCACGCGGGCGAGGACCGTGACCACGCTTGGGCACGGCTCTGCCTCTTCCTCGCGGCTCTTCAGGAGGTAGGTCCCTTTCTGGTCCTGGCGGAAGTAGCGCACGGTTGAGCGCCTGTCCACTTCTGCGACGACAAGGTCGAAGTCATTGGCAAATTCCTGCGGCGTGATGAAGAGAAAGTCACCCTCTGCGATGCCCGCTTCCCGCAGGCCATCATCCGGCATGCGCACGAGGTACGTCTTCTTGTGGGTAGCGAGCAGTTCCTGCGGGAAGGAGTAGACGTCGCTGAAATTCTTCTCGTCAAAGAGTGCCGCACCCTTGTGGATGCCGATGAGCATCGGCACCGGCACATTCTGGCGCCACGGGCGCTCGTCGAGGATATCGATAGCGCGCGGCTTCGTCGGGTCGCGCTTGATCATGCCATTGGCCTCGAGGCGCGACAAGTAACTGTGGACCGTTGAGCTCGACTTGAGCCCGACAGCCTCGCCGATTTCCCTTACGGAAGGCGGATAGCCCTTCTCGAGCAGGAAAGCCTTGATGAACTGGAAAATCTCTTTCTGGCGGTCACTTGATTTGCTCGTCTTGCGCATAATACATCCCCCTTATCTATCCGATTGCGTCATCAGTCCATTTGTTTCGTTCTGTTCTCTATTATAGCATATGTATGTTCGAAAAAAAAGAGTTTTATGAATATTAGCGGAAATCGAGGAGCCAGCCGCATGGGTGAGTCATCCTGAGAGCCATGAATGCGAAGGGGTCGGAAAGTCTTCAAAATGTCTTCAAAGGGATTGGGAAAAATTTGACGATGCCAGACGATGAAGCTATAATGCAGGAAGAGTCCCTGGCGGCATCTTGCCTGGAATTGCCGAAAGAGGGGGACGGATTGGAGCATGAACATCTTGAAATCTTGTAAACGAATCTATACCGCACTGCTGAGCCTCGTGCTGCTGCTCGTCTGGTCGGCCGTTGCCATGGCCGCGGCGCCGGACATCACGGCAGACGCCGCCATCGTCATCGACGAGGCGACGGGGCAGGTGCTCTATGAGAAGAACGCTGACAAGCGCGAATACCCGGCCAGCATGACGAAGATGATGACCTGCATCCTCGCGCTTGAGACGAGCAGTCCCGACCAGCTCGTCACCGTCAGCCGCTATGCAGCCGATGTCGAGTGCACGCGCCTCTATCCGGGCTACACCCTGCGCATGGCCGACATCCTGCAGCAGATGATGATGATCTCTGACAACGGCGCAGCGACGGCCGTCGGGGAGGCAGTCGGCGGAGATGAAGCCACCTTCGCCGCGATGATGAATGAGAAGGCGCAGGCAATCGGTGCCGTCAACACGCATTTCGTCAACATGAACGGCATGCCGGACGCCAACCACTACTCGACAGCGCGCGACATGGCCAAGATTGCCGCCTACGCCATGCACAACGACGCCTTCCGCCAGATTGTCGGCACGAAGGCAAAGAACATCTACTACATCGCGCCGCAGGGCCACAAGACATATTGTCGCAACACGAATGAGCTGCTCGAATCGTATCCGGGCTGCACGGGCATCAAGACGGGCTGGACAAGCGCCGCACGCGGCTGCCTGAGCGCCGCGGCCAAGCGCGGTGACAAAGAGCTCATCGCCGTCGTCATGCATTCCGACGACGACGAGACGCGCTTCAGTGAAGCCGCCGCTCTGCTCGACTACGGCTTCGAGCAGGAAGAAGAGGCCGCAAAAGCAGTAGCTGACAGCGAGACAACAGCTGACCCTGCGCTTTCGCAGGCCACTGCCGCAGTTCACTGATGCAACGGATATACCATGAAATCGAGCCGACTGTAAAGCCGGAGAGAGGAACACCCATGACAGAAGAAACTTTTGCCAAGAAGCGCGATGAAGTTCTGCAGGCGATGATCACCTTTGACGCCGGTGATGCCAAGCGCATCCAGCACTTCCTCAAAGTCTACACCTATGCCGCCCTGCTCGGCCGCCAGGAAGGACTGCGCGCAGAGGTCCAGCAGACGCTCGAGCTCGCCGCCATCCTGCACGACATCGGCATCCATGCCGCTGAGGCGAAGTACAGGAGCGCTGCAGGCATCTACCAGGAAAAAGAGGGGCCAGCACCTGCGCGCAAGCTGCTCGAAGAAGTCTCTGGCATTCCGGACGCCATGATCGAGCGCATCTGCTACCTCATCGGCCATCATCACACCTATAAAGATGTCGATGGGGCAGACTACCAACTGCTGCTCGAAGCCGACTTCCTCGTCAACGCCTACGAGGATGAACTTTCCGCCAAAGCATGCAAAACCTTCCGCGAGAAAGTCTTCCGCACGACGAGCGGTACGGCCATGCTCAATGCAGTCTACGGCCTTGACTGAGCGCCATCTGCTGAAGCGGGCAACAAACAACAGAAAGGAGAGTCTCCCATGATCTTGCAGGCAACTGTCACGAAGTACATCCCGACCAACGCCTACATCTACGCCGACAATGAGACGAAGCACGGCTTCCTCATAGACCCCGGCGCACAGGCGGGTAAACTGCTCGAGCTCATCCGCGAGAAGGACCTGACCATTGAGGCCATCCTGCTGACGCATGGCCATTTCGACCACATCGGCGCCGTCAACGAACTGCAGGCGGTACTCCAGATCCCCGTGTATATGGGCGAGAAGGGGATGCTCTACGCCGAGAACCCCGTCTGGAACCTCTCTTCTCAGACCGAGGACCCCATCGTGCTCAAGGATGTCACGTATCTCGCAGACCATGCTGTCATCGCGCTCAAAGAGAAGCCGTCCTTCCAGCTGGAGCTTCTCGACCTGCCAGGCCACACAGCAGACGGCGTCATCTATTACACGAAAGAGGATGGGGCCGCCTTTGTCGGCGATTCCATCTTCCAGGGCAGCTACGGCCGCACCGACATGTACGGCGGCGATGAAGAGGCACTGCTGCGCGGCATCCGCGAGCGCATCCTGACACTGCCCGACGACACCTTGCTGCTCTCGGGCCACTCAGCGCCGACGACACCGGCAGAAGAGCGCGGGCGCAGCTGGTATCTGGTATAACGTCAGCCCTGACACACATTTTACGCGAGGGACTCGGGCATCCGCATGCGTCATGTACGCGCACCGGACAACGCAGAGCCTCAGGATAGGGCACAGAGCTACAGTGTCACAGAAAGGAATCCCCATGATCCAGGATATTGCACCAAAGAAACTCGACAACCAGTACAAGCCGTCGGCTGAGCCGATGGATGACAGCGTCGTATTCGTCTTCGACGCGCGCACGGTACTTGTGCGCCAGGATGAAGGAAAGCTCTTCCCGACGTTTGCCCAGCTCGGCCGCCCTGACGGCTGCGTCTACCTCTTCACGATCGGCAAGAAGGCATTCTTCCTGCTGCTCAGCGAAAAAAGACCAGTCATCCCGGCAGATTTTGCCTTCGAGCCCATCAAGAACATCCGTCAGAACAAGGAGGCAAAGCTGCCGAGCTTCTACGCCTTCTACACGGCCCTGCACCTCTACGGCTGGTACCACACGAACCGCTTCTGCGGCGTCTGCGGCCAGCCGACCGTCCTCGACACAAAAGAGCGCGCCCTGCGCTGCTCCAAGTGCAACCATGTCATCTATCCGCGCATCAACCCGGCCATCATCGTCGGCGTCCTGCACAATGGAAAGATCCTTTTGACGCGCTACGCTGCAAGCCACAGCGACACAACCGTCTACGCGCTCATAGCAGGCTTCACCGAGATCGGCGAGACATTCGAAGAGACGGTCGAGCGTGAAGTCGCCGAAGAAGTCGGCCTCAAGGTCAAGAACATCCGCTATTACAAATCCCAGCCGTGGGGCAGCGCCGCCGACATCCTCGCCGGATTCTACTGCGACCTCGACGGCGACGACACCATCCAGATGGACCGCGAAGAGCTCAGCCGCGCCTTCTGGGCAAAGCCAGAAGACGTCATCCTGCAGCCAGACGACTGGAGCCTCACAAACGAGATGATGGCCCGCTTCAAAGCAGGAGAACCGTGCTGATAAAAGCACGATTCCTGCAGCAAGTGAGAAGATGGCACTGCCGATGCAATCGCATACGATAACATGCTATAAACAGATAGCATTATCGTCATTACATCAAGAGCAGGCCGCCAGGCCGCCAGACAGCTGCCGCACAAAAGAAACTCCGGATTATCCGGACAACAGTCCTAAATCAAACCCCGCATGACCGAATACCATCGATCCTGCGGGGCTTTCTTGTATCGAAAACCGCCTACGAGAAAGCACCGAGCAATCATATTCGCTCAAGCGGCAGGGGAAATCATTTTTTTAATACTTAAGTATTGCCATACATACCTAAGTATTACAAAGTATTTATGGTAATATATATGGTATTACTTAAGGTGATGCGGATAGATTTCCGCCGGTTTTTCCCAGGATTTTAGGTTAAAATAAAACTTCCGATAATTTATACTTATCGGAAGTAATGTGTAAGTAATCTCGTGTATGGCTGAACATTCGATGATAATCCTTACGGTTATTTTGTGTGACTAACGTGATTTTATGTTGCCGACTTCCTTGCAGGCTATCATGATTCCATCCGTCACTTGAAACGATAAAACAAAAAGGAAGCTGCTACAGAAGCAACTTCCTTTTTATATTTAGTGTAGTTGAGGCAGATTGCATTGCCAGATAAACCAGTTGTCGTTATAATGTGTGTTACCTTTCCTGTGCAGCCGACATGGAAGAAGCCTTTCGAAATGCAAAAATAAATGAAATTCCTGCCGAAGTATCCTCGACGTTTTACCCTTGATCGTCTTTACTGCTTTGTGGATACCGAACTGCAGGTCACCCCCCAGCAGCGGGTGTACATTCACTGCGTTTTAGTCCATCGTGGTCTTCCAGTCCGGCGTACGATGTGCGGCGAAGCAGCGGTGAATCTGGTCGAGGCTGTTTTTCTCGAGGGCGATGTTTTGCGGCAGTTCCTGCTCGGAAAAATACGCCGCTTCGGTGGTCTCGATATTGGGCTGAAAGGAGCCGCCTAGGACTTTGCAGAGAGCGAAAATCTTGATAATCCCGTAGGGATTGTTGCATCGGTTGTGTCTGCGCCAGTCGTCGATGGCGATGACGCGGGTGATGGCGACATCGAGGCCGGCCTCCTCCTTGACTTCTTTGACGGTATTATCCGCGACCGACTGATCGACATCACACCAGCCGCCGGGCAGAGACCATTTCCCCGTGCTTTCGTGAACGAGCAAGATTTTGTCCTCCTGGAAAATGGCCGCGCGCGTATCGATCTTGGGCGTCTGATAGCCCGTCTCATTGCAGAAGAGATCTTTGACTTTTGCGAGCGGCAGATCTGCCTGCGCTGCCATCATTGCGGCGGCAATATCGCGCAGTTCCTGATAGCGCTCAAGGTCAAACCGGTCCCGCCCATAATGAAGACCAGCCTGTGCCAGGCTCTGGATCTTCACGGTCCAGTCAAGCCACTGCTGCTTTGAAGATGGTTCCTGCCCTGCCGCCTCCCCAGACACGGGCTTGTCTGCTGCCGTCTGGATGACATTGAGCTTCCCGGTGCGGGGATGGATCATCAGGCCGTGTACCTTAATGTTCTTCGGGATGTACGGGTTGCCGGCTATCTTGGCCACAGCATCCTTGACATTCTCGACAGGATCGCGGAACGCGTTGGCCCACGTCTCGAGTTCGCCATGGATCTTGGCAATGGCGCCCTCACTCACGCCATGCGCGCGCATCGCAGCGGCGAGGCTGTCTGCCGTTGTCTTGGCCATGCCGCACTCGTAATGCCCGACGACAAAGATCTCCTCGACGCCGAGTTCATAGATAGCCACCATCAGGCTGCGGATGACCGCATCAAATTCGCCGGTGAGGTAGTTGCCGACCGTGCGGATGATTTTGGCATCGCCGCGCTGGATGCCCATGGCCGGCTCGAGGATCTCCGTCAGCCTCGTGTCCATGCAGGTGAAAATCGCCATTTTCTTCTTCGGCAGCTTGCTCGCGGCAATATCCTCTTCTGTATAGTCATGCTTGCCATGGGCCACAAATGCCTTGTTGGCAGCCAGGATTTCTTCTAAACGGTCCATTTTTCTTCCCCCTTGTGTCATGATGAACGGCTCTCCTTGTCATTATAGCAAAAATTCCCTCGTAACGGCCAGACAGTAAATGCCTTTTGTTGCGAGGGAATTTTATGGATATGAGATGTCTCTCGATGCGCTCACATCTTCTGATGGGCGCGGCGGGAGATGACGTCGAGCTGCTGCTGACGGGTCAGGTCGATGAATTTGACGGCGTAGCCCGAGACGCGGATGGTGAAGTTCGCGTATTCCGGCTTTTCGGGGTGCTCCATGCAGTCGATGAGCTTGTCCACGCCGAAGACGTTGACGTTCAGGTGATGGGCGCCCTGTTTGAAATAGCCGTCCATCACGCGCACGAGCGTGTCCACGCGGTCTGATTCGGTATGGCCGAGCGTTTCCGGCGCGATGGTCTGCGTGTTCGAGATGCCGTCG
This sequence comes from Mitsuokella jalaludinii, assembly GCF_928722185.1. NCBI lineage: Bacteria > Bacillati > Bacillota > Negativicutes > Selenomonadales > Selenomonadaceae > Mitsuokella > Mitsuokella jalaludinii. The sequence continues at coordinate 487,168 of NZ_CAKMXA010000001.1, forward strand.
AGTGCGTACTCGTACGGGAGCTTCGCAACGGAGTTCAGGGAGGCCAGCAGGCCGTTCTGCTCCGCACCGTACGACGGATTTGCGCCCGGCGCGAACGGTGCGCCGGCCTTGCGTCCGTCCGGCAGTGCGCCCGTGGCGCTGCCGTACACGACGTTGGACGTGATGGTCAGGATGGACGTCGTGGCTTCAGAGTTGCGGTACGTGTGATGCTTGCGCAGTTTCGTCATGAAGGTCTTGAGGAGCCAGACGGCAATCTTGTCAGCGCGCGGATCGTCGTTGCCGTATTTCGGGAAGTCGCCTTCGACCTTGTAGTCGACGACCAGGCCAGATTCGTCGCGGATTGTGGAGACCTTGGCGTACTTGATCGCGCAGAGGGAATCGACGACATGAGAGAACCCGGCAATGCCCGTGGCGAAGGTCCGGCGCACGTCCGTGTCGATCAGGGCCATCTCAGCTGCCTCATAGTAGTATTTGTCGTGCATGTACTGGATGAGGTTCAGGATATTCACGTAGAGTCCGGCCAGCCAGTCCATCATCTGATCGAAGCGATGCAGGACCTCATCGTAGTCGAGCACGTCTGACGTGATGGGCATGTACTCCGGCCCCACCTGCATGTGTTTGCCGTCCTTTGTCAGGAATTTTTCGTCCTTGCCGCCATTGATGGCGTAGAGCAGGCATTTGGCAAGGTTGGCGCGCGCTCCAAAGAACTGCATCTCCTTGCCCGTCTGCGTGGCCGAAACGCAGCAGCAAATGCTGTAGTCGTCGCCCCAGACCGGCTTCATGACATCGTCGTTCTCGTACTGGATCGAGGATGTCTCGATGGAGATGCGGGCGGCATACTTCTTGAAGGCTGCGGGCAGGGCAGGCGAATAGAGCACCGTCAGATTCGGCTCCGGGGACGGGCCCATGTTCTCGAGCGTGTGCAGGAAGCGGTAGTCCGTGCGCGTGACCATGTGACGGCCATCCATGCCGACGCCGGCCATCTCAAGCGTCGCCCAGACCGGGTCGCCGGAGAAGAGCTGGTTGTACGACGGGATGCGGGCAAACTTCACCATGCGGAACTTCAGCGTCAGGTGATCGATGAGCTCCTGTGCCTGCGTCTCTGTCAGCGTTCCCTCCGCGAGGTCACGGCTGATGTAGATGTCGAGGAACGTGGAGATGCGGCCGACACTCATGGCGGCGCCATTCTGCGTCTTGATGGCTGCCAGATAGCCGAAGTAGAGCCACTGGACGGCCTCTTTGGCATTCTTGGCCGGATTCGAGATGTCGTAGCCGTAGGCCTTGGCCATCTCCTTCATCTGCTTCAAGGCCCGGATCTGTTCGGCGAGCTCCTCGCGCTGGCGGATGATGTCGTCCGTCATGACACCGCAGCCGCAGTTTGCGAGGTCCTCACTCTTCTTCTCGATGAGGAAATCGATGCCGTAGAGCGCCACGCGGCGGTAATCGCCGACGATGCGGCCGCGTCCGTACGTATCCGGCAGGCCCGTGACGATATGGCTGTGGCGCGCCCTGCGCATCTCCGGCGTGTAGGCATCGAAGACCGCCTGGTTGTGGGTCTTGTGGTACTCCGTAAAGATCTTGTGGAATTTGGGATTGACCTCGTAGCCGTACGTCTTGGCGGCCTCTTCTGCCATCCGGATGCCGCCAAACGGCATGAACGCGCGCTTCAGGGGCTTGTCCGTCTGCAGGCCGACGATCTGCTCGAGGTCCTTCAGCGATGCATCGATGTAGCCCGGGCCGTACGCCGTGATCCCCGAAACGACTTCCGTCTCACAGTCCAGGACACCGCCCCGCTTCCGCTCTTCCTTCTGCAGCTCCTGCACTTTGCCCCAGAGCTTGTCCGTCGCCTCCGTAGGGCCAACGAGGAAGCTCTCGTCGCCGTCATAAGGCGTGTAGTTGTTCTGGATGAAGTCCCGCACATTGACATCATCTGTCCACTTTACACCCTTGAAGCTCCTCCAGGCAGCATCTCGATTCATGACGTTCATCATATTTCCTCCTTCTTCTAGACATCGATGCGTTTATGTGTCCATGCACATTTTTGTTTCTCGTTGATTTATATCATACCGTTTTTGGTGCGGCCCGTCCTTGATTTCACTCAAAGACTCATGCCAGGCATCACATTTTCTCTAGGAATTCTCTTCTTCAGACGGCCCCTAGGATATCCCGCGCCTGCTGCACGTCTTCCTCCGAAGGCGGCTGCACATCGCGGAGCTGATTGGGAATGCCGAGCTCGTCCCACTTGTAGAGGCCCATGTTGTGATACGGCAGCACTTCGACGCGCTCCACATTCGTCAGCGTATCGAGGAACGACCGCGTGCGCTGGAGCGAATCGGGCGCATCCGTCCATCCCGGCACCAGCACCTGACGGACCCAGATGGGCTTGTGAATGGAGGACAGATAGCAAAACATGTCCCGGATATTGTCGTTGGGACAGCCAGTGAGTTTCTGGTGCGCCTCCGCATCGATGTGCTTGATATCCACGAGCAGGAGGTCGGTCACCTCCATGAGCGCCTGGAACTTGCCGAAAAAAGGCTCCCGGCGCGTAAAGGGCTGCCCGGCCGTATCGATGCAGGTGTGCATGCCGCGCGCCTTTGCCTTCCGGAAGAGATCCAGCAGAAAATCCATCTGCAACAGGGGCTCGCCGCCGCTCACTGTGATGCCCCCCTCGTCTCCCCAATAAGGCCGATAGCGCTCCGCCTGGTCCAGCAGCTCATCTGCTGTCCGCAGTTCACCGCCCCGCTGCCCGTTCCACGTATCCACGTTATGGCAGTACAGGCAGCGCATCGCACAGCCCTGCAGGAAGATGATGAAGCGCGTCCCCGGCCCATCTACGGAGCCAAACGTTTCGATGGAATGAATGCGTCCCTGAATCATAATGCCTCCTCACGAAAAAAGACCCAGCAAGGGATCACGGAACCGTGTCTCTTGACAAGGTCATTATATAAGGTGTTGATGAAAATTTCCTTAACTAAAATCAAAGACGTGCCGAAATCGGGTTGGCCGGCGCTCAATCGCTCACCCGCTCCATGAGTCAGCAGTCCCACTGGCAGGAGCGGGCACACGGAGCGTCATGCCTCTTCTCCCGAGGATCCCGGACGAGCCAGCAAGCCCTCGAGCCGGTGGTAGTGCAGGAAATCCCCGCGCTCCCCCAGCGCACCGATCTCCTGCGGGCTGGCCAGGCGAAACGCCTCGACTTCATCGTCCTGGATCCGGACATCCGCCTGCGTAAAATCGCCCCAGAATTCATAGATGTCCACGAAATAATTGTTCTGCTCGGCCGGGCTGTCGCTGCGGTACGTGTGGATGCAGCGGCCCTGCTCCATCGTGAAGTGAAGCCCTGTTTCCTCGGCCACCTCCCGGAGCACCGCCTCCTCCGAACGCTCTCCGGTCCGGACGCCGCCGCCAGGAATCTCCCATTTCAGAGGAGCCCATTCCTTATCCGCCTTGCGCTGCGTGATGAGGATGCGCCCTGCCCGATCGCGGATCAGCGCCAGCACCGTCAGATGATAATCCCCCGGCTTCATGTGCCAGTCATTGCGGATCATCCTGCGCCCCGTCACGTGCTTCTCCCTGTCATAAATATCCCAGTATTCCATGCCTGCACCTCTCTTGTGATTTATTACGATTATTATACCACTAGAAATATTGCATCACCAGCTATGGCTAGAAAAATACACATGCCTTGGGCGCACAAAAAAAGAGCCAGCAATACGCTGACTCTTTTAAGAGACGTCCCTTGCATATGGAGCAAACACCGACGGCCGCTTGAACGCGGCACGCGGTGTTTGGTTGGTCAAACTTTAAGCAGTTTCACGCTCGGGCTTAAGCGGCGCCATTGATGTTGATGGTATGACCCGTTGCAGCCTTCTCGGCCGATTTCGGCATATGGACGGAAAGGATACCATTCTTGTATTCTGCCGTACACTTGCTCTCATCAATATCATTGATGTAGAACGAGCGGCTCATGCTGCTCTGGCTGCGCTCGCGGCGGACGTAGTTGCCCTTATCGTCCTTCTCGTCTTTCGACTGCTCATTCTTCGTGGCAATCGTCAGATAGTTGTTGTTGTACGTAAGTGAGATGTCTTCCTTCTTGAGGCCCGGCAGCTCAGCCGTGAGGTCATAGCTGTCCTTGTTATCTTTGACATCAACCTTGAATTCCGGAGTATGGAAGCTCTGCATAAACGGTTCATCAAAGACATTCATGAGGCGATCAAATACGTTCTCTTCTTTCTGAAGATCATTGTTGGAAACAAATGGAACCAAACCAAACATAATCAAAAACCCCTTTCAACGTCTTGCTGCCACCTTCTGATGAGCATCAGGCGGCGATTCAAAACCATTTGATATTTGTATCGAGGACCTCGGACCCTTTCTCTCGGTTCCCTTATCCTCTTTACAATTCTTATTATACTCATATTGGTCAAAAAGTCAATATGTCAAAAAGAAAATTTTTTTACAGTTCCCAGGAAGCGAATGCAGGATGACGGCTACAAAAAAACAAGCTCTTCACAATAGAGCTTGTTTTTTAGATCTTGTTTCTTTTGTCATGCACTCAGTTTTTGATGACATCCAGCACTTTCTCGGCGGAGATGTCGTGTTCACTCATGTAGTCGAGAAGTTCCTTGTAGTCGGCCTGAGCCTTCTTTGCCTTGACCTCCTCGAGCTCAGCTTTGAGCTTTTTGATCTCGTCTTTTTTCTTCTGGATCTTCGCCTCGATGGTTTCGATCTTCGCTTCGTAATTTACCGTTCTAGCCATTCTTTTACACCTGTCCTTTATCGTATAATAAATAGTTGAAATTTTTTCTATTATAACACTATCCTGCCCCAGAAAAAAGTCTTTTATTCCATTTTTTTGTCAAAAATTTCGCATGAGCAACGCGATTTCCCCGCACAAGAATAACTCCTTTTTTCACAGTATACATCTTAGCAGACTGCACAGGACGCTGCGGATTGGCATAGAAAAAGAGACGCTGGAATGCGTCTCTTTTAATTCGATATGACGTATGGATCAGGCTTCGTGTTCTTCGTGGAGATGGCGGTTCTGCGTCTCTTTCATGAGCAGGGCGACGATGAAGAGGCAGGCCTCGAAGGCGACGACGATGATGTCGAGGGCGGCGACGTGGCCGAGCGTCGTGGTCAGGAAGCCCATGAGCGGACCTGAGAAGAACGAGAGGAAGTAGCTCGAAGCGCCGACGATGCCGGTGGCCAGGCCGATCTGGCTCGTGCTGACGCCATCCTGGGCGATCGTGTAGCCGAGCACGTAGATGGCGTGGAGGCCGATGCCCATGAGGCCGCCGACGATGTAGAGCACCGCGGAGGTCTGCGGGATGACATGGAAGATCAGGAACGCGCAGAGTGCGTTGAGTCCGGACAGGCAGATGATGGTCGGCTTGCGGCCGAAGCGGTCGGCGAAAAAGCCGAGCACGACGCCGCTGAGACCGCCAATACCGTAGATGGCGCCGAAGAAGGAGCCGGCCTCTGTCGGGCTGAATCCCTTATACGTCATGAAGAGGTACGGGCCCATCGAAGCAAAGCCCCAGTACGGGATGATGTTGAGGATCTGGATCAGTACGCCGAGCCAGACGACTTTGTTAAAGCCGACCGTGCGGATTGCCTCAATTAGATGAATGCGCTTGATGTCCGTCGAGGTATCCGTGTATTTTCTCTTGAAGCCGAAGATCAGCAGCAGGCCGAAGATGACGGTGGCGATGCCCATGTGCGTCAGGCCGACGCTCCAGTCCCCCGTGCGCTCCAGGCTCCAGCCGTAATACGTCGGGCCGACATACGCGCCGATGGAGTAGAACGTCATCATGAGTCCGTTGAGCATGGCACGGGCGGCCGGGAAAATCGAGCCGGCTACCGAGTACATGACGATATTCCAGCAGCCTTCAAAAATACCGAAGCAGACACGCCACAGGGCGGCTCCAGCAAAGCTGGCCGAAGTCGTGACGCAAGTGGTCATGCAGCCGAGGCCGACCATGCCGAAAATCAGCATGCGCTTGCGGCCGAACCGGTCCGCGAGATAACCGGCAGGGATATCGATGAGTGCCTGTCCGAGGGTGAAGATGGTGCCAATCGTGCCGAGCTGGACGGCGGTCAGCGACAGCGAAGCCGCAACAGCCTTGAGGCCGACGCCGAAAGAAAGGCGGTTCGCCGAGTAAAACGCATAGCCGAGTGCCAGCAGGAACAGCTGAAACCAGAGTACCTTTGGCATTTTAAAGGGATTCTTTTGTTCCATCATGCATACGTCCTTTCTGAATGTAAAATATGAATACAAAATACAGATGAGATTGTTTTGTATTATAGCACTTACAGAAAAAATGTAAATCAGGCACGCAAATAAAGTACAAAAATTTTTATACAATGCACATTTTGCGAAGTACGGCGAATGAGTGCGATAAAACAGGGATAAAAACACGCGAAGAAGCGCGAAATGTGCACAGACGTGAAAAAGGCCCCCTGCCTCCGGCACAGCCGGCAGGCAGAAAGCCTCTCGTTCTGAAATAGGAATGGATATGGGTATGGACTCAGGCCCGACTCGCTTCCATCAGGTCGAGCAGCTGCGCGGCCGTCTTCTTACCGAAGTGAGGACCGTCCTCATTGATGAGGAAGCACGGCACGCTCATGACCTGATACGCCTCGCGCAGCGAGGGATAGAGATTGAGGTCGTAGACATCCGTCGTAATCCTGGGATTCAGGGTCGCGAGGCGCTGGGCTGCTGTGACGAGCTCCGGGCAGAGCGTGCAGGACAGGCTGACGAAGATGCGCAGATGACAGGGCGTATCCCAGTCGAGCAGACGCTGACGCAGCGATTCGTCCAGGGCCTGTCCCGGCCCTGCTGCATTGTAGAGTCCCAGCACAAAGGAAGTGAATTCATGGCCGCCCGGCACGCCGTGAAACGCAATACCGGCAGGCTCGCCGCCGCAAAAGACGCGGACGCAGGGGCGCTCGCCTTCGGCAGCCGCCTCCTCCGCCGGCACGCGCACGACCTGGAGCTTATCCGTCAGACGCGCGAGCTCGTCCACATACGATGCGAGCTCGCCGCTCTTGGCCGAATCATCCAGGTAAAGGCGCAGTTCCAGGCTGCGGTCCATGCGGGCAAAGACCGTCTGCAGCTGCTTGACGATCTCCGGCTGGAAGATCTGGCTGGAAGCGGCTTCTGCCGCAGGTTCCTCCGGCACGGCAGCAGCAGGGCGCAGCGGGCGGATGCCCGTCTTCTTCTGCATCTGCAGTGCGTAGCGCTCAAGCTCTGTCGCAGCCAGCGCTCCGTCGCCAGCCGCCGTGATGCACTGGCGCAGCGGTTTGATGCGGATGTCGCCAGCCGCGTAGAGGCCGTCACAGGATGTCTTCATCGACGCGTCCGTGATCACATATCCCTTCGGATCGAGGTCTGCAATGCCCCGGACCAGTTCGGTCGCCGGTTCATAGCCGGCAAAGACGAAGACGCCAAACGTGTCCTTCCCCGCATCATACGTCTTGACCTCCCCCGTCTCAGTATCCCGGCAGGTCAGACGGCGCAGCAGGCCATCTCCCTCGACAGACTCCACGACGGTGTGTGTCCGCACGGTGATGTCCGGATGATTGCGCGCTTCATCGGCCGTAGCCTTGGCACAACTGAAATCATCGCCGCGCACCAGGCAGGTGACATGTGACGCGTACTTCGTCAGGAACACGCTCTCCTCAGCCGCCGCATAGCCGCCGCCGATGACAAAGACCTGTTTGCCGCGGAAGAATTCGCCGTCACACGTCGCACAGTAGGCGACACCGCGGCCGCGGAAGGTTTCCTCCCCGGCAAAACCTGCAGAGCGCGGGCGCGCTCCGGCAGCGAGCAGGACGCCGAAGCAGGAGAGTATGCCCTGTGTGGTGTGCACGGTCTTGATATCGCCGCTCATGTCGAGAGCAGTGACCTCGGCCAGCTTGAATTCTGCGCCAAAAGCTTCGGCTTGCTGGCGCATGTTCTCCGTCAGGGCCGCTCCGCTGATGGAAGCAATGCCCGGATAGTTGACGACGCGGTCGGTGATGGTGATCTGGCCACCGAAGTGTTCCTTTTCAATCACCAGGACGCGGTAGCAGGCCCGCGCCAGATAGATGGCTGCCGTAAGGCCTGCCGGACCGCCGCCAATCACGATGACGTCGTAAAGCTCCCGTGCAGGAGCTTTAGCGGATGCTTCCGCCATCAGAGCGCTCCCACGAGGTCAAGGCTCGGCTTCAGCGTCTCTGCACCCGGCTGCCATTTTGCCGGGCAGACCTCGTCCCCGTGCTCGTGGACGAACTGGCATGCTTGCACCTTGCGCAGCAGTTCCTCGGCATTGCGGCCGACATTGCCCGCATTGACCTCATAAGCGACGATCTTCCCCTCCGGATTGATGATGAAGGTCCCGCGCTCTGCAAGACCGGCCGACTCGATGAGCACCTCGAAGTCGCGCGCCAGGGCGTGCGTCGGATCGGCTACCATCGGATACGTGATCTTGGCGATGCGCTCCGAATGGTCGTGCCATGCCTTGTGGACGAACTCCGTGTCGCACGAGACGGAATAGATCTCACAGCCGAGTTTCTGGAAGGCATCGTAGTGATTCTCCAGATCCTCAAGCTCCGTCGGACAGACGAACGTAAAATCGGCAGGATAGAAGAAGAATACACTCCACTGGCCAAGAAGATTGTCCTTCGTGATGGTGCGGAATTCATGATTCTGGTATGCTTTCACCGAGAACTCGCTGACTTCTTTGTTGATCAATGACATAAGATACTCCTCCTTTTGATGCCCGTAACGGGCCATTAACTTACTGTTTTTAGTTTTAACTAATGATAATTAATATCGTTTACAGGAATATCATACCATGTGACCACAAAAAAAGCAAGCATATTTTTGAAAATATGCTTGCTCCATATGGCTGCTCACACTCGACCGTTTGTCATTCCTCTTCCGGATAGCGCATGCCCCAGTCCTGGCGGGCTTTCGTCATCAGGGCCATGACGTCGACGGTGTAGTCGAGATGCATGAAATCCTTCTGCCCCGCGACGGTGCGCTCCATATCCTCGATCTCATAGCAGAGCGCATTGGCCGTCTCCCCTGCGACGATCTCCTCCTTGCGGCCGTCCTCCGTCCAGGTGATCACGGCCCTGTCGCCGCGCGGGTACTCCATGAGCTCGACATACGCCTTGTCAAAGGAGAGCATGCCGCGCTTCGGCTGCTTGGCGTGCAGCGACAGCATGACGGTCGCCATCTCCCCCTGCTCGTTCTTCAAGAGCATGCTGGCCTGCTCGTCGACACCGGTCGGCGCGTAGAGAACCTGTGTGGCGATTTCCTGCGGGCAGGAGCTCATGAACCAGCGCGCGAAGGACAGCGCATAGACACCGATGTCGAGCATGGCGCCGCCCGCGAGGCTGCGGTTGAAGAAGCGGTTTTTCATATCATACGGCTTGTAACTGCCGAAATTCAGCGTCATGAGGCGCAGCGGGCCAAAGTCGCCGCGGTCGATGCGCTCGCGCAGCGCACGGTAGATCGGCATGTGGTAGATGGTCTGCGCCTCGGCGAGCACGAGGTGATGTTCCATCGCGAGCTTGACCGCCTCTTCGAGCTCGTAGTAGTTGAGCGTGATGGACTTCTCGCAGAGCACGTGCTTGCCGGCGTCGAGTGCCTGGCGCAGGTACTTGATATGCGTGTTGTGCGGCGTCGAGATGTAGATGATGTCGACATCCGGATCCTGGAACATGTCTTCGATCTTGTCGTAAACCTTGCCGATGCCGTACTGCTCGGCAAACTGAACGGCCTTCGCGTGCGTGCGGTTGCCGACGGCGTAGAGATTGCCGCCGAGCCTCTGCATCGCCTCAGCGAGCTGATGACCGATGACGCCGCAGCCGAGCGTAGCCCATCTGTACTGTACTGCCATGATACCCCTCCACTCTTTCTTGACAAAACAATACTGCAGATTCAGCAGATTCACTTGTAGGATAGCAGGGATGCGCGCCAAAAGCAAGATGCTGCACGGATTTGCCTTTGTGCCCACTATCCGCTACAATAAAGAGAACAAACAAATTGAAACGAACTCCGATGATACCGGTCGAAAGGATGAACAGACATGACAAAGGATGAGATGATGCAGCAGAAAAAGATCACGACGGCGGGCAATCCGGCAAAGCCGACAGGAGAAGCCGGGGAAAAGATGCTCACGCGCATGAACGAGAGCCACGCCGAGCTCACGGCCTGGGGACTCTCCTTCTTCCACTGGCAGGGCGACGAAGATGTCCTCGACATCGGCTGCGGCGGCGGGGCCAACCTGCACCGCATGAGCAGCCACATCGAGAGCGGCCATCTGACGGGCGTCGACTACGCCAGGACGTCGGTCGAGACATCACGCCAGACGAATGCTGACGACATCGCCGCCGGCAAGATGACGGTCTGCGAGGGCTCGGTCGAAGCACTGCCGTTTTCCGACGATGCGTTCGACAAGATCACGACGGTCGAGAGCTTCTACTTCTGGCCCGATCCGCCCGAAAACCTCAAGGAAGTCCGCCGCGTCCTCAAGCAGGGCGGCACCTTCCTGCTCATCTCCGAGATCTACGACCATCCGGGCCTCAGCGCCGAAGTCCAGGAGAACATCAAGAACTATCACCTCTACAATCCGACGCCAGAGACCTTCAAGGCCATCTTCCGCGCCGCAGGCTTCCGCTCTGTCGCCGTCCACATCGAAGAAGAGCATGGATGGATCTGCATCGAGGGAACAAAGTAAAGCGCCTTTTCCATGCAAATGTTTTCCATGCAAATGATAGAAGAGGCGCCAGCACCGATGTCAACAGAAAGCAGCATAATCCTGCCAGAATGATGGAGACAGCAGGGAATGGCTGGGCGCAACGTTGCCCGGCCATTCCCTGCTGTCCTGCACGACCAAAAAGTAATGCCTGCCTCATCGCCACATCCCTGCGCTCCGCTAAAGCCGACGGCTACGCGAGGAAAAACACATCGCGTACAATATCGCGTATCATGGTCAACTACCCCCACCTAACGCCTTCGGCGTTTGAGGTGGGAGCTTGTAAGTCGGAACTGCATAGGTACTAACGAAATCGAAAAGATGTCTTCCTAAATCCGCCTACATCATCGGGTGGCTGACAACACCCGCTTTGCTAAGGAGTTTACTCCGAAGCAGTTGTTATTCTTTCGTAACGAGGATGGTTATCTCCGGAAATCCACATCGTTCCGAGGAGTTGGATATTCATAGCTCCGATACGGTCATCGTTAGATTCGTAGCCACACTGGCAACGATATAAGTGTTTGTGATGGTCACGGTTTTCCTTGTGGATCGTACCGCATTTGGGACAACGTTGAGAGGTATACTTAGCAGATACCTTCAGAACTTCGGAACGATTTTCATGAGCTTTATAGGTCAGGAATTGCTCCAACTGATAGAACGCCCAGCTGCGCAGGTCGTAATTTTGTTTCGCAGTTTTTGAAAGATTGGACGCTTCGAAGCTAACACCAGTCAGATCTTCAAGCACAAACAGCGTATCTTTGCCGTATTTTTCAACGAGTGTCTTAGAAATCCGATGGTTTACATCAGACATCCAACGGTTCTCTCGTCCAGAAATGGCTTTGAGTCTACGCCTTGCTGATTTTGTACCCTTAGACTGGAGCTGGCGGCGGACTTCCTGAAATTTATGACGCTTAGTGGCAATCTTCCTACCAGAAACGAATTCAGTTTTGCCCTGCTCGTCATAGCTAACGGTCAAAAAACGTAATCCACGGTCAATACCGACAACGTGACGAACGTTTTCTTTCTGAAAATCTTCGACAGCTTTGGTTACGGGAATGTGGAGATACCATAAACCTTTGAGTTCGACCAGTTTTGCTGTTCCAAGGTCATAGGAACCATCGAGGTATTCAGCAAAATGTTCGCCCTCAAAAGTACATTTGGTTCTTTTTCCGAGTGTGTTGATCGATAGGATTTGACCATCATCAACGAAGCTGTAGTCACGGTTACGGACCAAATCAGCTTGCGGACGAGTAAAGAATATCGGCTTCCAAAGCCATTCCAATGTCTTGGCGATGCGTTGCCAGTTGCCATTCTCATCCTTATATCTGTAGGGATTTTGGAAGAGCTGTTGTTTTACCGTCTTATATCTGGCAATCGTCGTCTTGATAGAAGACTGGGCCAGCTGCGATTTCAGACCGAACTGGCTGCGCAGGTCACTGTACAGTTCTCTGTTGAGACTTTGGTAGACCATGTTAAATCGGTTGTCGAAGATGTACTGCGACACGAAGTTACAAGCCTGACGGTATTGTTCAGTCATCTGACGGAACAGAGTCTCTTGTTCGGGAGTAACATGTATACGAAGTTTTATCGTTTTAGTTAGGTTAGACATTTTTTCACCTGCCTTTCTAAAATCTATATTACTTCATCGAAAATTATTATATCATATTTTTGCTGAAAGTCTATTATTTATTATTGAAGGGAGGAAGCGGGCATTCTTCACCAACCTAAGAGGTCGGGGTCTCCTGCCCACGATATGATGAAATCCCCTTCCTCTTCTTCGCCTGCTCAATCAGAGCAGCGGCCTCCTCAAACGCGTGCGGCAGGTAGTCATCCTCCCACTCGCGCCCCTTCTTCTCCTGCGCCTTGATCTCCTTCCAGCCCGTCAGCGGCTTGCCCGCATCGTCGAGCATCGGCTCGTGGAAGACATGCGGATGGCGGCGCACCATCTTGTCCGCCGCAGCCTGCGCGACATCCTCCAGCGAGAAAAGGCCTTTCTCCTGTGCCAGCTGCGCATGGAAGACCACCTGCAACAGAAGGTCGCCGAGCTCTTCCTTGAGATTCTCCGCCCGGCCCGTCTCCCGCAGGATATCGATCCCGCCGAGCACTTCCGCCGCCTCCTCGATGCAGGCAGGCTTCAGGCTCTCATGCGTCTGCGCCCCATCCCAAGGACATCCCCCCGGCCCCCTGAGCCGCGCCACAATATCACAAAGCCGCCCGACCGACGCCAATCGATTCTTTTCCTCATCCATAAGAGTCTTTCCTTTCATTTTACCTTTTTAACGACACGAAAACGTACCGAGGCAAGGCTCACATCTCACCGTCTCATTTTGCCATTCAAAAGCATCTTCCAATACACAAGCTCAAGGACAGGAAGTCCCCATACCTATAAGCGAAGCTTCAGCCTGCTGCGCGTAGCGTTAGGCATGGGGACTTTCTGTCCGCCTCGATTTACAGCAACACGAAAGCTCCTTCTAGCACACGAGCCCAAGGTCAGGAGTCAGCCTGTCTATAAGCGAAGCTTCAGCCCGCTGCGCGTAGCGTTAGACAGGCTGACTCCTGACCGCCTCGCTTTGCCAGACTCATCTCCCCCGCAAACTCTCCGCCACCGTAAACAACACGATTGCCGCCCAGACGAAACCGAGCGCGCTGATCTGCGCCATCCCGAACGACTCGTGGAAGAAGAAAATCCCGAGCAGCAATCCAATCGTCGGGCTGATGTACTGGAAGAAACCGAGCACATTGAGTGGCAGGAGATTCGCCCCGTACGAGAACAGCACGAGCGGCACCGCCGTCACCACGCCCGTCCCCATGAGAAAGAGAGCAAGGTCCGGCGTCGCCAGCGAGAAGTGGTTTACAGGCGACGCCATGAGTATGCCGATGTACGGCACAGCAAACGGCATCATCAGCATCGTCTCAAGCGTGATGCTCGAGAACGGGTTGAGGTGCAGCTGCTTCTTCAACGCACCGTAGACCGAGAACGAAACAGCCAGCACGACAGCCACCCAAGGCAGCTTGCCGAGCTGGTACGTCATGAGCACGATGCCGATGGCCGCGAGCAGGAGACTGATCTTCTTGAGCCCCGAGACGCGCTCGCGGAAACAGAGGATGCCCAGCATGACACTCATGAGCGGGTTGATGTAATAGCCGATGCTCGTATCGATGACATGGTCGTGATTGACTGCCCAGATATACGTCAGCCAGTTCAGGCTGATGATAAAAGCCGCCAGCAGGAGGATCAGGCCGCGCTTCTTGTCCTGCCAGAGCGCGCGGCAGTCCTCCTTAAAACTCTGCCAGCGCCTCGTCACGACGAGCACGATGACCATGAAGAAGAACGACCAGACAATGCGGTGCGCCAAGATCTCGTTGGCCCCCGCCCGCGCGAGCAGGTTCCAGTAGAGCGGCAAGATACCCCATATGATATACGTTGACAGAGCCGCTATCATACCCGTGCGGCGCGCTTGATCCATATGTATTCCTCCATTCGGACTGTTCAGTAGTCGATAATCCAAAACACATACCTATCAGTATAGCACAAAAGTCAGCCCGCGGCGCGGAGAACCGCACCGGGCTGACTTTCTACTGCTATTTCGATGGATTTCGATATGGAAACGACGGGATCACTTGACTGCGCGCTTGGCCATCGCGTAGAGGAAGATGCAGAGCACGAAATAAGCGACGATGCCCGCAAACGTCGCGGCAGGCGAGGCGGCCCAGGCCTTGGCAAACCAGTCGATGCCCGCGATGTGCAGGATCGCGCTGATGAGGCTGCCGATGGCGCCGCCCGCGACGAAGCCCGAGGCGACCGTGTTGCCCTCGCTGAGGCGCTTGGCGTTGACCTTTGCGTCATCGCTGCTGTGCGAGACAAAGTACGAGATCAGGCCGCCGACGAGGACCGGCGTGTTGATGCCCATCGGCAGGTACGAGCCGAGCGCAAAGGCGAGCGGCGGGATCTTCATCATCCAGAGCAGGACCGCGAAGAATGCGCCTGCCATGTAGAGCGGCCACGGCGCGTCGCCGCCGTCCATCATCGGCTTGACGATAGCTGCCATCGCATTGGCCTGCGGTGCCGCCAGCGCCCCCTCGCCCGTGAAGCCGTAGGCGTGGTGCATGAGGAAGACGACGCCGACCGAGACAACGCCCGCGAGCACGATGGAGACGAGCTGCCACTGCTGCATCTTCTTCGGCGTCGCGCCCGTGATGTAGGCGACCTTGAGCTCCGACATGAAGTTGCCCGAGACGGCGAGCGTCGCGCAGAGGAAGGACGCCATCATGAGGATCGCGATGATGCCCGTCTTGCCCGCCATGCCCGCGCCGCCCATGACGACAGCCGAGACGATGATCATGAAAATCGTCATGCCGGAGACCGGCTCATTGCCCGTGAAGGCAATCGAGCTGATGCCGACGACCGAGAGCATCAGCGCAAAGAGCATGACAAGCACAAACGCGATGACGGTCTGCGTCAGGCTCTCGGCGCACATCACATGGAAGAAGACGGCAAACAGGATGGTCATGAGCAGGCTGCCGAAGACGATCTGCGTCATCGGCAGATCCTGCTGCGTGCGCAGCAGCATGCCCGAGGAAGAAGCGCCCTTCGAGAAGAGGTCTGCGACAGCGCGCTTGACGACGCGGACGACGACGCCCGACATCGAGAGCAGTCCGATGATGCCCGACATCGCGAGCATGCCGATGCCGATGTGGCGGACGTACTGCGAGAAGACCGCGTCGACCGGTGCATTGGCGAGCAGCATCGTCTCGCCGCCGACGACCATCGTGTGGTCGCCGCCGAGATAATAGGCGACCGGGATGCAGACGAGCCACGAGAAGAACGAGCCAGCCGCGATGATGGCCGCATAGCGCAGGCCCGTGAAGTAGCCGATGCCGAGCAGCGCCGCGTCGTTGTCGAGGCTGAAGACGAGCTTGTACTTGTCTGCCAGTACCTGGCCCCAGTGGAACGTCGTCGTCGTCAGGAGCTCCTGCCACCAGCCGAGTGAGTTGAGCACGAAGTCGTAGACGAGCGCGACCGCACCGCTCACGAGCATGATGTGAGCCTTCGAACCCTCATCCGACTCGAGCACCTCCGCCGCCGCACTGCCCGACGGGAACGGGTAGACACCGTCCATCTCCTCGCAGAAGTAGCGGCGGAAGACCGTCGCCAAAAAGACGCCGAGCACACCGCCGAGCACGATCGGGATGGCCATCTCGAGGAACGAGACATCTTCGATGTTCAGGATGTAGAGCGCCGGCAGGATGAACATCGCGCCGCCGATGATATTCGTACCGGCACTCGCGATGGCCTGGATGTGGACCGTCTCCGGGAAGGCGTTCCTGCGGTGAAAGAGTACCGCCATGCCCATGGCCAGCACCGACACCGGTGCAAAGGCATCGACCGTCTGCCCGATCTTCAGGCAGAGATAGCCGACCGCCAGAGCAAAGAGCACCGAGAAAAATAATCCCCAGAACACGACGTACGAGTTGATCTCCTCGTACGTCTGATGGGGCGACATCCGTGGTGCATACGGACGCCGCGTCTTGTTTTCATCTGACATACAAATCCCCCTAATCCGCACTGTCCACTCATCATGGATAACAGCACTACTACAGTTTACGCCAGGGCGGGATGTCTGTCAAGAATGTAAAACGCCGGATTCGCATGTATACAAGGTGATACAGCCTATATCACCGGTGAAATAGTTGCAACTGTCTTTTCTATGTGTACAGATATTGTATCTCACCAATGGACAATATCAATCTCAAAACGAGACATAGAAGGAAAAGCCACGCCTCTGTCGAATAAAAAAACAGAAAGAACGCAAAATAAGTGGACAGAAAGTGGACAGAAAATAGAAAGAAGATGTACCTATGTTCCATTCCAAGATCACAAGGCGCCTCGTCACTTCATTTTTACTCATCGTGCTCGTCTCCCTCTCACTGCTCGGCATCCTGCTGCTCAACTACTTCCGCGACTACACGATGCAGCAGGAGAAAAACGCCCTGATCCTCAACGCAAAGATCATCGAGACATCACTGGAGGACCAGCTCTACAGCAGGGACATCTTCGGACTCCACACGACGCTGCAGGAGCTCCACGAGAAGACCGACCTGCGCGTGACCGTCATTGACGCCGATGGCGCCGTCCTCGGCGACACGGCCGACCCGGAGCAGACCATGAACAACCATCTCGACCGCGAGGAAGTCCAGCAGGCCATGACGGAGCCCTACGGGTTCGCCATCCGGCAGAGCGAGACACTGCACGAGAACCTCATGTACGTCGCGGTCCCGGTCTACCGGGGCGGCCAGCTCATCGGCATCATCCGCACATCCTCCTCACTCGTCTCGATGGAACAGTCGTACCACACGGGCCTGCGCGTCATCCTCTCCGCCCTCTTCTTCGCGCTGCTCGCCGCGCTCATCATCGCCATCTGGCTCGCGCACCGGCAGGTCCAGCCCATCCGCTGCCTGAGCCTCGACGCCATGGAGATCGCCAGCGGCAACCTCCACAAGCGCTTGCAGTGGCAGAGCGGTGATGAGTTCGACACCCTCGTGCAGACCATCAACCAGCTGACGCGCAACCTCTCCGCCAAGATCCAGGAGTCGCAGGCCGAGGCCGACAAGATGAGCCTGATCCTCAACCACACCGACAACGCCATCATGCTCATCGACGAACGCGGCCTCATCGTCGACACGAACCGGCAGGCTGAAGAGGACTTCCAGCTGCAGGGGAATGCCCTGCACCGCCACAGCATCCACGTCATCGGCAGCGCAGAGCTCTCCGAGACCGCGCAGGAAGTCTGCCGCCAGGGCAAGGCGCAGACCATCACGCTGACCATCCGCAGCAAGACATACCAGGTCTTCCTCGCCCCCTTCTACGACGGCCCCGACGAGCTCGTGCTCGCCGTCTTCCACGACATCTCTCTGCTGAGGGAAATCCACCAGCGTCAATCCGAGTTCGTCAGCAACGCCGCCCACGAGCTCGCCACCCCGCTGACCTCCATCTCCGGCTTCGCCGAGACCCTTTTAGACGACGATTTCAAAGACCCCGAGGCCAGCCGCCACTTCATCGGCATCATCTACCGCGAGGCCCAGCGCATGAACAGTCTGATGAAAGGCCTACTCGAGCTCGCCCGCCTCGACAGCACCCACGGCAAGACCAAGATCAAGCGCATCCCCGTCGAGGTCAACACCATCCTGCACCAGACCGCTGAGCAGCTGCAGGCCAAGGCAAAGAGCAAGGGGCAGACCCTCATCGAAGAGCCCGCCCCCATCCCCCTCTACGTCCTCGCCGCCCCCGAGCTCTTCGGGCAGATCCTCTACAACCTGACTGAGAACGCCATCAAGTACACCCCAGAGGGCGGCACCATCCACCTGAAGAGTCGGCAGGTCGCCGACCATCTCGAGCTCACCGTCGCCGACAACGGCATCGGCATCGGCCCCGCCGACCTCCCGCGCATCTTTGACCGCTTCTACCGCGTCGACAAAGCCCGCGCCCGCAAATCCGGCGGCAACGGCATCGGCCTCTCCCTCGTCAAATTCCTCGTCGAACTCTTCGACGGCACCATCGAAGTAACAAGCCAGCTCGAGAAAGGCACCACCTTCACCCTGACCTTCCCCCTCACAACGAAATCCTAACAGGACACAAAAATAGGCTTCCATCGAATCATTTACGATGGAAGCCTGTTCTATTTACACTAGAAACGTACAACGCTGCTCAGGGCGAGGGGATGCCTGCCGCCTGCAGGAGCGCAGTGACTGCCCGCCGGGCTGGTCCCCAAGCAGACCGTGTCAAAGGCTCTGCGATGTCAAAGCGCCGCGGCAGGCGGCGAACCATCAATGCCTCTCGCATCCGCATGGGGACCATTTTAGCGGAGCGACGAAGCCGGCAGGTATCCCCTCGCCCCCGCTCTAGCCCCTCTCGTTTTTCACTCACTTCCTGCAGACAAATCCCGCAAACGACCCCGTCCGCGTGACCTTGACCTCGCGGTACATGCTGCGCAGCCGCTCCTCGAGGCTCTCTGCCGTATCGAACGGCGGCGTGAAGAACCCCATCGGCACGCAGAACGCCTGCACGAAGAGATCCGTGATCCGGTTCTGCCCCTTGACGTAGCAGCAGCCCGTGAACGTGCCGCCCTTCTTGAGCACGCGGTACGTCTCATGGAATGCGGCCATCTTGTTCGGGAACGCATGCAGCCCGTTGAGCGAAAGCACGCAGTCGAATGAGCCGTCAAGGTACTGCAGGGTGCCGACGTCGCCGCGCACGAACTCCACCTGATGCAGGCCGCGCGCAGCAGGCGATGTCATCGCCTGCTGCAGCATCTGCTCCGAGTAGTCGAGGCAGACGATCTTCGCCGACTTCATCCTATGGTAATGCGGCAGTGAGAGCACGCCCGTGCCGACCGGCACCTCGAGCAGCGTGCCCGAAAAGCCCTTCGGGATACCCTGGAACGCCTGCCGGACGAACGACTCATAGCGCGAGCCGCTGAGCTGCCAGAAAAAGCGGTTGGCCAGCCTGCCGAGCAAGCTCTCGTTCTTCATCATGCCATCATAGCCCTTGGAGAGCTGTCCGACTACCGCATACGCATTGTGCACGATCTGTTTGCGTTCCATCTTATCC
Organism: Mitsuokella jalaludinii; assembly: GCF_928722185.1. NCBI lineage: Bacteria > Bacillati > Bacillota > Negativicutes > Selenomonadales > Selenomonadaceae > Mitsuokella > Mitsuokella jalaludinii. The sequence continues at coordinate 506,527 of NZ_CAKMXA010000001.1, forward strand.
CTCACCTTTCGCACTGCCTGTCATTCTGTCTCATATTACTTTTATTTTATCATGCAGACAGTCTGGTGGATATGGGATTTATCACACATACTATCGAATGCTCTTGTTTCGGCTTGCCTTATTTCTGCAGGGTCTCGTGGTCGATCTCCGTGCCATCGGGCAGGAAGCAGGCAATCTCCACACCCGCATCCTTGACACAGAGCGTCAAATAGTTGTCCGTCTCCGGCTGCGGCGCCACGGTCTTGTCGAGCGCATGGTCGACCCAGAGCCCCGGATAGCGCACATTGCCCGCGACGCCCGTCAGGATGTAGAGCGACCCGCTTGCATCACGCTGGAAGTTCTTGATATGGCCGCGGTTGCGGTACGTATGCAGGTGCGCCGAGAAGACGACATCGATGCCCGCCTCGTCAAAGAGCGGCATCCAGGCACGCCCCTCGTCTGAGAAACCCTCCTGGCGGTCCGGCCGGTTCGTGATGCGGTACTGCAGCGGGTCCTTGTGCATCAGCACGATCTTCCACGTCTTGTCGGTCTTTTTGACATCCTCGCGGAACCAAGCCTGTTGCGCCTCGAGGAGGCCCTGGTGAAAGTCAGCTGCCTCGTCCGTCTGCGTGTCGAGCACGATGAAGTGTGCCGGGCCGTAGTCGAACGAGTAGTAGCGTCCCGCAAACTCCTCGCTGCCGTTTGCAGGCAGTGCGAATTCGTGCAGGTACGCCACAGGCTCGCGGACCTTCCAGTCCTCGTTGTAAGTCTCGTGATTGCCCATCAAGGGGGCCACGGGGATGCGGTCGATGATGCCCGCGACCGCGTCGAACCACGCATCCCACTGGCGGTGGTCCTCGCCGTTGTCGACGAGGTCGCCCATGTTGATGAAGAAATCCGCGCCTTCATTGCGCTCTGCCGCCCCCTGCGCGAGGTGCTTCCAGTCCGTGTAGTCATTCGACTGCGAGTCCGGGAAAATCAGCGCCGAGAATGCGCCGCCGTCATCCGTCTGCAGCGCATGCCAGTCATCACACTGGCCGTCCGCCTTGATGCGGTATTCATACGGCTGACCCGCCTCCAGTCCGCAGAGCCTTGCCGTGTAAAGCTCGACCGTCACGCCGTCGTCCGTGAACGACTCGCGTGCAGCCGGGCTCGACTCGATGGCCTCCGCGCCCTTCAGGCGGTACTCGACGACCGCATCTGTCCATTTCACATCCGCCTGCCACATGATCGTGCGCGCATGGGCATTGTCCGACGCGATGACCTGGCGCAGATCGCGCAGGACGGGCCTTCCCTGCGCTGCACCGAGCGCGTGCTTGGCCAGCCGTCCCGCCAGCTCCGTGCGCGAGAGCGCCCAGCCGCCGCCTGCCAGCACCACAGCCCCCGCACAGATGGCGAGGAATTTGCGCCGCGACAGCTTCGGCCCCGCCGCTCTTTCATTCTTGCTTTCTCTATCCTTATCCATGATCTGCGTGTCCTTTCTGGATTCCATCAATCTATTAATCTGTTACATTCATGATAGCGGATTTCCCTCAATTTTATCTGAGAAACCGTCTTCTTATCCTGATTATACAAAAAGACAGCCGCTGTGAGAAATGCTTATCTCAAAGCAGCTGTCATACGGAAAAAGCATGAATAGCAGTCTTAATTTAGGGGGTGCTCAGACGTAGCGGCAGACATGGTCGACCGCGATGTCCGAGAAGCCGAAGGCCTCGGCTTTCGTCAGGCGGCCGTTGGCCGTGGCAGCAATCGCATCGACGAGCTCACGGCCTGCCTGCTGGTAGGTCTTCTCGCCGCGCACGATGGCGCTGAGGTCGGCGTCCATGTTGTCTTCCATGCAGCGGTAGGTGCGCGCATTGGCCGTGACCTTGAGCACCGGCACGATGGCATTGCCCGTCGGTGTGCCGCGGCCCGTCGTGAAGATGATGACCTGGCAGCCAGCCGCAGCCATCGAGGTCACCGACGAGATGTCGTAGCCCGCCGTGTCCATGACGAGCGCGCCGCGCTTCGTCGGGCGCTCCGCCTGCTCGAGGACCTCGACAATCGGGCGCATGCCGCCCTTGCGGATGCAGCCGAGGCTCTTCTCGTCAAGCGTCGAGAGGCCGCCCGCCTTGTTGCCAGGCGTCGGCTGGCCGGCGCGGCAGTCCTGGCCTGCCGCACCGAGATGCGCCTCATACGCCTCGCAGACGCGGATGATCTGGCGCTGGATCTCAGGCGTCGCCGCGCGCTTGGCGAGGATGTGCTCGCCGCCGATCCACTCGATGGACTCGCTCATCATGGCAGAAGCGCCCATGTCGACGAGGATGTCGCTGAGCTCGCCGACAGCCGGATTGCAGGCGATGCCCGACGTCGCATCCGAGCCGCCGCACTCGATGCCGAGCAGGAGTTCCGACGCGGGGAACAGCTCCTTCTGCTGCATGCCGGCCTGCTGCGCCATATCGCGCGCGGCGCGCACGGCCTTCTCGATCGTCTTGAGCGTGCCGCCCTCCTCCTGGATGCCGAACGAAGCGACAGGCTTGCTCGTCATCTTCTGGATCTTCTCGCGCAGCGCCGCATGCGGAACCGTCTCACAGCCGAGACCGATGATGACGACGCCGTAGACATTCGGGTTGCAGGCAAAGCCCGTCAGCACCTTCTGGCTCATGGCCGTATTGGCCGCCACATCCGAGCAGCCCGTGTTGAAGACGATGTTGACCGCGCCGCGCACCTGGCTCGCGACGATGCGGCAGCACTCACTGCCGCAGGCGCACGTCGGCAGGATCAGGACGTGGTTGCGCACGCCCGGACGTCCCTCCGCGCGGCGGTAACCCCAGAACGAGAACGGCGCGAGGTCCGGCGCGCCGGCTGACTGCTTGGCCTGCATCACGAAGTCATCGCCTGCAAGCTCGCTCTCATAGTCGCGCGGCACGCTCTTCAAGTTCTGATCATTGACCCAGTGGCCTTTCTTGACGGGAGCGACGAGTTTGCCGAGGCTCTCGCCGTACTTGATGATGTCCTCGCCCTCCGCGAGATCCGTCAGCGCAATCTTGTGGCAGTACGGGATATCCTCCTCCGCCACGAGCGTCCGGAGCGCTGCGCCGTCCTGATAGGCGACGCTCTGTCCGCGCTTCACTTCCTTGACACACGTCACGACATTATCGTGTTCGTCCATCAGCAATGCATTGATGCTCTGTTCCATCTTCATTCCTCCGCTCTCCTCGATTCCGTGAATCCAAAGTCTTCGTCTTTCGTCATTACCCAAAGCATACCGCATTTCCCCTATTTATTCCAATTTATAGATTTTACATCAGGATAAATCTGATATAATAATAGGCACGAGATATCCAAGACAGACGCCAGAAGAAAGAAGGAATCCCCATGCAGCAGGACATGCGCTACGTCTATGAAGTCTACAAGCAGAAGAGCTTTTCCAAGGCCGCGCAGGCACTCTTCATCACCCAGCCGGCCCTGAGCATCGCGATCGGCAAGCTCGAAGACAAGATCGGCATGCCCATCTTCGACCGCAGCACGCGCCCTATCAGCCTGACCACCGCCGGGCGCGTCTACCTCCGGGCCATCGAGCGGACGCGGGCGCTCGAACAGGACCTTCGCCATCAGCTCGATGACATCCGCGAGCTGAAGCGCGGCGAGATCACGATCGGCAGCAGCCACTTCATCAACGCCTACATCCTGCCCCGTATCCTCACCGCGTTCAACCAGGCCTTCCCGCAGATCCGCCTGAACCTGCTCGAAGGCAGTTCCCACGCGATGGCCCACATGCTGGAGCAGGGCGAGATTGACCTGACCTTCAGCTGTGACGACTGCGTCATAAAGAACTTCGCGAGCACGCCCGCCTTCACCGACACCATCCTGCTGGCCATCCCCGGGGACGGTCCCCGCCACGCGCAGCGCGAGCGCCTGACGGCAGCAGACATCCTCGCCGGGCGGCACCTCGACCCCGGCTGCCCGAGCGTCGACCTCACGGACTTTGCCGCAGAGCCCTTCATCCTGCTGCGCAGCGGCAACAACCTGCACGACCGCGCCATGCGCTTCTTCCACCGGGCAGGCATCGAGCCCGCGGTCAAGATGGAGCTCTCCCAGATGGCCACCGCCTACCGCCTCGCCGAAGCAGGCTTCGCCGCCACCTTCCTGAGCGACCGCCTCATCGCCCACAAGAACAGCCGCCTCTCATTCTACCGCCTCGCCGCCCCCGAAAGCCGGCGCAGCTTCTACGCCCTGACGAACCCCAAGCGCTACACGTCAGAAGCCGTCCAGCAGTTCATCAGCCTCATGCACCAGGCCAACACAATCTGACACAAAAAAATCGCATCGCCTCCAGATGGTCCATCCAGATGGCGATGCGATTTTTTACGTTGCCGTCACTTTGCCTTCGGCGCAGGATCATCAGGCGTCCAGCCCGGCGGCAGGCTGGCAGCAGAGCCGAGCGCCGTCACGCCGGAGTTGTAGCCCTCCGTGCCGGCCCCGCGCTTGCCCGTGGGGTAATAGACCACCTTCGACGGATCCTGGCGGTCTACCGAGTAGATGTGGTCCGCCGTCTTCTTCTGCGAATCAGCCAGCGCGAACGGGCGGTTCAACGGCAGCTTCGGGCGCGCCATCTCCGTCTGGCGTGTCTGCTTCAGCATCCAGTCGTAGCAGGCCGGCGTACCGTGACCGTAGAACCAGGCCGACATATGGCTGACATTGCCCGTGAGCACCGCCTGGTAGATGCCCGTCTCATTTGGCTCCGACACGAGGCGGCGGATGGAGGCATCGCGCTTGGACGCCGTCGTCTTATCATCGAGGACGAGATCCCGGCGCGGGACCTGAGCGCCCGCGAGGTCATCGTAGAGCACGCGGTACTCCGTATTCTCCTGCGCCGTATTGAGATAGAGGATGTTGTCGTCCGACACCATGTAGAACCAGTTGCGGTAATCCACCGGCTGGCCGTCGCTGTCCTTCTGCCAGACGAGTTTCCCGTCAGCCGGCATGCTGTAGTACGACGTGCCGTTGAACGGATACTCCTTGTTGAAGTTGTTGCCCCATTTGCAGCTCATGGGCAGCAGCGCCGCAAAGTAATTGTCGCGCTGCGCCGCCATCGCCATGACCGTCATGCCGCCCATGGACTGGCCGCTGCCGTAAATCCGGTCCGGATCGATCGCGTACTGCTGCGTGATCGCGTCCATCAGCTCCCAGATCGCAGGCTCCGCGCAGCTCAGCGTCCAGTTGTCGCGTGCCATGCGGAGGTTGTAATGCGGGTTGGCCGCATCCATCGGATAGAACTCGGCGATAGCCGGGCAGACGACGATGACCCCGTCGAGGCCGTTCTTCTTGGCGAGCGCCTGGAACGACGCCGAAGCGTAGTTGGCGGCCGCCTGCGACTCCGTCAGCGTCAGGCGCGGATCCGAGCTCATCGAGCCGGCATCGTGGATGTGCAGGACAAGTCCGTAGTTCTTCTGCGGGCTGTAGTCCGCGGGGACGTAGAGCGCATACGGGAGGTCAAAGTCCCAGTACTTGCCATTCGCCTCATCAAAGCAGTGCGTGGCGTGGAATGCCGTGCCGTTCTCGATGGTGTGCAGTTGATACCCCTCGATCCCCTTGATCTGGTAAGCCCCTTCCTTCGCGTAATTGTACGATTCCGGCGGGCGGCTCTTCCCCGTCTGCGGATCGTAGCCGACATACGTCTCCTTCGTGTAATTCGTGATCGCCTGATCCGAAGGCAGGATGATGCCCTCTGCCGTCCGGATTGCCTTCTGCTGCGTCACACCCGCGTACATCGTGATGGCGTACGAGCGCGGGAAGCGGCCCGTCTGGTAGTCCGTGTTGACCTCCAGGATCACATACGAGCCGGACGCCTTGCCGCCCGCCGCATCCGTGTCCGGCACATCATTGACATAGACCCGTTTGAGCGCGCCGGGCGACGTGCCCTGCGTCAGATCCTGCTCGCGAAGCGTCATGCCATAGTCCTCAATGGCAAACGTGCTCGCATCGACCGCCGCAGCCGGTATCGGCCGGTCATACGAGAGCACGATGGCCTTGAGCTTCGAGCCATCCGTATCGACAAAGCCCACCGTCCGAACATCCCGGATGGCCTGGTCGGCCGTCGTGACAAAGTCTGGCTTCTGCTGCTGCACTTGCGGTGCAGGCGGCACATCTGCCGCCCAGACGGGAGCCGCCGTGCCCAAAGAGAGCATCACCGCCAACGAAAGGATTGCCCTGGTTTTCCGATTCATACACAAACCCTCAATTCCAACAAAACACGAAACCTTGTCCGCATTTTACACCTTTCCGGCCAGACAAAAAAGAGGGGATCCATTAGAATCCGTACGGCACTCAACAGGATAAGCAAAGGGTGCGCTCAAGAAAGTAACTTTCTTGAGCGCACCCTTGTATTATATTGCGGTACCCGCTTGCGGCGAGCTATGCGATATTATTTGGTTGCAGTCTTCTTGTCCTGCGCGGCGAGGAGCTGCTGGACCATGGCCTTGAGTTCCTTGATCTCGCTGTCCTGCTTCTTGAGCTGATTGTCCTGACGGGCGACGGTTGCGCGCAGCTCCGTGATCTCCTGCGTGGAGCCCGGGCGGATCTGGGATTTGCCCTTCGGGCCGAACTTGAAGCTGACGCCTGCATTGATCATGTTCTCGCCATTGCCGAAATTCGTGCCGAGGCTGAACATCGTGTCCTCATCCGGGCGGTAGAACACGCCGACAGCCGCACTGTTGGCATCGCGGTAGTTGCCGTAACCAACAGCGAAGTCCCACTTGTCATCCGGGTCGAAATCAAGAGGATGCAGCGCCGCCAGAGCCGCCGCACCGGCACCGACTTTGTTGACGCGGTTATCCAAATTAGAAATTCGGTTGTCCATGTGGTAGATATTCTGCGTATTGCTGTCGACCTTGGATTCCACACCTTTCAACTGGCCATAATTGACCGCATCCGTCGTCGCCGTACCGGCTGCGACATTGGTAATCTTCTTGCCTGCCGCATCAATGCCGTCCTTGGTCATGGACGGACCACCGGCAATGGAGACACCATTGCTGGAAATCGTGGTATCGCCTGCGGTCACCTTATCCACGGTGATGGCCTTATTCAGGGAAACCTTATAGTTGGCCGGTTTGGTAGCATCGGTTTCGGTGTTGGCCACGGTGATGTTGGTGTCGTCGCCAACAACGGTGCCTACGCCGCCATCTTTGCCGTCCTTACCATCCTTGCCGGGAGCACCGGTGTCGCCTTTATCGCCCTTGTCGCCTTTCGGACCTTGTTCACCCTGAGCGCCGGTGTCACCCTTGTCGCCCTTGGGTCCTTGTTCGCCCTGAGCGCCGGTGTCACCCTTGTCGCCCTTGGGTCCTTGTTCGCCCTGAGCGCCGGTGTCACCCTTGTCGCCCTTGGGTCCTTGTTCGCCCTGGGCGCCGGTGTCACCCTTCTCGCCCTTGGGTCCTTGTTCGCCCTGAGCGCCGGTGTCACCCTTGTCGCCCTTGGGTCCTTGTTCGCCCTGGGCGCCGGTGTCACCCTTCTCGCCCTTGGGTCCTTGTTCGCCCTGGGCGCCGGTGTCACCCTTCTCGCCCTTGGGTCCTTGTTCGCCCTGAGCGCCGGTTGCACCGGTGTCACCTTTATCGCCCTTATCACCTTTGGCGCCGGTGTCACCCTTGTCGCCTTTATCCCCCTTGAAATCAGGGTCGCCCTTCAGGGCATCCTTATCCAGGGATACCAGGACGCGTTTGCCTCCTTCTGCGTCCACTTCATTTGCTTTCAGGCCGTCGCCGAAGTCAAACTGCAGGCTGCTGATGGTCGGATTGGCTACAGAGCTGCCGGCCGTGTAGCTGCCACTGCTCATCTTGCCACCGCTGTAGATGTGGACGGGCAGGCTGGCCACACGCTTCAACTGAGCCACGTTCACGGCGTCGGTATCCGCAAACCCGGCCGCCACGCCCGTGATCTGGCGGGTATGGGTCCCATCGCCTACAGAAATCGCTGCCCAGGAGGATTTCCAGGCCTTGTCATCCGATTCGCTGGCACCCTTCTTCAGAGGATCATAGCCTTCCACGCCTTTATCCGTAACAGCCACGGACCCGCTGCCCAGGGCCACGCCACCATCCACTTTCACGTCGGCATTGTGGCCGATGAGAACGGCGTCGGAAGCAGAGGTGGTCAGTTCGTCATCGGCAGAACCCAGGATTACGTTGTTCTTCCGGTCGGTCAGTTTGTGGTTGTCGCCCAGCACCAGATTGGATTTGTTCGTATCCACGCTGCTGCCGGTGAGAGTATTATGGGAACCGATCACATAATCGTTCTTGCCGTTTTCCACTTTATTGTAGAAGCCATCCACGTAGTTCAGCTGGGTGGAGGTCCCTTCTGCGTATTCCTTGTCGCTGCCGGTCACCGTGTTGCCCACGCCCACAACCTGGGTCATGTAAGCTTTATCCACAGTGTTGCCGCCACCCATGACCATGACCTGGGCCCCGCTGGTGGGAACGGCTGCCTTCAGGGCCTCGTTCAGCTGCTTCGGGTCCTTCAGGCCCTGCATGATGGCACTGGCTTTTTGAACGTCGATGGCCCGGTAGGAATTGGTGACGCTGTTCCCGGCGCCGTAGACCATAGCCGCGTTGGAATCGGTGGTCACGTTAGCCTGCCCTACGATGCTGTTGGCGACGCCGCTGAAGGGCTGGGAAGCGCTGGTGTTATCGTTAAGGTTGAACGTACCATAGGAAAGGGCTGCTGCACCGCGGAAATCATTGCTGCCCGGCTGAGCTACCTCATTCATGATGCCGGAGAAGGACCCGGTTACAGTGGAGGCAATGCCGCCCGCATAGGTCATGTACCCGGATGCCAGACCGGCGAATTCCTTGGCCCCTTTGTTATCGTCGTTAAGGTACTGGGCATATTCTTTGGCCGCATCCCCAAACACATTCGGTGTTTTTTCATTGACGCTGTAATATTTGGTCCGGGCCTGTTTCAGCTGGGCCACGTTTACAGCATCCGTATCTTCCGTACCGGCTGCCACATTGGTAATCTGCCGGGTCAGATTCTTTTCCTTGTTCCCTACAGAAACAGCAGCTGCCGTCGATTTCCAGGTGCCAGTGGTATCTCCACTGTGGTCAGTTCCAGACGGATCATAACCGACTGCCTTCTTATCAACAGAAGCTACAGAACCAGCACCGATGGCTGCACCGCCGTCCACCGTGGCATTGGCATTATGACCGAGGATGACAGTGTCTTTATTTGAAGTTGTGATGGGCGCCGTTTCGTCGGCATTGCCGATAATCACGTTATGGGTCTGGCCTTCTGCTACGGTGCGATAATCGCCGATGACCGTATTGGAATCAGCCCCCTTATTGATCGTGACACTCTGTCCCAGCACCTTTACATGGCTGGCATCGGTAATGGAACTGTTGAACCCATCCAGATAGTTGTACTGTACTTTCTTGTAAGTCGTCGATTTCATGGAGTTCCCCACGCCCATGATTTGTGAATTCTGGGTCTTTTCAGCGCTGTTGCCACCGCCGATGACCAGGGTAGCACCGCCTGCACTTTTGGCAACGCCCTCCATCAAAGCTTTCTGCATATCAGTAGCAGATTTGAACAACGAACTGTAAGCAGACGTATCAAATGAAGCGATGGAGTCCTTGACGCTATTGCCTGCGCCCATAACGATGGCCCCATTGCTGTTGGTCACTTTGTTGGCCGTACCGGAAATCATATTGGCGACGCCGCTGCTGCTGCTTCCTGTCATGGATTCATTGGAATTGAAGGTGCCGATAACTGTAGCAAAGGCATTTTTTGTAGCATTGCCCGCATCAGAAAGATCGGCCGCTTCATACTGATTAGTCTGTACATTATAGCTGCCAATGGTCGTAGCAAATCCGCCGCCGGTATAGGAATTGGTCCCCAGTGTGGTGGAGGCTACACCAAACTGACGCAGTTGGTCTGCTGTGGTATCGCCGATGGAAATCTTATTTTCTGCCAGTGTATGAGCACCGATTTCGATGGAGCCTGTGCGGGCATACGAATTCGTTCCTATTGCAATAGCCTCGGGCAAATTCTTTTTAGCATGTTCATTCGAGTGAATATTCCAGCCCGTCTAGACTAAGCCATGCCACATAGTGGGGTCTGCTTTTTCTCCAAACGAAAGCATGGATTCCTGGGTGCCACCACCGATAAAGACTTTAGCATTTTTGCCGACAGCGATATTTGTCCCATCATTAGTCGGACTGATATCATACTTAATCTCAACACCATCACCTTTGACAATATCCTTATCCGCGGCCCAGCTGATGCCTGGCGTGCTTCCCCACGTTAGGGCACCGGCGGTGAGGGCCATGGCGATGACACGGGCCAGGGCTGGGGTGCTGTGGTCGATAGACGGTTGACTGCTCTTGTGGTTCCGCTTAGCGAGTTCGGACACGACGATGTAACACTGCTGTGCCTTGCTGTAGATGACTTTGTAGATTCGATTCATTCGGTCTTCCCCTCCACTATCATTAATTTATAGATTAAAGACATCTTCAGGATACGACCTGTTGTTACTGCACGGTCAATCTCTACATTGTTTTCTACAATATTCCTATAGATAATTATTGTATATCACTATGTTATTACTGCAAATAAAAAAGCATGCGGCATGGTGATGTCGCATGCTGTGAGCAGTCAGGCGGCGGTAGTGCCTGCTGAGGGAGCGCTGTTGTCATCTCTTTGGATGGGGACCTGGAAGCGCAGGACTTCGGCGGTCTTGTGGAAATCCTGCGAATCAATGAGGCCAATGATCTGGCAGGTGACATCGCCGAGCAGCGTGCAGTTCTCTTGCTGGCAGTAGGCCAGGAGCTTCTCCATGTAGGCCGGGGCCTGCTCAAAATCTTCGAAATAGACACAGGCACACGTACTGCTCTCGTACGTCTCCGTCTTTACTTTCTCCGTGCTGTCATCGGGGACGATCATGCCAATCCGATCTGCCCGGCAGCGCCCCGCGAGGAAATCCTCCTGTTTCACCGTCAGGAAGGCATTGTACGGATAGACGCCGCGAATTTTCTTCTTGTGCAATTCTCCTTCCATGCACGAGAGATCGTAGACGACGCTGCCGAAATCCTCCTGGAAGTAATTGCGCACCGCCTTCTTCATGTAGACATGGGATGACGGCACGTACCCAATCGTCAAGGTGTCCTTGGGCGGCCGGTGTGTGAAATAGTCATTCCAGCGAAGGACCTTCTGGAGCTCTCTTTTCTGCCATTGCAGCTCACGCATCTTCCGGTCCAGCTCAACGACCTTCTGGCTATACGTATGCACTAGGAAGTCGGCACTGGAGTGATCCAGGATAGCCGCAATCTCCTTGAGGCTCAGGCCTAGATCCTTGTTGTGCTGGATCATGTGGAACACCATGCTCTGCCTGACATCGTAGATGCGGTAGTTGCTCTTCGGATTGACCTCTATCGGCTTCAGCAGTCCTTTCTCATCATAGAGCCGCAGTGTCGCCAATGTCGTATGATTCAACTTGGCCATCTGGCCGATTGTGATCTTGTTGTTCTTCATGATTATCCCTCCGCGAATGCTGTCATCTCGGCTGCCACAGTCTCATCATGCAAGCCCAACCAGGTAATCCAACGATACATGATAATACTTCGCCAGTATGATGAGCCGCTCTATCGGCAGCTTGCGCTTGCCGAGCTCATACATGCCATAGGCGACCTGACTGCAGTGCAGGACCTTGGCGACATCCGCCTGGGATAAGTTATTGCGCTCACGCAGATCTTTTAGATTCTTTGCCCAGATACTAGGCGTATGACGCAGGGCGGCTCCATCCGCCTTAGGCTGACATTCCCCCATCGCGACGCCCCCCCCGTGTACATTTGTGCACTTTGCGGTTGTAACCTGTACATCCATGACAATGACATTCCTTTCTAAAAATAACGGGACTGTTCTCATACATGCATCTGCCATATGGCTAATGCACGTTTAGTTTTATTATAACCTATATCATAAGATTATGGTCAATATGCATTTTGATTTTACAGATTCAGAAATACAATCCATATATTTGCCAATATACAAGAGAAGTTCTTCCTTCTGTTTGTATTGTACTACGACTTCCCTTGAATACATACCACTATTCTGCTGTCTTGCAGGAAAAATGAGATAGATCACACAGAAAAAGGATATATTTATCTTGCAGGTGTGTGATATTATGAAATTGCGATTACAGATTGTATAGCACATTGTTATAAAACAAGACACTAAGAAGGCCGTGTGTCATTTGCCACACGGCCTTCTGTTCATCCTATGGAAGCGTGATGTCAATCAGCCCTGATCTTGGAGTCCGGCCAGGTAGTCGAGCGATACATGGTAGTACCTTGCCAGCTTCACGAGGTTATCAACCGAGATTCGGCGCTTGCCAAGTTCGTACATGCCGCACGCGACCTGACTGCAGCGGAGGACCTTCGCCACATCTGTCTGCGACAGATTGTTGGCCTGGCGGAGTTCTCGCAGCCGCTTGGACCACACGGCGACATTCCTTGTCATCTGCGATGTCTTCTCCTTTCCAGCCATCAGCCCTGACTCTTGTCGAGCTTGGCAAGGATTTCCGTCATCTTCTGCTCGAGAGCATCGATGCGCTTATCCTTGTCGGCATTGTCCTTCTTGAGCTCGTCGGTCCCCTTCGACTGTGCGTCGATGACTTTGGCCATCTGCGTCTTCGTCAGAGCATGGTGGTCCGAGCCGCCCGGGCCGAACTTGACGGTCACGCCCGCATTGAGGCCCACATCGCCATTGCCGAACGAAACGCCGAAGCAGAACAGGCTGTTCTCATCCGGCTGGTAGAACGCGCCAACCGCGCCTGCATTCGAATTGCGGTAATGGCCGTAGCCAAGCGCGAACTGCGCTTTGTCGTCCGGATCGAATTCCTGTATCGGATGCAGCGCCGCCAGGGCATTGCTGCCCGCCGCCGCACGGCTGATGTCGTTCTCGATGAGGCGGCTCGTCGTCTTGAGGCCAGTGTCCAGCGCGGACAAGTTCTGGCCGACGGTATTGTTTTCCTTGATTATGGATTCAAATCACATGCATCTAACCACGCCCAGAATGGCCAATTGAGTTAGAATTCACTGTCGACGGTTGGAGAGCTTGCGCGTACCTTTCCGCCGTGCTATAATAGACATAGAAAAAGAGGCCACCGTAGACGGTTGTCCTCAACTGTTGATCAAAAAGATGACCGTATAGTTGTGAGCTTGGCGGTCATTTTTTGTGCTTCTGTCTTTCCCGAGAGCGTAGCCCAGAGAAAAGCAAGCAATCGCAAATCCGAGGACATTCATGACAATGCCATAGAGCGTTCCTTCGTTCATGCGCATCCCCTCCTTCCAGTTGAGATCTGCCGCAAAGCAACAGTCCGCTGTGGAGGGCGTACAAAAATCCCTCCATCGTCAAACATCAAAGTAATCTGATAGAGAGGACAACCGCCTACCGTTGGTGGCCATCGGGAGCAAGCATGCTCCCGATTCTTTTATTATAGCATACGATTTCGGCAAAGAGAATGCATCATCAACAACATCAAGAGCTACAGCATCTTCGTCCAGAAGGTCCGCGATAGCCTGCAAAACGGGCTCGAACTCAGGACGGCTATCCGTCAGGCCATCACTTACCTGTAAGCGTCATCACCGATTCTACCAGCCTCTCACTCGAAGAAGTCCGCAAGATTGCCAGGGATAACGGGCTGGCTTTCTGACAGAGCGCAACGGTGAACAACGAATGCATAAAAAATCAAGAGGCATAGGAGCCGCAACTCCTATGCCTCTTGTTGTACTTGTAACAAAATCTCTTGCTGTGTCAGGGAATGGAGCGGAAATGAACGGAGATGACGTTTCCCATGGGGGGGCTGCTCGTCCTGTTTCTTCCCGGTTGCCTGGATCCGGTGCAGATGAGCCACGTTGTGTCCTATCTTGCCCGGACGCGCTTCTTTCTGCAGCAGCTCAAGCATGTTGATCTGCCGCAGGTAGCTTTTCAGGGTGCCGCTCTTCCTCGCCCGGCGGATTTTCTGCGCGAGCAGGAGGATGGCGGCGTCTTCGACTTTGGCGAGGTTCGCATTGTGCTGCGGGCCAAGGCCGAGTTCTTCTGCCATTCCGATTTTCCTGAGGTAATCTGTGAGGCTGCCGCGCGCAAAAGCGAACGCCATCCTCTCGTGAAGACGGACTGCTGCACGTACCATGATTCCGTCCAACCGTCCATCAAAATCAGCATGTCTCATAAGAACACACCCTTTCTGATGAATCAGAATCATCGTTTTGCTTGTCCTGCCAGAAGGAGTTGCCTTCTGGCAATTCTTTCCTATGCTCTTATTTCGCGGCAAACAAGAAAAATCCTGCCGGAATGCGCGGGTTTCAGCAGGATTTTTTATATAAGAAAAGGACCCCTTGCGGGGCCCTCCAGTTGGGGATACATCAAATCTATGGGGTTATGAGGATTCGAGTTATATGTTCAGGATACCTTATTTGGTGTCCATGATGGCTTCCGGGCCGCGGTCGCCGGTGCGGATGCGGACGGCGTCGGTGAGCTCGTAGACGAAGATCTTGCCATCGCCGATGTTGCCCGTGCGCACGGCTTTCTGTGCGACTTCGAGCACGCGCTCGACCGGGATCTCACAGACGACGGTCTCGAGCTTGATCTTCGGGACAAGGTTGATGTCGTATTCCTTGCCGCGGTAGACTTCCGTGTGGCCTTTCGACAGGCCGCAGCCGAATACCTGACTGACGGTCATGCCGAGCACGCCGATATCGTTGAGTGCCTGCTTGAGTTCTTCGAGCTTGCTGGCACGTGTGATGATTTCTACTTTCGTGATCTTCATAGCTGCCTCACTCTTTCTGCGTACTTAGAATCGTGTTTGCGAGCATCTCGCTGGAGTTCTCGAGGGATGCGATCGGGCTGCCGGCCATCATGGCGCTGGCATAGCCGCGCTCGCCGTGCTCGACGACATCGAGACCTGCGATTTCTTCCGTCTCATCTGCGCGGACCTTCATGAAGTGGCTGACGACCTTGAAGAGGATGTACGTGCCGACAATGGCAAGAGCATAAGCAACGATGACCGAAACGACCTGAGCGAAGAGCAGGTGCGTCTCGCCGTAGAAGAGGCCGTCAGCACCGGCCGGGTTGACTTCCGTCGTAGCCCAGAGGCCCGTTGCGATGGAGCCCCAGGTACCGCCGATGCCGTGAACACCAAAGGCATCGAGCGAATCATCGTAGCCGAGCTTCTCTTTGAGGACAGCGACGGC
Source organism: Mitsuokella jalaludinii (assembly GCF_928722185.1). Lineage (NCBI taxonomy): Bacteria > Bacillati > Bacillota > Negativicutes > Selenomonadales > Selenomonadaceae > Mitsuokella > Mitsuokella jalaludinii. The sequence continues at coordinate 521,724 of NZ_CAKMXA010000001.1, forward strand.
GAGGTAGCAGACAATACCACCGATAAAACCAATGGCGAGCGCAGGCATCGGCTTTACAAAGCCGGCAGCTGGCGTGATGGCAACGAGGCCGGCGATGCAGCCGGAAGCCGCGCCGAGGATGGTCGGCTTGCCGTTGCGGTACCACTCAACGAGTACCCAGGAGACCGTTGCAGCAGCAGCTGCTGCCTGCGTCGTGACGAATGCGTTGGCGGCGAGGCCGTTTGCGCCGAGAGCCGAGCCGGCGTTGAAGCCGAACCAGCCGAACCAGAGGAGTGCTGCGCCGAGAACCGTCATCGGCAGGTTGTGCGGAATCATGGCGAACTGGCCGTAGCCGCGGCGCGTGCCGAGCAGGATGCAGATCGTCAGGCCGGACACACCGGAAAGGATGTGGATGACGAGGCCGCCGGCGAAGTCCAGCGCGCCGAGCTCTGCGAGGAAGCCGCCGCCCCATACCCAGTGAGCCATCGGGTTGTAGATGAAGATGGCCCAGAGCAGGATCAGGACAGCAAAGGCTGCGAAGCGCATGCGCTCTGCGAACGCGCCCGTGATGAGGGCCGGCGTGATGACGGCGAACATGCACTGGAAGGCGACGAAGGCGAGCTCCGGGATCGTGCCGTTCTCGAGGACGTTGAGGCCGACACCGGCAAGGCCGACCTTGTCGAGGCTGCCGATGAAGCCGCCGATGTCCGTGCCGAACGTCATGGCATAGCCGAGTATGACCCACTCAACGGAGATCATCGCGATGATGAAGAAACTCTGCATGATGGTCGTCAGGACGTTCTTGCTGCGGACCATGCCGCCATAGAAGAACGCGAGACCAGGTGTCATTACAAAGACCAGGGCTGCACTGATGAGCACCCAGGCCGTATCGCCAGTGTCAATCATAAGAATCCATTCCTTTCCATTACTTCAAAAAAGTTGCAGTGATTGGAAAATATAATAGCTTTTCCCGTTCCATTCACCCGCCGCTGAATCAGGGCCAAATGCAAAAGGCGTCCAGCGGCATGAGCCTCGATGAGGTTTCTCATGCCCGCCGGACGCCTTTGTCCATTCCTGGCCGCTGTTTGTTTTGGGGATTTCAACGGAAAGTGTACCAGCTAGTGAACAGGAAAGCCCCGAAGAATCCGGTACCTGATTCTTCGGGGCTCCCTTGCCTCTTACTGATATCTTTATAATAGCAGGGTCACCTGCATTCGTCAACACCAAATTTACATGTATACAGTATTTCGACCCGAGCTACCCTGCTCAGTCCGACAGAAGTCCATGCTTTTTGACGATAAGGTCGTACGTGCCGTCCTCGCGCTTCTTGACGGAGAGGACCTTGTGGTCCTCGTCCTTGAGGCTGCGCGGCACATTCTGGATTGGCTCGCCGTCATTGAGGTGCACGGCAAGCGTCTGGCCGTCCTCGAGATCTTCGAGGGCCAGCTTGACTTTAACAAAGGTGATGGGGCAGACGACATCCGTGATGTCGATCGTGCCGTCGGTCTTTACTGCTTCACTCATAATACTTTGTTTACCTCCTCTTCCAGTTTGTCCCAGCCGACGCGGTCCAGGCAGTTGGCAAAGCGCTCGCTCGGCTTCGCGTACTTCTCAAAGAAAGCCAGCGTCGTGTCGACGAGTTCGTAGAGTTTCTCCTCTTCAAAGACGATCGGCAGGAAATGGCGGCCAATCGCGATGCGGTTGCCGTAGAGGCCGCCGAACGAGATGACGAAGCCGGCCTTGCCCTGCCAGGCGTCCGTCGGGCAGCTCTTGATGCACTTGCCACAGTAGACGCACTTCGACTCGTCGAGCACGACCTTGCCCTCGTCTGCCTTGACCGTGATGGCCTTCTCGGGGCAAACAGCTTCGCAGACGCCGCAGAACGTGCAGGAATCGGACGACCATTTCGGCTCGACGCCGCCCTTGACGCCGAAGTCGTTCTCCTCGGCCTTGAGGCAGTTGTTGTGGCAGCCAGTGAAGCCGAACTTGAACTTGTGCGGCAGCTCGCGGCCACCGTAGCGCGTGTCGAACTCCTGCGCGAGGTGCTGCGTGTCGATGAGGCCCGAGGCGCAGACGGCGCAGCCCTGGCAGGCCGTGATCGTGCGCACGCGCGGCCCGCAGACGCCGACGGAGGCGCCGCCCTCGTGCAGGGCTTTCTTGACGGCGTCGATATCCTCGAGGCGGATGAAGGGAATCTCGATGCCCTGGCGTGAGGTCAGGTGCACGTAGCCCTTGCCGTACTGCTCCGCGACTTTCTGCACGGTGCCGAGCTGGGCCGCGGTGAAGTGGCCGCCGACGGACTTCAGGCGCATCGAGAAATGGTCTTTCTGGCGCTGGCGCATGAAGCCGCCTTTTTTGAGCTCTTTATAATCAACTGCCATGGGAATTCCTCCTAAGATATACATACATTATGATTGCTAGATGAGATAGATAGTAGATAGATGACGTTCTCATCAATGAGGGAAGACGGGAGGGGCTGGCCCGGCGCTGCGCGTGACGGTCTGCTAAACCTGTTTTTTGCCTTTTATGGCAGCCTTGCCAAGGAGCTAAACGCGCTCCGCTTGGACGACGCTCCTTGGCAAGGATTCTGGTCGGCAAAAAACCGGTTCTTCACGCAGACCGTCAAAGCTCCGCTAAGGGCCAGCCCCTCCCTCACTTCCTGAGATGCTCGAGGCGTTCCTCTCAGCTCATCGCCGATGAAGAGAAAATCAGCGGATGCGCAAGTCCTCTTTGCTCACGTCGGTCCGTTTCTCAATGTGGAAACTGTTCAAAACGGGTTCGCCGCCGTTGAGGGAGAGGATGAAGTAGCTCGCGCGGCTGTCGTAGGCGAGGCGCTTGTCTTCTTCGCTCGGGCGGGAGGGGGATGCGGGGTGGCTGTGCCAGTTGCCGAGGAGCTCGAGTCCTTGGGCGCGCAGCTCCTTGACTGCGGCGAACTGCTCCTTCGGGTCGAGGGAGAAATGTTCTTCGCTGTGATCGATGTTCGTCAGGAAGAAGACTTTCTCCACGAATTTCTCGCCAGTCGCTTCGTCGATGCGGCCGCCAATCAGGCCGCAGTCTTCTACTGGCGCGGTCTTGCGCGCGTGCTGCACCATTGTGAGGTAGTCCTCCAGTTTCAGATGAATGATCATGCTCTCCCCCCTCAGTGATGGCGCAGGTCGCAGGCCGGCTGCTCGTAGTCGATGAGCTCGGTGATCGTCGGGTGGTCGCTGCAGATGCCGCAGTTCGGGTTGCGCGGGATCTTGATCTTGCGGAAGGTCATCGTCAGGGCGTCGTACGTCAGGAGATAGCCCGTCAGGAGGTCGCCGATGCCGAGGATGTACTTGAGTGCTTCCGTCGCCTGCAGCGTGCTGATGACGCCGCCCATGACGCCGAGCACACCGGCCTGACGGCAGGTCGGCACAGCGTCTTTCGGCGGCATTGTCGGGAAGACGCAGCGGTAGCACGGGCCCTTGCCCGGCACGTACGTCATGAGCTGCCCCTGGAAGCGGATGATGCCTGCGTGCGAGAACGGCTTCTTCTCGAAGACGCAGGCATCGTTGATCAGGAACTTCGCCGGGAAGTTATCGGTGCCGTCGATGATGAAGTCGTAGTCCTGGTCGCGGATGATGTCGCGGATGTTCTTCGACGTCACCATCTCGTTGTAGGTATGGACCTCGACGTCCGGGTTCATCGCCGCGATCGTCTCCTGACCCGACTGGACCTTGGCCTTGCCGACATCCTTCGTCTGGTGGATGATCTGGCGCTGCAGGTTCGAGAGGTCGACGACATCGAAGTCGACGAGGCCGATCGTGCCGACGCCGGCCGCTGCAAGGTACATTGCAGCCGGTGCGCCGAGGCCGCCCGTGCCGATCACGAGCACCTTGCCGCCGAGCAGTTTCTCCTGCCCCTTGCCGCCGACCTTATCGAGGATGATGTGGCGGGAATAGCGTTCAATCTGTTCATTCGTCAAAGAGCTCATCTTGCGCCGCCTCCCATGAAATAGAGGAATTCCACCTTGTCGCCATCCTTGACGAACGTCGACTCAAAGCCCGAGTGATCGACGAACTCACCGTTGAGCTCGACCGTCACGTAGTCCGGCTGCTCCGCCTTGGCGACGACGAGCAGGTCCTTGAGGTTGATGGACTTCTCGATGGTCAGTTCTTTGCCGTTTACTGTCAGTTTCATGTAAAATCCCTCCATAATACCAGAAAAAGCTCGCGATAAAGACACCCTGACAGAACAGGCTCCTGCCACAGGCCTTATCGTGAGCTTTCGTTGACGAATGACTCTCGTATCTTGTTAATGCATACTTTGTTGATATGTTTAACAATTTATGGCTATTATACAGCCGTCTGCGAGAAATGTCAACATGTAGTGATAAAAGTCACGGATTATTTTGTGCCGCCAGCCAGAGAGGCCCCTGCATCAGGGAGCTCATCGCGCAGCCGCCCGCTGCGCCCGCCGCGAGGACTTCCGGCAGGCGCTCGGGCGTGATGCCGCCGATGGCGTAGACGGGAAGCGCTGTCGAAGCGGCGGCTTCGCGCAGGAAGCGGAGGCCGCGCGGCGGCAGGCCCGGCTTACAGGTGGTCTCATAGATGTGGCCCGCGATGAGATACGAGCAGCCGAGCTGTTCCGCTTCGCGCACGTCTTCGAGCGAATGGCATGAGGTGCCGAGCCGCCCAGGCAACGCCCTCCCTTCCTGACGCATGGTGCGCAGGAGAGGAAGTGGCAGGTGAAGGCCGTCGGCGCAGAGATGCTTCGCCGCACCAGCGAAGGTATGCGCGATAAAGGGCACCTGATGGCGGCAGCAGAGGATCTGTACCTCCCGCGCCAGTACCTCATAGTCCCCCTCCTCCATATCCTTCTCGCGCAGGATGAGGGCGGCGGGATGCGCGGCGGCTACCTGCTCGAGGCGCGCGAGAAAGGCTGGCTGCCCTCCTGCCTCATCAAAGAGATGGCGGTTGGTCACCGCGATTAAATGCTCCTGCTTCGCAGGAGGTATATAGTACAGGTTCTCCTGCTTCGCAGGAGGTATTTTCTTAGAGATACACATAGTCATTGAGCACTGGCTGCAGGCCCTCGCCGGCCATGTCCGCGTACATGCGGCGCAGGCTGCGGCTGTCGCAGATCTCGAACTGCGCGTCGCCGGTCTCGCCCTCTCCCTTCCCCGTGTACTTCTCCTCGTGGTCGCCGATGCCCGTCGAGACGCCGGCGGAAATCTTCGTCGCAGCGATCTTGACGATGCCGTTGCGGAAGGCTGCGCTCTCGCGCGAAGAGACGGTGATGCCGACGTACGGCAGGAAGATGCGGTAGGCGCAGAGGATCTGGCAGAGCTGGCGCTCGCCGACATCCTGCGGGTTGATTTTCTCGTTGTTGATGATCGGGCGCAGGCGCGGGCACGAGAGCGAGAACTCGGCCTGCGGGTACTTGCGCTGCAGGTAGTAGACGTGCAGCGCTGTCGCGAGGGCGTCCTTGCGGAAGTCGGCGAGGCCTAAGAGTGCCGAGAAACCGACGCCGCGCATGCCGCCCATCAGGGCGCGCTCCTGCGCCTCGAAGCGGTACGGCCAGACGCGCTTGTGGCCCATGAGGTGAAGCGTCTCGTATTTCTTGACATCGTATGTCTCCTGGAAGACGGTGACGTAGTCGGCGCCGCACTCGTGCAGGTAGCGGTAGTCGGCGACATTCATCGGGTAGACTTCGAGGCCGACGTTGCGGAAGTACTTGCGCGCGAGCTTACAGGCTTCGCCGATGTAAGCAACGCTACTCTTCTCCTTGCTCTCGCCCGTCAGCATGAGGATCTCCTCCATGCCGCTCTTGGCGATGACCTGCATCTCGTGCTCGATCTCGTCCTTGCTGAGCTGCAGGCGGTGGATGTCGTTGTAGCAGTTGAAGCCGCAGTAGACGCAGTAGTTCTCGCAGTAATTGGCGATGTAGAGCGGCGTGAAGAGGTAGACCGTGTTGCCGAAGTGACGGCTCGTCTCGCGGCTCGCGCGCTCCGCCATCTGCTCCAAGAGCGGCAGGGCGGCCGGCGAGAGCAGCGCCTTAAAGTCCTCGATCGTGCACGTCTCGTGGTCGAGGGCGCGCTTGGCGTCAAGGATCGTGTAGGCGCTCGGGTCGTAGTCGTTCATGGCCGCGATGACCGTCTCGCGCACAGTCGGGTCGATCTGCTCCATGTCGGGCCAGTAGGCCATCGGGTCGGTACGGCTCGAGGGGTCCGTCTCCAGGCGGTGCTTCTTGGCGAGGGCTTTCTCGCTGAGCTTGTCCGAGTCGATGAAGAAATTATTTTTCTGATTCGTCATCACAATGCGCTTCCTTTCTGTTCTCTACGCTCAGTCATGCAGGAAGCCCGTCAGCGGGTCGGAAGCGGCGGCACCGCGCGTCAGCACGCGGCCGAGCCCCGAGAGATATGCCTTGCGGCCGGCGCGGATCGCATCGCGCATCGCCGAGGCCATGAGCGGCACATCGCCGGCCGTCGCGAGAGCCGTGTTCGCCATGATGGCCGCGGCGCCCATCTCCATCGCCGCGCAGGCCTCCGACGGCTTGCCGATGCCGGCGTCGACGATGATCGGCAGGTCGATCTCGTCGATGAGGATCTGCAGGAATTCCTTCGTCGCGAGTCCCTTGTTCGAGCCGATTGGCGCGGCGAGCGGCATGACGGCCGCTGCACCGGCATCGACGAGCGCGCGGGCGGCGTAGAGGTCGGGGTACATGTAGGGCAGCACGACAAAGCCCTCCTTGGCGAGCATTTCGGTCGCGCGGATCGTCTCGTTGTTGTCGGGCAGCAGGTACTTCGAGTCGCGCATAATCTCGATCTTGATGAAGTCGCCGCAGCCGAGCGCCTTGGCGAGATGCGCGATGCGCACGGCCTCCTCCGCCGTGCGGGCGCCCGAGGTATTGGGCAGCAGGGTGACGGTCTTTGGCACGTAGTCGAGGATGTTCTCCTTCTCCTTGGTGTTCGCGCGACGCACGGCCACCGTCACGAGCTCTGCCTCGGCATAGCGCACGGCCGCGTCGATGAGTTCGAGCGAGTACTTGCCCGAGCCGAGAATGAAACGCGAGTGGAACGTGTGGCCGCTGAGCGTGAAGCTGTCCTCGGCCATCTTTTCCTCGATGGATTTCGTGGATTTTGTGGATTCTGTCATTTCTATCGTCTTCTTTCTCTATCTCTCTGTGCATATACGGCAGCTGCTGCGGGCCGTCAGGCACCGCCGCCCATGAAGCAGACGATCTCGACGACATCGCCCGCCCTGAATGATGTCGTCTCGTACGCATCCTTCGCGAGGATCGCGCCGTTGTACTCGACAGCGATTGCCCGGCTGTCGTAGCCGGCTTCCTTCAGGAAGTCCAGGAGCATCGTGCCGTCTTTGGCCTGTGCTTCTCCATTGATCGTGACCATAGGTTCATCTCCATCCTGTCTGCATAAAAAAAGAAGGAAGACCTGCTTGGTCTTCCTTCGCTCATCTCACGTCTGCGCCTGCCCTGCGGCGAAGCGCTCCATCTCCCTACGTTGGCATTATCCAAATCAGGTCAAGGGTCGGGACCACGAGTCCCCTCTCAGCCTGCTGTGCACGACGCCGCAAGCTCCCCCGTTATGCAATTGCAACTCTTATTATAGTCGGACTCTTTCACATTGTCAACGCGTCTCTCAAGCAATTGTGTATTGGTTGGCGACAGACTGCCAAAGCTCGAGGCCCGTGCGCGCGACCGTCGCGTAGAACGGCTCGCCCGCCTCGCGCAGTGCGAGGTACTTCTGGACGAGGGCCTCCAGGAGGCCGAGGAGCTTGTCGTCGGCCACGCGCCCCTCGAGCGGCCGAGCAAAGGCAGATCCCTCGCCGAGATGTCCGCCGATCATCAACGTGTAGACGGGCACGACCGCCTCGCCGACGCGCGCGCGGCCGCCCGTCAGTCCGATGTCGGCGACCTGCGGCTGCGCGCAGGCGTGGAAGCAGCCCGTCAGGTTGATGCGCAGCGGCTGTCCGACCTCTGGGAAAGCTTCGTCGAGCGCGGCCGTGAGCTCGTGCAGGCGGTTCTTCGTCTCGATCGGTGCGAAGTTGCAGTAGGCATTGCCCGTGCACGAGGAGGCGTAGCCCGTGAAGAACCCCGGCGCCGTCGGGTAGGCCTTGAAGATTGCATCATGAAGCAGTGCCCCGGTCTCTCCCTCGGGGATGTCGAGCAGGATGAGGTTCTGCGAGTTCGTCGTGCGCAGGCGTCCCTGGCCGAAGCGCTCAGCAAGCTCGGCAAATGCCCGGAGGTCTTCGGCTCGGATGTGGCCGTTCTTCACGTGGACGCCGACGTAGCAGAGTCCCGGCTGCTTCTGCGCGTGGATGCCGTAAAAGCGGCCGTAGTTCCACGGGGCGGTGACTTCCTCGCCGCCGCGCAGCAGAGCGCCCGTCTGTGCCTCGATCTTCTCGGCGACACGCTCTGCGCCGAGGTCCGCCACGAGGTACTTGAGGCGGCAGTGATTGCGCTTCTCGCGGTAGCCCTCGTCGCGGAAGAGCGTTGCGACAGCCTCAGCGACGGCCTTGACCTCCGCCGGGCGGATGAAGAACGGCAGGCGTACCGCAAGATGCGGCTCTGCCGAAAGGCCGCCGCCGACGTAGGCGACGAAGCCCGCCTCCCCCTCGCGCCTTGCCGGCACAAAGGCAAGGTCATTGATGCGCGCAAAGCCGGCATCATGCGGGTTGGCCGAGATGGAGATCTTGAACTTGCGCGGCAGGTTCGAGAAATCGCGGTTGCCGAGGAAGAACCGGAAGACTTCCTCGACGAGCGGGCGCGTGTCGAGAAGTTCCTCTGCGTCGACACCGGCCAGCGGGTTGCCGAGGATCGTGCGCGGCACATCGCCGCAGGCCTCGACGGAGCTCAGGCCCGCGGCCTTGAGCCGCGGCAGGATGTCCACGGCATCGCGCAGGGTGATGTTGTGGATCTGCACGGCCTGGCGTATCGTGATCTGGATCTCGCCCTTGCCGTACGCGGCGGCAAGATCCACGAGGACTTTGGCCTGCGCTGCCGTCAGCTGGCCCGAAGGCAGCTTGACGCGCACGAGGAAGTGGCCGTCGCGCGGCCGCTGGGCGTAGATGCCCGCCCACTTGAGGCGCTCAACATCGCCAGGGTCAATCTCCTTGAAATCCTTTTCGGCGAGCGCGGGAAGCTCCTTGAGGATCTCGAGCCCGTCCTTCTCGTGTTTCCACTGTTCATTGCGGTTGGTCATACTATCTCTCCTGTCATGAAAAATGGAGGTCCCCGTACTCAACGAGCATCCATACGCAAAAGAGCATACATACTCGAAAGAATACAGGAACCTCCATTTGCTGGTCAGTTACTGAATTGTATCTACCATACCATGGATAGTCGTTATCCGTCAACAGAAAATATCACAGAGCTGTGATAAAAATCACAATACCTCTTCTTCCCCACCGCTCAATGGCGGCCGAAGGCGAAGATCTTGACGCAGAGGAAGGTGATCGGCACGCCGAGGATGGCCGCGAGCAGGTAGCTCGCGAGCGACGGCAGACCGAGCAGATTGTAGCAGATGAAGACGATGGCGTTCTGGATGATGTAGTTCGGCACGTACGAGAGGAAGAACTTCACGTAGCGCGCGAGCGTCATGCGCGTCGGGAAGACGAAGAGGCTGTTGAGCAGATACGCATTGCCATTGCTCAGCAGATAGCCGATGTTGAATGCGAGGTTCGCATTGTGGACGAGCGGCTCGAGGATTGTCGCGAGGAAGCTGCAGAGGAAGGTGTTGAGCGTGCCGATGACGAGGAAGAGCAGGAAGGCGCGCGTGAAGAAGTGGTGCTTGATGGTCTGCCAGTCAATTCTCATGGGCAGGCTCCGGCTCTTCTACCGAATCATTGGCCATGGCGATGGCCGAAGCCGCCGCCTCGTCATCGAGGCCGTGCGCGAGGTCTTCGGGTTTGCCGCGCGCGAGGAGGTAGAGCGGACGGCGCTTCGTCTCCTCGTAGGTGCGGCCGAGATACTCGCCGATGATGCCGAGGATCAGGAGCTGCATGCCGCCGAAGAAGAGCAGGCAGGCCATGATTGTCGGCCAGCCCGCCGCCGTGTCCTCGCTGACGAAGGTCTCATAGAGCACGTGCAGGAAGAGGCAGATGCTCGCGAAGAGGCTCGCCATGCCGAAGTAGAGGCCGAGGCGCAGCGGGAAGGTCGAGCACGTGAAGACGCCGTCGACGGCGAGGCGCCACATCTTGCGCGGCGAGAACTTCGAGCTGCCCGCAAAGCGCGGCGGCGCCGTGAAGTGCAGCTGCTTCTGCCGGAAGCCCATCGCGCCGATGAGCCCGCGGATGAAGCGCGCGTGCTCGCGGTAGCGCCGGAAGGCCAGCACGGCCTTGCGGTCCATCAGGCGGAAATCCGAGCCGCCCGGCTGCACGGGCACCTCCGATATGAGGTTGAGGAACTTGTAGTAGCCGGCCGATGTCGTGCGCTTGAGCCACGAGGCATCGCGCGTCGCATCGCGTATCGTCTGCACGACATCGTATCCCTCGTGCCAGTACTTCAGCAGTTCGGGAATGAGCTCGGGCGGATGCTGCATATCGCCGTCCATCGTGATGACGACATCGCCGTCCGCGTGGTCGAGGCCGCAGGTCAGCGCGAGCTGGTGGCCGTAATTGCGTGCGAGCAGCATCGGCTGGACGCGTGCGTCTTCACGCTCGAGCTTCGCGAGGATGGCGCGGCTCTTGTCGCGCGATCCGTCGTCGACAAAGATTATTTCCCAGTCAAGGTCAAGACCTGCCATCGTCTGGCGGACGGCTTCGTAGAAATGATGCAGATTGTCCTCCTCGTTGTAGACGGGTACGACGATGGACAGTCTCTTTTTCTCCATGGATATCTAGACTTCCCTTCTATCCTTCTGTGTTCCTTCGTGTTCCTTCTGTGTTTTTATTCCGCATCGCCGGGATTGGCGATGCGGCGGCGCGGCACGATGGCCTTGACAATCGTCGTGCCCTGTGACTCGTAGACGTTCTCGAGAGCGCTGTCGGCGAGGCGGCCGCGCAGGAAAGGCAGCCGCTCCGTCTCGCAGATGATGAGGATCGGCGTCTCGGGCGGCAGGTCTTCATAGGCGAGGAACGGCATGACATTCTTGGCGTTCCAGCTCATGCCGCCGGGCCGGACGTCCTCCATCTCCTCGCGCCCGATAAGCTCAGGGATGTTCTCCCCGTAGTAGAAGACCGTCGAGGCCTTGTAGTGGATACGGTCATTATTATAGTCGCCGTAGTTAACGACGAGGTAATCACCGGGATTAAGATTCCTTAAAGCAGCGGCCGTCGTGCGCCCCGACTGCTGCTCGCAGAGCGGGATGGCGGCCACGAAGATCAGCACGGCGTAGAGCACGTACATGCAGGCGGCAGTCCGCTTGACGAGGCGCATCTTCGGCAGCAGGAAGCGGCCCGCGAGGATGGCCATCGGCAGGAAGGCCGGCTGCGTGTAGGTGACGTACTTCGTCGCCATGCACTGGAAGAAGAGGTTGACGAGCAGCGCCCAGACAAAGAGGAAGATGGCCGCATCGCTCACGCGCCGCTCCTTCACCCTCTCCCTGAGCTCTGCCCAGCGCTTCTTGACCTGGTAGAGCACGACGAACGACCACGGCGCGAAGCCCACGAGGAAAATGAGCGTGTAGTAGTAGAAGACATCGTCGCGCGCATGCTCGGCCACGCGGGCGCGCAGGAAATTGTGCACGCCGAAGAACGTGTCGATGAAGTCCATGCCGTGCAGGCGGTACATGACGTAGTACCACGAGCCGCCGACGGCGAGGAAGACGGCCATGCCGGGCAGCCACTTCATGTGCAGGAGCTCCCCCGCCCGGCGCCGCACGCAAAGGAAAACGAGCAGGATGAAGCCCGGCAGCAGGAAGCCTATGGGCCCCTTCGTCAGGACGGTCAGCCCCGAAAAGAAAAAGGCCGCGAGGTAGAGCCATCGCCTACCGCTGCGGTAAGCGAGGTAGAAGGCAATGAGCACGGCGTTGAAGAAAAAGACGAACGTCATGTCCGTGATGACGGCCTTCGAGAGGTAGAAGAAGGCGATCGTCGTGCCGAAGATGATGGCCGAGAGGAAGGCCGTAGCCCTGTCGTAGAGCTTGCGCGCGAAGTAGTACGTCTCAAGCACATTGAGCACCGAGAACACAGCCGGGAAAAAGCGCGCAGCAAACTCTCCCGTGCCGAAAATCTGGAAAGCCACGAGGAGTTCCCAGTAAAAGAAGATCGGTTTATCATACCAGTAATTCCCGTAGATGCGCGGCGAGGTGAAATCGCCAGCTGCCAGCATCTCCTTGGCGGTCAACGCGTAGTTCGATTCGACGGGGTCCGTGATGGCCAGCTGGCCGTTGCCGAGCAGGACGAGGACAATGACGGCGAGTAGTGCCAGCGCGCGCTCGTGCTGCTTCATCATGGCAAGGATCTTATTCATGCTTTGCCCCCATCATCCCTGCTGATCTGCAGCAGCATCCTTTGCGAGGCAGGCCAGCGTCTCCTGCTGGATGTCGGCGAGCGTCGTCTTGGCGAGCTCCTGCTCGAGCGCGCGCTGGGCATCTTGCAGGTGGCCGTCGAGGATCTTGTGGATGTTGCGGCCGACCGGGCAGGCCGGATTCGGATTGTCGTGGAAGTGGAAGAGATGCTCGTGGTCGATGGACTCGACGGCCTCGAAGATGTCTAAGAGCGTGATCTCCTCGAGCGGACGCGTGATCCTGATGCCGCCCGTGCCGCGCGCGACCTTGATGAGCCCGGCCTTCTGGAGCTGGGACATCGTCTTGCGGATGATGACGGGGTTGACATTGACGCTGCCCGCGAGGAAATCGCTCGTGAGCTTGTACTGGTCCCCGAACGCCTCGATGCAGGCAAAGATGTGGACCGCAATGGTGAAACGGCTGGAAATCTGCATAGTATCCCCTCTTTCCCGGCTCATATCGCATCCCATCGCACCGTATATACTGTATATGCTGTATATGCTGTACATGGATCTTCATTGATCTTGAGCCGCATTCTCTCATCTATCGTATTCTTGCAGATACGCTGTATTTATTAATACCTTCAGTATAGCAGGAATCCAATGCCTGTCAATTTCCCTGCTACATCGAGCGCTCTGCCTCATGGCTGTGCGCTCGCCTGCGCCGCGCTCTCGAACGGGAAGCGGTCGAGCGCAAAGAAGCGGCCGCGGATGCCGCCCATGGCCTCGTGCAGCATGCGCAGGAAGAGCGGCCAGTCCGCCGGCATGTCCTGTGCATCGTAATGGCAAGTGAGCCCCGCCTCGAGGCGGTCGTGGCGCTGCCAGCGCACGATGAGCCGCGCCCCCGTATCCGAGCCGTCGATACAGCGCACGTGCAGGCGCTGCTCGAAGGCAGCCGGTTTGTCGAGCGCATCGAGCAGATTGCTCACCGCCTTCGGCAGATCGTAGGCATGGCGCTCCGTGCCGAAGTCCTCCTTGTGTCGGTTGTAGAGGATCATGCGCTTGCGGCGGTCGAGGACGAGCTTCTCGCGCAGCTCCACGACCGTCCTCTTCCGCCCCGTGATGACGGGCACCTTCTCGACGAGCAGGAAGCGGATGTACTCGAGGTGGTTCTGCTGCTGGATGGTGACGTCCGGCAATTCATTGAGGCAGTCGACGAACGACGTCCAGTTCTCGGGGAACGCCCCGAGCCCTATGATGTGGCGCGCGTTCTTGCCCTGCTCCTTGTAGAGGAGCTGCCAGCGCGTGTCCGCTGAGAGCGGTGCCGACGCCGTGAAGCGCGAGCGCCAACGCTGCGCGATGGCGAGCTTGTCGAGCTTGCGCAGCCAGCGGCGGCCATTCGGCAACTCTACAAGAGCGTCCGGAGCGAGTTCCTGCGGCAGCTCCTCGAGCGAATCCGCCCGGGCCGCGCCGACATAGACCTTGCGCTCGCGCACCGCCACCTCGACCCGCAGGCTGCCTGCCCGCAGAGGGCCGCCCATCGTGAATATCAATTGTTCGAGCAAAATGTAACCCCCTAGATACCTAAGATACAGAATAGAAGATAAAACACATTGCAATGCAGGCTCCCGGCCAGCGCGGACATCCGCAAGAATCGCTTTACAGGAAAGATAGAAATGCGGTATAATGGCTGTCAGGAAGTGTATTGTTTTTATGAAGAAAATCTATTTACTCGCGATGATGCTCTGCCTGCTCATCCTGCCGGCAACGGCCATGGCTGCTCCGTCCGCGAACGCCAAGGCATTCGAGAGCGAAGAGACGATCTCGAACCAGTGGATCGACGCCATGCTCGTCAAGCAGGACTCGGCCTCTGCCCTCGCCGTCATGAGCGCCGATGCCAAGAAGAACGTCAAGGCATCTGAGATGCTCAAGGCACAGCAGCGCATGGCCAAGGAACTCGGCACGCTCAAGGAGAGCCGCTTCGTCTCGTGGACGCGCTTCGACAAGACGGACCAGTTCATCTATCTCATGAGCTTTGACAAGGCAAAAGTCGTCCGCTGCGAGTTCATCTTCAACAGCAAAGGCGAACTCGACTACTTCGCCCTGACGCCATTCGCACCGCAGGAGAATGCAAAGGCAAGCAACAAGGCAAAGAAATAAGCTATGGGATGACGCCTGCAAAAAGAGCTGTCGCGAAAGCGGCAGCCCTTTTTTGTTTACATCGTGGCGGGGCAGGGTGTGGCGTGGCAGGGCGGAGACTATTTCGGTTTCGTCACTTCGTTAAATGCCCCGCAAGGTATATCTTCAGTACTGAGGAACTGCGCCGCATACAGCGACGCTTTTACATTGCAAACAAAGCCAAGCTCGTTTGCGGGGCAGCCCTGCGGGCAGTCACTCCGTTCCTGCAAGCGAAATAGTCTCCACCCCGCCTAGTCAGGCCATCGCATATGAGCCCACCGTAGAAGTCGAGTTGTGGCAGTAAAAAGGTACTGCCTAAGGGTGGGGGAATATATTTCGCCTGCAGGCGGCGCAGTACGTGCCCGAAGGGTGTGCCCCACCCAGAGGCTATCTTCGCTACGCGATGTCAAAGCGCCGCGGCAGGCGGCGAAGCGGCTTCCGTCCGCAACCTCACTTGGGGCACATTTACGGAGCCGCCGAAGCCGAAATATGTTTCACCGCCCCCTTGCCAAACCTCCCTCGATGGCCCTTTGCAAACCGAGCATAGGCCCCATTTCGCGGAGCTTCTGAAGCCGGAATACACGCCCCCGCCCCGTACAGATGTCAACAAGAACTGACCTCTTTTGCCGGCTCAAAGACTGAGCTTCTCCTGCACATGGTCGAGTATGATCCCGCCGATCGCGCTCTTGCTCATGAGCGGGTAGTCCCACATGCGACCGTCGCGGGCGAAGATCTTGACGCGATTTGTCTCGGTGCCAAAGCCCGCGTCCTTCTCGGAGACGTCGTTGGCGACGATGAAGTCGAGGTTCTTCTTGGCGAGCTTGGCCTTGGCGTAGTCCTCGACGTGCTGCGTCTCTGCGGCGAAGCCGACGAGGATCTGGTGCGCCTTCTTCTGGCCGAGCTCGTAGAGGATGTCGGGGTTGCGCTCGAGCACGAGCGTGAACTCCCCGTCCTGCTTCTTGATCTTGTCAGCCGCTACGACCTTGGGCCGGTAATCGGCGACGGCGGCCGCCTTGATGACGACATCCGTGGCCGGGAACTCCCGGAGCACGGCTTCGCGCATCTGCCGCGCCGTCTCGACGCGCACGATGCGCACGCCCTCCGGCACGGGCAGAGCGCTTGGCGCCGACACCAGCACGACATCGGCGCCGCGGCTCTTTGCCTGCTGCGCAATGGCATAGCCCATGCGGCCCGTCGAGCGGTTGCCGAGGTAGCGCACGGGGTCGAGCGGCTCGATGGTGCCGCCGGCCGTCACGAGTACCTTCTTGCCCACGAGCTCCTTCCCCTTGGCGAAGAAGGCAGCGAGCTCCTCTACGATGGCGGCTGGCTCCGGCAGGCGCCCCTTGCCGCGGACGCCGCAGGCGAGCATGCCGCTCGCTGGCTCGATGATGTGATATCCCCTTGCGGCGAGGTCGCGCAGGTTGCGCTGCGTCACGGGATTCTCGTACATGTTCGTGTTCATCGCCGGCGCGGCAAAGACAGGTGCCTTTGTCGCGAGCAAGGTCGTCGTCAGCATGTCGTCGGCAATGCCGGCCGCTGCCTTGGCAAGGACGTTGGCCGTCGCGGGTGCGATCAGCACGGCGTCGGCGAGCGTGGCGAGCGCGATGTGCTCGACATGGTAGTGCGGCACCTTGGCCCACATGTCCGTCGTCACCGGTTGGCCACTGATCTCGCGGAAGGTCAGCTCCGTGACGAAGTTCTCGGCGCCGCGCGTCATGATGACATGGACCTCCGCGCCGGCCTTCTTCAGGCGGCTCGCGATCTCGACGGCCTTGTAGGCGGCGATGCCGCCCGTCACACCGAGCACGATCTTCTTGCCCGAGAGGGCGCCTGCGTTCTCCTGTTCCATCGGCTGCATCTCCTCCCCTGCTGTTTCCTCAAGGAATCTTACTGGTCGATATCGAGCTCGTAAGAGATCTTGCCCTCGGCAATCTCCTCGAGCGCATTCGTCACGTTCTTCGTCGAGCGGGCCTTCGTCGCCTTGAGCTCAGCGCCGTCTAAGAGCTGGCGTGCGCGCTTGGCGGCAAGCACGACGAGGCCGTAGCGGCTGTCGACTTTCTTCATCAGCGTATCCGTGGACGGATTGACCATGCTCATCTCAACAGTATTCGTTCTCATTGTTCCAACACCTCATTGATCATATCTTCTTTATCACGACGGCAGTGCTCTGCGACCATGATGGCCTGGATGCGCTTCACAGCCTGGCGCACTGTGTCATTGATGACGACAAACGTGTAATTGCGGCCGATCTCGATCTCCTTCTCGGCGGAGCCGAGACGGCGCGCGAGCGACTCCTCTGTCTCCGAGCCGCGGCCGCGGATGCGGCGCTCGAGCTCCGGCAGGGACGGCGGCAAGAGGAAGATGAAGAGCCCGTCGGGGCAGCGCTTCATGACATTCAGCGCGCCCTGCGTATCGATTTCGAGCAGGATGTCCTGCCCTGCCTCGCGGCGCTCCTCGATCTTGCCGAGCGGCGTGCCGTAGTAGTTGCCGTAGACATTGGCGTACTCGAGGAAGCCGCCCTCCCCGATCATCTTCTCGAACTGCTCCTTCGTCAGGAAGTAGTAGTTCTTGCCGTCGACCTCACCGTCGCGCGGCTGGCGCGTCGTCGCGGAGATCGAGTAGGCAAGCTCCGGCGTCTTCGAGAGGAGCTCTCCGCAGACCGTTCCCTTGCCCGTGCCCGAAGGCCCCGAAATCACAATCAATAACCCTTTGCTCATTCTACCTCATCTTTTCCTTTAGTATTCCGATTCATCTCCGCTCTGCTGGCCCTCGCCATCTCCTTCGGGTCATCCTCGACGAGGATGCGGTGCGTGATCGTCTCCGGCTGCACGGAGGACAGCACGACGTGGTCGCTGTCCATGACGAGGACAGCGCGCGTGCGGCGGCCATACGTCGCATCGATCAGGCGCTCATTGTCGCGCGCCTCCTGGACGATGCGCTTGATGGGCGCCGACTCTGGGCTCACGATCGCGACGATGCGGCTCGCAGATATGATGTTGCCAAAACCGATGTTGATTAAGCTGATATCCATTTCGTCTTTCCTCCCTATCGTGAATCGTGAGCTGTCTCACTCGATGTTCTGGACCTGCTCGCGGAGCTTCTCAATCTCGCTCTTCATGTCGACGACGAGCTGCGCGGCCTCGGCCGAGCTCGCCTTCGAGGCGATCGTGTTCGTCTCGCGGTTCATCTCTTGGATCAGGAAGTCGAGCTTGCGGCCGATGGGACCGTCCGCCGACGCGAGGATGGCGCGGAACTGCTGGAAATGGCTGCCGAGCCGCACGACTTCCTCCGTGTAGTTGACCTTGTCGGCGTAGAGCGCCGTCTCCTGGATGATGCGCGTCTCGTCGATTCCCTGCTCAGAGAGCAGCTCCCCGAGCGTCTTCTCGAGGCGCTCGCGGTAGGCCTGCACGATCGTCGGCGCGAGGGCCTTGAGGCGCTCGACGGATGCTTCGAGCTCGCCGAGGCGCACGAAGAAGTCGCGGCCGATGTTCTCGCCCTCGGCCTGGCGCATCGCATCGAAGCTCCGCAGGGCCTCACTGGCAGCCGCGCGCAGCACGGGCTCGAAGCCCGCGAGCTCTTCGTCCTTCTCGACCTGCAGGACATCGGGGTACGAGGCGACCTGCATGACGTCGTCGGGGCGCGCGAGGTGCAGGAAGTCGCTGAGCTCGTCGAGCGCCGCGTGGTACGAGGCGGCGAGCTGCTTGTCGACGCGGATGGAGGCGGCGTGCTCGCGCTTGTCGAGATAGTTGACGAAGATGTCGACCTTGCCGCGCGCAGCCGTCTGGCGCACGAGGCGGCGCAAATTGTCCTCGAACGGCGAGAGCGCCCTCCCCATGTGGAAGGACATCTCGAGGAAGCGCTGGTTGACGGCCTTGACCTCGACCGATACCTTGTATTCCTCATTCTCGACGACGGCAGAGCCGAAGCCGGTCATGCTCCTGATCATAGCCTCACCCCCGTCAGTACGCGATCTCACCCGTGAAGACGAGCTCCGCCGGGCCCGTCATGAAGACATGGTTCGTGGCCTCATCCCACTCGACCATGAGCTTGCCGCCGTCGAGCTCGACCTCGACCTTACGGTCCGTGCGGCCCGTAAGCACACCGGCGACGCCCGTCGCACACGAGCCCGTGCCGCAGGCGAGCGTCACAGCAGCGCCGCGCTCCCAGACGCGCATGCGCACGTGCTGGCGGTCGCGCACCTCGACGAATTCCGTGTTCGTCTTGCGCGGGAAGGCCGGATGCGACTCAAACGAGGCACCAAGTTCGTGGATTGGGAACGCCTCAGCATCATCGACGAAGATGACGCAGTGCGGGTTGCCCATCGAGACGCAGGTCATCTTGTAGTTCTGGCCCTTGACCGTGATATCCTCCTCGATGACGCGGTCCATGCCGAAGCCCTTGACGGGGATCTTCTCGCCCTCGAGCACCGGCTCGCCCATGTCAACGCGCACACCCGTGACCTTGCCCGCCTCGAGCTGCAGGCGCGGCACGAGGATGCCTGCGCCCGTCTCGACCGTGAACGCTTCCTTCGCGGTCAGGCCGAAGTCGTGGAGATAACGCGCGAAGCAGCGGATGCCGTTGCCGCACATCTCGGCCTCACTGCCGTCTGTATTGAAGATGCGCATGCGGAAGTCCGCCTTATCGGACGGCAGCACGTAGAGCACGCCGTCGCCGCCGATGCCGTAGTGGCGGTCACAGACCTGCTTCGCGAATGCAGCGAAATCATCGACGTTTTCCTTGAAGCAGTCGACCAGGACAAAGTCATTGCCACAGCCCTGCCATTTTGAAAAATGCATGAGGAATACCTCCTTTTACCTTATCCTTATATTCTACTGGTTTTGGCCGCCACTTGCAACCCCTTTCCGTACATCTGTACTTGAGTTCCCCCTGCACAGATGGTACAATATTCCCGATACTATTATATAGAAGGAATGAGGAATCCATATGAGTCTTGACGGCTTTTCGATGCGCCCGCTGACGCGCGAGCTTGACGCAGCGCTCGCGGGCGGCCGCATCGACAAGATCACACAGCCCAATAAGCAATCCATCATCCTGTCCGTGCGTCAGCCCGGGCAGAATTTCCTGCTGCACATCTCCATCAACTCGCAGAACCCGTCGGCCCACCTGCTCGAGAAGAACCTCGAAAACCCGCCTGAACCGCCCGTCTTCTGCATGGTCCTGCGCAAGCAGATCGAGACGGGCCGCATTGCCCAGATCCGCCAGCACGGACTCGACCGCCTGCTGCTCATCGACATCGACTCGCTGGCCGCGGGCGGCCGCATCGTGACGAAGACGCTCGTGCTCGAGCTCATGGGCAAGTACAGCAACATCATCCTCGTGCAGGACGGCATCATCATCGACGCGCTGCGCAAGATTGGCGCGAACAGCAGCCGCGTGCGCACCGTCCTGCCCGGCCAGGCCTACGAGTTGCCGCCCGGACAGGAGAAGAAAGACCTCTTCACAGATGATATCGAGACCATCATGGCCATCGTGAAGGCAGACCCAACGCTTCGCCTTGACAAGGCACTCTTAGCCGCCTGCATGGGCTTCGGCCCTGTCTCCGCGAAGGAAGTCTGCTTCTCGGCAGGGCTCGCGCCCTCCATCCGCATCGAAGCGCTCGATGCGGCCGACTTCCAGGCTGTCAAAGGCGCCCTTGAGGAAATCCGCGAGGCGGCTGCGCACGGCGGCGAGGACGGCGATAAAGCCGTGCTCTTGCTCGGCGAGAACCAGAAGGTGCTCGCCATGGCCGCCTTCCCGCTCCACTACCTGCCAGAGGCCGCCGCGCTCTCCTTCCCGACGATCAGCGCCATGCTCGAGAAGGCCGACAACCTGCTCGGCTCCTACGTGCTGCCCGACAAGGACCGCTTCCGCAAGCTCGTCAAGAATGAGAAGAACCGTGCCGAGAACAAGCTCACGAAGCTCGATGAGGAGATCGCGGCGGCGGAGAACGCGGAGGAATTCAAGGTGCGCGGCGACAACCTCATGACGTACCAGTACCAGTTTAAGGACCGCGAGGACGCGAGCGTGACCGTGCCGAACATCTACAGTGAGACGGGCGAAACTATCACGATCCCACTCGACCAGCGCCTGACGCTCGTCGAGAACATGCAGGCCTGCTACAAGAAGTATGACAAGCTCAAGCGCGCACAGGAACTGCTGCAGGTCCAGCGCCGCGAGTGCGAGACAAATATCGCCTACCTCGAGAGCATCGAGGCGTCGCTGCTCGCCTCCTCGAATCTCGCGGAGATCGCCGAAATCCACAACGAGCTCATCGCCGCCGGCTACCTGCGCGAGAAGCCCAAGAAGAAGAATAACGACAAGCCCGCCCGCCCCTTCCACTTCCAGGCGCCAGACGGCACAGAGATCCTCGTCGGCAAGAACAACTACCAGAACGACAAGCTGACGTTCAAGACGGCGCGCTTCAACGACACCTGGTTCCACACGAAGGACATCCCGGGCTCCCACGTCGTCCTGCAGAACGGCGGCACAGAGCCGAGCGAAGAGGACATCCTGCTCGCCGCGAGCCTCGCCGCGCACTTCAGCAAGGCGCGCGGCTCCTCGAAGATCCCCGTCGACTACACAGAGATCCGCTACGTCAAGAAGCCGTCCGGCAGCAAGCCCGGCTTCGTCATCTTCACGAACCAGAAGACGCTCTACATTACGCCCGACGAGGCAAAGCTCGCCAAGGTACTCGCGCAGGACCCGAGCTGAGCTTAAAGGAAGCCCTGCCGATATAAAATCGTATAGAAGCGAAAAAAACGGCCGCACCGAGGGGGGACTCGGTGCGGCCACTTTTTATGGGGTATATGTGATAGAGGTTGTATCAGATCTTTTCCATCTCAGCTTCGAGCTCTGCCTCAAGCTCAGCTTCCGTCAGCTGGCCTTCCGCAGCAGCGCGGCGTGCCTCGCGGCGGCGAGCATAGAGCAGGTAATAGAGAGCAGCGCAGCCGATAGCGCCGAGGCCGACAGCGAAGTAGATGCCCTGGAAGCCGAGGGATTCCTTGAAGGCGCCGAGCAGGTACGGGCCGACGCCGAGGCCGAGGTCAAGGGCGATGAAGTACGTCGAGACGGCAACGCCGATGCGGACTTCCTTGACGAGCTTGACACAGATGGCCTGGCCGTTCGACATGAACGTGCCGTAGCCGAGGCCGACGAAGACACCAGCGACGAGCATCATCCAGCTCTGCGTCGTGATGGAGAGGAGCAGCAGGCCGATGGCCAGGCAGGCGTACGTCGGATACATGACGAAGTCCTCACCCTTGCGGTCGAACATGACACCGGCAACCGGGCGGGCAACCGTGACGGCGAGTGCGTAGACGACGAAGAACAGCGTGCCGGCCGTCATGAGCTGGAGCTCACCGGCATACGAGGCGAGGAAGCTCAGGACGCTCGAGTAGCAGACAGCGACGCAGAAGGCGACAATCGAGATGGCCGTGACTTTCGGCTCGAGGAAGTTCGCGATGTGGATCTCCTTGAGTGCGGCGCGGTGCTCTTCCGTGAGCTCCATCTCCTCGACGTGCATGACAGACGCAGCACCGAGGCAGACGACGATCATAGCGATGCAGAAGTAGATGATGTCTTCGAACGGGAAGATCTGCTGCATGAGCATGCCGATGAAGGGGCCGATGGCAGCTGCGAGGCTCATCGAGAGCGCATAGTAATTGATGCCCTCGCCGCGGCGCTCTGCCGGGATCATCGTCGAGACGATCGTGCTCGTCGCCGTCGAGGCGATACCGTAGCCGATACCGTTGAGGCAGCGGACGAGGAAGAGCATGGCCATCGAGTGGATGCCGAAGTACATGAACGTCGTCGCGAGGTAGAAGATGATACCGGCGAACAGCATCTTCCTGCGGCCGTAGAGCTCGACCGAGCGGCCCGCGAAGAGGCGCGCGACGAGCGTGCCGAGGATGAAGATGCCGGAAGCGAGGCCAGCCTCACTCATCGAGGCATTCAGCGAGTGGATGGCCTCCGATGCGATGATGACCATCAGCATATAGTAGATGATGTAAATCAGGAAATTGACAAGCGTATCAAGGATGAACCCTTTCGTCCATAACCGTGGTTTGGAAGACATAAATAAAATCAACGACCTTTCTCACAAAGAATAAATCAAATGTATGACAGTTATTGATTATAGGGGGTCGACCTGATTTTGTGTAGCGCATAAAAAAGATGCTTGTCATCATAAAAACAGATGACAAGCACCATTCTCTACGGGTTCTGTCGATATGACCTTCAGTCGCGTTTCCTGTGCATGGCACGCATAACAGCGTCCGCCCCATCTGGATGTTTTCGCGTTTTTAGGATGAGTCACGAAGAGGCGCTGCTAAAAAACTTCCTGTTTCTTCTGCTTTTGCGCGGGGGCCGTGCTCATCGCTTCTCGCGATGAATAGAGTCCTGCCCCTCGTCAAAGCTCTGCAAGACGTGGCTGACGTAGTCGCGAATCAGGTCGATCTTGGGGCTGTTCTTCTTGTAGATGAGGCAGGCGTCGACGCGCAGCGGCTGCGCGAGCTCGTACCAGCCGTCGCGGCAACCGAGTGCGCGCAGCAGGCGCTCCGGCAAGAGCGCTCCCGCCCCATTCTGCTGGCAGTAGTAGACCATCGCGTAAGGCGTCGAGAGGCGCGCCGAGATGACGGGCGTTTCCTTCTCGAGAACGGGCGCGAAGTACGCGTGGAACGTCTTGTTCATGAAGTAATTCTTCGGGTAGATGACGATGGGCAGGCGCGCAATCGCCTCGCGCGTGACAGGCACAACACGAGGCTGCAGGAGCGGCGCGTAGTAGACGAGATTGTCCCAGCAGAAGTGCGCCGTCTCGTACTCGGCCGCGCCGCCCGCCGGCAGCGAATCGGCGACGTAGTACGTCGAGGCGACGTCGAGGCGGTCATCCTGCAGCGCGCGGCAGATCTGGTCCGTCTCGAGATCGAATACGTTGAAGCGCAGGTTCTTGTTGGTCTGGCGGAAGTGCGCGATGTGGCGGTTCACCTGGATGTCGCCGAGCGTCCGCAGGATGCCGACATTGAGCTCAGCGGGCTGCGCGGCATTGGCCGACTGCAGGTCGTAGACGATCTTGTGCAGGCCATCCATCCAGTCCGTGATGCGCGCGAGGAAGACCTTCCCCGCCTCCGTCAGGTGGCTGCCGCGCTTCGAGCGTTGGATGAGCGTGACGCCGAGCGCGCTCTCGAGGTTCTTCATCTGCGCGCTGAAGGCCGACTGCGTGATGTTCGCCTCCTTGGCCGCTCGCGTGAAGTTCTGCACACGCCCGTAGATAATGAAGCATTCCAGCTGCTGGATGCTTGGCAAATCTCCCATCATAAAAGCCTCCCAATCGATCCGCGAGGATCATCCGACACGATATAAATACGATTTATCGAAACGATTGACTACCATTCTAACAGAGGCCATGTGATTTTGCAATACAGCCCACGAAAAAGAGGCCGCCGCATCGCTGCGACAGCCTCTGTTCTTTTCGGTCGAAGGGCGCCGGCTCCCATCACGTTGACTTGTGGTTGGCGTTCAAATCAATGGACTTGACTGGAGCCGGCAAGATAAAGCCTTTCGGCTTGCCAACCTACCCCCTTCATCTATTATTATAACGGAATACAAGGTCCAAAAAAAGGCGATTCCATTGTAGGAACTCATGAAAATATTTGTGAGTTCCTACAATAGAAAGCACTGGACAAGTGCTTTTTGCGCAATCTCCGCCTCATCCGTCCTCATTTTCGTCCGTTTCTCCCGCTTCTTCGGCTTCGCAGTCGAGGTACTGACAGACGAGCGAGCGGCCGCCCTCCCGCGCGAGAAGGTCGGGAAGCCAGTCCGGCTTCTCCTCATTGTCCTTGAGCAGGCATTCGAGCAGCACGTACGAGGCCAGCGCGTCCTCGAAGGCGCGGTGCTTCTTCTTCGTGTGCCAGCCAAACGACTCCAGGAGGGCGACGAGGTTGTACTTCTTGCGTTTCGGCAGGAGCTGCTGTGCGAGGCGCACGGTGTCGAGATAGCGCGGGCAGAAGCGGATGTTCGTGTCGTTCTTGTGGTTCATGCGCATGAGCGCGAGGTTGATGCTCAGGATGTCGTTGTCACCGATGGCGTGGCCGACGACGAGGTCCTCCGGGTCGACGAAGTCGAGGAACTCCGGCAGGATAACGTCGAGCGGCGACTTGTCCCTGAGGTCCTCCTTCGTGAGGCCCGTCATGTTGCGCACCGTGCGGTTGATGAAGGTCCGCGGGCGGATGAGCCGGCGGAAGACCTCAATCTTGTCCGAGGCGATCGGCATGCGGATGGCCCCAATCTCGATGATGTCGTCGGGGAACGCCCCGGCCATCTCGAGGTCGAACGAGACGACGCCCCTCGGATGGAGCTCCGCGAGCCCCTCGAGGCTGACGGACTGCGCGTGGATGGCCCGCTCGAGCTGTTTCTTGCGCCGTCTCTGGCGGCGCTTGTTTTCCTGTTCCTTACTCCGCATGATACTCTCCTGTTCTACTCGCCTGCCCGCGCCAGGAGGCGCACGGCAGCATCTGCGATATCGGTGCATAATGGCCGCTATCTTTCGTCATCGCCTTGTCTGCCCATTGCACGGAAAGACGGTCCGGCGTATAATGGGCCTACAGCTTGCGCTGACAACAAAAAAAGGAGGATATTATGCAAAGTCTTCTACTCGTCTTCATCGGCGGCGGTCTTGGCGCCGCCTGCCGCTACTTCAGCACCACGCACATCGGGGCGCTCTTCGGCACGTACTTCCCGTTCGGCACGCTGTTCGTCAACACGCTCGGCAGCCTGCTCATGGGCTTCATCATGGGCTCGCTCGTCTTCCTGATGGAAAAGACCGGCTTCACGCTTGCAGAGCCCGTCCGGCTGCTCCTGACCGTCGGCTTCCTCGGCGGCTTCACGACCTTCTCATCGTTCAGCCTCGAGACGGTCACGCTCATCGAGGGCGGCAGCCTCTTCTACGCCGCCATGAACATCGCCGCCAATCTCGGCCTGTGCTTCCTCACGACGTTCCTGGGCCTCGGCGCGTCCAGAGCGCTCAGCGCGCTCTAACGCCTCCTGGCCACATTCCGGACGAAGGCGCCCATCGCCTTCTCGCTGACCTCTGCCTCTGCTTCATGCTGATCGATGGCCGTAAGCTCTCGCTGTAGCTTGTCGCGGAGGCTTCTTTCGTGCCGGCCGCCATCTTTCGCGACGGCCTGCTGTACCTGAAGGAGCATGAGAGCCGTCCTGCTGGCCGAAGCCAGGCGAACCGTCTGCTCAAGCTGCGGCCGGCACGCCTTGAGCTGCTCGGGCGGCAGCTCCTTCAAGAGGCGCCCTGCAGCCTTGGCGCGCGCGTCGGCCATGGCGAGAAGCGCCGCATGCGCTTCCTTGGCCCCTGCCCCATCCGGCCAGCTCTCCAGCAGGCGCTCAGCCGTTGCGGCAAAATCCGGGTCATCCGCGAGGCCAATTGATGCCCAGTCATTCTCGAGGTGGCGCGAGCCCACGGCAAAGAGCGCCATGTCGTTTGCGAGCGGCCCGTACTGGCGCTTGATGGCCTCCTGCCACGACTTCTCGGGATCGTAGTGCTCGGGGTCTTCGGCGTAGTCAGCCCCCGTCGCCAAGGCGATTTTCGACAGGGCCTCGACCTTCATCGGGTTGAAGAAGATGGCGGGCAGATTCCCCTTCGGCAGGGGATCTACAGGGCCGAGCGCGAGCTTCGCCTCCATGTAGTCGTTGACGGGGTAATTCCACCAGAGGCCAAGCGCCCGCCCGTAGAGCGCATCAGCTTTCGCGAGCGCCTCATCCGTCAGCGGCCCCTTCGCCACGCCGTCACCCGTGTAGAGCACCAGGATGTCGTGCGAAAGCCCCTCGGCGAACGCATCCGTGTAGGGCTTGCGCGCGCCGCCTTCCTGCATGTCTGCGTAGAAGTACTCCGTCGGCACCGTCAGGAAGGCGCCGATGTCCGCGTGGCGCCGCCGCAGCTCGCGCGAGACGTCGCTCAAAAAGGCCGCCTGGCCTGCGCCGTCCTTGTCCTTGATGTCATCAAAGAAGATGGCGAAGTCGCGCACACCGAGCGCGTAGAGCGTCTCGAATTTCGCGAGCATCTTCTGGCGGTCGGCATAGCCCTTGTAACCGTGCAGCGAGACATCGAGCCCCGGCGAGACGGCAAAGATGAAGCGCACGTCCTGCGCCTTGGCCGCCTTCACGAGCGCGCCGAGTTCCCGGAGTTTGTCCTCCGGGTAAGGTTCGCGCCATTTCTCGCGGTGGTATGGGTCATCCTTCGGCGCGTAGAGATAGGCGTTGAAGCCCTCAGCCCGGCAGAACGCGAGAATGTCGAGCCGCTCTTCCTGCTGCCACGGCGTGCCGTAGAAGCCCTCGATGACACCGCGCAGAGGCACGGGTGACGCCGAGACAGGCTGCATCGTCACGCCGCCCGCCAGGATGGCACCGGACACACCAAGGCACACCGCCATCTTTCTCACTTGTCGAAATCGCATCCAAACATCTTCCTTTCTGTTATCTATATCATATCACATTACGGCGAGAAAGTATCTCATCAGCAGAAAATTTTCACAGATTCTCCGCGCTTTTCTGCTCCTGTCTTCTAAAAGCGATGCGTCCATGATACAATAAAAAGATGAAAAAATGCAAGAGAACAGAACAGAAAGGAGGGGGCGCCCATGTCATGGTTTCATCTGCCGTCCTGCAGTGAGGGGCGACGCGCGTTCGGCAAGAAATGCCTGAAGCGCCTGGGGCTCGCTCTGCTCGTCGTCTGCCTCCTCATCCTCCTCGCACTCGAGATCATCAGCCGCGGCGCAGCGCAGATCTTCAACTACGCGATGGCAAACCAGGACATGCTGCGCGGCACGATCACGGTCGAGCGGCTGATCTCCGACATCACGGGCCACGTCTACTTCACAGGCCTCGAGTGGAAGGACCGCGAGGGCAATCCCATCCTCGAGATCCCGAGCGGCGACTTCCGCGTCAACGTCTGGGACGTCCTAACGCGCGACTTCAAGTCGACGACGATACGCGAGCTCACCGTCAATCAGCCCTCCGTATCCGTCCACCTCTCCGACGACATGAAGGTCGACTTCGTGCGCCCCTCGCCCGACATGGACCGCCTCAAGAAGGAGTCTGAGGACTGGCGCGAGAAGGTCAACCTCGCGACGCTCGACGCGCGCGAGCGCCGGGCCGTCGGCCAGTGGCGCCGCGAGCACCACCAGCAGAAAGTCCAGCGCGACTGGCACAACTTCAATGCGGCGGGCAAGCATCTGAAACTGCGCCTGAACGTCCACGACGGCGGCGTCGAGGTTTTCTACCGCGAGCGCCACTACGTCATGAGCCACGTGCAGATGGCCGTCGACCTCGACACCGCGAAGCAGATGAGCCTCGACATGTCGATTGGCGGCTTCGGCGGCACGATGATCGGCGATGCCATCGCGCTCAACGGCACGGTGGACTTCACAACGGACCCGGAGCCCGTCTGCAACACGGCGCTCGTGCTCTACCAGATTGATCCCTCCTCACTCGGCTTCGGCATGAACATCCACGACAAGATGACGCTCTCGACGTACTTCACGGGTCCCGTCTCCCACCCTATTGGCACGGGCAAGGTCGAGATGGACGAGCTCCACATCCCGGGCCTCGACTTCGCGAATGTCGAAGGCAAGGTCTACTACGAGAACTCCCTGCTGCAGTTCACCGATGTCACGGCTGATGTCTACAAGGGCCGCCTTTCGGCCTACGGCGACTACGACCTTGACACGCGCTTCTACAACCTCTACGGCCATGGCGAAGCCATGCAGACCGAGGCGGCCCTCCCCAAGAGCGGCCTGCACACGCGCGTTGACCTCGACCTCGAGATCCACTCGGAGGGCTCGGCCAAGAGCACAGTGTCGGCCGGCTCCTTTGTCTCAGGGCCCGGCCGCTACCACCTGCTGCCCTTTGACCGCCTCTCCGGCAAGGTGACAGACGCGGGCGGCGACCTCCACTTCTACGATGCCGTCATCAATCTGCCGGGCTTCACCGTCTCGACAGACGCCTTCCACATCCAGCACGGCAAGCTCAGCCTGAACCCCATCAAACTGACCGACAAGGAAGGGAAGCCGCTCTACACCTTTGTGCCGGACAAGTGATCATCCCCCACCTCTATCAACGGAAAGGAACAGCCAAATGCCAACTGCCAAGAATCCTGCATCACCCACGCCGCCCGCGCGCACAGTGCGCCGCCGCGGCATAGCGCTCGCGCTGACGGGTGCCGTCCTCTGGGGCGGCTCAGGCGTCGCGGGGCAGTACATCCTGCAGAACTGCGCCTTCTCGACGGAATGGCTCGTCGGCGTGCGCCTCATTCTCTCAGGCGCAATGCTGCTGCTCATCGACCTCGCCTTCTACCGCCAGGATCTCTTCGCCGTCTTTCGCGAACGGCGTGACGCCGTCGAGACCGTCGCCTTTGCCGTCCTCGGCATGCTCGGCGTCCAATACACCTACTTCGCCGCCATCAAGTACAGCAACGCCGCGACCGGCACGATCCTCCAGTACCTCATGCCGGTCGTCATCGTCGCCTGGGCAGCGCTGCGCACGCGCAGGCTGCCGCCCTTTGGCGAACTCCTCTGCGTCGCGCTCGCCGTCCTCGGCACCTTCCTGCTCGTGACGCACGGCAGCCTGACCAGCCTCGCCATCTCGCCGCCCGCCCTCTTCTGGGGACTGCTCTCGGCCTTTGCCGCCGCCTTCTACACCGTCCAGCCGAAGCGCCTGATCTGCAAGTACCGCCCGACACTCATCATCGGCTGGGGCATGCTCGTGGGCGGCCTGCTCTTCCTGCCCGTCTCGCGCCCATGGGACTTCACGGGCCTCTTCAACGCGACAGCCGCCCTGCTCTTTTCCTACATCATCGTCTTCGGCACCGTCATCGCCTTCGCCTGCTACCTCGGCAGCCTCCAGTACCTCCAGCCCGCCGAGACGAGCATCCTCGGCTCCGCCGAACCCCT
Source organism: Mitsuokella jalaludinii (assembly GCF_928722185.1). Classification (NCBI taxonomy): domain Bacteria; kingdom Bacillati; phylum Bacillota; class Negativicutes; order Selenomonadales; family Selenomonadaceae; genus Mitsuokella; species Mitsuokella jalaludinii. The sequence goes on from NZ_CAKMXA010000001.1 coordinate 551,204, forward strand.
CGCCGCCATCCTCCTCTCCGTCACTCTGCTCCACATCGCCTTCACCCCCTTCGACCTGCTCGGCGCCCTGAGCATCCTCGCTGCCGTCATCCTCTTGACGCGGAAATAAGCAAAATACGCGCAAAAAGAAAGCGTCTCTGCTGCATCATGCAACAGAGACGCTTTTTGATTCTGTATCGATGCTCAGCTTCTCAGAGCCTCATCTTGAAGTCTTCGTAGCCGAACTGGCGGACGGGCTGCCAGCTGCCGTCCTCGTCGCTGGCGATGATGGCGGGCAGGGGCATGCCGTTGAAGGTGTTGTTCTTGACCATGGTGTAGATGGCCATGTCACCAAAGACGATGCGGTCGCCGACGGCGAGGGGCTCGTCGAAGGAGTATGTGCCGATCGTGTCGCCGGCGAGGCAGGTCGGGCCGGCGAAGGTGTAGGTGTGGGCCTTCTCCCCCGGTTCGCCGCTGCCGAGGACGGGCGGGCGGTACGGCATCTCGATGACGTCGGGCATATGGCAGGCAGCCGATGTGTCGAGGATGGCGATGGCGTTCTCCTGCTGGATGTCGAGCACCTCGGCGACGAGGAAGCCCGCGTTGAGCGCGACGGCCTCGCCTGGCTCGACGTAGACCGTCAGGCCGTACTTTTCCTGCATGCGGCGGATGCACTTCTTCAAGAGGGCGATGTCGTAGCCTGCCTTCGTGATGTGGTGGCCGCCGCCGAAGTTGATCCACTTCATCTGCGGCAGGTACTTGCCGAATTTCGCCTCGACCGCTTCGAGCGTGACGGCGAGCGCATCGGCTCCCTGCTCGCAGAGCGTGTGGAAGTGCAGGCCCTCAAGGCCCCCGATGGCGCTCTCATCAAAGTCGCGCAGGCGCACGCCGAGGCGCGAGCCCTCCGCGCACGGGTCGTAGATGGCGTGGTCCTGCGTCGAGCGCTCGGGGTTGATGCGCAGGCCGCACGAGGCGCCGGCTGCGAGTGCCTCCGGGCCGAACTTCTTCCACTGGGCAAAGGAGTTGAAGATGATGTGGTCACAGATCTTGGTGAGCTCCGCAAATTCCGACTCCTTGTAGGCGGGCGAAAAGACATGGTTCTCTTTGCCCATCTCCTCATGGCCGAGCTTGGCCTCGTAGAGGCCGCTGGCCGTCGTGCCCGAGAGGTACTGAGCGATCAGCGGGTAGTAGTGGTACATGGAGAAGCACTTCTGGGCGAGCAGCACATGCGCGCCCGTGCTCTCCTCCACCTCGTGCAGGATGCGCAGGTTGTGCTCCAAGAGGTCTTTGGCGATGACGTACGAGGGCGTCGGCACCTCGAAGAACTCTTTGCGGTAATGTGATGCCAATTTCCCCATCAGTCGACGAGCTCCGGGTCAAAGCTCTCCTTCCACGGCAGGCCCCACTTGTTGAGGGCGTCCATGAACGGATCCGGGTCGAACTCCTCGATGTTCTTGACGCCCGGGCCTTTCCAGGTGCCGTTCATGATGAGCATCGCGCCGATCATGGCCGGCACGCCCGTCGTGTAGGAGACGGCCTGCGAGCCGACTTCCTTGTAGCATTCCTGATGGTCGCAGATGTTGTAGAGGTAGTACGTCTTGTCCTTGCCGTCCTTCTTGCCGCGGAAGATGCAACCGATGTTCGTCTTGCCCTTCGTGCGCGGGCCGAGGCTTGCCGGATCCGGCAGCACAGCCTTGAGGAACTGCAGTGGCACGATCTTCTTGCCCTCGAACTCGATCGGCTCAATGGAGGTCATGCCGACATCCTCGAGGCAGCGGAGGTGATTGAGGTAGCTCTCGCCGAACGTCATGAAGAAGCGGATGCGCTTGATGCCCGGGATGTTGAGGCCGAGGCTCTCGAGCTCCTCATGGTGCAGGAGGTACATGTCCTTCGGGCCGACTTCCGGGAAGTTGTAGACGCGCTTGATCTCCATCGGCTTCGTCTCGACCCAGTGGCCGTCCTCCCAGTAGCTGCCGTTGGCCGAGACTTCGCGGATGTTGATCTCCGGGTTGAAGTTCGTCGCGAACGGATAGCCGTGGTCGCCGGCGTTGCAGTCGAGGATATCGATGTAGTTGATCTCGTCGAAGTGGTGCTTGAGCGCGTAGGCGGCAAAGACGCCCGTGACGCCCGGGTCGAAGCCGGAGCCGAGGAGCGCCGTGATGCCGGCCTTCTCGTAGCGCTCGCGGTAGGCCCACTGCCACTTGTACTCGAACTTCGCCGTGTCCTCCGGCTCATAGTTGGCCGTGTCGACGTAGTTCGTCTTCGTCGCGAGGCAGGCATCCATGATGTGCAGGTCCTGGTACGGCAGCGCGAGGTTCAGCACGACGTCTGGCTGGAAGTCCTCGATGAGCGCGACGAGCGCATCGACATTGTCGGCATCGACCTGCGCCGTGCGGATCTTCGTCTTCGTCGTGCCCTCGAGCTTCTCCTTGAGCGCGTCGCACTTCGACTTCGTGCGCGAGGCAATCATGATCTCACTGAATTCGTCCGAGTTCTGGCAGCACTTGTGGATGGCGACACTCGCGACGCCGCCGCAGCCGATGATCAAAGCTTTTCCCATGGTAATACCTCCTGAGATATAGAATGTAGAACAAGTTTTATTCCTGGATGTAAGGCTTCTCGAGCGCGAGCAGCATCTCGCGCAGGAGCTTGAGGGCCGTGGCCGTCGAGGCACCGCTCGGGTCAAGAGGCGGTGAGAGCTCGACCATGTCACAGCCGACGATGCGGCAGCCGCGGATGGTGCGCAGCGCGGCGGACAAGAGGTCCGTGAAGCGCACGCCGCCCGCCTCCGGCGTCCCCGTGCCGGGGAAGCACGAGGGGTCGAGCACATCGAGGTCGATGGTCAGGTAGACCGGGCGGCCCGCCAGCGACTCAATCGCCTCGTCGAGGCCAGCAAAGCTGAACTTCTGGATCTTCGTGTGGCCTTCGGCCGACCAGTACCACTCCGCGCGCTCGCCGCTGCGGATGCCGAACTGGAAGATGCGGCCGTCGCCGATGATCTCCCAGATGCGGCGGATGACTGTCGCGTGCGAGAGGCGGTTACCGAGGTACTCCTCGCGCAGGTCCGTGTGCGCGTCAAAGTGGATGACGGCGACATCCTGGTACTTTGCCTGCACGGCGCGGAAGGCCGGCAGTGTCACGAGGTGCTCGCCGCCGATGAGGAACGGCAGCTTGCCATCCGCGACGATATCGCGCGCACACGCCTCGATGTCGCCGAGCGCCATCTCCGTGTCGCCGAAGCAGAGCTCGAGGTCGCCGCCGTCAAATACCTTCGCGTCTTCGAGGTCGAGGTCCTGGTACGGGCTGTACGTCTCGAGCCCATACGACTCCGCGCGCATCGTGCGGCTCGCGAAGCGCGTGCCCGGGCGGTACGACGTCGTCGAGTCAAACGGCGCGCCGTAGAGCACAATGCGGCTCTCCTCGTAGGTGTTTTCACAGCCGAGGAACGTCTCGACATTACGATTCCGGTTCAACATCTCTTAGCATCTCCTCCACATAGTTCGGCAGGGCAAAGGCGCCCACGTGCAGCTGCGTGTTGTAGTAGCGCGTCTTGAGGCCAAGGGCATTCCAGCGCACCCAGTTGACGTCCTTGACGGGATGGCGCTTCTTTGAGGCAAAGCCGAAGAGCCAGTGGCCGGACGGGTACGTCGGGATGTGCGCCTGATAGACGCGGCTGATCGGGAAGGAATCGACGATGCGCTTGTGGGCGCGCTGCATCGCGTAGGCGTCCTGCTGGTAGAACGGGCTCTCGTGCTGGTTGACCATGATGCCGTCCTCGCGCAGCGCCTTGTAGCAGTTGCCGTAGAACTCCTTTGTGAAGAGCCCCTCGCCCGGCCCGAACGGGTCCGTCGAATCGACGATGATGAGGTCGTAGGCGTCCTCCGCGTGGCGCACGTACTTGAGGCCATCTTCGTAGTGGATGGAGATGCGCGGGTCAGAAAGGCAGCCCGCCGTCTGCGGCAGGTACTTCTTGCAGACCTCGACGACGAGCTCATCGATCTCAACGAGGTCGATGTGGCGCACCGTCGGGTAGCGCAAGAGCTCGCGCACCGTGCCACCGTCGCCGCCGCCGATGACGAGGATGTCGTGCGCATCCGGATTGACGCACATCGGCACGTGCGTGATCATCTCGTGGTAGATGAACTCATCCATCTCCGTCAGCATCATGTAGCCGTCGAGCGTCAGGAAGCGGCCGAACTCCTTCGAATCGAAGATGTCGATGCGCTGAAATTCGCTGCGGCCCGAGTAGAGCTGGCGGTCCACCTTGATGGAAAAGCGGACATTCGGCGTGTGGTGTTCGGTAAACCAGAGTTCCATGAAATCCCCCCTCTTAATTTTTATCGGTATCCTTTCACGATCACTTCACGACATTGAGCCGTGCGATCGTCATGTCTTCAGGGCCCGTCATCTGACAGCCCTTCTTGCGCGCGTAGCGGATGTAGGTCAGGATCTCGTCCGTGATGCGCTCGCCCGGCGCGAGAATCGGGATGCCCGGCGGATAGCACATGACGAACTCGCTGCAGACGCGGCCGACCGTATCCTCGAGCGGCAGCGACTCCTTCTCGGCGTAGAATGCCTCCTGCGGCCCGTAGACGACTTCCGGCTCGATGTACTCGGCCTTGAGCATCTTCGAGGAATCCTTGCGGTAGTTGCGCCGGATCTCCGCGAGCGCCGCGACGAGGCGCTCGATGTCCTTCGGGCGGTCGCCGACTGAGACGTAGGCCAGGAGGTTCGCGATGTCGCCGAACTCCGTCTGGATGTCGTACTCGTCGCGCAGCAGGTCATAGACCTCGATGCCCGCAAGGCCCGTCGGGCGTGTGAAGATGGAGAGTTTCGTCGTGTCGAAGTCGTAGACGGAGTCGCCGTTGATGAGCTCGCGGCTGTAGGCGTAGTAGTCGCCGATGGCGTTGATCTCGTCGCGCGCGTACTCGACAAGACGGATGACCTTGTCGAAGATCTCCTGGCCGTGCAAGGCGAGGTTGCGGCGGCTGATGTCGAGGCTCGAGAGCAGGAGGTACGAGCCTGAGGTCGTCTGCGTAATGTTGATGACCTGATGCACGTAGCCCGCATTGACGTTCGGGCCGCAGAGCAGCATCGAGCTCTGCGTCAGCGAGCCGCCCGACTTGTGCATGCTGATCGACGCCATGTCAGCGCCCGCCGCCATGGCCGAGACGGGCAGCTTGTCGTTGAAGTAGAAATGCGTGCCGTGCGCCTCGTCGGCGAGCACCATCATGCCGTGCTCGTGTGCGAGGCGAACGATCTCGCGCAAGTTCGAGCAGATGCCGTAGTACGTCGGATTGTTGACGAGCACGGCCTTCGCGTCGGGATGGCGCCTGATGGCGTCCTTGACTTCCTCGACGCGCATGCCGAGCGAGATGCCGAGCGTGTGGTCCATCTGCGGGTTGACGTAGACCGGCACTGCGCCGCAGAGGATCAGCGCGTTGATAGCGCTGCGGTGCACATTGCGCGGCATGATGATCTTGTCGCCGCGGCCGACGGCCGTCAGCACCATCGCCTGCACGGCCGACGTCGTGCCGCCAACCATGAAGAACGCATGTGCCGCGCCAAAGGCCTCCGCCGCGAGCTTCTCCGCATCGCGGATGACCGAGACGGGATGGCAGAGATTGTCGAGCATCTTCATCGAGTTGACATCGACGTCGAGGCACTTCTCCCCGAGGAAGTCCCGGAGCTCCGGATTGCCGCGGCCGCGCTTGTGGCCCGGCACATCAAACGGCACGAGGCGCGCGCGCTTCATGCGCTCGAGCGCCTCGAGGATCGGCGCGCGGTCCTGAGTCAGATATCCTCCCATTTCCTTCACTTCCTTATCGTGTGTAGTATATGCGCAGAGCACGTCACCTCAGTAGAGGTTGCGCCCACTGTAGATCTCGATCATCTCGCGGCGCAGGCTGTTGCTGATGGCCAGGCGGTCCTTCGGCGGGATCTCGTAGATATCCGTATTGAAGAGGTAGTTCTGCAGCTGCGGCTCCTTGATGAGCATGCGCGTGTGGTAGAGATTCGCCTGATAGAGGTTGATGTCGACGGCATCGTAGCGGTCGAGCGTCTCCTTGGCAATGAACTCCTGGATGGACCGCATCTTCGAGTCCATGAAGAGCTTGCGGCCGTTGAGGTCGCGCGTGAAGCCGCGCACGCGGTAGTCCATCGTGATGATGTCCGAGTCGAACTGCGCGATCATGTAGTCGAGCGTCTTCAAGGGCGTGATCTCGCCGCACGTCGCGACATCGATGTCGACGCGGAACGTCGCAATGCTCGTGCCCGGGTGGAACTCCGGGTACGTGTGCACCGTCACATGGCTCTTGTCGAGATGCGCGAGGATCGTGTCGCCGAGGATGGCCGACTCGACCGGCTTCTTGCGCCCCGATGTCACCGCGTCTTCTTCCGCGATCAGCATCGTCACGCTCGCTCCCTGCGGGTCGTAATCCTGCTTCGCAATGTTGAGGATGCGCGCGCCGATCATCTCCGTGACCGTCGACAGGATGTTCGTCAAGCGCTCCGAGTTGTACTGCTCGTCGATGTACTTGATGTAGTCCTGCTGCTCCCGCTCCGACTTCGCATAACAGATATCATAGATGTTGAAGCTCAATGCCTTCGTCAGGTTATTGAAGCCGTACAGCTTCAGCTTTTCCTCCAATCCACAAACCCCTGCCTTTCACCAAAAAGGCCACGGCTCCAGAAGCCGTGGCCTGTCTGCTATCGTTAGCTTTATTGTAGCAGATTCAACTCGTTGAAACAAGAAGAATCTTGCGCCCGGAGCCCTCTCTTGAGCAGGTGTCCCCGCCGTCAGCCGGGCTGCTCGAAGCGGCGCAGGATCTCGCGGTCCTCGTCGCTGAGCGCCTTCTTCGCGAGCAGGTCCGGGCGCTTCTCCTTCGTCAGGCGCAGGGACTGCTCATGGCGCCACTGGCGGATCTTCGCGTGGTCGCCCGACAGCAGCACCTCCGGCACCTCCATGCCCTCGAAGTCGCGCGGCCGCGTGTACTGCGGAAAGCCCAGGAGCCCGTCGTAGAACGAGTCCGTCGGCGCCGACTCTGCATCGCCGAGCACGCCCGGCAGCATGCGCGAGACGGCATCCGTGATGACCATCGCGGGTAGCTCGCCGCCCGTCAGCACGAAGTCGCCGATGGAGATGGCCTCGTCAGCCAGCGGGTAGATGCGCGCGTCGAAACCCTCGTAGTGGCCGCAGATGAAGACGAGCTGCTCGTAGCTCGCGAGCTCCTTCGCCTTTGCCTGCGTGAAGACGGGCCCCGCCGGGTCCATGATCAGCACGCGGCGGCTCGCCGCATGCATGGCTGTCTCCTCAAGCACCGCGCGCACAGCGCGGTACATCGGCTCCGGCTTCAGCACCATCCCCGCGCCGCCGCCGAACGGCGAATCATCGACATGCCTGTGCTTGTCAAACGAGTAGTCGCGGAAATTCGTGAAGTGGATGTCGAGGATGCCCTTCTCCACGGCGCGCTTCGTGATGCTCGCGCCGAACGGCCCCGCAAACATCTCCGGGAACAGCGTGATCATGTCAATGCGCATCGTCCGTCTCCTCCGGCAGATCGACGACCATGCGGCCGCCCGCGATGTCGATCTCGTGCACGACCGCCTTGAGCGCCGGTATGAGCAGTTCGCGCCCGTCCGGGCGGCGCGCCTGGTAGACATCATTGCTGCCCGTGCGCAGGACGTTCTCGACCGTGCCGAGCTCCGTGCCCGCCATATCATAGACCGTCAGCCCGATGATGTCGAAGGTGTAGAACTCACCCTCTTCAAGCGGCACAGCCTCGTCGCGCGCGACCGTCAGCAGCTGGCCCGTCAGGCGCATGGCCTGCTCGCGCACCGGGTACTCGCGGAACTTCAGCAGCACGAACTGCTTGTGGAACTTGCAGCTCTCGATGTGCAGCATCTCATCGCCGACCATGACTTCCTTCATGCCAGCAAAGCGCTCGACGAAGTCCGTCAGCGGGATGATGCGCAGCTCGCCGTGGATGCCGTGCACCGCGCCAACCTTGCCGATCGTCACGCGGTCTTTTTTCTTATTAGCCGCGGATGGCGATAATCTTGTCATCTTCCACCAGCACTTCCACATTCATGAGCTCACGCATATCGTCGCCGACCTTGACCTCGACCTGGCGCTCGAGCGTGCCCTGCACGATCTCCGAACCGATCTTGAGCTTCTCCGTCTGCTCCTTCTGCGCGAGAGCCTGCGCGCGGTACTCCGCACGCTTCTGGCGCTCCTGGCCGAAGTGCTGCTGGATGGCGTTGAGGCGCTGGATCTCCTGCGGCGTCGGCTCCTGCGGGTTCGCCGGGCCGTTTTCCTGCATGACGCGCTTCTCCTGGATGTCGAGCTGCTGCAGCTCGAGCTCTGCGCGCTGGATGCCCTCTGCGAGCTCCTTCGTCATCTTCTCCTTGAGCTTCTCCGTGACCTTAGCCTTGACCGTCACCGGCATCTTGAGCGAAATCGTATCCATGGTATTCCTCTTTTCTGCTTCTCTGCTTCTTGTTCAAGATACAAAAACAGCGGCAATGCCCATACCATGCAGATGCATGTGGGGCGATGCCGCTCTTTTCAAATGATATCAACCGAGACTTTCTTGTTCTCCCGGGTGGCTGCGGCCTTGACAACCGTGCGCATGGCTTTCGCGATGCGGCCCTGGCGGCCAATGACCTTGCCCATGTCATCCTCATCCACGTGAAGCTTCAGCGTGACCTGACGGTCTTCCTGCTCCTCCTCAACGCGGACATCTTCCGGATGATCCACTAAGGACTTCGCGATGACTTCAACAAGTTCTTTCATGCTGTAGCCTCACTCAATCAGTTCTTAGCGTTCTTTGCCTCAGCAAACTTAGCCATGAGGCCCTTCTTGCTGAAGAGATTCTTAACGGTGTCCGTCGGTTGAGCACCCTTGCCCATCCAGTCGAGAACCTTCTCCTCGTCAACATTGACGACTGCCGGGTTCTGGGACGGATCGTAGTTACCGAGGACCTCGATGAAACGACCATCGCGCGGTGCGCGGGAGTCCGCGACAACAATGCGATAGAACGGATTCTTCTTTGCACCCATACGGTTCAGACGAATCTTTACTGCCATGTGAATTCACCACCTTTCAAATTGGGTTTGGGAAATATCTCAATGCATGAACGGCAATTTGGGAAGTCCCAGGCCGCCGAGATTCGGCAGGCCCTTCTTGCCCTTCTGCATCTTCTTCATTTTCTTCATCATCTTCTTCATCTCGCCGAACTGCTTCAAGAGCTTGTTGACGTCCTGCACGCGCGTGCCGGAGCCCATCGCGATGCGCTTGCGGCGGCTGCCGTTGATGATCGTGATGTTGGCGCGCTCCTTCGGCGTCATCGACTTGATGATTGCCTCGATCTGGCGCATCTCCTTGCCGTCGAGGTCGATGTCCTGTCCGGCGAGCTGCTTCTTGAGGCCGCCCATGCCCGGAATCAGGCCTAAGATGTTGTCGAGCGAGCCGAGTTTCTTGACCTGCTGCATCTGCGCGAGGAAATCATCGAGCGTGAACTCGTCCTTGCGCAGCTTCTTCTCCATCTTCTTGGCTTCTTCCATGTCGAAAGTCGCCTGTGCCTTCTCGACGAGCGAGAGCACATCGCCCATGCCGAGGATGCGCGAGGCCATGCGGTCCGGATGGAACGGCTCGAGCGGCTCGAGCTTCTCGCCAAGACCGATGAACTTGATGGGCACGCCCGTGACCGCCTTGACGGAGAGCGCCGCGCCGCCGCGGGCATCGCCGTCGAGCTTCGTCATGACGACACCGTCGAGGCCGAGCGCGTCGTTGAACGCCTGCGCGACATTGACCGATTCCTGGCCCGTCATCGCATCGACGACGAGCAGTATCTCATGCGGATGGACCTCCGACTTGATGTCGCGAAGCTCCTGCATGAGCTTCTCATCGATCTGCAGGCGGCCCGCCGTATCGATGATGACGACATCGCAGGCATGCGACTGCGAGTAGCCGATCGAGCTCTTCGCGATCGTCACAGCGTCCGTCCCCTGCTCCATCGAGAACACAGGGATGTCGAGCTGCTTGCCGAGGACCTGCAGCTGCGTGATGGCCGCCGGGCGGTAGATATCCGCCGCGACGAGCAGGGGGCGCTTGCCCTGCTTCTTGAGCGCAAGGCCGAGCTTGCCGGCAGACGTCGTCTTACCGGCGCCCTGCAAACCGACCATCATGATGACCGTCGGCGGCTTCGGGCTGATGTTGAGACGGCTCTGCGTGCCGCCCATGAGCTTCGTGAGCTCCTCATCGACGATCTTGATGACGACCTGAGCCGGCGTCAGCGTCTCGAGGATGTCCTGGCCGATGGCGCGTTCCTTGACCGTCTTGATGAACTGCTTGACTACCTTGAAGTTGACGTCGGCTTCGAGAAGTGCCATGCGCACCTCGCGCATCGCCTCATTGACGTCGTCCTCCGTCAGCTTGCCGTGGCCGCGGAGCTTCTTGAAGGTTGCCTGGAGTCGGTCCGATAAACTTTCAAAAATCAAAAATCATACCTCCCGGCCATATTCACTGCTACCAAGGAGAGGCACGAGCCGCGCGAGGATGTCGCCGACCGCAGCGCTGTTGGCATCCGTTCGCAGGGCCTTGACCGAGCGGCAGATGTCCGCGAGCACCGCGCGCTCCTTCTGGTAACGCGCCACGAGCCCAAGCTTCTCTTCGTACGATTCCATGGCCTTTTCAGAGCGATGGATGTTGTCGTAGACCGCCTGCCGGGAAATCCCGAGCTCCTCGCCGATCTCCGACAGGGAAAAATCCTCAAAGAGATGCATCTTGAGGCATTCCTGCTGCTTCTCTGTCAAAAGCGCCCCATAAAAATCAAACAGCGCCGACAAATACAAAAGCTGCTCCATCCTGCCCCACCTTAATCCTGATATCGTGCCAAGGCGTTTTGCTTGACATAGGCTATTATAGCGGCTCTCCGCCACTGTGTCAAGCATTTTTCCTTGTCAGGCCTAAAAAAATGAGACATGAACGAAGGCATCCAGCAATTTTTTGCTGGATGCCTTCTCTTTTTCTGTTTGCCTATTGACTTTACTTCACAGCGTCAGATGGCGCGTCTTTCTCGATCACGCTGCCGTAGACATCGCGGTAGCGCTTCTTCTGCTCGCCGTTCTTCTGCTTGACCAGTTCATCGCGGTCGTTGACGCGGACGCGCTCGATCTTATGGCGGTCGTTGTCATCGCCCTCGACGCGGTCGACGCGGAAACGGGTCAGGGAGAGCTCGCGGATCTCCGGCTCGAATTCTTCCGACATGCGCTCCATGTCGCCGTCGACGCTGGCACCGTTCTCGAGTGCCCGCGAGAAGATGGCGGCGAACTCATAGCGCGTGATCGTGCGCGTGCCCTTGAACTCGCCATCCGGATAGCCCTCGAGCAGGCCGCGGTCGGCCAGCTTCTTGACGTAGACATACGCCCAGTGGTTCTCCGGCACATCCGGGAACAGGATGGAACGGCGCTTCGGCGCGTTTGCCGTGCCCTGCTGGCCGACGAGCGCTTCGAGCTTCTCGATCTTCTCGTCCTGCTTCTGGACGTAGTCCTTGAGCGCGAGGATCTCCTTTGCCATCGCGACGCGGCTGTTCGTCACATGGTTGCCCTGGCCGAACTTGAAGCTGATGCCAGTGTTGACCATGTTCTCGCCGCCGCCGACCGTACCGCCGACCGACAGCGTCGTGTCCTCATTCGGACGGTAGAACGCACCGACTGCCGCCGCATTCGCACCGCGGTAATTGCCGTAGCCCACCGCGAAATCCCACTTGTCATCCGGGTCGAAGTTCTGCGGATGAAGTGCCGCGAGAGCCGCAGCACCAGCACCGACGCGGTCGACACGGCGGTCGAGACTGCTGACCTCACCACCGAGCTTGCCGATCGCCTGGTCGCGCTGCGCGAGCTGGCTGCCGTTGACCGCATCCGTCGAATCCGGCGCAATGCGGCCCGGCGCGACGTTCTCGACCTTGTTGCCGCCCATATTGACCGCGCCCTGCTGGACCGTGATGTCCTTGTGCTTGTCATCGCCCTTGACCGTCAGACCGCCGTTGTTGATGGTCGTATTGCCCGTCGTGACTGTCTTGGCATCGATGCTGTCAATGCCCTTGAGGTCCTTGGCCAACTTGACCTGCATCTTAGCGTTATCGCCATCCTGCGAAACAACGACGCCGATGTTGTCGCCAGCCGCGTATTCCTTCGCACCGCCGTAGAGCTGGACATTATTGTTCAGCTTCACCGCCACGCTGCCAGAATCACCGCTGTACTTCATGCCATCGTCCATCGTGGCGACCTCATGGGAGACTATCTTTTCACCATCTTTCGTCGCGGCCGTCGTCTCGTAGTGGATGCGGGATGCCTTTTCGTCCTTGGCGTCGCCATCCTTCCCCTTCACATTCTTCGCGTAATCCAGCGTAGCCTGTCCGAGGATCGTGGAAAGGTCCGTGAAAGCACCATCCTTGCCATCTGCGCCCTTCGGGCCCGTCAGGCCGATATGGCCGACACCATCCCTGCCAGCAATCGAGACCGCATCTCTGCCGTCCTTGCCAGCGATGCCGACTTTGCCGTCGACACCATCCCTGCCAGCAACGCCGTTCGGACCGGTGATGGAAACGCCAGACTTGCCGTTCTTGCCATCCTTACCGGTGACGAAGAGGCCATCCCTGCCGTCTTTTCCATCCTTGCCATCATGGCCGATGACGACAGTCGTGCCGCCCTTTGTCTCGACCGTGACGTTGCCGTCCTTACCAGCCTTGCCAGCGTCGCCCTTCTGGCCGACCTTGAGCTGGTCGTTGAGCTTCAGGTCATAGACCTTCTGCCCATCCTCGCCAGTCGTCTGCTTCAGCTGGAGATTGCCATCCGTGTAGGAGCCGTCCGCTTTCGCAGCCGTGCCGCCATTGACGGTGACTTCCGTATGGTGCTTGTCGACCTCGTCGATCTTCGTGTTCACATCAGCAATCTGCTTGTTGACATTCGACTCGACCTGATGGAGCTGATCCTCTGTAGCAGCACGGCCGCTGACATAGGAACCATCCTTGTTCCAGGTCTTGTTGCCCAAGTTGGTGACATACTTGCCAGCCTTGTCAGTCTGGTTCGTAGCATTGCCATCCTTATCGTAGATGGTCAGGCTTCTGTCACCCCCTGCGATATTGCCGATCTTGACGCCATTGTCACCGCCAGCGATAATCTGGCCTTTCGAGCCATCGACAGTGACCTTGTTGTTGCCATCGCCGGCCGTGATCTTTGCGCCATTGCCGTCGATATCCACCTGTTTAGCCTTATTCGCAGCATCGCCCAAAGTGATATGGTCGTTCAAGTTGACCTTATTGTTGTCGTCCACTGTGATGTTCTTGCCACTCTTGGCCTGGACACCATCCGCGGCCGACTTCGCGATATTCGTGACATCACCGATGTTGGCGGCATTGTTCCAGTTCTCCTGGCCTTCAACCGTTGTGTCATACATCTTCCCATCTTTGCCGCTGGCCACGTTGGTAATCTGATGCTTGCCACCATCGATGCCCGTATTGGTGATGCTCGGGCCATTATCAATCTTGAGCCCCGTGCCATCCACTACGGTCTTCGAGGTTACATCCTTACCATCGACTCTGGTCGTCGTCGCATAGGAAGAACTGTTGAGCCCCGTCAGGTCTTTGTTCAGCTTGAGCAACAGTTCACCGTCTTCGCCATTCTTATTAGCTACAACAGCGATATTGCCGTCGACAAAATCATCTTTCGTCTTACCTGCTGCAACATTACCCTTGATAGTAACTGTCTTGTTCAGCTTGACCGAAGCACCATCGCCGAAATCACCGGCATACTTCTGGCCGTCATCCATCGTGGCGACTTCATGGGTAACACCATTGTGGTCTTCATAGACCACACGGTCCATACCATCCTTGCCGCCATGACCGTCCGTGCCATCGACACCGACCTGGCCATTCTTGACGTGGATATCAGCCGATGCGTTCTGACCATCTTTGCCGTCAGCGCCTTTCGGCCCCTTCGGGCCGGTCAAGCCGATATGGCCTTCACCATCCTGGCCGGAAATGGAAACTGCATCTTTGCCCGGCTGGCCGTCCTTGCCCGGCGTACCGATGGCGATCTTGCCATCGATGCCGTCCTTACCATTGAGGCCGTTCGAGCCCGTGATGCTGACGCCATTCTGGCCATCCTTGCCAATAACAGAGATGCCATCCTTGCCGTTGAGGCCGATGCTGGATTTGCCATCTGCACCCTTGAGACCAACGGAGCCATCTGTACCTTTCGCACCATCTTTGCCAACCGTGCCGAGGTTCAGATTATCGTTGAGTTTCAGGTCATACGTCTTCTGACCATTTGTATCCGTGACTTTCAGCTTCAGGTTTTCACCGCTATAGTCTGACGTCCCGGCAGGCTTTCCGCCTTCTACAGTCACGGCTGTATGTTTGCCAGCCGTAGTTGCAGCTTCTTTGACCGCGTCACTGATTGTCTTGAGCTGGTCTTCGGTAGCCGCACGGCCGCTGACGTATTCCGGCTTGTCGACATTCCAGTCCTTGTTATCAAGGCCCGTGACATAGTCGCCAGCTTTGTTTGCCTTGGCGGTAGTCGTATTGCCATCCTTATCGACAACTGTAATCACATCAAGAGTATTCTCGTCAAAGTGCTTAATGAGAATCGGGTCGTTTCCATCAGCAGCATCACCATTCTTGTTACCGCCGACGGTCAAGGAACCATCCTGATGCAAGTTGATCTTGTCATTCAGAGCAACCTTGATTGTTCCACCTTCGACAGAAGTCTGGATGTTGCCATTGCTCTTCTTAGTCTTTTCATCATACGTGCCATCGCCGCGAATCTGCAACGTATCGTTGAGTTTCTTGGCAACCGGTTTAGCCTTGCTATCATCACCGACGAAGTTCAGGCCATCGTCCAGTGTTGCGACGACGTGCTTGCCGCCCTGGCCGTTTTCACCATCCTGTCCATTCTTATAGACAATACGGGTGATGTCCTTGCCATCGACGCCCGGAGCACCCTGCTTGCCGACTTCACCGTCTTTACCATTCTGGCCCTTTTCGGTCGTGATGATGGTCGTCGTGATGCCCTGTTTGCCATCCTTACCATTGATGCCGTTCTTACCGGCGATGCCGATAGAACCTTCCTGCCCATCATAGCCATCCTTACCAGCTTCACCATCTTTGCTGTCTTTACCGACGGTAACACTATTGCCAGTGATGTCCTTATCCATGAGGACCTTGACCGTCGTGTTTCCATCAACGTCCTGTTCCACTGTCGTGGTCAGGTTGTCGTCAGTATAAGTATGGTTGGCTTTAGCATCTGAACCTTTGATATTGATGGTACTGTTCAGCTTATTGCTGACCGGATTAGCAGCGTTTTCCTTAGCTGCGGCATTGGCACCGATTTGCAGGCCGTCATCCATGGTGGCGACTTCATGGGTAATATGGTTGTGGTCTTCATAGACAATGCGATCCATGCCGTCTTTGCCGTTGTTTCCATCAGTGCCATCTACGCCGTTCTGACCATTCTTGACATGGATGTCTGCACTAGCATCCTTGCCATCTTTGCTGACAGGGCCGGTGAGGCCGATATGGCCTTCACTGCCGTCCTTGCCATCCTTACCATTGGTAACGCCGATGGTAACGCCATCCTTGCCGTCGTTGCCTTTCACGGAAATACCGTCTTTACCGTCCTTACCGTCATGGCCGATGACCACAGTGGTGCCCTTGCTGGTTTCGACAGTGAATTTGCCATCCGTACCATCTTTGCCGTCCTGGCCAGGCGTGCCTTTCTTACCGATGGCCAGCTGGTCGTTGAGCTTGATGTTGTAGGTTGTCTTGCCATTTTCATCCTTAGATGCGATAAGCAGGTTTCCTTTGGTAGAATCGCTATAGGCACCATATTTTCCGTTGGTTCCAACAGTAGCTGTTGTTTCACTACTATCTTTATCGTTGACCGTAACGACTGTATGCTTACCAGCTGTCGATGCAGCCTTATTGACCGCGTCACTGATTGTCTTGAGCTGGTCTTCTGTAGCCGCGCGACCGCTAACATAGGTCGGATTGCTTACATCCCAAGCCTTATTATCAAGGCCCGTGACATAGTCACCAGCCTTACCTTCCTTAGCGGTAATCAACTTGCCATTCTCGTCGACGCCTGTGATTACATCGAGCGTCTTATCGTCAAAGTGCTTGATGACAATCGGATCATCCACCGTTTTAGAACCATCCTTCTTATCGCCGCCGACGGTCAAGGAACCAGCCTGATGCAGGTTGATCGTGTCGCTCAGAGAAACCTTGACAGCGCCATTGTCGACAGACGTCTTGATGTTGCCATCATCAGCTATAGTATTCTTTTCCTTGTCATAGGTACCGTCGCCGCGGATCTGCAACGTATCGTTGAGTTTCTTGTCAACTGTCTTAGAAATGTCATCACCGGCAAATTTCAGGCCATCACTCAGAGTAGCTACGGTCTGAGGATTGCTGCCGTCCTTATCGGTATAAACAATGCGGGTGATGTCCGTGCCGCCAAGATTTTCCTTGCCGGTCTTGCCATCTTTGCCTTTCTGTCCTTTTTCCGTCTTGATGATGGTGGTCCTATATCCCTGCTTGCCATCAGTGCCCGGAAGACCATCTTTACCGGTGAGGCCAATGGTGCCTTCCTGGCCGTCTTTGCCGTCAGAGGTATCCTTGCCAAGAATGACATTATCATTGAGTTTCAGGTCATAGGTAATCTTGCCGGTAGTAGTATCTTTCTTCTGTGCCAGGAGCAGGTTGCCTTTTTCTTTATCCGTATAGTTCCCAAGTTTTCCATCAGCAGCGACAGCAGGAGCTTCCACGCTACCATTGACGGTAACAGCCGTATGGGCAGAAGTGACGGCATTCTGTACGTTTTTCAGGTCTCCTACATTGACTGCATTGTTCAGCACATCACCGGTAGCATTTTTCAGTTCAACCTCATGGCCAGCTGCATCTTTCAAGCCGCTATCAACATGGGTAATCTGATTGCCGCCGTTGCTGAGGCCATTGTCTGTCAGCGATACAGTCGTCTTTCCAGCGCCCAACGTAGACGGAATGATTGTGATGCCCTTGCCATTCTGAACCGTCTCGCTCGTCTTATTCCCCTTGGCATCCTTTGTTACCGTGGTGACGCTGGTCAAGTCAGTGAGTTCTTTAGCGAGGCGAATGGTCAACGTATCTGTACCATTTGAAACAACGCCGACGTTATTTCCTGTCGACAGAGCATCCAGATTTTTGACTCCACCGACAATATTGGTCTGTTCATTGAGCTTGCGGCTGAATGCATTCGCCTTCGCATCGCTGGCCTGTACATCACCGGCGTACTTCTGACCGTCATCCATCGTGGCGACTTCATAGGTAGTGTTGCCCTTCTTGTACTGGATGCGCGGAGCTTGGGTCGTGGTTGTCTGCTGTTCCCCTTCACCACTGGTCGTTTTGGTATTCTTACCATCATCCAGTGTAGGATCAGACATGATTGTCGACATCTGGATGGACGTGCTCGTGCCATCTGTCCCCTTCGGACCGGTCAGGCCGATGGAACCATCCTGGCCGTTGATGGCAACGGAAGAACCGTTCTTGCCATTGACCGTAATAGAACCATTAGTGCCCGGCACATCCTGCTGCTTATCATCTTTGCTATCAGCAGACCCCAAGTTGAGGTTGTCCTTCGTAGCGATCGAGATCTTGCCTTTATCCTGGGTCAAGGAAATATTCTTGCCGGCATCGATTGTCACGGTATCGCCCGGATGGATCAAGGTCTCTTTGTTGCCAGTCACCGCACCTTCGGACGCTGATGCGGTCAGCTTGAAGCCGGAGTTGTTGATGGCATCTGCCACGCTATTGCCTGTTACATAGGCATTAGGGTTATCAACCTGCTTCGTTTCTCCATTTTCTGTAACAGAAATTTTCGGGTTGCTAACAGTAACCCTACCGGTTTCCACAGGGTTGTCTCCTGTAGTCTTATCCTGCGACAAGGTGGCCGTAGCAATCCTCAAGTCGTAATTCTTGTGATTATCTGTTGAATCCGTAGTCGTATCAATGGCCACAGAGTGGTCATTTGATGTCACCGTTGTCTTGGCAGCGTTGAGCTGCGATACGTTGACGGCATCGGTAGGATTCGTGCCGCCTGCGATATTGGTGATGGTCTTGCCGCCATTATTGAGGCCATTGTCGGTTAAGCTGATTGTATTAGTGACTTTATCTCCATCTTTTGTGGTAATGGTCACGCCGCCATTTTTGATGGTGGTATTGCCCATCTTGACAGAGCCCTTATCGGTCAGGTCAAGATTTTGCGCAAGTTGGACTTTCATTACGCCGGTAGTGCTATCAACATTGACACCGATGTTGTTTTCGGTCAGCTTGTCCTTATCTGCGCCACCTTTGATATCCAGGCGTTCGTTGAGTTTCTTGAGAAGGACGTTATGCTCTTCTTTCGTAACGGTCTTGGTGGTCTTGCCATCGACAGTTTTCGTTTCGGTCTCAGCGGCCTGGTAGTTATCGCCGGCATACTTCTGTCCATCATCCAAAGTAGCAATGAACTGAATTGTACTTGTATGATAGTCACCGTATTCCAGACGATTAAACTCATTGGACGCGCGCTCATCGTTCGGATTTGTCGGGTCAGGCGTCAGATACGAATCCTTATCTTTCAGATAAGTGATGCCATCGCTGATTGCATTGTAGATATAAGTCGGCTTCTTACCCGTATTATCATACAGAGTAACATAGCCGCCTGCATCCTGATCGACGCCCAGGACGACCTGACGCTGGTCATTATCTGCGTCAGAACCATCGTGTTTTACGACCGATACCGTCTTGCCATCAATCTTGACGGCTTCTTTGACCGTAGTATCCGGTAAAGGATTGCCGTTTTCATCATAGTTCTTGAATTTGTCAACGTTGTTGACGGTCAGCTTGCCGCCCTCATTCTCAACCTGCTTACCAAGTGTCACATTTTTATCCAGCGACAGGTCGTACGTCTCCTGCCCATTGGTGGCAGTCGTGCGCTTCAAGTCGAGGTTGCCGCCGTTAACCGGTGTATTGTCTGCCGTTGCCGACTGGCCACCGACTGTGACAATCGTGTGCTTTGCGTCGACTGCTCTAAGCTGAGCGACATTGACAGCATCCGTATCAAGGGAGCCTGCGGCCACACCAGTAATCTGACGGGTCACGGTGCTGTCATTGCCCACGGCAATGGCATTGTCCGTAGCTTCCCAGGCCGGGCCGGTGGAAGTAGTACCCTTGCCATAGGCTGCTTTTTCCGCCTCGACAGTCAGATCTCTGTATTTCGCACGGGTGGTCTTGGAGTTGCTGCCCAGAGCGACACTGTCAGCGAGTGTTGCCTGCGCGCTGTTGCCGATGGCAGCAGCATTCTCTGCCGATGCGGTGCCGCCCAGTGCGGCCAGGGAGTTCTTGCCCGAAGCGGAGGAGCCGATGCCAAAGGCGGTTGCGGCTTCGCCGGAGGCGGTGCTGTTTTCGCCGAAGGCGGTGGCGTTGTCACCGGAGGCGACGGTCTGGTAGCCGAAGGCAGTGGCACCGGCTGCGCTGGCTTTTGTATCGTTGCCGAAGGCTGTGGCGTTGTCGCCGGAGGCCTCGGTGGAATAGCCGAAGGCCGTGGCATTGGCATAGCCGTCGATGGTGTAGCCGTTGGAGCCTTCATGGGCCTTGGTCAATACATTGTCCGGGTTGATGTCCACTTCACTGCCGTCCACGGTGGTCTTGGCCAGGGAGGTCTTCTTCTGGCCGTTATAGACCTTGCCCTTGGTGCCTGCGGTGGTGTCCACAGTCACCGTGCCGTCAGCAGCCACATTGACCTTCCAGAGGCTGCCCTGGTAGTCGCGGATGTAGGTGTTGCCATCCTTGCCGGCCAGGACCACATAATCGTGTTTCTCAGTGCCACTGTCGATTGGCATCTGCTTGATGCCAGCGGTCTTACCGTTGGGCTGGATATAGGCCAGATTGCCATGGACATCCATCTGTTCTTGCTTCACTGGTTCATTTTTATCGTCCGGATTAATCTTGTAATTATTGGTCACAGCACCATTTTCATCTAGCTTAGCACCGGCGATGGTGTCGCTTCCCCAAGCGGTGGATTCTTCGTCAGCGGCGACAGTGGCATTGCCCCAAGCCGTTGCATACTGCGACAGCGCACGAGTGCGGTTGCCAAAGGCCGTAGCGCCGGTAGAGAGTGCACGGGTATCATTGCCGAAGGCAACGGAGTCGTTGTAATTTGCTATCGTGTATTCACCAAAGGCAACAGAGCGGCCACCTAATGCCTGCGTATAATTGCCGAAAGCAATCGAGTTCTGTCCTCCCGTCTCCGACCCAGCCTGTGTATTCAATCCAAATGCTACGGCCCCAGCCCCCTTTGCTTGTGTACCTACGCCAAATGCTACGGAATCACTGCCGCTGGCTGTATTGCCTGTACTGACCATGACAGCCGTGGCCGTTGATGTATCGCCCGTAAACTGCACATCATCTGTTGTGCTTATAGTATGCATTTCTATACTTGTAGTACTGCTTATCCCCGATCTGGTAAACAGGGCAATTCATACTATGCTTTCTGACAGTCTGCTGGAGATACGTTCCGCCAAAGGCTACGGACCAATTGCCGGATGCCGTATTATGCGTTCCAAGGGCAATACTCTCTTGGCCGGATGCCGTTGTCGTATTACCGGCGGCAATCGAATTCGCCCCCGAAGCCGTAGTGGCTTCACCAAAGGGCTGCCCCGTTGCGGCTTCTGCCGTCAAAAGTCCCCCCCCAGTGAACAGCACGCTGCTGATCAGGGCAGTGCCGAGAACGGCTACGACTTTCTGGGAGCGGGTCTTGCCGTTGCTCCTGGCAATCTCGGAGACGACGACGTAGCAGTTCTTGACTTTGCTCCAGACGACTTTGTAAATGTGATTCATGACAATCCCTCTCCATCCAACTATTTCTTTTCTTGCTGATTTTTCCCATGTATCGCCGGATGATGAGCGTGTCCTCCATGACTGGCTTATGCCCTGCTCGACAAACCGGTTTCACTGCAGGTTGCAATCAATCTCGTTGCAACCTGCATCTTTAATTTTTTATTTTACATCAAATCGCATTAAAAGTCACGCCAAGTCTTAATGAAACGGGGCTGTTTTGACATATTCGCTCTATCTTCTCATGGTGCTATCATATGAACTTAACTGAATTGAAACGTTCTCTCAAAAAGAGGATTTTACCTGCACGGTGTCGAATCTTCTTGCAAATGCGTAAGAACTGGAACAGCCACATGTGGCAGCTTCCAGTAGAAAGGGGATTTTTTTGATGCATTTCCAGAAACTCATGGATAATTTCCTGCTCCACTATCTCAATCACTTTGACAAGCACTGCTTCAATGTGAAGATGCACGATGAGGTGTACACGATTGGCCAGGGTGAGCCGGAGTTCACGGTGGTCGTGCACAAGGATGTCCCGAAGAAGGCGCTCTTGGAGTCGACGCAGCTGGCGCTCGGCGAGGCCTACATGCGCGGCGACATCGAGATTGAGGGCGACCTCTTCCACATGCTCTGCACGTTCCTCGAGCAGGCCGACCGCTTCTCGCTCGACCGCAAGGGGCTGCGCAACATCCTCTACATGTCGGAGAAGAAGAAAGACCAGGCCAAGGAGGTCTCGTCCCATTACGATTTGGGCAATGAATTCTACAAGCTCTGGCTCGACCCGACGATGAGCTATTCGTGCGCGTACTTCAAGCACGAGGATGACACGCTCGAGCAGGCGCAGCGCAACAAGGTCGACTACATCCTCGAGAAGCTCTACCTCAAGGAAGGCATGACGCTCCTGGACATCGGCTGCGGCTGGGGCTTTTTGCTCATTGAGGCGGCGAAAAAGTACGGCGTCAAGGGCTACGGCTGTACGCTCAGTAAGGAGCAGTGGAAAAAAGGACAGGAGCGCATCAAGGCGGAAGGGCTCGAGGGCCAGGTGCAGATTGAGCTCGTCGACTACCGCGACCTCGAGGATAAGGGGCTGCTCTTTGACCGCATCGTCAGTGTCGGCATGATGGAGCATGTGGGCCGCTCGAACTACGCGACGTACATGGAGACGGCAAACCATCTGTTGAAGGACGGCGGCATCTTCCTGCTGCACACGATCACGGGCCACGATGAGGTGGTGTCGGAGCCGTGGATCCGCAAGTACATCTTCCCGGGCGGCACGCTGCCGTCGCTGCGCGAGCTGATCTCGCACGCCTACGACGCGGACTTTCGCGTGCTCGATGTGGAGAGCCTGCGGCGCCACTACTATCGGACGCTGATGTGCTGGTACCACAATTTCCTCAAGGTCCACGAGACGGTCGCGGGCTGGAAGAATGAGGAGTTCGTGCGCATGTGGGACCTCTACCTCGCCGGGTGCGCGGCGGCGTTCTACATCGGATACATCGATATCCATCAGGTGCTGATGACGAAGGGCAACAACAATGAGCTGCCGATGACGCGCTGGTATTGAGATTACCACGGCTGGGGTGCCGGTGGCGCGCAGGGATGGATTCCGGCTTCGTCGCTCCGTTGAAATGGCCCTCATGGCGCGCGGTCGGATGGAGGCGGATTCGCCGCCTGCCGCGGCGTTCTGACATCGACGGCTTTTGTGCATGCGGCTTGAGGGCCAGCCCTGCGGGCGGTCACTGCGCTCCTGCAGGCGGAATCCATCCCTGCGCTGAAGAACAGCTCTGCCAAGCGAGGCGCTCGGGGCCCCTGCCTCATTGCGCGGATTACCTTGGTCTGGGGCTCGATGTACGAGAGGGCTCGGGGCCCCTGCCCCATCGCAGGCTTACCTTTTAAGTTTCAAGTCCAGCAGGACTTTGTCGGTCTCCCACGGGGATATGACGGTGTATGGCACGCTGTATTTCTCGAGGACGGCGAGGATCTGCTGGTCTTTTTCTTTGGCCTGGGGCAGGTCGGTTTCGGGGCGGCCGTCTACGGCTAGGAATTCGTCGTTGCGGCGCAGGAGGTAGTTCAGGTTGTCGTAGCGGTTGAACTCCTGCATGACGAGGGTGTTAAAGGCGTCGGAGGGCTCGCGGTTGTAGATGATGTTTAAGGGCAAGGGCGAGTCGCAGATGGCGAAGTCGACACTGTATTTCTCGAGGGTGCGGGTGCGGTGGGCCTGCTCGGCGAAGAGGTAGAGTTGGTCTTCGACGATGTCGGTGGCGTTCTGGTACCAGAGCCATTTGGCGAATTCACCGACGAGCTCGGTGCGGTAGCCCATGCGCTTGAGTTTGGAGTACATGTCGGCGGCGATGGTGCTCTTGCCAATGGCGGCGCCGCCGTAGAAGTTGATGACTTTCAAAGGTGATTCCTCCCCTATTCTTGACTGCAATATCCCTATTCTAGCATGTTCCGGAAGGAAAGAAAATGGAAAACGGCAGACGAAAAAGCCTGTCCCGCGGAAACGGGACAGGCTTTCTGTCGTTGCGCAAGAGCGCTGTATATCAGGCCACTGCGGACGGCTTATTTGCCGGCGAGTGCCTTGTAGTTGTTGTAGCGGATCTCGGCGTCGCGCTGGGTCTTCTCAAAGAGGGCTTCGGCTGCTTCTGGGAAGGTGCGCTTGAGGTTGATGTAGCGGTTCTCGCCCATGAGGAAGTCCTGGAACTTGGAGAAGTCCGGCTCTTTGGAGTCGAGGCTGAACGGGTTCTTGTCGGTGCCGACGAGCTGCGGGTTGTAGCGGTAGTTTGCCCAGTAGCCGCACTCTACGGCGAGTTTCTCCTCGAGCTGGCTGCAGCCCATGCCCTTGCGGATGCCGTGGTTGATGCACGGTGCGTAGGCGATGATGAGGGACGGGCCCGGATAAGCCTCGGCCTCGGTGATGGCCTTGAGCAGCTGGTTCTGGTCTGCGCCCATGGCGACCTGGGCGACGTAGACGTAGCCGTAGGTCTTGGCCATGAGGCCGAGATCCTTCTTGCGGGTCTTCTTACCGGTTGCGGCGAACTGTGCGATTGCTGCTGCCGGCGTGGCCTTGGAGGCCTGGCCGCCGGTGTTGGAGTAGACTTCGGTGTCGAAGACGAAGACGTTGACGTCTGCGCCGGAGGCGAGGACGTGGTCGACGCCGCCGTAGCCGATGTCGTAGGCCCAGCCGTCGCCGCCGAAGATCCACTGGGAGCGCTTGACGAAGTAGTCGCGGTTCTCGTAGAGCTTGTTGAGCAGCGCATTGTCACCCTTCTCGGCTGCGAGCAGGGCTTCGAGGCGGTCGGCGCGGTCGCGCGTGCCGTTGCCGTTGTCGAGGTTCTCTACCCAGTCCTTGAGGGCTGCCTGGAGGTCTTCGCTGCCAAGACCTTCTTCGATGGCCTTCTTGGCGTCATCGGCGAGGCCATTGCGGACGGACTGCGTGCCGAGGAACATGCCGAGGCCGAACTCTGCGTTGTCCTCGAACAGGGAGTTGTCCCAAGCCGGGCCGTGGCCCTTGGCGTTCGTCGTGTACGGCATGGCCGGTGCGCTGCCGCCCCAGATGGAGGTGCAGCCCGTGGCGTTGGCAATCATCATGCGGTCGCCGAAGAGCTGCGTGATGAGCTTGGCGTACGGCGTCTCGCCGCAGCCGGCGCAGGCGCCGGAGAACTCGATGAGCGGCTGCTCGAACTGGCTGCCGATGACGGTCTCTTTCTTCATCGGGTTCTTCTTCGGCGCGACTTTCTCCGTGTCGACGCCGTAGTCGAAGTAAGCCTGCTTTGCCTTGAGGTCGTCGTCAAGCGGCGTCATGTCGAGCGCCTTGACCGGGCAGACCTGCGCGCAGTTGCCGCAGCCGAGGCAGTCCATCGTGGAGACAGCCACCGTGAAGTGGTAGTCCTTGACGGCGCGGACTTCCTTGGACGGGAAGCCCTCCGGTGCTGCAGCGAGCTCTTCGTCGGTCGTGAGGACCGGACGGATCGAAGCGTGCGGGCAGACATAGGAGCACTTGTTGCAGCCGATGCACTTCTGGGCGTTCCAGACCGGCACGTTGATGGCCGTGCCGCGCTTCTCGTAGGCGGCGCCGCCGAGCGGGTACGTGCCGTCGGCGCGGTCGCCGGCGAACTTCGAGACCGGCAGCTTGTCGCCTTCCTGGCGGTTCATGACTTCCTGGACCTCGGTGATGAACTCCGGCAGGTCGCGCTTCTCCTGCGGCTCGTCTTCAGCATCAGCCCACGATGCCGGCACCTCGACCTTGTGCAGGGCCTCGATGCCCTGGTCGATGGCGCCGTTGTTCATGTCGACGATGTTCTGGCCTTTGCGGCCGTACGAGGTGACGACGGCTTCCTTGAGGTAGGTCACGGCCGTCTCGATCGGGATGATGTTCGCGAGCTTGAAGAACGCGGACTGCATGACCATGTTGAAGCGGCCGCCGAGGCCGAGGCCCTTGGCGATGGAGACAGCGTTGACCGTGTAGAACTGGATCTCGTTCTTGGCGATGTAGCGCTTCATGGCTGCCGGCAGGTGCTTCGTGAGCTTCTCGTCGCTCCAGACCGTGTTGAGGAGGAACGTGCCGCCCTTCTTGAGGCCGGCGAGCAGGTCGTACTTGTAGACGTACGACTGCTGCGAGCAGGAGATGAAGTCGGCCTTGTTGATGAGGTACGGGCTCGTGATCGGGGACTTGCCGAAGCGCAGGTGCGACATCGTGATGCCGCCCGACTTCTTGGAGTCATAGGCGAAGTACGCCTGGGCGTACATGTCCGTCTTGTCGCCGATGATCTTGATGGCGCTCTTGTTGGCGCCGACCGTGCCATCCGAGCCGAGGCCCCAGAACTTGCAGGCCGTCGTGCCTTCCGGCGTGAGGTCGACATCCGTCAGCGCCGGCGTCAGGCTCGTGTGCGTGACATCGTCGTCGATGCCGATCGTGAAGCCGTCCTTCGGTGCGTCTTTCTTGAGCTCTTCAAAGACGGCGAAGATCTGGTCCGGCGTCGTGTCCTTGCCGCCGAGGCCGAAGCGGCCGCCGATGATCGTCGGGTGCATGTCAGAATGGTAGAAAGCTGCCTTGACATCGAGGTAGAGCGGCTCGCCGAGCGAACCCGGCTCCTTCGTGTGGTCGAGGACGGCGACCTTCTCGATTGTCTTCGGCAGGAACTTGAAGAAGTGCTCGATGGAGAACGGACGGTAGAGGTGTACGTTCAAGAGACCGACCTTCTCCCCCTTCGCGTTGAGGTAGTCGACCGTCTCCTGGACCGTCTGGCAGACGGAGCCCATCGCGATGATGATGCGGTCGGCATCCTTGGCGCCGTAGTAGTCGAAGAGATGGTGCTCGCGGCCCGTGACCTTCGCGAGGTCAGCCATGGCCTCCTCGACGAGCTCTGGCAGTGCATCGTAGAAGCTGTTGGCTGCTTCACGCGACTGGAAGTAGATGTCCGGGTTCGTCGCGGAGCCGCGCAGGACTGGATGGTCCGGATTGAGCGCGCGGCGGCGGAAGGCCTTGACGGCATCCCAGTCGAGCAGCTTGCCGAGGTCCTCGTAGTCGATCGTCTCGATCTTCTGGATCTCATGCGACGTGCGGAAGCCGTCGAAGAAGTTGATGAACGGCACGCGGCCCTTGATGGCGACGAGATGCGCGACGGCCGAGAGGTCCATGACCTCCTGGACGCTCGCCTCGGCGAGCATGGCGCAGCCCGTCTGGCGTGCGGCCATGACATCCTGGTGGTCGCCGAAGATGTTCAGGGAGTTGGCAGCGAGTGCGCGCGCGGAGACGTGGAAGACGCCCGGTAGCAGCTCGCCGGCTACCTTGTAGAGATTCGGGATCATCAGCAAGAAGCCCTGGGAAGCCGTGTACGTCGTCGTCAGTGCACCGGCCTGCAGCGAGCCGTGCACAGCGCCGGCAGCGCCGGCCTCGGACTGCAGCTCGATGACCTTGACCTTCTGGCCGAAGAGATTCTTCGCTCCCTTGGCAGCCATTTCATCTACATGCTCAGCCATCGGCGAGGACGGCGTGATCGGGTAGATTGCCGCGACGTCGGTGAAAGCAT
Source organism: Mitsuokella jalaludinii (assembly GCF_928722185.1). Classification (NCBI taxonomy): domain Bacteria; kingdom Bacillati; phylum Bacillota; class Negativicutes; order Selenomonadales; family Selenomonadaceae; genus Mitsuokella; species Mitsuokella jalaludinii. Next base: position 578,127 of record NZ_CAKMXA010000001.1, read on the forward strand.
AGGAGATGTAGGCGGCAGCTGTGTTGCCGTCCATGGTTTTCATCTTTTTGCTCATGTGTTTTGTTACTCCCCTCTGATATTGGATTTGACAGATGGGGCCTGTCCCCCATCGCATAGTCAGGAATAAATAGAAAAACCTGATGGCAAGATTGAAGTGCCATCAGATTTCATTATACGTGCTATGCAAAAAAATGTAAAGATATATTCCTCACACCCACTTCCCTGCCGTCATCTGTACAGGCAGGCTGCACACCAGGCGGGATCAGGCCTCGCCCCGCTTGTTCTCGCGGCTGTGGCGGTAGCCGTAGAGGAAGTAGACGAGGATGCCGAGGGCGCTCCAGATCCAGAAGCGCTCCCAGGTCATCGAGGAGAGGTTGTACATGATGTAGCCGCAACTCACGATGGCCAGCGTGCCGACGACGTAGATGGCCGGGCAGCGGAACGGGCGCGCAAGGTCCGGGTACTTCTTGCGCATGATCATGACACCGACGGACGAGACGATGAAGGCAAAGAGCGTGCCGACGCTGCACATCTCGGCGATGACGTTGATCGGCGTGAAGCCGCTGATGACAGCGACGGCGAGGCCAACGATGATCGTGATGCGGTGCGGCGTCGCGAAGCGCGGGTGGATCTTGCAGATGGACTGCGGGATGAGGCCGTCGCGGCTCATGGCGAAGAAGGCGCGCGTCTGCGCGTACATCATGACGAGCAGCACGGTCGTGAGGCCAGCGATGGCGCCAGTGCCGACGAGCGCGGAGCCGAAGCGGTAGCCGAGCTGGCGCAGCACGAAGGCGACCGGCTCGGCGTTGTCGAGCTCGGTATAGGGCACATTGCCCGTCATGACGGCCGTCACGGCGATGTAGAGCACCGTGCATATGAGGAGCGACGCGATGATGCCCGTCGGCATGTCGTGCGCCGGGTTCTTCGTCTCCTCTGCCGCCGTCGCGATGGAGTCGACGCCGAGGTAGGCAAAGACGATGACGGCGGCGCCGGCCGAGACGCCGGAGAAGCCGAACGGCATGAAGGGCTCCCAGTTCGCCGGGTCGACGGACGGCGCGGCGAGGAACAGGAAGAGGAAGATGGCGGCGAGCTTGACGCCGACGAGCACTTTGTTGACCGTGACGCTCTCGCGCACGCCGCGCACGAGCAGGAAGGTCAGGAAGAGCGTGATGAGCACGGCCGGCAGGTTGACGATGCCGCCGTCGGCCGGCACGCTCGTCCAGGCGGCCGGCAGCTCGATGCCGGCGGTCTTCAGGAGACCGACGACGTAGGCGGACCAGCCACCGGCGACGGCACTGGCGCCGACGGAGTACTCGAGCACGAGGTTCCAGCCGACGAGCCAGGCGAAGAACTCGCCGACGGAGGTGTAGGCGTAGGCGTAGGCGCTGCCGGCGACGGGCACCATGCTGGCGAGCTCGGAGTACGCCATGCTGACGAAGCCGCAGGCAATGCTGGCGAGCAGGAAGGACAGCATGAGCGCCGGGCCAGCGTACTTGGCGGCAGCGACGCCGGTCAGGACGAAGATGCCGGTGCCGACGATGACGCCGATGCCGAGCAGGGTGACGTCAAGGGAGCCCATGGCGCGCTTGAGGTGGGACTGGTGGGCATCGGCCTTGTACTCGGCGATGCTCTTGGTCCGGAAGATATTCACGATACAACAACTCCTTCTATTGGGCATTACAGGTATACATTTTATCATTAATGATGGATTAGGGCAACAAAAAAGACCAGCCCGCTTGGACTGGTCTCTGCTCTCTTGTAAATGGTCGGGATGACAGGATTCGAACCTGCGGCCTCATCGTCCCGAACGATGCGCGCTACCAAACTGTGCCACATCCCGACAACGTAGACTAGTATAGCGTAAATCGCGGGGTTTGGCAAGGGGAAATTTGAAAAAAGTTTTGGTTGCGGGGGCGGGGGGACCTGTTTCGGCTTCGTCGCTCCGCTAAATGGCCCTCATTTTGCGGAGTGCATGGAGGCAGGTTCGCCGCCTGCCGCGGCGGTTTTCATCGACTGCTTTTGCGAGGTGCCGTTTGAGGGCCAGCCCTGCGGGCGGTCGCTTCACTCCTGCAGGCGGAACAGGTCCCCCCGCCCCTAGCTGCGTCCGTTCGACTTGCCGCTCCGCTAAATGGCCCTCACGTCCCAGGGCCTCAAATCGAGCTGCTTCTCTCCCCTACTCGACTCCTTTCTTTTTCCTTTTGTGGTTGGCGAAGAACAGGAAGATGATTGGGATGACGATCAGGGTGAATACGGTGGAGGTCAGGAGGCCGCCGATGATGACCCAGGCCATGGAGACGCGGGATTCGGAGCCCGGGGTCATGGCCAGGGCCATGGGTGTCATGCCGACCATCATGGTGATGGTGGTCATGAAGATTGGCTTGAGGCGGACGCGGCCGGCTTCGATGACGGCTTCCAGCGGGCTCTTGCCCCGGTCCATGAGGGTCAGGGTGTAGTCGATGAGCAGGGTGCCATTCTTGGCGACGATGCCGTCCATGACGAGGATACCGATCATGGAGAAGAGATTCAGGGTGTTGTGCGTGAGGAAGAGCATGAGGATGGAGCCGATGAGGCCGAGCGGCAGGGAGAACATGCGGATGAAGGGTGTTATGGTGGATTCGTAGAGGACGGCGAGCAGCATGTAGATGAGGATAAGGGCGAGGAAGAGCGCTGAGAGCAGCTCGCTGAAGGTCTCGTCCATGCGGGTGGCCTGTCCTTTGAACTGGTAGGTGACGTTATCGCCGAGGTCGGCTTTGGCGAAGGCTTTCTTGACATCGCGGGTGACATCGCCCATGGGGCGGCCGCTGAGGTTGGCGCCGATGGCGACGGAGCGTTGCTTGTTGACGCGGCGGATGGTGACGGGTCCCCTGCCGTTCTGGATGGCGGCGACGTCGCCGAGGTAGATGAGCTTGCCGGAGGCGGAAAGCGGCACGCGGGCGACGTCGGAGGCCTTATAGCTGTCGGCATCCTTGAAGCGGACTTTGATCGCGGTGTCCTGGCCGCCGTTTTTGGGGTCGCTCTTGAGCTCGCCGGCGGAGAGGCCGGAGATGGCGCTGGCAAAGGCTGTGTCGACGTCCTGCAGAGAGGTGCCGTAGGCCTTGAGCTTCTCGCGGTCGACGGTCAGGCGCAGTTCGGGCATGCCCTCGACATAGGAGGAGTTGACGTCCGTCACGCCGTCGATGGCGCGCAGGGTGTCCATGGCTTTCTCGGCGGCCGCGTCAAGCGCCGCACCGTCGTTGCTGCGCAGCTCGACCTGCAGGGCGCCGCCGCCGTTCTTCGCTCCCCCACCGCCCGCGATGCCGGCGACATTCGTCTGTGTCTCGGCGACGCGCACATCGGCCGTCTTGATGTCGGCGGCGAACGCGCGCACATCGTTGGCGACCTGCCAGACCGTGCGGCTGCGCTCACGGCGGTCCACGAGCTGGACCTTGATGCGGCCTTCATAGGCCGTGCTGCCGCCCGCCTGCGTCATGTAGTACTTGACTTCAGGGATTTCGGCGAGCCTGCCCTCGATGCGCTCGGCGACGCGGTTCGTCTCGGCCGGCGAAGAGCCGACGGGCGCCTGGATGTTGACGGTGAAGCTCGACTCATCCGTCTGCGGCATGTACTCCATGCCGACGAGGCCGAGCGGCACCAGGGCGACGACAGCAGCAAAGACGGCCAGGATGGAAAGGAGCAGCTTTTTCGTATGGCGCAAGCTCCAGTTCAGCACCTCGACGTAGAGGCGCTCGGCCCGCGCCTCCACGCGGTCCATCCAGGCAAACGCGCGGTTTTTCGCGGGGTGGTAGCCCTTGCGGAAGAAGCGCGAGGCGAGCATCGGCGTCAGGGTGAAGGAGACGAAGAGCGAGAAGGCGCCGGCAAAGACGATCGTCAGGCCGAACTGGCGGAAGTACTGGCCCGTCATGCCCTGCATGAAGGCGATCGGCATGAATACGGCGGCGTCGCAGAGCGTGATGGCGATGGCCGCCATGCCAATCTCCGTCCGCCCCTTCTCGGCCGCCGTATTGGGCGCCTCTCCGAGCTTCAGGTGGCGCACGATATTCTCGAGGACGACAATGGAGTCGTCGACGAGGATGCCGACACAGAGCGTCATGCCCATCAGCGACATCATGTTGAAGGTGAAGCCCGCCAGGTACATGACGAAGAACGTCGCAATGAGCGAGGTCGGGATCGCGATCATGACGGCCGCTGTCGAGCGCCAGCCGCGCAGGAAGAAGAAGAGCACAAGGCCCGTGGTGATGAGCCCTTCGATGAGCGTGTTCATCGTGCTGTGCAGCGAGTCGCGGACGTAGTCGGCGTCATTCGAGACGACGACGAACTGGTAATCAGGATACGTCTTGCGGAGTTTCTCGACACTCTTCATGATGTTGGCCGCCGTCTCGACGACGTTGGCATCGCTGTTCTTGTAGATGAGGACGTTGATCGCATCCTCGCCGTTGAGCCGGCCGTAGCGCTCCGTGCGGGCCTCGCGCTCGCGGACAGTCGCGACGGCCGTCAGCGGGATCATCTTGCCCGCCGTGTTGGCCACCTGCACCTTCTCGATATCGCTGGGCTTCTGGAACTGCGCGACGACGCGCACGTCCGACTTCGTCGTCTCCGTGTAGACAGAGCCAGACGGCACGAGCTGGTTCTCATCCTTGATGGCCGCGGCGATCTTGGCGAGCGTCAGCTTGTAGGCCGCCATCTTCTCGCGGTCGACATCGATGGCGACTTCCCTGTCGCGGCCGCCGTGCAGCTCGACCTCCGAGACGCCGCCCGCCTGCTGGATGACCTCCGAGAAGACGTTGTCCGTCTCCGTGTAGGTGTCGGCCAGGCTGTGATCCGAGAGCACGGCGAGCTCCACGATCGGCTTCGCGTTCATGTCGCGCTTGATGACGACGGGCGAGTCGGCCTCGTCGGGCAGCTTGTTGGCGATGGCCTCGACCTTCTTGCTCGCGTCGATGGCCGCCGTGTCGGCATTCGTCGCGAAGTCGAGCTCGAGCGTCACGCGCGCCCGCTCATAGCTCGCCGTCGAGGTGATCTTCTTGACGCCCGACACCGAGGACAGCGCGTCCTCGACCGGCTTGACGACCTCCTGCTCCACCGACTCCGCGCTCGCGCCCGGGTACTTGACCGAGACGGTCACATACGGCGTGTTGAGCGCCGGCAGGAGCTCCACGCCTATGCGGTAGTAGCTGTAGAGGCCGAGCACGACAAAGAACGCGACGATCATCGAGATGCCGACCGGTCGCTTGATGGAAAGGCGTGTCATATTCATGATGCACTCGCCTCGCTCGCATCGTCATCGCCCTCATACGGCTCTGTCTCGACCTTCTTGCCATCCTGCAGCTTGTCCTGATTCGTCACGACGACCGTATCGCCGGGCTCGATGCCATCGAGGATCTCGACCTCCGCATCGTTCATCAGGCCGACCTTGACCTCGCGCAACTCGACCGTGCCATCTTCGCCCACGACGAAGAGAATCTGGCGGCCCGTGCGCGAGAGCAGGGCCTCCTTCGGCACGCAGAGCGTCGCGCGGCGCTGCAGGATGTCGACGGCCGTATGCGCAAAGAGGCCCGCCTTGATGGTATCGCGCGCCGACTCGTCCGTCAGCTCGATGCGCACCTGATACGTCTTGCTCGCATCGTCCATCGCCGGGCTCACGTAGACGATCTCGCCCGCGTAGTCCTCGCCGAGCGCGTCGATCGTCACCTCGACGGGCAGCCCCGTCTTGAGGATGGCCGCATCTGCCTCCGCGATCGTGCAGTCGACATTGATGTGGCTCGTGTCGACGAGCGAGAAGACCTTTGTGCCGGCCGAGACGATGGCGCCGACCTCCGCATTGCGGTAGCCGATGACGCCCGAGCGCGGCGCGCGCAGGTACATGTCCTCGCGCTGGCGGCGCAGCGCATCCGTCGCGTGCTGTGCCTTCTCCGCCGTGTAGGCCTTCGACTCGACGCTCGCCGCACTGCCGCCCTCGACCTGGTCCGCCAGCACATCGAAGGCTGCCTTCGAGGCCAGGTACTCCTGCTTGACGCTGTCGAGCGTGTCCTGGGAGATCGCGCCAATCGAGTAGAGGTACTCGTTGCGCTCGTACTTCGCCTGCTCGAGCTCGAGGTCGTTGCGCGCCTTGATGTAGTTGGCATCGTACGAGGCCCGCGCCTCGCGCGCATCGGCCTGCGCCGCGCCAGCAGCCGCCGCGTTCGCCTCAATCGAGATGTCGAGGTCCCCCGTATCCTGCACCAGCAGCACATCGCCCTTCTGCACCGTGTCGCCGAGCTTCGCGCGCACTTCCGTGACGCGCCCCGTATACTTCGGCGCGAGCGGGATATCCGCATCCGCCACCGTCTGCCCCGAGAGCGCGATGTGGCGCATCATGTCCGCGCGCGCGACCGTCACCACCTTGACGAGCGGCCTGCCGTGCGAAACCTTCTTCTTCTCCTCGCTGCCCCCGCCCATGTAGGCGCGCAGGGCCAGCGCCAGCAGCACGAAGCAGACTGCCCCCACAGCGGCGAGCCTCTTCCTGTCCATCCGCCCCAGCTGACCGAATTGATGGCGCATATCCTCACATCCCTTCCTGATTATCGGTTGACTGTTTCCCTCTATTATATAAAATTCTACTCATTTTAGGAATACGACATCTTGTCAAATGTGACAATCGATATTTACAAGATAATGAAGTCGATATAAAATAGAGGCATAATGTGAAAATTTAAGGCCCTCCGCCTTGAAATACCAAAAGAAAGAGGTACCATCATGAAAGCAGTTGAAATCCGCAAAGATATCTACTGGGTCGGCGCCATCGACTGGTCCATGCGCAGCTTCCACGGCTACGAGACGAGCCGCGGCTCGAGCTACAACGCCTACCTGATCCTCGACGAGAAAATCACCCTCATTGACACCGTCAAGGAGCCGTTCAAGGAAGAGCTCCTCGAGCGCGTCGCCTCTGTCATTGACCCTTCTAAGATCGACTACATCATCTCCAACCACGTCGAGCCCGACCACTCCGGCGCCCTGCCCTTCATGATGGCCCACTGCCCGAACGCCAAAGTCATCACGAGCATCCCGCAGGGACTCAAGGGCCTCAAGGCGCGCTACGGCGACCTGCCGTACGAAGGCGTCAAGGCGGGCGATACCCTCTCCATCGGCAAGCGCACCCTGCAGTTCGTGCCGACCCCGATGCTCCACTGGCCCGACAGCATGGTCACCTACTGCCCCGAGGAGAAGATCCTCTTCTCCAACGACGCCTTCGGCCAGCACCTCGCCTCCGGCAGCCGCTTCGACGACGAGAACGACCTTTCCGTGCTCTACTACGAGGCCAAGAAGTACTACGCCAACATCCTCACGCTCTACGGCCGCCAGGCACAGGCCGCCCTCAAGGCGCTCAAAGGGCTCGACATCGAGATGATCGCAACAGGCCACGGCATCATCTGGCGCTCCCACGTCCAGGAGATCCATGACCTCTACGAGAAATGGTCCACAGGCACCCTCGAGAAGCGCGCCGTCGTCGTCTTTGACACCATGTGGCACTCCACCGAGCAGATGGCCCGCACCATCACCGAAGCCTTCCAGGAAAAAGACGTGCCCGCCACCTTCTACGACGTCAAGGAGAACGCCCTCTCCGACATCATGACGGACATCCTCACGAGCGAATACCTCGCCGTCGGCTCCCCGACCATCAACAACCAGATGCTACCGACCGTCGCCTCCTTCCTCTGCTACCTCAAAGGCCTCACCGCCAAAGGCCACAAGGCCTTCGCCTTCGGCTCCTACGGCTGGGGCGGCCAGAGCATTGCCCTCGTCGAGAACGAACTCAAAGCCGCCGGCTGCGACATCGTCCTCGACAAGCAGCGCCTGCTCAACACGCCGGACAAGGACACCCTCGAAGCCCTGCGCCAGGCCGTCCACACGATCGTCGAGTGAGATCCTCGCCAGCAAAACCGCCGTATGGCGGTTTTTTTGTGAAAAAATCCATGTGGATGCAATTTGAACGCCTCTGTGTGCGATTTGAAAGAAAGGCCCTGTGCCTTTATAATAGGAGATAGTTATCTCGAAGGAGGGATTTTATGCGGAAAATCGCGGTGTATGGAAAGGGCGGCATCGGAAAGTCGACGCTGACGAGCAATCTGGCGGCGGCGTTGGCGGTTCAGGGGAAAAAGGTCATCCAGATTGGCTGTGACCCGAAGGCGGACTCGACGATCAATCTGCTCGGTGGCAGGCCCCTGCAGTCGGTCATGGGCTACATGCGGGAGTTCGATGAAGAGCCCGCTTCGCTCGAGACAGTCTCGGCGCGCGGCTTTGGCGGCGTGCTCTGCATCGAGACGGGCGGGCCGACGCCGGGACTCGGCTGCGCAGGGCGCGGCATCATCGCGACGTTCAACCTGCTCGAGGACCTCGAGCTCTTCGAGCGGGAGCAGCCGGACGTCGTGCTCTACGACGTGCTCGGCGACGTCGTCTGCGGCGGCTTTGCCGCGCCGATCCGCGAGGGCTATGCGGAGGACGTGCTGATCGTGACATCCGGCGAGAAGATGGCGCTCTACGCGGCCAACAACATCGCGACGGCTGTCGAGAACTTCGCCGACCGCGGCTATGCCAAGGTCCGCGGCGTCCTGCTGAACCGGCGCAACGTACCGCGCGAGGAAGAGAAAGTCCAGGAGTTCGCGCGGGCACATCAGCTGCCCATCCTCGCGGATATCCCGCGCAGCGATGCGATCAGCGAGGCCGAAGAACGCGGCATGACCGTCGTCGAATACGCGCCGGATGCCCCCGTCAGCCAGGCTTTCTTCGCACTTGCAAACGATATCCTGAAAGAATGAACGAGAAAAATGGTGTACCGAGAAAACGAGGGACGGTGAATCATGAACGAACAGGACGCAAAGCAGAGATATGAGGCATACGTCATCACGGCCGAGGAGCTTGCCGCCCGCCTCGGCGGCAAGCAGGCCATGCCAGATGAGCTGCGCACCGACGCGCATCTCATCTGCAACACGCCTGCCGCCATCGACTTCAATTCGCCGGGCGCGCAGGGCTTTGGCGTCAAGCGCGCGGGGCTCAGCGTGCCGGGCAGCATCATGCTACTCGTCTCGCCCGGTTGCTGCGGCCGCAACACGGCGGCGCTCTCGGGCAGTGGCCATTACGGCGAGCGCTTCGCCTACCTCGCCCTCGACGAGACGGACATCGTCACAGGCAGCCACCTGACGAAGATTCCCGAGGCCGTCCGCGCCTTTGTCGCCAGCCGAGCGGAGCGCCCCTCTGTCGTCATGATCTGCCTGACCTGCGTCGACGCGCTGCTCGGCACGGACATGGAGCGCGTCTGCCGCAAGGCTGAAGCAGCTGTCGGCCTGCTCGTTCGCCCTTGTTACATGTACGCGCTGACGCGCGAGAGCCAACATCCGCCGATGCAGGCCGTGCGAGAGACGATCTACGGCCTATTGCAGCCGCGCCGAAAAAATCCGCGCCAGGCCAATCTTCTCGGCTTCTTCACGCCCGTCGCGGCAGACTCCGAACTCTTCTCACTCCTCGAGCGTGCGGGCATCCGCAAGGTCGCCGAGCTCGCCCGCTGCCAGACATACGGCGACTTTGAAGCGCTGGCCGCGGCCAACTTCAATCTCGTGCTCGCCGACGAGGCGATGAGCGCCGCCCTCGCCCTCGAGAAGCGTATCGGCATCCCCGCCATACGCCTGCGCCGCCTCTACGCGACCGACAAGATCGCAAACCAGTACAGGGCACTCGCGCACATCCTCGGCTTGGGAGCAGAGGCTATCGCCATGGAGAACGAACGCGAGCGCGCCGAGCAGGCCGCTGCCGACTTCTGCGCGCAGTACGGTAAGAAGGCGGTCATCGCCATCGGCAGCCGGCTCAATGCCAATCCCTTCGAGCTCGCCTTGGCACTCGTGCGCCGCGACCTCGCCGTCCGCGAGCTCTTCGCCGTGCCGACCGCTGCCGACGCATTCTACATCCGCCAGCTCGCAAAACTCGCACCCGCAACGCGCATCTACTCCACGCTGGAGCCGGCCATGCTGCACTACCGGGAGGACGCCGCCGTATCACTTGCCATCGGCGCAGATGCCTGCGCGCTCCACCCCCATGCCAAGAAATTGCCGTGGAACGACGCTGTGCAGCCTTTCGGCTACCAGGCCGCCCAAGCTCTCTTTGAAAATATGAAGAATGCTATGCGTCAGGAGAGCTCAGGCACGGCAGAGAAAAAAGTTGAGGCGGAGACTGATGACCCGCATCGCCCCGTCTCCGCCATGCCAAAGCTCTCGCTCGCCCTGCCGCCGTTCGCGCCGGACACAGCTGGCGCTGCCTCGGTGCTCTACCCGCTCGGCGGCATGACAGTCATCGTCGATGCAGGCGGCTGCGCGGGCAACATCTGCGGCTTCGACGAGCCGCGCTGGCAGGAGGGCGGCGCGCCCTCGGCCGTGTTTAGCGCGGGCCTGCGCGACATGGACGCCATCATGGGGCGCGACAAGCATCTCGTCGAGAAGGTGCGCGCGGCAGCAGCCTGCCTGCCCGTCTCCTTCGTCGGGCTCGTCGGCACGCCCGTGCCCGCCATCATCGCGACCGACTTCCGCGCGCTCTGCCGCATGATCGAGAAGAATACATCTCTGCCCGCCATTGCCGTGCGCACGGATGGCACCCACCTCTACGACAGAGGAGCCGGGGCCGCCTACGATGCACTCGTGCGGGAATTCGCGGCTGAGTTGCCCGCCGGCGCGCCCCGCTCAGGCCTCGGCGTGCTCGGCCTGACGCCGCTTGACTTCTCGAAGGGCGAGCGTCAAGCCCTTCGGGAGACGCTGTGCCGGGATGCGGAGGGGCCTGTCCTGTTCTTCGACCGGCTCGAAGACTTCCAGCAGGCCGCGAAGCTCCAAAGCATTCTCGCCGTCTCGCCAAGCGGTCTCAAGGCGGCACGCCGCCTCGGGCGCCAAGCCGGCATCCCCGTCAGAGCCGAGCTGCCGCCCGCCTTTATCCGCAAGGCATTTGCGACGCTGCTGGCCCGTCTCGACAGCGTGATGGATAGTGACGCACACAGGGAAATCCTTATCGTGCACCAGCAGGTCCTCGCCAATGCACTGCGCCGCGCCATCTGCCAGCGCTTCCCCGAGCTGCCCGGAAGGGCTTTGACTGTCGGCACCTTCTTTGCGCTTGACCGCGCCTTAGCGCAGCCAGGAGACTGCTGCTTCCGCGCGGAGCAGGAGTTTCACCGCTATCTGCAGGCGCATCCAGAAGCCGTCGTCATCGGCGACAAGCTGCTCGCGCGCGCCGTGCCGGAGGATTTCGGCGGCGCCGTCATCGACCTGCCGCACTTCGCCCTTTCAGGGCGCAATACCACAGTGAATACAGCAAGCAAGGATAGAGAGCTATGAAACGTTTGAACATCAAGATCTACGGCATCGTGCAGGGCGTCGGCTTCCGCCCCTTCATGAGCCGCCTGGCCGACGCCTGCCGGATACGCGGCACGGTCTGCAACAAAGGCCCCTATGTCGAAGTCTTCGCCGAGGGCAGGGACGCATCATTGCAGCAATTCGTCGCGGGCATCCCGGAACAAGCACCGGAGCGCGCGGCCATCCTCAAGGTCGACGTGCACGATGTGACCGATGACAATGCCGCGCCTTACGAGGATTTTTCCATCATCGAGAGTGCCAAGGAGCGCGGCGACATCTTCGTCTCGCCCGACATCGCGACGTGCGACAAGTGCCGTGCTGAGCTCTTCGACCCGCACGACCGCCGCTACCTGCACCCCTTCATCAACTGCACGGCCTGCGGCCCGCGGCTGACCATCCTCGAGGCCATGCCGTACGACCGCGAGCGCACGAGCATGAAGGAATTCCCGATGTGCGAGGCCTGCCACGAGGAGTACGTCTCGCCCGAGAGCCGCCGCTACGATGCGCAGCCCGTCTGCTGCAACGACTGCGGCCCCGAGGTCTACCTGCTCGGCCATGAGGCGGTGCGAGGGGCCGCTGCCATCAAGGAAGTGCGCCGCGTCCTCGCTGCGGGCGGCATCGCGGCCATCAAGGGCATCGGCGGCTTCCACCTCGCCTGCGATGCGACGAGTGAAGAAACCGTGAAGCGGCTGCGCGCGCTCAAGCACCGCCCGCAGAAGCCCTTTGCCGTCATGATGCGCGACGAGGCGGCCGTGCGGAGCGCCTGCCATCTCGACCCCGGCGAAGCAGCGATGATGACGGGCCACCAGAAGCCCATCCTGCTGCTGCGCCGCCACAAGGACAGCCCGCTCGCGCCGAGCGTCGCACCCGGCAATCCCAAGGTCGGCGTCATGCTGCCGTACGCGCCGGTGCAGATGCTGATCTTCGACTACCCTGGGGACACGTCAGAGGTGCCCGCCATGCTTGTCATGACGAGCGGCAATCCATCTGGCGCGCCCATCTGCCACAATGACGCAGAAGCACAGGAAGCGCTCGCGCCGCTCTGTGACGTCATTCTCTCGCACGACCGCCGCATCCGCCTGCGCGCCGACGATTCCGTCATGGACTGGTTTGAGGGAAAGCCCTACATGGTCCGCCGCAGCCGCGGCTTCGCACCGCTGCCCTTCATGCTCAGCGCACCGCTCAAAGGCCAGGTGCTCGGCATCGGCGGCGAACTCAAGAACACCTTCTGCCTCGCGAGCAACCACCTCTTCTACCCCTCGCCCTACATCGGCGACATGAGCGACCTGCGCACCGTGCTCGCACTCAAGGATTCCGTCCAGCTCATGGAATCCCTGCTCGAGAACAAGCCTGCGGCCATCGCCTGCGACCTGCACCCGCGCTACAACACGGTGACCGTCGCCGAGGAGCTCGCCAAAAAATCAGGCGTACCCCTGCTCAAAGTCCAGCACCACTACGCGCACATCCTCTCGTGCATGGTCGAGAACGACTGGCAGGGGCCCGTCATCGGCGTCTCGTTCGACGGCACGGGCTACGGCACGGACGGCACGATCTGGGGCGGCGAGTTCCTGCTCGCCGACTACAGGGGCTTCCGTCGGCTCGGCTCAGTCGAGCCCTTCCAGCAAGCGGGCGGCGACCGCTCTTCGCGCGAGGGCTGGCGCATCGCCGTCAGCTTACTCAGGGACAGCCTGATGAGAGAGCTGCAGGGCAGCGGCCCCAGCGAGATCGATGCAGCCTGGAAGGAGCAGTGCCTCTCGCTCGGCCTCTGCGACGAGAAGGAATTCGCCGCGCAGTCCTTCATGCTGCAGCACCGCGTCAACTGCATCGAGTCGACGAGCGCCGGGCGCCTCTTCGACGGCGTCAGCGCCCTCCTCGGACTGCGCCGCCAGGCGACGTTCGAGGGCGAGGCCTCGATGGCCCTGCAGTTCGCCGCCGAAGAATGGGACGGCCCTGCTGAACCGCTCTCGCTGCCCGTGCGCCAGGCGCTAAAGGGCGGGCGCTTCCTGCTGCCGACGACGGCGCTCTTCGGCGCCCTCGTCACGCTGCACGAGCAGGGACGGCCGGCCCGCGAACTCGCCCGGCTCTTCCACCAGACCTTGGCCGAGCTCATCGGCGCGGGCTGCGAACGCGCGCGTCAGCAGACGGACGTCACCACGGTCGCCCTGAGCGGCGGCGTATTCCAGAACACCCTGCTGACGCGGCTGACAAAGGAGCGCCTCAAGCGCGCGGGCTTCCGCGTGCTGCTGCACAGCCTGCTGCCGCCCAATGACGGCGGCATCTGCGTCGGCCAAGCCGCCTTTGCCATGTATGCCCTGCAAGAACGCTGATTCTATTTTATACGAAAGGAAGTCTTATCATGTGTGTTGGTTTACCCGCTAAAGTCGTGCGCATCCAGGATGGCATGGCGCTCGTCGACGCCTCGGGCGCCCGCCGCGAAGTCTCGGCAGAGCTGCTCGCGGACATCGACCCCGGCGATTACGTCATGGTCCACGCCGGACTGGCCATCGCCAAGATCACCGCTGAGGATGGCGAAGAGGCAGAAGAAGTCCTGCGCGACGCGGAGGTCGACGTGAAATGAACACCGCCATCATGAAGGCCCGTGATATCATCGCCGGGTATCGCGGACCGAAACTCTGCATCATGGAAGTCTGCGGCACCCACACACATGAGATCTTCCGCCTCGGCATACGCAGCCTGCTGCCGGAGAATGTCGCGCTCATATCGGGGCCGGGCTGTCCCGTCTGCGTGACGCCCGTCTCCTACATCGATGAGGCAATCTTCCTCGCCGAAGAGCGCCATGCCACGATCTGCACCTTCGGCGATCTCGTGCGCGTGCCGGGCACAGAGAAGACGCTTGCGGATGCACGCAGCCGCGGGGCCCGCATCCAGGTCGTCTATACGCCGCTCGACGCGGTCACCTACGCAGAGGAGCATCCCCGAGAGGAAGTCGTCTTCCTCTCCGTCGGCTTCGAGACGACGACGCCTTCCGCCTGCCTGGCACTCAAGCGGGCCGAAGCACAGGACATCGCGAACTTCTCGCTGCTGACGGCCAACAAGACCATGCCGGCTGCCTACGAGGCGATGGCCAGCCACACGGATGCCTACCTCTATCCCGGCCATGTCTGTGCCATCACAGGCACAAGCCTGCCAGAGTCCCTGACGAAGCAGGGCATCTCGGGCGCCGTGGCCGGCTTTACGGCCAGCGAGCTCCTGACGGCACTGGCCGTCATCCTCGAGAAATCGCGAAGCGGCGAGCCGTTCTTCGTCAACGCCTACCCGCGCGTCGTGCGCCCCGCGGGCAACCCGGCTGCCCGCGCACTCGTCGAAACGTACATGGAGCCGTGCGATGCGACCTGGCGCGGCCTCGGCACCTTGAAGGCGAGCGGCCTGAAGATACGCCCCGCCTTCGCGCCGCGCGATGCCAGGGTGCGGTTTTCCCTGCCGTCGATGAGCGGGCGGGAAAATCCCGCCTGTCACTGCGGCGCCATCCTGCAAGGGCTCGAACGGCCGGTGGACTGCCCGCTCTACGGCAGGACCTGCACTCCGGACCACCCCATCGGCGCCTGCATGGTCTCGCGCGAAGGTGCCTGCTCGGCCTACTATCTCTACGGAGGACTTGGGAGGGATTTTGCATGACAACAGACGATATGTACAACGGCAAGGATGCCTGCATTACGCTGGCTCACGGCGCCGGCGGCCGCCAGACGGCAGCGCTCATCGCGCGCGTCTTTGCGCGCCATTTCCAGAACCCCGACTTCACGGCTGACGATGCGGCCATCCTGCCCGTCGGCACCTTCGCCACGGGCAGGGCCGCCTTCACGACAGACGGCTTCATCGTCTCGCCGTGGCAGTTCCCGGGCGGCAACATCGGCAAGCTCAGCATCTGCGGCACAGTCAACGACCTCGCCTGCATGGGCGCCGTGCCGCGCTATCTCTCCTGCGCCTTCCAGATTGAGGAGGGCTTTCCGCTGCAAGATCTCGAGGCCATCGCGGCCGCCATGGCCAAGACAGCTAAGACGGCCGGCGTCCGCATCGTCGCCGGCGACACGAAGGTCGCGGGCCGCGGCCAGGTCGACAAGGTCTTTATCACGACGACAGGCATCGGCGAGTGCATGGAGGGCGCTCATCCCTCCGGTTCGCGCGCCGAAGCGGGCGATGCCATCATCGTCACGGGCGACATCGGCCGCCATGGGGCCGCCATTCTCGTCGCGCGCCGCGACTTCGCCATCGACGCCGCCATCACGAGCGACTGCGCGCCGCTCGCCGCTGCCGTCAAGGCCATGTTCGACGCGATCCCCGACCGGGCGGCCATCCACACGATACGCGATGCCACGCGCGGCGGCGTCGGCACCGTCCTGCACGAGATTGCTGCCGAGAGCCATGTCGGCATCGAACTTTCGGCCGCTGCCATCCCAGTCGCGCCCGAAGTGCGCGGCGTCTGCGGCCTGCTCGGCCTCGAGCCGCTCTACCTCGCCTGCGAGGGGCGCCTCGTCATCTTCGCGCCGCAGGATATCGCGCCGACACTCGTCGAGACCCTGCGCGCACTGCCCAACTCGCAGCAGGCCGCCGTCATCGGCAGAGTCACGCCTGACTTCTCGGGCAGAGTCGTGCTGCGCACAGAGATCGGCACGAGGACACTGCTGCCAGAGCCGTCGGGCGAACTCCTGCCGCGCATCTGCTAAGAAATTGAGGTGACAGCTATGCTCAAACGGATTTTTCCCAGCCCCGCTCCGGCGCCAGGACGCGCAATCTGCGTGACGATTGGCGAAGCCAGCTTCCCCGCGCCGTTCCCGCACGGGCTCGAGTACTCGCCGCCCTGCCGCGGCACCTGGAACATCGTCCACACCGGCATGCTCATCCCCGAAGCCCACCAGATCTTTATTTGCGCCTCCGGCTGCCTGCGCGGCGTCGTCCTGACGGCCGCCGAGATGGGTCTTATGGGGCGATTCTCGTCAATTGAATTGCGCGAATCCGACCTCACGGGCCGCGACAACGAGCAGCTCATCCTCGCAGGCGTCGCAGACATCCTCGCACACCTGCCCGAAAAGCCACGCGCCGTGCTGCTCTTCCCCGCCTGCGTCCACCACTTCCTCGGCTGCAACCTGCGCTACGTCTACCGCGAACTCCGCCGGCGCCATCCGGGCATCGACTTCGCCGAATGCTTCATGGACCCCATACGCCAGACACGCCACCTGACCCCGGAGGAGCGCCTGCGCCGCGCAATCGGCCGCCTGCTGCCAGAGCTTCCGAAAAAGAAGCAGGCCTCCTTCTTCGGAAACAACCTCAGGGCACCCGCCGAACACGATGCCGCCCGCCTGCTGCGCGAAAACGGCTGGGCCGTGCGCGATATGGCGGACTGCGCGAGTTACGACGAGTTCCGGGAGCTCAGCGCCTCCTCGCTCCAGCTCTTCACGAATCCGTTCAGCCTGCCCGCCGTGCGCGATCTCGAGGAGCGCTTGCAGCAGGACTACTTCTACCTGCCGCAGGTCTGGAACGAAAATGCGATTGAACGGCTCTTGCTGCAGCTTGCCGAGCGCCTCGGCGCCAAGGCCCCCGACTGCACAGAAGCACGCCAGAGGGCCGAGCAGGCGCTAGGCGAGGCACAAGACCTCATCAGCCAGACGCCAATTGCCATCGACCTGACGTTCACCTTCCGCCCGCTCTCGCTCGCCTGCCTGCTGCTGCGCCACGGCTTCCATGTCACCAAGATCTACGCCGACGCCATCAGCCCCGAAGAAGAAGCTGACTTCCGCGATCTGCAGGAACATCACGGTGATATCGAGCTCTGGCCGACAAAGGCACCGCTGCTGCGCGAGCTGTCGCGCCCCGTGCATGCAGAGGGAGCACCGGCCTGCCTGGCCCTCGGACAGAAGGCCGCCTTCTTCCAGGGTACGCCGCATTTCGTCAACCTGGTAGAGGGCGGCGGCCGCTGGGGCTTCTCTGCCATCGAGGCACTGGCCCATGATATGATCGCCGCCTACCGGACGCCCAAAGACATCGAGGCAAATGTCCGGCGCAAGGGATTAGGAGGCCCATCCTTGCTATGAAACACGTTTCCCGCATCCTCTCGACATACTCTGCCGACACCTTCGGCGTCTGCTCCGCCCTCTACGAGCTCGGCGGCATGGTCGTCATCCACGACCCTTCGGGCTGCAACTCGACGTACACGACACACGACGAGCCGCGCTGGTTCGCAGAACCGAGCCAGATCTTCGTCTCTGCCCTGACGGAGCAGGACGCCATCCTCGGCAATGACAGCAGGCTTATCACCGACATCACGGCCGCTGCCAAAGAGCTGCAGCCACGCTTTATCTGCCTGATTCCCTCGCAGATTGCCCACATGATTGCCACCGACTGCCGCGCCATCTGCCGCATCCTCGAGAAGAAGACCGGCATCCCCGCCTTCACGCTGCCGACGAACAGCATGCACTACTACGAGCGCGGCATCTTCTTCGCCCTGCAGAAGCTCGCAGAGATTACCTGCCAAGCCTTGCCGGAATCGGCTGCCCCCACGCACCTTCCAGAGGCCAAATGGCTCAGCGAAGAAGAGCTCCACAAGCTCCGCCAGAAGAAAGGCAAGGCCCTGCGCGTCAACGTGCTCGGCGCCACACCGCTCGACTTTGCCATGAATGGCAGCATCGATTCCATGCGCCACTGGCTCGAAGCGCGCGGCTGTCATCTCGCAAGCTGCTGGGCCATGGGCTCCGACCTCGACACCATCCTCGCCTCGCATGAGGCCGACCTCGACCTCGTCCTGAGCTATGGCGGACTCGGCGCCGCGCGCGTCCTGCGCGAGCGCGCCGGCATCCCCTACCGCATCGGCATTCCTTTCCCGCACTGCGCCTCATTCAGAGACGATGCGGCCTGCCCACCGGAAGGGCCCGCCTATATCATCGGCGAGACCGTCTTTGCCGAGTCACTATCGCGCGCCCTGGAAGCAGCTATCGGACTGCCCTTCACCGCCATTGTGCCAATGGAGACGGATGATGAACTGCTGCTGCCCGACACGCTCCGCCTGACCGACGAAGACGAGCTCACGCCCGTCCTGCGCGAAGCCGCGCTGATCATCGCAGACCCGCTCTACCAGCCCGTCTGCCCCGCAGGCGCAGCTTTCCTCTCTCTGCCACATATCGCCTTCTCGGGACGCCTCTACGAGGAACACATCCCCAACCTTATCGAAGCAGACTGCTTCGCGGATTTCACCAAAAAAATCCTGGGCAAACTCCAGCAGAATCGAGTATAATAGAGAGTACATTAACCGAAACTATTTCTCATTTTCAAAGGAGTTCCCATGATATTGACCATCGCCCACACCTTCGCCTACGCGCTCATCCAGACGTTCGGCTTCTCCATCTTCACCCTCGCCCTGCAGCGCCTCGGACGACTCAAGCGCCTCTACCGCCTCAAGGCCTTCTTCTTCCTGCTGCTCATGAACGCTGCCGGCATCATGACATACGGCGAAGCCGCCTGGCAGCGCGTCACCACGCCCATCGCCGCCGCCCTCTTCCTCATCGGCATGGCCTTCTTCTTCGCCAGCCACCTCTACCTCGGCTGGAAGCGCCTCAGGAAATGATTTCTATAGTTTAGCTTCATAGTAAAATACTATTTACCATAAAAAGGAAGTATTTCACAGATCCCGAAATCCATGTCATAATGTACGTAAATAGAGTTTGTTGATATTCATAAACAATGATAATAAAAAGGGAGCGATACTTATGATGGATCTCTGGTTCAATCACGTGAAGAGCTATACGCAGGATATCCTGGCGGAGAATGCGGACAATCTGAAGCAGTTCGAAATTCGTCCCGGTGTCTACTCCAACGTAGATCCTGCTGACCTGCGCGATGTAAAGGCGGCGGATTTCGACTTGCTCGACAAGAACTGACCGACAGGCATCGATAGACAAGCGACGACAAAAAGCGGACCACATGCTCGATTGAGTATGTGGTCCGCTTTTTGCTGTGCCTGCATCAGCTGAACAGCGCGATCTGGTCGCTCTCACTCATGCCGTCGAGACAGCCGTGGCTGCGCAGGATCTCGATATTTGTCTTGGAGATGCCCGAGCGGCGGCGCAGGTCTTCGATAGAGGTGAAGGAACCGTCCTTGCGCGCCTCGACGATGCCCTGGGCGGCCTTCTGGCCCATGCCGGCGAGAGCCGCAATCGGCGGCAAGAGTGCGTTGCCGTCAATGATGAACTTGTCGGCGCCGGAGCGGTAGAGGTCGACGCGCTCACAGGAATAGCCGCGCAGGTACATCTCCCAGGCGAGCTGGAGGACGATGAGCGTGGCGTTCTGCTTGGCGTCGAGCTTCTTCTCCTTGCCGATGGCCTCGAGCTCCTTGATCTGCTGGCCGACGTAGTCCTTGCCGCGCGCGACGACATTGGCGTCGAATTCGGCCGCGCGGATGGAGAAGTATGCCGCATAGTAGGCGAGCGGGTAATGGACTTTGCAGTAGGCAATGCGGTAGGCCATCATGACGTAAGCCGTCGCATGGGCGCGCGGGAAGAGGTACTTGATCTTCTGGCACGACTCAATGAACCACTCGGGGATGCCGCCCTTCCTGAGGATCTCGACGACATCCTCCGCGATGCCCTTGCCCTTGCGGACTTTCTCCATCGTCTTGAAGGAAAGCAATGGGTCGATGCCGTTGTGGATGAGGTACATCATGATGTCGTCGCGCGCAGAGATGGCGTTCTTGATCGTGCACTGGCCGCTCCTGATGAGGTCCTGTGCATTGCCGAGCCAGACGTCCGTGCCGTGCGAGAAGCCCGAGATGCGCACGAGGTCCGAGAAGACATCGGGCTGTGTGTCGTCGATCATCTGGCGCGTGAACGGCGTGCGGAACTCAGGGATGCCGAAGGTGCCGCTCGTCGCGCCGAGTTCCTCCGGCGTGACGCCGAGGGCCGTCGTCGAGTTGAAGATAGACATTGTGGCCTCATCGTCGAACGGGATGGTCTTCGGGTCGCGGTGCGTGAGGTCTTCGAGCATCTTGATGACGGTCGGATCATCGTGGCCGAGGATGTCGAGCTTGACGAGACGGCTGCTGATTGAGTGGTAATCGAAATGCGTCGTGATTGTGCCGCAGTTCATGTCGTTGGCCGGATGCTGGATTGGCGTGAAGAAGTGGACGTCCATGTTGCGCGGCACGACCATGATGCCGGCCGGATGCTGGCCCGTCGTCGACTTGACGCCCATGCAGCCATGGGCCATCTTGTCGATGTAGGAGATGTGCTTCTTGACGCCCTTCTCCTCGTAGAATTTCTTGACGTAGCCGAAGGCCGTCTTGTCGGCGACGGTCTGGATGGAGCCGGCGCGGTAGACGTTGTCCTTGCCGAAGAGGATCTCTGTGTACTTGTGGGCAACGGGCTGATAGGCACCGGAGAAGTTCAGGTCGATGTCCGGGACCTTGTCGCCGTCGAAGCCGAGGAATACGGCGAACGGGATGTCGTGGCCGTCCTTGATCAGCGGCGTGCCGCAGACCGGGCAGACCTTGTCCGGCAGGTCGTAGCCGCAGCCGTAGGAGCCGTCGGTGATGAATTTGCTGTACTGGCAGTGCGGGCAGCGCCAGTGCGGCGGCAGCGGGTTGACCTCGGTGATGCCCGTCATCGTAGCGATGAAGGACGAGCCGACCGAACCGCGCGAGCCGACGAGGTAGCCGTCGTCGTTCGACTTCTTGACGAGGCGCTGTGCGATGAGGTAGAGCACCGAGAAGCCATGGCCGATGATGGGCTTGAGCTCCTGCTTGAGGCGGTCCTCGACGATTTTCGGCAGATTCTCGCCGTAGAGCTCGCGCGCCTTCTTGTAGGACATCTCGCGGATTTCCTCGTCAGCGCCCGGGATCTGCGGCGAGTAGAGATCATCCGGGATCGGCTTGAAGCGCTCGATCTGATCGGCGATCTTGCGCGGATTCGTCACGACAGCTTCATAGGCCGCTTCCTCGCCGAGGTATGAGAACTCCTGGAGCATCTCATCCGTCGTGCGCAGGTAGAGTGGCGGCTGCAGCTCGGCATCATCGAAGCCCTTGCCCTTCATGAGGATGGCGCGGTAGATGCTGTCCTCCGGATTGAGGAAGTGGACGTCACACGTTGCGACGAGCGGCTTGCCGAGCTTCCCCGCAATCTCGGCGACCTTGAGGTTGATCTGGATGAGGTCGTCATCCGTCTGGATTGCGGGGTACTTGTCGCTGCGCTTGAGGAAGTCGTTGTTGTGGATGGGCTGGATCTCGAGGTAATCGTAGAATGAGGCAATCTCCATGAGCTCCTCGTCCGTGCGCTGCTCCTCGATGGCGCGGATGAGCTCGCCGGCCTCGCAGGCGGAGCCGATGAGCAGGCCGCTCCTGTACTCCTCGATGATGTGCTTCGGCAGGCGCGGCTGGCGGTGGAAGTAGCGCAGATGCGCGAGCGAGACGAGCTGGTAGAGATTGCGCAGGCCGTTGGGATTCTTCGCGAGCATGATGATGTGGTTCGCACGCTTCTGCAAATGGTCCTGCTGCACGAGATAGCCCTCCATGCCGTAGATGACCTTGAGGTCGCTCTTGCAGCTGCTCAGGGCCTTGGCGGCATCCGGGAATGCCTGCACGACGCCGTGGTCCGTGACCGCGACGGCGGGCCAGCCCCAGCGGTCGGCCGTCTTGATGAGGTCCTTGACGGAGACGACGGCGTCCATGCTGCTCATCGTCGTGTGCGCGTGGAGCTCGACGCGCTTGACCTCGGCGTGGTCCTCGCGGCTCTTCTTCTCCTTCTTGGCGAGGCTGTTGACGAAGAGCACGTACTCGTTCATGAAAGTGTCGAAGCGCACGGAGCCCTGCACGCGCACGGCCATGCCTTCCTTGAGTGCGGCCATGACCTCGTCGCAGTCGGGCTCCGGTTCGCCGCTCTTGCGGCGGCGTCCCTTCGTGAAGAACTTCTTGCAGGCGATGCCGTCCGTCTCGTCGGAGATGCAGAAAGTCAGAAGCTTCGTGCCCGACTTGAACTCGAGCAGGCGGATGCCCGACCCAGGGCCCTCGCCAATCGTGCCCTCGACGACGACACTCTTGATCTCGCCGACGAGTTCGGTGATCTTATGCAGCGCACCCGAGACGCCGCGGCCAAAGATGAGATTGCCCCTGTCCTGCACGACGACCAGCTCACTCTCGTGGGCCGTATGATCCGCAGGCTTCACCGTCTTCTTCGCAGGCTTCGGCGCAGCCGCCTTAGACGCAGCAACTTCATGGGCGGGAGCGGCCGCTTCATAGCGCGAAAGCGGTGCGCGCTCGTCTGCCGTGCTCGCTGTGCGGGCAAAGGCCGGCGCAGGAATGCCGCCCTCCTCCACTTCGCCTGCGGAGCGCTCTGCCGCTTCTTCAGCAGCGCGGGCTTCCTTGGCGCGGCGGGCCTTCTCGTGCTGCAGTGCCTCGATGTAATCGGGATTCTGGAAACTGTCGTCGACCTCGAGATTCTGCAGCACTTCCTCGCTGGCCTCGCACTCGACGTGGCAGCGGTATCCGACCGTCTTCTCGATGATCTGGCTCATGACCTGCGTGACGGAATGCGCGCGCATGATCTCGCCGCCGAGCTCGCCCGGCACATCGATGAGGATGTGGCTGCCGTCAACCGTGTATTTCGAGCGCTTCAGGAGCTCGTAGACCGTCGGATTGCCCTCCGCCGTCTCGTAGACAAGCCTTGGCCAGATCTTCGCGAGAGCGTCCTCGATGTTGACGACATCCTGGTAGAAGACGACAGCGTCGAGCTGGCACTTCTTGGCGATCTGGTCGGCTGCCGATTCGAGCAGTGCTTCCGGCAGCAACGTCTGCGTGCTCAGCGCGATCTCCCAGCTGTTTGTGCGCGTGCAGACCTCGACGTGGCGGATCGTGGCCTCGCGCAGGAGTGCCTTATCCCCCTCTTCCAGCCGCATGCCCTGCACGAGCTGCCAGAACATATTCTTCCGACTCGGAACAATCCGGAATTTCTGCATCTGCTGCCATCCTTTCGCATGTATAGATATAGAAAACCGGCACAAAGTGCCGGCATTTGATTCTGCTACCCTATATTATATGGGATACGGCGGGAGACTGCAATAGGCAGTTCTCGCCATTCGACTTTATTCAACCTTGACCTGGAGCCAGAGCTTGGTGTAGAGCTTGTCGATGGCTTCGCCGAGATACTGGTACGTCTCCTGACCGCGGTAGACCGCGGGGTCAGGGAAGGCAATCTCTATTTCGTCCTCGTCCATGTCGTCCTCGACGAGCGCCTGGACGGCAGTGTTCGGCGTGGAGTAGCCGAGTGCCTCGAAGTTCTTCGCGGCGATGTCCGGGCGGCAGAGGAAGTCGATGAACTTATGGGCATTCTCGACATGCTTGGCCTGCTTCGGAATGACCCAGCCGTCCATCCAGAGGTTCGTGCCCTCCTTGGGCGCCGGGCAGAACGCGAGGTCCGGATTGGCCTTGAGCAGGTTGATGGCCTCACCCGAGTAGATGACGCCGAGCGCGGCCTCGCCCGAGGCGAGCTTGTCGCGGATGTCGTCGACGCCGTAGGCCTGGACGAGCGGCTTCTGCGCGATCAGCATGTCGCGCGCCGCCTCAAGTTCCTTCGAGTCCTTCGTGTTCATGGAATCGCCCATGAGGCGCAGCGGAATCATGAAGGCATCGCGCGCGGAATCCTGCATGAGGATCTCGTCCTTGTAGGCCGGGTCAAAGAGAACAGACCAACTGTCGACATCGCCGTGCACGAGCTTCTTGTTGTACATGAGGCCGACCGTTCCCCAGCAGTACGGGATAGAATGGCGGTTGCCCGGGTCGTACGACTCAGCCTGCTTGAGGAAATCCTCGCCGATGTACTTCTTGGCATTCGGCAGCTGGTCGTAGTCGAGCGGCTGCAAGAGGTCGTTCTCGGCCATCTTCTGGATCATGTAGTCCGACGGGCAGATGAGGTCGTAATTCGTCGCTCCCTCCTTGACGCGCGGGTACATGCTCTCATTCGTGTCGAACTCGTCGAGCACGACGTGGATGCCCGTCTCCTCCTCGAACTGCGCGATGACGTCCGGGTCGAGGTAGTCGCCCCAGCTGTAGATGTAGAGCGTGTCATCCCCCTCCTCTTCCTCCTCGGCCAGGCTGTCGCAGCCAGCCGTTAGGAAGGCCGTCATGAAACACAGGAGCAATAATAGAGCCGATAGTTTCTTCATCATACCCACTCCTTTCCCTGGCGGCGTTTCAGCAGGCGCCAGTTGACCATGAGCAGTGCCACAAAGGCGATGACGCCGAGGAAGAACAGTGTGGAGAGCGCGTACATCTCGGGATGGATGCCGAGCTTGAGCTGCGCGTAGATGGCTGTCGTCAAGGTGTCGATGCCCGCGCCCTTCGTGAAGTACGTCACGATGAAATCGTCGGCCGACATGGCAAATGACAGCAGGAAGGCCGCGGCGATGCCGGGGCGCAGTTCCGGCAGGATGACCTTGCGGAAGGCCTGGAAAGGTGTCGCGCCGAGATCTAGCGCGGCCTCGTAGCAGACGTGGTCGAGTCCCATGACCTGCGGCAGAATGCAGAGCATCGCGTAGGGCAGGTTGATGACGACGTGCGCCATGAGGATCGTGTCGTAGCCGAGGCGCAGGCCGAGGCCGAGAAACAGCAGCATCAGCGAGATGCCCGTGACGATGTCGGCGTTGAGGAGCGGCACATTCGCGAGGCCGCGGAAGACGAGCTGGCTCTTCTTCGAGAAATTGCGGATGGCAAGCGCCGTGATGAGCCCGAGTAGCGTCGCGAAGAACGCAGCCGTCAGGCCGATCGTCAATGTGTTGAGGAATGCCTCAATGATGTCCTCGCTCGTGAAGAGCTTCTCGTACCACTGCAGGGTGAAGCCCGTCCACTGGCCGCGGTAGCGGCTCGCATTGAACGACTGCGCGATGAGGACAAGGATTGGCGCGTAGAGGAAGACGATGATGATGCCGAGATAGATTTTCTTGAGCTTTGCCATCACGAATCCACCTCCTGCTCCTTCGCATTGCGCTCCGAAAAGGCTTCTACCACAATATTGAGGATGATGAAGACCATGAGGATCATCGAGAGGGCGCTGCCGAGCTGCCAGTCATAGGCGGCCGTGAACTCCTGCTCGATGATGTTGCCGATCAAGAGGATCTTGTTGCCGCCGAGGAGCGCACTGATGACGAAGGTTGTCAGCGCGGGGATGAAGACCATCGTGCAGCCGCTGATGACGCCGGGCAGCGACAGCGGGAAGACGATGCGGCGGAAGGTCTGCCAGCGGCCCGCGCCGAGGTCGTGCGCCGCTTCGATGATGCTCTTGTCGATGTGCGAGAGCGAGACGTAGAGCGGCAGCACCATGTACGGCAGGAAGTTGTAGACCATGCCGATGACGATGGCCAGCGGCGTGTTGATGAGCGTGACCTCCGGCAGCGCGAGCGCGTGCAGCACCATGTTGATGATGCCGTTCTTCTCGAGGATGGTCTGCCAGGCCATCGTCGTCAGGAGCGAGTTCATCCAGAGCGGCAGCAGGAACAAGAGGAAGATCAGGACCATGCGGCCGCGCTTGATCTCCTGCAGGATCATGCAGAGTGGATAGGCGAGCACGAGGCAGATGACGGTGCTGACGAGTGCGAGCTCCACCGAGAGGCCGAGCGCCCTGAGATACTCCATCTGCACGGCCTCCCAGAGGTTCGCGAGCGTGAAGGCCCCTTCCCCATCCGTCAGGCCGTGATAGAGGACGAAGAAGAGCGGAAGCACGATGAAAAGGACGGCCCAGACCGTGAACGGCGCTGCAAACAGCCGCGCAATGCTTTTGCTGTCATGCATCATGCGCCGCCTCCTCATCTTCCGAAGCAGGCTTGGCCATGATCTGAATGTTCGCCGGTGCCAGGCAGATGCCGACTTCCCTGCCCTGCTCGTGGCCCGTGATTGTCTGGACAAGCCACGAGAAGCCGCCCGCCTCGATCGTGATGTCGTAGACCGTGCCCTTGAATACGACAGAGCGGATGGTGCCGCGGTACTGGCCGTCCTCCGGCGCACAGATCTGGATGTCTTCCGGACGGATCTGGACATCGACAGGGACATTCTCGCCAAAGCCCGTGTTGATGCACGGGATGTCCTTGCCCAGGAGATGGACAAGCTTGTCGCGCACCATGATGCCGTCGATGATGTTGCTGTCACCGATGAAGTCTGCGACAAAGGCGTTCTCCGGCTCATTGTAGACACTCTCCGGCGTGCCGATCTGCTGGACCCAACCCTGGTTCATGACGACGACCGTGTCCGACATCGAGAGGGCCTCTTCCTGGTCGTGCGTGACGAAGACGAAGGTGATGCCGAGCTCGCGCTTGATCTTGACGAGCTCGCGCTGCATGCTCTGGCGCAGTTTGAGGTCGAGCGCTGAGAGCGGCTCGTCGAGCAGCAGGACCTTCGGCTCGTTGACGACGGCGCGCGCGATGGCGATACGCTGCTGCTGGCCGCCCGAGAGCGCCGTGACGTCGGCATGCTCGTAGCCATCGAGGTTGACGAGCTTCAGCGCATACTTGATCTTGTCGCGGATGTAGGCGGCGGACTTGCCCTTGATCTTGAGGCCGAAGGCGATGTTCTCAGCCACATCCATGTTCGAGAACAGGGAATACTTCTGGAAGACGGTGTTGACCTGCCGCCTCTCCGGCGGCAGCTTCGTGATGTCCTGCCCGTCGAACAGGATGCGCCCCTTGTCCGGACGCTCAAAGCCACCTATGAGGCGCAATGTCGTCGTCTTGCCGCAGCCCGACGGCCCTAAGAGCGTCAGGAATTCGTTTTCGTGAATGACGAGGTTCAGGTCCTCGAGGATCTGACGGCTGCCATAGAATTTGTCGATATGCTCGAGTCTCAGCAATTCTTTCTCCAATTTTCACTCTCCCATCTGATACAGTCGCATTACAAGCTCGCGTTACTGAAATCGCAATATAAAAAGCCGAAAAACGGCCCTTCTATTCTATCATAGAAGAGCCATTTGTTTCAATTCACAATTCAGTTGTCGTTGTGTCAAGCGCTGACGACCTGTCGCAAAACACGGCTTCAGGACTTCTGGCTGGCGAGCTCGTCCTCGGCTGCCTCACCTGCGCCCTGGTAGTCGATCTGCTGGCCCTTCTTCTCAAAGGCCACGACGTGCTCTTCGTAATCGAAGCACTCCTGCGCGATGTCCTTGTTGAGCCAGAGCAGGCAGATGAGGTTCGGGATGATCATGAGGCCGTTCATCGTATCGGAGAAGTTCCAGACGACCTCGAGCGTCGTCGTCGCGCCGACAAAGGTCACGAGCGAGAAGATGACGCGGTAGGCCATGATGACTGGACGCTTCTCGATCAGGTATTCGAGCGCCTTCTCGCCATAGTACTCCCAGCCGAGGATGGTCGAGAACGCGAAGAGCGCAATCGAGACGGAGACGATGAGCTTCGCGTACGGGCCAAAGACCGTCGAGAACGCGAGGATCGTCAGCTGGACGCCAGAGACGAGCTTGCCCGTCGCCGGGTCGACCGTGCCGAGCACACCGGATGAGGCGATGACGAGGCCCGTGAGCATGCAGATGATCATCGTGTCGAAGAAAGTGCCCGTCATGTTAACATAGCCCTGGCGCGAAGCGTGGTCCGTGCGGGCCGCAGCCGCTGCAATCGGCGCGGAGCCGAGACCGGCCTCATTGGAGAATACGCCGCGCGCGACGCCCCAACGCATGGAGGTCAGCATCGAAGCGACGATGGAACCGCCGATGCCGCCCGCGACAGAATCAAACGAGAAGGCCATGCGGAACATCTCCGCGATGCCGGATGGCACGGCCTCAAAGTTGGCGCAGATGACGACAATCGAGATCAGGAAGTAGAAGGCGGCCATGACCGGCACGATGATGCTCGAGACGAAACCGATGCTGCGGATGCCGCGCACGAGGACGCTGAGCGCCATGACTGCGATGACGCCGCCGATGAGCCACGTCGGGATGCCGTAGCTGCTCGAGAGCGCTGCCGCGATCGAGTTGGCCTGCGTCATGTTGCCGATACCGAAGGAGGCAAGCACGACAAAGAGCGAGAACAGGAACGCAAGCGTGCGGCCGACGTACTTGTTCTTGATGCCGTTCTTCATCGCGTACATCGGGCCGCCGGCCATCTCGCCGACGCTGTTCGTCTCGCGGTACTTGACGGCCAGGACCGACTCACCGTACTTCGTCGAGAGGCCAAAGGCCGCGCTGATCCACATCCAGACGAGCGCACCCGGGCCGCCAAGGACCATGGCCGTCGCGACACCGACGATGTTGCCCGTGCCGATTGTCGCCGACAGCGCCGTCATGAGTGACTGGAACGGCGAGATATCACCGGCGTGCTTGTCGCGCTTCGAGAAGACCATGTGGATCGCATAGCCGAGATTGCGCCACGGCAGGAACTTCAGGCGCACCGTCAGGAAAATGCCCGTGCCGACGAGCAGTACCAGCATGACGGGGCCCCAGACAAAATTGTTGACATCCGCCAACAGCTTCGATAAATCCATAATACCCACCCCTTCAGGTTTCCGTTACGTTTGATGATGCCAGAAAAGAAAAAGCAATGTTGCTGTGATGGATGTCTCAAGCAACATTGCTTTGTGGATTATTATAGGAGTTTTTGATTGCGTTGTCAATTGATTTCCTTTATGTATACACAGATGTACACGCATGAAATCATTCTGCTGCGGGCTCTTCCTTGTCCTCCATATGTGCAGCGGCATAGGCGAGCAGGATGTGGCCGCTCTTACGGTTCGTTGCGAGCGGCACGTCGTGGACGTCACAGAGGCGCAGCAGGGCGTTGATGTCCGGCTCGTGCGGCTGGGACGTCAGCGGGTCGCGCAGGAAGATGACATAGTCGACATCGCCGACGGCGACGCGCGCGCCGATCTGTTGGTCGCCGCCCATCGGGCCGGAGAGCATCGTCTCGACGCCGAGGCCGAAGGTGTCGTTGATCAGGGTACCTGTCGTGCGCGTCGCGATCAGGTGGAACTTCGAGAGGAGTTCCTTGTGGTGGCCAACGAACTCGAGCATCTCGCTCTTCTTCTTGTCGTGGGCAATCAGGGCAATCGTTTTCATTGATAAATCATCCTTTCTTTACTCTTGCTCCCTATTCATTCGCCGCAGAATACCAAAAATCCTGCTTCATCCAGAGATGAAGCAGGATTTGCTGACCCCGGCGACGCCAACCAAGCGTGACGCTATGCCTAGCGCCACGCGCCAACCATAGGGACCGGAGCCAAAGGGAATAAAAGGGATTGAGAATGTCGTATCAGAGTGCTGCGCGCGTCTCCTTCTTGCGCTGGCCGTACTGCTTGAGCACGGCGGCGATGATGAAGTTGAGCACGAAGCAGGCGGCAAAGAAGTAGAGCGAAGCCGTGTAGCCGCCCGTCTGCGCATGGAAGTACGAGACGATGGACGGTCCGGCGACGCCGGTGAGGCCCCAGGCCGTCAAGATGCGGCCGTGGATGGCGCTGAGCTGGCGCGTGCCAAAGATATCCGAAAGATATGCCGGCATGCACGAGAAGCCGCCGCCATAGCAGCTGATGATCAAGAGCACGAGGAGCTCAAAGACGAGGGCTTCCTTCGTCTGGCCGAGCTGCCAGAACGCGAGGACCTCGAGCAGGAAGAAGAGCATGTAGACGCGGCCGCGGCCGATGAAGTCGGAGATCGTCGACCAGACGATGCGGCCGCCGCCATTGAAGACGCCGATGATGCCGACCATCGAGGCGGCAGCTGCGGCATCCATGCCGATGACTTCCTGGGCCATCGGCGAGGCAACGGCCAGGAGGCCGATGCCGCACGTGATGTTGACGAAGAAGATCCACCAGAGCGAGGCGAACTGCCACGTCTTGAGCGCCTCATTGGCCGTCACACCCTGCTGGATGTGCGTGACCTTGCCCGTGCTGTCCTTGAGGACCGGCGGCTTCAGATAGAGCGAAGACGCACCCATGATGAGCATGTAGGCGCAGCCGAGGATCAGGAAGTTGTTGACGAGGCCGACCGTCGCTGTCAGGTACTGCATGACAGGACCGGCGATCAGTGCCGCAAAGCCGAAGCCCATGATGGCGAGGCCCGTCGCAAAGCCGCGGTGATCCGGGAAGTATTTGACGAGTGTCGAGACTGGCGTGATGTAGCCGACACCGAGGCCGATGCCGCCGATGACGCCGTAGAAGAGATACAGGAGCGTGAGACTCTGTGCCGAGATGGCGTAAGCCGTGCCGAGCATGCCCGCGCCGAAGAACGTCATGGCAATCAGGCCGCTCTTCTTCGGGCCGATCTTCTCGACGAAGCTGCCGAGGAAGCCCGCGGAGAATCCGAGGAACAGGATGGCCAACGAGAAGGTCCAGGTCGTCTCGGCGAGCGAGAAGCCCATCTCCTTCATGATGGGGCGCGTCAGGACGCTCCATGCATAGACACTGCCGATCGAGATGTGGATCCCGACGGCGCTCAGCGCGATAAGCCAGCGATTTCTCATTTGATCTACCTCCAGAATTGCCTTGGGCATCCATCCGCGGAGAATCAAAAAAGACCGTCCGGAACAGATGCCCTGCCCAGACGGTCGGCTGATCATAACGTTGCAGGACATGTGGTCAATTCCACTCATCCGTCAGCCCTGCAAGGCTTCTTTTTTGTTTTTACACCTTCATTATATGAGCTCTGCAGCGCGGCGTCAAGAGAGAAACGTCACAGAAAGAAAATTTTCTACTGCTGCTTGTGCTGCTGCTCTTTCTGATAGGCGGCACGCGCGAGTTCGCCGCGCAGGCCCTCATAGAACTGCACGAGGCCGCTCGTGATGCTCTCACGTACATCGTCATCGATCTTGGACCGCTTCTTGAGCTCGCGCGTCGTCTCGATGATGTTGCCGATGGTCAGGATGTAGTTGTACTCATCCTCGAGTACGGCAGCGGCATCGAGCGGCGGCAGACAGTGCACTTCCTGGGCGAGCGCATCGTACTCGGCCGAGAGGGCGCGCAGGTTCTTCTTCTGCGTCAGCGCGAGGTCGAGGTTCGCCTCCGTCACGCGCGCGAGGCCCGCGTTCATTTTGTCGCGCAGCGCGTGCATCTTCTGGATGCGTTTCTGGAGCTGCGCGAGGGCGCGCCCCGTCTGGCGCTGCTCTGGTGTCATCTCATTCGTCATTTCTCGTTTTCCTTTCGATTCCCGGTTCATCTACTCATCCGATCCACAAAAAAGCCCCCGGAAAAACCGAGGGTCTTTGCAAACTCTGTCCAGTATACCACAGGCAGGCTATCTGACGCAATCAGAGGTCTGGGCGCACGCCGGTCTTGCCGGTGAACTTGTGGTAGCTCGCGCCCTTCCTGCGGCCCATGAGCTCGGCGAAGAGCTCCTCCGGGGAGATGTTGTGGTAAGCGAGCAGAACGAGGCAGTGATACCAGAGGTCGCCCATCTCATAGAGGATCTCCTTGCGCACGTTGTTCTTCGAGGCGATGATCGTCTCGACGGCCTCTTCGCCGACCTTCTTCAGGATCTTATCCTGGCCCTTGTCGAACAGGTAGTTCGTGTAGGAACCCTCGACCGGGTTGAGGCGGCGGTCCTGGATGACGTTGTAGAGATCGTAGAGGACAGCGGCGAGGTCCGCCTTCTTCGCCGGCGGCACGACGGCGACGCCCTTCTCCTCCCCGCCCATGAGCTTGCGGCCGCTGAAGCAGGTGTACGTGCCCGTATGGCAGGCGACACCCGTCTGATGCACGCGCACGAGCAATGTGTCGCCGTCGCAGTCGTAGGAGATCTCCTTGACCTTCTGGACGTTGCCGGACGTCTCGCCCTTCTGCCAGAGCTTCTGGCGGCTGCGGCTGAAGAACCAGGTGTAGCCCGTCTCCAGCGTCTTCTTGAGGGATTCCTCGTTCATGTAGGCCAGCATGAGCACCTGGCCGTTCTCCTCCTGCACGACAGCAGGCACGAGGCCCTTCTCGTCAAACTTGACCATCGAGATGTCAATCGTATTTTCTGCATTTGCCATTAGAATCGAACCTCCACTCCGCGGGATTTCAAGTATTCCTTGACCTGACGCACGGTGAACTGGCCGTAATGGAAGACGGATGCCGCGAGCACGGCGTCGGCATGGCCGAGGGTCAGGACGTCGTAGAAGTGCTCGAGCTTGCCGGCGCCGCCCGAGGCAATGACCGGCACGTTGACGGCGTCGGAGACGGCGCGCGTCAGCTCGATGTCGTAGCCATCCTTCGTGCCGTCGGCATCCATGCTCGTCAGAAGGATCTCGCCGGCGCCGAGCTCGACGGCCTTCTTGACCCACTCAAGGCAGTCGAGGCCAGTCGGCGTGCGGCCGCCGTTGACGTAGACCTCCCACTTTTGGTCGCCCGCGCGGCGCGCGTCGACGGCGAGCACCATGCACTGGCGGCCAAACTTTTCCGCGCCCTCCTTGAGGAGGCCCGGATTCTTTACGGCTGCCGTGTTGAGCGACGTCTTGTCGGCACCGGCCTTGAGCATGCGGCGCATGTCCTCGACCGTGCGGATGCCGCCGCCGACCGTGAACGGGATGAAGACCTTCGAGGCGCAGTCGCGCGCGACATTGACCATCGTGCCGCGGTTGTCGCTCGAGGCCGTGATGTCGAGGAAGACGAGCTCATCCGCCCGCTCCTCGTCGTAACGGGCAGCGAGCTCGACGGGGTCGCCCGCGTCGCGCAGTCCGACAAAGTTCGTGCCCTTGACGACACGCCCGTCCTTGACGTCAAGACAAGGGATAATGCGTTTCGTATACATCTATTTTAGTCCTCCTTCGCCGCGATTTCAATAGCCTTCGCGAGGTCCAGCGTCCCCATGTAGATGGACTTGCCGACGATGACGCCCTCGATGCCGTCCTTCTCATAGGGCTTCAGCGCCTCGATGTCGGCGATGGACTTGACGCCGCCCGAAGCGACGATGGCGACGCCGCTCTCTCGGGCGAGCTTGGCCGTCGCTTCGACATTGACGCCCGAAAGCGTGCCGTCGCGCGAGATATCCGTGTAGATGATCGTCTTGACGCCGGCCTTCTTCATCTCCTTGGCGAGTGCCGTGGCTTCGACATCGCCCGAGACGCCCCAGCCGTCGACAGCGACGATGCCGTTCTTGGCGTCGATGCCGACGACAATGCGGTCGCCGTACTTCGCGCAGGCCTCGCGGACGAGCTCCGGATCGCGCACGGCAACGGAGCCGAGGATGACGCGGCGCACGCCGAGCGCGAGGACGTCATCGATGTTCTCCATCGTGCGGATGCCGCCGCCGAGCTCGACAGGGATGTCGACGGCCGCGAGGATCTTCTCGACCGTCGCGAGATTCTGCGACTTGCCGGCAAGCGCCCCGTCGAGGTCGACGAGGTGCAGGAACTCGGCGCCCTGCGCCTGCCACTTTTTTGCCATCTCCTCTGGTTTGTCCGAGAAGACCGTCTCCTTCTCAAAGTCGCCTTTCAAGAGTCGCACGCACTTGCCGCCGCGGATGTCGATTGCTGGGAAAATAATCATAGAGGCTCTCCTTTTACCTTCAGTTCAACCTTCAACTCAACCTTCAACAAAATTCTTCAGGATGGCGAGCCCGACGTCGCCGGATTTCTCCGGGTGGAACTGCGTGGCCTGGATGTTGCCGCAGGCGACGGCGGCCGTCAGCTGCTCGCCGTACTCCGTCGTGGCCGTGATGACGCTCTTGTCCTCCGGCACGGCGTGATAGCTGTGCACGAAGTAGACGTAGGGCTTGTCCGAGAGGCCTTTGAAGAGGTCAAGCTTCTCGCGCGGCTCGCGGACCTTGATGGAGTTCCAGCCCATGTGCGGGACTTTGAGGCCCGGCGCCTGGATCTTCTTCACCATGCCGTGGATGAGGCCGAGGCCTTTCGCCCCCGGGCTCTCCTCGCTGCCATCGAAGAGGACCTGCAGGCCGACACAGATGCCGAGCAGCGGCTTTCCTGCAGCGACAGACTCCTTGAGCACGGGGATGAGGCCGCTCTCTTCGAGATTCTTCATGCAGTCGCCGAAGGCACCGACACCCGGCAGCACGATCTTGTCGGCCTGGCGGATGGTGCTCTCGTCACTCGTCACGCGGACATCCGCGCCGAGCGCGGCAAAGGCCTTCTCGGCGCTGAAGAGATTGCCGACACCGTAATCAATGATTGCAATCATGCATATTCCTCCTATCGTATCGGGCACGGGCTCAGAGCGAGCCCTTCGTCGACGGGATGCCGTCAACGCGCGGGTCCTTCTCGACGGCGATGCGCAAAGCGTGGCCGAGGGCCTTGAAGATGGCCTCTACCTTGTGGTGCGAGTTCTTGCCGTAGAGTACGCGGACGTGCAGGGTGATGCCAGCATTGACGGCGAAGGCCCGCAGGAATTCCTCGGTGAGCTCCGTATCGTAGCCGCCGATCATCGGGGCCATCTCGCCGCCGTCGTAGACGAGGAACGGACGGCCACTGATGTCTAAAGAGACGAAAGCCAGCGCTTCGTCCATCGGCAGATAGAACGTACCGTAGCGGCGGATACCCTTCTTATCGCCGATGGCCTGCTTGAACGCCTGCCCCAGCGTGATGCCGATGTCCTCGACGGAATGATGGCCGTCGACGTCGATGTCGCCGTCGCAGGCGAGTGTGAGGTCCATGAGGCCGTGGGCCGTCATGAGGTTGAGCATATGGTCAAAGAAGCCGATGCCCGAGTCGATGACACCGTGGCCGTTGCCATCGAGATTGAGGATGAGCTTGACGCTCGTCTCTGCCGTCTTGCGCTCGACGGTCGCTGTGCGGATACTCATGCTCTCCCCTCCGTGAATGCCTTGAAGTAGCTGTACCAGATGTCGTTCTCCTCGCGGCGGCCCATCGAGATGCGCAGGCAGTCCTTGAGGCCCGGCGCGTCGCCGAAGTGGCGCACGCCGATGCCCTTCGACTCGAAGAGCGCGTTGAGCTCCTGCGCCTTGTCGTAGTGGACGAGGATGAAGTTCGTCTCCGACGGGAAGACCTTGACGCCCGGCAGCTTCTTGAGCTCTTCCTGCATGCGCTTGCGCTCCGAGATCATGATCTGGATGTGCGGCACGAACTCCTGGCGCATCTGGTAGCAGATGTCGGCCGTGACGAGCGAGAGCACATTCATGTGGTACGGCATGTAGGACTTGTCGATCATCTCGACGATCTTCGCGTCGGCGAGCATGTAGCCCACGCGGCACGAGGCGAGGCCATACGCCTTCGAGAAGGTGCGCGCAATGATCATGTTCGGGTACTTTGCCAGCAGGCGCACTGCCGTCTGACCGTAGAATTCCATGTACGCCTCGTCGACGAGGAAGGCGCAGTCGATATTCGAGGCAATCTTCTCGATCTCTTCGACCGTGAAGGCATTGCCCGTCGGGTTGTTCGGATTGCAGATGACGGCGAGCGTCGCCTTCTCTTCGTTGACCGTCTGGATGAACTTGTCGATGTCGAGCGAATAGTCCTCCGGATTGAGGTCGACGGGCACGCCCGTGGCCTCAGCCGCCTTGGCGTAGATCTTGTACATCGAGAACGACGGCTGCGGATAGACGATCTTAGACTCTGGGCTGCCGCCAAAGCAGTAGAAGAGCTTCTCGATGATCTCAGACGAGCCGCTGCCGATCAGCACGTTCTCGCGCTCCATGGAGAAGTTGCGCGCAATCTGGTCGCGCAGGTCATCGTACTGCTCATTCGGATAGCGATTGAACGCGACCGTCCCGAGGCGGTTCATGACGCGCTCCTCGACGAGCGGCGGCAGGCTCATATTGCACTCATTGGCGTTGATCTTGATCTCCCAGGGACGCTCGACGACGTCGTAGGATGGCATATCGGCAAGGCCGTTGCGGTAATTCAGCATAGTCCCCTATCCCTTCTATATCAGATATCGATTGTCTATCTATCGTTTCACTTCTGCTCGCGGCGGATGCGGATGGCATTGGCATGTGCCTGCAGGCCCTCCGTCTCGGCGAGGCGGATGATGTCCTCGCTGACATCGGAGAGCGCCGGCTGCGTGTACGAGATGATGCTCGTGCGCTTCATGAACGTCTCGACGTTAAGCACGGAGTAGTAGCGCGCCGTGCCGCCCGTCGGCAGCACGTGGTTCGGGCCGGCGAAGTAGTCACCGAGTGGCTCCGGCGAATAAGCGCCGAGGAAGACGGCACCAGCATGGCGCACGTACGGCAGCAGCTGGAACGGCTGCTCTGTCAGGAGCTCCATGTGCTCCGGCGCCGAGACATTGGCAAAGCGCATGGCCTGCATCATGTCCTCGGCGACGACGATCAGGCCGTTGCGGTCAATCGAGGCCTGTGCGATCTCGCGGCGCGGCAGGGCGGCGAGCTGCTTCTCGGCTTCCTTCGCGACCTTGCCGGCGAGTTCCTCATCGTCCGTGATGACGATGCTCGAGGCCAGCGGGTCGTGCTCGGCCTGGCTCAGCATGTCGGCCGCCGTGTAGACAGGATCCGCCGTCTTGTCGGCGACGATGAGGATCTCGCTCGGCCCTGCGAGCATGTCGATGTCGACATGGCCGTAGACCTCTTTCTTGGCCAGCGTGACGAAGATGTTGCCCGGGCCCGTGATCTTGTCGACGCGCGGGATGGTCTCCGTGCCGAAGGCCATCGCAGCGATGGCCTGAGCACCGCCGATTTTGTAGATCTTCTTGACACCGGCCGCACGCGCGGCGATGAGGACGTAGGGATTGATCTTGCCGTTCTTCGGCGGTACCATCATGATGATCTCACCGACACCGGCGACCGAGGCCGGCACAGCGTTCATGATGACGGATGACGGGTAGGCAGCCGTGCCGCCCGGCACGTAGATGCCGACGCGGTCGAGCGGGATGATGGACTGGCCGAGGATGGAGCCCTTCTCGCGGTACGTCATCCACGAGTTCGGCTTCTGCTCCTGATGGTAGCGGCGCACGTTCTCAGCCGCCTTGCGCAGCGACTCGACGACGGCGGGATCTGCCGCCTTCTCAGCCGCTTCGTACTCGGCTTCCGTCACGAGAAAGTCCTCGGGCTTGTAGTCGACCCGGTCGATGAGGCGCGTGTAGCGGATGACCGCGGCGTCGCCCTCGCGGCGCACATCGCCGACGATCTGGCGCACGAGCTCGGCTGCCGTCATATCGCGGCCAAACGTCTTCTTGTTGGCCTCGCGGATTTTCGGGCTGAGCTCTACTTCATCAAAGGATGCCTTCGTCAGCATCTTCTCAATGGCATATTCTCCGACTTCACTGGCTTTTACGATCTTCATCTATACTTCCTCGCTTTCCACTGTCTATCCCTGCTGCTGTTGTCTATCCCTGCTGCTGTGCTTACGCCTCAGCCTTTGCCTGCTGCTCGAGCTCGAGGATCTTGCGCAGCTCTTCCGTGAGCTGGCTGATGCGGTCGAACTTGAGCTTGAAACTCACGCGGTTGACGATGAGCCGCGCTGTCGCGTCGAGGATGTAGGCAATCTCCTCGAGGTCGTTTTCCCGGAGCGTCGTGCCCGTCTCGACGATATCGACGATGCTCTCAGAGAGCCCGACGATCGGGCCGAGCTCGATTGAGCCGTTGAGCTTGATGTACTCCATCTGCATGCCGTGCTTGTTGAAGAACTGCTCGGCGATGTGCGGGAACTTCGTCGCGACGCGCGTGTGGTCGTAGTCGACGAGCTTCTCGCGCTTCTCGGCCTTCGGCACCGCCATCATGAGGTGGCAGCGGCCAAAGCCGAGGTCTAGAAGCTCGTAGACATCCTTGCCCGACTCCAGCAGCACATCCTTGCCGATGACGCCGATGTCGGCCGCGCCGTACTCGACGTACGTCGGCACATCTGCCGTCTTGGAGACGATGAAGCGAATCTTCTTCTCTTCATTCGAGATGACGAGTTTGCGCGACTTATCCGAAAGACCTTCCGCCGTATAGCCCGCCTTGGCTAAGAGGTCAGCCGAGAGCGAGAAGAGCTTGCCCTTCGGCAGGGCGATGGTCAGGTAATCCATGGTATTTTTCATATTCCCTCTCCTGAGATGATTCTACGATTTTCGTTCTTTATCTTGCTAAAGGATTCGATGAACCCTATGTTAACACCAAAATCCAGATTCGTCAAGAAATCTTTGCAAAATGTTTCTCAATCCACACAGTGCGCACAAACGCCTAATTCCTGGCGTCCGCTTCGCGCAGCAGCCGGAGCACCTGCCTGTCGCCCGCTGCATCCGCCATATCATCCGCCATATGATGGCGCTCGATGATGCGGGCCTCCTCGGCCATGCCGATCTCACGCAGCAGGGCCGCGCCGATGGCCGGATGATGACGGTAGACGTAGAGCGCGTGGCCAAGACGGCCCTCATGCTCCATGAGCCGCTCCGAGGCGTGCGGCAGATAGTGCATCATCAGGACAGCAAAGACCTTGCCGAGGATGTCGAGGTCCCCCTTGCGGCGGCCGACATCATGCAAAAGCGCACAGCGGATGAGAAAGGCGCGCTGCTCTTCTGGCAGGCCGTGCCGCTCAGCGAGCGCACGCGCCGTATAGGCGACATTGCGCGCGTGGACCTGGTCGGCCGGATGCATCGCGTAGAAGAGCGGCAGTGCCTTCGCGGGCAAGTTCGCGCGCACAAAGGCGTGGTCAGCCTCCCCCATATGCTGCGTGACAGCGCGCACGAACTGGCGCACGCGCCCGTACATCTGCTGCAGCATGGTCAGGCGAGATAGACGAGGCTCTCGTAGCCCTTCGTCTGCTGCATCTCGCGGGCATCCGCCTCATCCTGGCACATGAGCGCGAGCTCGACGACCTTGCCGTCTGCGCGCAGTTCCTGCGCCTTCTGGATGGCGTCGTGCTCGCGGCCTGGCGCGTAGCCGAGGTAGACGTCTTTCGGCTGATCCGGCTTCTCGAGCCCCTGGCGCGTCAGCGCGAGCAGGATGCGCTCGATACCGATGGCAAAGCCCGTGGCCGGGCAGGCATTGCCGAAATCCGAAAGCAGGTGGTCGTAACGACCGCCGCCAGCGAGCGGGAAGCCGAGCTCCGGCGTGTAGGCCTCGAAGACCATGCCCGTGTAGTAGCTGAAATCGCGGATGATGCCGAGGTCAAAGCGCACGTACTGCTCGACGCCGTACGACTTCAGCAGGCGGTAGATCTCCGCGAGGTTGTCGAGTGCGCGGCGGCTCTGCTCGTTGAGTGCCAGCGTGTAGCTCTTCTTGAGCATCTCCTCGCCGCCGTTCAGAAGCGGCAGATAGCCGAGCGTCTTCTTGGCCTTCTCCGGAAGTCCGAGCGCCTCGATCGCGCGGTGGAAGGAAACGAGGTCGTGCTTCTCGAGCGCCGTCTGGAGCTTCTGCTTCGTCTCGTCGGCGAGCTGGTACTGGTTCATGATGCCCGAGACGAACTCGACCTGGCCGAGGCAGATCGTGAAGTCCGTGAGGCCGGCGCGCAGCAAGCCCTGGATGGCGAGCGCGATGACCTCGGCATCAGCAAAGGCCGTCGCGCTGCCCATGAGCTCGACGCCGGCCTGATGGAACTCACACTGGCGGCCAGCCTGCGTCTGCTCATAGCGGAAGGCACTGCTGACATAAGAGAGCTTCAGCGGCTGCGGATAGTCGCGCAGGCGGCTGGCCGCGAGGCGCGCAATCGGCGTCGTCATCTCGTGGCGCAGCGCGAGCGTGCGGTTGTCCTTGTCGAAGAGCTTGAAGAGATGCGGCTCCAGTGCGCGGCTCGTGCCGAGCGTCAGGTTGTCGAGGTACTCGATCGTCGGTGTGACGACCTCATCGTAGCCCCACTCGGCGAACAGCGAAGCGAGCTCCGTCTCAATGGCGCGCTTCTCTGCCGCCTCTACCGGCAGGAAATCGCGCATGCCGTACGGGATCTCCAGTGTCAGTCTCTCTTTGTCCATTAGTCTGTCTCCTTTTATCTTGATGGTATTTTCTTCCTATTGCAAGAACTCATTCAGTCGCCTGAAGAGCCCTCCCCCTCATCCGGTGCCAGCCGGTCGAGGACGATGTGATAGCCGTCCGCACCATAGTTGAGGCAGCGCTTGACGCGGCTGATCGTCGCCGTGCTCGCGCCTGTGCGCGCGACGATGTCATCGTACGTATGACCAGCGCGCAGCATCCGCGCAACCTCGAGCCGCTGGCTCATCGCCTTGAGCTCGCTGATCGTGCAGAGGTCTTCAAAGAACTGGTAGCACTCATCCACCGTCTCCAGCGACAGCATCGCCTCACAGAGCTGGTCGTTGAGCTCATCCTTGAGTTTTGGGTTCACCATACCCATTCCCTCCTCATATCGAATCCGAAAAGCAAAACTTTTCGTCTTTAATCCTTTAGTTAGTGAAAATTTATTGTCATTATAACACAGCTATTGCAAAAAGAAAAGGGATTCGCCGAAAATTTGTCACAGAGTATCGCTTGCTGAGAATGCCTGCCCCTCCATGCGATACGCTGC
This sequence comes from Mitsuokella jalaludinii, assembly GCF_928722185.1. Taxonomy (NCBI): domain Bacteria; kingdom Bacillati; phylum Bacillota; class Negativicutes; order Selenomonadales; family Selenomonadaceae; genus Mitsuokella; species Mitsuokella jalaludinii. The sequence goes on from NZ_CAKMXA010000001.1 coordinate 618,797, forward strand.
ATCAAAAAAAGACTGCCGCTGGGGCAGTCTTTTTTGTAGTACAGAACAGTGTATCAGCCGTTCATCGCGAACTTGACGACGGCTTTCATGCCTGGCTTGAGGCTGAAGTTGAGGCCGGACGGGATGGAGATGCGGATGATCATGACGTCTTCATCCTCGTCGTCATCGTCTGTGGCCTCAGCGGTCGTCTTGGGCTGATTGCCTGTGGCAGGTTGGCCATTGGCAGCGTCGCTGTTAGCAGCATCGGCGACCTGTGCGCCCTGGCCATTCTGCGCGCTCTGCGCATCCTGGCCGTTCTGGCCGGCACCAGCACCATTTGCGCCAGTTGTATCCGCCGCATTGGCGTTGCCAGCGCTGGCAGCTGCATCTGCGCTATCGGCCGAAGCCTGGTCATCTTTCTTGACCGGCTGCTGGATATCCTGGACGGAACCCTGGAGCTGGTGGCCTTCGATCTCGTAGGAGACGAACTGGCCGAGGCGGATCTTCGCGGCCTTGTCGGGGCTGACCTTGGCCTCAATCCAGATGTCGTCGGCATTGCCGACGCTCGCGACCGTCTCGCCTGCCTTGACCGTCGAACCCTCGTCAATGCCCTGCGCGTAGTAGACCGTGCCGGCTACCGGCGCGACGATGTCCGTCTCAGCGGCATCCTGCTTGGCATTGTCGAGCGCGGCCTGCGCCTGCTTGAGCTGGAGCTCTGCATTCTGCACGGCCTTCGGGTCAGGCGGCTGTGTCGTCGTCTGGTAGCGGACGGCCGGCGAAGAAGACGGCGCAGAAGCAGCAGGAGCCGAAGACGAAGCAGCTGCTACGGCCGCATGATAGGCCGAGACGGCGGCATCGCGCTGTACGGCGCTGATGGCACCCATCTCGAAGAGCTCGTTCATGCGATTCATGCGGGACTCAGCACTCGCGACGCTCTGCGAGGAACCGCTGCTGCGCGGTGCGCTCGCAGCCGGTGCCGGCGCAGGGCTCGGCACGGCGACCGTCACGGTCTGCCCCTTCTTGATCTCATCGAGGTTGCGCTGCGAGAGCGCGACGGTCTGCTCGAGGTTCGCAATCTGCTCGTCCGTCACCGTGCTCTTTACATGGGCGATGACATCGCCGGCTTCAACGTGCTCACCGTCTTCGACGACCTTCTCCGTGATCACCGCATTGCCGTGCACTTTCGCCGCGACGAGCGAGCTCGTGACCTGCGCGTCGTAGACGTTGAAGTACTTATGCTGATGCTGGTAGTAGTAGATGCCGCCAGCACAGAGCACGGCAATGAGAATCAGGCCGACGAGGCCGTATTTCATCAAATACTGTACTTTTTTTGTGATATCGACTTCCAAGATTCAGGACCCTCCATCATCTATCATCTGTTTATAAGGTGCCAAGATATCAAGGAACCTCCCTCATAAGGAGGGAGGTTCCTGCTGTAATCTCTTAAGCAAGCTGTGCTTCGATGACGGCCACTGCCTTCTCGAATGCCTGCGGCAGGGCTTCTGCCTTCTTGCCGCCAGCCTGTGCCATGTCCGGACGTCCGCCGCCGCCGCCACCGACGACTGCTGCGGCTTCCTTGATGATCTTGCCGGCATGGATGCCGCGCTTCACGGCATCCTTCGATGCCTTGACGACGAGGTTGACCTTGCCATCGTTGGCGCAGCCGAGCACGACGACGCCGCTCTCGATCTTGCTGAGCGTGAGGTCGGCGACTTCGCGCAGGGAGTCCATGTTCTCGACGTTGGCCTTGCCCGTGACGACGGAGATGCCGTTGACTTCCTTGACGCCAGCGATGAGCTGCTGAGCATCGGCCTTCTCCTGCATCGCCGCGACATCAGCGAGCTTGCCGGCCATCTCCTTGTTCTCGGCCTGCAGCTTCTCGACAGCTGCGGGGACATCGTCCTCGTTCGCCTTGAGCAGGGATGCTGCCTTCTGCAGGACAGCGAACTTCTCGTTCGCGTAGTCGAGCGCAGCCTTGCCCGTGATAGCCTCGATGCGGCGCACGCCCGAGGCGATGCCCGTCTCGCCGACGATCTTGAACATGCCGATCTGGCCGACATTCTTGACGTGCGAGCCAGCGCAGAGCTCCATCGAGAAGCCCGGCACGCGGACGACGCGCACGACGTCACCGTACTTCTCCGAGAAGAGCGCCATCGCGCCGGCCTTCTTGGCCTCCTCGAGGCTCATGTGCGAGATCTCGACATCCTGGCCCTTGAGGATGACCTTGTTGACGAGCTCCTCGACATCCGCGAGCTGCTGCGGCGTGACCGGCTCGAAGTTCGTGAAGTCGAAGCGCAGGCGGTCCGGCGTGACGGAAGAACCGGCCTGGTTGACCTGGTCGCCGACAACCTGCTTGAGAGCTGCCTGCAGGAGATGCGTTGCCGTGTGGTTGCGCGCCGAAGCGAGCTTCTTCTCCTGGTCGACCTCGATCTTGACCGTCTCGCCGACCTTGAGCTGGCCTTCCTCTACGTACGAGACATGGTAGACCGTGCCGTCCGGCAGCTTCTTGGCGTTCGTGGCCTTGATGCGGCCGAACTCGCCGAGCAGCATGCCTTCGTCGCCGACCTGTCCGCCACCCTCTGCGTAGAACGGGGTCTTGTCAAGGATGATGCCGGCCTCTTCGCCGTCCGTGATCTCATCGACGAGCTTGCCGTCCTTCCAGATGGCGACGACCTTGGCCTCTTTGGCCTCCGGGTCAACCGTCAGTTTCGATACGTCGATGCCCGAGAGATCCGGCACAGCGACGCGCTGGTTCTCGGCGCGGGCATTTCTCGCGCGCTCGCGCTGCTCGTTCATGGCCTTGTCGAAGCCCTCTTTGTCGAGGTCGAGGCCGTTCTCGTGCAGGATCTCCTCGGTGAGCTCCCACGGGAAGCCGAACGTGTCGTAGAGGCGGAAGCCGACTTCACCCGGCAGCTCCTCCTTGCCGTCAGCTTTCAGTGCCTTGATCTCCTCGTCGAGCAGGTCCATGCCCTGGTTGAGCGTCGCAGCGAAGCGGTCTTCCTCGATGCTGATGACTTTCTTGATGTAGTCGTGCTTGGCGACGAGCTCGCCAAAGTCGCTGGCATCGCGATAGATTTCAACGACGGCGTCAACAGCGCCCTCGAGGAACTTGCCCTTGATGCCGAGCATGCGGCCGTGGCGGATGGCGCGGCGCAGGATGCGGCGCAGCACATAGCCGCGGCCCTCATTCGACGGCAGGATGCCGTCCATGATCATGACAGCCATGGAGCGCGCGTGGTCGGCGATGACCTTCAGCGAGATGTCCGTCTTCTCGTCCTTGCCGTACTCGACGCCTGCGACCTTGGCCGCGTACTCGATGATCGGGTAGAGAAGATCCGTCTCGAAGTTCGTCTTCTTGTTCTGCACGACGGACGCAAGGCGCTCGAGGCCGCAGCCCGTATCGATGTTCTTATGGGCGAGATTCTTGTAGGAGCCGTCCTCCTGGCGGTCGTACTGCGTGAAGACGAGGTTCCAGATCTCGAGGTAGCGGTCGCAGTCGCAGCCGACGGCGCAGGTCGGCGAGCCGCAGCCGCGCTCCTCACCGAGGTCGATGTAGATCTCGGAGTCCGGGCCGCACGGGCCAGGGCCGATTTCCCAGAAGTTGTCCTCCATCTTGACGATGTGGTCCTGCGGGAAGCCCGGCTGGGACTTCCAGATCTCGATGGCTTCCGTGTCGTCCGGATAGACCGTGACCCAGAGCTTGTCTTTCGGCAGCTCGATGACTTCCGTCAGGAATTCCCAAGCCCAGGGAATGGCCTCGCCCTTGAAATAATCGCCGAACGAGAAATTGCCGAGCATCTCGAAGAACGTCTGATGGCGCGCCGTGCGGCCGACATTCTCGATGTCGCCCGTGCGGACGCAGCGCTGGCTCGTCGTCACGCGCGTGCGGGGCGGCTTCATCTTGCCCGTGAAGAAAGGCTTCAGCGGAGCCATGCCGGCGCCGATCAGCAACAGGGTCGGATCGTCCTGCGGGATCAGCGAGAAGCTCGGCAGACGCAGATGACCTTTCTTTTCCGAAAAGAACTGCAGATAAGCTTCACGCAGTTCGTTACCACTCATGTACTTCAAAAAAATCTACCCCCATAAGAGAAATCCTGATGATTATCTCTGGTATTACGCATGGAATTTACTGGAAATTACATAACCATTCTCAAGTATACCACAAGCATCCTGTGCTTTTCCAGTCTGTTGACCATTTTTCAGCCGATTTCGTGAAAGTTTTCGTCAGCTGTCACTGCACTCGGCCAGCACGGCAGCGGCCTGCTCAGAGTTCATGAGAATCTCGCGCGGCTTACTGCCGATGTTCGGCCCGACGATGCTGAGGTCCTCCATCTCGTCGATGAGGCGCGCAGCGCGCGTGTAGCCGACGCGGAAGCGGCGCTGAAGAGACGAGGCCGATGCCTGGCCCGTCGACATGACGAGGTTGACGGCATCCGGCAAGAGTTCGTCGTACTTCGAGGCGCGGCGCCCCTTGCTCTCATCCTTCTCCTCGTCCTCTTTCATGGCGTTTTCCGTGAACGTGATGATCTCCTCATTGGCTTCCATCTCCTGGCCCTGGCTGCGGATGAAGTCGAGGAGGTGCTCGACTTCTTCATCGCTGATAAAGGCGCCCTGCACGCGCATGGGCTTCGCCGCGCCGACCGGATAGAAGAGCATGTCGCCGCGCCCGAGGAGCTTCTCGGCGCCGCTGCGGTCGAGGATGGTGCGCGAGTCAATCTGGCTCGAGACGGCAAACGAGATACGCGACGGGATGTTGGCCTTGATGATGCCTGTGATGACGTCGACAGACGGGCGCTGCGTCGCGAGCACCATGTGGATGCCGGCAGCGCGGGCCTTCTGCGCGAGGCGGCAGATGGCATCTTCGACGTCGTGCGGTGCGACCATCATGAGGTCGGCCAGCTCGTCGATGATGATGACGATGGCCGGCATCTTGTCCTCGGGGAACTTTGTGTTGTAGGTCTCCATGTTGCGGACGTTGTGCTCGGCAAACTTCGCGTAGCGCTTCTCCATCTCCTGCACCGACCAGTTGAGCACGGAAGCTGCCTTCTTGGCCTCCGTGACGACGGGGACCATGAGGTGCGGGATGCCGTTGTAGTTGGAGAGCTCGACCATCTTCGGGTCGACGAGGATGAACTTGACCTCCTCTGGCTTCGCCTTGAAGAGGATGCTCGTAATGAGCGTGTTGATGCAGACAGACTTACCGGAGCCCGTGGCACCGGCGACGAGCAGGTGCGGCATCTTCGCGAGGTCCGCGAAGATCGCCTGGCCGCCGATGTCCATGCCAAGGCCGACCGTCAGCTTTGACTTTGCCTTGAGGAACTTCTCGTTCTCGAGGACTTCTCGCAGCTGCACGCCCTCGAGCTCTTTGTTCGGCACCTCGATGCCGATGGCTGCCTTGCCGGGAATCGGCTCGATGCGCACCGATGTCGCGGCGAGGCTCAGCGCGAGATCGTCGGCGAGGTTCGTGATCTTGCTGACCTTGACGCCCGGTGCCGGCTCGAGCTCATAGCGCGTGACGGCCGGGCCGTGGCAGGCGTTGATGATCTTTGCCTTGACGTGGAAGTCCTCGAGCGTCTTCTGCAAGATGTGAGCCTTGTCGGCAATTTCCATCTCGAGCGCAGCGTTGTGCTTCTTCGCGTGCTTCGAGAGGATCTCCGTGACCTGCGGCAGCACGTAGGGGCGCGGCGGCGCAGCGGGTGCTGCTGTCTCAGGCGAGCTGGCAGTAGCGCCCTGCGAGGCACTGCCCTGCCTGCTCTCCATGCTCCTGGCCGAGCCGTCGAGCAATGCCGCTGCCGGCATGATCGGCGCGATCTCGTCGTACGAGGGCATGGCCGTCGGCTTCTTCTTCATCGGGCTCGGCGAAGGCGGCACGACAGGCTCCGTCTTGGGCACAGTGAAAGGAGCTGCTGGCTCCGGGACAAACTGCGCTGGCTCGCCCAGAGGCTCTGACGGAGCGGAAGGGGCTTCTGGAGGTGCCGCAGGGCTCGTTTCTCTGCCGATGGGTCCCTCGACGAAGGGACTTCCCTCGCGCAGGCTCGACGGCGGCGCGGCCATGCCGATTGGCTCGATGGAGTCCGGCAAGCCCATCGGGCGCTCCTCTGCGGGCGCTGCCGCTTCTTCATGCGCGGCGCCGTACTCAATCGTGAAGTCCGGCATGGCACTTTCCACATTGCCTGTATCGCCTTTCGCCTCCGCAGTCTCGGCCGCCATACGAGGCTCTGCTGCAGCAGCCGTCTCTTCGGGTGCATCGGCAAAGCGCTTATCCGCCGCCTGGTTGTAGAAGCTCGCCTTGCTGACCCTGCTGACCTTCTCGCGCACGGCCTCGACGACGTGCTCTTCGACACGGCCGCTGACTTCGGCGACCTTGCCGCAGGTCGACTGGATGGCCGAGCCTGCGGCAGCTGCGCCCTGCTTCGCCTTTTCCTGCGTCTTGAGGAGGCCTGTCGCGAGCGACCAGGTCGTCGAGAGCAAGACGGAGCCGACTGTGCCGACACCGAGAATGATGATGGAGCCGTCGACGCCGAAGCACTTGCGCAGCGCGAGCAGCAGGCCACCACCCAAGAGCCCGCCGCCCGTCGGCAGGCTCTGCGGCAGGATCTCCTCGCCGACCGGTACCTTGAAGTGGTGCCAGATGGCGAGCGCGGAGATGAAGAGCGCGAGCAGGCCGAAGAAACGCGGTGAATAGCGCGGCGCGTGGTGTTTCGTCATGTAAGTCCAGGCGATCAAGAGTACCAGGACGGCGATGAGGATGGAGCCCACACCGAAGAAGTAGCGCAGGAACTTCGCGAAGTAGACGCCGACGAAGCCCACGTTGAGGCCGCAGATACCGCAGATTGAGATGAGGCCAGCTGCCAAGAGCGCCAACCCGAAGAGCTCAGAGCGTCTGCCGGTGTGCGCGCGCATCACGCGGTGGCCTGTCTTTGTCGCCTTGCGCACCGGCTTGCGGCGCGCCCGCGTGCGGCTCGTAGTCTTTTTCAAAAGTCTCCCCCCTGTATCGATTATCGATGACAAGATTACGAAAGCAAGGCTGTCGCGCGAAGCGGCAGCCCTGCTGTAGATTCACTGTAAGTTGCGGCTCTGAGTCTCTCACTTCGTCAGGCGCTCTGCGCACTTCTGCGCCTCGTAGAAGATGCGCTCCTTGTCGAGCGTCAGGAGTTCGCCGTCTTCCATGAGGACCCTGCCGTCGACGAGCACCGTCGAGGCGGAGTCGGCGTGTGCCGAGTAGACGAGCTGCGACGCGAGGTCGTTGCGCGGATACCAGGCAGCGCCTGCCATGTCGAAGAGCGTGATGTCGGCCTTGCAGCCAACTTCGAGCTTGCCGACACCCGTGAGGCCGACGGCCTTGGCGCCGTACTCCGTGCCCATCTTGAGCGCCGTGCGCGCCGGGACAGCCAGCGGGTCGAGCGTGCTGACCTTGTGGAGCATCGCCGCGAGGTTAATCTCCTCGAGCATGTCGAGGTTGTTGTTCGACGAGGCGCCGTCCGTGCCGAGTGCGACGCAGACACCCTCCTTGAGGAGGCGCGGCACCGGCGCGATGCCGCTCGCGAGCTTCATGTTGCTGCCCGGATTGTGGGCGACGCGGATGGCGTGCTTCTTGATGATGGCGATGTCCTCGTCATCGAGGTGGACGCAGTGCGCCGCGAGCGTGCCCTTGCCGTCGAACAGGCCCGTCTCCTCGACGTAGCGGAACGGGCGCTTGCCGTATTCCTTCACGATCTGCTCGACCTCAGCCTTCGTCTCCGCCATGTGGATGTGGATCTCCGCACCGAGCGACTGCGCCGTGCTTGCAACCTTTTTGAGGAAGTCCGGCGGGCAGGTATACGGTGCGTGCGGGCCGAACATGACCGTGATGCGGCCGTCCGCTGCGCCGTTGAAATCCTTGTAGAGCGAGACGTTCTCCTCGATCTTGGCATCGCCGTCCGGCGCGACGCCGATGATGCCGCGCGAGAGCACGGCGCGCAGGCCCGCATCGTTTGCGGCCTTGGCGACCTTCTCCATGTACGGCCCGTACATGTCGGCAAACGTCGTCGTGCCGCCCTCGATCATCTCGACGGCAGCGAGCATCGCGCCCCAGTAGATGTCTTCTTCCTGCATCTTCGCCTCAGCCGGCCAGATCATGTTGTTGAGCCAGTCCATGAGGTTCATGTCATCCGCATAGCTGCGGAAGAGCGTCATCGAGGCGTGCGTGTGTGCGTTGATGAAGCCCGGCACGGCGAACTTGCCCGTACCGTCGATGACCTTTGCCGCGCGGAAGCCGTCCGGCACCTCGCCGATGGCGGCGATCTTATCGCGGTCGATCATGATATTCGTCAAAGGCGTCGTGCCGTCCGGCAGCAGCGCGCGTACATTCTTGATGAGTGTCTTCATATATCCTCCTCAGGCCATGTTCAGATATGCCTTCTGCTCCGGCGTCAGCGCATCGATGGCGATGCCCGATGCCTTGAGCTTGATCTCGGCAATCTTCGTGTTGATCTCTTCCGGCATGAGATGGACGCCCTTTGCCATCTCCTTGCCGTGGTGCAGGAGATGCAGCGCCGAGAAGAACTGCACGCCGAACGAGAGGTCCATGATCTCTGCCGGATGGCCATCGCCAGCGGCGAGGTTGACGAGGCGGCCCTCTGCGAGCAGGTAGATCTTGCGGCCGTCTTTCAGCTTGAACTCCTCGATGTTCTTGCGGACCGGGCGACGCGAGACGGAGAGCGACTCGAGCTCCGGAATGTTGATCTCGACGTCGAAGTGGCCGGAGTTCGCGAGGATGGCGCCATTTTTCATGACCTCGAAGTGCTGCTTGCGGATGACATCCTTGTCGCCCGTCAGCGTCAGGAAGATATCGCCGATTTTGGCGGCCTCATCCATCGGCATGACGCGGAAGCCGTCGAACACCGCTTCGATGGCCTTTATCGGGTCGACTTCCGTGACGATGACATTGGCGCCGAGGCCGCGCGCACGCATGGCACCGCCCTTGCCGCACCATCCGTAGCCGGCGATGACGACATTCTTGCCCGCTATGGCGACATTCGTCGTGCGCATGATGCCGTCCCAGGTCGACTGGCCCGTGCCGTAGCGGTTGTCGAAGAGGTACTTGCAGTACGCATCGTTGGCAGCGATCATCGGGAACTCGAGCTTGCCCTCATTGGCGAGTGCGCGCAGGCGATGGACGCCCGTCGTCGTCTCCTCCGAGCCGCCGACGATGCCCGAGAGCAGCTCGCGACGCTTCGTGTGCAGCATGTGCACGAGGTCGCCGCCGTCATCGATGACGAAGTCCGGCTTGATGTCGAGCGCCTTGTTGATGAAGGTGTCGTACTCCTCCGGCGTGCAATCATGCCAGGCAAAGACGTGCAGGCCGTCCTCGACGAGCGCTGCGGCCACATCGTCCTGCGTCGACAGCGGGTTGCTGCCCGTGATGGCGACCTCCGCACCGGCATGGTGGAAGATCTCCGCCATGTAGGCCGTCTTGGCCTCGAGGTGCAGCGTGATGACCATCTTCTTGCCCGCAAACGGCTTCGAGACGGAGAATTCTTTATCAACAGCTACCATGACCGGCATGAAGTTCTTGACCCAGTTGATCTTATCGTGGCCCGACGGAGCCAGCTTGATATCGCGAATCATTGATTCCATGAATATTGCCTCCCGTAACAAATCTATTCTATATTCTATCACAAGTAGATGATGAAAAAAAGACAGAGCTCAGCGGTCCAGGAGCTTCTCGATGGCGATGTAATCCGTGAGGTCGACCATCAGCGGCGTCACAGCGATGTAGCCCTGCTCGACGGCGTAGATGTCCGTCGGCTCGCTCTTGTCGGTATCGAAGATCTCGCCGGCAACCGTGTAGAAGATGCGCCCGTCCTCGCGCTCCTGCCTAAGGAAGGCGTTCTTATAGTCGCGCTTGCCCTGGCGGCCAAAGACGACCTGCGGGCGGCCGTCCTCGCCGAGCGCATAGGCGCGCGGGAAATTGACGTTCCAAAAGATTGGGCGCGGCTCATCGGCAGACGGCCGGGCCGCCATGACGCGCTCCAGCAGCAGCGCAAATTCCTCTGCCGCCTCACCGTACGAGATGGTGCTGTCCACATCGAGCGATACCGCAAACGAAGAGATGTCGTGCAGCATGCCCTCCATCGCCGCGCCGACCGTGCCCGAATAGAGGATATCCGTCGCGAGGTTCGCGCCGTGATTGATGCCCGAGACGACGACATCCGGCTTCTCCTCCGCCAGAGCCTCGAGGTAGAGCTTGACGCTGTCCGTCGGCGTGCCGTCGACAGCCCACGCCTCGATGCCGTACTTTTCGGCGAGTGCCTCGCCGCGGATGAGCTCGAGCGGACGGCCGACGTTCAGTGCATGGGCCATGCCGCTCTGCTGGCGCGCCGGCGCCGAGACGACGACCGTGTGCTCGCGCGCACAGAATGCCTTGACGAGGGACTCGAGCCCCTTGGCCTGGATGCCGTCATCATTGGAGATCAGGATTCGCATGATGTCATTCCTTTCTGTTCTGTTGCTCTGTTGCAATCTCTATTGGCAGATACAAAAAAGGCTCCTTCTGCAAGGAGCCGTTATCTCAAAATGGTGACCCACCACGGAATCGAACCGTGAACCTACTGATTAAGAGTCAGTTGCTCTGCCAGTTGAGCTAGTGAGTCATGGTGACCCACCACGGAATCGAACCGTGAACCTACTGATTAAGAGTCAGTTGCTCTGCCAGTTGAGCTAGTGAGTCATCATCTTTCTTTTGTCTGTCAGTCGCTGTCGCAACCAACGAATATTATTATAGACGGGCGCTCCCGTTCTGTCAACACCTTTTTGCTGTTTTTTTTATTTTTTTTACTATTGCGCCGTTTCTCCCCCGCCGAAGAGCGACTGCAGCTTGAAGAAAGCCGTACCGAGGATGCCCGAGAGGATTGACGCCGAGAGGATGCTGATCTTCGCAAGGTCGAGCATCGCGCTGTCTGTGAAGGCCAGCGAGGCGATGAAGATGGACATCGTGAAGCCGATGCCGCCGAGCATGCCCGTCGCCGCGAGCTGGCTCTTCGTCGCATTACCCGGCAGCTGCAGGCCAAAGACCTTGCAGAGCACGAATACCGCGCCGAAGATGCCGATGGGCTTGCCGAGGCAGAGGCCCGCGAGGATGCCGAGGAAGATCGGCGAGGCCATGTCAAACGTCGCCAGAGAGATCGCGACGCCAGCGTTGGCCAAGGCGAAGATCGGCATGATGGCATAGGCCGACCACGGCTCGAGTGCGTGCTCGAGCTTGTGCAGGAGCGAGTTCTCCGGATCCGCCGCTGCCGGGATGGAGAGGCCGAGCAGCACGCCCGCAATCGTCGGGTGGATGCCCGCCTTCAGGAAGGCCAGCCAGGCGACGAAGCCGAGCGCCATGTAGGCCGGCAGGAAGCGCACGCGGAAACGGCCGAGCAGGAAAGCGGCAGCCACGGCCACGAGCCCCAGCAGCAAGGCCGATACAGTGAGGTCCGTGTTGTAGAACAGCGCGATGACGACGATGGCGCCGAGGTCATCGACGATGGCGAGTGCTGTCAGGAAGACGACGAGGCCGAGCGGTGCCTGGCGCGCGGCGATGGTCATGATGCCGAGCGCAAAGGCGATGTCGGTCGCCATCGGGATGCCCCAGCCGCCGAATGTCGGCAGCCCTAAGTTGATCGCCGCATAGATGGCGGCCGGCACGAGCATGCCGCCGAGTGCCGCGCCGACGGGCAGCAGCATCGCCGAATACGTGCGCAGCTCGCCGTAGAGGAACTCGCGCTTGATCTCAAGGCCGATGACAAAGAAGAACACCGCCATGAGGCCGTCGTTGATCCAGTGCAGCAGGCCCATCTCCAGCACGTACTCCCCCGCTCCGACAGCGATGGGATAATGCAGCAGATGCTCGTACGATTCGGCCAGCGGTGAATTCGCCACGATGAGTGCGAGGATGGCGCAGGCGAGCAGGATGACACCGCTGCTCGCCTCCCAGCGCAGGAATGCCAAGAACGGCTCCGCGATTGCCTGCATGGATTTGATTGTCTCTTTCATAATTCCATCACTTCCTTTTCTTTCCCAAATGATCGATCGCAACAAAGGCCTGCGCCAACGCGCAAACCCCTTATTTTTACTCTACCATAAAAATCTGAGAAAGAAAAGGAACTGCATCACAAAAGCATCACGAAAGATCGTGATGCTTTTGAAATCATGCTTTTGTCTTGCGCCCCAGCAGCTTGATCGGCAGCAGCAGGACGAAGTTGAAGACGAGGATCGTCAGGATCAGCAGTGCGCCGATGCCGTTGGCGATGGCCTCGCGGTCCGGCACGAGGCCCGTGCTCATGAGGTACCAGAGGTGAACCGCCAGCGTCTCGCCGCCCGCCATGACATCCGTGTCGAACATGTGACGCGATACCGTCGTGCCGGCCGTGAAGATCAGGATGGCCGTCTCGCCGAGTGCACGGCCCGCCGTCAGCGTGATGCCCGTGATGATGCCCGGCATCGCGCTCGGCAGCACGACCTTGAAGATCGTCTGGAGCTTCGTCGCGCCGAGCGCAAGGCTCGCTTCTTCATACGACCTCGGCACGGTGCGGATGGATTCCTCCGTCACGCGCACGAGCATCGGCAGATTCAGCAGGACGAGTGTCAGCGAGCCGCCGAGAATGGAAAAGCCCATGTTCATCATGTTGACGAAGACGATCATGCCGAACAGGCCGAGTACGATGGACGGCACCGTCGCGAGGCTCTCGACGGAAAGGCGGATGCACTTCGTCAGCTTGTTCTCACGCGCGTACTCCGCGAGGTAGATGCCCGCGCCGAGCGCGATTGGAATGGAAATGGCCATCGAGAGGAAGAGCATGTAGAACGAGTTGAAAAGCTGTGAACCGACGCCGCCGCCAGCCATCATGTCGCTCGATTTGCCGAGAATGAAGTGCGGCGAGAGCACCGGCAATCCCTTGTAGAGGATGTAGCCGAGGAAAGCCGCAAGCAGGGCGAGGATGAAGAATCCCGTACACCAGAGGCCCGCCCGTGCCACCTGATTCTGTACTTTTGCATTCATGTGTTATACCCTCCTCGTGCCGAAACGGCGGATGACAAGAATCATGGCCAGCGACAGGATGAGCAGCACGAAAGCCATGAGGAAGAGCGCATTGCCCCAGACCGAGCCGAACGGCGTATTGCCCATCTCGACGACGATGTCACTCGTCAGCGTTGCCGTCGGAGAGAACAGCGAGGTGATGAGCTGCGGCGTGTTGCCGATGAGCATCTGCACGGCCATCGTCTCGCCGACGGCGCGCGCCATCGCGAGCACGACAGCCGTCAGGATGCCAGGCGCTGCAGCGGGCACGATGACGTGGACCATCGTCTGCCACCACGTCGCGCCGAGCGCGAGGCTCGCCTCCTCCAGCGGCTTCGGCACAGCATTGAGCGCATCCGTGCTGATGGAGAGGATTGTCGGCATGATCATGATGGCGAGCACGAGCGACGCCGCGAGCACGCCGAAGCCCGTCGTCGTGCCGAACGCATCGCGCATGTACGGCACGAGCAGCATCAGGCCGATGTAGCCGTAGACGACCGAAGGGATGGCGACGTAGAGATCCGTCGCCGGGCGCATGATGTTCTTGAGCCAGGCCGGAGCGACCTTCGCGAGGAAGATGGCGCCGAGCAGGCCTAGCGGCGCGCCGATGGCAACCGAAAGGAGTGTCGTCACCAGCGAGCCCACGATGAACGAGAGCGCGCCGAACTTGCCGAGCGACGGATCCCAGCTCGCACTGAAGAAGAACTCCAGCGGACTGACCGCTGCGAACGTCATGAGGCCCTGGCGACCGACGAAGAAGATGATGGAAAAGATGATGATGGTCATGAGAAAGGCAGCCGCAATGAAGAGATACCGCCCGCACTTGTCGTAGAATAGCCTGCGCTCATGACCTCCGCCTGACTGCTTGCCGTCAAGGCGGCCGATTGTTGCTGCCCGTTCCATAAAAAACCTCCTGTATAAACGTGATGCAGGACCTCCGTCCTGCATCATCCTTCCTGTTTACTTTCGCGAATTACTTCTTCATCTTGTTGACAGGGATGAAGCCGAGCTTCTCGACCTGCGTGTTCTGGAACTCATCGCTGAGGATGTAGTCGATGAATGCCTTGACCGCGCCAGTCGGCTCACCTTTCGTGTACATGTGGCCATAGCCATAGATCGGATACTTGCCGGCGATGATGTTCTCCGGAGAATACTCAACGCCATCGAACTTCAGGATCTTGACGGAATCATCGGCATACGGTGCATCGACATAGCCGATGGAGCCCGGCGTGCTGGCGATAGCGGCGCGAACTGCACCATTGGAATCCTGGATGACTGCGTTATCCGTGAAGGCTGCGCCCTTGAGGACGACATCGCTGATCGTCGCACGGGAACCCGAGGACTTTGCACGGTGGATCAGCGTGATCGGCTGGTCATCGCCGCCGACTTCCTTCCAGTTCGTGATCTTGCCCGTCAGGATGTCGATGACCTGCTGCTTCGTGATGTTGTCGACCTTGTTGTTCTTGTCGACGATGAAGACGAACGGCTCAACGACGACCTTGTGGTCGACGAGGCCCTTGTCCTTGTACTCATCCGGCAGGTTGACATCCGAGTTGCCGATCTGGACCGATCCCTCTGCGACCTGGTTCATACCCGTGAACGAACCGCCGCCTGCGATGTTGACCGTCACCTTATCGTACTTGTCCTGGAAGGCTTCCTGTGCCGGCTTCAAGAGCGGCAGGAGTGCCGTCGAGCCCGACGCTGAGATCTTGCCGGAGATTTCCTGTGCTGCGCTGCCAGAAGAGCTGGAAGCCTGCTGGCTGCCACCGCCGCAGCCCGCCAGCAGCACTGCCGCACTCGCGACAACAGCACCGACGGAAAGAAGTTTCTTCATCTTGTTGAACATATTATTTCCTCCCCAAATCACTTGCTGATTGGAACCCTGGAGCCCTTCGGCTCCCTTCATCGTTCTCCTATATCGTAGCAGAGAATACGGGAGGTTTTGTTGTCTTCATGTTACGCTTTTGTTAAATCCCAATGCCATCTGCGCAACAAAAAAGCCGCCCGAAGGCGGCTGGTCATCGACGCGTCAAGCATCATTCTCCTATCGAAGATGTCCTGTACTGCAATGCGGAAGTCACGGCTCCCATGCCGAGCGCTGTCTTGATGCCGATGCCGGCAAATGGCGCAAAGGACGCGAGCAAGGCCAGGATGCGCCTCATACTGTCAGTCCCGCCGAAGTGCAGGGCAAAGCGCCCCCGGAAGCCGGTGATGCGCTGGCGCTCTAGGGAAAAAGACGCCGTGTGCAGGTCGTAGCGCACGATGGGCGCATGATCGGCCAGCTTCGACGCCAGATCCTCTTCTTCCAGCGGGATCTCCGGACAGAATGCATTCCAGCGCTGCAAGAGGCTCTGCACGATGAGGCGCGATTCCGGAAAGATCGCGTACCGGCCATCCCGCTTGAAGCTCGTCGGCGTGAGACATGTCAGTTCCGCGCCGTGCGGAGCCTGTTCTGCGGTAAAGGCGGTATCCGCCAATTCCTCAAAGGAAGTCTGCTACTAAAAACATAGACAAAAATGTGCATGTCTTAGAAAAATTCCTTATTCATCGTGTATGCTTTTGCCCAGGGCAAGCCTGAGACTACTCACAAGTTCTTGTACACTCCAAAGGCGTTGGCCGTGTTCCTTGCCTCGCAAGGCAACGGCCTGTTCCCGACTAGCCATCGGTACATTTATCAAACGTGAAAACGTGAATCAGGTGATGCGATAGTTTTTCGTATCGCGCAGATTCAGCGCTGCATTCAAATCGCGATCTTCCGTGTATCCGCATGAGGGGCAGACGTAGACGCGGTCTTTGAGTTTCAGGCCGCTATGCACCTGCCCGCATGCGTGGCAGGTCTTGGAACTCGGGTAGAATCGGTCCGCGATGCGGAATTCAATCCCGATGACCTCTGCCTTGCGCCGCAGTTTCTCGCGGAGGGAATAAAAGCGCTGCTGCGCCACGACCTTCGAGAGATGGCGGTTCTTCATCATGCCGGTCACGTTGAGGTCTTCCACCGTGATGAAGCGTGGTTTTTGCTCCACCAGTGCGTGGATGACCCGATTCTCGTGATTGCGGCGGAGATTCGCCAGCCGCTGATGCAATCTCTGTACCGATAATCTCTTTTTCTCTATGTTTGCAGAGGCAGTAGCAGTACTACCACCTTTCTTTTTTCGCATCTCGTACTTGCGGCTGAGACGCCTCTGCTCTCTTCTCAGCCGCTTCTCAAGCCGTCTGGCCCGAGAAGACGTATTGATATTCTCAAAAATCCTGCCGTCGCTGACGATGGCAAGCGATTTGACACCGAGGTCCACACCGATGCCATCCGACTGCGGACGGTACGATGCTTCTAAATCATTGTTATAACGGCTCGTCTCCTCAATCTCGGCCGTGACCGAGACGTAGTAGCGGCCCGCTTCATAGGAGACATGCCCATTCTTGATGGTCACGCTCTGCGGTAGGTAGCCAAATTCTTTCAGGCGCACCTTGCCGATAGTCGGGATCTGAATCTTATGCCGCCAGATGGTCCAGTCCCCCTTGTTGTTCTTAGGGAAGTAGAGCTTCACATTCTGCTGGTTCTTCCGCTTGAAGCGTGGGAAATGCGCCTGTCCTTTGAAGAAGCGCCGGAACGCCTGCTCCGCATTGACGAGGACCTTCTTGCGCGCCTTGGAGCCGCACTGGTCGATCCAGGGAAATTTCTTCTTCAGTATATGGTTGACGTACTTGTCGAAGTCATTGGCGGTGACAAAACGGCGCTGTTTCTCATCGAGGACGCCGCGCTGATACAAGCGGTACAGCCAGATGTTGCGGGCGATGTACTGGTTCGCGAGAAAGCGGCAGATGCCGAGAGAACGGCGAACTTTATCCTTCTGCCGTTCGGTGAGACGGAGCTCTGTCTTGAATGCCTTCAGCAAGTTCCTCATCTCCTTCAATCTGCTTCTTGTACTTACGTAACCCATAAAGCCGACAAGAAAATACATGAAGTATACTGACGATATCCTGCATCAGCTCTTTCTGCGGAGACAGCTTCTCGTTCTTCACGACCACGATCTCCACGTTGAATTTCTTGCAGAACCGCTCAAACCAATCGAACCCGAATCGGACAAAACGATCGCGGTGTGACACGAGGATCATCCTGACCTGATTTTCCATGACAGCATCTAGGAGCTGATTCCATTTCTTACGGTTATAATTCAGACCACTGCCATAATCTCGGACGATGGTATCGACAATCAAGCCTTTGGCATTCGCGTATTGCTGGAGGAAATCCACCTGGTTCTCTAGATCATCTGTCTGCTTCCGGCTCGATACCCTGGCATATAGAACAATCTTACGCGAATCCGTATCTTTCTCGATGCCCTTGAATTGCAAGTACTGGTCGTAGGTATAATATCTTCGATTCGTGGGCGTCCTATTTGCAACCAATATCTTCTCACGATCCCAGCGTTGAAGAGTTTTGACCGTGACATTCAATAATGTGGCAAATTCTTTCGGTTTGTAATTCGTGATATTGGGTATGCGCATAGCCACATCCCTCCTCTATTTATAGAGTATCACAAATATACACATTTGTCTATATAATTAATAACTTAAGAAAACTCCTCCACACAGTCGATTTCCTTCATCTGGATCTCGTATCCCTTCTGCTGTAGATGCAGCATCTCGCCGCCCTCCGCCATGCCAAACAGCAGGGCGCTCTTCATCACATCGTCCAGCGTGCCGATGCGCCAGAGAGGGCCTCTCGCGCGGTCAAAGAAGACGCTCTGGCTGTACGGACGCACATTCTGCTGATGAAGCACTTCCGCAAGTTCCGGGTAGTGTCAAGATTCTTGGTAGTGTCAAGATTCTTTCGCAAATTCATTTCATCCGCCAGTAAATATCGGCATCAAATGTATGGATTTTCCTCGTCAGCTGGCTGCTCAATTTCCATCTTGAATAGATGTTCCATGTCCATATAGCGCTTCGAGCCCCATTCTGAGGCGGCAACATGGCGAAGTCTGGCACAGACGAGCATCAACGCACTGTTGCCGTCAGAAAATGCACCAATGGCCCTTGTACGGCGGCGTATCTCGCGATTCTCGACCGAGCATTCACGGCGTTTGTAGCGTTCGATGATGGCCGTCTCGAACTGGATGCCCTTGAGTTTGGGCACGCGCAGCTTGACTTCACCGGAAGTCGTGCCGAAATTCCGCTCGTAATGACCGGAACGGTAGCCCTTACGGTCTCCCGTCCGCTCATACTTGCCAGCACGGACAAGCTCGTCCGCCTCATGGTCGAGCAGGGCATTCAGTGTTTCTTCTACGCTGTCGCGTACAAGATCCTTTAAATTATTCTTTATAAGATCCTCGTTAAGTTGTATAATGTTACCAGACATGGTCTATTTTTTATGAAATTGAATTTGCGAAATATATTTTACCTTATCGAATATAGCACGTATACGACCGAAGATTGCTGAGATAATCCCTCTATTTAGCAGTACTAAACAACTAATCCCCATCCAGATTGGATGGGGATTAGTTTATTTTCACTAACCAGTTTGTTTAAATTTTACTTATCCGCCAAAAGCGCCTGCAGATTTTTTATTTCTTCCTGGGATAGCGTAATACCCTTGCCCATCTTTGCATATTCTGGCGCCCATTCGCGGATATCGAATTTAGGCTCACGGCCATTCCATGATACCAGGTTCAACTCTTTACGCCAGCCTTTGGCACTTTCGGATAAAACGCCGATATGTTGTGTGATTTCAAACTTGATTTCAGCCATCAGTCTGTCTCCTTCAAATATATTTCCGCAATATGCCTTCTATTTCAGCAGTATCAAAGGCAACATCAGAATACCACTCGCCATATTCGCCCAGGTCATTGACTGCCTTACACCAGTTTGCTAGCGCCAGACGCTTAGCCCGATTCTGGGCAGAATCCTGTCCTTTGATTTCCAATACCAGTGTTTTGCCGTTATCGAGCTTGATAAGGAAATCGGGAACGTATTGACGGACAACACCTTCGTGAGTATAGATGATATTGAATCCTAAGTGGTCATTCTTAGCATAAGCACAGACATGATCATTGTGCTCCAAAACATATGAAGACGTATTCTCCCAACCACTATCAAGAACCACATGACTGATTTGTGACTTTTTGGTAGGCCAAGTTGGTTTTCCCGTGTACCAGTTAGGCATATCTGATGTACTACGAATACGCTTAGATGCATAAACCGGCACAATGCGGTCAGTCTGTTCGATGCTGATATACTGCCAAAGATGCTGAACTATATTCGTCATGTTCAGCTTGTAAATAACTCGGCGCCGTAAATCATCGGTGTAAAACAGCGATGGCTCTATCCAAATACGGTCGGATTTTAAGAAACCTTCGACCAATTTGATGATTTGCCCCAACATTGCCAGCTTAGTGTTCTCGTCCTTCCAGCCGGCCTTCATCATATCGTAGACCTTGCCAGCAGCCTTAAATATGATAGTCTGCAAACGTGCTTCCTGATCAATCTTCTCTAAGTCGATATCTGTAACCTGCTGCAGATCCGCATACCCATCGAGAACAGGGGACATCTCTGCGCTAAAACGTGTATCACTAGCATCCAATGTCAATACAGGTACATCAGCAGGATTCAATGATAACATTGGCTTATATTCACGGTCAAAGCGCAGGATATTGGGCCATTCAATGCTATATTCATTTCGTTCCGGCATAGCATAAATCATCGTCTTCGGTTTAGTTGGCTTATCCGCTCCAGTACCATCTTCTGCAGGCAGGAACGTGAACGGAATACCGAAAATATTGACGTATTCTGGTGTAAACAGACCGGTTTCTTCATCCACATCGTAAGAACGGCGTCGCAGGCCGCGGCCAATAACCTGTTCACACAACAGCTGACTTGAGAAAGCTCGTAAGCCCATAATATGCGTAACAGTATTAGCATCCCAGCCTTCAGAAAGCATACCTACCGAGATGACATTACGAATTTTCTCACCAGGCTTGCCTATCTTGCCCACTGTATCAACCATTTCGCGCAGTTCGTCGCCGGCCTTACCTTCAGCCTTCAGTACCTTTGAATCAATCTGCACAGTATATTCTTCTTCACAAAGCTCTGGTACATCGATATCATCATGGTCAAACGCATATTTAATACGAGCTGCCGTTTCCGTTCGATTGGCTACGGTTATCATCACGGGTGGAACATTGAATTGCTGTTCCTGCCAAGATTTATATGTTTTTTGCCAATCACGCCCCAGAAGTAAATATGCTTGATTAAGCAGGCTGGGCAGCGGAATTTCCGGGCCAACAGCCTGATTGATATCGGCCTTGACTTCCTCTTGCGCATAAATATGGTAGAGCTTGGACTTCATCGTCTTAGCATCCACTTTGGCATCATCACGCACCACAATACGCGGCGTCTTAACTAAGCCGGCTTCGACACCATCATTTAGGCCAAAATCGCTAACAATCCACTCAAATAGTGCTTCTTCACCATTTTTCTTACCAGACGGCGCAAACGGAGTAGCAGAGAAATCATAGCAGCAGAGGATATTCCTGGTTTTATGAATACGATCAAGACCACTCACCCAAACAGTAGCTTCGTCTTCACTCTCCTTGAAATCCTTTTTCTCTTGTCCTTTAAGGTCTGTTTTCCCCTTATTTTCCGGATTCTTTCGCCATGCATGATGGGCTTCATCGTTAATGACCAGCAAATTACGGGCATTAGCCATTTCGCCCAGCACTTCACGCGTATAGGCTTCATCGCTTTTGGCGCCGCGCTTATCAACAGACTTCTTCTTTGCCAGCTGCTCATCAGTTTCCCAGGCCATAGACTGCCAGTTAACGATCTTAACATGGCCTTGATACAATTTATCCTTCAAACCATCAGGAACTACAGCAAAGACATCATAATAATTGCCTTCCCCTAAAGCTAGCACCTGTAGACGGCTTTTAACGGTAAGACCGGGAGCCACAATGAGTACATTCTTCGTAAAACGTTTATCCTGAGGATATACCGCCTTATTGCATACCTGCCATGCAATAAGCATGGCCATGACAGCCGTTTTTCCGCCACCGGTACAAAGTTTTGTACAAAGACGGCGGAAATCACCACCATCCCCCGGCACATCACAGCCTACACGATCACTAGCCGGAGCCTCTGTAAGCCAAATAAGGGTTTCGATAGCATCCAACTGACAAAAGAAGAACGGATACCGTCGCATTTCTTGATTTTCCCAGTGCATCAGGAGATCACGAGTAACGCCAGTTACTCCTGGGAACCCCAGTTCACGCCATGCTTTAACACGGGGACGGATACGGTTTACCAGTGGCAAAGGAACGAACTGTCCAACATCATTATACTGGTTACTCCCTTGCCCCATGATAAAGTAGCCCGCCTGTCTGCGCCCGGGCTCTTTATGAAAGGTTTGGCCGTTATCATCATGCAGCCAATGATACTTCGGTTCCTCGTAAGCAGAGTTAATTATCAGGTGGTCGATTCCATCAGCCATTATCTTCACCCACCTTCAGTACTTTCATGGACTCAATACCACGATCATCGATAATTTTTACAGCGACCTTTTTCTGGCCAGGCTTAATCTTAAACGGCAATGATACATTGCCTGCATATTGCTCTATTGCCTCCTGATCCAGTTCTGCTTTAAGTGTTTTAGCCAGTTTATGCCATCCGCCTGACTTTCCTCCCAACGGGAAGAATATCTGCTCTGGTTCTATACAACTGCCATCATAATCTTCATCCAGCATCCACATCGCAATATTATTTGCGCTACCAGACTTCACTTTACCAGTTTTCGGATCATAATAATCAAAACCATTTACCCTGACCTTATAGACATCCTTTGTACGACCATCATGGATAAGCTCAACGTCTGGCTGGCCAATGAAGAAGAAGCTCTGGTTGGAGGAACGTTTCTTCTTTAAATCGCTCGTCATCAGGTCAGTATTCATCTGCACGGCAAAAATCTGCATATCCGGCCATTTCGTTTCTTCTATAAGCTTGGTAGCCTCTGGATCAAACTGATATGCCGCAATAATGATAATCTGGGGAGTTGGCCGCATAGACTGAACTTCATCAAAAATATCCTCTACCCGGCCTGCATCCAGAACCTTTGTTTCACTGCCAAAATGAATAGCAGCCTTACGGGGATTATCCTCCTTAGTCTCACCTACAGCTTGGACATAAGCAAAGGTTGCTGGCGCCGCCTCTACTCTGGTAAATTCCAATTTCTCGCCTGCTTTACCGATAACGCCAGTGGCCAGTATTTCCTCGCGGTATTCATCCTGCTTGGCAGTCATGTCCGATACAGTATCCGAAGCCTCACCATCTATTTGCTTGACTGTGATAGCTGGCAGAGACTCCACTGTGAATGGCCCCGTCACCCGTACCTTAGTTTTGTCAATCTCCGGTTGGTCATACAACGTTTCAGTAGCAGGAGGCTCATCATTTGCAATAGATTTCAATGTTATATGCGGCACCGTCTTGTAGACAAAGCCGCTATCCACGCCTTGCTCAGGCTGGGCCAACTTGTAATAGTCATAAGTAGATGTCATCAGCCGTTGCTTTGCCAGATCTATAGCTACACGAGATGTATCGCAAGTAATCCAACGGCGTCCCCATTGTTCAGCTACACAAGCTGTTGTTCCACTGCCACAAGTTATATCCATAACCAAATCGCCAGGATCCGTACACATAAGCATGCAGCGTTGAATTATTTTATCATTTGTTTGGACCACATATATCATGTTATTGACTTTTCCTGCAGTATCTTCCCATAAATTGGTGATTTCTATGACCGGATAATCTGTGATATAAAATTTATAGCCATATCCTTTTGGGGTTTTGACCAATCTATTTTCATCTCTAAGCCTTGTCATTTGCTCAAGATTTCCACGCCATACATACCCTTGCTTTGGGACAAAATCCTCACCGTCGATAGAAAAAGGAAATCTTTTATCTCCATCATCACCTCTCTCTATTACTTTATCTACACGAAAAACATCCGCTTTTTCTCTTGTCCCAATGATATTTCTTTTTTCATCAGTAGTTAATGGTCTGACTTCTCCGTTCTTAAATTCTCCCCATAACGCTAACTTACGAGGATCTTCTGTTGACCCTTCTATTCCTGTTCTTTCCGTATATAATTTGTGTACCTTTTTATTAATTTTATTTATATCTTTACAGTACCATAATAAATAGTTAAATGAATTTCTTATTATTTTTGCATTTGGTGTACCTTTTTTCCAAACAATAGTAGCACATTCATTTTCTGGCCCAAAAATCTCATCGCAAACTTCCCTAATATGATGGACATTTGCATCACTTATTTGTATAAACACGCTGCCATTATCTGCTAAAAGTTCCCTAGCCAAGAGCAGACGATCCCGTAAATAGCTTAAATATGAATGAATCCCCAACTCCCAGGTATCTCGGAACGCTGTAATCATCTCAGGCTCCTGGGAAAGGTCAGTATCCTTACCATCCTTGACATCTCTTTGGTTAACAAACGGCTGAAAATTAGAGCCATACTTTATCCCATAAGGTGGATCGAAGTAGACCATCTGGACTTTACCGGCCATACCTTCCTTCTGTAAAAGCGAATTCATAATCACCAGACTATCGCCGGCAATCAGACGGTTCGTCCAGTCCACACCATGCTTATAGAACTGTAAATCCTGCTGGCGTGCCCGCATAGTATCCAACGGCGTCAGATTCGGGAACAGCGATATCTGATTTGCTTGATAATCGCCAGAAGTAGCCTTCATTACTTTGCGCAATATCTTATGCGGCTTAATGGACTCATGAATATGGATAGAACTGGTTGGCACTTCAAAGCTGGTGCCTTCCTGCTTACCTGCCCACTGTAACGTCGGATCGATATGCGGGTCATAGGCATACTTAGTCGTTTCTTCCTTCACCCGGTCATAACGGGCATACCCTGCCTTTGGATTATTCGCCCTCTTATGGCCGCTATGCTCATAAGCATCGACCGTGCGCATCTTTGCTATTTCTTTTTCCGTCAGCATTTTCTTTTTCTTACGTGGCATAATATCTTCCTCCGTAAAGTCTAATCCGATGGATTTACAATCTAAGTGCAACAGTTCCTAGACAACCAAATTAAAATGACACATAGACTTCTTTGCTATAATGGTGTTTGAAGAGAACTACCTATAACAAAAGGAGAGCCTATGTGCCACTACACACATCTTACACCATTTGAGCAAGAAAAGATACTCTTTTTTCTTGCTGAGGGCACATCCATCACGGAGATTGCCCGTCTGCTGAAGCGCAGCAAGTCGACCATCTCGCGTGAGCTTCGCCGCAATGCGGCTCCTGTTGACCAGCCCATGCCATATTGCCCATTGACTGCACAAGCACTCTACAAGCAACGCAGGGAAGCCTGTCATCCGCATAAGCGCCTTGAGCATGCAACTCTGCACTCCCCTGCATCTTGGAGTACCACTGGTCGCCAGAGGAGATTGTCGGACGGATCCAGTTGGAGCATGGCTGCCGTCTCGTCAGCGTTCCGACGATCTACCGCGCTATCCACGCAGGACTGCTGACCCCGTCAGGAGCTTCAGCGAAGTTCGTACTTCGGAAACTACGGCATCACGGGAAACGGCGTCACAAGAAAGGCAGCGAAGAACGTCGTGGCAAGTTCGTCATATCGCACCCCATCGAAGAGCGTCCTGCCAGTGCAGCGAACAAAACACCAATGGCCTTTTACGGGAGTTCTTCCCGAAAGGCAAGGACATCACGGATACGCCAGAGGATTACATTCAACGGAATTCGCCTCCTATTACCTGGATTCCTTATTCTCGCCGATTGCAGCGGCTTTTGCGGTACAAATTAGGGCGAAATGAGGCTCGGATTGTTGTTTACTAAAGTAGATTCGACGGGATTGGCAAAACTCCTGCCTGCCATCCCCGTCAATCTCCTGCAACAAAAATCCGCCTGACGGTCATCATCGGGGATGACGGTCAGGCGGATTTTTCTCAGCGCTGCAGGTACTGCTTGCGCATGAGAAAGTAGAACGGCACGGCGATCAAGAGGCCGCCGAGGCCGAAGAGGATCTTGTGGAGGTCGGCCTGGACGAGGAGCCAGAGGCTGACGAGGACGGCGATGACGGGTATGACGGGACCAAACGGCACGGGCAGGGTGCTCGGGTGCTCCGGGTCGCGCCTGCGCAGGACGAGGATGGCCAGGCAGGTCGGCACGTACTGGGCGAAGCGCGAGACGACGCTGATGGCGGCCAAGGTCGTGAAGCTGCCCGACAGGGCGATGAGGATGCCGACGAGGGTCGCGAAGAGGATGGCCACGTACGGCGTGTGGAAGCGGTTGTAGCGCGAGAAGATTGGCGGCAGCATGTGGTCGTCGGCGATGGCGACGATGACGCGCGGCGTCAGGAAGGACGAGGCCAGGTTGATGCCGCCGATGGAGACGAGCGTACCGGCGGTGACGAGCAGGCCGCCGCCCGTGCCGAGGAAGACGGCAGCTGCCGTCGCGATCGGCGTCTTCGTCTCGGCGAGGTCCGGGCCGAGCACGCCGATGGACACGGTCATGATGAGGAAGTAGAAGGCAGAGACGAGCAGCATGACGACGACGATGGCGCGCGGGATGTTGCGCCTCGGGTCATCCATATCCTCCGCGGCCTCGGCGATGGCCTCGAAGCCCGTGAAGGCGTAGAAGATCAGGAGCGCGGCCGCGCCGAACGAGAGAGCCCGCGGCAGATACCGAGGATGGGCAGGCCGCGCCGCCTGGCCGCTGCGATGAGCAGCCGGTCAAATGTGTCGCGCACGGGCAGCGTGCTGCCGAGCTTCTCGTGCGGTTCCTCACCCCAGAGCAGCGGGTCGACGTCCCAGCCACCTGAGATGACCAGGCCGTCAACGGCCTCGATCTGCGCCTCGACGATATCTTCCTCATCCGTCACAGGCAGGATCATCGGCACGCCGCCCGCCGAGGCGACAGCCTGCACATAGTCGTCGTTGACGTATGACTTCCCGTATCCCGGGAATATCCCGCCCTCCATGAACATCAGGTTGCCCCCGATGCCGATCCGTTTCTTGCGATGACTCGCTCTCGTATCTTTGCACTCCGTACGCATAACGCCCCTCTTCCTCCCCATCACGCAACATGCATTGTTTACATATTTATATAATAGGTATTGTCATTCATGATTGACAGTGTAACAACTTTACATCGTTCTGTCAAGAAAGAATTTGATGAACGCAAAGAGCCGCCCCAAAAGGGCGGCTCATACAGGCAGCCATCATCCGGCAAGCACCCAGATGACGGCGATGACGAGTGCGGGAAGGAAGTTGGCGACGCGCACGTGCGGCAGGCCGAAGAGGTTCGTGCCGACGCAGAAGATCAGGATGTCGCCGACGGCACTGAGGCTCTTGAGGGCGGCGGGCGTCATGATGGGCTCGAGGAAGCCTGCGGCCAGGAAGATGGCACCCTGAAAGATGCCGACGGACAGGGCCGAGAAGATACAGCCCTTGCCGAGCGTCGCCGTCATGATCATGACGATGACGGCATCGAGGACCGTCTTGGCGAAGAGCACGGACGGATCGCCGAGCAGGCGGTCGTTGATGGAGCCGATGACGGCCATCGCGCCGATGCAGACGGTCAATGAGGCGGTGACGAAGCCGTCGACGAAGCGCGTGTCGCCGCTGCTGCCCGTCTTCCGGCGCAGCCAGATGCCAAACTTCTCCATGCGGTCCTCGATGTTGATGGCTTCGCCGATGAGGGCGCCGCCGATGAGGCTCGCGAGCATGCAGTTCGTGCCGACAAGCGCAAGGCCGCCGCCATCAAGCGCGAGCATCTCCTTGACCGCGCCCGTCAGGCCGAGGAAGATGACGGCAACGGCGCAAGCCATCATGAGCGTCTTCTGGAAGCGCTCAGAGATCAAGCGCCCGCAGCCGAGTCCCAGCATCCCTCCTGCGACAATGCCCGCGACATTTGCTAAAATACCGATTCCTGGAAACAAAACATCACACCTTTCTCAATGACCACTCATCGCTTCTGCCGCCCCTTGTCCTTGTACATCTCCCGGTCGACCTTGGTGATGATGGCATCGATATCCGAGATGGGCGTCATGCACGTGAGGTGGCCGAGCGCGACGCTGACGTTGTTCGCGCGAAACGCATCGCGCAGCGACTGGATGATGGCCGCCGTTTTTTGCCCGTCGGCATGCTCGACGATCATGAGGAATTCGTCGCCGCCCATGCGGAAGACATGGCCCTCACCCGCGCCCTGCTGTGCCCTCTGCATGATGCGGGCCACGGTCTTGATGAGCACATCGCCCGCCTCGTGGCCATGCACATCGTTCATGCGCTTGAGGCCGTTGACATCGCCGAAGACGAAGGCGCACGAGATGCCCTTGGGCAGATTGGTCAACTACCCGCGACTGAAGTCGCGAGCTTGAGGGAATCTTTCGATACCTCAATTTGCTTAGATAGGCCAGGCTTACTGCATTCGCAGTCTTGCGAGATACAGCAGAGGTCCGGTAATTACCAAAGCCATTCACGTCCGCAAGTTGCCAAACGGACAAGATAGGTTTGCATCAATGCATGGATACGAGCTTTGCTTTGGCTCGCGCTAGGATGTTCTTGGCCGCATTCACGTCGCGAATGTGGTGTATCCCACATTTCGGGCAGATCCACTCGCGGTCCTTGAGCGTCAGTTTCTCTTTGCCGCTCATGATATGGCCACAAGCATGGCAGGTTTGCGTCGTATTCCGCGGGTCGACGGTGACAAAGTTCTTGCCGTACAGTGCTGCCTTATAATTCAGCATACTAAGGAACATCCGCCAGCCATTGTCTTGGATGCTCATAGCCAGGGCATGGTTCTTCAGCAAGTTCCGGCTCCGCAGTTCTTCTGCTGCGACCAGATCGTGGTTCTTGATCAGTGTCGTGGAAGTGCGGTGCAGGAAATCTCTGCGGCGCTGCATGACTTGTGCCGTGAGCCTGGCGACGAGCAAGCGCTGTTTCTCGACGTTCTTTGCCTCACGGAGCGGGCGATGCTCTTTCTTGGCACGGACAATCCGACGGCTCAGCTTGCGCTGTGCGTTGGCCAGCCGTCGTTTCTGCCTGCGGTAATATGGCTGCCGAAGACATGCATATCGCGGTCTTTCATGGCCTGGCGCAGGGCCTCCTGATAAAAGGTCCCGCGCGGCAGCAGTCCGTCCATGGCACCGGGGACATGCATCAGCGTGCGCATATTGGCATCCATGAGGCAGATGGACCAGAACGCTTCACCGTCCTGCTCGATGCGGCGCAGGTACATGTCGACGCGCCGGACGTGAGCAGCCGATGTGCACAGTTCAAAGTCCAGATAATGTGCATCGGCGCTTTTTCCCGCTGCCAGACACCGAGCTGTGCCGAGATCTGCCGATAATCCTCGGCGATCACCATGCCGCGCAGGCAGCCGCCCGTCAATTCCAGGAAGGCTTTTTCGGTGCTGCACTGAAACAGAGAGAGCATCATCTCGTTACATCGCACGATGCGCTCGGAGCCATCTGCCCGCATCAGGCAAAACGCGCTGGGCATATTTTCATAGCAGGAATGCTCTCTCATCATATATACTCCCCCATCATCCGTCTCTTTTCTCGCAATCGAGTCTTCCGCAATCGATGCGCTTATCAGCAGTCATCCGCCGGGACAGCCCTCTCGAAGCGATACGTCTGCGCTGCATCAGGGTACTTCTCGCGATCGACCTCACTCATGAACATCAGGAGCGGACGCACATAGACCATGTAATCGCCGTAGAGTGCACGGTAACAGACCATGCGCTCATTCGTCTCAGTGTGGATGACCGGGCACTCGATGATCTCATAGAGGCGGTTCTTGAAGTGCCGCCAGATTTCTCCGTGTTTCGGAAGTTCTCTTGTCATGATATCCCCTCACAATCAAAACAGTCTTCTTCCCAGCTTCATGACAGCAAAAAGCCGAGCCCTAAGGCCCGGCTTTCTTGCTCCCATCATGTTGCATGGCTTGCAAAGCAGGAATCTACTGCCTCTTATATGTTCTTCATTATATATAATAGTATTATAGCGAAGGAGAACACATTTTGCAATGGAAATCCGCTCCATCTTCATCCATGTCCTCTCGCATGAGACGATAGTTTGTCCCCCTCCGCCTTCGATGTCGATCACTCGTGCTGCGGCAGGAGCAGATAGACGAGCCCCGTGTTCTCGAGTTCGGGCAAGCTGCGGAAAATGGCCATGCGCTCGCCGTCCGTGGCATAGGGATGACGCGCGACGTCCAAGAGACAGCTGATGAACTGGCCGTGCGAAAAGAGCATGACCCGCTCCTCCGGCCGCTCCTCGACGCGCTGCAGGACGAGCCTTGCGCGTGTGACGAGATCGTGGAAGGTCTCCGCCCCTGCGCCGTCGCAGTAACGCGGGTCCTGCTTCTGCCAATACGCCTTGACCCAGGGCAGCCGCTCCGTGCGCCGCGTGCCCCGGCAGCGTGCCGGTGAGAGGTAGGTGAACTCCGCCGTATCCGGCCAGATTTCGACAGGCACATCCGGGAATTTCTCGCGCAGCGGCTCGGCTGTCTGCTGAGCCCGGCGGAACGATGACGCGACGATGAGGTCAGGGCGTACATCGATGCGCGCGCTGAGCTTCTTCGCCTGCTCCTCCCCGAGCGCCGTCAACGGGATGCTCGCATGATCATGCGTCGGCTGATCGACATTGCCTGTGCTCTGCCCGTGGCGCACGAGCATCAGGATCTTGAACTTCGTATGCATGATAAGCCTCGCTCAATCGATGTAGACGACGGGATTGCCCGTGACCGGCATGACGCGGCGGCCGGGAAGACCGTCCGGCGTATTGGGATAGCCGATGCTCAGAGAAGCGCAGACTTCCTCGTCTTCTGCCATGCCGAGTTTCTGCAGGTACGCCCGGAGGACGGGATTGTCCTGCAGCCAGCGCAGCTGGTTGATCCAGCACGAGCCGAGGTCCAGCGCATTGGCCGCGAGCATCATGTTCTGCATGGCACACGAGACATCGGCATATTTATTGCCGTAATCCCTCTTGTTGGCTACGACGATGAGGACGGGGGCGTTGTACATGAACACATAGCCGCCCTTCTTCGCTGCGCGGATAGCCCCGCCGAAGTTGTCATCGTTTTCCGGCGTGACCTCCATCTTCGCGAACTCCTGCTGCACGAGCGTGATGAGCTCCTGCAGGACTTCCTTCTTGCGGATCACGATAAAGCGGCTCTGATTCTTGTGCTTGCCGCTCGGTGCCTGGCGGCCCGCCTCGATGACCTTGTCGAGTACCTCCTGCGGCACAGGTTCCTCTTTGAATTTGCGCGTGCTGTGGCGCGTGGCAATGCAGGAAAAGACATCCATGGTTCAGCACTCCTTTTCTATCGATGAATATCAAGTCACTGGCTTATATCATGATTCATTTTCGACAACAGATGCGCAAATCCCTGCCCATCGCCCGCACAAAAAGACGCCCGATCACCAGCCAGCGCAGAGCGCGGAGGCGATCAGACGGTCTTTTCTCATGAGGATGTATGTATAGGTGTATGAACGGCTCAGATCAGGCGGTTCTTCTTCTGGTGGATGCGCTCGGCCGTCTCGAGATAGATGACCCACTCTGCGATGTTGACGGCATGGTCGCCGATGCGCTCGAGGAAGCGCGCGATGAAGAGCAGCTGTGTCGCCCCCTTCTGACGCGCCCCCTCCTTCGTGACGAAATCCGAGAGTGCGTAGAACGTGTACTCGAAGACTTCATCCATCTGCTTGTCCAGCTTGCGGACCTCGTCGGCCTCCTGGACGCTCTTGTCGCGATACGCCTTGACGGCGCGGCGCAGCATCGCCGCAGCACTGTTGCCGAGCTCCTCGATCCAGTGCTTGCAGTCCGGATTCAGCGGTTCATTGACGGAGACTGCCGTCTTGGCAATGTCAAAGGCATGATCGCCGATGCGCTCGATATCCGTCGAGATCTTGAAGCCCGTCGCGATGACGCGCAGGTCATGCGCGATTGGCTGCTGTTTGGCAATCAAGAGGATGCACTTGTCCTCGACGTCGACAATCATGTCATCGATTACGTCGTCTGCCTTCATGACGCTCTTCGCGAGGGCCGTATCTCCTTCCAGGAGAGCCTTCATCGATTTCTCGACATTGTCGAGCGCCTTGTCGCCCATAGTGGCGACGAGATCCTGCACGACTTCGAGGTCGTGGATGTATTCCTGTCTTGTCTGGCGTTCCATATCAGCCGAACCTCCCTGTGATGTAGTCTTCCGTCTTCTTGTCGTGCGGCTTCGTGAAGATGACGTCCGTCGTGTCGTGTTCGATGAGCTTGCCGTTGAGGAAGAATGCCGTGTAATCGGAGACACGAGCCGCCTGCTGCATATTGTGGGTGACCATGACAATCGTGTACTCCTTCTTGATCTCCTGCACGAGTTCCTCGATCTTCATCGTCGAGATCGGGTCGAGTGCCGAGCACGGCTCATCCATCAGGACGACTTCCGGCTCGACGGCCATGACGCGTGCGATGCAGAGGCGCTGCTGCTGGCCGCCCGACATGCCCATGGCCGAGGCATCGAGCCGGTCCTTGACCTCATCCCAGAGCGCCGCACCGCGCAGGCTCTTCTCGACGATCTCGTCGAGGCGCTTCTTGTCCGTCAGGCCGTGCACGCGGCAGCCGTAGGCGACGTTGTCGTAGATGGACATCGGAAATGGATTCGGACGTTGGAAGACCATGCCCACGCGCTTGCGCAGGTTGACGAGGTCGACATCCTTGTCGTAGATATCCCGATCGTCAAGCGTAATCTTGCCGTCAATCTGCACGCCGTCGATGAGGTCATTCATGCGGTTGAGCGTGCGCAAGAACGTCGACTTGCCGCAGCCCGACGGCCCGATGAGCGCGACAACCTTGTTTTCCGGCACCTCAAGTGAGACATCAAACAGGGCCTGATGTGTCCCGTAATAGAGATTGAGGTTCTTTGCCTGCATTTTCATGTGCGAGTTCCTCCCAAACAAAAGCATCCCTGCGGGGTGCCTGATATTTCATTTCTGAACAATATCATTGTACCCGTTCTGCAGGGATGCTTTGTTGTGTGGATGTTAAGATTTTGTAAAGATGTGTCGTGCTCAGCACTGCTGCTGGACGAAGTGGATGAACTCCTCCGTCGCCTGCTGATCCGGCAGCTTGACCGTGTACATCTGGTTGCCCATCTGCGGGACCATCATCTCCGGCATGCGCTCGCACATGACCATGTTCTTGCCGTAGCGCTGCATGACTTCCTCGTGGCTGTGCACGTAGTGGTAGCAGTCGCGGCGGCCTGCGTAGACGCAGTAGCAGTGCTGGCCGGAATCCGGCAGGATGCGGCGGTCCGTCGTGACCATGTCGGCCCAGATCTGGTAGACATCCGTCGAGTGCGCGTAGTTCATCATGTCCGGCGTGTAGCCGCCCGCAGGGCGCATGTTGACCTCGAGGCCGACGAAGTCCCCCTTCTTGCCGAGACCTTCCTTGTCCTCGGCGAGACAGAAGAATTCGAGGTGGACGAAGCGGCTGCGCACGCCAAATGCCTTGACCGTCGCGCGGCCCGCGCGGCGCAGTGCCTCAGGCACCGTGGCTGCCGTGTAGTACGCGAGGTCGAGCTGCTTGAGGACGATGTCCATGATGGACGGCGGCCAGGCCGTCGTCGACTCGAAGAGCGGCTCCGAGTGGGAGTCAAGGATCGCATCGTAGGAGAAGATCTGTCCATTGATGAACTCCTCCATGACATAGGGCACATCCTGCGGTTTCGTCGCGTAGAAGTACGCGAGCTCATCATCGCTGCGGAGCTTGTAGGTATCGCAGGCGCCGACACCATTGTCCGGTTTGACGATGACCGGATAGCCGACCATGTGCGCAAAGTCGCGCCCTGCTTCAAACGAGGTGACCTTGTGCAGGCGCGCCGTCGGCACGCCCGCCTTGGCATAGTACGCCTTCATGGCCGACTTGTTCTTGATGCGGTCAATGTGGTCGTACTGCTCGCCCGTCGTCACATGGAAGTCCGTGCGCAGGCGCGCATCCTGCTCGAGCCAGAATTCATTATTCGACTCAATCCAGTCGATCTTGCCGTACTTGAAGGTGAAGAAGCCGACAGCCTTGACCATCTCACCGTAGTCATCGAGATGCGGCAGGTAGTAGTACTCCGTCAGGGCATTCTTGAGCTCATCGGAGAGCGCATCGTACGGGCTGTCACCGATGCCGAGCACATTGACGCCGTTCTTCTTGAGGCGGTCGCAGAAATTCCAGTAGTGTTTCGGGAACTGCGGGGAGATAAAGATGAAATTCATTCGTACAAGATTCCTTTCTCAATTCACATTCCATTCAATCGCGCCATCAGGGAGCGCATCTTCAGCCCTGCTCGCCGAGAACGTACGGCAGGAAGTAGCGCAGCTGTTTCTTCCACCAGCACCAGTCGTGATCGACATCATAGCCCCAGAAGTCCACCCAGGCGTGGATGCCCTTGGCGGCAAAGATGTCGCGCATGATAGCCGTCGTGCGCCGCCCTTCGTCTTCCCAGCGACCCTGCCCGACGCAAAAGACGATCCGGCGCTGATTGTAGAGGGAGATGTAGGGATGATCTGCGGGCATGTTCGCGAGGAAGTCAACCGGCGAATTCTGGTAGAGCGTCCCGTCTTCCCAGCCATCAAAGAAGAACTTTGCGTCGTAGACGCCCGAAAGCGCCATCATGCCGCCGAAGAGATCCGGGCGGCGCAGGAAGACGATGGCCGCATGCAGCCCGCCGAGGCTGCAGCCGACGGCAATCGGCAGGCGGCCCGTGCCGTTCTCCGTGCGGATGAACGGCAGGACTTCCTCGATGAGGTAGTTGTAGTAATCCTCCTGACGCGCAGCGCGCCAGCCCTTATCGCCCCAGACATTCGACCACGTCTCGCGGTCCACCGTATCGACGGCAAAGAGCTGGATCTTGCCCGCTTCGATCTCCGGTGCAACCGTATCGATCATGCCGAAGTTCTCAAAGTTGTCGCACATCGAATCCTGCGTCGGCAGGATGAGCAGCGGCGTACCCGTATGGCCATAGACGCGGATGTTCATCTCGCGCTGCAGGCGGTCACTGTACCAGGATCTGTATTCTCGCTTCATAACTATCACGTCCTATTTGCATTCACGATTGGATTACAATCGGTTTATAGTTTCTTAGTCTAACAACATTACAGGTAAAAGTCAACTGCCAGGAAAAGACGTCCGCAGTGGACGGCCTTCCTTCTCAATTGCACGAATGAGATGTGCGGAATCAACGGCTAAAGAAGACGGTGACGAGACGCTCAAGCGCCCCCTGGTCCGCACGGGCCATCGTCTCGCGGGCCGAATGCATCGCGAGGATGGCTGCACCGACATCCATCGCGCGCATCGGCATGTTGGCCGAGAGCATCGAGCCGAGCGTCGAGCCGCCGCGCATGTCCGAGCGGTTGAGGAACATCTGATACGGGATGGCGTGTGCCTGGCAGAGCGCCTTCGTCACCGCAATGGCCTCTGCATCGCCCGCATATGCCTGGCTGCAGGCCGCCTTGATCGTCACGCCGCCGCCAAGGCACGGTATATTCGTCAAATCAGCTTTCTCGGGTGCATTGGGGTGCAGCGCATGGGCGACGTCGAGCGAGAGCAGGAACCCGCGCGCGAGGTCGGCAAAATAGGCATCCTGTCCGTAGCCGAGTAAGCTGTAGAGCCGCATGAGGATGTTCGGCAGCGCCATGGAGTCCGCGCCCTGCTTCGTGCAGCTGCCGACTTCTTCATTGTCAAAGAGCGCGATGCACTGGATGCCGTCCGCGCTCTTGCCGTGCAGGATTCCTTCCAGGCAGGCGTAGACGGATGTCATATTGTCGAGACGCGAAGCCGATAAGAACTCCTGTTTCGCGCCTAGCAGGCACGGTGCATCGGTCGGATAGACTGTGAGCTCATACGAGAGGATGCGCTCGCGGTCAAGCTGGCATTCCTTTGCCAGGAAGTCGAGGAAGGCATCGCCCGCATCCTTGCGCGCGCCGTCGCCGAGCATCGCAAAGAGCGGCAGCAGGTCCTTCTGCGGATTGAGCGTCTCGCCCTCGTTGACCTTGCGGTTCATGTGGATGGCGAGATGCGGAATCGTCAGTAGCGGCCTGCCGATGTCGATGAGGCGTACCTCCGGCTCGTACGGATCCTCGCCCGCGAGCACGACCTTGCCCGCGAGCGACAGCGGCCGGTCGAGCCAGGAACTCCGTATCATGCCGCCGTAGACCTCGACATTGAGCGTGCCGTATCCCTTCGTGGAGACAAGCGCCGACGGCTTGACGCGCAGGCAGGGGAAATCCGTATGCGCCGTCGCGACGTGCAGGTGTGCGCGCGGCTTTTCTCCGATCCGAAACGCCACGAGTGTCGAGTCAAAGACGCGCGTCATGTACGACCGGCCCGGCTGCAGGCGCCAGGGAGCTCGCAGGTCAAGTTCTGTAAAGCCCGCCTCATGCAGCATCTCTTCTCCGGCCTGCACCGCGTGGAACGGCGTGACGGCCCGCTGTAAAAACGAAAGAAAATCCAAGATAATCACTCCTTCTCATTTGCTTCTGCTCCTCTCATTATAGCACAATCGCACACCTGTACCATGCAGCCAGCCGCACGCCGGACAAAGACAAAAGACGAGCATCCGCCCGCAGGGCAATGCTCGTCTGATATATGCAAAGATAACACTCACTTGATGAAGCCGACCTGGCTGGCGATCTCCTGGAAGACTTTTTCCTTGCGCTCGTTGAAGATGACCTTATTCTCTTCAAAGAGGTTGCGCCCGTGCGTGTCGATGGAGACAATGAGCGGGCCGAATTCTTTGACCTGGCAGGTCCAGAGCGTCTCCGGCATGCCGAGATCTTTCCAGTTGGCCGAGAGGATCTTCTCGACACAGGTCGCCGCGACGACGGCACAGCCCGCAGGAAAGACGCAGTGCAGGGCCTTGTTGTCGCGGCGGCCGCGCATCGTCCCCTCACCCATGCCGCCCTTGCCGATGATCAGGCGGACACCGGTCTCCTTGATGAATGCCTCCTCGAATTTCTCCATGCGCATCGAGGTCGTCGGTCCGACGGTGACCATCTCATAGTCGCCCTCGCCGCGTTGACGGATGATTGGGCCTGCGTGCAGGATGGCGCCGTCGCGGATATCGACCGGCAGCTTGCGCCCCTCTTCGATGACACGGCGATGCGCGACATCGCGGCACGTCGTGAGCTTGCCCGTCAGGTAAATGACATCGCCAACATGGATGTCCTCGAGATCTTCTGCGCTGATTGGCGTCGTGAGTACTTTCTTAGCCATCAGAAATCCACCTCCGAATGCGAATCGATCGTGTAGTTGAGTTCTTTGTTAAAGACGATGTGGCCGCGGCGGTGTGACCAGCAGCCGACATTGACGGCCACGCCGATGACAGACGGATGGCGCGCGCTGTTCTCGATGTTGACCCCGAGAACCGAGTTCTTGCCGCGCAAGCCCTGTGGGCCGAGGCCGATCGCATTGATGCCGTCTTCTAAGAGCCGCTCCATCTTCGCTGCTTTTGGATTGGGGTTGTGCGAGCCGATGCGGCGCATCAGCGCCTTCTTCGACTGCAGTGCCGCGACCTCGACCGAAGTGCCGATGCCGACACCGACGAGCAATGGCGGGCAGGCATTGAGACCGTAGCTCGTCATGACATCGAGCACGAACTTCGTCACGCCTTCATAGCCCTCGCCCGGCATCAGGACCTTGGCGTGGCCCGGCAGTGAACAGCCGCCGCCCGCCATGTAGGTGTAGATCTCACAGTCATCGCGGCCCGGTGCAATGTCCCAGAAAAGAGACGGGATGTTCTTGGCCACGTTCTTGCCCGTATTGTACTCATCAAAGGTCTCGACAGCATTGTGGCGCAACGGCGCATCCTTCGTCGCCTGCACGACGGCCTGGCGCAGGAGCTCCGGCAGCTCTGCCATATACGGGAATTCCGTACCGCACTTGATGAAGAACTGCAATGCGCCCGTATCCTGGCAGCTCGGGCGATTGAGTTTCACTGCGAGCTCCTGGTTGCGCTCCATAGTCTTGTAGATTGCCTTGGCCAGAGGTTCCTCCTCCTGCTGAGCCAGCTCCTCGATCTTTGCGCGCACATCATCCGGCAGGCGCTTTCCTGTGAAGGCTACAAATTTTGCCATGACATCCGTCATGTGCTTGACGGCTTCTTCTCTCTCCATCGTCATCGCTCCTATCTTTCCAGTATGCTCTCGTGTTTGATTCCCGCTTCACCTCAGTGGAGCTTGTCTTTGTCTTTCTTGATTCTTATTATAGCCATCCCTATATCATAAGTCTAATACCATTATATCTATAAACTACATAGATATTTTATTATATACGGTACAAAAAAAGACCCCATCCCATCTGCTGGATGAGGTCTTCTGAAGAGCGAACGGTCAGCCCCTGAAGAAGCGCAGCAAAAGCCAGGATGCCACGCCGATGCCTGCGGCTGCGAGAAGTACCGGCAGGGCCACGAAGACGAGGAAGGCGACGACAGCCGCCCCGCCGACGACGAGTGCCGCCTTCGTCAGCCAATTCATCGAGTTCGCCGTGCCGAACGTGTGGATGCGGATGCCGCTACCATGCAGACCATCGGCGCTCCCATAGCGGTCCTGTGCGTCTTCGACGCGCTGCCCGCTGCCATCCTTGTGTTCTTCGATCGTCACACCCTGATAATCCCGCGCTTCGTCCTCCGACATCACTCGTACGCGCGGTTCCTCCGCCGAGCTTCCCGTCTGATTCTCACGCTCCTGCATGATACACCTCTTTCTTTACTACTGAATCTATTATCTTACTGAAATCGCAACCGTTGTCAGCTTGAGTTCGCCCTGCACCGCATCGAGCAACGCCCCCTGATGGATACTGCACCATCTTCGAGTCGAGCACCTTGCACTTGCCATTCTCCTCAGCTCAGGTACAGCGATGAGACGGTGCCCTCCTCGGTGAGGTAGCGCGGATCGAAGCGGGTGCACCCGAGGCGCTGGCGCAGTGTCTCGATGTGGTGCTGGATGGCATCGTGGTCGGCACCGAAGAGATCGTACAGTTCGGGGATATCCTCGAAATCGAGGCCGTTGATCGTGCCGTAGCAAAGCAGGCAAGCCGTGATGATGGCAGGCATCTCTTCCGGGTAAGGAGCGGGGTCCGCTACGGACATGTAATCCTCAAAGAGCTTGCAGATCAACTGTACCGAGAAGGCACTGAACCCAATCCTGAGCGAGACTTCGCGCAGGACGCGCTCTTCATCCTGGAAGCTCCGGCGGATATCGAGATTGACTGGCAGGGGCTTCGGTGCCTTGCGCAGCGGCACGACATTGAGCTGCGCGAAGTTCGCCATGATGTTGAGCGTATGGCGAACGGCCACGGCATCGCGCTGGAAGAAGTCGTCGAGTGTCGCGCCGGGCTTCTGGCAGCGGAAGAACTCAAGCTGGCGCAGGATGATATCCTTCATGCGGCGGCGCAGCTTGTCGCTCGCGGGCAGCGAAGTCACGTAGTTGAGCATCATGACCCCGCGCGCATGCAAATGGCCGAAGAAGATCATGTGCTCGGCATCGGGATAAATCCAGTCGGGGTCTGGCAGATCGATGCACTCATCCGTGAAGAGATTGCGGCAGGTCACGAAGTCTTCGCGGATGCTCTCGACATAAAAGACCGTGAACTTCGCGCCCAGGAGATCGCGGATGATATCCTGCTCTGAGATAGTCAATCTCGCCTTCTCATGCTGGAAATAGTAGCGCAGCGGCACTTCATCTGATTCAATCATGTGGTAGTCGAACAGGAAGTAATCCCAGAAGCTCAGCCAGTACATCTCCTGTTCAGGCGTCAGATTATCCTCGGCGGGAATGGACGCATAGTCGGGTCCAGAATAGAGCAGCAGGGCGCGGTTCATATCGCGCAGGAACTGCTTCCCATGGAAATACACGCCGACGCGGTGCAGCAGATCGTCGAGCAACGCATTGAGCTTATCGACATCTTCCTCTGTGACGTTCTCCTGATGGTTGAGCGAGCTGTAGAACTCATCCTGCGAGCGGCGCGGCGGCATGAGGAACTTCCCATCTTCGTAGACAGACGCGCGTGCATCCTGCAGGTAGACGAGTTCATCTCCATCTTCATATTCCTTGTGATAGCAGGCATAGAAATCTTCCATGATGTCAAAGCACTCCTTGACATCTGCCTCCGTCAGGTCAAAATTGGTCTCAGACTGTGCCAGTCGATAGAGAATCTCCTGATAATCGTAGACTGTCAGCGATGCGAAGGAATAGAGATGCATCTGCTCGATATAGGTGATGAGCATACGGACAACGGCCCAGATTCTCTGGAGAGCCCGATCGTCTGCACCATGCCAAGCGTGCTTGCGCAGATACTTCTCCAGGAAGTCCTGTGCGAGTATCGGTTCCGCATCGATGTTGTTTTCATAAAAGTGCTCTACGAGTGCATAGACATTGTTCATGCTGTCGTCCCTCAATCTTCCAATCAGCTTTCAATATAATAACGCATTCATTATACCACATTCATTTTCAGAGCACAAAAAAAGCTCCGCCTCAGCGGAGCCCTTGCTTAACCGGCAACTTCCTATCCTCCCAGTCCGTCTCCAGACAAGTACTTTCGGCCTCTGAATGCTTAACTACTGTGTTCGGTATGGGAACAGGTGGAACCATTCAGGCATCATCACCGGATATTCTATTTGAATGCTTGCACATTCAAAACTATACAGAAGAAATTACTCTGCGAACATTTCAGTTCTCTAGTTAAGCCCTCGACATATTAGTAGTAGTCAGCTTCATGCCTTGCAGCACTTCCACATCTACCCTATCAACCTTGTCTTCTTCAAGGTGTCTTACTAGCTTGTGCTATGAGATACTTCATCTCGGGACGGGCTTCACGCTTAGATGCTTTCAGCGTTTATCCCTTCCGGACGCAGCTACCCAGCTGTGCTTCTGGCGAAACAACTGGTACACCGGCGGTCCGTCCACTCCGGTCCTCTCGTACTAGGAGCAGTCTCCCTCATGTATCTTGCGCCCGCGATGGATATGGACCGAACTGTCTCACGACGTTCTGAACCCAGCTCACGTACCACTTTAATGGGCGAACAGCCCAACCCTTGGGACCTGCTTCAGCCCCAGGATGTGATGAGCCGACATCGAGGTGCCAAACCTCCCCGTCGATATGGACTCTTGGGAGAGATTAGCCTGTTATCCCCAGGGTAGCTTTTATCCGTTGAGCGATGGCAATTCCACTCTCATTCCACCGGATCACTAAGCCCTACTTTCGTACCTGCTCGACCTGTATGTCTCGCAGTCAAGCTCCCTTCTGCCTTTATACTCTTCGCGCGATTTCTGTCCGCGCTGAGGGAACCTTTGGACGCCTCCGTTACTCTTTCGGAGGCGACCGCCCCAGTCAAACTGCCCACCTGATACTGTCCTCAGCTTCGTTACTTCTCGAGTTAGATCCCTAGCACATAAAGGTTGGTATCCCAACAGCGACTCTGATAAGCCTGGGGGCCTATCTTCTCCGTCTCCCAACTATCCTGTACGTTACATGCCAAAAATCAATGTCAGGCTGCAGTAAAGCTCCATGGGGTCTTTCTGTCCAGTCGCGGGTAACCTGCATCTTCACAGGTATTTCAATTTCACCGGGTCCCTCGTTGAGACAGTGCCCAAGTCGTTACACCTTTCGTGCGGGTCGGAACTTACCCGACAAGGAATTTCGCTACCTTAGGACCGTTATAGTTACGGCCGCCGTTTACTGGGGCTTCAATTCAAAGCTTCTTCTTGCGAATAACCTCTCCTCTTAACCTTCCAGCACCGGGCAGGTGTCAGCACCTATACGTCAGATTTCTCTTTAGCAGGCACCTGTGTTTGTGGTAAACAGTCGCTTGGGCTTCTCTTCTGCCGCCGACTCCAGCTCCAACCGCGAAGGTCTTCACCAGCTCCGGCCATCCTTCTCCCGAAGTTACGGATGCATTTTGCCGAGTTCCTTAACGAGGGTTTTCCCGCGCACCTTAGGATTCTCTCCCCGCCTACCTGTGTCGGTTTTGGTACGGGTACATGATGTCTCGTTAGAAGCTTTTCTCGACAGTGTAGTACGCTTGAATTTGGATTGTACCGAAGTACGCTCCTATCTATCAGTTCTCGGCCTTGATGCAGGGATTTACCTCTACATCAGCCTACCGCCTTCGACGCGCATTTCCAATCGCGCGCTCAAGCTCCTTGCTGTGTCACTCCATCCTCAAACAACATCATGCAGTACAGGAATTTTCGCCTGTTGTCCATCGCCTATGCTTTATGCCTCGGCTTAGGTCCCGACTTACCCTGAGTCGACGAGCGTTGCTCAGGATCCCTTAGGCTTTCGGTGGATCCGATTCTCACGGATCGTTTCGCTACTCATACCAGCATTCTCACTTCCAAGTCGTCCAGCCGTCCTTCCGGTCTGCCTTCAACCAACTTGGAACGCTCCCCTACCCATGCTTGCGCATGCCGCGACTTCGGTTCTGTACTTGAGCCCCGGATATTTTCGGCGCAGGGCCTCTCGACCAGTGAGCTATTACGCACTCTTTGAATGGTGGCTGCTTCTGAGCCAACATCCTGGTTGTTTTGGAAGTCCTACATCCTTTTCCACTTAGTACAGCATTCGGGACCTTAGTCGGCGGTCTGGGCTGTTTCCCTTTTGAATACGGGTCTTATCACTCGCATTCTGACTCCCAGGCTCTTCTCATGAAGCCATTCGCAGTTTGACTAGGCTCGGTAAGCTTTACGCTCCCTTACCCGATCAGTGCTCTACCGTCTCCATGTGTTACCTGAGGCTAGCCCTAAAGCTATTTCGGGGAGAACCAGCTATCTCCACGTTCGATTGGCATTTCACCCCTATGCACAGCTCATCCCAAAGTTTTTCAACACTCACGGGTTCGGTCCTCCACTCATTTTTACCTGAGCTTCAACCTGGCCATGCATAGATCACTGTGGTTTCGGGTCTAATCCCAGAGACTTCCGCCCTATTCAGACTCGCTCTCGCTTCGGCTCCGCGTCTCCCGCTTAACCTCGCCTCTGAAATTAACTCGCCGGTTCATTCTTCAATAGGCACGCCGTCGCACATATAAAGTGCTTCGACTGCTTGTAGACATACGGTTTCAGGTTCTATTTCACTCCGCTCCCGCGGTTCTTTTCACCTTTCCCTCACGGTACTATGCGCTATCGGTCGTTCCGTAGTATTTCGCCTTGGATGGTGGTCCACCCTGCTTCCCACAAGGTTTCACGTGTCTCGTGGTACTCTGGATACCAGCCCATCAGCTCTGGATTTCGTCTACCGGAGTTTCACCGTCTGTGCTCAACCTTCCCAGATTGTTCGACTATCCCTGACTGACTTGATGCTGGTCCTCAACCCCGGTCGTCCGAAGACGTCCGGTTTGGGCTCTTCCCTGTTCGCTCGCCGCTACTGAGGGAATCTCGTTTGATTACTCTTCCTCCGGCTACTTAGATGTTTCAGTTCACCGGGTGTGCCGTCCATGTCACACATGGATGATACGACATGACTCGTATCGGGTTGCCCCATTCGGAAATCCATGGATCGAAGCCTACTTGCGGCTCCCCATGACTTTTCGCAGCTTATCGCGTCCTTCATCGGCTCGGAACGCCTAGGCATCCACCATATGCCCTTTGTAGCTTAACTATTTGTTATGCCATAGGTTCATATAAATATGATGTCTATGCTTGAATCCTAAAATGTTCGTTCTAACCATTCTGTTCACACTGTCGTGCGACTCGATGATTTCGATACATTTCATTTCTTCTGTGTAGTTTTCAGTGTGCAATGAGGGTTATTCCCTCAAAACTAGACAATGCAACAGCCGGATGACCGACCAGAGTCATGGACTCGCGTCCATTTACTCCTTAGAAAGGAGGTGATCCAGCCGCACCTTCCGATACGGCTACCTTGTTACGACTTCACCCCAGTCATCGCCCCCACCTTAGACGGCTGCCTCCTTGCGGTTAGCCTGCCGGCTTCGGGTGTGAATGACTTCCGTGGTGTGACGGGCGGTGTGTACAAGGCCCGGGAACGTATTCACCGCAGTATGCTGACCTGCGATTACTAGCGATTCCAACTTCATGCAGGCGGGTTGCAGCCTGCAATCCGAACTGGGAGATGGTTTATGGGGTTCGCTTGGCCTCACGGCTTCGCTGCTCTCTGTCCATCCCATTGTAGTACGTGTGTAGCCCAGGACATAAGGGGCATGATGACTTGACGTCATCCCCGCCTTCCTCCGCGTTGTCCGCGGCAGTCTCCTTTGAGTTCCCACCATTACGTGCTGGCAACAAAGGATAGGGGTTGCGCTCGTTGCGGGACTTAACCCAACATCTCACGACACGAGCTGACGACAGCCATGCACCACCTGTTTTCGTGTCTCCGAAGAGAGGGGACTATCTCTAGCCCTTTCACTCAATGTCAAGCCCTGGTAAGGTTCTTCGCGTTGCGTCGAATTAAACCACATACTCCACCGCTTGTGCGGGCCCCCGTCAATTCCTTTGAGTTTCAGCCTTGCGGCCGTACTCCCCAGGCGGAATGCTTATTGCGTTAACTCCGGCACAGGAGGGGTCGATACCTCCTACACCTAGCATTCATCGTTTACGGCGTGGACTACCAGGGTATCTAATCCTGTTCGCTCCCCACGCTTTCGAGCCTCAGCGTCAGTTACAGTCCAGAAAGCCGCCTTCGCCACTGGTGTTCCTCCTAATATCTACGCATTTCACCGCTACACTAGGAATTCCGCTTTCCTCTCCTGCACTCAAGAAAGATAGTTTCCATCCCCTCACGGGGTTGAGCCCCGCACTTTTAAGATAGACTTACCTTCCCGCCTGCGCTCCCTTTACGCCCAATAATTCCGGACAACGCTCGCCACCTACGTATTACCG
This sequence comes from Mitsuokella jalaludinii, assembly GCF_928722185.1. Lineage (NCBI taxonomy): Bacteria > Bacillati > Bacillota > Negativicutes > Selenomonadales > Selenomonadaceae > Mitsuokella > Mitsuokella jalaludinii. The sequence goes on from NZ_CAKMXA010000001.1 coordinate 662,727, forward strand.
CGGCTGCTGGCACGTAGTTAGCCGTGGCTTCCTCGTCAGGTACCGTCATTGGAAATGGTTATTCACCATCTCCACATTCGTCCCCGACAACAGAGCTTTACGAGTCGAAACCCTTCTTCACTCACGCGGCGTTGCTCCGTCAGGCTTGCGCCCATTGCGGAAGATTCCCCACTGCTGCCTCCCGTAGGAGTCTGGACCGTGTCTCAGTTCCAATGTGGCCGTTCATCCTCTCAGACCGGCTACTGATCGTCGCCTTGGTAGGCCGTTACCCCACCAACTAGCTAATCAGACGCAGACCCATCGTAAAGCGATAGCTTACAAGTAGAGGCCACCTTTAGTAGGATCCCCATGCGGAAACTCTACAACATTCGGTATTAGCAGTCCTTTCGAACTGTTGTCCCCATCTTTACGGCAGGTTGTCTACGCGTTACTCACCCGTTTGCCACTCGACTCTCAAAAGCAAGCTTTCAATCGTCTCGTTCGACTTGCATGTGTTAAGCACGCCGCCAGCGTTCGTCCTGAGCCAGGATCAAACTCTCCATAAAATTATGAAGAACCTTGATTGGCTCTAATTATCTTTTGGTCTAACCTTCAAAAAATGAAGCTTAGTAAAGAAATTGCCGATTGCTTATGTTCATAATCAATCGATGTTTTTAAAAACATCTGGCTTGAATCACAAATGATTCATGTTGCATTGTTTAGTTTTCAAAGAACAACTTTGTCTTTTCAGAATCGTTTGTTTTTCGTTCCTTACGACATCTATTATTTTATCGCAGCCCGTTCAGTTTGTCAAGAGATTTTTAAAATTTCTTTTTTGTCTGAACTCGAAACTCTTCACTTTCAGATGCTTGCCATTCAAGGCTTCTCATCTGTCCGCTCCCGTGTCTCTCGCAGCGACTTGTATTATATTACACGCTTCGCCCCTGCTTGTCAACACCTTTTTTGAAAAATGATAAAAGAAGACGAGCAGCTGTGGGATGAACAGCTGCTCGTCTTCTTTGGGAAAGAATCATTTATCTTAGAGAGAAATGGAGGAAGTGGGATTCACTTCACGTCTTGTAGAGAAGCCCTTGGGGATATCGGCTTTCCCTATCGACAATTGCATTGTAACAGGGCAATCTGAAAAACACCTCAACTTATCTGAAAAATACCTGATTCTCTCAACTTTTTTGCCAGTCATTCCTTGACCTGGATGCTCTCGATGATCTTATCGGCGAGCTTTCCCTGATCGCTCTCATGCTCTTTCGGATAGGCGAAGGCGATGAACCAGTATTCCTCAGGCAGAGGAAGGAAGACGACCTTGATCACTTCATCCTCACCGCGCATCTTGCACTGGATCGTCGTGACACTCGCATCTTTTCCCGAGATCGTGATGTTTCGGGTATCGCGCGAGTTCTCGCTCGCTTTGGCATTCTGCTCAAAGGCTGTCAGATAGCCATTAAGCGCCTTCTGCTCGAACTGAGCCTTGCTTGCCGCATCGCTCTTCAGCTTATCGGCGTTCATGACGTACGTCGTGAACTGCATCAGGTGAAAGTCCATGCCCTTGGCCTGCGTGATGCGGCTGTCTGTGATGGACTTGACATAGTCGTTCGACTTCGCTGTCTCTTCCTTCGGCTGCTGCTCGAGCGTGAACGGCAGGTCCATCTGCAAGCTCGTCACGCCGCCCTTGACTTCCTGCGATGTCAGCTTTGCCTGACCGCAGCCGAGCAGCAGTGCAGTCATGGCAACGACTAACAGGCTCACGGCAATGATTTTCTTCATGCTATTCCTCTTTTCTTCAATCGACTGATACAGATTGATGCTTTTGATGCCAAGGATATTATAGCATGATTACGGCAGTCCGAGACAGCCCCACCGACAAAAGTGCTGCCGAGTGCTAAAAAGTGCTAAATGCGCGTTACCTCATCAGGTAGTCCTCGAAGTTCTGTGCCTTGCGATAATCGTAGACGACACCGTATTGGAGCCAACTGTCGATCGAGGCGATGACGATGTTCATGATGGTATGGGCACTCAGGGCGAAGTTGCTGATCTCGCAGATCTTGATGGCCTCGCCCGTCCGGACGTGCTCGAACATGATGGTGATCTCATAGGCACTGCAGGTCAAAAGGTAGAGGTTGCCCGTGCTCTTCTCCTTCAAGGACATGTAGTGCGCGTCCTCTCCATCGCGCGGCACAAAACCGAACTGCTGGAAGCGCTCGATGAGCTGCGGCTCCGTCTCGCGGTGGAACTTTGCATTGACGGCATCACGTTTGGCTTCAAGCTCGGTGAATAATGGAAAACTGATCATAAAGCATCCTCCTCGCATATACACGGCGTGAACTGGATTGAGCTACTGCATCATGTGGAGATAATGAAAAAGACACGCAGGGAGCATAGCCGCTTCGTTGCGTGTCTTTATATTTTGCATTATATCACAGGCGAGCGATATCATCAAGACAGTATACAGCATATTGCCTGGATCCTTCGTCATTGGTCCGCTTTATCGGATGCGGCATCCATCCGTTCATCGGGAACGAGGATCACATAGAAGATGCGCCCGTAGAAATCGCTCTGGACGAGGCGGCCGCGATCGATGACCCAGCGCACTCTGCCATGCTTCGTGACGATGCGGTAGTTTACGGCATCGTTGGCCTTCTCCCGCTTGTTCAGGTTGCAGGCGTAGACCTGCTGCCAGATGCTCGTGTCCACCTGCTCATAGTCATCAGGATGGACGATGCCGCGGAATCTGCGCTTCGTGTAAGCGAGGAGGTCATCGAGATCGTCACACTCGAACAGGGAGATGAGTTCCTGATTGGCAAAGAGGATTTCCTCGCTCTCTGCATCGTAGATCAGGATGGAAGCTGGCAGATTGAAGACGACATCGCGCAGCGAGAAGCCCATCTGCACGCGGCGCGTCGCCGCCATGCCCTGTGCATAACGGCAGCAGCCGTTCTTGCCGCGCAGCTTGACCATATAGAGGGCCGTATCGGCATCGCGCAGCACGTCGAGCGGGGACTTACCATCTGCCTGATTGGCGGCATAGACAGCATATCCCATCGAGATGGTGTACTGATAGACCATCTGCTTGTAGTTGAACTCCTTCTTGAGGCTGACAAAGTCGCGCACCATGCGCTCAGCCGCTGGTATGGTGCGCGTCGGCAGCACGATGATGAATTCATCACCACCGTTGCGGGCTAAGACGGCTTCGCGCGGAAAGAATACGCGCATGATAACAGCGAGGTGACGCAGCGCTTTATCGCCGATCCTGTGGCCGAAGATATCGTTGATGAGCTTGAAGTCATCGATGTCAAGCTGCACAAAGATTGCCTGATCCATCTTATCCTGATTGAGTCTCTCCTGGATCACAGACTCGAGGCCGTGGCGGTTGAGCAGCCCCGTGAGCTGATCTGTCATGGCCAGACGGCGCAGACGTTTCTCCCTATCGCGCATGTAGAGCAGAACGTATGTCAGCACCGTCAGCATGATCAAGGTCAGGAAGCCGAGAGTGACAGCCGTGCTCAGGGGGCCCATGACCTGCCAGCCGTCTTTCGGGGCGACCTGCATGTGCCACTGGCAGCCGCCGTAAGAAAAGGTGTAGCTGACGGGGTCAGTCGGCGGTACATCAGACTCCAATATGGTCACATAACCATCATGGCTGACCCCCGTCTTCTCGAGTCGATAGGCCAAGCCAGATTGATCCAGATTGGCAACTGTCTTGGCGAAGATGTCCGGCACCTTGACGAGGACATTTGCAAATCCCCACAATGATTCCTTGTCACCCGCCGTATGCAGGAATACTGGATTTACGATAGCCATGACCATCCCGCCGCCTGTCGTCTCTATCGGCCCTATCACGGCAAAAGCATGCGCCTGCAGGCTGTACTGCATTGCTAGCTTGCGCTTGGGTTCAGCAAAGATATCGTACCCAAGTGCACTGCTCCGCGAATCAGGATAAACAGCCGCAACCACGCCATTCGGCGCGAGCAGGATACTGTCAAGGGGGATATCTGTACGGCTAGCGACAATCTCCATCACATGTCCGAGGCCCTCTGCCGATTGATTCTGGCTGTTGCCGATGGTCAGTGCCAGCGCCTTGACGATAGACTCTCCCTCCGAGAAGTCCTGCTGGAGTTCATCGGCAAAAACGACAGCGTCGAGGCGGCAATGCTCGCGCAGGGACAAGATGCGCTTTGTGTAGAGATCCTGCAGCATGACCCCCCAGCACAGGAGTCCAATCAGGAATACGCAGGCCGTGATGATGATGTTCTTGGACTGCTGCCTGCTCTCACTTAGCTTCATGCATCGTTCCTCCCTTTGTCCCGGATGATGATTCTTCTGCTGGCATCTAGCGCTGCCCGTCCTCCTGCACAGAAACGATCCGCGTCTCCAGCGCAAATCCCTATCCAGCCTCTTTGACGTCATTTGCACTGTCGGACCAGCCAGATAACACGATTTGTTCTTGCATTCATTATAAGTGTATATATACGACAAGAGCGGGGCTCTATCCTTCTAGAGGCCCGCTCTTTTTCGCAAATCCGGCTCAATGCTCTCCCATGCTGCGTACATCACCAGGGCTGCGGTGTCATCGGTGTGATGACGCCGAAGGTATAACCCTTCGCCTTGAGGATGCGGATGATCTCTGGCAGTGCCTTGACGGTCTCCTCATGGCCCTCGGAGCAGTGCATGAGGATGATGGCCGCATGCGCTGCCACCGGCTTGTCGGTCTGACTGTCGATGTTGTCGATGAAGTCCTGCGCGACCGGATGGTTCGGCGCTGCATCGGCCGAGCTGACGTTCCAGTCATGCTCGACGTAACCGCTCGCCTTGAGCGCCGGATCGTATGCCTTCGTGAAGTGACCAATAACGCCGCCCGGCGCACGCAGGATCAGAGGGCGAACACCGAGGATGCCGTGGATGATCTCGTCGGTGCGTTCCATCTCAGAGAGGAATGTCTCCGGCGAGACGTAGAGTTTCTTGTAATCGTGATCGTAGCTGTGATTGCCGATGGCATGGTGCTCTGCATAGATGCGCTGCAGGACATCGGGATGGAGCTCTGCATGCTGGCCCGTCACATAGAAGGTCGCCTGGACGCCGTTCTCCTTGAGGATGTCGAGGATGGCAGGCGTGTTCTTCTCGTCGGGGCCGTCGTCAAACGTCAGGTAGACGACCTTGCCCTCTTTATACGGCGTGAGATCTGGCATGGTCGTCGTCAAGCCTTTCGCACGGCGCTCCGAGAGCGTGTACTTGTCGTAGACAGGTATCGTCGGGTCCGTCAGCTGCAGGTTCGAGAAAGCATCGTCAACAATGACGCAGGAGGATCCTGCACGGGATGATGACTCAGCAACATCTGCAGAAGAAGATGATTCCGGGCTCTCCGCCTGCTGCCGGCCGCAGCCCGCGAGCAGCGATATGCTCGCCAGCAAGACGATGCTCCCCAGCATCAGCCGCCTGACAAGACCGGTTGCCCCGCCAATCCTGTCCATGGTTTTTTCCTTTCTCATCTGCGCTCTGCTCTCCATGATCCTCATGCTCTTTCACCCTCCTTTCCTGCTGGATTTCCGGATGCCTCTTTCACGGCTGCATCTTCCGCTTCTTCCTTTTCCCTTTGCACAGGCTGAACGTTTCCACTGCCTGCTCCAGATACGCCATAAGAAGCCTCCATCTTGGCCATATACTTGGCCATGTACTTCTCCTGCAGGGACTCGATGCGCGCGGCATATTCGGCCTTGACCGCGAGCACGGCCGACTGGCGCTCATTCTCTGCCTTGAGGAGCAGCATGTGCTTCTCCTGTGTGTACTGTGCTTCAAGCGCGTCGGTGCGCGCCTTCATCTGCTGCTCTCTGTCATCGAGAGCTGCGCGGAGCTCTGCCACCTGCTTCTCGGCCTGCTCCTTCGCATGCTCTGCTGCCATGAGGCTGCGCTGCAGTCCATCCGCCTTTTCCTGGATTTCCTTTGCAGCCGCTGCCGCATCGCGGCAGGCCTCAACTTCCTGTTTCAGGGCCGCGAGCTGCTGGGCCTGCAAGGCATTGAGCCGCTCCTTATCGGCCAGTGAGTCTGCCTGCGCCTTGGCCGCGAGACGCGCCTCCTCCTTGACATGGCCAAGTTCCCGCGTGAGCTTCTCCAGCTCTTCGCGCAGCGTCTTTGCCTGTCCCTGTTGCTCCTGGGCGCGCAACTCTGCCTCTTTTGCCCTCTTGGCGGCCATCTCGGCACGCGTCTTCTCGGCCGCGAGGTCCTGCTGCTGCGCCGCGAATTTCTTGGTGAATTCCTGGCGGATGCGCTCTTCCGCATCCGCATTGACCGTCAGCGCATATGTGAACGCCTCTGAGACGCGGTTGAGCAGGCTCTGGAACTCCTTGACTTCCATGCCGCGCTCCGGCAGCGCTCCGATGGCTTTCTGCTGCATGTAGAGATTGGCGAGCGTCTGGAAGGTCCCATCCCAGGTCAGGTTGAGCTCCTCACAGATTTTCTGGAGCTTCTCGCTCGTCTCCGGCTCCATCTTATATGTCTTGACATTTGCCATACAATCACCCCGCAAGATTTATCTGCCCCTCTAGTATATCGCTTTCGCGCAGAATCTGCAAAGAGACCTGCCGCAGTGCAGCAGGTCTCTTCCGTCTCGATATAAAAGCAGGGCTCAGTCCCAGCCGAGCTTCTGGCGCTGTGCCTCGATGTCTGCGACGATCTCCTTGCCGAGAGCGATCGGGTCGACATTGACGTGCATGACAGAGCCGAGCAGCTCTCTCGTATCACGCTTGAGGAAATTCTCCACATTCGTCGAGCCCTGGACAGGCGGCTCGACACAGTGGTAGGAGTCGACGCCGAACAGGCGGAACGCCAGCGAAGCATCCAGTCCCTTTTCATTCGACCACTCCGGGCTCGAGAAGGCGTATGGCATATCCTTGATTGCCTTGCCCGCAACGGCTGCAATACCGCCGAAGATGGCAGACGAACGCGTGTTGTCGACGCATTCGCCAACATGCCAGACAGGAGGCAGATCGTATTCCTTGAGGAAGGCCTTCAGCGAGGCGCCGGCCTCCTCTGCCCCGTCCTTGCTGCAGAGTCCCATCTTGAGCAGCGGGAACGAGGCGCAGCCATTCGTCAGGATCAGGATATTGTTCTGGATCAGCGTGCGCGCGACATCGAGCGTAGCGCGCTCGTAGACGACGCGCGGATTCGAGCAGCCGACGATGTTGCAGATGCCGCGGATGCGGCCGTCCTTGAGCGCTTCGTAGAGGCCCTTGAAGCCATCGAACTGCTCGGCGACGTTCTCCGCCGTGAAGCCAACCTCAGCCGTGACCTCGTACTTCGGGATGTGCACGGGGATGTCGCGGCGCTCCGCGAAGCTCTCGATGGCGCGTGTGACAATCTTGCGCGCAATCTTCTCGGTATCCTCGACGTTCGAATGATGATGGTCGTAGGCATAGTGCTCCGCGCCCGGCAGGCGGGCATTCTCCGACGTCGTGACGACAGTCGTCTTGAAGCAGCGGGCCACATCCATGATGGCCGGGTAGACATCCTGGACGTCGGCGCACCAGAGGTCAAGTGCACCCGTGCCGAGCACGAGCTCAGCGCCGACAGCATTCGAGAGTGGGATGACGCCCTCGTAGCGGTACATGGCCGCAAGGCAGGAGCAGCAGACGCCGTAGAACTGGATGCCCTCTGCGCCATGCGCCTTGGCAAGCTCGATCATCTCCGGCGTGCGGCCGACGCGGACAATCTCGCTGACGAGTGTAGGCAGATGGCCGTGCACGGCGATGTTGACCCAGCCCTCCTTGAGCGCGCCGATGTTGACCTTCGAGGTCGCGCGGTGGCCATTGCCGAAGAGCACATCCGTGCCGATGTTCGCCGCGACGACACCCGTGAAGCAGAATGCAAGGCCGCAACGCAGGAATTCCTGCATGAGACTCTCCCAGTCACCGTCCGTGCCGACAGCCGTGCGGTGATAGGCGTCAAAGACCTCGTTGTAGGCGCTGATGGGGATGATGTCGAGCTTGTCCCAGACATCCTGGCGCTCTTTCGGCGCCATCGCGCGGATGGTCTTGTAGTCATCAGGAACAGCGCGGCTCAGGTCCTCGAGCAGGATGTCGGCGAGCTCGCCCGTGAGCTCGCGGGCCGACTTCCCTTCCGTCTCGAGGCCGAATGCCTTCGATACCGTGCGGAGCTTCTTCTCGCCGAGGATTGGCAGCTTGAGGCGCCCCTCTGCGACGAACTTCATCGAGAGCAGGAGCTCGCGGGCATGTGCGCCGTGCTGGGCGACGCCTGCGGCCGCACTGCGCAGCAGGTTGCGGGCCACGATGACATCGGCATCCGCACCGCAGACGCCGCGCGGACTCTTCTTCGTGATTTTGCAAGGCCCCATGTTGCAGTTCTTGCAGCAGACGCCGGCAAGGCCGAACGTACACTGCGGCTTCTGCTGGTCGAAGCGATCGAAGATTGTCTCGTGGCCGAGCTGCCCGAGGTACTTGATCATCTCGCGCACAGCCGGGTCCGGTGTCTGCTCGAGGACATCCTCTTTCGAGGCAAACGTCTTGCGATAGGCGGCGACAGCCGTCATGTAGTCGTTGACGCCGATCTCGTGATGCTCGCCCGGCGCATGGACGTGCGTGCGCCAGTCCGGATGCTCACCCGGTTTCAGCGGGCTTTCCTCGTGGTGATGGTGATGACCGTGCTCATGGTCATGATCATGCTCGTGATGATGCGTGTGTTTCTCTTCCGCCATAATACCCTCCTGTATCCTGCTCTCCAGATTAATATCAGTAAAACATATATAAATGGTATATTTTCTTATTTCCTATCATACTGGCTCCTCGCGCTTTTGTCAAGCTGTGGCATGGAAACGCGCGGCCGCACTGGTGATGCCGAAGCGCTGCAATACGAGCGCGATGATGAAGTTCAGCACGAAACAGCCTGCAAAGAAGAGCAGCGGGACGGTGTAGCCGCCCGTCTGGACGCGCAGCCACGAGACGAGCATCGGGCCGACGATGCCCGCTGCTGCCCAGGCCGTCAGCATGCGGCCGTGCACAGCGCCCAGGAGGCGCGTGCCGAAAAGGTCCGTCAGGTAGGCCGGCATGACGGAGAAACCGCCGCCCGAGCAGCTCGTAATCAGGAAGATCATCGCCTGGAACAGGAAGGCGTCACGCGTGTTGCCGAGCTGCCAGAAGGCGATGATCTCCATGAGGAAGAACAGCGCGTACATGCGGCCGCGGCCGATGTAATCCGAGACCGTCGACCAGATGAAGCGGCCGCCCCCATTGAAGAGACCGATGAGTCCGACCATCGCCGCCGCAGTGCCCGGCTCCATACCGATGACATCCTGCGCCATCGGTGCCGCAAGGGCAAAGAGCGCGATGCCGCAGGCGATGTTGACGAAGAAGACCCACCAGAGCGAGGCAAACTGCCATGTCTTGAGCGCATCAGCAGCCGTCGGCCCCGTCTCGACCAGTGTCTTCGCGTGCGTGCAGGCCATGCTGTCCGCAGGCGGCTTGAGGTAAAGCGAGGCCGCCAGCATGATGGCCACGTAGAGCGCACCCATGATCAGGAAGTTCTCAGCGATGCCGAAGGTCGCCGTGACCTGCTGCATCGTCGGCCCGGCGAACAGTGTCGCAAAGCCAAAGCCCATGATGGCCAGTCCCGTCGCCAGGCCGCGATTGTGTGGGAAGTAGCAGATGAGCGTCGACACAGGCGCCATATAGCCGATGCCGATGCCCACGCCGCCGAGCACGCCGTAGAAGAGATAGACGAGCGGCAGGGTGTGCCAGGAAATCGCCAGATACGTGCCGAACATCGCCAGAGCGAAGAACGCCGTTGAAAGAAGGCCGCTCTTCTTCGGCCCGATCTTCTCGACAAAATTGCCGAGGAAGCACGTCGTGATGCCGAGGAAGAGGATGGCCGTCGAGAAGACGCCCGTCGTCTCCGAGAGCGTGATGCCCATCTCCGCCATGATGGGACGCGTCAAGACGCTCCAGGCATAGACGCTGCCGATTGAGATGTGGATGCCGATAGCCGCCAACGCGATGAGCCAGCGATTTCGCATAAAAACTCCTCCTGTTCCTTCTCTTTGCTTTTCTGCACACTTCATTCTCTGTTTAGTTGTAAAACATATTAATTATATATGTTTTAACTCACGCTTCTATCATAGCAAATGTAAACATATCATGTCAATAGGTTTACAGGTAAAAAAATACCGCTCCTCATCGGAGCAGTATGAATGTCCATTCCATATGGATGGCCCATGAATACACTTGATTGTCAATGGAGCGAGATATGGTGCAATCAGGCCTGCGACTCAGCGGCAGCCGATTCTTTCTCCTCTGCCGCCTCAATCTTGGCTTCACCGCGGAAGTAGAGGCCGATGGCGAGGAAGCAGAAGAGGTTGACAATGAAGGAGAACTGCATCGAGCCCGTGACATCCGAGACAAAACCCTGGATGGCCGGCACGAAGGCGCCGCCGACGATTGACATGACAACGATGGCACCAGCTGTCTCCGTATACTTCTTCTCGACGGCTTCGAGCGTCTTGGCATAGATCGTCGCCCAGCACGGTCCGAAGAGCAGGCTGACCGAGACAGCAGCCCAGAGCGCTGTCATATCCGGTACAAACGAGGTGTAGAGCAGGACGAGGCAGCCGATGATGGAGTAGACCACGAGGACCTTGTTGGCCGAGAAGCGCGTCATGAGGAAGTTCGCGATGAACTTGCCGACAAAGAAGCAGATGAAGCTGTAGACCATGAAGTCAGCGGCCATGCGCTCATTGAAGCTCGGATTGAGATGGAGTGCAAGGCGAATCGTGAAGGACCAGACGGCAACCTGCATGCCGACGTAGAGGAACTGTGCGACGATGCCCTTCTTGAAGCGGCTATTCTTCGCGAGGTACGAGAGCGTCTCGCCCATGCCCGGCACCTTCTCGGCAGCCGACTTGACCTTGCATTTCGGGAATTTCGTGATGGCGAACAGCGCGAAGACGGCGAGCAGGATGTAAATCATGACGTGGTACGGCTCCAGCGTGTGCTGCAGCATCTCCATCTTGAAGGCAGCGGCCTGGACGGCATCCATCGAGGCGAGCTGCGAATGCATGCTCTCACCTTCCTGGAAGATCAGGTACTTGCCGAGCAGAATGCCGCTGACCGCGCCGATTGGCTGGAACGTCTGGCTGATGTTGAGGCGCAGCGTCGCGTTCTTCTCCGGTCCGAGCATCGTGCTGTAGGTGTTGGCCGACGTCTCGAGGAAGCCGAGGCCGATGGCGATGGCGAAGATCGCAACGAGGAACATCGTGTACGTCGCCATGTGCGAAGCCGGGAAGAACAGGCAGCAGCCGGCGATATAGAAGCCGAGGCCCGTGAGGATGGCCGTCTTATAGGTCGTCTTGCGGATGACGATGGAAGCCGGGATGGAGATCAGGAAGTACCCGCTGTAGAAGGCGCTCTGCACAAGGGCACTCGCGAAGTCGCTGAGCGCGAAGACGCTCTTGAACTGCGTGATCAGGACATCGTTGAGGCTCGCGGCCGCCGCCCAAAGCGGGAAGAGACACGAGAGCAGGATAAACTGGAAAATCGGTGTCTTGCTGATATAACCGTTGTCATACTGGATGATTTCTTGTTTTTCCATGAAAAATTTCCTCCTGAACCGATTGGGATGCAGACGTCAAGCGTCAAGGAATGCGGCAAACTCTTTGGCATCGGCGTACGAATCCTGCGTGCCCTTGCGCGTGACGCTGAGCGCCGCGTAGCGGGAAGCGCGCTGCATCGAGCCGAGCACATCCTCGGTCCGCGCATACGTATCGACGAAGCAGCCGATGAAGGCATCGCCCGCGCCCGTACTGTCGACCGCATCGACCTTGAGCGACGGCACGAGCTGCGTTTCCTCTGACGTGACGAGCAGCGAGCCGCGGCTGCCCATCGTGACGATGACATTCGTCAGGCCGCGCTCGACGAGGCTCTCTGCCGCCTCGCGGACCTGCTCAACCGTATCGACCGGCTTGTCGACGAGGATGGAGAGCTCCGTCTCATTCGGCACGAAGAAATCGCACTGGCAGGCCATGTCGAGCGAGAGATCGCGGCTGGCCGGTGCCGGATTCAGCAGGACCTTGATGCCGTGTGCCTTGGCAAAGCGGATGGCCGCATAGACCGTCTCGAGCGGGACCTCGAGCTGCAGGACGAAGAGGCCGCACGTCGAGAGTTCATCGCCAGCCGCCTCGATGTCTGCGGGACTGAGTTTCTCGTTGGCTCCCGGATTGATGAGGATGCGATTCTGGCCCGTGGCATCGACGACAATCGTCGCGATACCGTTCGACGTTCCCTCTGCCGTCTTGACGAGGCTCATGTCGATATGATGATCCTGGAAATTCCTGCGTGACTGCTCGCCGAACATGTCATCGCCGACCGCGGTCATCATCACGACATCTGCGCCGAGCTTGGCCGCGGCGATGGCCTGGTTGGCCCCCTTGCCGCCGCTGGCAATGTGGAAGCCGCTGACGCGGCGCGTCTCGCCGGCCTGCGGCATCTCATCTGTGTACGAGACGATGTCCATCATCGTCGACCCAATCACTGCAATCTTCATGGAAAAATCCTCCTATACTCTATATCGCATCACTCGGCGCGCGGCCGGGCGACACTCCCTCTTTCGATCAGCTTGTTGTAAACCTGGATGCGCATCTTCGCCTGTCCCGGTTCGCGGATGAGTTCGAGCAGGCGGCGCACAGCCGCCTGTCCGAGCTCTTTCTTGTAGACATGAATGGTCGTGAGCCCCGGCGCGCAGACCTCACTGAACGCGATGTCATCAAACCCGATGATGGAGATATCCTCCGGCACGCGGTACTTGTGGTTCTGCAGGGCCTGCATGGCGCCGAGCGCGATCATGTCGTTGTCGGCAAACAGAGCCGTCGGCATCTCCCGCCCCTCGTCGAGAAGATGGCCAAACGCCTCGTAGGCGCCCGTGATCGAGACCGGCATCTCGAACTGGAACGAATCGGCAATCGGCAGATCCTGCTCAAGCAGCGCCCGGCGGTAACCGTTGGCACGGCAGGTGAAATTTCGCGTGCGGACACTGCCGTAGAGGTAGCCGATCTTCGTGTGGCCCTGCGCGATGAGGTAGCGCACCGCTTCTGCCACGGCGTTCTCGTTCTCCATGAGCACGCACTGGAACGGCAGGTTCTCGAAGGCACAGTCGAGCAGCACAAGCGGCACCTGTGCCGTCAGGAACACCTTGGCGTCCTTCTCACTGAGCTCCGTACCGACCAGCAGGATGGCCGAGGATGTATCCCCCAACAGGTCCTCGACCTGCTGCTCGTAATCCGCCTCGCGGCGGTAAAGGTTCACGAGCTTTGTCTCATAGCCGTTGCGGCGGCTCTCGTTCTCGATACTCTCGATGAGATCCGAGAAGAACGGCGCGTCCGAAAAGACCTCGCCACTGTCGCGGTACGTCACGAGTCGGATGCTCTGGATGCGGCTCGCGGGCACATAGCCGTACTCTCTGGCCAACGCCAGGATCTGCTGTGCCGTCTCATGATTGACGCCGCGCTTGCCATTCAGGGCATTCGATACGGTCGCTGCCGAGAACCCCGACAGCTCACTCAGTTTCTTGATATTGATTTTCACGGTTCCAGCCTCCTTCTTTCTCCTATTCATTCTAAACGAAGCAGGCGGAACGCGCAACGACAGCGGGTAGCTTTGCTCAGAAGACGACACCGGCCCGCAGGATCACATTGGGATACGGCGAGAACTCCCCGGTCCGTATCGCGAATTTGGCCTTGGCCGACAATGCCTTGAGTTCGTCATGCGGCATGTACTCGGCCGGCACATCTTTTAGCTTCTGCTGCAGATAGGCATGAAGCTCTTCATTATTGGTCCGGATTTCGTCAGCCAGGTAATAGCCCTCGACCTCGGCCTCCGTGAGCACCGCATCGAGTACCTGACGGAATGTCGGCACACCAGCCGTCACAGCCAGGTCAATGATTTCGACACCTGGAGGAATCGGCATGCCTGCGTCACCGATCATGAACAGATCTTTGTGACCCAGCGCCGCAATGCAGCGCGAAAGCTCTGCATGAAGCACACCGCGTTTCTTCATCACAATCTCTCCTTTTCTCTATCGTTTGCGTTTCTTTTCGTTGACAAGGTCATTATACACCATGGAATAAAATAAATCAATAAAAATTTAGATATTATTTTACATGATTTTAGAGAAAACTATCTTATTTCGTTGTGAAATCGAGACTTTTCGCGGATTATAGCCTTTTTACAGCGTGATATTGCCATTATTTTCTCGCCTTATTGCAGCTTACAGCATATTTGGCTATAGTTTTATGTAAATATTTATATGAAATTTTACATAAACAGCCTAGAAAAAAGCGGCCAGCATCTGGCCGCTCAATCTCGACGAAGAAAACCTTCTTGATTTATTTCATTTTATTTCGACTGGGCGAAGCGGCGGATGGCCTGCTTGCTGATGCGCCGCACACCCTCGAAGGGCTCGCCCCCCACTTCGGCCATGCACTGCGCGACGATCTCCGTCGAGATGGGAGCCATGCTCTTGAAGAGGCCGATGGCATTGAGCGCCTGGAGGGCCTTGACAGAAATCGTCTCGAGCGGCCGCTTCGCGTGCTTGCGGATGAGAGAGGGAGGCTGCACGATGGTCAGGCCCGCAAAGCCGAGCGCCTCCACGTCCCTCTCGATGACGCCCTTGAGCTTCATGTAGAAGAACGAAGAGCCTGTATCGGCACCAGCTGACGAGACGAGCACCATGTGACGGACGCCGTTCTGCTTCGCGAAGGTCGCGAACATCAGCTGGTAGTCGTGGTCGATGTGATACTGCGCCTCCTTCGAGCCCGCCTGCTTCTTCGAGGTGCCGAGCGCCGAGAAGATGACATCCCCCTGCACGAGATCATGCCAGCCTTCCGTGCGCTCAAAATCAACGACGTACGGCCGCAGCTTCGGGTCATCGACACCGAGTTCGCGGCGCGTGAAGGTGCGCACCTCTGTATAGCGCGGGTCGGCGCAGAGCGCCTCCACGAGGTCGCGCCCGACGGCACCTGTCGCACCGACAACAATCGCTCTCATATCGTCATCCTTCCTCTACCATACCAACAGTCAATAATCAAAATAACGCTTTGCCATCCCCTGCAAGATGCCCCTCGCACGGAAATCGGCTAGGACGAGATTGACCACCCTGACCATATCGGCACGCTTCCGGCTCATCACGATGCAGAATGCCTCACGCGTGAAGGGATGCGCCAGGAGCGGTGCGGCCAGAGCTGGCACCTGCCGCGTGTAGAAGGCTGCCTCCACCGTCTCCGTGATCATGACATCCGCCTTGCCCGCTGCGATGCAGTCCGGGATAGCGGCATTCCTGGCAAAGACACGGCAGTCGGCATGATGAAGATGCGTTTTGACGAAATCCTCATTCGTGCCGCCAGGATTATACAAAACGCGGACCCCCGGGCGATCAACATCGGCCAGACTGCCGAAGCGCGCCGCGTCGGCCTCGCGGCAGAGGATTGTCTTGCCCGTCTCAAGGTAGCTGTCTGACAGGATCAGCTCTTCTTTGCGCTGCGGCGTGCGGGATATGCCGCCGATTGCCATGTCAAAAGCATCCGTCTTGGCCTCGTGGGCTAGCATATCCCAGGAAATCTCCTTGAACACCACCTCGTAGCCGAGCTCCGCAGCGATGCGCCAGGCTAGTTCGATATCAAACCCGCGGTACGAGTCCGTGAACGGCTCATGATAGGCCATCGGCCGGTAATCGCCTGGCGTGCCTAACAGCAGACTTTTCTCAGTGGATTCCATAGCTTGCATTGAACCGGCGATTGATATCGCGGATTTCTTCCTTTCCTTCGATATACGGCTGATACATCTTGAACGGGTCTCCGACCCCCAGGGCACAGCCGGAGCAGTTCTCGCAACCCGATTCACAGGAGAGCGACCGCCGCACGATCTCCTCGCGCTCCTCTCGCGTCGTATCCTTTATGAGTACACTCTTGTATCCTTTCATGACACATCATTTCCCCTATCTGTCCAGTCTCATCGTAATATAGCGTTTCCTCTATTATAAGACTATTGTTCCTGATTTGCCACAGGCAAATTACTGCTGCAAGAACCTTCCCTTTTTCTTTTATCTCATCTGTGCTATCATCAAGAAAGTATCTCTTGTGATTCACTTTGGCGCGCATGACGTGCCAAGAAAGGAGCGACAACATGACAGAGAATCATGCAACTATACCAATCAAAGAAGAGATGGCGATGCGCGGACGCATCATCGTGCGCACGAGTGTTATCGGCATCATCGTCAACATCCTGCTCGCGGCCTTCAAGGCGGCCGTCGGCATCACGGCGAATTCCATTGCTGTGCTGCTCGACGCGGTCAACAATCTGTCAGATGCCCTGTCGTCCGTCATCACGGTCGTCGGTGCCAAGCTCGCGGGGCGCAAACCAGACAAGGAGCATCCATTCGGCCATGGCCGCATCGAGTACCTGAGCGCCATGATCATCGCGGCCATCGTCTTCTACGCGGGCCTGACCTCGCTCTGGGAATCGGGCAAGAAGATCATCGAGCCAGAAGCGGCCGACTACAGTGCCCTGTCGCTCGTGATCATCGCCGTGGCCGTCATCGTCAAGATCGTGCTCGGCCGCTATTTCAAACGCCAGGGCCAGGCCGCTGAATCAGGCGCACTCGAGGCCTCCGGGGCCGATGCCCTGTTTGACGCCATCCTGTCCTTCTCGGTCCTCATCTCGGCACTCATCTATCTCGGCACGGGCATCTCACTCGAGGCATACGTCGGCGTCGTCATCGCGGCTTTCATCATCAAGTCCGGCATCGACATGATGCGCGAGACGCTCAACGACATCCTGGGCGAGCGGCCGGACCCCGCCCTTGTGCGCAAAATCAAGGGGCTGCTCGCCAGCGAGCCTGAAATCCGCGGTGCTTACGACCTCATGATGAACAACTACGGCCCCGGACGCAACTACGCCTCCGTTCACATCGAGCTGCCCGACACCATGAGCGTTGAAGAAGCCGACCGCCTGACCCGTCGCATCCACGACAAGATTTTCGAGGCCACCGGCGTGCGCCTCATGGGCGTCAGCGTCTACTCCTACAACGCAAAAGACCAGGGCGCCACCCCCATCCGCAAGGCCATCTACAAGATCGTCATGGCACATCCCTACGCCCTGCAGGTCCACGGCTTCTACGTCGACCGGGCCAAGAAAGAGATGCGCTTCGACGTCGTCGTGCGCTTCGGCAACGACCTGCAGACCATCCTCAAAGAACTGCACGAAGAAGTCCAGGCCGCCTACCCCGACTACCACATCCTCATCGACCCCGACATGGATATCTCCGCCATCGGCCAAGGCCGACATGCATGATGCGACGCGTACGCCACAGGATCAAAGCTGCCCCTGCTCCGTCAGGAACTTCCTCGCCCACGCCTCATCCACCACAGGCTCCGCCTTCCGGATATCGCCGAGCTTCTTTGCGTACTCCGCGTGGATCTGGTTGTAGATCTTGCGCGGGAAATCCGCGAGCCCGAGCGTCTCTTTGCCGCGCACGAGCTGGATGCGGTGATGGCCTTTCGAGTCTGTGTAGAAGTAGGCGTGCTCCCCGCCCTGCGCCTTGCCAGCCGCCGCGTACTGGTAGCAGACCATGAACTTGTAGATCTCGACGAGACGGTCGTCGAGTCCTGCATCAAAGATGAAGAGCTTCTCGCGGAAGGCCAGGCGGTCGTCAACGGCGCGCAGCACGTAGGGGCGCGTCGTCTTTTCCATCTCCGTCGCCCAGTCCTTGAGCGCGACGCCCTTGCCGCGCAGCATCTCGAGCGCCTTGGCACCATCCTCAAGCTTGCCGTAGTTGATCATGTAGTGATCCTCCGGCTGATGGTAGAGGAAGGGATAGTCAACCGTCGTCTTCATCCCGCACTGCGGGCAGACGAACTGGAAGAGCGAACCATCGCGCACCTTCGCCTTGAGCGCCGGGCTCTCCTTCGTGTTGATGCTCTTGTAGACCGTAAAATCACCCTGTGCATGGCAGCTGGGGCAGGTAACACGGACATGTCTCGTACTGGTCATCGTATACAATCCTTTCTGCATTGCTTATAGCCAACTATTGCCTATGATAACACACTTTCCGCCGCTCTGCCGCCTCCTCTCCTGCAAAATCTTCACATTTTCTTCACAATCTCGCCATATCTTCTGCACAGTCTTTGCATATACTGGTTGCATCAGATGGTTATGAACAATCGTGCTAGAAACGAAAGGAAGGTTTTCTCTATGATGATGACGAATTACATGGAAGTGCTCATGAGCAACCAGCCCTGGAACCTCATCGCCTTCATGGTGCTGCCCGTCGCAATGGCGGAGCTCCTGACAGCGGCAGAGCTCTTCATTCTCGCAAGGCCGGAGCAGAGCGCGGGCTGGAAACGGCTCAGTCACGGCCTCGGCATCGCCCTCGGGCTCTACTTTCTCGGCGTGTTCCTCTACTTCGTCCTGCACATCCTCCCGGGCATCTCGCTGCGCGGCTGGATTGACGAGCTCGCCATTGCCGCGTATCTCGCCGGTGTTCTGCCGCTCGGCGCGATTGCCCTGCAGGAGCTCGGCCTCTTCGGTGGACCGTCGGCCAAGCGCCAGTGGCACCACATCCTGCTGCTCATCAGCTTCCTCGTCGTCAGCCACATTGCGATGATCTTCGGCATGGTCGACCCGACACTCTCGGGCTGGCAGCCGCCAATGCCGCAGACGGAGATGCAGCACATGGGACACATGCATCACATGGACCAGACAGGCATGGGCAGCAGCATGCACCACGATTCCATGCATATGGACCACAATTGATTGCCAAGGGAGAGCTTTGCTCTCCCTATCGTCACGCAAAGGCAGGAACAGACGGAGTTTCAAACCGCTTCCAGATACCCTATTGCAGAAAGGATGGAACACATGCAACGAAGTGTCTTGATTGTCGATGATGACGCACAGCTTAGGCGCGTGCTCGTCGACTTCCTCCAGAAGGAGAACTGGCAGACGCATGAAGCAGCAGACGGCATCGAGGCACTGAAGGCCGTCACGAGATGCCACCCCTCCATCATCATCCTCGACCTCACGATGCCGCACCTCGACGGCATGGAGGTCTGCCGCCGCGTGCGCCAGACCTCGCAGATCCCGATCCTCATGCTGACGGCCCGTGACGACGAAGTCGATAAACTTCTCGGGCTCGAGCTCGGCGCTGACGATTACCTCGTCAAACCCTTCAGCATGCGCGAGCTCGCCGCCCGCATGAAGGCCATCTTGAGGCGCACCCAGCAAGATCCTGGCAGCACGCAGGAAGATTCTCTGCTCCACTGCCAGAACCTCGTTCTCGATATCCGCCGCCATACGGCATCCATCGGCGGAAGCAAGCTTTCCCTGACACCGATCGAGTTCTCAATGCTCGAGCTCTTCCTGCGCCATCCCGAGCAGGTCTTCAACCGCCTGCAGCTGCTCGAGGCCACGCACGGCTTTGCCTTCGAGGGCTACGAGCGGACCGTCGATGCTCACATCCGCAACCTGCGCCGCAAGATGGAATCTGCAGCTCCCGGGACAAAGTACATCCAGACGGTGTACGGCATCGGCTACAAACTGGGAGGAAACATCGATGTTTGACCGCCACAGCATCCAGCTCAAGCTCGCCGGCAGCACTTTTCTGCTCCTGGCCTTCACCGTCTGCAGCCTGATTGTCCTGACAAACGCGCAGATGGAGACGGCCTTCGGCGATTACATCGCCCTGCATCTCGCCGTCATGGACCACGGGCCGGCCGAGACGATGTTCATCCACTCCGTCCACCAGTCGCTCTGGTGGGTTGGCCTCTTCTTCATCCTGATGGGGCTCATCATCACCTCTGTCCTTGCCGCAGGCATCACGAGGCCGCTGCGCCGCCTCACGAAAGCCGCTGCGGCTGTGGAGCGCGGCCACTTCAACCAGCGCGTCCCTGTCGGCTCGCGCGATGAGGTTGGCCAATTGGCCACCGTCTTTAACCGAATGGCCGCGAAGCTCTCGCAGAACGAACAGGCACAGCGCGACTTCTTCGCGAGCATCACGCACGAACTGCGCACGCCGCTCGCCGTCCTGCAGGGCACCCTCGAGAACATGACGACCGGTGTCACCGAGCCGACGCCAGAACGCCTCTTTGCCATGCAGGAAGAAGTCATGCGGCTCAACCGCCTCGTGACCGACCTGCGCGACCTCTCGCTAGCCGCTGTCCATGAACTCCGCCTGCACCTGCGATTGACCGACCTCGGCCAACTCGCGCGCCAGAGCGCCATGCTCATCCAGCCGCTCTTAGACGAGAGAGCACAGCAGCTCCAATGCCAGATTCCTGCACATCTGACCATGCTGCCACTCGATGCGGACCGCATGCGGCAGGTCATCGGCAATCTGCTCGTCAACGCCAGCCGCCACTCAGGTGACGGCAGTCACATCTGCCTGACGGTCAACGAGCAGCCCGACTGCATCGAGCTCTGCGTCGCCAATGACGGCCCGTGCATTCCCGCCGAAGAGCTGCCACACATCTTCGAGAAGTTCTACCAAAGCCAATCTGCCCAAGGTGCAGCCGATTCCCAGCGCGGCTCCGGCCTCGGCCTTGCACTCGCCCAGCAGTATGTAGCGATCCACCACGGCACGATCTCTGCCACATCTACACCAGAAGATGGCACAGCCTTCACGGTTCGCCTGCCCAAATCATAAAAAAGCGGCACCCATGCGGTGCCGCTTTTCTCTTGCTTCATTCTGTTCACTTCTGCAGGCTGGCGCGGAAGGCGGCAATGCCGCGGATATCGTCCGGCGTCGTGCGGCAGCAGCCGCCAATGAGGCGTGCGCCCGCTTCGTACCACTGACGCACAAAGTCGCGATACGGCGTAGGGCTGCCGTGCCACGTCTTTGTCACCGCATCATACGTCTCGCCTGTATTCGGGTAGACGACGACGGGCTTCGTGGTGTGCACGCGGATATTGCGGATGAGGTCGGCCACGTACTGCGGTGCCGTGCAGTTGACGCCGATGGCTGTGACCTGGCGCTCCTTGTCGAGCAGCCGCGCGCAGTCTGCGATGGCATCGCCACCGCAGGTGTGCGCCTCATCCTTGCACGAGAACGAGATCCAGGCCCCCATGTCTGGGTAGTGGTGCAAGTCCGCGAGGATGGCCAGCGCTTCATCGAGCAGAGGCATCGTCTCGCAGGCCAGGATGTCCGGCTCAGCCGCGACGAGGATGTCGAGGCGCTCCGCATGGAAATCTGCAAGCTCTGCGCGGCTCGCCCTGTAGTCGCCGCGGTACTCCGAGCCGTCAGCGAGATAGGCGCCATACGGGCCGACCGAGGCGGCTGCTAGCGGCTGCGGGCGGCCTGCACGCTTCGCCTTTTGCTGCCAGAACGCATCGCGCGCCTGCTGCACGAGGCGGACTGAGCGCACGATGAGCTCTTTTGCCTGCTCGCGCGTGAAGCCCTTCTTCTCGAAGCCCTCAACCGTCGCCTGATAGCTCGCACTCGTCGAGACATCTGCACCGGCCTCGTAGTAGTCACGGTGAACAGCCTCGACGAGCTCCGGCTTCTCGAAGAGTGCCTTGGCCGACCAGAGTTCATCATTCGTGTCAAAACCGCGCCGCGCGAGCTCCGTGCCAAAGGCACCGTCGAGCACGAGCAGCGGGTATCTCTCTAGATTGCGTGCAACCGTATCCATAAATCTCCGTCCCCTTCTGTCTTTTCCATTGTCTTTTCCATTACTGCAGCAATTCCTGCGGCGGCTGCTTGCCGAACCACTTCTCGTAGATCTCCGCGAACTTGCCGTTCGCCTTGATCTTCGCGAGACCGTCATCGATCTTCGTCAGGAGCTCGGTATTCCCCTTGAGCACGGCGATGCCGAGGTCTTCCTTCGTCAAGGCCACCTCTGCCGAGCGGACTTTCTTATTGCCTGCATGGCTCACATAGTACTCATTCGTCGGGATGTCGTTGACAACAGCATCGACGCCGCCGTTCTGTACCTCGAGAAACGCCTCATTGATGGCATTGAATACGCGCACATTGGCGCCGGGGATCTTGCGCGCGGCCTCCTCGCCTGTCGAGCCGATCGAGACGCCGAGCGTCTTGCCCTGCAGATCCTCTGCTGTGTGAATCGTGTCATTGTCCGCCCGCGTGACGACACCGAGGCCTGCGATGTAGTACGGCTTCGAGAAATCCACCGACTGCTTGCGGTCATCCGTGATTGTGATGTCGTTGATCGCGACATCAATTTCCTTAGCCTGCAAAGCCGGGATCAGGCCGTCAAAGGAGCGGTTGCTGATCTCTACGTCAAAGCCTTCTGCCTCACCGATGGCTCGGATGATATCGACATCGAAGCCCTCATAGTCCTTCGTCTCCTGATTCTGTGAGCCGAACGGCGGATAGCTCGCATCCATGCCGACGCGCAGCACACGCTGCCCGGAACTCTTCGTATCCGAAGAGCCAGTCTGGCCGCAGCCAGCCATAAGAGTTGCCGCTCCGAGCAGGCAAACAGCCAATAGCAATGAGAACACTTTCTTCATATCATGAACACCCCACAGAACTATACAGAATTATATTGTAACGTTGTTATAATCATACATTAGTATACATAGCATGTCAATATGTTTTTTTGATCATCTCACACTATGACGACAATCTGATTTTTCTATGAAGATATGGCTAGCTATTTCCCATAAATTGATTGACTTTTCTCACCGTTTTGTTTTACACTGGCAGGGAAAGGAGTGGTTCATCATGAACAAAAAGCAACGCAATGCCTTGATCACCATCGCGATTGGTGCTGCGATCTGGTTTGCACCAGTACCAGCAGGCGTCACGGTCGTGGCCTGGCACCTGGCGGCGGTCTTCATCGCCACGGTCGTCGGATTTATCCTGCAGCCGCTGCCCATTGGCGCCGTCGCCTTCATCGCCATCACCTTCTCGACCCTCAGCGGCCTGCTCAAGGTCAGCGATGCATTGAGCGGCTACGGCAATTCCACCATTTGGCTGATTGTCTGCGCCTTCCTCTACTCGCGCGGCTTCATCAAGAGCGGCCTCGGCAAGCGCATCGCCTTTGGCATCATCAAGGCTATCGGCAAGAGCGCCCTGTCCCTCGGCTACGCAATTGCCTTCAGTGAACTCATCATCTCCCCCGCCACGCCATCGGCAACAGCTCGCGGCGGCGGCATCATGTACCCGATTGTCCGCTCTCTCGCCGGTGCACTCGGATCTGAACCGAACGAAACGGCTAAGAAGATTGGCACGTATCTCATGCAGGTCGGCTATCACTGCGACGCCGTCACCTGCA
The DNA here is from genome assembly GCF_928722185.1 of Mitsuokella jalaludinii. Taxonomy (NCBI): domain Bacteria; kingdom Bacillati; phylum Bacillota; class Negativicutes; order Selenomonadales; family Selenomonadaceae; genus Mitsuokella; species Mitsuokella jalaludinii. Next base: position 685,999 of record NZ_CAKMXA010000001.1, read on the forward strand.
CGATGTTCGTGACATCCATGGCAGGCAACCCGCTCTGCGTAGCACTCGCGGCCAAGACGCTCGGCGTCGAGATCACTTGGATGGGCTGGGCCAGCGCGGCCATCGTGCCGGGCCTCTTGAGTCTATTGCTCGTGCCGCTCGTCATGCTCAAATTGACGAAACCGGAGCTCGTCAGCATCCCAGATGCCAAGCACCTCGCACAGAAAGAGCTCGACGCCATGGGACCGATGTCGCGCAGTGAGAAATACCTGACGGTCGTCTTTCTCGGCTCGCTCTTCTTCTGGGCAACATCCGGCCTCACGCATATCGGCGCGACGCCAGTCGCCATGGCAGCCGTCTGCGTCATGATCATCGTCGACGTCATCAACTGGAAAGATGTCCTCAGCGAGAAGGGCGCCTGGGATGCCATGTTCTGGATGGGCTCCCTGATGACGCTCGCCTCGGCTCTCGCAAAGTCCGGCATCATCAAATGGATGGCGAACTCCGCCGGTGCCGCCATCTCCTCGCTCGGACTCGGCTGGGTCGCTTCAGCGCTCATCCTGCTGCTCTTCTACACCTACATCCACTACTGCTTCGCCAGCGTTACGGCGCGCATCAGTGCTCTTTACGCGGCCTTCATCGCCGTCAGCGTCGCCGTCGGCGCGCCGCCGCTCATGACGGCCATCATCTTCGGCATCTTCGCCGACGTGCCGATTTCCCTGACGCATTACGGCAATGGCTGCGCCCCGATCTACTACGGCGCAGGCTACGTCTCACAGAGCGAATGGTGGAAGAACGGCTTTGTCATGACGACCATCACCACCGTCATCTACCTGACCATCGGTGCCGCCTGGTGGAAAGTCATCGGACTCTGGTAATCCTGAAACTTCATGCAGGTATTATAAAAACGAATTACAAAAAAGCGCTGTCTCGCAAACGATATGCGAGACAGCGCTTTTTTCATTCATTAATCTATACCATGGAAATCCCGCACGGCTGCCGGGGGCTCCTCATGCTTGCCGAGCATCTTCTCCATCCAGGCGACGTCGTACCAGCGTCCGAACTTGTAGCCACTCTGATGGAAGATGCCGGCCATCTGGTAGCCGAGGCGTTTGTGAAAAGCGAGGCTACCGACGGTCAGGTACGGGTCATCGGCTGCGCGCGGCACGGCAATGCAGGCATTGATATTGAGCACCCCCATCCCGCGCAGCGCGTCCTCCAAAGCTGCATAAAGCTTGCGGCCAAGCCCCTGTCCCCTAGCGTCACTCGCGACGTAGATGCTCGCTTCGACCGACCAAGCGTAGGCCGCCCGCCCGTAAAACTCATGCGCATAGACGTAGCCGAGCACACGGCCTTCCTGCTCTGCGACGAGATACGGGTAATGCTCGAATATCTTTTTGCGCCTCGTCTCCATCTCCGCCGCATCCGGCACCTCGTACTCAAAAGTGATAGCTGTCTTCTCTACATAATAAGCGTAGATGCGTGCCAGAGCCTCCGCATCCTGAGCCCGCGCCACGCGGATCTTGATGTTTTTCTCCACTGGATCAGCCCTTGAGCTTCAGGCCATCGTGGAATGCCTTGCCGACGACGGGACCGATGACGCGGTACGTCATGGTCGCGATGTCAAAGATGATGGGCTGGAGTTTGTCGTAGTCGACTTTGCCATCCGTCAGAACGGCTTCATCGGCCTGCTCGGCGACGATCTTGCCGATGAGGATGCCCGTCTCATCGTCGTAGCTCTTCATCTCGCACTCGAGCGTCACGGGGAATTCTTCGATGATTGGTGCATTGACGTGCGCGCTCTTGTGCGTGTGGCAGCCAGCCTTCTCGATCTTGTTGACCTTACGGCCTGTCTCGACACCGAAGTAGTCGGCAATCTCGACGGTGTCCTTCGTCGCAAACGCCACGGTGAATGCCTTCGTCTTCTTGACATTGTCCGTTGTCTTATGCGGTGCGAGGAAGAGCGTGATCTCGCCGTAGTCCGACTGCGCGCCCCAGGCTGCATTCATCGCATTCGGCACACCGTTCTCGTCGTACGTGCCGATGATGAAGACGCCCTCCGGCGCAATGCATGCCTTCTGCCCCGAAAATTCCTTGCTCATATTCATGACTTCCTTTCATTTCATGATGCTTTACTGATGTATATTTCGCTTTCATTGAGCAAAATCCTGCTTCGTCACACGATATCGTCGCATGCGCGCAAACAAAAAACCTGCCGCAAAAAGCGACAGGCTCTATTGCTAAAGGCAATCTCATTCACTGCAGGACGGCTGGCAGCCAGGTGGCGAGATCTGGTGCGAGGCACAAGAGGACAATCTCGAGTGCCATGATGATGGCGAACGGCACGGAGCCCTGGATGATCTGGCCGATCGTGCTGTCGGGGCTGATGCCCTTGATGACGAAGAGGTTCATGCCGACTGGCGGCGTGATGAGGGCCAGCTCCATGTTGATGAGCATGACGACATTGAACCAGATGAGATCGAAGCCGAGCGACTTGACGATCGGATAGAGCATCGGCAGCGTGATGAGGATGATGGAGACCGTCTCGAGCACACAGCCAAGTGCCAGGAGGACGATGTTGATGCCGATGAAGATGAGCCAGCGGCTGACCTGAGCATTCGTCACGAGCGACATGAGGGCCTGCGGTGCCTGCAGCGCCGTCAGGATAAAGCCAAAGAGCATCGCGCCGATCATGATGGCGAAAATCATCGCAGTCGTCTTGACCGTATCCTCTAAGATGCCGCTCATATCGCGCAGCGTCACCGTGCGGTAGACGAAGAATGCGATGATAATGCTGTAGAACGTGCCGACGGCTGCGGCCTCAGTCGGCGTGAAAAGGCCTGTGTAGATGCCGCCGACGACGAGGATCGGCAAGAAGAGGCCCCAGATGTTTTCTTTGAGGATGCTCCAGCGCTCCTGCCAGCTTGCAGGAGCCTGGCGCTCCATATGGCGGCAGCGGAAGACGAGATAGCAGATGAAGAAGGCTGTCATGAGGACACCCGGCACGATGCCGGAGAGGAAGAGTTTGCCGACCGACTCGCCCGTGATGGAGCCGTAGAGGATCATCGGGATGCTCGGCGGGATCAGGATGCCGAGTGTGCCGCCCGCGGCAACAGCACCGAGGACTGTCGTGCGCTCATAGCCGCGCTTGAGCATCTCCGGGATGGCCATGGCGCCGATCGTCACAGCTGTCGCCACACTCGACCCCGATATCGCGGCAAAGATCGCACAGGCGAAGATTGTCGCAACGCCGATGCCGCCTGGCAGATGGCCGAGCCACTTGCTGCCGAGCTCGAAGAGGCCGTTGCCGACCCTGCCCTTGAGCAGGATCTCGCTCATCAGGATGTAGAGCGGCACGGCAACGAGCACGAAATCGTCGAGTGTCTTATAGGCAATGACCGGGATCTGCGTGAACGCCGCAGGGCCGCCGAGGAAGAAGAGCATGCCGAGCACGCCGCCGAGCAGTAGAACAAACGCCACAGGCATGCCGAGAGCGAACAAAGCTAAGATGATGATGGTATAGACAGCAGGCATTCAACGCACCTTCCCTTCCGGATGTTCATTGCGATCCTGATCCAGCGGCAAGCGCAGCAGCTCGAAGAGGAAACGGCGGGCAATCTCGCCGAGCAGCAAAAGAGAGCCAAAGACGAGCGCGAACTGCGGGATAAAAAGTGGGAAGCGCAGGATGGACGGCGATAATTTATGGTAGACATACGACGAGGTCACGAGGTCCATGCTCTCCGTCATGAAGATCAGGAAGAGCAGGAACGAGATCACATTGATGACCATGTCGAGCTTGCGCTTTGTCTCAGGGGCAAGGCGTCCCGCGAAGATGTCGACGCGCACATGGGCGTTGTCGCGGAAGGCGACGGCCAGCCCGAGGAAGCCCGCGATGAGGATGGCATACGTCGAAACCTCAAGCACCCACTCTGTCGGCGAATGGAAGAAATCGCGCACAACGATCTCGTAACAGATAATCAAGGCCGTAATGAGCAGCAGGCAGCCGGCCAGGACAGCGGCAGCGCGCGTGACCTTGCCGAGTATGCGGTCATAGAGCAGTACGATATCTTTGAATGTCATGAAAGTCCGCTTCCTTTCTTTCTCAATTTCTCAATCTCTCAATTCACGGTCACTGGTTGGCTGCGAGGCACTGGTCGACGAGCTGGCGGCCGAGATCGCCCATCTTGCGGATGAAGTTCTCGCGGACCGGCATTGTCGCTTCCTGCCACTTCGGGATATCCTCCGGCGGGATCTCGTAGACTTCCATGCCGGCATCGCGGAGTTTCTCCATGCAAGCGCGGTCTTCCTGGCGCGTCTGCTCACGCAGTTCATCGCGCGTCTCCTTGGCGCACTGCTCGACGAGCTGCTTCTGATCGTCCGTCAGGCGATCCCAGGAACTGCCGTTGACGGCCAGCACGAACTCGCAGTACGCGTGGTTCGTCATCGTCAGGTACTTAGCAACCTCGTAAATCTTTCTCTGGTACATGGCCGTCGTTCCGGAAGTCTGGCCATCGATCGTGCCGCGCTGCATGGCCATGTAGACCTCACTCGAACTCATCGTGACGGGCGAGGCGCCGAGCGCCTTGATCGTCTCAGCCGGGATCTGGCCGTAGCCGCGCAGCTGCAATCCCTTGAAATCCTCCGGTTCCTTGAGCGGACGCTGGTTGTTGCAGAACTGCACGTAGCCGTAATCTACCCAGATCAGCGGATGAACGCCCTTGCGCTCCATCTCGCTCGTCAGCGTGCGTCCGAGACTTCCGTCCATCGCGCGTCCGACGGCTTCGTAGCTGTTCAGCAGGAACGGCACATCGAGCACATTGAGTGCGGGCACGACGGTCGTCCACATCGCCGTGGAGTTCAGGCCCATGTCGAGGCCGCCCGTCATGATGGCATCGTTCATGCTCTTGTCGGTGTAGAGCTGACCGGCCGGGTACGTCGTGATCTTAATGCTACCATTCGAACGTTCATTGACGCGCTGTGCAAAGCGCTCCATGCCCTGCGATAGGTAATGATCCTGTGGCAAGTGGTAGGCGAGCTTCAGCTCGACAGGTCCACCCTGTGCGGCCTGATGTTCGCGAGCCATCTTGCCGAGTCCACAGCCCGATAGCAGCAGGGAACAGCCCACCATAATAGACAACAAGCAAATGATTCCTTTCTTTCCCCAATTCCTCATCGTTACTGTACACCTCCATAATTCAAACGTCTTTTATGAATGCATTATCTTTTAAGTATATGCGACGCTCTGTAATGTTGATGGACCCTAGTGTACATCACTTGAATACAAAATGCAAGCTATTGCGCGATAAAAAAATCTTTCTAAAAATCACAATAAAACAACAGGCATATTGCCGCGATATCGGTCATACAGGCATAAAAAAACTGCTGAGCGCTTTTCCAGCAAACTCAGCAGTCTTATCCGATTGGCGTCAGGCTCAGCCCGCGTAGGCCAGGACGACCTTGAGGACATCCTGCGCGATGCTTTTCTCCTCGACGATGGACCAGTAGTGCGTATCATCCTCGTAGATGTCGCCCGACTCGGCGGCATTCTTCTGCTCGAGGATGTACCAGGCCCCGCGCCCCGTGTTGTACCAGAACTTGTAGACGTACGGATACGTCTTGTTCTTGATGTTGTCCGTGTAGTAGACGCCGACATTGATGTGCTCTGCGTCCGGGCGGTAGACCGTCGAGGTGTCGACGACGTACTTCTCGTCGACGTGCTGCTCATACGCCGTTACATAGGCCGCCGAGCAGGCCGTCGGCACATAGACAGCCGCGACTGCTGCGACGAGCATCGCCAAAAAGCTCAACTTCATGATCTTCATGAATGTTCCTTCTTTCTTGTGGGAGGTTCCCGTATTCCAACGCTTCTAGTATACAAGTCCGGCCTTCAAAATACAAGTAGCTCAGTCAAAAAGCCTCTTCCGCAGCAGATGCGCGAAGAGGCTTTGACACGCCTGCGAAGGAATAGTCACTCTCCTGACAATCAGAGCTTGAGCATGAACACCTTGTCGCCGCTCCCCGCCTCCTTGGCTTTGCTGGAGCTTTCCTTCACGATGGCCAACACCTGATTCCCTCCATAAGGCATCATCTGGACGTCGTTCTGGCCGTCAAACAGCTTGTCCGCACTGATCCTGTCGACAAAGGAACCGTCTTTCTTATTGAAGATATTGATTTTGCGGATGTTGCCGTCGAATACGAAAAGGTAGTCATCCGTGACGGCGACGTCAAACGCGCTGGCCAGGAAGCCCGGCTTGCGGTCAGGGTCATCCTTGCGGCCGAGGATATACGCTTGTGTGCCGTCCAGGCTGTAGGCGGCGACAGCGCCGACGCTCATCTTGCCGTCCAGGGTGCTGCCGAACAGATAGACATTCTGGCCATCGCAGGCAAGACCGTCCGGCGTCGTGAGCAGTTTATCGCGCTCTTTCGGGATGACGGTGCCAATCTCCTGCGAGACTTTTCCATCCGCAACGGCATAGCGCACAATGGCCTGCGCATTGTAGAACGACACAGCTTCATCCTTGCCCGGTACGCCAACCATGCCGCGAACATTCTTCTCGTAGAACGGCTTGCTGGTTCCATCCGAAGCGACAGCATTGACCTTGCGCTTGGCATCGGTGTAGATCAGTTCCTTGCCGTCATTGGAGAGGAAACTCTCTTCCGGCACATCTTTGACGAATTCCGCATTCGTGATCTTGAGGTTATCATCCTCGAGCTTCGCCTCGAGGATGGTCCCCGTGTTGGCATTGCGGATGTAGATGGTATCCCCAATCTTCGTCATAGCGCCGGTGCGGTGGAACGTCTTCGTGATGACGATCTTGTCGGTGTTGTTGATCTTAGCCAGCGAGAGTTCCTTGCCCTGCTCCAGCTTCACCGGCTCGTAGTTCAGGGTGATCTTTGGCTTCTGCGGCTCTGGATCCTTCGGCTTGTCTGTACTCGAGTTGTCGCAGCCGAGCACGAGCACAGCGATCAGCAGTCCGATTATCAGGGCGGCAGCGCGTTGCAACTTCCTCATGGTCATCCTCCCCTTCTTTTTCTTCTTTTCCATCACATCTCACGATTCTTTCTTTGCCTTCGGCTGGCGCTTGATCTGGGTGTAAAGGAAGGTATCGTTGCTGTCGACGAGAGAGAAACTTTCTTCCTCAAGGTAGGAGTCAGCCTTGACGGCCTTGTGCACATTGCTCATGCCGGCAATCAGGATATAGCGCACGAGGAAAGCGGCGCCGAGTGCCAGCACGAAGGAAATCCCTAGGATCTTTGCAGTCATAAAGAGCCCCCCTTACGTCGTCATGAAATACTGCACGATGAAGTAAAGCACCGGCCAGAATACAGCGAGTGCAATGGCGGGATAGAGCCACGACTTGCGCTTGTCGATCGGCAGGCTGCCGACGAACTTGCCCGTCTGTCCATTCATCATGAAGGTGTAGGGCTTGCCCTCGTAGCGCGTCGTCAAGATCCAGACCGGCATCATCGCGTAGGATATCGCGGCGCTCTCGCGCAGGAAGGACGGGTCGCCTGTAAGCGAGCAGCGGTCGTATCCCTTGACAGTCTTCTGCAGCGTGTCGATGGCCGTCGAGCGCATGCGGTCGTCGGCGCGCGGGATGCTCGCCTCCGCATCGACATCGTACTTGTCGGCCAGATGGCCTGTGAGGTAGGCCGAGGAAAACGGCACGAGTTCTGCGTAATCGAACGGCTCGATGCTGTCCATGTACGCATCGTCCATGCGCTCGCTGCCATCGACAGGGATGCGCGCGAAGTGCATGGAACCGGCGCGCTCGCACTGGTAGACGCTCGTCTCCGTGATGATCTCATCCGCCGTCTCGCGGCGCACATCGTTCTCGGCGCGGAAATTGGCCCTGGCAAAGACATCGGCGTCAAAGAGCCAGAACGGCACGTACATCGCCTGGATGTCCTTCGTGCGATTGGCCCCGGCAAAGCCGTCGGGCAACAGATACTTGCCCTTGTAGAAGGATTGCAGCGCCTCCTGCGCCTCTTTCTTCGTCTTCTTGAACGGGAGGATGAAGTCCGGCTTCACCATTCCCTCGAATTTTGCTGGCATCATGTTGGGGCTGCCGCAGTAGGCACATTCTGTCGCCATCGTATTGCCATCGGAAACGAGCTCGGCGCCGCACGAGGAGCAGGTCTGCATGGCCATGGCGCTGCTCTCCTCTGGCGACCACTCGCCGCCCGCTGCGGCAGTGTCAAATTCGGCTTCCTTTGTTTCGGCAGCGCGCCTGGCGGCTTCCTGATCCCGGGCGAACATCGCCTCGATGGCCGCGATCTCAAATTCGGTGCCGCAGTACTCGCAGCTGACCGTATCGCGTCCCGGCTGGAAGGAAAGCGGCGCACCGCACTTCGGGCATTTATAGCTGACTGACGATTCGGCCACGATACTCACCTTCTTCTCTCTTCATCTGCTCTCGCTATCGATTCTTTATCGATGCATTGCAGACGCTATGCATCACTGCTTGTCACTCTCATCAAACGGGTCGCCGCACTCCGGGCAGAACTTCGGCGGGTGCTTCGGGTCCTTCGGTTCCCAGCCGCACTTGTCGCAGCGGTAGAGCGGCTCGCCCGCTGGCTTCTTCGCGCCGCACTCCATGCAGAACTTGCCCTTGTTGACCGTACCGCAGCTGCAGGTCCAGCCATCAGAAGCGGGTTTTGGCTGCGGCTTGCCACACTCCTCACAGAACTTTCCCGCATTGCCCGCATGGCCGCACGAGCAGGTCCAGACTGCCTGTGCCTGCGGCGGCGCTGCCTGCTGCGATGCCGGTGCCTGCTGCATGGGCGGTGTCAGCGGATTGCCCTGCGAGGGCGCCCCCTGGCTGAATGCGCCCATCGCACCGGCACCCACCTGCCCGGCCATGCCCATGCCCATGAAGCCGAAGGCACCGCCCATGCCAGCCTCATTGCCGGCTGCCGTGCGCATCGCATCGGCCGTCGCCGTCGCCAGGCGCCCGGCCCGCATGTCAGGATTGCTCATGATGGCGCTATCCTGGATCTCCTTGATGCGGCGCTCATCTTCTTCCTCGGCCTTGACCGACGAGACGCCGAACGAGACGATCTCGATGCCGCGCTTCTTGCCCCAGTCCTCCGAGAGCTCCTCGCTGAGCTCATTGCGGATATCCTTCGTGTAGTTGATGAGCTGGGTGTAGCGGATGCCCTTGGCCGCGATGCGCCCGAAGGCCGGCTGCAGGGCCGTCAGGAGCTCACTTTTTAGCTGCGAGTCGATCTCCGAGCGCTCGTAGACGGTGTCGAAGTTGCTGCAGACGTTCGTGTAGAACAGAATGGGATTCGCGATGCGATAGCTGTATTCACCGAAACAGCGGATGTTGACGTTCAGCATGTACGGTCCGATCATCGTCTCGAACTGGATAGACTGTGGCGTGCCGTACTTGTTGCCCATGATCTCTTTCGTGTTGAAGTAGTAGACGCGCTGATCCTTCGGCGCATCGCCGCCGAACGTGAAGCGCTTGCCCATATTGCGGAAGACAGCCTTGAGGTCACTCGCCAGGTCGCCGCCAAAGACAGTCGGCTCTGTCGAGCTGTCGTAGATGTACTCGCCCGGCTCGGCACAGATCTCGACGACCTTGCCCTGCTCGACGATCATCATGCACTGGCCCTCATTGACGACGATGACCGAGCCCTTCGTGATGATATTGTCCTCGCCCGAGGTATTGGAGCTCCTGCCCCGCGAACTCGTGCGCTTCTGTCCTTTTGCGGCCAGCGTGTCCTTGTCGAGGCTGTCACAGTAGAGGAATTCTTTCCACTGATCGGCCATGACGCCGTCTGCTGCGCCCATTGCTGCCTTGATGAGACCCATGATAATCCTCCTTTTCTAACTAGTCAGAACAACGGCTCAGAATGCGACCTGCGGGACTTCCTTCGCCTTCTCCTCCGCCCGGAACTGCGGAAGCGGCCGCATGCCCATCATGTCGGCGAAGAACGTCCCCGGAAATGTCTGTATCTTGATGTTGTAGAAGCGGATGGCCTCATTGTAGTCCATGCGCGCGACGGCGATGCGGTTCTCCGTGCCGCTGATCTCGCGCATGAGCTCTGTGAACTGCGTGTTCGCCTTGAGGTCCGGGTAGTTCTCTGCGATGGCTATGAGCTTGCCGAGCGCACCTGTAAGCTCCGCATCGGCTGCGCCGAGCTCTTCCGGAGAGCCAGCGTTCATGAGCCTTGCACGCGCATCCGTGACGGCCTTGATCTGGGCTTCTTCATGCTTCATGTAGCCCTTGACCGTGTTGACGAGATTCGGGATGAGATCAGCCCGCCGCTGCATCTGATTCTCCACCTGACCGTAAGCCGCATCGACATTGAGCCGCGCGCTCTTCACCGAGTTGTACTGGTACCCGAAGAACAGGCAGAAGACGAGGAACAGCCCTATAAGAATTGTCCCACCTTTCATATATATCCTCCTTCCCGACGCCCATCCGGACGCTCCCTTTGCTGTCGCTATCTTGCATTCTAATCGGACTCTTATGCTTTACCATCCCCCCGAAGCACCGCCGCCGCCACTGCGGCCCCCGCCAAAGGAGCCGCCGGACCCGCCCGAGCCACCGGAGCTGTGCCACTTGCTACCGTCATTGCCCGACCGCCCCGCTCCCGTGCCGCCAACCGAATCCGAAAAGAGGTGGCCAGACGACAGGAGATGCAGGATGCCCTTCAGGGTGTCCCAGACCGCGTAGACGAGCAGCGCCATGAGGCCGAAGAAGATGGCTGCGCCGAGCAGGATACTCCAGAACGAGGCGTCCGCCTCTTCTTTGACATTCTCGGGGACCTCGGCACCGTACTCCTCATACGCCTTCTGTGTGAGTTTTGCATAGGCCACGACAATGGCCTCGGAGTAGTTCTCACTCTTGAAGTCTGCCTTCATGCCATCGAGCACGGAACCCGCATAGCCATCGGTGATGGCACCTTCGAGGCCGTAGCCGACCTCAATGCGGAACTTGCGGTCCTCCTTGGCGATGAGCAATAGCACGCCGTTGTTCTTCTCGGCATCGCCGATGCCCCAGTTGCGGAAAAGCGTTGTCGCGTATTCCTCAATGGAAGCGCCATCAAGAGAGGAGATGGTCACGACGACAACCTGAGCCCCCGTCGCCGCATCAAGCCCCCTGCCCATCTCCGCAATCTTTGCCGCATCCTCATTTGAGATCATCGCAGCCGTATCGGCCACGTACGTCATCTGAGCGGGCTTCGGCAGGACTGCCGGCGCGGCCGCAACCACGGCGGCAAGCGCGATGAGCAGCATCAAGATTATGCCAACCACATAAGAGCGGCTTTGAAGTAAGCTCTTTCTATCCATCGCTCTCATCCCCTTTCGTTATCAGTATACTGCCAAGGGAGGTGCGACCGTACTGTCATAAATGACAGGTAGGCAAAAAAAAGAAGCTGGGCTATCAGCTTCTCACTATGATGATCCCTCAATCTCTCGGGGCAGGGCAGACCCCTTCTATTGTCAGCGTGAATGAAGGCTGCGGCGATATGGTCATGTGTGCGCCCAGCAACTTGACACGCCGGATGATGGCCGAGAGGCCGCTGCCGGGGTGGAAGTCCGGCGGCGCACCGCAGCCGTTGTCGGCGATGCGCAGACCTGTCTCGCTCAGCGTCACCTCGACGGTATCCGCATGGCCGTGGCAGATACCATTCGTCGCTGCCTCGCGCAGGATCTCCACGAAGGCGAGCGCCGTCGTGCGCTGCGCAGGCAGCTGTCCCGTGAGCTGGACTTTCACGCCAAATGCCTCATAGGCCCGAATGAGATCCTCCAGGAGCTCCTGCGGCGATTCTTCCTCGAGCCAGATCTCTTCGAGCACCATGTCGACCGTGGGCACAAGCTTGGCCGCCTCCAAGGGCTCCGGCGCGGTCAGCAGTCTCTGCAGCATGCTGATGCGGCTGCCCATGATGTCGTGCACGCGGACGCGCACCTTCTCGAGCGTCTTGAGGCGCTCCTGCTCGACAGCCGATTGCAGCAGGCGCTTTGTCTCAGCAGCCTGCTCGGCCAGCACGGCGTTCTTCGCCTCGAGCTCGCGCGTGACGGCGTCGAGCTCTGTCACATTGGAGGCCTCGATGCAGCCGCCCTTCATGGCCTTGCGCCGCAGGAGCCAGGCGCTGTGACGGAAGCGGAAGATCAGCGTCCCCGAGGCCTTGGCCGAAACACGCTTCCCGGCGATGGCCTCGAGGCACTGCCAGAAGGCCTCGGCATTGCGGAATTGCACACCGGCAATCCCTTCCATGAAGTCAAGCATCGAGAGATTTGCCAGGACGATGCGCCCATCGCCGTGTGCGAAGAGAATGCCCTCCGGCAACGTGTCGAGTCCTTCGCGTATCCGTTCGCGCTCTGCTCGCGTGCGTTGCCAGAGAAATCGCCAGCGCACGATGAGCAGCAGCGCCGCCATCGGTGTGCTCCACGGGAAATGATTGGACAGCGCGCCAAGAGCTAGCACAACTGCCGCAAAGAGCAGTGCAGCCTGCGCGATGCAGCGGCCCTTGATGATCGTGCGCATCTCTCGCCTGCACAGATGCCAGAGGCCTGCGAAAGAGAGTCCTAGAGCCGGGATGAGCAAGAGCGGATGGAGTCCCCGGACCGCGATATGGACCGCAGCGGCGCGCATATCGAGGCAGTCGAGCAGTAAATCACAGGCGAGCAGCACCGCCGTTCCCTCAAACCAGACCGAGGCATCGCCGGGCACGCGGCACACATAGGCTGCCCGCAGCCCAGATGCGGTGCAGATGACAGCCAGGAAGGCAAGCGGCAGCATGGCAAAGGCAAAACCGTAATCGCTCATGGCGCCACCTCCCCGCGGGAGATATCACAGGTAACAGACACGGCATAGCCGAGATCTCGGCAAGAAATACAGCCTTCCCCATGCTTTTCCTGCCAGAGGGACTGCCACCTGTCCACCCACGTGTCGTGCTCATCCACGAGGAACGTCACGCTCTTCTCTCCCATCGTCACATACACCTCCTGCTCGGGCCGGCTGCGCGCCGCCTCGGCGAGGAACGTCACCAGTGCATCGAAGGCCAGAAGCGCCCCCTGTGCCGGCAGTACCTTCAGCATACTCCAGGTGATGGCCGCATGCACATGGAAGGCGCGCAGTGCCGAACAGATTTCCGAGGCAGCCATCTCGAGTTCTTCGATCGCGATTGTCCCGCTCTCCTCGCTCTTCAGGAAGAGCACACAGCGCTTCTTCGTATATGTCGCGAGCAGGTTGAGCTTGTGGACCGCATGCTCTCTCTCCTGCCCTTCGGTGCGCAGGATCTCCTCGCGGAACTCCCGGAAGTACGGCCGCAGTTCTTCAAGAAGTGCCTCGACCTCCCGGCGCAGGCGCTGGTGCATCGCCGCTGCTGTCTGCTGGCGGCGGAGATGCACCGTGCGCCGCAGATAGCGGCTCCTGCGCTCTAGTGCGCGGTTTGCCTGCGCGAGACTGCGCTGGCGTTCATGCAGCAGGCTCATGTCCTCATACCAGACGAAGGTGCCGCCACCCGGCACCTCCATCTTGGAGATGCGGCAGTCACGCCGTGCCCCCTGCTCCGGTGCTGCCTTCGAGACGAGGCGCACAGCCCCCCTTGCATCGAACAGCATGAGACCAAGCGATGCCTCGCGGAAGAATACCTCGTGATCGTGATTCGACGGCATGAGCCCCGTCCGCAGGCAGAGTTCGAGCAACAACAGAAAGAAGCCCGTCGTCGTGAGCGTCACGTCGATGCGCACGGCAGGCAGAAAATTGTAAAAGATAGAATAGAGAAGGAACAGGATGCAGCACACGACAGGCAGCACCATCTGGAAGCGCCAGATTTTCTGCAGCTTCGCCTTGATCCAGAGGATTGCCAATGCCGTAAAGACTTCCAGGAACCAGAGGGTCCAGTAGGCATAGGCACCCCATTCAACCTCCTCTTCCCAGTCGCTGCCCTCCCTTTCCTGCGGGAACGAGAAGAACTGCTCATGCCAGTCATTCGTCAGGATGGCGATGGCCAGTGCGAGATTCAGGACGAGCAGTGCGAAAAGATGCACCGGAAGCCTCTGCGCGACAGCATCACGGTCGGCCACATGCGCAATCCATAGCAGTGCGACAGGCAGGGCCGCGCGGAAGATGTAATAGAGATACCAGAGCAGCCTCAGCAATGTCTCATCCGCATCCAGCACAGCCGGCTCGGCCATGTACTTCAAGAGGCGCACGGATTGCCAGGCGAGCAGCGCGGCAAGGAGCAGCCGGATGGCCCGGCGCGCGCCGCGGTGGAGGAAGCGCGCCCGGAGCGATTCACCCCAGAGCACGGTCAGAGCCGGCATGAGCACATATGCAAGATGGCGCAACCAGACGACATCCATACCATCACCTCCATTCCACATTCCTACTCTCGAACATTCCCTCGCTGCATCTCTTATGATACAATGAGAATAACCCAATTTGAACGAGAATCCACCCTCGCGCACCAAGAAAGGGGATACGTATGATGACCCACCAGAAGGCACGCCTGACCACACGAAATCTCTGCCAATGCCTCGGCGCCTTCGCCCTGCTGTTGAGCGCCTCCTCCACAGCCGCCGGAGCAGATGCCAGCTTCCAAGAACTCGAGCAGCAGGGCACGCTTGACAAACGAGAGCCTGCCCGTGCGGATGACGGAAAAAACTATCCGCGCCTTGTGCTGCACGGCGACTACCGCTTCCTCTACGGCAAGGGACGCTTCCACGCAGATGTACCCCAGGACCTCGGCGGGCCATACCGACGCGTCGACCAGGATCACTTCCGCGCCGAACAGCGCCTGCGCATCTTCCCGTTCCTCGAAACGAGCGGGAGCACGAGCATCCGCACGATGCTTGAGGACAAGCGCGACCGCAAGGACGAATCGCGCCGGCAGCGCCTGAAGCTCTCACGCCTCTACGTACAGCATGAGAACGCCCACACGAAGCTCGAAACAGGCCGCTTCAACTACTACCTCATGGACGGCAATGTCATCGACAAGCGCATCGACGGCCTGCGCTTCCGCACAGGAGACGTCGACTGGCCGCAGGGCAGCCTGGCCGTCTTTGTCGGCCGCACGACAGGTGAGCCGGACAAACAGAAAGACGGTGTCTCGCTGCTCTGGAAGAAGCGCCTCGGCAAGATGGACGCCAGTGCCGCCTATCTCGATTTCCGCCAGCGCGAGGACCTGCCGACCAGCCTGCCAAAACTCCATAAGTCTGGGATAAAGGCAGGCCGCGATGGCGATGGCTTCGACCGCCAGCACATTGCCTCGCTCGCCGCCCACTACCATCCCACCGAAAAATGGGAGCTCGGGCTCGAGGTCCTGCATTCAGACGGCCGCCACAACGCCGACGATTACCGCGAATCAGAGCGCGGCTTCGTCGCACTCGTACAGTACGGGGTGCTCGATGAAGCGCGCACCGGCAGCTTCTCGACCTGGCTCCGCTATTACGACCAACCATCGTCGTCCGTCCTCTACCCGACGATGGATGCTGACAGCACCTTCTTACGGCGCCAGGGCTTCCGCGGCTGGGGTGTGCGCACTGACTACGTCATCACGCCGGGCCTCAGCTGCGCCGTCGAGGGATTCCGCCTTGAGAACCGCAGTGAGGGGGCTCTGGTGCGCAACATGCACGAGTACATCCTCGGCACGAGCGTCACGGCCTACTTCTGACATCTCGCGCAAAAATGCGTTCTAGATACATTCCCATCAATGCAAAAGTGCGTCTTAGGTACAATCAGGAGATGACCGTATCGTCGCGCTCGCATTCATTCTGTGTCTCCGCGCTCGTCAGCCCCTTCTCAGCCGCTTCTACGGCAAGGCCGACCACGCTCTTGTGGCCGGTCTTTTCGAGCATATTGGTGATGTGGAAGCCGACCGTCCGCTTCGAGATGCCGAGCAGCTCGGCAATCTCCTCGCGCGACTTGCTACGGCAGATGAGCTGCAGGATCTCGAGCTCGCGCTCCGTCAGGTTGGCTTCCGCCGCACCGAACGTATCCCGGCCGCGGATGACGGGAAAGACGTGCTCGCCCGCCATCGTCCGCCGGATGCAGTCGAGGAACGCCTCCCCCGCGGCTTCCTTATAGATGAAGCTGTCTGCACCGGCATCCCTCGCCCAGCCGACGAAGGCCAGCTCCGACATGCCCGTCATCATGACGACGCGGATCTCGGGGAAGCGCTCTTTGAGCCTGCGGCAGATCCGGATGCCGCTCGTGCGGCTCTCCATGCAGATATCCATGAGCACCAGGTCCGGCCGATAGCGCAGGCATGCCTCCTCCGCCAGCTCGGCCAGCGCGCACGTCGCGCAGACGGCAATGTCCGGCACCGGCTCAAAGACCTTCTTGAGCCCCTCCAGCAAGATCCTCTGGTCGTCCACGAGCAGGATGTCAATCATCGCACTCCCTCCCATTCCATCGTATTTCTTCTATTGTATCATAGAGAAGAGTCAGAAGGAACCGCACGTTGTACCTAAAACGCACTTTTCAACGCCACCTGAAATGTACCTTTCAGTCAAGCAGGAGTGACTCGCCAACATCTGGCATGATGTGTGGTATAATAAAAAAATACTCTCATGAAAGGACTTGATTCTCTGAACAAGAAATACCTCTATCTGCTCGCTGCGGCGCATCTGAGCAATGACATCAACACGGGTTCGCTGCCCGCCCTGCTGCCGTTCTTCGTCAGCTTCTACGGCATGGACTACACGGCCATCTCGGGCCTGATGTTCGCCTCCTCGTTCCTGAGCTCCATCATCCAGCCCTTGTTCGGCTATCTGGCCGACAAGGGCTCGCGCCAGTGGTTCATGGCCGTCGGCGTCTTCTTTGCCGGCACCTCGTTGGCTCTGACGGGCTTCGTCTCCGACTACTGGCTAATCTTCGCTGCCGTCACGGTCATGGGCATCGCGACGTCCATCTTCCATCCGGAGGCCGCCCGCTGCGTCAACGGCGTCTCGCAGGGCGCGCGCGGCAAGGGCATGAGCATCTTCAGCGTCGGCGGCAACGGCGGCTTCGGCTTCGGGCCACTCCTCGCCGTCTTCCTCGTCACGACCTTCGGCATGCACGGCCTCGCTTTCTACGGCATCACGGCCATCTGCATGAGCGTCCTGCTGCTCATCGCGGCCCCGCACCTGCGCCGCGCCATTGAGCGCAACAAGAAAGAGACGGCTGTTAAGACCGGCGCGGGGCAGAGCGACGACCGCCCTGCTGCCACGAACGACTGGCACGCCTTCGGCCGCCTCTTCCTCGTCATCCTCTTCCGCTCGACCGTCTTCACGGGCCTCTCGAGCTTCCTGCCGCTCTTCTGCATCCAGGCGCTCGGCACGAGCGAGGCCATCGGCTCGATGACGCTCTCCATCATCAGCATCGCCGGCGTCGCCGCCACGCTCTTCGGCGGCTGGTTCGCCGACCGCCACGGCTACCGCAAGACGCTGCGCCTCGGCAGTGTCCTGCTCGTACCGTTCCTCGCCATCGCCGTCTTCTCCCACAGCATCTACGCCGTCTACGCCATGCTGCTGCCGATGAGCTTTGCCATGCTCGCGCCGTACTCCTCCTTCGTCGTCATCGGCCAGGAGTACCTCGCCAAGAACATCGGCTTCGCCTCCGGCGTCACGCTCGGCATCTCGATGAGCATCGGCGGCATCATCGCCCCCGCCCTCGGCCACTACGCCGACACCTACGGCATCACCGCCGTCATGGCCCTGCTCGTCCTAATTGCCGCCATCTGCGCCGCAGCCACCTTCCTGCTGCCCTCCAAGAAGCATCAATGAGAATATAGCCCCCCCCATGCATATGACAAAAAGGCCTGCACAGACCACGTGCAGGCCTTTTCATATATGTATGGAAATCAGATGAACAGGATTGTATCGCCGACCATGAGCCGCGGGGCGTGCCCGCCCTTGAGCGCCATCTGGCCTGGCATCTCCGTCTTTTCCTGATTGAAGATCAAGGTGACATGGCCGTGCTCGCGCAAGGTCTGGTTCGCAATCTGGCCGACATCCGTGACCGTGTACTCCCGGTCTGCAATGATCAAGCGGTCACCCGGCACGATGTCTTCCGTCAGATTTCCCTTCGTATGGGAGATGACCATGTTCTCATAGGCGGGTGGAACATCTTTATCGAACAAGATCAGACTGTCGCGGATCTTCATGAACGACAGTACAGAATCTCCGATAGCCGTTACAGTCGCTTCGTATTTCATAGGTTATACCTCCAAGGATTACAAGATCTGAGCAATCAGCAAGGTCAGGCTAATTGCCGTCAGCGAGGCCACGCATGTCGCTGCCGTATACGACTTCAGGGCACCCTGCACCGTCAGGCCGAAATACTCCTTGACAATCCAGAAGCCGGAATCCGTGACGTGCGAGAAGCAGATGGCACCGGAACCGACTGCCAGGCAGACGATAGCCGGGTCGAGATTCGGATACTGCGGAAGCATCGGCAGGACAATGCCAGCAGAGGTCATCATCGAGACTGTCGCCGAGCCGACAGAGAAGCGCATGATTGCTGCTACGAACCACGCCAGCAGCAGTGAATTCATGTCAAGGGAAGTCAGGATCTCACCGAGCTTGACACCGAGGCCGCTGTCCAGCAGCACCTTGTTGAAGGCACCGCCTGCACCGATGACAAGCAGGATGCCTGCGACCGGACCAAAGCACTGTTCCGTGTACTTCAATAGGTCCTGCATCGTCTTGCCACGGCAGATGCCGAGCGACCAATAAGCGAAGAATGCCGAGATCAGGAGAGCCGTAATCGGGTTGCCGATGAAGTCGACCTATACGCCAACTGGCGAATCCTTCCAGGGAGACAGCGCGAAGATGGTCTTTGACACCATGATGAGCATCGGCAAGAGAATCGTGAACAGCGTGATGCCGAAATTCGGCAGCTCACTATCCGGCACTGGCTTCTCGCCCTCGCGCAGCGTGTCAAGGTCCGAATGGATGCCCTTGGAAACAAAGCGCGTCCAGATTGGGCCGCCCACAGCTGCACAGATGGTGCAGACAACGAGGCCGAGCAGGATGACTTCACCGACATCGGCACCGAGTGTCGCCGTGATGGCCATGGCAGCCGGATGTGGCGGCAGCATGCAGTGGACGACCTGCAGCGAGATGCCAATCGGCACGCCGATGCGCACGATGGAAAGGCCCGTAGCGCGCGCCACGCTGATGACAAGTGGAATCAGGAGGACAAAGCCAACCTGGAAGAACACAGGGATGCCCGTGATTAGGCCGACGACCATCATGGCCCAGTTCGCGCGCTTCTGGCCAAAGCGAGCGATCAAAGTACGTGCCAGGCGCTCAGCGCCGCCGGAAGTCTCGAGCATCTTGCCGAGGATACTGCCAAATCCGAGTACCGTCGCCAAGAAGCCCAGTGTGCTTCCCATACCAGCCTCAATGGACTTGCAGATGCCATTGAGCGGCATCCCTGTCACGAAGCCCACATAGAAACAGACGATGACCAGGCTGACAAATGCCTGTATATGCGCCCGCATGATCAAGAATACGACGAGCATGATGGCTGAAAGCAATGTGCCTACTAAGAAAGCCGTTTCCAAAATCGTTCCCCCATTTCTTTCTGCAATATCTGGTACGCCCTCTATAAAGGCCGGCTACGCGGCACTCACTTCAGGTCAAACCAGTCGAGATACTCCCGCACGACGTTTTCCATCGCCGACTCTGCCTGCTTGGCAACCTGCTCAAAGCGGAGATTCGGGTCATCCTGTGCAGTGAGATACTCCCGAGCCGCGCGGACACCGCTTGTCGACACCTCCGTATTGATGTTGATCTTCCGAATGCCGCGGCGGATGGCCTCCTGCAAAGTGTCGCGCGAGATACCCGAACTGCCGTGCAGGACGAGGGGCGTCTCCACAGACTGCGCGATGGCAGACAGGCGCGCAAGGTCCAGATGCGGCGTTCCCTTATAGAGGCCATGTGCATTGCCAATCGAGATGGCCAGCGCATCGACACCCGTCCCTTCTGAGAATGCCTGTGCTTCCTGCGGAGTCGTATAGCTTCTCGGATCACCCGGGTCACCAGAGCCGTCTTCATCATTGAGGTAGCCGAGCTCACCTTCCACACTGACGGAGACGAGATGCGCTATGTCCACGATTCTTGCAGTCGAGCAGATATTTTCCGCAAGCGGCTTCGACGAGCCGTCAAACATGATGGAAGTAAAACCGGCGCGTATCGCCCGCAGGACGGTCTGCTCCTGCTTCGTGTGGTCAAGATGGAGCACAACTGGCTGCGGAGTCGCCGCTACATACGACTTCACCAGAGCGGCTATTGCCTCGAGCGGCATGTGCCTGTCATATTTTTCCCCAAAGGCCAGGATGACAGGGTGACTGCCATCCGTAGCCTTCAGGACAGCCTGGACGGATTCGACATTGTAGACATTGAATGAACCAATGGCACAATGGCGTTCTTCCGCCAGGCGCAAGATTTCCTGAAGATTGACCAGCATATCATTTCTCCTCGAGCTTCGCTACAATGTCGCGCAGGGTAGTGACAGCGCCGACATTGCCAGGGAAGATGATGTAGCTCATGCCCGGGAACTTGCTTTCAGCACCAGTCTTCCAGACAGGGATGCCCGGTGCAACCTGACCAAGGACAAGAGCGCGCTTGACCGAGAGTCCTTTCGTGCCGACATCGCTCGACGTGATGCCACCCTTCGCGATAAGGAAGGCAGGCTGGATGGAGAGACGGCTGACAATGCTCGTGATGGCCTCCGATATCTTGACAGAGACACGCAGCGACTCTTCTTCCGAGCCAGCGTCAAAGCGCTTGCGTCCCGTGTAGACCGCTACGGTCTGACCGTTCTCGATGGCCTGCTCCACATCGCCTACGACTCGCCTCAGCTCTGCTTCGAGCTTCTCCGGCTCTAAGACGAGCATGTGATTGAACTCGATAAACTTGACATCCTTGAGCTCCTTGAGCTTGGCCAGCTGATCCGTCGTCTTCTTGACGTGCGAGCCGATGATGATGAGGCCGCCATTCGTATTGCCCGGCACGACGAGTTCTTCCTTCGTCAGGAGTGCCTTGTCCGGCACGCCGCCGATGACCTTCGTCCAAGCTGCCGCCGTGCGGAACATGAACGTCTTGCCTGCCTTCATCGCACGGATCATGGCAATCGCAAAGACTTTGACATCGACATAATCCACAGCATTGACAATCACCTTATTGAAGTCCTTGACCGCCATGAGCTGCTCGACAATCTTATCGACAGCCACAGCACGGAGATCATCCAGCGAGATGCACGTGACCGCAGCAGCCTTGAAAGCCCCCTTCGTCTTTTCCTCTACATACTCCGCAAGATTCGACTTCGTGTAGCTGAACGTCTTATCCTTCGCAAATTCCGTCTCTCCAGCCGGTACAAGGTAATCACCCTCCTGCACGTAGTGGACATCGCCAATCGTGAAGCGGCCGCCTTCCTTGAAGAACGGCATCAGGACTTCGCCATCAATCGTCTTGCCCGATTCCTGCTCCAGCGTCTTGCAGAGCGTCTCTGTCTCAAGCGGATAATGGCCGCGCAGCGTCGAATCGCTGCGGCTGATGATCATAAACTCCCGCCCGGTCTTCTTGGACTCTGCCATGACGCGTTCTGCAATCGTCTGATGGACTTCTTTCGTATACTGGGCAGAGAATGCACGGGAATTCGTCAGAATGAAGAACATGTCCTGTTCCTCAGCAAAACCGGCCGCAATACTCTCTTCCGACCAGTCCGTGTAGACATGGATGCCGTTGACTGTCTGCACCCCCGTCGGATCATCGTCCAGCACGATGATCTTCTTGTGGAAATCCTCGCGCTCTTTTGCCAGCATCATATCGACTCGTTCCTCGTCGCCAGCGGGGATATCCTTGAACAATTCTTCTTTGAGTACCTTCATGACTTTATCCTCACTCTTCATGCGTCTTGACTACGACACCGGAAATATTCTCATAGAACTGGACAATGCCACTGTGATCATCCATCAGATGGCCCGTCGCCTTCAAGCTGTGCATGATCTGCTCCAGCACCCCCGTCATGACGAGTGGCAGGTCGAGTTTCTTGGCCGTATCCATGACATTCGTGATGTCCTTGAGGTTAATCTTGATCGGTCCGCCCGGTTTGAAATTGCGGCGGAACATCATCGGTGCCTTAGCATCCAGCACCGTGCTGCCAGCCAGACCGCCGCGGATTGCCTCGTAGACTTTCTTCGGATCCGCGCCGGCCTTGGTCGAAAGGATGAGCGCTTCGGCTACCGCTGCGATATTGAGGTTGACGATGACCTGATTGGCCAGTTTCGTCACCGAGCCGCTGCCCGTCGGTCCGACCAGTGTGATGGAAGATCCCATCGCTTCAAAGACATCGCGAACCTGATTGAGGACAGCTTCTTCACCGCCGACCATAATGGCCAGCGAACCTGCAACTGCACCCGGCTCACCGCCGCTGACCGGTGCATCGAGGAACGCGCATCCCTTCTCTGCTGCCAGTTCAGCAAATTCCTTCGATTCCACCGGCGTGACGGAGCTCATATCCACGATGACCGTGCCTTCCTTGACACCAGCCAGGATGCCGTCATCGCCCTTGAGCAACGAGCGGACAATCGGACCACTCGGTACCATCGTGATGACGACGTCTTGATCCGCTGCAACTTCCTTTGCTGAAGAAGCACCCTTTGCCCCCTCTTCTACCAGTGCCTTGACTGCATCCTCCACGATATCGTAGACAGTCACAGCAAAGCCTGCTTTCAAGAGATTGCGAACCATCGGTTTGCCCATGATGCCCAGTCCTACAAAACCAATCTTCTTCATGATGTACTCCTCCTAAATAGCATGTTGCATGTAGTATACTACTTTGTAGTGTGTAGTATACTACTAAAATCTATAAGAAAATTCATGACTAGCATGAATCTTTCTTTTGTATGTTTCTGTATGTACGGATACTTACTCCAGCAATGTCGTCCCCAAAGCCATGGCGGTTTCCTGCATATGCTGCATAAAAGCACGCATCGCGGAATTTTCGTCTCCATGCAGGATTTCCTGCAGGATCTGATGATGTTCCAAGCACGCTTTTGCATTGCGGCGGCTCATGTGAAGAGAATTATATGTGGCCTGCTCAATCTTTGTGCGCATCTGATCGTTGATGCGCTTCAGATAAGCATTGTCCGTACACGATACCATCAGGCAGTGGAAGTCCGTATCGGCCTTCATGTACTCGAAATGATGTGACTCATCCTGTGCGAAGCTCTCGCTGTCGGACTGACAGGCCTGCATTTCCCGAATGACCTTCTGGAACGCTGCTTCATCGCGATGACGGACGAGATAACGGAGACTGTAGCCCTCTATCGCGATGCGCGCCTGCAGGATCTTCTGCAGATCTTCAGGCAGGACAGGCTTGACGCCCCAGCCGCGATTGGAGAATACTTCCAACATCCCCTCATTCGTCAGGCGAATGACAGCCTCACGGACTGGCGTACGCGATACCTCGAGCTTGTCAGCAAATTGCTGCTCTGAGTAAATGACACCCGTCTGCAGCTCTCCTTTGATGATAGCGTGTTTCAAGTATTGATATACCTGATCTTTATACGAGACTTTCTTGATCACACTTCTTTCTCCTCTCGCTGTATGTAGTATACTACTAAATGTCATGCAATGTCAATACAAAAAATAAAAAAGAATAGGAAGCCGCCCCAAAAAGGCGACTTCCCCTTCTATGACTTTATATCTGTTATTACAGTTATTACAGTCCAGCTTCCTCGCGCAGGATGGCAGCCTTGTCGGTGTGCTCCCACGGCAGGTCGACGTCAGTGCGGCCGAAGTGACCGTAAGCAGCGGTCTGCTTGTAGATGGGGCGGCGGAGGTCGAGCATCTTGATGATGCCGGCCGGGCGCAGGTCGAAGTGCTTCTTGACAAGCGCCTCGATCGTATCCTCATCGACCTTGTTGGTGCCGAAGGTATCGACCATGATGGAGACAGGATGTGCGACACCGATAGCGTAGGCCAGCTGGATCTCGCAGCGGTCAGCGAGACCGGCGGCGACAATGTTCTTGGCGACGTAGCGGGCCGCATAGGCAGCACTGCGGTCCACCTTCGTCGGGTCTTTGCCCGAGAAAGCGCCGCCGCCATGGCGTGCCCAGCCGCCGTACGTGTCGACGATGATCTTGCGGCCCGTCAGGCCCGAGTCGCCCTGCGGTCCGCCGATGACGAACTTGCCCGTCGGATTGATGAAGATCTTCGTCGCATCCGTCAGGAGTTCGGCCGGCACGATGGCCTTGATGACATGCTCGATGAGGTCCTTGCGGATCTGTTTGAGCTCGATATTCTCGTCGTGCTGCGTCGAGATGACGATCGTGTCGACGGCGACCGGCTTGCCATCTTCATAGAGCACCGTGACCTGCGTCTTGCCGTCCGGACGAAGATAGGAGAGCGTGCCGTCCTTGCGGACCTCGGCGAGGCGGCGTGCGAGGCGGTGTGCCAGCGCAATGGTCAGCGGCATGTACTCCTTCGTCTCATTCGTCGCATAGCCGAACATCATGCCCTGATCGCCGGCGCCGATGGCATCTTCGATGTCCATATCGCCCTCACGCGCCTCGAGTGCCTTGTCGACGCCCTGTGCGATATCCGGCGACTGCTCGTCAAGCGAGACGAGAATGCCGCAGGTGTCGGCATCGAAGCCGTACTTGGCGCGCGTGTAGCCGATTTCGCGCACCGTCTCGCGGATGATCTTCGGGATGTCGACGTAGCAGTGCGTCGACACCTCACCGACGACGTGTACCTGCCCCGTCGTCACGAGCGTCTCGCAGGCCACGCGGCCATTCGGGTCCTTAGCGAGGATAGCATCGAGGATGCTGTCCGAGATCTGGTCGGCCATCTTGTCCGGATGACCCTCCGTGACCGATTCCGAGGTAAATAACATGCGTTTCTTGCTCAAGAGAGAAACCTCCTTCTGTTGAATCCATACTACTGAAATACGGACGAATCCACTCAGCTCCAGAACGGCCTGCACGGACCAGCAAGCTCACCGCTCTTCCCGTACATCAGAAAAAGCTCTCTATAAAAGAGAGCTTTCTATCGCACTCTCATCTTATAGGCTGAACCTAAAGGAATTGGCACCGTTTTGACAAAGCGTCAATGGTTGCCGCGGTTTCATTGGGCCAGTCCCTCCGCCGCTCTGGATGTGAGTTCACTATTCTGCTTGTTGTATTCATCATAACGCATCCGCAGGGCCGCTGTCAAGCAAAAAATGAAGCAGGTTCATTTTTATTTCTCGTCGCGGAATTCGCGGATGACGACCTTCTCGGCCTGGTCGATCGTGCTGAGCTGGACGCTGACGACCTCGTGCGAGGAGGTCGGCACATTCTTGCCGACGAAGTCTGCACGGATCGGCAGTTCGCGGTGGCCGCGGTCGACGAGGACTGCGAGCTGGATGGCCTTCGGGCGACCCATGTCGATGATGGCATCGAGCGCTGCGCGGATCGTGCGGCCCGTGTAGAGCACGTCATCGACGAGCACGATTGTCTTGCCCGTGATGTCGACAGGCAGTTCCGTCTGATGAACAATCGGCTGATACGAGAGTGACGAGAGGTCATCGCGATAGAGCGTGATGTCGAGGACACCGACTGGCGGCTTCTTGCCCTCGATATGCTCGATATTGGCAGCGATGCGCTCCGCAATCGGCACGCCGCGCGTGCGGATGCCCACGATGACGATGTTGTCGACGCCCTTGTTGCGCTCGACGATCTCATGCGAGATGCGCGTCAGGGCGCGGCGAATCCCCTCGGAATCCATGATGACGGTCTTGTCGGTCAATACTGGCATAAAAATCCCTCCCAAACACAATCCGTTGATCGTTACGACTGCAAAGCACGATACACTCTTGCAGCTGCTAAACGTGCGATCAGCGCTGGAACTTGGCACGCAGTGCCCTGAGGATCTTCTCCATGTCCTCAGGCAGAGGTGCCGTGAAGGTCATACTCTCGCGCGTGCGCGGATGGGTCAGCGTGAGTTGCATGGAATGCAGCGCCTGCCCCTTGATGGCAAACGGGCAGGCCTTGCGCGGCCCGTACTTGGGATCGCCGAGCACGGGATGCCCGATGCTCGCCATGTGCACGCGGATCTGGTGCGTGCGGCCCGTCTCCAAGCGGCACTCGACGAGCGTGTAGTCGCCGAAGCGCTCGAGCACGCGGAAGTGCGTGACAGCCGGCTTGCCGTGCTCATGCACGATGGCCATCTTCTTGCGGTCCGTCGGATGACGGCCGATGTCGCCCTTGATGACGCCTGCCTCCTCGCGGATGTTGCCGCAGACGATGGCCCAGTAGATGCGGTGCGCCGCCTTTGTGCGGATCTGCTCCGCGAGGTCGAGATGCGCCGCGTCGTTCTTGGCCGCGACCATGACGCCCGACGTGTCCTTGTCGAGGCGGTGGACGATGCCCGGACGGATCTCGCCGTTGATGCCGGAGAGATCCTTGCAGTGATAGAGCAGTGCATTGACGAGCGTCCCGGTGTAGATGCCCGTTGCCGGATGCACGACCATGCCGCGCGCCTTGTTGACGACGATGATGTCGCTGTCCTCGTAGAGGATGGCGAGCGGGATATCCTCCGGCAGGATTTCGACGGGCTTTGCCTCCGGCAGATGGAAGATGACTTCCTCCCCTGCCTGCAGCTTGTAGTTGGACTTGCGCACACGACCGCCGACGAGTGCCTGCCCCTCTGCGATGACCTTCTGGACATGGGCGCGCGAGAGCGCGGGCTCCATGCGCGTGAGGAAGCGGTCGAGACGCTCATCGTCCTGGTCTGCTGTAAACACCTTCGTAGAATCTGACATATTCACTCATCCATCCCTTTCTTCTCCTCCAGCTCCACGCCTGCTCCTATCTCATGCCTACCATCCATCGCGCACTCTGTGCGCTCACGCATCTTTCATGCGGAACAGTATGGCAAAGACCATGCCTGCAACGCCGAGCACAATCGCAACATCGGCCACATTGAATACGGGCCAGATGCGGAAATCGAAGAAATCGATGACGAGGCCCTGGCGGATGCGGTCGATGAGATTGCCGACGGCCCCGGCAAGCATGGCAACACAGCCGTAGTAGAACGCTGCGGGCTGCCTTTTAAGCTGCCTGTGGTAGGCCATGAAGGCGATAAAGAGCGCCACCGCCGCGAGGACGAAGAACCAGCGCGCCTGCGGCAGCATGCCGAAGGCGGCACCAGGATTCAGCACGTAGGTGATGTGGAAGATATGTGGCACGACGGGCAGACTCTCACCGGGCAGGAAGTTCGCGCTGATGGCGTACTTCGTCAGCTGGTCGGCGACGAGGATCAGGACAAATAATACAAACGCCATGGCGCTGTCTCAGCCCTTCTGTACAGCATCAGCTGCAGGGGCATTCTCCTGTGGCGCAGCTGGATTTGCCTCAGACTTCTCTTCCTGCTGCGGCGCAGTGGTCTGCTGGCGCGGCAGACGGTCGATGGCATCATGGAGCACAGCGAGCTCCGACTCAAGCGCTGCCTTGATCTGATAGAGGAACTGCGACTTGGCCTCGACGAGGCGGCAGTACTCGACAGTGGCGGACTTGACCTGGTGGTCAGCTGCCTCCACCATCTGGCGCGCCGAGATCTCAGCATCACGGCGCATGTTCTGGCACTCCTTCGCCGTGCTCTCGCGCAGGTTCTCTGCGTGCTGCTTGGCCGTGTCCGTGACCTCATTGGCCGTCTTCTGCGCAATCAGCAGCGTCTCCTTGAGATTGTTCTCGAGCTTCTGGTACTGCGCATTGTCCTTCTTCATGCGGGCGAGTTCTTCCTTGAGGTTGTCGTTCTCGCGGAAGAGTTTCTCGTAGTCGTTGACGACCTGGTCGAGGAAGTCATCGATCTCATCTTCGTTGTAGCCGCGGAAGCTGCGCTTAAATTCTTTGTTGTGGATATCGAGTGGTGTAAGCAAAATCAAGATCTCCCATCTATATGAATGAGTCTGTGAATCCATGCATCTGTGGCCCGTCTGTACTCGTCAGATGTAGCGCTTGAGCACGACGACGGTGCGGCCCTTCTTCGTCTGGCCGCGGACTTCCGCGACCTCGAGGCGGCCGCGGCCGCGCATCGAGATGATGTCGCCCTCTTTGACCGTCTGCGACGCGCTCTTGACCGGTTGCCAGTTGAGCTTCATCTTGTCAGCGGCGATGTCAGCGGCCGCGCGACTGCGCGACGAACCGAAGCCCGAGGCCGCGATTGAGTCGATGCGCAGCGAGGCGACCGTCGCGCGGATCTCCTTGCAGCGCTCCTCGCGCGGCGCAATGTCCGCAAGGTCTGCCATCTCGCAGCTGACGCCAACGGCGCCGATCTTCGTGAGGTTCTGGAGCAAGTACTCTGCCATCTTGCTGTCGCAGAGTATGCGCACAGAATCCGCTGTCACCAAGAGGTCACCGAGGCGGTCCCGTTCAATGCCAAGCCCCATCAGGGCGCCGAGCACATCGCGGTGGCTCAGGCGTGCAAACTGACCGTTCCACGATGCCTTGAGGCAGGCGATGTCAAAGCCAGCGGGCGTGCCGGCGAAGTCCTCGTGGATGTACATCGCACGCGCACGTTCCGCACCCTGATAGCCGCCGCCGAAATCGACGCACAGCCCCGGATAGTTGGCTGCCACCGTCTCTGCGATTTCCTGGCCGTACGGGTCTAGGAAGCCGCTCAGGCGGAATTTCTGGCTGCGCTGCACGGCTTCTGCGAGGTCGACGAGCTTGACGACCGTCTCCTCGCCTTCCGTGCCCTTGTAAAACCGTATGAGTTTTTCTTTCTGTTCACTTGCCATATATGCTTCTCTTACTTCTTTTCTTACTTCTTACTTTTCCCTAAGTCCTTCGACTTCTCCGTTGCAGCGATCACGGCGTCCATCAGCGCGCCGCGCAGGCCGCGGTTCTCGAGCACGCGCACACCGGCAATCGTCGTGCCGGCCGGACTCGTGACCTGGTCGCGCAGGGCGTCCGGATGCTTCCCCGTCTCGAGGACCATCTTTGCCGCTCCGTAGACGGTCTGCGCCGCCAAGAGCGTCGCATCGTCGCGCTTGAGGCCCGCGGCCACGCCGCCGTCCGACAATGCGTCGATGAGCAGGAATACGTAGGCCGGACCGCTGCCTGAGAGCCCCGTCACGGCGTCCATCGCGGACTCCGTGACTTCGATGGCGCGGCCGACCGAAGACAAGAGCTCCGCGACGATGGCGGACTCCGCCTCTCCCGCGCGCGTGCCGCAGGCAAAGGCCGACATGCCGGCGCCGACAGAGAGCGGCGTGTTCGGCATGATGCGCACGACAGGCTGCTCCGCAAACGACGCTTCCAATACATCGAGCGTCAGTCCTGCGACGATTGAGAGGATCAGCGTCGTGCCCTTCACCTTGTCCTTGACCTCTGCGATAGCCTTAGCCGCGGCCTGCGGCTTGACGGCGAGGAAGAGGACATCGACATGGCCGAGGAACGAGTCCGCTCCCACGCTCGCGTGGATGCCGTACTGCTCAGCGAGCTGCTGGCAGCGCGCTGCCTTGTGGTCCGATACGTAGATGTTCTCGCGGCTGACTGTCCCCTGCGTGATGCCGGCGACGATGGCCTCTGCCATCGCGCCGCCGCCGATGAAACCGACGCGCAAATCCATGCTCATAGAAAAGCCCCCTCAGACTTTACAGTATCCCTAGTATTCTTGAGTATTCTTGCGGATGCGATGCACTCACTTCTTGAGCCAGGGCATCTCTGCCGACACCTTGCGCTCCTCTTCCGTATACGTCACATTGACATTGCTCGGCGCGCAGAGGAAGACATTGTGACCGACTTTCTTGATCTCGCCGTTCAGGGCATACGTCGTGCCGCTGATGAAGTCGATGATGCGCTTAGCTGCCTCAGCATCCGTGTGCTCGAAGTTGATGACGACTGGCTTGCGCTCGCGCAGATTGTTCGCGACCTGCTGTGCATCGTCAAACGTCTTCGGCTCGATGATGATGACCTTCATCTGCGCCGCCACGACATTCTCTCGGACCGAAGCACCAGAATGAAGATTGACTACATTGCTTGTCTCTTTCTCCTGATGATCTCGATTGCTCCCCAACGTTTCTTCCTCCTTCTGCTCTGCAGCGCGCTTCTGGCTGCGCTCCCGCTCTCTCTCTTCTTCTTCGGCCAAGGCCAGCTTTTCGTCCTCATCTGGATCCGAGAGGCCAAACTTGCCACAAATCTTATCGATCACATTCATCTGAAACACTCCTCGATTTCTCTTTGTATGGTCTAGTACTGACGCGGGCCAAAGATTGCGGTTCCCACGCGGACGATGTTGGCCCCTTCTTCTACGGCAATCTGGTAATCATGCGTCATACCCATCGATAAATAGGATATATTCGCTGTCTTGAAGGGAATCTCCTTTACCTGCTGGAAAATTTCATACATCTCGTGGAACAGCGGGCGGCATTTCTCGACATCATCGTAATTCGGCGCGATGCACATGAGGCCGCGCAAGCGCAGGTTCGGCAATTCATCGACGAGGTCTAAGAGCGGGCGCAAATCCTCCTTGTAGATGCCCGACTTGCTATCCTCCTTCGCGAGATTGACCTGCACGAGGATATCCTGGCACTTGCCGATCTTGCGGGCTTCCTTGTCGAGGGCGCGCGCGAGGTGCTCTGTGTCGACCGAGTGGATCAGACTGAAGTACTTGACAGCCTGCTTGGCCTTGTTGGTCTGCAGGTGGCCGATGAGGTGCCAGGTGACATCGCGGTCGAGGACATCGAATTTGCTCTTAGCCTCCTGGATGCGATTCTCACCGATATCGGTGGCACCGGCGTCAATGGCCTCGCGCATCGCTTCGACATCGTGGTTCTTCGTGACAGCGACGAGCTTCACAGGCGTGTCCTTCGGCACGCGCGTGCGGCGCGCCATGACATCCTGGATATTCTGTTCAACTTGATGGAGATTTTC
The DNA here is from genome assembly GCF_928722185.1 of Mitsuokella jalaludinii. NCBI lineage: Bacteria > Bacillati > Bacillota > Negativicutes > Selenomonadales > Selenomonadaceae > Mitsuokella > Mitsuokella jalaludinii. The sequence continues at coordinate 716,851 of NZ_CAKMXA010000001.1, forward strand.
TGCAATCATGAGACTTCCCCCGTTTGTATTGGTAACTGGTATAAAAGAAAAATAAAATGATTCCATTGGCAGGAGCGCCGCTCAGCTGCGCAGAGCGATGACGGCGCCGAGACGCCCCGTCTGGCCGCCATCTGCGCGATAGGAGAAGAAATCCTCGTGGTGGCAGGCCGTGCAGGTGCGCGCCTCGTCGATATGCTCCCGCAGGACGCCAATCTCCTCGAGCTGCAGGCGGTTGGCCGCCCAGAGGCTCAGGTGCGTGCCGCCCACCGCATCTGGATGCGAGAAGAGCGCCGCCTCATGGCCTGAGAAGGCCTCTTGGAACTGGCGCTCGACCTCAGGACCGACCTCGTAGCAGCACGGGCCGATCGATGGGCCGATGGCCGCGAGGACATCCTCTGGCCGCGTGCCAAACTCCCGCTGCATGCGCAGGACGGTCTTCGCCGCGATGCGGCGCACCGTGCCCTTCCAACCGCCGTGCGCGATGCCGACAGCCCGATGAACGGGGTCGAGCAGCAGGATGGGCGTGCAGTCAGCAAAGCAGAGCAGGAGCGGCAGTCCCGGCTCGTCTGTGATCAGCGCATCCGTCTTGGCGATAGAGTCCGCATAAGAAAGAGCGCCACGGCCGGCATCGCTGCGGCCGACGCGCTGTATCGCCTCGCCGTGCACCTGCTCCGGTGTCACGAGCTGCGAAGCGTCGAGGCCGAGTGCCGCGAGGTAGCGGCGGCGGTTTTCGGCGACATCGGCGGGATCATCCCCGACATGGAGGGCGAGGTCCAGCGAATCCCACGGGGATTTGCTGACGCCGCCCCTGCGGCAGGAAACGCCATGGACGGCAATATCCTCGGGGAACGAGGAGAAATGACCGCTGTATATGCGATGGACAGGGTCTATCTCAATCAGAGAAAAGCTCATCGAAACACCTCCAGAACGACAAGATGACAGAATGACAGGATGGCAGGATGGTCTCACCGATCAGCAGACGCCGCAGCGGTGGCATCCCTCAAAACACGGGATGGTCGGCTTCAGCTCTGCCGCCCGCCTCAGTTCCTCATAAAGGTACGACTTCTTGAAGCCCATGTCAAGGCGCTCCCACGGGAAAATCTCCGACTCAGGCCGCTTGCGGTAGAGATAGAACGCCGGGTCTAGGCGCATCTCCTTCATCGCGCGCTTGAACGATTTGCTGCCACCGAGCTCATGCGCGAGCACAAGCGCCTCGCCGACGCGGCGGTCGCCGCGCGAGAGCACGCCCTGGATATAGGCTTCCTTCGGCGACTCGATATTGACGACGACGTGCTTGCGGCGGCGCAGCGTCTTCTCTAGGCGCTTCAGCCGCTTCTCGACAACCTTGCGGTCGGCCATCGGCTCCCACTGGAACGGCGTGAACGGCTTCGGGATGAAGGGATTGACGGAGAGCGTCAGCGTGCCCTTGCTGCCGCGCTCTTCCATGTAGTCCTTGAGGCGCTCAGCGAGGTCGATGATGGCATCGATATCCTCCTCCTGCTCGAACGGCAGTCCGACCATGATGTAGAGGCGGAAATTGCGGATGCCGGCCGAGAGGCCGAGATCCATCGAGTGGAACAGATGGTGCTCCTCGATGCCCTTGTTGATGATGGCGCGCATGCGGTCACTGCCGGCCTCTGGCGCCATCGTCAGCGTCTTGAGGCCGGACTCGGCCAACGAGTCGACGAGCTCCTTCGTCACTGAGTCAGCGCGAAACGAGGCGACGGACATCGAGAGGCCTTCCCCTAAGATATCCTTGCAGAGCGCATCAATCTCGGGATAATCGGAAATGGCCGCGCCCATGAGGCCGATGCGCTTGCGATACTTGAGCGCTTCCTGCACCTCTTCGTTGATGACGGCAAGCGAGCGGTTGCGCGGCTTGCGGAAACAGTAGCCCGCCATGCAGAAGCGGCAGTGGCGGCCGCAACCGCGCGCCGTCTCGATGAGATAGAAGTTGAACTCCGTATTGTCGGTGACGACAACGGTGTGCGCAGGATACGCGTCGAGATCGTGCACCCACTGGCGCGCGACAGCCTTCGGCGCCCCGGGGAGCGGCTCGATGGCCGTCAGATGCCCTTCGCCATCGTAATGATGCGCGTAGAGCGAGGGCACGTAGACGCCCGGCACGGCGGCGAGCTTCTGCAAAGTCTCCCAGCGCGAGAGCCCCTCTCGCTTTGCCTCGTGGTAGACGTCCATGAAGGCCGGCACGACAACCTCGCCTTCGCCGATGATAAAGGCATCAAAGATCGCCGCGAGCGGCTCGGGGTTGAACGTCGGGCACGGACCGCCCGCGATGAGGATGGGATCGCGTTCGCCGCGCTCCGCGGCCTTCGCCTTGACCTTGCCCAAAGCGAGCAGCTGCAGGATGTTGAAGTAATCCATCTCGAACGAAACGGCAAAGCCCAGCACCTCAAAGTCATAGAGCGGAGACTGTGTCTCCATGCTCATGATTGGCGTGCGCGTATTCTCATAGCGCGCGATCTTCGTGCGCTCCGGCAGGAAGACGCGCTCACAGGCCGTATCGCCGCGCTTGTTCAAGAGGTCATAGATGATGTGGAAGCCGAGATTCGACATGCCGACGAAGTAGGAATTGGGATAGACGAGGGCAAAGCGCGTCCTCGTGCCCACGGGATAGACATAGTATCCCTGCTCCTCCTGCAGCTGTTCCTTCAGCTCTCGTTTCAATTCCCAATCCAAGTGATCATCCTCCGTGCTGCCCCGTACCCCGGCCAATCATTTCTCATTTCTTTTCATGCGGTTCATGCGTTTCATGCACCTCGGCACCCTTGCCGTGCTCGCGCTGCTTGCGCTGCTGCATGTTCTGCAGCTCTTCGAGGAAGCTCGAGATGTCGGCAAACTTGCGGTAGACAGAGGCAAAGCGGATGTAAGCGACGTCATCGAAGTCCTTGAGGTGCTCCATGACGAGGCGGCCGATGTCCTGCGAGGAGATTTCGCGGTCCATCGTGTTGCGGATATCGCGCTCGATCTCATTGACGAGGTTCAGGATGCGCTCCATCGAGATATCGCGCTTGTCACACGACCGTATGATGCCGTTGAGGATCTTGTCACGCTTGAATACCTCGCGGCGGCCATCGTGCTTGATGACCATGAGCGGGAGCTTCTCGACGACTTCGTACGTCGTGAAGCGCTTGCCGCAGGCACTGCACTCGCGGCGGCGGCGTATCGTCATGCCGTCATCCGTCGCGCGCGAGTCGATGACGCGGCTGTCTTCGTGTTTACAATAGGGACATCTCATACTTACACCTTCTTTACCGGCTTTGGCTGTCTGCGCGGGCGCACGAGACACTTCGGCCCGTAGCCGATGAGATCTTCGCGATGGCCGAGATGCAGGGCCTTGCGGACGATCTCGTGATTCTTCGGCAGCCAGTACTGCATGAGGGCCCGCTGCATCCTCTTCTCTTCGTAGCTCTTAGCCGAGTAGACCTTCTCGCTCGTCATCGGGTCTATCCCTGTATACCACATGCAGGTCGATAGCGTGCCCGGCGTCGGGATGAAGTCCTGCACCTGCTGCGGATGGTAGCCCATGTCGCGGATGAACTCGGCGAGCTCGATGGCATCGCTGAGCTCCGAGCCCGGATGGCTTGACATGAAGTACGGCACGAGGTACTGCTTCTTGCCGAGCCGCTCGTTCATGCGGCGGAACTTCTCGACGAAGCGCAGGTAGACGGCGCGGTTCGACTTGCCCATGAGTCGTGTCACGCGGTCGGAGATGTGCTCCGGCGCAATCTTGAGCTGACCGCTGACATGGTACTTGCAGAGCTCGTAGAGGAAATCGTCCTTGGCGAGCAGCAGGTAGTCGAAACGGATGCCGGAGCGCACGAATACCTTCTTGACGCCCGGCAGGCTGCGCAGTTCGCGCAGCAGCTTGATGTAGTCGCTGTGGTCGGCCACGAGCATCTTGCACGGCTCCGGCGAGAGGCACGGCTTGCCGCGGCAGGTGCCGCGCTTGAGCTGGCCATCGCATGAGGTGCGGCGGAAGTTTGCCGTCGGGCCGCCGACATCGTGGATGTAGCCCTTGAAGCCCTTGAGCTTCGTCAGGATTTTCGCCTCGCGCAGGAGCGATGCATGGCTGCGGCGCTGGATGATGCGCCCCTCATGCGAGATGATCGCACAGAAGTTGCAGCCGCCGAAGCAGCCGCGCTGCGAGACAAGGCTGAACTGGACTTCCTTGATGGCCGGCACGCCGCCGGCCTTCTCGTAGATGGGGTGATAGGTGCGCATGTAGGGCAGGTCGTAGACCTCATCCATCTGCTCCTCCGTGAGCGGCAGAGCCGGCGGATTCTGCACGACGCACCACTCATCATTCTGCTGCACGAAGCGCCTGCCGCGTATCGGATCCTGCTCGAGGTACTCGAGCTTGAATGCCTCAGCAAAGCGCTTCTTGTCCGCGCGCACCTCCGCAAAGGACGGCAGTTCGAGATAGTTCCAGGCATAATCCTTATTGGGCACACGGTAGCACGTGCCCTGGACGTCCTGGATATTCTCCACCTCGATGCCCTGCTGGAGGTCAGCAGCAATCTCGATGATAGCACGTTCCCCCATGCCGTAGATCAGGAGGTCGGCCTGGCTGTCGACGAGGATGGAGCGGCGTATCGCATTCGACCAGTAGTCGTAATGCGCCATGCGCCGCAGGCTCGCCTCGATGCCGCCGATGATGATGGGTACATCGGGGTAGAGCTCACGCAGGCGGTTGCAGTAGACGATCGTCGCGCGCTCTGGCCGATGGCCAACCTGGCCGCCCGGCGAGTAAGCATCTTCATGGCGGACTTTCTTGGCCGCCGTGAACTTGTTGAGAAGGGAATCCATGTTGCCAGCTGAGACGAGGAAGCCGAGGCGCGGCTTCCCGAGGCGGTCAAAGTCCTTCGTCGTATGCCAGTCCGGCTGCGGGATGATGCCGACCTTGTAGCCGTGCTTCTCGAGCAGACGGCAGATGATGGCCGGGCCGAAACTCGGGTGGTCGACATAGGCATCACCCGAGATGAAGACGAAATCGAGCTCGTGCCAGCCGCGCTCTTCCATGTCGCGCCGGCAGATTGGTAAGAATCCCTGCATCAGTTGTCATCCTTCGTGAACGTCTTATTGGCAACCTGACCCGTCTTGCCGGCCGTGCCAAGGTCCTTGCCGTTGACCGAGAACGAAACGGCACCGGCATCGCCGACGCGCACCGTGACCTTGTCCGTGCCCTTCCAGGTCTGGCTGTCGCCCTTCTTCAGGGTGCCCTCGTAGACGACTTTGCCATCGGCCTTGACCTCGAGCCAGCAGTCAGCCGTGAAGTTAGCCGTGACTTCAACGCCGTCGTACGTCTTCGGAGCCGGCGTCTCCGCCTGCTGCTGTGCAGCTGGAGCAGGCTTTGCGCTGTCATCGCTGCCCGACAGCGCATAGACCGCACCAGCGAGCACGATGAGCACAGCGGCCACGATGGCGATGAGCTTGCCGTTCGAGCGCTTCGGCTCGTTGAAGTCCTGCGCCTTGAGACGCGGAGCCGCCTTCTTCGTCTGCTGTGGCTTGACAGCAGCCATTGGCTTCACATGCTTCGGCTGGGCGGGAGCCGCCTTCCCTTCAGGAGCCAGTGCCTTCCTCTCGCGCTTCGGCGCTTCTGCCTTCACCGGGGTTTCGGCTTTTTCTTCGGGTTTCTCGGCTTTCGGCGCTTCCTTCTCGGAAGCAGCCGCTCTCTGCACAGGCTTGGCAGGTGCCTTCTTGGGAGCTGCAGGCGCTGCCGGAGCTGCCGGATCTGCTGTTGCCGTGCCCTCGTGGCGCTCTGCCGTGAACGCCTGCACGAGCGCATTCGCGTCGAGCTTCAGGAAATTCGCATAGCTGCGGATGAAGCCCTTCGTGTAGACATCGCCCGGCAGTTCATCGTACTCGCCCTTCTCGATGTATTCAATGTATAGCGCACGGATGCTCGTGCCCTTCTCAATATCCTTATAGGTAAGACCTTGTTTTTCCCGCGCCTCGCGCAGTGTATCTCCTAACATCGTGATATTCCTCCTTGAAATGATGTGCGCATCGCACCTCATTTCATTATACATGATTGTTTTTCTGAAAACAAATTTATGTTGACAAAAATACAGGCAAGCATCAGACTGCCTGCCTGCGGATATCATGGACAGCCTGGTAGAGCGCCTGGCTGAAGGCTTCGATCTCCTCTTCCGTCGTGAAGCGACCGAGCGTCACGCGGATGGCTGTCGCTGCCCGCGCCGGTGCCTGCCCCATCGCCGTCAGGACGTGCGACGGCTCGAGGGAGCCTGCGCTGCAGGCGCTGCCCGCCGAGACGGCAAAGCCCATGAGATCGAGGCGTATGAGTAGTGTCTCATGGTCGACGCCATCGATGGCGAGGTTCAGGTTGCCCGGCAGGCGGCCTTCACGCGGGCCGTTGCCTTGCACGCCGGGGATTTCCAGCAGTTTCTCGAAGAGATGGTCGCGCAGTCCCTGCAGGCGCGCGCTCTCCTCCGCAAGCTCCGCCGCTGCAATGGCAGCAGCCTCGCCAAGGCCGACGATGCCCGCCGTATTCTCCGTGCCCGCCCGCAGGCCGCGCTCCTGCTCGCCGCCATGAATGAACGGCGCGAGCTTGTGGCCGCGGCGCAGGTAGAGCGCACCGATGCCCTTGGGCCCATAGAGCTTGTGCCCAGAGAGCGAGAGCGCATCGACCTGCCATTCCTTGACCGAGACGGGAATGTGGCCGACAGCCTGCACGGCATCCGTGTGGAAGAAGACACCGTGCGCCCGGCAGATGGCGCCGATCTCAGCGATGGGCTCGATGGTGCCGACCTCGTTGTTGGCCGCCATCACCGAGACGAGAAAGGTATCAGGGCGCAGCGATGATTCGACGGCTTCGGGCTGTACACGCCCTTCGCTGTCGACATCGAGGTACGTCACCTCGATGCCAGAGGGCAACGCCTCACAAGCGCGCAGCACTGCATGATGCTCGACCTTCGTCGTGATGATATGGCCACCGCCATGGCGCAGTGCCTCTTCCGACAAGGAGCGGATGACCCAGTTGTCGCTCTCACTGCCGCCGCTCGTGAAGAAGATCTCATCCGGCTCCGCACCTAGGAGCGAGGCAAGCTGGCGGCGCGCCTGGCTCACGGCCTGACGCGCCTCGCGTCCAAAGGAATAAAGGCTCGAGGGATTGCCGTACTGCTCACAGAAATACGGCAGCATCGCCTTGAGCACGCGCGCGTCGACCGGCGTCGTCGCCGCGTAGTCCAGATAGACAGGCTTCATCGCGCGCACCCTACTTTCTTCGGATTGTCCGGCTGATCCACGCAGAGGTCGTAGAGCGTGATGTGGTTGAGCACATTGCTGATGCTGTCACAGACCTTCTCCCAGACGCCGCGCGTCACGCAGGCGCAGGCCCTGTCACACGGCTGCTCAGAGGACTCTGCGCTCGTCAACAGGCAGTCGACGAGCGCAATGGGCCCCTCTACCGTCGTGATGATCTCGCCGATCGTGATGTCCTTCGGGTCGCGCGCGAGCATATAGCCGCCCTGCGCCCCGCGCACGCTCTTGACAATGCCGGCCCTGCGCAGCGGCGCCATGAGCTGTTCGAGATAGTTCTCTGAGAGCCCCTGGCTCGTCGCGATGCTCTTCAGGGATACAGCACCCTCGCCGTAGCGCAGCGCCAGCTCGTAGAGCGCCGTCACACTGTATCTTCCTTTCGTCGATATCTTCATGATGCACCTCATATCTAGAATGAAACGGAATTCCGAGTAAATACCTTGGATTTATATTGACAATATAGCAGAAATGACCCAAGGTGTCAAAATATCCCGGTTTCCCCTGCCACAGGTATACGCAAGAGGAAATTCAGAAGCGCTCCGGCCAGCACTTCTTGAGGTAATCATGCAGCGCCTTCTCACGGCCGAGGTCTGTCGGCTCGTAGTAATGCGCCGTGCGGATCTTGTCGGGCAAGTACGCCTGCTCTTTGAAGTGGCCCGGGTAGTCGTGCGGGTAACAGTACGACTGGCCGTGACCGAGCGCCGCAGCACCCTTGTAGTGCGAGTCGCGCAGGTGCTTTGGCACCGTGCCGCAGTCCTTCGTGCGCACATCCTTCAGGGCCGCATCGATGCCGAAATAGGCCGCATTGCTCTTCGGCGCCGAGGCGACGTATGTCACAGCCTGCGCCAACGTGATGCGCGCCTCCGGCATGCCGATGAACTGCACAGCCTGCGCGGCGGCCATCGCAAGTGTCAGGGCCATCGGGTCGGCATTGCCGACATCTTCCGACGCACAGATGACGATGCGCCGCGCGATGAATTTGACATCTTCGCCCGCTGCGAGCATGCGCGCTAGGTAATGGAGTGCCGCATCCGGGTCACTGCCGCGCATGCTCTTGATGAAGGCCGACGCTGTGTCGTAGTGATTGTCGCCCGTCTTGTCATAGCGCTGCACGCGCTCACCCGTGATTTCCTCGAGCATATCGAGCGTGATGGCGCCGCCCGATACCGGCAGCATCGCCGCCGCGCCCTCGAGCAGGTTGAGCGCCATGCGGGCATCGCCGCCCGCCATCTGCGCCATGGCCCTCAGGACCTCGTCCGCAGCCTCGATATGCTGCCCGCCGAGGCCGCGCTCACTGTCGCCGAGCGCCCGGCGCAGGACCTCGACGAGCTGCGCATCCGTCAGCGGATAGAGCCTGACGATGCGCACGCGCGAGAGCAGCGCGTGGTTGACCTCGAAGAACGGATTCTCTGTCGTCGCACCGATGAGGATGAGCCTGCCGTCCTCAACGTATGGCAGCAGCACATCCTGCTGGCTCTTGTTGAAGCGATGGATCTCGTCGATGAAGACGATCGTGCGGCGCTGATAATAACGGCGCGCCTCATCAGCCTCCTTGACGATGCGGCGCAGGTCGCTGATGCCAGCCGAGACAGCATTGAGCTTCTCAAAGGCGCTGTCCGTCATCTCAGCGATCATCTGCGCGAGCGTCGTCTTGCCCGTACCCGGCGGGCCATAGAAGATAATGGACGGAATCTGGTCTGTCTCGATCATGCGGCGCAGGAAATGGCCGCGGCCCACAGCCTCCTGCTGGCCGATGAATTCCTCGAAGTTGCGCGGACGCATGCGGCGCGCAAGCGGCAGGAAGGCGCGCATGGCCCCGCTGTCCGCCGCCTGCCCCTTCTTCCCCTTCGGGCCGCGCGGGTTGAAGGGCGGCTCTGCAAAGAGATCCAGGCTTTCCTTGTCGTTATCCATGGTGCTCACCTCAGCGTCCCGTCGAGCCGAAGCCGCCCTTGCGCACTTCGCCCGCACCGGCTTCATCGCCATCTACCGCCAGGTACTTCATGAAGATGCCCTGCGCGATGCGCTCGCCGCCCTCGATCGTCACGGCCGCCTTGCCGCGATTCCAGAGCGCGATGAAAATGTGACCCTCGTTCTCTTCATTATTGTAGTAATCGGCATCGACGATGCCGACATGATTGGCGAGCATGAGGCCGCGCTTTATAGCCATGCTCGAGCGAATGTGGATGGTCAGCACCTCGTCGCTCTGCATGTACGCCTTGAGTCCCGTCGGCACCATCGCCAACTGTCCCGGCTCGACGACGACCGTGCGCGCTGCCTGCAGGTCGTAGCCAGCACTCGCCGCCGTCTTGCGCTGCGGCAGATCGATGCCGCGACCCTGATACTTCGATACGATCTCGAAACCTCTCGTCTTCATCTCAATCTTCCTTTCGTTTTCGTTCTCGGCTCATCTCTATCGCCTTTATCACTTGTATCGTTTCACGCTGTGTCGCTTCCAGTACACGACAAAAGGCCCTTCCCATCAGAAATGGAAGGACCTTCAAAGAAACATCGAGGCATCGTGTTTCAGGCATTCTCCGGTTTCTTTTCCGGATGCTCCGCGCCAAACATCCCCGCAATCGGATGCGCCGGCGTGATCGTCGAGATGGCGTGCTTGTAGACCATCTGCTGCTTGCCCATGACATCGAGCACGACCGTGAAGTTGTCGAAGCCGCGCACACTGCCCTTGATCTGGAAACCGTTGACCAGATGGATGGTCACGGGAACATTCTCTTTGCGCACCTGATTGAGGAAGCTATCCTGCAGATTGATTGCCTTGTTGGGCATAAAACCCCACCTTTCTACGTTTCTACATTTCTGAATCTCTACGTTCTTCTCTTGTTCGAGTCCCGACGCATGCTGCCAGGCATCGTGCCCGACATTGCTCATCTTTTATTTCTTTTCGCTCATTCTGGCAAAAATCCTGCCATATCCGTCAAAATCCTTTGCAAAAGTTCATCTGCCGTGCAACCTTCCGGCTCGTACCAGTGGATGTACTTCATCTTGCGGTACCAGGTCATCTGGCGCTTGGCGAAGTGGCGCGTGCCCGTCTTGATGGCCTCAACGGCCTCCTCGCGCGTGATCTCGCCCGCGAGATAGGAGGCCATCTCCTTGTAGCCGATGCCCTTCATCGCGGGCATCTCGCGCGTGACGCCCCGGGCTAGCAGCCCCCGGACTTCCTGCTCAAGGCCTGCCTCCACCATGCGGTCAACGCGCTCGTTGATGCGCGCGTAGAGAAGCTCACGCTCCCAGCGCAGGCCGATGACGAATGCATCGTAGTAGAGATGCGCCTGCATGTCCTCCGCCGTCTCATCGAACGCCTTTTCGCGCGAGATCGTCTCGCCGAAATGCGCAACCTCGAGCGCGCGGATGACGCGCCGTGGATTCTTCGTATCGACAGTTGCCGCCGCTGCGGGGTCTTCCCGTTTGAGCCGCGCAACGACAGACTCGAGGCCTTCCTTTTCGATGAACTCCTTCATCTGCTGGCGGAAGGATGCGTGCTCTCCCGTCTCGTTGAACTGGTAATCCTCGAGCAGCGCCTTGACGTAGAGGCCCGTGCCACCCGCGAGAATGGGCACCCTGCCCCGCTCATTGAGGCTGTGGATGATGGCCTTGGCCTGCTGCTGGAAGAGCGGCACACTATAGGCCTCATCGGGGGCACAGATGTCGATGAGATGATGCGCGACGCCCTGACGCTCCGCTTCATCCGGCTTAGCCGCGCCGATGTCAAAACCGCGGTAGACGAGCATCGAGTCGCCTGACAAGATCTCGGTGTGCAGTGCCTTCGCGAGCTCGACGGACAGTGCCGTCTTGCCCGAAGCCGTCGGCCCGAGGATGACGATGAGTTTCTCGCGCCTTGCTGAGGGTACGGTTGACACAGGCCCCATCAGAGCACCCGTTTCCCGCCCGGCTCGATGATGTGGACTTCTGCGCGCGACATCGCCTCTGTAATCTCCTTGTAGTGGCGCACATCCTGATTGATGATCGGCCACGTGTTGTAGTGGATGGGGATGACGTGGCGCACATTGAGGAGCTGCGCCGCAAGAGCGGCATCCTCAAGGCCCATCGTATAATTGTCGCCAATAGGCAGCAAGGCATAGTCGAGCGCATCCTTCTGGCCGATGAGCTCCATGTCGCGGAACAGCGCCGTATCACCGGCAAAGTAGACGACTTTGCCGCCCATGTAGACGACGTAACCGCAGGCCACACCACCTGCAACGCCTGCGCTGTGCTGCGCGAGCGTCATGCGGACCTTGCCGAACGGCAGCGTCAGCGAACCGCCGAGGTTCATCGGGTACTGCTTGAGGCCGGGCTTGCACTCCTCGCAGAGCGCGAGCACCTCGGGGATGGCGACGATGGCCGCTCCCGTGCGGGCCGCGATCTCCGGCGCATCGCCGAGATGGTCGCTGTGCGCATGGCTGACGAGGATGTAGTCGCAGTCCACATCAGCGGCAGCGATAGCAGCTTTTGGGTTGCCCGTCAGGAATGGGTCGAAGAGTACCTTGTACTGACCGTCATCCAGCAGGAAACAAGAATGGCCATAATATGTAAGCGTGAGCATCTGTTCCAACTCCTTTCAATCTATGCTATGATTATAGCACACACCCCTAGTGAAATCGAGGTCTTACCATGAACAACATGAACAATATGAACGACGTGAACGGCAGGGATAACGCAGCTACTCGCCCTGCCATCCTGCAGTTGCCGCAGCTTTGCCTGCAGGGCGCCCTCTCCTGTTTCCAGCAAGCCTGCCTGCTCGTCGTTGGCGGCCGCGCACCGGAAGTCGAATGGCTCCGCAAGGCATCTGAGGGGCGCATTGTCTGGGCCGTCGATCACGGCCTTGATGCCTGTCTAGCTGCCGGCATCGTGCCGCAGCGCCTCATCGGTGACGGCGACAGCGCCGCACCCGCGGCCTGGCACTTCGCCGAGAAAAAAGGCATCCCCATCGAGAAATTCCCGCCCGAGAAAGACGACACCGACACACAGCTTGCACTCAGGATTGCAAAAGAAGCTGGATTCCCGGCAGCCATCGTCACCGGCGCATTCGGCGGGCGCTTCGACCACGCGCTCTCCACCGTGATGAGCTGCGCCTTTGCGCCGCTGCCGTGCCTGCTCGCCGATGAGCGCGAGGCTATCTTCTTTGTGCACGGCGGGGAATCCGTTACATGTACCCCGGAATCAGCCCCCAAGGCCATCTCCCTGCTGCCGCTGACAGGAAGCTGCCGGGGCGTGAACCTCACGGGCATGCACTGGCCGCTTGCGGGCGCGACACTGGAAGCACGCAGCATGCGGGCGGTCAGCAACGTGCTCGCCGAGGGCAGCAGCTCTCTCTCCGTCTCACTCACAGACGGCCTGCTCGGCGTCTACTTCGTCTGGCGCGAATGACAAGATCAGCAGAAGCGGCGCTGACGCACGGCCTCGTAGAGCACGACGGCTGACGATACGCCGACATTGAGCGACTCCGCCCGGCCGTACATCGGGATGTAGACCTTCGCCGCCGCGCGCAGCAGGGCCTCCGAGACGCCATTGCCCTCATTGCCGAAGGCAATCAATGAGCCCCTGCGGAAGTCAACCGTAAAATGCGGCTTGGCCAGCGCATCGAGTGCCGTCGCGAGGAGCTGGCAGTCTGCCGCCTCTGCAAAGGCAGCGACCTCCGCCGCGCTGACATCTGCCACGATGGGCAGGTGGAAGAGCGAGCCCATCGTCGCGCGCACCACCTTGTCGCCAAAGACATCGACCGATCCCTTCGTCAGGATAACAGCCGTCGCACCGACGGCATCAGCCGTGCGGATGATCGTGCCTGCATTGCCGGGGTCCTGCACGCCGTCGAGCACGACGAAGAGCGGCTGCTCTGCACCATCCTGCTTCCGGCCGCTCTGCCCCCCGCCTGCCAGCTCTGAAAGGTCCGTCTTCTGCTGGGCTGCAGCGAGGAAGATGCCCTGCGGCGTATCCGTCGCTGCGACTTTCTTCCCAAGGGGCGCGCTGATCTCATAGAGCGGACAGCGCTCCCGGAGGCCTGCCAGCAGTTGGCGGCCGCGCTCCTTTTCCAATAGCTCCGCCGTGTAGAGGCCAAAGCGCAGTTCCCAGCCGGACTCCGCCGCCATCTCCGCCAGGCGCACGCCTTCGATGCGGAAAAGCCCTTCTCTCTCTCGGTGCTTGCGCAGGCGCAAGCTCTCCATGAGCTTGATTTTCTTGTTGGATGCACTGTCGATGACCATGGTTCTCTCCTCTGCTCTACCCTTACCCGAAACCAGAAACCTGAAACGACCTAATACAAAAGCCCGGCGGGAGCACCTGCGTGCCGCCCGTCGGGCCATGGAATCAAGAATTCAAGAATTACTGATTCTCTTTTGCAACAGCTACGAGCTGAGCAAATGCCTTCTCATCGGAGATAGCGAGGTCAGCCAGCATCTTGCGGTTGACTTCAACGCCAGCCTTCGTCAGGCCGTTGATGAGCTTGCTGTAGGAGATACCGTTCGTACGTGCAGCAGCATTGATACGAGCGATCCAGAGGCGACGGAAGTTGCCCTTCTTCGCACGGCGGTCACGGCGTGCGTAGTAGAGAGCCTTCATGACAGTCTCGTTTGCCTTCTTGAACTGTTTGCTCTTGGAACCCTTGTAACCCTTAGCAAGCTTCAGGATCTTCTTATGACGTCTATGTGCAGTCACGCCGACTTTTACTCTTGGCATGTTCTTATCCTCCTAAATATCTATATCGATTGTCCCGCGGCTCAGCCGTTCGGGAGCATGTTCTTGACGCGGCCAAAATCAGCGCCAGCTACGAGCGTAGCTTTGCGCAGGTTGCGCTTGCGTTTCGGGGACTTCTTCTCCAGGATGTGGCTCTTGAAAGCCTTGTTGCGTTTGAATTCACCGCTGCCCGTTACGGTAAAGCGTTTTGCGGCAGCTCTGCGAGTCTTAATTTTCGGCATTGCTATTTCCTCCCTTAGTCTGCGTCTTCTGCGACTTCTTTTTCGATGACTTCTGTACCTTCGGTGCAACGATCATCGTCATATTCTTACCCTCAAGTTTGGCATTGCGCTCAATGGAGACAGCATCTCCAAGGGCCGCAGCCACACGCGAGAGAACTTCCTTGCCGAGCTCCGGATGCGAGAGTTCGCGGCCGCGGAACATGATCGTGACCTTGACCTTATTCCCTTCCTCGACAAAGCGAAGTGCGTTCTTCAGCTTGACATCAAAGTCATGCTGCTCAATGTTCGGGCGAAGTTTGACCTCTTTGATGTTGATGGTCTTCTGCTTCTTCTTGGCTTCCTTCTCCCGTTTCTGCTGTTCATAGCGGTACTTGCCAAAATCCATGATGCGGCAGACCGGCGGTTTTGCCTTTGGCGCAACCTCGACGAGGTCGAGATGCTGTTCCTCGGCCATGCGCAGCGCTTCGCGCGTCGGCATGATGCCGAGCTGCTCACCCGTAGCGCTCGTCACGCGGACTTCGCGGATGTGGATCTGTTCGTTGATTCTTAACGATTCCCTGCTAATAGTGGAAACACCTCCTGATCAATTATCACGTCTGCAACCTTATAATAGAAATAACTAAAAAGGAGGCGGCACAAAGCCACCTCCATCAATTCATACTATAAACCCGGCTGACTGTTCATCATCAGGTGAGAAGCGGTGGCTCCTTCTTGTTGCGTACTTGATGAGTATAACACGGTATGGATACCGTGTCAACCCCTCATCTCGTCATCCGTCCGAATTTCTTTCCGGATCAGAATTTCTTTGCTTTCGTCGCAATCTGCTCCTGCAGGTAAGCGATGAAGTCTTCGACCTTCATCGTCTCGCTCTGCTGCTCGCCATACTTGCGGACAGCAACCGTGCCATCGGCCATCTCCTGGTCGCCGACAACGAGCGAATACGGCGTCTTGAGCATCTGGCTCTCGCGGATCTTCTTGCCGATCTTCTCGCTGCGGTCATCGACTTCGATGCGCAGACCGAGGTCGAACATCTTCTTGCGCAGCTCGTAGGCATAATCTGCCTGCTTGTCCGTGATCGGCAGGATGCGTGCCTGTACAGGGGCGAGCCAGGTCGGGAATGCACCGGCGTAGTTCTCGATGAGGATGCCGATGAAGCGCTCGATGGAGCCGTAGACGACGCGGTGCAGCATGATTGGACGATGCTTCTCGCCATCCTCGCCGACGTACGTCAGGTTGAACTTCTCTGGCATCTGCATGTCGTACTGGATCGTACCGCACTGCCACGTACGGCCAATCGAATCCTTGAGGTGGAAGTCGATCTTCGGGCCATAGAACGCGCCGTCACCCTCATTGACGATGTAGTCGAGGCCGCGGTGCTCAAGAGCCTTGCGCAGGCCATTCGTCGCGAGTTCCCAATCCTCATCCGTGCCCATGGAATCATCTGGGCGCGTCGAGAGCTCGGCCACGTAGGTCAGGCCGAACGTGTTGTAGACTTCATCGAAGAGGTCGATCGTGTGCTGGATTTCTTCCTCTACCTGATCCGGCGTGACGAAGAGATGCGCATCGTCCTGCGTGAAGTTGCGGACGCGGAAGAGGCCGTGGAGCTCACCGGACTTCTCGTGGCGATGGACGAGGCCGAGTTCGCCGAGGCGCAGCGGCAGGTCACGGTAGCTGTGCTGCTTGGAGTTGTAGACGAGCATGCCGCCCGGGCAGTTCATCGGCTTGATCGCATAGTCTTCACCGTCGATCTTCGTGAAGTACATGTTCTCTTTGTAATGATCCCAGTGACCGGACGTCTCCCAAAGCTGACGGTTCAGGATGATTGGCGTCTTGATCTCCTGGTAACCGTAGCGGCGATGGACATCGCGCCAGTAGTTGATGAGCTCATTGCGAACGACCATGCCGTTCGGATGGAAGAACGGGAAGCCCGGGCCTTCCTCATGCAGGCTGAAGAGGTCGAGCTGCTTGCCGAGCTTGCGGTGATCGCGCTTCTTGGCCTCCTCGAGCATGTGCAGGTACGCATCGAGGTCAGCCTGCTTCTCGAAGGCCGTGCCGTAGATGCGCTGCAACATCTTGTTGTGCTCATCACCGCGCCAGTAAGCACCAGCAATGCTCATGAGCTTCAGTGCCTTGACCTTGCCCGTCGAGACGACGTGCGGGCCGGCGCAGAGATCCGTGAACTCGCCCTGCGTGTACATCATGATCTTCTCGCCTTCCGGCAGATCGTTGATGAGCTCGACCTTGTAGGTCTCGCCCTTCTCCTCAAAGAACTTCAGTGCCTCTTCACGGCTGACTTCCTTGCGCTCGAGCTTGAGGTTCTCCTTGACGATCTTCTTCATCTCTTTCTCGATATCCGCGAGATCGGCTTCCGTCAGCTGGCGGTCGATGTCGAAGTCATAGTAGAAGCCATTCTCGATGGCCGGTCCAATGGCCAGGCGCACATTGGCATCCTTGTAGAGGCGCTTGACGGCCTGTGCGAGGATGTGGGAAGCCGTGTGGCGCAGTGCCCAGCGGCCATCCTCGTCGTCGAACGTCAAAAACTCTACCTTGCAATCTTTATCGAGGACCGTCGTGAGATCTTTCGTCTCGCCGTCCACCTTAGCAGCCAGCACCTTCTTGGCCAGGCTGTTGCTTACCTGTTTCACGAAATCCTGGATGCTGATGCCAGCTTCTGCCTCGCGCACCGCACCGTCTTTCATGGTAATCTTTAACATAATATGCCCTCCTTAAATTCAGGAAATCAAAAAAGCTCCGTCCCGCTTAGGGACGAAGCTCATGCATCGTGGTTCCACCCTGATTGCCACTCCCCATCGCCAGACAGGAAACAGCCACTCAGCATTTCGTAACGGAGAATGTGCTCCGGCAGTGCCTACTCTCGTTCAGCACAGCAGCTTAGAAGGGGTAGCCCCGGCGCTCACCTGAGATGCTCACAGCAAATGCATCCCTCTCTTGAGGCAGCGTCCCCGCGGTCATGTCTTCCGCATCGCTTTTGTCGATGGCTTTATTATAGGAGCCTCCCCTGACCTTGTCAAGCCTCCGATCATGTTTTTTCTTCACATTTCGCATCGGAATCGCATCCGGCCCGCGCCGCTTTCTGCAGCGTGCCGAGGATGCGGTGCAGTGCCGTCCGGTCGATCTTGCCGCGGTCATTAAGCGGTAAGTGCGGGAGAAGCACGATCACGTCGGGGACCTCAACCGGCTTGATTGCGTGCCGGACCATGTGGCGGATCAGCGGGCGCTCTGCCCCGTCTTCCGGAACGAGGAAGGCGGCGGCCGTATCACCGCGCCGCGCATCGCAGACCGGCAGCACGACCGCATCGGCAATGCCCGGCAGCGCCTTGAGCGCCAACTCGAGATGCACCGTACTGATCTTGACGCCGCCCTTGTTTATCCACGCCTCGCGCCGGCCGCCAAAAATCAGCTCACCCCGCTCGTTCAGCGATCCTGTGTCCTTGACCGAAAACGGTATCTCGATGCCGCTGACATGGTACGGCGTCGTGACGTAGATGAGCCCATCTGCGCCGATGCTCACCCCGATGCCGGGGAACGGCCGCCCGAGATTGGCGCTGTCGCGCTCCGGATCATCACAGACGGCGTACGTGATGTAGTTGAGCTCGCTTGCCCCGTAATAGAGCAAGATCCTGGCCACCGGAAAGACCGCCTGCAGCTGGCGCAGCATGTCAGGCGTCAGGAGCTGCGACCCCGTAAAGATCGTCGAAACACCCGCATACGGCTCGTGTATGGCGCGCCCCAGCAGATGGAGCTT
Organism: Mitsuokella jalaludinii; assembly: GCF_928722185.1. NCBI lineage: Bacteria > Bacillati > Bacillota > Negativicutes > Selenomonadales > Selenomonadaceae > Mitsuokella > Mitsuokella jalaludinii. The sequence goes on from NZ_CAKMXA010000001.1 coordinate 734,842, forward strand.
TGTCGGCACGAGGTAGAGGCAGTTCACGCCATGGCAGCGCATCAGGTCTTCCCAATGACGGCAGCGCATCAAACCGCTCGTCACCACCGTGCCGCCCTCATAGAGCACCGAGAGCAGGCTGTTCATATTCCCCGTGAAACTCAGGCTGCCGTGCAGGAACATCACCGTGTCCGCACAGACCCGGAAGATATCGTCCTGCACCGGAAAAAAGCCCGCCCAGCTCGCATACGTCCGGTACATGACCTTCGGCGTCCCGGTCGAGCCGGAGCTCAGCACGCCGAGGACATCCGCCTCCCCATGTGCGCGCTCCGCCAGCCCCGACGGCTCAAAGAGATGCGAGGCGCCCGCACAGCGCCAGATGCCCTGCAGGCCGTTTTCCCGCTGGACGGCCCGCACTTCTTCAGACGCCATCCCGTGATGCAGCAGGATAGGGCGCACCCCGATGGCCTGCAGCGCCAAAAACGAGACCAGCTGGCCGATAAAATCATCCGCCAGGACGAGGATGTCGCCGCGGACGCCCAAAAAAGACGCCTCAACCGCCATAGCAGCGACGCGCCGCCACAGCGCATCGTACGTCAGCTTCTCCTCATCCACGACCAGGAACACCCTCTGCGGCTGCCAGGCAGCCTGCCAGCGAAGCAGTGCCGCATAATCGTGCAGGCAGCCCTTTGCCTCCTGCACGTCCTGTCTTCTCATGCCCTCATGCATCTATGACCTTCCCCTCTGTCCGATTCCATACCGCCCCGCATCACATATGCAGGAGAACGGCTTCGCCCATGCCGCCTGCTCCAGCAATGGAGAGAATGCCCAGTCCGCCGCCCGCCGTCTGCAGGGAACGCAGCAGGTGAATGGCTAGGATTGCACCTGTTGCGCCGTACGGATGGCCGTAGGCCAGTGCTCCGCCGAGCCGGTTGTAGCGGTCGAGGCATCCGTGATGTGCGCGGTCAAACAGCACGTCGATGACCGCAAACGCCTCGTTGAACTCGATGGCCGACAAGTCTTCATAGCAGAGGCCCCGCCGCTTGAGCAGGAAGTCCGCCGTGCGCATCGCGCCGCGCGGGCTCTCTGCCGGATTGCCGCCCAGCGCACACGCATCCACGACGCGCGCCTCAGGTGGCAGTCCGTGCCGCTGCAGGAATGCATCGCTCGCCATCAGCAGGAAGGCCGCTCCATCGTGAACCGCACAGGCATTCCCCGCATTGAGCAGCGTCCCAGGACCGAAATGCGGCGGCAGGCGGTCGAGAAGGCGCTGCGTGATCTGCGGGCGGACACCGCTGTCCTGTCGGCAGTCCCCGACCGGCACGATCGCATCAGCCAGCAGCCGACGCGCCTTCCCAGCCAGACGATGGCTGCGCAGCACGAACGCATCGAGTTCAGCCCGGCTCACCTGCTCCGCCTCCATGACGCGTTCCGCGCCCCTCAGCATCGCATCGCCCGACACATCCCCAGGCGCGAACTGCGCCGTCCGGTACGCGCCGTCCGGCACGAGCGCACGGCGCGGGTCATGCTCCGCATAGATGCGCAGCGGCTGAAGCGAGGCGCTCTCCATCCCACCGACGAGATAGCAGTCCCCCTGGCCGCTCGCGATCTTCGCGGCCGCTATCGAGAGAGCCGCCGCAGCCGAGGCACACTGCACATCGATCGTGACGGCGGGGACTTCCTCCGGCAGGCCCGCTTTCAGCGCCATCAGCCGCGCGAGGTTGCCGCCCGTCCCGACGGCATTCCCCGCCAGCACACCGCAGACCTCCCGTCCCGCGATCCCATACCGCTGCAGGATCGCCCGGATGACGAACGCGCCGAGATCCTCCGGCAGGATGCGCGAAAGCACGCCACCCCGATGCGCAATGGGCGTCCGCAGTCCGCCGGCAATACAGGCCCGGCTCAAAGGGCCGTCCGCCGGACTCATCTGCCCCGCTCCAGCGCCTCATTGACCTTGACGCCGAGGAACGCCGCCATGAGACATTTGATGATGTCGCCGGGAATGTACGGCAGCACTGCCATGACAAGCGCCGCGCCCAAGCTGACATCCATGACGAGCATCATGGAGATCAGGCCGCCGACATACGTCAGCGGGATGCCGACGACGATGTCGACGAGCGCATAGCGCTTAAAGTTCGGCGTAGCGCCCTTCACTGCGCTGATGATCGGATAGACGACGAGCCAGGCAATGATGTAGCCGCCCGTCGGCCCAAAGAGCTTGCCGAAGCCGGCCGTGCCGCCGACAAAGACCGGCAGGCCGATGCAGCCGAGCAGGACATAGATGAAGAGCGCGATGAACGTCTGCTTCGGCGGCAGCACGAAAGCCGTCACGCCGAGCGCCAGCGTCAGCGCCGTGACCATGCCGGGTGTAAAAGGCAGCGGAAAAGAAATATACGCCGTCACGCAGCAGAACGCCACGCAGAGCGCCATCTTCGTCATATCTCTTGCCGTTAAATCCATACGAATTCCCCCTAATCCCCTCCCCGATCCCCGCGGAGGGCTCAAACATCAAGGCAGCGACAGTGCTGCGCATGTGTCTTATTATAGGACGGCCATCCTGTCATGTCAACCAATGTCAGTAATTAGGTTAACGTTAAAGAGAGCGAACCTGCACCGAGACCATTTCCCCAGCAAACGAAGCGCCATGAAAGCGCAGCTCGACGCGCGCCGCACGGCAGATTTCCTCGCGGGACAGAGCGGCTTCGAGGATCTCCAGACCGGGGACAAGCGGCGCATCACCGGCATGAAGCGGATTCGTGTCCCCGACATCTTCCACGAAGGCGTGCACCTCCTCCGCCGAAAAGCAGAAGGATAGCTGCATCTCATCCGGCACCCCCTCCGCCAGCATCTGCAACGGCCGCCTGGCCCGCTCGTCCCTCTGCGGAGCGCGGCGCCCGAGCAGCATGGTGAGCCGCAGTTCTCCCGAATCATCTGCAGCCACAATGTCCAGAAGGCCATGATGATCGCGCAGGATGTGCAGGCCATCTCCCACACGCCCCCGCCTGCGCTGCCAGACCGCCCGGCCAATCAAAGCCCCCTCATATCGCGCACCCTTCAGGCTGGCTGTCATGCGCGCCAGATCACGAAACATCTCACATTCCGTTACTGAAAACTTATAAAAAGCCACATCCTGTTGATGAAAAACTGACTTTTATGTTTCGTTCCTCGTTCATCGCATCCGTTTTTGCCCTCCCGAAGGACAAGCTACTTACGTTTGATATAATGCTCCGGAGGCTTTGACATGACACTCCTTGCTCTCGCAAGGAAGTAAGTCTGTTCCCGACTAACGAATCGGTACTTATCTACATGGACTTCTTTCTATCAGCTTGCAGATGTCATTTGCTCTGCGTCCCCATAACGTTTGAGGTTCAGTGCTGCTTGAAAGTCACGATCGATTACATTGCCACATACGGGACAAACGTACATCCTCTCCGACAGGTTCAAGTCTTTCTTTACATAGCCACAGATGACACAAGTTTTGGAACTCGGATACCATCTATCTGCTATGATAACAGATATCTTGGCCCAATGTGCCTTATATTCAATCTGTCTGCGGAATTCATAAAGATTCTGTTCCTGGATCTTCTCGGATAAATATCGATTCTTCATCATGCCACGGATATTCAAGTCTTCGAGACATACAAAGCTTGGTTTTCGCTTTATGATTGCCGTCGTAGTCTGATGCACATGGTTCTGACGAATATTTGCCAGTCTGTGATTAATCCGTAAAAGCTGTTTTTCACTTTTTATAAGGTTGCTCGTTTTGCAGTAACGATCTCCTTTCTTATTCATTTGGTATTTTCGAGATACCTGACGCTGCAACCTGCGTCTTTTCTTCTTGAGTCTTCTTATTGCACGGGTCTTGTTGATATTCCTGACCTTAGTGGCGTCAGAGAGTACCGCCAAGTCCTTGATGCCTAAATCAATGCCAATCCCTTCTGAGCGAGTATATCGACGTTTCCTATAAGCAAAAGACAGCCCGCGCAAAGGCTTCAATTTCCGGGCTGTCTGTATCCCTACCGACAGCCACCAGCGCTCCCCATCGAACGCAATCCGTGGATTCGTGTATTTCGCCCGGACAGGAATCCTATTCCTTTCGGCCAGTCGGATCCAGTTAAGCCGTTGACGGTTCTTCCGCCTGCTTCCTGCAAGGCTTTCTAGTTTGACATGTGTCTCTGTGAACTGGATCTTGACATTGTCCTGATAGAAACGGAAGTCTCCGTTCTTCTTACTCCTGAACTTGGGATGACCGTTCATGTCATAGACGGTTAAACTCTTGCCAATGCGGTTACAATGCGCAATCTTCTTTGAAGCGTACTTGATGTAGCCAGGCTGCTTCTGCTTGCGGAAGAAGTTCTTGTAGGCAATGCACAAGTCTTTGATGGCCTGCTTCGTGACGTTGTTCGATACATCCTGCAGCCACTTGTTTTCCTCTGCATGGCGCAGGACAGTGAACTCTTTACGAAGTGCGCTGTCCGTCTGGATTTTGTGTCCCTCACAGAAATGATTCATCTGCTTGTTCAGCGCCCAATTGTAAGCATATCTTGCAGCACCAGCAAATTGAAATAGCTTCGTCTTCTGTTTGTTATTCGGCAACAGCTGTACTCGGATTGACTTTATCATCTGAATCATCTCCTGCCAACTCTCGAATCATCTTCTTTGCCTGATGCGCTCGTTTTCCTTGAAACCATTCGTCGAAGTATGATGAGGATGAAGATGGCCGCTTCTATCCCAGTTTTTAAGAGTTTGTGGGGTGACCCCGATGATTTTAGCAAATTTATTGATTGTATAGTATTTCAATGGTATCACCTCAATACTATTTTACCGATAAATTGTTTTTAAGCAAGGCTATTTATATTGTTTTACAACTTTATTTTGACTGTCCGCAGCCTCTCTTTTGTCGTCTACCATTTCGTACTCAGTCGTACGACGCTCTCACAAATAGAAACCTCCAAGCTGCCTATGCGGCAGTTAACTATGTGCAAGGGTGGCTATCCTTTTGGTTTCATTTCTAAGCTGCCTATGCGGCAGTTAACAGGAGCTGTTTGTGCGATTATCCTTATCCTGCTTGACTTGCACCAGTTTTCCCTCATCGAACCCAAAATTTGACACTCTTGTCAAAACTCATGATTAACATAGGATTCCGGCATCCTCGCAAATGCAAGGCTCACTCTCGAACTCTGCTTGATCAATCGTCAAGACAGGGATTACCCCCGCACATGCGGGCTTATCCTAATCCCCGATTCTGATAGGCAGCCAGCAGAAATCATCCTCACACCTACAGGGCTTATACTAAAAAAATCTCATTGCCTAAATCATCTTTAGCGCCCTTTCTATTCTACTTTTATTATACATCAAAGAAGCAGTAATTAATAGTCCTCCTATTACTTTTATTTTTAGCCAAACAAAAAACTCTCAGGACGTTTTCACTGGGAGTCTTTTGATAAAATCTACCGGCCATATTTGCGATGAGAATTATACAGCCATTCAGGCTCTACTCCATATAGGCCTGTTGACCAACCAACTGTACCATCATCAGTTCGATAGCACATCCAAAAATCAGCGCCAAGAGCTTTATCGGTTTGCTCTCCAATATATTTTGCCCATGGATTTTGATATCCGTCAAGATTCTCAATGCATGGTGGGACTGAAAGCAATTGGCTTCTATATAAGGCATAATAGTATCCTTCTCCAACATACATGACCAAATAAAGATGCTCTCCTGGATACAATGTAACGTAATCTTGTTGATTTTCATACCTTCCATAAGCTTTTAAAACCCGCGTTTTTCTGGTGACTTCTATCGCATGTTTTGATGGAGTCGTATATACAACACAAGAAATTCCTTTTATCCTATACCCTGGATAGATTGTCTTAACAACATTAAGGCCATGCGGTTTACTGACTAAATCTATCTTTTTCGTTGCAACGTATCTTTCTAATCCATTTTCGGCCGGAATCTTATCCCATACGGTATAAAGTTCCGGTCCATCAGATGTTCTCATTCTGACAGTTTTATTTGTGGAAACAGGTCTTGCTAAAACGTAATCTCCCCATAAACCACTGATCAGCATTCCTGACAAAATAGCCGGGATGATAATGTTTTCCCTTAAGTTCATATCTTTTCACCTCATCGGTTCGTTTATTTGACAAAATGAGCGAGTCTGCCAGCTTCCAAGATATGATATTTTTCCCTCACCGCTCGATAAGCTTCTGCAGCTTCTCGATATACAGTTTCCGGATGCCTTCGAGGAGCAGGCGCCAGTACTTGAGGCCGATGTTTGGATGGGTCTTGCGGTACTCTTTGGCGTTGCTGACTTTCTTGAGGGCGTCCTGGTTGACCTGTTTGTCCTGCGGGTCTTTGGCTGCGTCGTAGGTCTCAACGAAGAAGGCCAGGGCGTCTGGATCGACACACCACTCTTTGGCGAAGACGGAGATCATGGCTCTTGCCTTGGCCTGGACGCGGTCGTTGAGGACGTCGACGAAGTTCTTGTTGACGAAGTTCGCTGGGCTCTCCTGATATTCCTTCCAGATGGTCTCCAGGATCTCGGCGCGTGCTGGATTCGTCTTACGGAAGCGGGTAATTTCTTCGTTGATCTCCTTGATGATTTTTTGGTTCTTGGCGGTCTCATCCATGACGAGAGCCGACTCATCCGAGCGGGTGGCCTCCATGAGTCTCAGGATGTAATCTTCATCGATCTGGTCGACATGGTAGCAGCGGAGCTCGTAGTTGATCGCGGTGTTGACCTCTGGATCATCGCTTTCGTTGTCTTCTTTGAGCTCTTCCTTGACGTTGTTGAACTTCCCGCTGTACTCTTCGATGGTCTTCTCGTCAATCTTGTAGTCCTTCGCCAGATCCTTGTCCTGGAACTGCGAGTAGACCTGCAAATCGGAGTAGGCATCGTCAAGCGCTCGATAAGCCTTCAAGAACTGAAGCTTCTGCTGCTTGCTGAGGGCATCGACTTCTTCTGGCGTCTTGGCAATGGCACGAAGCTTCTGCAGGGCTTCACGGAACTTCTTCTCTGCTTCTTCCCACGACGGTGCCTGGACATAACTGCCGCCACCGCTGGAATAGAGTTTCATCGCGTGATCGACGGCGCGCTTGAAGTGAGCGGGCATCTGGAAGATGACAATCTGGCCAAAGCGCTTCTGGCTGTCATAGAGGCGGTTCGTGCGCGAAAATGCCTGGATGATGCCATAGGAGCGCATGGGCTTGCGATCGATAAAGAGGGTCGAAAGAGACGGTGCATCGAAGCCCGTCAGCAGGCGATCGACGACGATGACGAGGTCCAGCTGTGCTTCACGTACCTGATACAGTTTCTTCTTCCGTGCCAAGCGGTCGTTGACGTTGCAGTTGTAGGCATCAATCTGCTCCATCGTGTACTGTGTGCCAAACATCTCGTTGTAGTCGCTCATGGACTCTTTCATCTGGTCTTGGTTGAAGGAGTCGTTATCGCCGTTCTCGCTGACGGAGTACGTGATGGCGACCTTCGGGAAGTCGGCCAGCTGGCGCTTGACGTCATCGCTGATTGTGACGCGCGGCTCCGCACCTGCTTTCACACGCTTGAACAGCTGGTAATAGCGCTGTGCCTGCTTGATGGAACTCGTCGTGAGGATGGCCGTATACGTATTGCCCTTGCCACGCTTCAAGCCGAATTTACCGATCGCCTTATTGACGATAAAGTCCACGACGCGCAGCATGTGCTCTTCATCTTCGTAGGCAGTATCGATGACTTTCGCTTTCAGCAGCGCCGTCTCGAGGCCGAAGCCATCATCGTCCTGCGTCCACTTCTCGATGTTGTTCTGCTTGGCCAGCACCCGCATGTCAAAGGTGTTATGATACTCCACCTGGAAGCCCAGTACAGCACCATCATGAAGGGCCTCCTTGATCGTGTACTTGTTCAGGCACGCGCCGTACTGCTCCTCTGTCGTAGCGGGCAGGTTGCCAGGGCTATCCTTGGCATCTTCGCTGAAGATTGGCGTCCCGGTGAAGCCATACCAAAGCGGATTCGTGAAATAGTGGTTGATTTGGTCCTGTGCCATCGGCGATACAGCGCGGTGGCATTCATCGACGACAAAGACGAGGCGCAGCTTGTGCAGCTTCTCATACTTCTTGGAGCCAGCCGGATAGCGCTTCATGATGATCTGCAGTTTCTGAATCGTCGTGACGATGACATCGCCCTTGTCGGACTGCAGCTTCTTCACGAGGTCGCCCGTGTTATCCGTCTCATTGACATCGATCGTGTCGTACTCTGCATAAGCCTGGAACGAGCCCGTCGTCTGGTTGTCGAGGTCCCTGCGGTCTACGACAAAGACGACTTTCTCCACGCTCGGAATCTGCGTGAGGTAGTGCGCCACCTTGTACGAGGTCAAGGTCTTGCCAGAGCCCGTCGTATGCCAGATGAAGCCCGACTGCGTGCCGCCATCCGTGTAGGGGTTCACGGCATTGCGGATGGACTCAATCGCATGGATCTGGTACGGACGCAGCAGGATGATGGCCTTGCGCTCACTATCGAGAACCGTATACTGCGACACCATCTTGTGCGCAGCGGGGATCGACAAGACCGACTTGGCAAAAGATAAGTAATCCGTGATCGGCTGATTGGCATCATCGAGCCAGGACGACAAGAACTTCTCATTGAGGCCGCTTTCTGCCGCAGCTGCGATATAGCGCGTATCTGAGCCGTTCGACACTACAAACATCTGCAGCGTCGAGAAGATATCACGGAAGACGCCTTCCTTGAGGTACTTCTTGATCTGGTTGAAAGCCTCTTTGTACGGATGGTGACGATTCTTGAGCTCGATGTGGATCATCGGCAGGCCATTGATGAGCAGCGTCACATCGCCGCGACGGTCGCGGTTCATCTGCTCCTTGCGCGGGAACTCAATCTGATGCACGACCTCATAGACCGACGAACCACCGGCAATATCCACGCGCTTGAAGACAACCGGATACACCGTTCCAAGCGCCGCATCTTCGCGCTGCACACGCAGACGGGCAATGCCATTCTCGCCCATCAGCCACTTGGCCGCATCGTAGAACGTCGGAAAACGCAGCTGGTCCTGAATCTGCAAGAACTCGAGGTCCGTCAAAGGATGCTCATCAAAGAGCTCCTTGTTGTTCAGGACAAGGATATGACGGAAATTCTCCCAGAGGTCCTGCATTGTGCGAATATCATCGCGAAGCGTCCACTGCGACTGCTTCTCCGTGAGCTGCTGAATCAGATGCTCCTCGATATTTAGCTCCGGTTCATATGAAGTCATGTCTATGCCCCCTTAAATAAACATGTTTTGTATCATATACTTCTTCAAAGTACAAATCTCATCCAACTTGTATTGATAAAGTTCAATAATTTTTTCTATTCGTTGAAAATAACATCCTATTAATTTCTGTTCTTCATACGAGGGAAATAGGGCACTTATATTCTTAAATTTTTTCAAAGATAAGACATGTTGTCCCGTTCCTTCTGAATTAAGCATTATTTGTTTTTCTATTCCATAATTTAATCTCTCAAGTAAAAAATTAGAGTCTACACCTTTAGGCTTAAACACAGGGTAAAAGTAACTAATAATTCCTATGTCTACGGCATCATTTCGATTAAATACGAATACATCATTATCACTTCTACTACGATAAGCAAAGTATCCACGCGGAATTATAAAATAACCTACATTACCATTCTTACTGACCCATTCTCCAGAAAAGTATTTATTTTGAAGAATAATCCCTTTTTGTTGCGAAGATGTGAGGACTGGATACTGATCCTCTATAGTTGTTTTTTTAGTATAAACCTCAATAACATTATTTATTTTTTGTTCCTTCCAATCACCAATAAATCCTTTCATGCGAATCTTAGGCACTTTTTCTCCCTTTGCCGGGAACATATTTTGCAGAAAATACTTCTTAATCTTCTTCTGCTGCTCTAGTTTTTGTTTATAAAGGGTGATGAGTTTTTCAATATTACGTAAATAGAATCCTATATCTTTTTGTTCTTCTATACACGGAACAAAAATAGATTCATTGAGAAAATCGTTTGTAACTAAATCATGCATCATTGTAGAAGCTTTAGTAGATCGTGACAATATTTTCTGCATAACTCTTTCATTATTAATGGCATATTTCCAAAAACAAATATCATAGTTACAAACAGGTCTAAACACCATAAATATATGGGATACAATACCATCTCCAATATCATTTTCTACAAATCTACCAAACTTAAATTCTTTGCTGTGATGTCCTTCAAATGCAATATCTCCCACATTGAATGTATAATACGTTTTTAAGTACTCCTGAGTTGAAACTTTGACATCATCTTTGTATTGCATGGTTGCAACAGTTATGTTTTTATCCATTCCAATGCTACCATCATTTTTTTCACTAGACTTTCTATACAGTTCACTGAATTTACGCAACTTCCAAGGAACAGTAAATCTATTAAAGCGCACAGATGGCGTTGTTTTCGTTACCTTTTTCATACGAACTACCTCACTTCATCAAACGAAGGAAATCCTGCAGGTCTTTAGCTTTTTTCTCGTCATCTGTCGTCAGTTTCTGCATCATAGCTAATAGCTTGGCTTTATTCTTAGCAATCTCTGCATCGGTTTCTGCCATTTCCTTATTGAGCTCGGCAAGGTCGATTTCTGGTTCAGGCTCGAAGGTATCGACATAGCGCGGGATGTTCAGGTTGTAGTCGTTCTCCTTGATCTCGTCGAAGCTTGCCACATGGGCGAACTTATCTTCATCTGCTCTTGCCTGATAGGCATCGAATAGGCGCTTGATGTTGTCAGCAGCCAAAGTGTTCTGCGGCTTGCCTTTGACAAACTCCTTGCTGCCGTCGATGAAGAGAACATCACGGCCCGGACAATCTTTCTTCAAGACCATGATGATGGTCGGGATACCTGTCGAATAGAAGATACCAGCTGGCAGGCCGATGACGGCATAGATATAGCCCTTTTCCAGGAGTTTCTGACGAATCTTGCCCTCCGTGCCGCCGCGGAACAGCACGCCATGCGGCAGGACGATGCCCATCGTGCCCGTTGACTTCAGATGGTAGAAGCCATGCAGCAGGAAGGCATAGTCGGCCTTCGACTTCGGTGCCAGCACACCGTAGTCTGAGAAGCGCGGATCGCTCAAGAAACCCTTGTCGGCGCTCCACTTCTGCGAGTATGGCGGATTCATCATGACGGCATCGAAGTCCGTGACTTCATCAGCCGGCCAGTCCTTGTCCAGCGTGTCAGCATTGTGCAAGTGCTGATTCGTCGCAGCGACGCCGTGGATGATCATGTTCATGCGAGCCAAGTTGTAGGTTGAGGTCTTGATCTCCTGCCCATAGTACTCGATGGAGTCCGCATCCTGGATATAGTGCTTGACGTTCAGAAGCAGTGAGCCAGAGCCCATCGCCGGATCGTAGGCGCTGAAGCCCTTCTTCTCTTCGTTGCCACTCGTGACAATGTGCGTCAAGAGCGTCGATACGGACTGCGGCGTATAGAATTCACCGGCCTTCTGTCCCATGTCCGATGCAAAGTTACTGATCATGTACTCATAGGCATCGCCGAGGATATCGCCGCTGTGGCTGTCGAGGTTCAGCGGAGCCAGTGCCGTCATGACATCGGCGATCAGCTCATTGCGCTTCTGCGGCGTAGAGCCAAGCTTGGTCGAGTGCAGGTCCACATCGTCAAAGAGATGGCCTAGCAAGTCTGAATTCGACTGCTCAATATCCGTGAACGCCTGGTTCAGATGCTCCAGCTGAAATTTCTGCGCCCGAATCTCATCCATCAAGGCAGTAAACGTCGCCTCTGGCTTGATCGTATAGTCCATGTCCATCGAGTCGAGCAGATCGTCGCGGAAGGACTCATCGCTGTAGTACTTCTGATAGACGGCCTGGCGTTGTGCCTCCGTTTCAACATCGCTTTCCTCCACTTCGCCAGCATCTACCAGCGTCATGGCAGCCGACTCCAATACTTTATCCGACAAATGCTTATAGAAGATGATGCCGAGGGCATAATCCATATAATCCGCAGCGCCCATCGTCTGCCGCATGACATTGGCCGAATCCCAGAGAACCTGTTCGAGGGTCTTTTCTTCATTACTCATGATTGATAATCTCCTTTTTCTGTTCGATCTTTTTACGCAGGACAGCGAGAATCCCCGTCAATTTACGGTTGGCCTGCATAATCTCTAAGTGATTCTGGTAGAGTGCTGTTGCATACAGCTCCCCTATGTTTTGTTGCACAGTCATATCAGGTAACGGAATCCTCACGCTCTTCATTAGCTGAGCAGATAGGCGCACTATGACAGACCCCTGCAAACATTGACTGCATTTATGTGCTACCTCTTGAGACTGATTCAGCAGATAGCACAAATACCAGGGATTGAGTCGAGATACGTCAATCCGTATGATGGCGAAGATTTGACTAATAACCTTCTCTTTATTCGCATCCGACAAGATAGTTGCCGACATGTGCGGCATGCTGCTGGACTGCTGATAGATGATTGCATTCTGCGGATCCGCCAGCTTCATCGTATAGAAGTCATGCTCAAAGTCCGCTGTCGTGTACTTCCGATCCTGCTGACTCTCTGACAACCGTACAATGTTGCTGCCAGACACAATCTCCGCCAGCTCACCAAGCTGGACCATATCGCCCACCTCCATGTAAATTTACTAATTTACTCTGATTACGCTCTTATAGTACTCCTCTTGCCATAGACTGTCAAGAGTAAATTCACTAATTTACATATTAAGCGAGCTGCTATCTGACAGCTCGCTTAATATGTCGATATCTATTCTCATTTTCTACGTTATGACTGAAGTGCGACCGTGTTGACATAGTCCTTAACAATTGGCACAAGAACATCCATGAACTTGCGACTCCACTCCACGTGAAAATTTGCTATGGTCGGCCAATCTTTTTCATCCTCGAGATTGACATCTCCCAGCGAGATCGTTACCGTTGATGCTTTCCCGTCATCCGAACGATTCCATTGTAATTGCACGCCTCTCCGTAACGATCTTCTGCAGATCCTGATACAGCTGGCGACACTCTTCCTTCCGCCAATTGTACCGTCGCTGGTACACGGGAATGATATAGCGGTCGCTATATCCCCCCATAAAGCGTAGAAGTCCTGTCTCAGATCCTTTCATCGCCCATTCCCCCATACACAAGGTCAAATTTTCATTATCCGTTGAATGCTATTGTATTAATATTCGCTATGAATCTGCAATATCCTGCCATCTCGCAAAGACATGAAAAAAGGCACCGCCGAGGCGGTGCCTTTTTATCGCTGGTTGCCGGTGGCAATCAGATCATGTTCTTGACGTAGGAGTCGTAGAGGCTCTTGAGCTCTTCGACTTTGTCGTACATCTCGACCTGCAGGCCGGATGCCGTTGCGTAATCGCCATCGTTGAGGGCGTTGATAAGGAGCGTGAAGAGGGACTTCTCATCGATGCTGTCCTTGGCGAGGTAGCTGCGGATGCCGTTGATCTTGTTCCAGTTGTAGGAATCGAGGTCGGTGACGAAGTCGGTCTTGGCTTCCTTGGCTGCGCGGACGATGTCGCGGTTCTCCGGGATGATGCGGGCGATGAGCTCGGTCTTCCAGCGCGTCAGAGCACCAGCGCGGAAGGCTTCGATAATCTGGTCACGCAGTGCGCCGCCAGCCGTGATGACGGCGAGCTTTGCCGGGTAGTTCTCGAAGTTCTGCATGTTCTCCCAGACCGTAGCTGGCGGAGCACCGAAGAGGCGCGTGCGCTCTTCTTCCGTGTAGTCTTCGAAGACATCGTCTTCACTGCGGTATGCACGGTCTTTCTCGAGGTAGAAGCCCTCTTCACCGGCATCCTTGGAAATCTCGGCGAGGCATTCTGCCGTCGTATGCGTAGCGCAGGCCTTGACACCGTCGAGGCAAGCCGAGTAGATGGCTGCGAGGACGAGGTACGTATTCGTGTACGGGTTGCAGGCACGCAGCTCAAAGCGCGTTGCGTACGGGTTGCTGAGATCGCGGATCAGGCCAGCGAGGATCGTGCGGTTACGCGACGGGATCTCCGGCGTATGGCCGAGGGACGTGACGACGCATACCGGAGCCTCGAAGCCCGGTTTGAGGCGGTTGAGGGAATCGTTCGTAGCGGAGACGAACGGGTTGATGACCTCGTAGTTCTTGAGCAGGCCCATGAGGGAGCCGTAGCCGATGGCGCTCATGAAGTCTTTTTTCTGATCGTCAGCCGTGAAGAGGTTGTGGAGCTTGCCGTCTTTCGTGATGGCAGCCATGCCGATGTGCGTGTGCTCGCCGTTGCCAGCCAGGCCGATCATCGGTTTTGCCTTGAAGTTGACTTCGAGGCCCATGCCGCGGAAGACCTCTCTTACGATCGTGCGGACGAAGAGCTCATTGTCGGCAGCCTGCAGGGCATCTGCAAAGCGCCAGTCGATCTCGAGCTGCTCGCAGACGTGCGTCATGCGGCCGCTCTCGTCAATCTGTGCTTTGAGACCGCCGACTTCCTTATGGCCCATCTCGACCTTGAAGCCGTATTTATCGAGGACGAGCAGGCACTGCTCCATAGCCGTGCGGACGATACCGTGCGTGCGCTCCCAGTACTGCTCCTGCAGGACCTGCGAAGCAGACATCTCTTCGATGGCAGCATCCTCAAGCGGCGTCTTGACCCAGAACTCGAGCTCCGTAGCGGAGGTGAACTGGATGTCCGTCACATCCGTGCCGTTGACGCTCTCGATGCCGGAAATCTGCGGGTGCTCCTTGAAGAGGGCCATCAGCTCTTTCTTGACATAGGCGAGCGTGTCAGCGAGGACAGCGCGCGAATCGACGCGCTTGCCTTCGTGGATCAGGAAGGACGGGATGCGCAGCGTGCCGATTGGCTTGCCCGTCTCCTCGTCGTAGTTCTCCATGTTGTAGTCGACGAACCAGTTGACGGAAGGATCGACCGGCATATCGACTTTCGCGTTGTTCAGGGTGGCGATGCCCGTCAGTACGACGGAAGAACCATCCGTCTGGACAGCCGTGCCAGCATAGAACTCATCGATATCCTTGAGGAAGATGCGCATCGGGATCTTCTCATCCGTATCGTTGCCGGCCATATCGATGCCGACTAGCGATACGAACTTGATCTCGGGATGTGCTTTGAGCGTGTTCAGGATTTCTTCTTTTTCGGAGTTTGCAGGAATCACATAAAGTAACTCGTCCATGTTTATACCACCCTTTTTAAAATTAAGCAACAAAAAAGCCATGCAGAAAAAAACATCCCGATCATACGAATCGGAAGTATCACCTCTGCATGGCGCCATTGCCATATGACTATTCGTCTCGTTCGAGCGCACCCGCTTGAACAATCCCTATGTTAGCACAGCCTCATCCATTTGTAAAGAGGGCTAGCGTGTATACATGTCCTGCACCTCGCGGAGCAGCCTCGTGGATGCTGCTGACGCGTAGGCGGATGCGCCTTCCCCGTAAGTACTACGGAAGGCCTTCTCGCCGTCGCCGCCCGCTAGACTTGTGGCGCGCATCCACTTGGCAAAGCTGCCCCAGCCGCGGCGCGCCAGCAGGTCATGCGCGGTGAGCTCCGCGACGAGCGAGCACGACTCATCGCCGAACGAAGCGACAGCCCTGTCATAGGACTCTGGCGCGGTCAAGTCTGCGCCATCGGGGAAGCGCCCCTTCTCCTGGAGCACACTGAGCCAGCTGCGGCGGTAATCCTCGAAGCTGCCGAGCCCTTCCTCGCTGAGGCGCAGCGTGCCGATGAGATAGGCCGTGCCGCGCGCAAGCCAGGCGACTTCCTGCTCGGTGCCGCCCATGGCCTGTGCCTCCATGACGCGCGTGAGCATGACGCCCATACTGAAGATCTGCTGGCGGCGCGAGTCTAGTGCTGCCGCATCGAGGAAGACCGTGCTGCCGTTCTCGAGCCAGAGGCTCTCGCCGACATTCTTCCGCGCTTCATCGGACGTCATATCAGAACGCGCGCTGACGGCCTGTGCGAGCTCTTCTTTGCCACTGGCGAGCACGAGCGTGTAGCTGCCGCGCAGCGTCTGGCCGAAGCGGCGCTGCAAGAGCGACTGCACGGCCTCGGCCTCGGCGGCGTAGGCGTCTGCCTGGGCGTTGGTCACGCCTTCACCTATCTCGATCTGTATCTTGGCCGGCTCACTCTTCTGCGCCTGCCACCAGGCGGCAAACTCCTGGAGGAAATCGTCGAGCGTCAGGCCGAAAGTCTGCGCAAACGCCTCCTCCCCTGACTTTCCCTCACCGAGAGCGGTGAAGTAGGCAGCGAGTCTCTGGCCGCGCTGCTCTTCGGGGAAGCGCGCAAGCAGCTGCACGGTCATCATGTCGGCCATCTCGTAGGCGTGGTATTCCTTTGCCATGATGGCCTTGCGCTCGGCAAATTCCAGGTGGATGAGCTGGTCGGGGCGCGCGGCGTGCGGCGCGCCCAAGAGATCGTCGAGCACATCATTCTGCCAACGCGCGAGCTTGCGGCCGCCGAGATGCTCGGCCATCATGGCGCCGACATAGTCAGCAGAGCCCTCTTCCAGCCAGAACAGGGCTTCCTTGTCCGTGTCGCGCCCGCGGCTCAGCTCGTACTGGAGCTGGTGGAAGAGCTCGTGCGCCGTCGTCGCATAGCGGTCGCTATGGCTGTCCATGACGCCGGCCTTCGCGTTGACCGCCGTGACATGCAGCCGCCCGCCCGACCAGCCGCCCGAGATGGCGGCGACCTCCTGTGCCTCCTCGTCGGAGAGCGAGAACTCTTCCTTGAGGATGCGGCGGTAATCCGCATCGGAAGCGGCCACGAATACGCGGACAGAATGATGGCGCACGGCGCCGAGTTTTTCCTGTGTCAGTCCGTCAAAGGCAGAAGCCGCCTTCTTGACATCCGGCAGGGCCGCGCTGCTGCCCTCGACGTGGATGGCCCCGTCATCGCGCTCGAAGTGACTCAACGCATCATCTGCCAACCGCTGCGCCTGCGGCAAGAGCTCGGGCGCATGGAAGCCGGCCCAGCCCGCGCCGACGAGCAGCATGAGCACCACAAAAACAAATTTCTTCAAGCCAAGCGCCTCACTTCCGCTGCCAGCGGCAAGCCACATGCTCAAAGCAATCGATGATGCCGAAGAGCAGGAGGCCCATGACGCTGAGGACGAGGATGCCCGCGTACATCTCCAAGTAGTTGACGCGCAGCCAGGCATCCATGATGTAGTAGCCCATGCCGTACTGCGTGCCGAACGTCTCCGTGAAGAACAGCACCGAGACGGCCGTCGCCATCGCGACGCGGATGGCCGTGATGAACTTCGGCAGGGAGGCCGGCAGGATGACGAAACGGAAGATCTGGCCAAGCGAGGCGCCGAGCGAGTAGAGCGGATAATAGCGCTCCTCCGGCAGCGTGCGGATGGCGTCGCGCACCGCCACGACGACCTGAAAGACGATGATCAGGAAGATCATGAGGATTTTCGATAGCTCGCCGACACCGGCGAGCAGCATGAGGATTGGCAGCAGCGCGATCTTCGGGATTGGGTACGTCAGGTAGACGACCGGGGACAGGAAGCGGTCGGCCTGGCGGAAGTAGCCCATGATGACGCCGAGCGGATAGCCGATGCAGACAGCCAGACCGAGGCCTGCTGCAATGCGCCAGAGGCTGTAGGCCGCGTGCTCGAGGATGTCGCGCGCGAAGACATCTGTCAGGCGCACGAACACCTTATCGGGCGTCGGCACGATGGGCAGCTCGAGCAGCAGCGCGAGCCCCCACCAGATTGCGAGCAGGAAGACAGCTGCAGCAAGGTATGAGATCAGGGTGTGCGAGATGCCCTTCATGACGCCGCCCCCTCTCCTGCATGCTGTGCGCTGATGCCCCGTATCTCTTCGCGCAGGGCACGGCTCATCTCAAAGAATTCCCGGCTGCCGCGCTGTTCCGGATGACCGCCGAGCGGATTGTCGAAGACGCGCGCGATGCGGCCTGGATCTGCCGCCATCAGCGCGATCTTCTGCCCGAGGTAGAGCGCCTCCTCGACGTAATGCGTAACGAGCAGCGTCGTGACATGCTGCTCCTGCCAGAGCGCTAGGAAAACGTCCTGCATCTCCTCGCGCGTGATGGCATCGAGCGCCGAGAAGGGCTCGTCCATCAGCAGGATGTCCGGCTGCAGCAGGAAAGAGCGTGCGAGGCTCACGCGCTGCTGCTGGCCGCCGCTGAGCTCATGCGGGTAGCGCGTGGCCAGCCCTTCGATGTGGAGTGCTGCCATGAGCCGCGCCAGCCTCGCTTCATCCTCCTCGCGGCCCGCGTGCCAGTCATGGCGAATGCGGCAGCCCAGCACGATGTTCTCGCGCACTGTCTGCCACGGCAGCAGGCCGTAGTTCTGCGGCATGAAGCCGATGCGGTACTTCTTCGGGTCCGCCTTGCCGCCCGCAATCTTCACGCAGCCGCTCTCAGGCTGCACGAGCCCCGCCACTGCCCGCAGAAGCGTCGACTTGCCGCAGCCTGAAGGGCCGATGATAGCACAAACCGTTCCTTGCGGAACGGTCAGGCTGACATCGGCAATCGCAGCAGCTGCAGCACACTCCGCACTCCGGTAGCGCACCGTCAGGTGATCGAATGCAATCATGTCAGTTGGATTCATATGCCATTTCATTCGCCGAGCAGATTGATGACGAGGTCATCATACCCGTACGTCTCCTTTACCAAATCTTTGTCGTTGAGCCACTTGATGCAGTCCGTCACGTCCTGCTCCTTCGGCAGTGCTGCCTTGTGGTACGTCGGCAGTTTCAGTGCCTCTTTGGCGGCAGGCGGGAAACCGGCCTTCTCGATGACGAAGTCAATGTATTCCTCACGCGGCGCATTGTTGAGGTAATCGACGGCACGGTTGTAGGCGCGGTACATCGCCTGGATCTCTTTCTGCTTGTCCTTGGTGGCCTTATCCGTGAAGAGGATGACGCCCGGGTTGATGCCGAGGTCATCGGAGCTCTTGAGGAGGCGGCCGCCGTTATAGATGGCGATACTGGCCATCGGCTCAGGCAGCGTTGCGGCAGCGAGTTTGCCGTTCTGCAGCATCTCGAGGCGCGTCGGGATCTGCGGGATGATGACCTTGTTGATGTCATCGCCCTTCAGGCCATCCTTCGCGAGGATCTCGTCCGTCACGTACTCGATGATTGTATTGCGCGAGACGCTGACATCCTTGCCACGCAGGCCCTTGACATCTGCGGCGGGCTCTGCCTTGCCGGCGATGAGCTTGTAGCTGCCGTCCGTCGAGGATGTGACCTTGACATCGAAACCGCCGTCCTTGGCAAAGGCAGCGGCAAGCATGTCGGAGACAGCACCGTCGAGATGGCCGCTCTGCATGGCAGAATCACGATCCATCGCGCTCTTGAACGGCTTGAGATTGACCTTGACGCCTTCGTCTGCAAAGTAACCCTTCTCTTCGGCAATCAGGAATGGCAGGGAGTCCGTATCCGGCATCAGGCCGATGGAAAGCTCCTGCATCTTACCCGAGCCGGCCGACTGGCTGCCCGTGCCGCAGCCAGCGACTGCAAGCATCGCCGCGGCTGCAAGTGCGAGGCAGCCTACGCGTTTCCAAATCTTCATCTTCACTTTCACATTTCCTTTCTATCCAGTATGCCTGCACAACACCTGTATCGCATTGTCACAGGCTCACGGGAGCAGCAGGTTGCCGAGCATCGCGGCGCCCTCCTTGGCATAGGAGAGCACAGTATCGATCGTGTCCTTGTTTTCCGCATACGCACTCGCCGCCTTGTCCTTGACCCTGCCAGCCTCATTCTTCATGGACTGCACATCGTCGAGCTTCTGCTGGACGTCGTCGAGCATCGACTGGGCATCGTCGAGGGATTGCTGCACACTGGCAGCTGATGCGGCGGCATCAGCACCCTGCCGCCGGTTCTCCTCTGCGGCCTTCTGCTTCTTCTCTGCCTGCCCTGTCACCTTGTCGAGGAACTTCTGGACACCCGATTCACCATCGGCGCTGTCCTGCAGGGCCTGACCGCGCCCTTCAATGCGGCCCTGCTCACGCTCAAGACTGCGCTGTTTCTCTTCGAGCGCCTTCTTCTTGGCCTCGAGAGCCTGGCGCTGTTTCTGCAGGTCGCTTTCCTGTGCATCGAGCTTCTGTGCGCGCTCCTGCATCTGCTGTTCCTGATGCTGGCGCTCGTTGTTCTGGAGGTCGGCCTGGTCCTGGCGATAGCCAGCGAGCGCAAAGCCGATGAAGACAGCGATGAGGAAGCCGACGCCGAGCAGCAGCGCCTTCTTGTGGCGCACGGGCCAGCTCTGCTGTTTTTTCCTGGCCTCTGCTTGCTTCTTTGTCTGTTCCCGCAGATCCTTGTTGGGTGCGAGCTCGCGCACATCGCCGCCAGCTGCAGATCCGCCCGCCTGCGGGAAGGGCTGTTGGATGGGCTCTTCCTCAGTCGCTGCCGAAGCTGCAAGGTCAGGTGGCAACTCCTGCGTATCGTCGAGGCGCGCTGTCTTGTCGAGCGAGGCCGTGCGGCCACGGCTTGCTGTCCGATCCACTGGTTCAGCTTTTCCCGCCGCACCGGGGCTCTCCGGCTTCCCGCCTGCGCCCTTGCTCAGATCGCGTTCCGTGTCATTCATCGCCGTCGCCTGCAGCCTCCTGCTTCTTCTTTTCCTTCACTTCTTCCATCTCGATCATCGCCGCATGCTCCTTCTGCATCGTCTCGCAAAGGCGGCGCAGTGTCCAGAGCGTGTTGAACGGCGTGACGACCGACTTGTAGTGGACCTGCGGCACACCGGCGTCCTTGAGTGCCTTGAGAACGGCGTCGAGGCGCTTGTTGCGGATGTGCTGCAGGACCATGACCTCATGCGGGAAGACGAACGGGTCGCCTTCGTAATCCTCTGGATTGGCCGCGCGGAAGCCCTTGAGGCCCAGCAAATAGCCGATCTTCTCGCGCCACGCTTCTTCCGACAGCACTTTTGTGTGTATGCCGAGGCGGTGCAGCGTCTTCTGTGCGAGCGCGAGCTTCTCGTCATCACGGAATTGGTAGAACAGGACCAGTTCTTCTCGTTTCATTTGTATATATCCTTTCCATCAATCATTGTCCATCCATTGTCCATCTGTCATCGCTATCATCGGGAGAGACCGCGCGTCAAAAGATACGTGATGAGTTCATCCATCGTGACTTCCTCTTCCTGCATGCGCGCTTCGAGCTGTTTGCGAAGCGTCTTCGGCAGACGCACGGCAAACGTGCCTTCCGGCAGTACGGCCGCCTTGCTCTTGTGCTCATGCTGGACCGCAGGAGATGGCACCGGTGCAGTCGCAGCTTCCTGATGATTGGCCTGCTCTGCTTTCTCGGCGCTCTCGGCTTTCACCGCTTTGCCCGGCTTCGCATTCTTGGCCGGTTTTGCGGCTTTCACCTGCTTTGCAGCCTTGGCAGGCTTTGCCTCCTTTGCTTCTTTTACCTCTTTTGTATTCTTCGTCTCTTTTGCAGCTTTTGCGGCCTTGGCCGCTTTTTCCTGCTTCTCGGCTTTCACCGCTTTTTCCTTCTCGTTCTTCTCGGCTTTATTTGCCTTGGCCTTCTTGGACTTGGCATCCTTTTTCGGCTCGGCTTTCTTGGTATCAGTCTGCTCGAGAGCCACTTCAGCCTTCTCGCCCGCCTCTGCGCCCTTGCGCGCGTGTTTCTTTCTCACAGTCTCTTTCTCCTCCGCTGGATACACGATGAATTCATCGTAGGCATTGCGCAATGTCTCACTGGCCTGCTTCGTGCCAACACCGATGATATAGGACTTCTCCTTCGAGTTGAGCATCTGCGCGATGCGCACGAAATCCGAGTCCGTCGTGATGATGAAGTAGCGGCGCACGCCCTCTTCGTAGAGCAGTTTTGCCGAATCGTAGAGGGCCGAGTCCAGCGAGTTCTTGCCGAGGAAGGTCCTGCTGATCTGGCGGAACGTGAAGCCCGGACGGCGCAGGAGCTTCTCCCAGCGCTTCTGTTCGGGGCGCTCCTCCCAATCCGAAATCACGATCGTGCGGCACGGCTGGAATCGGCGCGCCTTACCGAGTGTGTAGTTGAGCATCTCAAACGGCGCATTCTCAATGTCGTAGAGGATGCCGACCGTCGTATTGCTGGATTCCAGTGTCATACCTCTTCCCCCTTCCGCAGTGCCTTCTCGATGATGCCGCCGCCAACGACCGTATCGCCGTCGTAGAAGACGACCGACTGCCCCGGCGTCACCGCGCGCTGCGGCTCTTCAAAGCGAACCTTCACTTTGCCACCCACAAGCGGCTCGACATGCGCGCGGCCTTCGCGACGGCCGTAGCGTACCTTGGCCGTGACCGCGATGGGCGCCTCGAGTGCATCGATGGCAATCCAGTTAAGGTCGCCCGCTATGAGGCCGTCCGCATAGACATCCTTTGCTCCGCCGACGATGACGCGGTCGTGCGCCATGTCGAGGTTCACGACGTAGAGCGGCTCCGGATGCGCGATGCCGAGTCCCTTGCGCTGGCCGATCGTGTAGAGCGGCACGCCCTCGTGATGGCCGAGTACATGGCCTTCCGTGTCGACGATGTCGCCCGGATGCAGGCAGGCGGGGTTCTTCGCGCGCAGGTATGCCTTGTAGTCATCATGCGGCACAAAGCAGATCTCCTGGCTGTCCGGCTTGTGGGCGACGGGCAGCTTGTAGCGCTCCGCCAGCTCGCGCGTCTCCACCTTCGTGTAGTCGCCGAGCGGCATCAGGAAGTGCGCAAGCGACTGCTGGTTGAGGTGGTAGAGCGCGTACGACTGGTCCTTGTGTGTGTCGATGCCCTTCTTGAGCACATAGCGGCCCGTCTCATCCTGCCCGATGCGCGCATAGTGCCCCGTCGCAACGTATTCCGCGCCGAGCTCCATCGCCTTCTGCAGGAGGCCTTCGAACTTGACATAGCGGTTGCAGGCGATGCAAGGATTCGGCGTCCATCCCTTCGCGTAGTCCGCCAGGAAGTAGTCGATAACCTTCTCCTGGAACATCTCCTTGAAATTCATGACATAGTGCGGGATGCCGATGATCTCCGCCACGCGGCGCGCGTCGTCAACACTGCTGAGACTGCAGCAGCCGCGGTCATTCTCATCAAAATCACGGCTCTCCTCCGACAGGCGCATCGTCACACCGATGGCCTCATAGCCCTGCTCCTTGAGCAGCGCCGCCGTAAGCGAGCTGTCCACACCGCCGCTCATCGCGACGACTACCTTCTTTTTCGTCATTCTGTTATCATATCCTTTCTTCTCTTCTTTCGTATCTATACACATCGGTCAAGCCGATTCCCTTCTATGAAAAAGACAGCCCGATGACTGCCCGTATATCCTAGTATACCATATCCGCAGGAAAAGCCCAAACAGATTGGACGCGGAAGGGGGCTTCTGCTAGACTAGATAAAGAATCCAGCAAACGTCTGTATAATAAATGATTCCCACCGCTGATTCTTGGGGGCTCGGTGCATCAGCAAGGGAGCGGGGGGATATGTTCCGGCCCTTGTCGCAAGTACCTCATACATCGAATCGATCGTGGTACATGCCATACATTCGTATCTAGTTATCACACGAAAGGAGCTCTTCCTTATGCATGTCGTTGGCATCATCGCCGAATACAATCCCTTCCATCAGGGCCACGCCTATCAGCTCCGTGCCATCCGCGAATCCGTGCGCTCCCGCTTTGACGATGATGCGGCTATCATCGCGGTGATGAGCGGCAGTTTCACGCAGCGCGGCGAGGCGGCAATCTTTGACAAGTGGCAACGCGCGGACCTCGCCGTGCGCGGCGGCTGTCAGCTCGTCTTAGAGCTCCCCTTCCTCTTCGCCTGCCGCAGCGCCCAGGACTTTGCGCGCGGGGGCGTGCGGCTGCTACAGGGGCTTGGCTGTGTCGAGACGCTTTCCTTTGGCGCGGAATGCCCCGAACTCACGCCGCTCATGACAGCAGCCCGCGCCATCGACGCACCAGAGACGCAGGCAAAGCTCCATGAAGCCCTGCGCGCAGGCGCTTCATACGCAAAAGCCCTGACTGCGATCTTAGCGCAGGAGAGCGGCCTTGCGGCGGATCTTCTGCGGCAGCCCAACAACATCCTCGCCATCGAGTACCTGCGCGCACTGCAGCGCTATGCACCGGGCATCGAGCCGCTGCTAGTCGCGCGGCGCGGCGCGGGCTACCATGCGCCGTCACTCGGCCACTTTGCCAGCGCCTCAGCTATCCGCAGAGAGCTCGCAAAAGCGCAGCCCGACTTCGCGGCACTGGAGGAGTCCCTGCCCGAGGCGACGTACGCTGCCATCCGTCAGGCGTGCCCCGCGGAGATTGCCTCGACGGAGCGTCTCTTTGCCCCCCTGCTCGCGCGGCTGCTGACGATGCAGGAAGGCGAACTCAAGGCGGTCTTCGGCCTGCAGGAAGGGCTTGCGAACCGGCTGCTCGCCAAGAGCGCACAGAGCCGTTCACTTGCAGGACTCCTTGCCAAGATGGTCACGAGCCGCTATCCCGCGAGCCGTATCAGCCGCATCATCCCGCATCTGCTGCTCGGTTCGACGGAGCATGCTGCCCGTACCGCCGATGAGACAGGCCCTCTCTACGCGCGCGTGCTCGCCTTTGACGAAACAGGCCGCGAGCTCCTGCACGAGATCAAGAAGCGCAGCACGCTCCCCCTCATCACCAAGGTCAGCGCCGCACTCAACTCCCGCCAGCGCCTCGAAGGCTGCCTGACACCGCTGCAGGCGATGCTCGCCCTCGACACCAAGGCCACCGAACTGCGCGCCCTGGCCTTGCCCGCAGAAGCGCCGCTCGCGAGCCTCAAGCAGAGCGATTTCACCAGCTCGCCGCACTTCCTCACGAACGCCTCACATACCTGAATCTCAGTTTACACATTTACAATCATACCGATACAGAGTATAATGAGGAGACTATCTCACTAACACATGCATTTTATCAGGAGGAATTACCATGTCTGAATACCCGAATCTGCACAAACTGCTGATCTGCCGCAGCCTGCTCGATGACACGGCCATCCAATCGTTGATGGCCGTGCTCGACGGCGACAAGCGCCAGACAGGGCCGTGCGCCGCGAAAATCATCGAGACGACTGAAGATGTCGGCCTGCACGGCAACCTGCTGCGCAGCTACATCATCTACCTGCTCGTGCACGACCCCAACCTCGCTGCCCAGACCATCGAGATGCACGACAGCCCCGTCGGGACGAGCCTCAAGCAGGCCTTCCTGCACGACCTCACGCTGCTCCTGCCCTTCCTGACTGAGCCAGCGAGCCTCTACCTCGACCTGACACTGCTCGACGCCTACAAGCCGACCGTGCCGCTCCACACAGAGGCCTCGACCGCACTCGAAGAGCTGCTCAAGAACGCCCGCACTGCCGAAAATTTCGCCGAGGCCCTGCTGCGCTACTACCAGAGCTTCGGCTACGGCGACATCGCCTCCTTCAAAGCCTTCCGCTGGGATGCGAAGCTCCAGCGCCTCATCGGCATCCGCCACTTCGAGGCCATGCAGATGGAAGACATCATCGGCTACGCGCACCAGAAAGAGCAGCTGATTGACAATACCGAAGCCTTCGTCCAGCGCAAGCCCGCCAACAACGTCCTGCTCGTCGGCGCACGCGGCACCGGCAAGTCTTCCGCCGTCAAGGCCCTCGCCAACGTCTACTACAGCCGCGGCCTGCGCATCCTACAGCTCACCAAGCCCCAGCTCAGCCACCTGCCCGACATCATGGACGCCCTGCGCTACTTCGCCAGCAAGCGCTTCATCATCTTCCTCGACGATCTCTCTTTCGAGGAATCCGATGCCGAGTACAAGTACCTCAAATCCGCCATCGAGGGCGGCGTCGAATCGCGCCCCGAGAACGTCCTCATTTACGCTACCTCCAACCGCCGCCACCTTATCCGCGAGAGCTGGCGCGACCGCAGCGAGAGCCAGGACGACGTCTACCGCGACGACAGCATGAACGAGACGATCTCCCTCTCCGACCGCTTCGGCCTGATCATCCAGTACTACGCTCCCGACCAGAAAGAGTACCTCGCCATCATCGACCACATGCTGCGCAAAGAGGGCATCAAGCTGACGCCAGAAGAACTGCGCATCGCAGGCGTCCGCTGGGAAATGACCCACAGCGGCCGCAGCGGCCGCACCGCCCAGCAGTTCGTCGCCCACTACCTCGGCCAGCTCGATGATCACGATGCATAATACCGGGGTACCATTCGGCTGAACGCTGAAGCCGGAACGCACACCCATTCCATACTGAAAAAGACTGCGCATCGATCGTAACCATGATGCGCAGCCTTTTTATATGCAGTTGTAGGTGTGTTTCAGCAGTAAATCGCCACTGCCCGCGGCACGGTCTCGATGCGCAGCGGCAACATCGGCCCGCACTCACCGTCGATGTCGCTCTCGACTGAGATGCCCGACTCGATGTGGAACGACTTCGCCTGCACGTGCAGTACGTTCTCCCGCTCCGACACCGGCTTGCCCGCGATGAGGTCTGCCGTGATGCTCATGAGCTTCGGGATGCTGCACTTGCCGATTGACAGCAGATCGAGCTTGCCGTCATCGACCGCCACACCGCGCGCCACATTCTTCATGCTGCCGACGACCGGACTATTGATGATGACGAAGAGGAACGTCTCGAGCTCATAATGCGCCCCATCCGCCTCAATCTTGAGCGGGAAGTAGCGGAACTTCGGCAGATCCCCGATGCCCTTGAGGTAGTACGCCATCTTGCCGAGCGAATTCTTGATGCGCACATTGACCTCGTGCGCGATGCAGGCCATCGCGCCGCCGCTCGCGACATTGATGAAGTACGTGCCGTCCACGAGACCGAGGTCCACGCGGCGCGAGCGGCCCGAGACGATGGTATCGAGGTACGCCTCAAGGTCCGCATTGACGCCGAGATACGTCGCAAAGTCATTCGACGTGCCGCTGCCGATGATGCCGAGCGGCAAGTCGAGATGGCCCCTCATCATGAGGTTGACGATCTCATGGACCGTGCCGTCGCCGCCTGCGACGAGCAGGCCGTCAGGATTCACCTCGCGCACGAACGGGATGAAGGCCTCATTGCCCTCCTTGCGCGTGCGGTAAAAGACGACGAGGATGCCGCGGCGCTGAAAAGCCTCGACCATCCAGTCGAGCTTATTCTTGAACGCCGCATGCCCTGAAACAGGATTGTAGAAGAGCACGAGCTTCTTCAAGATGCGTTCCCCCTATCTATTCCGAAATGATATTCTCACGATTTGAATACGCCGATGCGGCGCAGGATGCGGATGCCGATGCGGCCGATCATCGGCATGCGTGCGAGGTCATCCTCGAGCAGGCCGCCGACGAGCAGCATGACCGCGATGTAGACAAAGCAGCCGAAGAACACCGCGCCGAACGTCGAGATGGCACCGATATTCCACCAGGCCATCGTCCAGTCATAGAAGAAGTAGACGGCGACCGCCATGACTGCCGCGGCAAACAGCGTTTTCAAGAGCTGCGGGATCTCCATACGGTAGCCGATGAACTTGTAGATGAAGAACAGGTTGATGATGGCCGCGACGCCCATGTCCGCCGCAGTCGCCCAGGCCGCACCCATGATACCGAGCCATGGCAGCGCCGTGAGTTCCCAGTTGAGGATGACTTTGGCCGCCGCCGCGAGGATCATGTTGACCATCGGGATGGTCGGATGGCCAAGGCCCTGCAGGATGCCTGTCGAGACCTGATGCAGGCCGAGCAGCACGATGCTGAAGGCCGAGATCATGACGGCCGGGCCGGCGCCCGGCGCATTGTAGATGAGCGACGAGATTGGCGTCGCGAGCACGAAGACGATGACAAAGGCCGGGAAGCAAACAAAGTTCGAGATGCGCACCGAAGCCGCTGTCTGATTGTAGACGCGCTTCATGTCGCGCAGGGCCCGCGCCTCCGAGATGGCCGGCACGATGCTCATGGCCATCGAAGCCGTGATGATGCACGAGAGATTGACGAGCGGCACCGCCATGCCAGTCAGGTAACCGAAGAGCTCCGTCGCCTCATTGACGCTGTAGCCCGCGACCTCGAGACGCTGCGGCACAATCATGAGGTCGAGGTTCGAGACGACCGGCAACATGATGCTCGCCGCCGAGACTGGCAGCGACAACATGAAGATGCGGCGCATGATCTTGAGGATGGACTCGTGCTCCGTGCCCGGCAAGGGCTTTATGTCGTGGCCGTAGTCGCGCTCGATATCGCGGTCGAGCTTCCAGTGGTAGTAGACGAGCACGATGAGGCCCGTGACCGCGCCGACGAGTGCGCCGAGCGAAGCGCCGGCCGAAGCGTACTCGAGTCCCCAGGGCAGGAAGAGCTGCGCGAGGAGGATCATCGTGATGACGCGGAAGATCTGCTCCACAATCTGCGAGACGGCCGTCGGCGTCATGCGCTGCCAGCCCTGCAGATAGCCGCGCGAAGCCGCGAGGAAGGTCACGAAGAATACCGTCGGCGCGAGCACGACCATCGAGAGGTACGCGCGCGCATCGCGGATGAAGTGCCACTCGATGAGCCAGTCCGCTGCGAAATACGTCAGGATGGAGAATAAAAGGCCCGTGACGAGCATCAGTCCCATCGAGATGCGGAAGACGCGCTTGGCGCCATAGATATCCTTGAGCGCCACGCGCTCCGCCGTGATGATGGAGATGGCCACCGGCACGCCGGCCTGTGAGACCGTCATCGCGAAGAAATAGATTGGGAAGGCCATCTGGTAAAGGCCGATACCCTCACCGCCGAGGATACGCGATACGAAGATCCAGTTGAGGGAGCCGATGACCTTGACGACAAAGCCGGCAATCGTCAGGATGAACGTGCCCTTGAGGAAGGACTCTCCCTTGCTGGACTTCTTCCCCGCTTCCGGGGACTTCTGAGGCTGCTGCACCGACTGCACATTTGCCTCTACATCTTGCTTGCTAATGGAAAACACCGCCTACGTGCATAGATTTGCGAAAACTGCTGGAACCAGCTGGAACTAGGAAAGAAGAAAGGCAGGTTCCCCCGCCTCTCTCAAATTGCAAAAACGTCCGTATACCGCTATAATGGTACTCAACATTGAGATTATATCATTATTGGACGAATCAATCCAGTAGTTTCTTGACAAATATAGAGAGGAAAGCAGCATGGACATCAATCTCATGGGCTTCGACGTCAGCGCAGCCCGCCATAAACCCGAAACAATACGCCACCGCGAGCAGGCCTGCCCGTTCTGCGACCGCGCGAACCTGACGGATGTCATCGCAACGGAGGGCGACATGATCTTCCTGCGCAACAAATACAATGTCATTGAAGGCGCCGACCAGTTCGTGCTCATCGAGGGGCGCGAATGCAAGAGCGACATGCCCGCCTACACGAAGGAGCACATGCACGCGCTCATCCGCTTCGGGCTCCGCATGTGGCAGGAGCTCAGAGAAAGCGGCCGCTATGAGGCCGTGCTCTTCTTCAAGAACTACGGACCGCTCTCCGGCGGCACCATCCGCCACCCCCACATGCAGCTCGTCGGCCTTCCACACGTGAAGAAGGAGCTGCTCTGCCACCCCGAAGAATTCCGGGGCCCCGCCATCCATGAGCGCGACGGCGTCATCCTCAATGTCTCCGACGTGCCGCGCATCGGCTTCTGGGAGTTCAACATCCTGCCAAAGAAGCTCACGTCAGCTGCCATCGACACGACGGCAGACTTCATCCAGATCATCGTCGACTTCCTCACGCATCACTTCGGCAGCCAGACGCAGAGCTACAACATCTTCTTCTACGACCTCGGCGGGCGTATCGCCGTCAAGCTCCTGCCGCGCTTCGCCACGCCGCCGATCTTCGTCGGCTACGGCATCCACTTCCGCCCGAGCAGCCTCGATGAAGCCATCCACGCCATCCGGCAGCGCTATTTCTGAACACCCACGCACTCCAGCCAGGGATATGTCAACATTTATCCTTTGACAAAGTGCGCCAAATAGATTAAACTAGTTAACGCAACGTAAATTAACTAGTTAATATTCATATTGAAAAGGAGTGGTCGTCTTCATGACAACAGAAAAACTTTGGTCCCGAGATTTCATTGCTTTGACTGCGGCAAATGGCCTGCTGTTTGCCGGATTCCATATCCTGCTCCCCACCCTGCCCATCTACGTGGCAAGCTTGGGTGCATCTGGCTCAGAGATCGGCTTGATTGCCGGCATCTTTGGGTATTCCGCCATCTTCATCCGCCTCTTCACCGACACCGGCGTGCGCGCCTTCGGCAAGAAGACCTGTCTCTATGCCGGCCTTCTCTTCTCCCTGCTGGCAACGGCAGGATACGCACTGCTGGATTCCGTCGGTGCCATCGTCATCGCCCGCGTCATCCACGGCTTCGGCTTTGGGCTCAGCACGACCTTCGCCGCAGCGCTGGTCGCTGACGTCATCCCGGCCTCGCGCCGCGGTGAGGGCATCGGTTACTTCGGCCTGGGCAGCACGATCGCGATGGCACTGGCTCCGGCATTCGGCCTGGTGCTGCTTTCCGACATCAGCCCCTGGGCCCTGTTCATCGCTTCTGGCGTCGCGACGCTCGCAGCGCTTCTTGCCGCCCGCCAGGACCGCACAGCCGAGAGGGAACCGGCGCTCCCCGTGCCGGCCGTGCACCTCTCCTTCCGCAACCGCCTCTATGAGTCAGGGACTGGCGTCCCCGCCATCCTGACCATCCTCTTCGGCGCCGCTTACGGCAGCGTCAACACATTCATCGCGATGATGGCCGCTGAGGCCGGCATCAGCAGTGCCGGCCTGTTCTTCATCGTGGGAACCGTCTTCATCTTTCTGTCCCGCCCGTTCGGCGGTCGTCTTCTCGACCGCTACGGCGCCTTTGCCGTCGTAATTCCAGGAGCCCTGCTCTACTGCGTGGCCCTTGCCCTGATCCTCGCAGCAGGCAGTCTGCCCATGCTGCTCACCGCCTCCGTCTTCTACGGCCTCGGTGCCGGCCTCCTGCTGCCAGCACTCATGACGTGGATGCTCAATGTCGTCCGGGCAGACCGCCGCAGCGCTGCCAGTGCCACCTTCTACAACATGCTGGACATCGGCACGAGCACCGGCATCGTCGTGCTCGGCAGCCTGGCCGACACAGTCGGCTACATCACCATGTACCGCTATGTCCTCGCCATCATGGCCGCCTTCGTGGTATTCGGCCTGCTGACGCACCGCCTCGCCCGCCAGGTGCGCCAGCCAGAAGAAGCAGAGGAGTAAACCATGGACAAGACCATCTGGCAGGAGAGCGACAGTGACCGCCTGATTCATCAGCTCTACCAGACGATGCGGCTCTTCTCCAAGACGCTGAATCAGGAGATTGCCGACACTGGCATCTACAGCTCCGAATGGACCATCCTGAACCTGATCCATCACCGCGAGGACTGTGCACAGACCGCACTGAGCCAATACCTGGGCGTAGAGCCCGCGGCCATCTCCAAGACCTTGACGAAGATGGAGAAGAAAGGCCTGATTACGCGCGTCGCCCATCCCAATACCCGCGGCAAATTCATCGAGCTCACGGAAAAGGGCGCACAAGCCCACCGCGACTTGTCCAGCGCCGTGGCCGAACACCGCCGCAAGGCTCTGCAGGGCCTTTCACCCGAAATGCTGCAGGGCCTCAACGATGTGATGCTGCGCATCCAGCGGAACTTATCCGCAGAATAAAAGAACCCCAGACAAGGCTTTCGCCCTGTCTGGGGTTTTTTGATGCAAGAGAAGCTGCGGCTCAAGCCTCTTTGCGGTCAAACGGCACGTGATTGAGGATGAGGTCCGGGTTGTTGTCCATGATCCAGCCGAGTGCCCACTCGTTGCTGACGAGCAGCACCGGGTTGCCCTTGCGGTCGTAGACGAACATGCCGCGGTCGGCGCCCTTGAGAGCAGCCGGCGTGACTTCACGGCCGTCCTTGAAGGCGAGCCAGCGCGCGACCTCATACGGCTGCATGTTCATCGTGATGTCGACGTTGTACTCGTTCTTGAGGCGGTATTCGAGGACCTCGAACTGCAGCGTGCCGACTGTGCCGACAATGTACGACTCCATGCCGGCACCTGCCTGCTGGAAGAGCTGGATAGCGCCTTCCTGCGTCAGCTGCTCGATGCCCTTGACGAACTGCTTGCGCTTCATCGTATCCTTCGCCTGTACGCGCGCGAACTTCTCGGGCGGGAAGACCGGGAAGTCAGCGTACTTGAACTTGTGGCTCTCGTCGCAGATCGTATCGCCGATGCCGAAGATGCCCGGGTCGAAGAGACCGACGATGTCGCCCGGGTAGGCCGTGTCGATGATCTGGCGGTCCTGCGCGAGGAACTGCTGCGGCTGCGCGAGCTTGATGATCTTGCCCGAGCGCTCATGCCAGACGCTCATGTTGCGCTCGAATTTGCCCGAGCAGATGCGGATGAAGGCCAGGCGGTCGCGGTGTGCCGGGTTCATATTGGCCTGGATCTTGAAGACGAAGCCCGAGAACTTCTCGTCGTCCGGCGCAATGAGGCCATCGCTCGACAGACGCGGCTGCGGCGTCGGCGCCATGCGGATGTAGCCCTCGAGGAAGTCCTGCACGCCGAAGTTCGTCATGGCCGAGCCGAAGAACATCGGCGTGAGCTCGCCTGAATTGACCTTCTCCATGTCGAACGCCTCGCCGGCCTCGTCGAGCAGCTCGATGTCGTCCTGCAGGGCCTGCCACGTATCCTCACCAATGCGCTCGATGACAGCCGGGTCATCCGGCTCGTAGACATCGGCGATGCGCGCCTCCTGGCCGTGCGTCGTATCAGCGGCAAAGAGCAGGACCTTCTTGTTGCGACGGTCATAGACGCCCATGTACTGGCCGTCCTGGCCGATTGGCCAGTTCATCGGATACGAGCGGATGCCGAGCACGTTCTCGATCTCGTCCATGATGTCGATCGGCAGCTTACCGTAGTGGTCGAGCTTGTTGACGAACGTGAAGATGGGGATGCCGCGCTGCTTGCAGACCTTGAAGAGCTTCTTCGTCTGCGCCTCGACGCCCTTCGCGACATCGATGACCATGACGGCACTGTCGACGGCCATGAGCGTGCGGTACGTGTCCTCCGAGAAGTCCTGATGGCCCGGCGTATCGAGGATGTTGATGCGGCAGCCCGCGTAGTCGAACTGCAGCACCGACGACGTGACCGAGATACCGCGCTGCTTCTCGATCTCCATCCAGTCCGACACCGCATGGCGCTGCGTCTTGCGCGACTTGATGGAGCCCGCGAGGTGGATGGCACCACCGTAGAGCAAGAGTTTCTCCGTCAGCGTCGTCTTACCGGCATCCGGGTGCGAGATGATCGCAAACGTGCGGCGCTTCTTGATTTCCTTATCGAGTTCTTCGCTTAAAGCTGACAAAATCCTTTTCCTCCCAATATATATGAATGATACAGGTCAAATTGCACTGCTTACCATTCTATCATAGAGCCTTCTCCTCCTGCAATCCCATTTTTCCTGCATGAGGCGTCCGGCCATGAGCTATGGTATAATAGAGACATCTCACATCTGCCTACAGGAGGTTCTTATGAACGAAATCAAGCCGTCCGTCTGCCCCTACGACTGCCCCGACTGCTGCGGTCTGCTCGTCACCGTGCAGGATGGCCGCGCCGTCCACATTGCAGACGACCCCAATCACCCCTTCACGCGCGGCACGCTCTGCCCCAAGATGGCCCACTACGAGCGCACCGTCCACGCCAAGGGACGCATCATGACACCCTTGAAGCGCATCGGCAAGAAGGGGGAAGGACGTTTCAAGCCCATCAGCTGGGATGCGGCCATCGCTGAGATCGCCGAGCACTGGCAGTCCATCATCGATGACTTCGGCGCCGAGGCCATCCTGCCCTACTCCTATGCCGGCACGATGGGCACGATTGGTTACAGCGCCGGTCATGCGCTCTTCTACGCGCTCGGCGCCACGAGTCTCGACCGCACCATCTGCGCGCCGGCCAAGAGCCGCGGCTACCGTGATGTCATGGGCGCGACGCTGCCGACTGCCCCGCAGGAGGCACAAGAAAGCGACATGATCATACTCTGGAGCATCAGCATGCTCGCGACCGACATCCACTTCCGCCACGACATCGAGATTGCCCGCCAAAGAGGTGCCAGGATCTACTGCATCGACACGTACCGCACGAAGACGGCCGACTGTGCCGACGCCTTCCTCTGCCCGCGGCCCGGCACCGACGGTGCTCTCGCCCTCGCCGTGCTGCACGTGCTTACCAAAGAAGGCCTCTGCGACCGCGCTTTCCTGCGCGGGCATGTGCAGGGTGCCGAAGCACTCGAACGCAAGATCCTGCCGCGCTACACGCCAGAAGCCGCCGCAGACATCACCGGCATCCCCGCTGAAGACATCCGCAGCTTCGCGCGCGCCTACGGACGTGCCCGCGCCCCCTTCATCCGTCTCGGCAGCGGCCAGTCGCGCTACACCAACGGCTCCATGACGACGCGCCTCATCACCTGCCTGCCCGCCTTCGTCGGCGCCTATGCAAAAAAGGGAGGCGGCCTCCTGACCTCCGCCTCTGGCAGCCACGCCTTCGACAAGAGCATCATCCGTCGCCCTGATCTCGAGCGTCCCGGCGTGCGCCACATCAACATGTGCGAGCTCGGACACGCGCTCAACGATGCAAGCCTGACGCCGCCCATCAAGGCACTCTACGTCTACTCCTCCAACCCTGCCTGCACCGCCCCCGACCAGAACCGCGTCATGCAGGGACTAGAGCGCGAGGACCTCTTCACTGTCGTCCATGAGCGCTTCCTCACAGACACCGCCCGCTATGCCGACATCATCCTACCCGCCACCACCTCGCTCGAGAGCGAAGACATCTACTACTCCTACGGCCACTACGCCATTCAGCGCGCCCGGGCCGTCATCCCGCCCGTCGGCGAGAGCAAGAGCAACTGGCAGACCGCCCGCCTGCTCGCAAAAGCCATGCACCTTGCTGACCCCATCTTCGACAAGAGTGAAGAAGAACTCGTCGAAGAGCTCATCGCCAGCACAAAGAGAGCCTGGCCCCTGCCTCTCGGCGACGACGCGCTCCAGCAGCTCCGAGACTGCCGCCCCGTCAACCTGCCTCTGCCCAAAGACTACAAGATGGACTTCCAGACACCCTCCCAGAGAATCGAGATCGAGAATCCAGCCTGCCAGCCATCCCTGCCCGACTACTTCCCGCCCCACGGCGACGCAGAGCCCTTCCCACTCATCAACGCCCCCGACATGCGCATCCTCGACAGTTCCTTCAACGAACGCGAAGAGCTCACGCGCGATGGCGTCATGACACTCCTCATCCACCCAGACGACGCCGCCGAACGCAGTCTCCAGGACGGCGACCCCGTCCGAGCCCGCAATAAGCGCGGCCAAGCCCACTTCACCATCAAGACCTCCGACCGCGTCAAGCGCGGCACTCTCGTCACCGAAGGCGTCTGGTGGCAGTGCTACACCAAAGACGGCAACACCAACCGCCTGACCTCCATGCGCCTCACCGACAAAGACGGCGGCAGCACCTTCTACGACGTCAGCGTAACGATAGAAAAAGGCTGACTTCGGCGAAGCCGGAGCAGGTGCCCTCGCCCGCCCCACACGATGCAAAACAAAACCCGGTACGAGGATTGGCTCGTACCGGGTTTTCCTATCTCATTTGACGAACGCTCTTCACACCTCAGAACGCCTTTCCATCCAGCGCCTTCTCGACGAGCGCATCTCCCACATAGCGGAGTTTCAGCGAGAACACCGCCTCCTGCTGCTCCATCAGCCGGAAGAAGATCTTATCTCCCTCCCAGATGGGCAGGTCGTAGACCGCATCCTTCGCCACCCACTCGAGCGTGCCCTCGCGGCAGTCGTCGCGGCCGACGAGCTGCCCGTGGAACGCATCTGCCGTGTAGAGGAACATGTACTCCGTCTGCCACTTGTCCGACATGAACGTGATGATGCCGCGCAGCCGGAACGAGTCGAGCACGAGCCCCGTCTCCTCCCGCACCTCGCGCAGCAGGCACTCCTCCGGCGTCTCATCCGGCTCAAAGTGGCCGCCGACGCCAATCCACTTGTCGTGATTGATGTCATGCGCCTTCTTGACCCGGTGCATCATCAGGTACTTGCCGTCCTGCTCGATGTAGCAGAGCGTCGTCAGATTCGTCTTCTTGCGGCCCTTCTCCAGAGCTGTCGCTGTCATGCTCTGAGCTCCAGTCCGACCGGGCAGTGGTCGCTGCCGAAGATCTCGTTGTGGATGGTCGCATCCGCAATCTTCTCGCGCAGCCGCGCCGACGTCACAAAGTAGTCGATGCGCCAGCCCGCATTCGTCTCACGCGCCTTGCGCAGATAGGACCACCACGTGTAGATGCCCGCGCGGTCCGGGTAAAGTGCGCGGAACGTGTCAATGAAGCCCGCATCCAGGAGTTCCGTGAACTTGCCGCGCTCCTCATCCGTGAAGCCCGCATTGCGGTGATTCGTCTTCGGGTTCTTGAGGTCAATCTCCGCATGCGCGACATTGAGATCACCGCAGACGATGACGGGCTTCTTCGCATCTAAGGTCACGAGATACGCGCGGAACGCATCCTCCCACTCCATGCGGTAGGCAAGGCGCTCGAGTCCGCGCTTCGAGTTCGGCGTGTAGACCGTCACGAAGTAGCAGTCAGGCAACTCCAGCGTGATCACGCGGCCCTCGTGGTCGTGCTCCTCGATGCCGAGGCCGTACGTCACCGAAAGCGGCTCGATGCGCGAGAAGACCGCTGTGCCCGAATAGCCCTTGCGCTCCGCGCTGTTCCAGTACTGCTTGTAGCCCGGCAGGTCGAGGATGGCCTGTTCAGGCTGCATCTTCGTCTCCTGCAGTGCAAAGATATCTGCATCGAGCTTCACGAACGACTCCATGAAGCCCTTCTTGAGGCAGGCCCGAAGGCCATTGACATTCCAGGAAATGCACTTCATCTATACGTCCCTCCCCGTCAAGGCAGCGTCTTGAACGCGCTGAGCGGCCAGAAGACGAGCACGGCCTTGCCCTTGATGAGCTTGTAGGGCACGAAGCCGACATCGGCGAAGCGGCTGTCCTCCGAGTTGTTGCGGTTATCGCCCATGACGAATACCGTGCCCTGTGGCACCGTCGCCTTCGGGTACTCGCTGCGCGTCTTCTCGAGGATGTAGTCCTCATCGAGCATCTGGTCGTTGACGTAGACGCGGCCATCCTTGATCTCGATGGTGTCACCCGGCGTCGCGATGACGCGCTTGATGAAGTCGCGGCTCGTATCGCGCGGATACTCGAAGACGAGGATCTCGCCCTTCTGCGGCGCGCGGAAATCGTAGATGAACTTGTTGACGACGAGCCTCTCCTGCGACTGCAGAGTCGGGCGCATCGACGGGCCGTCGACGATGTAGAGCTCGACAACGAACTGACGGATGATGAAGGCCAGGACAATCGCGATGACAATGGATATGACCCAGTCTTTAGCCTCTTCTCCCAATGAACTCATAGTGTTCCTCCTGTTCACAAACAAATAGGGACTGCCAAAGCAGTCCCTACCGTACGCAGATTAGCGTTTTTCTTTGATACGAGCAGCTTTACCCGTAAGGTTGCGCAGATAATAGAGTTTTGCACGACGGACAATACCCTTGCGGAGAACGTCGATCTTCTCGATGCGCGGGGAATGTACCGGGAACATACGCTCAACGCCGATACCGTAGGAGATGCGGCGAACCGTGAACGTCTCACGGACACCCGTGCCCTGACGGCTGATGACGACGCCCTCGAACATCTGGATACGCTCGCGGGAGCCCTCGACGATCTTGGCATGGACGCGGACCGTGTCACCAGGTGCGAAATCCGGAATATCCGAGCGGAGCTGTTCTTTTTCTAAGGTTTCGATGATGTTCATTTTTTTCCTCCTTGATGTCAGACGTTCATGGCAAGCCCGATGCTCACTCAGAGGACCGTCCATATACCTAGATAGCATACCATAAAAAAAGGGCGGTTTCAACCGCCCTTCACAAATTTTTTGATCTATGCCTGTCATTTGCCGATGCGCGCGGCCATCGCAGCGCGCACGATGTCTTCCGGCACATCGTTGCGGCAGGTCACCTCGCCGATTCCCTTCATGAGGACCCAGTTAACTTTGCCGTTGATGGTCTTCTTGTCGTGGAAGATATCCTGATACATCGCGTCGACCGTGCAGCCCTCCGCGACAGTCGGCAGGTGCAGGCGCTCGATGAGCGCTGTGACGCGCGCGACATCCGCCTCCTCTATCATGCCGAGGCGCGCGCTGATGTCCGCCGCGCCGACCATGCCGATTGCAACAGCCTCGCCGTGATTGTAGCGCAGGTAGCCCGTCTCCTTCTCGATGGCATGTGCCATCGTATGGCCGAAGTTCAGGATGCGGCGCAGGCCGCTCTCCTTCTCGTCCTGGCTGACGACAGCCGCCTTGATTTCGCACGAGCGCGCAATCATGTGGACGGCGGCTTCCTGTTCAAGCGACAACACGTCCTGCACATGCTGCTCAAGATACGCGAAAAACGCCGCATCGTAGATGATGCCGTACTTGATGATCTCGCCGAGACCCGTGTAGATCTCGCGCTTCGGCAGCGTCTTCATCATGGCGAGGTCCATGAATACGGCCTCAGGCTGGTAAAAGGCCCCGATGAGGTTCTTGCCCAGTGCGTGATTGACGGCCACCTTGCCGCCGACGCTCGAGTCGACCTGCGCCAGGAGGCTCGTCGGCAACTGCACGAACGGAACGCCGCGCATGTACGTCGCCGCGATGAACCCTGCGAGGTCGCCGACGACACCGCCGCCGAGCGCAAAGATCGGCGACTTGCGGTCGAGGCCGAGCTCGATAGCCCTCGTGTAGAGCTTCTCCGCAACAGCGAGGCTCTTGGAACTCTCACCGGCGGGAATCGTCACGACCGTCACCGAGAGGCCGCCGGCCTCTAGGATGGCGCGAACGTTCTCGCCGTAGAGCGGTCCCACGTTGCTGTCTGTCACGAGCATGGCCTGGCGCGAAAAGCCGGCTCCCTGCACGAATGCCCGAAGTTCCTGTTCCAGACCGTAACCGATCACGATATCATAGCTCTCTTCTCCGAGAGCGACGCGTACCTTACGCATGGACGACACCTCTTGCTTTCAGATAATGAAGGATTTCCTCGACGACCTGCAGCGGCGAGAGCTTGCTCGTATCGACCGAGAAGTCCGCCTGGCGGTAGAGCTCGCGCCGCTCCTCGATGAGCTTCTCGATTGCCAGGCGGCGGTTGCCCTGGTCCTCCTTGTCGAGAACGGGTCGCTCGCCCTTGCTGGCCGTGCGCTCGAGGATTGTCTCGACGTCTGCCTGCAGGCAGACGATGACGCCGTTCTCGCGCAAAGCTGCTACATTCCGGGGATCTTTGACCGTGCCGCCGCCCGTCGAGATGACGGCGTTCCTGCGCCCTGCAACGCGCTCGACCATCTCGTGCTCTCGCGCGCGGAAGTACGCCTCCCCCTTCTGCGCGAACATGTCGGGGATGGCCATGCCCGCCTCACGCTCGATCTCCTGGTCGAGGTCGAGGAAGGCTGCGCCGAGCCGCTGCGCGAGCACGCGGCCCGTGCTCGTCTTGCCCGTGCCCATGAAGCCGATCAGCACGATGTTCTTCACCGCCATCACCATTCCTTCCCGATGCGCGCCTTGTAGGCGGCGAGAGCTGCCTGGAGGTCCACCATCGCATCCGAGCCGAACTTGTCGCAGATGGCCTGGGCCATGACGAAGGCCGTCATCGCCTCGCCGACGACAGAGGCCGCCGAGACGGCACACGTGTCGCTGCGCTCCTTGCAGGCCAGCACTTCCTCATGGCTCTCGATATCGACTGAATGAAGCGGCTGCATGAGCGTCGGGATTGGCTTCATCGCCGCCTTGACGACGAGCTCTTCTCCATTCGTCATGCCGCCCTCGAGACCGCCCGCGCGGTTCGTCTTGCGGTAGACCTTGCCCGCCGCATCGAGGAACATCTCATCGTGGATCTGGCTGCCCGGCAGGATAGCGCAGTCAAAGCCTGCGCCGATCTCCACGCCCTTGATGGCCTGAATCGACATCAGCGCGCCGGCGAGCTTGCCGTCGAGGCGGCGGTCCCACTGGATGTGACTGCCTAGCCCTGCCGGCAGGCCGCGCACTGTGATCTCGAAGATGCCGCCGAGCGTGTCGCCCGCCTTGCGCGCCTCCTTGATCTTCGCCTTCATCTTCGCCTCAGCCTCCGCATCGTAGCAGTTGAGGTCCGAGATATCCGTGCCGAGCTTCGCGCGGTCAACCCTCGCCGGGTCGATGGCGACACCGCCAATGCAGGTGACCTGCGAGACGACCGTAATGCCGAGCGCCTTGAGGAATTCCTTGCAGACAGCGCCGACGGCCACGCGCATCGTCGTCTCGCGCGCACTCGAGCGCTCGAGGATGTCGCGCACATCTTTGCGGTCATACTTGCGGATACCCGTGAAATCCGCATGGCCCGGGCGTGCTGCCGTGACCTTCTCACCGGCCGGCTCACCAAACGCCGCCATGCGCTCGCCCCAGTTCTGGAAATCGCGGTTGACGACCTGCAGCGTGATGGGGCCGCCAATCGTCTCATTGAAGCGCACGCCTGAGAGGACGTTGACCTTGTCCTTCTCGATCTTCATGCGGCCGCCGCGGCCGTAGCCCTGCTGGCGGCGCGCCAAGTCCTTGTTGATTGCATCGAGATCTAGCTTGAGACCGGCTGGCAGGCCCTCTAAGATAGCCGTCAGGCACGAACCGTGTGATTCGCCTGCTGTCATAAAACGCAATTCGCTCATATTCATACACCTCACGTATTTCAAATCATTATTGATTACAGTGTAAAGGATACGAGCCTATAAATCAAGGTCTTATTTCAGCATCCAGATGTCATCACTCACGAGACATTCCTTCCTCGCCTTCCATCCCATCCTGCGCGCCGCCCTGTGGCCAGGCGTAGGCTGTGACAACAAGCTGACACTGAAGCGCCCCGACTTCCGATTGCGCTTCCGTGCGCTGCTCGATGCGTGTCTCATGGATGGAGAGCAGGCGCTCTGACTGCTGCATACGGCGCAGGAAGTCAAGCACAGCAAAGTACGAGCCGCTGCAGGATATGCTGACAGGCATCTGCTGCACGCCGTCCACCGTGCGCGTCTCAGCTGGTACGACTTTCTGGAGCTTCACCTGACTCTGCAGGGCTTTTTGCTGGAGCTCCTGCAAGAAGACGCCCTGCCCGAGGCTCATCGGCAGCACGCGCTGCGCGCGCACCTCCCGATCTGAGAGTTCTTTGGCGTACGCCGCCATATCGCCGTGCACATTCTTGAAGTTCATGACAGCGGCCAGACGCCCGCGCAGTTCCGCCCGCCGCCCCTCGTACGACGCGCATGCCTCCTGCAACGGCAGGTGCACGAAGAACAGATAGAGCAACAGTGCCGCGAAGCATGTGAGACAGCAGCCGAGGGAAAAGCGTCCTTCCCCGCCGCAATGCTTCAGCCATTTTACTCCCTTCACCATACCCAGCCCCCTTTACGCTAGATGCCCAAGCTGATGCGGAATGCGATGCCAGGCTTCTCTGCTCCCGTTTCCTCTGCTGACTCCTCGAGTATCGGCCCCTGCGGGAAGAAGTCCCGGTCCGCCTCGAAGGACTGCAGGAACGAGGAGAGCGCGCCGTAGCTGAGCGCCGCGCCGCGTATCTCGATCTTCTTGTCCTGTCGCAGCGCGACGGACTTGAGCCATACGCCTTCCGTCTGCAGCTCCGGCCGCCCGAGATGGACCATCACGCTGTACCAGGGCATGGCGCCCTCCACGAGGCGCGCTGCCTTCGCATCGCGCTGCTGGATTTCCTGCTGCAGCTTCGCCGTCATCCTCATCGTCTTCTCGTCGCGCTGCAGCAGTGCGAGCGCCTGCTCCTCCCGCTCACAGTCGCGCTTCGCCTCGAAATAGGCCCGCGTATCAAAAAAAGCCGCGGCAAAGAGAATGAGGAATGTCACGGCGCAGCAGAGAGCGGCCAGGCGACGGTAGCGGAAGTGACGCCTCGGAATCATCTCGCCCCAAAGCCGCAGGCTCAGAACCGGCTCGTCCGAAAGCGCAGCAAGGGCAGCGGCGATCGCCGGCAGGAACATGCGCTGCGCCGGCAAGAGCTCCAGGCCGTGCTCGGCCAGCAGAGCCTCACCGCTGCCATCATCAGGCGCAAGAGCAGCCATGCCGCGCAGGGTGATGCCCTGTGAAGCAAAACCTGCTTGGAGGCCTTCCAGATACTGATGCTCAGCAGCGGCGAGCATCACAGAAACCTCGCCCTGGCGGCGATAAGCCATCGCATACGCATCAGCATCGAGCCCCTCGGCCATCAGGCGCGCATCGAGTTCCCAGTGCGCCGCCTCGCGCCACTCGTCTCCTTCCATGTGAGGCGGCAGCTCCATCTCATAGAAGCGGACCACCTCATCTGGCAGACAGACAGCGAAGTCAAGCGCCTGCCAGCCTTCCCGCTTGGCGCGCATGGCAGCGGCCTCCGCCATCGTGACATCGCCTGCAAGCTGCTCTTTTGCCGTGCGCACGAGCTGATACGACTCGCCCTCTGCCAGCAGCTCGGCAAAGAGCAGAGCCCTGCCTCCGGAGGCCTCGGCAATCCCGACGACGCGACGGCACCCATCCCAGAGCCAGCTGCTCTCACGGACTGCATCTCTGCTGCGCCACGCTGCCAGCAGGCCGCGGCAGAGCGCCTGCATACTCCCCATCCTGCCGCGTGCCTCAGCGGCTCCTTCCCTTCCAGACATAGCCATCCTCCTTCTTCTCTAAGCGGGCTCGCGCAATCTTATGGCGCTGCCAGACGTCACCCGACTTCTCGCGCGCCACAGCGACGAGCCAGTAAGAGCCCGCTTTCTGCTCCGCTGCGGCCTGCACGACGAGCGTGCCCTTCTCCGTCTCGACCTCGCGCGGCGCGATTATCATGCCTGTATCGACGAGAACAGGCTCCTTCTCGACACGCTGCAAGGCCTCCAGCAAGGCTGCCTCTGCCGCCAAACGCAGTGTCACTTCGCGCTCGTATGAGGCCGCCATCTTCCGGCTGTTGTAGGCTGTGTAGCAGACGGCCGTGGCGAGCATCATGGCAAATATTGTCACTAGAAGCGCCCAGATGACAGCCGACCCCTGCTGGCTCTCCCGTCCCATCGCCTTTCCCTC
Organism: Mitsuokella jalaludinii; assembly: GCF_928722185.1. Lineage (NCBI taxonomy): Bacteria > Bacillati > Bacillota > Negativicutes > Selenomonadales > Selenomonadaceae > Mitsuokella > Mitsuokella jalaludinii. The sequence continues at coordinate 777,892 of NZ_CAKMXA010000001.1, forward strand.
CTTCACTAATCCATCCGCTCTGGCCCGTAGACACAGACGGCAAGTGTGTAGCTGTGGCGCGTCACGCGACTCCTGCCCGTCAGCCGTATCTCGTGCAGGCGCGGTGCGACCTCGCTACAGGAGAATGCCGTGATGTCGACGCCCGCCAGCGAGTGATTGCCCGTCAGCGGACGCATCTCATCCTTCCAGACGAGCTTGTCTACAGACCCCACCTTATGGACCCAGTATTGCGTGCGGAACGTACTCGAGGAAGCTTCATCCGGCGAGCGGTACTGATAGAAGGTGTAGCCAGGTTTCTCGTCCTTCGTGAAGCCTCGGATTGCATACGAGGTCCGCGCGTCTTCAGCTACCTGGCGCACAGCCATCTGGACCTCCTGCTGTAGCTCACTGTCCGCCATCATGAAAAAGGCAGCGCGGAAGGCCATGACTGCCATGGCCCCCATCGCTGCCAGGAGAAAGACGAGGATGGGCAGAGAGACGAGCATGTCGAGCAGGATGAATCCCGATGTGTTACGGCTCCCTTTCATACACTCCTACCCTCCTCTGATACGACTGTTTGTGCTGTCGCCCGCCGCGCGTCTGCCATGCGACGGTCACGGCAGCGAGATAGGTGCCCTCCTGCTCCATCCGCTGGATATCCGTGCGGAGCAGGAAGTCACCTCCCGTTTCATCCTCAGTGGCAGATCCAATGGCAGCCGGTGAGAACACGACGTATTCCCTGCGCTCAGACGCGCCTTCTGTCAGTGTTCCAGCTGTGGCGCGGTACTCGATGTAAGCCAGTTCTGACTCCGCCAAGCAAGTCGCCGCCGCCTCGAAACGAGTCTGCTCCTCCATGAGCACACCCTGGCGGAAAAGCATCAGGGCACCGGCCATCACGATGAGCACGGCCGCCACCCCCATTGTCTCGAGCAGGAAAAAGCCGCTCGCATCCGACCATCGCGTCATTTTACACTCCTCTCCACGCGGCAGCGGCCGCCCGCACTCAGGATCAGCTTGCGCGCCGACTGCGGATGGCCCTCCATGTAGATCAACATCGTGCACGGTGTCGCCAAGAGGCCGTCATCACCAAACGTCAGAGCAATGCCGTCCCTCGAGCTTGTGGCAAAGCGCCCCGTGATCACGATACCTGGCAGGAAATCATGGCTGCTGTGCACAGCCGAACCAGCCAGCATGGTGTAGCCGCCGCGCCGGAATCGCATTTGCGCCTGGCGGCGCAGCGGCAGCTGATAAGCATCTCTCCGCTCCATGCTCTTCGGCCAGCGTTCCGTCGTGCGCGAGACCTCGCGCATGTAGCGGATATCGCTCAGAAGGCACTGCACTTCGTACTCCACTGCCGCTTCGCGGTAGATTGCCAGCCCGTTCGGCAGCGCCACCATCGCAAACACCGCGAGGACGGCGCAGGCGATGATGACCTCAATGAGCAGAGAGCCATGCTCCTTCATAGCAGGACCTCATAGGCAGACCAGAATGCCGCACTGCCGATGTAGCTCAGGTATGCCCCCGCCGACAGGAACGGGCCAAAAGCCAGCCTGTCCCGACGGCCCAGCCGCCCAATGCCGAGCAAGACGAGCGCCAGGCAGGCCCCGAGAGCAAAGGCCAGCATGAGAGCCAATAATGTCCCCTGCCAGCCGAGCCAGATGCCGAAGGCCGCCGCATACTTGACGTCGCCGAGCCCGATGCCGCCGCGCGACAGCGTGCGCAGAGCAAAGAGCAGGGCTGCGCCGAGCAAAGCGCCCAAGAGTGCATCCCGCAGACTGCCCACGATTGCAGCCATCACCAGACCGAGAGCGGCCAGATAGAGATTTCCCTTATCCGGCAGCAGTCCTGTGCGGAAGTCAATGACTGCCATGGCGAGCAAAAACACGCAGAACAGACCACCGCGGGCCATCGCAAGGCACTCCATGTCAACCAGTGACAGGCCGGCAAACATCAAAAACAGTATCATCATGATAATGATGCATACCTGTAAGGACAGTTGCTTAGCCATTACTCAACCACCTGTACCAGTATTTCCACTTTCCGGTTTCACATCTGCAGCTCTTTTCTCTTTTGTGAATGCACCGACGGTCTTGCCCTGGCAAAGTGCCCTGCTGTTCGCCGTATCGATTGTGTACTCTTTAGCCGTGATCTCTGTAGCTGCACCCTCTAAGTAGCATTTCCCCTTCGGCGGCGCTATCGTCGTATCCTGCAGATAATCCTTCAGGTCCGCGATTGCCCCCGGCGTCTTGCCCGTATCGATCTCATAGACGGCAATCGCTGTGTCCAGTGTGGACAAGTCAGACTGGATCTTGGCCGTATTGGCCGACGTGATGGCAGAAGTGAATTTCGGTACGGCAATCATCGCGAGGATTGCCACGATGCCCACGGCAATCAGCATGCCGATCAAGGTGAAACCTGCTTCATTCTGTCGAGTTTGCATGAAAGAATCCTCCTCTCGAATCAAATACTCTGCTCCGCCTCCGGAGCTGATACGGTGTACACATTCCCACACCCGACTTGTCCACATCCAGCGGATATTTATATTCTTCTAGGTGGATGCCTCTAAATCCTGCAAAGATTTAAAATATTTATATTATTACAAATAGCTATTCGTAAAAAAGAGCACCCTCTCTAGAATACCGATTCTAAGAGAAGGTGCTCTTTCAGGGAATAGCAAACAGCTATGTGATTCAATACCAGTGCGTGAATCCCAGCGAGAAGCCGACGCCGTTGTAGCCCGGATTGTGGGTGCCCATGCCGTTCGACGAATGATGGAAGAGGTAGGCAAGGCTCAACGAATCGCGGTCGGTGTAGTGATACGTCAGGCGCGGGCCGATGCGCCAGAGGAAACCGTAGGCACGGCCATTGCCCGGATGTGCGTGGTTGTAGGCCATCAGGCTACCCGAAGCGTCGACGGAGCCGTCGAGCTTGCCCGAGACGTGCTTCGTCCAGCGCATCATGTAAGATGGGCCGAAGCCGACGGCCTCAGCATCGCGCCAGATATCATCCTCCGTCGTGCTGCCCGTCGCGCGCTCGAACGTCAGGCCGTAGTGCAGCGAGAGAGCGCCGAGCTCCTTGTACTGGCGGTAGACATGCACGTTGTAGAGATCGACATCGCGCTTCTTGAAGAAGCGGCCCTCGAGATACTCGAGCTGCACTTCGATATCCTTGCGCGGCTCGGCGTTCTTGGCCGCGGGCTCTGCAGTTGTCGGCGCTGTCGTTGCGGACGGCATCTTGGCGGTCTCAGCTGCCTTGACCGGCTCGACATGGAGCCTCTGCGGCTGCTTTGCCTCTGTCTTGCCCGCCTCCTGCTGCGTCGCCTGTCCTGCGTTTTCTGCTGTCTGATTCACTGCAGCATCCACTGGCTCGGCGGCCAGAGCCGTCGCCTGCCAAGCGAGAAGGCTGAGGGCCGCTGCCGGCAGAGCGAGCAGTGCGCAGCTCCACTTTGATGGTTTCTGTGCGGTATCGTGTTTCATTGCCATGATGATGCGCCATCCTTTTCTCGATTTCTGTATCTTTGTCTTATTCTATCACAGATGCAACCGCCTCTCAATTCCTTTCCACCGTCTGCTCCGGTGCCTGAGCTGCCGCGCGCCGGTAGCGCCGCATGCGCCAGCAGAAGAGCATGGCGCCGAGGCTCAGGAAGACGGCCGTGAGCACAGCGAACGCCTGATAGTCGCCGGCAAGGCGCGGCGAATGGCCCGCGAGGAAGAGCTCGCGCACGGTGTTCGAGAACCACGAGAGCGGGAACGCCTCGGCGACCGTCTGCAGCCAAGCGGGCATCGACTCCTGCGGCCAGGTGTAGCCCGACAGGATGAAGGCCGGCACCGGGTACATGATGATGGCCCGCACGAACTCCATCTCGCGCGGGAAGATGGCCGAGGCAAAGATGGCGAAGCTCATCGCCGCGATGATAAAGGCAGCGGCCAAACCGAGCAATGTGCCAAGAGGCGCCTTCAGCGGTATCGCGAAGACGTACTGCACGAGCACGGTGACGAGCAGGTACGAGAGCATGGCGAGCACGAAGTAGAGCACGAGCTTGGCGACGAGCAGCAGCCACGAAGGCCCCTGCCAGTCGCCCTCGCCCGCGCGCAGCTGCTCGTACTCGCCGCAGATCGCCGCGCCGACGGCGAAGAGGATGCCCTGCTGGAACGCGACCATCGCGAGGCCGAGCAGGAAGAAGAACATGTAGCCCTGCGTCGTGTTGTAGAGCACGCGCAGATGGGCGTGGACCGGCGAGATCATGTGCTGCAAGAGCTCCTCATCGCCACCCGTGCGCAGGGCGGTGCGCTCTGCGGCGAAGCGGTCCGAAAAGTCGGCGAGGATGTCCTGCATGGCCGAGCTCGTGATGTTCGTCAGGATGATGTTCGCGCCGTTGGCCATGTAGAGCACCTCGGCGCTCTGCCCTGTCTTGACCTTGCGCGAGAAGTCCGCCGGGATCTCGATGGCCGCATACGCCTGCTTCTGGCGCAGCGCCTCGCGCATATCCTCCTCGCTGTCGACAAAGAGAACGGCGCGCATGCTGTCGCTGCTCTCGATGTCGCGGACGAGCTCGCGCGAGAAGTGCGAGTTCTCCGCATCGTAGACGACGCACGGCACATCCTTGACGATGTTCGGCACGTAGAGCAGGCCGAAGACGATGAGGTAGGCCACGGCCGCGCCGAACAGGAAGACGAGGCGGCGCGGGTCGTGCAGGGCCGTGAGGAATTCACGCCGGATGGCCAAGAGCAGATCCTTCATACGGACCCCTCCTCTCCGGTCCAGAAGTGATGCTTGCGCCGCAGGTAGAAGAGCAGCGAGGCCACGAGCTGGCAGCCGAGACCGCCCAAGAGCATGACCAGACAGTTCTTGTAGAGCGCGGGCGCCGTGCCGCTCAGCAGGATGTCGCGCAGCGTGTCGCCGCCGTACGTCATCGGCATCAGCATGCCGAGCATTGAAGCGATGTCACTCATGTCGAAGTTCGGCCACGAGAGACCGCTGTAGAGCAGGCCCGGCATGATGTAAACCATCGGGGCCTGCAGCGAGAGCACGCGCGTCGGACAGCAGGCCGAGAAGACGTGCAGGACGCTGCTGACGAAGAAGATGAAGGCAGCGCCTAAGAGCACGGCCTCCGCCCAGCTGCCACGCATCGGCACGGCAAAGCCGTAGATGACGACGAGCAGCGCGAGCACGTAGGCTGTGAGCGCAAAGCACCAGTACGGCAGGCTCTTGCCGAGCAGGATCAGGAAGGCATTCCGATCGGCGAAGCGGCGCCTGAAGAGCTCCGTGACGAGCGCAGGCGCGAGCGAGAGCATGATGCCGATCTGCAGGCCATTCATCATGAGGCCCGAGAGCATGAAGGACGCGTAGCCGTTGGCCGGGTTGCCGAGGATGCGCACGCCCATGCGCACGGGATAGACGGATACGATGGCGTCATCCGGCAGCAGGCCCTGGCTCTCGAGCAGCTGCTGGCCCGCCGCCACAGAGAACGAGCGGCTGACCTCCTGCGAGGCGCTGATGGCCGCATTGCCGAACATGTTGTTCGACGAGTCGACCATCAGCAGGAAGTCCGTGCCCTGCCCCGACTTGAGCTCCTTGTCGAAGTCCCTCGGGATGGCCAGGGCCACGCGCGCCTCGCCCGCGTGGAGCGCATCGATCATCTCCTCTTCTGTGTCGACCTGCGCGACGAAGTCGAAGCGGTCCGCATCCGTGTAGGCCTGGATCAGCGAACGGCTCGTCGCCGACTGGTCCTCGTCCCAGACGACCATCGGGATGTGGTTGACGACGTTCTGCTGATAGACGAAGCCGAAGAGCACGGCAAAGCCGAGCGGCACGATGAAGGGCACGAGCGCCACGGGCGGCCTGCCCTTCACGAGGTACCAGAACTCATCGGCCGCGACCTCATAGATCGTGCGCAGTGCCGCGAGCAGCCGTGTCATGACGCATCACCGGCCAGGCGGAAGCGCATGCCCGGGCGCAGGACATCGGAGTCGACCTGTACCTTGACGTTGAAGCTGACGATATCCGTCTCATCGCCGCGCTCGCTCGTCGCGCGCTGTGTCGCGAATTCCGCTTTCTTGCTGATATCCGTGATGGTGCCCGTGACTTCCGTCTTGCCATCGCGGCCGATGAGCTTGACCTGCTGGCCGACGGCGTACTTCGAGAGCTCCGTCTCCGGCACCTTGATGTCGACCCAGTTGTCCTGCGGGTCCTGCACCGCGACGAGCGGCGTGCCATTCGAGATCATCGAGCCTTCTTCGATGTACTTCTGCGTGATGACACCGTCGAACGGCGCGCGGATCTCCGTCTCGTCGAGCGATACCTCGATGTTCTGCAGCGTGGCCTCCGCCTGCTCCAGCTTCATCGCCAGCGCCTGCTCATTGGCTCGCGAAGCGTCCGTCTGCAGCGTGCCGGCCTGTGCCTGGTTGACTGCCGCCTGCGCCTGCGCGTAGGTGGCCTGCGCCGTCTGGTACTTCGTGTCGTACTGGTCGAACGTCTGGCGCGAGACGGCGCCCTGCGCGAGGAGTTCCGCATAGCGGTCGTGGTCGGCCTGCGAGAGCGCGAGGTCCGCCCGCGCCTTGTCCGCCGTGGCCTGCGCCTGCGAGACGGCCGACGAAGTCGTGCCCGACTCCATGTTCGTCGTCACGGACGCCTGTGCCTGCTGGGCGCGCAGGGCGCGGATGCTGGCCTCAGCCTCGGCCTTCTGGGCCTCGAGGCTGCGCTTGTCGATGCGCGCGATGACCTGCCCTTCCTTGACTGTATCGCCCTCCTTGACGTAGAGCGCGACGACGCGGCCCGCGATCTTCGAGTTGACGTCGATCTCCTTCGCATCCGCGCGGCCCCATGTCGTCTTGTCGGCATCGGCCGTCCTGCCGCAGCCCGTGCAGATGAGCAGCGTCATCAGCATGGCCAGGCAGAGCGCCAAGATGCGCTCCCATTTTTTCATCCCCATCATCCTCATCGTCTTCTTGTTTCTCATGTTCCTCACCTCAATATTTTCATCTCCTATTATTTGAACACGTTCAAATAACGGCATGCGTCAGCCCATGATGCAGGCGCATGCGCATGGCGCCGCGCTGCCTTGATGCACCGGCTCAGATGGCCAGCGGCATCTCGACGAGTTCCTGTGCGATGTGCTGCCAGAGCTCCTCGCGGCCGCGCATGCGGTCCATCGTCGCCGCGATTTCCGCCTCCGGGACGCTCATAAGGCGCAGCGTGCCGCGGATGACCTCTGCGCGCGTCCGCGCGTCGTCCATCTCGTGCTCGAAGTAGAGCGCCGTGATACTCGCGCCCATCGCGCCCTTGATCAGCAGGTTCTTCTGGCGGTACTCCTCATCCGTGAAGCGCGTGCCGAACAGCCGCTTGGCAAACGAGGCAAAAAGGTCGACGAACTTCTCGAAGATGACCGGCGAGCGGTAGCACTCGAAGTAGATCTCGCGGATGCGCGGGTCGTCCTGCATCTTCTTGAGCTCCACCTCGCAGAGCACAGCGAACTTGAACGCGGCTGTCTCCCCCTCGCAGCACGTGTCAATCTTCTCGATGCACTGGTGGATGATGGACTCGAGCATCTCCGCGAAGATGGCTTCCTTGTTCTTGAAGAAGTAGTAGATGCTGCCCGTCAATACGCCCGACCGCTCCACGATGCTGCGGATCGTCGTCTTCTTGTACCCCTGCTCGATCAGCAATTCTTTGGCGCTTTCCAGCACGCGCTGCCGGATCTCCTGTGTGTGTTGTTTCATCTCATATTTCCCCCTGATTCTTTTTAAGTTGAACATGTTCAACTCCTTTGTTTATAATAATATTATACGGAAAAGATTTTCTATCGTCAAGAGAAAATCGCCATCTCGTTCAAGATCAGCATAGCAAAAGGCCGCCCTTTGCGGGGCGGCCTCTTGGCAGAGCCGTTATGCTCGGTGGTATTTGTTATTTCTCGTCCAGCAGCTCGACGAGTTCGTCGTAGTCCTGCTTGAGCTTATCGTATTCGTCGGCGAGCTGCAGCGCCGTGAGCACGGCAATCTTCGTGCCGTCAAAGCTCTTGACGCTGCCTGCCATCTTCTTCATCAGGTGATCCACGCCGGCCGCCAGCTTCTTGAGGCGCGCGGGGTCATCCGTCCGCAGCGGGTAGCTCTCGCCGAAAATCTCGACGACGACGCGCTGAGGCGCCTTTGGGTCCACATCAGCCATCTGATGCACCTCCGTCCTACTACTCTCTCAACAATGCCTCAAAATGACTCAGGCACGCAGCTCCGCATCGAAGTGCTTCTCGACAGCCTGGAGGATGTTCTTAAAGGCTGCATCGGCCTCATCATCCGTCAGCGTCTTGTCCTTCGACTGGAACTGCAGGTTGAAGGCCAGGCTCTTCTTGCCCTTCGCGACGTGCTCGCCCGTGTAGACGTCGAACAGCGTGACGCCCTTGAAGTGCTTGCCGCCATTCTTCGCGATGACGCGCTCGATATCAGCCGAGGCGACGCTCTCATCGACGACGATGGCGAGGTCACGCGCGATGGCCGGGTACTTCGGCAGCGACTCGAAGTGGAAGCTCTTGCCCGTGTACTTCATGAGTACCTCGAGGTCCATCTCGAAGAGGTAGACCTTCTGCTTGATGCCGAAGTTCACGGCAGCCTGCGGGTGAAGCTCGCCGACGGCGGCGATAACCTCGCGGCCCTTCTTGAAGAGGGCCGTCTTGCCCGGGTGCATGGCGAAGTGCTCGCCGGCCTCGACCGTGTACTTCGCGATGCCGAGTACGCGGAAGAGTTCCTCGACGATGCCCTTCATGTCGAAGAAGTCGACCATCTCATTCCCCTGGTTCCAGCCGACTTCCTCGCGGCGGCCCGTGATGAGGCCCGCGACCATCAGGCGCTCCTCCGGCAGTTCCGTCAGCGGCAGCTGTTTCGGCAGGAATACTGGTGCGACGTCGAAGAGCTTGATGTCGTTGTTCTTGCGCGAGAAGTTGCGCACGGCATTCTCCATGATGGAGGTCAAGAGGCACGTACGGACGAGCGGCGCCTCATCCGTCAGCGGGTTCAGGATGGGGACGGCCTGGCGAAGCGGCGAATCCTCTGGCACGAGCAGCTTGTCGAAGAGATCCGTGCTCGTAAAGGCGAACGACAGCTCTTCCGTCATGCCGAGGCTAACAAGTGTGTGCTTGATCTTGTCGACAAAGTTCTGCTTCGCGCTCTGCTTGCCCTGGACCATGCGCCCAAAAGGCGTCGTGCTCGCAATGTTGTCGAACCCATAGATGCGCGCGACTTCCTCCGAGAGGTCTTCCATGTACGTGCAGTCATTGCGCCACGACGGCACCGTGACATGGTAGCTCTCATTGCCCTTGGCCTCAACCTCAAAGCCCAGCGACGTCAGGATCTTGACCATCTCCTCGCCCGGGATAGCCGTGCCGAGTCGGTGATTGATCTCGTCCGTCGTGTAGTCGATCGTCACCGGCTGCTTCTTATCCGGGTAGCAGTCAACGACGCCCTGCGTGACCGTGCAGGCGCCCATGTCCTGCAACAGCTGGCAGGCGCGCTCGAGTGCGCGCGGCGTGTTCGTCACATCGACACCGCGCTCAAAGCGGCCCGAAGCCTCCGAGTGCAGGCCGCAGGCGCGCGCCGTGCGGCGGATACTCGGCCCGTTGAACGACGCAGCTTCGAGTACGACCGTCCGCGTCTTCTCCGTGACCTCCGTCTCGAGGCCGCCCATAATGCCTGCGAGACCCGCCGGATGCTCTGCATCCGCGATGACGAGCTCCGTGCCCTTGGCAAGGCGCGAGCTGTCGTCGAGCGTGTGGAGATTCTCGCCCGCTTTTGCGAGGCGGGCCGTCAGCGTGTGGCCCGTGATCTCGTCGTAGTCATAGGCATGCATCGGCTGGCCGAGCTCGATCATGACGAAGTTCGTCACATCGACGACATTGTTGATGGCGCGAATGCCAGCACCCTCGAGGCGCTGCTGCATCCACTCAGGCGACGGGCCGATCTTGACGTTCTTGATGACGCGCGCGCTGAAGCGGTCGCAGAGGTCGCGCGCCTCGATGCCGACCGAGACCATGTCCGCTGCCTTGGCTTCATCATCCTCCTTGCAGGCGATGACCGGCCATTTCGGCTTGTTGCCCGTCAGCACGGCAATCTCGCGCACAAGGCCGATGACACTGAAGCAGTCGCCGCGGTTTGCCGTGAGCTCGAACTCGAGCACGACATCGTCAAGGCCCAGCACGTCCTTGGCCGGCACGCCGACCGGCGTGCCCTCTGGCAGGATGTAGATGCCGTCCTTCTCCTCTTCTGTCAGCTTCGTGAGGTCGAGGTGGAGCTCGCCAGCCGAGCAGAGCATGCCGTTTGACGGCAGGCCGCGCAGCTTGCCCTTCTTGATGTGGAGGCCGTTCGGCAGATGCGCGCCGACCATCGCGACCGGCACGACCTGGCCCTCAGCCACATTCTGTGCGCCCGTGATGATCTGGATGAGCTCCTTCTCGCCGACGTTCATCTGGCAGATCTGGAGGTGATCCGAGTCCGGATGCTTCTCGAGTTTCTCGATGCGGCCCGTGACGACCTTGTCGAGGCCCTCGTCCGCGCGGATGACGTTCTCAACCGGCACGCCAGCCATCGTGAAGCGGTCAGCCAGCTCCTCTGCCGACCAGTCAAAATCAATATAGTCCTTCAACCACTTAATGGAAACTTGCATTGTCTATCTCCTCTCTCAGAACTGGCGCAGGAAGCGCATGTCGTTGTCGTAGAACAGGCGCAGGTCGTCGACGCCGTACGAGAGCATCGCGATGCGCTCCACGCCCATGCCGAAGGCGAAGCCCGAGACCTTCTTCGGATCGTAGCCGCTCATCTCCAGCACATGCGGATGGACCATGCCAGCGCCGAGGATCTCGAGCCAGCCCGTGCCCTTGCAGACCTTGCAGCCCTTGCCGTGGCACATGACGCAGGAGATATCGACCTCCGTCGACGGCTCCGTGAACGGGAAGAAGCTCGGACGCAGGCGGACCTTGACGTCCTCGCTGAAGATCTGGCGCAGGAAGAGCTCGAGCGTGCCCTTGAGGTCGGCAAACGTGATGCCCTCGTCGATGACGAGGCCTTCGACCTGCGTGAACATCGGCGAGTGCGTCGCATCGTACTCATCGCGGCGATAGACGCGGCCCGGCGCGATCATGCGGATCGGCGCGTTCGGCTCATTCTTCTGCATCGTGCGCGCCTGTACCGGCGACGTCTGCGAGCGCATGAGGATGTCCTCCGTGATGTAGAACGAATCCTGCATGTCGCGGGCCGGATGGTCCTTCGGCAGATTGAGTGCCTCGAAGTTGTAGTAGTCCTTCTCGATCTCCGGGCCTTCCTCGACGGAGAAGCCCATGCGGAAAAAGATGTCCTTGATGCGCTCGAGCGTCAGCGTCAGCGGGTGCAGATGGCCGAGCGGCTGCTGGCGGCCCGGCAGCGTGACGTCGATCTTCTCGCGCTCGAGACGTGCCTGCATCTCGCGAGCCTTGAGCTCCTCATTCTTCTGCTGGATGAGAGCAGCGATCTCCGCCTTCGCCTCGTTGACGATCTTGCCGACCTTCGGCCGGTCTTCCTTTGCCAGTGCTCCCATGCCGCGCAAGATGGTCGTGAACTCGCCCTTCTTGCCGAGGAACTTGACGCGGATATCGTCGAGCTCCGAGAGATTCCCTGCAGCGTTCTTGATTGCCTCGGCAGCCTGTGCCTTCAGCTGTTCAATCTTGTCCTCCATACTGACCTCCTAGAAAATAAAAAACCTCCGCCCCCGAAAACGAGGGGCGAAGGTAGGATTCGCGGTACCACCCTGATTTGTAGCTTCGTTTGGCTCTAACGCAGCCCTGCGTCCGCCATTTCCTGCGGAGACTCCGAAGCGAACTTCACCTGTGCACACCATCCTGCTCCCAGTCCAGGCAGGACTCCCTGTCGATGCGCGCTCAGGATACTCTTCTTCATCATCGTCATGATTCTCTTAATATAGCACAACGACGTGGAAAATGCAAATCGTCCTCTTTGCCCCTGCCGCATGCATCGCATGTATCGCACATATAAAAGATAGAAATTGATAGAATGGGAAATACCTGATATAATATTGGAAGTCATCTTTTGTCGTAGCTGTTGTTATTCTTGGTTCTATTTTCGAATTCTTTTCAAAAAAGGGAGATTTTTACAACTATGTTACTCAATCGCAAATCGGTAGAGCTCCTGGCCCCGGCCGGCACGTGGGACGCGCTGGTCGCTGGCGTGGAGTCTGGCGCAGATGCTGTCTATCTCGGCGGCAAGCACTTCAACATGCGCATGCACGAGGGCGAATTCAACTTCGACGATGCGCTCTTGAAGAAGGCCATCGACTACGCGCATGAACACGGCGTGCGCCTCTACATCACGCTCAACAACCTCATCAGCAACGAGGAGATCCCGGCGCTGCGCGAATACCTCGCCTACCTCAACGAAATCCGCCCCGACGCACTGCTCGTACAGGATTTCGCGGTGCTCGAGCTCGTGCACGAGATGGGCATCACGATCCCGCTGCACACGTCGGTCATGATGAACACCCACAATGAGCATGCCATCGAGAAGCTCAAGGAATACGGCATCACGCGCATCGTCGTCGGCCGTGAGATGACGCTCTCCGAGCTCAGCCTCTTCCGCGAGCGCACGGGCATCGAGGTCGAGTACTTCATGCACGGCGACATGTGCATCAGCGAGTCGGGGCAGTGCATCCACTCAGGCGTGCTCTTCGGCCAGAGCGGCAATCGCGGCCGCTGCCTCAAGCCGTGCCGTTGGGCCTACAAGCTCATCGACGAGAAGACGGGCGAAGTCCTCGACAAAGATGGCCCCGGTGCCTACAAGCTCGCCCTCAAGGACATGTGCATGTACCGCGCCATCCCGCAGCTCATCCAGGCAGGCGTCTTCTCCTTCAAGATTGAAGGCCGCATGCGCCCGGCTGGCTTCATCCGCCGCATCGTCTCGACGTACCGCAAGGCCATCGATGCCTACATCGCAGATCCGAACGGCTACACGACAGATGAAGAGGGCTGGAAGACGCTCTACGACAACCGCGCGCGCGATTTCACGACGACGTTCGCCTTCGGCCAGCCGGGCAAGAAAGACATCGGCTTCACGGGTGAGCGCGAGCCGCGCTTCTTCAGCCATGCGGTCAAGGAGGCAGGCTTCCAGGATGAGGTGCTGCGCCAGGAATGCGATATCGAGAAAGAGAATGCAGCGCACCGCGTGCTCAGTGTGCGCTGCAATACGGTCGAATCAGCCAAGGCAGCTATCCGTAGCGGCGCCGATACGGTCTATGTCGGCGGCGAGGCCTTCCGCCCGCTGCGCCCGTGGAAGCTCGGCGACTACGAAGAGATTCTCGCCTACGCGAAGGGCAAGGCGCGCGTCGTCGTCACGACGCCACGCACGACAATGCGCCGCGAGTGCGGTGAACTCGAGCAGTTCTTCACGGCGCTGCGCGAGATCAGACCGGACGGCCTGATGGTCAGCAACCTCGGTTCGCTGAAACTCGCGCAGAGCATCACGGATCTGCCAGTGCAGGCCGATATCTCGTTCAACCTCTTCAACCAGCTCGCCGCAAAGTTCCTGAAGGAAAACGGCCTGTCCATGGCCGCGACATCGTACGAGCTCTCATTCGAGCAGCTGCGCGAAATCGTCGAGACGGCAGAACTGCCGCTCGAGACGGTCGTACACGGCTCCTACGAGTCGATGATCTGTGACCATGACTTCCCGGCAATGAGCCTGCCGGAATTCAACGAGCTCGACAACCCGGAGGTCCTCGACCGCCACTACGCGCTCCTCGACACGGCCGGCGAGAAACACGCCATCCGCATTGACCAGTACGGGCGCAATCATCTCTACTTCGCCAAGGACCTCTGCCTCTACCCGTACCTCGCGAAGTTCAACGGCCTTGCTTCCTACCGCATCGAAGCGCAGGACTACACGCCGGAGCTCACGGGCCGCGTGACGAAGCTCTACCGCGAGGCGCTCGACGCGCTCGCAGCCGGCAAGAGCGCTGAAGAAGCCTTCGACCACGCAGCGTTCGAGGAAGTCGAGCGCCTGAGCCCGCGCGAGTGGGGAATCGGCACCTATCGCTTCCGCCAGAGCCGCAACTCCATCTGACCGGCACCCGCTTCATCATATACCACGATACATCCATCACATGCATTAGGAGGGTTTCATTTGGCAGAGAAAGCTTACATCGGCCCAGAGGCCATCATCGAGAAAAAGAAAAAGTACATCATGCCGTGTCTCGGCCACTTCTACAAGGAGCCGCGTCAGTTCGTCAAGGGCTCGATGCAGTACCTCTACGACAGCGAGGGACGCAAGTACCTCGACTGCTTCGCAGGCGTATCGGTCATGAACTGCGGCCACTGCAATCCGGAGATCACGAAGAAAGTCCAGGAGCAGGTCGGCACGCTGCAGCACGTCTGCAACATCTACCTGACGGAGAACTTCGTGAACCTCGCCGAAAAGCTCGCCGAAGTGACGCCGGGCAAGCTGCAGAAGACGTTCTTCTGCTCGACCGGCTCAGAGGCCACGGAGGGCGCGCTGCTGCTCGCCTCCATCTACACGGGCAACAACGAGATTATCGCCCTGCGGAACGGCCTGCACGGCCGCACGAAGCTCGGCATGAGCGTGACGGGCATCCAGATGTGGCGCACGGATGAGAATCCTGTCGGCGGCATCCACTTCGCACCGAACCCGTACTGCTACCGCTGCCCGCTCGGCAAGAAGCGCGAGACGTGTGACCTCGCCTGCGCCAACATGGTCGAGGACGTCATCCAGACGTCAACGGCCGGTCATCCCGGCGCCTTCATCGCGGAGACGATCCAGGGCAATGCAGGCATCGTCGTGCCGCCTGAGGGATACTTCCAGCGCGTCAAGGAAATCCTCGCACAGCACAACACGCTCTTCATCGCCGACGAAGTCCAGACGGGCTTTGGACGCACGGGCAGGATGTTTGCCATCGAGAACTTCGGCGTCGTGCCGGACATCATGGCCGTAGCCAAGGCACTCGGCAACGGCGCTCCGATCTCGGCCTTCATCTCGACGGCGGAGATTGCCGATACCTACACGCGCCCGGGCGCCTCGACGCTCGGCGGCAACCCCGTCTCGACGACGGCCGGCCTCGCCGTGCTCGACTACATCGAGAAGCACGACCTCTGCCAGAATGCCAGCGAGCGCGGCGAGCAGCTGCGCGCCGGCCTGCGCGAGATCCAGAAGCGCCATGCCATCATCGGCGATATCCGCGGCCTCGGCCTCATGACGGGTGCTGAGTTCGTTCACGCCGACAAGAGCCCTGCTGCCGCAGAGCTCGACGATGTACTCGAGACGCTCAAAGACCGCGGCTTCATCATCGGCAAGAACGGCGTCGCCCGCAACGTCATGGCCTTCCAGCCGCCGCTCGTCATCACGGCAGAAGACATCGACAACGTGCTCAATGCACTCGAGATGGTGCTGACCGAGAAGAAGCTCTGATACGCTTCACTGCACATCTCCGACAATGAAATGAGCCCCGACACAAAAAGGCCACCCCCATCAACAAGGGGCGGCCTTTTTGCATCCAGGTCATCATCCTTTATGCGTTATCGTTCTTCACTTCATCGGGATTGGGCTTCGTCTCGCTGCCACGCTCCTCTTCCGGCAGGAAAGCGAGCTTCTTCGCCTTTTCGGCATCCGCCCTGTCGTCTTTCGCTTCATCTGCGAGGAGTTTCTGCTCGGCGGCTTCGACCTGCGGTTCTTCCGCTTTGTCACCTTCGAGGATCTTCATGAACTCTTCGCCGGTGATTGTCTCCTTCTCGTAGAGGTACGAGGCGAGCGCGTCAAGCTTGTCCATGTGGGCCTTCAATAGGCCGATGGCCTTCTCGTGCTGCTTGCGCACGAGCTCGACGACCTTCTTGTCGATCTGCTGCTGCGTAGCAGCAGAGCAGGTCAGGCTCGTATCGCCGCCGAGGTAGCGGTTGTTGACCGTCTCCATGGCGACCATGTCGAATTCCTCGCTCATGCCGTAGCGCGTGATCATCGCACGGGCGAGCTTCGTCGCCTGCTCGATATCATTCGAGGCGCCCGTGCTGACGAGGCCGAACTTGACCTCCTCGGCTGCGCGGCCGGCCGTGAACGTCGCGATCTTGTTCTCGAGCTCCTCGCGGGAGAGAATGTACTTATCCTGCTGCTCGACCTGCATCGTGTAGCCGAGAGCACCTGACGTGCGCGGGATGATGGTAATCTTCTGGACCGGTGCGGAGTGCGACTGCAGAGCCGCGACGAGCGCATGGCCGATCTCGTGATAGGCGACCGTGCGCTTCTCGGCATCCGACAGGATGGCGTTCTTCTTCTGGTAGCCAGCGATAACGACCTCGATGCTCTCCTCGAGATCCGCCTCCGTCACCTCGCTGCGGCCCGAGCGCACAGCGCGCAGCGCGCCCTCGTTGATGATGTTGGCGAGCTCTGCGCCAGAGGCACCGGCGGCCATGCGCGCGATCGTGTGGAAGTTGACATCGTCCGCCATGCGGACCTTCTTTGCATGCACCTTGAGGATGTCCTCACGTCCCTTGAGGTCCGGCAGCTCGACCGGCACGCGGCGGTCAAAACGGCCGGGGCGCAGCAGCGCCGGGTCAAGCGAATCGGGGCGGTTCGTCGCAGCGAGGATGATGACGCCCGTATTGCCCTCAAAGCCGTCCATCTCAGTCAGCAGCTGGTTGAGCGTCTGCTCGCGCTCGTCATTGCCCATCGTGGCGCCCGTGCGCTTCTGGCCGATTGCATCGATCTCATCGATGAAGACGATGCACGGCGCCTTCTCCTTGGCCTGCTTGAAGAGATCGCGGACCTTCGAAGCACCCATGCCGACGAACATCTCGACGAACTCCGAGCCGGCAATCGAGAAGAACGGCACATTGGCCTCGCCGGCGACAGCCTTCGCGAGCATCGTCTTGCCGGTGCCCGGAGGGCCGACGAGCAGCACGCCCTTCGGCATCGAGGCGCCGATGCTCGTGTACTTCGCAGGATTGTGCAGATAGTCGACAATCTCGGAGAGGTTCTCCTTGGCCTCATCCTCGCCAGCCACATCACTGAAGTGGATGCCCTCCGACGATGGCACGTATATCTTCGCCTGATTGCCTGAGCCGCCGAACATCATCGAGTTACCCCCTGCCCGGTCCATGATCTTGCGGCTCATATACTGGCCAATGGCGAAGAAAATCAAGAGCGGCAGGATCCAGGCCAGGAAGAAACTCATGAGCGGCGATGTCTCCTCCTTGATATCCTGTGTGAAGGTCGCCCCCGACTCCATCAGTCGCTGCGCCAGCGTCGGATCGTTCATGATGCCGGTCTTGTACTTCTTGTGGTCGTCCTTGACCGTGTAGAGGATCTGGTTCGACTGGATCTCGACGTGGTCGACCGTCTTGTCGTCGATGGACTGCATGAACGTGCTGTAGTCGACCGGCACGATCTGTGCCTGCTCCATGTAAGGCCTGGCCATCTCGTTGAAGAGAAGGATCAGGGCCAAGACGACGATATAGTAAAAGGCCATCGGCTTCTTTGGCGATTTAACTTCTTTCATAGTAGTCACCTCCAGATAAAGAAAAGCCCCCGCAGCCTCTCGCGGGGGCACGATCATGCTCGTACGTAGAGTGTCTTGACGACGATGTCCACCTCGTGGACAATCATGCCGGTCATGAACTCGACATGGCTCGTGACCTTCTCCTGCGCCTGCTTCAGGAGCGTCGGGATGTGGTTGCCGTACGTCAGCACGACGTTGCAGGAGATGCGCAGTCCCTGGTCCTCATCGCCGACGAAGAGGTGCTTGACCTCCACATCGCTGACCTTGCTGAAAGGCCCCTCTGCGAGGATGACGTGGCGCACGATGCCCTTGATGGCGGAATCATCGATGACGAGCTTGCCGTAATAGCTGAAGACCGGCCTGACGATAGACTTCTCGCCCAGGCGGCGCCGCCGCGTCGAGGAGCGCTTGAAGAACGACTGGAGCGGATCGATGAGGTAGCCGGAAAAATGCGGCTTGAGCTCAATCGTCGGCACCGGGATGATGTGCTTCCCCTGTTTGACGCGGTAGAAGCGCGCCTTCTCCATCTCTGACCGCGTGGCGATGTCCTCGATGCGGATGATCTTCGCGATGGGCGGCAGGCGCAGGGCCTTCGTGATCTTCTGGACCATGTTCTCCGAGGTGCCGAGGATCAGGATGCGGTGCGGCTTCGAGTTCTCGATGGCCTTGCGCACCTCCTCTGCATGACCCGGCAGTACAAAGATAGCCCGGCGGACGGCCATGATCTTGCTCTGCTCCTTCTTGGCAGAGTGGCCCGCCAAGATCTTGCCGTCCTTAATGAGGATGCCATCATCGATGATGGCATCGGCACCATTCTTATGCGCGACAATCAGCGCGCGATGACTCTTTCCGGTCCCACTTGGACCGACTAAGGCAATGACATCCATCTTTTTCCCCTTGCTTTCAGAGTTTCTGGGCCGGGCGGTATAGTTTCTCCGCCCAGCAGTCATCGATGGTGAAGACGCCGAGGTCCTGCGGGTAGCGCGTCGCGAAGCCATGGTAATCTGAGCCGCCCGTCACGAGCAACTGATAGCGCTTCGCCATGTCGAGGTAACGCGCTGTGTCAGCTTCATCGTGCTGCGGATAGAAGACCTCGAGACCCTCGATGCCGCGGCAACAGAGCTCCTCGACAAGCCTGTCGTCACCGATGAGCTTCGGGTGCGCGAGCACGGGAGTACCACCAGCCGCCTTGATGAGGCCGATGATGTCCTCGACCTCAAGGTGATAATGCGGCACATAGGCGGGCTTGCCCTTCATGAGCATCGCTTCAAAGGCATCGCGGACCGTCAGGAAATACCCCTTCTTGACGAGGACGCGTCCGATGTGAGAGCGGCTGATGGAACGGCTCGTGCCCGCAATCGTCAGGACCTCTGTCTCGCTGATCTCATAGCCGAGATGCTGGAGCTTCTCCACCATCTCGCTGAAGCGCGTCCAGCGCGCCTCTGTGACATCGTTGAGCTTATCGACGAGTTCTCCGTAATAGATGTCGACATTGTATCCCAAGATGTGGATTTCACGCGTCGGATGATGCGCGCTGAACTCTATCCCGGGGATGATGTGTATCCCCCTCGCCGGGTACAGGCCGTTCTCGTAGAGATGGCTGATCCCTTCCACGGTATCGTGGTCCGTGATGGCCATGTACGTGAGGCCAGCCTCCTTCGCCTTTGCCACGAGTTCCTCAGGCGTCAATTTGCCGTCCGAGTACGTCGTGTGCATATGCAAATCACTTGGCATCCTGATTTCACTCCTAAATCGTCTCTTGATCCATCATCAGAGCCGCCTCAGCGGGGCTCCACAATCAGCTTGATTGCCGTGCGCTCTTCCCCGTCGATCTTGATGTCGGTGAAGGCCGGGATGCAGATGAGATCGACGCCGTGTGGTGCGACAAAGCCACGGGCAATCGCGACGGCCTTGACGGCCTGATTGAGCGCACCGGCTCCGATGGCCTGCATCTCCGCACTCCCATTCTCACGGATCACGCCAGCCAATGCGCCGGCAACAGAATTCGGATTCGACTTTGCAGAAACTTTCAAGACTTCCATGATTAGCACGACCTCCTTGTTCACCTACTGCTGGAATATGAATCGCTATGCATGCTGTTATTCATACTATCACTAGTTTCTATTATTCGTCGTCGAGCATGGAAATCCTTCTTTTCCCGCGCTATTTCTCAAAAGTGTGTTTGCACTCCGTGCTCAGAGCGCATCTTCCTGCAGCATGATGCGCTCGATGCCGCAAGTCTTGTTTGTCGCCGTGTCGATCTCGACGATCAAGGCTGAGTAGACGCAGGGGCCTTCAGCGACATCGAAGCGGACGGGCATGGCCGTCGTGAACTTCTTGAGGATGAGGTCAGTCTTGACGCCGAGCACAGAGTCGCGCGGACCGACCATGCCGAGATCCGTGATATAGGCCGTGCCCTGCGGCAGGATGCGCTCATCGGCTGTCTGCACGTGTGTGTGCGTGCCGACGACGCCGTTGACGCGGCCATCGAGGTACCAGCCCATTGCAATCTTCTCGGACGTCGTCTCTGCATGGAAGTCCAGGAAAATGATGTCGCACTCATCCTGCATCTCGTGCAGGAGCGCCTCGACCTTCTGGAAGGGGCAGTCGAGTGGCGGCATGAAGGCGCGGCCCGAGAGGTTCATGACACCGATGTTCTTCGCCTTGAACGGGTACGAGCACCAGCCCTTGCCAGGCGTGCCCTCTGGATAATTGGCTGGGCGGATCAGGAATGGCTCCTGATCGATGAACTCGAGCACATCCCGCTTGTCCCAGACGTGATTACCCGATGTGATGACATCGGCACCGCCGCGATAGAGCTCATCGAGCGACTTGCGTGTGAAGCCCTTGCCGCCCGCGGAGTTCTCGCCATTGACGATGACGACGTCAATAGCCTTCTCCTTGCGCAGCTTCGGCGTGATCTTGCAGAATGCCCGTCGGCCCGAGTGGCCGATGACATCTCCTACCAGCATGACTTTCAACATATCTCCCTCTTTCTTCTGCACAGCAGCGTATCAGCGCGTCAGCGATTGTAGACGACGACGCGGTCGTTCTCGCGCAGGCCGACCATGTGCATGCGGAAGCGGAACTCCCGCCGCTGGACCTGGTCGAGCATCTGGTCGAGAAGCTCACTCTGCACCGTCGCGAAGTCCTCTTCGAGCTTCTGCAGCGAGTGCTCGTCGACGAGCAGCGCCTTGCCGAAGCGCTCCGTGAACAGGCGTGCGATGAGCGTCAGCTCGTCGCGCTCGAGTGTCATGACATCGCGCTCGACATGGAACATGACCGTCTTTTTCTCGGCAGAGACTTCCTCGACCCAGATGTTGGCGCCGACCTCTTCGTCGGCGACCAGCACGTGGTATGTCTCAATGCTCTCCGAGAGAAGCCGCGCAAAGGCATCGAGCTCGCGTGCGGGGTAATCGCCGCGTACGATGAACTCAAACGTCAGCGTCGAGCGTCGCGGATCGTACGACAAAGAGCTGATCTCCGGATAGCAGACGAGCATCGAAGCCAGGAACTGGATGCCTGCCTTCTCCTCCTCTTTGCTGCGCTGTGATCTGAAACCAAACATGATAGTATCCTCTTAACAGACTGAGGGTCCGGGACAAAGCCCGCACCCTCAGTACAGCAGAACCGTTTATTTTGCATAATCGACGACGCGCGTCTCGCGGATGACCGTGGCCTTAATCTGCCCCGGATACTCGAGCTCGTCTTCGATCTTCTTGACAATGTTATGAGCGAGTGCCGCGGCCTCCGCATCGTCAACCTTGTCCGGCTTGACCATGACACGGATCTCGCGGCCTGCCTGGATGGCAAAGCAGCGCTCGACGCCGTCGAAGGATTCGGCAATTCCCTCAAGGCTCTTGAGGCGCTTGAGATATGACTCAAGGCTCTCGCGGCGTGCGCCCGGACGCGCTGCTGAAACAGCGTCAGCAGCCGACACGAGAACCGATTCGACGCTCGTCGCTTCGACATCACCGTGATGCGAGAGGATCGCATTGATGACGTCTTTCGACTCGCGGTACTTGCGGGCGATATCGGCACCGATGGTCGTATGCGAACCCTCGACCTCGTGGTCGATGGCCTTGCCAATATCGTGCAGCAGACCGCCGCGCTTCGCGAGCATGACATCACAGCCGAGCTCAGCTGCCATGACACCGGCGAGGTGCGCGACTTCGATGGAATGATTGAGCACGTTCTGGCCGTAGCTCGTGCGGTAGCGCAGGCGGCCGAGCAGACGGACGAGCTCCGGATGGAGTCCGTGGACGCCCGTCTCGAACGTCGCCTGCTCGCCGGCTTCCTTGATGCGCTGGTCGACTTCGCGTTTCGCCTTCTCGACCATCTCCTCGATGCGGGCTGGATGGATGCGGCCGTCCTGGATGAGCTTCTCAAGCGCAATGCGAGCGATTTCGCGGCGCACCGGGTCGAAGCCCGACAAGATGACAGCTTCCGGCGTGTCGTCGATGATGAGGTCGATGCCTGTCAGCGTCTCGAGCGTGCGGATGTTACGGCCCTCGCGGCCGATGATGCGCCCCTTCATCTCATCGTTCGGCAGAGCGACGACAGAGACGGTCGTCTCGGCGACGTGGTCGGCAGCGCAGCGCTGGATGGCCGTCGAGAGGATTTCGCGAGCCTTCTTGTCCGACTCATCCTTCACCTGCTGCTCGTACTCCTTGATCTTCATGGCCTTCTCGTGCTTGAGCTCTTCCTCTGCCTCTGCCATGAGAGTCGTGCGGGCTTCCTCTGCCGTCAGGCCCGAGATGCGCTCGAGCTCTGCCTTCTGCTGCTCGTGCATCTCATTGACGGCAGCCTGGCTCTTGTCGAGGCGCGCTTCCTTACGCGACAAGGATTCTTCGCGCTTCTCGATGGAATCGAGCTTGCGGTCGAGGTTCTCCTCTTTCTGGACGACGCGGCGCTCCTGGCGCTGGAGTTCCGAGCGACGTTCTTTCGTCTCACGGTCGAGTTCCTGGCGCAGGCGATGGATGTCTTCCTTCGCCTCGAGCAGAGCTTCTTTCTTCTTCGTCTCGCCACGCTGGGCTGCATCATCTACAATCCGTTTTGCTTCAGCTTCCGCCGAGCCGATCTGCGACTCCGCCGTGCGCTTGCGCATGACGTAGCCGACACTCGCGCCGACGAATGCTGCTACTATTACCGCTAATATTATTGTAACGATAATATTCACCCCCCTTTTCGTTTTTTTGCTTTCATGCATATTTATATCGGTAGTTGTGACATAACTATACCTTTCTATCTTACAGATTTTTTCCTTTAGTGTCAAGAAAACTCATCGCGCTGGAGAGATGCTGTGAAAATATTTCTGTCAAGAAGAGCATGCAGCAAAGAAAATGAGAGGACAAGGAAAAGCCGGCCTCCGCCAAAATCACGGAGGCCGGCCTTGATGAAGCGGCAGAGGGAATCACGCGAGCATCATCTTGACGATGTCGCGGCGGCTGACGATGCCGAGCAGATGCTTCTTCTCGTCGAGCACAGGCACGCGCTTGACATGCTTGTTGTAGAGGATCTTCGCCACCTCGCTGACATCATCGTCTGCCTTAACGGAGATGATCTTCTTCGTCATGAGCTGCTCTGCCGAGATGGCCGCGATCTTGCGGAAGGCGTCCTGGTACTCGCGCAGGCCCGAGTAGTAGATGACCGCGCCGAGGATGCAGAGCTCATCCGGCAGCTCCGGCGCAAACTCCTTACGCACGAGGTCGCCCTCGCTGACAATGCCGCAGACCGTGCCGTCATCATCCATGACCGGCAGACCCGAGACATCGTGATCCACGATCGTCTGCGCGATCTCGCGGATCGACGCCTCCTTCTTGACCGTAACGACATCCTTCGTCATGATATCTTTCACCAGCATATGAAACACCTCATTCCTGATTGATGGCACAATACACGAGGAATCACCCTCTTTGCTTAAGGATTCGCTATCTTTCGACGATTTACCTTCCTGTCATAAAATTTTCTGCAAATCACGGTATGCATCTTCCGCCTTTATCTTGTTTTTTCTCACTATTCTCCCTATAATAAAAGTGAACAAGCAAGATCCAGAGGATACATTTTCAAGACAGTTTGATGGCATAGCACCTCAGCAGTGGAAGGATGAGCATTATGAAAATCAAGAAATCCTTGCAGAAACGAATCGTCTCCGTCCTCGCAGCGGGTATGATCATGATTCCCGGCGCGTACGGGCTCGCCCCGGCACCAGTCGCCCATGCGGAGTTTGGGTGGGGAAGCATCATCGGCGCTGGCATTCAGGGCGCGGCAGCGCATGCACAGCTCACAGCGTTCCTCAAGAAGTACAATGACTCCGAAGAAGGCCGCCAGGAGTTCTTCGAGGAGATGAAGAAGCAGTACGGCGTCAACTACAACACCTACTACAACAACAAGATCGACACCATTATGGCGAACCTGACGGCAGCAATCGGCGCGGTCGATCCGACGATCTACGACAAGCCCTACAACTACTTCATCAATCAGGACAAGAGCTTCAATGCCTTCTGCACGCTCGGCCACAACATGAGCATCAACACAGGGCTCTTCAGCGTCCTGACGAACGACGACGAAATTGCTGTCGTGCTCGGGCATGAGATGGGGCATGGGCAAAAAGACCATCCTGCAAAAGGTGCGCGTCGCAGCCTCAACATGTCAATCCTCGGCGCGGCGACGGGCACGGACCTCGGCGTCATCGTGGCGAACGTCATCAACAACCGCAATATCACGAAGCCGATGGAGCGCGAGGCAGATGCGCTGGCCTTCGAGTACATCACCCACTCCAACTACAACCCCGGCGCGTGTGCCGCGGTCTGGCAGCGCGTCATGGATAAGTCCAAAGGACAGGAAAACGTGATGCAGCAATTCCTCTCCGACCATCCATCGGACGGCGACCGCCGCGACGCCTATGCTAAGAAGCTCTACGAGTACAGCAACAAGCACGTGACAGTCAAGGACGGCACGGTCAAGGTCAACGGCAAGGACTTCGTCACGCCAGCTGCCCTCGGTGATATGTCTAGTGCTGAGCGCTCCTACTTCGTCGTCGGCAATCTCGCGGCGGCCTACCACAACGGTCACAACAAGGACGCCGCCTATGTCGACGGCAAGACGGTCATGCTCGGCGTACAGCCCATCATGACCTGCACCTACGACGACGAATCGGCCCAGAAACTCGCCGACCGCCTCAACAAAATCAAATAATTTGCAGATGCACCTACGAAAAAGCTGCTGCCCAGCAATCAGGCAGCAGCTTTTTCATATGCGGTAAATCGTGATAAACGAACACAGCGGGTACCGAAGATTCAAATCAGTCCTGACACGGGCAGTTCTCTTTGTGGAAGTACTTGTTGATGATCTCGACAGCGCAGTAGTCGCCGCACATCGAGCAAGCACCTTCGTCAGCCGGATTGCGGGCGCCGCGCTTCTTCTTGGCGAGCTCTGGATCGATGGCGAGTTCCATCTGGCGGTTCCAGTCGAGGACTTTGCGCGCCTTGGCCATCTCGAGGTCCCATTCGCGCGCACCCGGCACGCCGCGCACGAGGTCAGCGGCATGGGCGGCGATGCGGCTCGTGATGACGCCCGTGTGGACATCCTCGATCGTCGGCAGCGCCAGGTGCTCGGCCGGGGTGACGTAGCAGAGGAAGTCCGCGCCGGAGACAGCGGCGAGCGTGCCGCCGATGGCCGCCGTGATGTGGTCATAGCCCGGTGCGATATCCGTTACAAGAGGTCCAAGCACATAGAACGGCGCGTGGCGGCAGAGGCGCTTCTCGAGCTTCATGTTCGCCTCAATCTGATCGTACGGCACGTGGCCCGGCCCCTCGACCATGACCTGGACGCCGCGCTTCCAGGCGCGGTCCACGAGCTCGCCGAGCGTGATGAGCTCCGTGAGCTGGCCGCGGTCCGTCGCATCGGCCGTGCAGCCCGGACGCATGCCGTCGCCGAGGCTGATGGTCACATCGTACTTCTCGCAGATGTCGAGGATGTCGTCGTAGTGCTCGTAGAGCGGGTTCTCCATCTCGTTGTGCAGCATCCAGCCCGCGATGAAGGAGCCGCCGCGGCTCACGATGTCCATGATGCGGCCCTGGCGGCGCATGCGCTCGATGGCGCTGCGCGTGACACCGCAGTGCAGCGTCATGAAGTCCGCGCCGTCCTTGGCCTGCTGCTCGATCGTCTCGAGGATGTCGTCATCCGTCATCTCGACGACGGCGCCGTGCTCGCGGATGGAGCGCACCGTCGCCTGATACAAAGGCACCGTGCCGACCATAATCGGCGAATGCTCGATGATGCGCTGACGCGAGATGTCGATGTTGTTGCCCGTCGAGAGATCCATGACAGCGTCGGCGCCGCAGCGCACGGCCTCATCGAGTTTCTCGAGCTCCGGCTCGATGTCCGGGAACGTACTCGACGTGCCGATGTTCGCATTGACCTTGACGCGCAGTCCCTCGCCGACGCCGCGCGGGCGCAGGTTCTCGTGATTGACATTCGCGCAGATGGCAATCGTGCCGTTTGCCACGCGCTCGCGGATTGTCTCGACAGGGATGTGCTCCTCCTGTGCTACAATCTTCATCGCATCGGTGATGCGGCCCTCACGGGCCTGCTGCATTTGTGTCGCCATGTAACAATACCTCCTGAAAAACAAAAGCCGCCCGGCGTACCGGACGGCAAGATATGCTCTGTCACTTCCCTACGCAGGTCTTAACCCAACAGGTTCCAAGGGTCGGAATACTCCTCTCAGCCAGATGGCTCCCCTAGTGAATCGTCTTTTATGCGGTTTTTACCTGCAGAAGCAAGCTTCTCTATCAGTTTATCAGAATTCATCACAAAATGCAACACCTCGAGAGACTGCCTCAAGGCAGGACAAGGCGGAAGCGGCGCATCGTGCGGCCACAGGTGCAAGGCGCAGGAATCGGCTCGACATAGAGGCCCGTGCGCAGGCGCACGAGCGGCATGGCCTCCGCCAGCAGAGTCGTCAGGACGAGCTCACCGGCTGCCTCTGCCGGCTCTCCGGTCTGCGGGTCGATGACCTCGCCCAGCACGAAATCTTCCTGGAGGTGAAAGGCCAGCTCACCAGGCTCACAGGGCAAAAAAGGCGCCGCCGTGCCGAGCTCCGGCAGGGCCAGCATGTGATAGACCCTGGCCGACGTCATCGCCTGCAGCGACGCGGCGAGCTCAGCGCTCGGCGCGCTCTCATGCAGGAAGATGATGCGCGAGAGCGGCAGTTCGCTGAGGCCGCTGCCGCGCTGCAGCAGGGCATCATCGAGTGCAAGCAGGCGCTCAGGCGTACCGATGAGCGTCTCCGGCGTCACGAGATCCAGCTGCTCTGCCCATCGCTCCGGCTCAGTGCCAAGCATCATGGTGGCCGCGCCGATGAACTCGAGCGCATAGTGGACATCCATGATGCGGCTGTCTGCGCCATCGCCGAGCACGGCTGCAAGCGCGGCATTGTGCAGGCCGCAGGCCACGAGGCTCCGCGTCACCAGTTCGATGCGGTGCGCGATATCGCCATTCGTCGCAAAGTGGACGAACGGCGCCCCCTCGCCACTTGCCGCCCGCATCTGCGAGATGCGCAGCAGGCTCGAGAGCGGCATCGTCAGGAAGTCGAATGATTTCCGGCCCGCAAAATCAGCGGCGCTGAGCAGCGGCAAGGCCTGAAGCGCACCCGTCTCCTTCAACTCCTTCAGCGACTGGCCGTTCATGCCCCGCTCGGCAAACGCCTCGCGGTAATGCGCGCTCTTCTCCGCGGCCCAGCGCAACTGCTTCTGCAGGCGCTTCTCCTGCAGCGCCCGCAGCTCCTCGGGCGCAATCTGTTCCATCGATGGATTGGCAAACAAAGACATCTCTCCTCTTGTCCCGTCGGGCAGCCCGCGGGAATCTCACTGGATATCGAATACGGTCTTATTCGTCTCTGCCGGCTCTTTCGGCAGGACGATGTGAAGCACGCCGTCCTCGAACGAGACGGAGACTTCATCCTTGACGATGCCGTCAATCTCGAAGGTGCGCTCGAAGGTGCCCGTGCGGCGCTCGCGGCAGATGTACTTGACATCCATGTCCACTTCCGGGCGCTCTGCCTTAATCGTCAGGTAGCCCGTGCCATCGTCATACGACACCGTGATCTGCTCCTTGTGGAATCCCGGCAGCTCGGCGAAAATCTCATAGCGGTCCGGCGTGTCGATGACATCGACGCGGAACGACGAAAGTGCCCCACTGACGCGGCCGAGCGGATTGCACGGCTGCTCCGTCATGAAGTCGAGTGCCTTCTCGAGGACCTCACGGCCTCGCTCAGCATTCTCACGGATATTGAAGGGAATCGGTCTGATCATCATAATCGCCTCCAGATTCTTTTGAATCGATATACATGTTCTATCGTTATTCCCATTATACAAGAAATGTGTGAAAATTACAAGAAAAGCCAGCTTCTCTTCTGTGAGAAACTGGCTTTTGCCTTTCTGTCTCCTATCATCTGCGGAAATCAGAAAATCACTTCTGGAATTTATCGAGAGCCTTCTGGAAGTCCTGGACGAATTCGACCGTACCCAGGTACTCGCCATCGTCATCGTAGACGGCCATGTAGCGGACGCCGACAGGGCGGCCCATGATGCGGCGATAGATCTCCATCTGAGTGCGCTTCTTCGCCTTGAAGTCGAGTATCATCTGGCGCACAACGGGGATGATCTCGGGCGGATGGCAGCTGTAGACCTCGCGCCCGAGCGCCGAGAGCGGACGCGAGAAGACCTTGCCCTCGTTGAGGAAATAGCGCAGGATGTCATCCTTGTCGATGAAGGTGATGTCGACATCGAGAAGCTTCAGGATGCCCTGGAGCTGACGCAACGTGAGCTCGCCCGTCGGCAGCTTGACCTTGCCCTCGAGAATCTCCGGCTGTCTGTCGGCTACCGACTGCTTCTCCATCCACGCGTCACCCTCTGGCCAGCGCGGCATCGTCTCGACATCGACGAAGGCCATGCCCATCTCGAAGAGGTCGCGGTAGACCATGAACCACTGTTCCTGCGTCAGATAGCGCAGGGAGAGCGGGAAGAGGATGCGGTCTTCCTTGAAGACCATCTCGCGGATGCGCGCGCAGAGCGGCTCGATGCGGCCCTTGTAGAGCGGATAGTTCTCGCTGTCCGCCTTGAGTGCCTTCGTGATGACGCCGAGCTCGCGCTTGATCTCATCGTCGACGCCCCACATGACCTGTGAGGGTCCCGTGACACCGTAGTCGTAGAGCAGCGGCATCAAGAGTTCCTCCTTCTTGGCATAGTGCGAGCGCACGGCGTTGAGCGCGGCGATGAGCCCCGTGAGCTTTGCCGCATCCTCCCCGCCGACCATCTCGTGGTGGATGGCGTCGAGGTGGCGGACAAGTGCGTCATTCTCGAGGCGCAGCAGGCTCAGCGGATGGCCCTCGGGCAAGTCGTCTGCCGTCAGGAAGGCCGCTGCAACGTGCGTCTTCTCAGCCGTCTTGCGCAGCGCTGTCTGCTCCTCGTCCCTGCCGCTCTCCGCGCAGTCGTGGAACAGCGCGGAGTGGACGTCGCAGAGGCGCTGGACATCCTTCAGTGGTACGCCGCCCTTGATGAGGTCCTGCTCTGCCTCCGCAATCTCCTCGGCCTTGACGTCCTCGAAGTGGCGCACGAAATCGGCGCGCACCGATTCAAGCGATTCGCCGCCATTGAGTCGCGCGATGTACTCGCGCAGCATGGCCTGGCGCGCCTGTTGCTCAGCGCCCTTCAGGACAAAGCCCTTCGCCTCGAGCGCTGCGCGGATCTTCTCCATCGGGATGCCCTTGACGACAGCGCCGCGCGGCAGCGTCATGATGCTGCCCATGAGCTTCAGGGCAGCGGGCTTCATGATGTCTTGAAAGCCGATTTCCGCGAGGATTTCCTTGAGTTCTGGGTATTCGCGGACGAGCTCCGCTACGCTTTTCTTCAGATCGAGTTCTTTCATCGAGATTGCTCCTTACACTATCCGTACATTATCTATCGTATCATCATGTTGATTCCGTATGCATGAGACTAGTATAGTACAGCAAGCACCGTTTTGTCGTACCATTTGTTACACACCTGTGAGGCACAGCCCTCTCTCATGCTTCGACATAGTGGCTGAAGCTGCCGATGACGAGCTGCGGGAATTCCTCGTGGAGCGCAGCGATGAAGCGGCGCGTGCCGAGAATCTTGCCCTGCGGCTCCGGCATGATGTCGAGGAAGGCATCCGGGTCGATGTTGAGGTTGCGCACCTGGATCATCTGCACGGGCAGCTCGCGGAAGAATTCCTGCCAGGCAGCGAGTTCCTCCTCGCGGTCGTTGAATCCCGGGAAGTAAAGCAGGTTCAACGAGACGTAGACGCCGTGGTCGAGCGCATAGCGGATGGATGCCTTGACATCGGCGAGGTGGTAGCTCGCGCGATAGTAAGCGTCGTAACCTTCCTCGCGCGCGCTGATGATGGAGACGCGCAGCGAATCGAGACCGGCATCGACGATCTTCTTGATGCCCTCGGTCCAGCCCGCATTGGAGTTCATGTTGATCTGGCCCTTCTTCGTCTTCGCGCGGATGAGCTTGATGCCCGCCGCGATGTTGTCAGCCGCCAGCGATGGCTCGCCCTCACAGCCCTGGCCGAAGCTGATGATGCCATCCGGCGCCACCGAGAGGTGGTAGATGCCGACCTCGGCGATTTCCTCTGGCGTCGGGCGGAACTTGATGCGCTCCTGCGGCGACGGGCAGCACTCGGCCGGCTGCAGTGAGATGCAGCCGAAGCAGTTCGCGTTGCAGACCGGCGATGTCGGGATGCCGCACTCCCAGCGGCGGTAGAAGAGGTTCTGCGCCGTGCAGCAGTGCCACTTCAAAGAGCAGCCGCCGACCTGCTCGACGATGCGGTTGCCGGGCAGGTCCTTCTTCGTGCGCTTAACGAGTTTCGCGAGTTCCTTCGTGTTGTAGTGGACCGGGTCCCACTTCTCGTTCTCATCCGTGTAGACGGCCGCACAGTAGAGCTCATCGCGATAGACGACAACAGCCGTGTAGCCGTAGAGCGGTAGGCGCTGTGCCTCCTCTGCCCGCTCGTAGGCTGGCATGTAGAGGCGCGTGTAGCCTGCCGGCAGGATGGCGGCCACGGCGAGGCCGCTGATTGGCATCGTCTCACCGTCCGCGCTCTGGCCGACGGCCAGGCGGTCGGGCAGCAGCATGAGGTCCGCACTCTCCGGCAGCGGAATGAGGTCCTCAGGCTTCAGCAGGACATTCATGCGGCCCGTGCGACCCATGCCACGCATGCCCGGCGCATCGAGGATGTTGCCGTCCTCATCGGCATAAACGGCCGTGATGGCCTCATTCTGCTTGCTCATGATGTTCCTCCCTTGCCTTTCTTTCTGCTCCTTCGCTCGCTTCTGCAGCCTGTGCCTTCTTGGCCTTTTTCTTCTTCTTGGGGTTGAACTGGTTCATTGCCATATCGACATCGTGCGTCACGATGCACTCCACCGCAGGGATCAGGTAGTCGATGGCCTCGCGGATCTTTGGCTGGTCCTCCTCCGGGAAGGCAGCGAGAACGTGGTTGACGACAGTCCAGCCCGGCAACGGGCGGCCAATGCCGATGCGCACGCGCGCGAAGTGCTCGTCACCGACATGCGCGAGAACGGACTTGATGCCGTTGTGGCCGCCCGCACTGCCCTTCTTGCGGATGCGGATTGTGCCGGCGGGGATGTCCATGTCGTCGTGCGCGACGATGAGGTCTTCGGGCTCGAGCTTGTACCAGTTCATCAACGGGCCGATGGCACGTCCGCTCTCATTCATATAGGTCTGCGGCTTGACGAGCACGACCTTCTCGGTGCCGATGCGCGCATCCGCGACCTTCGCGTCGAACTTGTCCTTCCAGTCTGACGCCGAGAGCCCCAGCGCATCCGCCAGCGCGTCGACGAACATGAAGCCGACATTATGTCTTGTCTTCGCATACTCCGCACCGGGGTTGCCAAGACCTGCAATGATTTTCATAGTGCAATCGATCTCCTGTATCGTTCTCTTTACTCTAATCTTCGTCTTTCCAGTGTATCACATCTGCCTTTGAAAGACAAAAAACAAAAACTCCTGGGCCAGAGGCCCAGGAGGAATATCAATCGTTCGCCGTCGGATCCCCTACCATGAACAGGTAGATGAGCACGATGATGCCGAGCACGATGCGGTACCAGCCGAATGCCTTGAAGTCATTCGTCTTGATATAGCGCATGAGGAACTTAATGGACAGGACGGAGACAATGAAGGCCGTGACCATGCCGACGACCAGGATAAGGATCTCCGCACCCGTGTAGTGGAAGCCGAACTTGACCATCTTCAGCGCACTCGCACCGAACATGACCGGGATGGCCAGGAAGAACGTGAACTCCGCAGCCACCGTGCGACTCGCGCCGAAGAGCAGGCCGCCGAGGATCGTCGCGCCAGAGCGGCTCGTGCCCGGCACGAGCGAGAGCACCTGGAAGATGCCGATGATCAGGGCTGTCTTGTAGTCGAGACGCCGCAGGTCCGTGATAGCCGGGCGGCGATGCTTGTTGTAGTTCTCGACGATGATGAACATGATGCCGTAGAAAATCAGCGTCGTCGCGACGACCGGCGCCGTCATGAAGTGCTCTTCCATGTACTTGTTGAAGAGCAGGCCGATGACTGCCGCAGGGATGCATGCCACGATGACCTTCATCCAGAGCTGCACCGTATCACGCTTCTCCTGGCGCGTCTTCCACGAAGAGAACGGGTTGAGCTTCTCGAAACTCAGCACGACGACGGCCATGATGGCGCCGAGCTGGATGACGACGAGGAACATGTCCATGAACGCCTTGCTGACATCGAGCTTGATGAACTCATCGACAAGAATCATATGGCCCGTACTCGATACCGGCAGCCACTCCGTAAGACCCTCCACGATGCCGAGAATGATGGTCTTGAGTAAATCCGCTATACTTAGATCCACTTTCTTTTTGCCTCCTGTAATACCTTAATGTCCATTACCGCATTTCGCTCACGGCAGTATGCCCATTATAGCACAGCTACCCCTTCTGTGCATGGAAATTTCCGGATAAAGACGGCTCTGCCTGCTGCAAATCTTCTTATAGTATAGAAGCCCAACTTAAACACGCGATAAACAGCGTGCGGAAACTGTGAGCAAGTCACGGAAAAAGCGCCGTTTCCCTGCTATACTGGAGAAAAACCAAGGGAACGTGCACCGAAGAAGGCAGTACGTTCCCCTTGATGAGACACGATACTTTTTTCATATGGCTCCTATAGAACCATACTAGGCAAGGAGGTTCCCCTATCATGGCAGCAATTGTGATTACCAAAGAGAATTTCGACAGCGAAGTCGTGAAAGCAGATGGCACGGTCCTCGTCGACTTCTGGGCGACGTGGTGCGGTCCGTGCCGCATGCTCTCTCCGATTGTCGACGCCGTCGCAAGCGAGCATCCGGAAGTCAAGGTCGGCAAGATCAATGTCGACGAGCAGCCCGAACTCGCCCAGCAGTTCGGCATCATGAGCATCCCGACGCTGATCGTCTTCAAGAACGGCGCGAAGGTCAATGAATCCATCGGCCTCGTGCCAAAGGAGAAGGTCGAAGAACTGATCGGCTGAAGGAACACAGGCCTCAGTAGGTTCCGGCGAGACGGCGGAGCGCCTCGCCATCTTCAATATGCAGATAGCCGCGGCCCGACGTGGTCCATCCCTCCTGGTTGAAGTACTTGATCAGGCGGGTGACGACCTCGCGGGCCGTTCCCATATAGCGGGCCATCTGTTCATGAGTCAGCCGGATGACATCGCTCTTCCGCTTTTCGCTCTCTTCAAGCAGAAAGATGGCGAAGCGGCGATCAGCTGAAAGGAAGAGCACCTGCTGCAGCTTCCAGAGCATGTCTGACAGGCGCTTCGAGGCAAGCTCGTAGGCAAAGCAGCGCACGTAGATGTTCCCCTCTGACAGCTTGCGGAAGGCAGAGGCATCCGTCAGCAGCACCTCAGTGTCCTCCTCTGCATCGATGTAAACATCAAACGTCACGGCATCGAGCGTGCAGGCAGCTGACAGGATGCCGATGTCATCGGCAAACAGACGGTAGAGCGTCACATCGCGGCCATCCTCCGACAGCGTGTAGACGCGCAGCTGGCCTCTCTTGATCAGCATGACGCCGATGCAGTCGAATGGCCCGCGATGGACCTGCGTGCCGCGCTTGTAGCGGACAGCATGCGTGTGGGTGTTCAGGAGCGCTCTCTCTCGGTCAGAGAGCTGCGGCCAGAAGCCGAAATGGCGGATGAAGAGGTCTGTCACGCTCTTCTTCCCTTGTTCGAGACTCTGTTCCAAGTTACATCACCTTCTCCAGATAGTAAAAGATCACATAGCAAAAGAGAGCCTCAACAAAGGCTCTCTTTCTTTTTACGGTCTGTCCTTGAAGGACGCGCGGATCTTAGCGAAAAAGCTGGCTGACCGAGCGGTGGCTCTGGATGCGCATCATGACATCACCGAGTGCGTCGGCAAGCGACAGGACGACGAACTTGTCGGACTGCTTCTCCGGCGGCAGCGGGATCGTATCCGTGATGACGAGCTTCTCGATTGGGGACTCGTTGATGCGCTGGACAGCCGGGTCCGAGAGGATGGCATGCGAGCACGAAGCAAAGATGCGCTTTGCACCGCGCTTCTCGAGGGCACGGGCGCCTTCGCAGAGGGAGCCTGCCGTATCGACAATATCGTCGATGATGACGGCCGTCTTGCCCTCGACATCGCCGATGAGGTTCATGACCTCTGCGCAGCCCGGTTTCGGACGGCGCTTCTCGATGATGGCAATCGGTGCCTGCAGGTGGTCAGCGAGAATGCGCGCACGCGTGACACCGCCGAGGTCCGGGGAGACGACGACGACATCGTCGAACTTCTGTGCGCGGAAGTAGTTCGCGATGACCGGAGCTGCCGCCAGGTGATCGACCGGAATGTCAAAGAAGCCCTGGATCTGGCCAGCATGGAGGTCAACGGTCACGACACGGGTCACACCGGCCGTCGTCATGAGGTTGGCGACGAGCTTTGCCGAGATTGGCTCGCGGCCACGCGTCTTGCGGTCCTGACGTGCATAGGCGTAATACGGGACGACAGCCGTGATGCTGTGTGCCGAAGCGCGCTTGCAGGCATCTGCCATGATCAAGAGCTCCATGAGGTTGTCGTTGACGGGATAAGACGTCGGCTGGATGATGAAGATATCCTTGCCGCGGATGCTCTCGCTGATCATGACCTGCGTCTCACCATTGTTGAAATGACCGACATATGCATCACAGAGGTTGACGCCGATGTGGTCGGCAATCTTCTTTGCAAGATCCGGGTTTGCATTACCGGTCAGGATGCATAAGTTAGCAGTGTCTAAAGCCATTTTGATAAAATCCTCCAAATCCTTACACCTAAATTATTGCTCGAAGAGGACGGGCTCCGCCCATTCGTCTCTCCTTACAGTATATCACAGGATGCGCAAAAAGGACATATTTCCTTTTATTTTGCTTATTTTATTTTACGCGTGCTCACTCGTCGCGCTTGTCATGCCAGCTCTCAATGACCGTCTGGCGGGCGCGCGCAATCGAGAGCTTGCCCTTCGGTGCCGTCTTCGTGATGGTCGAGCCAGCTGCGATGTAGGCATCATCCTCGATCGTCACAGGAGCGACGAGGTTGGAGTTGCAGCCGACGAAGGCATTGTTGCCGATCTTCGTGCGGTGCTTGGCCTTGCCGTCGTAGTTGACCGTGATCGTGCCGCAACCCATGTTGACATTCTCGCCCATGTCGCAGTCGCCGATGTAAGAGAGATGCGGCAGTTTCGAGCCCTTGCCGATGTTCGAATTCTTGACTTCGATGAAGTTGTCGATCTTGACGCCTTCAAAGAGGTGCGTGTTCGGGCGCAGGTGGACGAACTGGCCGAGCTTGACATCGTCATCGATCTGGCACTCGTGCGCGTAGATGAACTGGCCTGTCACGCGGTTGCCGCACTTGACATCCTGGAAGCGGACATTCGGGCCGATCTCGCATTCCTCACCGATGACCGTGCCATGCTCGAGCCACGTCATCGGGTAGATGACGGTATCGCGGCCGACCTTGACATCATCGTCGATGTACGTCGTCGCAGGATCCATGATCGTGACGCCCTCGCTCATGAGCTCCTCGTTCTTGCGGCGGCGCAGGATCTTCTCGGCACCGGCGAGCTGCAGGCGCGAGTTGATGCCGAGCGTGTCCTCGTAGTCGTCAGCGGCGACAGCCCAGATCTTCTCGCCCTTCTTCTTGAGGATCTCGAGCACATCCGGCAGGTAGTACTCACCCTGCGCGTTGTCGTTCGTGACGTGAGAGAGCGCCTCGAAGAGGTCCTTGGCCGCAAAGCAGTAGATGCCCGAGTTGACCTCGCGGACCTCGCGCTCCTCTGCCGTCGCATCCTTGTGCTCGACAATCTTCTCGACAGAGCCGTCTGCCGAGCGGATGATGCGGCCATAGCCCGTCGCATCCGGCATGATGGCCGTGAGGACCGTCGCCTTTGCCTCGGCTGCCACATGCTCGTCGTAGAGCTTCTTGAGCAGCGCGCCCGTCAAAAGAGGCGTGTCGCCGCAGAGCACCATGACCGTGCCCGTCTCATCCTTCAGCAGGTCTTTCGTCTGCAGGACGGCATGGCCCGTGCCGAGCTGCTCCGTCTGCGTGACGAACTCAGCCTGGTCGCCGATGGCCTCGCGGACCATCTCGCCGCCAAAGCCCGTCACGACGATGTTGCGCTTCGCACCGGCAGCTTTAGCCGCATCGATGACATGCTGCAGCATCGTCTTGCCTCCCGCCTTGTGCAGGACCTTCGGCAGCTTCGACTTCATGCGCGTGCCCTTGCCGGCCGCTAGGATGACGGTTACTAAATCTGACATACTATCGTTCTCCCATCTCTTATTCATATAACATGTATCTCATGCGTCCTGCTTGGACGGATGCGCTTTCTTCTTCTTTGAGCCCTTCGCAGCAGCCTTGCGGCTCGTCGCGATGTCCATCGCCTTCAACAGCGTCTTCTCGGAGTTCTCCATATGGTGCTCCGCTGCCTTGCTCGCGCCGCGCTCATCGCCGTTGGCGATGGCCTCGACGATCTCGCGGTGCTCATCGAGCGTCGCCTCAAGGCGGCCCGGATACGACATCGACAGCGTGCGAAAACGGGTGAGCTGGTCGCGCAGGTTCGAGATGATGCCGACGAGGCGGTTGTTGCGCGCCGCATGATAGAGCAGGTCGTGGAACTCGATGTCCGTCTCGACGATCTTCTCCATCGCCGCTTCGTGGTCGTCGCCCTCCTCGTACTCCTTGATGTAGCCGCCGATGATGACGAGCAGGCGCTGCAGGTGCTCGAGCTCATCTTCTGTGATATGCTCTGCAGCCAGGCTGTTCGAGAGGGATTCGAGTGCCGTGCGGATCTCGAAGATCTCATTGATGTCACGGATTGACATATCCGCAACGTACGTGCCGCGTCGCGGCATCATGACGACGTATCCCTCGAGCTCCAGCTTGCGGATTGCCTCTCGTACCGGCGTGCGGCTCACGCCAAGTTCTTCTGCAAGCTTGATTTCCATGATGCGCTCGCCAGGCTTGAGGACGCCCTTGCGGATCGCCTCGCGCAACGATTCGCAGACCACCTCGCGCAGTGGCTGGTAGCTATCTAATTTGATTGGAGACAATCTCTGTTCCATGTGCTTCCCTCAATTCTCATCGTGATTTTTATCTGCTGTCTGGCAGACGAAGATATCCGCGTCCGTACGCTCTTCCAGGTAAGCCGCTGCAGACTGTGCCTCGCTCTCTGACGAAAAGAGCCCGAATACAGTCGGGCCGCTGCCAGACATCATGCTGGCCAGTGCGCCCTTCTCCATCATCCAGGCCTTATACTGCGCAATGACCGGATACTGCTTTATAGTAACACGTTCAAGAACATTGCACAACAGGGAGGCAATGCCTTCCCGGTCATGGCCAGCGATTTTCTCGCGGATGGCCGCATTGTCGGGGTGGACCTCTGTGCCCTGCTCATCGTAGTTCCGGTAAGCCCAGGCCGTGGAAACGGATATCTTAGGCTTGGCGAGCACGACCCAGAACGGCGGCACCGGGCTCAGTGCTTCCAGGACCTCGCCCCTCCCCGTCGCCATCATCGTGCCGCCCATGATGCAGAACGGGATATCGGAGCCGAGCTTCGCACCGTACGCACAGAGCTCTTCCTGTGTCAGGCCGAGATGATAGAGTGCATTGACGCCGCGCAGCACAGCAGCTGCATCCGCGCTGCCGCCCGCAAGGCCTGCCGCAATCGGGATGCGCTTCGTGAGCTCAATGCGCACGCCGCCCGGAGTTTCTTCGCCGCCGAGCAGCAGTTGCGCCGCCCGCCAGGCCAGATTCCGCTCATCAGCCTCGAGGCCCGGCACATCGAGCACGAGCTCGATGCCGCGCGGGATCTTCGAGAGCTTCACCGTGTCGTGCAGTCCGATGGACTGCATGACCATCGCGACCTCGTGATAGCCATCTGGCCGCTTGCCCAAGATGTCCAGTGTCAGGTTGATCTTGGCATTTCCGTCTACGATAATCGAATCATCGGTAATCAAATCGTCCCCTCCTATCATCATGTCAGCGGTCCAGCGGGAAATCGCGCTGCCCTGCAAAGTGCGGCACGAGTTCCAGCGCGCCCTGCGGGCAGTGCAGTGCACAGAGATTGCACCCTGTGCAGGATGCCCCCGCAAAGTGCAGGGCCGCATGCTCGCCGCGCTCCAGCACGACTGCCCCTGTCGGGCAGACGACGGTGCAGAGGCCACAGGCCGTGCAGCCGTCTCGCAGCGCCAGCCCACAGAACAGCTCGCATGCTTCTGTCTGCTGCTCCCGCAGCCAGGCCGAAGCATCGAAGCGGAAGCTCCGCTCGATCTGCGCTTCTGCTATTTCCTGCAGCCCCTCGGCCGTCGAGTGGAACAGAGCTTGGAAAAAGCTGCGCCGTTCGACCTTCCGCGGCTTTTTCGGCTGCGGCGGTGCCGGCTTGACGTGGACGAGCGCAATCGTCTTCTTTCCCGCCCGCGCGAGTGCATCGTTGCAGGCCGTGACTTCCTGCTGAAGCCAGGCAAAGACGGCCGGACGGCACGATTCACACCGTGAGATGTCGAGGCTCAGCGGGCGCTTTGTCGCCAAGCTCCAGAGCAGCCGGCGGTCGAGGAAGCCGAGGCAGTGCACGCCGCCGGGGCTGGCCTTGCCGCACATGAGGACCTGTGGCGTGAGCGCCATCGTCTTCTTGAGGGCCTCCGCGTAGTCCTCCGGCGCCTCAATGGCCGCCGCGGGACAGACGGCAGTGCAGAGGCCGCAGCCGTCGCAGGCTTCTTGGTCCACAGCGTGGCTGGCAATGGCCCGCTGCGGGCAGATCTCCTCGCAGCGATGACAGTCCGCCTTGCCGTCGCGCACGAGGCAGCGGCCCAGGTCGATACTTCGTTTCTCCACGATACTTCTCTCCTATCATATATTGTATTTATTATACCACATCTACGTTTCTCATGCGATTTTTCTACGGAATCCAATCCCCATTGCTGCGATAATTATTTTCTTTTACGATTCAATATAATTTTTCTTGTCTCTCCTGCCGTTTTAGGCTATAATGGAATCATAAATAGAATGCATCACGATGCACTAATAAAAAAGGAGGGCAACATTCATGGATGCACTGATCCTATCCCGATGGCAATTCGCCATCACAACTGTCTACCATTTTCTCTTTGTCCCCGTAACACTCGGGCTCTCGATCTTCGTCGCACTGCTCGAGACGTGCTACGTCCGCACAAAGCGCCCGGCCTGGAAAGAAACCAGCCGCAAGCTCGTCCGCTTCTTCGGGACGCTCTTCATCATCAATTTCTCGATGGGCGTCGTGACCGGTATCGTGCAGGAGTTCCACTTTGGCATGAACTGGTCCGAATATTCCCGCTTCATGGGCGATATCTTCGGCGCGCCGCTCGCGCTCGAGGCACTCACGGCCTTCTTCCTCGAGTCAACCTTTCTCGGCATCTGGATCTTCGGCTGGGATAAGCTCTCGGAGCGCCTCCACTGCATCTGCATCTGGATTGTCGCCTTCGCGAGCAACCTCTCAGCCTTCTGGATCCTCGTCGCGAACTCCTTCATGCAGCATCCGGTCGGCTTTGTCATCCGCAACGGCCGCGCAGAGATGACGGACTTCTTCGCGCTCGTCACGAATCCGTACGTCATCGGCGAGTATACGCACACGCTGTTCTCCGCCATCGCAACGGCCGGCTTCCTCGTCATGGCTGTCTCGGCCTGGAAGGTCCTGCACGACGAGGCCTCGCGCCGCGCCTTCACGCAGACACTCAAGGCAGGTGCCGTCTTCATGCTCTTCGGTCTCTTTACCACGATGGGCAGCGGCCACCTGCAAGCGCAGTACATCGCACAGGTCAACCCGATGAAGCTCTCCTCGGTCGAGGCGCTCTGGGAGACGGAAGACCCGGCGCCGTTTGCCATCGTCGCCGACATCGATGAAGATGCACACAAGAACAACTTCGAGCTCACCGTGCCCGGCGCCTTCTCCTTCATGCTCTACAACACGCCATCCGGCGCCGTGCCGGGCATCAACCAGATCCAGAAGGACTACTCGGAGAAGTACGGTCCCGATGAATACCGTCCAGATGTCACCGGCCTTTTCTGGAGCTTCCGCATCATGATTGCTCTCGGAGGCCTCATGATCCTCCTCGGCCTCGCTGCCGCTTACTTCGGCTTCACGAACCGCCCATTGGCCTGCCCGTACTTCCTCAAGGCACTGCCGTGGCTGCTGCCGCTGCCGTACCTCGCCAACAGCGTAGGCTGGTACGTCGCAGAGGCTGGCCGCCAGCCCTGGATCGTGTTTGGCCTGCAGAAGACGAGCGATGCCGTCTCACCGAATCTCACGGGCGCAGATGTCTGGCTGACGATGGCCGGCTTCACGCTCCTCTACCTCGTACTCGCCATCGCTGCCCTCTGGGTTGCCATGCGGTTTATCAAGAAGACACACATCTCCTTTGAAGAAGGGAGGAATGCATGATGGATCTCAACATTCTCTGGTTCATCCTCATCACGGTACTCTTCACGGGCTTCTTCTTCCTCGAGGGCTTCGACTACGGCGTCGGCGGCATCCTGCCCTTCCTCTCCTCCGATGAGAAGGAGCGCGGCGAAGTCCTGCGCACGATCACGCCGGTCTGGGACGGCAACGAAGTCTGGATGATCACGGCGGGCGGTGCGCTCTTCGCGGCCTTCCCGCACGTCTACGCCACGATGTTCTCCGCCTTCTACCTCGCGCTCTTCCTCATGCTCGTCGCGCTCATCCTGCGCGGCGTAGCCTTTGACCTGCGCGGCCGCCAGCAGAGCGCCTGCTGGCAGCGCTTCTGGGATGGCGCCATCTGCTTCGGCAGCATCGTGCCCGCCTTTCTCTGGGGCGTCGCCGTCACGAACCTCATCGCCGGCATCCCAATCAACGAGAAGATGATCTACACGGGCGGTTTCTTTGACCTGCTGACGCCGTACACGATTGTCGGCGGCCTCGCCTTCCTCTTCGTCTTCCTGTTCCACGGCACGGCGTTCCTCACGCTGCGCCTCGCGAAGAGCAGCCTGATCATGCGCTGCCAGCAGCTCGCCCTGAAGACGGGCGTCACTGCGGCCATCTTCTTCG
Organism: Mitsuokella jalaludinii; assembly: GCF_928722185.1. NCBI lineage: Bacteria > Bacillati > Bacillota > Negativicutes > Selenomonadales > Selenomonadaceae > Mitsuokella > Mitsuokella jalaludinii. The sequence goes on from NZ_CAKMXA010000001.1 coordinate 819,035, forward strand.
TTCTCTGCATGGCGATGACGCTGACGTACACGGACCTCTTCACAAAGCCGCTGGCTGCTGTCGCCCTCGTCGGCGCTGCGCTCTTCTTCGTCATGGCCATCCTGAGCATGAAACTCGCCAAGGGCAAGGCCAGCTTCCTCCTGAGCACGGCTGCCATCGTCGCGACGACCGTCGCTTTCTTCGCGGGCCTCTTCCCGCGCCTCATGGTCTCGAGCCTCAACCCGGACTGGAGCCTGACAATCACGAATGCCGCCTCGAGCCCCTACACGCTCTCTGTCATGACGATTGCGGCGGCCGTCTTTGTGCCGATCGTCCTGATCTATCAGAGCTGGTCCTACTACATCTTCCGCAAGCGCGTCACGCCTAAAGATGCAGAAGAACATTATTGAGGAACGGATACCTACTACCATGAATATGAAGCAGACCTTTCTCTACAGAGCCCTGCAGCGCGAAAAGGGCGTGCGGCGGCAGCTGTTCCTGACGGAGCTCCTGCGCGCACTCGCCATCCTCGGCGCCTGCGGGACGGCCAGCCTGGCCACCAGCCAGGTCTTTCTCGAGAAGGGGAGCCTCAGCACGACAGCACCAGTTCTCCTGGTGCTGTTTCTTATGCTCGGCTCCCTCCACCTCCTCGGCCTGCGGCAGGCACATCTGCTGCAGACGCTCTCAGATGGCGTGCGCGCGAGCGTCCGCCAGAAGCTCCACCTGCACCTCCTCTCACGCCAGGGGCAGACAGACCGCACGCTGACGCGCCGGCTATTGCCGCTCGCACTCGAGAGCACGGATGCGCTCGACGCCTGGTTCACGAAAGTCCTGCCCGTCGTACTCGGCATCGCCGTCGCCATGCCCTGCCTTCTCGTAGCCGCGCTCTTCATTGACCCGATGACGGGTCTCTTGATGCTCGTGACGGTCCCGATCGCGCCGTTCCTGCTCTACCTCATCGGGCGCGTGACGCGCGAGGCGAGCGAGGAGCAGTGGCGCGAGATGAACCGCTTCTCGGCAGGACTCGCGGAGATCCTGCGCGCCCTGCCGACACTCAAGCTCTTCTCGCGGGAGCAGGCGGAGCGCGAGCGCGTCAGAGGTCTAAGCCGCGACTTTGCAAGAGCCGCTCTGCGCGTACTTCAGCTCTCCTTCGTCTCGGCTTTCGCCCTCGAGCTCATCACGACGCTCTCCATCGCCATCATCGCCGTCAGCATCGGTCTGCGGCTGCTCTACGGGCAGCTGACATTCACGGCGGCCTTCTTCGTGCTGCTCTTGACGCCAGAATTCTACCAGCCGCTACGCCTCTCCGGCACGGCTTTCCACAGCGGCATGACAGCCTTCACCGCTGAATCTGCCCTGTCGGAAGTCGCCTCGAACGCATCAATACCAAGAGGAGTTCCAGGCGCGCCCCCCTTCCCCGATACCTCTGCGCCCCTCACTGTGCAGGCTCTCTCCTTCCGCTATCCGGGCAGCCCGCTGCCACTGCTCGACTGCGTATCGTTCGCCGTCGCAAAAGGCAGCCTGACGGTGATCTCGGGGCCGAGCGGTTGCGGCAAGACGACGCTCATGCGCCTGCTCGCAGGGCTGCTGACGCCAGAGAGTGGGACCATCCTTCGCTCCGAAACCGCGCCTTGCAGCTATGTGCCGCAGGAGCCGCATCTCTTCAATGCGACGCTCTTGGAGAACATCACGCTGTTCCACTCGGGTTTCCGCGAGGACGATGTGCGGGCGGCACTTGAGCATCTCTCCCTCGACAGCTGGCTGGCCGCTCTGCCGCAGGGACTCGCAACTCCTCTCGGCGAGGGCGGCCAGAGCCTCTCGCAGGGCCAGCGCAAGCGCCTCGGCCTCGCGCGCGCCCTCGTACAGGGACGGCCGCTCATCCTGCTCGACGAGCCGACTGCCGCGCTCGACGAGGAGACTGCAGCATCGATACGCAGCGTACTGCTCTCCCTGCGCGGCACACACACGCTGTTTGTCATCAGCCACGACGAGCAGCTGCAGGATGCAGCAGACCATCTGCTGACCTTTGATGCGATCACGATGAAAGGAGGTACTGCCGTATGAGGAAGCTCCTTCGCCTGACCTCAGCCGCCGAATTCCTGCCCGTATTGCTCGTGAGCCTCATGGCACTCTTCACGGGGCTCGCGCTGCTCGGCGCCTCGGCCTGGCTCGTCGCCTCCGCGGCCCTGATGCCGCCCCTCTACACGCTGGCACTCGGCATCACCACCGTGCGTGCCTGCGGCATCGGCCGCGCCGTCTTCCGCTACGGCGAGCGCTACCTCTCGCACCGCATGGCCTTCCGCATCCTGACAGAGATCCGCCTCTCCTTCTACGACGCAGCCGCGCGATGCCTGCCGCTGCGCAGCGGGCCCGCGCGCCAGGGCGAATTCCTGCACGACCTCATGGCCGGAGCTGACGACCTGCGCGACTTCTACGTCCGCGCGCTGCTGCCCATCACGGCCATCGCCACCATCACCGCACTCACCACCTGGCTGCTCGCCGGAGTCCTAGGCCCCTTCGCCCTGCTCCTGCCCGTTCTCGGCCTCGTGCGCCTGCGTCTCGCCATTCTCGGCCGCCATGCAGATGAACGCGAGCGACGCGCGCGCGATGCAGCCTACCGCAGCGCTCTGCTCGACGCAGCAGGCGGCGCCGACGAGCTGATCTGCGCGGGGGCCGGACCTGCTGCAGACCGCCTTGCCGCCCCAGCAAACCAGCTGCTCGCGGGCGATCTGCGCCTCGCCCAAGGCGATGCGCGGCGCGACGCGATGGCAAATCTCCTCGATGCCGCCCTCCTGCTCGTCCTTTTTGCGCTCTTGATCTGCCGCGTGACGGCAGACGAGCTCAGCGGCATCGACCTCTGTGTCTGGTTCCTCGTCCTCCAAGCCCTGCTCGCTGAGTTCCGCAATCTGCCAGAAGACGTGCGCCAGTGGCGCCGCAGCCTCGCTACTGCCAAATTCCTGCCGGACCGGCCAGCAGGCAGAGAGACACATCCTGCAGCAACAAGTCCAGGCAAGTCCCCCCTGCCGGACAGCATGCCACTCCTTGAAGCGCAGGATATTTCCTTCTCTTACCGTCAGGGACAGGGCATCCTCCAGGATCTCTCCTTCCACATCGCGCGCGGCCAGCACACGGCCATCATCGGCGCAAGCGGCGCGGGCAAGACGACGCTCTCAAGACTCCTGATTGGCGTCTGGCCGCCCGACAGCGGCACACTGCTCCTAGAAGGACAGCCCTATGCCAGCCTTCCCGCCTCCGCCATCCATCAGGCCATCGCCGCCCTGCCCCAGGGCAGTGTGCTGCTCTCCGGCTCCATCCGCGAGAATTTCGAGCGATACCGGCCGGAATGCTCCAGAGAGGATATGCATGAAGCACTCACAGACGCCCAGCTCAGCGAAGTCATCGCCGCGCTTCCAGATGGCATTGACACGCCGCTCGGAGAGGACGCCTGCAACCTCTCCGGCGGCCAGCGCAGCCGCCTGCTCACAGCGCTCGCCATCGCCGGCAATGAGCCCCTCGTCCTGCTCGACGAGCCGACCTGCGGACTCGATGCGAAGACAGCTGCAGCCCTTATCGATGCTCTCTTCCAGAGAATCCATAAGACTGGCCAGACCTTGCTCGTCATCACCCATGAAAACGATATCCTCAAGAACTTCTCCCAAGTCCTTGAACTGCGGAAATAGCAGCGCGCACTGAGCGCTGACAAAAAGAAGCCTTGCCTACATCAGCCGGCAAGGCTTCTTTTGATATAACGCATCATTTCATCTCGGTATCGTAGTCGTGGCCCTGCACCATGCGGTGCGCTCTCGGCTGGAACGCGGGATTGATGACACTCTTCCTGGGATCATACTCCGGCGTGCGGATATCCAGGAGGTCGAGCAGTGTGTGGATGAAGTCATCCGTCATGTACGGACGGTTGACGGCCGCCCGGAGCGCCTGCCACTTCTCCGGATGGTGTGCCTTGTAGGCAGGTGATGCCCAGAAAATCATCGGCACCTCGAGCGTCTCCTTCGTCGGGTGCTCCTCGACATGGCCCGAGAACGTGCTGCCGCGGTCGTAGAGCGCCTCGCCGTGATCGGGGATGTAGACGACGATCGCATCCTTATCGGCAAATTTGCCCATCAGGCTCGTGACGACAAAGTCATTGTAGTAGAGCGCATTCTCATACTGCGCGATTTCCGTGCGCTTTTCCTGAGACAGCTCATCCTGCGGCGGCGGCACATCATCGGCCGTGAATTTCGAGAAGATGTAGGGGAAGCGCATGTAGTAGAGCCCATGGCCGCCCATCAGGTGAATGAGGTAGAAATTCTTGGGTGCAGGCGACTGCAGGGCCTCGTCGACGAGCGGGAACAGTGCCTCATCGTAGATGCCGCTGTCCTCATGCGACTCACGCAGGCGCGTGAAGCGGCTGTAATCACTGCGGCCCGCAAAAAGCTGCGCGACATTGCCCCAGATGCCCGAACTCTCCTGATTCGAGAGCCAGTACGTCCGGTAGCCTGCCGCCTTCATCGTGTCGATCATGTTGTTGTAGGCGTACCACGGTTTCGAGGAATCCATGTCCGCAAACGTCAAGAGCTTGCGGAGCACGGCGACCGTCGCAGACTCCGGCGAGATGGTGTCGCGGAAGACGGCGAGCTCCCCTTTCTCATTGAGCGCATCGAGGTTCGGCGTGTTCTCCAAGGGATAGCCATAGAGGTGCATGCGGTCGCGCGTCGTCGACTCGCCGAGGATGAAGACGACGTACGGCGTATCGCTGTGGTTCTCCGCGATCTCAACGTCTGACGATGCCTCCTCCTTGAGCTTCTCAAACGCGCGGATATTCTCGACCGATGTCGTCGCCGCCCGCCCGACGCGCACGACAGGCACATCGAGCGAATCATTGATGATGAACGAGTAGTAGCGCGTCAACAGGATGCCGCCTGCAGCCAGCGAAGCGACGATGACGAACGGGATGGCGATGGAGAGGCGGTGACGCGTCAAAAGCGGGATCTTCACTGCGCCGAGCCTGCGATAGGCAAAGACACCCGCCACGACGAGCAAGACAGCAGCTACCACGCCCTTCCAGCCCACGTACATGCGGATGAATTCCCCTGCCTCGCGCGGATTCGTCTGCAGCACCGCTGTCACGATACCCGCGCCGATGAGCGAGCTGTACTGCACGATGGAGAAGAACTCCACCCCGCCGAGCAGCAGCGAGAGAAAAAACGACGCGGCGAACAACAGGCGGCGCAGCCTGCGTAGCGGAATGAAGCCCAGCAGCAGGATGTAGAGCAGCACCCCGCCGAGCAGGAAGACCGCATCCACGGCGAGCACGTCGAGCTGCCCTCCTCCGTAGGTATGGACATTGAGCCAGGCAATCGGCGCAAGGTTCAGGAGATAGAGCACGATCAGCAAGCCCGCTTCATGTGCGACGATATGCGTACCGCGTGCCCAGGCCCTGAGCAAGAAATACTTCAACGCATCCAACAAAATTCCCAACTCCCCGTATACATGGTATAATTATAGATATTATACACGATTCTGGAGGTTTTTTCATGACACAAGATACATTCCATAAGCTCGTCCACCTCGTGATGGACTCCCCCGCCCATCCGCCCGAGAAACTCTTCGCCGGCGGCATGGACAGCTGGCACGCCCGCGCGCGTCTCGCCCACTTCCTCGCCATGAAGGGCATCGACAAGACGGATGAAGCACTCGAGCTCTTCCACAGTGTCGTCGAAGCCGACATCGACGAGGAGAAGGCTGAGGACGTCGAGGAAAAGGTCTTCGCCCTGCAGCGCTTGAGCTCACTCGAGAAAGAACTCGGCAAGTTCGACGACAGCCTGCGCCACATCGACATGGCCATCGAGCTCGCCGAGTCGACGGATTTCCTCTACAAGTACATCCTGCGCGGCGAGCTCTGGGCCGACCGCTGGAACCTCATGCACAAGATGAATATGACGCAGGAAGCCGAAGCCGAGGTCGACGAGCGCATCGAAGCCTACAAAGACATCCCCATCCACCACAACAGTTACCTCTACTACGGCTACCGCTTCAAGGCTCAGCTCTCCGCCGAGCGCGGCGTCACACTCGTGGCAAAAGACTACATGCACATGGCACTCCACGCGATGGAAATCCCGAAGGAATACGAGGCAGGACTCGAAAAGGCCTTCTCCGCCACCCACGACAACGCCTCGTGGATCCTCACAGAAGTCGACAAAGCAACGCCAAATCCCGATAACCTGCACTGGGATATTTGAAAAATGCGTTTGCCGACGAAGGGGGCTGTATTTCGGCTTCGTCGCTCCGCTAAATAAATGTGTGCCGACGGAGGGGGAATACATTTCGGCTTCGTCGCTCCGTTAAATGTGCCCCATGCGATCGATTGCAGCCAAGATAATCCGCCGCCTGCCGCGGCGTTCTCACATCGACTGGCAAAGCAACGCCTCCTCGGGGCACAGCCCTGCGGGCAGTCACTGCGCTCCTGCAGGCGAAATGTCTCCCCCCTCCAAAAGATACATCCTACAACGGAGTCTCTCTCCCGCTACGTTCCTGCAAAAAGCCTCATCCGCTCATCGATGATACGACGAACAGTTGAGGCTTTTTACAACCGTACCTTGGCCCGAAGGGCTGGATGAGCATAAGCGTAGCATTTGATGTTCTGCGTTAAGAAAGGATTTTTTCCCACCAAGCCCCTTACAAAAAAGCGTCGTCCAAGCGAAGCGCGTTTAGCGTTTTGTAAGGTTGCATTAAAAGGCAAAAAATTCTTTTAGCAGAACATCATTGCGTAGCGTTGCTCAGCCAGCCCCTCGGGCTTACTCTACAGTTGCCCCCTTGACTCAATCCGAATTGTAGTGTTTACTAGGAAGTCAAGGGGGTATTTTTGTGACCAAGAACATGACAACCGGCAGCGTCGCGAAGAACATCGTGTATTTCTCGCTGCCATACTTCTTCTCGTATTTCCTGCAGACGCTCTACGGCATGGCCGACCTCTTCATCATCGGCCAGTTCGAGGGAGCGGCAAGCATCACGGCTGTTTCGATTGGCAGTCAGGTCATGCACATGCTGACCGTTATGATCGTGGGGCTCGCGATGGGCACGACGGTCACGATTGCACAGGCTGTCGGCGCGGAGGACCACCAGCGCATCCGCAAGGCCATCGGCACGACGGCTGTGCTGTTCTTCGGCGTCTCACTCGTGCTGGCCATGCTGCTGGTCGCGCTGCGCGGCGGAATCACCAGCGATATGGAAACACCGATAGAGGCTGTATCTGGCACACAGTCGTATCTCCTCATCTGCTTCTTCGGCATCCCACTCATCACCGCCTACAACATCATCGCATCCATCTTCCGCGGCCTCGGCGACGCCAAGAGTCCGATGTACTTCGTCGCAGTGGCCTGCCTCTGCAACATCGCACTCGACTACCTCTTCATGGGCGCCATGGCGATGGGCCCGAGCGGCGCGGCCTGGGGCACCGTCATCTCACAGGCCATTAGCGTCGTGCTCGCCCTCGCCTACGTGAAGAGCGGCCGGGCAGGCATTGCACTCACACGACAAGACTTCCGTCCGGAACGTCCCGTGCTGCGGCGCCTCCTGCGCATCGGCGTGCCGATCTCGCTGCAGGACGGTTTCATCCAGGTCGCCTTCCTCGTCATCACTGTCATCGCGAATATGCGCGGCCTGACTGACGCCGCTGCCGTCGGCATCGTCGAGAAAATCATCAGCTTCATCTTCCTCGTGCCCTCGTCAATGCTCTCGACCGTCTCGGCGCTCGGCGCGCAGAACATCGGCGCGGGCAAAGTCGGCCGCGCACAGCAGACCCTGCGCTATGCACTCGCGATGACCGTCGGCTTCGGTATCACAGTCTCCATCTTCACGCAGTACGCCGCCTACGACATCGTCGCGCTCTTCACTTACGATGCAGCCGTCATCGTGGCAGGCGAGGCATACCTGCAGGGCTACATCTTCGACTGCATCTTCGCGGGCATCCACTTCTGCTTCAGCGGCTACTTCTGCGCCTGTGGACGCTCCGAGATCTCGTTCCTGCACAACATCGCCTCCATCGTGACAGCCCGCATCCCGCTCGTCTACCTGACCTCCATCTGGTACCCCATGACCCTGTTCCCGATGGGCCTCGCGACAGCAGCAGGCTCCCTCGTCTCCGTCGTCATCTGCATCGGCGCCTTCCTCTACCTTCGTGGCCACGGCATTCCGGCCTTCGCGAAGAGAGATGCCGCTGCCTGAAGGGGCACGACCTCAGCCCTTTGTCCTGAGATTCCCCACGATCACGCCGAGGAAGATCAGGGCGACGCCGAGCCACTGCACGAGAGCGATGTGCTCGCCAAGGACGAAGAAGGCCATGAGGATGGCCATGGGAAGCTCCGACGAAGTCAGGATGCTGCCGAGCGACGGTCCAGTGTGCGGGATGCCGATGGAAAAGAGAAGCGGCGGCAGTGCAATGCCAAAGATGCCGAGCGGGATGCCGTACGGCGCGGCGGCGGCAAGGCTGCCCAGGGACAGCAGGAAGGTCGGCGGCATGAAGGCAAAAACCACAGTGGCCGCTCCGACGGACATCAGGGCACTCTTGAGTACGGGCGGCACCTCACAGCCGACCGTGCCGCTGACGAGCAGGACAAAGGAATAGCTGACGGCCGAAGCCAGTCCCCAGAGCACGCCGCTCGTCAGGGAGATGCTATCCGAACTGCCAACGAGTCCCGCCGCGAGCACCGATCCCGGCAAGAGGATCGCGATGGCCGCGATTTTCTGCCTGTCCGGCAGGCGGCGCGAGAAGACGCAGTCAATCGCCGTGCTGACCCAGACGAACTGGAAGAGCAGGATGATGGCAAACGAAGCCGTGACCGTCTGCAAAGCCGTGTAATAGAACATCGTCGTCAGGCCAATCGGCATGCCGCAGCAAATGAGCGTCAATGCCCGACGGCCATTCAAAGGAAAGCCCCGATGGCGCAGGGCCGCCATCCACAGCAGAAGCATGCCGAAAAAGACCTGCCCGCCACAGACTTCCGCAGGCGTCAGCCCTGCCGCATAGGCAATCTTCACGATTGTCGAGAGGATGCCGTAACTGCATCCCCCGAGAAAGACAAGCAACGCGTATTTCATGTATTCCCTCTCCTTTACCTAACTCTCATTCAACAGAAAAAGCCACGCAGCAGGCGCTGCGTGGCGAAAATGACGCGTGTCAGAAAAATCCACTCTCAGGAACACATCCCGAGTTTTAGATGAAATCACGTATAGGATAACAAAAGATGAGCCAAGATGTCAAGGCCAGCTGTCTTCAAAGAGAGACGACGGCAGGGGATGGCTGAGCAACACTGCGCGACGGCCGTCTGCTAAAAGGATTTTTTGCCTTTTATGATAGCCTTACAAAAGAGCTAAACGCGCTGCGCTTGAACGACGCTCTTTTGCAAGGATTCTGGTAGGCAAAAAATCCTTTCTTCACGCAGACAGCCAAACGCTCCGCTTTTGCTCAGCCATCCCCTGCTGCATCTTGCCCTTCTTCTTTGCCCTAGCCAGCAATCACCCCAGCTGATGCTCTGCTGTCAGTCTCAGTTCCCTGTCAGCAATCCGGCCAGCGATATCGGGATGGTGTGAGGTCACGATGATGGTCTTGCCCGCATCCTTGAGCGACTGCAGGAACTGCGTCAGCCATGCCTGACTCTCGGCATCGAGGAAGTTCTCCGGCTCGTCAAGTGTCCAGACGAGCGGATTCATCGTGAAGATCGAAGCCAGAGCCGTGCGCTTCTTCTCGCCGCCCGAGAGAAAGTACGGCGCCTTATCGCGCAGTTTTTCCAGTGAGAAATACGCAATGGCATCCTCCACGCGCTGATGCACCTCGTCCTCTGGAAGCCCCATCTGCAGGGGGCCGAAGGCCAGCTCCTCCTCCACACTCGCGCAGAAGAGCTGCGCATCCGGGTTCTGCCAGACATAGCCCACGCGCTGGTGGAAGTACTTGGAATAGCGGTGCTCGCGCATCTTCTTCGCCGTGATGGCCGTACCCTCAAAGGTATACGTGCCGATCTCCGGGAATACGAGTCCGTTCAAGAGCCGCAGCAGCGTCGTCTTGCCCGAGCCGTTCGGCCCCGTCAAGAGCACGGCCTCCCCCTTCTTTATCGTAAAGCTGATGTGGCGCAGGACCGGTTCATGGTCGAACGCACAGCAGACATCTTCAAGCGCGATCAAAAGAATCCCTCCAGACGAAGATACAGGAAAGCATACAAGGCAAGCAGGGCGAGCAGTATCAGCCGCCCCATGAGCGGGCCGCGCCGTCTCTCCCCCGCCATGACGGGGTACTCGCCCGTAAAGCAGCGGCAGCGCATGGCCTCGGCCATCTCGAGCGAGAGGCGCTGCGAACGCTGCATGACAATGCCCATGATGCCAGCCATCGCCCTGTGCTTGCGGGGATTGTGGCCGACAGAGCGCAGCTTCAGCGACGTCAAGAGAAGCGAGGCCTGGTCGCCGAGCAGCACGAGGTAGCGCAGCGTCGTGTCAAGGATGAAGATGACCTCCGGCGGCAGGTGGAAGCGCCGCAGTGCCGCCGTGATCTCATGCCACGAGAAATACTGCTGCAGGAGATTGAGCGCTGTCACGCAGAGGAATGTCTTGAACGGCAGCAGGATTGCCGGGCCCGTGCTCCAGAAGATGAGCGCTGGCAGGATGAGCAACAGGCAGAAAAGGGCGGCTGTCAATGCTCCCATGACGATCTGCCGCAGCTGTGCCCCTGTCAGTGCCGTCATGAGCACGAGCTCCCCTCCGAGCACGGTCCAGAGGAATGCAGGCGTGCGCGCCGTGACGACGGCCAAAAGCAGCAGGATGAGCAGCGCGAGTGCCATGCCAGCCTGGCCGCGATAACGCCTGCCCGCCTGCGCGCGCAGGACCTTGAGCATCTCCATCATGCGCAAAAGGGACCGGGAGATGAATGCATCCCGGTCCTTGTCAGGTCTGTATGATTCTTCTCGCTTTGCCCAATCCGGCAAATCCATCATGAAGAACACCTCAAATCAAAAGTCACTCAGCGCCCCGACAGAGAATCGCCGTAATCTGTGTGTGAAGCGAAGAGCGGTGCCGCCATCTTGAAGAGGATGACGAGCAGTGCCGTGCCGATGAGCGCCGAGAGGATGTAGCCGAAGGCATCCGGCAGCCCTGCAATCGCATAGTCCGGGAACAGCGCGTCAAACGAGAAGCCCTGCTCCATCCCCGCCGGCGTATAGCCGAGCGCCGTGCCGAGGAAGTCCTGGTCCGCGAGTTCCTCCGGATCCCATTCGCCCCAGGCCGTTCCTGCCGCGAGCAGTCCGAGCGGCGTGCAGACGATCAGTGCTGCAACCAAACCGTAGAGGGCACGGTTCGTCTTCACGCGGACCGACTGGAAGAGGTCCGGCGACGTCTTGCGCAGGTAGGCAAGCACGGCCGTCGTGAAGACGACCTCCGCGAGTCCAAAGAGAGTCAGATGGCCGATCATCATCGCCGGCACCGAGATCCAGAGCGGATACGGGCAGTAGAGCGCCTGGCCGGCTGCATCCGTAAAGAGCAGCGGCTGAATGCCAAATTCGATGGCCGCCACGAGCGCTGCCGCATTGATGCCGACGTACGCGCCGAGCCCCGCTGCCATGTACTCGCCCGACGAAGCGGTCAGGCGTTTGCGCAGGAACTGGTAGACGGCGTAGCCCGTGAACGGCAGGACAACCGCCATATTGAAGCAGTTCGCGCCAAAGGCCAGGATGCCGCCATCCCCGAAGAAGAGTGCCTGGATGAGCAGAGCCACGCTGACAGACAGGCACGCGGCATACGGGCCGAACAAGATCGCGATCAGCGTGCCGCCGACCGCATGGCCCGTCGTACCGCCCGGCAGCGGCACATTGAACATCATACCGAGGAACGAAAGCGCCGCTGCGATGCCCAGGAGCGGCAGCTTCTCCTGCGGCACATGGCGCCTCACCTTCGAGACGGCCACGAGCCAGACGGGCACCATGGCCGCGCCGAGTACCGCACACGTCGACGGGCTCAGGTAATTCTCTGGAATATGCATGATTTCATCTCCCCTATAAATAAACATGATGATTGATGCTTTCATTATACGTCATCTTCATGAATGCTGTAAGCCTCCCAGGGGGATAGAAATTTCGTTCTACAGCAAACCGGCAAACAAAAAGACCCGGGAATCCGCCCCGAGTCTTCTTGTATCAAAGCCGCTTCTCAGCGGCGAATCTCCAAAATGGTGGAGGTGAGGAGAATCGAACTCCTGTCCGAAATACATCCACATCACAAAGCATTATCGCAATAGCCCGGGAATGCGGGCATCATAGGAGCGGAACTCCAGGATTCAGAGTTCTCCACCACCTGTTTTTACAAAACAGGAAACTGCCGTCTTTATTTAAAACCTCCGGGTTGGCTGACGGTTCGTACTTCCAGAGGGGCTATCTGAGCTAGGCTCAGGCAGCGTAAGCGTATTCAGCTTCGTCAGTTGAATTTAGCGGTCAAGCTTCAGGCATTCATGACCATTGGCCTGCGAACTTCGTGGCTTCAATACCCCGTCGAAACCATTGCACCCCCGATAAGAAATGCTAGAAAAAAGCCGTCTTGAACGGCTTTTTCTCTTATCTTCATATTATAGCCGGTGCAGTCGAAAAATGCAAGTCTTCCTGTGAATTTCTTTTGGCCCCTGCCTCATTCCTGCTCATCCTGATGGATCTCAGCCTGCTGCTGTCGCAGGGCCTCGATGCCGATGCGGAACTCGTCAATGGTCAGCTTGAAGTACGGCAAGGTCTGCAGGGCCTTGTAGACGTCCTGCTGGGACTTAGCAGATTCGAGTTTCTCGCCGATGCCGTCTTCCGTCAGGGCGTGGAGCAGGATGTGCGTGATCTGGTCGAGGGCACGCTGCTCCTCGCTGATGCCCTCTGCCTCATCGTGGCCGTGAATCTCATGGATATCGCTCATTTATGATAACTTCCTTTCTAAATTGCTGATGTTTATTCGATTTTCACTGCCAACGGCCTGCACACAATTGCACCGCGCCCATCATCATAGTATAATGGATGAGGAATATAGATGAAATGAAGAGGTGCTAAGATGGCAGATCGATATTATACGTTACACATTGCAGGCTGCACGCGCAACCTGCCCATCCTCAATGTCACGGACAAACTGGCCATCGCCGGCTTTGTCATGCTCGGCGATGTGGAGCTCACGGACGCCTGTGCGCAGGCGCTGGCCAAGAAGGTGCCGCCCGAGACAGATTACGTGCTGACGGCGGAGACGAAGGGCATCCCGCTCGCGGAGGAACTCGCGCGCGCACTCGGCATGGACCGCTACATCGTCGCGCGCAAGTCGGTCAAGGCGTACATGGAGAACGCGCTCTGGGTCGATGATGTCTCGATCACGACGAAGGGCACGCAGAAACTCTGCCTTGACGGCACGGACATCGAACGCATCAAGGGCAAGAACGTCCTGCTGCTCGACGATGTCATCAGCACGGGCGGCTCGATGAAGGCGCTCGTCGAGCTGACCGAGAAGGCTGGCGGCAAGGTCATCGGCCAGGCATGTGTGCTCGCCGAGGGCAATGCTGCCAAACGCGACGACATCATCTTCCTCGAGCCGCTGCCGCTCTTTGATGCGCAGTGAGCCCTGAATCGCCTAGTTGCATATGAGAAAACCCGCAGTGATGCGGGTTTTCTTTTTATGCGCAGTTATGCGGTTTTACACCAGATGCACCCGATCAGAACTTGACCGAGACGCCGACGCCGACGCCGTTCTCGCGGCTGCCCTCATCCGGCTTGAAGTTGTGGTAGTTGACGTTGAGGTCGACATTGAGCAGCAGGTTCTTGTTGACACCGACCTGCGTCTCATTGAAGTCCTTGCCCGCGACATACGAAGCGTAGGCATCAAAGCCCAGTACCTTCGGCGTGCTCACCGCAACGCCGGCGAAGGCATTATCCTTATCATTCGGGAGGTTCCAGCGGTAGCCGCCGATGACCTTGAGTTCAGAGCCGACGATATCGTACTGCAGGTAGGCATCCTTGTGGTCGCCCTTCTCATCGCGGTCCGCATACTGGAAGCCGACCGTCGCCTTATTCGTCACCTTGTGCTCGATGTAGCTCTCCTTCGTGCCAACGCCGACAGCCGTCTCGTGATTGGCCATCTGGTTGATAGGAGCTGCCATCGCATAGGAAGAGCTGACGAGGAGCAGTGCCGCCGTCAGCAGTGCTGATTTTTTCATGTAGGTCCCTCCAAAATGAAATCCATTCATGTGATAGTCATAATCATACAGGAAAATTCTACATGATTTTTACGAAACTGTCAAATCCGCAGCTCTTTCCGCATCGAAGTGAGCGGTTTACGGCTTCCATGTCGCAGGAGCCTGGCCGTTGCCGAAAAGCTTCTGCATCGCCGCAGTATCCCGATAGGTAGCTGTAGGCGCATCATTTTCCACATTGGCTGATTTGCCGTTGAAGTAATAGACGTTATAGGCATCCCCCTTTTTTTCAATGCGCACGCCTGCCCAGTTGCCCCGGTCCGCCTCATCCAGATCAATGTGGCTTGGATCCAGGCCCGTTGCATTCCAGAGGCCGGTAAATTGCTTGTAGGGCCAGCCATTGACCTCCACGGTTCCATCTCTGCCACCGTTTGCATACGCCTTTATCTTGTCATTCCAGTTGGACTGCAGGTCAAGCTCTACCCATGCCCCCTCGCTTTCAAGACGGATTTTCCTGTTTTGTATGGCACTCTTAAGCCCCTGCTCCAGCTGGCTCTGGGCAAATCTCTGATGTCCTTCCTTCGTATTATCCATCGCATAGGCAATGGTCTTGGATATCTGGAAGTAGGCATCGCTGACGGCCTCGGCCAGCCCGCCCTTGGCAAAGATTGCTGCAGCGATGCCGACGATAAAGGCAAGAATCAGAGCGTATTCGACGATGCCCTGACCTTTTTGGTACCATTTATGATAATGATTCGATTACATCGGTTTCATACATACCACCTATCCACCTATCGTTAACGTAAAACATTCTATGTTATCACCTTCCATTATAGTATGGGGGTAACAGAAAAGCCAGCTAAAAATAGCTGGCTTAAGAGGGAGAATGTATGATTGTAAGGCTCAGAGGCCGAGCAGTGCGTCGAGCTTGGCTTTGTCGAAGCTCACGACGAAGTCCTTGCCGTTGACGGTCGTGACAGGCACGATGAGGTCGCCGGAGATCTTGTAGCATTCGTCGCGGTCGGCATCGCTGAGCTCGATGTTGTGCTCCTCGTAGGCCACACCTCTGGATTTCAGGTATTTTTTGACTTTATCGCACCAGGGGCACTGCGTGATAGAATAGACTTTTACCATGATGATTCCTCCTATACAGAAATAATGACGAGATATTCTTGTTAACCACTTACAGAGATTCGATGTACTTCTCGGCGAGCAGGGCGGCTGTCGTGCCGTCGGCCGCTGCTGTTGTCAGCTGGCGGATTTCCTTCTCTCGCACATCGCCGGCAGCGAAGACGCCGGGAAGATTCGTGCGGCAATCCTCACCGGCGAGGATGCGGCCGCTCTCCGTCATCTTGACCTGTCCCTCGAAGAGGTGGGTGTTCGGCACGACGCCGATGTTGACGAAGATGGCATCGACGGGCAGCTCGCGCTCCTCACCCTTTGCCTTGTCGTAGATGGTGATGCTCGTCAGGCGGCCTTCACCGTGCAGAGCGCGGATTTCCGTCTCGAGCAGCACTTTGACCTTCGGATTGGCGAAGAGCTTGTCCTGCGATGCCTTGTCGGCGCGCAGCTTCGAGCGATGGATGAGGTAGAGCTCCTTGGCATACTTCGTCAGGAAGTTCGCCGCATCGACTGCGGCATTGCCGCCGCCCATGACGGAGATAACCTTGTCCTGATACATGTGGCCGTCGCAGAGCTCACAGTAGTGGACGCCGCGGCCGCTATACTTCGCCTCTTCCTTGAGCGGCAGCTTGCGGCGCTCCATGCCGGAAGTGATGATGACGACCTTGGCCTCGTAGATATAGCTCTGCGTCTCGACAATCTTCGTCTTGCCCATGAGGTCGACGCGCTCGATCATGTCGAACTCATCGACTTCGGCACCAGCTGCTTCGGCCTGCTGTTGGACGGTCGTCATCAGGTCGCTGCCGCTGACCTTTGTAAAGCCCGGGTAATTCTCGATACCGACGGCGTTGGCGATCTGCCCGCCGACGATGGCATTCTCGAGCACGAGCGTCGAGAGATTCGAACGCCCTGCGTAGAGCGCTGCCGTAAGGCCGGCCATGCCGGCACCGATGATGATGACATCTTTTGTCTTGCGTTCCTTCGTCATACTATCCCTCCGTTATCTGTCTTCCGCATGTCGCTGCCGTGCGGAGCGGCTCTCTTGCTTTCTGACCTCAGTATAGCAGATGTTGCGGCCACCTTCTGTTACTGAGTTACAGTGACAAAAAGATTTCCTGCATCTTGGCTTCCCTTGACTTTTCGCTCCATCTATACTATGATAAAAGCAGTATATAAATACATATTTGTTTACTATACATTAATCTGGAAAGAGGCGATCTCATGCCCGGAATCAGACCAGCCCCAGGCGAAATCCCACAGAAAGCAATGGCCTACATCCTCCAAGGCCTCTGCACCATTAGCTACGGCGAGATGGTCCTCGTCGCGCAGGACGGCGTCCTCATGCAGGTCGAATGGAGCGAGAAAAAGCGCCTCGACTGCTGGCACGACACCGAAGATGCAAAGCCCCCCTACCCCGAGCGCGTCCTCACGGAGCTCGCCGCGCGCATCCGCAAGGAATTCCGCCTGCTGCAGTACGGCAGGCTCGTGCTCGTCATCCGCAAGGGACGCCTCATGCAGATCGAACGCACAGAAAAACAGCGCTTCACCGGCCTTGACGGCGAGGGCATCTGATTCAAGATGTCCTGCCGCAGGCGGGAAGCGCTGCTTTTTTGTCGCAGGATACATTCAACGGTCTTCGTGCTTCTCCTTGGTCAGCCAGCGGGACGTGCGGAGTTTTTTTATTGTCTCGAGTCGGTCCTGATAGATGTCCTCGATGACGAGCTTGCAGATGACGATGAAGGGCACTGCGAGGAACATGCCGGCCGGGCCGAGCACTTCGCCGCCTAAGATGATGCCGAGGATGATGGCGATTGGATGCAGATTCAGGGACTTGCCGATCAGCGTCGGATAGACGAGATTGTGGTTGACCTGTGTCAAGATCAAATAGAAGCCTGCCGTCTGGACGGCCACCCACGGGTCGACAGTCGCCGTCAGCAGGATACCGAAGATCGAGGCGACAGTCGGGCCGAGCACCGGCACAAACTCGCTGATGCCGGATACCATCGCGAAGACCGAGGCGTAAGGCAGGCTTCGCGAGGTGTAGTAGAGGAAGACGATGACGGCCGTCAGGCTGCAGATGACGAGTTGGCTGCAGATGTACGTGCGCAGAGCTGAGAGGATGCGGTTGAAGAGCGCGAGCACTCGGCTGTAGTCGCGCTGCGGGAAGAGGCTCGCGAGATAGATCTTGATATCATTGCCGTCCTTGAGCAGGTAGAAGGTGACAAAGATGATGATGACCATGTCGATGAACTTGCTGAAGATTGAGAGCAGGATCGTCAGCGATGATTTCAGCGCATCAATGCTTGCCGCCTTGAGCTCGAGCCAGAACTGCTCGAATTCATCCGTCAGGTAGACATTGTCGTGAATCAGAGGCGCCTGTTGCAGTTTCTCCGTGATCTGCGGGAAATCCGTGACGAACCGCGTGAACGTCGGGATGAACGTACTCGAGACGAGCAGCAGCAGCCCGCCGCAGACGGTGAGAAAGCCAATGAGCACGATTGCCGCCGCGAGCCCGCGGTTCATCCGGGACTCGAGCCGGTCGACGAGCGGCGTCAAGAGCAGCTGTAAGAGCAGCGAAATGAAGATGATGAACGCCAGCTGCGGCAGGAACCAGAACGCCGACAAGAGGATCGTGAACGTCACGCCGAGCAGGATGGACGTCCGATAAGTCTTTAAACGCATAAGAAACTCCTAACCATAGAAGATGTACATAGGATACCTGTCCTGATTATACCACAGAGCGAACAGAAGAGAAAGAAAGGGACTGCCGTGCGGACGGCAGTCCCTTTCTTTCTCAAAAGACGGCCGCCCGCGAGCTTCTGCTGCTGTGCAGAGGCAGTCTTTTCGTGTAGTTCTGGAGTTACTTGATGACCATGACTGGAATCGGGGATTCTTCGACGACTTTCTGGCTGACACTGCCGATCAGTGCGCCCTTGAAGAGGCCGAGGCCGCGGCTGCCCATGATGATGAGGTCACTGTGCTCTTCGGTGGCTACGCGCATGATGGCTTTCGGGATGTTGCCCGTCTCAACGTGCTTGGAGGCCTTGATGTCGTCCGGCAGTTTCTCCCAAATGCGATCGAAGACGATGTGGCTCGGGATGTCTTTGTTGATGTTGCTGGCGACGTAGACGAAATCGAGGTCGGCTTTGCATTTCTCGGCGAAGAAGATTGCCTCATCGACGGCCTTGCAGCCGTTGACGGAACCGTCGACTGGTACTAAGATTTTCTGGATTCTGCCCATATTAACCCCTCCTATGCGAAGATGAATGATTTTCTGATTATATGGGGTATTTCGTTCTCACCTGGTGAAAATCCTGCTTTTCATCTGGCTTTTTCTTGCGCTACGAACATATTTTTTCTATCTCATGGCAGCCTGAAGAAATTTTTTCGAAAAAGGTGTTGACAGGAGTGTGGATTCTTCGTATAATATTTCTTGTGACTACGGGATGTGGCACAGTTTGGTAGCGCGCATCGTTCGGGACGATGAGGCCGCAGGTTCGAATCCTGTCATCCCGACCATTGAATGTTCAAGCCATCTGCTCTTGCGGATGGCTTTTTTCGTAGCAGAATTATTTTTGTAAAAAGTGTTGACAAGAGAATAGATTCTTCGTATAATATCTCTTGTGACTACGGGATGTGGCACAGTTTGGTAGCGCGCATCGTTCGGGACGATGAGGCCGCAGGTTCGAATCCTGTCATCCCGACCATTGAATGTTCAAGTCGTCAGCTTTTGCTGGCGGCTTTTTTCGTGCGTGAGGCTGGTTGACATCTCATAAGGGGAAGGGGGATGATTTTCGGCTTCGGCGCTCCGTTAAATGGCCTCCTCGACTTTGCTTTTTTTTCTAAGTGACTTCGCCGCCTGACGCGGCGTTCTGACATCGCATTACCTAGCAAGCATCTCTGTCGGCCAGCCCTACGGGCAATCACTCCGCTTCTGCAGGCGAAAACCATCCCCCTTCCCTAGCTACTGCCTACCGGCCAACCATACGGGCAAGCACTTCTGCAGGCAAAATTCCCCACCTCTTTCCTAGGTACTGCCCTTTCCTCGATGTTCTAGGGCGTGCTTTGCTTCGCTCGCACTCACTTTTTCAGATATGGAAGACCAATAAAAAAGACACGGCATATGGGCCGTGTCTTTTTACCAGTGGGATAAATTGTCTTATTTATCGGTCAGGCGCTCGAGGGCGCGATGGGCGATGTCCGTGCGGTGGAAGGCGCCTTCGAAGGTGATGGCGTTGACGCCCTTATAGGCTTTGTCGACGGCAGTGCGGATATCTTCGGCTGTGGCGACGACGCCGAGAACGCGTCCGCCGCTCGTCACGATCTTGCCGTCTTTCTCGGCGGTGCCGGCATGGAAGACGAGGGTGCCGAGGGCTTTTGCTTTTTCAAGGCCATCAATCGGGAAGCCTTTCTTGTAGGCTTTCGGGTAGCCGCCGGAGGCGATGACGACGCAGACTGCTGCCCCATTGCTCCATTCGATGTGCTCTTCGTCGAGGGTGCCGTCGGCGCAGGCGAGCATGATGTCGACGAGATCGCTCTTGAGGAGCGGCAGGACGACCTGCGTCTCGGGGTCGCCGAAGCGGGCGTTGAACTCGACGACTTTCGGACCTTCTTTGGTGATCATGAGGCCGGCGTAGAGGCAGCCTTTATAGGGCCTGCCTTCTTTTGCCATAGCGGCGATGGTCGGCTTCAAGATGCGCTCGGTGGCAATCTTCACCATCTCGTCGGTCATGACCGGTGCCGGTGCATAGGTGCCCATGCCGCCGGTGTTGGGGCCTTTGTCGCCGTCGTAGGCGCGCTTGTGGTCCTGGGAACTGACCATCGGGCAGATGGTCTTGCCGTCGGTGAAGGCTAAGAGGGAGGCTTCCTCACCGTCCATGAACTCCTCGATGACGACGCGGCTGCCTGCCTTGCCGAAGGCGGCGTCATCCATGATCTCGTGGACGGCATCGAGTGCCTCGTCGAGTGTCATGGCGACGATGACGCCCTTGCCGGCGGCAAGGCCGTCGGCCTTGATGACGATTGGGGCGCCCTCCTTCTTGATGTAGTCGCGGGCTGCTTCGGCATCGGTGAAGACTTCGTACTTGGCTGTCGGGATGCCGTACTTCTTCATGAGGTTCTTGGTGAAGGACTTGGAGCCCTCGATCTCGGCTGCGAGTTTGCGCGGGCCAAAGGCCTTGATGCCGGCCTTGTTCATGGCATCGACGACGCCATTCGTCAAGGGGACTTCCGGGCCGACGACGACGAGGTCGATGGCCTTCTCCTCGGCGAGCTTGACGAGGGCTTCGTTGTCGCAGATGTCGACGTCTCCGATGCACTCGGCGACATCAGCCATGCCCGGATTGCCCGGCACAGCGTAGAGCTTCGTTGCCTTCGGCGACTGCGCGAGTTTCCAGGCCAGCGTGTGCTCGCGGCCACCGGAACCGATCACTAAGATGTTCATGGTAGTTCCTCCAATATCACGTAAATCACAAAACAGCCTTCTCCCGCAGGCATAGAAACGCCCGCAGGGGAAGGCTCGTATCCTTATTTCTTGAGCTGCTCGGCGAGATAATCCTTGATCATCGTGTCGTAAGCGGCCGTATGGGCAAAGGCCTCCTGTGCGAGCTCCATGCGCGTGCGGTCGTCGACGCAGCCGTTCTTCGCGACCTGCTCGGCAATGGCATCGTAGCGGGCCGGGTTCGTGATGATCGTGACAAACTTGAAGTTCTTGGCTGCAGCGCGGACCATGGCCGGGCCGCCGATGTCGATGTTCTCGATGGCCTCAGCGAGCGTGACGTTCGGCTTGGCAATCGTCTCTTTGAACGGATAGAGGTTGACGGCGACGAGGTCGATGCCCGTGATATGATGCTCCTCCATCTCGCGGACGTGCTCGGGATTGTCGCGGACGGCCAAGATGCCGCCGTGGATATACGGATTCAGGGTCTTGACGCGGCCATCCATGATCTCCGGGAACCCCGTGACGTCGCTGACATAGGTGACGGGGATACCGGCCTCTTTGATGGCCTTCATCGTGCCGCCCGTCGAGACGATCTCAACGCCTGCTTCGTGGAGCTTGCGGGCGAATTCGACGACGCCCTGTTTATTCGATACGCTGATGAGAGCGCGCTTGATCTTCATGGTGTGTACCTCTTTCTCAGTTTGTTTACATCGTGCATGGGCAGGGGCGAGTTTTTTCGGCTTCGGCGCTTCGCTGAATGGCCTTCTCGCCTCTTTACTTATGGCAAAGGTGGTTCGCCGCCTGACGCGGCGTTCTTACATTGCGGAACATAGCTGGGGATTATCTGTCGGCCAGCCCTTCGGGCAAGCGCTTCGCTTCTGCAGGCGGACACCATCCCCTTCCCTAGCTACTTCTTACACAGCCCCATCCCCAGCATGTTTACTGCTTGGCAGACAGGATGCGCACGTGGCGGCCTTCTACTTTGAGGCGGCCTTCGCAGTAGAGCTGGATGGCTTTCGGGTAGATGATGTGCTCCTGCTCGAGGACGCGGGCACCGAGTGTCTCCTCGGTGTCGTCATCGAGCACAGGCACGGCGGCCTGCAGGATGATGGGGCCGCTGTCGGTCCCTTCGTCGACAAAGTGTACGGTGCAGCCGCTGACTTTGACGCCGTAGGCGAGCACATCGCGGTGCGCGTGTGCGCCCGGGAAGCTCGGCAGCAGGGCCGGGTGGATGTTCATGATGCGTCCTGCGTAGTGGCGCACGAAGTACGGCGTCAGGATGCGCATGAAGCCGGCGAGCACGACGAGCGTGACGCCTGCCTCATCGAGGGCCGCGATCAGGGCTTCCTCGAACGGCTGACGGACGTCAAACTGCTTACGGTCAATGCAGACGGCCTTGATGCCGGCCGTTTTAGCGCGCGTCAGCGCGTAGGCATCCGGCTTGTCGGTCAACACGACGGCAATCGTCGCATCGACTTCACCGCGGCCGATAGCATCGATGATGGACTGGAGGTCGGTGCCGCGGCCGGAGCACAGCACGCCCAATACTTGCTTACTCATCGAACACGCCGCCTTTGATCGTCACATCGTGATTGCCGCGGACGACGCGGCCGATCTCGTAGACCGTCTCATGCTCGGCTTCGAGGTGCGCCTTGATCTTGTCGGCCTCCTCGCGGCTGGCCATGATGACCATGCCGATGCCCATGTTGAACGTGCGGTACATCTCATGCCAGTCGACATTGCCCCACTGCTGAAGCAGGCGGAAAATCGTCGGCATCTGCCAGACGGAGCTGTCGATCTCGACGGCCATGTCCTCAGGCAGTGCGCGCGGGATGTTATCGTAGAAGCCGCCTCCCGTGATGTGGACCATGCCGTGGATGTCGAATTTCTCGATGAGCGGCAGGCATGTCTTCGGATAGAGGCGCGTCGGCGTCAGGAGTTCCTCGCCAATCGTCTTGCCGAGCTCGTCGATGTACTCGTCGCCCTTGAAGCCCTTGTGCTCGAAGCAGATCTTGCGCACGAGGGAATAGCCGTTCGAATGGACACCGGAGGAAGGTAGGCCTAAGAGCACATCGCCTTCCTTGACGCGCTCGCTCGTGATGACCTTCGACTTCTCGACGACGCCGACGGCAAAGCCAGCGATGTCGTACTCACCGACCGGGTAGAAGCCACTCATCTCAGCCGTCTCGCCGCCGATGAGAGCGCAGCCGGACTCCTTGCAGGCATTCGCGACGCCCTTGACGACAGAGGCGACCTGCTCCGGGTCGAGCTTGCCGACGGCGAGGTAGTCGAGGAAGAAGAGCGGTTCGGCGCCCTGTACGAGGATGTCGTTGACGCACATGGCAACAGCATCCTGGCCGATCGTGTCGTGCTTGTCGAGCATGAAAGCGAGGCGCAGCTTCGTGCCGACACCATCCGTGCCGGAGACGAGGACCGGCTCCTTGTACTTGCCGGAATTCAGCGCAAAAAGACCGCCGAAGCCGCCGAGGTCGCCGAGGACCTCCGGACGATACGTCGCCTTGACGCTGTCCTTGATGAGTTTGACGGAGTAGTTGCCAGCATCGATATCGACGCCGGAATCCTTATAGGTAAGTTGTTCTGCCATTTGATCTCCTGGTTCCTTTCCTATCCTGTCTTATCCTGTCTGACAAAATCCTGTGGCTCGCCTTCAGCACTTGCGCTGCTCGAAGACGTACTTGCTGTCGCCTGCCGGCTTTGCGCCGTCCTTGATCGGGTAGGCACTGTTGAAGCAGGCGTAGCACATGTCCTCTGCATTGAGGTTCGGCACACATCTCTTGAGGCCATCGATGCTCAGGAAGTGCAGGGAATCCGCACCGATGAACTCGCGGATCTCCTCGACGGACTTCGTCGCGGCAATGAGTTCCTTGCGGACGCTGGTATCGATGCCATAGAAGCATGGATAGCCGATTGGCGGACTGCTGATGCAGACGTGTACAGCCTTTGCCCCGGCGTTCCGGAGCATGCGGACGATCTTGCCGCTCGTCGTGCCGCGGACGATGGAGTCATCAACCATGATGACCGACTTGCCCTCGACGACGGAGCGGATGGCATTGAGCTTGAGCTTGACTGCCGTGTCGCGCTTCTTCTGCGTCGGCTGGATGAAGGTACGGCCGATGTAGCGGTTCTTGATCAGGCCCTCGACGAACGGGATGCCCGATTCATAAGCAAAGCCCGTCGCTGCCGTCGTGCCGGAGTCCGGGACGGAGATGACGATATCGCCCTTGAAGCCCGACTCGCGCGCGAGCTCGCGCCCCATGAGGAAGCGCGCTTCGTGGACGCTCTGGCCGTCGATGACGGAGTCCGGACGTGCGAAGTAGATGTGCTCGAAGATGCAGCCGGCCTTCTTCTCGTCCGTCGCGAACGGATACGACTTGAGACCGTCCTGGTCGATGACGACCATCTCACCCGGCAGGACATCGCGCACGAACTCAGCGCCGACGACATCGAGGCCGCAAGTCTCCGACGAGAGGATCCAGCTGCCCTCCTCTGTCTTGCCGATGCAGAGCGGACGGAACCCCTGCGGATCGCGGGCGCCGATGAGCTTCTCCTCCGTCATGATGGCCAGGCAATAGCAGCCCTTGACCATCTTGAGGCTCTCGATGATGCGCTCCTCGATCGTCTCCTTGTGGGAGCGCGCGACAAGGTTCACAATGACTTCCGAATCGATGGACGTCTGGAAGATCGTGCCCTGCTGCTCGAGGTCATGGCGAATCTCAGCAGCATTCGTCAGATTGCCGTTGTGGGCAAGCGCGATCTTGCCGCCCGCATAGTTGACGAGCAGCGGCTGCGTGTTAGCGAGCAGGCTCGAGCCCGTCGTCGAATAGCGCACATGGCCGACGGCAATGCACTGATTCTCCATGTGCGGGACCTGATGGCGGAATACTTCATTGACGAGGCCCATGCCGCGCGTCACATCCATCCAGGCGCCATCCGTGATGGCGATGCCGGCACTCTCCTGCCCGCGATGCTGCAGGGCGTAGAGGCCGAGATACGTCAGACCGGAGACATCTTCCGTATGGGAGTACACGCCGTAAACGCCGCATTCCTCTTTCCACTTCGGTTCTGGGTTGTAGCCATTATCATACATGGTTGTTCTGCTTCTTCCTTTTCTCTTGACGATACATTTTCTTATCAAAGGGACTTGATGGAGCCTGAAGGCCGCTAAAGACGCGGCTCAGAGCTGAGCCGCAACGCGTGCAGCCTTCTTCTCGACACCGGCGACCATATCGGCGCGGTAGTCAGCGAGCTTCTTCTTGAGGTCATCATCTGCAATCGAGAACATCTCGACAGCAAAGATGGCAGCGTTCTTCGCACCGTTGATGGCCATCGTCGCCACGGGGATGCCCGACGGCATCTGCACCGTCGAGAGCAGTGCGTCCATGCCGTTGAGCGACGTCGCATTGATCGGCACGCCGATAACCGGCAGCGTCGTGTAGCTTGCCACGACACCGGCGAGATGTGCGGCAGCGCCTGCACCGACAATGAAGACGCCGACGCCCTTGGCGGGAGCCGACTCGACGAATTCACGGACCTTGGCCGGCGTGCGGTGCGCGGAAGCGACCGTCACTTCCGACTCGATACCAAACTGTTTCAAGAGCTCAACGGCTGGCTTCAGGATTGGCCAGTCGGAGTCGCTTCCCATGATAACAGCTGCTTTCATGGATTATCATCTCCTGTTATACACTCAAGCAATACATCATTTCATACATTAATGATAACGGTAAAAATCTGGGCTGTCAACAAAAAACAGGACAGGTGTCCTTGCACAAAAGGAAAAGCCCCCGGCCAGGCCGGGAGCAAGAGACAAGGGTCAGTCGAGATCCTTGCCCGTGATCATCTTGTAGGCTTCTACGTATTTGGCAATCGTCTTGTCGATGACATCCTGCGGCAGCTTGTAGTCGCTATCCGGGTTTGCCTTGAGCCAGTCGCGGACGAACTGCTTGTCGTACGACGGCTGCGGCTTGCCTGCCTCATAACCTTCGAGCGGCCAGAAGCGGGAGCTGTCCGGCGTCAGGACCTCGTCGCCGAGGACGATGTTGCCCTCCTCATCGAGGCCGAACTCGAACTTCGTGTCGGCGATGATGATGCCGCGCGAAAGAGCGTATTCTGCGCACTTCTTGTAGATGGCAATCGTGTAGTCGCGCAGTTTCTCGGCATACTCCATGCCATGGCCCGGGAACTCCTTCTCGAAGACAGCAGCACCCTGCTCGAGGGAGACATTCTCGTCGTGGTCGCCGAGCTCTGCCTTCGTGCTCGGCGTGAAGATCGGCTCAGGCAGCTTCTCGGATTCCTTGAGGCCAGCCGGCAGCTTGATGCCGCAAATCGTGCCGTTCTCCTGATAGCTTGCCCAACCGCTGCCCGTGATATAGCCGCGGACAATGCACTCCATCGGCAGCATCGTGAGTTTCTTGCACTTCATGCTGTTGCCGAGGAACTGCGGCTGCTGGAAGAACTCCGGCATGTCGTTATTGTCCACCGAGATCATGTGGTTCGGAATGATGTCCTTCGTGAAGTCGAACCAGAACTTCGACATCTGCGTCAGGACTTTGCCCTTCTTCGTGATCTTGTTCTTGAGGATGTGGTCGAATGCGGAGATGCGGTCTGTCGCAACCATGATGATGCTGTCGCCTGCATCGTAAACCTCACGAACTTTTCCGGATTTGAACGGCTTATACTCTTTCATGTGTTATCGTCTCCCGTCACATAAAGATAGATAGGATTTTTATATCTCCATCATAACGGCAGATGGGAAAAATGTCAAGAAATGGGTCAGGTGTCCTTGAAATCAGGATTCGTATCGTAGGGAGGGGGGATGTATTTCAGCTTCGTCGCTGCCGCCCTCTTCTTTCATCGAGCAGCGAAGCGCCGGGGTGGTACCCTTCCGGTTTCGTCACTCCGTTAAATGAGCCGCATGAAACGCCCCACCGCCCCCACACCTCGCCGCCTGCCGCGGCGCTTTGACATCGAGGTCGGGGAGACATGTTGCGCCTGCAGGAGCGGCGCGGCTGCCCGCAGGGATGGCCCCTAACACTCCATTAGCCTCAAGTCGCAATGTAAGAATGCCGCGGCAGGCGGCGAAGCTCCTTCGTTGCTGGAAACACCATAGGGGCCATTTAGCAGAGCGACGAAGCCGGAACATGTCCCACCGGCCCCTTGCCAAATGCGACTCACTTCAGCGAATCCAGCATCGGCAATCAAAAAGAGCCCGCCCTACTCCATCTGCAAAAATGGAGCTAGAGCGGACTCTTAGAAAGCGGTATGAGCTGAGGCCGGGGTGGTGTGTACCGCCTGCAGGAGCGCAGTGATTGCCCGCAGGGATGGGGCCCGAGGACTTTTCAGCCCCTATTACCGTGTAAGGCGCCGCGGCAGGCGGCGAAGCAGCCTAGCACTACGCATCGGCATGGGTCCCATTTAACGGAGCGATGAAGCCGGGACATACCCCCCCCCCCGGCCCCTTGCCAACCGCTACTCATTTCAACGAATCCAGCACCGGTAATCCATCTCTTTGCCAAACGCCTCTCACCTCAACGAATCAGCACCGCCAATCACCCTCGCATTCCCTCGCTGCTCTTCTCCACCTCTTTCTCCTGCTTGGGGCCGCGCTCTTTCGCGACGGCGAGCATGAGCTTGATGCGGTTGAGCTGATTGACCTCAGAAGAGCCTGCATCGCAGTCGATGGCGGTGAGGTTGGCTCCCGTGTAACTCTCGCGCAGCTCGTGCATGACGCCCTTGCCGGTGATGTGGTTCGGCAGGCAGCCGAATGGCTGGAGGCAGATGACATTGGGCACGCCCTCGTCAATGAGTTTGACCATCTCGCCGGTCAGGAACCAGCCTTCGCCTGCCATGTTGCCGAGGCTGACATGGCGCGAGGCGAGCTTGGCCGTCTCGTCGATCTTGTGCGGTGCGAGGAAGTGGCGGCTGTTCTTGAGGGCCTTGCGCATCGGCGCGCGGTAGAAGTTGATGATGTTGATGAACATGCGCCCGAAGAAGCTGTTCCGCTTCTTGCCGTCGAGCAGCCTGTGCTTGACAATCGGGTCGGAGGCCGAGTAGAGGAAGAAGTCGACGAAGTCCGGCATGACGACCTCCGAGCCCTCCTCCATCAGGACCTTCTCGATGTGGTTGTTCGCAACCGGGTGATACTTCGCGAGGATCTCGCCGACAATGCCGACTTTCGGCTTCCAGAGTTCTTCATCGATCGGGATATTGTCGAATTCCTTGACAATCTGCTTGATCGTGCGCTGGAACTTGAAGTAGCCGCCGTCCTTGAGGACGTCCTTGCACTTTGCCATCCACTTGTCGAAGAGACGCTGCGTCTCACCCTTCTGGAGCTCATACGGCATCATGCGATTCTTGACGTTCTGCAGGAGATCGCCGAAGATCGCGGCCTTGATGGCGGCGATGAGCATCGGGCGCGTGAGGCGGAAGGCATCCGTCTCCTCCGGCAGGCCGTGCACGGCGAAGACCGGCACCTGCGGGAAGCCCGCGTACTTGAGGGCCTGGCGCAGGACGCTCATGTAATTCGTCGCGCGGCAGGCACCGCAGGTCTGGAACATCGCGATGCTCGTGTGGTCGGGGTCGTACTCACCCGACTTCAGCGCGGCGATGAGCTGGCCGATGACGACGATGGATGGGTAGCACATGTCGTTGTTGACGTAGCGCAGGCCGAGGTCGATGGCTTCCTTGTCCGGCATCTCCGGCACGACGAGGTTGTAGCCGAAATCGCGCATAACCGACTTGATGAGCTCGAAATGGATTGGGGCCATCTGCGGTGCGAGGATCGTGTGCGTTTTCTTGCACTCCGCGGTGAAGTGCGGTCGCTCGATTGGCTTGACTTCCTGATACGGCACGGGCTTGCGGCGCGCGAGCGCGGCCATCAGGGAACGCAGGCGGATGCGGGCGGCGCCGAGGTTCGAGACTTCATCGAGCTTGATCATCGTGTAGATGCGGTTGTGGGCCTCGAGAATGTCCTTGACCTGGCCCGTCGTCAGCGCATCGAGGCCGCAGCCGAAGGAGCTGAACTGGATCAGCGTGAAGTTCGGGTGCTCTGCGACGAACTGCGCCGCATGGTAGAGGCGCGCGTGGTAACTCCACTGGTTGACGATCTTGAGATTCGCCGCCTTGACCGGCACGTGGTAGACGGCGTCTTCCGAGATGATGGGCAGATGGTAGCTCTGGATCATCTCCGGGATGCCGTGGTTGATCTCCGGGTCGATGTGATAGGGGCGGCCGACGAGCATGATGACCTGCTCCCCCGTCTTCTCGACGCGCTCGAGGATCTTGGCGCCGTAGTCGCGCACATCCTGGCGGTACTGGGCAAGCTCCTTGTAGGCCTCGTCGACAGCCTCGACAATCTCCTCTTTCTTCAGGCCCTCATGGGCGAGTTCCTCGTAGAGGCGCGCGGCCATGCGCTTCTCGTCGTTGATTGGCAGGAACGGCTGCAGGAAGTCGATGTGCTTCTCGCGCAGGATGTCCATGTTGCCGCGGATGTTCTCAGCGTACGAAGCGACAATCGGGCAGTTGTAGTGGTTCTCAGACGGGTGCTTGTCGTCGACCATGTTGTAGGGCTCGCACGGGTAGAAGATCTTCGTGATGCCCTTCTCGATGAGGTCCATGATGTGGCCGTGTGCAATCTTGGCCGGGTAGCAGAGCGAGTCGGACGGCACCGTCGCCATGCCCTTGAAGTACATCTTCGCGCTCGACTTGCCCGAGAGCACGACGCGGTAGCCGAGCTTCGTGAAGAACGTGAACCAGAACGGGTAGTCCTCGTACATGTTGAGCACGCGCGGCAGGCCGATCGTGCCGCGCACGGGCTGCTCGAGCGGCTCGTAGTACTTGAACAGACGCTCGTACTTGTACTGGTAGATGTTCGGCGTGTCGGAGTCCTTCTTCTGGCCGCCGATGCCGCGCTCGCAGCGGTTGCCCGTGAAGTACTTGCCGCCGTCCGGGAACTTCTGCATCGTGATCAGGCACTTGTTGCCGCAGCCGCGGCAGCGGTAGGAACTCGTCGCGACAGAGAAATGGTCGAGCTCATCTGGCGACAGCAGGCTCGACTGCTGCGTGCCGGCTTCCTCTGCCGCCTCCATCGCGAGGATGGCCGCGCCATAGGCGCCCATCAGGCCCGCGATATCGGGGCGGATGACGTCACGGTCCAGGAGTTTCTCCATGCAGCGCAGCACGGCGTCGTTGTAGAATGTGCCGCCCTGCACGACGATGTGGTCGCCGAGCTCGCGGACATCCTTGAGCTGCATGACCTTGAAGAGCGCATTCTTGATGACGGAGAACGCGATGCCGGCCGAGATGTCGGCGACGTCAGCGCCCTCTTTTTGCGCCTGCTTGACCTTCGAGTTCATGAAGACCGTGCAGCGCGTGCCGAGGTCGACAGGTGCCTTCGAGTCGATGGCCTTGGCCGCGAACTCCGCCGGCGTCATGTGCAGGCCCTCGGCGAAGTTCTGGATGAAGGAGCCGCAGCCGGCCGAGCACGCCTCGTTGAGCGTGATGTTGCCGATACTGCCGTCCTTGACGAAGAAGCACTTCATGTCCTGGCCGCCGATGTCGAGCACGAAGGTGACATCCGGGCAGAATTCCTGTGCCGCCCGCAGGTGTGCGAACGTCTCGACCTCGCCGCCGTCAGCGTGCAGGGCAGCCTTGACAATGGCCTCACCGTAGCCCGTCGTCATCGCGCCCGCAATCTGCGTGCCCTCCGGCAGCGCCGCATAGAGGCCCTTCATCTCCTTGACGACCGTCTTTAAGGGCGAGCCCTGATTGCTGCCGTACGAGGTGTAGAGGATCTCCTTGTCCTTGCCGATGGCCGTGATTTTCGTCGTCGTCGAGCCCGCATCGATGCCGATGTAGACAGGGCCGCGGTACGCGCTAAGGTCGCCGCGCCTTACCTTGTCCTTGTCGTGGCGAGCCTTGAATGCCTCATAGTCCGCGCGGTCCTCGAACAGCGTGAAGTCCGCCTTGCGCGTCTCCCTTGCAGCAGCTTCCTTCGCTTTCGCGATGCTCTGCTCGAGGCGCGCGACGTCGATGACCTCTGCCTCGTCAGAGAGCGCCGCACCCATGGCGACGAAGTAATTGCCGTAGTCGACGTGAACGACATGTTCATCGTCGAGCTTCAGCGTCTCGATGAAGCGCTTGCGCAGCTCCGGCAGGAAGTGCAGCGGGCCGCCTAGGAAGGCGACGTGGCCGCTTATCGGCCTGCCCTGCGCGAGGTTGCCAATGGTCTGATTGACGACCGCCTGGAAAATCGACAGCGCAATATCCGCCTTTTCGGCACCGTCGTTCATGAGCGCCTGGATATCCGTCTTGGCGAAGACGCCGCAGCGCGAGGCGATCGTGTAGATCTGCTTGCCTTTAACCGCGAGGTCGTCGAGCCCCTTGGCATCGGTCGACAAGAGCGAGGCCATGTGATCGATGAACGAGCCCGTGCCGCCGGCGCAGACGCCATTCATGCGCTGCTCCGGCGCATCGCCGAAGTACGTGATCTTCGCATCCTCGCCGCCGAGCTCGACGACGGTATCCGTCTGCGGGATGAGCGCTTTGACCGCTGCGGCACAGGCGATGACCTCCTGTACGAAGGGCAGGCCAATGCGCTGAGCGATGCCCATGCCGGCTGAACCCGTCAGGGCAAACGAGAACTTCTTCTCGCCGACGATGGATTTCAGATGCGTCAGATTCTCCTGCAAGGCATTGCCGATCTCCGAGAAATGGCGCGCATAATTCTTGTAGAGGATCTTCTTCTCATGGTCGAGAACGACGAGCTTGATGGTCGTCGAACCGACATCAATCCCCACATTCAATACAGATTTCATATTCACACCACCTAGTGTCTTGAATTGATTCTGGAAAATAAGTGAATAAGCCCCCCTGTTTCGAGGGTCACATTTTATTCTAACCCATCTGCGACTCGTTCGCAAGTCCGGACATCACAGCACAAAACGAGCCGTTCTGCCAATAGTCTGGAGCAGAGCGGCTCAAAACGCGGAGAAGTTGCTGGATCAGAAATGGAAGCGCTCGCCGTAGTCGACTTCTTCGAGGAAGAGGCCGCAGGCCGGCGCTGTCGCCGCAGCCTTCGTCCTGTCGCATCCGTCGAGGATCTCCTGGAAGCGCTGCGGCGTGATGATGCCGAGGCCGACATTCGCGACCGTGCCGATGATGTTGCGGACCATGTGATAGAGGAAGCCATTGCCGTGGATGCGGCAGACGAGCTGATTGCCCGCCGCTTCTTCGACGGCCGCTTCGTACATCGTGCGCACGGGGCTCATCGGCGCACCGCCACTCGCGCGGAAGGCGGAGAAATCGTGCGTGCCGAGGATGTAGCCGAACGCCTCGCGCATGGCGGCGACATCGAGCGGCCGCCGGATGTACCAGGCGTAGCGCGCCGTCATGGGATCAGGCACTTCGCCGCGCTGGATGCGGTAGATGTACGTCTTGCTCTTCGCACTGTGGCGCGCGCTGAAGTCGCGGTCTGCCTCCCCCGCCGCCCGCACGACGATGTCCGAGGGCAGCAGGCTGTTGACAGCGCGCACAATGCGGTCCGTGGGGATGCGCCCATCCGTGAAGAAGTTGACGACCTGACCGTAGGCATGGACGCCGGCATCCGTGCGGCCCGATGCCGCGAGCTCGATGGAATCGCCGAAGACCACCTGCAGTTTCTCTTCCAATATATTTTGCACGGCAACGACTGGCGGCGTCTGGCGCTGGAAGCCGTGGTAGGCCGTGCCGTCATAGGCGACCTTGAGGACGATATTGCGCGCGCGCGCCTTCATTTCCGCCTTGTGTTCTCGTTTCATCGCTGCATGAAGTCCTTTCTGTTGTTCATAGAGTTCATCGATTCATCGGAGGGCCAGCACTGCCGCAATCAGCAGGATGCTGAAGCCCCAGGCCACATAGTCGATGCTCGTGATCTTCAGGGCCTTCATCTGCGTCCTGCCCTCGCCGCCGCGGTAGCAGCGCGCCTCCATCGCCATCGCGAGGTCATCGGCGCGGCGGAAGGCCGACAGGAAGAGCGGCACGAGCACGGGCACGAATGCCTGCATGCGCTTCATGATGCTGCCGGTCATGAAATCTGCACCGCGCGACTGCTGCGCCTTCATGATGCGGTCCGTCTCCTGGATGAGCGTCGGCACGAAGCGCAGGGCAATCGTCATCATCATCGCGAGCTCATGTGCCGGCACGCCGACGCGCTTGCCCGGCGAGAGCAGGGCCTCCATCGCATCTGTGAGCTTCAGCGGGCTCGTCGTGAAGGTCAGCAGCGAGGATAGGAGGATCAAGAGCACAAGGCGCAGGCAGATATAGAAACCCTCGACGATGCCCTCCGCTGTCACGCTCAGGAAGGCGACCTTGCAGAGTTCCTCGCCCGGCGTGCTGAAGATGTGCACGACGAAGGTGAAGAGGATGATCCACCAGAGCGGTCTCAGCGAGCGCAGCATCATGCGCATGGGCACCTTGGAGAGCAGCATCAAGACTGCCGTCAACACCGTCATCACGCCATAGGAGATGCCGCTCTTGCAGAGGAAGATCAGGACGAGGTAGAAGAAGAGCAGCACGACCTTCGTGCGCGGGTCAAGCCGGTGCAGGATGGAATTGCCGGGGAAGTACTGCCCAATCGTGATGTCACTGAGCATGTTTTTTGCCTCCTTTGCCCTTCACAGCCTTCAAGACGTTCAAGATTTCCCGCTTCGCCTCTTCGATGGTCAGGCAGTCCATGCGCACCGGCAGGCCCTTGGCGCGAAGCTCTTTCATCAGCGCCATGACGTGTGGCAGCTTGAGGCCGGCCCCTTCGAGCAGATTCTCCTGCGCGAAGGCCTCGCGCGGCGAAGCATCGCAGACGAGCCGTCCCTGGTTCATGATGAGCACGTGGTCGGCCAGCCGCGCGATATCGTCCATATTATGGGAGACTAGGATGATCGTGACGTGTTCCCTATCGTGCAGATGGCGGATGGTCTTCACCAGTTCCTCACGGCCGCGCGGGTCGAGGCCGGCGACAGGCTCGTCGAGGACGAGGTACTTCGGCCGCAGGGCCAGCACGCCTGCTATCGCCACGCGGCGCATCTGGCCGCCTGAGAGCGCGAGCGGCGAGCGCTTGCGGTACGTCTCATAGTCGAGATGCATGAGCCGCATCGCCTCTTTGACGCGCTCTGCCGTCTCCTCCTCGGACAGCCCGAGGCTCTTCGGGCCAAAGGCGATGTCCTTCTCGATGGTTTCCTCGAAGAGCTGCTGCTCGGCGTACTGGAAGACCATGCCGACCTTGAGGCGCATGGCCCTGGCCGCCGCGCAATCCTTCTTCGCCTTGGGGTTGATGTCGACATCATCGACGAGCACGCGGCCTGCCGTCGGCTGCAAGAGTCCGTTGAACTGCTGCAGGAGCGTCGACTTGCCCGACCCCGTGTGGCCGGCGATGGCCGTCAGTGAGCCCTCCTCGATAACGGCAGAGATATCGCCGAGCGCCTGATGCTCAAACGGCGTGCCGGGCATGTAGACATACGCGACATGTTCTAACGTGATGGACAAGTCAACCCCTCCCCTCTCTTGTGGCAGCAGTCAAGCCGTGCGGATAATCCGCGAGTGTGACGAGCGCAGAGGTGAGCTCATCATCCGTCAGGATGTCCTGCGGCACGTCGAGGCCGGACGCGCGAAGCTCCAGGCCGAGCTCTGTCGCCAGCGGCACATCGAGGCCGAACGCCTTGAGCGCAGCGGCCTTCCGGAAAATCTCGCGCGGCGTGCCGTCGTCAGCGACGCGGCCGTCCGCCATGACGATGACGCGGTCTGCCAGCGCCGCCTCCTCCATGAAATGCGTAATCAGCACGATCGTGATGCCCTGCTGTTCGTGCAGGCGGCAGACCGTCTCCATAACCTCGGCGCGCCCCTGCGGGTCGAGCATGGCCGTCGGCTCGTCGAGCACGAGGCAGCGCGTCTTCATCGCCAGTGCCCCCGCAATCGCCACGCGCTGTTTCTGGCCGCCTGAGAGCAGATGCGGCGCAAACTTGCGGTAATGCGTCATGTTGACACAGGCGAGCGCCTCGCGCACAGCCGTGCGGATCTCATCCGGCGGCATGCCGAGGTTCTCGGGTCCAAAGGCGACGTCATCTTCCACGACAGCTGCGATGAGCTGGTTGTCGGGATTCTGGAAGACCATGCCGACCTGCTGGCGGATCTTCCAGAGCTCACCTGTATCGGCCGCCGCAGCCGTGTCAAGCCCGCCGATACGGCAGGCGCCAGACGTCGGCAACAGGAGTGCATCGAGGTGCTTCGCGAGCGTCGATTTGCCCGAGCCATTCGCGCCGAGCACCGCGACGAATGCCCCCTCCTCGACCGCAAGGCTCACATCGTCGAGTGCACGGTGCTCCTGCTCCGTGCCGGCCTGATAGCAGTGCGAGAGATGTTCCAGCTCAATCCATGCCATACCTTCACCTTCCCTTTCAAATCAATGGTCTTATTATACCGCAGATTGACGGTCAACACAAATACCAAACAAAGTTGACGAAAGAATAGTACGCTTTCAGTACGCTGCATGATGTGAGGAGCGCAAAAAAAAGACTGCCTGCGTGGGCAGACAGCCTTTGTATGGTCCGTATATCCGTATGTGGATTACACGAGCTCGATGATGACCATCGGAGCAGCATCGCCGCGGCGAACGCCGAGCTTGAGGATACGCGTGTAACCGCCCTGGCGGTCAGCGTACTTGCTTGCGATCTCATCGAAAAGCTTTCTTACTACATCTTCATCAGCCAGCTGAGCGATTGCCTGGCGACGAGCGCTGAGGTCACCGCGCTTTGCGAGCGTGATGAGGTTTTCAGCGAACTTGCGGAGCTCTTTTGCCTTAGCTTCCGTCGTCTCAATGCGGCCATATCTGAAGAAGGAAGTGAGAATGCTCGTGAACAGCGCCTTGCGGGCTGCGGAGTTACGTCCTAATTTTCTGTAGCTCATTGATTTCCCTACTTTCCTGTCAGTCGTTGTTTTGTTTGAGCGTTAAACCGAGTTCCTCGAGCTTCTTCTTGACTTCCTCAAGAGATTTGCGTCCGAGGTTGCGGACCTTCATCATGTCATCTTCCGTCTTCTCAGCAAGGTCAGCGACCGTGTTGATATTGGCGCGCTTGAGACAGTTGAAGGAACGTACGGAGAGGTCGAGGTCTTCGATCGTCATATCGAGAACCTTGGAAGAATCGTCTTCTTCCTCCTCTGGGAAGGTTGCTTCCTCTTCCTCCTCTTCCTCCGGCAGGCCATCCATGTTCTGGAACAGCTTGAGGTGCATGACAAGAATGCCAGCGGCCTTGCTGACGGCCTCTTCCGGGCGAAGCGAACCATCGGTCCAAACTTCGAGGATAAGGCGGTCATAGTCCGTGACATTGCCTACACGCGTATCCTGTACCGTGTAGTTCACGCGTTTGACCGGGGAGAAGATGGAGTCGATCGGAATGACACCGATCGTGTCGTCCGGCTTCTTGTTCTTGTCTGCCGGGACGTAGCCACGGCCACGCTCGACAGTCATCTCAATCTTGAGCTTGCCGTCTTCGTTGACCGTCGCAATGTGGAGGTCCGGGTTAAGGATCTCGATGTCGGCATCACAGATGATGTCGGCAGCCGTTACCTCTTTTTCTCCCTCAACATCGATGCGGATGATTCGCGGCTCATTGCCCGTCATCTTGAGGCAGAGCTCTTTGAGGTTGAGGACGATGTTCGTCACATCATCCCGGACGCCCGGAATCGTGGAGAACTCGTGGAGAACGCCATCGATTCGGATGGAGGTAATCGCAGCACCTTCGAGAGAAGACAGCAGCATGCGGCGCAGGCTGTTGCCGAACGTCGTGCCGTAACCGCGCTCGAGCGGCTCGCAGATGAACTTGCCGTAGCGGTTGTCTTCACTGATTTCCGCAATTTCAATTTTCGGTTTCTCGATGTCTATCATCTTGAATGAACCTCCTCAATAACACTATGCGCACAGGCACAAATATTCATTATTTGGAGTACAACTCGACGATAGCCTGCTCATTGACAGGAACATCGATCTCATCACGGTTCGGGAAACGCGTTACCGTACCCGTGAGGTTGGCCTGATCGGCCTGGAGCCATGCTGGAGCAGACAGCGCGTTGCTGCTCTCTTTGAGCTCCTTGAAGAATGCATTGCTCTGGCTCTTCTCTGCCACAGCGATGACGTCGCCAGCGTTTACGAGTGCGGACGGGATGTCAACGCGCTTGCCGTTGACCGTGAAGTGGCCATGACGGACGAGCTGACGAGCCTGACGGCGCGTGTTGGCGAGGCCAAGGCGGTAAACGACGTTGTCGAGACGGCGCTCGAGAAGGCCGAGGAGGTTTTCACCCGTGACGCCCTGCATCTTCTTTGCTTTATCGTAGTATCCACGGAACTGCTTCTCGAGCACGCCGTAGATGAACTTTGCTTTCTGCTTTTCCTTCAGCTGCGTGCCGTACTCAGAAACCTTGCGGTTCGTGCGACGGAGCTGACGCTTCGATTCTTTGGAACGACCAATAACAGCCGGCTCGAGGCCGAGGGCACGGCATCTCTTCAGGGCTGGTACTCTATCAATTGCCATCGGTTAAATGCACCTCCTATTATACTCTTCTACGCTTCGGCGGACGGCATCCGTTGTGCGGAATCGGGGTAACATCCTTGATCATGTTGACCTCGAGGCCCGTTGCCTGCAGGGAACGGATTGCGGCTTCACGGCCGGCACCAGGACCCTTGACGTAAACTTCGACCTGCTTGAGGCCGTGTTCCATGGCTGCCTTTGCAGCCGTCTCAGCTGCCATCTGTGCAGCGAACGGCGTGCTCTTGCGGGAGCCGCGGAAACCGAGGCCGCCAGCGCTGGCCCAGGAAAGTGCATTACCGCTCTTATCGGTGAGCGTAACGATTGTGTTGTTGAACGTAGAGCTGATATGTGCTACGCCATATTCAATGTTCTTACGAACTTTTTTCTTCGTGCGAACTGCTTTCTTAACTGCCACCAGTTAACCCTCCTTTATTAGTCCTTTTTCTTGCCTGCTACAGCCTTTTTCGGGCCTTTACGCGTGCGGGCGTTGTTCTTTGTGTTCTGTCCACGGACAGGAAGACCAAGACGGTGGCGACGACCACGGTAGCAGCCGATATCAACGAGTCTCTTGATGTTCATCTGGCGCTCGCGGCGAAGGTCACCTTCGACCACGACGTTCTTATCGATGACATCACGAAGTTTTACAACTTCGTCCTCCGTGAGGTCTCGCGTACGAGTATCCGGATTGATGCCAGTCATCTTCAGGAGATCCTGAGAAGTCTTGAGACCAATACCAAAAATGTACGTCAAAGCAATTTCAATTCTCTTGTCACGGGGTAAATCTACACCGGCAATACGTGCCATTAATAAAGCACCTCCTTATTCATTCATTAACCTTGTCTCTGTTTGTGTTTCGGATTTTCGCAGATGACCATTACACGGCCTTTGCGCTTGATGATCTTGCACTTCTCGCAAATCCGCTTTACTGACGGTTTTACCTTCATCGTTATATGCCCCCTTTTCGATATTGTCAGCCTTGTCATTTTGCTAGTATACCATGTTTCCACGGTTCTGCCTAGTGGCAGGAGCGAAAAAAGTCAAATATTTTTTCACGATGGGCAAAATGAACAGCCTGGCTCATTTGAATCGGTAGGTTATACGGCCGCGCGTTAAGTCATAAGGCGTGAGTTCGATCGTGACTTTGTCACCGGGAAGGATGCGGATGAAATTCATGCGGATCTTACCGGATACATGCGCCAGTACAACGTGACCATTCTCCAGCTCAACCTGGAACATTGCATTCGGCAGTGCTTCCAGGACTTTGCCTTCTACTTCAATAACATCTTGCTTCGACATGTCATTTCTCCCTTTATGCTTCATGGAAATTGGTTGGGCCAAAGTCATCTCATCTAAGGAGTGTGATTTTCTAATGCCATGCCCAACAACAGGTTATTCTTCTAAAAAATGCATATATCATTGTAATGGGCGGCCAATGGCCGCCCTTACAATAACATCTATCATTCGGTGGTGATCCCGTGCAGATGGGGATCACCGACAGCCTCCGTTCAAGCCTTCAGTGTCTCGATGAGATCCTGCGTGACTTTCTCGATGGACTGTCTGCCATCGACTTCCGTATAGACACCGGCTGCCTTGTAGTAGTCGATGAGCGGCTTCGTCGAAGCCTCGTATACGGAAAGGCGATTCTTCATCGTCTCTGCCGTGTCATCCGCACGCTGGAAGAGCTCGCTGCCGCACACATCGCAGATGCCCTCTTTCTTCGGAGGGTTGAACTTCGTGTGATACGTAGCACCGCACTTCTTGCAGATGCGGCGTCCGACTGCGCGCTCGATGAGATCTTCAGCCGGGACGTTGATGTTCAGGACGCGCGTGAGCGTGAGGCCGAGATCCTTGAGGATTCCCGTCAGGGCATCTGCCTGCTCGACCGTGCGCGGGAAGCCATCGAGGATGAATCCCTTCTTGCAATCGTCTTTAGAGAGACGCTCGCGCACGATGCCGATCGTGACGGAATCCGGTACAAGCTTGCCTGCGTCCATGCACGCTTTCGCCTGCTTGCCGAGCTCCGTTCCCTCTTTGACCGCTGCACGGAACATATCGCCCGTGGAGATGTGCGGGATATCGAAGGCTTTGACGAGCTCAGCCGCCTGCGTGCCCTTACCGGCACCCGGGGGGCCCATTAACAAGATATGCATGATGCTTCCTCCTCTTATTTCATGAACCCTTCGTAATGACGCATGACGACCATGGACTCAATCTGCTTCATCGTCTGCAGTGCAACACCGACGACGATGAGCAGGGCCGTACCGCCGAAATAGACACCTTCGATATGCGTTGCCGCAGCAATCATATTCGGAAGGACGGCAATGAAGGCCAGGAACACGGAACCTGCCAGCGTGATACGCGTCAGGACATGATCCAGATAATCTGCCGTTGGCTGGCCTGGGCGGATGCCAGGGATGAAGCCACCGTATTTCTTCAGATTGTCCGCCATATCCGGGATCTTTACGGTAACAGCCGTGTAGAAATACGTGAAGAAGATGATCAGCGCGACGTAGAGCGTCGTCTGAAGCGGCTTGCCCCACTCGAGATAGCTGGCCACCGTCTTGACCCAGGGCACATCGATGAACTGGGCCACGGTCACCGGGAACATCAGCACGGATGACGCAAAGATGATGGGAATGACGCCCGCCTGATTGACTTTCAGCGGGATGTGGCTGGAATGACCGCCATACGCTCTCTGACCGACCACGCGCTTGGCGTAGGAAATCGGGATGCGGCGGAAGCCCGTCTCAATGTGGATGACGAAGACGACCATCGCCAGGGCGATGACGCCAAACAGGAACACACTGAAATAGCTGATCGTGCCAGCCTGCACATAATGGTAGATCGTTCCGATGTTCTTCGGCAGGGCCGCAACGATGCCGGCAAAGATGATAAGCGAGATACCATTGCCGACACCCTGCGCCGTAATCTGCTCGCCCACCCACATGAGGAATACCGTACCGGCCGTCAGCGTGATCGCGATGATCAGGATGTTGACGGGGTTCGGATTCAGGATGGCTTCCTTCAGGCCAATGGACATGCCGATTGCCTGGAGGAAGGCGAGCACGACGGTCAGATAGCGCGTGACCTGCGTCGTCTTCTTGTGCCCCTCCTCGCCTTCCTTCGACCACTGCTCGAGGGTCGGGATGACGACATTGAGGAGCTGGATGATAATGGCCGCATTGATGTACGGCGTGATGCTCATCGCGAAGATGGAGAACTTACTGAACGCACCACCGGAAAAAAGGTCCAAGAGACCGAACAGATTGCCGTTTGCGAAGAGCTTCTCGATCGCGGTCGGATCAACTCCCGGGACGGGGATGTGCGTCCCCATCCGGAAGATGGCGAACATGATCAACGTGAAGATGATCTTCTGGCGAAGTTCGGGTATCTTAAAGATGTTGCCAAGGGCTGAAAGCACCTCAGATCACCTCGACTTTGCCACCTGCTGCCGTGATCTTCTCCTCTGCGGATTTCGTGAAGCCGTTGGCACGGACCGTCAGCTTCTTCGTGAGCTCGCCGTTGCCGAGGATTCGGATGCCATCCTGAACATTCTTCAGGATGCCGGACTCAACGAGCACGACCGGATCGACCGTCGTGCCGTCTTCGAAGCGGTTGAGCGTCTCAACGTTGACTTCTGCGAACGTCTTAGCCCAGACATTCTTGAAGCCGCGCTTCGGCAGACGACGGTAGATCGGCATCTGGCCGCCTTCAAAACCCGTGCGAACGCCGCCGCCGCTGCGGGAATTCTGGCCTTTCATGCCGCGACCAGCCGTCTTGCCATTGCCGGAGCCGAGGCCGCGGCCGACGCGGTTGCGGACCTTGCGGGAACCAGCTGCTGGCTGTAATTCATGTAACTTCATCTAGTGCACCTCCTGTCTCGTCTTAGTCTGCGATTTCTTCTACCTTGATCAGATGCTCTACTTTGTGGAGCTGGCCACGGATGGCCGGGTTATCCGGAAGCTCAACAACAGAGTTGATCTTGCGCAGTCCAAGAGCACGAACGGTTCTGCGCTGCGTTTCCGGGCGACCGATCAAGCTTCTCTTCAGCGTGACTTTAACTTTTGCCATTTTGTGAGCCTCCTATTAACCTAAGATTTCCTGAACCGTCTTACCACGGAGCTCAGCGACAGCCTCAGCACGCTTGAGTGCCTTGAGGCCTTCCATCGTTGCGCGGACCATGTTGTTCGGGTTTGCGGAGCCGAGAGACTTCGTCAGGATATCGCGGATACCAGCGAGCTCGAGGACGGCACGAGCCGGGCCGCCAGCGATGACACCAGTACCTTTGGCAGCCGGCTTCATCATGACTTTGCCAGCACCGAAGATGCCGATCATCTCGTGCGGGATCGTGCGGTTGTCGTAGAGGGCGACTTCGACGAGGTTCTTCTTCGCATCCTCGACGCCCTTGCGGATTGCCTCCGGAACCTCAGCAGCCTTGCCGAGGCCAACGCCTACCTTGCCTTTCTTGTTGCCGACGACAACAAGGGCACTGAACGAGAAGCGGCGGCCGCCCTTGACGACTTTTGCAACTCGATTGATATATACAACTTTCTCCTCGAACTCAGGAGTCTCGTTGTCCATATTTCTAGCCATTCATTTACCTCCTTTGGACTTTGTCTTAGAATTTCAGCCCAGCTTCACGGGCTGCTTCAGCGAGTGCGGCGACACGGCCATGGTAAACATAGCCGCCACGGTCGAATACGACTTCCGTGATGCCCTTTTCGAGAGCGCGCTTAGCGACTTCTGCACCGACAGCCTTAGCTGCTTCGATGTTGCCGCCGTAGTTCTCGAAACCCTTGTCCTGGGAGCTTGCAGAGACGAGCGTTACGCCCTTCTCATCATCGATGACCTGCGCATAGATGTTTGCGAGGCTGCGATATACGTTGAGGCGCGGACGAGCCGCCGTGCCTGCGATATGGTTGCGGACGCGCAGATGACGTTTCTGGCGTGCCTTGTTCTTATCTGCTTTAAGAAGCACAGAGATTCACTCCTTTCTAGAATTTGGTCCTTATTTCTTGCCCTTAGCGCCGGCTTTACCTTCCTTGCGGCGGATGTGCTCACCAGCGTACTTGATACCCTTGCCTTTGTACGGCTCCGGCTCACGGAAGCTGCGGATCTCCGCAGCGATCTGGCCGACAACTTCCTTGTCGATGCCCTTGACCGTGATGGCATTGGCCGACGGAACATCGAACTCGATGCCCTGCGGCGGCTCAACGACGACCGGATGGGAGAAACCAAGGGAGAGGTTGAGGTTCTTGCCCTGCTTCTGGGCACGATAACCAACGCCGTTGATTTCGAGGTTCTTGGAGAAACCTTCCGTTACGCCGACGACCATGTTGTGGATCAGCGTACGGCTGAGACCATGGAGAGATCTGTGCGTTTTATCGTCGGAAGGACGCGTTACCGTGATAACATTGCCTTCGACGGTTACTTTCATATCCGGATGAATGTGGCG
Organism: Mitsuokella jalaludinii; assembly: GCF_928722185.1. Taxonomy (NCBI): domain Bacteria; kingdom Bacillati; phylum Bacillota; class Negativicutes; order Selenomonadales; family Selenomonadaceae; genus Mitsuokella; species Mitsuokella jalaludinii. Next base: position 861,778 of record NZ_CAKMXA010000001.1, read on the forward strand.
GGAAAGTTCACCTTTCGGGCCCTTTACTTTCACCAGATTGTCCTCGCCGAGCGTAACCGTTACGCCAGCCGGGATTTCAATCGGTGCTCTACCAATTCTTGACATCTGTACACCTCCTGACTACTAATTACCAAACGTAAGCGATGACTTCGCCGCCGAGACCAGCCTTGCGGGCCTGCTTGTCGCTCATGATGCCCTTCGAGGTGGAGATGATGGCGATGCCAAGGCCGCCCAGGACACGCGGAAGCTCATCGTGCTTTGCGTACTGGCGAAGGCCCGGTTTCGAAATGCGTTTGATACCGGAGATGACTTTCTCACGCTGCGGACCGTACTTGAGGTCGATCGTGAGAACGCCCTGCTTGTTGTCCTCCGTGAACGTGTAGTCTTTGATGAAGCCCTCTTCCTTCAGGACCTCTGCAATAGCGGTCTTGATCTTGGAAGCCGGGATTTCCACCTTCTCGTGGAATACAGAGTTTGCATTGCGCAAACGGGTCAGCATATCTGCAATAGGATCAGTCATTACCATGTGAACCGATATCCTCCTTTCAAAATGTCAAAATTACCAGCTGGCTTTCGTTACGCCAGGGATAGCACCTTTGTAGCTCTGCTCGCGGAAGCAGATACGGCACATGTCGAACTTGCGCATATAACCATGCGGACGGCCGCAGATCTTGCAGCGGTTGTAGCCGCGCGTGGAGAACTTCGGTTCCTTGCTCCACTTCTCAATCATAGACTTCTTAGCCAAGTTTCCTTACCTCCTTATGCTTTGAACGGCATACCCATGAGTTTCAGGAGCTCTCTGGCTTCTTCATCCGTCTGTGCCGTCGTAACAATTACAATGTTCATGCCACGGATCTTATCGATCTTATCGTATTCGATTTCCGGGAAGATGAGCTGCTCTTTGAGACCGACAGCGTAGTTGCCACGGCCGTCGAAAGCCTTGTCAGATACACCGCGGAAGTCACGGACGCGCGGGAGAGCGACGTTCATGAACTTATCGAGGAACTGGTACATGCGCGTGCCGCGCAGCGTTACCTTGCAGCCGATCGGCATGCCTTCACGCAGTTTCCAAGCGGCGAGGGACTTCTTCGCACGCGTCAGGAGCGGCTTCTGGCCCGAGATGATCGTCAGATCATTCACGGCAGCATCGAGGGCCTTCGGGTTGCCAACGGCTTCACCGACACCCATGTTGATGATGACTTTCTCGATTTTCGGAAGCTGCATGACGTTCTTGTAGCCGAACTTCTCCGTCATAGCCTTGCAGACTTCGTTCTGGTATTTTTCCTGTAATCTATCCACTTATGCTCCTCCTTTCGTGATTATTTCGTCTGGTCGATGACTTCGCCGCACTTCTTGCAAGCGCGGACCATCTTGCCATTGACTTCCTTGTGAGCAACGCGCGTTGCCTTCTGGCATGCCGGGCAGACGAGCATGACTTTGCATGCATGCATCGGAGCTTCCTTGACGAGGATGCCGCCCTGCGGAGCCTTCTGGTTCGGCTTCGTGTGACGCTTCACTTTGTTGACGCCTTCGACGACAACCTTACCCTTCTTCGGCATAGCTGCGATGACTTTGCCCTGCTTGCCTTTATCTTTGCCGGACAGCACGAGAACCGTGTCGCCCTTCTTAACGTTCAGTTTTACGAGTGACAAAATAGCACCTCCTCACAATTAAAGTACTTCAGGAGCCAGGGAAACGATCTTCATGAAGTCTTTATCGCGAAGCTCTCTGGCTACCGGTCCAAAAATACGCGTGCCTTTCGGCGTCTTGTCGTCCTTGATGATGACGGCTGCATTCTCGTCGAAACGGATGTAGGAGCCATCTGCACGGCGCAGGCCCTTGACGCTGCGGACTACGACTGCCTTTACGACATCGCCCTTCTTGACCGTGCCGCCCGGAGCAGCAGATTTGACTGCAGCTACGATGATATCACCAATGTTAGCGTATTTACGGTAGGAACCGCCGAGAACACGGATGCACATGATTTCCTTTGCACCAGTGTTGTCACCAACATTCAGGATGGTTTGCTGTTGGATCATTGTTTGACCTCCTTCTTCGATAATTTGGGATTATTTCGCGCGTTCTACGACTTCAACGACTCTCCAGCGCTTCGTCTTGGACAGCGGGCGCGTTTCCATGATGGAAACCTTGTCGCCAACATGTGCGTCGTTCTTCTCATCGTGTGCGTGGAATTTGACCGTTCTCTTGACCGGCTTCTTGTAAAGCTTGTGCTGCTCGAGTTCCTCGACTGCAACAACAACGGTCTTGTCCATCTTATCGGAGATGACCTTACCAATCTTAGTCTTACGTACGTTTCTTTCGCTCATCAGGGAGCCTCCTTCCTTCTGCATATCAGTTTCCGTGATCAAGCCTTGAGCTCGTTCTCACGCTGGATCGTCTTGATGCGGGCGATCGTCTTCTTTACTTCCTTGATACGCATCGGGTTCTCGAGCTGGCCGGTGGCGAGCTGGAAACGGAGGTTGAAAAGTTCCTCTTTGAGCGAAGCAAGCTTCTGGTTGAGCTCCTCAGCGTTCATCTCGCGAATCTCATTAACCTTCATTTACTTCACCGCCCTCTGCTTTATTGTCTTCCTTCACAACGAACTTCGTCTTGATCGGGAGCTTGTGGCCTGCGAGACGCATTGCTTCCATAGCGATTTCCTTGGAAACACCATCCATCTCGAAGAGCACGCGGCCCGGCTTCACGACAGCTACCCAGTACTCCGGCGAACCTTTACCGGAACCCATGCGTGTCTCAGCCGGCTTTGCCGTTACCGGCTTATCCGGGAAAATCTTGATCCAGACCTGGCCACCGCGCTTGATGTAACGCGTCATGGCGATACGAGCTGCCTCGATCTGGCGGTTCGTGATCCATGCCGGCTCCAGTGCTACAAGACCGAACTCACCATGGCTCAGCGTATTGCCGCGATGAGCCTTGCCCTTCATGCGGCCACGGAACTGTTTACGGTATTTGACTCTCTTTGGTAATAACATTAAGCTTCGCTCCCTTCAGCTGCAGTCTTAGCCTGCTTTCTTTCCGGAAGAACTTCGCCCTTGAAGATCCAGACCTTGATGCCGATGCGGCCATAAGTCGTGTGAGCTTCTGCCGTACCGTAATCGATATCAGCGCGGAGCGTATGAAGTGGGATACTTCCTTCACGATAGGATTCCTTACGTGCGATCTCAGCACCGCCAAGGCGACCGCTGCAAGCGATCTTGATGCCCTTAGCGCCGAGACGCATCGTGCGGCCAACGGCCTGCTTCATCGCACGGCGGAAAGCGATGCGGCGCTCGAGCTGCTGAGCGATGTTCTCAGCGACGAGCGTAGCGTCCATATCCGGCTGCTTGATCTCTGCGATGTTGATGTCCACGCGCTTCGTCGTGTACTTCTTCAGACCTTCTTTGATCTGCTCAATGCCCGAACCGCCACGGCCGATGACCATGCCCGGCTTAGCCGTATGGATCGTGAGCTTCAGACGGTTCTTGCTGCGCTCCGTCTCGATTCTGGACACACCGGCTGCCTGAAGGCTCTGCTTCAGATAGTCACGGATTTTGATATCTTCATGCAGGTTCTCTGCAAAATCTTTGTCTGCATACCACTTAGCATCCCAGGTCTTGACGACGCCAAGACGAATACCATGCGGATTTACTTTCTGACCCAAACCGTTTCCCTCCTTGCTCAGTTCTTCTCGTCAACGACGATGGTTACATGGGACGTACGCTTCAAGATCTTGAACGCCTGTCCACGGGAACGCGGATGGATGCGCTTGAGCGTCGGGCCCTGATCAGCGAAAGCCGTCTTGACGTAGAGCTTCTCGACGTCCATATCAAAGTTGTTCTCAGCGTTTGCAACAGCAGAACGCAGGACTTTCTCAACTACCTCGGCACCAGCCTTCGGCGTGAATTTCAGAATCGCGAACGCTTCAGCGACGTTCTTGCCACGGATGAGATCCATGACGACACGAACTTTGCGCGGAGCGATGCGAACATATTTAGCTACTGCTTTAGATTCCACAAGGATTCTCCTTTCGCAAAATTATCTCAGAGAGGTCTTTCTCTCTTCGCCGGCATGGCCTTTGAACGTGCGCGTCGGTGCAAACTCACCGAGCTTGTGGCCTACCATGTCTTCCGTGATGTAGACCGGCACGTGCTTGCGACCATCATGGACGGCAATCGTGTGACCGACGAAATCCGGGAAAATCGTGGAGCTTCTCGACCAGGTCTTGACAACCTTCTTATCGTTAGCCTCGTTCAGGGCCGTGATCTTCTTCATCAGGCTCTCTGCAACGTAAGGTCCTTTTTTAATAGATCTTGACAAAGTGTCTCCTCCTTTCGTCAGGCGGCACTAGGCTGCCTGTCGATTTCTATTATTTCGTGCGTCCTTTGACGATGAGCTTGTCGGATGCTTTCTTGCGACGGGTCTTTGCACCCATAGCGCATTTGCCCCATTTCGTAACAGGGTGCTTGCGGCCAACAGGGGAGCGGCCCTCGCCGCCGCCGTGCGGATGGTCGTTCGGGTTCATCGCTACGCCGCGGTTCTCCGGGCGAACGCCGAGCCAGCGGTTACGGCCAGCCTTACCGATCGTGATGTTCTCGTGTTCGAGATTGCCGACCTCGCCGATCGTGGCGCGGCAATTGATGTGCACCTTGCGGAGCTCACCAGACGGCATGCGGAGGAGTGCATAATCGCCTTCCTTAGCCATGAGCTGTGCGGACGTACCAGCACTGCGGACGAGCTGTGCGCCCTTGCCGATCTTGAGCTCGACATTGTGTACCGTCGTGCCGACCGGGATGTTCTTGAGCGGGAGTGCGTTGCCGACCTTGATATCAGCGTCCGGGCCGGAAACGACCTGATCGCCGACCTTGAGGCCGTTCGGTGCGAGGATGTAGCGCTTCTCGCCGTCAACGTAGTTGAGCAGAGCGATGCGGGCGCTGCGGTTCGGATCGTACTCAATCGTAGCGACGCGAGCCGGGATACCGTCCTTCGTGCGCTTGAAATCGATCACGCGATAGAGGCGCTTATGGCCGCCGCCCTGATGGCGGACGGTCAGGCGGCCCTGCTGGTTACGGCCGCCGTTCTTCTTCAGGCGTTCCGTCAGGGACTTCTCAGGCTTGCTTGCCGTGATCTCATCGAACGATGCGACCGTCATGAAGCGTCGGCCTGCAGAATATGGTTTAAAACTCTTTACTGCCACTTAAATGTACCTCCTTTTCTCGATTATGCCTCGAAGAACTCGATGCTTTCGCCAGCAGCGAGCTTCACGATGGCTTTTTTATAGTCAGGGCGCTTGCCAGACGTGCGGCCCATGCGTTTCGTTTTGCCAAGTACGTTGACCGTATTGACTTTCTCAACTTTGACTTTGAAGATCTCAGCGACTGCTTTGGCAATCTCGATCTTGTTGGCTGCTTTCGCAACAACGAAGACGTACTTGCCTTCAGCCATGAGCTGAGTCGTTCTCTCAGTGATCAGCGGACGGATCAGGATATCACGTGCTTCCATTATGCGAATACCTCCTCGATACGGGTGATGGCATCCTTCGTGATGAACAGCTTGTCATGATGAAGGATATCATAGACATTCAGGCCAAGAGCCTGGATGGCTTTCGCACCCGGGATGTTGCGTGCGGATTTCTCGACGTTCTCAGCTTCATCAGCCGTGATGAAGAGGGCCTTGGAATCGACGCCGAAGTCACCGAGCATCTTGACAACCTGCTTCGTCTTCGGAGCATCGAAGTTGAGGCTCTCGAGAACGATGAGGTCGCCGCTCTTGACTTTATCGGAGAGTGCGCACTTGAGTGCGAGGCGACGCTGCTTGCGCGGCATGCTGAACGCATACTTGCGCGGATGCGGTCCGAAGACCGTACCACCGCCAACCCACAGCGGGCTGCGCGTCGAACCAGCACGTGCACGGCCCGTGCCCTTCTGCTTCCACGGCTTACGGCCGCCACCGCGGACAAAGCCGCGCGTCTTCGTGGCATGCGTGCCGAGGCGCTGAGCTGCGAGCTGCATCACGACGGCCTGATGCAGGAGGCCTGCATTCATCTCTACGCCGAAGATGCTGTCATTCAATTCGATATCGCCAACCTGATTGTTGGTGATGTCATAAACTGCTACTGTAGCCATAATTGTTGGTGTCCTCCTTCCAATCAGTTTTTGCCCGGCTTAACGGTGTTCTTGATCACAACGAAGCTCTTCTTCGGGCCCGGAATAGCACCCTTGATGAGGATGAGGTTGCGGTCTGCATCGACACGGACGACCGTGAGGCGCTGAACCGTAACGCGCTCGCCACCCATGCGGCCCGGCAGCTTCTTGCCCTTGAGGACACGTCCGCCAGGACCGGAGATCATAGCACCCGTGGAACCCGGCTCACGATGGGACTTGGAGCCATGGCCCATAGGACCGCGAGCGAAGTTGTGACGCTTGATACCGCCGGCAAAACCCTTGCCCTTGGAAGTACCCGTAACATCAACAAGTTCTCCAGCACTAAATATGTCAACGCCGATGGTGTCACCGACTTTGTATTCAGAAGCATCTGCAAGACGCATCTCGCGAATGAACTTTACAGGGCTGACGCCTGCCTTCTCGAAATGGCCTTTCAGGGGTTTGTTCACTTTATTTTCTTTAACTTCACCGAAGCCGAGCTGTACTGCATTATAGCCGTCGGACTCAACCGTCTTGTTCTGGATGACGATGTTGTTGCCAGACTCTACGACCGTAACCGGGACAACCTTGCCTTCTTCCGTGAAGATCTGAGTCATACCAAGTTTTCTACCTAAGATAGCTTTCGACATTCATTCCACCTCCTCGGATTAAAGTTTGATCTCGATGTCTACGCCTGCCGGCAGGTCAAGACGCATCAGAGCATCGACCGTCTTGTTGGTCGGTTGCAGGATGTCGATCAGGCGCTTATGCGTGCGCATTTCAAACTGCTCACGGCTGTCCTTGTTGACATGCGGGGAACGCAGGATCGTGTAGATGTTCTTTTCCGTCGGAAGAGGAATCGGACCGGATACCATTGCACCAGTCTTCTTTGCCGTATCGACAATCTTTACGGCACTCTGATCGAGGGCTTTATGATCATAAGCCTTCAAACGGATTCTGATTTTCTGCTGTTTAGACAATTTGTTTTTCCTCCTTATCGTCCAGGCTCTTGGCCCAAACATTTCTCCGTAACAGTTCCCTCGGGTACACCCGAGCCATCTGCCACGTCATCGCATTGGGGGGTACCATATTGATTTTAACCTTTAAATAAGAGCGACGCGAGCGCCGCTCTTATGAAAAGATTAAGTTGAAAGATTAGCCTTCGACTTCCGTTACGCGGCCAGCACCAACCGTGTGACCACCTTCGCGGATAGCGAAGCGCAGGCCCTTCTCGATAGCGATCGGGGTGATGAGCTCAACTTCCATCTCGACGTTATCGCCAGGCATAACCATCTCCGTGCCTTCCGGCAGTTTGACTACGCCAGTTACGTCCGTCGTGCGGAAGTAGAACTGCGGGCGATAGTTCGTGAAGAACGGCGTATGACGGCCGCCTTCTTCTTTCGTCAGGACATAGACCTGAGCCTTGAACTTCGTGTGCGGATGAATCGTGCCCGGCTTTGCGAGAACCTGGCCACGCTCAATCTCTTTGCGGTCGATACCACGGAGCAGAGCACCGATGTTGTCGCCAGCCTCAGCGAAATCAAGCATCTTGCGGAACATCTCGATGCCCGTGACAACCGTCTGACGCGGCTCGTCCTGCAGACCAACGATCTCAACCGTATCGTTCATCTTGAGCTCACCACGCTCAACGCGGCCCGTTGCAACCGTACCACGGCCCGTGATCGTGAAGACATCCTCGACCGGCATCAGGAACGGCTTAGCGTTGTCGCGCTCCGGCGTCGGGATGTAGTCATCAACAGCTTCCATGAGCTTGATGATGTTCTTCTTCTGCTCTTCGTCGCCTTCGAGGGCCTTCAGAGCGGAACCAGCGATTACAGGGATGTCATCGCCCGGGAAATCGTAGCTGGAGAGCAGCTCGCGAACTTCCATCTCGACGAGCTCGAGGAGCTCCGGATCGTCAACCTGGTCAACCTTGTTGAGGAAGACAACGATTGCCGGAACACCGACCTGGCGAGCGAGCAGGATGTGCTCACGCGTCTGCGGCATCGGGCCATCAGCAGCGGAAACGACGAGGATTGCACCATCCATCTGAGCGGCGCCCGTGATCATGTTCTTGACATAGTCAGCGTGGCCCGGGCAGTCAACGTGTGCATAGTGACGTTTCGGCGTCTCATACTCAACGTGTGCCGTGTTGATCGTGATACCGCGCTCGCGCTCCTCCGGAGCCTTATCGATATCAGCGTAATCTTCGAAAGAAGCTTTGCAACCCGGAGTCTCGGAGAGAACCTTCGTGATTGCAGCCGTCAGCGTCGTCTTGCCATGGTCGACGTGACCGATGGTGCCGATGTTAACATGCGGTTTGGTTCTTTCAAACTTTTCTTTAGCCATTGTGATTTTTTCCTCCCTTATTCACCTTTGTTTTTTGCGACAATCTTGTCAGCAATATTTTTAGGAACTTCATCATAGTAAGCAACTTCCATGCTGTAGTTCCCTCGGCCCTGAGTCTTGGAACGCAGATCCGTCGAGTAACCGAACATCTCGGAGAGCGGAACGAAGCCCGTGATGACCTGGGAACCATTGCGCGCTTCCATACCATCGATACGGCCGCGGCGGGAGTTCAGATCGCCGATGACATCGCCCATGTACTCTTCCGGTACAGTGACTTCGACTTTTACATACGGCTCAAGCAGAACCGGATTTGCTTTTTCAGCACCATTGCGGAAAGCCATGGAGCCGGCAACCTTGAAGGCTGCCTCAGAGGAGTCGACTTCGTGGAAGGAACCATCGAAGACCGTTGCCTTGATGTCGACCATCGGATAACCAGCGACAACGCCAGCTTCCATAGCCTGCTTGACACCATCTTCAATCGGCTTGATGAATTCTTTCGGGATAGCGCCGCCGACAACCTTGTTCTCGAACGAGAAGCCTTCGCCCGGCTCCTGCGGCTCGAGTTTAAGCCAGCAGTGACCGTACTGGCCGTGACCACCGGACTGGCGGACGAACTTACCTTCAGCCTCAACGGACTTGCGGATCGTCTCGCGGTATGCAACCTGCGGCTCGCCGACTTTGCAGTCGACCTTGAACTCGCGGAGCATGCGGTCAACGATGATCTGCAGGTGAAGCTCACCCATGCCGGAGATGATCGTCTGGCCCGTCTCCTGGTCCGTGCGGACGCGGAAGGTCGGATCCTCTTCTGCGAGCTTCTGGAGTGCTACGCCCATCTTCTCCTGGTCGTTCTTCGTCGACGGCTCAACCGCAACGGAGATAACCGGATCCGGGAATACCATCGACTCGAGGATGATCGGATGCTCTTCATCGCAGAGCGTGTCGCCCGTCGTCGTATCCTTGAGGCCGACGGCAGCAGCGATATCACCGCTGTAGACGCGGTCGATTTCCTTACGGTTGTTCGCATGCATCTGCAGGATACGGCCGATACGCTCTTTCTTGCCCTTCGTGGAGTTGTACACGTAAGAGCCGCCATCGAGGATGCCGGAGTATACGCGGAAGAATGCGAGCTTGCCGACGTACGGATCCGTCATGATCTTGAATGCGAGAGCGGCGAACGGCTCATCGTCGCTCGACGGACGATGGTCCTCTTCGCCCGTTTCCGGGTTGATGCCAGCGATCGGCGGGATATCCGTCGGAGCCGGCATGTAATCGACGATTGCATCGAGGAGCGGCTGGACACCCTTGTTGCGATAGGAAGTACCGCAGGTGACCGGGCAGAGCTTGCAGGAAACCGTACCCTTGCGGATAACAGCCTTGATCTCGTCTTCCGTGATCTCCTCGCCGCCGAGATATTTCTCCATGAAGTCATCGTCGAGCTCGGAAAGAGCCTCGAGGAGGATTTCACGGTATTCTTCAGCCTGATCCTTCATGTCATCCGGGATCGCGACTTCATCTTCGACTTTGCCGAGGTCGTCTTCATAGACGATGGCTTCCATCTTGACGAGATCGATGATGCCCTTGAACGTGTCCTCAGCGCCGATCGGCAGCTGGATTGCAACTGCGTTTGCATTGAGGCGTTCCTTCATCATCTTGATGACATTGAAGAAGTCCGCGCCGGTGATGTCCATCTTATTGACATAAGCCATACGCGGAACATTGTAATTCTCAGCCTGACGCCAAACGGTCTCAGTCTGAGGCTCAACACCGCCGCGAGCAGTCAGGACTGCTACAGCGCCATCGAGTACGCGCAGGGAACGCTCAACCTCTACCGTGAAGTCCACGTGACCCGGCGTATCAATGATGTTGATGCGATGATTTTTCCAATGGCAGGTCGTTGCAGCGGACGTGATCGTGATACCACGCTCCTGCTCCTGAACCATCCAGTCCATCGTTGCAGCACCATCATGTACTTCACCGATCTTGTGATTGACACCCGTGTAGAAGAGGATACGCTCCGTGGTCGTCGTCTTACCGGCATCGATGTGAGCCATGATACCGATGTTACGAGTCTTTTCAAGGGAATACTCTCTTGCCACTTTTGTTCTCCTTCTTTGAACTCTTCTCCCGTCACAGCAGGAGAAGACTGAGTCTTACCAACGATAGTGAGCGAAAGCCTTGTTGGCCTCTGCCATCTTGTGCGTGTCTTCCTTCTTCTTGATTGCTGCACCCGTGTTGTTTGCAGCATCCATGAGCTCACCGGAAAGACGCTCATCCATCGTCTTCTCACCGCGGAGACGAGCATAGTTGACGAGCCAGCGAATGCCGAGCGTCATGCGGCGGTCCGGACGAACCTCGACCGGAACCTGGTAGTTAGCACCACCGACGCGGCGTGCGCGAACCTCGAGAACCGGCATAACGTTCTTGAGAGCAGTCTCAAAAACCTCGAGAGGATCCTTGCCCGTCTTGGCACGGATCGTCTCAAACGCATCGTAAACGACGCGCTCTGCAACGCTCTTCTTACCGGAGAGCATTACCTTATTGATGAATTTCGTAACCGTCTTGCTGTGGTACACCGGATCCGGCAGTACGTCGCGCTTCGGTACGGAACCTTTTCTTGGCATTGTTTTACCTCCTTCTTCATTAGCATATTTTCCTGCTCAGGGCAGGAACCGTTTCATTACTTCTTCTTCGCTTTAGCTTTCTTCGCACCGTACTTGGAACGACCCTGGCCGCGATCCTGCACACCGGCAGTATCGAGCGAGCCGCGGATGACGTGGTAACGAACACCTGGCAGGTCCTTGACACGACCGCCGCGAATCAGAACAACGCTATGCTCCTGAAGATTATGACCAATGCCTGGGATGTATGCGGTAACCTCGATGCTGTTCGTCAAACGAACACGGGCAACCTTACGCAGAGCCGAGTTCGGCTTCTTCGGCGTAGACGTGTAAACACGCGTGCAAACACCACGTTTCTGCGGGCAATTCTTGAGTGCTGGTGCTTTGGACTTCTCCTGCATGCTCTTTCTGCTCTTACGAACTAACTGATTGATAGTAGGCATACATGCACCTCCTTCCTTCATATTGAGAATTTATTATTTATTAAAACCCCGAAGCAGAGCTCCTGAGTTTTTAACAAATAGGCTGCTTGAGGACTGCCGCCGCTGCCGCGCCGACCTCAATGCCACATGCATTGCCGAGGTCAGCCATCGTCGCCGCATGCTCGACCGAGACATCCTGTTCCCGGCAGAGAATCTGCAGCGGTCCGATGACGCGTTCATCTGCATCATCGGCAACGAAGACGCATTCCGCATCTCCGCGCTTCACAGCTTTGGAAACCTGCTTGATACCCATTACCCGACTGGCGCTTTTCAGTGCATCCAGTGTCATTGCTTTCACTCTCCTGTATCACTAAATCGTGCGCTTGAATCAGGCACTCCTATAATATAACACCCTCCAAAACCCTTGTCAACACTTATTTTATAAAGTTTTGTGTGTCCACGCTGTCTAGCGTATCATTTTTATGGACACGCGCAAAAACAGCACTTTTATTCCTCGTACAGAGGACATTGCTGGCAAAAGTATACAAAAAATAAAAGGCCCGCAGACTGCGGACCTTTTATGTATACAGAGCGGCTCGACCGCCCTGAGACTATGCAATTCGATCAGTTATTGGCAGCAATGACTTTCATGGCGACTTCTACGACATGCTGCTTCGTGAAGCCGAACTTCTCGAAGAGCTGTGCCGCCGGTGCCGAAGCGCCGAAGCTCTCCATGCAGACCGTTGCACCGTCGAGGCCGACGTAGCGGCCCCAGCCGAAGCTCGAGAGCGCCTCGACAGCGACGCGCGCGCGGACATCCTTCGGCAGGACGCTCTCCTTATACTCAGCGCTCTGCTGCTCAAAGAGATCCATGCACGGCATCGAGACGACGCGGACGTCGATGCCGCTCTTGGCGAGCTCTTCCTGTGCCTCGATGGCCAGCGATACCTCAGAGCCCGTGCCGATGAGGATACCGGCCATGTTCGCCGGATCCTTCGCCTCGGAGACGACATAAGCACCCTTGAGGGCATCCTTGCTCGAGCCCGGGAGCTGCGGCAGGTTCTGGCGCGTGAGCACGAGAGCCGTCGGCGTCTTCGTAGACGTCACAGCGAGGTACCAGCCGGCAGCCGTCTCCGTTGCATCAGCCGGGCGGAAGACATTGATGTTCGGCAGGGCGCGCAGCATGGCCATCTGCTCGATTGGCTCATGCGTCGGGCCATCCTCGCCAACACCGATGCTGTCGTGCGTGAAGACGTACGTCACCGGCAGGCCCATCAGGGCAGCCAGGCGGACCATCGGCTTCGTGTAGTCACTGAAGACGAAGAACGTCGCGACATAGGCGCGCAGGCCGCCGTGGAGCATCAGGCCATTGGCAATCGCGGCCATGGCGAGCTCGCGGACGCCGAAATGCAGGTTGCGGCCCGCATAGTTGAACTTGCTGAAGTCCCCCTCGCCTTCCATATGCGTCTTGTTCGACGGTGCGAGATCAGCACTGCCGCCGATGAGGTTCGGCATGATGTCCTTGAGGCGGTTGATCATCTTGCCGGAGAGATTGCGCGTTGCGACAGCCTTGTCCTCATAAGCCCAGAACTCATCGCTGTTGTAGAGCGCCTCGGCATTGACAGCCGTGTGGTACTTCTCCCAGCGAGCCTTGTCCTCCGGGAACTTCTCGCAGTACTCAGCGAACATCTTGTTCCAGGCAGCCTCTGCCGCCTCACCCTTCTTGGCGAGGTCTGCATAGTGGTCGTAGACATCCTGCGGGATGTTGAAGGACTTGTCCGGTTCCGGCCAGCCGAGGTTCTCCTTCATGGCCTTGACGTTCTCCTCGCCGAGCGGCTCGCCGTGAGCGCTGGCCTTGCCCTGCTTGGCCGGGCAGCCGTAGCCGATCTGCGTCTTGACCGTGATGAAGGACGGATGCTCCTTGTCAGCCTTCGCTTCTTCGATGGCCTTGCCGATGGCCTCGAGATCATTGCCGTCCTCGACTGTGATCGTCTGGAACCCAAAGGCACGCATACGAGCCTGGACATCCTCCGTGAAGGCGATGTCCGTATTGCCCTCGATGGAGATCTTGTTGGAATCGTAGAGGATGATGAGCTTCGAAAGGCCAAGCGTGCCAGCGAGCGAGAACGCCTCCGAGGAAATGCCTTCCATCATGCAGCCGTCGCCGCCGAGCGCGAACGTGTAATGGTCGACAACCGGGTAGCCCGGGCGGTTGAACATCGAAGCGAGGTGTGCCTCTGCCATCGCCATGCCGACAGCCATGCCCATGCCTGCGCCGAGCGGGCCCGTCGTGGCTTCGACGCCGACCGTGTGACCGTACTCCGGATGGCCCGGCGTCAGCGAGCCCATCTGGCGGAACTCTTTCATATCGTCCATCGTCAGGCCGTAGCCGTAGAAATGGAGCAGCGAATAGAGCAGCGTCGAGCCGTGGCCGCCCGACAGGATGAAGCGGTCGCGGTTGGCCCATTTCGGGTCCTTGGCATTGTGGTTCATGTGATTTGCCCAGAGCTCATACGCCATCGGAGCGCTGCCGAGCGGCAGGCCCGGATGACCGGATTTTGCCTTCTGGATTGCATCTGCTGCGAGCACGCGGATCGCGTTGACGCATTTCGTATCGATGTTACTCAAAGTGTATCTCTCCTTACCACTTGATTCTGAAAATTCCTGATGAATCCTCTCACTCCATCTATTCTACAAGATTTTATATAAAAAGTACAGTAGCTTGTAGAAATTTTATATGACTTGGTACCAATTCCATGGTGTTCAGCGTATATCAGGACGAAGTGCGACAGCCTTTCCCATATAGATGTGGTGGATATCACGCTGTGCTTTTCCCGTATCGGCGAGCACGAGCACGCGAATGCACTTCTCCAGGCTGCCCTCAATCGCACATTGACGCGCGTCAAAGAGCGGCACGAGGTCGAAGCCCGGCAGCTGGCGCACACCAGCCGTCGGGAAAGCCGCCGTGAGATCTTCCGTCATGCTGAAGATCACCGCACCGATATCCTCCGGTGCCAGTTCATTGCGCTCGATGAGCTCCTGCATCATCGCCTTGGCCGCCTGCCAGATTGCTTCCTTTTCGTTCTGTTCCACGGTGATCGCACCGCGCACACCTCTCATGCCCATATCTGCATCGCTCCTTTTCCATCTCTACGCACCATCGCACATGGTCTTGCCATTTGCCTGCAACGGTTATACCTCTGTCATCATTTTACCATGCCGCACAGAATCCCGCCACATGCCGCACGTAAAAAGACCCGCCGCAGTGCGGCGGGTCTTGGAGCTAGGCTCCTTTGTGTATCTCCCAGATCAGGCGGATACTCAGCACAAAGGCGATGAGGTACCCGAGGAAACCGAGCAGGGGAATCTCCATGATCTTCGGCGTCATATTCGTCGTGCAGATCGTGCTGGATCCGAGGAGCAGCGCTGCGCAGAGCACGGCGATGATGACCTTGTTGATCATCTTGTCCATGCGGTTCAGCGGCTCCTCCGAGCCTGTGAGGTCGAGGTTGACCTTCGTCTGGCCGCTCATCGTCATCTTGAGGATGTCCGAGATCTGTTCCGGCAGTTGTGCGGACTTGCGCATGAGCAGGAAGCCCTCGCGCTTGACCTTGTCCATCTCATCGTGCCAACTGAAGTTCTTCTTGAAGTCGAGGGCGAGGCTCTTCGCGAAGATCTCGACGAAGCTGACCTTCGGGCAGCAGAGACGCATGACGCCCTCAATCGTCAGGACACCGCGCGCGAACATCGAGAGCCCCTGTGGGCAGGCGATGCGGTGGACGCGCAGGATATTCATGATCTGGCGCGTCAAGACGCCCATCTGCAGCGACTTGAAGTCGAGTGAGCTGTACTGCGCCATCATCGAATCGATGTCCTGATAGAGCGCTGTGTGGTTAATGCGGCCGCGCACGACACCCAGAGAGAGCACGGCGGCTTTCATCTCAAAGGTATCGTGATTCGCCAGCGCCATCACAGCCTTGCGGATGGCAATGCGGTCGCGGCTCGAGAGGCGCCCCATCATGCCGAGGTCCAGCCAGACGATGCGGCCGTTCTTCACCCAGATATTGCCCGGGTGGGGGTCGGCATGGAAGTAGCCGTCCTCGATGATCTGCTTGACGTAGTTCTCGCCGAGATGGCGCCCGAGCAGGTTGATGTCGTAGCCATTCGCGCGCAGCTTGTCGAAGTCATCGATGCGGATGCCGTCGACAAACTCCATGACGAGAATGTGCTGCGTCGAGAGCTGTCGGAAGACCCGTGGGCAGCTGACATAGTCGACATCGCGGTTGAGGTGCTCGAACTCTTCGATGTGGTCGGCCTCCATGAGGAAGTCCATCTCCTGTTTGGCGATCGTCCACATCTCGTCGAGGACCATGTTGAAGTCGAGGACATCCTGCGAGTGGCTGACGATCTTCAATAGCGTCGCCGCGCGCTTGAGGAGCACGATGTCCTTGCTCATGATCTCGTAGATGCCCGGCCGCTGCACCTTGATGACGACTTTCTCGCCTGAGGTCAGCACAGCGCGGTGCACCTGTGCGATGCTCGCCGAACCCAGCGCTTCCTCGTCGATGGAGCGGAAGATCTGAGACCAGCGGCGGCTGTACTCCTTCTCGATGACCTCGAGGATGATGGGAAACGGCAGCGGCTTCGCACCGGACTGCAGCTTCATGAGCTCATCGCAGTACTCCGGCGGCAGGAAGTCCGGCCGCATGCTCATGATCTGGCCGAGCTTGACAAATGTCGGACCGAGGTCCTCGAGGACCTGCCGCAGCTTCTCCGGCGTCATGCCGCGCACGACTTCGCGTCTGCGCAGGACACCGATCATCTCGCGCAGGCGCCCTGTAGCGCCCGCATCCTCTATCGCATTCTGCAAGAATTTATCGAGCATCCGTCATCGCCCATCCTTACATCCTTACATCTTCAGTGTCTAACGTCTTACTTCTTGTACTTCTCCTGGAGCTGCTGGCGCACCGTCTCATTCGCGAGGAAGTCATCGTACGTCGAGAGGCGGTCGACAACGCCGTCCGGCGTGATGTCGATGATGCGGTTCGCGATCGTCTGGACGAACTCGTGGTCGTGCGAGACGAAGAGCGCCGTGCCCTTGAAGGCGATCAGGCCGTTGTTGAGTGCCGTGATCGACTCGAGGTCGAGGTGGTTCGTCGGCTCATCGAGGAGCAGCACATTCGCGCCCGAGAGCATCATGCGCGAGAGCATGCAGCGCACGCGCTCGCCACCGGAAAGGACCGATGCCTTCTTCTGGCTCTCCTCGCCCGAGAACAGCATGCGGCCGAGGAAGCCGCGCACGAACGTCTCATCCGGATCCTTCGAATACTGGCGCAGCCAGTCGACAAGGTTGAGGTCGACGCCGTCGAAGTAAGCCGAGTTGTCAGACGGCAGGTATGCCTGCGTCGTCGTCACGCCCCACTTGAACGTACCCTCGTCCGCCTGCTCCTCGCCCATGAGGATCTTGAAGAGCATCGTCTTGCCGATGCTGTTCGGGCCGACGAAAGCGACCTTGTCGCCGCGCTTCAGCGTGAAGCTGACATTCTTGAGGACCTGCTCACCGTCGACCGACTTGGAGATGCCGTCGACCTGGAGCAGCTGGTCGCCCGCCTCGCGGTCCGGCGTGAAGGCGATATACGGATAGCGGCGCGAAGACGGCTTGATGTCCTCGACCTTGATCTTGTCGAGCAATTTCTTGCGGCTCGTCGCCTGCTTGGACTTCGCAGCATTGGCGGCAAAGCGCGCGATGAAGGTCTGCAGTTCCTTGATCTTCTCCTCGGCCTTCTTGTTCTGCTCCTTCTGCAGCTGCAGGGCGAGCTGGCTCGACTGATACCAGAAATCGTAGTTGCCCGCATAGAGCTTGATCTCGCCGAAGTCAACGTCGCAGATGTAGGTGCAGACCTGGTTGAGGAAGTGGCGGTCATGCGAGACGACGATGACCGTATTCGGGAAGTCGGCGAGGAAGTTCTCGAGCCAGTTGATCGACTCAACATCGAGATGGTTCGTCGGCTCATCTAAGAGCAGGATATCCGGGCTGCCGAAGAGCGCCTGGGCGAGCAGCACGCGGACCTTCTCCTTCGCCGTGAGGTCCGCCATCTTCATCGTGTGCTCCTCTTCGGGGATGCCGAGGCCGTTCAACAGACGTGCGGCCTCGGACTCTGCATCCCAGCCGTTGAGTTCGGCAAACTCCGCCTCGAGCTCCGAAGCGCGCATGCCGTCCTCTTCGGAGAAATCCGGCTTCGCGTAGAGCGCATCCTTCTCATCCATGATCTCCACAAGGCGCTTGTGGCCCATGATGACCGTGCGCAGGACCTCGTAGTCATCATAGGCATAGTGGTCCTGCTGCAGGACAGCGAGGCGCTCGCCCGGTGTAATCTCGATTGTGCCGCCCGTCGGCTCAATGTCGCCTGCCAGCAATTTGAGGAAGGTGGACTTGCCGGCACCGTTCGCGCCGATGATGCCGTAGCAGTTGCCCGGCGTGAACTTGAGGTTGACGTCCTTGTAGAGGACGCGCTTGCCAAACTGGAGGCTGACATTATTGACTGTAATCATCGAGTGATTTCATCCCTTTCAATCTGGAAATAATTGCGATCTTGATTTCTTTATGCATGACAGAGGGCTCAGATGCCCCTGCATCATTCGGTCAGCATGGCTCGGAACATCGAGAGGATGCTCTGGCCGTACGTGTATCCCGGCACAGCCCAGCGGCCGTTGAGGTCTTCCCACGTGCCGAGCGTGCGCGTGCCGTAGGAGTCGCGCACGAGCTGGTAGCGCGGGTCGATGACCGGCTCGCTCGGCTCGCGCGTCGACGAATACGCCAAGAGGTGCTGGATGTGCGCGCGGACACCGAGCTGCGCCGTCGCGAAGAAAGCGCCCTTGACGCCGCCGCCCGTCGTCCCGAGGCCGCAGAAGTTGTTCTGCTGCGGGATGACATCGCCGCCGTAGCGGAAGAAGCCTGTCTCCTTGAGCGCCTGAGCAAAGGCGACGTCCGGGCGGATGCCCTCGCGCGCACCCTCTTCATAGTAGTACGAGACGAGCTGCTGCGGCGAAACGGTGATGTCCGGGTTCGGGTTGTTGCTCAAGAGGTAGCGCACGCACTGCTCCTGGCTCGCGAGCGGCGTGCCGATGATCGAGTTGTCGTAAGCCGAGATGGTCTGCGGCACGGCAAGCGGTGTCATCTGCTGAGCGGCCTGTCCAGACGGATAGAGGATGTTGTGGATGCGCGACTGGAAGTCGCTGCCGCCCGACAGTTCCTTTTCCGATGTTGCGTGCAGCTGATCCTCACCGCGCAGATCCTGGCGGATGCCGATCTTCGGGTCGGCCTGATGCTTGCGGGAAGGTCTTTGTGCCTGCTTTGTCTCGTTCATGACATCCGGCACGGCTACCGTGACCTCAGCGCTGTTCTGCGGTGCTTTGTGGGCGCGCTTTGCCTCTGTGACAGACGGCGCATAAAGCAGGAACGAGCCGAGAACGACTCCCGTTAACAGATATTTTCCATACGAATTCCAATGCATTGACACGGATCGAAACACTCCTTATACGATATACGAGTTACAAGATTGACCAGAAACCATAGAAAAAATACAAGAGGAAGGCCACCGCCAGCACGCGCAGGAAGCGGCTGACGTGCCCGCCCGACAGCAGGGTCAGGCTGACGTAAGCGATGCAGGCCGCCCCGAGACCTGCCGCAACGTCCTGCGTCAGCGGCAAGATGAGGAAGAGCAGCCCCGCTGCCACCTTGTCTGCAAGACCGCCTGAGAACACCGGCTTCATGCGCAGCAGGAGTACGAGCCCTGCCCCGGCGAAGGCCGGAGCGAAGATGCTCGGGAATGAGGCCATCGACTGCAGCGTCGGCTCCATGAAGAGCAGGAGCGCGAGGAAGGCTGCCGTCCAGTACGCCATGCGGCCCGTGCGGCCGCCCGTGGCCTGCCCCGCCGCCGACTCCGGCGCCGCCGTCAGCGGCATCGTGCCGAGCAGGCAGGCGATGAAGCTCAGGCCACTCAGGGATAGCAGTGACCGTCCCATCTGCCCGTCATCAAGATGCGGAGCAAGTGCCTTGAGCCCTCCCCACCCTGAGAGAATGAGGAAGAGCACAAGGACGAGCGAGAGGTCTGCATAATCACATACCCTTATATTTTCCCACCCGTTCATGAATATGAGCTGAAGGCCGGTGCGGTCAAGGCCCTCCGGCAGGAAAAAAGGAGCGTCCGGCAGTACCCAGAAGCCGCCAGAGAAAGCGAGAACAGCGCTCGTGAGAACGCCGCCGAGCACGGCCCAGCGCGCTCCGACAGCCATGAGGGAGAGCATCGCGATGATGCCGACGAGACTGATATACGCGACAGGATCGGCCATATTGCCGAGCTGCACAGGGCCCGTCGGCGAGCCCATGAGGAGGTGCCCCTGATAGAGGCCCTGCACGAGCAGCATGAGGCCGACAGCACCCTGAAGGCCGTCCGCGATGCACGGGGGGAAAAGCTGAACAAGTCCCGCCAGCCGTCCCGGCCGCTTCGAGAATACAGTGAAGGCGAGTGCTGCCGTCATGACGAGCGAGACGACAGCGCCCATGAAGAGCACCATCTGCCAGCTCACGCCGTGCGCAAGCATGACGATGGCGACGAGCCACGAGGTCAGCGCCGCTCCCGGCGCTGCAGCGACGGGCAGACCGAGCCTCCCGAAGGCCAGCGTGCCCGCGAAGGCCATGAGCATCGAGGCCGTGTAGATGCCCATGAACGGCGCCCCCACCTGTGTCAGGAGCGTCGGCACGAGCAGCAGCGAGGCCGAAAGAGAGAGCGCTGCCAAAAATCCAGGCAGCAATTCCTGCATGAGAACTCCTCCTTGAAATCAGACTAATATTTTTTATTTTATCATAGAATCCAAGGAATCTCCATCGATGTACAGGAACTCCTGCAAAAAGTCGGTGGGATTCAGGCAATCTCCATCGAATCGATGCTATAATGAAAAGACAAACACCAGCAAGATTGACTCTAGGAGGAATCACCATATGAAAAAATCCATGGGCATGGTCAAGGTGGCTGCTGCACTGGCCATCGTCCTGCTCTTCCTCATCATCCACCTGGCAGACCCTGCCTTCCTGCCGCACCTCTGCGGGCTGCTCGCACGCGGCGACATCCAGGAGACAGCCGCCTACATCGCCTCCTTCGGCAAATGGGCCGTCGTCTTCAGCTTCCTCTTGACGCTCTTCGTCAATGCGCTGGGCTTTCCGCCCGCCATCATCTTCTCGACAGCCAACACGCTGATCTTCGGCATCTTCTGGGGCATCTTCCTCTCCGTCACCGCCGAGACCGTCGGCGTCCTGCTGAGCTTCGTGCTGCTGCGCTTCTTCTTCCGCGATGCGGCCGAGAAGATCATCAACAAGCACCCGACCCTATCAAATCTCGATAAGTACAGCGGCAGGCGGGGCTTCGTCGTCATGCTGATTGCCCGCATGGTGCCGTACTTCCCCTCCATCCTGCTCAATGCGCTCGGCGCACTCTCCGCCATGTCGATGCGCGATTACGTCATCGCCTCCTTCGTCGGCAAATTCCCCTCGACGGGCATCGAGGCCATCATTGGCCACGACACGCTCACGCATCAGGAAGACCCGACGCGCCTCATCGTCGTCTGCATCTTCGCCGTCGTCCTGGTCGTGGGCGCCTGGATCTACGAGAAACGAGCTGCCAAGCACGCACCAGAAGCGTGATCAGACATTGCCGAGGTGAACAAAGCGCAGCCTTGCTCCGGCAATCCGCCTGAGTCGCTGCAGCGTCTCAGCAGGCGTCATGGGGATATCTGAAAGGTAGCGCGGGAAGTAACGCGAGAGGTGGAGCGGCAGCTCCGCTGAGATGCCCGCCAGCCACTCTGCCTCCGCCGCCATCTCCTCGGCGCTATCGTTCTTTCCCGGTATCACGAGCGTCGTGACTTCCACATGGACGCCCGCTTCGGCCGCCATCTCGATGGCGGCTTTTGTCGTCTTGAGGTCACCGCCGATCCAGTCGTAGAACGACTGCGTGAAGCCCTTGAGGTCGATGTTGACCGCATCGACATACGGCAGCAAGTGCAGCCAAGGCTCTGCCGTGATCTGGCCGTTCGTCACGAGCACGACGGCGAGGCCCGCTTCCTTGAGCAGGCGTGCCGTATCGCAGACGAATTCATAGCCGACGAGCGGTTCGTTGTAGGTAAAGGCCACACCGATATTGCCCGACGTCTCCTCGAGCCGCTGAGCCGCCGCCACAATCTCCTTCGGCGATGTGCGGTCCATCGGCAGCTGCTGTCCCTCAAATCCGTCGCGCCCCGCCTGTGAGATCGTGTAATTCTGGCAGAACGGGCAGCGCAGATTGCAGCCGAAACTGCCGAGCGACAGGATCATGCTGCCGGGACGGAAGTGATAGAGCGGCTTCTTCTCGATGGGGTCGAGTGCCGCCGACGTCAAGAGGCCGTAACTCAGAGAGCGGATGATGCCACCCTGATTCTGCCTCGCGCGGCAGAATCCTGTCTGCCCATCAGAAAGATGGCAGCGGTGCGGGCAGAGCCAGCAGACAGCTTTTCTGCCAGGTACTCCAGTTGCATCAGACATGGCGCTTCACCTCGAAGCGCCAGAGCGTTACCTTCTCCTTCGCGCCGATATTGCCCTTGCGGCGCGCGATGGCGATCTGCTGCTCGACGGAATCGACGCCCGCGAGATCCGGCAGCAGGACGCCGCGCCGCTCACCGTTCTGCACGATGACGCCGTAGCGCTTGACGTCAAGAGCCTTCGGCGAGTCAATCGGCTCCGGCTCAGACAGCACATCGACATCGTAGACTAGTCTCGAAAGTTCGTCCGGCGTGACCTGCGGGAAGCGCGGGTCGTGCATGCCAGCCGAGACGGCGTTGCAGATGATCTCCTCGGCGAGATTGCGGCGGCCCGGTGCCAGCGTGCCGATGCAGCCGCGCAGGCGTCCATCCTTCTTGATGGAGACGAAGCACCCCGCGCGCCTGTCCTGCAGATCCTCAGGAAGGTCTTTCGGCAGGGGCATCATGACGTGGCTGCGCACAAACGTTTCGAGACTCGCGCGCGCCAGGCGCACATAAGCGTCCTCATGCTCGCGTATCGCCGCGATGTCATTCGCCTCCTTCTCGATGAGCTGGCGGCCGATGTCGCGCGAATCATCACGGCCTTCCGGCGTGAAGTATGCGACGCCGTAGCCGACGCCAAACGGGCCCTCATGCGCGAGGAGTTCCGCATGGACCATCTGGCAGTCAAAGGCGCCCGCCATGATCCAGAAGGAGCGCAGGCCGCACTCTGCCGCGCCCTCAGCAAGTTCCGGCGAGATCGTCAGAAGAGACAGGAAATCCGCCGCGCCGAGAGCCTTCGTGACTTTCTCGTCAAAGACAGGCCCTTCCTTGGCAAAGCCGTACGGGCCATCTTCCTTGAGCTTGTGCGAGAGGTCGCCGCTCGCGATGAATACGACGCGGCGGCCGAGCTTTTCTGCCGTCTCTGCGATCTTCTCGCCGAGCCGGTAGTGGACATCCGCGCCGAGGCCCGAGAGCCCGATGCGCACGACCTTGACCGGCTTTTTGAGCTCCGGCTGCAGGAAGTAGAGCGGGATCATCGTGCCGTGGTCGAGCGCCGGCTCCCGCTCGCCGAGGAATCCGGCAGGAAGATCGTCTGCCGCACAGGAATCCGCCAGTGCCTTTGAGAAGACATCATCGTACGCCGCCTCGATCTTGACTTCCGGGCAACGGAACGCCGAGAAATCCCCCACAGCCTTCTTGCCCGGTGAAATGTGGAAGTAATCGCTGTAAAGTGTCGCGTGCGGGCTCGTGATGACGACCGTATCCGGCTCCAGCGCCGCCGCACGGCGCATGACCTCGCGATAAGCCGCCGTCGTCCTCGCAATCTTCTTCTCCTCACCCCTGCCGATCTCCGGCAGGATGATGGGCGGATGTGGCACCGCCATAGCAGCCACGACTGCCATAAGAATCCCTCCTTTTGACCAGGAATCAAAATCCAATTCATCACTAATAAAAAGATTACGAGAAATTTCAAAAAAATCCTGCTTTCATCGCAGGAAAATTGTCCCAGCGGGGCAAATGACGTATAATACTAGTAAGAAATCGACAGGAGGAAATCATGCATAAAATGTCCAGAAGAACCTTCCTCAAACTCTGCACGAGCGCGCTCGTAGCACTCGGCCTCGGGCGATACATCCCGGCATCTGCTGCGAGCCGCACGATACAGTTCCCGCGCCAGATCATCACAGCAGACTCCAGCACGAGCCGCACCGTCATGTGGCAGGCAGACGGCGGGCGTCAGGATGCAGCCTTTGTACTGACCGCGCCGGGCGGCAGTCCTGAGCCCTATGCACCAGAGGCCAACACCCTGCTGCAGGACGCGACGACCACGACGTTCTACACCGTGCACCTCACGGGCCTGGCACCCGCAACGCATTACGAGGGCACCATCCGGATGGCAGATGAGACCGTCACACTGCCGATTGTGACGGCTGCCAGTGAAGTATCCGCCTTCGAGGCACTGCTGATCGACGACTCCCAGTGCGGCGAAACATATGAACCCTTCGCACAGCTCCTCGAGAAAGCCCTTGCGCGCAATCCCCAGGCATCATTTCTCGCCGACATCGGCGACCTCACCGACAACGGCCAATCCTCTTGGCACTGGGACAGTTTTCTCTCCGTGCTCACGGGCGGCCGCGCGAAGGACATGCCGTTCGTCCCCGTCATGGGCAACCATGAATGCTACGGTCTCGACTGGCAGTTTGCCCTGCCGCGCCGCTATCTCACATCCTTTTCGGTCCCCGATAACGGCAGTCGGAATTTCCCCGGCTACTACTATTCATTCGACTACGGCCCCGCCCACTTCATCGTGCTCAACACGCAGATCACTGAGCTCGACGACCTGAAGCCCGGCCTCCTGCAGGAAGAGCTGCTCTGGCTCAAGCACGATGCCGAATCTTCCCAAAAACCCTGGAACATCGTCCTGATGCACAAGGACGTCATCGCCTACGACGAGTACCAGCCGGGCACGGGCCATGCAGGCGGCATCAGCGATGTCGGCCACGACTTCATGAAGGCCTTCGATGCGCTCGGCATCGACCTGGTACTCACCGGCCACATGCACACCTACCGCAACCGCGGCCATATCTACAACGAACAGCCAGACCGCCGCGGTCCGGTCTACCTGATGTTCGGTCCCGCCGGCAACGAGCGGTACACCGTGCCGCCCGACACGACCTTTGACAAAGTCAGCCTCGACCAGTCCGACCCAAACCGCTACCGCAACTACATGACGCTCACCGTCACGCCTGCAAAGCTCATCGCCACCTGCTTCCTGGAAGACGGCTCCACGATTGACCGCGTCACGCTGACGAAATGAAAAACACCTCGATGCCGTCCATGCATCGAGGTGTTTCTGTTAGTTTGACAGCTTGAGGGACTTGAGCCAGTCCTTGACCTTGGCATCGCTGAGGCTGCCCGTGAAGCACGTGCCGTCCTGCCAGCTGCCCTTGCCTCCGGCCATCTCGGCGAGGAGTTTGCCGCTGTTGCCGAGCGGTGAGCTCGCAGCCGTCGCAAAGGTCACAACCTGCTTACCCGAAAAATCATTGGCCTTGACGAAAGCATCGACCGGCCAGGCTGCAATCCCCCACCAGATCGGGTAGCCGATGAAGACCGTGTCATACGAGGCCCAGTTGTCGGGCACCGCCTTCTGGAGCTGGATCTTCTCGCGCAGCGAAGCGTCGTCGTGCTCGCGGCTCACGCGGCTGCCCGCGTCATTGTAGTCGAGGTCTGCCTCCATGTAGTCCGGCGAAGGGACAAGCTTCATGATATCCGCCCCACGCTCCTTGGCAATGACCTCAGCCACCCGCTCCGTGCGTCCTGTGGCGGAATAATAGACGACAAGCGTCTTGCCGCCTGCCGCCGCTGCCGTACCCGACGAGGAGGACGCTGCCGTGCCGGCGGCCGCGCTGCTGCCAGCCTGTCCGCCCGATGACTCCCCCGTCAGCGAGGACAGTCCGCATCCGCCAAGTACCAGAGCCATCATGCTCATGCCACCGATTCTCAAAAACTCTCTGCGATTCATTTTTTCCGCACTCCTTTCCAAAGCGATAAAAGCCAGCCAATCTCGGCAAACAACAGGAAGATGCCTGCCTGCGTCAACGCATAGCCCGCACCATTATATGAAAGTGCCGGCGTCATGAAGATATGTGCGCCCTGCAGGTGCTCGACGAGCCGATCTTGATGGGCTGCATAGATACCGGCTGCCCCTAGCAGCATACCGAACCCCAATAGGAGCATCCTTGCAGGCAATGGCCGCGAGGGGATGCCTGCAGCGTGCAGCCATTTCTGCCACCAAGCCTTCAAGTGCAGACCGAGATGGAGTCCCGCTAAGACCAGGAAGTACCGCGCCGCCGTGCTGTGCAGCTGATAGAGCGAAGGATTGCCGCGCAGCGAGAACGGCACGACATCTGCAAAGAGCTCGCTCGATGTCAGGCAGCCGCTGATGACCGTCAAAAAGCAGGCAGCAGCGAACAGGATGTTCAGCAGGCACCGAAGAGCCCGCGGCTCATTCCACCGTCCGCTTCCAAGCGACGAGACATAGCGGCGGTTGAGTGCGAGATGCCAGGCAATCGGCAACAAGAAGGCCACCCCTACAGCTTCATGTACCAGAGGCGGCAGATAGAAGAACATCATCTCACCGACCAGCAGGACGAGCATCAAGATATCCAGGCCGTACCTCATGGCTGCACCTCTCTCGTCTCCCTTACCGAACGCTCCCAACCAGCCGGCACAGCATCCTTCGGCAAGCTCTGCTCGACGATTTCCTGCGTCATGCGCACGTAGTCGTCCTCCGAGACATGGCCCTGACGCAAGACGCATGTGAAGCAGAGCCACGCATAGACAAGTCCAAAGAGGATGAGGACGCTGGCCAGTCGCCCTTTCCAATCCGGTCTGCTCCTCTGAAAAATCATACCATCATCCCCCAGTTTCCTTTCCTCATGGATTCATATATGCTTTTCTTATTCGTTCTTTTCATCGAGCAGAACGACGCCCTGCGGCGGATTCTCGAGGATGGCCCCGACAACCCTGTGTGGAATGTAAGGCTCCTCCAGATAGGCAATGTCCTCTTCGGTCAGCGAGACGGCGAGTGCGCCAACTGCATCATCGAGATACTTCGTCTTTGTCGCGCCGACAATCGGGGTGGCAACACCTTTCGCCCATTCCCAGGCCAGAGCAATCTGTTGCATCTTGACACCATAGCGCTCCGACAGCTCATAGACACGCTCGACAATCTTCATGTCCTCCTGTTCGCTTCGGTCATATTTCCCCATGGCCACGCGGTCGGTCTTGCCACGCAGGGAATCAGAACGCCATGTCCTGCGCGCCAGATGACCGGCTGCTAGCGAACTGTACGGCATCAATGAAACCTGCATCTGCTTGCAGATGGGGATGAGTTCCCGCTCATCTTCGCGGTAGAGCAAGTTGTAGTGGTTCTCCATGACAGAGAACGGCGTCCAACCGTGCTGTTCAGCGATATGCTGCATGTTCATAAACTGGTACCCATACATCGCGGAAGCTCCGATGGCCCGTACCTTGCCGACCCGGACAAGCCCATCCAGGGCTTCCATCGTCTCTTCCATCGGCGTGTCATAATCGAAACGATGGATGATGTAAAGGTCCAGGTAATCCGTGCCGAGGCGTTTCAGGCTGCCCTCGATTTCCCTCTGGATGGCATTCTTTGAAAGACGGCCTTCATTAAAGTAGACCTTCGAGGCCAACACAACCTTATCCCGGGGAATATGATTGCGTTGCAGCGCCCGACCAAGGTACTCCTCCGACGTCCCGCTGCTGTAGCAGTTTGCCGTGTCAAAGAAATTGATGCCAAGGGCCAGCGCGTGGCAGATCACCTGCTCGCTCGCCGCTTCATCGAGCGTCCACGCATGCATCGTCGGCTTGCCAAAACTCATGCAGCCCAGGCATACGCGCGAAACCTCAATATCCGTCTTGCCCAATCTCGTGTATTCCATATTCCTGCTCCTTCATTCACCCTATTACTCAAAGATTCGCCCCCATCTGCTCTGCCATGTCGCCGAACTTCGAGTTCTCAACGAGCGAGCGCGAACCGCAGCCGATGCCGAGTACTTTGCCGACATCCTGCCATTCCATATAGCGGACCAGTGTGTCGTAGTGATCGACGAGTGCCGCCATCGTCCAATCGTCACGGTTGTAAGCCGTCGCGATCAGGATGGACTTCTTGCCGTGCAGCCTGCCCGTCCGCGAGTAGAAGCGGTCAACGATTGTCTTGAGCTGTGCCGACATGCCGAAGTAATAGAGCGGCGTCGTCAGCACGAGCAGATCTGCCTCCAGCATCTTCGGCATCAAGGCGTTCTCGATGTCGTCCTTCCAGATACACGGGCCATCCATATGGCACTGGTCGCAGCCGCGGCACGGATGCGTCTCACTGTTGGCCGCGTCAAAGGTGAATACCTCATGGCCGGCCTGTGTTGCTCCTTTTGTGAAGCGGTCAGCCAGATAGATGGATGTTGATTCATCATGTGGATGCGGACTGCTTGTGATCACGACAATCTTCATTGCTTTCCCTCCCGAAATCTCACCTTTCTCATGCGCTGCCATACCTGAAGCATCCTTTTCCTGTCCCGTCAGTGCCGAAAGGCCACAGCCGCTGAGGAATACCGTCATGGCTCCCATGCCTGTCAGTTTCAAGAATTCCCTACGATTCATCAGAGCCGCCCCCTTTCTGCTTCCTCTCCAGTTCATAGATCATGTAGTCGATGCAGGAGAGCTTTTCCTCCGCCTCATGCAAGGCTGCCATGAGCTTGCGTCGATGACGCTTGAGAAAACAGATGCGCGCGGCATCGTCCGGCAACGATGAAAGCTCGCACCGGCAGGCATCGGCCTCACATATTCCCTGTTGATATCCGCGGTTCATTGATTTCAAATCCATATGCTTCCCTCATACCGTCACTGAGCGTTGCGATTCATGCGCGCGCAGTCACCGACCTTTTCTCCCGTGACGAAGTACTCATACGTCGGGAATTCGAACAGGACAGGCTTGAACACGTGGTAATCGATCTTGCCTGCTTTGTTGAGGATCGTCTCACTTGCATACGTATTCTCAATGCGGCAGATGAAATTATCGAATCCATCCAGCTTGTAGTCATCGATGACAGAACACTCAATCGAGACTTTGGCCTTGTCGATGAGCGGTGTCCCCTGCTCTCCGAGCGTATAGGCAAACGTCCCAGACTTATCGGTCTTGTTCCCGGAAACTACGCCCATATAGTCCGCTTCTTTGAGCCAGCTCTCATCCACGACATTGACCGATACGTTCTTCGTCGCCAGGATTCCTCGATTCGTATAATGGCTCTCGACCATCGAGAGCATCAGATGGCTGTGAGCCATGATGCCTGCATGCGCGACGAGCGTCCAATTCGGCTTGCCGTCGACCAGGCTGCCGACAACGATAAGCGGTGCCGGATACAGTGCCAAGGCTTTACCAATATTTTTCTTCATTTCTATTGTCCTCCCAGTTCTTATCTTCGTCTCTTGCTACTCTTATCTTACCTGCTCTACATTGAAATGTGAAATGCTTATATTTCAGCTTGCGTCATACATTTTTATTATTAAATGCTTGTCAAAAAAGTACCTGCTCCCTAAAATAGAAGCAGGTACTTTTATCGCATACGGACGAAAGGGGAATCTTTGATGGAACTGCGCACCTTATCGTACTTCCTGGCCGTGGCCAGGGAACAGAATATGACCGAGGCCGCCAATGTGCTGCATGTGACGCAGCCGACACTCTCGCGCCAGATTGCCGACCTCGAAGACGAGCTCGGCAAGAAGCTCTTCACGCGCACGAGCCGCAGCACCGTGCTGACAGAGGACGGCATACACCTGCGCCAGCGGGCCGAGGAAATCCTCGCGCTCGTCAACCAGACAGAAGACGAGATGAAGAATGACACGATTGACCTTGCGGGCTGTATCCGCATCGGCGCAGGCGAGACGCATGCCATGCACATCCTCGCCGATCTCTTTGCCGAGCTGCATAGCCGCTACCCGCGCCTGACGGTCGAGCTCTTCACCGGCAATGCTGACACCGTCGAGGAAAAACTCGCCCACGGCCTTATCGACTTTGCGCTGATGATCGAACCATTCAACGTCGAGCAGTATCACTTCATCCGGCTGCCCGAAACGATGCGCGTCGGCATCGTGACGCGCGATGACAGCAAATGGGCGCAGAATAGCGGCATCACGCCCGATGACCTGAACGCAATGCCGCTGCTCGTCTCCTCACGCCAGTCGCTCAACCGCTATGACTACCGTCAATGGTCGGGCGGCAAGGTATCCGCTGAAACGATGAACATCGTCGGCAAGTTCGACCTCATCAGTAACGCTTCCCACTTCATCCGCACGGGCATCGTGAATGCGATTGGCATCGACGAACTGCTGCAGCTCGACACCGGCCACTTAAAGTTCATCCCACTCGAGCCCGCCCTCACGCTCAGCGCCGTCATCGTCTGGAAGAAATACCGCCTGCTCTCAAAATCCAGCAGTGTCTTCCTTGAAGAGCTCCGGAAGCACATCGCCGAAGCGTCAAAAACGAACAGCAATCTGCCATAAAACCACTTGTTACGAGCCGATAGGACAATCCGTCGCCTGTTGCTCATCTGCCCGGCAGTGTACGAACTTTGTGAGTAGCAGGGCAGCGGCCGCCAGCAGCAGGCCACCGCAGACGACGAAGGGCAGGCCGAGGCTGCGGATGAAAAAGCCGCTGATTATGGTTCCCGCCATGCAGCCGAGATTGGCCGCTGTCAGGAACAGGCCGTTGCTGAAATCCGGCGCATCCGATGCCACGCAGGCCAGCAGGTACTGATTGATGTTCGCATTGATGCCACCGAGGATACCCCAGGCCACAATCAGTGCCGCAAGAAGAGGCAGCAACTTCCCACCGCCCACAAAGAGCAGGCAGTAGAGCGCGATGGTACACAGCGGGAAAAGGCGTACGGTCGTGCTGGGACACCTGGCGAGGAAATTGCCCCCCAGATAGCTTCCGCAGATGTTCAAGAGGCCATAGACGAGGAGCAGCGCTGCGATGAGCTCTCCCGGCAGTGCCGCAACCTTCTGCAAATAATCAGCGAGGTAGTTGTAGACACCGAAGATGGAACCGTTGAGGCAGATGACCGCCACGATGGCCAGCCAGACCGGCGGGCGCTTCAGAACGGAAAGCTGCGCGCCGTAGCGCATTGGCTGCGTCACCGGCAAGTCCGGCACAAAGGCCAGTGTCAGCAGAAACATGAGCCCCGTCACGCCTGCAAAGAAGACCATCGCCATCGAAAAGTCAAACGTCGCTGCCAGGACATTGCTGATGGGCACGCCGACGACCATGCCGGCCGCGACGCCCATGTTGATGCGCGCCACAGCCCGCGGCGCATCCTCTGGAGCCACCGAGGCAGCGGCCACGCTGAAGGCGAGTGCACAGTAGACCGGGTGGAAAAAGGCCGGCACGACGCGCAGCACTAAAAGGAGCTGGAAGTCGCTCGCAACGACGGCCAGTGCATTGCAGATCGTGAACACGCCCAGCACAAGCAGCATCACGTGCTTGCGATTGAAGCGCGAGAACAGCAACGGCATCGTCGGCCCTGCGATGGCCACGCCAAGCGCGAACAGACTGACGAGCATCCCCGCCTGTACGATATCCACCTGGTACATCTCCGCCGCCATCGGCAGGATACCGATGATGCCCATCTCCGTATTGAGGATGCTGAACACACCAAATGCCAAGATCAAGAGCAATAGCTGCTGTCGTTTCATATCATCTCATCCTTTCCGCCTCCAGACCGCTCTCCCCATCTCATGGTTGCAAGGTCAGGAATACATCACCTGCCCCCAGAGCAGCGTCCAGATCATTGGCTGCTTCGACGTGACCCAGACGCGTGTAGCGGTAGGTCGTCTGAAAATCCTGATAGAACACCACGACATACTGGCCGTCAAACAGCATGACATCTCCCTTATGGATCTCGCGGACATCTTCGTCCGCCGCTGTCAGGTGCTGCGGCAGTTTGTAGTATTTCTCGTTGCCATGGAGTTCTGTAAACGTCTTGGCCAGCGGCAACTGCTGCCGCAGCTCGGCAGCAGCCTCCGTGTCAGCCCACTTCAGAGCATACGCTTTGCTGCCCACTAGTAGGGATGCTGCTCCTGTCTCGTGCATCTCTGCCTCCTTCCCGGACAAGGATGTGGCTGCCACTCCGGGGCCGCCACATCCCAGCACGAGAAGTGCAATCAGAGCACAACAGAAAAAGAACAATCTGCTCATCAAACATCTTCCTCCCGGGTACGTCTTTCCAGCAATCATTCACCGAGGTACTTGTTGAAAAACGCGACGAGGCGGTCGAAGGGGATCTTGTCCATCTGGTCGTAGAGATCCGTATGCGTAGCACCCGGAACGACAATCTCCTCCTTCGGACCATCTGCCGCTTCATAGACCGCATCCGAGAAGTACTTAGAATGCGCCTTGTCCCCTGTGATGAGCAGCAGCGGGCGCGGGCTGAGTTCCTTGATGTGATCCATCAGCGAGAAGTTGAAGAAGCCGTATGGCGTCGTCGAATCCCAGGCCAGCGTGTTGGAGTTGATGGCGCGCGGATGGTAAGCGCGGCCGACGTAATAATCGTAGAAGCCCTTCACGACATCCGGTGCATCCGCCGGCAGCTTGTCGGGGAACATCGTCTTCGTCGAGATCACCTTGCCATCCTTATCGACGGCGAGCTCATGCGAGCCGGGAATGGACTTGCCTGTCTTTGCCTCCTCATCGCGCATCTCGGCCAGGTGGTGCTTGACAATCTCGCGCTGCTCCGGCGTATAGTAATCCCCTTGATAGTGGTTGCGGATGCTGTCCGACATGTCGTACATAGCCGAGGTCGCGACCGCCTTGATGCGCGTATCATTCGTCGCTGCCGTGATGGCCATGCCCGAGAGACCACAGATGCCAATGGCACCGATCTGCTGCGGGTTGACGAACTTGAGGTTGCTGACGAAATCGACCGCCGCGCTGTAATCTTCCGTGAAGATCTCCGGCGAGCCCATATTGCGGCGCTTGCCGCTGCTCTCCCCCGTGGTCGACGGATCGAAGGCGACGGCAACAAAGCCATTCTTGGCCATCTCCTGTGCGTAGAGGCCTGAGGACTGCTCCTTGACTGCGCCGAACGGGCCCGTCACGACGACAGCCTTGTACTGCTTCTTGTCATCGAAATCCTTCGGCAGGTAGAGGTGGCCCGCCACATCGAAGCCGTAACGGTTCTGGAACGTGACCTTCTTGGCCTCAATCGTCTTGTCCACGGCGAAGACGCGCGTGTCGTTGTCCAGATCCTTGATCGTCGCATGCTTCATCTGTGAATCGTGCACAAGCGTTTTCGTCGGCACGGCTGCATAAGTCGTATGCATCGTCATCCCTCCAAAAGTGAACGTCCCCATCATCACAGCGGCCATCAGCCAAGCGGCTCTTTTCTTGCTCTTGAATGTCTTCATGGAAAAAACCCCTTCCTTATTGTTGCATCGTTGCAGCTCACCGCTGCATGCCCGGTTGTTTTACTTGATGCATTCATTATAAGAGAAGGGGTATATGATTACAAATACTTGGTTTTAATAACCTATGATACATTTTAGGCATGATGAGAGAACGCTTCGTCCAGGGCCGCCACGACGAGACGACCGGCGCGGGAGAAGACCTGGTCTCTGCGCCAGACCACATAATTCGCCGAGCGAATCACGGGGTCCAAGGGACGGAAGACGAGCCCGCGTGACGAACCTACGGCATCCGCCATGCCCTTGAAGCAAAGCGCACTGCCCATGCCCGCCTCGATGAAGAAGATCGTATTGTAGAGCAAGTTGTAAGTGCCGGCCACCTCGATTTTCTCCGCTGCGCTGCCGAAATAATGATCCAGCTCGTGATGTTTCATTGCCTGTTCCGATACAATGAGCGGCTCCTGCAAGAGATCGGCGCGCTGTACGGCCTCTTTGACCGCCAGAGGGTTGTCTGCCCGCATCATGAGGCCCCAGGCATCGTCGTGCGGGATGCGGCGAAACACATACGTCCGCGGTGCATCCGCCCGGCAGACGAGCCCGAAGTCGAGCAATCCCTTCTGCAGAGAATCGTAGATCAGGTCTTCATTGCCGCTGACCAGATGGAACTGGATGTGAGGATAGGAGCGGCGCAGCGGCACCAGGACTTTCGCGACACAGGCCATCGCCTGCGTCTCGCCGGCACCAATGTAGATGTCCCCCGCCACGAGCTCATCCATCTTGGCAAACTGCTCCTTCGTCTTTTCTGTCAGGCTGAGAATCTCCTGCGCTCTCGCCTTGAATATCAGTCCGGCTTCCGTCAGCTGCGTCTTGCGCTTCCCGCGCACGAGCAGCTGCGCACCCAGTTCGTCCTCGAGATCCGACAGCTGCCGCGAAAGCGTCGGCTGCGTCAGGTGAAGTTCCTCCGCCGCCTTGGTGATGTTCTCATGCCTGGCTACCGCCATAAAGTACTGCAGTACGCGTATTTCCATTCTCCCACTCCTCCATCATCTTCTATGATTGGTACACTTCCTCTATTATATATAAAAGAAATGAAATAGACGAGGGGGTGAACGGAACGTCTCTTCCGTCGCCATCCTATAAAATCAAAAAGGCCCTCTCCGCGAGAGCCTTTTTTTTCATCAGAGACTTTCCTTCAAAATTTCAACGACTTCCTTACGACTCAGCACCTTGTAGCCGCCCTCGAGTAGGAACGTAGCATCGGCGATGCCATCGATCATATCTTTTGTCGCGCCGAGCTCGGAGATCTTCATGGCAAGCCCGAGTTCCTTCATCCAATCTTCCATGGCCTTGAGGCCTTCCTCGGCAATCTCCTCATCCGCCTTGCCTTCCGGGTTGACCTTCCAGACTTCAATGGCGAAGCGCTTGAATTTCGGCAGGCCGTACGGCAGGATGTGGCGGTAGTACGGCAGTGAGACAGCTGCAAGCGTCATGCCGTGCGTCGCATTCGTATAAGCGCCGACAGCCTGGCCGAGCATGTGGACCATCCAGTCCGTGCTTTTCCCCTTGGCAATCAGCGTGTTGAGCGCCCAGGTCGCCGTCCACATCAGGTTGCTGCGTGCCTCGTAGTCCTGCGGGTTCCTGTTGGCAATGCGGCTGGCGTGCAGGACGGAGCGCATCAGGCCTTCGCTGATGTAATCGCTCGTGTTATCATCCTCACCGGAGAAATACTGCTCGCAGATGTGATTGAAGATATCGTAGATGCCTGCTACCATCTGGCGGTGCGGCAACGTCATCGTGTACCGCGGGTTCAGGATGGCAAAGCGCGGGATGATCTTCTCGTCTGCAAAGACGTGACCTATTTTCTGCTTTGTCTCCTGATTGGTGATGACACAACCTGCATTCATCTCCGAGCCCGTCCCGACCATCGTCAGCACGCAGCCGACCGGCAGCGTCTCGCAGGACGGCTCCTCAAAGCGCACGAAATATTTCTCCCACGGGTCTTCCTCGCAGTTGACTGAGACGGACACCGCCTTGGCGTAATCGCAGACTGAACCGCCGCCGACGGCCAGGAGCAGATCCGCCTGATGCTTGCGCGCGATCTCGATGCCCTCATAGAGCTTCGCGAGCGTCGGATTTGGCATGACGCCCGCGATCTCTGCCACATTCTTGCCCTGCGCCTCGAGGATCTTGATGACATCGTCGTAGATGCCGTTCTTCTTGATCGAGCCGCCGCCATAGATCAGGACGACGTTCTTGCCGTACTTCGGCAGTTCCGTGTTCAAGTAATCGAGCGACTGATCGCCAAAATAAAGCTTTGCCGGGTTGCAATACGAAAAATTTCCTAACATATGATTCAATCTCCTTCTAAACTATCGTGTCAATCCTGCGGATACACCTCATCTGTGACGGGCTCGCACCACTCATTGCTCGTCTCCGTTCCCGGGATCTCGAACGCGAGATGCGAGAACCAACTGTGCCGCTTGGCGCCGTGCCAGTGCTTGACGCCTGCGGGGATCTCGACGATGTCGCCTGGTGTGAGGCTCTGCGGCGCCTTGCCTTCTTCCTGATACCAGCCCTCGCCATCGACGCAGATGAGGACCTGGCCGCCGCCCTGCGCAGCGTGGTGGATGTGCCAGAAATTGCGGCAGCCCGGCTCGAATGTGACGTTGCAGATGACAAGCGGCTCGCTTGGCTTCGACAAGACGTTCAAATACGACCGCCCCGTGAAGTACTTGGCGTAGGCATCATTGGGCTCGCCGAGTCCGAAGAAGCCGCCGCGCCCATCTGCATCCGTTGCATCGGCGTAGACTTCCTTGGCCACGGGGAAGGCAGCCCAGGCATTCGGCCAGCCAGCGTAGAAGGCCAGATGCGTGAGCAATGCGGCCATCTCCTCTCTCGTGACACCATGCTGCCGCGCCGTCTGCAGGTGGTAGCGCAGTGCGTCACCAGCAGTGCCCTTGCCGACAAGCGCCGAGACCGTCGCGATGCTGCGAAGCTTCGGCGAGAGCTCATTTTCCTTGGCCCACACCTCGCCAAAGAGCACATCATCGTTGAGCGCCGCGAACTGCGGTGCAAAATCGCCCAATGCCTTGCGTCCTGCTGTCTGTTTTTCCATGACAAATCCTCCTGTCTCACGACTTCATCTTTTTCTTTTATCATAACAGGGCATGCATACCATGTGAAATGCTTATCAAAAATCATCTGTCATTCTTAAAATGTATTCCACATAGACCAAAGAGAAAGCCCTGCCTGTTCCAGTTGAACCAAAACAGACAGGGCTTTCTTGCGGATATTCAGAAAGGATTGTGTTCTTCTTCACTGACTTCATTGCGAAGCAGGTGGTCGAGGCTGTAGCGGCCCGGACCGGCGAAGACGACGCCGAGGTAAAAGACACCTTCCTCAAAGGGGCGAGAGACCTGCAGGAGCGGTGCGCCGGAGGCAAGCTCGATGGAGGTCGCCATCATGAGGTTGCCGACGAGGAAGAGGGCCATCGGGCGGTAGAACAGGCCAAGCAGGATGAAGAGTCCGCCGAACGTCTCCGCCAGGCCGGAAAGCAGTCCGAAGAACGTCGGGAAGATATGGATGCCGAGTGCGCCCATCATCGAACCGAGTGCCGTCCACCCCTCAGGGCCGCTCAAGAGCTTCGGCACGCCATGCCAGATGAAGGCAATGCCGATCAAGATGCGGAAGACGAGCAAGCCGATGTTCTTCTTCGACGCGATGATGCTATTGATGTACTGCAATGATTTCATGGTGATCTCTCCTTGTTTCTATCACAATATCTAACGGATATTTATTATTTACTTATATGATATATTGAGTATGTGATAGGCACAAGAGCGATTTTTTCATTTACCAGGTATGAAATGCTTGCGTATTGTTGCAACACAAAGAAAAACAGCCCGGCGATACATCGCCAGGCTTATGAAAAGAAGAACATGCCCCGCCTGCTCGTATCATAGGGATGGAACAGGCGGGGCTCTCTGTCAAGAAGACAGCAACTTACTTTTACGCCGTCTCATCGGCCTGTTTCCTGCGCCGCATGTAGAGGAAACCGCCCGCGAGCAGCAAGGCCAGGACGATGATACCGACCGTCAGGGCGATGTGCGCCTGGTTGTAGATGCGGTAGCTCGCCTGCATCCTGACGTCTTTGCCCTCCGAGATGGTCTTCTTGAGGTTCCAGGTCAGGCTCTTGCCGTCACCAGCGACGCTGTCTGCATTCTGCGTCTCAGGCTTGACAGGCAGGTTCAGCGTGAAATTATACTGAACCTGGTCGAGCATGCCCTGTACCATCTTCTTGCTCTCGGGATCCTGCGCGCCCATGTCCGTCTCCTCGCCCTTGGCGAAGAGATCGAAGGTGTAGGCGTCGTAGAACCACGAACGCGTGACGGTGACGCCTGCATTGCGCCCTTCCACCGCCGTGAACATGTCGCCGCCCTTGGCTGCCAGCGTCTCGATGTCCGGATACGATACCGTGACCTCGTAGCCCGTCATGTCGCCGTCATTGACGTCTTTGACGACGGCATCGGGATTCTCCGCGACGAATTCATTCTTCGTGGCCTTCAGGGCCTCTGCGGCAAACATATTGCCGACCATGCGCGTCACCATCGTGCTGGAGCCGTCCTCCTTGATGGTCACGCTTTCTTCCGCTTTGATGCAGCCCGCTGCTGCCAGGGAAAAGACGATGAGCAGGACTAGGAATATCCGCTTCACGTTACTCACTTCCTCTCAAAACTCAACACCGCTCCGTCACTTATCCTTTGCCTGTTTCTCGAACAAGATGGTCATGCCCGAATAGTCCGTCTTGACTTTGCCAGTCTCCACCTTCACGAAGACCATCTCACCGGACGAATCCTTGATCTTGAAGCCATTCGCCGTCTCCTCCCAGTCGCCGTTGCCCTTTTCATCGCCGACGACAGCCTTGACATCGCCGTTCGGCTGGAGGTCCAGCGTGAACTCGCCGCCGACCGACTTGGCAACATTGACATTGATGCCGCCCATCGAGCCCGTCGTGGCCTTCCATACGCCGACGTATTCGCTGTTCTCGTACTTGTCCGACATGCAGCCAGCGAGCAGCAGGCAGAGCAGGCAGCCCGCCGTCAAGATGGGCATCATGCGCTTTGCGAATCTCTTCATGGCAATCTCTCCTTCCTTAAAGTCAAAATCCTTGAATCGCTTTCTCATTCGCTTTCAGTATACAATGGCGGAAGGCCCGACCGTACTGTACAAAATGACAGGTCAGCAAAAAAAATCAGGCCAGCATGAAAAACTGTCGCAGAAATATCCGACCGACCTGTCATTCCCGACAGGTCGGTCGGGTCGCCGATTGTCGTATACTAAGGATAGAGAGGATTCTGTGATGCGGAGGTGATGTCATGCTGAAGCGATTCCTGATGATGCTGCTCATCTGTGGATGCCTGCTGTATGCGCCGACAGCAAGGGCTTGTGAGGAAAGTCCGCTGCCTTACTGGATGGATTATCAGGCATTCCTGAGCGAGTACCGCTCTGCTATTGTCGAAGACCGTGATACGATAGGCGGCTGGCAACTGAGTGCCGCGGCCAAGGTGGCCGGTCCCGAGGGGACAGGCTACGCCTTCGTCTGGATGGACGAGGACGATGTGCCGGAACTCCTGATTGGAGATCTGGAGCGCTGGCATGTCTGGCAGGCCTACACCTGGAAGGACGGCAAGATCTACAATCTCTACCCGGAGGGCGATCCCGGCGGCGAGATGTGGATGACCGAAGGCAAGCTGCTCTACCTCGAGATCGCGACGATGAGCTGGAGCTATCACGCCTGGTCCGGCAAGCGCGCACACGCAACGGACCTGTCTTTTGCGGCGGCCTACACGCAGGACCTCGAGACGCACACGATCCGCGTCTACTGCGGCGAGCGCGATGAAGAAGGAGTTCCCATCTGGCACGAGATCCACACGGATGTCGAGAACGTCATCGCGATGATGCCGACGACGCGGATGCTCGAGCTCGACTGGCAGCGGCTCGCGGACCTGTCTGTCCCGGCTGACCATGAACACGATTTCAAGACGGGGCCGACCCGCTTCTACCGCGGCGAAAGGGACATCCCTGCCTACGAATGAAAAAAAGACACATGCAGCAATACACGATTGCAGCATGTGTCTTTTCTTCTCCGTTCAGCAGGAGCTCTCTCCCCAGACGGGGTGGCGGGCGGGCTTGAGGCTCCGCACGCGGATGAGGCGCAGGGCCTCGTGCATGTCGATGTCTTCGCGCATGCCGTCTGCTTCGTAGACGCAGACGGGATCCTTGACGCCGAGCTCGCTGCCCGGCATGTAGACGTATTCATGATTCACAGGATCGCCGTAGATGACGCCGACCCTGAGTTTCGATTCGGCAAGTACCATGGCTCTCCTCCTCAGAACATATCGCGGTGCCAGAGCACGTAGGCACTGACGATGCTGATGCTGAAGGCGATGCACATGACATAGAGGAAGCCGTGCGCATTTTCGGCGAACGGCACGGGCACATTCATGCCAAAGAAGCTCGAGACGACGGTCGGGATGGCCAGAATGATCGTCATCGCCGCCAAGAATTTCATGACAAGGTTCTGGTTGTTCGAGATGATTGACGAGAACGTGTCGGCGAGGCGCGCGAGGATCTTGCTGTACATCTCGACCATCTCCTTCGCCTGCTTGTTCTCGATGATGACATCCTCCAGGAGGTCCTCATCCTCCTCGTACGCCTTGAGAATAGGCGTCAGGCTCGTGTTGTTGCGCATGCGCAGCAGTTTGTCGAGCACGGCGCCGTTCGAGCGGATGGCCGCATTGAAGTACGTCAGGCCCTTCTGCAGCTCGAGGAGGCGCAGGATCTCGCTGTTCTTCATGTCGTGGCGCAGCTGGTCCTCGATCTCCTCCGACAGCTTCGAGATCTGGCGCAGATAGCGCAGGAAGTACGTCGCCGACTTGTAGAGGATCTGGAACAGGAAGCGCGTCTTCTTGTAGGTGCGGAAGAGGCGCGATGTGCGCTCGTTGAACTCCGTGATGACGGGCGTCTCCTCGAGGCAGACGGTGATGATGTACTCATCCGTCACAATGATGGCGAGCGGCAGGGCATCGTAGCTGTCCTCGCCGCGGAAGACCGGCACATTCGTCAGGACCATGACCGAGTTCTCCTCGACGTCCGTATGGGAGCGCTCCTCATCATCGAGTGCGGAGCGCAGGAAGTCGGGATCAACCTCGGTGAGATTGCTGACGACCTTGAGCTCGTACGGCGTCGGATCGACGATGTTGATCCAGGCGCCCTTCTCGAGCGTCTTGAGCGTCAATTCCTGCAGTGGGCCGCTCTCCAGGGATTTATAGATCTGCAGCATGGATAGAATCTCCTTTCCACGGGGAGACTCCTGCCCGCTGCGCTTAGCGGCAGGCCATGGAGATCACTCCCCCACTTGTATCACATCGTTTGGGATCTATCGCACTAGGGTGATCGTCCATGATCTCACCAGCCTTTCTTCTCTGTCACTTGATTCTCACAAGAAAAATGCAGCTGCCGCACGGGCAGCTTTTCCGAACTTCATTATATTACCAACGCCGCGATCTTGTCCAGCATCCGCGTGTAAAAAATGTGTTAAGCCGCGCAGAGAAGGATTTCACCTAAAAAAGGCGAATCCATCCAATGAAGGAGTGATTAAAATGGAGTACAAGAATATCGACAGCCAGCACATCCTCGTGCGGCTCGACCCGAACGACGAGATCGTCACC
This sequence comes from Mitsuokella jalaludinii, assembly GCF_928722185.1. Taxonomy (NCBI): domain Bacteria; kingdom Bacillati; phylum Bacillota; class Negativicutes; order Selenomonadales; family Selenomonadaceae; genus Mitsuokella; species Mitsuokella jalaludinii. The sequence goes on from NZ_CAKMXA010000001.1 coordinate 902,568, forward strand.
TCGCTGATGCAGGTCGCCAAGGAAGAGAAGATTGAGCTCGCCATGGTCCAGGGGCTCGGCGCCGTCAAGAAGGTCGTCATGGGCGTCTACAATGTGCCGGAGCAGCACTACAAGGCCAACACCCTCGAGGGCGCCTTCGAGATGCTCTCGCTGACGGGCACGATCGACACGATGGCGGGCAAGCCCTACAGCCACTTCCACATCGCCGTCGGCGACGAGCAGGGCGCAGCACACGGCGGCCACCTCAACGAGGCCATCATCAGCGCGACGGCCGAGATCGTCATCACAAAGCTCGCGGGCAGCGTCGACCGCCGCAAGAGCGAGGAGACGGGCCTGAACATCTGGAAGTTCTGATTTTCTCCCAAGGTCCGATCAGAAAGGAATCCCTCATGAATACCACAAATCTGAAATTCGCCATCTTTGGCGTCGGCGGCACGGGCGGCGTCATCGGCGGCTATCTCGCAAACGCCGGCAACGATGTGACGTTCCTAGCGCGCGGCGCGCACCTCGCCGCCATGCAAAAGGACGGCCTGACCATCCACACGAATCATCGCGGCGACATCCGCATCAAACCGTGCAAGGCGATGCTCGCAGACGATTACCATGACACACCCGATGTGCTCTTCATCTGTGTCAAGTATTACGGACTCGACGCTGCCATCGCGCTCACGCGCCGCATCGCGGGCCCTGACACGCTCGTCATCCCGATCCTCAATGTCTTCGGCACGGGCGCCGTCATGCAGGAAAAACTGCCCGGCAAGACGGTGCTCGACGGCTGCATCTACGTCTTTGCCAAGCGCGGAGGCCCCGGCATCATCGAGCAGCCGCAGGAAATCCTGCGCGTCTTCTACGGCTTCCGCCCGGGACAGTGTGACCGTCTCGCCCCGAAAGCTGCTGCGCTCGAGAACATCATGCGCGCGGCTGATATCCACGCCCATTTCACCGAAGACATCCAGCGCGATGCCCTGACGAAGTTCTCCTTCGTCTCACCGATGGGTGCGGCTGGCCTCTACTTCGGCGTGACGAGTGAGGCATTTGGGGAGAAACTGGAAGTCCGCGAGACCTTTATCGGCCTCATCAAAGAAGTCGAAGCCGTCGGCCACGCCATGGGCATCACCTTCGACCGCGACCTCGTCGCAACCGACCTGCGGCTCATGGACGCCTTCGCACCAGGGCTCACGACCTCGATGCAGCGCGACGTCGCCGCGGGCGGCCCGTCGGAATTTAAAGGTCTCGTCTCACGCATCGTCGAACTCGGCGAGAAGTATCACGTACCAACCCCGCTCTACCAGAAAATCAACGACTGGGGCAAAGCCCAGGGGCTTGCCTGAATCTAGATAAAAAAGCCCTGCTCCTTCCATAATATAAGGAACAGGGCTTTTTATTTCGCTAAAATTACGCTTTGAACGGCTTTACATTCTTCACGGCTTCGGCCAGCGTGATGGGCTTATCCCCATGGTCCACATCGAGAATGACATAGCGGTCGCAGCCCATGCCAAGTTCTTTCATATAGCTGAGCTGACGCAGGCCATGGCGGGTTTCCATGCGCTCGACGAGGTCGTGGCGGTATTTTTCCGGCAAAGCATAGACGAGGTCAACAGATGCTTGGTCGGCTGCGAGAATATCCGTCGAAGCGAGAATGCCGATATTCGGCGTGACGACCGGCTGAGCCGCCGTGCCTTCGCAGTCACATGAAACCGACATGTTGCGCAGCACGTTGATGTAGGCAATGTAGTCGCCAAAATGGTCAGCCGTTGCTTTCGCAGATTCAGAGATACGCTCCATGAGTTCTTCCTTGCCGATTCCCCACTGCGTACCCGTATCGCCGGTATGAATCATTTTCTTGCCGATGCGGCCGTCGGCGCAGCCAATGCCGATGTTCTTGTTGGAACCGCCGAAGCCGCCCATCGTATGGCCCTTAAAATGCGTAAGGACGAGCAGCGAGTCGTAATTCAGCATGTGCGAGCCCACAGACATTTCCGTGAACCATTTGCCGCCCTTGACCGGCAGCATAGACGTGCCCCCTTCATCCATGATATCGACCGGCGCAAAATCCCAGCCGTTGACAGCCAGCGTCTTGCGGTGCTCGGCCGTCGTATAGCGCGCGCCCTGATAATAGGTATTCGTTTCGACAATATTGGCTTTCGGCAGTTTCTCTGCTATAAGCGTCTTGACCCACGGACGCGGGATGATGTTCGGGCCGTGCGGCTCGCCCGTATGCAGCTTGATGCTGACTTTGCCCGTCATATTCTGCGCAATGGCATCGTACGCCTTGAGCAGGCCGGCCGCAGAAAGATCCCGCGTAAAATATACGACAGCCTCACCGCCCTGACGCTGGGAAGGTGCTACATAATGGTCGCCGCCCTCTGCCGCCTTCGGTGCTGCAGGAGCATCTGCCGTCTCTGCCAGTGAAGTCTTATCCTGCCAAAGACTGCCTGCTGCTGCCGTCGCCATCGCAATTCCGGCCATTTTTACAAAATTACGTCTTGTCATGCCTTTCATGATAGTATCCCCTTCCTAACGTATCAGTAAAATAAAGTTAAGCGGAAACAGACTTGGAAACGCTGACGCGGCTGCCTTTATTATGGTAGTCAAGGTCTGCCTCTGTATACTCAGGATCTGCCTCAATTTTCATGATATCAGCATTCTTGGCCTTTGCTAAGTCCTTAGCGACCTGTTCCGTACGGCCTGTATTCGAATAGTAAATACTGCCTCATAAATTTCTGCCCATCTGCTCGATCATATCGCCAAATGAGAAATGATGCAGCTTATTCTGCGTAAACTTCTTTGGCGTAACGGAACGCCGCCCACGCCTTGGGCCAGCCGCCGTAAAAGCCGACCTGCGTGATGATTTCAGCCATCTCGGCCTTCGTCACGCCATTTTTCTTGGCCTCACCGATATGGTATTTGAGCGAGCTATCCGTGATGCCCTGTGCGATAAGTGCTGAAACCGTCACGATGCTGCGGTCATGCAGCGAAAGCACATCATTTTTGCTCCAGACCTCGCCGAAAAGGATATCATCGTTATAGCGCGCAAAGTCCGGTGCAAAATCGCCGAGCTGGTTGCGTCCGGCCGTCTGCACGATTTTGACGGCCTTTTTCTGCGTTTCTGTTTTGCCATGATTCTGTTCCATTGCACTTGCCTCTTTCATCGAAAAACCACTGCCCAAAAGCATGATACCTGCCAGTAGGGCAGCCATGACTTTCATCTTGCCACTCTGTTTCATTTTATTTTTCTCCTTATTTTTCTCCCGGATTTCATGGCAGTGCATCATAGGCAGCCGAGTCTACGGGCTCGCACCATTCGTTGCTCGTCTCCTCGCCCGGTACCTCGATGGCCAGATGCTGGAACGCACTGTCTTTGGCTGCGCCATGCCAGTGCTTGACTTCCGGCGGGATGTTGACGACATCGCCGGCCTTGAGTTCTCTTGCCGGTTTTCCCCATTCCTGATACCAGCCGCGGCCGGCCGTGACCAAAAGGATCTGGCCGCCGCCCGATTCGGCATGGTGGATATGCCAATGATTGCGGCAGCCCGGTTCAAACGTTACATTGCCGACATAAACCTGCTGCAGCGAGAGTCCATTTAAATAACTCTTGCCATCAAAATACTGTGCGTAATTGACATTTTCCCCGCCGATGGCAAAGGGACTTGCCTGCTTGATTTCATCGAGTGTCATACGATCTCCCGTCCTTTCGAATGCTGTTCGAGTGTAAAAATCATATAATCGAGGCAGGAAAGTTTTTCCTGCTGCTGGTGCAGGGTCTCGACCAGATGGCGCCTGTGCCGTTTCAAGTAGCAGAGGCGCGCCTCATCGTCGGGCAGGGCATCGTACTCTGCCTGGCATTCAGGCGTGCAGCCAGCGTCAAGGAGTTCATCATGCATGTCTTTCGCTCCTTTCCTCTCCTGATGCTTTTATCATAGCAGGACATAATTGTAATGTGAAATGCTTATGTCTTAGGATATGTTATATGTTTTGCGTATCAAAATCATTGTAAAAAAATCACCTGCCCGGTAAAATAAAAGCAGATGATACTCGATGAGATTTACGCGTACCAGCCGCAGCACGCTTCTGACCGAGGACGGCATGCACCTTCGGCAGCGCGCGGAGGAAATTCTCGCGCTCGGCCTCATCGATTTCGCGCTGATGATTGAGCCGTTCCCACTTGAAGATTATCATTATATCCGCCTGCCCGAGCCTATTCCTATTGGCATCGTGACACGCGATGACAGCAAATAGGCTAAAAAAAGCTGCTGGCTGTATCATATATGGACGCAACCAGCTGCTTCCCAGTGTCTTTTACAGTTTCTTATGCCGTCTGCCACCAGGGCGAGAAGCTCTGCTTCTGGTCAAGCAGCACGAGGGCGCCGATTTCCGGGGTCAGGAGCTGATAAGATTTATCCTGGCTCGCCGCCTGCAGCCTTGCCATCGGCTCCTGCCACGGATGGCGGGCCAGCGCGAATTTGCTGTTATGCGTGGGGATGACAAATTTTGCCCCGACATCTTCACAGGCCTGCGCCGTTTCCTCGGGCAGCATGTGGATGTGATGCCATGCGAGGTTGTACTGGCCGTTTTCAGCGAGCACGCAGTCAAAGCCGCCGAACTTCTTGCCAATGACCTTAAAATGCGCGCCATAGCCGCCATCGCCCGTGTAATAAAGGCTGCGCTTTGGCGTGATGAAGGCCATGCCGCACCAGAGCGTGGGATTCTGCTTGAGGAAACGGCCCGAAAAATGCTGCGACGGCAGGATATGGACGGAGAGCGTAGCCGAAAGCTTGATTTCCGTATCCCAGTCTTCTTCGTGGATGCTGTCTTTCGCAAAGCCCCACTGCTCAAAATAGGCGCCGACGCCGAGCGGGCAGACGACGTGATGAACCCTTGACTTCAGGGCCATGACCGTCGGATAGTCGAGGTGGTCCCAATGGTCGTGGCTCATGGCAAGCACATCGATTTCCGGGAAATCCTCGGCCGTATAGACATTCGAGCCTGCAAACGCGCGGTTGATAAACCACAATGGCGAAGCGTAGCTGCTGAACACGGGGTCGATGAGAATGCGGCAGCCGCCGAGCTGCACGAAAAAGCTCGAATGGCCAAGCCAGACCACGGCATCCTGCTCGCGCGGCAGAGCCAGAAGATTCGCCTTCTCTGTCGGCAGGGGATGAGCGGGCACCAGGCCTTTCTTATCACCAAACAGAAATTTCCACGTGGCTACGAAGCGGTTTTCATGCCCGCCCTCGTCTTCCGACATGACGGGCACAGGTACGAGGTTCTCAAAATGGTCCCCATGGTAATGCGGCGAGGCCTGCATGCGTTTTAAGCGGTCACCTGACGGCAGCTCTCCAAACTTTGGCCGATGCACATAAGAATAAACGCCGCCCGCAGCCGCTGCGCCGAGCAGCCCCAGACCGGCTAAAATAAATTCACGTCTTGTCATCGTTTGCTTCCTCTCTCATTCGATAGAATGGTATTGAGAACAATTATACCGCATTTTTCTTCCTGCGCCAACAAAAACGGTAAAAAGTCACGCCGTATGTAGAAAAATTCATTTTACAAATTGAAAGGATGCTGCCACTTGCTTTATCATATCCTGCACAAAAAAATAAATTTCTCTCTGCTGCTGGCCGTCTGTCTGATACTAATAAATGCACCAGCCATCGCTGCGGCTGCAGTTTCTGAGGAACCTGCCTGGCGGCTCGATGCGGCCATCGGCAGTGACGAGCCGATTCATTTCCGCCGCGATGCAGATCTTAAAATTGCGGGCGGCGGGCAGCCGACAAAAGAAGTCCTCGCCCATCTGCCCGCACTTCTTGGCGTCTCGCCCGATATGCCAATCTGGGATATCGACCTGCGGCAGGAATCCCACGGCTTTCTCAATCATGCGGCCGTGAGCTGGCATGGCCCGCAGAATGCGGCGAATCGCGGCCTTGCCGCAACAGAAGTCGAACAAGACGAAACGGCCCGCCTGCAGAGGGCTCTTGGACACGTTGTCCAAGCCCTGCCGATGGGCCGTTATGATGAAGAACACATCAAGGATTCTTTTGATGAACCGGTTCAAAGCTGGTCGACGGAACGCGAACTGGCGCGCAGAGCCGGGCTCGGCTACAAGCGCTTTGCCGCGACCGACATGGAATGGCCGGCACCTGCCGTCATCGATGATTTCGTCGACTTTTACCGCAGCCTGTCAAAGCATCACGGCTGGCTCTTCTTCCACTGCCAGGCCGGACAGGGGCGCACGACGACCTTCATGGTACTCTATGAGCTGCTGGAACATCCATCCGTCACAGCAGATGAGGCAATTACGCATCAGCGCAGCCTAGGCGGCGCCGACCTTTCAAGCGGGCCGCGTTATCATGGCCTGCAGCTTTTCGCCCATTATGTCAAAGAAAACTGTGCGTCAAATTTTCAGCAAACATGGAGCCAGTGGCTGGCTGCCCGACAAAATTCTTACTAACAAATTTTCTCATCTCATCATTTCAGATACTTCTGGAAGAATGACGTGATTTTGTCAAACGGGATTTTTTCCATATTGTCGTAAAGATCCGTATGGTTGGCACCGGGGATAATCATCAGCTCTTTGTTATCGCCTTTGAGCTTCTTGAAGGCATCCTCACCGAAGTAGCGCGAATGCGCTTTTTCTCCGTGGATGACCAGTACGGCACTTTCGATTTCATCAGCATAGGTAAGCAGCGGCATATTCATGAACGAAAGAGCATTCGTCAGATTCCAGCCCTCGTTGGAATTCAGGGAACGCGGATGATAGCCGCGCTTCGTCTTGTAATAAGCGTAGTAATCCTTGACGAACTGCGGGGCATCGGCCGGCAGCGGGTCGACGACACCGCCCGCCCGCTTGTACGTGCCCGTGCGGTAGTCCTCGGTGCGCTGAGCATTGAGTGCCCTGCGGTTTGCCATGCGCTCTTTCTTGATGGTCTCTGCGTCCTTATCGTAATCGAAGTAGCCATTGGCCATGACACGGCTCATATCATACATGGTCGAAACCACCGTAGCCTTGATGCGCGTATCCATGGCCGCCGCATTGAGAGCCATGCCGCCCCAGCCGCAGATGCCGAGAATGCCGATGCGGTCCGGGTCGACATCTTTTTCATTGGACAGGAAATCGACGGCTGCCGAAAAATCCTCGGTGTTGATATCAGGAGATGCCACATTGCGCACACCGTTCACGCCGCCGCTCTCGCCCGTAAACGAGGGATCAAAGGCAATCGTCAGGAAACCGCGTTTCGCCAGTTCCTGTGCATAAAGCCCTGAAGACTGTTCCTTAACCGCGCCGAAAGGTCCGCTGACCGCAACGGCCGCGAGTTTGCCTGTAATTTTTTTCGGCTCATAGAGGTCGGCGGCAAGTTCAATGCCGTAACGGTTGTGAAACGTCACTTTGCGATGGTTGACATCCCTGCTTTCCGGAAAAACTTTATCCCATTCTGTTGTCAGTTTCAAATTGCTCTCCCCCTGTACTTTCGTGTCTGCGACAGCCTGCTGTGTCTGCACGTTCGTCTGTGCCTTATCCGTCTGGGCGGCGGCTTCTGCCGTCATGCCCACTGTGCCTAAAGCCATGGTCACGCCTAACGTGGCCATAACCAACATCCTTTTCATGTATTTTTTCTTTTGCATCAAAAACACCTCTCATCGTGTAAGCAAATCGTCATTTTGTTCCTTGAACTGATTTAATTATACAATGAGAGGTGTTTTATTACCAATACTTGGTATTTATCCCTTTTCATGCTCAGTAAGCATATTATTCGCGAGTGCCGAAAATTTCGTCCAAACGGGCACGTACGACGCCGGCAGCCCGCGAAAATGTCTGCCCTTCCTTCCAAATCAAGTAATTATGAGAGTACAAGGCCGGCTGCAGCGGACGAAACGTCAGCTCCGGATGATGCGCTTCGTCGGTGGCAACTATACCGGCAAACGAAAGCATCAGTCCCAGACGCTGTTCGGCCAAAAAAGCTGCGTTATACGCCAGATTGCAAGTCGAACGGATGGAGAGATCGCTGGTATCACAGCCCAACCAATGATTGAACATTCCCCATATCTGCTTTCTGCTCTCAAAGACGCAGCGCTAACGGCTTAATGTGTTTGCGGTAGAAGGCGTAAATGCCGATGAGCAGTACGGCTGTGATGACCCAGCTCAGAGGATATGAAATCATGATGTTCGTGAACGTCGGTTTGGCGGCAAACGCCGTATAAATCCACGCGATGCGCACGCCGCAGATGGTCACGAGCATTAAAAGAGCCGGCGGCAGCGAGTAGCCGTAGCCGCGCAGGGCCCCCGAGAGAATCTCGATAAAGACACAGAGAAAATAAAAGCCGATGATGTAGAAAATGCGGATACGGCCAATCTCGATGACAGCGGGGTTATCATTGAACAAGGCCAGAAGCTCGTTCGCAAACAGGCAGGCCAGCGCGGAAAGCACGACGGTCACGAGCATCGTCACGCTGAAGCCCGTTTTTGTGGCTTTGCGGCAGCGCGCAAGATTGCCCGCGCCGTAGTTCTGACTCACGAACGTCGTCACGGCCTGGCCGAAGGCGATGAGCAGCACGTAAATGTTGATTTCGATGGTGAACGCCGCCGTCGAAGCTGCCATGACGACCGTACCAAGGCTGTTGATGGCCGCCTGAATGACGAGATTCGACAGGGCAAACACCATGCCCTGAATGCCTGCAGGCAAGCCGATGCGCAGGATTTCCTTCGCGTACGACTTTTCCATGCGGATGGCGCCGGGTTCGAGCCGGATGATGCCGTGTTCATGGCAGAGCGCATGATAAAGCATCCAGGCACTCAGATAATTAGACAGCGCCGTCGCCGCAGCCACGCCGCCCACGCCCCAGTCGAAAACGAGCACGGTCACGAGGTTCAGCACGATGTTGAGGCCGCTCGCTGCGGCCAAGGCTTTGAGCGGTGTCCACGTATTGCCGCGGCTTCGATAGATGGCTGACTCGAAGTTATAGAGCCCGATGGCCGGCATGCCGAGGAAGTAGATGCGCAGATAGAGCTCTGCAGCCGGCATGACGGAATCCGGCACGGCCAGAAGCTCGAGCATGGGTCTTGCGATGAGCTCACCGAGGACGGCCACGAAAATGCCTAGGAGCAGTGCCAAAAGAAAAGACGTATGGACGGCCCGTATCGTCTCTTTTAAGTCATGCGCACCGATGAAGCGTGCGATGACGACGTTGGCACCGAGCGAGATACCGATAAAGAGATTGACGAGCAGGCTGATAATCGGCGCGTTGTTGCCGACGGCCGCGAGGGCATCCGTGCCGACGAATTGACCGAGCACCAGCGTATCCGCCGTATTGAAGAGCTGCTGCAGCACGCCCGTGAGCGCGAGCGGCAGGGCAAAGATAACCATCGGCCCCGCCATCGAACCGTGCAGCATATCAACCGTCATCTTCTTCTGAACATCCATCATCTGCCGCCTCCTTCTGCTTTTTCAGCTTCTTGAGTGCCTTTTGCTGCTCGCGCCGCATCTTGAAGAAGCGCTTCATGATGCCCGCACATTCTTCCTGCAGCACGCCGGCCGTGATTTCCGGACGGTGATTGAGCGTTGGATTGCCCGGGATATTGAACACCGATTCACAGGCCCCGGCCCTCGCGTCCGTACTGCCGTAGACGACGCGGTCGACGCGGCTCATGACAATGGCACCGGCACACATCGGGCACGGCTCGATCGTCACGTAGAGCGTGAGTCCCGAGAGGCGCCAGCGTTCCTGCTTCGCGCAGGCCTCGCGTATCGCGATCATCTCGGCGTGCGCCGTCGCATCGTGCCAGACCTCGCGCATGTTGTGGCCGCGCGCGACGACCTCGCCCTCGCTGTCGACGAGCACGGCGCCAATCGGCACCTCCTCGAGGTCATACGCCTTCTGCGCCTCCTCGAGCGCCAGCCTCATGTAGTAGGCATCATCGTGCATCAAACATCCCCCTGTTCTTCTCACCAATTCATTCTCAATACGAACATCATAGCGCAGCCCGCCCTCCACCGTCAACTGGACACAAAAAAGCTCCTGCCGAAGCAGGAGCTTTCTTTATGCGATTGCAATTGCAGGAGGCAATTATTTGAGGGCATCGCCGAGTTTTGCGTTCGTGTTGCGAGCAGCCTGAACGCTCTCTTCGAATTTAGCCTTCTCGTCGCCATCGAGCTTGATCTCGACGATCTTCTCGAGGCCGTTCTTGCCGAGGATGCACGGTACGCCGATGCAGAGGTCCTTCTCGCCATACTCGCCTTCGAGGTAGACGCAGCACGGGATGAGCTTCTTGGCATCGAGGGCGATGGCTTCAACCATCGTAGCAGCTGCAGCGCCCGGTGCAATCCAAGCGGACGTGCCAAGGAGCTTCGTCAGCGTAGCGCCGCCGACCTTCGTCTGAGCGACAACGTCGTCGAGTGCTTCCTTGCTCAGGAGCTGCGTTACAGGGATGCCGCGCAGCGTTGCATAGCTGACGAGCGGAACCATCGTCTTGTCGCTGTGGCCGCCGATGACCATGCCATCAACGTCAGCCGGCGTAGCCGGATAGCCAGCCTTCGTCAGAGCCTGTGCGAGGAAATAACGGAAACGGCTGCTGTCGAGCATGCCGCCCTGGCCGAGGATGCGGTTGCGCGGAAGCTTCGTGTCCTTGAGCGTCAGGAACGTCATAGCATCCATCGGGTTGGAGATGATGATGAAGTAAGCATTCGGGGAATACTTGAGGGCCTGGTCAACAACGCTCTTGACGATCTTAGCGTTGACGCCGATGAGATCCTCACGGCTCATGCCCGGTTTGCGCGGCATACCAGACGTGACAACGACAACATCAGAACCAGCCGTCGGAGCATAACCTTCCGGATCGTTCGGCAGAGCCGTAACGCCCGTTACCGTCGTGTCAAAGTTCAGCATGTGAGCCGTCTGCATGATATCCATGGCCTTGCCCTGCGGAACGCCTTCCTTGATATCAACAAGAACAACCTCGCTGCAGAACTTCTTCGTAGCAAGAACGTTTGCGACCGTTGCACCAACATTACCTGCACCAACAACTGTTACCTTCATAATAAATTGCCTCCTTATAGTTTGAAAGCGACATTCTGAGCAACCTGTCAGAAACCGCCTTCGGAATGCCAACAAAGTATGCATCAGACTTATGATTCATTACGTGTAAATTATAGCAAAGTAACATCAAAAAATCAATGCATTCTGTGTACATTTTATTGCGGCATTAGCATAATTTATTCATGACGTGTGATTCCAATCGGTCATGAATGGCTGAAAGACGCGCCGCATAAGGGAATGATGCAAAAAAGGGGAGAGAAACCACCCGGTCTCCCTCCCCTTGCGCATGCCTGCTTCACGACACGGCAGCACGGCCATCAGGACTGCTGTTCTTCGAACATGTCCTTGCCGACGCCGCAGAGCGGGCAGACGAAATCATCCGGCAGATCCGCAAACGGAACGCCCGGTGCGAGATCGTAATCCGGATCGCCCTTTGCCTCGTCGTAAATCCAGCCACAGACCGTGCAAACCCAAACTTTCATCAGAAAAGCCTCCTTTTGACTTTTGATTCCATACACTAAATACTTCTACAGGTCTTTAATTCGCGATGCTCCCGCCATTCTCCTGCTTGCCATCGCGAAATTTTTTGCAGGAAAGAATGATTTTCGTGTAGACCTCGTAGGGAATGGCCATATTGCCCGCGATGCCGTGGCCCATCTCGATCTGCGGGCGGTTGCTGCCGTGGAAGTCTGTGCCGCCTGTCGTGAGCAGATGGTACTTCTCAATCATGTGCGCGGCAAAGTCAGAATCCTCCTGCGTGTAGTTCGGATACCAGCGCTCCATGCCGTCGAGCCCCATCGCGTGCAGGCGCGCGATGGCCGCTTCCTGCTCGGCGCGCGAGAGGCCCTTGAGGCCGATCTTCTTGTGGAAGTGTGCGAGAGATGTCACGCCGCCTGCCTCGTGGATGACGGGCAGTGCCTCCTCCACCGGCATATTCTGGTCGAGGCCGAGCTCTCTGACCGCCGGATCGAGGTAGTGATCCCAGAGCGGCTGCGCCCTGTCGTAGAGGTGCAGCGAGACGAGGTAGCGCATGATGGCGTAGCGGTCGAGCACCTTGCCATAGGCGAACGGGCGGACTTTCTCCAAGGAGATGTCGATGCCCTTGGCGCGCACGTAGTCGATAATCTCAGGGATTTTCCCCTCCTTGACGCGGCGGATCTCGGCGTAGAGCTGGCGGAAGCTCGGATGGTCCGCATCAAAGCCCAGGCAGACAATGTGGAGCTTGCGATCCATGAAGTCGGCCGTGAGCTCCATGCCGTTCAGGAAATCCAGCCCCTGCTCCCTGGCGGCGGCAGCGGCCTCCTCATTGCCCGCGATGTTGTCGTGGTCTGTCAGCGCGAAGGCTGAGAGACCCACTTCTCTGGCGTGGACGGCCAGGTCGTGCGGCGAATAGCTGCCGTCCGAGACAAGAGAGTGGACGTGCAGATCGATGATGTTCATAATTTCTTTATTCCTTTCCATTGGCGCCATCTGCATGATAGCGCGTCATATCACGCTGTGCCTGAAAAAAATGATAGACTGCCTCGGCCGCGGGGCGGTTCATGCCCGGCGCCTGCTGCAGTTCCTCAACGCTCGCCTCGCGGATGCGCGCAATCGTGCCGAAGTGGCTGCGCAGCGCCTGGCGCCGTTTCGGGCCGATGCCGACAATGTGGTCGAGGATGGAGACGAGATTGCGCTTGCCGCGCAATTTGCGGTGGTACGTGATGGCGAAACGGTGCGCCTCGTCGCGGATGCGCTCGATGAGGTAGAGCGCCTGGCTGTGGCGCGGCAAGACGACAGGCTCGCTCTCGCCCTCCGTGAAGACGAGCTCGAACTGCTTGGCGAGGCCGACGACAGGCACATCCTTGTGACCGCCCGCGCCGCGGATGATCTCGAGGGCTGAAGAGAGCTGTCCCTTGCCGCCGTCGATGACGATGAGGTCTGGCAATTCTTCCTCGGGCAGTCCAACATAGCGGCGCGTCGTGACCTCGCGCATTGAAAGGAAGTCGTCGGGCTTGCCCTCTGTGCTCTGGATCTTGAAGCGGCGGTAGTCCGACTTCTTGGGAAGACCGCCCTCGAAGACGACCATCGAGGCGACAGTCTCCGACCCCTGGATGTGCGAGATATCGAAGCACTCCATGCGGTAGGGCATCTTCTTGAGCCCGAGATAGCGGCCGAGCTCGCGCACGGCACCCATCGTCTTCTCGTCAGCCTGCTTGATGCGCGCGGCTTCATCCGAGAGGTACTTCTCGGCATTGCTCTCGGCCATCGCGACGATGTCGCGCTTCGTGCCGCGCTGCGGCACGAGGAGCTGCACCTTATTGCCGTGCTTCTTCTCGGTCAGCCAGCTCTCGAGGAGCGCCCGCTCCTCCTCTGCGATGGCCAGCGGCAGCAGGACCTCGCGCGGCACGAAGGCCGCCCGATGATAGTACTGCGAGAGGAACGCCGCGAGGATGTCGGCGTCGCTCTCCTCCTCGCTGCCCTGCAAGAGGAAGTGCTCGCGCCCGATCATCTTGCCCGCGCGGATGAAGAAGACCTGGACACAGACGCCGATCTCCGAGCGCGCGATGCCGATTGCGTCCTGATCGCCCGCACCCGTGACGATATTCTGTTTCTCGGCGATCTTCTGCACGGCGCGAAGCTGGTCCCGCAGGCGCGCCGCCGTCTCGAAGTGGAAGGCCGCGGCCGCCTGCTCCATGCGGAACTTCAATTCGCGCTCCACATCCTCCGTGCGCCCTTCGAGGAAGAGCAGGACGGCGCGGATCATCGCCGCGTAGTCCTCCTTCGTGACCTTGCCGACGCACGGCGCGAGGCAGCGCTTGATGTGGTACTCCAGACAGGGCCGGTCCTGCAGGTGGCGGCAGGTGCGCAGCGGGAAGAGGCGGCGCAGGAGCTTCAAGCTCTGGTGCACGGCCGTGACGTCCGTATAGGGGCCGAAGTAGCGCGAGCCGTCCTTCGTCACGCGGTGCGTCAGGAAGACGCGCGGGTACTCCTCCTGCACCGTGACCTTGACGTACGGGTAGCTCTTGTCGTCCTTGAGGCTGATGTTGTAGTGCGGGCGATGCTTCTTGATGAGGTTGCACTCGAGGATCAGCGCCTCGACTTCTGAGTGCGTCATGATGATCTCAAAATCCGCGATGTGCGAGACCATTGCCTTGACCTTCGGCGAGTGGTTCTTGTTGTGCTGGAAGTACTGGCGCACGCGGTTCTTGAGGACGACCGCCTTGCCGACGTAGATGATGCGGCCCGACGCGTCCTTCATGATGTAGACGCCGGGGCTGTCCGGCAGCAGCTTGAGTTTCTCTGCGACAATGTCCGTCAATCGCTCACGACCTTTCTTAAACTGCATGGTTGAAATTCATTCCATTATACCGCAAATCCCACGGGGATTCCATGAGGGAATATTGCATTTCCGCGGTGCATGTGATAAAATCAAGGCAGATTTGGAATTAGCAGCTGGTTATAATATCTGCTATCGTAATACTGTGATTCAGGAGGGATTTTCCCATGTTCAAACGCGTTCTGATCGCCAACCGCGGCGAGATTGCCGTGCGCATCATCCGCGCCTGCGAGGAGCTCGACATCGAGACGGTCGCCATCTTCTCGGAAGCAGACGAGAATGCACTTCACGTACAGCTGGCCGACCACGCCGTCTGCGTCGGCGGCGCCGATGCCACAGACAGCTACTTAAACAAGGACTCGATCCTGCGCGCAGCGCTCGAGACGGGCGCTGACGCCATCCACCCGGGCTACGGCTTCCTCTCGGAGGATGCAGACTTCGCCCAGCAGGTCACCGAGCACGGCATCACCTGGATCGGACCGATGCCGGAGACGATCCGCCTCGTCGGCGACAAAGACGTCGCCCGCGCCTCCATGCAGCCGTCCGGCATCCCGATGGCCAAGGGCAGCGAGCCGCTCAAGAACAACAAAGAGGCTGTCAAGGCGGCCAAGGAAGTCGGCTACCCCGTCATCCTCAAGCCGGTCTCGGGCGGTGGCGGCAAGGGCATGTATGTCGCACACGATGAGGACGAGCTCAAGGACATCCTCGACACACTCGTCGACCTCAAGAAGATCAACTACTACTTCGAGCACTACATCGAGCGTTCGCGCCACATCGAAGTCCAGATTGTCGCCGACAACTACGGCGAGGTCATCCACCTCGGCGAGCGCGAGTGCTCCATCCAGCGCCGCAACCAGAAGCTCCTCGAGGAGTCGCCGTCGATCGCGCTGACGCACGAGATGCGCAAGCAGGTCGGCACGCTGGCCGTCAAGGCCGCCAAGAGCGTCCACTACTCCAACGTCGGCACGGTCGAGTTCCTCCTGGACCTCAAGGACAACCAGTTCTACTTCATGGAGATCAACCCGCGTATCCAGGTCGAGCACGGCGTCACGGAAGAAGTCACGGGCATCGACATCGTGCGCACGCAGATCCGCATCGCTGCCGGCGAGCCGCTCGACATCACGCAGGCCGACGTCCACTTCCAGGGCCATGCCATCGAGTGCCGCATCAACGCCGAGGACCCGGACAACAACTTCATGCCGTCGCCGGGCCAGATCACGTTCCTGCACGAGCCGAGCGGCCCGCGCGTCCGCTTCGATTCAGGCGTGACGGCTGGCCTCTCGATCGAGCCGTACTACGACTCGATGATCGCGAAGCTCATCGTCCACGGCCGCACGCGCGGCGACGCCATCAAGATCATGCAGCGCGCGCTCAAGGAGTTCCGCATCGACGGTGTCAAGACGACAATCTCCCTGCACCAGAAGATCCTCAGCGACAGCTACTTCCGCACAGGCAACATCGATACGCAGTTCATCAAGAAGCGCATCGCCACCTACGAAGCACAGAAGGGCAACGGCAAGAACTACTTTGCCTGAGCCATGCCCCATAAAAAAAGGAGCCCCAAAGGGGGCTCTTTTTTTATGGGCTCATGGCTCAAAGAGCGGACATGAGCGCCTCCGCCTTCTCGCGCCAGTCTGCAGGGCAGATGGCGCTGCCCTGGCACGACTCGGGGCGTCCGCCGCCGCGGCCGCCGAAGGCTTCGTTGACCGTGCGGATGACCTGCTGGCAGCTCAGCTCAGCGCCGTCCGTCGCAAGGAACATGTAGTTGAGGCGCTCGCCGTTCTGATAGAAGATGGCGGAGAAGGCTTCAGGGATCTCGCCGAGGCGCTTGGCGAGTGCCTTGGCCTCCTTCGGCGTCATGTCGGACTCGAGGAAGACGAATTTCGCATGGCCCGCCTCTGTCGTGGCCGGATGCGCCTTCATCTCCTCGATGCGGTACTCCAGGAGCTTGCCCGTGCACTCCGTCAGGCGCTCGCCGAGCTCCTTCGTCTCCTGCTGCAGGCGCGCGACGCCTTCTGGCAGCTCCGTCTCCTTGATGGACAGGAGATTCGAGGCCTCGAGAGCCGCGAGCATGTACTGCTCGACGCGCTCGAGCGCCTCTCTGCCGCAGAGGAAGCTGATGCGCGAGCCTTCCTTGTGCTTCTCCACCTTGAAGATCTTGACGAGGCCGACCATGCCGCTCGAAGTCGGATGGGTGCCGCAGCACGTGCAGGAGTCACTGCCCTCCACCGAGACGATGCGCAGGGTGCCGGTGAGTTTGTCGTTGAACTTGCGCAGGTTCATCTTCGCCGCCTCTTCTGCCGGCACGAGCTTCGTCGTGATGGGACGGTCTTCCTGGATTTCGCGGTTCGTGAAGCGCTCCGCCTGCAGGGCCTGCTGCCAGTCGACTTCCCTGTCGAGATCGATACCGACCATGTCCGCGCTCATGTGGAAGCCCACATTGTGGGCGCCGAAGAGCTTGTAGAAGGCGTACGAGAGCATGTGCTCGCCGCAGTGCTGCTGCATGTGGTCGAAGCGGACAGGCCAGTCGAGCTTTGCCACTACCTTCGTGCCGGGCGCCAAGGGCTCCTTCGTCTCGTGGAAGATCTCGCCCGCCTTCTCGTGGACGTGCTTGACAGGAAGCGCCTTCTCCCCTGCCGTCAGTGTGCCCGTGTCGCTGAGCTGGCCACCGCCCTCCGGGAAGAAGACCGTCTGGTCGAGCACGACAGCATAGCCCTCATGATACGGCTCGGTGTGCACGACTACAGCCTCACATTCTCTCTGCATGACATTCTCGTCGAATAAACGCTTTGTCTCCACGTTAACCCTTCCTTTCTCAAAAGCTTATCTCTCACCATCGTCTATCAATTTCTTTACGGCCTCCTGTGCGCCGAGCAAGAGGATGGAGTCCTCTGCCCGTAGCAGCGTCTTCGGCGTGATCTCCACGTCGAGGCTGCCCTCGTGCTTGATGCCGAGGACATTGACGTGGTGGATGCGGCGGATGTCAAGCTCGCCGACGGTGTGGCCTGCCCAGATTTCCGGCATCGCGATCTCGTAGATGGCGTAATTCTTGCTGAGCTCGAAGTAGTCGAGCAGGTGGTCCGAGCCGCAGCGGATGGCCGTCCAGAGGGCCAGCTGCTTCTCGGGGTAGACGACCTCGTCGGCACCGTTGCGCAGCAGGAATTTCTCGTGGATGCTGCTCGAGGCACGCGCGACGATGTATTTCGCGCCGAGCTCGCGCAGGCGCAGCGTCGTCTCCAAGGAGCTCTGGAAGTCGTCGCCGATGGCGACGATGCAGGCGTCGAAGTTGCGCACGCCGAGTGACTCGAGGAAGTGCCCGTCCGTGCTGTCCGCGATCAGCGCGCTGTTCGTGTAGGGCAGCACCTCATTGACGAGCTCCTCATTCTTGTCCACCGCCATGATCTCGTGGTGCATCGCGTGGAGCTTGCGCGCGACATGGCGGCCATAGCGGCCGAGGCCGATCAGTAATATGGATTTCATGGTTTCATCTACCTCACGTAACGCATGGAAGAAATAGCATCAGGGCACAGCCCGGTCAGCCGACGGTCAATCTGCCCTCTGGCAGGCGGCACGGCACGGCCTTCTTGCGCTTGTGCAGCGCGTAGATCATCGTCAGGGCCCCGACGCGGCCGAAGTACATCAAGAACATCAGCATGATCTGCGACAGAGGCGACAATTTCTCCGTCAGGCCGATGGACAGTCCGACTGTCCCGAGCGCCGACGAGACTTCGACCATCGCATCGATCATCGGAGCACGGTCGAGGTAGCCAATGGCGATGCTCGCGCCGAAGAACAAGAAGAGGTACATGACGAAGATGGCCAGCGCATGGCGCACCGTCTCCGTCGGGATGCGGCGCGACTGGCACTCCACATCGCCGCGCATGCGCAGGACGGATACCATCGTCATGAACAGGGCAAAGGCCGTCGTCGTCTTGATGCCGCCGGCCGTCGAACCCGGCGCGCCGCCTGTCAGCATCAGGATGATCATGATGCAGCGGCTCCCCTCGCTCAAGGTTTCGATGTCCATCGTATTGAATCCTGCCGTGCGTGTCGTGACCGACTGGAAGAGCGCCTGCCAGCCGCTTATGGGCTCCTGCGTGAAAAAGAGGAGCGCCGGCACGGCGACGAGCAGGGCCGTCATCAGGAGGATGATGCGCGTCTGGAACGTCCACTTGCGCCAGTGCAGACGATTGACCGAGAAGTCGGCCCATGTCAGGAAGCCCAGGCCGCCGGCCACGATGAGCCCCATGATGGTCAGATTGACGAGCGGATCGCCCGCATAGGCCATCAGCGAGCCGCCGCCGCGCGAGCTCATGAGGTCGAAGCCGGCGTTGCAGAACGCCGAGACGGAGTGGAAGATCGCCATCCAGATGCCCTGCAGCCAGCCGTAATCGCGCGCGAAGTGCGGCCAAAGCAGACAGGCGCCCAAGAGCTCCGTGCCGGCCGTGAACTTCAGGACGAAGCGCAGCATGCGCACGATGCCGCCGATCTGCTGCGCCGAGATGGCGTCCTGCATCGTGCTGCGCTGCATGAGACTGACGTGCTGGCCCATGCCGACCGTGATGGCGACAGCCATCGTCACAACGCCGAGGCCGCCGACCTGGATGAGGAGCAGGATGACGAGCTGGCCGAACGACGACCAGTAGGCCGCTGTGTCGACGACCGTCAGCCCCGTCACGCACGAGGCCGAGACGGCTGTGAAGCAGGCAGTCAGCAACGCCGCCCCCTGCCCGTCCTGCGTCGCCCAGGGCGTCATCAAGAGAAGCGTCCCCGTGCCGATCAGGAAGGCGAAGCTCAGCACGATGATCTGGAACGATGAGAGCCGCTGCAGCAAGGAAAAGATATTCATGGAACTCCTCCAACATATAAAAACAGGCAGCATCAAAGATGCTGCCTGTCGTCTTTGGCTGGTGCGGATGAAGGGGCTCGAACCCATACGCCTTGCGGCACTGGATCCTAAATCCAGCGCGTCTGCCAGTTCCGCCACATCCGCTCAAATCAACGAGGACTATTATACCATATCCTCAAATTCGCTGTCAATTTTTAAGAATCGCTCAGAGCCAGGAGAGCGGTCTCTCAAAGAGGCCGACAAGCCACGAGCCGAGGCTGAAGCCCTCGGGCACGTCATCGGCCACCATGTCGACGCGGCCGATCTCCTCGCCGTCGTACGTGAGGATGACGCGGCCGACGACCTGGCCGGATGCGACGGGCGCGCTGATGACCGCCGGCACATCATATGTCACCTTGACATGGCTCGCCTCCTCGCCCGGCAAGAGCGGGTACTCGATGTCGGTCGCCGGGCGCACGACGGTGCGCGCTGCCGTGCCGTCCTTGACCCAGACGTGGCGCGAGGCCTCCTTGATCGTCGGACCCTTGACGAGCGTCACACTCGCGAAGCCGTAGTCGAGGATCTTCCGCATATCGGAGAAGCGCGTCGTTTCATCCGGCGCCTTCATCAAGACGGCGATGAGGTGCACGCCCTGGCGCTCGGCCGAAGCCGCAAGGCAGCCGCCCGCGGCACGCGTCCAGCCCGTCTTGACGCCCGTGATACCTTCATAGCGGCCGAGCAGCTCATTCGTGTTCTCGGCCATGAGCGTCTTTCCGGACGGCGCGATCCAGGTGACGCGGCGCTCCTTCTGGCGCACGAAGTCGCGGAAGACGGGATTCTTCATCGCGTACTGCGCGAGGCGCGCCATGTCGTGCGGCGTCGAGTAGTGGTTGGGGTCTGTAAGGCCATTCGGATTGGCGAAGTGCGTGTTTTGCATGCCGATCTCCTGCGCCTTCTCGTTCATGCGCTCGGCAAAGACGGCCGCGCTGCCGTCGATGTGCTCGGCAATGGCGACAGCCGCCCCGTTGTCGGACACCATCATCATGCCGCGCATGAGCTCTTCCGCCGTCAGGACGTCGCCGCGCGCGATGTGCAGCGGCAGATCCTCCGTGCTGGCCGCCGCCTGCGAGATCGTGACCTTCGCGTCGGGCGGCATGAGCTGGATGCCCAAAAGGCATGTCATCATCTTCGTCATGCTGGCCGGATAATGGCGCTCCTCGCCGTTCTTCGACCAGAGCACGCGACCCGTATCGGCGTCGATGAGGATGGCGGCCTCCGCCTGTATGTCAGGCTCCGCTGCAGCAGCCTCGCCCATCCGTGCCACAGACGGCAGCACGACGGCGAGCGCGAGCAGGAAGACGAGGCCTATCTTATGAATATGCGGCAGGATTCTCAAAGAATCACCCTTCCCTTCCATGATTGATTCCCGATTACTGCGGGGATTACCGTCTCATTATAGCACGGATACGGGACAGATGGAACGGACAGCAGGGACAGTCTCACGATTCGCGCGGCATGGCCAGGCGCAGGGCGTCGCCTATCGTCTCAGCGCCGTAGAGCGCGATGCCCTCGACGCTGCCCTTGAGCTGACGGTAGTTCTTCATCGGCAGCACAACGTGCGTGAAGCCGAGGCGGCGTGCCTCGTTGATGCGCAGGTCGGCCTGGCTCACGGCGCGGACCTCGCCCGACAGTCCGACTTCGCCGAAGACGATCGTCTTCGGGCGCAGCAGGCGGTTCGCAAAGCTCGAGGCCATGGCGACACAGATGCCGAGGTCGGCCGCCGGCTCGTCGATGCGGATGCCGCCGGCCACCTTGACGTAGACGTCGCAGGCACCGACCGACAGGTGGACGCGCTTCTCGAGCACGGCCAAGAGGAGCTGGATGCGCTTGATGTCGACGGAGTCGGCCGTGCGGCGCGGCGGCACGTAGGGCGTCGGGGCGACGAGCGCCTGCAGCTCGACGAGCAGCGGCCGCGTGCCCTCGACGGTCGGGATGATGACCGTGCCTGTGTCCTGCTCGCGGTCCGACAGGAAGAGCTTCGAGGCATCGGGCACATCGACGAGCCCGACGTCGCGCATCTCAAAGAGGCCGAGCTCATTCGTGCTGCCGAAGCGGTTCTTGACGGCGCGCAGGACGCGGTACTCGGCGTTGCGCTCGCCCTCGAAGTAGAGCACGGTGTCAACGATGTGCTCGAGGACGCGCGGGCCGGCCAAGGTGCCATCCTTCGTCACATGGCCGATGATGAAGGCGGCAATGCCGTTCGTCTTGGCGATGCGCAGAAGGTCGACGGCGCACTCGCGCACCTGCGAGACGCTGCCCGGCGCGCTCTGCACGTCGGGCTTGAGGATGGTCTGGATGGAGTCGATGACGAGGAGTTCCGGCTTGAGATTCTCCACATGCGTCTCGATCGTCTCAAGGTTCGTCTCGCTGACGACGAAGAGCGTGTCGGCAAGCGCCTGCAGGCGGTCGGCGCGCATGCGGACCTGGCGCGTGCTCTCCTCGCCCGTCACATAGAGGACTTTCTTGCCCTGGCGCGCGACGTCGGCGCAGACGCGCAGTGTCAGGCTCGACTTGCCGACGCCCGGATCGCCGACAATCAGGACCATCGAGCCCGGGATGATGCCGCCGCCGAGCACGCGGTCGAGCTCTCCAGAGCCCGTCAAGAAGCGCGGCATGTCCTCGATCTTGACCGCAGCGATTGGCTGCGGCTTCTGGGCATCCGAGAGGCCGAGGCGCAGGCCGCCCTTTGCGCTCTCCGGTGCGATTGTCTCCTCGACGAGCGTATTCCAGGCCCCACAGCCCGGACAGCGCCCCATCCACTTGGGTGTATCGTAGCCGCACTCCTGGCAGACGTAGACGGTTTTCTTCTTCTTTGGCACGACGCCACCTCCTATGATCGATCAGCCATATCTCATTTCCCTATGTTACATTCAGCGCTGCAGAAAGCGCCTGAGCAGACGGATGGTCCACCGCCCGAGCCAGGCGATGGACCATATGGCGTTCAGGATGAAGTTCTGCAGCCTTGCCCAGAATCCTTCTGGGCGAAGCGTATTCTTCCGCACCGTCACGCCTCCGTCGTCTTGGACACTGCCTTCTCTTTGGCCTTCTCCTTATCCTTGCGCACAAAGTCGAGCTTGGCGCCGCTCTTGCGCACCTGGATCGTGTCGCCGCGGCGGAAATCGCGCGCGAGCAGGTGCTCGGCGATCTCATCCTCGATGAGCTTCTGGATGGCGCGCTTCAGGGGACGTGCGCCGTACTTGAAGTCCGTGCCCTTCTCGACGAGCATGCTCTTGGCGGCCGGGCTGACCTCGAGGCGGATCTCCTTGTCGGCGAGGCGCTCGCGGACATCGCGCAAGAGGATGTCGATGATCTTCGAGAGCTCTTCGCGGCCGAGCGGGTGGAAGACGATGAGCTCATCGATGCGGTTGAGGAATTCCGGCTTGAAGATGTGGCGCACTTCTTCGAGCACGCGCTTCTTGGCCGCCTCCTCTGCCTCCTGCTTCTCATCGCCCGAGCCGACGGCAAAGCCGAGGGCAGGAGCACTCTTCTTCAAGAGGCTTGCACCGGCGTTGCTCGTCATGATGATGACGGTGTTGCGGAAATCGACCGTGCGGCCCTGGCCGTCCGTCAGGCGGCCATCGTCGAGGACCTGCAGCAGCACGTTGAAGATGTCGGGATGTGCCTTCTCGATCTCGTCGAGCAGGATGATGGAGTACGGCTTGCGGCGCACAGCGTCCGTGAGCTGGCCGCCCTCTTCGTAACCGACGTAGCCAGGAGGCGCGCCGACCATGCGCGAGACGGCGTACTTCTCCATGTACTCCGACATGTCGAAGCGGATGATGGCGTCCTCCGTGCCGAAGAGAGCCTCCGAGAGCGCCTTGGCAAGCTCTGTCTTGCCGACGCCCGTCGGGCCGAGGAACAGGAAAGAGCCGATCGGGCGCTTCGGGTCCTTGAGGCCGGCCCGAGCGCGGCGGATGGCCTTGCTGACGGCCTCGACAGCCTCTTTCTGTCCGACGACGCGGCGCGAGAGGATCTTCTCCATGTGCAGCAGGCGGTCGGACTCCTTCGCCGCAATCTGGCGCACAGGCACGCCCGTCCACTGCGCGACGACGTCGGCGATGTCGTCGGCCGTGACCGTGATGCGGCTCTTGCCGCGCTTCTCGAACCGGCGCTTAGCCTCTTCGAGCTCTTCCTTGACCTTCTGCTCATCATCGCGGATCTTGGCCGCGCGCTCGTAGTCCTGCGCCGAGATGGCAGCTTCCTTCTCCACGCCGAGCTTCTCGAGGCGCGAGCGGATCTCCTGCAGCTTCTCCGGCTGGGCGACCTGCTTCATGCGGACCTTCGAGGCCGCTTCGTCCATGAGGTCGATGGCCTTGTCCGGAAGGAAGCGGTCGGTGATGTAGCGGTGCGAGAGGCGCACGGCCGCCTCGATGGCCGCGTCCTCGATATGGGCGCAGTGGAAGGCCTCGTACTTGGCGCGCAGGCCCATGAGGATCTTCTTGGCATCCTCGATGCCCGGCTCCTCTACGAGGATGGTCTGGAAGCGGCGCGAGAGCGCGGCATCCTTCTCGAGATGCTTCTTGTACTCGTCGAGCGTCGTCGCACCGATGATCTGGATCTCGCCGCGCGAGAGCGCCGGCTTCAAGATATTGGCGGCGTCGAGCGCGCCCTCTGCCGCACCCGCGCCAACGAGTGTGTGCATCTCATCGATGAAGAGGATGACCGAGCCGTCCTGACGCACCTCGTCGATGAGTCCCTTGAGGCGCTCCTCGAACTCGCCGCGGTACTTCGCGCCGGCGACGATTGAGGCGAGCGACAAGGAGATGACCTTCTTGTCCTGCAGCATGTACGGCACAGAGCCCTCGACGATGCGCTGCGCGAGTCCCTCGGCGATGGCCGTCTTGCCGACGCCCGGCTCGCCTAAGAGGATCGGGTTGTTCTTCGTGCGGCGCGCGAGGATCTGGATGACGCGCTGGATCTCCTTATCGCGGCCGATGACGGGATCCATGCGGTCTTCCTTGGCCATGTCGTTGAGGTTGCGGCCGTACTTCTTGAGGAGCTGCGGCGCCTGGCGCCCCTTGCCCTTCTCGGCGCGGCCCGGCTCGGGGCCGTCGCCCTCCGGATGCGGGTGGTCGATGCGGTCGAGCACCTCGTTCTGCAGGGCGTCGATATCGACGCCCATATTGGCGAGCAATTCTGCCGCCGCGCCCTCCGTCTCCTCTAAGAGCGAGAGCAGGATGTGCTCCGTGCCGATGTAGTTGTGGCCGAGCGTCTGCGCCTC
Organism: Mitsuokella jalaludinii; assembly: GCF_928722185.1. Taxonomy (NCBI): domain Bacteria; kingdom Bacillati; phylum Bacillota; class Negativicutes; order Selenomonadales; family Selenomonadaceae; genus Mitsuokella; species Mitsuokella jalaludinii. Next base: position 927,027 of record NZ_CAKMXA010000001.1, read on the forward strand.
CTCGATGGCCCCCTCCATGACGCGCTTGGCGCGCGGCGTGTAGTAGGGGTTGTCGGCCGGGTACTCGGCGTCGCCGGCGACCATCGTCTCGACGCGCTGCATGACGTCGTCGAAGCGCAGCCCGACGGCCTGCATAGCCGCCGCGGCGACGCTGCCCTCCTCGTGCAGCAGGCCTAGAAGCAGATGCTCCGTCCCGATATAATCTTGTTCGAGCTCACGCGAGGCGTACTGAGCAAACTCAATCGCCTTGATGGCGCGGCTCGTGAAGTGATTGCGATAATTCATTTTGGAGCCTCCTGACTCCGGGTGTGAGCGAGCAGGGCATTGCGCACATGCTCGGCCCGCAGCCTGTCGATTTCATGCTTCGATAAATTCTCGTTCTCCGCGAGATTCTGCAAGTAGCTCGTGCGGCTGCTGATGAGGATCTCTGCGTAGCAGTCCGGCGCGACCTCGTTGATGAGCTTGAGGTCGATGCCGAGGCGCACCTTCGACAAGAGCTCGAGCACTTCCTTCTCCGAGAGCAGCCGCGCGTAGCGCAGCGTGCCGTAGGAGCGCCAGACTTCGTCCTCGAGACGCTCCTTCATGTAGAGGGCCAGAGCCTTGCGCGCCTGGCGCTCGTGCGAGACGATCTCCATGACGGCCGTCTTGAGGTTCTCGAGGATCTCCTGCTCCGAGAAGCCGAGCGTCAGCTGGTTCGAGATCTGGAACAGGTTGCCGACGCTCTCCGTCTCGTCGCCGTAGACACTGCGGATGGCGAGGCCGAGCTGCGGCGAGATGTTCATGATGCTCTGGATGTTGCGCGTGAAGACGAGGCCCGGCAGGTGCAGCAGCACCGAGGCGCGCAGGCCCGTGCCGAGATTCGTCGGACACGAGGTCAGGTAGCCCATCTTCTCGTCAAAGGCGATGTCGACCTGCGACTCGACCATGTCGTCGATGTGCGAGGCGCGCGCAAAAGGCGTGTCGAGGTCGAGCCCCGGCGCCATGCACTGGATGCGCAGGTGATCCTCTTCGTTGACCATGATGCTCGTCGCGCGGTCCGCCGTGATGAAGGCGATGCGGTGCTGCGGATTCTGGATGAAGTTGCGGCTGATGAGCTGCTTCTCGATGAGGACATCGCGCTGCAGGGGCGTGATGCGCTCGAGGTCGAGGAGGTCAAAGGCCTGCCCGAGATCCGCCGCGATGCCCGGCAGGAGCTTCTCGGCCTGCAGGCGAACCGCGGCGAGCTGGTTGAAGTCCGCGCGGTTCGGGAACGGGATTTCCTTGAAATTGCGCGCGAGGCGGACGCGGCTCGAGAGCACGACATCGCTGTCCTTGCCCGAAGCGGCGAGCCACGAGAGGCTGCTGCTGCGCAGGAGTTCATTGACGGCCATCGCTCTCGCCCCCTTCCGTCTCCATGAGTTCATGCTCGAGCTGGCGGATCTTGTCGCGCAGCTCCGCGGCCTTCTCATACTCTTCCTGCGCGACGCACTCCTTAAGCGAGCTGCGCAGACTCTCGATCGTGTGCTTCATCGTAAGCGTGCCGCCCGTGCGGTGCGGGATCTTGCCGCTGTGTGTGCTCGACCCGTGGATACGGCGCAATAGCGGCTCGAGCTGGCGGCGGAACGTCGCGTAGCAGACGCTGCAGCCGATCTTGCCTGTCTGCTGGAAGTCGCGGTAACTCATGCCGCAGTTCGGGCAGACGAGCTCCGTCACCTTCTCCTGCTGCGGCTTCTCCCCCTGCGCCCCCGCACTGAAGACGCCCTTCAAAAAGTCGTTCATCGACACATTGCGATGTTTCTGGTTCTCCATGAGGAATTCGCCGTACTTGGCCGCGCATCTCTCACAGAGGTTCTTCTCGATCTTGCCGTCCGGCCCGATCTGTGTAATATGGACGACCGCGCGGTTGCGGCCGCAATCCTCACATAACATGATATTCCTCCTCTACTCTTTCGTTCCATGATGACGATGACTCTTCTCTGCATGACCCGTCAGTCGGCCGCATGGCAGTCGGCGGCCCTACGAGAATTTCTCCACCGTCAGCAACATGGATTTCAAGAGGTGGACGCGCTCCTTCGGCGTCATCCCCTCCGACTGGAAGACCGAGGACACGACCTGCATCATCAGGGCGGCCTCGCGGTTCGTGATCATCGCGTGCTGCAAGAGGTAGTGCACCATCGACTGGATGGTCGCGTAATCCGTCTCCTCCGTGATCTTGTCCATCATGTCCTGATAGACGAGATTCTTGAGCGGCACCTGCACGATGCGGATATAGCCGCCGAGGCCGCGGCGCGACTCGACAGCAAAGCCCTTGGCCGGCGTGAAGCGCGTCGACAGCACGTAGCTGATCTGCGACGGCGCGCACGAGATCTCATCGGCGATATCCGTGCGGCGCAGTTCCACTTTGCCATCCTGTTTCGCAGCGAGCTGGCGCAGGATGTAAGCTTCAATCAAATCTGCAATATTACTCAAGATAATCACCTTCGTTTTTAAATTGACTATTTGACTATTATTACCTTTATTATATTTGTTTTTTTGACTTATTGCAAGAAAAAAGTCACCGCATGGCGAAAACATCGCCGCGGTGACGCAGTAGGACAGAGTCGGACGAGCCGTCGGACCGTCCGACGATCCGGCAGTCAGCTGTCTATGCCGATGGCCTTGTCGACATCTTTGTAGAAGCTCTTGAAGATCTTGCGCAGGGCGTTGGCGTAGCGGTCGTCATCTTCTGCCGCGAGGCTGCACGAGAGCACAACGCGGCCCGTGCGCGAGTCGACGAGCGAGAGGTCGGCCGCCGCGCGGTACCAGAAGCGGTAGTAGCCGTAGGAATCCGTGACCTCGGTCTTATAGTAGACGCGCTTGCCCTTGTGCTCATTTCCCTTGTCGTCGTACCACTTGAATTCCTCTTCGCGGTCCTTCACCGCGCTCGTCGAGGCTGTCGGCGGACACCAAGTCTCACCGCGCGCGTAGTCCGTGATGGCACCCGTCACGTAGTAGCGGCCGCCTTTCGGCGCGTAGTCGGCCTTGACGCGCCGGAGGTCGTCGCCCGCCTCGTCCTTGTAGGCGTAGTAGATTGTCTTGATCGCGAATTCATCCTGCGAAGCGCTCCACGGCAATTCGAGATTGCGGAAGCCGAGCGTCGGCGCACCGGCCGGCACATCCCGGTCGCGGTCCTTCTTGAGGCGGTTCCAGTCGCCCGTGAAATTCTTGGCGATCTGGTCGAAGGCGTGCCACTGGTCGACTCCGTAGTTGCGGTAATAGTCAATGAGCGTCATGGCCTCCTTGCCCGTCGCCGCGTCGTAGAGGCGAAAGTCCATGTCGAGCATCTGCAGTGTGGAGTCATGCGCGGGGATCAGGTGATTGGCGTACCAGCTGTGGTAGTTGCACTTCGACTTGTCGCCTTGCGGGCCGTTCTCGATGTCGTAGTACGATTCCATCTTGACCGTCGTCCATGTCGCCGGCGAGTGGTCGACGCGCTCCTGCTCGTAGCGGATATGCGGCAAGAGATATCCCTCCGCGCCCGTCGTGTCGTAGACGGCCTTCGCGCGGTCTGCCTCGCTGTCGAAGTGGCGCAAGAGTTCGCGGTAAGCAGGATCGTCGCGCAGGATCTCGCGCTTCTCGCGCTTCTTGTCGGCCGCCTTCGCGTCGCCCGGATCCTCGAACTTCATGAAGTTCGTCCGCTTGATGCGCTTGTTGATGCGCTTCGCGAGAGCGGCGTTGTAGCCCTGGAACTGGTCGACACGGCCATCCGGTTCACCCAGGTAGCGTATCGGGAACAGGACGACCTTCTTAAAAGACTTCGCCTGAACCTCCGCACTCTCATCCATCCAGATATTGCCCGCCGCCTCAGACGACACGGGCTGCGCGAGCGAAAGCGCCGCCATCAGGCAACCTAGCGCCAAGCCGCGCAGCATTCCCTTCTTCCCCATCATTCCATCTCCTCCGATTCTCTCAGATGGCCTGCTCTCACATGGCCTGCTTGAACTGCGCCGCAAGGTTGGTCGCCGCATCCTCTATGGCTTCAGCAATGGCGTCTTCCTCGCCGCTGTCGTGGCGCTGCCAGACAGCGTTGTAGGCGAGCTCTGCCTTGCGGCGCGAGTCGGCCTTCGTCACGAAGACAATGGCCCCCGTGTGCGCGTCCATGACGCGCAGGGATAGCTCGGCGTGGACCGTCTTGTCACGGCCCGATAGGCCGAGCGCGCCGCTCTGCGCCTTGACCTTGCCGAGCGTCGTCAGGTAGCCGAAGACATAGTAGTCGGCCTTGCCCGCCAGCTCCGGCACGATGTCGCCCGCACCGAGCGCCTCGACAAAGGCGGCCTCATCGCAGCGCGCTTTTGTCGACTGCGCGCCGAAGTCGTAGAGGTCGAACTTCGCCTCGCCCGCGAGCTCTGCGGTCAGCTGCTCGCGCGCGACCGTCAAGATCTCGGGCAGCGGCTCCTTGAGGTCCGTCAGCGTGATGTCCGTCTTCTGGACGCGGCTCGTGAAGCCGACGATGGCGACGCGCGGCTTGGCGGCCTCCGCCGTCAGGCTGCCGAAGGCGAGGACGGCCGTCAAGGCAAGCAGCATGGCCGCAAGGCAGAGCCTGCCTTTCTCAATGAACCAACGATGTGCCATTGCCCTTCACCTCATCCAGTCCGTGCTTCTTGACATCGTCGGCGATGTCCTTGGCCGACGTCTCCATGACCTCGCCGAGCAGAGTATCGACATCCATGCCCTTGCCCGTCTTGCCGAGGCCGAAGTTGACCATCTGCGCCGTCTTCTTGTTCTCGATGTGCTTCTCGTAGACGCGGCCCGTCCTGGCGTTGACGAGGTAGTAGTCGAGCGAGGCGCTGAGCTTCTTGCCCTTCGTCTCGCGCTCCGTATGCGTCGCGAAGATGCTGTGCTTGAGGCGCACATCGAAGTCCTTGAGGTTGACGAAGAGCATGTAGTCGGCACCGTACTTCGCGGCAATGGCTGCGGCCGTGCGCTGCTTGTCCGGCGAGAGGCGGTAGACCTGCGTGCTCTTTTTCCAAGCGGCCAGTCGCTCCTCCTGATGGAAGTAGGCGCGGCCCATCGCCAGGTCCGCATAGTGCGCGAGCTTGGCCGCCGTGTAGCCGCGGTCGAACTGATGGCCGTGGACGATGGCGTCCATGTGGATCTCCGACAGTTCCGCCGCCTCATCGCCGCTGCCGATCGCGTCGTGGCGGCCCTCCTCGTTCGTGAGGTCAGCTCGCCCGCTGACGGCAATGCCCTGCTGACGCAGGGCCTCGGCCAGCTTGTCGACAAACGTCGCGCAGGCATCCGCCTTGAGCTCATAGTCACCGTAGCTCTGCACCTCGCCGACAAAGACGCTGTCCCCTGCCGGCGTGCCGCCGAAAAGGCCGGCAGCCTGGGCAGGCGTGCCCGTCAGTGGTAGGGCAAAGAGAAGGGCCGCGAGCAGGAATACATTCTTCCATGAAATCTGCATCGATTATCCTCCGTCAACACACGATAAACACGACACATGCGCTCAGCGCTTCGATTTCTTCGCGCCCACCCTGCCGTCCATGCGCGCGAGCAGGCCGCGCGGGCCGTCGACGGCATCCGAGATGGCGTCTTCGAGCGCTTCATTGACCTGTTCCTTGTCGACCTCTTCCGTGCCAATGCGGATGAGGCCGAGCGGTGCCTTGACGAGCGTGTTGTTCTTGCGCGAGCGGCCCGTCGCCGCGAGCACGACCTGGCCCGTCTCTGTGTCGACGAGGCGCAGGCTGACGGTCGCCGTGACCTGGGCGCGCTTCGTGCCCGCGCCGACGACCGTCGTCTCCGAGCGGCGCGTCGTCACGCCGATGATGCTGCCCATGAGCAAGTACTGCGCGCCGTACTGATTGCCGATGGCAGGCGCCGTATCCTCATCGACGAGCCCGGATAAATCATGCGCGTACTCATCGGTCAGCGCGCGTTGGCGCGTCCGGTCCAGCAGCTTGAAGCGGCCGCTGTCCAATAAGTCCGTATAGATGTACTCGACGGCTGCACCCATTTCGTCGCGGTCCCAGTCGGGCGAGATGAGTCCCCGATTCTCAAGCGGCAGGATGCCGACAGTCGGATGGCTCTTGAGACTGGCGGCCATGCACGTGCCCGCCATGAGTGCAAAGCACATGAACAGCACAGCGATGATGCGCCCGAGCCTGCTTCTCGTTCTCTCTATCATAAAGATGCCCCTCTCTTTGACCGATCACTCTTATCTTTCGCTCACCATTCCTGGGTGCCAGCTTCCGACCCGAGATGGCGGAACTTCTCCTCGAGGCGCTCCGCGGCCTTAGAAGAAGCCTTCTCGACGGCCTTGCTCCTGGCCATCGCCTCGCTCGTGCCGACGCCCTTTGCCGTCGTGGTGAAGGTGCCGACGACTTCGCCCGTCGCGGTGCGGATGACATTGACCGTCAGGCGCGCGCGACCCGACTTGAGCTGCGTCTTGCGGTAGCTGCCGTCCTCGCCGTCGGGCAGCGAGATGTCCGTGGCCTGCGACTCGACGCTGCCGAGCACGAGGTAGTCGGCACCGAGCGACTGTCCGGCCGCCGTGCGCGAAGAAGCACTGACGAGGCCGCTGAGGTCGAGGCCCGCCGTGCGCTCTGAGGCGACAACATGCGAGAAGCCGAGCTCGAGCAGCTTGGAATCGAGCGCCGACTCCGCTGCGCGGTCGTGACCGCCGTCCGCTTCGCGCACCACGACGGCAATGCGCGGGTCATTGAGCATCATGATCATGCTGAGGTTGTTCATGAGCTGTGCATCGGGACTCGTGTCGACATCGATGCGGGCGCGCAGGTGGACAAAGCCGCCCTGCTGCTCCTTCGCGAGGATCTCGGTCCCCGTGACGAAGCCCTGTGCCTTCGTGTAGATCTGGTCGAGTTTCACGGCCGCGTTCTCGACGAGCGTGCGCGAGTCGATGAAGGTACCCGCGACCTGCTCGACGGCCGCGCGCGAAGCGTCGATCAGTGCCGCGCGCTCATCCGCGCCGACACCGTCGACGACGACCGACTGCGCCGCTGCCGACGCACTCAGCAGGAAGAGCGCCGACACCGTCAGCAGGCCGCGCTCGATAAGTCTCTTGAATCGCTCCATTTCTTCCTCCGTTCTCTGATTCTCTCCTAATCTTCATCTTCGATAAAATTTATTATATCCTCATATGGCTCATTTCGCAAATAAAGAAAGTCTCCCGCACGTTGTGCAGGAGACTTCCCCCAGGCCCAAGTACGCTTACTGCAGCGCCTCCTTGAGCACCTCCATATTCTTTTTCATCGCCGTGATGTAGGCGTCCATCGCCTCTTCGTTGGCCTCACCCGTGACGACCGGGTCGAGCTCGTACATCTTCGCGCCCGTCTCGCTCGCAATCGTCTGCGCGGCGGTCGGCGAGTACTGCGGCTCCGTGAAGAGCACCTTGACAGGCAGCGCGTTGACCTTGGCGACCGTCTCCTCGAGCTCGTGCGGCGTCGGCTCCGTGCCCGGCTCGCGCTCGATGACGCTGATGATGTTGAGCTTGAACTCCTTCGCGAGGTACGGGAATGCCTCGTGGAACGTCACGATATCCCTGTGCGGCAGGTTGTCGAGCTCCTTGTGCATCTCCTCGCGCAGGGCCGTGAGCTTCGTGACGTAGTCGAGCGCATTCTTGCGGTAAGCGTCGGCGTGCTCCGGGTCCGCCTCACAGAGCTGCGAGGTGATGGCCTCGACTTGCGCGATGTTGTAGGTCACGCTGAGCCAGACATGCGGGTTGACCTCGTCGCCGTCCTTGAGGAAGTTGATGTCGTCCGACTTCGAGGCGTCGATGATCTTGAGGTTCTTCTGCTGCTTGATGACCTTGTCGAGGAAACTCTCCATGCCCGCGCCATTGACGATGAACGCATCGGCTTTCTCGAGCGTCTTCATGTCCTCCGTCGTCAGCTGGTAGTCGTGCAGGCAGCCCGTCTGCGGCTTCGTCATGTTGACGACCTCGACGCCGTCGACGCCCTTCGTGATGTTGATGGCATCGATGTACATCGGGTAGAACGACGTGACGATGCGGAACTTCTTGTCGTGGCCGCTCTGCTGCTGTGTGCCGCAGCCAGCTGCACCCAGAGCCAGCAGCACGAGCAGCATGGCAATAAGGATTCGTTTCAAAAGATTCCCTCCTGTTCGCATTACATTGAAATATCTTCTCAATTATAAAGGACAAGCTCTGCGCTGTCAAGAAAAAGAGGCCGCCACATGGGCAGCCTCTTCCTTTATCGCTCGATTGGCTCAGCCAAGGATCACAAGCGATTCCTTGACCTTGACATTCTGGCCAGCTTCGACGTTGACGGCCTTGACCGTGCCGTCTGCATCGGCCGTGATCTCATTCTGCATCTTCATGGCCTCGAGGACGAGCAGCACTTCGCCAGCCTTGACGCTCTGGCCTTCTTCGACAACGACCTTGACGATCTTGCCCGGCATCGGCGCGTCGATGGAGTGCTCACCGGCACCTGCTGCAACAGCTTCCTTGGACTTGACCGGTGCAGCCTTCGGTGCCTCGACCTTCGGAGCGGCAACCTTCGGCGTCACTTTCGGTGCGGCGATTTTCGGTGCAGCAGCCTGCGGGGCGCCGTCCTTGACTTCCTCAATCTCTACCTCATACGAGATGCCGTTGACCTTGATGTTGAACTTTTTCATGAAATGTTTCCTCCAACCTGTATCATCTTTCGATTATCCGATCATCGATTCCCTGAACCGACTCTAGCGCTTGCTATTGTCTCAGCGTCTGCCGCCGCGCGCGGAGAGCGACCATTCATTGCTGCTGCGGCGGATGCGCAGCGCAACGACCTTGTGCTCCGGCGTTGTCATCATCTGGATGGCAGCCGCGATCGCAGCGACGACTTCCGGCTTGACACCTCTTACATCAAATCTCATCTTTAGCCTCCGAATCCAAATCAAAGCGGGATATTGCCGTGCTTCTTCGCCGGGCCTACCTCGCGCTTGCTCGCGAGCGCATTGAAGGCCGTGATGAGCAGCGGGCGCGTCTCCTTCGGCTCGATGACCATGTCGACGTAACCGCGCTCTGCGGCGAGGTACGGCGTCGAGAAGTCGTCGATGTACTGCTGCGTCTTGGCTTCCTTGTCCGGATCGCGGCGGAAGATGATGTTGGCCGCGCCCGACGGACCCATGACGGCAATCTCAGCCGACGGCCAGGCCATGACCTGATCCGAGCCAAGCTCGTGGCAGCACATGGCGATGTAGGCACCGCCGTACGCCTTGCGCGTGATGACCGTGACCTTCGGCACCGTCGCCTCGCTGTAGGCGTAGAGCATCTTCGCGCCGTGGCGGATGATGCCCGTGTGCTCCTGGTTGACGCCCGGCAGGAAGCCCGGGACGTCGACGAGCGTCAAGAGCGGGATGTTGAAGGCATCGCAGAAGCGGACGAAGCGCGCCGCCTTATCGGACGCATCGACGTCGAGGCAGCCCGCCATGACCTTCGGCTGGTTGGCGACGATGCCGACGACCTTGCCGTCGAGGCGCGCGTAGCCGATGACGATGTTCGTCGCAAAGAGCTTCTGGATCTCGAAGAACTCGCCGTCATCGACGAGCGAGCGGATGACTTCCTTCATGTCGTATGGCATGTTCGGATTGTCCGGCACGATGGAGTTGAGGCTCTCATCCTGGCGGTCCGGGTCGTCCGTCGGCTCGACAGCAGGCGCGTTCTCGAGGTTGTTGCTCGGCAGGTACGAGAGCAGCTCGCGGATCTTCGCGATGCAGTCGTCCTCGTCCTCGCAGGCGAAGTGCGCGACGCCCGAGCGCGTGCTGTGCGTGATGGCGCCGCCGAGCTGCTCCGGCGTGACTTCCTCAGCCGTGACCGACTTGATGACGGCCGGGCCCGTGATGAACATCTGGCTCGTGTTCTTGACCATGAAGATGAAGTCCGTGATGGCCGGGCTGTAGACAGCGCCGCCCGCGCACGGTCCCATGATGACCGAGATCTGCGGGATGACGCCCGAAGCGGCCGTATTGCGGAAGAAGATGCCGCCGAAGCCTGAGAGCGCGTCGACGCCCTCCTGGATGCGGGCGCCGCCTGAATCATTGATGCCGATGCACGGAGCGCCCATCTTGAGCGCGAGATCCTGGACCTTCCAGATCTTGTGGGCGTGCTTCTCGCCGAGGCTGCCGCCCGAGACGGTGAAGTCCTGCGCGTAGGCGTAGATCAGACGGCCGTCGACCGTGCCGTAGCCCGTGACGATGCCGTCGCCCGGCATGTCCTTCTTGTCCATGCCGAAGTTCGAGCAGCGGTGCTTGACGAACATATCGAGCTCGACGAAAGAATTCTCGTCAAAGAGCTTCTCGAGGCGCTCGCGCGCCGTGTATTTTCCCTGAGCATGCTGTTTCTCAACGCGAGCGGCGCCACCACCCTGACGGATGTGCTCCTTCATCGCGTTCATCTGAGCGATTTTTTCCTGAACGCTTGCCATTAAAATCCTCCTATACGAGTTATGAGCATAGTTCTGCCCTCTTATTGTGCACTATTTCACCCAAAATTGCAAGCTGATACTAAATTCTGGTCACACCTTTCCTGTATCTTCCTGACTCTCGCGCTTCATGCTGCCCGTCTCCAGATAGCGCTGGTGGAACGAGAAGGCCTCATCGAGGAGGTGCGGCGTGTGCGCGTGGTTCGTCTTCGCGTCGGCGCGCTGGAAGTAGTCGCGCAGCATCGGGCGGAAGTCGGGGTGCGCGCAGTTCTCGATGATCTCCTTGGCGCGCTGGCGCGGCGACTTGCCGCGCAGGTCGGCCACGCCCTGCTCCGTGATGATGACGTCGACGTCGTGCTCCGGCTGGTCGACATGCGAGCAGAATGGCACGACGGCCGAGATCTTGCCGCCCTTGGCCACCGACGGCGTGTAGAAGATAGTCAGGTAGGCGTTGCGCGCGAAGTCGCCGCTGCCGCCGATGCCGTTGATCATGTGCGTGCCCGCGATGTGCGTCGAGTTGACATTGCCGTAGATGTCGACTTCGACGGCCGTGTTCATCGCAATGACGCCGAGGCGGCGGATGACCTCCGCGCTGTTCGAGATCTCCTGCGGGCGCAGGATCATGTACTTCTTGTACGTCTCGATGTCCTTGAAGAAGCGCGCCATGCCCTCAGGAGACGGCGAGAAGGCCGTGCCCGAGGCGAAGTTGAGCTTGCCCGCATCGATGAGGTCGAGCATGCCGTCCTGGATGACCTCCGTGTAGACCGTGAGGTCGCGGAAGTCCGAGCGGACAAAGCCCGCCGTGACGGCATTGGCGACATTGCCGACGCCCGACTGTATCGGCAGCAGGTTCTTCGGCATGCGGCCAGCCTTTATCTCGCGCTTGAGGAAGTCAATCGTCAGGTCGGCCATCTGCTGCGCCGTCGCGTCGAGCGGCGCGAGCGAGCGCGTGTGGTCTGCGATGTCGCACGGCACGATGCAGCGGATCTTGTCCTGCGGGCACGGGATGTACGGCGTGCCGATGCGGTCGTCGACGCGCACGATCGGGATAGGCAGGCGGTTCGGCGGGTCGAGCGGCAGGTAGACATCGTGCATGCCCTCGAACTCCAGCGGCTGCGCGTTGTTGACCTCGATGATGACGGTGTCGGCCGTCTGCACGAACGAGGCCGAGTTGCCGACGGCCGTCGTCGGGATGATGTTGCCTTCCTCCGTGATGGCGCAGGCCTCGATGACGGCAACGTCAAGGTTGCCGAGGTAGCCACAGCGCGAGAGCTGCGCGACCTCCGACAGATGGATGTCGATGTAATCGACCGTGCCGTCGTTGATCTGGCTGCGCAGCACCTTGTCCGTCTGGAACGGCAGGCGTTTCTTGATGCCGTGGACCGAGGCGAGCGCTTCATCGAACTCCGGGCCCGTCGAAGCGCCCGTCATGATGTTGACCGTGAACGGGTCCTTCTTCATGCGGTCCGCGAGAGCGAGCGGCACCGCCTTCGGGTAGGCTGAGGATGTGAAGCCGCTCGTCGCAAGGGTCATGCCCGGCTTGATGAAGTCTGCCGCTTCCTCCGGCGTCACGATCTTGGACTGCAGCGCCTTGTTGCGCACACGATCGAGGATATCTACCATGGAAAAACCTCCTTGTTTCCCTTTGCCCAGAGACGCACTCCGGGCCATTCCATAAAAATGGATCATCGTCTTTGTGTATCGTTTTGGCATCGATGATAATGCCTATGTATCCTGCTTCTTACTATTCTCGCTTTTCTCCCGAGTTCCTGCCTGACAGCAAAAAAGCACGCCCTTAGAGCGTGCTTCTTGCTTGACGGTCACATGCGCGTGATGTGGTACGAGAGGCTGCTGAGCCCAATCGAGAGGTCTTCGTTGACGATGTGCATCGTCTCGGGGACCTGCATCTTGATTGGCGCGAAGTTCCAGATGCCCTTGACGCCGGCCGCGACGAGCTGATCGGCCACGCCCTGCGCAAACGCTGCCGGCACCGCGATGATGCCGATCTGGATGTTGCGCTGCTTGACGATGGCCTTGAGATGGCTGATGTCCTCCACCTTCACGTGGTTGACCGTGCGGCCGATGACATTCGGGTCTTGGTCGAAGAGTGCGACGAGGTTGAAGCCGAGCGTCACGAAGTTCTGGTAGTTCGCGAGCGCGACGCCGAGGTGGCCGATGCCGACGATCGCGATGTTCCAGTGATTGTCGAGGCCCAGGATCCCGCCGATGTTGCGCTTGAGCTCATTGACGTAGTAACCGACGCCCTTCTTGCCGAACTGGCCGAAGGACGCGAGGTCCTTGCGGATCTGTTCCGGCGTGATGCCGAGGCGGCGGCCGAGCTCATCCGACGAAACGATGTCGCGGCCCTCGTCCTGCAGGAGGCGCAGGGTGCGGAAGTAGAGCGGCAGGCGGTCAATGGTCGCCTTTGATATCGCGTTCGTTTTCTTCATGGCTGTCTGCCTCCTTCGCTTTCTTCTTCTCTTCTGCCTTCTTCTCAGCTTTCTCGCCATCTTCTGGCTTTCCGGCTGTCTCTGCCTTCTCTTCCGTCAGCTCCGTCTGTTCCGTCTGTTCCGGTCTGTCTGGCTCAGGAGATGCAGCGTCTTCAGCAGATCCTGCAGTGTCAGCACCTTCCTGCTCCGGCTCAGATGCCGGCGTTTCGGCCTCAACTTCGCCCTTCGGCGCTGCGGCAGTCTCTTTGGCTGCCGCTTCTGCCTCAGCCGCTTCTTCTTCCTGCTTGCGCTGCTCGAGCGCCTTGCGGACTTCTTCAGCCAATTCGTCCATCGGGTCGAGCGGCTTCTGCGGTGCTTCAGACGCTTCTGGCGCGTCAGCCGTTTTCACCGGCTCAGGTGCGCTGCTTTCGGCAGTCGTCTCGGCCGACTTGGAGTCGGACGCCGCTTTGGCCGCTCCCACCGGCTCGACCGGCGTCTCGCGGTAGAGCATGCCGTGGACTTTCGCCTCGACCTTGCCCTGCACCTTGTCCTTGGCCTCTTTGGCGTTCTGGACGGCTGTCGCGCGGAACCTTGCGAGGAATTCATTGCCGCCCGCCTTCTTCTCCGCGGCCGTCTTCTGCGGGCTCATGCACGAGAGCACGCCCGCGAGGGCCGCGATCATCCAGAGCAGCATCGATGACGGGATGTTGAAGAGCAGATCGTCCGTCAGGCCGTTGAGCGCGACGGAGAGCACGGCGAGGCCGATGCCCTGGCTCAGGCCCGCGAGGATGTCACTCTCCTCCCAGTCGGTCCAGAGGCGTTCCCAGCGGAAGGCGCCGCGCAGCTTGCGCACAGGCATTTCCGGGAAGTGCGTGCGCAGTGCCATGATCATCGTGCCGAAGAAGAACCAGAAGAACGCGACGGCGCCCGGGATGCCGATCTCTGCCATGTAGTTGAGGTAGATGTTGTGCGCATGGACGATGAGCACATTGGCCCCCTGCAGGTAGAAGTCGTACTCGGGGTAGACCATCCAGTAAGCGCCCCAGCCGATGCCGAGGAACGGGTGGTCCTGGATCATCGCGACCGTGCTCTCCCAGAACGCCAGGCGCATCTCCGTCGAGGTGTCCACCTTCGTAAAGACGGACGTGATGCGCTCGTAGAGCATCGGGTCAACGGCGAAAAGAAGCGCGATGACGACGACACAGGCGGCGAGCACGCGGCGGTCACGGAGCGCACCGTAGCCCGCGAGGATGACCGCAATGACGAGGCAGGCGCCGCGCGCATACGTCATCGCCAGGCAGGCCGCTGCCGCGAGCATGAACGCGCCCAGGAGGATGCGGCGCTCGCGGTTACGGCACTTCATGAAGAGGCCGAAGGCCAGGCAGATGAGGATGTCGAGGTAACCCGCGAGGATGTTCGGGTTCTCCCAGGTCGAGAAGACGCGCTTGCGCAGCTCTGGGAAGGCATCGCCGTCCACCCACTTCATCGAACTGATGTCAATGCCGAACAGGAACTGATAGTAGCCATAGAGCAGGACGATGACAGCTGCCGCGCAGGCCATGCGCAGGATGGACTTCATCTGCCAGGGCTCCCGGACGTTCTGCCCGATCAGGAGATACGTCAGCACGTAGACGCCGACGAGGTTGTAATAGTTGTAGAAACTAAAGCCGCGGTCCGGCGAGGACAGCACCGACAGGGCGCTGATGGCCACGAAGAGCACCGCCGGCACGTCGAAGCGCAGGTGGCGGAAGTGGAAATCCTTGTCCACGTAGAACCGCAGGGCAGTCCCCGCGATGCCGACGAGCAGAGCGACTGTCGCCGCGCCCGGCGAGAGCGGCAGGAAGAACACCTCGGCCAGGAGGCCGTACCAGGCAATCGCGCTCGCGCGCCGCTTCCAGCGGCCTTGTGCGAGGGCCCGGCGCTTCTCGCGGATGTGCGCGCCCGTCAGGTTTGTCTTATCCTTCTTCATTTGCTCACCCCTTCCGCTGCAGCAGCATCTCGCGGACGCCGCCGACGAGGTACAGGGAGCCCGCGATGACGAGAAGCTTCTCGCCGTTGGCGAGCTCCAGCGCGCGGTCAAGCGCCTCTTTGTTCGCCTCGAAGGCCTCGACATGCTGCACGGCCGGCGCGACGCGGCGCAGGAGGTCGGCAGCCGAATCGGCGCGCTCCGACTGCGGCACGGTCACGACGACTGTGTCGTTCGGCCGCAAGAGGATGTGGAGCATCGCATCGATGTCCTTGTCCTTGAGGATGCCGAGGAGCAGTACGCGCTCCTCGGCGGGAAAGATCGCATCGAGGCTAGAGCGCAGCGCCCGCATGCCGGCCGGGTTGTGAGCGCCGTCCACGATGACGGTCTGCGCCCCGAAGTCGAGCCGCTCAAAGCGGGCCGGCCAGCTCACGAGGCGCAGCGCCTCCGTGACCGTCTCCATCGTGAGGCGCGCGTCAATATTGTGCAGCAGGCGCAGGGTCATCAGGGCCACCGCGCTGTTCTCGACTTGATGGACACCGAGCAGATGCAACTCATACGGCTGATGATCGATGCCCAGAAGCTCCGAGCTGAACTCAAGCTGCTGCACGCAGCCGTCGCAGCTGATGAACTTCGAGGAGAAATCCTCGCCAGCCACGAAGATGTCGGCGCTCTTTTCCTCGGCCACCGCGCGGATGACAGAAAGCGGCTCCCCCTTGGCGGCCGTCACGACGGGCACGCCGTCCTTGATGATGCCAGCCTTGTTCTCCGCGATGCTCTGGAGCGTGCCGCCGAGCTTGTCGGCGTGCTCCATCGTGACATTCGTGATGACCGAGACTTCCGGCGTGATGACATTCGTCGAGTCGAGCGTGCCGCCGAGGCCGACCTCGATGACGGCATACTCGACCTGGCACTTGGCAAAGTAGTAGAAGCCGAGCGCTGTGAGCACTTCAAACTGCGTCGGACACTCCGCGCCCTCTGCGAGCATCAGGTCGATCTTCTCGCGGATGACCGTCATGCCCGCTGCAAAATCCTGCTCACTGATATTCTGCCCGTCAACGCGGATGCGCTCCGTGTACGAGACGAGGTGCGGCGAGCTGTAGAAGCCCGTGTGGATGCCGCTGCGGCGCAGCGCTCCCTCGACCATCGCCGAGACAGAGCCCTTGCCGTTCGTGCCCGTCACATGGACCGTGCGATAGCGGTCCTGCGGCCGGCCGAGCAGCTCGAGGAGCCGCTCGATGCGCGTGAGGCCCAGGCGGATGCCAAATATCTTGAGCCCTTCCAGATAAGAAATGGCTTCCTGATAATTCATATCGCGTCGCTCCATTCTCAAAGCTTGGCGAGGTCCTGGATGCGTCCCTCGACCGCCTGCTTCTTCTCCTCATAGCCAGCGAGCTTCTCGCGCTCCTTGGCGACGACAGCCTCCGGGGCCTTCTTGAGGAAGCCCTCGTTGCTGAGCTTGCCCGAGAGGCGCCCTATCTCCTTCTCGAGCTTATCGAGTTCCTTCTGCAGGCGGGCCGTCTCCTTCTCGACGTCGATGAGGCCCTTGAGCGGCAGGTAGATCTCGACACCGCCGACGACACCGGCCATGGCGTTCTCCGGCTTCTCCGCATCGTCTGCGAGCAGCGTGACCGGCTCAGCAGCAGCGAGCGCCTTGAGGTAGCCCTCGTTCTCCTCAAAGACCGGGCGCAGGCTGCTCTCCGTGAAGTGCAGCATGACCTCGCTCTTGTGGCCCGGAGCCGCGCCGACCTCGGCGCGCAGGTTGCGGACCGTCTTGATTGTCTCCATGATGGCCGTCATCTGCGCCTCAGCCGCATCGTCGCGAAGCGAAGCGTCAGCCGCCGGCCAGTCCGCGATCATGATGCTCTTCCACTGCCCATCATGCGGCACCTTCTGCCAGATCTCCTCCGTGAGGAACGGCATAAAAGGATGCAGCAGGCGCAGCGTGTGCTCGAGGACGTACGACAATACGTAGAGGGCCGTGTTCTTCGCGCGCTCGTTCTCCTTGTCGTAGAGGCGCGCCTTCGTCAGCTCGATGTACCAGTCGCAGAACTCGTTCCAGATGAACTCGTAGATCATGCGGCCGGCCTCGCCGAGCTCGAAGTTATCGAGGTTCTTCGTCACGCCCTCCGCCGTCTTGGCGTAGCGCGAGAGGATCCACTTGTCGGCCAGCGTGAAGTCGCTCGCCTCCGGCTTGAAGTCCTTGTCGAAGCCCTCGAGGTTCATGAGCATGTAGCGCGACGCATTCCAGATCTTGTTGGCGAAGTTGCGCGCACTCTCGACGCGCTCCCAGTAGAAGCGCATGTCGTTGCCCGGCGTATTGCCCGTGATGAGCATGAAGCGCAGCGTATCGGCGCCGTACTTCTCGACGACTTCGACCGGATCGATGCCGTTGCCGAGCGACTTGCTCATCTTGCGGCCCTGGCTGTCGCGCACGAGGCCGTGGATGAAGACATGGTGGAACGGGATGTCCTTGCCGAACTCCAGGCCCATCATGACCATGCGAGCCACCCAGAAGAAGATGATGTCGTAGCCCGTGACGAGCGTCGCCGTCGGGTAGAACTGCTCAAGCTCCGGCGTCTTGTCCGGCCAGCCGAACGTCTCAAACGGCCAGAGGCCCGAGCTGAACCACGTGTCGAGCACATCCTCATCCTGGTGGATGTGGTGGCTATGGCAATGCGGGCATTCCGTCAGGTCCGTGCGCGAGACGCTCGTCTCACCGCAGTCATCGCAGTACCAGGCCGGGATGCGGTGACCCCACCAGAGCTGGCGCGAGATGCACCAGTCGCGGATGTTCTCGAGCCAGTTGATGTACGTCTTCGTGAAGCGCTCCGGCACGAACTGGATGCGGCCGTCCTTGACGGCTTCGATGGCCGGCTTGGCAAGGCTCTCCATCTTGACGAACCACTGCTTCGAGACGAGCGGCTCGATCGTCGAATGGCAGCGCGAGCAGTGGCCGACGGAGTGCTCATGCTCCTCGACCGAGACGAGCACGCCCGTCTCCTCGAGCTCCTTGACGAGCGCCTTGCGGCACTCGTAGCGGTCCATGCCCGCGTACTTGCCGGCACCCTCGAGCATCTTGCCCGTGTTGCCGATGACCTTGATCTCCTCAAGGTGATGGCGCTGGCCCATCTCGAAGTCATTCGGATCGTGAGCCGGCGTGACCTTGACGGCGCCTGTACCGAATTCTTTGTCGACGTACTCATCCGCAAACAGCGGGATGCGGCGGCCGACGACCGGCAGTATGAGCGTCTTGCCGACGAGATCCTTGTAGCGCTCGTCGTCCGGATGGACGGCGACGCCCGTATCGCCGAACATCGTCTCCGGGCGCGTCGTCGCGATCTCAACGTACTTGCCCGGCTCGCCCTCTACCTCATAGCGCAGATGCCAGAGATGACCCTGCTCCGTCTCATGCTCGACCTCGATGTCCGAGATGGCCGTATTGCACGACGGGCACCAGTTCGTGATGCGCGTGCCCTGGTAGATGAGGCCTTTTTCATAGAGGCTGACGAAGACCTCGCGGACGGCGCGGCTGCAGCCCTCGTCCATCGTGAAGCGCTCGCGGTCCCAGTCGAGCGAGGAGCCGAGCGAACGCAGCTGGAACATGATGCGGCTGCCGAACTTCTCCTTCCAGTCCCAGACGCGCTCGAGGAACTTCTCGCGGCCGAGCTCATAGCGGTTCGTGCCCTCCTCGCGGAGCTTGCCCTCGACCTTTGCCTGCGTCGCGATGCCGGCATGGTCGCAGCCCGGGATCCAGACCGTGTTGTAGCCCTGCATGCGGTGGTAGCGGATCAGGATGTCCTGCAGCGTGTTGTCGAGCGCGTGGCCCATGTGCAGCTGGCCCGTGACATTCGGCGGCGGGATGACCATGCTGTACGGCTTCTTGCTCTTGTCGACCTCTGCGTGGAAGAACTTGTTCTTCTCCCAGAACTCATACCACTTCTTCTCAAACGACTGCGGGTCATAAACCTTCGGGATGTTGTTCCCGAGCTCTTCTTTCTCTGGCATTGTAATCCTCCTCATAAATAAAGCGCTTCCGTCCCAAAAGGACGAAAGCGCCTGCCTTCGTGGTACCACCAATCTTCTCACGCAGCCCATGCCGCGTGACTCTCGCGTTAACGCCGCCCACGTCCCCGCCTAAGCAAAAGCCTCAGCGAAGCAACTCCGAAGCGACCTTCCGCATCCCCCTGCCAGGACTCACACCAGCCGTCCCGTCTCTTTGCCAGGGAAGATCCCTACTCCTCTTCGTCATCGTCTTTGCGTATTTCACATTATGGAAGTTATCTTATCACAAGAAGCCCTAAAATGCAATGCAAAGCATTCAAGACAAGGCAATCGTCCGACAGTCCGACTGCGCTCCCGGATGGCGTCAGTCCGCGGTTGGCAGGCTTTTGGCGGCCATGCGGCGGAAGGCGTTGAGGTCGTGGCGAGTCTCGCGCTTCTTGCCGCGGCGGTTGTAGTACTCGACCTTGTCGCAGTACATGCGCTGGTCGGTCTTTGTGATGGCCCTTTCGAGGTGCGCGGTGTCTGCCACCCATTCGCTGCCGATGGCAATGGACAAGTCGGTCTTGCCCGCGGCCAATTCGCGCAGGCGGCGGACGCTCGTCTTGAAGTCGAGCTCGGTGACGAGCGGCACGAGGACGAGGAACTCGTCGCCGCCAATGCGGTAGGTGTTCTCGAGGCCGTAGCACTTCGTCAGCAGGCGCGCCGCCTGCCGGAGCGCCGCATCGCCCGCCTGGTGGCCGAGTGTGTCATTGATCTCCTTGAGGCCGTTGACATCGGCGTAGACGATGCCCACGCTGCTCGAGTACTTCGTGAGGAAGTCAATCTTCTCCATGCAGGCGTTGCGGTTGTGGAGGCCCGTCAGGGCGTCATGGCGGCTCGCGTGCTCGAGCTCCACCATGAGGCGGTGGTTCGTGATCTTCGACGAGATGAAGTACGACACCGTCTCGAGGATGGCGACCGTGTTGATCATATCGCTCTTCTCGTAGTTATCGGCGCCGAGGTAGCCGATGATCTTGCCATCGTGGTAGATCGGCGCATCGATGATGCGCTCGATGCCCTGGCGCTTGAGGTTCCAGTAGTCGACGGGGTCGTCCGCCTTGAGCACTTCGATGTCCTCGATGATGACGCTCGTCGCGTGCTTGAGGAATTTCTCCCAGCCGCCGATGTACTGCTCGTAGTCGAGATGCTGCAGCGTGTCGATCTCCGGCGCGACGCCCGGCGCGCACCACTCGAACGTGTTCGAGACGGTCTTGCCGTCCGTCTCGAGGATGTAGAGCCGGTCCGGATGCAGGATGCGGCTGAGTTCCTGCAGCGCGTGATTCATCGCCACCTCATAAGCCTCCTCGCTGCTGAGGATCTTTGAGATGCGCAGGACGATGTCCTTCGTCGTGAACTCGCGCTTCATCTCCATCTGCCTCTCACGGTCGATGTCGACATTTATGAACGTGTACGCGACATACCCCGGCTGCTTGAGCGGCATGATCGTGAAGTCGAGCCAGTGCCCAATCTCTGGCGCATAGATGCAGTCATGGATGACCTCACCATCCAGGCTAGCCTTCGCGCAGTACGTCATCCAGATCGGATTAGCACGTTCATAGCAGGACAGGAAACGCTGTCCCAGGAGCTCCTCAGGCCCCACACCTGCCATCTCACTGTAGATCTTGTTGACATAGACATACTCTGCATCCTCGACTGTCCTGCCATCTTCTGCAAAAATCAGCTTGTAGACTGCATACGCCACCGGAACATCGCTGTAGATGTCCGGCATCCAATTCTTCTCCATCGTGATCACCTACTACCTATCACGACATGCTCTGCACACTCTACAAAACAAGCCGTACTATTTTTCTCATTTCATTCTAACACTATTCGCCAACCTTTGCACATTTTTTTACGCCCAAGCCCCCGCGAAACGCCCGCGCAAGGATCGACGGCTTCATGCTGTCGAAGCCTGCCAGCGCCGACGCTGCCGACTGCCGTCTTCTCCCCTGCCAAACCTCACGCAAGGTTTTGGCAAAAAAAGAGAGGGGCATGTGCCCCTCTCCGTAACATAAAAGTTAGAGATCAGAATCTGTGATCGTGCTTATTTCACCTCAGCAGCACCGAACGGACGGCCCTCGTTGAAATTGCGGGCGTTCTCCATCGTCACCGTCGCGATGGCCTGCAGGGCCTCGCGCGTGAAGAATGCCTGATGGCTCGTGAGGATGACCTGCGGGAACATGAGCAGACGGCCCGTGACATCCTCCGTCGGGACGTCGAAGCTGTGGTCCGTGTAAACATTGGCATCCTCGCCCTCGTAGACGTCGAGCGCAACCGCATGGAACTTGCCCTTCTTGAGCGCGGCAATGAGCGCTTCCGTATCGATGAGGCCGCCGCGTGCAGCATTCGTGAGCATGACATCGTCCTTCATGAGGGAGATGGCCTTCTCATCAATGAGATGATACGTGCCGCCTTCGCCCATGATGAGCGGTGCGTGAATGGAGATGAGGTCAGAGCGCTTCAGGACCTCTTCCTTCGAAGCATAGGTGAGCAGCCCCTCTTCCTCGAGCTTCTTGTTCGGGAATGCATCCCAGCCGATGACCGTCATGCCGTAGCCCTTGCAGATGCGCGCCATGCACTGGCCGATGCGGCCCGTGCCGAGGATGCCGGCGACCTTGTTGTGGAGATCGACGCCGAGCAGGCCCGTGAGGTCGAAGTTGTTGTCACGCACCTTGTTGTATGCCTTGTGCAGGCGGCGGTTTGCAGCCTGCAGCGTCGCCATGGCATGCTCTGCCACTGCGTACGGGGAGTAAGCCGGTACGCGCAGGACCGTGATGCCGTACTCGGCAGCGGCCTTCTTGTCGACATTGTTGAAGCCGGCGCAGCGCAGGAGGATCAGGCGGACGCCGCCGTCATGCAGCTGCTCGATGACAGAACGCGGTGCCTCGTCGTTGACGAAGATGCAGACAGCGTCATAGCCGTTGGCGAGATGTGCCGTCTCATCCGTCAGGCGGCTCGAGAAATACTTGAGTTCGACGTTGTACGTGCCCTCGCCCTTGTCCTTTGCGAGCTCGCTGAAGTAGAGACGGTCATAGTCTTTCGTGCCGAAAAAGGCAACCTTGAGGACAGAGCCCTTCTTCTCCTTCGGGCCCATGGCATCGAAAACAGCCTGGATCTGCTGTGCAGCCTCTTCCTCATCGGGGCCGTCCACGGTGACATTGACCGTTGCGCCTTTCGGAGCGTGGAGGTTCAAGATCTCCAGCACGTTGTTGCCCTGGGCAGTCTCATTATCGACCTCGAGCGTCACCGCCGCCCGCAGGTTGCTGCATGCCTGCGCGATCTGAGCTGCGGGACGCGCATGGATACCGAGTGAGCACTTCACGACGACTTGGAATTTTTTCATTGATAAGATCCTCCCCAAAAAATGCGGTACATTTATCGTATTGCTAATACGATTATACGACGCCGCGCGTGTGAAAGCAATAACATATTTGCAGTCCTCTGCACTTTTTTGAACGACTGTTACCGAGATTGGCTAGTTGTGACTGCCTGATGGGTATCCCGTGAACCTCCACCCTGTCCATAACTCTGTGGATTTCCTGTGGATATCCTGTGGATAAATCGCGGCAGGTGTGGATAATTTGACGAACTGTCCCGGTTTATGGTTCAGGATATGATCAGTCCGTGTCCGCCCTGTGTTCCTATATGACATAGTAAAAAGCCGCAATCCGTTGGCGCACAAGGCTTCCGAGCTCCTCTAAGACAAGACAAAGCAAAGACAAAGAAAGAGTAACGTAGTAGCGAGCAAGCGCTCAGCGACGACGCAGCCAGCACGGGATGTCACGCCCGCTACGATAAATCTGTAAATATCTATTTTATACTATACAAATTTACACTTTGAATGTCTTCACAAACATCCTTCCTGTTTCATTGCGTCCGATTTTGCCCTGCCGAAGCAGGCAGCTACTTTCGTTTGATATAACGCTCCACAGGCTTAAATTCCCCAGTAGCGATAGGTACATATCTAAGTGCTTCTCGAAATGTTAAGCGATCTCAGATTTAAAGTATTTTGCAAGATTGATTGCCGCATTCAGGTCACGGTCTATCACATGGCCGCAAGCAGGGCAGATGTAAGTTCTGTTGTTCAGCTTGAGGTCTTTCTTGATATGACCGCAATGAGAACATGTCTTCGAACTTGGGTAGAAGCTGTCCGCAAAAACAAGCTGGATGCCGTACGGTTCACATTTATACTCCATCTGACGGCGAAATTCGTAGAATTTCTCGGACGCAATTTCTTTCGCGAGATACCTGTTCTTCATCATGCCCTTGACATTCAGGTCTTCCATGACGATACGCGATGGCTTGTTTTTCACGATCGCGGCAGTCGTCTGATGGATATGATTCTCCCGAATGTTTTTCAAGCGGCGATGAAGCAGGATTATCCTTTGCCGCTGCCGTTCAAGATTCCGGCATTCTCGGATTGGCCGTTTCCAGATAGGCCTGCGGCCCGGCCTTTTCTCGTTCCGCTGTACGGTTTCGTAATGGTCGATGTTGGCTGTAAACTTCCGGCTCTGCCTGCGCTGTTCGCGGCGGAGCTTTTTTTCAAGGCGGTGTACTTCCTTTGTTTTGTTGATGTTTTTAAACACCGTCTTTTTTCGTTCGCCGAAAGCATAGCAGACAGCCAGTTCTTTTACGCCAAGGTCGATCCCGATGGAATCTCCAGTCAATTCAACATTCAGCCTGTCCGGCACCTCATAGCCAAAGCCGATATACCAGTATTTGCCATCAAACGAAATCCAAGGGGTCGAATAATGACAGCCCTTCGGAATCTTCGGCAATGGCTCAGCAGTCCTCACGAAACCGATTTTCTCACCGTGAAAGCCGCCATTTTTGCGGGTAAGGCTTTCATAGTTCACATAAAAACGCGGCGTGGTTCTGCGCTTTGTCTTGAATTTCGGTCTGCCAGCAGCACCGCTGAGGAATTTCTTCATGGCACGGTCTGCTTCCTTGACTGCCTGTTTCATGACATTGCTGCCGACTTCTTTCAGCCATTGGTGCGTTGTCGGTTTGAGCTGATTGTTGATTTCCTTGCGGATGACGCCCTCAGAAATGCTCTTCTTACCTTTTCTACCGTTGGCGAGATAAGTCTTATACTGTTCCTCGTTGCGAGCGAGGAAGTAGTTGTACGCCCATCTCGATGTGCCGGCGCCTGAACAGAAAAGGATTTCCTGTTCAGGCGTCGGCAGAAGCCGGATCTTCTTCCCTCGAAGCATTTTGTTTCACCTCTTCAATCAGTTTCTTCGTCTTTTTTGACCGTTGACCGCAAAGCCTGTTGGCAAAAACAGTAATGATTTGAATCAAGTCATCCGTCAGCTCTTGCTCTTTGCTTTGTTCGGTCTTGTCGATAATTTCGATTTCCACGTGATTGATGGTGCACAGATACTCAATAAGTTCAAAGCCGAACCGGACAAGCCGGTCTTTGTAAAGGATTACGACTTTGGAAGCCTCTTGATTATTAATTTTTTCAATGAGCTTGCGCAAGCCTTTTTTCTTGTAATTAATACCAGAACCGATGTCCCGGATGATTTCAAATTCATATCCTTTGGCATACATATACGCTTTGACGTTTTCAACCTGTTTCTCCAAGTCGTCTTTCTGTGCCGGCGTCGATACACGGCAATAGCCGATTACCAGATTGCTTTGGCTTTCTTGATGAGAAAACTTTTTTAATTGCTCCGCAGAATAATATCTCGTTCCGCCTTTGGATACATACGTAGGGACAAGTTCTCCCGTTTTATGCATCCGCCTTAATGTTGTTGGGGTTAACCCAACTTCTCTTGCAAATGTGCCTATGCTTATGAGTTTCATCTGTTTCACCTCCTGCTTATATTATAACAAAAGATGAGCAGATATGCAGTATTATATTAGATATTTATAGATTTATCTTGTTCACCATAGGACGCAGCTCCCATGGCAGTCTTGCTGTCACCAGCAGACCTCTCATGCTTTCACATGAGCGCAGACTATATCTTCACCCTTTTTTTAGGGGCAGTATTTTTCTTCCGCCATTGGCTTGCGGTTTTACTCTCCCTCTAGGAGATAGTCGTTGGGGGTCTCCCATGCAGCATACTTTGCTGTTTAGGGCTTTCCCTGCTAAACACCCATTGTCTTAGCACTTAGGGCGAACGTTTCTGGCGTGTCACGCTTTGCCTTTCGCCAGCACTGATTCGTTTTGTTTCACCTTATGCCATCCTCACGTTTTTTCTGCTTTCGCACCAAGCAGTTTGCCGTTTCCAGCTGCTGTTTCGGTGTGAGGCTCTTAAGGATTAAAAGCATTTAACACTGAGTTCGCACCAGTTTTCCTGATACGAAGGGTATTCTGTCGATAAATTTTTACAGATATTTATCTGTTTGAGTAAATATCTGGCAACAGTTTAGTTACCCAAGTTCCCCGCGGAACGCTCTCGCGAGGATTGACTGCTTCATGCTGTCGATGGCTGCCAGCACCGACTCCGCCGACTGTCGGACTTCTGTAAGCGCTAAATCACCTGGTGTATAATTCATCGCCTTGATGGTTCACCCTTTCGTTGTCGCTGAGGCACATATCAAAAAAGCTCCGCTGAGGAGCAGTGGAGCTTTGATGGTTCATTTGCAGTTTTGCTGGATGGTCTCGTTCCATGGCAGGACGTCGTCGAGGTGCTCGGGATGCCGCTGGATGTCAGCATTCGTCAGGTGCTCGAAGAGGTACTTGAGGTACTGGAACGGGTTCAGGCCGTTGGCATTGGCAGTCTCGATGATGCTGTAGACGGCGGCGCTGGCCTTGGCTCCTTTCGGGGAGTCGCTGAACAACCAATTCTTGCGGCCGATGGTGAAATTGCGGATGGCGCGCTCGCAGATGTTATTCGAGAGCGCAGCGTTGCCGCTTTTCAGGAAGGCCTGGAGCGCTTCTTTATGGCTCAGGGAGTACTGGACGGCTTTGCCGAGTTTGGATTTCGGCAGGACTTTCAGCTCGATGTCCTGAAGCCATGCGAAATAAGCCTCGATCTTCTCTTTTTCAAGCCGGAGACGCTGTTCTTCGCGCTCTTCTTTCGTGAGCCCTGCAAGCCCTTTGTCGATGGACTTCCGCATGTCTGTATAGCCGCAAGCCAGATAGATATGTTCCGCCGTGAGTTCTCGGATTAGCATGATGAGAACACGTCCCTTAGGATACAGAGAGTCTGTCACAAAAGTTTTGGCGGCGTATCTTCTGTTACCGTGATACGTGTTGTCCCACAGGAGATCTCCAAAGCTGGCTATAGTGATTGCGCTGGTTGAGAGGACGGCCTTGTGCACTTCTAATGAAACGAAGTGAACCTCTTCCTGCGATGCGGATTCGGGTGGCTCGGTCAGTGCCGAAGTTGATTTCTGCACGGCGACAATATGCCAGGCCGGAAAGCCCGCTGGCCCGTTGCTCCATGATGATCTGCGTCCACTTCTGAACATTATGATGATGTTTTGCCTGACGAACTGACGTCATACGGATACCCCCCTGCGTCCACCGAGGCACATACCGCCGCTTCTGAGGATTACCGAATTTACCGATTTTCCCGGACTTCCCGAGATTCCTGAATTTCCTATATTTCCTCATATTACCAAATTTCTCGGCGCGTGCCTTAATGCATTCATGTGAGACCATTATCCCACAAGGCGGAGAGAGAGTATATACACTGTATTATTTAGCGCTTACAGAACAGCTATCGTTAAGTACTATGAAGGCAAAAAAATACGGATGCCCGTGATGAGCATCCGATTTTTATTACTTGCACTTAATGAACCACTAATTCATTCGGTATTCCGTCTTCTTTAGAGCTTGTTCCTGACGAACCATATGCAGAAATCAGGCTCTGCATCTCTTCATCAAACTCTTTCATACGAGTATCTTGATTGAAAAAGTGCAGTCCCCAGATCCTATACTGATTATTATCAACGTATGTTGTCACTGAAATTGCTTCTGCTTTCATCTGCAGCAGGAAATTCTCTTTCCACTTATCTTTTTCAAGAAGCATAGTTCCCTTCGGCTCCACGAATATTTGTAGCTGCTCGAATCCATCCGTTTCTGGCCGCTGAAGGAATATTACATAGTCCGGCTCGAAACGCTCTCCATCTTCAAATGAATAGAGGTGGAATTCCCGCTCGTTTCTTACCAGATATACCTTGCTGTATACTTTTCGTAGCTCCTCTACATAATCACGAAAATATGCAACAAACGCTTTTTCTTCGGAAGTTCCGAAGTTATCGGTATAAACAAACCAATCTTCCTGAGACAAATCTATTTTCCATTTCTCCGGGACAGACGAATCATTCTGAGAGATACCCACGCCACCATCATGTGGCTCAGTGTAGTTGACTGTTTTATTACGGAATACTTCACGAACACGATGTGCTCTAAACTTTTTTGTTCCCCAATATGTTTCCTCTATACCAGAAATCGAATCACTGATCTTCTTAAGCGTATTGAAGACCGCCTGGTACAACACATTGACAGCTGGTTTTTCTTCAGGACAATGGATATCAATTCTTACTTTCCCAAGATACTCATCTTTTGTAATGAACTCCCTCGTAGAGTGGACATTGGGAAAATACGATTTCAGTATATTGAATCTGAAAATCGGATATTTCATCATAGCTTTGTTAACAATGGCATAGTTAATACTTGCTATTTCTCCGATAGTCATGTGCACAGTTTTCAGATTGCTCACTGTATAATCATTGCCAT
Organism: Mitsuokella jalaludinii; assembly: GCF_928722185.1. NCBI lineage: Bacteria > Bacillati > Bacillota > Negativicutes > Selenomonadales > Selenomonadaceae > Mitsuokella > Mitsuokella jalaludinii. The sequence continues at coordinate 954,555 of NZ_CAKMXA010000001.1, forward strand.
CTTGTCCTTCCAGCATAATCGCATCCAAACCAGAACTGCCTGAGGAGCACGTATAGCTATAAAGAGCATCACGAACATTCGGCTGAAGTCCGAATACTTCTTTACGACTCTTAACTTCACGGTCATTTATAAAAATCAATCCATCTTGATAGAGCGGGTCTGTCTTAAAATCTTCTTTAAGTACATATTCCCTTTGAACAATTTTATCTGTATCAAGTCCAATCTCGCGAAGAGCCTGATGAAGCTCTGTCACGTATCGATGATCGTTTTGGCAATGATAGAAAAGCGTCTCGCAAACCCTCATCTCATTTGTTATATCGTCGTCATATTTTCTCTGATATTTCGGCTGTTCCGGATCTATCTGGAACGGGCAGTACCTCGCACCACGTCCAATCAGCTGAGCCTCAGCAATTGTTGCCGGGGATATTTTTCTTCCGCTTGACTGACGAGTTTCATATAAACGAACAATATCAAATAGATTAAGGACATCCCAGCCCTCATCTAGCTTCTTGACTTCAAAAATCGCTCTGTATGGATTATCCGCATCTTCCAAAGAATTCAAGAGAATCTGCTTATTTTTGGCATCCTTATCATCATTTACAGAAACACAATGCGGTTCCGCAAAGTCATCTCGTAGTTCTGCAGCGAGCGTATCCGCAGAGATGCCATTATCTGTAAAGTAAGTATAGGCTTTTTTTATAACAGGATTATCCGTTGAAGTGAAAAGCTCCAGCAGTTTATTCCCTGACAGATGACTTATTATATCGATGAAAGATGCCATGAACTCTTTGCTATCAGCAATCTTCGCTGCTTTGAACAAAACGACAGGCTTTATAGCCAACCGGTGATCCTGAAACACTTTCAAACGATACTGGCTTAGTACCAATGCCTGCAAAGCGCGATCCATCAGCGGCAGATCAGAGCGGAGTGTCACAATATCCTTTGAATATCTATCCTGATAGAAATTTGGAAGCGGATAATTGAAAATAATCTTGTTTTCATAGGCAGCTTTGATAGCCTGATTTTCAAGGTCACATGTCGCTGTAAATTCAAGCAGCACATTACCAGGGTTCCTACTGAATATATTCTTTACGGTCTGTTCCCATGAATGATAGCTATCAGATTCTGCCGCCGACATTTTCTTTTTCGTGTCTACATTCAAATGGTGCGCTTCATCAGATATAAGCACAACTTTCTGATTGTCAAAATCATCAAATGACATCCCATTTTCCTTTGTCATCCACATATCCATATGGAGCCCCTGAGTGCTTGAAAAGCAAATATTAATCTTATCAGGATCAGAAGTTTGGAAATTGCTCACTTCTTGGATGACAACTCTTTCTCCATCAATAACAATCTCATCATTGAACAGATATTTTGTCGAAGAAGCATCGAGAAAGTTCACTTTCGTCTTTTCCACAATATTGGATAAGTTTACAAAGAACAAGAAATTTCGATATCCCCGCTTATAAAGATAGAGCATAAGCCCTGCCATTATCAGAGTCTTTCCGCTTCCTGTCGCCATATGAAACAAGGTCTGAGACGGATTCTGACGCAGATTTCCTTCAAAATAAGTGACGAAATTCTCGAAAGCTTTTTTCTGATAAGGGCGAAGTTCAAAATTTGGATTGATATTTTGCTGTATGTATGATGGTATTTCCTTACCTACTCCCGCTTCGCGCAGGACATCCATCTTATTATATAAAAATGCCATGCGCTTAGACCTCCTTGTAAAAGCTTCTTGTAAATGCCTTGTCCGCCTTAGAAATTTCGAAGTCCTCGTCATCCATGTCACAATAATTCACATAGAGCAGATTCTTGTCTAAAAGTTCCATCAGAAAGCGCTTCTGGTCATCAAGGGAAAGCGATTCAAAATCTGAAGCCGTAGCTTCAATATCCGCCGGATCCACCTTGCAGCTAATGAATCCACTCTTTACCATACGGCTGTAGATGTCCTTAAGAACAGTTGTTTTCGAAGCAACTTGAATCTCATCCACGAAGTTCTGATTGAGCTTTGCAAGCTCACAATAAACAAATGATCCGCCGCCGTTCCATCCAACTGTATTAGAAATACCAGAGCGATCACCTTTAATTACATTTTCTAATCTGGTGATACTATCGTTGTTAGCATAATCAAGCTGTTCGATTCCAATATATCTTCTATTCATTTTATGCGCAACTGCAGCCGTTGTTCCTGATCCCAAAAAGAAATCCAGCACTAAGTCTTTCTCTTCTGTTGAAATAGAAATGATACGCCTGAGTAGCTGCTCCGGCTTCTTTCCACGCTTGAGTTTTACTCCTCCTTCGTTTGCTAAATCGGCTTTTGGTATCTCTCCATGAGTCCAGAAATCTGACATTTTATTGGTTTTCAATGCCTTAAGTTTAATCCCCTTCTCGACTGCCTCTCTGTTAGTATTCAGCCACGCAAACAGCTGTTTTTTATAATAATAATTCGTCACAACTTTCCCCTTTGATTTTCCTCTACTGACTAAATACTCTACAGAGTATAGCTCATCATCGTCAAAAGAATTTATGATATCCCACTGGAATGTATTTTCATCTTGAGGAACATTTAATCGATAAATATAATCATAATTTTTATCATAAATATCTCGAATCTCATCTTCTCTTTTTGAGAAGTTTCTGAGAGAAATCGACTCAATTTTATAATTCTTATGTTTGTATATTTTTATTTCCTCACCTGTTGATTTTGATATAAAAGTTCTATACAATTCCTTTTGTCCAACAGTTCGCAAAATAGAATTATATCTCTGCATATGCTTTTTTTCCAAAGGTACTGCCGTTTCCATATCATGAGCAGAAAAAAGCGATTTATCTTTTGCAAATACTGTGATGTATTCTGTTACGTTTACAACAAAACTTCCCCCTTGTCCTAATCCTGCCACACCTGAACGCTGATACGCTATTGTTGAAATAAAATTGCTTTCACCAAAAATGCCATCCATCAATACTTTGAGATATGCCTGCTCGTTATCATCGCACTGCACATAAATCACTCCATCAGGCCTTAATAACTTGTGAGCCATTATTAACCTATTTTTCATAAAAGCAAGCCATGAGCTATGATTGAAATTATCATTATAGCCAAAACTATCGCTGCCAGTGTTGTAAGGTGGGTCAATATAAATGCACTTTACTCGTCTCTCATACCGCTTGAGCAACGAAGCCAGCGCCAAAAGATTATTACCTTTTATAATAAGGTTATCATCATCACGAAACTCCGTTATATGTTCATCTACCCCCCCCCGAGTGGACACGTTTCACATTCACCAATACCTTTGGATAAAGAAGCCGGTCAATTTCATCAGGAGCAAGTGTCTCATTATAGAAAATCTCCGAACGTTTCTGATCCTCTTTCGTCTGTCCACCCTCGAGTACACAGTCCTTGTACGGGAATACAAGTTCAACCTTTCCGGAAGTCGTAATCATATCGCCATTTTCGTCAATAAGACCAATCTTATTTTTGAAACGGGTATAGCTATCTGGTAAGAATTCACGGTTGTTAATCACCCATGCAAAGCCAACTTTGTCAAAAACAAAGACGCCATCGACCTCGGTAAAAAAGCGAGCTTTCGTCTCATCATTTGAAACAAGTAGATGTATCAGATCCTTGTCCATCTGCATCGCCGCCTCATAGACAGAATTACGCAGAAATGTCCCATTTTCAGCAAAAAATCGCTTGTCCTGTTTAAGGACATCAAGAACAGTGGCAAAAAAGTTCTTCATATCAATTCTCTCCATCTTCCATAAAAATTTCAGGTCCGTTGTACCGTATTTCTACGGTGTTAAGTTGTACCAGTTCATTCGAGCTTTCGAGCAACACCTTCAGCAGCAGTTTTGCATTCTTTGCCGAATTTCTTATGTATTTATCGGTAAAGCCAGTGTATGGAGGACATGTCCTCCATACACTGGCTTTACCGTCACTTTCTTTCACAGGCATATCCAAAAAGCCTGAATTGCTACTATCTAGCTTGCGTTGGAGTTTATTCCAGACACAGTCAGAAATGAGCCTGTGCTCCTGAGCACGGATGATAATCATCATTGTGAAGTTCGGCAAATATTTTGAACAGGTGTCCATTTCAATACGCTGATGAAACTGGCTAAATAATTTTGGCATGCTGCCTAAAAGGTGTAAGGTGCTGTATAACTAATTTAGTATAACACAAAAAGCCGGTACAGAACATCCTTCCCGATGTCCCATACCGGCTTTTTCTCATGCAATCTTCTGTTTTACATCAGCCACGATGGCTTTGACCACCTGCTGCATCAGGGTGATGTAGAGGCGGTTGCGGATTTTGCCCCACCAGCTGGTGGTGGCCTGGATTTCCACTTTCAGCGGGTCCGTGAGGTTCTTCATCTGGGCTTCCACCATCTTCTGGACGTCATCCAGGTCGATGGGACTTGATGGCTGCTTCGGCTTCGCTCCTGGCGAAGGATACGACGGCATCGGCAACGGCTTTCTTGATTTCTTCACGGTTCATGGTCATTTACCTCCCAGGATCAGCTGTTCATAATCTGTCACTCCCCTGGCGACAGCTCTGGCCAGGGCCTCCTAGGTATTGGCAAGGATATCTTCATCGCCGGGATTGGTGATGAAGGCCAGCTCGACCAGGACGGCTGGCATGTCGGTGTTCGTGAGGACATACAGGCCGTTGACGCCGGGCGTGGCAATCTTCACGCCACAATCTGTCGTATCCAGGGCATCGACAATCTGGTTCTGGATGCAGTTGGCCAGCATGCTGCCACGGTAACTTCCGGCGCAGGCCCAGGTTTCTGTGCCGTTGGCATCCTCGGCTTCGGCGGCATTGCAGTGGATGGACACGAAGATGTCGGCATCACTGGCATTGGCGGCCTCGCAGATTTCCTCCAGGCTGTTGGACTGGAGCAGTTCTGTTGCTACTCCTGCCGCATTCAGGTAACTTTCCGCAGATTGACCGACGGCCAGGGCCACGTCACATTCACGCAGACCGCTTTCACTGTTGACGGCTCCCGGGTCGGGATGCCCGCCCAGCGCATGACCGGGATTCAGGAATACTTTCATGGTTTTTCTTCTCCTTTCTGATGAATGGCGGACTTCACGGTGCAGCCGATGTAACCGAGAAGCCCTGATGCAATGGACATGGCCAGCTCGTTCAAGGCATAAAAAATCGCCAGGATCAGTGCTGTTACCAGACCGATGATGACGATATAGTCGGGAATATTCACTTTTTCAAACATGCCTTACACCGCCTTCGGCGTGACAGTCACAGCGCCATCCTCGCGGACGATATCGAAATCCTCCATGGCCAAGATGCGGTCAGCTGCTGATAAGATGGATACGCCGCTGTAGCGGCTCCTGCCTTCACGCCGCCGCTTGATTTCTTCCTGCACCCAGTCGAAGACCTGCGGGCTGATGATGGCTTCGTGGGTAAGCAGGGCCATCTTGTCCGACAGGCCGGAAATCTTGCTTCCCGTCTACTGGATGTGTTCATGCTCCGTCAGCTTGTCCGACAGGCCGCTGACCGATTGTTTCACCGCCGCCATCTGGGTCTTCATGGTCCCCAGGCTGGCATTGACGCTCCGCACCGTGGGAATGAACAGATCCCGCAGCCGGATAGCGACATCAATGGCGTTATTAGCCATGCTGTTTCACCTTCCTTTCCATCATCCGCCTTATTTATCTGCCTCATTCTCTTGTTATCTGCCTCATTTCATGCTAAAATGTGGCAGATAACAGAAAAATGAGGGAGATTTTTATGCGGACATTTAACTACTCGCAGGAAATACAAAATTTACTGACACCTGAAATCGTCCAGCTTCTCACCTGTATCCATGAACACAAGGGACGGCAGGATTTATTTCTGGAGGCAAATACAGACGAACTGAAAACACTGGTAGACGTTGCCATGATCCAGAGTACAGGGTCTTCCAACCGTATCGAGGGAATCTTCACCAGTGACAAACGATTAGAAGCACTGGTCAGCCAAAAAGCTGAACCGCACAATCGGTCTGAACAGGAAATTGCCGGATATCGTGAAGTACTCGCCTTGATTCATGAAAATCACGACTATATTCCCCCTGCCCCTAATGTCATCAGGCAGCTCCACCGAGATCTGTACTCTTACTCAACAGGAGCCATTGGAGGAGACTATAAAAACACAGATAACGTCATTGCGGAAACAGATGCACAAGGGCATCAAAAGACCAGGTTTATTCCCGTTCCTGCTTTTCAGACAGCTGACGCTATGGATTCTTTATGTCAATCGTTCCAGAATGCCTGGCAGGAAAACATCATAGATAAATTGCTGCTGACTCCCATGTTCATCCTGGATTTTCTCTGCATTCATCCATTCAATGACGGAAACGGACGGATGAGCCGGCTTCTGACACTCCTTCTTTTATATCGTGCCGGCTACATCGTCGGGAAATACATCAGCCTGGAAATGCTGATTGAAAAAACGAAAACCACTTACTATGAAGCTCTTCAGGCAAGTTCTTTCGGCTGGCACGAAAATCAAAACACCTATGCTCCTTTTGTGAAATATTATTTGGGCATCATCATAAAAGCATATGATGAATTCGAAGACCGGATTCAATACTTGGTAACCAAAAAGATTTCCAAGCCAGACCGTATCAAGGCCATCATTTCCCAGACACTAGGAAAAATCAGCAAAAAGGATCTGATGGAACGCTGCCCGGATATCAGCCAGGGAACTATAGAACGCACTTTGTCCAGTCTGGTAAAAGAGGGCTATATCATCAAAGTTGGCTCTGGTCCGGCCACAGCATATATCCGCAAGCGATAAAAAGACAAGCAGCTTACACTATGGTGTGCACCCCGTCAATAGGACACGAAAAAAATAATGGATTTGCGGTTCGCCTGAATGGCAAGCCGCTTTTTCTATGCGACAAGATAATGGTTAACGCCGGTTCAAGTCATCGCGTATGCGGCGGACGACAAGAGCCCCCGCTGTGAGAGACAGCAGGGGTTCCTGAATATCTTCATCATCTTGTTAATTATTCCACAGAAATTGGAAAAAACCTGCCTGCGCTGCTTTGCCGAGTCATCAGCGATGGCGCAGCCAGCACGGGATGAGGCACAGGGCGCTGACGGCGAGGCCGAAGAAGAGCGGGTTGCCGGCGGCGCCGAGGAAGACGGCGGCGAGGGCGGCGACGGTCGAGAGGGCCATGGAGAGTGTGGCGCTCATGGCGGTGATCGTGCCTGGCGCGAAGATGGCGAAGCTCAGCGGCAGGAAGATGCCGCCGCTGCGCAGGGCCATGGACAGGAAATTCCAGAAGAGGACCTGGCTGCCCTCGTTGGCCAGAGCGATAAAGGCGGCCAGCGTGATGGTCAGAAGGACGATCAGGCGCGTAACGGCGAGCTCTGAGAGGTGGTACGGGTGGTTGGGTGTCGGGATTTCTGTGATGTCGATGATCTGGTTCTCAGGATCTTCGGCGAGCTTGTGGATCTTGCGCGCGCGTAGCGTCACGCGGGCGCGGTGGAAGATGTCGCGCGAGAGCATCGTGCCGATGCCGAGCGAGAGTCCGGCAATCGAGCCGATGAGCGAGAGCATGATGCCACCCATGGCGATGCCGCCGAGCAGGGATGGCTGCTCCGTCAAGAGGTAGACGGGCAGCGAGAGGATCGGCATGATCTCAGGATGGGCCGCGCCCATGTAGATGCCGACCATCGCGCACGGCAGTCCGACTGGCAGGCTGATGAGCGCCGCCGTGAAGGCCGCAACGGAGGCCGTGCGCGGGTTCGAGGCCGAGAAGATGGCCTGGATGTACGACTGCGTGCAGAGCATGCCGATGACGACGGACGAGAAGTTCGCGAGGATGTGGCTCATATCACCGTGCAGCAGGCTGAACGCGCCCTCTGGCAGCGCCGCCGCGACGGCCGGGTCTGCGAACAGCGAGTGCGCTGCCATGACGCCGGCGATGGCCATCGTGATCCAGATGACGATCATCTTGAGGATGCCGCCTACGCCGGCACTCTTCATTCCGCCGAAAAAGGCATAGGCTGCGACGGTCAGGATGAGCAGGATCGTCGCGGGCAAAAACGAGATGCCGAAGATCGAGGCGATGATGTAGATGGCCGGCAGGCAGCTTGCCACCGCGCTGAACAAGATGCCGATGGATGAGACGACACTCGAGAAGATGCCGCAGGTCACGCCGAAGTTCTGGGCGAGGAACTGCGGGATTGTCTCGAGTGCCGTGCGGCGCAGGGGCTTGGCGTAGAAGAGGCCCATGATGATGAGGCCAACGCCCGAGCCGATGGTGAACCACCAGGCCGACAGTCCGACTGTCGCGGCGAGCTGCGCCGTGCCGACTGTCGCACCGCCGCCGACACACGTGCCCGCGATGCCGCCCGCGACGAGCGGCACACCGGCCGAGCGCCCGCCGACACTGAAGCCTTTCGTCGAGTGGACCGACCGCGCCGCCCGGATGCCGAAGCCGAGGACGACGGCAATCGTCGCGCAGATGACGACGAGTTGAAACAAAGAAATGTCCATGAAAAAAACACACTCCAAAAAAGAAAAACCCCCGCTCCTATGAGCCGGGGCATTGAACGGTCACCCGAACCAGATCCAGAGAACGCCGGCGACAGCGATGACGACGGCCGCCGTATTGCGGTGGTAGTAATCGGCGAGCCAGCCGATGTGCGTCACACCGTAGAGCCAGCCGAGTACGCGCAGAGCGATGTAGTGGATGATGCAGCCGACGATGTAGGCGAGGCCGACTTCGATGGCGATGGCCAGCATCGTGATGGACAGGCCGATCATCGCGAAGATGCCCGTGAAGAACAGGCCGATGATGACGAGGGCCGCCACGATGACGAAGAGCGTGCCGCCGAGCGCAACGCCGATGCCCGCGAGTGCCGCCAGGAATCCCTTCAAGCTATCCATAAGAACTCCTCCTTTTAAAAATATGGTCAAATGTGTCCGGAAGTGTTTGTCTAAGCACATTTGAACCAATATATCTTGTCATATCTCCACAAAAGCCTTGCTTTCAGAGCATTAACCCGTTTGCAATGCTTTGTAGGGGATTGGAAATTCAACTGGTTTTTGTCGGGATACATTGCGGTAACGTAACCCGTATGAGTTTCACCGTTGCGATAAGTGTAGGTCACATAATCCCGATGATGGAAACCGCAGACTTCATCGACTCCAGCTTTGTTTTTGCGACGCATAGGCTTTATAGTCCACTCTTCGATGTCTATGTTCTCTGGCTTCAAGTCAGTTATACAGACTGCATCATTGGAGTGAGTCTTTGCAATATCCCAGTCTTCACGTTTATTGGCGGTGTTGCCGCCAGTAGTCAAAACTAGCGAACCTCTTTGTTGCAGTTGTTCTCTGAACCAATGCTTGCCCTGCATAACACGCTGGGCATCATCAAGTCCTTCGACATGACCTGTGGAGCCAATCAAAGCATAGTACCTATCTGCAAACTGTGATTCCCTGCCAAAAGTTTTAGCATGGCATTTAGGGCATAGTGTTATCAGATTACTTATAGTATCAGCCCCGCCGGTCTTTCGTGGAGTAATGTGATGTACTTCAAAACGAGTTTTGGTCTTGCCGCATTCCACACACTTGCAGCCATCACGATGAATAGCTGCCAGCCGAAGATTGTTGTCCAGCCTGTTCGACTTCTGGTATTGCCAACGATAAGGCTTGTAGCCATCGGTTAGTGCCCGAATGTCAATTTTTACGTCTTCCAACCAGTAGCCGTCAATGCGAACCCACTGCCTAAGTCTGTCAATTACTCGAAGAATTGCCTGTTTTCTTTGGATTATCGAAGGCATTAGCCTGCCGCTACGCCTTGATGATGCACGGTTTAGAAACCTGGCGGGGCGATACTGCTTATGGTATCTATGATACCTGCGATAGCCACGACGAACGGTCAGCAAATGCTTGACATCCTTGCGCTGCTCGATAGTGCCTTTGAACAAAACCTTGTTTCTGGTCTGGCATTTCTGCACCAGAGCCATGCCGACATGATTCGCACCATCGTCAATACCACAACGAATTTCATCATTGTTGGGATTATCCATGACTTTATTCAATTGAATTATCATTGGAAACTTCGATACCAGTCGAGCTTTATATTGACGAACAAGCCGCCAAGCATTCTGCTCGATTGTTGGGTCAAGTTGTTTTCTTTTCGCGTCCAAAACGAACGCATATTTCTTGATTTTTGGCATCTCTGCCACCTTTCCTTTTGGAAGAATTTTCCTTCTTGCCCATGTCGTCAGGAAGCCCATGTGTTTCCCTGTTATCACCGCAGGACATTAGCGATGTTTCTTAGTTGGCACTCTCAGAGCAGCGGACTGATGGTTTACATCCGCAGGTGAGTCTTTAGCTTATTCTGATAACTTAGTTCATCCCGCAAGCAGCTTTCGCTGAACACGGTCACTGGGGCTTGAAACGGCTTCATAAGCATCTATGCATGAGATATTTGTCCACTTATGCGTAGATTTATCGATACTATCGACTACTTATTAGTTCGTCCTTTCAAGTTCTGTCATGCAACTTCATGATTCACCTTCATTATAGGAAGAACGTCTGCCCTCCGCAAGATGCTTTTTGCATCAGCCGTTCTTTTCTTCGAGCAAGGGCCTGAGGAACTTGCCCGTGTACGACTCCGGCACTTTGACGATGTCCTCGGGGCGCCCCGTCGCCACGATGGTGCCGCCCTTGTCGCCGCCCTCCGGGCCGAGATCGATGATGTAGTCCGCCGTCTTGATGACATCGAGATTGTGTTCGATGACGACGACCGTGTCGCCGCCTGAGACGAGGCGCTGCAGGATGTCGAGGAGCTTGTGGATGTCGGCCGTGTGCAGGCCCGTCGTCGGCTCGTCAAGGATGTAGAGCGTCTTGCCCGTCGAGCGGCGCGAGAGCTCTGTCGCGAGCTTGACGCGCTGCGCCTCGCCGCCCGAGAGCGTCGTCGCCGGCTGGCCGAGCTTGATGTAGCCGAGGCCGACATCCTGGATGATCTTCAGCTTGCGCGCGATGCGCGGCACATTGGCGAAGAAGTCGACGGCCTCGTCGATCGTCATGTCGAGGACTTCGGAGATGTTCTTGCCCTTGTAGCGGACCTCGAGCGTCTCGCGGTTGTAGCGCGCGCCCTTGCAGACCTCGCAGGGCACGTAGACGTCGGGCAGGAAGTGCATCTCGATCTTGAGGATGCCGTCGCCTTTGCAGGCCTCGCAGCGGCCGCCCTTGACGTTGAAGCTGAAGCGGCCGGCCTTGTAGCCGCGCATGCGCGCTTCGCTCGTCTGGCTGAAGAGGTCGCGTATCGCATCGAATACGCCCGTGTACGTCGCGGGATTCGAGCGCGGCGTGCGGCCGATGGGCTGCTGGTCGATGTCGATGATCTTGTCGATGTTCTCGAGTCCCTTGATCTTCTTGTGCTTGCCCGGCTTGCCCTTCACGTGGTAGAGGCGCGAGGCGATGCCCTTGTAAAGGATCTCGTTGACGAGCGTCGACTTGCCAGAGCCCGAGACGCCCGTGACGAGCGTCAAGGTACCGAGCGGGAACTTGACCGTCAGGTTCTTGAGGTTGTTCTCTGCTGCGCCGACGACTTCGATGAACTTGCCGTTCCCTGGGCGGCGCTTTTGAGGGACCGGGATGAATTTGCGGCGCGAGAGGTAGGCGCCCGTGACGGAGTCGGGGTTCTTCTTGATCTCCTCGGCCGTGCCCTCGGCGACGACGCGACCGCCGTGCGCGCCGGCGCCCGGGCCGATGTCGATGATGTGGTCGGCCGCGTACATCGTGTCCTCGTCGTGTTCGACGACGATCAGCGTATTGCCGAGATCGCGCAGGTGCTTGAGCGTCGCGAGCAGGCGGTTGTTGTCGCGCTGGTGCAGGCCGATGCTCGGCTCGTCGAGGACGTAGAGGACGCCCTGCAGGCCCGAGCCGATCTGCGTCGCGAGGCGGATGCGCTGTGCCTCGCCGCCGGAAAGCGTCCCCGCCGAGCGCGAGAGCGTCAGGTAGTCGAGCCCGACATCCAGGAGGAACTTCAGGCGCGCGTGGATTTCCTTGAGAATCTGGTGCGCGATCTTCGTCTCGCGCTGCGTCAGCGTCAGCTGCAGGAAGAACGCATCGGCCTGGCGGATCGTCATGCGCGTGACTTCGTCGATGTTCTTGCCGCCGACGGTGACCGCGAGCGTCTCCGGCTTTAAACGCGCGCCATGGCATGCCTTGCAGGGGATCTCGGTCATGTAGTTCTCGTACGACTCGCGCATCTCGTCACTGTCCGTCTCGTGGTAGCGGCGCGCGAGCAGCGGCATGACGCCCTCGAACGGCACGAAGTACTCCTTGTCCTCGCCGAACATGTTCGTGTAGCGGAAGTGGAAGCGCTCCTCGCCGGAGCCGTAGAGCAGGACCTGCTGCGTCTTCTTGTCGATTTCCTGCCACGGCGTCTCAAGGCTGTAGCCGCGGCGCTCGAGGATGGCTTTCATCACGCACATCGCGTAGGAGTGCAGGTTCTTCGAGAGCGGCGCAAAGACACCGCCGCCCACGCTCAGGCTCGCGTCGGGCACGACGAGCTCTTCATCGAACTCCATGTGGCTGCCGAGGCCCGTGCAGACGGGGCAGGCGCCATATGGGTTGTTGAACGAGAACATGCGCGGCGTGATCTCGGGCAGGCTGATGCCGCAGTCCACGCAGGCGAAGTTCTCGCTGAACATCAGGAGCTCGCCACCGACGATCTGCACATAGGCGACGCCTTCGCCGAGCTTCAGCGCCGTCTCGAGTGAGTCGGCCAGGCGCGACTCCATGCCCTCGCGCACGACGAGGCGGTCGATGACGACCTCTATCGTGTGCTTCTTGTTCTTCTCGAGCTGGATGTCCTCGCCGATGTCCATGACCTCGCCGTCGATGCGCACGCGCACATAGCCTTCGTGACGGATGTGCGCGAGGACTTTCTTGTGCTCGCCCTTCTTGCCGCGCACGACCTGCGCCATGACGAGCAGCTTCGTGCGCTCCGGCAGCTCGCGGATCTGGTCGATCATCTGGTCGACCGACTGCTGCGTGATGGGCTTGCCGCACTTCGGACAGTGCGGATGGCCGACGCGCGCGAAGAGCAGTCTGAGGTAGTCGTAGATCTCCGTGACCGTGCCGACGGTCGAGCGCGGGTTGTGGCTCGTCGTCTTCTGGTCGATTGAGATGGCCGGCGAGAGGCCGTCGATCTGGTCGACGTCCGGCTTGTCCATCTGGCCGAGGAACTGGCGCGCGTACGACGAGAGCGACTCGACGTAGCGGCGCTGCCCCTCGGCGTAGATGGTGTCGAAGGCCAGCGACGACTTGCCGGAGCCCGACAGGCCCGTGATGACGACGAGCTTGTCGCGCGGGATGTCGACGTTGATGTTCTTGAGGTTGTGGGCTCTGGCGCCCCGTATCTTGATGTATCGTTCCATTGCTTTTACCTATTATCTAGTATCTACTCATTATCTAGTATCGATGTATCTATGATCGCACCCGTGGCGCTCACTTCTTGCTTCGCCTGCTCTTGGATGCCTTCTTTGGTGCCGCGCCGGGCAGGCTGCCGTCGAGCTCTAAAATCATGTCGCGCAGCTCTGCGGCCCGCTCGAACTCGAGCGCACGCGACGCCTGCTGCATCTCGCGCGTCAGCGTCTTGATGAGGTTCTCCCTGTCCTTCTTCGTCAGCTTCTTCTTGCCCGGCTTCACCTCGTACTTGCCGCCCGACTCGGCGACGAGTGTCGTCTCAATGAGCGGCTTGATGGGCTTGACAATCGTCTTCGGCGTGATGCCGTGCGCCTTGTTGTAGCCCTGCTGGATCTCGCGGCGACGCGCCGTCTCGTCGATGGCGCGCTTCATGGAGTCCGTGATGCGGTCGGCGTACATGATGACGTGGCCGTGCGCATTGCGGGCCGCGCGGCCGATGATCTGGATGAGCGATGTGTCGGAGCGCAGGAAGCCCTCTTTGTCGGCATCGAGGATGGCGATCAGCGAGACTTCCGGCATGTCGAGGCCCTCGCGCAGAAGGTTGATGCCGACGAGCACATCGAATTCGCCGGCGCGCAGGTCGTGGATGATCTCCGCGCGCTCGATCGTCGCGATGTCGGAATGGAGGTAGCGCACCTTGACGCCGACCTCCGTGAAGTAGTCTGTGAGGTTCTCCGCCATCTTCTTCGTCAGCGTCGTGACGAGCACACGCTCGTGGCGCTCGATGCGCAGCTTGATCTCGGCGAGCAGGTCATCGATCTGCCCCTCGAGCGGCCGCACTTCGATCTCAGGATCTAAGAGTCCCGTCGGGCGGATGATCTGCTGAGCGACCTGCTGGGCCCGCTCGAGCTCGTATTTGCCCGGCGTCGCCGAGACGTAGATGATCTGGTTGATGCGCGCGGCGAATTCCTCGAAGGTAAGCGGGCGGTTGTCGAAGGCCGACGGCAGGCGGAAGCCGTTCTCGACGAGCGACACCTTGCGGCTGCGGTCGCCGGCGTACATCGCGTGGAGCTGCGGCAGCGTCACATGCGACTCATCCATGACGATGAGGAAGTCCTCCGGGAAGTAGTCGAGCAGGGTGTAGGGCGCCTCCCCTGCCTTGCGGTGCGTCAGATGGCGCGAGTAATTCTCGATGCCCGAGCAGTAGCCCATCTCCTGCATCATCTCGAGATCGTAGCGCGTGCGCTGCTCGATGCGCTGGGCCTCGATGAGCTTGCCCTCCGCCTTGAACTTCTTGACCTGCTGCTCCATCTCCGCCTCGATGTCCTTCATCGCGATCTTGAGGTCTTCGTCCTCCGTGACGTAGTGCGAGGCCGGGAAGATCATCGAATGCGTGCGCTCGCCGTAGACCTCCCCCGTCACGACATCGAACTCGACGATGCGGTCCACCTCATCGCCGAAGAGTTCGATGCGCACGGCGCGGTTGTTATAGCCGGCCGGGAAGACTTCGATGACATCGCCGCGCACGCGGAACTGGCCGCGCTCGAAGGCGACGTCATTGCGCTCGTAGCGGATGGAGACGAGCTTCTTTAAGATCGCGTCGCGCTCGACCGTCTGCCCCTTGTGCAGCGACAGCACCATCTCGTGGTAGCTCTCCGGCGAGCCCAGGCCGTAGATGCAGGAGACAGAGGCGACGATGATAACATCGCGCCGCTCAAACAGCGAGCACGTCGCACTGTGGCGCAGTTCATCGATCTCATCGTTGATCGACGCATCCTTCTCGATGTACGTATCGGTCGAGGCGATGTAGGCTTCCGGCTGATAGAAATCGTAATAGCTGACGAAGTACCCGACGTAATTATGGGGAAAGAACGCCTTGAACTCACTCGCGAGCTGCGCCGCAAGCGTCTTGTTGTGGGCGATGACGAGCGTCGGCTTCTGCACCTTCTCGATGACCTTGGCGATCGTGTACGTCTTGCCCGTGCCCGTCGCGCCCAGGAGGACCTGCGCCTGCTGTCCGTTCTCGACGCCTGCAGCCAGCTCCTCGATGGCCTGCGGCTGGTCGCCCATCGGCTCAAATGGTGCTACGACCTGAAACGGCGTCTCCTTGTCAAAATGCATCGTATTGAGTTTCGGCACCATAGCCATGTGAGTCCCTCCATATCTGAATCTGTATCCTGTCACGTGTTCTCCGTGAATCGTACATCTATTATATACACCGCATCGCAAAAAATCCATAAGAATTGGCGATATGACAAATGTCATACGCTTCTTCCGTCATGTTGTGACGCATATCAGATGATTTCTTTCTTGTTTTATTGTATTATATGAATCGTCAGATAGATGAGCAGCCGCCAAGAAAGAGCGGCGCTGCTTTAGGATAAGAAAGAGAGGTTCTATCATGGAAATCGCATTTTGCCGCATTGACGATCGTCTGATCCACGGCCAGGTCGCTACGGTATGGACAAAGGTGACGGGCTGCAACCGCATCATGTGCTGCAACGACGATGTCGCACAGGACGCACTGCGCAAGAAGCTCCTGCTGCAGGTCGCTCCTCCGGGCATCAAGGCTTACGTCATCCCGGTCGAGAAGGCCGTTGCCGCCTACAAGAACCCGAAGTACGCGCCCTTCAAGACGCTGTTCCTCTTCACGAACCCGCGCGATGTCGTGCGCGCCGTCAAGGGCGGCATCCCGTTCAAGTCGGTCAACCTTGGCGGCATGACCTACAAGGACGGCGACACGCTGATCTCCCAGGCCGTCGCAGTCAACAAGGATGATGCACAGGCCATCAAGGAGCTCGTCGACATGGGCATCGAAGTCGAGATCCGCAAGCTCGCTAACGAGCCGAAGAAAGACGCCATCGAGGCACTCAAGGCAAAGGACCTGCTCTGAGCGGCTGATCCGACTGATTTTGGGAAATGAAACAAGCGGCAGCCTTGGGGAGGCTGCCGCCATATCCTGAAGGGGGAACATTCAAAATGACTACAATCCAGTTCATCCTGCTCATCCTCGTCGCAGCCGTCGCTGGCATGGGGTCGGTCCTCGACGAAGCACAATTCCATCGCCCGCTCGTCGCCTGCACGCTCGTCGGCCTCGTGCTCGGCGATATCACAACCGGTATCATCCTCGGCGGTACACTTGAAATGCTCGCACTCGGCTGGATGAACGTCGGTGCAGCCATGGCACCAGATGCCGCGCTCGCATCCGTCGTCTCCGCCATCCTCGTCATCGTCGGCCACCAGAGCATCGGCGCCGGCATCGCGATTGCCGTGCCGCTCGCCGCTGCAGGCCAGGTCCTGACGATCTTCGTCCGCACGATCACCGTCTTCTTCCAGCACCTCGCCGATAAGTTCGCCCTCGAGGGCAATGGCTTCGGCATCGAGATGTGCCACCTCGGCGGCCTCCTTCTGCAGGCCATCCGCGTCGCTGTACCGGCTGCCCTCGTCGCTGCCATCGCCGGCACGGACACCGTCAACGCCATGCTCGCTTCGATCCCTGAAGTCATCACGCGCGGCCTGCAGGTCGCCGGCGGCTTCATCGTCGTCGTCGGTTATGCGATGGTCATCAACATGATGAACGCGAAATCGCTCATGCCGTTCTTCTTCCTCGGTTTCCTCGTCGCCGTCTTCACGAACGTCAACCTCATCGGCTTCGGCGCCATCGGCCTGATCGCTGCTTACTTCCACATCAAGGGCCTGCAGCGCGACATCGCCATCGAAGAGGCCGCCAAGACGGGCGGCCCTGGCGCAGCTGGCGGCACGGGGCTCGATGACATCGACGACTCCGATCTCATGTAAGGTGAAGGAGGAAAACACGATCATGGAAAAGAAACTCAACAAAAAAGATCTCATCAACATCTTCATCCGCTCGAACTTCCTCCTGGGCTCGTTCAACTTCGAGCGCATGCAGGCCATCGGCTTCTGCGTCTCGCTGCTGCCGGCCCTGCGGAAGGTCTACAAGGACGATAAGCCGGCAATGGCCGCCGCTATGAAGCGCCACCTCGAATTCTTCAACACGCAGCCGTTCCTCGCCACGCCGATCATGGGCATCACGGCCGCCATGGAGGAGAAGAAAGCCAATGGCGCGGACATCAGCGACCAGACAATCTCCGGCGTCAAGGTCGGCCTCATGGGCCCGCTCGCCGGCGTCGGCGACCCGATCTTCTGGGGCACGCTGCGCCCGGTGCTCGCCGCACTCGGCGCTGGCATCGCCCTGACGGGCAGCATCATGGGCCCGCTGATCTTCTTCCTCGTCTTCAACGCCATCCGCCTCGCCACGAACTGGTACGGCGTCATGTACGGCTACTCGAAGGGCACGGAGCTCGTCGATGAGATGGGCGGCAACAAGATGCGCTTCCTCACGGAAGGCTCCTCCGTCCTCGGACTTCTCGTCATGGGCGCCCTCGTCGCGAAGTGGACGACCGTCAACATGCCGCTCGTGCTCTCGAGCTACACGAACAGCGCCGGCGAGCAGGTCACGACGACGGTCCAGACCATCCTCGACAGCCTCATGCCTGGCATCGTGCCGCTGCTCATGACCTTCGCCTGCATGTGGCTCCTGCGCAAGAACGTCAACCCGCTCATCATCATCCTTGGCCTCTTCGCCCTCGGCATCGTCGGCTATGCAATCGGCCTGTTCGCCTGATTGTCTGACTGCAGCAAGAGCCTGATCCAATACAGCTTATGACATCATCCCGCAAGGACCCACAACGTCCTTGCGGGATTTTTTGCCCGAATACACGGCCTGAGGGGCTGGCCCTTATGGTATAATCAAAGCAGCAACGATTTTCTATCTTAATTTCCAGGCACACCACCTGCCCGCAAGACCTGCAAGAAAGGAACTGCCATGATCCGGGAAATACGGATGATCGCCTTCCTGATGGCCATCATCATCATCTGCCTCGCCCTCGGCGCCCTCAGTGCGCCGCAGCGCGACCTCAGCGCGAAGCAAGAGGAACACCAGAAGCGCTTCGGCGCCGTCTACATGACGCTCAACAACCCGTTCTACGAAATCATCGACGAGGAGATCCGAACGGAGGTCGAGAAGCACGGCGATGTGCTGCTCTCGCGCGACCCGGCGCTCTCGGTCGAGAAGCAGACCGAGGAGATTGAGGACCTCATCCGCGAGGGCGTCTCCGTCATCTTCCTCAACCCCGTCGACTTCGAGCGCATGGGGCCAGCGCTTGAAGCTGCACGCGCAGCCCACATCCCCGTCATCACGATCGACACGAATGTCCAGGATAGCGACTTTGTCGCCTCGACCATCGAGACGGACAACTACGCGGCCGGCCGCGCCTGCGCCGAGCACCTCCTGCAGCACGCTGACCACGCGAACATCCTACTTCTCAAGCACAGCAGTGCGCACTCAGCCGTCGACCGCATCACGGGCTTCCGGCAGACGATCGCGGGCCATCCGGGCTTCACCATCGTCGACGAGGCGGAGTGTGACGGGCAGCTCGAGCGCGCCATGCCGGCCATGCAGGAGATGCTCGGCCGCCATCCCGAGGCCGACACTGTCATGGCGCTCAACGATCCATCTGCACTAGGTGCTATGGCTGCGCTCGAGTCCTGCGGCAGGCTGCAGTCGTTCCGCGTCTACGGCGTCGACGGCGTCCCCGAGACGAAGGAGCTGATCCTTGCGGGGCGCATGACGGCGACGGCGGCCCAGTCGCCGCGCCGTATCGGCCGCCTCGCGGCACAGCAGGCCTACCGCCTCTTGGACGGCGAGCCGGTCGACCGCCTGATCCAGCTGCCAACCCATCTATGGACGCAGGAAAACCTGACGCCCGCCAAGACAAAGGAGTGGGATTGAATGAGCGACACAAGCCTACGCCGCGCCAAGCGCCTCGCGCGCGCGCTCGACGCCAGCGAGCTGCACCAGATGCACGACGTCCTGATCATCTACAACGGCATGGTCGTCACGCTGACTGCCGCCTTCATGAGCCTCACGCAGGACAAGATCATCCGGTCGTTCCACGCGCGCGCCTTCCTCGAGCAGCTGTCGAGCGTGCCGCTGCCGCCCGTATCGGGCTTCTTCACTTCAGTCGGCGCCTTCCTGCTGCTCGCCCTGCTCGGCTGGCTCTACCGCGAAGGCAAGATGATGCCGACGATGCGCTACGCCTGCCTCACGGCAGAGATCTTCGTCTGCATCGTCCTGCTGCGCAGCCTCGACCTCGCCTACGACGGCGTCGTGCTGCTCGTCGTCGCCGACCTCCTGCACCGCTATTCCGGCCGCCACCAGCTCGTCGTGCTGACCTGCGCCATGCTCGGCCTCTACGCCATCGTCGACTACAATGCGATGTTCTTCGAGCATCAGGTCACGCCGTTTGACGTCTACACCTCGTACTACGCGCCGTCTGCGCGGTCCTGGATCCACCTGATGCACACGGGCCTCGCCTCGTTCAACCTCATCCTCTTCGTCTTCTACCTGACGCTGCTCATCCGCCAGAACCACCAGGAGAAGCAGCGCATCGCGAGCCTCAACGCCCAGCTCGAAGAGGCGAACACGCGCCTGCGCGCCTACGCGATCGAAGCGGAGTCCATGGCCGAGACGCGCGAGCGCAACCGCCTCGCGCGCGAGATCCATGACACGCTCGGCCACGCGCTGACCGGCATCGCCGCGGGGCTCGACGCCACCGCGCTGCTCGTCGACCTCGCCCCCGACAAGGCCAAGGAACAGCTCGTCAAAATAAAGGAGACGGCCCTGCGCGGCCTCAAGGATGTGCGCCGCAGCGTCAAGAAGCTGCGGCCCGACGACCTCGAGCACCTGCCGCTGCGGCAGGCCATCGTGAACATGGTGGAGGAATTCGCGAGCTCGACCGGCATGAAGATCGACTTCGAGGTCCTCGAGTGGCCCGAGCGCCTGCGCCCCGACCAGGAAGAGGTTCTCTACCGCGTCGTACAGGAAGGCATGACGAACGCAAGGCGCCACGGCCACGCCAAGCACCTCGAGATCACCATTGGCGCCAAGCGCGGCGCCATCTACCTGCTGCTCGCCGATGACGGCGAGGGCGCCGACATCGCCGAGCTCGAGAAGGGCTTCGGCCTGCGCCACATGCAGGAGCGCCTTGCCCTGCTGCACGGCAAGCTCCGCTACTGGAGCGACTCCGGGTTCACACTCGAGGCAATCCTGCCAGAAAATGAGGAGGCATCGAACTTTTTATGATGGACAAGATCAAGATCATGATTGCAGATGACCAGGAGCTCATCCGCGACAGTCTCAGCATCGTACTGGGCGCCAATGCCGATATGGAAGTCACGGGGCTTGCAGGCAACGGCCGCGAGCTCATCGAGCTCATCGAGAAGGGCAGGAAAGCACTGCCTGACGTCGTGCTCATGGATGTGCGCATGCCGGAGCTCGACGGCGTGGAAGCGACGCACGCCGTCAAAGAACGCTGGCCGCAGGTCCGCATCATCATCCTCACGACGTTCGACGACGACGAATACGTCTTCAACGCCCTCAAGTACGGCGCGAGCGGCTACCTCTTGAAGGGCGTGTCGGTGCCGGAGCTCAGCGCGGCCATCCGCACGGTCGCGCAGGGCGGCGCCATGATCAACCCGGGCATCGTGACGAAGGTCGTCAAGTTCTTCAACCAGATGGCACAGTCGAGCCTCACGACCTCGCCTGAGGAGACGATGGACGCCGCTGTCCTCGGCCACACGGAGCGCAATATCGCGCTGCTCGTCGGCCGCGGCCTCTCGAACAAGGAAATCGCGGCAAAGCTCTCGCTCTCAGACGGCACCATCCGCAACGGCCTCTCCTCAGCCCTCTCTAAGCTCAATCTGCGCGACCGCACGCAGCTCGCAATCTGGGCCGTGCAGACGGGTCTTGCAAATGAAGAGGTACATCCATGAGCGGGAAGCGTCGCCTGCGCTCTCCCTTTGCTTTGCTGCTGCTCGTCGCGTACGCCTTCGTCTTCTTCTCGCTCTATCTCATGGAGCCGTGCGCCATCGAGCTGCGCGTCGGGACGTTTGCCGGCAGCAATTGGGACGTGCCGCAGGGCGAGAGCTACGCCTATCTCGACCATGTCATCGCGCGCTTCGAAGCGGAGCACCCCGGCGTCAAAGTCACCTACCAGAGCGGCATCCGCAAGTCCGACTACACGGAATGGCTAGCGGGGCGTGAGCTCGCCGGCGAGATGCCCGACGTCTTCCTGATCCCGCAGGACGATTTCAACCTCTACGCAGGGCTCGGCGCCCTGCTGCCGCTCGATGCGCTCGCCAAGAAGGACGATGCCTTCGCGCTCGACGACTTCTACCCCGCTCCGCTCGCCTTCGGCCGCAGCGCAGATGACGCCGCGCTCTACGCCCTGCCCGCCGAATGCGTGCCGCGCCTGATGTTCGTCAACCGCACGCTGCTCGACCGCGAGGGCATCCCCATGCCGCAGGACGACTGGACCTGGGACGACTTCCTCGCCATCTGCCAGAAGGTCACGCGCGATACGGACGGCGACGGCCGCCTCGACCAGTTCGGCGCCTACGGCTACAACTGGCAGGATGCCGCCGTCACGAGCGGGGCCGAGCTGTTCCGCGAGGACGGCAAGGCGTCGTATTTCACCGACGAGCGCATCGAGAGCGCCGTGCGCTTCGCCAACGCGCTGCACCAGCTCCAGCGCAACCAAGTCGTGCAGGAGCGCGACTTCGACATCGGCCACGTCGCCTTCCGCCCCTTCAACTTCGCCGCCTACCGCACGTACAAGCCCTATCCCTGGCGTATCAAGAAGGCCACGGACTTCGAGTGGGACTGCATCCGCCTGCCCCGCGGGCCGGAGGGGCGCAACACCTCGCCCGTGCAGACGCTGCTCATGGGCATCAGCGCCAAGACGAAAGAACGTCAGCTCGCCTGGGAATTCCTCAAGGCATACTGCCACGACAGGGAGAACCAGACATTGCTGCTCTCGCTTTCAGCGGCCCTGCCGACGCGGCGCGGCATCATCGAGGAGGCCGCCCCACAGGAGCTCTTCGGCGCGGAGGCCAGCGGCCGGACAGGCCGCAGCCCGCTGGCCGTCAGCCAGGTCATCGAGGAAGGCACCGTCCCCTACCGCTTCCCGCGCTACGTAGCGGCCATGAGGCTGGCCGACCAGGAGATCCAGAAGCTCATCGACAGCGACGCGCTCGAGGTCAACTCCATGAACCGCATCCAGAAGGAAATCAACGACCTCCTTCTCAAGTGAACGCACAAAAAAATCGACCGACAGATTCCTGTCAGTCGATTTTTTTTGCATGTTTGTTTTCGGCGCTCAGCCAATCAGATGGTGCTCGCTGAGGTACGCGTAGATGCCGTCCTCTTCGTTGGAGGTCGTGACAATGCCAGCGGCCTCCTTCACCGGCTGCGGCGCGTTGCCCATGGCGACGCTCGCGCCTGTATAGCGGAGCATCTCGAGGTCGTTGTAGTTGTCGCCGAACGAGAGCGCATCGCTCGCCTCGAGGCCGAAGTGCTTCAGCATGACCTCGATGCCGCTCGCCTTGTTGACGGAAGCATCCATGATCTCGAGCAGGTGCGGCGCAGAGCGCACGATATTGAGCGCCGGGAACAGCGCCTGGAGTTCCCGCTCAGCCCGCTCGCAGTCCGCAGGCTCCATCATGAGCAGGATCTTGTGCGGCAGGGTGCCCTCAGTCAGGCAGTCCGCGAAGGAGCGCCTCTCGGCCACGGCTCCCGTAATCTTCATCTCCAAGGCGACGCGCGGATTGCTCGTGTCCTTGACGTACCAGTGATGGCCGGCGTAGTAGTTGACGGTCGCCTGGGGGAAGTGCGCCTCGACTGCCTCGAGGAAGGCTGCCGCGTGCTCCGCCTTCATCGTCAGGCTGTAAAGCGTCTCTCCCTCTTCCGTCAGCACGAGCGCACCGCTGTAAGAGATCAGCGGGATCTTGACGCCCATCGCCTCAGTGATCGGGTAGATGGCCTCTGGCATGCGCGCCGAGACGAGTACAAAGGGAATCCCCTGCTGCACGAGGCCCTTGACGGCCTGCTCCGTCTTTTCGGTGACGCGCTTGTCATCCGTCAGCAGCGTGCCGTCGATGTCCGAGAATACAATCCTTGCCATGCGAACCCCTCCTGAATGTCAGCCCTTGACGACGATGTTGACGAGTTTCTTCGGCACACAGATGACCTTGACGATCGTCTTGCCGTCCGTGAGTTCCTGCGTGCGCGGCAGTTCCATGGCGATCTTCTTCATGCCCTCGCGATCCGTATCGGCAGGGATCATGAGCTTGTCGCGTACCTTGCCATTGATCTGCAGGACGATCTCGACCTCCGCGAGCTTCGTGGCCTCTTCGTCAAATGCCGGCCACTTCTGCTGATGGACGCTGCCCTGGCCCTCAAACAGGCGGCTCCAGAGCTCTTCCGTGATGTGCGGGGCAAACGGTGCCAGGAGCTTGATGAGATTCTCGGCGACTTCGCGCGCGAGGCCGGCGTTCATCTCCTTGTCCTGGAAGGCGTAAAAGGCATTGACGAGCTCCATGATGGAAGAGACGGCCGTGTTGAACATGAAGCGGTCGCGCACATCTTCCGTGACCTTGCGGATCGTCACGTGCAGGATGCGGCGCAGTTCCTTCTCGTCCTTCGTGAGCTTCGTGACATCGTAGTCCGGCTTGCCCGCCTTGATGGCATCCTCGAAGTGGCCGAGGATGCGCCAGACGCGGTTGAGGAAGCGGTACGAGCCCTCGACGCCCTTGTCGCTCCACTCGAGGTCGCGGTCGACCGGTGCGGCGAACAGGATGAAGAGGCGGGCCGTGTCGGCGCCGTACTTCGCGATGATCTCCTCCGGCGAGACGACGTTGCCCTTCGACTTCGACATCTTCGAACCGTCCTTGAGGACCATGCCCTGCGTCAGGAGGTTCGTGAACGGCTCATCGAAGTCGACGAGGCCGACGTCGTGCAGGACCTTCGTGAAGAAGCGCGAGTACAGGAGGTGCAGGATGGCGTGCTCGATGCCGCCGATGTACTGGTCGACAGGCGCCCAATAATTGACCTTGTCCTTGGCGAACGGCTCCTTGTCGTTGTGCGGGTCCGTGTAGCGCAGGTAGTACCACGAAGAGCAGATGAAGGTGTCCATCGTGTCCGTCTCGCGCGTCGCATCGGCGCCGCACTTCGGGCACTTGCAGTGGACGAAGCTCTCGCTCGACGCCAGTGGCGACAGCGAGCCCTGGTCAAACGAGACATCCTCTGGCAGCATGACCGGCAGGTCTTTTTCCGGCACGAGGACTTCGCCGCAGTGCGGGCAGTTGATGACCGGGATCGGCGCACCCCAGTAGCGCTGGCGCGAGATGAGCCAGTCGCGCAGGCGGAAGTTGACGCGGCGCTTGCCGAAGCCTTCCTTCTCGGCCTTGTCCATGATGCCCTTCATGGCCTCTTTGATATCGAGGCCCGTGAATTCAGCCGAGTTGACGAGCACACCGTCCTTGTCCGTGTAGGCCTCTGTCATCTCCTCGAGCTTGAGCTCGTGGTCGCGCGGCTGCAGCGTGATGATCTTCGGGATGTCGTACTTCGTCGCGAACATCCAGTCACGCGAATCCTCCGACGGAACGCCGATGACGGCGCCCGTGCCGTAGTCAGCCAGGACGTAGTTCGTGACCCAGATCTGTACCTTGTTGCCGTTGAACGGGTTGATGCAGTAAGCGCCCGTGAAGATACCTTCCTTCTCGGACTCGCTCGACGTGCGCTCGATCTCGCTCTGGTTGCGCGTGCGCTTGACGAAGGCCTGGATCTCCTCGGCCTTCGGATTGTTCTCGCAGATCTTGTCGACGAGCGGATGCTCAGCTGCGAGCGCGAGGAAGGTGATGCCATAGACCGTGTCGGGGCGCGTCGTGTAGGCGGCGATCGACGTGCCGAGCTCCGGCGCCTCGAGATTGAACTCCAAGCCCTCGCTGCGGCCGATCCAGTTGTCCTGCATCGTCTTGACGCGCTCCGGCCAGCCCTTGAGCTTGTCGAGGTCCTTCAGCAGGACATCGGCGTAATCCGTGATCTTGAGGAACCACTGCGAGAGGTCCTTCTTGTGGACCTCGTGGTCGCAGCGCCAGCACTTGCCGTCGATGACCTGCTCGTTCGCGAGGACCGTGCCGCAGGTATCGCACCAGTTGACCGATGCCTTCTTCTTGTAGGCGAGACCGCGCTTGTAGAAGAGCTCGAAGAGCCACTGCGTCCACTTGTAGTACGAAGGATCGCACGTCTTGACCTCGCGGTCCCAGTCGTAGGAGAGGCCGAGCTTCTTCTGCTGCTTCTCCATGTTCTCGATATTGCTGTACGTCCAGTCGGCCGGCTTGACACCGTGCTTGATGGCCGCATTCTCGGCCGGCATGCCAAAGGAGTCGAAGCCCATCGGGTGCAGGACGTTGAAGCCTTCCATCGTCTTGTAGCGCGCCATGACGTCGCCGATGGCGTAGTTGCGCACGTGGCCCATGTGCAGGTTGCCCGACGGATACGGGAACATCTCGAGTGCGTAGTACTTCGGGCGACTAGCGTCGGCCTCCGTCTTGTAGACCTTGCCCTCTTCCCACTTCTTCTGCCATTTCGACTCGATGTCCTGCGGCGAATATCTTTCCATCTCAATTGCCTCCTAAAACTAAAAAATCCCTGACCGTCATGTGACGATCAGGGACGATGATTCGCGGTACCACCCTGCTTGATGCCAAAGCATCCTCTCGGTGCCGTAACGTGGCAGGCGTCGGCCGTTTCGCTCGAAGGCTCCCCGGCCGCTCCTCCGCAGTGAGTTCAGCGCTTCCCGTCACCGGCTCCCACCTGCCGCCGGCTCTCTTGAGACGTCCTGCACCTACTGCTCTGCATCCTCGGATTTACGTGTTTACATATGCTCCTATTATAGCGGGGATTGCGTGTATCGTCAACTACTTCTCGCGCCTGCCGTGCAGCTGCTCGAACTCGAGCTGCTTCTCGTGCGTCTGCTGCCACTTGCGCCGCGCGTCCTCGTAGCTCTCGCAGGCGAGCGTGAAGCCCTTGCCAGAGACCTCCGACGTATCGGAGACGATCATGAATGCCTGCGGGTCGTGATGGCTGACGATGGTCTTGACGCGGCTGACCTGCGTGAGGCTCACGACGACGAACAGGATGTTCTTCGGTTCCTCCGCAAGGCCGCCGCGGCCGTCGAGGAACGTCGCACCGCGGTGCACGTTCTCCATGATGTCGTTGCAGATGGCCTTGGCCTGCGGCGAGACGATGAGGATGGACTTCTCGCGGTTGAGGCCGGCGGCCACGCGGTTCGTCAGCTCCGCCGTCACGTAAATGGAGACGATACTGAACAGCGCGACCTCGACGCCGAAGAGCGCAACCGAACCCATGATGATCAGGAAGTTCAGCATAAAGACGACCGTGCCGACATCGAGGGAGTAGTACTTCTTGGCCACGGCCGCGATGACGTCGAGGCCGCCCGTGTTCGCGTTGGCGCGGAAGACCATGCCGAAGCCGACGCCAGCGAGCACGCCGCCGAAGATGGAGTTGAGCATCGGGTCGCTGCAGATGCTCCAGTCGACGAGGAAGTGCGTCGCATCGAGGAAGACCGACAGCGCCACCGTGCCGAAGATCGTGTCCGCGGCGTAGAGGCGGCCGAAGACACGGTAGGCGAGGTAGAGGATCGGCAGGTTGTAGACGAGGTTCTGCATGCCGACGGGCAAGCCAATCAGGTAGTAGATGATCAGGGCCACGCCGCTGATGCCGCCCGTCAAGAGATGTGCGGGGATCAGGAAGAGGTTGAAGCCCAGGCAGACGAGCAGGCAGCCGAGCGTGATCTGGAAGTAGCGCATGGCGTGCTTGCGCCAGAGATTCTGATTCATAGTGCAGCCTTTCGCGCAAAAGCGCAGATGTGAGAAACGTATATCAGGCCAGCGAGAAGAAGTCCTTCGACTCGCGGTCGGCGATGACTTCGACCTCGCCTTCGCCGCGCAGCTCTTCGCGCAACCGGCTCACGAGCGTGGCGACGACGGGGAACTCCGTGCCGAAGTGGCCAGCGTCGATGACGTGCATGCCGAGCTCGGCGGCGCGCTGCGCATCGTGGTAGCGCACATCGCCCGTGACGTAGGCATCCGCCCCCATCATCGCGGCCCTATCCACGAATTCCGCACCGGCACCGCTGCAGAGCGCGACCTTGCGCACCGGGCGGTCGCCGGCGTCGACGAAGCGCACATGCTCCGTCGGCAGGGCCTCGCGGACCTGCTTGGCGAAGTCGCGGATCGCCATCGGCTGCGGCAGCGAGCCGATGCGGCCAAGACTCTCGGTCTCTCCGCCCTCGCCCTGCTGCGTGATGACGAAGCTCGAGAGCTTCGAGAGGCCGATGGCCTCCGCGAGCACATCGTTGACGCCGCCGCGGGCGATGTCGAGATTCGTGTGCGCGGCGGCCACGGCGATGTCGTGCTGCAGGAGGACCTGCAGGCGGTGGCCGAGCGGCTCGTCCGTGCGGATCTTCTTGATTGGCTTGAAGAGCAGCGGATGGTGTGCGACGATCATCTCTGCCCCTTCGTGCACGGCCTGGCGCACGACAATGTCGCTGACGTCGAGCGCGACGAGGATGCGGCTGACCTGCCGCTCCGGGCTGCCGACAAGCAGGCCCGGGTTATCCCAATCCTCTGCGAGATGATGCGGCGCGATGCGCTCCAGCGCATCCATGACAACTTGACATTTTACCATGACAGATGCTCCCCCAGTTCCTTGATGTGACGGATGACGGCCTGATACTTCTTCGACTTCTTCGCGGCATCGCTCTTCTCCATGCCCGCTGCGACGCGGCGCTCCTGGAAGAGCAGGGCCTCGATGTGATGGCGCAAGAGAGGCGGCTTCTTCTGCCAGAGGACGGGACCGATCTCGAGCATCAGCTGCTCCGGCATCTTGCGGCGGCCGCGCTTGGCCATGATGATCTCGTAGATGCGCCCATCGTCGAGCGCGAGCGATTCATCCTCGATGTGCCAGTGCTTGCGGTAGATCCAGCGGCGCAACTCCGGCGCCGCGCTCTGCGGCTGCAGGATGAGTGTGTCAAGCGTCTCGACGACATCAGGCGAGCCTTCGAGGATCTCGACCATCAGCGCACCGCCCATGCCGGCGATGCAGACTGTGTCAACCTCGCCGGGCTTGAGTCTCTTGAGGCCGTCCCCGAGGCGCACCGAGATGACGTTGTCCGCCAGTCCATTCTCGCGGACGGTACGCACGGCAGCCTCGTAGGGACCTGTGTTCTTGTCGCTCGCCACGACGAACTTCGCCTTGCCCGACTTCACGAGCTCTACCGCAAGGTAGCCATGGTCCGTGCCGATGTCAGCCACGCGGCTGCCCTGCGGCACGAAGTCGGCCACGGCCTGCAAGCGATCTCCCAGATTCATGAAAATCCCTCCTCATAGACGTCTATACTTCCAGTTTTCCTCTATCTTAGCACAAGCTTAGCACAAGAAAAAGGGTGTAACAAGCGTTACACCCTGGATGTTCAATTGGCTCCTCGAGCAGGATTCGAACCTGCGACAGCCTGATTAACAGTCAGGTGCTCTACCGGCTGAGCTATCGAGGAATATCAACAACAGGTATTATTATAGAGGGTCCCGGCGCCTTTGTCAACACCTTTTTTCATTTTTCCCCTGCGAGCACAAATCTTTTTCCGCAAAAGAAAGACCAGAGCATCATCACTCTGGTCTTCAGCAATCAGTCTAAGAAATCCTTGAGCTTGCGGCTGCGGCTCGGGTGACGCAGCTTGCGCAGGGCCTTGGCTTCGATCTGGCGGATGCGCTCGCGCGTGACGCCGAAGTTCTGGCCGACTTCCTCGAGCGTGCGCGCACGGCCGTCATCGAGGCCAAAGCGCAGGCGCAGGACTTTCTCCTCACGCGGCGTCAATGTGTCGAGGACATCCTCGAGCTGTTCCTTGAGCAGCATGAACGAGGCAGCATCGGCAGGAGCGGGCGCATCCTGGTCCTCGATAAAGTCGCCGAGATGCGAGTCTTCCTCTTCGCCGATAGGCGTTTCGAGGGAGACTGGCTCCTGCGCGATCTTCATGATCTCGCGCACGCGGTCGACGCCGATCTCCATCTCCTTCGCGATCTCCTCCGGGGTCGGTTCGCGGCCGAGCTGCTGCAGCAGCTGGCGCGAGACGCGGATGAGCTTGTTGATCGTCTCTACCATGTGCACCGGGATGCGGATGGTGCGGGCCTGGTCAGCGATCGCGCGCGTGATGGCCTGGCGGATCCACCAGGTCGCGTACGTACTGAACTTGTACCCCTTGTTGTAGTCAAACTTCTCGACCGCCTTGATGAGGCCGAGATTGCCCTCCTGGATGAGGTCGAGGAAGAGCATGCCGCGGCCGACATAGCGCTTCGCGATGCTGACGACGAGGCGCAGGTTTGCCTCAGCCAGGCGCTTCTGTGCCTCTTCATCGCCGGCCTCCATGCGCTTGGCTAGCGCGACCTCTTCTTCTGCCGTCAGCAGGGGCACGCGGCCGATCTCCTTGAGGTACATGCGCACCGGATCATCGATGCTGACACCCTCTGGCACAGAGAGGTCGATCTCGACGTCCTCGTCGGACTTGTCGAGGTCCACATCATCGTCATTCGAATTGTCCTGCGAGTCATCGACGATCTCGATGCCACGCTTGCTGAAGGTATCATACATGGTGTCGATTTCATCGGGAGTGAGGTCCTGCTTCTGCAGCGCATCGATGAGCTCCCCGTATGTCAGAGTACCTCCGTTCTTCTTGCCCTTGGCCAGGAGATTCTCCACTATCTCAGAACTGCGGCTCTTGCCGGCAGCACTTGCTGTCTTTGATTCAGCCATTCGACTGCCTCCTTTCCACACGTTCCATCCATCTTTTACCAAGTGATTCACCATTCATCCATTTCATGTTTGATCTTATTAACCTCATTCAATTCCTGCAGGCAGGCCTCATGCTGGCCGTTCTGCGCATATTCATTCGCCTTGCGGCTGTGCTCCGTGTAGAGGGCATTGAGATATGCCTTGCGGAGCACCCGCAGAGAATCATCGTAAGCTCCTGTCTCATCGCGCCCGCCGAGGTCTTCGACGAGCGAGCGCGAGAGCTCAGCCGCCGCCTCGTCGCTCAGCGACGCGGCACTCATATCATCCACCGGACGTCCCTCCTCGGCAGACTCCTTGAGAAAGGTCAGGATCTCGCGCTGGACCGGGTCGCGTATGCCCGCAAGCGGCACGATCGTCTCGAGATGCGCGATGATGGCGGCATCCTGCCAGGCCATGCGGATGACGAGGCGCCCCGCTTTCCTGAGTGCCGTGTCGGGCTTCGCGATGGCCTGACGGATGGGCTGGCGCGCAGGCGCCTCCTCCGCCTCGGGGCGGTAGTGCCGGAGCTCCTCGCGCACGATGCCCTCATCGAGCATGAGCGCCTGCGCGAGCTTCCGCTCGTACTCGCTGCGCACGGCCGACTCGTGGATGCCCGCGAGCACGGGCATCATCTCATGGAGTGCCTTGACCTTGCCGTCGAGCGTGTCGTAGTTCGTGTGCGAGAGAACGTAGCGCAGCCGGTACTCCACAAGCGGCAGCGCCTGCCGCACGAGCTCCCGGAATGCATCGGCTCCGTGCTTGCGGATGAATTCATCCGGGTCCTTGCCGTCCGGCACGACGATGACGCGGACGCGGGCCCCTGTGTCGCGCACGATGGTGAGCGCGCGTATCGTTGCCTTTTGGCCCGCCTCGTCACTGTCGTAACAGAAGCAGATTTCCGGCGCATAGTGCAGGAGCTTCTTCGCGTGCTCCGGTGTGAACGATGTGCCGAGTGATGCGACGACATTGTGCACACCGGCATCGAACACGGATATCGCATCCATGTAGCCCTCAACGACGATGGCACGGCCCTCCTGCTGGATGGCGCGGTGCGAGCGGTCGAGGCCGAAGAGCAATTTCCTCTTGTTGAAGAGGACCGTCTCCGGCGTGTTGAGGTACTTCGGCGTCGAATCGTCGAGGACGCGGCCGCCGAAGCCGACGACACGGCCGCGCTCATCCGCTATGGGGATGATCACGCGCCCGCGGAAGCGGTCGTAGAGGCCGCTGCCCTGCTTGCGCTCGGCAGACAGGCCGCTTGCCAGCAAAAACTCCTGCTTGATTCCACGTTTGAGAAAAGCCGTGGACAACTTATCCCAGGCAGGCGGTGCATAGCCGAGCTGGAACTCTTCGATCGTCTCCTGACGGATGCCGCGCCCGGCGAAGTAGGCCTTGCCCCGCTCCCCCATGCGCGTCATCGTCAGGCAGTTGTGGAAGAAGTCGCGCGCGAGCTCATTGACCTTGCGCAAGTCCTGTATCTCGCGTTCTCGCGCGATCTCCTGCGGACTCCTCTTCCGCTCCGGCAAGGGGATGCCCAGCTTCTCTGCCTGCAGCTTGATCGCGTCAAAATACGAGATGTTTTCGATAAGCGAAATGAACTTGAACGCATTGCCGCCGGCATGGCAGCCGAAGCAGTAGAAGAAGCCCTTATCGGGTACGACAGAGAAGGATGCCGTCTTCTCGTGATGGAACGGGCAGCACCCCCAGTAGCGATTGCCCCGGCGCTTAAGCGGGACGTAGCTCTGCACGATGCGCACGATGTCTGTGTTCTCGCTCACGCGCTCGACGAAGGCGTCCATCGCCTCATTCCGCATTCGTTCCAATTGATTCCATCCTCCCGTCCTCCGCTGGAGCCTGACGGCACACACCGGAGTGACACTCTAGTATATTCGCTGTCATCTGGAAAAAACCTTCTTCGCGCGGATAAAAAACTCGTCCAGCCCCTTGACAAAGTGACGGGCATGCACTCCACGCAGGTTTTTCAGATATATATTCCGCAAAAACTCCCAATATCCTTTTTCATCCCGAAAATTTCCTGGCACACAGCTGTCATCGGCTGTAGCGGATGACGCGCCCGACGGGCGGGATGAAGATCTCCGAGAAGAGCTGCACGGCGTAGCTGTCCGTGAGCCCCGCGACGTAATCCGTCACGATCTGCTGGCGGCCCCAGCGCGCCTCGCGCTCGCAGAACTCCTGCGGGAGCTCCTCTGGATGCGCGAGGAAGTGCGCGTAGAGCTGGCGCAGCATGAAGCCCGCCTGGCGGCGCTCATGCGCGAGCGCGTCGGACAGATAGATGTGCTCGAACATGAAACTCCTGAAGAGGTCCATCGTCTCGCGCACCTCATCCGACTGGCGGATGTCCGTGAGGTCTGCCGAGCTCTCGATCATGTCTGAAACCATGCTCGTGATCATCGAAGAGGTGTCCCGGCCAAAGCGCTCGTAGACGGCTGCGGGCAGGTCTCCTTCCCTCAGCAGGCCCGCGCGCAGGCTGTCATCGTAGTCGTGCGTCAGGTAGGCGATGCGGTCGGCCGTGCGCACGATGCGCCCCTCCAAGGTCTTCGGCAGGTGAGGCCCCGTGTGATTGACGATGCCATCCTTGACCTCGTAGGTCAGGTTCAGCCCCTTGCCGCCCTTCTCGAGGAACTCGACGACGCGCAGGCTCTGCTCGTTGTGGGCGAAGTGGCCCGCGAGCTCCGCCATCACCGACTCGCCCGCATGTCCAAAAGGCGTGTGGCCGACATCGTGGCCGATGGCGATGGCCTCGACGAGGTCCTCGTTGAGGCGCAGTCCGCGCGCAATAGTCCGCGAGATCTGCGCGACTTCCAGGCTGTGCGTCATGCGCGTGCGGTAGTGGTCGCCCGCCACGATGTAGACCTGTGTCTTGTGCTTGAGCCGCCGGAAGGATTTGGAGTGCAGGATGCGGTCGCGGTCGCGCTGGAAGCTCGTGCGCAGCGCGCACTCCTCGCCTTTCTCCTTGCGCCTGGCAGCGCGGCTCTTGGCCGCCTGCGGCGCCAGGTACGCGTACTCAAGTTCTTCTGTCCGTTCCCGGATATTCAAGGCCATTCCCCTCTCCTTCCCCTTCCATGAAGAGAATCGATTGACAAGTGGTGACAAATCCACGCTTTTGTCATATAATTATACATTACGCGCACAGCGCGGAATTTCCTGCTTCCTGCCTCGCTTTTCTTGTGATTTTGCAAAATGTGAATGGCAGGAGTAGAATAGAATCATCGAAATCTTCTACGAGGTGATCCTCTTGCTCAAATCATGCGATATACTCGCCACAGCACTCGGCCTGCTCATCGGCCTGACCGCGCCCGCTGCCGCCGAGGGCACACAGCCTGTCACGAAAGATATGGAAGTTGCTGATGTCACAGAAGTCCATCCCGTCAGTTCCTTCATGCAGGGCGAGCAGCCCGCCATCTCCGCCCGCTCCGTGCAGTACGACGAGAAGACGGGCCGCTACATCTGCCACGGCAGTGTGCAGATCCATCTCGGCGACCGCCTGATCACAGCGGACGAGGCGCAGATCACCAGCGACCTCAGCGCCATCTGGACGCAGGGCACAGCGCGCCTCATCGACGGCGAGAACATCTTCTGCAGCGAGGCGATCTACGCGCGCCCCTTCGAGGGGCAGGCCTACTTCTTCGGCACGCGCTGCAAGCTCAAGCGCCCCGGTCTCGCCATCGACAGCGACTCAATCGAGTACCGCTGGCAGGACAAGATTGGCGTCTTCGACGGCCACGTGCTCTACATCGACAGCGACGGCGAGAAGGCCTTCGTCCACCTCGAGTACGACTTCAACAAGAACAAGATCGCCTGAGCACCGCAGAAAATGCTATCCAGAGAACAAAAAGAAGGGCCTGGCAGCCAGCACCGACTGGCTGTCAGGTCCTTCTTCATTTTTTTACCAGTGTCCCGTTCTGCTCGTTACGCGAGGACGATCTTCGTGAAATCGGCGACGCGGCCTACGATTGCATCGATGCTCTTGAGCAGGCCGAGGCGGTTGTTCTTGATGGCCTCGTCCTTGTCCATGACCATGACGTCTGCAAAGAACGCGTCGATCGGAGCGGCGAGTGCCGCGAGGGCACGGATAGCCTCCGCATATGCCTCAGAAGCGATATCTGCCTCGACAGCTGCAGCTGCCTTCTCGTAGGCGGCGAAGAGCGTGCGCTCTGCATCCGTCTGGAAGAGCTCTGCCGAGACTTCGGCGGACTCCGCCTTCTTGGCGAGGTTGGCCACGCGGACAAATGCCTGGATGCCTGCTGCAGCATCGGCAGATGCCACATAGTCTGCCACGGCCTTTGCGCGCAGCGAGACGGCGTAGATGTCGTCGACATCTGCGAGCACGGCGTCGACGACGTCGTAGCGGATGGACTCGAGGACATTCTTGAGGCGCAGGCGGATGAAGTCTGCCACATCCTGCTGCATCTTCGCGCGTGCCTTCTCATCCTCGATGGCGTAGAGGTCCATGGCCTTCGCGACGATGGATGCGAGGCTCAGGTGATACTTGGCCTCGATGATCATGTTGACGAGGCCGAGTGCCTGGCGGCGCAGTGCAAAAGGATCCTGCGAGCCCGTCGGGATCTTGCCGAGGCTGAACGTGCCGACGATCGTGTCGATCTTGTCGGCCAGGCTCACGATGCGGCCGGCCGTCGTCTGCGGCTGGCTGTCACCGGCAAAGCGCGGCTTGTAGTGCTCGTCGATGGCAATGGCGACCTTCTCGCACTCGCCGTCGAGCTTCGCGTACTCGCGGCCCATGATCCCCTGCAGTTCCGTGAACTCCGTGACCATGCCCGTGACGAGGTCGGCCTTCGAGAGGATGGCGGCGCGCTTGGCGTGCTTGTGGTCCTTCTCGTCGGCGCCGATGGCATCAGCGATGAAAGAAGCGAGCTTCTCGAGGCGCTCCGTCTTCTCGTACATCGTGCCGAGGCCCTGCTGGAAGACGACCGTCTTGAGCTTCTCGCGATGCTCTTCAAGGCTCTTCTTGCGGTCTTCGTCGAAGAAGAACTGCGCATCGGCGAGGCGGGCGCGCAGGACGCGCTCATTGCCGTGCTGGACCGTCTCGAGGTATTCCTTGCCACCGTTGCGGACCGTGATGAAGAGCGGCAGCAGCTTGCCGTCAGCCGTCTTTACCGGGAAGTAGCGCTGATGGTCGCGCATCGGCGTGATGACGGCCTCCGGCGGCAGCTGCAGGTACTTCTCCTCGAAGTTGCCGCAAAGCGCCGTCGGATACTCGACGAGGTAGAGGACCTCTTCTAAGAGGTCTTCCGTGATCTCGGCCTGGCCGCCATTCGCCTTGGCGACGGCCTCGATCTGCTCGCGGATCATCTGCTTGCGCTTGTCCTGGTCGACGATGATGAAGTTCTCCTCGCAGGCCTTCTCGTAGCTCTTCGCATCGGCAATCTCGAAGTCGCCCTGCGAGAGGAAACGGTGGCCGCGCGACGTGCGGCCCGACTTGACGTTTGCGAGCTCGAACGGGATGACATCGGAGCCGTAGAGCGCGACGAACCAGCGGATCGGGCGGATGAACTTGAAGTCGAGGTCGCCCCAGCGCATGTTGTTGGGGAACGAGAGGCCGCAGACGAGCTCTGGCAGCAGCGTTTCGAGGATCTTTGCCGTCGGCTGGCCCTCCTCGTGGACTTCCGCGTAGACATAGCCGTCCTTGACGACGAGGTCTTTCGGGTCAACGTGCTGGCCACGCGCAAAGCCCTGCGCAGCCTTCGTCGGATTGCCGTCCGCATCGAAGGCGATCTTGACGGACGGGCCGCGATTCTCGCTCGCGACATCTTCCTGCTTCTCCGCGACTCCCTCGACAATGAGTGCCGTGCGGCGCGGCGTGCCGAGCGTGCGGATGGCCGTGAAGGCGATGCGGTTCTCGTTCAGTGCCTTCTCGGCGTTCTCCTTGAGCTGGGCGAGTGTGCCCGGCATTACGTGGGCCGGAACTTCTTCCGTGCCGATTTCAAATAACAGATCTTTAGCCATGCTCACTTCTCCCCTCTGTGGAGCATCGGATAGCCGAGCTCCTCACGCTGTTTCAGATAGCACTCTGCGCAGAGACGCGCGAGCTTTCTCACGCGGCCGATGAAAGCGGCACGCTGCGAGACGGAGATGGCACCGCGCGCATCGAGCAGGTTGAACGTATGCGAGCACTTGAGCACGTAGTCGTAGGCCGGATGGACATAGCCCTTGTCGATGACGCGCACAGCCTCTTTCTCGTACTTGTCGAACAGGTCGAAGAGCAGCGCCTCATCCGAGAGGTCGAAGGCGTAGACCGACTGCTCGTACTCGTTCTGGTGGAAGACATCGCCGTACGTGTAGTCATCCGTCCACTGGATGTCGTAGACGTTCTCGACACCCTGGATGTACATCGCGAGGCGCTCGAGGCCGTACGTGATCTCCGAGGCGACCGGCTTGATGTCCTGACTGCCGACCTGCTGGAAGTACGTGAACTGCGTGATCTCCATGCCGTCGAGCCAGACTTCCCAGCCGAGGCCCCAGGCGCCGAGCGTCGGCGACTCCCAGTTGTCCTCGACGAAGCGGATGTCGTGCTGCTTCGGGTCGATGCCGAGGCGCTCGAGGCTCTCGAGGTAGAGCTCCTGGATGTTGTCCGGCGACGGCTTCATGATGACCTGGAACTGGTGGTGCTGATAGAGGCGGTTCGGGTTATCGCCGTAGCGGCCATCGGCCGGGCGGCGCGACGGCTCGACGTAGGCGACGTGCCACGGCTCGGGGCCGAGCACGCGCAGGAACGTCGACGGGTTCATCGTGCCGGCGCCCTTCTCGACATCATACGGTTCTGCCAGGATGCAGCCCTGCTCCGACCAGAATTTCTGCAGGGCCAGGATGATTTCCTGAAATTTCATGGGAACAACTCCTTTTCACCATTTCGAATGTCACAGAAACAAATAAAAATCTCGTTCCTGCAACGTAACGTTACAGGGACGAGACTTGTCTTTCAAGTACCGCGGTTCCACCCTGATTGGCTTCCAGAAGGAAAGCCCGCTCAAATTATGGGATTGCGCTCCGAAGTGCCGTTCATCTCATTGACTGCCTCACACCATCGCCGTCTCGCTGACTGCTGAGATTACTCTTCTTCCTCATTGCTATCTACGAGTCTAGCAAAAGTCACGTGACTTGTCAACTGGTCACTGATCAGCCCTTCTGCCACATGATGATCAGCGGCTTGCCGTACTCCTTCTTGAACTGCTTGCAGTACGACTTCATCTCGAACTCTGCCGCGCTGTGATCTTCGCCCTTCTTGCCGCGCAGCGAGAGCACGACGGCCTCTTCGTCGTCGGCGACGTCGATCCTGCGCACGACGCCCTCGTACGTCACATCGGACGCTTCGGCGAGTGCCAGGAGAAGCGAGAGCCGGCGCACCTTCTTCCAATCCTCCGGCGTCAGCATCATGCCGTATCGGTAAGCCCGCATGATCTTGTTGCTGATGCCGTGGTGGAAGCCCGCGATGAATGCAGCCCGGAGCTGCTCGAGCTGGCGCATGCCGTAGAGTGGCGCATGTGCGATGATGAAGGCCGAGTGGCGCGCGTGGTCGTAGTAGTTGACGACCTTGCCCGAGTCATGCAGCCAGGCTGCGACCTCCAGCAGGCTGCGGTCGCGCCGCGTCCCGCCGTGCGAGCGCTTGAGCTGGTCAAAGAGGCTCAGCGCAAGCGTGCGCACGCGCTCGAGGTGCTCCATGCGGCGGTCGGCGCTCAAGAGGTAATTGTGCACACTCTCCTGCAGCACATCCGGGATGATCGGGCCCTTATAGCCATCGCCGTAGCCATACGTCTCGCCGTAGTACTCGAAAAAGACGCCGTCGCGCAGGCCGCAGCCCGAGACGATGATGTTCTGACCGCCCGTGAACTCCATGAGCGTGTTGATGATGATGGCACCGGCGACAATGAGGTCGGCACGCTCTGACGAGAGTCCCTTCATGCGCTTGCGGCTCGAGAGGTTCGACTTGATGATACTCGTGTACGTCTCCTCGAAGCGGCGGCGCGGGATGATGTAGTTGTGGATGCGCGAGAGCTGGTAGTTCGTCTGCGCCTGGTCCATCTTCGCGAGGTTTCGGACGGTGCCGCCGACGCCGATGACGGGCAGGTTGAGTCCCTCGGCCCACGGGATCATCTCCTCGTATTTTCTCCGCACGAATGCGCAGCAGCGCTCGATGGCCGCAGGCGTCACCTTGTCACCGAGGTTGAAGGCATCCGTGACCGTCACGGCGCCGATTGGCACGGAGACGGACTCGACGATCTTGCGGTCGCGCACGAGCGAGACTTCGATGGAAGCGCCGCCGAGGTCGAACTGCACGTAGTTGCGCTCGTCGATTGTGTTGACGACGCCGAGGTAGCCGAGGTACGCCTCGCGCTCACCCGAGATGACCTCGATCTCGATGCCCGTTTCCTGCTTGATGCGCTCGATGAACGCCTCGCCATCTGAGGCATTGCGCGCGGCCGCCGTCGCGACGGCGATGCACTTCGTGACCTGCATGACTTCCATCATGTGCTTGTAGACGTGCAGGCATGCAAGGGCGCGCTCCACGCCCTCCGGATTGAGCTTGCCCGTCTCCGACATGCCGCGGCCGAGACGGATAGCCTCTTTCTGCTGATATTCGAGGTGATACGACTTGTTGTCCGCCACCTGCATGACGATGAAGCGGATCGAATTCGAGCCCATATCGATGATTGCCACTCTCTCCATAGAAGAACTCCCCTTTTTGATTGCCGTCCGCATTTGCGCGCAATTCCACAGATTCTTACAGTTTCTTCCAGTATAGCAATTCGCGCGCGATGCTTCAAGACGATTCGAAATTTCCCTTCGCATTGCGCCACATAAAAAAAGGAATTAACAAGAATTTCACGAAAAAGTAACGCAGAGCCCTCTCCTGTTTCCTATAATGAATCCAGGCCCCTCTCCAGAGCCGCCCTTCCAGAAAGGATGTTATCTATGAAGAAAACAGCCACATTCGGCATCATTCACATCGGCTCCATCCACACGAGTATGGCCATCGTGAATTATCACTCTCCGACCAACATCGAGATCATCGAATCGGCAAACAAAGAGATCCCTCTCGGTGAGGAAGTCTTCCGCACGCACCACCTCTCCTTTGCCTCCATCCATGAACTCTGCCACATCCTGCAGGGATTCCGTCAACTCCTGCTCGACTACCGCGTCGATGAGGTCTACCCGATCGCCACGACAGTCATCCGCGAGGCCGAGAACCGCCTGGGCATCCTCGACCTCTTATACATGCGCACGGGCTTCCGCTTCCACGTCGCCGACATGACGGAGGAAGTCTACTACAAGTTCTTCGCGCTGCACCACTTCCTGAAAGAGGACGAGCATGTCGGCACGAAGCCGACGCTGCTGCTCGACGTCACCTCGGGCGGCCTCGGCTTCACGGGCTGGCAGGACAGCACGCTGCTCTTCCAGACAAATGTCACGGGCGGGCGCCTCAGCGTCCTCGAGCACTTTACCGAGGAAGAGCGCGTCAGCGTCATGTTCCCCGCGGCCGTGCGCGACTATCTGCACGCCTCGCTGTCCTCGCTCTGGCCCCGCATCGAGCACGCGGACATCCACACACTCGTGCTCACGGGCTTCGAGGCGCGCATCCTCGTCTCGCAGCTCTCCGGAGGTGCACCGGGCACGACGCAGTATCCCGCCGTCATCGATCCCGAGAAATTCCTGGAGATCACGGAGTCGCTGATGCCGCTGACGACCCACAAGCTCATGCAGGCCTTCGAGATCAGCGAGCGGCGCGCCCAGCTGTTGCTGCCTACGCTGCTGCTCTACGAGGAAGTCGTGCGCACGCTCCACATCGACACGATCCTCGTCATGAACACGACCTTCCTCTACGGCTATGCAGCCTGGTGCGGCGCGCAACGCATCAGCCCGAAGGCGATCTCAGAGCAGGCCGACCTGCTCCTGGACCTCGCGCGCAGCACGGCCATGCGCTACAACTGCAACCTGCCGCACATCAGCCGCATCGACGAGTACGCGACGAAGCTCTTCGACGGCCTGCGCCGCGTGCACGGACTCTCGACGCGCCATCGCCTGCTGCTGCGCATGAGCGCGCTCCTGCACGAGACGGGCAAGTTCGTCAACCTGCGCAATTATCCACTGCACTCGTGGCAGATCATCATGGGCACCGACATCTTCGGCATCACCGATGCCGAGAAGGAAGTCATCGCCTGCATCAGCTATTACTACCACCGCGACAATCCCGGCAAGAAGGACATGCACTATCAGCGCCTGACGCAGGAGCAGAAGATTGTCGCCGACAAGTGCTGCGCGATCCTGCGCCTCGCCGATGCCCTCGACCAGGGCCATAGTGGGCGCATCCAGAGCCTCGCCGTGCGCCTCGTCAAGGAAAAATTATACGTCAATTACACCTCAGAGTACGACATCTCTCTGATTCGCTGGAGCTTCGCACAGGCCTCGACGCTCTTCCGCGAAATCTTCGGCATCGAGCCTGTCTTAAGGAGGAAATGATATGGACTTCAATGACCGTCAATACTACCTGAACCGCGAGTGCACCTGGCTGAGCTTCAACCAGCGCGTGCTGCGCGAATCGACGAGCAAGGACAACCCCCTGCTCGAGCGCCTACGCTTCATCGCCATCAGCTGCTCCAACCTCGATGAGTTCTTCATGATCCGCGTCGCCGGACTCAAGCACCTCATCGAGAGCGGCGTCAAGCACCACGACATCAGCGGCCTGACGCCGCAGGGCCAGATGGACGCCGTCAGCCGCATCGCCCACGAGCAGATGCACGACATCGACCGCTGCCTCAAGGCGACGCTCGCCGAGCTCAAAGAGCACGGCATCCGCTTCGTCCGCCCGGAAGATCTCGATGCACAGCAGGACCGCTGGCTGACGGAATTCTTTGAGCGCGAGATCTTCCCGGTCGTCACGCCGATGGGCATCGACCCGTCGCACCCCTTCCCCTTCCTGACGAGCAAGAGCCTCAACCTCGCCGTCCACCTCAAGCGCCCCGAGGACAAGGAAATCCGCCTCGCCATCCTGCCCGTGCCGGTATCCGTCCTCGGCCGCCTCATCAAGGTACCGGAGCTCCAGCACTACCTCTACCTTGAGGACATCCTGAGCTACTTCGCCGAGCGCTTCTTCACCGGCTACGAGATCCTCGAGACGACGCCGTTCCGCATCACGCGCGACGCCGACCTCGACATCCGCGAGGACGTCGACGACCTGCTGCTCGAAGTCGAGAAATCCCTCGAGAAGCGGCGCAAGGGCGCGGCCGTGCGCCTCGAGATCGCCAAATCGTGCTCGAAGGAGACGCGCAAGACGCTCCAGAAGGAGCTCGAGCTCGACGAGCTCGACATCTACACGATTGACGGGCCGCTCGGCGGCGCCTTCTTCTCGTCGTTCGCCAACCTCAGCGGCTACGATGCGCTGCGCTACGAGCCCTTCGTGCCGCAGCCGTCGGTCGAGCTTGCCGCGCGCAAGACGAAGGACATCTGGAAGGCCATCCGCGAGAAGGACGTGCTCGTCCACCATCCGTACGAGACGTTCGCGACGGTCGAGAACTTCATCCGCACGGCCGCCGATGACGATGCCGTACTCGCCATCAAGCAGACGCTCTACCGCGTCTCGAGCA
Organism: Mitsuokella jalaludinii; assembly: GCF_928722185.1. Lineage (NCBI taxonomy): Bacteria > Bacillati > Bacillota > Negativicutes > Selenomonadales > Selenomonadaceae > Mitsuokella > Mitsuokella jalaludinii. The sequence goes on from NZ_CAKMXA010000001.1 coordinate 996,347, forward strand.
AGTCGCCAATCATCTCGGCGCTCGCCGACGCTGCCCGCAACGGCAAGCAGGTCACGGTGCTCATGGAGGTCAAGGCGCGCTTCGACGAGGAGAACAACATCATCATGGCGCGCCGCCTCGAGGAAGCCGGCTGCCACGTCATCTACGGCATCCTCGGCCTCAAGACGCACTCCAAGATCACGATGGTCGTGCGCCGCGAGGAAGACGGCATCCGCCGCTACTGCCATCTCGCGACGGGCAACTACAACGGTTCGACAGCCAAGATCTACACGGATATCGGCCTGATGACGGCCGACAACGAGATCGGTGCCGACGGTTCCCGCTTCTTCAACTTCCTCTCCGGCTTCTCTGACCCGCCGGCCTGGAACAAGCTCATCGTCGCACCGCTCAACCTGCGCGAGACGATCATGGCAGAGATCGACCAGGAGATCGAGCACGCCAAGCGCGGCGAGCGCGCCTACATCGCCGCCAAGATGAACTCTCTCCTAGACCGCCTGATCATCGCCAAGCTCTACGAGGCATCGGCCGCCGGCGTCAAGATCGACCTCATCGTCCGCGGCATCTGTGTCCTGCGCCCGGGCCTGCCGGAGGTCAGCGAGAACATCCACGTGCGCAGCATCGTCGGCCGCTTCCTCGAGCACAGCCGCATCCTCTACTGCTACAACGGCGGACGCGAAGATGTCTTCATCTCGTCAGCCGACTGGATGCCGCGCAACCTCAACAACCGCGTCGAGCTCATGATCCCGATCCGCGAGCAGGACCACAAGAACCGCCTGCACGCCATCCTGCAGACATACCTTAAGGACAACACGAAGGCTTACCTCATGCGCTCCGACGGCTCGTACGTCCGCGCCTCGTGCCGCCAGGGCATGACGCCGATCGGCGCCCAGCAGACCTTCATGGAGACAGCGCTTTCCGGCAAGACGCTCGGCTGAGCGGCCATCATACGGCATAAAAAAACGCTCACATCCAAGAGATGTGAGCGTTTTTTTGTTGTCTCATCCTGTCATGCTGAGCTGCTGGATGAAGGCCAGCGACTTCAGTGGCCGGCCTAAGAGGTCCTGCAGGTAAGTGAGCAGGACCTCTTCCGCTGCAACGAGCAGGGACGATGAGAGGCGCAACTCCCCGCCCTGCCAGTCGAAGTCGCGCAGTCCGATGATGAAGCGGCGCAGTTCATCGGGAAAGGGCTTCGCGTCAGGCGTCGCACAGTCCTGGCAGAGCACGCCGCCCTCGCGCATGGAGAAGGCAGCATCTCCCTCGATCTTCCTGCCGCAGTGGACGCAGTTCCCATAGCGCAGCTGGAGGCCCGTGAACTCCATGAGCTGGTAGACAGCCGCTACGGCCGTTATGCGCGGGTTGCGCTGCTCAAAGGCCGCGAGGATGTCGAGCAGTGCCGAGAACATCTGCGGCTCCGGCTGACCCTCCGGCAGGAACTCGCGCAGGAACTCCGCGACGAAGCTGCCGTAGGCCATCACCATGAGGTCTTCGCTGAGCTTCCTGTAATGGCGGCGCAGCAGGCACTGGCGCACCGTGTCGACGCGCCTGCCCTCCGAGAGCTGCAAATCGAGGTGCGAGAACATCTGCATGCCGCCCGCCAAGGGGCTCCTCGGCCTGCGGCAGCCAAAGGCAGCCGCGCGCACGAGGCCGCGCTCCTTCGTGAAGAAGGTCATCATCTTGTCGGCATCGCCCCAGTTCTTCGAGCCGAGCACGACGGCTTCTGTCTGATAGATTGCCATGTCAGCCCTTCTTCTTTTTGGCGAGCTCGGCTGCCGCCTCTGCCGACACATCCGGCTGCATCTCTGCGTCGCTTTCCAAGCGCCGCGGCATGACAGCGCCGGCTGTCAGCATGTACTGCAGGGCCGACTCGCTGCTGATGTCGAGGTAGATGACATCTTGCTTGCGCACGAAGAGGTTTGTACCCGACGTCATGTTGAGGCTCCAGGGCACGAAGACGCAGACGTAATCATCGCCGAGCTTCTCCTTGAGCATCTGCGGCACATCGGCCATGATGAAGCCGAGCGCCTTCGACTGGTGGAACGGCACGAGCACGACGTGGTCGAACATGTTGTTCGACTCAAAGACGGCCGTCGAGAGGTGCTTGACACTGTTGTAGATGAACTTGACGACAGGGATCTTGCCGAGCAGCGCTTCGCCGTAGTGGATCAGGCGGCGCATGATCCAGTACGACGAGATCCAGCCGACGAAGTAGATGACGAGCACCACTGTGATGATGCCGAGCCCCGGGAAGTAGAACGGCAGGTGCTTGCCGAGCACGCCCTCCGTGAAGTGCAGGACCTCGCTGACGACGAGCAGCGTGATGACGACCGGCACGAGCAGTATAAGGCCGTTGACGAAGCGGCGCGAGACGCGCTTCGACAGACAGCTCTTGCGCTCTTTTGCCATTACGATTCCACCCCGAAGCCGAAGTTGTGGAGCACGCCTTCGCGGTTGCGCCAGTCCTTCTTGACCTTGACCCAGAGGTCGAGGAAGACGCGCGAGCCGAGCAGCGCCTCGATGTCCTTGCGCGCCAGAGCGCCGATCTCCTTGAGCATTGCGCCCTTGGCACCGATGATGATGCCCTTCTGCGAATCGCGCTCGACGTAGATCGTCGCGCGGATGTAGACATCGCCATTCGGCCGCGTCGTCATCTCATCCGTCTCGACGGCCACCGCATGCGGCACCTCGTCACGCGTGAGCTGCAGGACCTTCTCGCGGATGAGCTCGGCGACGATGAGGCGCTCCGGCTGGTCCGTGACCATGTCCTCCGGATAGTACTGCGGGCCCTCCGGCAGGTACTTCTTGACCTCCGTCAGCAGGGAGTCGAGATTCGTCTCCGCCTTGGCCGAGATCGGCACGACACCGACGAACGGGTACTTGTCGGCATAGCGCGAGATGATCGGCAGGACCTGCTCCTTCTCGATGAGGTCGAGCTTGTTGACGACGAGGATGACGGGCTTGCGCGTCGCCTGCAGGCGCTCGAGGATGTAGTACTCGCCCGGGCCCATCTTCTCCGTCGCATCGACGACGAAGAGAATGGCGTCGACTTCCTTGAGTGTGCCCTCGGCTGCCTTGACCATGTACTCGCCGAGCTTGTGCTTCGGCTTGTGGATGCCCGGCGTGTCGAGGAAGACAATCTGGGCATCGGGTTCCGTCAGAATGCAGAGGATGCGGTTCTGCGTCGTCTGCGGCTTGTCGCTCATGATGGCGATCTTCTGGCCGATCAGCGTGTTGATGAGCGTCGACTTGCCGACGTTCGGGCGGCCGATGACGGCGATGAAGCCCGATCTATGTTTTGCGTTCTGTTCCATACCTTCACTTCTTTCTATTCGATTGGTCTTTATGCAATGCTTACCGCGTCATTCGCGCGGGATGCCGAGCTTCTCCATGACGAAGCGCTGCTCCCGCTCCATCTCGAGGCGCTCCTCCTCTTCCATGTGGTCGTAGCCCAGGAGATGCAGCATGCCGTGCACCGTCAGGAAGGCCATCTCGCGCTTGACGCTGTGACCGAAGTCCTTGGCCTGCTCCTCGGCGCGCTCCACCGAGATGACGAGGTCGCCGAGCACATTGAGGTCGGCGCCGCCCGTGACTTCCGGCTCCTCGCTCTCATTGAGCGCAAACGAGAGGACATCCGTCGGACGGTCGATGCCGCGGTACTGACGGTTGAGCTCGTGGATGTAATCGTTGTTCGTCAGCGTGATGCTGACCTCGCCGTTCTCGACGCCGTAGAGCTCGCCGACCTTCTGGGCCGCCGCCGTCACATTCTCGACGTATTCCTGCGGCACTTCGAGATCCTCTGGATAATTGCTGATGATGACATTCACTTCGCGCGCACCTCCCGCTGCTTATCTCGCTGCTCCTTCTCTTTCTTCTTTTTCTCTTCCCAGGCACCGTACGCCTCGACGATGCGCGTGACGACATCGTGGCGGATGACATCGACAGGCGCCATGCGCACGATGCCGATGCCCTTGACGTCCTTCAAGACCTGGCTCGCCTCGCGCAGGCCCGACGCGACGCCGCGCGGCAGGTCGACCTGGCCGAGGTCGCCCGTGACGACCATGCGCGAGCCGAAGCCGAGGCGCGTCAGGAACATCTTCATCTGCTTGTCCGTCGTGTTCTGTGCCTCGTCGAGAATGACGAAGGCGTCTTCGAGCGTGCGGCCGCGCATGTAGGCGAGCGGCGCAATTTCGATGATGCCCTTGGCCATGAGCTTCTGGTAGCTGTCCTGGCCGAGGATGTCCTGCAGCGCATCGTAGAGCGGGCGCAGGTACGGGTCGACCTTGTCCTGCAGGTCGCCCGGCAGGAAGCCGAGACGCTCACCAGCCTCGACAGCCGGGCGCGTCAGGATGATGCGCCGCACCTCCTTGTTGCGCAGGGCCGCGACAGCCATGACGACAGCCAAGTATGTCTTGCCCGTGCCGGCCGGCCCGATGCCGAACGTGATGGAATTGTGGCGGATCGTGTCGAGATAGAGGCGCTGGCCGAGCGTCTTCGGGCGTACGTGGCGGCCGCGCGCGGTCACGAGGATCGTGTCGCCGAAGAGCGTGTGCAGTGCCTCGCCCTTGCCGCCGCGCACGAGACCGATGCCGTAGCGGACCTCATGCATCGTGATCGTCGTGCCCTGACGGTAGAGATACTGGAGCTCTTCGACGAGCGTTGCTGCCATCTTCACCTCAGCGGCTTCGCCGAGGATCTCGAGCTGCTCGCCGCGGCTGATGAACTGGCAGTCAAAATTCTCGCGGAACACCTGCAAAAACTCATCCCGGTCCCCGAGAAGTGCGTATGCTTCTTTATGGTCTTCAAAGACAATCTGTCTTTCCAATGCCTGCTGCAAAGAAATACTTCACCTGCTTCTTTCCACTATATAGAGATAAAACTTCCAATATAGCTTCATTTTACAACACCTGCCCGATTTGTCAATGAAATACCGCTTTTTGTCAAGCACTCTTATCCTAAAGGTTGACGGTTAACCGATATTATCCTATAATGTTGACCATAATCCCACACCACGACGCACATATGAATCGAGGTCTTATCATGTCCGAATCCAATTGCCTGAAACTCGCCAAAAGCATTATCGCCGGCCGCCGCATCAAGCGTGGAGACGATCTCTCGATCTTCCTCACCGCACCGCTCCCGGAACTGCAGGAAGGCGCCCGCCTGCTGCAGGATCACTTCTGCGGCAATCACATCGACTTCTGCACGATCATCAACGGGCGCAGCGGCCGCTGTGGAGAGAACTGCAAGTACTGTGCACAGGCGGCCTGCCATCACACGGGCATCGAAGAATACGCCTTCCTGCCCAAGGAGACGATCATCGCCCACGCGCGTGCGAACGAGGAAGCCGGCGCCAACCGCTTTGCCATCGTGACCTCCGGCCGGGCGCTCTCAGGACGCGACTTCGACCGGGCCATCGAGACGTATGAGGCCATGCGCGATACACTCCACATCGACCTCTGCGCATCGCACGGCCTGCTGACGCGCGCCCAGCTAAGACGCCTGCGCGAGGCTGGCGTCACGAGCTACCACCACAACATCGAGACGAGCCACCGCTTCTTCCCACAGATCTGCACAACGCACACGTACGACGACCGCATCCGGACCATCAAGATGGCGCAGGAAGAGGGCTTCTGCGTCTGCTCCGGCGGCATCATCGGCATGGGCGAGACATGGGAGGACCGCCTCGACATGGCTCTCTCCCTGGCGGAGCTCGGCATCGAGTCCATCCCCATCAACGCCTTGATGCCGATTCCCGGCACGGGCATGGAAGGCCGCGCGCAGTTGCCGGCAGATGACATCCTGCGCACGATCGCCTTCTTCCGCTACATCAATCCAGCAGCCAACATCCGCCTGGCCGCCGGGCGCAAGCTGCTGCCGAAAAACGGCGCCACCGCCTTTTGCGCCGGTGCCTCGGCTTCAATCACGGGCAACATGCTCACGACCTCCGGCACGACGATCAAGGAAGACATGGCCATGATCGCGAAGCTCGGCCTGACGAACCGCGAGGAAGACTGCCATGCTGTCACAGGAACATGCGGCGCACGCTGACGCAGGAACGCAGGACATAGAAAAGAGGAAGGACCCTCACGTCCTTCCTCTTTTTTCGTGCCTTCCGTCTTCAGACCTCCGTTCTCAGTCCTCGTGGAACTCTGCCTTCCAGAGGCCGTGGAGGTTGCAGTAAGCAAACGCCGCGACCGGCTTTTCGCCGCCGGCCAGCATGAATACTGCCTCCGGCGTCTCACCCGGTTTGAGGTGCTTGATCTGTGCGCCGTTCTCCGTCTCGAGGTGGATCCACTCGATGAAGTGCTCCGGCAGCATCGGATGTGCGACCGTGCCGACCTGTACCGTGACCTCACCGCCCTCGCGGTCCAGCGTGATGACCGGCACGTGCTTCTCAGCAGCCGCATCGACCGTATTGGGGATGAGTTCCTTCATCGGCTGGCCGCAGCAGCTCAGCGGGCCGCCAGCGTCCTTGATGAGCCCGACGATGTTCCCACATTTCTCACATACGAAAAAACGCTTTGCCATAAAAATACCTCCCCTGATGAATCGATCTTTTACAGACTTACACCTTTATTGTAGCGAATCCAAACGCATGTTGCAAGGCGGATCACTTGCGGCGTGCGTTGAATTTCTCGATCATCTTGAATGGCTTGTACGATTCCTTCGCCTTGCGCAGTCCCTCATGGCCCATGTCCTCCTCGCGGTTGATGTAGGTCATCGCGCTCCAGGCGTGCTCGACGAAGCCCTGGTTGATGGCCGGGTACGCGCCGCGGATATTCGGGTCCGCCTTCTCGACATGGATGACGGCCGTATCGGCATTGAGCGCCTCGCCGAACGTGAAGGCGATGATGCGGTCATCGAGGCGGATGGCGCCGCCCTTGAGCTTGAAGTAGTCGAAGTCGTTGAAGATTTCGAGGATAGCCTTGCGCTCCCAGCCGATGAAGGGGTCGTCCGGCTCATCCTGGATGCGCAGCTTGTACCAGTTGTTGAGCTCGATCTTGCAGGCCGTGATGATGTCCTCCGTGATGGGCAGGTACTCAGCCTGCGGGTACATCTTGCGGAAGGCGTTGAGATGGTTCTTCTTGGAGTGGAGCTTGCGGCCCGAGAGACTGATGAGTTTCTCTGCCTCGTAGACGTAATCCCAGTTGTCGCGGTCATCCTCGATCTCAAAAGAGGCACCGTCGTACTGCTCGAGGAACTCTGCGTAGGCCTTCTCGATGCCCGTGAAGAGCACGGGGCGGCCCTGTTCTTCAAAATAAGAGAGAATCTTCGCCGTCGCCTCAGGCCACTTCTCCTCTGCACAGAACGGCTGGATGGCCATGAGCTCGCCTTCCCACTCGCACGTCATGTAGAGCACATCGCCATCCTCTGCCCATCTGACATGGTACGGCTCGCGCCACATGAAGAAGTTCGTGAAATTGAAGTGGGAATTCTCGTAATAGCCGCTGGAAAAATGACGGTCCAGCACCGGCTTGTCTTCTTTCGTCAAATCCTGGAAATCGATGATTCTCATCCTCCCGATGCGCGCCGATGGGTCCCAAACGAAACGGATGCCGAGCGCGCGCGGCATCTGTTACGTATACTCTTACAGCTATACATTATATCAACTTTGTCAAATCGAGTTTGTGACTGACTCACGGCCTGACGATCTTTTCCATATGGCGAGATGATTCCGCCCTGCGCACAACTTCGTCAAGGCCTGCCCCGCTCGCCGCAGCGAGAGCCGCGAGCACGGCGCCCTCGGCGATTGGGCAGTCTACGAGGCGCACGGCCTCGTCGCGGCACTCCTCGACCGCGAGCTCGGCCGTCATGACGGCCGAGCCCATGTCCATGAGCACGACGGCACCATCCGTGCCGCAGACATCCTCGATGGCGACCTTGACGCGCTCGTAGCTCGTGCCGAGCAGTCCTTCATCGAGGCCGCCCGCCGCCTCGATGTGCACGTTGTTTGCCATCATCTCCGCCAGCTCCTTGACGCCCTCCGCCAATTTCTGGCTGTGTGAAACGATTACGATACCAACCAAAGTGATGCCCCCCTGATAGTAAGAATGCGGCCAGTAGGCACTGACCGCATTTGTCAATTATTCTTTATTGTATCACGCCGACGGCGCAGCGTCTACTCATTTGTAGTAGCGGACACCAGCCTCGAAGAGCTGCTGATCCTTGCTGCCCGGGACGTTCTTGGCGACATCTTCGCCAATGCGCTCCGAATGGCCCATCTTGCCGAGCACGCGGCCGTCCGGGCTCGTGATGCCTTCGATGGCATCGACAGAACCGTTCGGGTTGAACGGGATGTCGAGCGACGGATTGCCGGCTGCATCGACGTACTGCGTCGCGATCTGGCCGTTTTCCTGAAGTCTCTTGACCGTCTCGGCGTCAGCCACGAAGCGGCCCTCGCCGTGCGAGATGGCGATCGTGTGGACGTCGCCGACCTTGACGTTGTTGAACCACGGCGAGAGGTTCGAGATGACGCGCGTGTCGACCATGCAGGAAGCATGGCGGCCGATCGTGTTGTGCGTCAGCGTCGGGGAGTTCTCGGAGAGATCGCGGATCTCGCCGTACGGCACGAGGCCGAGCTTGATGAGCGCCTGGAAGCCGTTGCAGATGCCGAGCATCAGGCCGTCGCGCTTCTGAAGGAGTGCCATGACCTCTTCCTTGATGCGCGGGTTGCGGAACATCGCCGCGATGAACTTGCCCGAGCCGTCCGGCTCATCGCCGCCGGAGAAGCCGCCCGGCAGCATGATGATCTGCGAGCGCTTGATGCCATTGACGAGCGCCTCGACCGTCTCCTCGACAGCCGTCGGCGTCAGGTTGCGCACGACGATCGTCTCGGCCGTAGCGCCGGCGCGCTCCCAGGCACGGGCCGAATCGTACTCGCAGTTCGTGCCGGGGAATACCGGGATGATGACATGCGGGCGAGCGATCTTTGTCGCAGCGGTGATGCCGTTGCCCTTCGTGTACGGGGCATACGATACCTCGCCCTTGACCTTCTTCGTCTGCGTCGGGAAGATCTTCTCGAGCGGCGTCGTGTAGGCCTTCTCTGCCTCTTTGATGCTGACGGCGATGCCGTTCACGCGGATTTCCTGCTCTGCCGTCGTCTGGCCGAGCTCATAGGCGCCCGTCTCGGCAAGCGCTGCCGAGACATCGACATCGTCCGCAAGCTCGAGGACGATCGTGCCATAGTCGGCGCAGTAGAGCTGCTCTTCCGTCATCTCCTTCGCGAACGCAAAGCCGATGCGGTTGCCGAGTGCCATCTTTGTGACGGCTGCGGCAATGCCACCGACGCCGATGCTCTGCGCAGCGCGCACCTTGCCCGCTGCCGTGAGCTGGCGGATCTTCTCGAAGTTTGCGCGCAGTTTCGGGAAGACCGGCAGGTCCTGCTCGTCCTTCTCGGCCGGCACGACGTAGACGCGGCTGCCCGCCTGCTTGAACTCCGGCGAGACAGCACGGTCGGCCTTCATGACGTCGACAGCGAAAGCTGCGAGCGTCGGCGGCACGTGGATGTGCTCGAACGTGCCGGACATGGAGTCCTTGCCGCCGATGGCCGCGATGCCGAGCTCATGCTGTGCCCAGAGAGCGCCGATGAGGGCTGCGAACGGATTGCCCCACTTCGCCGGGTCCTTGCCGAGACTCTCGAAGTACTCCTGGAACGTCAGGCGGATCTTCGCGGCGTCACCGCCGAGCGCGACCATCTTGGCCGCTGCTTCGACAACCGAGTAGAGGGCGCCGTGGAACGGGCTCCACTCCGTGAAGGCCGGGTTGAGGCCGAACGTCATGGCCGTCGCCGTCGTCGTCTCTGCGCCGAGCACCGGCAATTTGGCGACCATGCCCTCAGCCGGCGTCAGCTGTGTCTTGCCGCCGAACGGCATGAGGACCGTGTTGCCGCCGATCGTCGAGTCGAAACGCTCAGCGAGGCCCTTCTGGCTGCAGACGTTGAGGTCCTGGAGGTTTGTAAGCCACGCGGCCTTCGCGTCAGAGCCGCAGGCCTTGACGGCTGCCGGGACTTCGGCGAGGTAGCGCTTTGCCGTGTCCGGCTGTGCGATGACGGCCGTGACATGCTGGCGCACGCCGTTCGTGTCGAGGAAGGCGCGGTTCATCTGGACGATCTCGTTGCCGCGCCACTTCATGATGAGGCGAGGCTGCTCCGTGACGACGGCAACAGGCGTTGCCTCGAGGTTCTCATCATCCGAGAACTTCTGGAAGGCCTCGACATCCTTCGGGTCGAGCACGACGGCCATGCGCTCCTGCGATTCAGAGATAGCAAGCTCCGTGCCGTCGAGGCCCTTGTACTTTTTCTTGACGGCATCGAGGTCGATGACGAGGCCGTCGGCGAGCTCGCCGATGGCGACAGCGACGCCGCCCGCACCGAAGTCATTGCAGCGCTTGATCATGCGGGAGACCTTCGGGTTGCGGAACAGGCGCTGGATCTTGCGCTCCGTCGGCGGATTGCCCTTCTGGACCTCTGCGCCGCACGTCGTCAGCGATTCTTCCGTGTGCTCCTTCGACGAACCCGTTGCACCGCCGCAGCCGTCACGGCCCGTGCGGCCGCCGACGAGCACGATGATATCGCCGGCTGCCGGGCGCTCGCGCACGACATTCTCCTTCGGCGCCGCTGCGATGACCGCACCGATCTCCATGCGCTTCGCCATGTAGCCCTCATGGTAGACCTCGCGGACCTGGCCCGTGGCGAGGCCGATCTGGTTGCCGTAGGAGCTGTAGCCGGCAGCAGCGCCGAGCGTGATCTTCTTCTGCGGCAGCTTGCCCGGCAGCGTCTCGCTGAACGGGCGGCGCGGGTCGGCAGCACCCGTCACGCGCATGGCCTGATAGACGTACGAACGGCCCGAGAGCGGATCGCGGATAGCGCCGCCGAGGCACGTCGCCGCGCCGCCGAACGGCTCGATCTCCGTCGGATGGTTGTGCGTCTCGTTCTTGAACATGACGAGCCAGTCTTCCTGCTTGCCGCCGATGTCGGCCTTGACGACGATGCTGCAGGCATTGATTTCCTCGGACTTGTCGAGGTCATCGAGCAGGCCTTCCTTGCGCAGCGCCTTGGCGCCGATGACGGCGATGTCCATGAGCGTGACCGCGCGGTCTGTATCCTCGCCGTAGAGCGTGTCTCTGTCTTCCTTGTACTTGCGGTAAGCTGCCGTCAGTGCCGGAGAGAAGTAGCCGTCCTCGATCGTGATATCGTCGATGGCCGTCGTGAACGTCGTGTGGCGGCAGTGATCCGACCAGTAGGTGTCGATGACGCGCAGCTCCGTGATCGTCGGCGCGCGGTGTTCCGTGTCGCGGAAGTACTCCTGGCAGAACTTGAGGTCCTCAAAGCTCATGGCAAAGCCGCGCGCATCCATGAACGCATGGAGCTCGTCTTCGCTCATCGCGTTGAACGAAGTCAGCACCTCGACATCGGCCGGCTCTTCCGTGACCATGTCGAGCGACTCCGGCTTTTCGAGCGACGCCTCGCGGCTCTCGACGGCATTAATGCAGTAATCCTTGATCTCCTGCAGCGCCTTGTCATCGACTGTTCCCGTCAGCACGATGACGCGTGCCGTAGCGATCTGCGGACGCTCCTTCTGCGTGACGAGCTGAACGCACTGCGCTGCAGAATCCGCCGTCTGGTCGTACTGGCCCGGCAGGTACTCGACGGCAAACATGCGGGAATCCTTGAATGCTGGCAGCGTCTCTTCATAGACTTTGTCAACAGGTGCTTCCGCAAAGACGACAAACTTGACCTTCTCGTACTCCTCATCGCTGAGGCCCTCGATGTCGTAGCGGTTGATGATGCGGACCGCCTCGAGGCCATCGAGATGGAACGTCTCCTTCAGATCGTCGCAGAGCTGCTGAGCCGGGATGTCGAATCCCTGTCTTTTTTCTACGAAAATTCTTCTTACCGTCATGAGTGCTTTTTCCTCCAAACGCAAAACAGATCGGGAACACTTCGTCCAAGGATCGCCACCTCGCGGATGGGACCCCTTCTACGGTTTATTGTACCGAAAGTGAACGGCCATTGCAAGAAGGCTTCCTAATCTTTTCGCAAAGAGACGCTTGACCGCATGCCATTCTCCATTTGTCTCCATCGAGTGGAAGGGATTGTCTCATGATTCATTCTTGCTTTCCCTCATGGTACAGATATGATATAATTATTCTGATTTCTACGAATTGATTTCACACGATGTTTCACTCAGGTTCCAGATAGCAAGGGGGATTTTACATGAAAGAATTGCTGGAGCTCCTCGAGCACGACGCGCGCCGTCCTGTCAACGAGCTGGCCTCGATGCTGCACCGCAGCGAGTACGAAGTCGAGCAGGATATCAAGAAGCTGGAGAAGGACAAGATCATCCTGTCCTACAACACGCTGATCAACTGGGAGAAGTTCGGCACGGACACTGTGACGGCCGTCATCGAGATCAACCTGACGCCGCAGCGCGAGGTCGGCTTCGACGCCATTGCAGAACGCATCTACCGCTTCGATGAGGTCCGCACCGTCTACCTCATGAGCGGCAGCTTCGACCTGCTCGTCATCATCGAGGGCAAATCCCTCAAGGATGTCGCCAACTTCGTCGCGACGCGCCTCGCCACCATTGAGGGCGTCACGCAGACGCGCAGCCACTTCATGCTCAAGCCCTACAAGAAGGACGGCGTCATCATCAACGACGAAGAGCGCGACCGCAGACTGGTGGTGACACCATGATCGAGAAGAGAAACGACTGGCAGGAGCGCCTCTCGCCGCGCGTCAATGCCATCGCCCCGTCGGGCATCCGCAAGTTCTTCGACATCGCCGCGCAGATGGAAGACGTCATCTCACTCGGCGTCGGCGAGCCAGACTTCGTCACGCCCTGGTCCATCCGCGAGAGCTGCGTCTACGGCCTCGAGCAGGGATACACCTCGTATACGGCAAACCGCGGCCTGCCCGAGCTGCGCGAGGAGATTGCCCGCCACTACGCCGACGAGTACGGCTGCTCATACGATGCCGACACCGACATCCTCGTGACGGTCGGTGTCAGCGAAGCGCTCGACCTCGTCATGCGCGCCATCCTCGCGCCAGGCGACGAGGTCCTGATCCCTGAGCCGTGCTACGTCTCCTACCAGGCCTGCACGATCCTCGCGGGCGGCAAGCCCGTCGCCGTGCCGGCCAAGATCGAGAACGAGTTCCGCATCACGCCGGACGAGCTCGAAGAGCACGTGACCCCCAGGACGAAGGCGCTGCTCATCGGCTATCCGAACAACCCGACGGGCGCCATCATGACGCGCAAGGATCTCCTGGCCATCGCGGCCTTTGCCGAGAAGCACGACCTCATCGTCATCTCCGACGAGATTTACGGCGACCTGACGTACGGCGGCGAGAAGCACGTCTGCTTCTCCTCCCTGCCCGGCATGCAGGAGCGCACGATCCTCCTCAACGGCTTCTCGAAGGCCTACGCGATGACGGGCTGGCGCATCGGCTATGCGCTCGGCAACAAGGCCTTCATCAGCGCCATGACGAAGATTCACCAGTACACGATGCTCTGCGCGCCGATCACAGCCCAGATTGCGGCCATCGAGGCGCTGCGCCACGGCGAGAAGTACATGAAGAAGATGGTCGCTGAGTACGACCGCCGCCGCCACCTGATCTACGACGGCTTCACGAAGATGGGCCTGCCGTGCTTCGAGCCGAAGGGCGCCTTCTACATTTTCCCGGACATCACGAGCACGGGCTACACCTCCGACGAGTTCGCCGAAGAACTCCTCAAGGCCGAGCACGTCGCCCTAATCCCGGGCTCCGCCTTCGGTGCCTGCGGCGAGGGCCATGTACGCTGCTCGTACGCGACATCCATCGACAAGATCTCCGAGGCGCTCGCGCGCATCGAGAACTTCCTCAAGAACCACAAGCGGTAATCCGCTGCACCGCGCTCCGTCCGTATTTCTCGTACTGACGGGGCGTTTTTTCTTGCTTGAATTTTCTTCATCGCATTGCTGTAAGATGCACCAAATCCTCCTTGATATTGGCCTGCTCCGTGCTATAATGGAACCATTCTCAAATTGAACATCAATTCGCCATTTCATTTGGGTCGGCGTCTATGGAGCCGGCAGAAAGGAGATCTTATGGACTGGGCAAAAGGCTACATGCTCATCACTCTCGTCGCATTCCTTTGCGAGTACATCCGCCTGCGCGTGGATTATCACATCCTGGAGGTCGTCATCATGGTGGCTGCCATACCGTTCGCCATCTTCGCCGTCTGCGTGCTCCTCTACCTCGTGCTCTCTGTGCTGACAGACCGCGTCTGTGACCTCATCGAAGTGAGCCGCGCCAAGAACCACGGCATGCGCACCGATCCCTGACGCACAGCAGACAAAATTGACAAGCCCGTGCGTTTCATGCTATACTATCTTTTGTTCCCAGTGAACAACATGCGCTCGTAGTCCAGTGGATAGGACGTTGGCCTCCGGAGCCGAAAGCGGCAGTTCGACTCTGCCCGAGCGCACCACTTGAAATCATGCCCGCTCTTTCGAGCGGGTTTTTTGATGCAAAAAGCAGCCTCCCTCGCGGGCAGGCTGCTTTTCTTGTATTAGGACTCCCCGTTCTCGAGGATGTCCTGTATCTTCGTCTTCATGATGTCGAAGGCCACATCGTTGAGGCCGCTGTTGATGACGATGTCGGCGAGATTCTTCGTCGGCTCGACGTAGAGATAGTGCATCGGCTTGACCGTCGTCAAGTACTGGCTGATGATGTTCTCGAGGTCACGGCCGCGCTCGTTCATATCGCGCAGCACGCGGCGCAGGATGCGCTCATCGGCATCGGCCTCGACGAAGATCTTGATGTCGAAGAGATTGCGCAGGCGCTCATCCTGGAAGATCAGGATGCCCTCGACGATGATGACCTGGCTCGGCTCGATGACCTTCGTCTCCTTAGAGCGCGTGTGGCGCGTAAAGTCGTAGACGGGACACTCGATGCTCTTTCCCTCACGCAGCGCCTTGAGATGCGCGACGAGCAGGTCCGTCTCCAAAGAGTCCGGATGGTCGTAGTTGATGTACTGGCGCTGCTCAAACGGAATCTCGTCATGTGCCCTGTAGTAATCATCGTGATAGATGACCGTGACGCGGTCCCCGAAATGCGCCTTGAGCCGGTTCGTGAATGTGGACTTGCCCGAGCCCGTGCCGCCCGCAATGCCGATAATCGTCGTCTTCAATTCTGAAAGCCCCTTCCTGTATCGTATGAACATTACCTATTATCCTATCACAGATTCCGCTCCCTGTCTGCCCCCAGCGGACCGATAATATCCACCTTCAGCAGCTGAAGTACGGCTTCAACAGGAGCGTCAGGAAGAACAGCACCGAGGAGATCACGACGATCGTCGCACCGGCGGCCATGTCGAAGTAGTAGGCGAGCATCAGGCCGAGAAAGCCCGAGAACATCGCGATGAGCACCGAGAAGAGGTGGTACTGCTTGACGTTGTTGGCGATATTGCGCGCGCCGGCCGCCGGCAGAACGAGCATCGCGTTGATGATCAGGATGCCGACCCACTGGATGCTGATGGAGACGACGACGGCGAGCAGCGAGGCAAAGGCGCTCTCGATCCAGAAGGCGGGAATGCCGCGGCTGCGCGCGAATGACGAATTGATGGAGAGCACGAGCAGCTGGTTGAAGAGCAGCCCCCAGGCGATGAGGCCGAGCACGAAGACGACGGCCAGCGCCGAGAGATCGTCCGGCGTGATCGACAGGATGTCGCCAATGAGGAACGAGGAGAACTTGTTGAAGCCGCCGCCGTGGCTCATGATCATGAGGCCGAGCGCGATGGCCGTTGCTGAGAACACGCCGATGATCGTATCCGTCGAAGCCGTGCTCTTGTTCTTGATGTAGGTGATGAAGAGCGCGAAGACGACCGAGAAGACGACGAGCGACAAGAGCGGCGAAACGGAGCCCAGGAGCACGCCGATGGCGATGCCGGTAAACGCGCCGTGGCCGAGTGAATCCGAGAAGAACGCCATGCGGTTCGAGACGACCATCGTGCTGATCAGGCCGAAGAGCGGCGTGACGAGCAGCACGGCCAGGAAGGCATTCTTCATGAAGTTGCTGCCGAGCCATGCAAACGGCAGGACCGCATCCATCAAGCTGTAAATCGTATCCATCATGCATCCGCCCCCCTCGCTTCATCTGCTGTATCCCCAGCCGTGTCCTGCGTGCCCGCAGGGATATCCGCCGCCGCTTCCTGTGCGGATTCACCAGCCAGCATGCCAAAGATCTTCTTGGTGCGCTGGTCGGCAAAGACCTCTTCCGGCGTGCCGCTCATGACGACGCCCTTATTCATCAGGACGACCTGGTCGGCGTGCTTGGCCACCATGTTGAGGTCGTGCGAGATCAAGATGATGGCCATGTCCTCCTTCTCGCGCAAATCTGCAACAATCTCATAGAAGAGTTCGAGGCCGTTCTGGTCGACGCCTGAGACAGGCTCGTCGAGAAGCAGGAGGTCAGGCATCGGGTCGAGCGCGAGCGCCAGGAGCACGCGCTGCAGCTCGCCGCCCGACAGCGCGCCGAGGCGGCGGTCGATGAGGTGCGCGGCGCGCACGCGCTCGAGGCTCCTCAGGACGCGCGGGCGCAGGGATTTGGCCGAGCAGAGCCAGACGGGCCGCCGCGTCAGGCAGGCCATGAAGATGTCCATGACGCTCGTCGGCGAGCTCACATCGAAGCGCAGGTACTGCGGCACATAGCCGATGACGGGATGGCCCGTATGCTTGCCCTTCGCGTCGACGTAATGGAGACTCCCTCCATGCGGCACCTCGCCGAGGATGGCTTTTAAAAGCGTGCTCTTGCCCGCGCCATTCGGCCCGATGAGCGCCGTGAGCTGGCCGCAATGGATGTGGATGTTGACATGGTCGAAGATGGTCAGGCGGCCGATCTTGACCGAGAAATCCTCGATCTTCGTGCAGCAGAGCTTCGTACAATCGCTGCACGACGAGGCGTGATGATGGAGTATGGTCTTGAACAAGATGCAGTTCCTTTCTTTTTATCTATTCGGTCAGCCTGCGGAAGGCACGGCTGCCCCAGAGCCAGCCGCCCGCCGCATAGGCGATCAGTACGAGAATGGAGAGATACGATACCTCCGCGCCGCTGCCGATGCCGCGCAGGAGGTAGCTCGTATGCGTGAGCGGCAGCAGCTCGATGAAATAGCGCACGACCGTCGGCAGCGACTGCGTCGTGAAGAACGTGCCGCAGAGGAAGGACATCGGCAGCAGGATGTAGGTATTGACCTGCGCCATCTCCTCATACGTGCGGATCTTCATCGCCGCGAGGAAGCCGATCTCCGCAAAGACGATGCAGTTGAGCACGAGTACGAGCAGGAAGAGCGGTGTCATCTGGAAATGCGCACCGAAGAGCAGCGCGAGGATGACGATGATGGCCGACGATATGAGTGCGCGCACGACAGCGGCCGCCACCTTACCGATCAGGAAGGCGTCGGGCCAGATTGGCGCGATCATGTACTCCTCGAGGCTCTTGTGGTAGATGCGCTCCGCGTGCACCGGTGTGATGCTGTTGAAGCTGATGTTCATGGAATTGAGCGCGAGGATGCCCGGCACGAGGAAATCGAGGTAGGTGCCAGAGCTGACCTCGATGCTGCGCCCGAGGCCCCAGCCGAACGCGACGAGGTAGAGCATCGGCGCGACCATGCGCGAGAGGATGAACTTCGCCATGCGCCGCTTGAGCACGACCCAGTCGCGCCAGAACACCGTCGCAATGTCAAAGAGATTCTCCTTGATGTTCATACGCGCCCTCCCTTCCCAGCGGCACCGTCCTCCGCCGTCAGCGCGAGGAAGACTTCCTCGAGATTCGGCAGATCCATCTTCTGGCGCAGATTCGCCGGCGTGTCGAGGTCGATGAGATGGCCCTTCGAGAGGATGGCAACACGGTCGCAGAGCGCTTCTGCCTCCTCGATGTAGTGCGTCGTCAAAAAGACCGTCACACCGCCCTTGGCCATATCCTTGACGAGCGCCCAGATGCGCCGGCGGACCTGCGGATCGAGCGCCACCGTCGGCTCGTCGAGGAACAGGATGCGCGGCCGGTGCAGGAGCGCCCGCACGATGAGCAGCCGCCGCTTCATCCCGCCCGAGAGACGCCTGACGCCGTCGTTTATGACATCGGCAAGCTCGACGTAGCGCAGGAGCTCCTCGATGCGCGCGCGGCGCTCTTCTTTTCCCATGTGATGCAGCCGTGCGTGCAGCTCCAGATTCTCGCCGACCGTGAGGTCCTGGTCGAAGTTGACGTGCTGCGGCACGACGCCGATAAGCGATTTGATGCGCCGCGCATCCCGGCGCGTATCGAGCCCATCGTAGAGGATGATGCCGCTCGTCGGCCGCGCCTGCATGGTCATCATGCGGATCGTCGTCGTCTTGCCCGCGCCGTTCGGGCCAAGCAGCCCGAAGATCTCGCCGTTCCCGACGCAGAGCGTCAAGTCATCGACGGCCGTCTTGAAGGCCGCCCGCCCCGCCTTGTCCTTGTGCGGGAATCTCTTCACGAGATGCTGCACTTCTATCATATTCCTGAAATCCTTCCTCTAATAAACAAAAATTCGATGATACTTCCCTATTCTCTCACACTTTTTTGCAGATGAAAAGGGGTTTTGAGAGGATTTCTCTGTTTTACGGCGAATCATTCTCATATGCAATACAAAGGAGGAATATGCATGAACAAATCATTCAAGCGACTGCCCCTCGGCCTGCCCCTGACGGTCAGCGGCATCGCAACCATCGCCACGATCTTCACGGGGAAGAAACTCCATGTCGCCTTCGGCGCAGTCTGGGGCCTGCTCTCCATTCTCCACGGCCTGCAGCACGCCGGGAAACTCGAGCATGATGTCAAGGCGTTTGCGGGAAAGACCGCGCGCAAAGCCGTCGACAAGGCAGAGTCCATCTCCCTGCACGCCTTTCTCGCCGGCACGGATATCGCCAGCTACGCGCCCGGCCGCATCCGCGTCTACAACCTCGCGCTCGCCGGCAATGACAAGCTCGCCGATCAGGTCTCCTCGTTCGTCCGTTCATTCAGCGGCGTCACGGATGCCAAAGTCGCCCTGAACACCGGCAGCCTGCTCATCACCTATGAACCAGACGAGCTCCGCAAGAACCCGCATCTCGCCAACATCGAAACATTCGTCCGCGAGCACGCCAAGATACGCTGACCTGCAAAGCAGGGATCGAACCAGGAAAAGGGGCTGTGACAAAATGTAAAACCATTTTGTCCACAGCCCCTTTTTGTCGTCATGTCGTTTTATGGCGGAAGAGCCAGCCGGCCAGCGGCATGGTCACAGCCGCCACGGCGAGCATCGGCACAAAGTCCCAGGCGATGTCGCAAAGGCCCGCGCCCTCGAGGTAGATGCGGCGCACGGCATCGATGACGAAGCGCATGGGGTCGGCGTACGTGATGATCTGCAGGAACTCCGGCATATTGTGGATTGGCGTCACGAGGCCGGACAGCAGGACCATCGGGATCATGAGCACGAGCAGGTAAACGAGAACCTGCTGCATATTCTTCGCGACGGACGAAATGGAAAGGCCCAGGCCTGTCGTACTGACCATGAAGATGAAGAGGGTCAAGAGCAGCGTGAACAAGTTGCCGGCAAACGGCACCTCAAACCAGAACCGCGCAATGAGGAAGACCATCGCGGCCTGAAACAGGCCGACGATCACCGGCGGTGTCGCCTTGCCGATCAGGATCTCCGTCGGCGAGAACGGCGTGACGAGCAGCTGATCAAATGTACCCTGCTCGCGCTCTTCCGCAATCGAGAGGCCCGCGAGGAACATGACCTGCACAAAGGCAATCATCGCGAGGAATGAAGGCAGGAAGGTCCAGCGCGAAAGCTGATTCGGATTGAACCACGTGCGCGTCTCAATGGAGACCGGCAGTCTGGAAAAGCCCTTCGCCTCACTCCAAGAAGCGGCGATCTCTGTGACGTAGCTCTTGACCATCGAGGCGATCATCGGATTGCGGCCGTCCGTGATGACTTGTACAGGCGCCGGTTCGCCATGTTCCAGTTTTTTCTCGAAGTCTTCGGGCACGATGATGCCGCCGAGGACTTCGCCGGCATCGATGAGTGTGCTGACTTCCTGTACATTGCCACAGACTGCATAGCACGAGAACGTCGGGGCACCGGCGACATGCGCGAGGAAATCGCGCGCCGAAGAGGTCTCCGAACGATCGACGACAGCATACGGCACTTCCTCGATGTTGTAGTTGGCCGCATAGCCGAACAAAAAGCCCTCGATGATGACGGGCATGACGAGCTGGATCCGCATGCGCGGGTCCTTGAAGAGAGAGAGCAACTCCTTCTGGCAGAGGAAATAAAGGTGGCGCAGAAAACGCTGCAGGGAAATGTTCATGGCTCCACCTTCTTTCGCGTCATATGAAAGGCCCAGCCGAGGAAGAAGAGGGCGAAGCCCAGGAGGATGGCCGTATCGCGCGCGATTAGCGGCCAGTAATTGCCCGAAAGGAAGAGCGATTTCATGAGTTCCAGATAGTAGGTCGTCGGGATGAGGCTGCTGACCACGCGGATGGCCGCAGGCTCCGCATGCAGGTCAAACAGGAAGCCCGACAGCACGACCGATGGCAGGAAGCTGATCATCAGCGAGACATGGCAGGCGAGGAACTGGTTCTTGGTCAGCGCCGAGATGACGAGGCCGATGCCGAGCGATACGACGAGGTAGAGCATCGACTCCCCGATGATCAGCACGAGCGAACCGCGCATCGGCAGGTCGTAGAGCTCGCGGCCGACCACCAGGCAGAGCAACATGCCGATCATGGCAATCACAAAGTACGGGATGGTCTTGGCAAGGATCAGCTCCAGGATCTTCATCGGCGTGACGAACAGCGACTCGAATGTGCCCCGCTCCCATTCCCGCGCCATGACGACGGAAGTCAGGAAGACGCCGCTGATGGTCAGGACGAGCATGAGGATGCCCGGCACATAGAACCACGTGCTCGTATTCGCATCATTAAACCAGATGCGCGGGACGATTTCGATGCCGCCGGCAGACAGGCCGTGCCTGGCACCTTCCTCTGCCGCCCACGTCAGGATGCCCGCTTCGAAATAGCCCTGTGCGCTCATGGCCGTTGTCGCTTCCGTGCCGTTGAGGATCACTTGGAGCTTGCCCCTGCCCTCGGCAAAGCGCGCCGAGAAATCCGGCGGCACGACGAGCATGGCATCGACCTCGTGCCTGCGGATCATCTGCTCCCCCTCCTGCAGGGATGTGACAAAGACCGGCTGAAAATACTCCGATCCCTGCGTGAAGCTCACGGCCTGGCGGGCCAGGGGCGAACTGTCTTCGATGACCACGGCCGTCGGCACGTTCTTGACATCGAGGCTCATGCCGTACCCGATGATCAGAATCAGCACGAGCGGCAGCACGACGCCGAGCGCCAGGCTGCTGTTGTCGCGCAGGAGTTCGCGCGTCTCCTTGCGCATCAGTGCAAGAAGGCGCCGCCAGAATCCACTTGTCATGATACCGCCCCCTTTGCCTTGCTATCCTTCTCCGCCTCACTGCGCGCCTGCTCGACAATCGCGACAAAGATGTCATCCATGGTCGCATCCGGCAGGCGCATGCGCTGGCGGATCTCTTCGGGACTGCCGAGCACGAGCATCCTGCCGTGATCCTGTATCATGAAGCGATCGCAGTACTCCGCCTCTTCCATGAAATGCGTCGTGATGATGATCGTCGTGCCGCGCTCCGAAAGCGCCGTGATTTTCTGCCAGAATGTGCGGCGGGCCAGCGGGTCAATGCCGCTCGTCGGTTCATCGAGGAACAGGATCTCCGGCTTGTGGATGAGCGCAGCGGCCATCGAAAGGCGCTGCTTGTAGCCGCCCGGCAGGCTGCCGGCCGCATGGTCCGCCACGTCCTGCAGGTGAAATTCCCGCAGGACGGCCTGGATGCGCGCGTAGAGATGTGCGCCATAGAGGCCGTAGGCACCGCCGAAAAACCGCAGGTTCTCATAAACGGAAAGGCTGCTGTAAAGCGAGAATTTCTGCGCAACATAGCCGACCTTCGCACGTGCCTCGATGCGGGCCGTGCGCAGATTGACGCCGGCTACGGAGATCTTGCCGCTCGTCGCCGGCAAAAGGCCGCAGAGCATGCGGAACGTCGTCGTCTTGCCCGCGCCGTTTGGCCCGAGCAGACCGAAGACCTCTCCTCGGTGCACCGAGAATGAGGTGTGCGAGACGGCGGTGAAGTCGCCGAACCTGCGCACGAGGTCGTGCACCTCGATCTCCACAGGCGCAGCCACCCTCGAGCGTTCCGAAAAAGTTCCCATCTGCCCGGACGAAGCCGCGGCAGTCTGCACAGCAGGCCCGCCCTGCTCCTGTACATCCTCCTTGAGGAGCGTCATGAAGCCGTCCTCAAGGCGCGGCTCGATGGCTTCAGCCGTTAACGACAAGCGCGCGAGAGGCTTGAGTTCCACAGGATTACCGCGCGTGATGAAGCGGACGACGCCGCCAGACGGCACGGCATCGATAACACTCTTTTCCGCGAGCAGGCGGCTCTGCAGCGAGCGCAGGGGCATCCCCTCCGGCGGCGTCACCTTGTAGCACATGCCCGCTGCGACCTCACGCAGCTTTGCCGGCGTACCGCCTTTCAAGAAATGGCCGTGATTGAGCACATAGACTTTTTCACAGCGTGCCGCCTCTTCCATGTACGCCGTGCTGACGAGCACGGAAAGGCGCTCCTCGCGCACGAGCTGCTGCAGGATCTGCCAAAGCTCGCGACGCGACAGCGGGTCGACGCCGACCGTCGGTTCATCGAGCAGCAGGAGTCTCGGCGAACGCACGAGCGTGCAGGCGAGGCCGAGCTTCTGCTTCATGCCGCCCGACAGCTTGCCGGCGAGGCGCTCCGTAAAGGGCGCCAGCTCCGTCATCTCGAGAAGATGGCGGAAGCGCTGCTGCCTTGTATCCTGCGTCACACCGTGCAGGTCTGCGTAGAGGTCAAGATTCTCCTGTACGGTCAGGTCCTCGTAGAGGCCGAATTTCTGCGGCATATAGCTGAGCAGATCCTGCACCGCCTGCGGTCGTTGCGTGACATCAAGGCCCGCCACCTGCAGGCTGCCGTCCGTCTTGGTCATGAGCCCGCAGACGAGCCGCATCAGCGTCGTCTTGCCCGCACCGTCCGGGCCCACGAGAGCGGTGAGCTGTCCTTCCGGCACAGATAGGTCAATGCCGCCCAGAGCGGTCACCTGCTTGCCGTCCTTCAGGACAAAGACCTTGCTGAGCCCCTTCGCTTCGATGATCTCCATGCGATCACCCCCTGCTCAAAGTTCGATCTTGACTGTCGCCGGCATGCCGAGGCGCAGGACGTTCTCCGCGTCATCGACGTAGATGCGCACTTCGTAGACGAGCGCTGTGCGCAGCTCGTCTGTCTGCACCGTCTTCGGCGTGAACTCCGCCGTATCCGAGATGTAGCCGACCTGCCCAGCGATTGGCTTGTCCCTCTGGCTGTCGATGAAGACCCTGGCGCTTTGCCCCTCGTAGATGTGGCCGAGGTCACTCTCCTTTACGTAGGCACGGACCCACTTCTTGTCGAGCAAGGATAGCTTGAAGACAGGCGTCGAGGGCGAGGCCATGTCGCCCACTTCTAGCAGCCGCGAGCGGATGACGCCCTTCATCGGGGCGCGCAGCTCGTACTGCGAGAGCAGATACTCTTCGCGCGACTGCTCTTCTTCCAATGCCTGCAGATTGGCCTCAGCCGCCTCGATATCCTCTGAGCGCGGGCCGTTGCGCGCCTCGCGCAGGGCCTCCTTGGCCGCCTCAAGCTCCGCCTGCTTGGCTTCAGCCTGTGAGCGGGCGTTGTCAAGATCCTGCTCGCTCACGCCTTCCACGCTGTCGTAGACGGCCTGGCGGCGCTCGTAGATGCCCTGTGCGTTCGAGGCAGCTGCCTCAGCTGCCTTGTAGCGCTGCTGTGCCTGCGCAATCTCTTCGGCACGCGTGCCGTTGTGGAGCTTCGCGACCGTACTCTGCTGCGCCGCGATCTGAGCCTTCGTCTTGCGCAAGTTGATGTTGAGCTCATCCGTGTCGAGGCGCGCGAGGACCTGCCCCTCTTCGACCGTATCGCCCTCCTCGACCAGGATGTCCTTGACGCGGTCACTCCCGCGGAAGGAGAGCGTCACCTCGCGCACGTCGACATTGCCTGAGAGCGTGAGCTCCCGCGCAGCCGCCTGCTTTGCCGCTTCCTCATGGTGATGATAGGCAAAGATTCCCGCGCCGACGAGCAGCACGAGGATGACTGCCAGAATTCCCTTCTGTCTCCGTTTCATGATAATCCCTCCTATCCTTGCCGAACAATCTGCATGCAGACTTTCCCCGCCGCCACGGGCATGGCATCAGGACTCCATCAGCATGATCTTCTCCGGCGGGAAGTATACCGAAAGCACAGGTGCCTTGATAGCCCTCCACTCTGCCTTCGGCAGTTCCCAGCGGATGCAGCTGGCCTGATGCCCGGCGCTCCGGATCATGACGAGATACGAAAAGGTATCCTCGATGACATCCGCGACTTCCATCGAGAAGATGTTGCGCGCAGGGTCTTCTGCCCCTTCGCGGTATTCGAGGAAGTGCGCCCGCAGTCCCGCATACGCGACGGACTGCGGCTCTCTCGCCGCGACCGTCAGGTCGAGCTGCCAGTCTGCTGCCCGCACACGATGCGCATCGAGACGCTCCGCCTTCGAGACATTCTTGCAGCCCGTCAAGAGCGTCGCCGCGAGCGTCTGCGGATTCTCGAAGAGCGCATCGCGCGTATGCGGCGGCTGCATCTGGCCGCGCTCGATGACAGCGGCACGGCTTGCCAGACGATAGACCTCACCGCGGTCGTGCGAGACGAGCACGGCTGCGCCGCCATACGACTTCAGCACCTCGCGGAGTTCCAGCTCCAATTTCCACTTCAGGTAATGGTCGAGCGCCGAGAACGGCTCGTCGAGCAGCAGGATCTTCGCATCGGACGCGAGGATGCGCGCGAACGCCGCGCGCTGCTGCTGGCCGCCCGAGAGTTCCATCGGGTACGCGTTGCCGAGCTCCGTGAGGTCGAAGCGCGCGAGATTCTCGCGCACGCGTGCCTCGCGCTGCTGCCGCGTGCCCCGCGCGACAAAGCGGATATTCTCGGCAATCGTCATATTGGGAAAAAGGGCAAAGTTCTGAAAGAGATAGCCGACGCGCCGCTCTTGCGGGGACAGGTCGATGCCCTGCTCGCTGTCAAAGAGCACCCGGCCGTCGAGCACGATGCGCCCGCGGTCGGGGCGCTCGAGCCCAGCGATGCACTTGAGGGTCATGCTCTTGCCGCAGCCTGAAGCGCCGAGCAGGGCAAAGACCTCATCGCGCAGCGTAAAATCGGCCCGGAGCGTGAAATTGCGCAGTTTCTTCTCAATCTTGACATCTAACTCCATCTCAAACCTCCCGCCGCTGCGGCGCACCAGTACGTGAAATCAGGATATTCATCAGACTGACAAAGACGAGCGAGAAGATGATGATGACCACCGCCCACTCGAAGGCCAAATCGTAGTCGTTGGCCTGCACCGCGGCGTAAACAGCGGTGCTCATCGTCTGCGTGATCCCGGGGATGTTGCCGGCAAACATGATGGTCGCGCCGAACTCGCCGAGCGCACGCGTAAAAGAGAGCACGAGACCCGCGAGGATACCCGAGCGCGCATTCGGCACAAGGACGTACCAGAAAATGCGCCATTCCGAGACGCCGAGCGTGCGCGCGGCGCCGATGATATTGGGATCAAGCTGTTCAAACGCGCCACGGGCCGTGCGGTACATGAGCGGCAGTGAGACAACGATGGCTGCCATGACCGCGGCCTTCCACGTAAAGACAATCGTGATATCGAACTGCAAGAGGAACCTGCCGATAGCGCTGCGGCGCCCAAAGGCGAGCAGCAGGAAAAAGCCGACGACCGTCGGCGGCAGGACGAGCGGCAACGTAATAACGGCATCGGCCAGCCCTTGGAAACGCCGCATGCGCGCGACGGCCAGAGCCAGGCCAATGCCGAGAAAGAACGTGACCACCGTCGCCACCACAGCTGTCTTTATTGTGAGGAAGAGCGGTGCGTATTCCATTATTTCACCTCAAAGCCATACTTCGCAAAGCGTTCCTTGTTCTTATCATTCGAGACGAAGGCCAGGAAATCCTTTGCCGTATCGAGATGTTTTGTGTCATTCAGGATGGCGGCAGGATAGACGATGTCTTTATGCGTGCCTGCCGGGGCCTTGGCTACGACGCGGACATCCTGCGAGATGGCTGCATCCGTCGCGTAGACGAGCCCCGCATCGGCTTCGCCCGAAGCGACCCAGGCGAGGACCTGGCGGACATCTGAGCCATAGACAGCCTTGGCCTTGACCGCATCGAGGATGCCGAGCTTTGTGAGGATTTCCTCTGAATACTGGCCGACCGGCACGCCTTTCGGCTCGCCGAGGGCGATGTGCTGGAGCTTGTCGCTCGTCAGCTGGTCAAACGAGGTGATGTCCTTATCGCTGTCCTTCGGGACGATCAGCACGACTTCATTCTGAAGGAGATCTTTGCGCGTGCCTTCCTTCAGCAGGCCCTTCTTGTCGAGGGCGTCCATCTGCTTCTGCGCCGCAGAGAAGAACAGGTCCGCCGTGCCGCCATTCTCGATGGCCTGCTGCAGCGCCCCTGAACTGCCGTAGTTGAACACGACCTTGACATCTGGGTGCTCTTCCTCGTACGCCTTGCCGATCTCATTCATGACATCGGTCAGGCTTGCCGCTGCAGAGACGTGGAGTTCCACGGGTTCCTTGGCAGATGTGGTCGATTGGCTTTGGCCTCCGCAGCCGCTCGCGAGTGCGAGCAGGCAGACTGCCATCAGTGTGAGTAGTTTTTTCATGGTGCATAGCTCCTTTTCAAAAACGGAAGGCAGTGCCATTTCCAGCACTGCCCTGTGGGTTTGACCCAGGCTCAGCCTCATAGATGAAAGACATCATCCTTAGAGTGCTTTCGCTCGGAGTTTCGACTTATCCATTATAGCGGAAAATGAAGCTCTCTGCCATGAGAAATATCACGCCTCTCACTTCGCTTCGAGCGCATTCCAGGCATCGTTGGCGCGCTCGAGGTAGAGGGACTGGATGGCCGCATTCTCGCCGATGCCGTGGATGTAGGCGTCGACCTTGTAGCCGGCGGCTTCGAGGATCGACTTGTGCGAGTCGGGCTCAGCGCCTGCCATGTCGTTGTTGGCGTGATCGCCGGCGACCATCATCATCGGCATCAGTGTGACGTGCTTGATGCCGTTCTGCTTGAGCTTCGGCATGACCGTCTCGAGCGAAGGCCAGCCCTCGACCGTGTAGACGAAGACATTCTTGTAGCCGAGCTCGTCAATCTTGGCCTGGATGACGGAGTAATAGGCATTCGAGACTTGCGGCGTGCCGTGCGCCATGATCAGGATGGCATCGTGCTTGCCCTGCTTCGGAAACTGCGTCGCGAGCGCCTTGATGGTCTGCGTCACATCATCGGCCTGGCCCTCCTGGCCCTGCCAGTACATCAGCGACGTGCCGAGCGTCATCTTCTTGAACTGGTCCTTGTAGTTGTGGTAGACGCCGAGGTCGTAGTTGTACTCCATGCCCGGGATGACGTCGAGTGAGACGAGTGCCACGCGGCTGTATCCCTCTGCCTTGAGGGCATCAAGTGCCTCCTCCGGCGTCGGGAACTTGATACCCTCGTTCTTCGCCACGCGGTCGATGATGATGTGCGAGGTGTAGGCCGTCACGACCTTGACACCCGGATGCGCCGCCTCGATGGCCTTGACCGTCGCATCAATCGTCTTGGCGCGCGTATCCTTATACGTCGTGCCAAATGTCATGACGACAATGGCATCTTTATCGGCCATATCCTTGAGTGCCGGATTCTCATACTTGAGCACGCCGATCTCCGATGCCTGTTTCAGGGCCATCGTCGCATGCTTCACCTCCGGATTGAGCTGGTACGCCGCCTCTGTCGCAGTCTGGTTCCAGCCGAGAGCAGCCGTGCACACCAGGCCGGCTGCCAGCATCTTCTGCCAATGTTTCATTGTGTTTCCTCCTTTGACTAAGTCTACTCAAACAAAAAAGGCTCTCCTCGCACGCACGCGAAAAAAGCCTTCCTATCGTAAAAAACCGTGCCACAAAGACACAGCTTTGCTGATAGCAATCGCCTTCCCATCGCTCGCAGGTCGTAACGGTGATTTTCGGACAGGCAGTTCTTCTGGCTCGGTTCATCGCTCCTCTGCGCCTTCCCAGATGTTCATCCAGTGACATATCTATGCAGATTCGCTCCCCTTACAGCGGCGGGACCGCGCCGGCTTTGACCGGCTTCTCTTTTCAGCGCCTTGTGGCGTCACCTGTTCCCTCTTTATGGAATTGTCATGATGGCGAAGTCAGGGCGCGACGTCCTTGCCGCCGTCAGCAGAGCGCAGGCGGCGGTTGATGGACGAGAGTCCCTTGTAGATCGTGTTGATGTCAATCTCATCGCTGCGCGTCTCCATGTACTTCTCAAGCTTGCGCTTGACGCGCTGCAGCGCATTGTCAATGGACTTGACGTGGCGGCCGAGATCTTCGGCAATCTCCTGGTAGGACTTGCCGTCGAGATAGCTCATGAGCACCTTCCACTCCAGGTCGGAGAGGATCTCCTCCATCTTCTTCTCGATGTCGACGAATTCCTCCTGGCTGATGACAAGCTCTTCTGGGTCGGATACCTTGGCCCCTGAGATGATGTCGAGGAGCGTCCGATCCGAATCCTCGTCGTAGATTGGCTTGTTGAGCGAGACATACGAATTGAGCGGGATGTGTTTCTGACGGGTCGCCGTCTTGATTGCTGTGATGATCTGACGCGTCACGCAGAGCTCCGCAAAAGCGCGGAACGACGAGAGCTTGTCGTCGCGGAAGTCGCGGATGGCCTTGTAGAAGCCGATCATGCCCTCCTGGACGATGTCCTCGCGGTCGGCACCGATGAGGAAGTACGAACGCGCCTTTGCCCGAACGAAATTCCGGTACTTGTTGATCAGATAATCCAGTGCGACCTTATTGTTGTGTTCCTTGATATCCAGGAGGATCTCTTCGTCCGTCAGATTCTCGTATCTGCGGTACATGTCCTCCATGATATCCGTGTCTGCTGCTTCTTCCATCGCACTTTTCTCCTTTTACTGTGACAAACACGTAGCCCTTATATAGCCCTTATAGATGAGATTATACGCCCTTTCGCCCAAAAGCTCAAGGCGTCAGCCCTTCTTCTGGAGGCGCTGGCGCATGGATTCGTACATGAGGATGGAGCCAGCCACCGACGCATTGAGCGAATTGATGCGGCCGACCATCGGCATGCTGACGATGAAGTCGCACGCTTCCTTGGTCAACCGGCTCATACCACGGCCCTCGCTGCCGACGACGAGCACGAGCGGGCCCGTGAGGTCCGCCTCATAGTACGCCTTCTCACCGTCCATGTCGGCACCGGCTACCCAGAAGCCTTTCTCCTTGAGCTTCTTGAGCGTCTGTGCGATGTTGCCGATGCGCGCGACCGGCACGTACTCGACGGCGCCGGCCGACGTCTTGGCGACGGTCGCATTGAGGGAGACGCTGCGGCGCTTCGGGATCAGGATGCCGTGCACGCCAGTCGCATCCGCCGTGCGCAAGAGCGCGCCGAGGTTGTGCGGGTCCTCGAGCTCATCGAGAAGGACGAGGAACGGGGCCTCGCCCTTCTCCTCGGCCGCCTTCAGGATGTCGTCGAGCTCGGCATAGGGTACGGGCGCGACGTAGGCGAGCACGCCCTGATGGCGGTGACCGCCCGCGAGCGATTCGATCTTCGCGCGCTCCACGTACTGCACGACGATGCCGCGCTCCTTGGCAAGCGCTGCGATCTCCGCGACAGAGCCCTCGCGGTCGCCGCTCGCAATCCAGAGTTTGTTGATGCCGCGCCCCGACTTCAGCGCCTCGGTCACGGCGTTGCGGCCGACGAGCACATCGTCCGGCAGCTCACGCGGCTCTTCGCGGCGCTTCGGTTCAGCCTCCATCTGCGGCCTCTTGCGGCGCGGGGTCTCCCTCTCGAATTTCCTGCTGCGCCGCTCCTGCGGGCGCGCCTTTTTCTTCTGTTCCATCTCAATCCTTTTCTCTGAGCTTGATCATCTCAGCAAACTTGCCGCAGGTCATCTCTCCCTCCGGGCAGCGGCCCGTGTTGACGCAGCTCGCGCCAGCATTGAAGAAGAGCGTCGGAGCGACCTTCTTGACTTCGGCGAGCATCTTGTAGGCCATCTCGCGGATCTCCCACTGCGCGCGATTGCAGCAGCGCAGGTTGAAAAAATGCATCAGGGAGCGCGCGTTCATCGTCACGAGGATCTTCGTCTCCGTCGCATTGGCGAGGACGTAGCGCGCGTCTTCCTTCGGCACGCCCATCTCCGTGAGCTCGTCGTAAACACTGCGGATCTCTTCCATCAGTGCCTCGTACTTTGCCTTGGCCTCTGGCTTCTCGGCAATGGTCGGCGGCGTGATGTACTGGAAGCCGTGCGCGGCGACGTAGCGCTGCGACTGCTGGTCATACGAGGCGATGCGGTGGCGCACGAGCTGATGCGTCAGGACGCGCGAGACACCCTCGATGCCGAAAGTGAAGGAAGCGTGCTCAAGCGTCGAGCCATGACCGATCTTGACCATCTTGCGGACCATCTCGCGTACCTTCTCCTCGCTCAGGCGCTCTGCTAGCTCCTCCGCACCGGATGCCGAGTAGCAGAGGCGTGCGGCCATGGCCACGACGCGCTCCGGCTCCGGCGTGTAGTCGAGTAATTTGACTTTGATCATTGTTTCTCCGTTCCCTCCGTCGTTTTCCCGTGGATCTCCTCCATCATAGCCTTGCTGATGACAGCGAAGGCCGCCTCGCAGAGCTCCTGCAGGCGCTCGAACTTCTCAGACAGATAGAGCGTCCCGAGGAGCGCCTCAAAGCCGGTGCTCGAGTGGTACTCGGCCACGCTCGAGCTGCGCGGCGCATGGCTCTTGGCGTTGCGGCCACGGCGATAGATGGCCTTCTCCTCGTCGGTCAGCATGGACTCGATGCCGAGGTACGCCTTGTGCTGCCAGACCGCCGAGACGATCTGGGCGCTGAAGGCGTGCAGCGCGTGCACCCTGGCCTGCTCGTACGAGAGCAGGCGCGTGCGCACGAAGAGGTGGAAAAAGGCATCGCCGACGTAGGCGAGCACGAGCGGGTTCATCTGACGGACATCCGTACCGTCATAGCGCGTCTTGATGCCGCCCTGCTCATCCGGCGTGAACATCATGTCGACGAGCAGCTTGAACTGCGAGAATTTCATGCTTTCTTCCACCGTACGCCGTTCGGCGTGTCCTCGAGCACGACGTCGGCATCCTTGAGCGCATCGCGGATCTTGTCGGCGACAGCCCAGTTCTTCTCCTTGCGTGCATCCTGGCGCAGCGTGATGATGATCTCCATGAGCTTGTCCGTCAGGCCGTCATCCTCAGCCTTTTCCTGCTGCTCGAAGATGCCGATGATTTCCGCCATCTCGGCGTAGATAGCCGCGACCGTCTTGAAGCCCGCCGCGTCGAAGGCCTTCGTGCCGTTCGTGACTTCCTGATAGTAGATGTTGATTTCCTTCGAGAGCGCAAACATCTGGCTGATGGCAAGGGCCGTGTTAAAGTCATCGTCCATCGCCTCGTAGAATTCCTTGCGCAGCGCTTCGGCCTTAGATGCAAGCTCTGCTGCTGTATCAGCCGTGCCCTGCTTCGCGCAAAGCTCGTCGACGTAAGCCTTCGTATTCTGCAGGCGTGCAAGGCTCGTCTGCGCTTCCTTGAGGCGCTCGTCCGAGAAGTCGAGCGGGCTGCGGTAATGCGTCTGCAGGATGAAGAAGCGGATGACTTCGCCCGGGTATTCCTTGAGGATGTCCTTGACCGTGAAGAAGTTGTTCTTCGACTTCGACATCTTCTCGTTGTGGATCGTGATGAAGCCGTTGTGCAGCCAGTACTGCGCGAAGCTGTGGTCATCGCCGATGCAGGCCTGCGACTGCGCGATCTCATTCTCGTGATGCGGGAAGATCAGGTCGCTGCCGCCGCCGTGGAAATCGAACTTCTCGCCGAGATACTTCAAAGACATCGTCGAGCACTCGATATGCCAGCCCGGGCGTCCCTTGCCCCACGGGCTGTCCCAGGACGGCTCGCCCGGCTTCGCGGCCTTCCAGAGCGCGAAGTCCATCGGATGGTGCTTGGCCGTGTTGACCTCGATGCGCGCGCCGGCCTGCATGTCGTCGAGACTGCGGCCGCTGAGCTTGCCGTAATGCGAGAACTTCTCGACGCTGTAGTAGACATCGCCGTTGTCGACCACATAGGCGTAGCCCTTCGCGATGAGCTTCTCGACCATCGCGATGATCTCCGGCATCGTCTCACTGACGCGCGGGTAGACATCGGCATGGCGGACGTTCAGCGCATCCATCGCCTCGAAATAGGCCTTGATGTAGCGGTCGGAGATGTCCTTCCACGTCACGCCTTCCTTGTTGGCCGCATTGATGATCTTGTCGTCGACATCCGTGAAGTTCTGGATGTAGTGGACCTTGTAGCCCTTCTTGGCAAAGTAGCGGCGGATGACGTCCCAGGTCACGAAGGGGCGTGCATTGCCGATGTGCGGGTGGTTGTACGGCGTGACGCCGCAGCAGTAGATGCTGACCTCGCCCTTCTTGAGCGGCTTGAACTCCTCCTTGCGGCGGGTCATCGTATTGTAGACTTTAAGCATGTTCTTTATCCTCCAATCTCTTCTCGAGTTCATTGACTTTCTTTTCCAATGCCTGGATCTGGCGCATCATGCACTCGCGCATCTCCTCGTCCGGGTCCGGCAGCATGTCGTGGTCGAGGTCGACGTCGAGCTCGTCCTCGATATCCGTGAGGCTATCGTCCGACTCGACGAGCCGCGTCGCGCGCAGGGCTTGACGGAGCTCTTCCGCCGTATGGACGCGCTTGCCGCCCATGACGACGATGCGCCCTGGGATGCCGACGACCGTCGCATACGGCGGGACCGGCTTCAAGACGACGGAGCCCGCACCGATCTTCGCGTGGTCGCCGACCGTGAAGGAACCGAGCACCTTCGCGCCCGACGCCACGACGACGTTGTTGCCGATGGTCGGATGGCGCTTGCCCTTCTCCTTGCCCGTGCCGCCGAGCGTCACGCCCTGGTAGAGCGTGACGTTGTTGCCGATCTCCGCCGTCTCGCCGATGACGATGCCCGTGCCGTGGTCGATGAACAGGCCCTCACCAATCGTCGCACCCGGATGGATCTCGATGCCCGTCAGGAAGCGGGCAAAATTCGAGATCATGCGCGGGATGAGCACCCAGCCGCGCTTGTAGAGCGCATGCGAGATGCGATGGAACCAGATTGCATGAAGGCCGGAATAACAGAAGAGCACTTCAATCACGCTGCGCGCAGCGGGGTCGCGCTCAAAGACGACGCGGATATCCTTGCGAAGCCGCGAAAAAAAACTCATAGTCCATCCTCCCTGTCCTATACAAAAGGCCCCGCATCTCCTCAGAGACGCGGGGCCGTGGTTCCACTCTGGTTAAGGGCCATGCCCTTCACTCATGAAGATAACGCCTTCCTGCGTCAGGGCCTACTCCATTCTGCCCTGCAGCTCCCGGGTGCATTTCTGGCGGATATCCATAGCCCCTTCACACCACCCGGAGCCTCTCTTGATGGCTGGTCCAACCGTACTTCTCCCGTTCCACGCCTTTTCATATACGGGATTCATTCTATCACAGCTTCTCGATTCCTGCAACCGCATAGGCGGAGATTCCCTGCTCTGCTCCTGTGAAGCCGAGCTTCTCCTCTGTCGTCGCCTTGACATTGACATCGTCAAGCGAGACGCCGAGCACCTGCGCGATGTTCTCGTTCATCTTGGGGATGAAGTCCTTCATCTTCGGCTTCTGGGCGACGATCGTCGCATCGACATTGCCGATGCGGTAGCCCTTCGCCTCCAGCAGGTGGCGGACTTCCGCGAGGAGCTTCATGCTGTCGGCGCCCTCATAGCGCGGGTCGGTATCCGGGAAATGGCGGCCGATGTCGCCGAGCGCCGCCGCGCCGAGCAGGGCGTCAGAGATGGCGTGCAGCAGTACATCGGCATCCGAATGGCCGAGCAGCCCGAGCGCATGCGGGATTTCCACCCCGCCGATGATGAGCTTGCGCCCTTCGACGAGGCGGTGCACATCGTAACCCATGCCAAAACGCGTCATACAATCAATCCTTTCTCTTCTCGCTCTTCGCACTCTTGATGAAGTCGCAGACTTCCGAAGCGGCCCGCCGCACGGTCCCCGTGAAGCTGCCCGACTGGCGCAGGAATGCCTCCGCCACGACGAGGTCTTCAGGTGTCGTGACTTTGATGTTCTGGTAGGAATCCATGACGACATGGACCCTGGCGC
Source organism: Mitsuokella jalaludinii (assembly GCF_928722185.1). NCBI lineage: Bacteria > Bacillati > Bacillota > Negativicutes > Selenomonadales > Selenomonadaceae > Mitsuokella > Mitsuokella jalaludinii. The sequence continues at coordinate 1,030,717 of NZ_CAKMXA010000001.1, forward strand.
CATAGCGTTCCACGAGGCTCGCATCGTCCGTGCCGAGGAAGCCATCGGACTCTGCTTTCTCGTTAGCGGCCATGAGCAGGCTCCTGGAGAAGCCCTGCGGCGTCTGCACGGCCCAGAGCGTCGAGCGGTCGGGGGTCGCCGTGACGACACCGTCCTCGACGACCTTGACCGTGTTCTTCTCCGGCACAGCTGCGACGGCCGCGCCGTGCTCGCGAGCCGCCTCGATGACAGCCTCGATCGTCGCGTGCGAGACGAGCGGGCGCGCTGCATCGTGGACGAGGATGACATCACTCGCTTCCGAGGATGCCTTCAGTCCGTTCCAGACAGAATACTGGCGCTCGCTGCCGCCCGCGACGACCTTGACCGACTTGGCAGCCTCACGAAAGAGCCCGAGGCCCTGCAGGGCGCGGCGCAGCGGCTCGACTTCCTCCGCGCCCGTCACGACGATGATCTCCTGCACCTCCGGCACTGCGGCAAAGACCCGCAGCGTGTGGAACAGGATGGGCTTTCCCATGAGGCGCAGGAATACCTTGTTGACGCCCGCCTGCATGCGCTTGCCGCGCCCTGCTGCGGGCAGGATGACACTGACCATGCTCTACCTCTCCTCTCGCAGCGACCAGCATCAATGCGCTGGTTTCGCGAAGATCATGCGGCCAGCCGCCGTCTGCAGAGCAGACGTGACTTCCACCGTGATGGATTCATTCATGTGACGGTTGCCGTTCTCGACGACGATCATCGTGCCGTCATCGAGATAGGCGACGCCCTGGCCGGGCTCCTTGCCCGACTTGACAATCGTCACGCGCATCGTCTCACCAGGGATGACGACTGGCTTGACGGCATTCGAGAGCTCATTGATGTTGAGCACCTCCACACCGCGCAGCTGCGCGACCTTGTTGAGGTTGTAGTCGTTCGTGATGATCTTGCCGCCGACCTGCTGGCCGAGGCGCACGAGCTTCGAGTCGACCTCCGAGATATCGTCGAAGTCAACATTCGTGATCTCGACCTTGACCTTCGTGCTCTGGCGGATGCGCTGCAGAATGTCGAGCCCGCGGCGGCCGCGCGTGCGCTTGAGCGCATCGGCCGAGTCGGCGATGTGCTGGAGCTCTTCGAGGACAAAGACCGGGATGAGCAGCGTGCCCTCGATGAAGCCCGTGTCGCAGATATCGGCGATGCGGCCATCGATAATGACACTCGTATCGAGCAGCTTGTAGGCGTGCGCATCGGCTGTAGGAGCGGCCTTTGCCGACTCCTCTGGCGCTGCGCCAGGAGCCGCGCGCATCTCCCTCATCTTCGCGAGGTCCTTCATGAAGCGCGGCACGAAGTCAAAGAGCCCCGTGAGTTCCCGGCGCTTCTTGATCGTGATCGTGATGCCGAGATACCCGAAGACAATGCTGAAGATGACCGGGATGTAATCTCCGACAACAGGGATCTTCGCAAATGAATAGCCGAGAAGATTGGCGAGTATGAGTCCGATAGCAAGGCCGACGGCGCCTGCGATGACGTCGTGGATCGGCATTTTGCCGAGCTGCAGCTCCACCCATGCAGAAAACCGCTTGAGGCAGCGGATGAAGTACGGGGAAGCCAAAAAACCAATGATGCCGCCGAGAATTGCGCCGAAGAGGATGCAGAGCAGACTTCCCATGGTGATGCGCACAACGCCCATCTCCATCTTGAGGATCTCCGTGCCGACGTACATCGTCAACACAGGGCTCGCAAGGTCCAGCAGTGCGCCTCCGGCAATCGCTAAGAACAGTGTGATAAAGAAACGCAAGACACGATCTAGCATACATTCACCTCCTTGAACAGAAAAACAAAAAGAAAAGTCCGAACAGAATCAGTATACTCTACTCTGCTTGGACTTGTCAAAACTCAGGTTCGCATGTTCAATGTGCAAACGCATTTTCAGAAAGGACAGAAGTGAGCCAGTTCTCGATCTCCTTCGGCGTCTTATTGCAGGCGTAGACGAGCTCGCTCACGAGGATCTGCTTCGCGAGATCGAGCAAGCGGCGCTCTCCCGATGAGATATGGCGGCGGCGGTCCTGCAGGATGAGATTGCGCGCCACAGCGGCCACATCGCAGATATCGCCGCTCTTCATGCGCTCCAGATTGGCATGGAAGCGCTTATTCCAGCTGCCCTTCGGCTTCTCCGGCTCCTTCTCGAGCACTTCGCGCACCTCATCGACCTTCTGCTGCGGGATGATGTCCCGCAAGCCGATATTTTCGGCATTGTCCGTCGGGATCATGACCTTCATGTTGCCCAACGGCATCTCGAGGACATAGTAGGACTTGCCCTCTCCGAGGACTTCACAATTCTCGATGCCGGATATCACACCAGCACCATGCATCGGATAGACGACCTTATCTCCTATCTGTAACAAGAGCACCCCTCCTCTACACACGAGCCAACCACCAGCTAAGTCAACACATCTACGTTCTCATTGTACCACAAATAATCCAAAAAGTAAAATTTTTATTTTATCACAACAGCTTCGCATCGTCAATAAGCATATGCAAAAAAATCAGGCCCCATGATGGGACCTGACAGATGACGCTTGACTCAGCGGACAAAGACGACATTCGTGCGGTCGAGGAAGCCCGAAGCGCCGTTCTCGATGAGGACGCGGTTGGCATCAGCGACCGAGAGGATCGGGTTGCCGTTGTGGTTGTCAAGGCCGACTGCCTTGACAACGAGCGGGTTCGAACCGGCGCGGGACGCCTTGCTGAGATCCGTCGTGTAGCTGGCCATGCCGTTCGCGATGACCGTAGCCGAGTCGAGGTTCTTGTAGCCGTAAATCGGCTCACCGTTGGCGTTCTTGATGACCGGGGACATGACCGGCTTGAGGCCGAGGCCGCGGCAGTCCACGATCAGGCCTGTGTAGCCGCCAATGGCCTGGCCAGCCGGAGCCGCTGCAGCGGAAGAGCCCTGATGCGACGGCGTCGTGACGGACGGGATCGTCGTTGCAGGCGTCTGCGTCGTACCCGGTGTCACCTGGACGTTGACCTGTACGGAAGACGGCGTGCTGGCCGGCACGGATGCATCGGGAGCCGGGAAGCTCGTCGGCACCGTGTTCGTCGGCAGGACGGCCGTCGCGAGGGAGTTCGAAGCGCCAAAGACAGACATCTCCATCGTGACCGTGTAGCCGCCGCCATCGACGGCCTGCTCCGAGACAATGCGCGCACCCTGGATGAGGGCTGTGACCTTCGTCTTCGTGACATCGCTCGTCACCATCATGTTCTCGACCGTCGTCTCCGAATCAACGTTGACGCCCTTGACCATCTCAGCGAGCTGGCGGTAGGCATCGACGACAGCAGCGCGGCGTGCGAGCATGCGCGCCTGGATGGCATTGACGGCATACGTCGGAGCTACGCCCATGCCCTGTACCGTGATCTTGCTGTCACCGCTCCAGTCCATCCCCGTGCCCGCCGCAAAGGCGCTGGCAGCCGAGACGACCATGAGCGTCATGGCCATCACGCAGGCCATGAGCATCTTGGAAATCTGTCTTCTCATCCTTACTTCCTCCTCTTGGGGCTCTCTTTTGCAATCTACACTGTGAGCTTACACCTGCAATCTTAAGATTTCCCAAAAAAACAGTTAAAAATATTATGCTCTATCAACTATTTTCACCGCAGGACCAGATCGTGCCGCCGTCACTCCGATTTCGTCGCGCGCATGAAGAGCTGCATGAGCTGTTCTTTTGGGTCCTTGTGGTCGTGAATGATCGCGTAGACTGTCGCGCAGATCGGCAATTCGACGTGGAACTCACGCGAGAGGTCCATGAGCGCCTCCACTGTGTAGACGCCCTCTGCCAGCTTCGCGAAGGGCTTGCCCGTGATGAGGTCCTCGCCAAAGCGGCGGTTATTGCTGTGTGGCGAGAAGAGCGTCGCCTCGTAGTCGCCGAGATGCGAAAGGCCGTAGACTGTCATGCGGTCACCGCCCATCGCCTCGATGAGGCGCGAGAGCTCGTGCGTGCCGCGTGCCATCAGGGCACCCTTGAGGCTGCTGTAGCCGAAGCCGTCGAGCATGCCAGCGGCCAGGCCGATGACATTCTTCGAGGCCGCGCCGATCTCCGTGCCCAGAAGGTCCTCTCCATAGTAGAAGCGGATCAAAGGGCTCGAGAACGCATCGACGAGCTCGCGCGTGAGCTTCATCTCGCGCGCCGCGATGACCATGCAGTTCGGGATGCCGCGCACGAAATCCTGCACGTGTCCCGGGCCGACCCAGACTGCCACGCGCATCGACGAGCCGAGCTCCTCGTAGAAGACCGTCGTCAAGCGCTTGCCCGTGCCGATCTCGAGCCCTTTCATGCAGAGCACGAAGCGCTTGCCAGAGAGGTCGATGCCAAGTGCCACGAGATCCCTGCAAAAGGAGCGCAGCTGCTGGGAGCTTATAGAGATGACGAGGATGTCTGCTGAAGCGACTGCCCCCGCAAGGTCATCTGTCAGCTGCACCGAATCGGGCAGCGTCAGGTATTCATTCTTGCGCTGTTCCACCAGGGCAGCGAGATGACGGGAGCCCTTGCGCCCCCAGAGCGTCACCGCATGGCCGATGTGATCGGCATACCAGGCATGGAAGGAGCCCCAGCGGCCACAGCCGAGTACGGAAATATTCATGCCGAAACCTCCACTTTCGCCCCCGTGAGGTCGCGCACGACTTCGCCGGCGATGATGAGGCCGACAACAGACGGCACGAACGAGATGCTGCCCGGGACAGCGCGGCGCATATCACAGTTGCGCGCGCTGCCCGGCGGGCAGATGCAGTTCTTGCCGCAGCCGCTCTGGCGGACACGCAGGGGCTTTTCCTTGGAATAGACGACCTTGAGCTTCTTGACGCGGTTCTCCTTGAGCTTCTTGCGCATGACGCGCGCCAAGGGATCCACGCTCGTCTTGTAGATGTCCGTGACCTCGAATTTCGTCGGGTCCAGCTTGTTGCCGGCGCCCATGCTGCAGATGATCGGGATGTGGCGGTCGCGGCACTGCAGGACGAGGTCGATCTTGCCCGTCACCGTGTCGATGGCATCGACAACGTAGTCGTAAGGCATCGTGAAGAAGCGCTCGGCCTGCTCGGGCAGGTAGAAGTCCTCAATCGTATCGACAACAGCCTTCGGGTTGATGTCGAGGATGCGCTCCTTCATCGTCTCCGTCTTCTTCTTGCCGACCGTCTTCGACGTCGCATGGATCTGGCGGTTGATGTTCGTCAGGCAGATGAGGTCATTGTCGATGAGCACGAGATGGCCGACGCCGGCTCGCGCGAGCCCCTCTGCCACAAACGAGCCGACGCCGCCGACGCCAAAGATGGCCACTGTGCTGTTTGCCAGCTTCTCCATGCCGACCTCGCCGAGCAGTAACTCCGTGCGGGAAAAGCGACCTAATTTACTCAAGATATCTGTTCCTTTCTATTTATTTCTTATTTCTGGTAGTTCTCATTTCTGATCTTTATCGTCAGGCGTCAGGCGGAATGCCGGGAAGGCAAAGGCGCCATTTGACGCGGGCTTCGCGGGCTCCGACTGCTGCCGCATGAAACTCGGCGGCTCCAGCGTGAATGAGTCGCGCTTCGGCGCGGCCTGCTGTACAGGCTGCTGCGCACTCGCCTTGGCGGGCTTCTCCTCTGCCTGCGCGGTGTTCTTGACCATGACGCCGTCCGTGAAGTCCGTCGCGATGATCGTGGCGCGCACATCGCCGCCGAGGGAATTGTCGATGACCGTGCCGAGGATGATGTTGACCTCGGGGTCCGTATGCTCGTAGATGTAGCGCGTCGCCTCATCGACATCGTAGAGGCTCAGCGTCTTGTCGCCCGTCAAGTTCAGGATGATGCCGCGCGCGCCGTCGAGGCTCTTGCTGATCAGCGGGCTGTCAACGGCCTGCTTGACGGCCTCTACCGCGCTGCGCGAGCTGCGCCCGATGCCGAGCAGGGCATCGCTCGACGCACTCTGGCGGAAGATCGTCGTGACATCCGCGAAGTCGACGTTGATGACGCCCGTCGTCAGGATCAGCTCTGCCACGCAGTTGATGGCCTGCTGCAGGATGCCATCGGCGCAGGAGAACGCCTTGACGAGCGTCATGTGGCGGTTCTCCGGCAGTTTCATGAGGTTGTCATTGGCCACGAGGATCAGCGCGTCCATCTGGGCCTGCATCTTCGCGAGGCCCTCATTGGCCAGGCGCTTCTTGCGGCTGCCCTCGAAGCTGAACGGCAGCGTGACGACGCCGACCGAGAGCGTCCCGAGGTCGTGCGCGATCTTGGCGACGACAGGCGCCGCCCCTGTGCCAGTACCACCGCCGAGGCCGGCCGTGACAAAGACGAGATCTGCGCCGTTCATCGCTTCGCGGATCTTATCCTTTGCGTCGAGGGCCGCCTTCTCGCCGAGCGCGATGTTGCCGCCCGTGCCGCGTCCCTTCGTCAGGTCCTCGCCAATCTGCAGCGTCTCGACGCCTTCTTCTGCCACGCGCGCGAGCTGCTTGGCATCGGTATTGATGGCGACCAGATCGATGTCGAGTTCTTTATGATGGCCCATGCGCATCAGGACGCTGTTGCCGCCACCGCCAACACCGAATACCTTGATCTTCACTTTCGGCTTTATGATTAACGTTTCTTCTGCTGCCATGCGCTCCTACTCCTCTCACATCAAAAATCTCTGAGAATTATTTCGCCATCTCAAAAACAATTTCCTGCCCCCGATGAAAATATAGGGCATTTCACCGAAAAGAGCAGGGCCGTCACACGCGGCTCTGCTCCCTTGCTTTTTCTCTATAGCGGATCAATGGAAGAGGAGTACGGCCAGGCAGGCCAGGACGATCTTCAGGCTATCGAGTTTCAAATATAACACTTCCTTATCTTAAATCGTGACACTTCATGACAATAATGATTCCGAGCAGATATGCATCTTCTGCTGATGAATACGATTATACAATGAAGCACCTTGTTTTTCAAGATGCACGGTGACGATCTTCCAGCAACGGACGCACCTGCGTCACGATCATTCCCGCGAGCATCAGGGCGCAGCCGAGAATCTGGACGGCCGTCATGCGCTCCCCGAGCAGCAGCCAGCTCGAGAGCACGCCGAAGACAGCCTCGAAACTCATGATGATGGCCGCCTGCCCCGGCTCCGCGTACTTCTGCCCCAAGATCTGCAGCGTAAAGGCCACGCCCGCCGACATGACGCCGCCGTAGAAGATGGCAAACCAGGCGTTGAGGACAGGCTGCACGGCCACTGTCTCAAAGCCAAGTGCCGCGATGAGGCTGCCCGCTGCGCAGACGCCGACCTGTGTGAGCGAGAGCTCGATGGGATCGACGAGGCTCGCGAAGCGGTCGATGAAGAGGATGTGGCCCGTCCAGAACAGCGCGCTGATGAAGACGAGGCCATCGCCGAAGCTCAGCGAGACGGCTCCGTGTATCGAGAGAAAGTAGAGGCCAAGCAAAGCCATCGCCGCGCCGACCCAGTTCTCCGGATGGATGCGCTTTCCGAGCAGCACCGCGCCGAGCGGCACGAAGATGATGTAGAGCGCCGTGATGAAGGCCGTCTTGCCGGCCGTCGTGTAGAGCATGGCCACCTGCTGCAGCGAGGTGGCGACCATCATGATGCAGCCGGCGCCGAGACCGGCCTTCCAGCCCGGTCGGTACGTGCCGGCGCGCTTTGCGCCCTCGCGCGAACCGCGCCAGGCATACCAGAGCCCCGCGAGGAACAATAGACCTAAGATGTAGCGTGCTGCGGCATAGGTGAACGGACCGAGCCCGTCCATGCCGACCATCTGCGCAACAAACGTCGTGCCCCAGATGAACGCAGCCAGCAGGAGCATGAGATTCCCGCGTAAATGCATGAATAAATCCTCCTATCAATCGTGCAGTCGTGCTATCGCCAAAAAGACGAGAAAAAACAGGCACGCGTATGCATGCCTGTCTCTATTGTATGATGTTTTCCCGCCTCAGGCAAGTCCCGTTACCATGTAGAACAGGATGCAGAGGAATGGGACGAAGAACTTGAGTCCCATGATGACCGCGATATCGAAGTACGAATCGTGATGCGTGAGGCCGCAGATCGCGAGCAGCGTGACGAGCGCGCCGCAGTGCGGGACCGGATCGATGCCGACCGAGGCGATGGCGACGATGCGGTGCAGGACCTCGAGTGGGATGCCAGCGGCCTGTGCCATGGCTGCCCACTGGTCACCGAGCATCGAGAGCGCGATCGTCAGGCCGCCCGAAGCGGAGCCCGTGATGCCAGCCATGATGTTCGTCGTGATGACGGCCGAGAGCAGTGGGCCGAACGAGTCCGCGATGCCGATGAGCGCCTGCGTGACAGGGACAAAGCCCGGCAGGCTCGTGATGACGCAGCCGAAGGCGTAGCCCGATGCGACATTGAGGACAGCTGTCGCCGACGAGATGGCCGCGTAGTTGATCGGTGCCAGGAAGCCGTCCATGACGATGAAGCGCTTGCGGCCGATGAAGGCTGCCGCAATGCTGCTGATGATGAGCGCGACCGTGATGGACCAGATGGCCGATACCTTGCCGACATTCGCCGCCAGCAGGCTGAGCTTGAGCGGCAGGAAGGCCGAGAGCGCCTCAGGATCCCAATGGAAGCCCCATTCCCATTTGAACGGGTTCGAGAGGATGATATTGATCACGATGACCATGACGAGCGGCAGCAGAGCCCAGTACCACGGGATGTGGATCTTCGGGCTCGGCTTGTGGTGCGGGCCGCCTTCGAAGTGGCGGCCATACCCCTCGCCGCGCGCCTTGAGGATTTTCGCACGGCGCGTCACCCAGCCCCAGCCGATCAGCAGGAACAGGAACGAGGCGAAGAGGCCAATGATTGGCGCCGACCACGTACTCGTCGAGAAGTACGAGGACGGGATGATGTTCTGGATCTGCGGGGTGCCTGGCAGGGCGACCATCGCGAAGGAGAAGATGCCGACCCAGAGCGTTGCTGGCAGCAGGCGCTTTGGGATGTCTGCCTTGCGGAAGACAACCGCACCAAATGGATACATGACGAAGGCGACGACAAAGACGGAAAGACCGCCGTATGTCAGTGCGCCGCAGCCCAGGAGGACTGCGAGAACAGCGCGCTTCTCGCCGAGCACATCGACGATTTTCGCCGCAACTGAGGAAGCCAGGCCGCCCTTCTCCATCAGGCGCGCAAAGACTGCACCGAACAGGAAGATCGGGTAGTATGACTTCGTGTACTCAGCCATGCGTGTCATGTAGAGCTCACTGTACGTCGGCAGGACGCCGAAAATACTCGCAAGCGCTGCAACACCTGCAAAAATTGGTGCGATCAGGATGATCGACCAGCCGCGGTAAGCAAAATACATGAGACCGATAAGGGCCACCGCAATACAGATTCCTTCTAACACAGACGGATCGTCCCCTTTCTTTCATGTTTTGCACCCCCCCGGTGCAAAACATGGAGAAAGACAGCCGGTCGGCTATTCCGGCTGCCTTTCATTTGTCTTACCCTGCGCCATGCATGATGGGAAGATATTCCTTGCATGATGCGCATTACCTCGTCTATCATAGCATTCCCCTTATTTATTGTCAACTGGTTAACTGTTAATATTTAATAATGACGTAATATTGAGAATATAACTGAAACTTGTCTCTCCGAAAAGTTTCGGTTACAATAAAGGAAATACACAGTCACTCCCCGAAAATGGGAACGGTACAACAAAAGGAATAGGTGATAGTGCATGGCCATCCATGTCATCAATGAGGCACGCCGCTGCCTCCAGTGCAAGAAGCCGCTCTGCCGCCTCAAAGGCTGCCCGGCTCAGACGAATATCCCCGAGATGATCCGGCTCTTCCTCGACGGACAGATCAATGAAGCAGGCGAGATGCTCTTCATCAACAACCCGATGAGCATCGTCTGCCCCCTCGTCTGCGACCACGAGAAGCAGTGCGAAGGCAACTGCATCCAGGGGCGCAAGGGTGCTCCGGTGCAGATCTCGAGCATCGAACATTACATCTCCGACATCTACCTCGACAAGGTCATCATGGAACACGAGCCGCCCAAGGGACAGAATGTCGCCATCATCGGCGCGGGCCCGGCCGGCATCACGGTCAGCGTCAAGCTCGCCCAGCTCGGCTACGATGTGACAATCTTCGAGCGCAAGAGCAAGCTCGGCGGCATGATGCGCTACGGCATCCCGTCCTTCCGCCTGCCGCTCGACATCCTCAACCGCTACCAGAAGAAGCTCGTCGAGCTCGGCATCCACATCCGCCCGAACACGACGATCGGCAGCATCCTGACGCTCGATACCCTGTTCAAAGACGGCTACGATGCTGTCTTCATCGGCTCCGGCGTCTGGCGTCCGCGTGGCCTCGGCGTGCGCGGCGAGAGCCTCGGCAACTGCCACTACGCCGTCGACTACCTGCAGAACCCGGATGTCTACCAGCTCGGCGACCGCGTCGCCGTCATCGGCTCGGGCAATTCCGCGATGGATGCCGCCCGCACAGCCATCCGCAAGGGCAGCCGCTTCGTCACCGTCTACGCGCGCCGCAATGAAGTCCGCGCGAGCATCCGCGAGTACGAGTACGCACAGGCAGACGGCGTCGAGTTTGATCTCTGCAAGGGCGTCGCCGCCATCACGAAGGACGGCCCGATGCTCTACGAGCGCCACTTCGATGCAGACGGCAACCTGCTCAGCGAAGATGAGCCGCAGCTCTACCCCGCCGACAGCACGATCATTGCCGTCAGCCAGGCCCCGAAGGACAAGATCGTCCGTACGACGACGGGCCTCGAGGTCGACAACCGCGGCCTCGTCGAAGTCGACGAGAACGGCGCTACGACACGCGAGGGCGTCTTCTCCGGCGGCGACGTCGTCCTCGGCCCGGCCAACGTCGTCGAAGTCGTCAAGGATGCCAAGCACGTCGCCAAGGCCATGGACGCCTACCTCACGCGCAAGCGCGAAGCAGCCAAAGAAAAGGACACCGCCAGCCAGGACAACTGAACGGGCAACAAAAAAACTTCCCATCCCGGGAAGTTTTTTTGTTGCCCGCTCGCTTCGCTCAAAGGGAGTCGGCATCGCGCGTGAGGTCCACGATCTCCGCCATGTGGATGTGGAAGCCCGGCAGGCCGGCCAGGGTCTTGGCGCGGACGCGCAGGCGCCTGCCGTCCAGCAGGAACGTCTCCGACACCTTGCAGGGACGGTTGCGCGTCACGCGGTCGGCATAGGCGCGCAACCTCTCCTTCCGCGCGTCATCGAGCGAATGGATGATCCAGTTGACGGCGCGCCGCCCCGAGATGCCCACGCCCTTCATGACCTTCCGATAAGCGTCGTTCTCGTAGGCCATGTACAGATTCCGGCCATCGTCGAGGAACAGGGCCACCGGCGAAGCCATGATGACATTGAAGAGGCCTGCCTTCTCATAGATGCGCGCTTCCTCGCGCGTCTCTGCGCGCAGATGACGCTCCTGGCAATGCACGAGCAGCTCGTCATACGGCATCGGGCGCCCGTAATGATAGCCCTGTATCTTCTCGCAGCCGATGCTGCGAAGGAACCTCACCTGCTCCCTCGTCTCGACACCCTCTGCCAATGTGTGGATGCCGATGGCCTTGGCCATCATGACAACCGATGTGATAATCTTGCGACTCGTGTCATTGAAGGCGCGCAGGAACTCCATGTCGATCTTGAGCTCATCGAAATGGTAATCCTTGAGCACATTCAGGGAAGAGTAGCCGCTGCCAAAATCATCGAGCCAAACTGAATAGCCATTGCCGCGGAAGCGGTCAATCATCTTCAAGATCTTGTCGCTGTCCTGCACCATGGCCGTCTCCGTGATCTCGATGCGCAGGTAATCGCGCGGCAGCTCATTCTCCCGGACGACCGCCTCGATCTCTGAAAGGACATCCATGAGCTGGAAATCCATGCGCGACACATTGAACGAGATCGGCACGATGGGCCGATGTGCATCGATCTGCCTGCGGAGCTGGCGCCCACATTCCCGTATGACATAGCGGTCGAGCTTGTCGATGAGGCGCTCCTCCTCGAGCACCGGGATGAACTGATCGGGGCGCAGGAATCCGTAAACCGGGTCACGCCAGCGCGCCAAGGCCTCCATGCCTGCGAGTTTCCCCGTCAACGTGCGCACGACTGGCTGGTAGTAGATCTCGATGTAGCCGTTCTCGACGGCCTCGTCGATGTGGGAGATGACATAGGAGCGAATCTCCAATTCCTGCCGGAGATGCTCTGAGAAGATGCAGTAGGCGCGGCTGCGCTCCTTCTTGATGGAATCACAGGCCGCCTTCGCCTGCTCGCAGGCCATGCTGACCGGCACGCGCTCCTGTGGCGAGAAGTAGCGTATGCCCGCGTGCAGGTACGTGTTCTCCCCCTCGAGCAGGCCATTGACTTCCTGCACGGCCTCCTCAATGCGGCTCTGCGCATCGCCTGCCGGCACCAAGGCCATGAAGATATCCGACGACATGCGGGCCAGTGGCGCATCGGGAAAGGTGTGCCGCAGGACCGCCGCGATCTTGCACAGGAAATCATCGCCGCCCTCCGCACCGTACGTCCATTGTACTGCTTGAAGTTCGTCAGATTGAAGTACGCCAGCGCGTCCCTGCCGTAGACGCCTTCAGCGCGGTCAGCTTCCTCGCGCTCCGACACCTTGGAAAAAAAAGAGGTGCCTGCCCATGAGATTCGTCAGGGCATCGCGCTCCACCGCGAGAAAGCGCGCGTAGACATCGACGAGCAAGAGCGACCAGAGCCATACGCCGCGGTGGCAGACACGGCGTATCGAACCCTCGACCGAGCGGAACCGGCCCGTCTTCGTGCAGATGCAGAAGGAAAGATACGAGTAACTGACCGGCAGGCCCCCCTGCAGAGCACTGCCGTGTTGCATCGCCTTCTCCACCATCATGGCAATGGACTCGTAATGCTCTGGCAAGACCATGCCGCGGAACGATGCCCCCGTCAGCTCAAAGAACTCCCTCTGTGACTGACAGTCATACAGATCTTGCATCGCTTCATTGGCACAAAAAATGCTTTCATCCGCCCGGAACAGAGCCACAGCCCCCGGCATGAGATTGAGCACCTCATCCGATACATTCGTTGATTCCATGCCCTATTGAGCACCTCTTTTCCAAATAGTGTATACAAATGGCATCCAAATGTAACATTTTTCGCAGAAACTACCTCATATGCTACCATATTGTCACAGAGAAGACAATAACCGTGCTAAAAATGATTTTATTCATAAAAACAAGGTCTAGGAAATATTGACAAGAATAATATTTCCTAGACCTGATATAGATATCAACTATTAAAAATCAATCCGCTTCTCACGCATATCCTTCGGTGTCACCATGCGTTGGTCGTAGCCATCTATAAGATAATCTCCGAGCAGCCCGACCTTGAACTTCTTCGGGTCGCCTTCCGGACGTTGATCATTCTTCGTCAGCAGCAAATCAAGTGCATACGGCGTGCGCGTGGCCGTTCCACTCATATGCATAATCATGATGGCGCCGCGGCGCACATCGCCGTTGCGCTTGTGGACGATGTGGTCCATGATGCCCTCAAGTGACTCCATGGAAACAGAGCCATAGTCCTCGGCACTGCCTGAGCCGCTGACCAAGTAAGTGAACCCCTCGTCTAATGCAACGGCACAGCCCGGACGGCTGACTGCCAATTCTGGCGGACGTAGGAGCCGCGTAAGGCCATAGCGGCTGCCCCCCTCAATCTTCATATCACCGATGGTATTGAACAATTTCTCATACGAGGATCGGACGTTCTGGCGATACGTTGCATCGTCTTCCACAATATAGCTTCTTCCCTTCTCATCCACGCGCAGCATTGGCATATGATGGTCGGTATGGCTGCCCACCTCATTGCCGTCTGCCACAATGGCACGAAAAAGTCAACCGATACACATTCCTCAACCCTCTCTCATGATACACGTTCAGATGCAATAGCTACCTTTACAGATGATACTGTCAACTTTAAGCACATTTTGTTTTAATTTATTATACTACACGTTTTTGTAATTATCTACATCTCTTGATGAATGATTCGTCTTTTCTATTTTATTTCTTCCAAAAAAAATAGGCCCGCTAAAGGAGCCAAATTATGCGATTAATCTTTATCTGTCTTTTTTTGCCGCAAAGCCGCCAGCTTGGCTGCCTTCTTTGCCAGGAACCGCTCGCGCATGGCCATCTTGTGCTTCATGCGATCGACAAGATCCTTAGCGTCGGCAATGTCCTGTGCATCGGGATGCGTGGAGGCGAGTTTCCAACGCTCCATGCTCTGGGGACCGCCGTGCGGGTCGTCTGGACCTGCGTTCTTGCGCTTGGCGAGCATCGCAGGGTTGATCTTGCCGCGGCAGCCGAACGTGCCGAGGATCGTGCAGCCGGGGCCGAGATTGTATCCAGCACGCGCGAAGCTCGTGATGGCGTGCTCGCTCGTCGGTGACGTGCCATGCGTCTGGAAGAACACGACCTGTGCATCGCGGACCTTTGGCAGATACTTGAGCATCAGCGGGTCCGGCTGCCCGAGGCGGAGCCAGTAGCCGAGTGCCACCACCTCATAGCTCGAGAGGTCCTCCGGCGCATCCTGCACGCAAAAGACATCGGCGTCTCCTGCCTGCTCTGCGATTGCCTCTGCGATTGTCCTCGTATTGCCCGTAACTGACGAATAAATAACGGCCCATTTTCCCATGTTCGTATCCTCCTCTTTCACTCTCTGTATCGTAGCACAACGCCTTGTATTTCACAGTAACCTTTGTTACAATGAGAGTCGTTGTAAATCGTCTCACATTAATATTAGAAAGAAGTGTTATCATGACTGAACTTCTCGCCTCGCCGACAGCAGGCTTTGCCATGCTCGGCACGCTCGTGCTGATCCTCGGCGGGCTCTACACGCGCCACATCCGCCTGACAACGCGCACGATCATCGACATCGCGCTGATGCTCGCACTGACCATCGTACTCCATCAGATTCGCATCTTCCACATGCCGCAGGGCGGCAGTGTCACGCTCGGTGCCATGGTCCCGCTGCTCCTGCTCTCGTACCGCTATGGGCCCGGCATCGGCGCGCTCGCCGGCTTCCTCTACGGCCTCATCAACATCATCCAGGACCCCTTCATCGTCCATCCAGTGCAGGTGCTCTTCGACTACCCGCTGCCGTACATGGCGATGGGCCTCGCAGGCCTCTGGAGCGGCCATCTCTATCGCGGTACGGCGCTCGCGTTTCTCGCGCGCTTCCTCTGCCATGTGGTGTCCGGCGTCGTCTTCTTCGCCTCGTACGCACCGGAGGGGATGAACCCGCTCGCCTACTCGCTCGTCTTCAACGCGACGTATCTCATCCCGGAGTTCGTGATCTGCTGCATCATCCTGCGCCTGCTGCCCATCAGACGCCTGCTCGCGGCCATGGGCGGGCAGTCCCGTTAAGGAGGTATCTGTATGAAAAAAGACGGCACCTGGCTACTGAGCACAGGCCACTTCCTCAATGATTTCTACTGCAATTTCCTGCCGATCCTGCTGCCGATCATCATGCCGCAACTCGGCATCTCGCTGACGGTCAGCGGCCTTCTTGTCATGGTCCTGTCCATCACGAGCAACATGATGCAGCCCGTCTTCGGCTACGTCATGGACCGCCACAACCTCAGCCGCATCCTCATACCGGTCATCCCGTTCGGCGCCATCTGCATCTGCTCGATTGGCCTGATCTCGACGAAGGCGATGCTCTTCACCATCATTGCCCTCACGGGGCTCTCCGTCTCGGCCTTCCACCCGCTCGGCTCGACGCTCGTCGCCAAGACGGCGCCGTCGGAACGCCAGGGCCGCTCGATGTCGTACTACATCGCGGGCGGCAACCTCGGCTACGCGCTCGCGCCGATCATCGTCATCGCCTTCCTCGACCGCTTCTCGATGGCAGAGCTTCCGTGGCTCATGGTGCCCGCCTTCCTCTTCGCCTTCGTCTGCCTCAAGAGCGGCCTGACGCGCTTCTCGACAGTCGCGGAGCAAGCCAAGGGCAAGGTCTTCCACCTGCGCGAAGTTTTCCACAATGCTGCCATCCTGCGCCTCAACGTCGCAATGGGCCTGCGCTGCTGCACGCATGTCTCGATGTCGACGCTCCTGCCCCTGCTGCTCGTCAGCCACGGCTACTCGGGCATCCTGTCAGGCACGCTCCTGACGTTCTTCCTCGTCGGCTGCACGGTTGGCGGGCTCGTCGGCGGCTACCTCGGCGACCGCATCGCCCACAAGCGCATCATCATCATCGCACTGACCCTCGCAATCTTCCCGACGGTCTACTTCTACCTGCATCCTGGCACGGAGCCGCTGTCACTCATCGCACTCTTCCTCACAGGGGCCCTGCTGCTCGCGCCGCAGCCGAGTTCTCTCGTCTGGGCACAGCGCGCCATGCCCGGCAGTGAGGGCATGGCTTCGGGCATGATGCTCGGCTTCTCGTTCGGCCTCGGCAGCCTCGGCACGGCCATCACCGCCGCCCTCGGCGACCAGATTGGCCTGACGCCGGCGCTGCTCGTCTCCTCGCTGACACTGCCGCTCGCCGCCATCTGCACGGTCTTTGCGCCGTTCCCTCAGAAAAAATGATTTTGTGTATAGAAACGCCATGGATTGCCGCACACAGCAGTCCATGGCGTTTTTCATCTCCTGCAGAGCGTGATGACAGCCTCTTCGAGCATCTCATTGCCGGCCTGTCCCGTCTTGAGCAGATAGTCGGCATCGATGAGCCGCAGCATCGCGCACTTCAAGGTATCCTCCTTGAAGGCAGCGGCCGCCCGCCCGAGTTTCTCGGCGATGAAGGGATTGAGCTCCAGTGGCTTGGCGAGCGCCTTGCCGCGCACGCCCCTCTTCATGAGCACCTTCGCCTGCCAGAGCTGGCGCACGTGGCGCGTCAGCAGGGCCAGCAGCACGGTGAAGTACGTGCCGTCTGCCAATTGACGGTGCAGCAGCATCAGGGCCTTCTTGCTGTCGCGCGCGCTGATGGCATCCATGAGCGCAAAGACCGAGACTTCCGGCAGGCCCGAGAAGACTTCGACGAGCTCCGCCTTCGTGATGCGCCGCCCCTCGCTGAAGAGCGCGAGCTTGTCGAACTCCTTATCGAGGTACGAGAGCGAGATCTGCTGCATCATGCTGACAGCTCCAGCAAAGTAGGCGTAAGCATCGCGGTCCATCTCCTTGTGGATGGCGCGCAGCTTGTCCTGCAGCCAGTCCTGGATGTTCCAGGCGCGCAAGGGCTCCGCCTCGAGCACAAGGCCATTTTTTGACAATGCCTTGTAGAGCTTTCGCCGCTTGTCCGCCTTGTAGGGCGCGACGAAGATCAAGTAGCTGTAGGGCGGCATGTTGCCGAGCTGATGGCAGAGCGCCTCGAGCTCCTTGGTATCAGCAGGCGCCTTGTTCTCCCGGAAGAGATTCGTCCCCGAAAGGGCGATGACATTCTTGTCGGCAAAGAATGGCGCCGCTTCGATGCTCGCGAGCAGGTCTGCGAGCGCCATGTCGCCATTGACCTTCTGCAGCGCATCCTCCATGCCGACGCCGTCCGGGAAGAGCCTCCCGAGCAGGGCCCCCTTCGCCTTATCGATGTAGTACGGCTCCTCGCCGCTCAGCAGGAATACATGCGGCAGCTCCCCCTTGCGGATGGCCGCCATGAACTCGCCGAATTTCACCAGCAACGCCCCTTTCCAAAGTCTTTCTTCCTGATAGCATTATAGCATAAAAGAACGCCGCTCCACCAAAAGATGAAGCGGCGCTTTTGTGCCCGTCCGTATCGGGAAAGCTCTCGGTCAGACAAGCCCCTGAGCCAGCATGACATCGGCGACGCGCACGAAGGCTGTGATATTCGCACCGGCGACAAGGTCGTCGGGGTCTGCGTATTTCTCGGCATTCTTGCGAGCGCTCTCGTAGATGTTCTTCATGATAGCCTTGAGGCGGCCATCGACTTCCTCGAACGTCCACTGCAGGCGCTCCGAGTTCTGCGCCATCTCGAGGGCTGAGACAGCGACACCGCCGGCATTTGCAGCCTTGGCTGGCGCGAAGAGGACCTTTTGCTGCTGGAAGTAGGCGATGGCGTCGAGCGAGGACGGCATGTTCGCGCCCTCGCCGACAGCTGTAACACCGTTGGCGACGAGCGCCTTGGCGCTCGCGAGGTCGATCTCGCCCTGCGTCGCGCACGGCAGCGCGATGTCGCACTTGACCGTCCAGACACCGCGGCAGCCCTCGTGGTACTCAGCCTGCGGATGCTTCTCGACGTACTCCTTGATGCGGCCGCGGCGCACCTGCTTGATCTCCTTGACAGCGGCGAGGTCGATGCCTTCCGGGTCGTAGATGTAGCCGTTCGAGTCGGAGCAAGTGACGACCTTCGCGCCGTACTCCTGCGCCTTCTCGATGGCATACGTCGCGACATTGCCCGAGCCAGAGACGACAATCGTCTTGCCTGCAAGGTCAATGCCCTTGGCATCGAGCATATTCTTGACGAAGTACAGCAGGCCGTAGCCCGTCGCTTCCGTGCGCGCAAGAGAACCCCAGTAATCGACGCGCTTGCCCGTCAGCACGCCGGCGTCGTAGCTGTCGCGGATGCGCTTGTACTGGCCGAAGAGATAGCCGATCTCGCGGCCGCCGACGCCGATGTCCCCGGCCGGCACGTCGACATTCGGGCCAATGTGGCGGCAGAGCTCCGTCATGAAACTCTGGCAGAAGTGCATGACCTCATTGTCGCTGCGCCCGTGCGGGTCAAAGTCCGAGCCACCCTTGGCGCCGCCGATTGGCAGTCCCGTCAGGGCATTCTTGTAGACCTGCTCGAAGGCCAGGAACTTCAGGACATCGAGCGTGACGCTCGGATGGAAGCGCAGGCCGCCCTTGTAGGGGCCCATCGCGCTCGACATCTGGACGCGGTAGCCGCGGTTGACCTGGACCTCGCCCTTGTCGTCCTGCCAGACCACGCGGAAGGAGACGGTGCGCTCTGGCTCGACCATGCGCTCCAGGATCTTGTTCTCCCTGTACTCCGGATGCACTTCCAGGACTGGGACAATGCTCGAGAATACCTCGGATACCGTGTCGTGGAACATCTTCTGCTCTGGATCCTTCTGCTCGATGCTCGCGAGCACATCCTCAACATACTGTTTCATATCAGCCAAAACTAACCCTTCCTTTCCAAATCGAAAATCCCCATTCAGGCTTACAACGTTACAGTCATAGCCATCTAAAAAAATTATACTATACGAGCGCGGCAATGTATATAGTATTTCAAAAAGAAGTATAATTCCAACATCTCACTCATTCTGCACGAACTCGCGCGGCAGGTCGAGCAGGAAACGGCTCATGTGCGTGTAGTGGCCGTATTGCGTCTGGCACCAGGACAGGAAGAGCTGGCGCTTCGGACGCGTGATGGCGACGTAGAAGAGGCGCGCTTCCTCATCGAGGCTGTCGTTCTTCTCTGCCTGGAGTCCCGGGAACGTCCCCTCCTGCAGGCCCGCGACGAAGACGTAGTCGAACTCCGCGCCCTTTGCCTGATGCACGGTGACGATGGGGATCTGCTGCCGCTTCGTCATGGCGTCGAGGTTCGTGTTGGAGAGTGTCACGTAGTTGAGGAAGCGCATCAAGGCGTCGAATGGGCGCGCCTCGCTGTCGTCCATCGCGCGCGCCTGCCGGAAGAGGTCGCGAAGGTTCTCGATACGCTGCGCCTCCCCGCGCCTGCGGTAGTAATCATCGATGCCGATGTCCACGACGATCTTGGCGAGCAGCTGCCAGGGGCGCATCCTCACGGCCTCGCGCCGGATGGAGCTGATGTGTCCCGCGAGCTCGTTGAATACATCCTGCCACTTCTCCATGAATTCCTTGCGCTCTCTGGCATGCGGGCGTATATCCTTCTCGATGGCGTAGACGAGGATCTCGGCCGTCGCGCAGACATCGTCCATTGCATCGTGTGTAGAGCGGTGCGAGACATGACAGAATTCGCCGAGGTACTCGAGCTTGTGGTTCGGCAGGTTCGGGTAGAAGCGGCGAAAGATGTCGAGCGTGTCGTAGTAACGCCGGTACGCGAGTGGCGGCAGGCCGAGCCGCGCGAGCTCGCTGCCGAGGATGCTGAGGTCATACGTGACGTTGTGGCCGACGATGACGCTGCCCGCGGCAAAGGCGCAGAACTCGCGCAGGACTTCCTCCGGCTCCTGGCCTTCCTGCTGCAGTAATGCGTCGCTGATCTTGTGCACCTTGTAGCTGTCTCCAACAGAGCGGCGTGCCTTCAAGAGGCGCTTGAACTCAGCCTTTGCCTTCCCGTCCCGGCCGAGACGCAGGCCGGCAATCTGGATGATCTCATCGCGCGTCGGGTCGACACCCGTCGCCTCGACGTCGAAGACGACGATATCCTCCGCCTCGAACGCCTCTACAAGCACTGCGAACGGGTCGCCCGTGCGCCGCGCATCCTCGTCGAGGTAATCCGTGATGCGGATGCCAGCCCGGCGATACGACTCGTGCGAGATCTTGCGTATCGTGCCCGGGCCGATGCCCCTGCCGAAGCGGTTGAGAATGCGCACGAAGCTCGCCGCATCGTGCGGGTTGACGACGAGCCGCAGGAAGGCCAGCGCGTCCTTGACCTCCTGCCGCCGGAAGAACTTGAGCTCATCGAGTAGCATGAAGGGCAGGCGCTCGCCCTCCGCCAGATGGCAACCAAGGTTGCGGAAGTAGAGCGACAGGTCTTTATTGTAGCGGTTGCTGCGCGTCAGGATGCAGACGCGCCCGTAATCCTCCACCGGCAGCTGTTGGATCTTGTAGTAGATCCACTGTGCTTCCTCCGCGAAGCTCATCGCGCCCTTCAGCACGATGGGCAGGCCGTGCTCAGCGCTGACCGCATGGATGCCCTCGGGGTAGAGCGCCGAGACGCGCTCGGGGAAGCGGTTCTTCAGCCACGCGAAGGACGCGCTCAAGAGGACCTGCGTCGAGCGGTAGTTCTCCGTCAGCACGATGCGGCGCGGATGCCAGTCGCGCTGATAGGCGCGCAGGACGACCTCGGGATGCGAGCCGCGCCACTCGTAGATGGTCTGGAAGTAATCGCCGCAGAGCAGCAGGCGGCTGCTGCCGAAGATGCGCGAGAGGATGCGGTACTCGAGCTCGCTCGTGTCCTGCACCTCGTCGATGTTGATGTAGAGGAAGCGGCGCGCCCACTTGATGGCGATATCCGCCTGAGCAAAGAGCGCTTCGGCCTGCACGATGAGATCCGTGAAGTCGAGGCCGTGCACATCGTGGAGGCGCGCATCGTAACGCGCCGCGATTGTCGGGCCCCAGGCCTGCCACGCTTCGAAGAGCTGGCGGTAGAACTGGTAGTGCTCTGTGACGGCAAGCTTCCGGACAGCAGCGGGGTCTTCTGCCAATAATCTCTGCAGGGCAGCCTTGTAGTCGGCCTCAGCATCATCCGTCTGGAGGCCGTACGCCGTCCGCGCTTCCTTCAAGAGAGCAATCAAGGATTGGACGGAGCGCACGGGCCAATCCTCGGACAGGAGATCTCGGATGATGGCGAGGCAGTCCGCCTCATCGAAGATCGTGAAGTCCGCGAAGATATCCGAGTGGCGCTTGGCCTCCGTCTTGATGACGTCGTAGCAGAAGCCATGGAACGTCCGGACGAGCACGCGCCGCCCGGCCTCGCCGGCGCGCAGGACGATGCGCTCCTTCATCTCACGGCACGCCTTGTTCGTGAAAGTCAGGCAGAGAATCTCCTCCGGCTCGGCCCGCTCTGCCGCCAGTATGTTGGCGATGCGGCAGGCCAGCGTATTCGTCTTGCCCGTACCAGCGGGCGCGAGCAAGAGGATGTTGTCCGACAGGTTCTCCACCGCCTCGCGCTGCGCCGGATTCAGTTCTGCAAATTCCATACGATCACCTCAAGATCTGCCAATACGTCACGACTGCTTGACATGCGTCCTCACCCACATCTTCTCTCCGTCCGTCTCAAAGACGATGGCCCCTGCCTGGTCCGTGCGCAGGATCTCGATGCCCTGCTGCTCATAGCGGCGCAGGACCTCTTCCTTCGGGTGGCCAAAGGAATTCTCGAAGCCCACACAGAAGACACCGTAGCGCGGCTTGACAGTCTGAAGGAATGCCAGCGAGCTCGATGTCGCGGAGCCGTGGTGGCCGGCCTTGAGGACCGCTGCCCGCACGTCTTTGCCCGTCTCCAATAGCTTTGCCTCCTGTTCCTTGACGAGGTCGCCCGTGAAGAGGAACTGCGCCCTGCCGTAGGAAACGCGGTAGACGTTTGAGACTTCATTGCCCGTGCCGCCGCCCTCCGGCGCAGGCGGGGCAAACAGCACCTCCACCTTGACGCCGTCTATGGTCAAAGCATCGCCCTCCTGCGCCCGGCTGAACTTCTGCAGCAAAGGGTCGGCATCGCCTATCCCCATGCTGCGCGCATAGGCGGCCGTGCCCTCGTCCGCCGTGTATACATGGCCGACCGGCATCTTCTGCAGGATGGCACCGCAGCCTTGTGCGTGGTCCTCGTGCGCGTGCGTCAGGAAGACAGCCTCGACCTCCCGGATGCCGTGATGCAGGAGATACGGCACATCGACGCGCGCGCCGATATCGAAGCTGCCATTGCGCGTGCCGCCCGTATCAATGAGCAGAGCCCGCCCCCTCGGCGTCACGACGAGCGCCGCATCGCCCTGTCCCACATCGAGGAAGTGGACCGCGAGGCGCTCCGGCGTGACTGCACGGTAGACTGCGACAGCAGCCGCCAACGCGAGAAACAGCGCGAACGCCGGCCGTCGCCAGGGCACAAGGCGGGTCCGCAGCCATTCCCGCTGCTCTTCTGTCAGCAGCAGAGTGCCCAACGCGAAGTAGTAGAGCACGACAGCAGGCCAGCCCATCGCCGAGAGGTAGAAGATGCCGCCTGGGAGACTCGCGAGTACGTGTGCGAGCTCCGCCGCCAATCCCAGCAGCAAACTCGTCAAAGCGAAGACGACATGGCCGAGAAGCGGCAGCAGGAAGGCCACGAGCCCCGCAAAGAGCCCGAGGATGATGATGAGCTCCAGGATGGGCACGACGAGCAGATTAGCGAGCAGTGCCGAAAGCGACACCTGCCCGAAGTACCAGGCGAGCACAGGAAGCGTCGCGAGCTGCGCTGAAAGGGTGATGGCGAGGCCCATCGCTAGGACATCTGGCATGCCCCTCGCGCGCAGCCATGCCCGGAAAACAGGCGCGAGGAACAAGAGCCCGGCCGTCGCCAGATATGACAGCTCGAAGCTGATGTGGAAGAGCAGCAGCGGGTTCCAGAGCAGCATGAAAATGCCCGTCAGCAGCAGGACACAGCGCGATTCGCGCTCGCGCCCGAGCGCCAGGGCCAGGAAGGCCAGTCCGCCCATGATGGCCGAGCGGATGACAGGCGGCACGCAGCCCGCCAGGATGCTGTAGAGGGCGATGCAGGAGAGCACGAGCGCAGCAGAGACGGTGCGCGGCAGGCGCAGCGCCGCGGCCAGCCAGGCCATGACAGCCGCAATGAGGCTGATGTGCGAGCCCGACACCGAGAGGATGTGCACGATGCCCGTCGCCTGGAAGTCCGCGACGAGGTCCTCAGAGAGCCCTTGATAGCCGCCGAACAGCATGGCAAAGACGGCCGCGGCATCTTCCTTCGGCATGGCGCGCTCCATGCCCGTCCTGTAATGTTCGCGGATCCCGGCAATGAAGCGCCGGAATGCATGGCCTTCGCGTGCCTCGGTCTTCGCGCCGCCCTTGCCCGCCACGACGCTCGCCGTGATGCCGTCGGAGCGCAAGAGGAGAGCTGTGTCAAGCTGGCCGGGATTCTGGTAGCCGCGCGGCAGGCGCACCCTGCCCGAGGCCGTCACAGCATCGCCGATGCGAGCGACCTTATCCGGCATGACGGGCGCCCTCGCGTAGAGATAGCACTTCCCTGCGGCCTTCTGCCAGTCGCCGCCCGGGCGCCTGACCTGCTCCACCGCCACGAGATAGCGGACCTTGTAGATGCGGCTGCCATCCGGCAGCACCGCCTGCGTCCAGCGCGGCTCATCGTCGATCGTGCCGCTGACCTTGACCTCTGCGCCCGCCCCCGCGAAATACGAGATGTCCGCCGGCGGCAGAAAGAGCGCCGCCTGCAGCCGGACGATGCCGAGTGCGAAGAAGAGCAGCAGCACCATGATGGCGCAGAGACGGTTCCCGCGCCATAGCAGGAGCAAAGATGCAAGCAGCAAGGCAGCCAGAGCAGCCCCTCCCCAGCGGATGGAGAACGACTGTGCAAGCGACAGCTCAATGCCAAGTGCCAGCACGAGCAGCACAGCGGCGAGGAAGAGTACGGGATACTGTCCTGTCTTCATGATACCCTCCCGATATTAAAGGCAGATCTTGTCCTTCATCTTCTCGAATTTCGCCTCACCGATGCCCTTGACTTTCTTGATGTCCTCGATTGCGGTGAAAGCTCCCTCCGTCTCGCGGTACTCGATGATGCGCTTGGCCATGGCGGGGCCGATGCCAGGCAGCGCATCGAGCTCCTCCGCGCTGGCCGTGTTGATATTGATGGGGCCGTCCGCCTTCGTCTTGACTGCAGAGGAGGCCTTGCCGGTATTTGCCGGCAAAGCAGAGCTCCCCGCCTGCTTCTCCGGCACGCGGACCTGCTGTCCGTCCTTGAGCACCTGCGCCATGTTGACCTTCTCGCCGTCAGCTGTCGGCAGCAGTCCGCCGCAGGCCTTGACCGCATCCGCCATGCGCGCGCCCTCCCTGACGGTCACGACGCCGGGCTTGTTGATGGCCCCCGTCACATACACCGTGATCTCCGCGCGGTCTTCCTGACTGACAGCCTGCGAGGCTGCATCGAGCTGGATGCTCTCCTTCTCCTGCATGTAGCAGCCATAGTAGGTGCCCCCGGCCACTGCCAGGACGATCAGCAGCAGGATCAGCATCGATTTCCGGTACATCGGCAAGATAATCGCCTCCTTTGACTCTGGCAATTGGATTGCAGACGAGTGTATCCCTGTTAAGAACATTCGCCCTCAACGAAAAAAACTCCTGCCTCAGCAGGAGTTTTCGGAATCAAAATGATGGCAAAGGATGGCGGCCGCGCCATGACTCAGGCAATGGCAGCGCGCACGCGGAAGTAATCTTCGAGGTAGCTCGTCCAGCCGATGTCGTAGATCGTCTCTTCCCCGATCTCGTTCTGATAGAGTGCGAGGACGATCATCATGAGTGAATCGGCCACATAGCAGTCATCGGCCATGCCCATCTCCTCGTAGTTCTCGTAAATCGGAACGACGATGCGCGTCAGGCGCTCTTTCGACATGCTCGCAATGATATCGTACATCGCCTCACAGTATTCCATTGTGTCTTTTCGATACGCCATCGGATTCCGTTTTACAGAATCTTCAATATTGCGAATCTGACTCAGTGCAATCAACTTTATTCTCATTACAAGCATATCTTTCATATACATACGTCATTCCTCCATCCGTGGATTTATTATAGCGCAGGTTTACATGTATTGCAAATTGTATGCATGTATACTTTAGATATGTTTCTTTAATAGCGTGATTATTTTATATCTGTATACATGATACAGGATATTGCTGTGTACATTTTTGGGGAAATCAGAGTGGATAGAGGCAGAAAAAACAAATTTGTCCATGCAGAATTGACATTTCTGAGAAAAGCACTTAGAATGGATGAGTCATGCCCATGACAAACACATATACGCATCCCATCAATACGAAAGGAGTCTTTCCTATGTTCAAGCACGGCCTGCAGATTGGGCTCTTGCTCTTCGGCATGTTCTTCGGCGCTGGCAATCTGATTTTCCCGCCATCGCTCGGCTTCATGTCAGGCGGCATGTTCGCACCTGCAATCCTCGGCTTCCTGCTCTCTGGCATCGGCATGCCGGTCATCGCGCTGATCATCGGCACGTTCAACCCCGGCGGCTTCCGCGCCGAGATGAACCGCAAGATCTCACCGCTGTTCTCATTGCTGCTACTCTCCCTCATCTATCTCTCGATTGGCCCGCTCATGGCCATCCCGCGCACGGCGGCCACATCGTTCTCCATCGGCGTCCTGCCGATCACGGGTGACGGCGCCCTGCCGCTCGCCATCTTCACCATCCTCTACTTCGCCTTCGCCTGGTGGCTGGCCATCACGCCGACGAAGCTGCTCGCACGCCTCGGCAAGGTCCTGACGCCGATGTTCGCCGTGCTCATCGTCGTCCTGATGATCACAGGCCTCTTTGCCTACACCTCGACGAGCCTCCCCGCACCTCTCGGCAAGTACAGCGCCTCGGCCTTCGGCACAGGTTTCATCGAGGGATACAACACGATGGACACGCTCGCCTCGTTCGCCTTCTGCATCCTCGCGCTCAACGAGATGCGCCGCATCCACTTCCGCTCTGAACGCGAGCACTACACGAGTGTATGGATGGCCGGCCTCGCCGTCGCCGTCCTCATGGGTTCGCTCTACCTCGGGCTGGCGCTGCTCGGCAATCACTTCCCAATCCCGCCAGAAGTCTACGGCGACTCGCACATCAACCTCGGCGCCTACGTGCTCTCCCAGTCCTCGCTCCAGCTCTTCGGACCGGCTGGCATGTACTTCCTCGCCGTCATGGTCACGCTGACCTGCTTCACGACGACAGTCGGCCTCATTGCCGCCGTCTCGACGTTCTTCTATGAGGAGTTCCCCGTCATGTCGTACCAGCGATACGCGACGCTCGTCAGCCTCGTCAGCTTGCTGCTCGCCAATCTCGGGCTCAACCAGATCATCAAAGTCTCACTGCCCATCCTGCTCTTCATCTACCCGATCGCTATCACGATCGTCCTGATGACGATCCTCAACAAATTCGCCGCGCTCTCCCGCTTCGGCATGCGCCTGACGGTCGCTGTGGCCGCCCTGATCTCAGCCCTTGACATCCTGCACCAATTCGCAGGGATTGACTGGGCCGGTGCTGTCATAAAGAGCCTGCCGCTCCACGAGAGCAGCCTCGCCTGGCTCCTGCCCGTCCTTGCTGCCCTCATCCTCTCCCTCTTCCTGCCCGGCAAGATCCGCGGCGAGACAGAGCTGGAACTCCACTGAGATAACGTAGAGACAAGAATCATCACGAAATAAAAAAGCCTGTTGCAGATGCAACAGGCTTTCCTTGTCTTCCTATATATAGGGCGCAAGCTCAGATCTCATAGAAGTTGACGAGCTTGGCATCGAAGATGCCGTCGAGCGCCTTGACCGTCTCTAAGAGAGCGGCCGGGATGTCATTGTCGACCGTCAGGACCATGAGGTTCTTGCCCTCTTCTTCCGTCGTGCCGACCTGCATGGCCGAGATGTTGACGCCATTGCCGCCGAGCAGCGTGCCAACCGTGCCGATGACGCCCGGGCGATTGATGTGCGGACAGATCAGGATGCGCGCATGCGGATCGACATCGACGCGGAAGTCATTGATGCGGACGATGCGGCCCTGCGTGCCGAACAGCGTGCCCTGTACGGAGAGCTTCTGGCCGCCGGCGACGACGTCGACCGTGATGAGGTTGGCGAAGTCCTCAGATGCGCGGTCCTTGCGTTCCGACACCTTGATGCCGCGCTCTTTGGCGAGGCCCGGTGCATTGACGTAGTTGACCTCGTTCTCCATGACAGGATTGAGAAGGCCCTTGATGACGGCCGTCGTCAGGAGGCCCGTGTTGACCTCCGTGATCTCGCCGTTGTAGGTGACTTCAACCGACTCGATTGGACCGTCGGCGAGGCCGACGACCGTGCCGCCGAGGCGCTCGGCCAGCGTGAGGTACGGCGCGATAACGCGCATGACCTGCGGGGAGACAGGCGCCATGTTGACGGCCGTCGCGACGGGTTCACCGTGCAGCGCCGCGATGATGCCCTTGGCGACATCGACCGATACACCGATCTGCGCCTCGACCGTCGAAGCGCCGAGATGCGGCGTCAGCACGATGTTCGGTGCCTCGAGCAAAGGATTGCCCTTCTCGGCAGGCGGCTCGCTCGTGTAGACATCGATGGCAGCTGCTGCGACAATGCCCTGCTTGAGCGCCTCAGCGAGGTCTGCCTCGTCGATGATGCCGCCGCGCGCGCAGTTGACGAGGCGGACACCCGGCTTCATCTTCTTCATCTGCTCCATCGCGATCATGCCCTTCGTGTCCTTCGTCAGCGGCATGTGTACCGTGATGAAATCGGAGTTCTCGATGACCTCATCGAACGTCGCAATCTTGACTCCGAGCGCCTTCGCGCGCTCTTCATTAATATACGGATCGTAGGCGAGCACGTTCATGTCGAAAGCCATCGCGCGCTTGGCCACGCCCGAGCCGATGCGGCCCATGCCGATGACACCGAGCGTCTTGCCGCGCAGCTCGACGCCGACGTACTTCTTGCGGTTCCACTCGCCCTTGTGCATCGTCTCATTCGCGATCGGGATGTTGCGCGACATCGCGAGCATCATGGCCATCGTGTGCTCCGTTGCCGCGATCGTGTTGCCGCCCGGGGAGTTGATGACGATGATACCCTTGGCCGTCGCAGCCGGGATATCGATGTTGTCGACGCCGACACCGGCGCGGCCGATGATCTTGAGCTTCTCGGCGCGCGCGATGACCTCTGCCGTGACCTTCGAGGCCGAGCGCACGATCAGCGCATCGAAGTCCGGGATGATCTCGAGCAGTTCCTCTGCCGGAAGCTTATCCTTGACGACAACCTCGAAGTCCTTCTGCAAGAGCTCAATGCCTTTCGGCGAAATACCATCTGCTGCTAATACCTTCATGATTCTTCTCTCCTTGTCCATCAACAAAAAAAGCGCCCGTCCCGATTTGGGACGAAACGCTCGATTCCGTGGTGCCACCCAAGTGAGGCAAAGCCTCTCTCTCGATGCTGTAACGGGCATGCCCGTCTGACTTTCATCAGCTGCTCCGGGGCGGAACCTCGATGTTCCCTGCTGGCTCGCACCTGACGCCAGCTCTCTTGAAGGGTCTTCATCTCGGCTTCCCCATCTTCGCCTTTTCGTATTGTGCATTTTTCGTGCATAAGTGTATTATAGGCCATCCATTTTCAGCCGTCAAGTGTCTGCTCCGAAAAAACAGTTTTTATTTTTCTGCTTGCTTTTCTGTTTTTTTCGCGCTAGAATATAAAAAACGCCGCTTGTCCACAATGAATGGACAATATGAGGAATCCGGCGCTTCAAAAGCTGGAAAGCAGCGAATCACCCGCCAGGGATATCAAGGAATACCAAGATTCTATACGTTTTGGGAGGTTTTTTTCATGGAAGCAGGTCGCGTCTACAATTTCAATCCGGGTCCGGCAACGCTGCCGCTCGAGGTACTCAAGGAAGCACAGGCAGAGTTCCTGAACTTCAACAACAGCGGGATGTCCATCCTGGAGATCAGCCACCGCGCACCGCAGTACGCCGCTGTCCACGAGAAGGCAAAGCAGGACATCAAGGAGCTCATGGGGCTCGGCGATGACTACGAAGTGCTCTTCTGCCAGGGCGGCGCCAGCCAGCAGTTCGCGATGATCCCGCTGAACTTCGCAACGAAAGAGCATCCAGGCAGCTATGTGCTCTCCGGCAGCTTCGCCGAAAAAGCCTACAAAGAGGCCGAGCATCTCGGAGTCGGCGAAATCGTCGCCTCGAGCAAGGAGACGGGCTACCACCATGTGCCGCAGCAGTCTGAGCTCAAGATTGACCCGAACGCTGCCTACGTCCATGTCTGCTACAACAACACGATCTACGGCACAGAGTACCACTACATCCCGGAAACGAACGGCGTGCCGCTCTTCGCCGACATGTCCTCCGACATGCTCTCGCGCCCGATTGACTTCCACAAGTTCGACTTCATCTACGCCGGTGTCCAGAAGAACCTCGGCCCGGCCGGTGTCGTACTCGTCGTCGCCAAGAAGAGCCTGCTCGAAAACAGCCCTGAGTCCCTGCCGACGATGTTCCGCTACAGCACGTTCTACAAGAAGGATTCGCTCTACAACACTCCCCCAGCCTTCTGCATCTACATGGTCGGCAAGGTCGCTGCCTGGATCAAATCGCAGGGCGGCCTCGAGGAAATGGCACGCCGCAACGAGCGCAAGGCCAAGGTCGTCTACGACGCCATCGATAGCTCCAACGGCTTCTACCGCGGTCATGCTGACAAGGATAGCCGTTCCTTCATGAACGTCACCTTCCGCCTGCCGAGTGAGGAACTCGAGAAGAAGTTCATCGCTGAGGCGCTCACGCATCAGCTCAGCGGTGTCAAGGGTCACCGCAGCGTCGGCGGCATGCGCGCTTCGATCTACAACGCGATGCCGTACGAAGGCGCTGTTGCCCTTGCGGATTTCATGGAGAAATTCCGCAAAGAGAACGCCTGATTGCATTGCCTGAAAGAGCTCCCCTTGCCTGCGGCAGGGGGAGTTTTGTGTTGTTGACAAATATTGACGAAAGGAACGAATCTGATGCACCCCCGTCATATGAAACTCCTCGATCTCATCTGCCAGAACGGGCGCCTGGCCGTTACGGAACTCTCCGCAAAGCTCGGTGTATCCGAGGTCACGATACGCAAGGACCTCAACATGCTCGCCCATCAAGGCCTCCTGAAGCGCGAGCACGGCTTTGCCTGCATGGTGGCGAGCGACGACATCGGCCATCATCTCTCCTTCCACTACGAGAACAAGCGCCGCATCGCCGAGCGGGCAGCGCGCTGCGTCCAGCCCGGCGAGACGGTCATGATCGAGTCAGGCAGCTGTTGCACGCTGCTCGCCGAGGAACTCTGTGCGCGCGACTGCCACATCACCATCATCACGAATTCCGCCTTCATCGCGAGCTTCGTGCGCAAGATGCGCTCGGCCCGCATCATTCTGCTCGGCGGCAGCTACCAGAATGAAGCGCAGGTCATGGTCGGCCCGCTCGTCGGCCTCTGCGCCCGCAACTTCAAGGTGGACAAGTTCTTCCTCGGCATCGACGGCATGGACGAGCGCGGCGTCAAGAGCAGCGACCACCTGCGCATCGAAGCGGCGCAGGCCATGGCCGCCCAGGCTCGCGGCATCATCGTGCTGACGGAGTCTGTGAAATTCCACCGCGATGCGTCCGAGCTGATTTTCCCCTACGAGAACATCCGCGCCATCTACACCGACGCAGATGTCGCGGACAGCGACATCGAGCGCTGCCAGGCGCTCGGCCCCGAGATCGTCACGGCCGCAAAGCGCCGCTCTTGAGTGGCACAAAAAAGACCTGCTGGAAGCAAAGCTCCCGGCAGGTCTTTCTTTTATCTCATAGCTCCGCGTCGCATCTCTCACTTCTTGGGGAAGTAGGAGATGTCGACCGGCTCATCCGCCGTGTGGATGATGTCGGACTCGAACATGCGGTTCCACGGGAAACGCACTTCGATGTAGGCGAGCGAGTCGATCGGCGGCAGATTTTCCTCGACGAAGCGCGTGAGCATGCGCTCGGAGCGCGTCGCCACGGCCCCCATCTTCGAGTCGAGGCTGCCGTAGACGCCGTCGCCGCGCAGCCAGGTCAGCTGACGGGCAATCGTATTGCGCACGTTGGCCTGATAGGCCCAATCGTCGAGGTAGCGCGTGAGCAACAGGTCATCGACGGCCTCATCCTTCATGTGCTCGGCCATCATGCCCTCGCCGATGACGAAGCCCGTGCTGTTCGTCGGCGTGTTCCAGCCCGCATAGGCGCGCAGCTTGAAGAGCAGGCCGCGGTCGCGCAGCTCGTCCATCAGAGCATTGTCAGAGCCGTTCGCGTAGGCGATATCGGCAATAGCGACAGGGTAGCCCTTGCCAACGTAGTCGCTGACGATATCGGCGAAGTACTTCGTGCCCTCGCGCGGCGTGCCGTCATTGGCGCGGTCATTGGCCTCGTACGTCTTGCCGTTCGGATTCGTGTTGACCGTCAGCACGAGGTCAGCCTTCTCAGGAGACTTGACCTGCATGCCGCCAGCAGCCGTGATGGCCGCCGCGATTGAATCGCCGATCTTCTCATCGGAGTACGACGGGACCGTGAACTCGCCCTTGCCCCAGTTGTAGCGGACGTAGACGAACGGCACATCGCGGCGCATGTCATTGACGGCACGCGTGAGCAACAGCATGCCGATCTCATCGATGCCCGCCATGGCCTGGAAGCGCGTCTTGCCGAGGTCCTGGCCCGCTGCGGCGAGGTGGCGGCTCTCGAGGTGCGTCTGCGAATACGGCGCATTGTCATCGCGGCCCAGCACGAAGTAGTTGAAGGCATTCTTGCGCGTCAGGTCGATCATCTTCTCGTTGGCCGCAAAGTTCTTCTCGCGGCGGCCCATCCAGTCCGCGAGCGATGCCTTTGGGATCAGGCGCTGCAGGAAGTCGTACTCCTTCTTCTCGCGGCGCGTCAGGCCCTCCATCTCCTCCTTGTCCTTGAGGACGGTGTAGCGGAAGATATCCGCGCCGTAGTTGCGGTAGTAGCCCGGCTCCTCATGGCCCGACGCCTCACCGGAGCGCGGCGTGCGCATGATCGAACCGAAGACGTAGAGCTCCATCTTCGGGTGCTCCTTGCGGAACGACTGGAAGCGGTCGGCGCGCTCGAGCACCTCTTTCTTGCTGTACTCGTGCTTGCGCGAGCCGACGAGGCTGCCGTAGAGCATCGAGTCCGACGAGATGACGGCAGCATCGGCATCCTGCGCATTCTGCTTGAGCCAGTTCCAGAGCTCATCGGGGTGACCGAGATCCGTGCGGCTGCCGAGCATGTTGTCGGGCGGCACGACGACTTCATAGCCGAGCTTGCTGATGACTTCCGCCGTCTGCTTGTCCGAGATTGGGCGGTTGTCGTGCGGGATGTAGAGGATCTTCTCTACTTTCTGTTCATTCTTGTGGTGCGCCGCGGCCTCTGGCATGCCAGTGAGCGTCACGGCGAGTGTACAGAACACTGCTGCGAGTGCTACAATCTGCTTTCTCAAAGAATCGCTCCCCTCTTATCTCATTCCATCTTTTTTATTCCATCTGGTCGGCCAGCACGGCCACCAGCGCCTTCTTGACATCGTCGGGGACATTGAGCTTCGTGTCGAACTCGATGCCGCCGTCTTTCGGCTTGGCGCCCTCGATTTCCAGCATGTCCATGAGCTTGTGGCCCTGGTACTCTGTCTTGCCGAAGTCCGACTCGGCGAGCACCTTGCTGTAGTCAACGGTGACCGTATTGTGGCGGATGGATATCGGCAGGTCATCGGAAAGCTCCACATGGCCCACCATGCGTTCTGCCATGGCAAGCGAGACGCGTGAGAAAATCCACGACATCAAGCCATGCTCCGGGATGTTGCGGCTGCGCACGCGGTACTTCATGTACGACTTGTCGCCCTCGTGGACGAACTCCTGGATCTCGCCCGACAGCTCGACGGGGCCGACTCTCTTCGTCTCCGCCCGGATGTCGAGGCGTCCGTTCGCATGCGACTTGATTGTCACGCCCGTGACGGAGCTGCCCTCCGGGATCTTCTTGGCAATGGCTTCATTGATGACCGAATCCGGCACGAAGAGCTTGCCCTGGCTGATCTCGAGCAGGGATTCTTTCGACCAGGTCTGCTGCAGCACCTTGATGGCTGGGCCATAATCCTTGACGGATTCCCGTACTTTCGACCAATCGACGTTCTGGATCTTCTCCATCCAGTTCGCTGGTATATCGATCATGAAAAACACCTCTATTCCTGCAGGTATCCAGATTGCTGAAAAACAATACGATACTAGGATACCACAAAAACATGAAAAACAAAAATGACAGCTCCATCTTTTTCAAGATAGAGCTGTCATTCATCTCATTCCCACAGTGAAGTGGCCAGTCGATCGATCAGGCGCGGCCCGTGCGGACGGCGAGCGCATGGAGCTTCGCCGCATCAACTTTCTCGAGGTCGCCCGGGCGCATGCACCACTTCCAGTTGCCGTCCGAAGTGCCCGGTGTGTTCATGCGGGCACTGCCGTCAAGCTGTAGGAGGTCCTGCATCGGGATGACGGCGAGGCGCGCGTTCGACGCATAGGCAAAGCCGATGAGATGGCGTGCAATCTCCTCCGGCTTGCGCACATCGGCGCGCACGAGATCGGCAATGGCCTTGCGCAGCGACGGTGAGATCTCGTCCTTGAGCCAGCCGACGATCGTGTTGTTGTCGTGCGTGCCCGTATAGACGATGCTGTTCTCCGGCACAACGGTGCTCAGGCGGTGCTGGTGGTTGAGATAGAGCGTGAACTCGAGCACCTTCATGCCCGGGAAGCCGCAGTCATCGCGGAGCTTCTCGACCTCCGGCGTGATGATGCCGAGGTCCTCTGCCACGATGGGCAGGCTGCCGAGCGCGCGGCGCACCTCGTCGAAGAACGGCTTGCCAGGTCCCGGCAGCCAGCGCCCCTGGATGGCGTTCTTCGCCTTGCCGTCGACTTCCCAGTACGACTCAAAGCCGCGGAAGTGATCGATGCGCACGATGTCCACCATCGAGTAGAGCTTGTGGAAGCGCTTCTTCCACCACGTGTAATTCTCCGCCTTCATGGCCTGCCAGTCATACTGCGGGTTGCCCCAGAGCTGCCCCGTCGCGCTGAAGTAATCGGGCGGTACACCGGCGACCGTATGGGCCGTGCCGTCCGGATTGAGGTCGAAGAGCTGCTGGTTGGCCCAGACATCGGCGCTGTCCTGCGCGAGGAAGATCGGCATATCGCCCATGATGCGGATGCCCTTCTCCTTTGCGTAATCGTGCAGGTGCTGCCACTGGCGGTGGAAGATGTACTGCATGAACTTCTGCAGTGCGATGTCTTCCTCCAAGCGGCTCTTCAGCGATGCGATTGCCGCCGGCTCCCGTTTCTTGACGTTCTCCGGCCAGTCCATCCAGCCCTTGTTGTCGTATTCCTTCTTGGCTGCCTCAAAAAGCGCGTAATCATCGAGCCAGTCTGCCTCATCGCGGCAGAAGGCTTCGTAGTCCGGCTGTGCTGCTGCATCGCGCTGGAAAGCTGCATGTGCCTTGCGCAGGCACTTGTTCTTGAAGACGCGCGCCTGCTCGAAGTCAGCCGACGAATCGAAGTCGGCATAGGTGACCTTGGCCTCCTGCTTGCTGAGCCAGCCCCTCTCGATGAGCACATCGATGTCGATGAGCAGCGGGTTGCCCGCAAAGGCTGAAGGCGACTGGTACGGCGAATAGCTGTAACCGACCGGGCCGAGCGGAAGGATCTGCCAGACGTGCTGGCCCGCCTTAGCGAGGAAGTCGACGAAGCGATAAGCTTCTTTGCCGAAATCGCCGACGCCGTACTTTGACGGCAGCGACGTCGGATGCAGCAGGACACCGGCCTCATGCTTGTAGTGGTGCTCTGGCGGTATGTTCTGCAGCAGGAAACCCTTGAGCGGCAGGATATCGACGGTCAGCTGGCCGTTCTCGACTGTGAAGCGCGTCTCCGGGTGGAAGGCATCAGCGAAGACGCCGTCCGCAAAGTCGCCGACCTGCAACGTGACCGTCTTCGTCTCCTTGAGACTCCTGTTGAAGAGCGAGATGAAACACTCGTCCTTCGCTGGCTCGCCGAAAACATCGCGGCCGCCGCGCACGAGGCGCGCGAAGGCCATGACATCGTCCTCCGCATAGAGCGGCAACAGCTCGCCCGTCTGCAGGGCCGTGTGCTCGTTGCGCACGCGGATCATGCGCTCATAGCGGCTCCTGACGTACGTGTCGCCATTCGCCCAGTTGTAGGGGCGGCGGTTGTACGGGTCCTTGAAGCCCTGCATCGCGATCTCATCGCCGTAGTAGATGCACGGCACGCCCGGATATGTCATCTGCCAGAGCGCCGCCATGAAGAGGCGCGCCATGCCGAGGTTGTACTGGTCGTCCGACAGGTGCGCGCGCGACTGCTCGATGGCCGGCATGCCGTCGTAGAACGGCTCCTCACCGAGCACCGTGACGGCGCGTTCCACATCGTGGCTGCCGATGAGGTTCATCATCGCATAGAAGTTCTCGCGCGGGTAATTCTCGCGCAGGCTCTCGAAGCGGCGCAGGCTCATCTTCGCGTCTGTGCGGCCGAGCAGGAAGTCAAAGAGGATCTGGCGGAACGGGTAGTTCATCGCCGAATCCATCTCCTGCCCGCAGAGGTATTCGCGCGGCACGCCGTAGGCGACTTTGTGCGACGCATCCTCCCAGACCTCGCCGATCATGACGGCATCGGGATCTGTCTTCTTGAGCTCTGCAAAGAACGACTGCGAGAAGGCCGCCGGCAGCTCGTCGATGACATCGAGGCGCCAGCCAGCAATGCCTTCCTTCATCCAGTGGTGCAGCACGCTGTCCTTGTCGTAGATGATGAAGTCCATGTAGGAAGGCGTCGTCTCCTTGACGTCAGGCAGCGTGGAGAAATTCCACCAGCTCTCGTATTCGTAAGGGAAATTGCGGAAGTTATACCACTCAAAATAAGGGGAATCCGGTGACTGGAAGGCGCCTATCGTGTCGTACTGGCCCTCGCGGTTGAAGTAGCGGCTGTTGCTGCCCGTGTGGCTGAAGACGCCATCGATGATGATGCGGATGCCCTTGGCCTTTGCCACATCGACGAGATGGCGGAAGTCTTCATTCGAGCCGAGGATTGGGTCGATCTTGTGGTAGTCGCCCGTGTCGTAGTGATGGTTGCTCTCCGACTCGAATACCGGGTTCAGGTAGATGACCGAGATGCCAAGGCCCTTGAGGTAGTCGAGTTTCTTCTCGATGCCCTTGAGATTGCCGCCGAAGAAGTCGTAGGCGACGATCTCCTTCGTGTCCGGGTCCTTGTAGTAGCACGGATCATCCTGCCAGCTGGCATGGAAGACCGCGCCCCTCTTCTCGATGATGGCATTGCCGTCGCGCGAGAAGCGGTCCGGGAAGATCTGGTACATGACAGCGTGCTTGAACCAGTCCGGCGTCTTGGCCCCCTTGTTGAATACCGCGATCTGGAACGATGGCGGCACATGGTCGTAGAGCGTGCCCATGCCGCCGAGTTGTTCTGGATTGTTGCCGTAGTACCAGGTACCGTCCTCCATCGAGATGATGAAGTAATACCAGACGAGGCCTCCCTTTTCTGGCAGCGGCAGCCAACCGCTGTAGAAATGCTCCTCCTGAAACGGGTCGTCCTGCGTCTCCAAGGGAATCAGATGCTCCCCTGTCTGGTCCTGCCAGCAGCGCAGGATGACCTGCCGGATGCCCTCCTTCGTGCGCAGGCGCAGCCCCATCCTGACCTTTGATCCCGCTTCAGCCGCCCCGACGGGCGATCGGTAGTTGATATCCTGAGAATCATGCCAGACTTGATCCTGTGTCAGCATGAAAACTCCTCCTTCCCAACAAGAAAGGCGGCATCATCTGCCGCCCTCCTTCTCACTTACTTGCTCTATTTTCTATTTTCTCTCATGCTTCCGAGCCAGTCAGCTTCTCATAGAGTGCCTTGTATTCGCGAGCCGATTCCTTCCAGCTGTAATCCGAATTCATGGCATTCTCCACGATCTGCTTCCATTCCTCATAGTTCTCATAGGCGCTCAGGGCGCGCTTGAGGGCATACATCATCTCATGCGCATTGTAGTCGGCGAAGCGGAAGCCATTGCCCTGCTTCGTGTACTTGTCGTACGGGATGATCGTGTCCTTGAGACCGCCCGTCTCGCGCACGACCGGCACAGAGCCGTAGCGCAGCGCGATGAGCTGGCCGATGCCGCACGGTTCGTAATTCGACGGCATCAGGAAGATATCCGAGGCCGCGTAAATGCGCTGTGCGAGCTGGTTCGAGAAGTAGATATTGGCCGAAACCTTCTTCGGGAAGCGCCAAGCCAGGCCCTTGAACCAATCCTCATACGCCTTGTCGCCCGTTCCCAGCAGGACGAACTGGATATCCTCATGCTGCAGGATCTCGTCCATCATGCGCACGACGAGGTCAAGGCCCTTCGCAGCGACGAGACGCGTGACCATGGCGACCATCGGCGTGCGGCGGCTGATTGGCAGCCCGAGGTCCTTCTGCAAGAGGACCTTGTTGTCGGCCTTGCGGTCGAGCGTCGTGACATCGTAGCCCTCGTAGAGGTTCTTGTCCTTGCTCGGGTTGTAGACATCATAGTCAATGCCGTTGACAATGCCGAAGAGCGTGTCTTGGCGGCTGCGCAGCAGGCCGTCGAGATGCTCGCCGAAGTACTCGTACTGGATCTCCTTGGCGTACGTCTTGCTGACCGTCGAGATGTAGTCGGCGTAAATCAGGCCACCCTTCATGAAGTTGACGGCATCGTAGAACTCGAGGTCGCCGTTGTTGAAGTACTTCCAGTCAAGGCCGAGTACATCGCTCATGACGTTCTTCGGGAAGACGCCCTGATACTTGAGATTGTGGATCGTGTAGAGCGTGCGGATGTTCTCGTAACGCTCATCGCCCTGGTGCTCGATCTTCAGCAGAACATTGACGAGGCCAGAGTGCCAGTCATTCGTATGGATGACATCCGGCCAAAAGTCCATGGCGGGCAGCAGGTTCAGGACGGCGCGGCAGAAGAACGAGAAGCGCTCTGCATCATCGTCATAGCCGTAGAAGCCCTCGCGCTTGAAGTACTCTTCGTTGTCGACAAAGTAGTACGTAACGCCGTCGTGCTCGAGCTTGTCGAGGCCAACGAACTTGGAACGCCAGGCGACAGGGATCTCCCCGTCGTAGACATGCTCCATCGCATCGCGGAACTTCTCCGGGATCTTGCCGAATTTCGGCATGATGACGCGGACATCGACGCCCTCGGCCTTGAGAGCCTTCGGCAGCGAGCCAGCCACATCGGCAAGGCCGCCCGTCTTGGCAAAAGGCACAGCCTCAGAAGCAACATATAGAACTTTCATTCCAGAATCCCCCTCATAGTGTACATTGCAATATCGATAACAGGAACTGAACAAGATCAGGATTCACCGGCTGCGGCTTTTGCCGTCTTGCTGGCGGTCTTCTTGGCCGTTGTCTTGCGTGTCGTCTTCTTTGCCGTCGTCTTGGCGGCCGTAGAGCGACGGCGTCGCGCCTTCTTCGGCGCAGCCTCGCCCTCTGCTGCGGCCTTGGCGGCCTTTTCGGCCTCTCT
This sequence comes from Mitsuokella jalaludinii, assembly GCF_928722185.1. Classification (NCBI taxonomy): domain Bacteria; kingdom Bacillati; phylum Bacillota; class Negativicutes; order Selenomonadales; family Selenomonadaceae; genus Mitsuokella; species Mitsuokella jalaludinii. The sequence goes on from NZ_CAKMXA010000001.1 coordinate 1,069,603, forward strand.
CTTGGCCTTGGCGGCAGCCTTCTCTTCCTCCGTCATGCGAGGACGGCCGCGGCGCTTCGGCTTGTCCGCAGGAGCCCCTTCCGAAGGCTCTGCTTTCTTCGCAACCGTACGTCTCTTCACCGTCTTCTTCGGCATTGCTTCGGCGGCTTCTGCCTTGTCGGCAGAACTTTTCTCTTCATGGCCTCTGACCTCGAGCTCCGCCGGAGCCTCGTCAAAAGAATTCCGGCCAGATGCCACTTGTCCCTTGTGGCGCAGGTAGATGGTCGCCATCGGCGGGATGGTCAAGAGGATGGACTGATCGCGGTCATGCCACTTGACATCCTCCGTCTTGATCTCGCCCTCATTCTTGACACCGCTGCCGCCGAAGGCCTCATCATCCGAGTTGAACACCTCGATGTAACTGCCTTTCTCCGGCACGCCGATGCGGTAATCGTGGCGGACCTCCGGCGTGAAGTTGCAGACGGCGACGATGTAGTCGGACGGGTCCTCCGCCTTTCGGATGAAGGAGACGACGCTGTTCTCGTTGTCGTTGCAATCGATCCACTGGAAGCCATTCCAGTCGAAGTCGACCTGCCAGAGCGCCTTGTGGTCGCAGTAGAACTTGTTGAGCGCGCGGCTGTACTCGAGCATCTTCTTGTGCATCGGATACTGCTGCGGCAGATGCCAGTCGAGGCTGTCATCGTAATTCCACTCGATGAACTGGCCGAACTCGCCACCCATGAACAGCAGCTTCTTGCCTGGATGTGCGATCCAGTACGCGAAGAACGTGCGCAGGCCGGCAAACTTCTGCCAGTAATCGCCAGGCATCTTGCTGATCAGCGAACACTTGCCGTGCACGACCTCATCGTGCGAGAGCGGCAGCACGAAGTTCTCGCTGAACGCATACATGAAGGAGAACGTGACCTTGTCGTGGTTCCACTTGCGATAAATCGGGTCGAGCGACATGTACTTGAGCATGTCGTTCATCCAGCCCATGTTCCACTTGTAGTTGAAGCCCATGCCACCCATGTAGACAGGCTTCGAGATCAGCGGCCAGGCCGTCGATTCCTCGGCAATCATCAAGGCCTGCGGATGGTACTTGAAGATGCTCTCATTGAGTTTCTTGAGGAAGTCCATGGCCTCGAGGTTGCCCGTGTCGCCGTACTTGTTCGGCGTCCACTCGCCGTCCTTGCGGCCATAGTTGAGGTAGAGCATATTCGCGACTGCATCGATGCGCAGACCGTCGATGTGGAACTCCTCGAACCAGAACATCGCGTTCGAGATCAGGAAGCTCTGGACCTCCGTGCGGCCGTAGTCGAAGTTTGTCGTGCCCCACTCCCAGTTCTCGGCAAGCTGCTCGTTGTCGGACTCGTAGAGCGTCTGGCCATCGAAGTGGCGCAAGCCCTGCTCATCCTTGCAGAAATGGCCCGGGACCCAGTCCATGATGACGGCGATGCCGTTCTCATGCGCCTTGTCCACAAGATAGCGGAAGTCGTCCGGTGTGCCGAAGCGACTCGTCACGGCGTAATAACCCGTGATCTGGTAGCCCCACGAGCCATCGAAGGGATGCTCGCAGAGCGGCATGAACTCGATGTGCGTGTAGTTCATCTTCTTGACGTAGTCGATGAGCTGATCCGCGAGGTCGCGATAGGACAGGTACTCTCCATCCTTCGTGCGGCGCCAGGAGCCTGCATGCACTTCATACGTCAGCATCGGGCGCTCATAGGATGATTCCTTCTTCTTCTGCTCGAACCAGTCGCCATCCTTCCACTCGTACTTCGAGAGGTCGTAGACGCGCGATGCCGTGTTCGGCTTTTTCTCCGCATAGAAGCCGTACGGGTCGGCCTTCATGATGCGCGGCCCTCCCCACTGCGGCTCGATCGCATACTTGTAGATGGCGCCTTCCTCGATACCTGGGACGAATACCTCCCAGATCTCGCCGTCGCGGCCGCGCGTCATCGGATTGATGCGCGTATCCCACTCATTGAAGTCACCGACGACGCTGATGGACTTCGCATGCGGTGCCCAGACAGCAAAGCGCACGCCCTTCTTGCCGTCGCTCTCGACAAAATGAGCGCCGAGCATCTCATATGCATGATAATTCGTCCCCTGATGGAAGAGATAGAGGTCGAACTCGCTTAATTCTGATGTTTTCACAATAATCCCCCTCTGTGTATCCCCTTGGAATCGGGCAGGGGCATAGCCCCTGCGATTCACAGCTTACGGGATCATGACCGGCTTGACCTGCCAGATTTCATTTGCGTACTCATCGATCGTGCGGTCGGACGAGAAGACGCCCGAGTTCGCGATGTTGATGGCCGAGGACTTCAGCCACTGGAAGCGCTTCTGGTAGCGCTTCATGATCTCGACATGCGCGTCAGCATAGGCATTGAAATCCTTGAGGATGAAGAACTCATCGTTTGCGCGGATCAGGTAGTCCGACAGTGACTGGAAATTGCCGTACGTGCCGTCCGTCAGCTGGTTGACGACGAGGCGCACGTTCTCATTCGTATTGTACTCATCCCAGGCAGAATACGTGCCCGTCGCATAGTAGTTGAGAACTTCCTCTGCCTTGAGGCCGAAGATCACACAGTTCGCGTCGCCACCGACCGCTTCGCGGATCTCGACGTTCGCGCCGTCGAGCGTGCCGAGCGTGATGGCGCCGTTCATCATGAACTTCATGTTGCCCGTGCCCGAAGCTTCCTTCGAAGCCGTGGAGATCTGCTCACTGACATCGGCCGCCGGATAGACAATCTCGCCGATGGAGACGCCGAAGTTCTCGATGAATACGACCTTGATCTTGCCCTTGATACTCGCATCGTTGTTGACCTTGTCCGCGACGGCATTGATCAGGCGGATCGTCTCCTTCGCGATGTAGTAGCCCGGTGCAGCCTTGCCGCCGAAGAAGTACGTCGTCGGCAGCATGTCGAAGTCCGAATCCGTCTTGAGCTTGTGATACTGGTACATGATGTGCAGGATGTTCATGAGCTGGCGCTTGTATGAATGGATGCGCTTGACCTGGATGTCGAAGATGCTGTCCGGATCGACATCGATGCCATTGTGCTCTTTGACGTACTTCGCGAGTCCTTCCTTGCGCAGGTGCTTGATGGCGCCGAGCTTCTCAAGGAACGGCTTATCCTCAACGTAGTCGTTGAGCAGGTCGAGCTGCTCCGGATGACGATGCCAGCGGCGGCTGCCGATGGTCGCATCGATGAGGTCCGAGAGCTCCGGGTTTGCGCCCATGAGCCAGCGGCGGTGCGTGATGCCGTTCGTCTTGTTGTTGAACATGCGCGGGTTGTACTCGTAGAAGTCGTGCAGTGTCGTGGACTTGAGGATGTCCGTGTGGATCTTCGCGACACCGTTGACGCTGTGCGAGCCGACAATCGACAGACGGGCCATGTGGACCATGCCGTCCTGGATGATGGAGAGCTCGTGGACTTTCTGCTCGTTATTCGGATAGCGGTCGCGCACATCGATGAGCCAGCGGCGGTTGATCTCGTCGATGATCATGTAGATGCGCGGCAGCAGCGGCTTGAACATGTCGATTGGCCACTTCTCGAGTGCCTCCGGCATGATCGTGTGGTTCGTGTAGGCAATCGTGTTCTTCGTAATGGCCCATGCCTCATTCCACTCGAGACCCTCCTCATCGACGAGGATGCGCATGAGCTCGGCGACGCAGAGTGCCGGATGCGTGTCGTTGATGTGGATGGCGATCTTCTGGGCGAAGTCATGGATGTCCATGCCGACCTTCTTGTAGTGACGGACGATGCTCTGGACACCGGCCGAGACGAAGAAGTACTCCTGTATAAGGCGCAGGCGACGGCCATCGTAGGTGCTGTCATCCGGATAGAGGTAGCGCGTGATGCTCTCGACGAAGTTGCGGTACTCGTTCTTCTGGCGCATCTGTTCCTGCGTCAGGCGGCCGTAGTCGGAGAAGTCGCGGTTGACCTCTGCATTCCAGAGGCGAAGTGTGTTGACCGTGTTGTTGTGATAACCGACGATCGGCACGTCGTAAGGCACAGCCATGACCGTCATCGGATTCTCGTAGACGAGCTTGAGTCTGCCGTCCGGCATCTTCTTCATGTAGGCATTGCCGTTGAACTTGACATCGATGGCCTTATCCGGCTTGCGGTACTCCCAGGCAAAGCCGTTCTTGAGCCAGTTGTCCGGGATCTCGACCTGGTTGCCCTCGATGATCTTCTGCTCGAACAGGCCGTACTGGTAGCGGATGCTGCAGCCGTGGCCCGGCAGGCGGTGTGCTGCCATCGAGTCGATAAAGCAGGCGGCAAGGCGGCCGAGGCCGCCGTTGCCGAGGCCTGCGTCTGGCTCTTCATCGAACGTCTTGACGAGGCTGAGATCGAAGTCCTCCAGGACTTCCTTGACGGCCTCTTCGATGCCGAGATTGATGAGATTCGACTTGAGCAGGCGGCCGAGCAGGAATTCGATGGAGAAATAGTAGATCTGCTTCTCCTGGCGCTCTGCATACGTCTTGTTTGTCTTGATCCAGTTGTCGGAGATGAACTGCTTTGCGGTAGCAGCCACCGTCTGGTAAACCTCATTCTCCGTGAGGTCCTTGATCTCACGGCCATACATCAGATGTGCCGTGCTGACAAAACGAAGTTTCAGATTCTCCTTGAGCTTGTCAAACTCGCGGCTCTTCTGTTTCTGTTCCTTTGTTTCTCGTGCCAAAAAAAACACTCCCCTTGGCTTTGACTTACTTGATTTATAAAAGAAAAGCCGTCGTAAATGAGGTGCCAGCCCATACCTGCCAGCGCATTTCTATTTACAACGGCTTGTCTCAATCTTAGATCACCACATTTTTCGCAACGATCAGCGGATAGTTCTGAGCTCCCTTGAGCCACTTCTCCTTCGTGATCACTACGTTCTTATCACAGATGACATTTTCGAGCAGGGAATTCTCCTGCACGTCGCACTTCTGCATGATAATAGAATTCTTGACCTTGACACCCTTCTCGATGGTGACGCCGCGGAACAGGATGCTGTTCTCGACTTCACCGCGGATGATGCAGCCATTGGCAATCAGCGAATTCTTGACAACGGCAGTGTCCTTGTACTGCACAGGGACTTCATCCTTGACCTTCGTGTAGATGGAATTCTCGCCCATGAAGAGCTCTTCCCATACAGAAGGATTGAGGATGTCCATGTTTGCCTTGTAGTACGAAGCCGTCGAATCAACATGTGCGACATAGCCATCATGCTCATAAGCATAGATGCTGTACTCGTCCGAACGGCGGATGATGCCGTCGAGCAGCAGATCCTGGCCGCCATGCTCGTAGCTGTAGCGGATCATCTCGACGAAGATGCGCTTCTCCATGAGGAAGACATTCATCGAGACTTTCGAGCCATCGTAGATGGCCGGCTTCTCGGCGATGTCCTCGACGAGCCCGTTCTCAGCCGTCTCGATGACAGTGCTGCGGCCCGCAGCTTCGTGCGAGGCCGTGTAGTAGACCATCGTGATGTCGGCATTCGTGTTCTGGTGGAAGCGCAACAGCTCGTTGAAGTTGATGTTGTAGACGAAGCTGCCGCCTGCAAGCAGGACGTATTTCTGCGAGCTGTGCTCGAAGAAGTCGAGATTGTAGTAGAAGTTGCGAAGGTCACCGCGGCGGCGCGATTCCTCGTCATGCGGAGCCGGCAGGTAGAAGAGGCCGTCATGGCGGCGGGCCAGATCCCAATCCTTACCGGAACGCAGATGATCGAGGACGGAACGCGGTTTGTCCGGCAGCATGACGCCGACATTCTGGACGCCCGAGTTCACCATGCTCGACAGTGCAAAATCGATGAGGCGATAGCGGCCGGCAAACGGCAGCGATTCGACGACGCGACGGTCGGTCAGCTCTCGGATGAGGCTATTGTCCTCCTGAAGATTGATGATCCCCATTACTGTTTTCAATTTGATTCACTCCGATCTTCTGGTCTGTGTTCTGTTGTATCTATGAGGTTGAGCTGACAATCTTAGCCGGCCTGCTTGCTGCCTGCCGCTGTTGCGACAATCGTCTCGCCATCTGCGACGACCGTGATGGCACCCTTCTCACCCATCACCTTTGCTCCTTCGCCGATCTCGCAATTCTGTGCGAGGATCGCATAGTCGACGACAGCATTCTCACGCACGACTGTCGACGGCATGATGACCGAATTGCGCACCTTTGCGCCCTTGCCGATGCGGACGCCTGGGAAGATGACCGAATTCTCGACATCGCCGAGAATCATCGAGCCCTCGCTGACCATCGAGTTCTTGACCGTGGCATCAGGGCCTACATAATGCGGCGGCATCGAGGGATTCGAGGAATAGATCTTCCAATCGCCATTGAGCTCAAACGGCGGCTGATCCTGCAAGAGGTCCATGTTTGCCTGCCAGAGGCTCTCAATCGTTCCGACATCTTTCCAATAGCCATCGAAAGCGTACGAGTAGAGACGTGCCTTATCGGCAAGCATCTTCGGGATGATGTTCTTGCCGAAGTCATGGCTCGACGTCTCATCCTTCGCATCCTCTTCGAGGTACTTCTTGAGGAAGTCCTTGTTGAAGATGTAGATGCCCATTGAAGCGAGGTTGCTCTTCGGCTTAGCCGGCTTCTCCTCGAATTCCTCGATGCGGCCCGTCTTGTCCGTGTTCATGATGCCGAAGCGCGGGGCCTCATCCCACGGGACTTCGATGACACCGATCGTGGCCTCAGCCTTATTGGCCTTGTGGGCATCGAGCATCCAGGAATAATCCATCGTGTAGATGTGGTCGCCCGAGAGGATCAGGACGTACTCCGGGTCTGCCAAGTCGATGAAGTTCAGGTTCTGGTAGATGGCATCTGCCGTGCCGCGATACCAGTCCGCACCTTTCTCGCGTGCATACGGCGGCAGAATGAAGACACCGCCCTCTTTCTTATCGAGATCCCAGGCACTGCCGGAAGCCAGGTAATTGTGAAGCTCGAGCGGACGGTACTGCGTCAGTACACCGACCTTGTCGATGCCGGAATTGGCGCAGTTACTGAGTGGAAAGTCAATGATGCGGTACTTCCCGCCGAACGGGACGGCCGGCTTTGCAATCTTCTTCGTCAAAGCGCCAAGGCGGCTTCCCTGTCCGCCAGCCAGTATCATTGCTAAGCATTCTGTCTTTCTCATACAAAATCCCCCTTGGATATACTCAGCAAGAACAGCCTCCCCTTACATCAATACGCCGCTCTTGCCGATCGTGCACTGTCAAAAAAAGATGGTACTCTGTCAGTATACCTCTTTTATCAATGATTGCAATACCATTTTATTTATCAATGAATTACGTAATATTTATGAAACTAATCGCAGTCACCTTGCTTTCTGTGAAAAACCATGAGAAAACCGCAAGTTTTCCGTTAATTCGAGAAAATCCAAGGGAACAGTTGCGCCTGCCGCCCCCTGATTTCCCGATCCATCCAGAAAACTTCTTTGTATATTATGTAGGTTCTATGAAAACGAAAAAAATCCTTCATGTAAATCGCAATTTTTCGCACTTTTTTTAGAAAAAAAATAAAAAGACCGTACCAGCCAAAATGGCCAGCAGGTCCTGTCTGCATTTTCCCATCCCGCATGCATCGGTCAGTAGAGTGCCGCTGCTCCGCGAATGATATCGGGCAGCATGTCGTAGAGATTCTGACCGGGGCAGGCCGTCGCATTGAAGTCACGATGGCCGAAAATCGTCGAGCGCGATGGAGCAAAGCCGTAATTGCGGCAGAGCGCAGCGAGCAGCCGCTTCGCGGAGGCCACCTGCGCATCTTCCGGCATGTAATCTTCAAAATTCCCGACGATGTTGACCCCGACTGTGTGTTCGTTCTCCCCGTAGCAGTGCGCACCGACCGTGTCCATCGGCCGCCCCTGTTCAATGGAACCGTCCTTGCGGATCAAGAAGTGATAGCCGATGCCCGCCCAGCCATTGGCCAGATGCCATTGGTGGACCGTCTCGGCCGACACATCATCATTCGTGTTGCCAATATGGTGCACGATGATTGCGTCCGTCACACGCCGATTCGTCAGGGATCGAAAAGAAAGATGCGTCTGGCGGATGGCGACGCCCGGCAGCACGTTGCCGCCATCCTGCCAAGCTGCTTCTGCAACCTGTTTGGCGATGACTTCCGGTGCTAGAGCTAGTCCCATCCCCATGATCATCATATTCCGAATAAAATCCCTGCGCTTCATCGACTGTCATGCCCCCTGTAATTTTATTATTTTACTACGGCCATCTGAAAATCAGTAGAAAGCATTGATGCTGGCCCTGCGCACTCTCAACTCCACCTGCAACAAACAATATCACACATGTATTTTGCTTTGTTTTATTGTATTATGCCCCAAAACAACGTATAATAAAGAATAAAGAACAAATAAACCGACATTTGTCCAAATGAGTCCACTCAAAAGGGGGAATTTCATGTTAGGATTAGAACGAAGACAGCGGATCATGGAGAAAATCCGCCTGAATCGGAAAGTATACGTCTCTGACCTCGCGCAGACCTTCAAGGTGACAGAAGAGACCATACGACGCGACCTTGAGAAACTCGAGGGGCAGGATCTCCTGCGGCGCAGCTACGGCGGCGCCGTCATCACGGAGAGCACGAGCGAAGACCTCTCCTACAAGCGTCGCAGTGCCATCAACAGCGAGAGCAAGCTCGCCATCGCCGAGAAGGCCGCTCGCCTGATCCAGGACGGCGACACCATCATGATGGATTCCAGTACGACCTGCCAGGCTCTGCTGCAGCGTCTCAAAGGACAGCGCGACATCACCGTCATCACCAATTCCATCCGCCTCATGAACGACTTCATGGGCAGCGGGTTCAAGATGATCTGCACGGGCGGCACGATGCGCGAGAGTTCCTGCGCCCTGACCGGCACGATTGCAAGCCAGACGCTCGAGAAATACTACGTCGACTTCACCTTCATCAGCTGCAAGGGCATCGACCGCGAGAAGGGCATCATGGAGTCAAACGACAGCGAGGGGCGCATCAAGAGCGTCATGATCCGCCAAGCCCGCAAAGCTGTGCTGCTCATCGACCACTCCAAGTTCGACAGGACCGCCTTTGTCAAATGCGACGACTTCTCCCACATCGACACCCTCGTGACGGACGAAAAACCATCCAGCGAATGGCAGTCGTATCTCGCCGACAACCACATCAACCTGATTTTCTGAACATCAGAAAATCACACGAATGCATGAAAAACGAGCAACCCTGCTCCTCCAGAATGAAGGAACAGAATTGCTCGTTCTCTCTATATCAGGCTGTGACAGGACGGCACTGCCAGCTGCCGTCACCACTTAAGTGGAGTTCTTCTTCATGCTGGGCAAAGAGCGTGGAGCGGTGGCCGACGCTGATGATGCCGGTATGCGGCAGTTCCCTGCGCATGAGCTCGTACATCTCCTGCTCGCGCGGCTCGTCGAGGGCCGACGTCGCTTCGTCGAGGAAGACCCAGTCGGGCTTGACGAGCAAGACGCGGGCAAAGGCAAGGCGCTGCTGCTCGCCGAGCGAGAGGATGCGGCTCCAGTCGTCGATATCATCGAGGCGCGGGATAAAGTCCGCCAGGCCGACCTTGCGCAGGACTTCCTTGAGGTTCTCCTCAGGCCCCGAGGCACTCAGCGGATAGTAGAGCGCCCGGCGCAGACTGCCGAGCGGCAGATAGGGGCGCTGCGGCAGGAAGAGGATGCGACTCTTTTCCGGAATCTCAATCCTGCCCTGGCCATACGGCCAGATACCAGCGAGCGTGCGCAGAAGCGTGCTCTTGCCGCAGCCGGAGGCGCCCGTGATCAAGAGGCGCTCCCCTTCCTTGATGGTCAGGTTGCAGTCAGCAAGCAGCACGCGGCCATCCGGCAGCTTGACGTCAAAGTCGCGCACGATGAGCGCACTGCCAGCGGCTGTCTCGCGCGTCACTTTATCCTCGATGTCCGAAGCGCCTTCCATATGGCGCGTGAAGCCCGAAAGACGACGGATGACTGCAGCGAGCTGTGCGATCGTATCGTAGACCGAAACGAAGTACGAGAGCGCATCCTGCACGCGGCCGAAGGCCGAGGACGTCTGCATGAGGCCGCCGAGCGTCATGACACCGGCGAAGTACTGCGGCGCCGCCATGACGAGTGGCACGATGATGGCCAACTGGCCGTAGCCATTGACATAGAAGTTCAGGAGCTTCGTCCGGCGCATGAGCTGCCAGTAATTCTTGATGACCTTCGCGAAGCGCTCTGCAAAGCCGACAGATTCCGGCTGCTCGCCGCGATAGAAGGCAATGCTCTCGCTGTTTTCGCGCACGCGCATCATGTTGAAACGGAAATCCGCCTCGTAGCGCTGCTGGTCAAAGTTGAGCCCGATGAGCTTGCGGCCGACGAAGTGGACGCCGATCGTGCCGAGCACCGAGTAGAGCAGCGAGAACCAGAACATATAGCCGTAGATGACGAACTCGTGGCCGCCGATTGGCACGGTGAAGGCGCCTGAGAGATTCCAGAGCACGACGCCGAAGGCACCGAGCGTCGTGATCTGCTTGAGCATGCCGATGAGCAATTGCAGCGTCAGCGAGACAAACTGGTTGATGTCCTCGCTGATTCGCTGGTCCGGGTTATCCGTATCGCTGCGCAGGACCTGCAGGCGGTAGTAGACCTGGCCCTTCATCCAGTCGTCGAGGTAACGGTTCGTCATCCAGGTCCTCCACTTGATCTGGAGCATCTGGCGCAGATAGATTGCGTAGACCGCGAGGATGATGTAGAGGAAGGCAAGCCCCGTGAACTCCCCGATGAGCGGCCAGAAAGATTCCGCCTGATACTGCTGCAGTGCGTTATAAAAGACATTATACCAACTATTGAGGCGGACGAGCAGATAGACCGACGCGAAATTCAGGCCAATGACGAAGGCCAGGAGCCCCCTCGCTTTCCACTTCTCCTCTGAATTCCAGTATCCGCGGAAGAGATGCCAGAAATTCTTCCAAAACTTTTGCTTCAAATTATCACATCCTTAACGAATCTCAGTATAACGCGTTCCCTGCTTCCCTGCAAGGCCGCGCCATTGTCTTTCCGGCAAGCATTTGCTAGAATAGCATTATGTGCAGTATAAGACAAAAATCTGAATTTCCGGAGGTGGGAACATGCTCATCTACATAGGCGCGGCCATCGCAGTCGTGCTGCTCGCACTGCTCTACCACTACATCCCCAGCCGCAAGATCTTCTTTGCCTTCTTCTTCGTGCTCTGCGCGGCCAGTGCCATCGTCTTCTTCGCCTGGCCTTCGCCGCACCGCAATGGCGATGCCGTCATCAGTCAGGAGATGCGCGAGGAGCGCCAGCAGCAGCAGCAGATCTTCGCCGGATGGTACAAGGATTATCAGAAGGACATCGAGGACCTCGACCGCAACTGGCAGCGCTACCACAAGATCCTTGCGGACTTCAAGGCAGACATCATCAGCATCCAGACGGCCTACCTGCGCCTCTCGCAGCTCGAGAAGGACAGCCAAGCGCTCGATACGCGCATCGCGAGCCGAACGCCGCCGCTCGCCCTCAATGATACCTGCTACGACCAGTCCATCGAACTCGTGCGCAAGGCACACGCCTATGCCGAAGCCCAGCACCGCGCCATTGCGCTGACGCGCGCAGCGGCCGACCCGGCCAACCTGAAGACCGACGACCAGGAAGAGCAGAGCCGCATGCTGCAGGCCGTCATGATCCGCGAATCGCCGCCCGCCCTCTTCATCGCCGACGAGATCGCGGCCATCCGCAACTACCTCGCTCTGCCTGAAGAAGACGTCGCGACAGATATCGCAGAAGACGCTGCAGCAGAACCACAGTGAATCCTTGCACGGTTGGTGCAGACAGAGAAGCCCCCGGCTCACGTCTTTCGTGAGCCGGGGGCTTCTTGCAGGAATCAACAAAAACAATCAAGAGCGTGCGATTCAGAACCCATTCTGTGCAGCGACTTCACAGAACCAACGGCCGGACTTCTTGATGGTCTTCTTCTGCGTGACAAGATCGAGTGCAATGAGTCCGTAGCGGTTCTTGTAGGCATTCGACCAGGACCAGCAGTCAATCGGCGTCCAGAGGTGATAGCCGAAGCAGTTCGAGCCCTCTTCGATGCCCTTGTGGAGCCATTCGAGATGCTCGCGGATGAAGTCGATGCGGTAGTCATCAGCCACGATGCCGTCGTCGTCGATGAACGTTTCCTCTCCCTCTACGCCCATACCGTTCTCAGAGATGTACCACGGGATGTTGCCGTAGTTGTCGCGCACGTTGATGGCGACATCGTAGATCACCTTCGGATAGATCTCCCAGCCGCGGTACGGATTCATGCGGCGGCCCGGCATCTCGTAGAAAAGAGCAACCCTCTCGGCTGCTCTCTTCTGTTTGTTCAGGCTGCGTTCAGCGAATGCTGACGACCCGGAATACCTGTTTGTCTCCGCGATGGTGTGCCTTGGAGTACTCAAAGGCACGCCCATCGTCGAGGAATGCAATCTGCTCGACCTCCAATATCGGCATCGTTCCATGATCGATATGGAGCAACTCCTCCTCCTCAGGCGTTGGCAGAAGGGCGCGGATGAAGCGGTGTGCCGACTGGATCTTGAAATGAAGCTGTTCCTCGATATAGCGGTAAATCGAGTTTTCGAGCACCTCGCGCTTGATGCCTGGAATCAGCTCGATCGGCATGTTCGTATACTCGATGACGACGGGATCCCCGTCCACCTGGCGCAGGCGCACGATATCATAGACGAAGTCATCCGTCGTGATGTTGAGCTTCTCCGCGACCTCTGCCGTCGGATGGATGATGTCAAAGCGCACGACCTTCGTCGCAATCTCATGCCCTTCGAATACCTTCGAGAAACCTGAGAACTGGTTGGCCATGCTGATATCGTGGACATCCTCACTCGCAAGGCTCTTGACGAAGGTGCCCGATCCGCGCCGCTTGACAACAAGGCCATCCTTGACAAGCTGGTCAACAGCCTTCTTGATCGTAATACGGCTGACGCCGTACTGCTCACACATCTCGCGCTCCAACGCAAGCTGTTCCCCTGCCTTATAGACACCCTCCTGAATCTGATTGCGCAACTCATTTGCTATTTCCTGGTATTTTACCATAACACACATTCCTCTACAATAAATCATGTCTTTTACTTTTTATTATATAACATATTTATTATTTTATCAAGAAAAAGATATAAAACAGCGGCCCCTCAAAATGAGGAGCCGCTATGGGACATCCACCCCCCTAAGGTCATTTCGTCTGCAGGAAGTGGCGCACCGCGCCGATGAGGTTCGCATCGTTGCCAAACTCAGCCGTGCGGACGTCGGGGCGGATTCTGGCGACCTTAACGCGCTCCAAGATCGCATCGATTGCTTCCTGGATGGCAGGAACGAAGTCCTCGCGGGCACTGATGCCGCCGCCGATGACGAAGCATTCCGGGTCGTACGAGTACTGGATGTTGTAGATGGCGCGTGCCAGAGACTCTATCATCTGCTTGACAGCCTTTGCCGCCTCCGCATCACCCTCTCCGGCCAGTGCAAAGACCTTGCGCCCATCGAGGCTGTGGTCTGGAAGACCTTTCAGTCGCTCGCAGAGACGCGCGATATTCTCTGTCGAGCCAGCGGTGCTGAGTATTGTGGCACCATCGTCGCCGACCATGTAGCCGAATTCACCGCCGTGGAGATGCGCGCCGTGGTGAACGCGGCCATCCTTGACGATGGCGCCGCCGACGCCACTGCCGATGACGAAAAACGCGACATCCTTGCAGTCCTTGGCGATGCCAATCCAAGTCTCGCCGAGCGCCGCGCAGTTCGCATCGTTCTCCATCGCGACGGGCAATCCGAGCACATCTGCCATCGCTGACTTGATGTCAAAGTCATGGATGTACGGGATAGCGCTCGAACCACCGATGACGCCACGGGCATCGTCCACTGCACCGGGCATGGAGAAGGCTGCGCCGCTGAAAGCATGCCCCTTTTTGAGTTTCGCCTTCGTCTGCCTGAGCCCCTCGTAGAATCCCTCGAGGTCAGATGGCGTCTTGAACGAGCCCTTATCCTCAACCGTTCCATCTTCCTGCACGACAGCGTACTTCACGCTGCTGCCACCGACGTCAAAAGCTAGAATTGCCATACTCAACATCCTCTCAATAAACATTTTTTCTGTTTCATCGTATTTATTATTATAATAAAGCATCTAACTAATGTCAACTATAAAATATATCTTTTGTATTTATAACAAATTATATAAAAGACACCTTTTCACTGCGGAAAAAGTGTCCCAAAAGCAAATCCTATTTTATATCTTGCTGAGGACCAGGCGTGCCTTGCCCATCAGCGTGTAGGCACCGAGGCCAGCAGGCAGGAAAGAAGTCTCCCCCTTCTTGAAGGTCAGCTCCACATCACCGGCCTGCAGCTGCACGCTGCCGTCGAGCACCGTGAAGCTCTGGAACGAATCCTCGCCAGCCGTCAGATGGCTCGTGCCGTCAATCTCGAGCTCATAGACGGTGAAGTACTCGCACGATGCGAGCAGACGGGCCTGGGTATCCACAAAGATATCGATGGGTGCATCGAGACGCGGGCGCTCCTTGACCGGCTCGAGGTTCGTGACGTCGATGGCCTTCTTGACGTGGAGCTCACGCGGCTTGCCGTCCTTGCCGAGGCGGCCGTAGTCGTAGACGCGGTACGTCGTGTTGGAATTCTGCTGAATCTCGCAGATGATGATGCCCTTGCCGATGGCGTGCAGCGTGCCCGAGGCGATGAAAAAGACATCCCCCTTGTGAACGGGTATCTGGTTGCAGACCTCGAGCAGCGTGTTATCGGCGATGCGCTTCTCGAATTCCTCCTTCGAGACGGCGTGCTTGAAGCCATAGATCAGCGTGGCGCCCGGCTCGCAGTCGACGATGTACCACATCTCCGTCTTGCCGTACTCCCCCTCGGCGCGCATCGCGTAATCGTTGTCCGGATGGACCTGCACCGAGAGGTTGTCCTTCGCATCGATGAGCTTGATGAGCAGCGGGAAGTACGGGAACTTCTTCGCGTGCTCGCCGAGGACAGCGGGGCCCGCCTCATCGAGATACGACTTGAGCGTGAGGCCCGCCTCCGGACCATTCTCGATGATGCTCATGCCATCCTTGTGGCAGGCGAGTTCCCACGACTCTGAGACTTTCTCGAGATCCGTCTTCTTGCCGTAGTCCGTCTTGAGCTTCGTGCCGCCCCAGATGTAATCCTTGAGCGGTGCCTGTAATTTCATTGGATACAAATCATCAACCCCCCTATGATGTCGAGCAAACAAGCCATTCTTTATGACTCCGATGCAACTATGCCTCTATTATACGGAATTGCAATTGCCACGTCAATAAAAGATTATGTCTTTTTATACATTAAAAAATATTCTATTCATGCGCGTACCTTTTGCACGCAAAGAAGACTCCGCTCAACTCCAAGCGGAGTCAGGCGAAGTCTTCTTTATCTCACTTCAGCTCTGCTGCAAGATGGTGTAGTTCTCTGGATGCATGCCGGGCTTGACGGTGACTTTGATGTCGGTGCCGAACTCGGCGGCGAGGTTCATCATGAGCTGGTTTGCCTGGAGCTCTTCGGCGACAGTCTCATGGACTTCGATCTCATAGCCCTCGCGCGCGTGGGACTTGCGTTCCATGCGGCGGATGTCGCGGCTGATGCGGATGGCGACGGTCTCGGGCGACTCGATGCGGCCGCGGCCGTGGCAGATGGGGCACTCGCTGTAGACGATGCTGTCGATGTTCTGGCGCGTCTTCTTGCGCGTGATCTCGACGAGCCCGAGGCTCGTGATATCGACGATATTCGTCTTCGTGCGGTCGTGCTTGACCTGCCCGCGCATGTAGGCGAGCAGCTCTTCTTTCTGCGACTCTTTCTCCATGTCGATGAAGTCGACGATGATGATGCCGCCGATGTCGCGCAGGCGAATCTGCTTGAGGATCTCGGCAGCGGCCTCGAGGTTCGTCTGGTAGACAGTGTCGCCGAGATTCGTCTTGCCGACGTACTTGCCCGTGTTGACGTCAATGACGGTCAGGGCTTCTGTCTTATCGATGACGAGGAAGCCGCCCGATTTGAGCTCGACCTCGCGGGCACCGAGCTTATCGATCTCCTCCTCGATGTGGTACGCCTTGAATATCGGCGTCTTCGCCTCGTAATAGCGGATGCGGCCGACGAGCTCCGGCGAGATAGCCTCGACGAGGCTGCAGACGCGCTGGTAGGCCGCTTTGTCGTCGATGACGAGCTCATCGACATCTGCGCTGAAGCGGTCGCGCACAAGGCGTATGAGGAGGTCAGCGTCGCGGTAGAGGAGCGCGGAGCCCTTCGACTTGAGCCTGTAGCGCGCGAGGATGGACTCCCAGAGCCGCACGAGGTAGCGCACGTCAGCGGCGAGGTTCTCCTCGCTCTGGCCCGCGGCGACCGTGCGGATGATGAGCCCCATGCCCTTGGGGCAGATGCGCTCAGCGATCGCGTGCAGGCGCGCACGCTCCGCCTCGTCCTCAATGCGCCGCGACATGCCGATGTAGGCGGCTGTCGGCATCAGGACGACGTTGCGCCCCGGCAGGGAGATGTGCATCGTCGCGCGCGGCCCCTTCGTGCCGATGGCGTCCTTGACAATCTGGATGGGCAGGCTCTGCCCGATGTGGATGCGCGCGTTCTGCGGCATGGACTCGATTGTCTCGTGTGGCAGGCCGTCGCCGATGTACAGGAAGGCGTTCTTCCCGGTGCCGATGTCGACAAAGGCGGCCTGCATGCCCGGCAGGACGTTCTGCACGCGCCCCTTGTAGATGTTGCCGACGAGATGCGAATGCGAGGAACGCTCCATCTCCACCGCCTGCAGCTCGCCGTCTTCGAGTACGGCCATGCAAGTCTCCTCTGGCACCATATTCACGATGATGGATCTCATAACGTCACCTCACTCCAATCCTTGATGTTTCATTCCCAGATGTGAATGCCTGTGCTCAGGCAAGATCAATGAGCTTCTTGCCGTGGCCGAAGATGCCCTGGCGCTCGATGCGGGCCGCAGCCGGATTTACGGCGAGCTCGAAGTCCTTGGCGATCAGCGAGAGGACTTCGAGTGGCTTGACGCTGCCCGACTGCGTGATGACGATGTCCATCGTCAGCTGGAGCTCACCATCTTCCATGTGGAAGGCCACCGGCTCCTTCATGTACTGCTTCGTCTCGATGTCGCGCGTCTTCTTCGGCGTCACGCGGTGCCAGACGGCCTCCTCTGCCCTGTTGTAGGCGCCGATGCTCGCCTTTGCCTGCGCCTCGGTGCCAGCAAACGGCACGCGCAGGGTGTAGATGGCCTCGTCGGCCTCCGACATCAGGGCCGTGTGCTTGCCGCGGATCTCGCGCAGCTTCAAGAGCTTGGCGCCCGGCGGCAGTTCCTTCTGCAGGCGGTCGAAGATTTCGGGCTGGCATAAGGGCTTCGTGAGCTCGAAGTCCATGTACTCCGAGGCGCTCGTGACACCGAGCGAGAGCGCCGAGGCGAAGGCCACCTTCATGTGCGGGTTGAAGCCCTCAGAATAGGCCATCGGCAGCTTGGCGCGGTCAAAGGCGCGCAGGAAGAGGTTCGCGTAGTCGAGATGCGAGACGTAGCGCAATTCCTCTCCCTTAGTGATCTCGGCGCGCCATGCGTAGAGCGTGCGCGGGCGGCCGGGGCCCTTCGGGTCATGCGTGGGAACCTGCTTGCTCTCCTGTTTCGCTGCGTCAGCTCCCTTTTCCTGCTCGCTTTGCGCTTCCTGATTTTCCTGTTCGAGGCGCGCGTCTTCCTGCTTCTTGTAGTCAATGACGTGCACGCCGAGGTTCGGGCAGATGCCGCAGGCCGTGCAGCGGCCGCGGCGGCAGTCTTCCGTCAGGCTCGCGTTCATCGCGTGATGCCACTCGCGCAGCAGGAACTCCTGGTTGACGCCTGGCGAGGTGACGAGCCACGGCAGCGGCTCGTTGAAGTTGCGCGTGCGCATGTTGTAGTAACCCATGTCGATGCCGCACTTGCGGAAGGCCTCGTGCCAGACATCGTCGCGGTAGAGGTCCGACCAGCCGTCGAACTTCGCGCCATCCTGCCAAGCCTGATGAAGCACCTTGGCGAGACGGCGGTCGCCGCGCGCGAAGACGCCCTCGATGACAGAGAGGCGCGCATCATGGTAGTTGAAGGTGATGGCGCGGTCCGTGATGTGCTCCTTGAGGAGCTGCTGGCGGCGCTGGAACTCCTCGATGGGCAGCTGGCCGAACCACTGGAACGGCGTGTACGGCTTCGGCACGAAGCAGGCGACGGAGATCGTGACCTTGCAGCCGCGCTTGCCCTTGATCTCGGTGTAGAGGTCGACGACCTTCTTGGCGAGCTCGGCAATGCCGATGACATCCTCGTCCGTCTCCGTCGGCAGGCCCATCATAAAGTAGAGCTTGACCTGCTTCCAGCCCTGACGGAAGGCGGCGCCGCAGGCCTTCATGAGATTCTCCTCCGTCACGCCCTTGTTGATGACGTCGCGCAGGCGCTGCGTGCCCGCTTCCGGCGCGAAGGTCAGGCCAGACTTCCTCACCTGCTGCATCTTGTGGGCGAGGTCGATGGAGAAGCTGTCGATGCGCAGGGACGGCAGCGAGAAGCTGACCTTCTCGTCGCGGAAGTCCGCCATGAGGTCATCGACGAGTCGGCCGAGGCAGGAGTAGTCGGCCGACGACAGCGAGGTCAGGCTCATCTCGTCGTAGCCCGTCGCATCGACGAGGCCGCGGGCCATCTTACGCAGGTTCTCCTCCGTGCGCTCGCGGGCCGGGCGATAGCAGATGCCCGCCTGGCAGAAGCGGCAGCCGCGCGAGCAGCCGCGGAAGAGCTCGAGCATGATGCGGTTGTGCACGATGTCCATGTACGGCACGACGGGATGCTCGACCGAGATAGCATCGTTCATATCACGGATGACGCGCTTGTAGATGACGGGCTTGGCCGCCTCAACAAGCGGGCGCAGGGCCCGGTAGTTGCCCTCTTCGTCGTACTCCGGCTCGTAGAAAGACGGCACGTAGATGCCCGGAACATCGAGCAAACGCTGCAAAAAGCCCTTGCGGCCGCCCGGACGCCCCTCTCTCTTCCAGGCCATGAAAGCGTCTGACACCTCGACGATGACCTCTTCGCCCTCGCCGACGATGAAGAAGTCGAAGAAGTCAGCAATCGGCTCGACGTTATAGACGCACGGGCCACCGCCGACGACAAACGGCATCGCTTCGCCGCGGTCCTTCGCGAAGAGCGGGATGCCCGCAAGGTCGAGCATGTTGAGCACATTCGTGTAGATCATCTCGTACTGGAGCGAGAAGCCGACGAAGTCGAAGGCTGAGATCTCCGTCTTCGTCTCGAGCGAGAAGAGCGGCATCTTGCGCTTGCGCATCTCTTCTTCCATGTCCGTCCAGGGCGCGTAGACGCGCTCTGCCGCGATGTCCTCGCGGCGATTGAGCACTTCGTACAGGATGGCGAGGCCGAGGTTGCTCATGCCGACCTCGTAGACATCCGGCAGGGCCAGCGCCCAGGTGCAGTCCACATCCGCGTGGTCTTTGATGACGGCATTCCATTCGCCGCCCGTGTAGCGCGCCGGCTTCAGGACGGACTGCAGCACTTCGTGTTCGAGTCGTACCATTGATTGATTTCCTCCGTATCTCAAAAAAAGCCTCCCCTCTCTCGGGACCGAAACAGGGAAGGCCGGGCCTTCTGGCCCATCTAAAAGACAAGTTTTTGTTTGCGCCGCTCGATGTTGAGCAGGATGGCGATGGACATGATGTTCGTCGTCAGCGAGCTGACACCGTAGCTCATGAGCGGGAGCGGGATGCCCGTGACCGGCATGATGCCCATCGTCATGCCGACGTTGACGAGCACGTGGAAAGCCAGCATCGAGGTGATGCCCGTGGCCAACAGGCGGCCGAACGTGTCGCCAGCATCGCGCGCCGTCACGACACCGCGCCAGAGCACGATGAGGTATAAGAGCAGCAGGAACGTCACGCCAATGAAGCCGAGCTCCTCGCCGACGACGGCAAAGATGAAGTCCGTGTGGTTCTCCGGCAGGAAGTTCAGCTGGCTCTGCGTGCCGCCGAAGAGTCCCTTGCCGAACAGCATGCCCGAGCCGATGGCAATCTTGGACTGGATGATGTGGTAGCCAGAGCCCAAGGGGTCGACGTTCGGGTTCATGAAGACCGTCAGGCGCATCTTCTGGTAATCCTTGAGGAAGTGCCAGAAGATTGGGAAGGCCGCGATGCCCGCAGCGAAGATGCCCAGGAGCAGCTTCCTGTTGATGCCGGCGACGTAGACCATGCCGAAGAAGATGGCCATGAATACGAGCGAGGTTCCGAGGTCTGGCTGCTTGAGGACCAAGAGGAACGGCACGCCGACGTAGGCCGCGACGGGCAGGAGATCGTGTATCGTGTTGAGGTGGCCGACCTTATTGTCGAGCATCGTCGCGATCGAGATGATCATGATGAGCTTCGAGAACTCAGACGGCTGGATGCTGATCGGGCCGATCGTGATCCAGCGCTGGGCGCCAAGAGCCGACTGTCCGACAAGCATGACGGCCACGAGCAGGACCAGGTTGAAGATGTAGAGCTTGTTGCCGTACCCTTCGAGGACCTTGTAGTCAAAATTCATGAGGAAGGCCGCCAGTGCGACGTTCACGAGCGCAAAGATGCCCTGACGCTGGACAAACCAGTAGCGTTCCTCACTCGGTGTATTGATGTGCGTCGCACTGCCGATGATGACGAGGCTCATGACGATGATGGCCGCCGTCGCAGCAATGAGGATGTAATCCGTCCGGCGCAGATAACGTTTGTTCATCATTCCGTACGTCTTCTCACTTCTTCCCCGCATCATGCTTCATGCGGTTGACCGGGATATTCGCGACGAGGGCGACGGAGTTGTCGTCGTTCTCAAGCGAGATATCCATATCCTTCTGATTGATATCCATGTAATTCGAGATGACTTTGATGATGTCATTCTTGAGGTTGTCCATGACTTCTGGCGAGACATTGGCGCGGTCATGGATCAGCACAACCTTGAGGCGGTCATGCGCGATCTGCCCCGATCTCTCTTTCTTGCCAAAAATCTTCTTGACCAAATCCAGCATGCCTTTCCCTCCTTATGCTCCAAATACGCGGCGCTTGAGCCTCTGGAAGAAGCCCTCCTTCGGGAATTCCATGAAGGGGATGTCCTCGCCGCAGATGCGGCCAACAATGTTGCGGTAGGCCTGTCCTGCAAGCGAGTGCTCCATCGTGATGCAAGGCTCGCCCTTATTGGTGCTCGTGACGACCATCTCGTCGTCCGGCACCTGGCCGATGCACTCGATCGAGAGGATGTCGTTGATATCGTTCATGTCGAGCATGTCACCGCTCTCGACCATCTGCGGGCGGATGCGGTTGACGATGAGCTTGATGTCCTCCTTGTCGGCGCGCGAGAGCTCACCGATGATCTTGTCGGCATCGCGGACAGCCGAGATTTCCGGCATCGTCACGACGATGGCCGTGTCAGCGGCGGCGATGGCCGTCTTGAAGCCCTGCTCGATACCGGCGGGGCAGTCGATGAGGATGAAGTCGAACTCCTTGCGCAGGTCCTCGCAGAGCTTGACGAGCTGCTCTGGGTTGACGCTCGTCTTGTCCTTGACCTGGGAGGTCGGCAGCAGGAAGAGGCTCTCATACTTCTTGTGGCGCACGAGGGCCTTCTTGCAGGGCACGCGGCCTTCTGCCACATCGATGAGGTCGTACATGATGCGGTTCTCGAGGCCGAGGAGCAGATCGAGATTGCGCAGGCCCGTATCCGTGTCGACGAGAACGACTTTCTTGCCGCGCATGGCGAGGCCGACGCCGAGGTTTGCCGTCGTCGTCGTCTTGCCGACACCGCCCTTGCCCGAAGTGATTACATAAACTTTGCTCATACCCCTTATTCCTACCTTTCTATCGGTTCGATGACAATCTGCCCATCTTTTATCGAAGCGCGCTCGGCGCGCTCCGTCATCTCCATGTGGTCCGGCGAGCGCGCGATGAGATTCGCGATGCGGATCTGCGTCGGCATCAGGTGATCGGCGATGATAAAGGAATCCGTATCGCCTGACGCGCCGGCATGCACGAGGCCGCGGCACGTGCCGCGGATGTCGATGCTGCCGCCTGCGATGATCTGCGCGCCGGGATTGACGTTGCCGCAGACGAGCACGGAGCTCTCCGTGCGGATCTCCTGGCCGCCGCGCAGCGTGCGGTTGACCACGACCATCTCCTGCACATGCGGGTCCTTCTTGCGGGCAGCAGGTGACGCGGCCTTCTGCTTCTTGGCGGCCGGAGCTGATGGCTCTTCCTCAGGCTCTTCCCCCATCGTCCTGCAGATCAGACCATGCTCGTGGAAGAGCTTCTGGAGCCTTGCAAACTCCTCCTTGAGGAAGCGCTCACGCGGCACGAGCACGAGTGTGCCGCGCAGGAAAAAGCCGGAGCCGGACTCGAGCTTCTGCTCGATGTGCTTCCAGATGTCATCAAAAGAGGCGCCCTCTGCAAAACTCAGCTGCAGCCCTTTTCTCCCGCCCTTGATCTTCACAATCTCATCATGCATAATGACTGCCGATTCTCCTCTCTATCTTACGACCTTCATGACCTTACGACCGCTCATCACTTCTTATCGCCGCCGTCCTGGTTGAGGCCAAAGGCTGCCTCGAGGATCTTGCGCCCGATCGGCACGGCCGACTGGGAACCGTAGCCGCCGTTCTCGACGATGACGGCCACGACGACATTCGGATTGTCGAACGGGCCGTAGGCGACGAACCAGCCGTGATCGCGTCCCTGTGAGTTCTCGGCCGTACCCGTCTTGCCGGCGATGTCGACCGTGAAGCCACGGAAGCTCGAAGCTGCCGTGCCGTACTTCGTGACATCGTGCAGGCCGTCCTGGACGAGCTTGATATCCTCTTCCGGAACATCGAGCTGCGACAGGAGTTCCGGCTGGAAGTCCTTAACGACACTGCCGTCCGGCGCGATGATGCGGTTGACGACATGCGGCTTGTAGCGCTTGCCGTCGGCTGCGATCTCGCCCATGACCATGGCCGCCTGCAGCGGCGTCACAAGGTTGAAGCCCTGGCCGATGGCCGCATCAAATGTCTCCGACAGATACCATTCGCCGTCATCAAAGTTCTTCTCCTTGTAGCGGCGGTTGGCGACGAGCCCCGATGCCTCGTACGGCAGGTCGATGCCCGTCTTCGCGCCCAGACCGAACATGCGCGCATACTTTTCGAGGCGGTCGATGCCGAGGCGGTTGCCCATCTCGTAGAAGTAGACGTTATCCGAGTGCGCGAGGGCCGAGCGGAAATTCAGCCAGCCGAGCGCCTCGCCGTCGGCGTTGCCCTTCGGGATGATCCAGTGGTGGCCAGAGTCGAAGATCTGCTCGTCCGGCGTGACGACGCCCTCCGTCAGGGCAGCTGTACCCGTGACAATCTTGAAAGTCGAGCCCGGCGGATACTCACCCGTGATGGTCTTGTTGTCCATCGGGTGATACGGATTGTTGTTGAGCTGATTCCAGTCCTTCGACGAGATGCCGTGCGCAAAGAGGTTCGGGTCGAAGGCCGGGCGGCTGACCATCGCGAGAATCTCGCCCGTCTGCGGATTCATGACGACGGCGGCCGCTGCATGGGCGCCGATCTGCGTGAGCTGTTCGTCAACGGCCTTCTCGGCCGCCTGCTGTAGTTTGATGTCGATCGTGAGCTCGAGGTCATCGCCCGGCACCGGCTCCTTGCGGCCGAGAATCTGCACGGGCTTGCCCGACACGTCGACCTCGACCTGCTGGCCACCGTTCTCGCCGCGCAGCTCCTTGTCGTAGATCTTCTCGATGCCGAATTTGCCGATGATGTCGCCGGACTTGTAGCCCTCGTCCTTCATCTTCTCGAGCTCGGTGTCGTTAATCTCACTGACGTAGCCAAAGGTGTGCGCGCCTTCCTGCTTGAGGATGTAGTCGCGGATCGGCGTGACCTCGATGACGACACCAGGGTACTGGCTCTTCTGCTCCTCGATGATCGAGACAATGTCCGGCGTGACATCCGTCTTGATGCGGATGGGATTGAAGCCGCTGTGACCGGCAATCTTCGTCTTGATCTCGTCCGTCGGCACCTTCAGGAGATCTGAGAGACGCGCGATGACATCGTCCGAGATCGGCGCTGTCAGCGGCAGAAGTGAAACGGAGAAGCCCGGGCGATTCGTGACGAGCAACTCGCCGTTGCGGTCGTAGAACGTGCCGCGCGGCGCCATCGACGGCACAATGCGGATGCGGTTGCCGTCCGCGAGGCCCGCGTAGTACTCCCCCTGGTAGATCTGCAGGTAGGCAGCCCGCCCGATGAGAACGGCAATGACCAGGACCGATATGATCATCAATGTCCGTAATCTGCTGTTGATTTCATCATTATCCAAAATCGAATCTCTCCCATAACGAAAGGCACCCCGCAAGGTGCCTTAATCATTGCCAAAACGTCTGCTGCCCCAGAGAGGCTGCTGTCATGCTTTCTTCCCGTACCGCTTGTCTAGCTCGTAGGCCAGACGATGGACCGGGTAAGCGAATGCCAGCTGATAGATGAGCATCGGCAGCAGCGTGTACTGCATGTGGCCCATCAGATTAAAGCGATACCCTAATAATATCATAAGTAACGCCAAAATAAAATAGTTCACTGTCGTCACCAGCAAAGACGCGAATACCGGCAGGAAGACCTGCTCCTTGAAGACCTGGTCGGAGAACTTGCCGACGCAGAAGCCGATGAGGACGCGCGTGAACGCATTCACGCCCAAGAACGTCCCACTCGCGATGTCCTGCAGCACGCCGACGGCAAAGCCCGAGAGCGCGCCGACGCGCGCGCCCTTGAGGAACGCCGTCGAGGTGACGAAGAGCAGCATGAGATCAGCCGTCACGCCGTGGTAAGCGATGAGCGGCAAGATGGAAGTCTGGAGCGCGTAGAGGATGATGACGAGTAGCGCGGTTGCGCCTGCATTCTTCATTGTGCGCTCCCCTCCCCGCTGTCCGCGCTGCCATCCGAGCTAGACGAGCTGGAAGAATCAGACGAGCTGTCCGCATCGCCATTTGCAGCAGCGGCCTGTTCCGCCGCCTGGGCTGCCGGATCCGTCTCCGTGCCCGGCGTCTGCATTGGCGTCTTTAAAGGCTCGGGCGGAGCTTCGCGGGAAGCCGTGATGACCATGACATCCTCGAGTTTCTGGAAGTCGACGGCCGGTTCGAGCACAGCGATCTTCAGGAGGCCGCCCTCATCGTTGCGCATCTCTGCGACAGTGCCGACGTTGAGCCCCTTCGGGTAGATCCCGCCGAAGCCGGAGGTCACGACGACATCGCCCTCATCGACATCAGACGTCTTCGGGATGTTGACCATGCGCGGCATGGTCGGGTTGTCCATATCACCCTCGACAATGCCGGCGACGCGGGAGTCGGCGCGCTGGACAAGCGTGCCGACCGACGAGCGCGGGTCGAGCAGGAGCTGGACCTTTGCTGACGTCGGGCCAGCCTCGATGACATGGCCGACGAGCCCTTTCTCCGTCACGACGGCCATGTCGACGTCAACGCCGTCACGCGTGCCGCGATTGATCTCGATGACGCTCGACCAAGTGGCCGACTCGCGGCCGATGACCCTGGCGGCGACGAGGTCGAACTGCGTCGCCGTCTGCTTGTAGCCGAGCAGTGCGCGCAGGCGCTGGTTCTCCGCACCGTACTCACTCGCGTGGAGGTTCTGGATGCGCAGCTGCTCGACTTCATTGCGCAACATCTTGTTCTGCTCGTGCATCGTGGCGAGCTCCCAGATGTTGCTCGTCACGTAGTTGAGCTGGCTGCCGACCCATGAGATCGCACCCTGGAACGGCGTGAGCACAACGGACACGACCTGCTGGGCGACGGGGACCTTGAAGCGCCCGCGCGCCGCGAAGAAGATGATGCAGAAGAGGCTGATGAGCACGAAGATCAGGATCAGGATCTTCTTGCCCGTCCCCTTGTTGTTGTTCCTTCTGTACTTTCCACTCATCACTGTCTCAGCTTCTTTGAAGTCATGACGACGCGCTTGAGGAGCTCGATGTTCTCAAGCGACTTGCCCGTGCCTTCACCGACACAGGACAGGGGATCTTCGGCCACGAGGACCGGCATGCCCGTCTCATGGGCAAGCAGCTGGTCAAGGTTCTTGAGGAGTGCGCCGCCACCCGTCATCATGATGCCGTGATCCATGACATCGGCTGCGAGTTCTGGCGGCGTCTTCTCGAGCGTCGCCTTGACGGCATCGACGATCTTGTAGATTGGCTCGCCGAGAGCCTCGCGGATTTCCTTGGCCTGGATCGTGATCGTCTTCGGCAGGCCGCTGACGAGGTCACGGCCGCGGATGTCCATCGACGTGTCCGTCTCCGGCGTCACAATGGCCGTGCCGATGTTGATCTTGATCTCCTCAGCCGTGCGCTCGCCAATCATGAGGTTGTACATGCGCTTGATGTACTGGACGATGGCCGAATCCATCTCATCGCCGCCGATGCGGATGGAGCGGCTCGTGACGATGCCGCCGAGCGAGATGACGGCGATCTCCGTCGTACCGCCGCCGATATCGACGACCATATTGCCCGTCGCCTCTTCGACCGGCAGGCCAGCACCGATGGCAGCAGCCATCGGCTCCTCGATGAGGTATGCTTCGCGCGCACCGGCCTGCTGTGCTGCGTCGATGACAGCACGCTTCTCGACTTCCGTCACACCGGAAGGAACGCCTACGACGACGCGCGGGCGCACGAACGACTTCGTGTTCATCGCCTTGCGGATGAAATACTTGAGCATGGCCTGCGTCACATCGAAGTCCGCGATGACGCCGTCCTTCATCGGACGGATCGCGACGATGTTGCCCGGCGTGCGGCCGATCATCTGCTTGGCCTCATCACCGACAGCCAAGACGTCTCCCGTATCACTCTTTATGGCGACAACAGAAGGCTCGCGCAGGACAATCCCCCTGCCTTTCACATGGACGAGCGTATTGGCCGTGCCGAGGTCAATACCCATATCGTGAGATAAACCACCAAAAAGACTCCACATTTTACTGAT
Source organism: Mitsuokella jalaludinii (assembly GCF_928722185.1). Lineage (NCBI taxonomy): Bacteria > Bacillati > Bacillota > Negativicutes > Selenomonadales > Selenomonadaceae > Mitsuokella > Mitsuokella jalaludinii. The sequence continues at coordinate 1,096,605 of NZ_CAKMXA010000001.1, forward strand.
AAACTCCCTTCAGAATTTCCTTATCGAAACAATACATATCATTGTACCACATCTCATACTGGATTGTAACGGCAAAATAGAGGAACGTCAAGAATTATTCAGGAAATCATGCCTTTTTCCTTCAGACTCAGGAAGCGATTGTCCCCGAGGATGATGTGGTCGAGGACAGGAATGTCGAGAATCCGCCCCGCCTTGACGAGCCTGTCTGTGATAGCGATGTCCTCGCGGCTCGGATTCGGGTCCCCGCTCGGATGGTTGTGCACCAAGATCATCGAGGCGGCCGCGTAGCGGATGGCCATCGCGAATACCTCGCGCGGGTGCACGACGGAAGCCGACAGACTGCCTATCGAGACATCGCGCAGGCCGAGGATGTGGTTCTTCGTGTTGAGCAACAGCACGGCAAAGTGCTCCTTCTGCTCATAGCAGAGGTGCGGCATGGCAAAGTGCGCCGCATCCTCGGGGCCATGGACAATGTGGACCTTCTCAGCCGCCTTCTTCGCGAGACGCCGGCCGAGCTCGACAGCAGCCAGGATGCTCGCGGCCTTTGACGGGCCGATGCCGTGGATGCCCGCGAGGTCAGCCACCGTCGTGTGCACGATGGACGTGATGCCCCGCTCCTTGAATTTGCCGAGCACGGATTCCGCGAGGTGCAGGACCGACTGCTCCCGCGTCCCCGTGTGCAGCAGCACAGCGAGAAGTTCCGCATTGCTCAGTGACTCCGGCCCGTAGGCGATGAGCTTCTCACGCGGTCGCTCCTCCATCGGTAGATCTCGAACCATGATTGTCATAGAGATTCACGCCTGCCTTTCCGGCAAGCCGGCAGACTGCGTAGAGGGGAAGCCCCACGACGTTGGAGAACGAGCCCTCAATCGACTCGATGAACTGCGCCGCCCGGCCCTGGATGGCATAGGCACCCGCCTTGTCGAGCGGCTCTCCTGTCTTCACGTACGCATCGATTGCTTCCTCCGTCAGCGGGGCAAAGAAGACGCGCGTCGTCTCGACATCCGTGAAGACCTCGCCCGCATGGACCCAGGCGATGCCCGTCGCGACCTCATGCTCCCTGCCAGCCAGCGCCCGCAGCATCGCCTTTGCCTCTTCGCCGTCCTTCGGCTTGCCATACACTCTGCCGTCTAGGAAGACGATGGTGTCGGCCCCGAGCACGGCATCCCCCGGGAAAGCCTCTGCCACAGCCTTTGCCTTGCGGACGGCATTTTCCACTACGATCTCAGCAGGTGCCAGATTGCCGCCAGTCACTTCTTCCACGGAACTGACCTTCACTTCAAAGCTGGCGTCGATCTGCTGCAGGAGTTCCCTGCGGCGCGGCGACGCAGATGCCAGAATGAACATGGTATCCTTCCTTTCTCAAATCATCTCAATGCGATCTCAGTAGCGGCGGTAGAGAGCGATGGCCACGACGATGCCGAGCATGCTCATGAGATTGGGCATGAAGGCGAGGCCGACCGTCAGCCGGATCACGTAGAGGTCGATTGTCACAGGTGCCATATCGAAGACCGGGAACGTCGTCACGAGGTAGGGCATGACGCCTTCTAGCGACGGCACATTCTTCAAGAGCTCACCGAGTATGCCGCCGAGGATTGCACCGATGATCACGAACAGGATACACATGCCATATCCACGTCCACCAAACTTAGACAAGAAAACCCCTCCAAACAAAAAAATGTTTACTACTTTATCTATTCTTGCTGCAGTCCAGAAATCCTGCCAGCTGCCAAAACTTCCCTGCATGCAAAAGTCGGCCCCCGAGAGGGCCGGCTCATATGCCGTATCTGTATCCGTTCCCGCTCCGATACCGGTCAGAGCAGATAGCGCAGGTAGACGTAGATTGTCGAGATCGCAATCGTCATGATCATGATCGGGAAGCTGATCTTGAAGTAGTTCAGGAACGAGATCTTGACGCCGCGGTCCGCCGCCATGCCAGCGACGATGAGGTTTGCCGAAGCACCGACGAGCGTACCGTTGCCGCCGAGGCAGGCGCCAAGAGAGAGGCTCCACCAGACCGGCTCGAGATTGTCTACCCCCATCGCGCCCATGTTCTGGATCAAGGGGATCATCGTCGCGACGAACGGGATGTTGTCGAGGACCGAGGAGACGAGTGCCGAGAGCCAGAGAACGAGCAGCGACGTCTTCGTCACATCGCCTTCCGTGAGTGCCACGGCCTTCGTCGCGAGGTCGCGGATAACGCCCGTCTCGCTGAGGCCGCCGACTGCGACGAAGAGGCCGATGAAGAAGAAGATCGTCGCCCACTCGACCTTGCGCATCGAGAAATCGACGGCGTGCTGACTGCCGCCCTCGAGGAACAGCAGCAGGAAGGCGCCGAAGAGAGCGACGACAGACGACTCGATATGCGTGAAGGAATGCGTGAAAAAGCCGAGGATCGTCAGGCCGAGCACGAAGAGCGAGCGCGCGAGCAGCTTGCGGTCCTTCAGAGATTTCGTCTCATCCATCTGCATGATCTCCGCCTGCAGCTCCGGCTTCGTGACCATCTGCTTGCGGTAGAGGACGTTCATGACGAAGAGGACTGCCACCATGCAGAGGATGACGACCGGCGTGAGGTTCTCGATGAAGGCGACAAAGGTCAGTTCCTTGACGGCACTGCCGATCATGATGTTCGGCGGGTCGCCGATCAGCGTGGCCGTGCCGCCGACATTCGAGGCGAGGATCTGCGTGAGCAGGAACGGCACGACAGGGATGTGCAGCTTATTGGTGATGGCGAAGGTGACGGGGACCATCAAGAGGACCGTCGTCACATTGTCGAGGAAAGCCGAGAAGACAGCCGTGATGATGCCGAGGTAGATGAGCAGGCGGCGCGGCTGCGCCTTCGCGGCCTTCGCCGTCTTGATGGCAACGTAATCGAAGAGCCCCGTCTTGGCCGTGACGCTGACGAGGATCATCATGCCGATGAGCAGGCCGAGCGTGTTGAAGTCGATGTGATGCAGGGCCGTGTCCACCGGCATGATGCCTGCAATGATCATGATGATGGCGCCCATCATGGCGACGATCGTGCGATGGACCTTCTCTGAGACGATCAGCATGTACATCAGCACAAAGATAATGGCAGCTAGTGTTTCCATAAAGTTCCTCCTTGATGAATGGCGTTCTTCCTTCTTCCCCATGTGCCTGCAATAAAATAGACGGAGCCTCTATTTGAACAGACTCCGCCTAAAATTCCCCTATACAATTCACATATGTCTAGTATAACACAGATAATCCCCGATAGCAAGACAAACTTCACGCTCAGGTGGAAAAGCCCAACAAAAAAGCTCCGGCGAACCGGAGCATCTCTCTCAAATGGTGCGTCTGGCAAGATTCGAACCCGCGACCCACGGCTTAGAAGGCCGTTGCTCTATCCAGCTGAGCTACAGACGCATATGGATGGTCGGGATGACAGGATTCGAACCTGCGACATCCTGCTCCCAAAGCAGGCGCGCTACCAAACTGCGCTACATCCCGTTATTACGTACTTTACTATTATAATGACTTATCGCTGCCTTGTCAACGCATCCGCCAAAAATTTTGGAGGCATTGCGTCAGGAGGGCGGAAGAGACGTTGACAACTTTACAATTGGATGCTAACGTTAGTCATGCCGAATCTTTTATCATCACGCTATCATACGAATCATTGCCTACAGGAGGGTTTCCTATGATCAAAGAAGCCATTGAGAAGATCGTCAGCAAACAGGATCTCACTTACGACGAAGCCTACACCGTCATGAATGAGATCATGAACGGCGAGACGACACAGGTCCAGAATGCCGCCTACCTCGCGGCGCTCTCGACGAAGAGCACGAAGGCAGAGACAATCGATGAGATATCGGGCTCGGCCATGGCCATGCGCGACCATGCGCTCAAGGTCGAGCATGCGATGGATGTGCTCGACATCGTCGGCACGGGCGGCGACCACGCGCACAGCATCAACATCTCGACGACTGCGGCCATGATCATCGCCGCAGCAGGCGTCAAAGTCGCCAAGCACGGCAACCGCGCCGCTTCCTCGAAGTGCGGTGCCGCCGACTGCCTCGAAGCGCTCGGCGTCAACCTCGACCAGCCGCCCGCTAAAGTCGTCGAGGAGCTCAAGAAGATTGGCATCTGCTTCATGTTCGCCCAGAAGTATCACGCCTCGATGAAGTACGTCGGCGCCATCCGCAAGGAACTCGGCATCCGCACCGTCTTCAACATCCTCGGCCCTCTGACGAACCCGGCACATCCGACGCGCATGATCCTCGGCGTCTACGATGAGTACCTGCTCGAGCCGCTCGCCAATGTCCTCCTGACGCTCGGCGTCAAGAGCGGCATGGTCATCTACGGCCAGGACTGCCTCGACGAGTTCTCGATGAGCGCTCCGACGAGCGTCTGCGAATTCAAGGACGGCTGGTATCGCCGCTACACGCTGAAGCCGGAGGACTTTGGCTTCACGCGCTGCACGAAGGACGACATCCGCGGCGGTGATCCGGCTGAGAACGCAGCCGTCACGCTCGCCATCCTCAAGGGTGCCCAGGGACCGAAGACCGACATCGTCCTGCTCAATGCCGGTGCCGCGATCTACGTGGGCGGCAAGGCGAAAGACATCGCCGAGGGCATCGAGGTTGCCCGCCAGATGATCGCGTCGGGCGCCGCCCTCAAGAAGCTCGAGGCATTCAAGCAGCTCTCGAATGCCTGAACATCCTCAGGCAACGAAAAAGAGGAACCCAGGCGGGTTCCTCTTTTTCGTTGCCTATCGCATGTGTGTTCACTCGTTGCGGAGCTTCTGGACCTCGTCGAGCAGGTACTCATTGAGGACCTTGATGTAGGTGCCCTTCATGCCGAGCGACTTCGACGAGATGACGCCGGCCGACTCGAACTTGCGCAGGGCATTGACGATGACCGAGCGCGTGATCTTGACCTGGTCCGCGATCTTCGAGGCGACGAGCAGGCCTTCCGTGCTGTCGAGTGCCGAGAGAATGGCATAAGCAGCCTTGCGTTCCGAGAAGGACAGCGTGTTGATGGCAATCTGGACCGTCGCTTTCTTGCGCGCCTCAATCTCAATCTTCTCGGCGTGGTCGCGCAGCATCTCCATGCCGACGACCGTCGCGCCGTACTCGCAGAGCAGCAGGTCATCGTCATCGAACTCTTCGTCATACTTGGCGACGATCAGCGTGCCGATGCGCTCGCCGACGCCGTAGATCGGCACAACCGTCGTGTTCTTGCCGTTGAAGAGGCACTTCGTATTCTCTTCATAGGCGCACATGCCCGTCTTCGAGCGCAGGTTGGCACACGTCTCATCCATGCGCATGAGCCAGTTGACATAGTGCTTCGGGAACTCGCCCTGGTCGATGACCTTGTCGATCATGAGATCGCATTCAAAATCGTCGACAAAGGCATAGCCGTAAATCTTGCCCTTCTTGTTGGTGATATAGACATTTGCATTCAGGACATTGCTGAGGACACGCGAGATGCCATCATATTCTACATTTTCAGAACGCTGAAGCAGACGATTGATCTTGCGGGTTTTTTCTAGTAAAGATGCCATGGTATACGCTCCTTTGATCTCTTGACGAATGAATTCCGAAAGTTTTATCTTTGAACACCTTTAGTTTATCATACTTTTCAAAATAGTCAAAGAGAATCTGCTGATTTTTTTATTTTTTTCGCGAATTCTGGCCAATGAGATGCGCACCGCAATAAAAAGCAAGCAGGATACAGGCAATCCTGTACCCTGCTTACCTGACGGACCTGTATCAGAGGATGAACTGCGAGAGGTCGCGGTTGATCACGATGTCGGCCAGGCGCTCGTTGACGTAGTCGGCGTCGATGACGACATCCTTGTCGGTGAGCTCCGGCGCGCGGAAGCTGATGTCCTCGAGGACTTTCTCGAGCAGCGTGTGCAGGCGGCGGGCGCCGATATCTTCGGCCTGCTCATTGACGTCGCAGGCGAGCTCGGCGATGCGGCTGATGGCATCCGGCTTGAAGGATAGCGCGAGCCCCTCCGTCGCAAGCAGCGCTTCGTACTGCTTGATAAGGGCGTTCTGCGGCTCCGTCAGGATGCGCTCGAAATCCTCCTTGCGCAGCGACTTGAGCTCGACGCGGATTGGGAAGCGGCCCTGGAGCTCCGGGATGAGGTCCGAAGGCTTCGCCATGTGGAAGGCGCCGGCTGCGATGAAGAGGATGTGGTCCGTGCGGACCGGGCCGTACTTCGTCGAGACCTGCGAGCCTTCGACGATTGGCAGGATGTCGCGCTGCACGCCTTCGCGCGAGACGTCAGCACCCGAGCTGTTGCCCTTGACCGCGACTTTATCAATCTCATCGAGGAAGACGATGCCGCTGTACTCCGTGACCTTGACAGCCTCTTCCGCAACAGCTTCCATATCGATGAGCTTGCCGGCCTCTTCCTGCGTGAAGATCTTGCGGGCCTGCGCGACCGTGACTTTGCGCTTCTTGTGGCGCTTCGGCATGATGTTGCCGATCATATCCTGCAGGTTGTCGCCCATGCCTTCGAGGCTCGAGCCCGAGAACATGCCGACCATCGGACGGCGCGACTCCTCGACATCGATCTCGATGAGCTCGTCTTCGAGCTCGCCCTTCTCCAGGCGCTTGCGGACCCATTCGCGGCCGGCCTGATACTTCTTCGGCTCGTCCGCCGGCTTGTCCTTCTCTTCCTCGTCATCGCCGCCGAAGAGGCGGCCGAGCGGGTTCTGTGATTTCTTCGGCTCTGGCACAAAGACATCGAGGATGCGCTCTTCTGCCTGCTCTTTCGCCTTGTCCTGCACGTCTTCGAGGCGCTCCTGGCGGATCATGCGCACAGCGGCCTCGGTCAGGTCACGGATGATCGATTCGACATCGCGGCCGACGTAGCCGACCTCCGTGAACTTCGTCGCCTCGACCTTGATGAACGGTGCGCGGACGAGCTTCGCGAGGCGGCGGGCGATCTCCGTCTTGCCGACGCCCGTCGAGCCGATCATCATGATGTTCTTCGGGATGACCTCTTCCTTCATGGCTCCCGTGAGCTGACGGCTGCGCCAGCGGTTGCGCAGGGCGATGGCCACAGAGCGCTTCGCCTCATCCTGTCCGACGATATAGCGGTCAAGCTCTTCTACGATCTCGCGCGGCGTCTGTTCGTTGACGCCGATACTTTCGATACGGTTCTCCATCAGTCAAGTTCCTCCACTCTGATATTGTGATTCGTGTAGACGCAGATATCGGCTGCGATCGACAGCGCCTCCTTCGCGATGTCCTTCGCCTCCATGTCGGTGTGCTTGACGAGGGCGCGCGCTGCCGAGAGGGCGAAGAAGCCGCCCGAGCCGATGGCAGCGACATCGCCGTCCGGCTCGATGACCTCGCCGTTGCCGGATAGCATCAGGAGCGTGCTCTTGTCGGCCACGAGCAGCAGGGCCTCGAGCTTGCCCATCATCTTGTCGGTGCGCCACTCCTTAGCAAGCTCGACAGCCGCACGCTGCAAGTTGCCGTTATAGGTCTCGAGCTTGGCCTCGAATTTCTCGAACAGCGTGAACGCATCGGCAACGGAGCCGGCAAAGCCGGCCAGCACGCGGCCGTGGTAGATGCGGCGGACCTTACGGGCCGTCGACTTCATGATCGTGTTCTGGCCGAACGTCACCTGGCCGTCGCCTGCGATGGCCGTCTTGCCATCCTTGCGCACGGCACAGATGGTCGTCGCATGGAACTGTAATTCTGTACTCATATATAATCCCTCATTTCTGGGTAATCGCTTTTATCAGCAGCCAAAGATCTGCGGCTTGAACGCCTCGATCGCTGCCAGAGCTTTCTCGGCTAGCAGCTGTTTCTTCTGTTTCTTGTCGCGGATGCGGCGCCCATTGGCATCGCGCATCTCAACGGGCGGCAGGATGCCGAAGTTGACATTCATCGGCTGGAAGTGCTTGGCCTCGCTCGTCGTGATGTAGTGGCAGAGCGCGCCGTGGCAGCTCTCCTCCGGGAAGACGAGCGGCTGCTCGCCGCGCGCGATGCGCGCCGCATTGACGCCGGCGACAAGGCCCGACGAGGCCGACTCGATGTAGCCCTCAACGCCCGTCATCTGACCGGCAAAGAGCAGATGGTCCTCGCCTCGAAGCTGCAGCGTCGGGCGCATGTGGCGCGGCGAGTTCAGGAAGGTGTTGCGGTGCATGACGCCGTAGCGCAGGAACTCCGCGTGCTCGAGGCCGGGGATCATGCCGAAGACGCGGCGCTGTTCCGGCCACTTGAGATGCGTCTGGAAGCCGACGATGTTGTAGAGCGTCGCGCCCGCATTGTCCTGGCGCAGCTGCACGACGGCATAGGGGCGCACCCCCGTCACGGGGTGCTCGAGTCCGACGGGCTTCAGCGGGCCGTAGAGCAGCGTGTCGATGCCGCGGCTCGCCATGACCTCGACCGGCATGCAGCCCTCGAAGAACTTCTCCTTCTCGAAGTCCTTCGTCGGCGCCTTCTCCGCCGTCACGAGCTCGTGCCAGAACGCCTCGTACTCCTCCTTCGTCATCGGGCAGTTGATGTAGGCTGCCTCACCCTTGCCGTAGCGCGAGGCGCGGTACGCCTTTGTCATGTCGACGGACTCGAGGCTGACGATTGGGGCGGCCGCATCGTAGAAGTACAGCGAATCGTTGCCCGTGCGCGCTGCGATGTCCTCCGCCAGGCTGCCGGCCGTCAGCGGGCCGCTCGCCACGACGGTCACTGCATCTTCCTCCATCGGGATCTTCGGCACTTCTTCGTGCACCACGGTGATGTGCGGGTGATTCGTGACTTTTTCCGTCACGTAGTCACTGAAGCCATGGCGGTCGACAGCGAGCGCACCGCCGGCAGGGACGCGCGTCGCATCGGCTGCCTCCATGATGATGGAACCGAGGCGGCGCATCTCTTCCTTGAGCACGCCGACCGCATTCTCCAGGCCGGCACCGCGCAGCGAATTGCTGCAGACGAGCTCGGCAAAGCCGGCCGTCTTATGCGCCGGCGTCGACTTTTCGGGACGCATCTCGTAGAGCGTGACTTCCGCGCCCTGCTTGGCCGCCTGCCAGGCGGCCTCGCTGCCAGCCAGGCCAGCGCCGACTATGATGACTTTCTTCATGGATTCTCCTTCTTCTCGGCCTCTGCCGCCATCTTCTCCGCTTCGCGCTTCCGCTTGGCTTCGGCGCGCTCGCGCATCTTCTCGAGTTCCTTGTTGATCGGGTGGTTGATGCGCGTCTCGCAAGCATCATTGCTGCAGTAGAGCATGCCGCGTCCGTTCTTGAAGTGATGCTTCAAGAGGAAGGCACCGCATTTCTCGCACTTCTGCTGTTGCGGCGTATCCCAAGTCGTGTAATCACAGTCCGGATAGTTCTCGCAGCCATAGAATGTGCGCCCGCGGCGCGTGCGGCGCTCGACGATCTTGCCGCCGCACTTCGGACACTTGACACCTGTATCTTTCAAGAGCGGCTTCGTGTTGCGGCATTCCGGGAAGCCCGGGCAGGCGAGGAACTTGCCGTAGCGTCCCTGCTTGATGACCATCAGGCGGCCGCAGTGCTCGCAGCGGACGTCCGACACCTCGACGGGCAGTTCGACGTGGCCGATGGCCTCGTCGGCCTTCTCGAGCGTCTGCTCGAACGGACCGTAGAACTCCCGCAGCAGCTGGTTCTTGTGGACCTTGCCCTCGGCGATCTCATCGAGCTCGTTCTCGAGATTGGCCGTGAACTTGACATCGACGATGTCCTTGAAGTACTCCTCGAGCATGTCGACGACGACGAAGCCGAGCTCCGTCGGCTGGAAGTGCTTGTCGATGCGCTGGACGTAACCGCGCGCCTGGATCGTCTCGATGATCGGCGCGTACGTGCTCGGGCGGCCGATCTCCTTCTCCTCGAGCGTCTTGACGAGCGAGGCATCGTTATAGCGCGGCGGCGGCTCTGTGAAGTGCTGCTGCGGCAGCGTCTTGGCGATGTTCAGGACATCGCCTTCTTCAAGCTCCGGCAAGAGGACGTCTTTTTCCTTCTTCGTCGTCTCAGCACCGGCGTAGACTTTCGTGAAACCGGCGAACTTGAGGCGGGAACCGTTGGCGCGCAGGTCATAGCGGTCGCCGGCCTTGATGGCGATTGCCATCGTGTCGTAGATGGCCGGCGTCATCTGGCTGGCGGCAAAGCGCTGCCAGACGAGCGTGTAAAGCTTGAGCTGGTCCTTGTTGAGGTACTTCTCGAGGCTCTCCGGCGTGTGGACGAGGCTCGTCGGGCGGATGGCCTCATGCGCATCCTGCGCTTTCTTGCCCGTCACGTAGACGTTGGCCTTCTCTGGCACGAATTCCGGGCCGAACGCTTCGAGCAGGAACGACTTCGCCTCCTGCTGCGCGAGCTCCGAGATGCGCGTCGAGTCCGTGCGCATGTAGGTGATGAGACCGGTCGAGCCGTGGCGACCGAGCTCAATGCCCTCGTAGAGCTGCTGCGCGAGCATCATCGTCTTGCGCGAGGTGAAGCCGAGCTTGCGCGCGGCATCCTGCTGCAAGGAGCTCGTCGTAAACGGCGCCGCGGGCTTGCGCCTGCGCTCACTGCGCCGCACGGATGCAACCGTCAGCGCTTGCTTGGCGAGGTCTTCCGTGACGGCCATCGCTTCGCTCTCATTGTGCAGGGCAATCTTCTTGCCCTCCTCATCGGTGACAGCGAGGCGCTTGCCGTCGATCTGCACGAGGTCGGCCTGGAACATCGCCGATCTCTCCTTGCGCAACTTGAGCCCGACCGTCCAATACTCATCCGAATGGAACGCCTGGATCTCCTTCTCGCGGTCGCAAATCAGTCGGACTGTCACCGACTGCACGCGGCCGGCCGACAGGCCCTTGCGCACCTTGCGCCACAGAAGAGGCGACAGCTTGTAGCCGACGATGCGGTCGAGCATGCGGCGCGCCTGCTGCGCGTCGACCTGATCGAGGTTGATGGCGCGCGGGTGCTTGACGGCCTCCTGGATGGCCGGCTTCGTGATCTCGTTGAAGACGATGCGGCAATCCGATGACGGGTCAAGTCCTAGGATGAACGCCAGATGCCAGGCGATTGCCTCTCCTTCGCGGTCCGGATCGCTTGCCAGATAAATCTTGTCGGCATGCTTCGCGTCCTTCTTGAGCGCCTTGATGAGATCGCCCTTGCCGCGTATGTTGATGTACTTCGGCGCGAAGTCATTCTCGATGTCGATGCCGAACTGGCTCTTCGGCAGATCGCGCAGATGACCCATGGAAGCGCGCACCATGTACTTCTTTCCCAGATATTTCTCGATGGTCTTGGCCTTGGCCGGAGACTCGACAACGACGAGCGTTCTCTTTGTCTTCGTCTTGGTTCTTGTCTTTGCTTTTGGTGCCGTACTTGCTTTTGTTGCAGCCAAACCGTCACTCCCTCTCAGCACGCCTGTAGGCATGCAGTTCATTTTCTATGATCAGTCCCTTGAGCTCCATCTGCAGGAGCGTGAAGGACAGATTCGGCATCTCTCCATCCGGCAGGCTCATGAGGATCTCGTCGGCGCTCAGCGCGCGGTCGAAGGACAGGACCTGATAGACCCTGCGCTCGTCCGGCGTCATGCTCTTCTGCTTCTTGGCCGTGACCTTCTGCACGAGCCCCATGTCCTCGAGGATATCGCCAGGCTTCGTCACAAGCCTCGCTCCCTGCTGGATCAGGTGGTGGCAGCCCTCACTCATCTTAGAGAAGACGCTGCCCGGCAGTGCATAGACCTCGCGCCCTTCGCTAAGGGCGAGTTCCGCTGTAATCAGCGAGCCGCTCCTCGCGGCCGCCTCGACGACGAGCGTCCCCTCAGACAGACCGCTGATGATGCGGTTGCGCGCGGGAAAGAAGGCCGGCAGCGGCTGGACGCCCGGCGCGTACTCCGAGATGACCGCGCCGCTCTCCGCAATCTGCGCGAGCAGACGGCGATTTTCAGCCGGATACGCCACATCGATGCCGCAGCCGAGCACGGCGACCGTGCGGCCTGTCTTGAGCGCACCGCGATGCGACCTCGTATCGATGCCGCGCGCTGCACCGCTGACGACCGTCAGGCCCGCAGCGGCCAGCTGCTCGCCGAACTCGAGCGCCAGCGCCTCACCGTAAGGGCTCAGGCGCCTCGAGCCGACGATCGCGACGCGGCGCTCCTTTGGCATGAGCGTCCCGCGGCAGTAGAGCACGGGCGGCGGCGAAAAGATTTCCTTCAATAAATACGGGTAATCCTCATCCTGCAGCGTGCAGAGATGGACGCCGCGCTGCTCACAGATATCCGCCAGCGCTTCCGGCATATCGGGATGGTCCCTGCGGAATGCGTCAATCGTGCTGACGAGCCCCTGCGGCATCTTGACGAGCCTGCTCATCTCAAGAGCCGGCATCTGCCAGAGGCTCACGGCATCCAGGCCTGTCTGTAACAACGGGCCGAGCCTGCGGCTGCCGAGTCCCGGGCACTGCGCGAGTGCCGCCAGATAGAAATCCTGCCTTGCATCCATAGCATCGCCTTCTTCCTGGTCTATACGTTATATCATCTTACCCAAAAATCGGATAATATGCAACCTCTCGGCGTAAAGTTTCAGAAAAAATACACACTGATGTGATGACAAGAAAGGCCATCTGCCCAAGCAGACGGCCCGTTGTCATTCCGTGAAAAGTTCATCCCAGTAAGCAAAGGCAAACATCAGGATGATCAGGAACAGAAGAAAGAGATCCCCCATGGTTCCACCCCTTCGGTAAAATCCGTAAAATCCGGTAAAAACGTAAAAAAAAGGGAGAGAGACGCTTGCCCCTCTCCGAAAAGATTACATGACGCGACGGGCACCGATATAGCAGGAACCCCAATAGGAACTGTACAGGGATGCAACTGATACACCCTGGCTCGACGATGCGTTGATGAAATCACCATCGCCAAGATAGATGCCGACGTGCGACGGACCCGGCTCATACGTCGAGAAGAAGACGAGGTCGCCCGGCACGAGCTCGCTCGTGGAAACCGAGTAGCCGACCTCATACTGTGCATCAGCCGTGCGCGGCAGGTAGACACCGGCATTGGCGAATACATAGCGGACGTAACCCGAGCAGTCGAAACCGTTCGGCGTCGTGCCGCCGAAGACGTACGGGACACCAAGGTAGTTCATGGAATCCGATACGACGCGGCGTGCGATGGAGTTCGTCGTGGAGCTGACTGCCGGCATCGATTTGCCGAGCAGAGCGGCATACGTGGAAGGACCGACAAGTCCGTCTGCGTTGATGCCCTGCGTCATCTGGAAGCTCTTGACTGCCTCGACCGTGGCGGGGCCATAGGCACCGTCTGCCGTGACGTCGTAGCCCAGATTGGCCAGCTGGCCCTGGATTTCTGCTACATCGCTGCCCTGATCTCCGACGCGAAAAGCTGAAGCCCCCGCCACCGAAAACCAGCACATAAGGATCATGGATACTGCGAAAATGATACGCATTGCTTTACTCAAAAAGCCACTCCTCTCTCTCTTCGCTTACGAGGTTAGCTGCCGGGTTAGGGTAGAGAAGACCACCCTCGCCTATTTCACCATGAAGACCGCTCGGCCTGACACCGTGAGCCAGACGTTCACCCCAAAAAACTTGGTTCCCCCGCTCCTGGGCTGGACTCAGCTTATTCTTTTTGCGCCCATTTGATTTATAATCATACGACAGGAGTCGTCGTACTTCGAGAAGTTAAATCATAAAAAGTGCTTCCTTCTGTTTTCAAGCTCGTTCGTTCTCATTTCTTTCAGGTTCTTTTCAGATTAACCTCAGATATGAAAACAGGCTGCCAGAAGGGGCAGCCTCATTGCTTGCAGATGTTATAAGTCGTCAATAAGCCGAGTTCTGTTCCGCTCACGCGGTGACAATCATTTATCTAGGCACGGCAGTTGCCTGCCGGCTCAAGCGACTCAACCCGGAAGGTTCCGCGGGCCGCATCATCCCTTCCCTATTTGGTCTTGCTCCATGTGGGGTTTACCGAAGCCAGCCAGTCACCTGACTGCTGGTGCGCTCTTACCGCACCTTTCCACCCTTACCTGACGAGTCAGGCGGTCTAAATCTCTATGGCACTTTCCCTGAGGTCACCCTCGCTGGACGTTATCCAGCACACTGCCCTGTGGAGCCCGGACTTTCCTCATCAGCCTCGAGGGCTGCCGCGATTGTCCTGACAACTTATATCAACACAGCGAATTATAGCACTTTAGCACGTATCTGTCAAATCAGCTCCTAATCTATCCCGAAAATACGTGTTTTCTCACGTTTTCCCCGCAAGCCTGGACATTTGGCCTTTTCTTTTCCCGCGCATTTCACTATAATGTACGTATACGATTTAAAATCTTCAGAAAAGAAATCACGTTGTCCATCATCAAGAAAGAAAGAGGGAAACACCATGAGCACACCACATATCGCTGCCGAGAAGGGCGAGATCGCTGAGCGCATCCTGCTGCCGGGCGACCCGCTGCGCGCCAAGTTCATCGCCGAGAACTTCCTCGACAATCCGAAGCAGTACACCTCTGTCCGCAACATCCTCGGCTTCACGGGCACCTACAAGGGCGTTCCCGTATCGGTCCAGGGCACGGGCATGGGCATCCCGTCCATCTCCATCTACGTGCACGAGCTCATCCATGAATTCGGCTGCAAGAAGCTCTTCCGCGTCGGCACCTGCGGTGCCATGCACCCAGATGTCCACCTGCGCGACGTGCTGATCGCACAGGCAGCCAGCACGGACTCCTCGATCATCCGCAATATCTTCGGCGGCTCGATCAACTTCTGCCCGATTGCCGACTACGACCTGCTCTCGAAGGCAGTCGCCAACACGAAGAAGCTCGACCTCAAGGCTACCGTCGGCAACATCATCTCGGTCGACCGTTTCTACGACGAGGAGATCGACAACGACAAACTCCGCAAGTACGGCATCCTCGCCGTCGAGATGGAAGCAGCTGCCCTCTACACGCTCGCAGCTGAGGCACATGTCCAGGCACTCGCCCTCTTCACGGTCAGCGACCATCTGCTGACGGGTGAAGGCTGCACGACGGAAGAGCGCCAGACGTCGTTCAACGACATGATCAAGATCGCACTCGAAACGGCAATCGAAGACTGAGCATCAAGCTGACTTCTCTTTCTCAACATATATTTTCCATTCTTTTTCTTCTTTCCAATCTTCATGTCCAAGAAAAACGACCACATCAGACGATGTGGTCGTTTTGTCGTTTCTGTGTTCAATTCTCCTGCGGGAAGGCTCACGCCTCTGCCAGGAAGGCCATGTAGCCCTTCTTCGTCTCGTAGATGTCGACCTTGCTCGTCGCTTCCCACGGGGCGTGCATCGAGAGGACGCCGACGCCGCTGTCGATGACCTGCATGCCGTAGAGGCTCATGATGTAGGCAATCGTGCCGCCGCCGCCGAGATCGACGCGGCCGAGCTCAGCGAGCTGGAAGTGGACATCGTGCTTCTCGAGCATGCGGCGGATCTCGCCGAGGTATTCGGCATTGGCATCGTTGGAGCCCGACTTGCCGCGCGCCCCCGTGAACTTGTTGAAGACCATGCCGCGCCCGAGGTAGGCGACGTTCTTCTTGTCGTAAGCGCTGGCGTAGAGTGCATCGTAGGCACTGGAGACATCAGATGAGAGCATCTTCGAATTGGCGAGGCAGCGGCGCAGGCCGAGCTCACTGTACTGGCCGCAGGCGTTCATGAGCTCGGCGAGGATGTTCTCGAAGAAATGCGACTGCATGCCCGTCGCGCCGACACTGCCAATCTCTTCCTTGTCGACGAGCAGGCAGCAGGAGGTGCGCTTGCGCGGAGCACTGCTCTCAAGCATGGCCACGAGGCTCGTGTAGGCGCAGACGCGGTCGTCCTGTCCGTAGGCTAGGATCATGCTGCGGTCGAAGCCGAGGTCGCGCGCACGGCCGGCTGGCACGAGGACGAGCTCAGCCGAGAGGAAATCCTCTTCTTCGATGCCGTACTGCTCCTCGATGAGCTTCAGCACGCCGGCCTTGACCGACTCCTTCTCGCCATCCTTGAGCGGGTAATTGCCGACGAGGATGTCGAGGTCTTCGCCCTCGATGACCTTGGCCGCGTTCTTCTTCATCTGTTCCTGCGAGAGATGGATCAGGAGGTCCGTCACGCAGAAGACGGGGGCGCCCTCTTCCTCGCCGATGCGGATCTCGACGACCGTGCCATCTTTCTTGACGACGACGCCGTGCAGAGCGAGCGGCAGCGTGACCCACTGGTACTTCTTGATGCCGCCGTAGTAATGCGTGTCGAGGTAAGCGAGGCCGCCGTCTTCGTAGAGCGGGTTCTGCTTGACGTCGAGGCGGCACGTATCGATGTGCGCGCCGAGGATGGCGAGGCCCTTCTCAAGCGGGTCTTCACCGATCTGGAACAGCACGATGCTCTTCTTCATGTTGACAGCGTAGACCTTGTCGCCGGCCTTGAGCTTCTCCCCCGCCTGCAGTACATCGCAAAGGTCGCGGTAGCCTGCGGCCTTTGCCTGGCGCACAGCCTCCACGACGCTCTCGCGCTCTGTCTTGCAGGTGGAGAGGAAGTCGCGGTATCCTGCAGCCAGTTTCTCAAGCGCCTCTCTATCGGCCTCGGTATACGAGGACCAGACGGACGCCTTTTCTTCTCTTGCCATATGCAATCCTTCCTTTCAAGTTCAATTCAAGTTCAACGGAAGTATTCATCGAGGATTTCCGCAAAATCCTCGCGCGTCACCGCCTTGTTGAAGCGGTCGCGCAGGACGGCGCCGTGCACGATGCCGCGCGTGTACCAGGTCGCATGCTTGCGCATCTCGCGCGGGCCGACGTAGTCGCCCTTGTACTTGAGCAGCAGATCGAGATGGCGCATGATGACTGCTGCGCGCTCCTGCATCGTCGGCCCCGGCAGGCGCTCGCCCGTCTCAAGGTAATGCGTGAACTGGCGGAAGATCCAGGGATTCCCCTGCGCAGCGCGGCCGATCATGACGCCGTCGCAGCCCGTGACCTCGCGGATCCTGTCGAGGTCATCAAAGGTGCGCACATCGCCATTGGCGATGACGGGCACCTTGACGGCGCGCTTGACGGCGCCGATGATCTCCCAGTCTGCACGGCCCGTATAGAACTGCTCGCGCGTGCGGCCGTGCACAGCGATAGCATCGACGCCGGCCACTTCCGCGAGCTTCGCTATCTCGACGACATTGACTGAGCTGTCATCCCAGCCCTTGCGCATCTTGACGGTCACGGGCATCTTGACGGCCTTGCGGATGGCCGAGAGGATCGCGTAGGCCTTCTCGGGATCGCGCATCAGGGCCGAGCCCTCCCCGTTCTTGACAATCTTCGGTGCAGGACAGCCCATGTTGAAGTCGATGATGTCGGCCGTGCCGAGCGATTCGACAAAGGCAGCCGCCTCCGCCGCCATCTCCGGCGTATTGGCGAAGATCTGCATGGCCAGCGGGCGTTCCTCCGGCTCCGACTGCAGCATGGCGAGCGTGCGCTCATTGCGGAAGTGGATGCCCTGCGACGACACCATCTCAGCAAAGCAGAGCGGGCAGCCCATATCGTGCGCGATGATGCGGTAGGCCGTATCCGTCACGCCGGCCATCGGCGCGAGGAATACCGGCGCCTTGAAGCTGTACTCACCGATCTTCATGGGGATGTCCTTTCTGGTTGCGCTCGTAGAGTACGCGCAGGCCCGTGAGCGTCAGGAAGTGGTCAATCTTGTCGATCGTGGCAGATTCCTTCGAGATCATGCGCGCGAGCCCGCCCGTCGCGATGACCTTGACCTCTTCCTCCACGCCGTTCTCGCGCATCTCCCGCTTGATGCGGCGCGCGATCTCGTCAATCTGGCCGACGTAGCCGAAGATGATGCCCGCCTGCATGCCCTGGATTGTATTGCGGCAGATGATGTTCTTCGGCGGCACGAGCTCGATGCGCGGCAGCTGGGCTGCGCGCTGGAAGAGCGCCTCCGAGCTCGTGCCGATGCCCGGCGCGATGACGCCGCCCAGGAAGTCGCCGTTCTTCGCCACGACATCGAAGGTCGTCGCCGTGCCGATGTCGATGACAATCAGCGGGCCGCCGTACTGCTCGTAGGCGCCGACGACATTGACGATCCGGTCCGCGCCGATGGAGCGCGGGTTCTCGTAGTGGAGGCGGATGCCCGTCTTGATGCCGGGCCCGACGATCAGCGGGCGCAGGTGGAAATAGCGCTCGCACATCTTGATGAATGGCACGACGAGCGGCGGCACGACAGACGAGATGATGATGGCATGGATGTCGGCCATCTCGATGCCCTGATAGTGGAACAGGCTGTTGATGAGCATGCCGTACTCGTCGCCCGTCTTCTGGCGGTCCGTCGAGATGCGCCAGTGTTTCTGGAGTTCCTTGCCTTCATAGGTACCCATGGCAATATTCGTGTTGCCGATATCTAGAACTAGTAACATGTAAAATCCTCTAAGCCTTGTAAATACTAAGTTTATCTTGCTAACACAGTGCTTAAAAGTGCTTAACACATGACTCTCTCGATACTTTTATCAAGGTCGATACTACGGATGCGGACATGCTTGCCAATCTTGAATGACGGAATGACATGCTTTCTCACATACTCGTATGCGGTTGACTTTGGAATCTTGAGAATCTCAGCGACTTCTTCAACGGTGTAAATCTTGTCCATTATTGTAACACGCCTTTCTTACATCCACAACAACTCATTTTTCTCAATGGTACAATTCGTTTATTTTGCATCAATGTCTTTATGGTTATTATAGCACCCGCCATACAATCGCGCAACAACTTCGATGATTTTTAATCAAATAGTACCTTATTGATAATGATACTTGACATATATCTTATATATGTGATATAATAAGAACTGGAAAAGAAAGAGAAACCATTAATGCCCTGCTCTATTGAGTGGGGCGTTTTTGGTTGCGCTAAATATTTCAATATGCCGCGCATTTGATGTCAGTACCATGCAGCGACGAATCAGCAGAACGTTCCCTTGATTGGCATAGGTTTTAGCACCCACCCCCATTGACAAATACATAGTAATGTGATATGATTTGTATGTAAAGAAACATTGACGTTTCACATAGATTGCATGTTGTCTTACCCTTCAACTTCATGCCAAACCCCTGCTGACGAGTGGGGGTTTTTTGTTGAGAACATCGGTGCAATTTTACGCCAATCTTGGACTGTGATAACTCAAAGACAATATGTCGCTGACTCTCTCATTCGTGTCCTATGCCTTGTGCAATGGATAAGGTAAAATATATTTCGCAAATTCAATTTCATAAAAAATAGACATAGTCTATTGCCGCTAGTACAATTAAGTTACCACACAAAATTCGTAAGGAGGCAATAGACCATGTCTGGTAACATTATACAACTTAACGAGGATCTTATAAAGAATAATTTAAAGGATCTCGTACGTGACAGCGTAGAAGAAACGCTGAATGCCCTGCTCGACCACGAGGCGGACGAACTCGTCCGTGCTGGTAAGTATGAGCGAACGGGAGACCGTAAGGGCTACCGTTCCGGTCATTACGAGCGGAATTTCGGCACGACTTCCGGTGAAGTCAAGCTGCGCGTGCCCAAACTCAAGGGCATCCAGTTCGAGACGGCCATCATCGAACGCTACAAACGCCGTGAATGCTCGGTCGAGGAAGCCCTTATTGAGATGTACCTGGCCGGCGTATCCGTGCGCCGTGTCGAGGACATCACCGAAACGCTTTGGGGCACGAAGGTCTCTTCCGGCACCATCAGCAACCTCAACCAGAAGGCGTATAAGCACATCGAAGAATGGCGTCAACGCCCCTTGACGGGCGAATACCCGTATGTTTACGTCGATGGCATTTACCTCAAGCGCTGCTGGGGTGGTGAGATTCAGAATGTATCCGTTTTGGTCGCTATTGGCGTCAACAAAGACGGATTCCGTGAGATTCTCGGCGCGTCAGAGGGCATGAAAGAGGACAAAGAAAGCTGGCTGAACTTTTTCACCTGGCTTAAGGGCCGCGGCCTTGCGGGCGTGCGCCTTATTGTCGGCGATAAATGCTTGGGCATGCTGGAAAGCATCCCTGTGGTCTTTCCTGAGGCCAAATACCAACGATGCACGGTCCATTTTTACCGGAACGTCTTCACGGTGACGCCAAAGACTAAGATGAAGCAGGTTACCTTGATGCTCAAAGCAATCCATGCGCAGGAGAGCAAAGAAGCAGCTCAGGAAAAGGCGGCGTCCATTGCAGCCAAGCTCCGCGAAATGAAGCTCTTGTCCGCAGCCAAGAAGGTTGAGGAAAGCGTTGGCGAAACTTTGACTTACATGGATTTTCCTACTGAGCATTGGAGTCGGATCCGCACGAATAACTTGACGGAACGAGTAAATCGCGAGATACGCCGCCGTACAAGGGCCATTGGTGCATTTCCTGATGGCAACAGTGCGCTGATGCTCGTCTGTGCCAGACTTCGCCATGTTGCCGCCTCAGAATGGGGCTCAAAACGCTATATGGACATGGAGCATCTATTCAAGATGGAAATTGAGCAGCCAGCTGACGAGGAAAATCCATACATCTGATGCCGATATTTACTGGCGGATGAAATGAATTTGCGAAAGAATCTTGACACTACCGTGCAATGCTTCTTGCATGTCATTGTATACCTTGTCTCTCTGCTGCTCGTAGATGACAATGTAGACGTTCATATTCTTCATCATGCACAACAAAAAAGCCGTCCATTGCGGGCGGCTATTGTTATATCCGTTATTTCATCTGTTCAGCCTTATAAGAACGCATCGCTCGCGTTAATGTTGCCGTGCTGATTCCAGTCATATCAGACACCCTCTTATAACTGTTACCCTGCAAGAGCAACCCGATAGCATTATCAACACGCTCTTTGCTGAACTTCTTTGGCCTACCTTCATGGAATCCTGCCTTAGTCCTCGCTCTTGCCTTACCTTCTTGCGTGCGCTCTACAATCATGTCGCGTTCAAACTCTGCAAACGAGAACAAGATACTAGCAATCAAGTGACCTGCGCTAGAATCATCAATCACCCCCATGTTTAAGACATGAACCTTAACGCCACGCCCTTGCAGTTCTTTAATAACATTGCTTCCCTCTGCTGCTGAACGTGCAAACCTATCCAGCTTCGTGACTACAAGTGTATCCCCCTGCTTTAGTTCATCAATCATCTTTGAGAACTTTGGCCTGTTTGTTGTCGTGCCAGTATACTGTTCTTCAACGATAGTTTCGCAACCTTCTTCCTTGAGCCTGCTGACTTGTTCCTCTAAGCTATTGCCATGCGTCGCCTGACCTCTTGTGCTCACCCTTGCATATCCGTACTTCATGACCATTTCCCCCTTCATAGTTATGACCATAAGTTTTGATTAACCTCTATACCCTTATTTTACTACACATCAATTTCATAATCAATACTCAAAAGTTTTGATGACTCTGTATACATGTTATCAGTCTATTCTCAATTACAATGGTATCCTTATTTTTAAGTAGACCCATTGCCGCCCGCATAGAATACGATAGTTCTTGTCTAATTCCCCACCGCTTGGGCAAATACTCCCCTTCCAATCGTCAATGCATGTGATTGTATACCTTGCCGCTGCATAGATTCGATTATTTCCTACTCACTATATAAAATTGTATACCTAGTCCTTGTCCAATCGTCGACGCATGTGATTGTATACCTTGCTGTTTTCAATGGCCTAAAATCGCGTTTTTTAGAGGGATGACAATTTCAGTCACCCCAAATGACGGAACTAAACAAAACAAGGGAGTCACAAAACGAGACTCCCCTGCACGTTCTATTCTGTTACATCAAAACCATGCGTATACCATTCCCTTATTTCAGGGTGATGGTTTTGCATGAATGTCAATTATTGTGGGTATGTATCGCTATAAATATCAAATATCACTCGATTTACTCACAATCATCTGATTTATCGTAGCTATAGCCTATCTCATCCATTTCATAGAGTGGTTTATCGTCCTCATCGTCTGATTTATTGGCTATCTCATAGGCGATACCGTCCAATTCATTGGCTAACATGAATAAAACATCACTGTATTCATCGTCCTCTTTGGCGATAAGGTTCAAGATTTTCACGATTGCTTCAAGTTTACTTTCCATATGTACCATGCTTCCTTTCCTTGCTACACAATAGTTGAGAACAGTTTTTAATTAAAATGACAAGGTTTTCCCTGTCTCACATGCCAAACATGCTAAAACGACAGTTTTGCCAAAAAAGTACCGTTTTGAAATCTGTGAAGCCTTGGTATACCTAGTGTTAAGTGCTATTTGAATTATATATCTACATAGTATATCTATTGTATTACAATGAGTTACAATGGAATACTATGTAGACTTCCTTACAGTTCAAACTCATCAAAGCTGTCATCCTCAACGGCGTACAACATATCCTTTTCCTTGCGTTTCTGCCTGTATGCCGTGCGCTTCTCTGCCGTCTCTTGTTTCTGCTCTGACTCATCCCATCGCAGACACAATAGCTTCTCTTGTTGTTCCCTTGTTTTTCTACTCAATCCGAACGAACAACACGCCCATCCATGCAGACCATCAGCAGCCATTCGATAGTTCTTCTTGATATACCCTAGCCATCCACCTTCCTTTTCATCGTACAAGTCATAAACCCTGCCTTTCTCATGCACCTTGCTGCCATCTGAAACCCCCTTGGCATTAGGCCAACGCTTCAACCATGCCGCCCGCATCTCTTGTGCGATAGTAGACGCGCCAACACCATACACAACAAAGTGAAAGTGCGGCGTTCCTATCGTATGATTCGATACGTGAGCATTGGTAAAACAGCCGTAGACTTCAAACTGCAATCCGTTGCTCTTCGCATAACGTTTCATGTGCTTGAACAGGATACCTTTATACCGTGTCATATTATCCTTTGTGCAATTAGTTGACGGTGCTAACAATGTTACCGCATAGAATCCCTCTTTCTGTTTCCTCAAAAGACCACATCCTTACCCTTAATACATACTAGATTGCTATGTTTATCCCCCTTTCTATGGCTATTACTTAACCAACTAGCAGTTTATTTTTATACCATTAGTTGGTTTTTGCTATGGTTATTATAGCACCCGCCATACAATCGCGCAACTATATCGTTGATTTTTAATCCCTCAGATGCTATAATACGCAAAAAAGGGGGATTCAACATGAACTTTGCTGAGAACATTACTCAACTACGGCGCAACATTGGCATGACCCGAAAAGAAGCAGCCGAGAAACTAGGGATTACCCTACAAGCCTATTCCGCTTATGAACAAGGGAAACGAGAACCGCGCCTTGATAATGTCGTGAGACTTGCAGACTTGTTCGGCGTCTCTACTGATGTTATATTGATGCATACGCCAATAAGCTATACGAAAATCAAGAATCATCTACAAAAAATCATGCCCATTGCTATAAAAGAGCTAGGGGATTCTCGTATCAATGTTACAGTATTTACTAGTAGCAACTATAATTTTGCTCCATCTGTAAACATGAGTCATGATGAATTGATGTCTATCTATGAAAGAGCACGGAAAAGCTCACACGATTTAGAGAGCGGTATCCGTGAGATTATCATTGACGAGTACGCTATGGCGATATTTGAGAACCACAAAGAGCTGAGAGTGGTTGACATACTACCTGACATTGATGACATTGTAGAGAATCATGAGTAAGCGGGGGTGATTTCATGCGTCAACGTGCTGCCCTTGGGAGTATTAAGCAGCTCCCTGACAAGCGTTACAAAGTCACGGTAACAGTCGGCTATACCTATGATGAGAACGGCAAGAAGAAACAGAAACGACGTAGCCGCATCGTCAACTCTATGAGAGAAGCGCGTGAGATGCTACAAGAATACGACAACAAGACCGTGAAGCATATCACATTGAAAGAGCTGATTGTTGAGTATTTCCGAACGTCAGGCATAAAGACCTCAACACGAAGGACTATGCAGAGTATCTTTAATACCTGTCTTTCCCCATTGTACGGCAAAAAAGTCGACCTGATTACAGGCGCAGACATAGACGATATACTCGACCGTGAAGAAGTTGCCGAAACAACAATGAATGGGCGATGCGCTAAAATCAAGTCCTTGTTCATATACGCTAAAAAACAAGGCTATATCAATGAAGTTCCATATTTCCGCTATAGGGGAAGTATGCGACACACTCAGACGATGAAGGTTTTGCCCTCAGTCGACGATATGCGGAACATCCTGACATACGTACAAGAACACGCCCATTACCTGTATCTGTACCATATAATGCTTCTTATCATGTCATCAGGGATTCGTGTTGGTGAAGCATGTGCCTTGCGATGGGAGAACATCAACATGACGAACAACACGATCAATGTGTTGAACACGGTGACGAGAGGGGAAACCAACTATGAAATATCTGATACCCTCAAGACCGATTCTTCTGTACGTGTCGTGCCTGTTGAACACGATGTACTAGAGATAATCAACGAGATACCGAAGAAAAGCCAGTACGTGTTCTTTGGGCGCAAGATGTCATTCGTGCCGCCCGCTACAATCGAAAAGAATGCCCGCAGAGTGTTTAATGAACTAGGCTATACGAAACTACGGCTATATGACCTTCGACATTTCCATGCAACTCAGTTGTTAGCGCATGGTGTTGACATAAAGACCGTTTCACATCGCCTAGGACATTCTTCACCGATGACAACGCTCAACACCTATACCCACTATGTCGAAGCCAACGACCGTAAAGCAGCCGATATGATGGGCAATTTGGTGCTTAATAAGTGCTTAGATGCCAGAAACAAGCACTAAATTCCATAGATACCATAAAACCCCTACGGCTACAAACCTAGTAACCATAGGGGTTTCGCGTTATTCAGATACAGTCATAAACGTTGCCGATTATCTAGAACTAATAACAAATATAATCCTCCTGTTGTAAAAGCCTGTCTCAGTCCTGCTGCGGGCGGATGGAGACGTCGCCCGCGAGGACGCGCCGGCGTCCCGCTGCCGTATCGACGAGCAGCGCGCCGTCCTCATCGATATCGACGGCCTTGCCCGTAAAGGCATTCTCGCCGCCGCGCGCATCGATGACGCGCACCATCTGCCCCAGCGTGATGCTGTAGCGGCGCCACAAGGAGAATACCTCTGCGAAGCCCTCGCGCAGGATGGAGTCGTAGAGCGCATCCATGTGCTCCAAGACGGCGCGGAAAAACGCCGCGCGCGGAATCTCCTCGCCCTTCACCTGCGAGAGTGAAGTCGCCTTGTCGCGCAGGTCCTCGGGGAAATCCTCTTCGGCGATGTTGACGTTGATGCCCGTGCCGATGATGACGTAGTGGATGCGCTCCATCTCGGCGCTCATCTCGGTCAGGATGCCCACGAGCTTCCTGCCATCTGCAAGCACATCGTTCGGCCACTTGATGCCGACCTTCATGCCGAAATCCTCTGCGGCCTGCGCGACAGCGACGGCCGACAGCAGCGTACACTTCGGCGCTTCCTGCGGCAGGAAGTCGGGGCGCAGGATGACCGAGAACCAGATTCCCTTGCCCGCCGGTGAGAAGAACGAGCGCTCGAGGCGGCCGCGCCCCTTGCCCTGTTCCTCAGCGACGACGATGAGGCCGTCCGGCGCGCCCTGCTGTGCGAGCCGCTTCGCCTCGAGGTTTGTCGAATCGACGGTCGGATAGAAGCGGATCTCCCTGCCGATGCGCCTCGTGCGGAGGCCATTCTTGATTTCTTCCGGGCGAAGTGTGTCCGGCGCACTCTGCAGGGAATAGCCGCTGCGCGAGTGGCTGACGATGTCATAGCCATCGCGGCGCAGCTCCTGGATGTGCTTCCAGACCGCCGTGCGCGAAACGCCCAGGCGCTTCGCCATCTCCTCACCAGAAAGGTAGGAATCGCCTGCTTCTCTGAGCAAGTCTAATATCTTTGAGCGCAAAAACGCCACCTCCTCATTGTAACACCACTATATTATACACCGTAGCGGGGTATAAAAAAAGCAGGGATTCTCTTGCGAGAACAGCCCTGCTTTTGCTGCATCTTCTTATTTGTCGTAATGCGTGACGTTGAATTTCGGTTCGGCTTCCTTCTCGTGTTCCTCTTCCGATTCCTTCTCCGTCTCTTTTGCCACTGCCTCAGGCTTCTCTGCCTGCTCTACGGGCAGCGGCGTCACGGCCGGCGTGCCGGACTGCGGCTTGTCGTCCTCGTCCTTGTCGTCCGGATCGGTGATGCTTCCCGTCGTCAGGAGCTCTTCGAGTTCCTTGGCCGTCAGTGTCTCGCGCTCCATGAGCGCCTGCGCGATGAGCTCGAGCTTGTCGCGGTTCTCCGTGATGATCTTGCGGCAAGCTTCGTACGCCTCTTCCATGTACTTGCGGACTTCCTTGTCGATCTCGCTGGCCACTTCTTCCGAGTAGTTGCGCTGATGGTTGATGTCACGGCCGAGGAATACCTGATGGTTCTGGCTCTCGCCGTAGGCGACAGGTCCGAGCACATCGCTCATGCCGTACTGCATGATCATGCTGCGCACGATGCGCGATGCCTGCTGGATATCCTGCGAAGCGCCCGTGGAGATCTCCTTGAGCACGACTTCTTCCGCGACGCGGCCGCCCATCGCGACCTTGAGGCGGTCGAGGAGCTCGGAGCGCGTTGCGTAGTTGCGGTCTTCCTTCGGCAGCATCAGCGTGTAGCCGCCTGCGCGGCCGCGCGGGATGATCGTGACCTTGTGGACAGGATCGGCGTGCTTGAGCATCATGCCGACGAGCGTATGGCCGCCCTCATGGTATGCCGTCAGGCGCTTCTCTTCTTCGCTCATGACGTGCGACTTGCGCTCCGGACCTGCGATGACGCGCTCGATGGCTTCTTCCATCTCCGTCATGCTGACCTTGTGCTTGTCGCGGCGGGCGGCGAGCAGTGCCGCCTCATTGACGAGGTTCGAGAGGTCCGCACCCGTAAAGCCCGGCGTGCGGCGCGCGATGATATCGAGGTCGACATCCTTTGCCATCGGCTTGCCCTTCGTGTGGACCTTGAGGATGGCCAGACGGCCGCGCACATCGGGCTTATCGACGACAATCTGGCGGTCGAAGCGGCCCGGGCGCAGGAGCGCCGGGTCGAGGATATCCGGGCGGTTCGTCGCCGCGATGATGATGATGCCCTCGTTGGCCGCAAAGCCGTCCATCTCGACGAGCAGCTGGTTGAGCGTCTGCTCGCGCTCATCGTGGCCGCCACCGACGCCAGCGCCGCGCTGGCGTCCGACTGCATCGATCTCATCGATGAAGACGATGCACGGCGCATTCTTCTTCGCCTGCTCGAAGAGGTCGCGGACACGCGAAGCGCCGACACCGACGAACATCTCGACGAAGTCCGAGCCCGAAATCGAGAAGAACGGTACACCCGCCTCGCCTGCGACAGCGCGTGCAAGCAGCGTCTTACCGGTGCCCGGAGGGCCGAAGAGCAGGACGCCCTTCGGGATGCGGGCGCCAAGCTCGTTGAACTTCTTCGGGTGCTTGAGGAACTCGACGACCTCTTCGAGCTCCTGCTTCGCCTCATCCGCACCGGCGACATCGCGGAACGTGACCTTGATCTTGTCGGCGCCGCTCATGCGCGCGCGGCTCTTGCCGAACGACATGACGCGTCCGCCGCCGCCCTGCGTCTGCTGCATGATGAAGAACCAGACGCCGATGAGCAGCAGGATGGGGATGACAGACGAGAACATCTGCGACCACCATGGCGGCTCCGGCGGATTCTCCGCCGCGATGTCGATCCCCTTCGCCGAGAGCTTCTGGTAGAGGTCCGGGTCATTATTCGGGGCATCCGGCGTGATGGTCGTGAACTCCGTGCCATCTGCGAGCGTGCCGTGGATCGTGTTCTGGATGATCACGACTTTCGACACATCGCCCTTGTCTACCTGCTGCAGGAACTGCGTGTACTCCACTTCCTGGCGGTTCGTGTTCTTCGTCGAGAAGTAGTCGATGACGGAGATTGCCACCAGGATGATGAGCAGATAGAACCCTACATTGCGTAGAAACTTATTCAATCCATTGTCCTCCTTTGTCTCAGAGCTTTTGCTCCAGGAGCAGCTGGCCCTTATTCGTAGATCTCAGGCTTGAGCACACCGATGTACGGCAGATTGCGGTATTTCTCCGCATAATCGAGGCCATAGCCCACGAGGAATTCGTCGGGGACCGTATAACCGCAGTAGTCGATGTTCACATCGACCGTGCGGCGCGACGGCTTCGAGAGCAGCGAGCAGAGCTTGACGCTCTTCGGCTTGCGCTCGCGGAAATACTTCATGAGGTAATTCATCGTCGTGCCCGAATCGATGATATCTTCGATGATGATCAGGTGTTTTCCTTCTACATCGTAATCGAGATCCTTGAGGATCTTCACCGAGCCGCTCGACTCCGTGCCGTTGCCGTAGCTCGAAGCGATCATGAAGTCGAAATGGACCGGCAGATTGATGTTGCGCACGAGGTCCGTGTAGAAGACGACGGCGCCCTTGAGGATGCCGACGCAGTAGATCGTCTCCTTCACGTCCTTGTAATCTTCCGTGATCTCTTTGCCGAGCTCTGCGATGCGCTTCTTGAGCTCCTCTTCCGAGAAGACGACTTTCTCGATATCCGCATTCATGTCTTTAGTCATTTGTGTGCCTCTTTTCTTTTATTTGGAAATACAGGATTCTCTTTGTTCGGTCGGTGACCGGATAATGGCTCGTGCGCCGCCTGCCTGCGATCCAGAGAATCTCCTGGCCGTTCGCCAGCAGCAGCAGCCGGCTGCGCTCTTCGCGCGGGACCTTGTCGTCGATGAGGACGTCCTTGAGTTTCTTGCGCCCAGCAGGAAGCTCGATGAAGTCGCCGGGCCGCCGGTGGCGGAAGACGAGCGGGCCGCGCGCGAGGACGTCGGCATCGAGGTAGAAGGCGCCGGGCCCGGCAGGTGCAGGCCGCTCCCGGCAGAACTCCGCCTCGATGACGAGACCGCCCACTTCGGTCACGCCCGGTATCTCCGGCCGGACGGCAAGGTCCGCCGGCGCCTCCGAGACCTCCTCGGAGGATTGCCGCAGGAAGAGCCTGTCGTACGAGAAGCAGGCCCGATACCCGCCGGAAAGTGCCAGCACCTTGCCGTTCGGCTGCTCAGAGATCGCCAGCTGGCGCAGCTCTTCCACATGGATGAAGCTGAGGTCCCTGCCGCTCCCCGCCGCCTCCCGATAGAGGCGGCGCAGCGCGCGGCGCTGCATGGCCGGATGCTGGCGGCGCAGCGAGGCGAGCATGATCTTGCGCTGTCCCTCTTCCTCGCGCGTCAGATAGGGCCAGATTGCATCGAGCTGCTGCTCGAGGTAATCGCAGTCGGCGCGTGCGAGCTCAGCGAGATGGCAGAGCGCACGCGCGACTTCTGGATTGCATGACTGCTGCAGGTACGGCAGCACCTTGAGGCGCAGCACGTTGCGCGTGCAATCAGGGAGATCGTTCGTCGCATCGTGGCGCGGCTCAAGGCCGCGCGCCCCGCAGTAAGCGAGGATCTCCGCTCGCCGCGCAAAGAGCAGCGGGCGGATCTTCTTTCCCTCGCGCGGCTTCATGGCAGAAAGGCCGTCGAGCCCCGTGCCGCGCAGGATGCGCATGAGCACCGTCTCGGCCTGGTCATCGGCGTGATGAGCCGTCGCGAGGACATCCGCGCCGACGCGCGCCATCGTCTGCCAAAAGAACGCGTAACGCAGTTCGCGCGCCGCAAGCTCGAGCGACTTGCCCTGCGCGCGCGCAGCAGAGGGCACATCACCGTGCCCGATGAAGCAGGGCACGCCGCGCTCCTTGCAGAACGCGGCGACAAATGATGCATCGCCTTCCGATGAGGCGCCGCGTATGCCGTGCTCGAAGTGCGCCACAGTCAGGGCGAGGCGAAGACGCCCGCGCAGCCGCAGCAGGATGTCGAGCAGGGCCAGGGAGTCCGGCCCGCCGGAGCAGGCCACGAGCACGTGCATGCCGCGGTGCAGGAGTCCCTGCGCCCTGGCGTAGCGCAATGCTTCTTCAATCATAAAGCCCATAGAGCCATCTGCCTTCAACATAAAGAACAAAAGCACCCCGTCAAGAGTGCTTGTATCATTCCGATTTCAAATGATCAATCCGAGCGGCGGGAGCCACGGCCTCCGCGCTTCGAATCCGTCTTGCGGCGCAGGTCCGTCAGGCGCTCGTCACTGTCCTTGAGAAACTTCGAGAGCTTGTCTTCAAACGAGGCCGTGGAATTGCTGTAGCGGCCACCGCGGCGGAAATCCCGCGGTCCGCGGCTCTGGCGCTGCGGGCGGAAGGAAGAATTCCCTGCCGGAGCCTGTGCTTCTGGCTTCTTCTCCTGAAGCTGCTTGATGGAAAGGGCAATCTTGCCGCGATCATCGATGCTCAATACCTTAACCTTCACCTTGTCATGTTCGGAGAGGAAATCGTGGACATCCTTGACATAGACATCCGCTACCTCAGAGATATGGATGAGACCGGTCTTGCCTTCCGGCAATTCTACGAAAGCACCGAAATTCGTGATGCCCGTGACAACACCCTCAACTACATTGCCAACTTCAATGGACAAATTAATTCTTCCTCCTTAAGTCGTGATGGAAAATACACGCTTTATTATAACCTTGCGCGCTCAGCAGTGTCAAGGAAAGAACGCGATTTCAGTCAACGCGAGCCTACGGATTTCCCTGAGCTGTACGGCAGTTCTCCCCTGCGCGTCATGCCGAGCTCCTCGCGCGCGATCTTCTCGATGTAATCGAGGCGGTTGAGGTCATCCTTCTCCTTGACAAGGCGCTCGTGCTCAGCCCTTGCCGTCGCGAGGCGCTCCTCTGCCGCAGCCTGATCGGCGCTGACCTGGTTCAGGTAGATCTGCTGCTTGACGAGGATCACGGCAAAATAACCGATGATGATGACCAAGAGGATCGTGAACCAGTTGAAGAGGCCCTTCCTCTGCTTTATTCTTTGCTTCATGAAATCAACTCCTTCTCAACAGCAAATCCTTCAGATCTTCGGCAATGGACGGCGCGGCATCGGGGCGCGCACAAGAAACGGCGGCCCGGCTCATCGCAGCGAGTGAATCGCCGTCCAGGAGTTTCCGGACAGACCGCGCGAGGTCCTCGCGCGGATGGAGCCAGACAGCCGCCCCGTGCTGCGTCGCATAGATGGCGTTCTCCGTCTCAGGCCCCGGGATGGGATCGTGCAGCAGCATCGGCAGGCCGAGCACGAACGCCTCGCTGATGGTCAGCGCCCCAGGCTTCGTGATCAAGAGGTCAGCCGCCCGCATGAGGAAGTGTACCTGATCCGTGTAACCCCAGACGAGCACCTGATGATGCGAGGCGTCCGCCATGTCCTGCACGCGCTCCATCAGGCGTTGATTGCGCCCGGCCACGACGAGGATGGTCAGGCGCGCTTCGATCTCCTCGAGGTCGCGCAGGTTCGACTCGATGCCGCCGAGGCCGAGGCCGCCGCCCATCAAGAGGACGGCTGGCTGCCCCTCCGGTATAGCCAGCGCGCGCCGCACAGTGGCTTTGTCCTTCATCTCCTGCAGGACACTCGCGACAGGGATGCCGGGCACCTCGAGCGTGTTGACGGCAAAGCCATGGCTGATCATGCCCATGCGCATCTCCTCCGTCGCCATGTAGTAGCGGTCGACGGCCGGATAGAGCCAGATCTGGTGCAGGGAGTAGTCCGTCATGACTGTCGCGAGCCGGTATGATTCCCGCTGACGGCGGCGCAGGAGAGAGGCCGCGCCCTCGGGAAACGGGTGCGTGCAGAGCACGAGATCCGGCTCGTAGCGGCGCACGAGTCGCTTCATGACCGGCATCATGACCCAGGCAAAGGCGTTCTGGACGAGCGTGCCGCCCGAGGAACCGCCCGAGAGCTTATAGAAAACGTCGTAGAGGTTCGGCACGAAGGCCAGCATCGCCAGGTAGAATTTCTTCATGAACCAGTGGATGCGCGAGATGCGGCGCGCCATGAAGTCGACCGTCGTGATCTCGGCATCGGGCAGCAGGCGGCGCAGTTCCGTCTCGATGGCCTCGGCCGCCTTGATGTGCCCCGAACCAATCGAGGCCGTGAGTATCAGTATCTTATGCATCAGGCAGTCAGGCCTCCGTCAATCCCGTAGATGGCGCCCGTCACGAAAGACGCGCGCGCCGAGGCGAGGAAGACGATGAGTGAAGCCGCTTCCTGCGCCGTGCCGATGCGGCCGAGCGGATAGACAGCAGCCATCTCCCTGAGGTTCGCTTCACGCCTTTCCCCCGTACCGAGCTGCGCCTCTGTCAGAGGCGTCATGATGTCGCCTGGTGCGATGGCATTGACGCGCACGCCGAAGGCGGCCACCTCGAGTGCGAGCGCGCGCGTGAAGAGCACGACAGCGCCTTTGCTCGCGCAGTAAGCCGTACAGAAGTAGTTGCCGTGGACACCTGCGTCAGACGACACGTTGACGACAGCGCCGCGCGCGGCCTTGAGCGCAGGCAGAGCGGCCTTCGTCATGTGGAAGACGCCCTTGACATTGCAGGCGAGGATATCGTCGAGTTCCTCTTCCCCGAGGTCCTCAAGCGCCCCTTCCCGATAGATGCCCGCCGAATTGACGAGCACATCGAGGCGGCCAAAGCGCGCCACCGTCCCTTTGACCACGCGGCCGCAGTCCTCGACGCTCTTCACATCCCCCTGCAGGAAGCAGATTCGCTCTGCCCCGGCCTCCTGCGCGAGGCGTGCCGCTGCCTCACGGCCGCGCTCCTCGGAGCGCCCCATCAGGCAGACACTGGCACCTTCCTGCAGGAATTCACGCGCCGCTTCCAGTCCGATGCCGGAAGTGCCGCCCGTGAGCAGGACAACCTTTGACGATAAACCGAGATCCAAGCCTATCCCTCCAATACAAGAAGAAGCCGGGCTCCCGAAGGAACCCAGCCTCTCGTACACAAGCCAGATTATGCGTTAACTGCATCTTTCAGGGCCTTGCCAGCCTTGAACACCGGATTCTTCGAAGCCGGGATCTGGATCGTCTCGTTCGTGCGCGGGTTGCGGCCTGCGCGAGCAGAACGCTCCTTGACTTCAAACGTACCGAAGCCAATCACCTGTACTTTATCGCCCTCAACCATAGCCTGCTGGATGCTATCGAAGATAGCGACCACAGCCTTCTCTGCGTCTTTCTTCGTCAGACCTGCTTTTTCAGCAACGCTAGCTATCAATTCAGCTTTATTCACGATTGTAGCCTCCTTAAATAATGGTTTTGCTTATGTGACAGATATTCGCGGCCTGCCGCGAATATCCTGCCTGCTTATCAAAATTTAGCAGAAAACCCTTGAAAAATCAAGGGTTTTCGGAAAAATAACCGCGAACAGGCGCGTTTCGGCTCATTGTGCTGGCACAAAGAGACTCGTCAGATGGTCGACATCCTTCTGGCGGTCGAGCTCGTAGAGCGGAATCTTCCGGATGGATTCGTCGGGCAGGGCGAGATTGTGGATGTAGGTGACCTCGTACTCGTCGGGATAGAACTCCATGAGCATGAGCTTCGTGTCCGAGGCGATGATGGAATCGTAGACCTGCGTGATGACGAGCGACTGGGCCGGGCGCTCCTTGAGCGTGCTGACATCCTCTGCATCGAGTATCGTCAGGCCCTCGATGGGGTCGATGCCGAGGCGCGTGTACATGACCTCGACGAAGCTCATGCCGGGCAGGATGTCGACGGCGGTATCCGTCTCCTTCGCGAGTTCGCGCAGCAGCACGACGGTGCGCTCGGCGACGAGCGGGCTGCCGGGCACGGCGTAGACGAGGTCGCCCTGCTCAGTTGCGCGCCGCAGCAGATCTTCAGCGATATGACGGTAGAGCGTCTCAAAATCCGGCGCTTCTTCGTAGAAGCCGTCGTATGACGAGAACGTCAGGCCGCGCTTCTCGATCTCTGCGACGGTCGGATGGATGCGCGTGCGCAGTACGAGATGCTCTGCCGCCTGCATAGTCTGCCAGGATTCCAATGTAATGAGGCCGAAGCGGCCCGGGCCAAGTCCGACTACGGTGATCTTTGGCTGTTTCATTCTGTCTCTCTTTCCTTTCCCTTCTGACTCTTCTTGATGGCGCCGGCCTTTTCCCTGGCCTTTGCCTC
This sequence comes from Mitsuokella jalaludinii, assembly GCF_928722185.1. Taxonomy (NCBI): domain Bacteria; kingdom Bacillati; phylum Bacillota; class Negativicutes; order Selenomonadales; family Selenomonadaceae; genus Mitsuokella; species Mitsuokella jalaludinii. The sequence goes on from NZ_CAKMXA010000001.1 coordinate 1,130,599, forward strand.
GAGCGCCTCATCGTCACCGGCAGCGATCATGAGCACGCGCGTGACGAAATTCGTGATGTTCTTCTTGTATCGGTCACTGAGCGCAAAGCGCAGCCCGTTCTTTTCAGGCAGGCTCCGCATGCGCTTGCCAAAGAGGTTGGCAAGTGCGAGCATCCCCTTGGCCGGCATGCGTTTTTCTGGCAGGAAGTAGATGTCAAGCGCCAGCGGCATCTCCTTGATGGCACGGATGCCGAGGTCGCGCGCGTAGTTCTTGATGCGCGCGACCTCCAAGAGGTGCATGACCGGCTTCGTCGGGTCGCCGAAGCGGTCGATGAGCTCATCGAGCAGGCTCCGTAGCTCCTCATTGCTGCGGATGGCCGCGATGCGCTGGTAGATCTCGATCTTGTGCATGGCGTCTGTGATGAAGCCGCCATCGATGTAGGCTTCCGTCTGCAGGTCGATGACAGGCTCCGGCGGTGCTTCCTCAGGCGCCTTGCCGCTCTGCAATCGCTCTACGGCCTCTTCGAGGAGCTTGCAGTACATCTCGAAGCCGACGCTGGCAATGTGACCGTGCTGCTGGGCACCGAGCAGATTGCCCGCGCCGCGTATCTCGAGGTCGCGCATGGCGATCTTGAAGCCCGCGCCGAGCTCGGCGAACTCCTTCATGGCTTGCAGGCGCTTCTCGGCCGTCTCCGTCAGGATCTTGTCCGCCTGATAGACAAAGTACGCAAAGGCCATGTGATGCGAGCGGCCGACGCGCCCTCGCATCTGATAGAGCTGCGACAGGCCGAAGTGGTCGGCGTTGTAGACGATGATCGTGTTGGCATTGGCGACGTCGAGGCCGTTCTCGACGATGCTCGTCGCGAGCAGGATGTCGTAATCGCCCTCGTAGAAGTCCATCATGACGTGCTCGAGCAGTTCCTCGGGCATCTGGCCATGTGCCGTCTGGATCCGCGCCTCGGGCACGAGCGATTCGATGTGGTCGCGCATGCGGTCGATGGTGTCAACGCGATTGTAGATGAAGTAGACCTGCCCGCCGCGCCTCATCTCACGCTTGATGGCGTTCGCGAGGATCGTGTCGTTGTTCTCGACAACGTACGTCTGCACGGGGAAGCGCTCGGCCGGCGGCGTCTCGATGATGCTCATATCGCGCGCGCCGACGAGCGACATGTGGAGCGTGCGCGGTATCGGCGTTGCCGAGAGCGTCAGGACGTCGATGCCGGCGGCGAGCTTGCGGATCTTGTCCTTCTGCTTAACGCCGAAGCGCTGTTCCTCGTCGACGATCAAGAGACCAAGGTCCTTCCACTTGACCTTGTTCTGGTTGAGGATGGCATGCGTGCCGATGAGGATGTCCACCCGGCCGAGGCGCACCTTCTCGATGGTCTCCTTCTGCTGCTTCGCCGTGCGGAAGCGGCAGATGACATCGATGACCGGCGCAAAGCCGTTGAAGCGCGTCGTAAACGTCTGGTAATGCTGCTGCGCGAGGACGGTCGTCGGCACGAGCACGGCCACCTGCTTGCCGTCCATGGCCGCCTTGTAAGCCGCACGTATGGCGACTTCCGTCTTGCCGAAGCCGACGTCGCCGCAGAGCAAGCGGTCCATGGGCTTCTCTTTCTCCATGTCCGCCTTGATTTCCGCGATGGCGCGCAACTGGTCTTCCGTCTCCTCGTAGGGGAATGCGTCCTCGAACTCGCGCTGGCTCACATCGTCCGGCGGGAAGGCATGGCCTTTGGCCTCCTTGCGCTTCGCGTAGATCTCGATGAGCTTCTGCGCGATGTCCTCGACCGACTTCTTGGCGCGCGCCTTGGCCTTGACCCACTCCGTGCCGCCCATGCGGTGCAGGCGCGGCACATCGCCCTCCGAGCCGATGTACTTCTGCAAGAGGCCGACCTGGTCCGTCGGCACGAAGAGCTTGTCGTCGCCCGCGTACTGGATGTGCAGGTAGTCCTTGTGGATGCCGCCGACATCGAGCGTCTCGACGCCGAGGTACTTGCCGATACCGTGGCTCTCGTGCACGACGTAGTCGCCCGGCTTGATGTCGCGAAAATGCGAGATCTTCTCGCCGTAGTCGCTGTGCTTGCGGACAGCCGTGTGGCGCTTGTGGCGGCCGAAGATGTCCTTCTCCGTCACGACGACGAGGCGCGCGGACGCCATCTCGAAGCCCGTGAGCAGGGCCCCGCGGCGGATGTTGATGGCATTGTCATGGAGAGGCTCTGCTGCGCCCTCGATGAGAGACGGGATGCGGCGGTGCGCGAAGAACTCACGCAGGCTGTTCGCCTTCTCCCTATCGCCGAGCAGCACGAGCACGCGCTGCTTCTGCGCGAGCCAGCGATTGGCCTCGTTCTCCAAGAGGTCCATCTGGCGACGGAACGGCGTCATCGTCGTTGCCGTCACGCCGATCGTCTCAACGGGCACAGCGCCCGGCACCTGCTGCAAGAGGAGTGCCAGGTAGACGACGCGGTTGGCGCGCGCGGCTTCCAAGAGTTCCTCCCAGCTGAAGATCTTGCCCTTGATGTCCGGGTTCTCGCGCACCATCGTGCGGATCGTGTCGCGGACGCGCGTCGGCTCATCGAAGAAGACAGTCCCCTTCCCCTCGAGGTACGAGAGGAAGAGTTCTGGCCGGCCCGAATCGTCCGTCTGTGCCAGCGGCATGATGGTCGCCGCGCCGATGTTCTTGGTCGAGCGCTTCGAGTCGAGGTCGAATTCACGCAGCGAGTCGATCTCGTCGTCGAAGTACTCGACGCGCACCGGCTCAGCCGCATTGATGGCAAAGATGTCGACGATGCCGCCGCGCACGCTGAACTGTCCGACGCGCTCGACCTCCTCCGCGTGCTCGTAGCCAAGGTCGACGAGGCGCTCCAAGAGGTCCTCGCGCGGCAGGACGTCGCCCATGCGCAGCGAGAGCGAGAGCCGCATGAATTCATTGCGGCCCATGCCCTTCTGCACGGCTGCTTCCGTGCGCGCGAGCACGATGACATGCTCGCCGCGCACGAGGCGGCCAAGCACCTCCATGCGCCTGGCGGCCCGCTCCTGGCTCTTGGCCGCCGCCTTGACGTCAAACGTATCGACCTCCGGCAGTTCGACGATGGTGACCTTCGGGAGCAGCAGCCTGAGGTCCTCCTTCCAATCGGAGAGCGTCTCCGACGAGTGGCAGATGATGGCCATCATCTGCGGCATTGAAGCGTAGCAGGCAGCGACAGCGGCGTGCTTCTGTGAGCCGCCGAGCCCGTAGATCAGGGCTTCGCGCGGCTCGCCCTGCGTGTTCTCCCGCAGGCGCTGCAGGGCTCCGTCCTGCAGCATCGCGGTAAATAATGCATTCATACAATCATCCTTCATGTCATTCGGTGCATCATGCCATTCCATGCGATTCACGTCAAAAAGACCCGGCAATGCGGGTCTTCTCTATCGTCATGCTGTTTTACTGAGCAAGAGCGGCCTTGAGGAAGTCGCGGAACAGCGGATGCGGGTTGTTCGGGCGCGACTTGAGCTCCGGATGTGCCTGCGTGGCGACGAACCACGGATGATCCTTGACCTCGATCATCTCGACGAGGCTGTCATCCGGCAGAGTGCCGGCGATGACCAGTCCCTTCTCCTGCAGGGCGCCGCGGAATTCATTGTTGAACTCGAAACGATGGCGATGACGCTCATGGATGAGGTTCGTGCCGTACGCTTCCTTTGCATGCGTGCCATTGGCGAGCGTGCAGGGATACGAACCGAGGCGCATCGTGCCGCCCTTCTTCTCGATGCCCTGCTGCGATTCCATCAGCGAGATGACAGGATGCGTCGTCTCCGGATCGAACTCTGTCGAATGCGCATCCTCCATGCCGCAGACATGGCGGGCAAACTCGATGACGGCGCACTGCATGCCGAGGCAGAGGCCAAGGAACGGGATCTTGTGCTCGCGCGCGTACTGGATGGCCTTAATCTTGCCCTCGACGCCGCGGCTGCCGAAGCCGCCCGGCACGAGGATGCCCTTGCAGCCCACGAAGACTTCATCGAGGTCCATATCCGGATTCTCTTCGATTTCCTCTGCGTTGACCCAGTTGATCTTGACCTGCGCATCATTGGCAATGCCGCCGTGATGCAGGGCCTCCGTCACGGAGATGTAGGCGTCCGGCAGCTCGACATACTTGCCGACGACGGCGATCTTGACGCGCTTCTGCGGGTGGTTGATCTTATAGACCATCTTCTCCCACTCGCTCATGTCAGCCGGACCGTAGTCCATGTTGAGCTTCTTGAGCGCGATCTTGTCGAGACCTTCCTTCTGCATCATCAACGGAACTTCGTAGATTGTCGACGCGGTACGGTTCTCGATGACAGCTTCCGGCTGCACGTCGCAGAACATGGCAATCTTGTCCTTCATCTCCTTGGAGATCGTCTTCTCCGTGCGGCAGACGAGGATGTCCGGCTGGATGCCGATGGCGCGCAGCTCCTTGACGCTGTGCTGCGTCGGCTTCGTCTTGAGCTCGCCAGCTGCCGAGATGTACGGCAGGAGCGTGACATGGATGTAGAGCGTATCGTTCGGGCCGACTTCCTTCTTGACCTGGCGGATGGCCTCGAGGAACGGTTGGCTCTCGATATCGCCGACCGTGCCGCCGATCTCCGTGATGACGACATCAGCGCCGTCAGCCTTTGCCACGTCGTAGACCTTCTGCTTGATCTCGTTCGTGATGTGCGGGATGACCTGCACCGTCGAGCCGAGGTACTCGCCCTTGCGCTCCTTGTTGAGGACCGACCAGTAGACCTTGCCCGTCGTGATGTTGGAGTTCTTCGTCAGGTTGATGTCAATGAAGCGCTCGTAGTGGCCGAGATCGAGGTCCGTCTCCGCACCATCATCCGTGACAAAGACCTCGCCGTGCTGGTAAGGACTCATCGTGCCCGGATCGATGTTGATATACGGATCGAATTTCTGGATCGTGACCTTGATTCCCCGGCTCTTGAGGAGACGGCCGAGCGATGCGGCCGTGATGCCCTTGCCCAGAGAAGAAACAACGCCACCGGTAACGAAAATATACTTTGCCATGGAACTGCCTCCTGCTTGTTCTTTGAAACACATGTTGACTATTCTACCCCGAATCGCATGGGGATGTCAATCCATCGATTATTCCTGGATGCTCTCGAGTTTCTTCTTGCGGTTGCTGCTGGCCTTGGCTGCGGCCTTGCTCGAGCCAGACGTCGAGCGGCTGGAATGGGAGCGCTTGACCTCTGGCGGATTCCATTCCGTCAGCCCCCACTGGCCTTCGCCTTCATAGTGGAAGCGGCTGTCCATGTTGATGAGCGTGTAGACTTCCGAGATGGCAGCCGACAGCGACTGCACCGGCTTGTGCGTCTTCTCGATAACGTCGAGGACGAGATCCTTGTAGTACATTTTCTCCCCCGACTGCGTCAAGATGTAGTACGCTACATCAACTTCCGAGCTTTTCAGAAAATCCATTTCTATATCTCCCTTCGCAAAATGCGTAATCAATCCAAACTCACATGTGTTCCGGTGCCGATACGCCGAGGATGCCGAGGCTGTGGCGGATGACATGCGCTGTGACCGTGACGAGCGCGAGGCGTGCCTCCGCGAGGTCGTGGTCGACGCCCATAATGCGGCACTTGTTGTAGAAGCTGTGGAACAGCGCCGCAAGGTCGTAGCTGTAGCGCGCGATGCGCTGCGGCGCGTAGTCGTCAGCAGCCTTCTTGACCTCTTCCGGGTACTCCTCGATCTTCTTGATCAGGGCGACTTCACTCTCATCCGTCAAGAGGTCGAGCTTCGGTGCCTTGCCGAGCACAAGCTTTGTCTCCTGCGCCTGGCGGAAGATGCTGCAGATGCGGGCGTGCGCATACTGGATGTAGTAGACCGGGTTGTCGTTCGACTTCTTCTTGGCGAGGTCGAGGTCAAAGTCGAGCTGGCTGTCGAGCGAGCGCATGAGGAAGAAATAGCGTGCGGCGTCTGTGCCGACTTCTTCCATGAGCTCATTCAAGGTGACGCTCTGGCCCGTGCGCTTGCTCATCTTGACGAGCTCGCCGCCGCGGTAGAGGCTGACCATCTGCAAGAGCAGCACGGTGAGCTTCTCCGGATTGTGGCCGAGCGCCTGCATGGCAGCCTTGACGCGGCAGACGTAGCCGTGATGATCGGCGCCCCAGATGTTGATGAGGCGGTCAAAGCCGCGCTCGTACTTGTTGTGGTGATAGGCGATATCGGCCGCGAGATACGTCGGCACGCCGTTGTCGCGGATGACGACGCGATCCTTGTCGTCGCCGTACGCCGTCGATTTGAGCCAGAGGGCACCGTCCTTCTCGTAGATATCGCCCTTCTCCTTGAGAATCTCGACAACCTTGCGCACCGCATCCGGGTGGAGCGTGCGCTCGCTGAACCACTTGTCGAACGTCACGTGGAAGCGCTCGAGGTCCTCCTTGAGGATGGCCAGCTTCTCGTGGTAGGCGAGGTCCTTGAAGATATCGAGGCGATCTTCCTCACTGAGCGCGAGGTACTTGTCGCCGTCGCGGTCGATGATGCGCTGCGCCGTGTCGATGATGTCCTGGCCGTGGTAGCCGTCCTCCGGGAACGTGACCTCCTGGCCGAGCAGCTCGAGGTAGCGCGCATTGACGGAGCGCGCGAGGTTGTTCATCTGGTTGCCGGCATCGTTGATGTAGTACTCGCTCTCGACCGGATAACCAGCTGCGCGCAGCAGGTTCACGAGAGCCGAGCCGGCAGCTGCGCCACGGCCATGGCCGACGTGCAGCAGGCCTGTCGGATTGGCGCTGACGTACTCGACCTGGATCTTCGGATGATCGAGCTTCGGCAGGTTGCCGAAAGACTCCCCGGCCTCCAGGATCTTCTGGAAGGAATCGTAGAGCACATTGCCCTTGAGGTAGAAGTTCAGGAAACCCGGCCCTGCGATCTGCGTGTGATCGAGCCAGTCTCCCTTGATGCGCTTGGCGAGTTCTTCGGCAATCTGGCGCGGATTCCGATGGAAGACGCGGGCCGACTGCATGGCGAAGTTTGTCGCAAAGTCGCCGAACTCTTTCGTTGGCGGCACCTCCAGGACGATCTGAGGCAGCTGGCCTTCCGGCAGAGCGCCTTCCTGGATGGCATCTTTAGCGGCCTGTTCAATGGCCCCTGTCAATATGTCTTTGATTTCCAAAAGTGTTCCTCCTATTCCTGCGCGCACATCCGGCACGCCAACAGTCCGGCCAAAGGTCCCCGAGAAGCTCAGAGGCCATGGTCTTCTTCGATCTCGATATGCAGGCGGTTCTGGCTCTGGAAGGCTCCGTTGACCCAGAGACCGTAACGGATGTCGATGCGCCCCGCCACTTCGCCGTAATCGACGGACAGCGCCTCCGTGCGGACGGAGAGGTCGATGTTGCCGTACGGCGTGCGGTAGATGCTCGTATGCTCGCGCCCCTTCTCGAAGCGCTGCTCCTGTTCAAGAGCGCCCTTGCGCAAGAGCGTCATCGTACCGCCGCCGATCTTGAGGACGGTCGAGACTCTCGAGCCTTCCGAACCGTCTTTGCCGTCTTGCACAGCATCATCTTCATAGATCACGTAGTGCTTGCCGCGATGGAAATAATGATGGCCCTTCGCAATGGTGCGGACGCTGTCCTTCTGCCCCTGCGCATCCTGCCAGGAGCCCCTGACCTTCACGATGACCGGTTTCTTCTCACTCATCCGCCTGCCCCTTTCTATACATTGTATATCATTATAGACCAAACCGTCGAGCCTTGCCAACTAAAAATTTTATGCCAGGAGGCGCCTGCAGAGCGCCTTCCTGGCATATCCCATCTTGCGTCACATGCGCGCGAGAATCTGGCGCGCCACGTAGACACCGCTGGCGCCGGCCTGCGAGAGGCCACGCGTGACGCCGGCGCCGTCGCCCGTCGCGAAGACATTGCGCAGCTTCGTCTCGAGCTGGTTTGTCAGGACGACGCGGGCGCTGTAGAACTTGACCTCGACGCCGTAGAGCAGCGTGTCATCGTTCGTCATGCCCGGCGCCACGTAGTTGAGCGCCTGGATCATCTCGATGATGTTGTCGAGGTGACGCTTCGGCAGCACGAGCGAGAGATCGCCCGGCGTCGCCGCGAGCGTCGGCTTCGTGAAACTCTTGCTCAGTCGGTGCGCATTCGTGCGGCGGCCCTTGATGAGATCGCCGTAGCGCTGCACGATGATGCCGCCGCCGAGCATGTTTGAGAACGACGCGATGCGCTTGCCGTACTGATGCGGCGCCTTGAAGGGCTCCGTGAAGTGATTCGAGACGAGCAGCGCGAAGTTCGTATTATGGCTCTGGAGCTTTGGATCACTGTACGAATGACCGTTGACCGTCACGATGCCGTCCGTGTTCTCCATGACGACGTGGCCATGCGGGTTCATGCAGAACGTGCGCACAAAGTCGCCGTACTGCTTCGTACGGTAGAGCAGCTTTGCCTCGTAGACCTGGCTCGTGATATCGTTCCATACCTCATCCGGCACCTCGACGCGCACGCCGACGTCGACGCGATTGTTCTCCTGCTCGATGCCGAGACGGTTGCACTCATTGGAGAACCACTCCGCTCCAGCGCGGCCCGGCGCGATGACGAGGAAGTCCGCCTCGATTTTCTCGCCATTTGCGAGCTCGAGCATATTGTCGCCCTGGCCGTCCGACTCGATGTGGGCGACGGGACACTCAAAGCGGAACTCCACCTTCTCCTTCAGGTACTCGTACGTCTGCTCGAGCATGCGCAGATTGTTCTCTGTCCCGAGATGGCGCACGCTGGCGCTCAGGAGATGCAGGTCGTGCTGCAGGGCCAGGCGGCCGATGTCGGAGTTCTTCGTCGAGAAGACCTGCGATGGTGCGCCGTGCTTCATGTTGATCTTGTCGACGTAGTCGATGAGCTCCATGACCTCCTCGTCCGGCAGATACTCGTTGAGCCAGCCGCCGAACTTCGTCGTGAAGTTGTACTTGCCATCCGAGAACGCACCGGCACCGCCGAAGCCGCGCATGATGCTGCACGGCTTGCAGCCGATGCAGCTCTTGACCTTGCCCGCCGAGATCGGGCAGACGCGGTGGTAGATGTCCTTGCCGCTCTCGAAGACGATGACGTGGAGTCCCGGCTTCTTCTCCACCAGTTCATAAGCTGCCATGACGCCGGCGGGGCCGCCGCCGACAATCGCCACATCGTATTTCTTCATGGAAATGCCCCCCATATGGATTCATCCGATATCTCAACTCATTCAACAAAATCTGTGCACAGCAAAAGAGCGCAGTTGACCTTGGCCCCGCCTTGCGCACGTCCGGGCCACCACCTGCGTTCAAACCTTATGTATTATACGGGATATACCATGCGATTGCAAGCATTTTTATCGATTTTCGCAAAAAAAACGCACACAATGTCTTATTTTTATACCTTCTATACAAATAAGTATTGCAATACCCTGCCGTCTTCCCATATAATTGAACTATTCTTGTAAACTTAATTCCGCGAAAAAGGAAATGGGGGATTCATTTTGACTCATGATCTTGCCATCATCAACACGTTTGTGCTCTACATCGGTTTCATGATGGCCATCGGCGTGTATTACTACCGCCGCACACGCAACATGAGTGACTACTTCCTCGGCAACCGCAAGCTCGGTGCCTGGGTCACGTCACTCTCCGCCGAAGCCTCAGATATGAGCGGCTGGATGCTCATGGGTGTGCCGGGCTACGCTTATCTCGCCGGCCTCAACGCCGGCTGGATTGCCATCGGCATCGCCATCGGCACCTGGGCCAACTGGCACTTCGTCGCCGCGCGCCTGCGCAAGTACACGGAGCTCGCCAACAACTCCCTGACGCTGCCGGAGTTCCTGCAGAACCGCTTCCACGACAAGAGCGGCCTGCTGCGCATCGTGCCGGCCATCTTCATCCTGATCTTCTTCGTCATCTACACCTCGTCGGGCTTCGTCTCGGCGGGCCGCCTCTTCGAGACGGTCTTCGGCATCCCCTATGAGTACGCCATCTTCATCGGTGCCGGCTCCGTCGTCTTCTACACGCTCGTCGGCGGCTTCCTCGCCGTCTCGCGCACGGACTTCATCCAGGGCGTCATGATGTTCTTCGCCATCCTCGTCGTGCCGATCTGCGCTGCGATGCAGTGCGGCGGCTTCGAGTCGACCGTCACGGCCATCCAGCACGTGCAGAGCACGATGCTCGAGCCGCTGACGAAGCCGGACGGCTCCACGATGAACGCCATCGAGCTCATCTCGCTGCTCGCCTGGGGCATCGGCTACTTTGGCCAGCCGCACATCCTCGTGCGCTTCATGGCCATCCGTACCTCGAAGGAAGTCAAGCAGGCCACGCACATCGCCATGACCTGGGTCATCCTCTCGCTCGCTGCGGCTGTCGCCGTCGGCATGGTCGGTCGCGTCTACCTGACGACGCCGCTCGAGGGAACGGCATCTGAGACGGTCTTCCTCGTCATGACAAACGAGCTCTTCCCGCCAATCGCCACGGGCCTCATCCTCTCGGCCGTCCTCGCGGCCATCATGAGCACGGCCTCTTCGCAGCTCCTCGTCGCGGCCTCTGCCTTCGCACAGGACTTCTACCGCACGCTGCTGCGCAAGGACGCCGAGCAGAAGGAGCTCGTCTGGATCTCTCGCGCGAGCGTCCTCGTCATCGCGAGCCTCGCGATTTTCCTCGGGCTCAACCCGAACAACTTCATCCTCGACATGGTGTCCTACGCCTGGGCCGGCTTCGGCGCCGCCTTCGGGCCGGCTCTCCTGATGAGCCTCTTCTGGCGCCACACGACAAAGTACGGCGTGCTCGTCGGCATCATCGTCGGCGGTGTCACCGTCCTCGTCTGGAAGCAGTACGCACTCTTCGGTCTCTACGAGATCGTGCCGGGCTTCCTGTTCTCCACGATCGCCATCTGGGCCGTCAGCTGGCTTGACCGTGTGCCGGAAGCCTCGATCCTCGAGACGTTCGACAAGGTCGGCAAGAGCAAGATCTAATCCATCACACCAATGCAAAGAATCCCCATCATCCACAGAGGATGATGGGGATTTTGTGTATAACTCAGCAAAGATCAGAGCAGATAGCGGATCCAGACGTAGACGCTCGAGATCGCGATCGTCATGATCATGATTGGGAAGGCGATCTTCATGAAGCCCAGGAAGGAGATCTGCTTGCCGCGCTGTGCCGCCATCGAAGCGACGACGACATTTGCGCTCGCACCGATCAGCGTGCCGTTGCCGCCGAGGCAGGCACCGAGGGCCAGCGACCACCACATCGGGTCGAGGTTCGAGAGCCCCATCTGACCCATATCCTGGATCAGCGGGATCAGCGTCGCAACGAACGGGATGTTGTCGATGAAGGCCGAGGCAAAGGCGCTCATCCAGAGAATCAGCATAGCCGTCGCATTGACACTGCCATTCGTCAGCTTGATGGCCTCAGCGGCGAGCACCTTGATGACGCCCGTCTCGACGAGAGCGCCGACGAGGACGAAGAGGCCAGCGAAGAAGAAGATGGCCGTCCACTCAATCTTCGAGAGAACCTTCGTGATCATGCCCTCATTGCGCGTGTAAGTGATGAGGAGCAGGAGGCCGGCGCCTGAAAGCGCAGCCGTTGCCGTCTGCAAGCCGAGATAGCCGTGCACGACGAAGAGACCGATGGTCAGCGCGATGACGAAGAGACATTTCTTCAACAGCTTCGGATTGGCGATCTGGCTCTTGGCATTGAGGCGCATGACCTTCTCCTGGAGATCCGGCTGCGTGTGGAGCTCCTTGCCATAGATCGCGATGAGCACGAGTTCTACGAGGATGAAGATCAGGACCGCGATGCCCGAGAGGTTCGCAAGGAAGTCCACGAAGTTCAGGCCGACAGCGCTGCCGATCATGATGTTCGGCGGGTCGCCGATCAGCGTCGCCGTGCCGCCGATATTCGAAGACAGGATCTGCGAGATCAGGTACGGCTTGACGTCAACCTTGAGCTGCGCCGTGATGCTGAACGTGATTGGCACGGTCAGAAGGACCGTCGTGACGTTGTCGAGGAATGCCGAGCAGACCATCGTCAGCGCTGAGAGCGCGACGAGCAGAGCAATCGGGCGCGCCTTGACCTTCTTGGCCGACCAGATGGCCAGGAAGTTGAAGAGTCCCGTCTCGCTCGTGATGTTGACGATGATCATCATGCCCATGAGTAGGCCCAGTGTGTTGAAATCAATGTGACGGATGGCCGTCTCCTGATCGAGCACACCAAACAGGATCATGAGCATGGCGCCGACGATGCCGACAATCGTGCGATGAACCTTTTCCGAAATGATCAACGCGTAAGCAGCCACGAAGATGACGACGGCTGCTGTCGTTGTGCTAACCAATAGAATCCACTTCTTTCCCTAAAAAACTTCCCTTTATTTCTTATACTTCGGGATCAGCACGATTTTCTCCCCATCGCGCTTGATCTGGAAGGTATAATTCTTGACATCCTCGCGGTAGAGCTCCATCTTGAGCTGCAAGAGCGCCCGGGCAAGTTCCTCCGTGAGCTGCGGCGTGAAGCCGGCGCGCAGGAAGTCGGCAGGTGCTTCCACCGACTCCTTCGCCTTCTTCTCCGCTTTCTTCTCGGCCGCGCGGAAGCGGTCTTCTATCGATGTATCTTCTACATAATCTTTGAACATGTCCTTGTCGGACAGATTCTTGGGTATCTTTGACATGTGTTCACCTTCTGCAGAATACAGGATTACTTGTTGACTTTTGCCCAGCTGTCGCGCAGGCCGACGACGCGGTTGAACACGAGGTGGTCAGGCGTCGTATCCGGGTCGACGACGAAGTAGCCGACGCGCAGGAACTGGTAGTGCGTGCCAGCAGCCGTGAGCTTCACGGACGGCTCGATCCACGCATTGTCGATGACTTCGAGCGAATCCTTGTTGAGCGCCGCGATGAAGTCCTTCGGTACATTGCCGTTCTCATCCGTCTCGATGAGATAGTCATAGAGGCGCACTTCTGCCGGAAGGGCCGTCTTCTCGGCCACCCAGTGGATCGTGCCCTTGACCTTGCGGCCGGCCGTCTTGCCGCCCGTCTTGGAGTCAAGGTCTGCCGTGCAGTGGAGCTCGACGACATTGCCCTCTGCGTCCTTGACGACTTCCTCGCACTTGATGATGTAGGCGTGCTTGAGGCGTACCTCTCCACCCGGCTTGAGGCGGAAGTACTTCTTGGGCGGCTCTTCCATGAAGTCCTCCTGCTCGATGTAGAGCGTGCGGGAAAACGGCACGAAACGATGGCCACCATGAACCGGATTGTTGTCGGCAAGCAGCCACTCTTCCTTGTCCTCCGGATAATTCGTGATGACGACTTTCAGCGGGTGGAGCACCGCCATGACGCGGTCTGCATTCTCATTGAGGTCCGCACGCACTTCGTGCTCGAGCATGGAGACATCGACGATGCTGTCGGCCTTTGCCACACCGATCTCCTTGCAGAAGTTGCGGATGGCGGCCGGCGTGTAGCCGCGGCGGCGCAGACCAGAGATGGTCGGCATGCGCGGGTCATCCCAACCGCGCACATAGCCCTCTTCGACGAGCTGGCGGAGCTTCCTCTTGCTCGTCACCGTGTTCGTGAGATTGAGGCGCGCGAACTCGATCTGGCGCGGACGCGTGTTCGGATCAAAGTCCAGGGAGTCGAGCAGCCAGTCGTAGAACGGGCGGTGCTCCTCAAATTCCAGCGTGCAGACGGAGTGCGTGATGCCCTCGATGGCATCGGAAAGCGGATGGGCAAAGTCGTACATCGGGTAGATGCACCACTTGTCTCCCGTACGGTGATGCTTGACGTGTGCGATGCGGTAGATGACCGTGTCGCGCATGACGAGGTTCGGCGACGCCATGTCGATCTTCGCGCGCAGCACTTTCGTGCCGTCGGCAAATTCGCCCGCCTTCATGCGCGCGAAGAGGTCGAGATTCTCCTCGACGCTGCGGTTGCGGTACGGGCTCTCCTTGCCCGGCTCCGTCAGCGTGCCGCGGTACGCCTTGATCTCCTCAGCAGAGAGGTCATCGACGTAGGCGAGCCCCTTCTTGATCAGCGTGACCGCGAAGTCGTAGAGCTTATCGAAGTAGTCCGACGCATAGAACTTGCGGTTGCCCCAGCTGAAGCCGAGCCAGCGGATGTCCTCCTGGATGGAGTCGACGTACTCCGTATCCTCCTTCGTCGGATTCGTGTCATCGAAGCGCAGGTTGCAGAGACCGTGGTTGTACTCTGCCAGGCCGAAGTTCAGGCAGATCGACTTCGCATGGCCGATGTGCAGGTAGCCATTCGGCTCCGGCGGGAAGCGCGTGTGGATGCCCTCCGTGTACTTGCCGTTCTTGAGGTCTTCTTCGATCATGTTCTGAATGAAATTCGGCGTCATCGTGATCTTTTCTGCCATCTGGATCCTCTCCTTATCTCTATCCTTCTCTGCTGAACTCTGCCGAAAAGGAATCTACTACTACCGGTTATCTATGCATGCCTGCTGTGCCATCCTCTATGATATCAGCACTTCACTTCGTCCATCTGCGAACACCGCTTCTCCACATAGGCGCGCAGGCGCGCGATGCCCTCCGCCATGCCCGGCTGGTCCGGCAGGTAGTGGATGATGCGGTCGATGTAGCCGCGCTTGACAATCTCGCGGAGCGTCCAGCTGAAGTTGATGTCATAGACCCAGAGCAGGCGCACGAGCTTGCGATCACCATGCGTGCGCAGCTTGCGGTAATCCGCCTGCCGCCCTTCTTTGAACGCCTCGATGAAATCGGGACTGACGAGCTGACTCGCATCCGAGGCGATGAACTTCGGCGCCTTGTCCGCGCCCTCAGGGCCCAAGAACGGCGAGAGCACGCGGTAGATGTCGAGCTTGTCGGCATCGCGCAGGAGCTTCGCGAAGAGCAGTGCCTTCTCGCTCGGCGCAGGGCCGATCTCCTTCTTGTTGTGGCGGCCGATGGCAAAGCGCACGAGCGCTTCGTCTCCAGGCGCGAGTTTCTTCATGAAATCGAGCTCCGACAAGACCTTGAGGCCGAGGTCGGCATGGTCTTCCGACTCGGCATCGTTGAACGTCTTGTAGAGGCTGTACTGGCGGAAGCGCCCGACATCGTGGAAGAGGCCCATGATCTCAGCAAGCTGGGCATCGTGCTCCGAAAGCTGCAGGTGCTTCGCAAGCTGCACCGCAATCGAGGTCACATATCCCGTGTGAAGCTCCTTGATGCGGATGCCCTGCATGACCTCCTCATCATCGGTATGGAAGGACTTCATGTAGGCATCCATCCAGCTGTGCATTTCCTTGAGCAGTTCCTTCACACCACTCATCTCCTTTATCTCAGGGATTCCCATAAAAATCCCGATAGAATCAATGTTTCTATTATACTACACATCTATCCAGCGTTGCAATTGTTCATCCAAGGATTACAGACCGTATCAGTTCTCTCCTTCATGGTCCGATTCATCGACGAGGATGCCCAGGTCCCTGAGGTCATGCTCGATGGCCTTGAGTGCATCCTCATCGGGCACGCGTATCGTGTGCATGTGGATGCCGCCCGTCACGACGAGCAGGGGATTGGCCTGGCACTTCTGCATCTTCGTCAAGAAACGCCGGACATCGCGGCGGCTCTCGACGAAGAGATCGCCTCGTATCGCGCCGTAGACGGGATGCTCGACGATGACATCGAGCACCGCGCCGCCGTTGTCGACGACGGCCTGCAGCTCTTTCTCCATATCAGCCGCATTGTGGCGGCAGACGATTGTCGCCTTGATATCGTGGTCTTTCGCATCCTCTGGCATGATGTAGCCGCGCGGCGTCGCGAAGATCTGCGCGCCCTCTGCGCGCAAGATGCTGATATCGCCGACGATGATCTGGCGGCTGACGCCGAGTGTGCGCGCGAGCTTCGTGCCCGTCAATGGCTGGCTGGCTTCCCGCAGGCGCTTCATCAACGCTTCGCGCCGTTTCTCCGTGTTCATGATACACCCCCTGCTTTGCTTAACAAAAAAAGCTGCCTTGCGGCAGCTATGTTTCTAAGATGGTGGGCGATAACAGGATCGAACTGCTGACATCTTGCTTGTAAGGCAAGCGCTCTCCCAGCTGAGCTAATCGCCCGAATGGTGACGCCAATGGGATTCGAACCCATGAACCCGCCGTGAAAGGGCGGTGTCTTAACCGCTTGACGATGGCGCCATTGGCTCCTCGAGCAGGATTCGAACCTGCGACAGCCTGATTAACAGTCAGGTGCTCTACCGGCTGAGCTATCGAGGAATGAGGAATAATCGGATACTCACGTATCGACTTGTATTATTATACTGGATGATCTGATAGAATGCAAGCATTTTTTATGCGGTTTCCCACAAAAAAAGACAGCCCGCTAGGAGCTGTCTCTTTATCGTCACAGGAAGCCTGTATCAGAAGAATACATCGACACGGCCGAAGAGCTTCTCGGCATCTTTGTCAGCTGCGATGTCCTTGCCGTTGAAGTACTTGGCGAAGAGCTGTACGTTCTTGAACAGCGTGTAGCCCGTGCCGACCTCCCAGCCCTTCTGGCCGCCATCGACACCATCGCCGTACGTCGACCACGGAGCTGCGTACTGGCCGAGGTTGCGGTAAGCGAGGTACATGCCCCAGCTGCCCTTGTTCTGCTGCTGTGCGCCCTTGTAGTCGTACTCGAAGCTGTAGGCATCGTCGTAGTTGTCAGCCTTCGTGTTCTTCGCGTACTCTGCCTTGAAGAAGCTGTTGTGGTCGAAGCGGTAGCCAGCGTTTGCAAACCAGATGTTGGCCTTGTACTCCTTATCGTTGTCATTCGTGTACGGCTTTACGAGTTTATCCGTGTCGAGCGTTGCACCATCCATATGCTCATAGCCCGTGTTGCCGTAGAACTTGTCCTTGGCGTAGCCGAGGTTGATGGCCTGGAAGTTAACCGTATCATCGTCATCTTTAAAGATGTTATCTTTCCACTGTCCTTTGATATCGCGCCCCATATCAATGAACTGCGTCGCATCAAGGCGGCCAGCTTCAAGCGTGACCTTGAGGTCATTGCCAAACGTCACAGCAGCGCCGGAGTACGGGTCATCCGTCGTGGAGAGCAGGTTGATGGCATTCGGCAGCTTGCCGAGTTTGACATTAAAGTTGTCATAGTGACCTTCAGCCCAGACACGTTTGAGCTCAACCTTACCATCATAGAGGCCACCCTTATCGGAATCAAGCTTGGTATCTGCATCAAGGCGAGCATGAACATCCCAGTTCTTGTTGACCTCAGCTTTTGGCTCGAGACGGAACGTAAGATCGTTGTCATTCAGTTTGCGCTCTTTGTCTGTCGTACCTGCATCGTGGCGCGTGCTCGTATACGTGTACTCGACGAGGCCGTTCCACTTGACCTTGTCGGCATTGCGCTCGAGATTTGCCACGCGGACGCCGAGGTTGTTCAGCTCATCGGAAAACTCAGCGGCGAGCTTGTCGATCAAAGCCTTGTCGGCAGCGGAGACATCGCTCTTGGCCATGGCCTTCGCGACCATCTGAGCCATCTCGTAGCGCGTGATGTTCTGGTTGCCGCGGAACGTCGTGTCGCCGTAACCTTCGATGATGCCGTCAGCTGCGAGCTGCGATACTGCATCGTATGCCCAGTGGTCTGCCGGGACATCCGAGAACGGATTGGCAGCTGCGAACGTCGTGCTTGCAGCGCCGACAACGAGTGCCGTAGTGAGTGCGGATACCAGAGTCTTCTTCATATTGAACTCCCCCTAAAAGTGATTGTTTCGCATCGCTCTTTTATGAGTGTCCATGTTTCCTCATATTCCCCCGCGATGCCTTCTTCTTGTTTCATATTGAAACTGTTTTTAGCATAACATGTGGCAACGGTTTCTGCAAGCGTTTACATTTATTTTCTTTATAAAATCATATTTTCTAACAATCAAACAAATCAAAAAGCGCCATCTGACCTGCCAATAAGCAGGCCAGATGGCGCTGATCCGTGACCCTAGCGGTCATCGACAGTCAATCCCGGATGGAATCGCGTCGGATGTCTTCTTCAATCAATTGCTGCAGCCGCGCCTCGGTCATGTCGAACTCCGAGTAGACGGTCAGCCCGTGCTGGCGCAGCAGCTCTGTCGCCACACCGGCGCCGCGTATCTTCCGGCCTGAGAAACTGCCATCGTAGATGCGATGGACGCCACAGGACGGGCTGCCATCCTTGAGGATGGCCACCTCTGCGCGATACGCCTCGGCAATCCGCAGGATCTTCTGGGCGCCGAGCAGCAGGGAGGAAGTCAGGTCACGGCCCGTCGCGTCGACAGCCCGCGCCCTGCCCTCAAGGAGCTTGCGCCCCGTGCCGTACTGGATCTCCATTGGCGGACGCGGCACGGGCAGCATCGCAAAGCACTCCGGACAGACTGCGACAAAGCGTCCACGCGCACTACAGGCCTGCAGCAGCGCGTCATCGTTGCTGCCGCCGTTGTACTTGACCTTGTGCCCTAAAAGGCATGCACTGACAAGGATCATCGAACTCCCTCCTCTATCCTCCAGTATATCGACACACCGTCAGCCAAAGAGCCCGCCATGAACTGCCTGAGGCGCCTGGAACGGCACAATGCGCACGCCGAGATGGAGCGCGAGCGCCTCCATGCTCGTATCCGCAAGCTCACGCCCCGCGCAGATGGGGATAGCCGCACAGGCCTTGGCATCCTCGAGGGCGTCGTGGTGGCGGAAGTGCAGGTTGAGGTATGCGCCGACCGTGCCGAGCTTGTGGTTGGCCAAGTTTGGCCAGGCCCGGCGCGCAATCGCGACGGTATCGCAGTACGAGAACACCGGAGCCTGCAGACCGTGATGCGTGAGGCAGGCGCGCAGGACGCCCATGTCAAACTTCGCGTTGTGCGCGACGACGAGCTGCCCTGCAAGATGCGCCTCGAGTTCCGGCCAGATGCCGGCAAAATCGGCGGCATCTGCCGTATCGGCCTCTGACAGCCCGTGAATCTGCGTGTTGAAGTAGCTGTACCGGTTCTGGGGCGGTTGGATCAAGGTGTAGTATGAATCCACCATCACGCCCGCGCGGATGGTCACGACAGCCACACTGCAGGCAGAATCCCGCGCACCCGTGGCCGTCTCAAAGTCTATTGCCGTGAAGTCCATCATTTTCTCTTGCTCTTGAGGTATTCGTCGATGGCGGCAGCAGCCTTGCGGCCGGCACCCATCGCGAGGATGACCGTCGCTGCGCCCGTGACGATGTCGCCGCCGGCAAAGACGCCTTCCTTCGACGTCGCGCACGTCTCTTCGTCGGCCTCGATGTTGCCGCGCTTCGTCGTCTTGAGCCCAGGTGTCGTGTGTGCGATGATCGGGTTCGGTCCCGTGCCGATGGCGATGATGACCGTATCCATCTCCATGTCAAACTCCGAGCCCTCGATGGGGATCGGGCGGCGTCGGCCCGAAGCGTCGGGCTCACCGAGTTCCATGCGGATGCAGCGCAGGCCCTTGACCCAGCCGTTCTCATCGCCGAGCACTTCGACAGGGTTCGTCAGCAGCTGGAAGTCGATGCCCTCTTCCTTGGCGTGCTCAACTTCTTCCGCGCGCGCCGGAATCTCCGCCTCACTGCGGCGGTAGATGATGGAGACCTTCTCCGCGCCGAGGCGCAGCGCCGTGCGGGCAGCATCCATCGCGACATTGCCGCCGCCGACGACGGCAACATGGCGGCCAACCTGGATCGGCGTCGCGTATTCCGGGAACTTGTAGGCCTTCATGAGATTGCAGCGCGTGAGGAATTCATTGGCCGAGTAGACGCCGTTGAAGCTCTCGCCCGGAATGCCCTGGAAGCGCGGCAGGCCGGCGCCCGTGCCGATGAAGACGGCGTCAAAGCCCTCTTCCTGCATGAGCTCATCGACCGTGTAGAGGCGGCCGGCTACCGAGTCAAGCTCGATCTTGACGCCGAGCTTCTCGATGTTCTCGATCTCCTTCTTGACGACCGTATCCTTCGGCAGGCGGAACTCAGGGATACCGTACGACAGCACGCCGCCCGCCTTGTGCAGGGCCTCGAAGATCGTCACATCGTAGCCTTTCTTTGCAAGGTCGCCGGCGCACGAGAGGCCGGACGGGCCGGCACCGATGACGGCGACTTTCTGCGCATCGGCTGCGCGCTCGACTGGCTTGACCTCTTTATCGGCAGCGAGCTCGCGGTCAGCCACGAAGCGTTCAAGGCGGCCGATGGCGACGGACTCCCCGCGCTTCGCGAGGATGCAGTGCTTCTCGCACTGATTTTCCTGTGGGCAGACGCGGCCGCAGATGGCCGGCAGGGCATTCGACTCCTTGATCGTCGCGATGGCGCCGTCGAAGTCGCGCTCCTTGATCTTGCCGATGAAGGTCGGGATGTCGATGGAGACAGGGCAGCCCTTGCGGCACTGTGGTACCTTGCAGTGCAGGCAGCGCTCTGCCTCGGCCACTGCCGTCTCCTCGTCGTAGCCGAGAGCGACTTCCTCAAAGTTATGGGCACGAACTTCCGGGTCCTGTACCGGCATCTTGTGTTTCTCGAGAATCAGTGCCATTATTTATCTCCTCCCAGTCCGATGTGACAGACGTGATCTTTCTCGACCGCTTCTTTGTCGCGATACATGCGCTGGCGGCTCATGAGCCCCTTGAAGTCGACAAGATGGCCGTCGAATTCCGGGCCGTCGACGCAGGCGAACTTCGTCTCCTCGCCGACCGTCACGCGGCAGCCGCCGCACATGCCCGTGCCGTCGACCATGATCGGATTGAGCGAGACGACCGTGTGGATGCCGAGGTCGCGTGTCGCATCGGCGACGCTCTTCATCATGATGACCGGGCCGATAGCCGTGATCTGCGCAATCTTCTCGCCGCGGTCGACGAGCGCCTGCACGGCGTTCGTGACGAACCCCTTGATGCCGTACGAGCCGTCATCTGTCGTCACGAGGACCTCGTCCGTCACGGCCTTCATCTCATCCTCCATGATCAGGATGTCCTTCGTCTTCGCGCCCATGATCGCGATGACCTTGTTGCCGGCTTCCTTCATCGCGCGCGCGATCGGATATGTCGGCGCGACGCCGATGCCGCCGCCGACGACGACCATCGTGCCGTCGAGCTTTGCGATTTCCGACGGACGGCCGAGCGGCCCGACGAAATCGAGGATGGTGTCACCCGCCTCGAGGGCGGCGAGCTCCATCGTCGAGGCGCCGATGGCCTGGAACACGATGAGGATCTTGCCCGTCTCACGGTCATAATCCGCAATCGTCAAGGGGATGCGCTCACCTTCCTCATTGACGCGCAGGACGATGAACTGCCCTGCCTGTGCTTTCTTCGCCACGCGCGGTGCTTCGATGTCCATCGCATAGACATTCGGCGACCATTCCTCTTTTCTCAAGATCTTGAACATAACAACTCTCCTATCTATAAATCAGGCAAGAACGCCCGCGAGGTACGCCTCGAGGTTCGTCTTGATCGGCATCAGGTAGACATTGGCGTCCTCGCGCTCGGCGAAGTCCATGACTTCTTTCGCAAAGCCGATGCTCCAGTCGAGTGTCGGCTCGAAGGCATGCGGGAAGACGACGTGATTCTTGCGCTCCCAGTAGCTCTGCGAGCGCGCGCTCATGACGGGCGATATACCCCAGTAGACCTCGAGGCCCTGCAGCATGTCGGCGTAGACCGAGAGATACCGTATGTCGAAGAACGGCTGTGTGAAGAAGCCAGCGGCACCTGCCTGCAGCTTGCGCTTGATGCGATAGAGCTCCTGCGCCATGGAGCCGCGGTACTGATCGATGCCGGCGTAGACCTTGACCTCCGGCATCTCCTTGCGGAACTTCCAGATGACATCGACGCTGTTCGTCGGGTAGACCTCATGCATCATGTCCTGCGGCGGGTCGCCCTCGATGACGAGGACCTCGCGGATATCGTGTGCGCGCAAATAGTCCTTCATCGCGAGCTCCTTGTCGAGGTCGATATCCATTGCGCGGATGTGCGGCATCGAAGCGGGGAAATACTCCTTGGCGACAGCGGCGCCCTGCCAGCTCCGTATCGGGAAGCGCAGGAGGTCGGGGATGTTGATGACATCGACCTTGTCCTGGAACTTGCCGAGCAAGGCGAGCTCCTGGCGCAAAGCGTCCTCGTCACGTGGAACGAGTTCTACTGAGATACGTTTCATATATGTCCTCCGAAGTGTATTTTTCAAAAAAAGCACCATATATCAATCATATTGTAAAGTCTTTGCCAGTATTTTGCAAGTATGCCGACACGCAAAAAGGCCGCCGCAAAGCGGCAGCCTTCAAAAACGAACAGATCGCACCTCAGAGGACGAGGCCGAGCCATTTCCAATACGTATTCGTCAAGAGCAGGATGGTCAGGTAAGCGAAAATCGTCAGCGGGATGCCCGTCTTGATGAAGTCCTTGACCTCAAACGTATCTGTGCTGTAGGCGATCATGTTCTGCGGCGCATTGACCGGCAGGATAAAGCCGAAGCAGATCGTGTACTGCAGGATCATGACCATGCCGACGACATTGAGCGTCATGTTCTCCGAAGCGCCCTGCAGGACAGAGATGCAGATCGGGATCATCGCCGAGGACAGGGCCGTCGCACTGGCGAAGCCGAGATGGATGAGGATGAGGAAGAGCGCGAGGATGGCGATGATGAACGTCGCCGTCGCATCGTAGAGGCCGAAGTACTCGACGATGACATGGGCAATCCACTCACCCGCCTTCGTCGAGAGGATGGCCGAGCCGAGGCTGATGCCGACGCCGAAGAGCAGCAGCGTGCCCCAGTTGATGCGCTCCTGGACTTCCTTCCAGGTCATGATGCCGATGCCCGGCATCATCATCAAGGTGACGGCGACGATCGTCGTCGAGGAGGTGTCAAACGGGTGCACGATCTTCTCCGTCGCCCAGAAGAAGAGCAGGACGACGGAGATGAACATGAGCTTCTTCTCATCCGCCTTCATCGGGCCGAGCGCCGCGAGCTCCTGTGCGATCTTCTCCTTGCCGCCCGGCACTTCATCCATCTCCGGCGGCATGAGCTTCAGGAGGACGAAGTAGAGGATGACGCTCATGATGATGGCGAACGGTGCGGCCGCGATGAACCAGTCGAGCCAGCTGATCGTCGTGCCGAGCTGCTTCTCGATGAAGCCGAGTGCGACCATGTTCTGTGCAGCAGCCGTCTTGATGCCGACGTTCCAGATGCTGTCGGCCTGTGCGACGGCGATCAGCATGATGGCGGCGAACTTGCTCTTGCGCGGCACGCCGAAGACGGCGATGATGCCCATGACGATCGGCACCATGCACGAGACGCGGGCCGTCGTACTCGGCACGAAGAAGCTCAGGACGAAGCCGACGCAGATGACACCGGCCAGCACGTGATGCGTCTTCGCGCCGATCTTCGAGAGCACGAAGAGCGCGATGCGCTTGTCGAGCCCCGTCTTCATCATCGCCGCTGCAATCAGCAGCGCCGCACCGACGAGCGCCAACGCCGTGCTCGAAAAGCCGCCCAGGGCCATCTTGAGCGCGCCCGACGTGCCAAGCATCTTCGACGGATTGACCATATTAGGCGCCGTGCCGAGCAGGAAGGCCATGAGCGACATGATGATGCCCGCTGAGACCGGATAGGCGACAGCTTCCGTCATCCAGATGATGACGGAGAACACGAGGATGGCCAGCATGCGGTGGCCTGCCGTCGAGAGTTCCGGCGGTGTCGGTATCAACAGCAGCAGGATGAGCACGAGGAAGCCTACGGGCAGCCCCATGCGGCTCAGATTTTTTTTCATGATGATTCCTCCCTTTACAAGATGATGGCAGCATACAAGACCATATAAAAAGGCAGACCTCTGACAGGTCTGCCCTTGTCACGACGCGTGCGCCATTGCACTTATATCGCATATTCATATGTACTATACTGAATCTGTATGGATATCATACCGCAAGCTCGCACGCTTGTCAAGTTGTAAACATCATGCAAAAGAATAATCCTCATTACAGAAGAGAACCTTGTAACAGAAAAGCCACTGCATCGCGAAAATGCAGTGGCTCTTATCCATGACAGCAGCTGTGGCGTCATGATCCAATCATCAGAACAGTCCTGTGATCTTGCCGTTGACGTCGATGTCCATGTTCTCGGCAGCCGGATGCTTCGGCAGGCCCGGCATCGTCAGGATGTTGCCCGTCAGGGCGACGATGAAGCCGGCGCCGGCGCTCACGCGCAGTTCCTTGACCGTGATGCGGAAGCCCGTCGGACGGCCGATCTTCGTCGCATCGTCCGACAGCGAGTACTGCGTCTTGGCCATGCAGACCGGCATCTTGTCGAAGCCGAGCTCCTCGATCTCCTTGAGCTGTTTCTTGGCAGCCGGCGTGAAGTCGACGCCATCGCCGCCGTAGATCTCCTTCGTGATCTTCTCGATCTTTTCAGGGATGCTCTCATTGACATCGTAGATGAAGTGGAAGTCGTTCGGTTTCTCTGTCGCCGCGATGACCTTGTCGGCAAGCTCCAGGCCGCCTTCGCCGCCCTTAGCCCAGACCTCCGACAGCGCGACTTCGGCGCCGAGCTCGTTGCACTTCTTCTCGACGAAGTCGAGCTCTTCCTTCGTGTCCGTCGGGAAGGCATTGATGGCGACGACAGCCGGCAGGCCGAACTTCTGGATGTTCTCGATGTGCTTCGTGAGGTTGGCGATGCCCTTCTCGAGCGCTGCCATGTCGACCTTGCCGAGTTCCTTTTTGTCGAGGCCGCCGTGCATCTTGAGCGCGCGGACCGTCGCGACGATGACGACGGCATCCGGCTTCAGGCCGGCGAAGCGGCACTTGATATCGAGGAACTTCTCGGCGCCGAGGTCCGCGCCGAAGCCTGCCTCCGTGACGACGTAATCGGCGAACTTCAGCGCGAACTTCGTCGCCATGACGCTGTTGCAGCCATGTGCGATATTCGCGAACGGGCCGCCGTGGATGAAGGCCGGTGTGCCTTCGAGTGTCTGCACGAGGTTCGGCTTGATGGCATCCTTGAAGAGCAGCGTCAGCGCGCCCGTGACATTGAGCTCTTTCGCGCGGATGGCGCGGCCTTCGCGGCTGTAGCCGATGACGATCTCGCCGAGGCGCTGCTTCATATCCTCGAGGTCCTTCGCGAGGCAGAGGATGGCCATCATCTCCGAAGCGACCGTGATGTCGAAACCCGTCTCGCGCGGCGTGCCGTGGGCCTTGCCGCCGAGGCCGATGACGACGTGGCGCAGCGCGCGGTCATTGAGATCGAGCACGCGCTTCCAGGTGATGCGGCGCACATCGATGTCGAGCGCATTGCCCTGCTGGATGTGGTTGTCGATGACAGCGGCGAGCAGGTTGTGGGCCGTCGTGATGGCGTGGAAATCGCCCGTGAAGTGCAGATTGATGTCCTCCATCGGCACGACCTGCGCGTAGCCGCCGCCGGCAGCGCCGCCCTTGAGGCCGAAACACGGGCCGAGCGACGGCTCGCGCAGTGCGACGGCGACCTTCCGGCCCTGGCGGTGGAAGGCGTCCGCAAGGCCGACACTCGTCGTCGTCTTGCCCTCGCCTGCCGGCGTCGGGTTGATGGCCGTCACGAGGATGAGCTTGCCGTTCGGCTGCTCCTTGACGCGCTCCCAGGCAGAGAGCGCGACTTTTGCCTTGTACTTGCCGTAAAGTTCCAGTTCGTCATCGGAAATGCCAAGCTTTTCCGCAATCTCCTGGATGGGGCGCATCTCGGCTTCCTGTGCAATCTCAACATCGGTTTTCATTTCTGTACCTCCTGCAATCTCTGAGAAACACTTTCTATATTCATGTTATGCCTGAAGCTGCATCTCTGCGGCGCGGACAACATTTTCCATGAGCATGGCGACGGTCAAGAGTCCGACGCCGCCCGGCACTGGCGTGATGGCGCCGGCGACTTCCTTGACGGATTCGAAGTCGACGTCGCCGACGAGCTTCTTCGGCGCGATGCGGTTGATGCCGACATCGATGACTGTCGCGCCCGGCTTGACCATGTCAGCCGTGACGAACTTCGGGCGGCCGACGGCTGCGACGAGGATGTCGGCCTCGCGCGTGATGGCCGGCAGGTCCTTCGTGTGACTGTGGCAGATCGTGACAGTCGCATTCTTGCCGAGCAGCAGATGGAGCATCGGCTTGCCGACGATGTTGCTGCGGCCGATGATGACGGCGCGCTGACCGTCAATCGGGATGCCGGCGAGCTCGAGCATGCGCAGGCAGCCGAACGGCGTGCAGGGCACAAGTCCCGGCTCTCCCGTCACGAGGCGGCCGACGTTGACGGGATGGAAGCCGTCGACGTCCTTCTCCGGGCGGATGCGCTCGAGGATCTCCGACTCGTGCGCGGCAATCTGCTCGGGCAGCGGCAGCTGCACGAGGATGCCGTGGATCTTCGCGTCCGCGTTGAGCGCATCGATCTTCGCGATGAGCTCGTCTTTTGTCGTCGTCTCGGGCATCTCAATGACTTCGGAGTAGATGCCGAGCGCCTCGCACGACTTGTGCTTGTTGCGCACGTAGACCTGCGAGGCAGGATTCGAGCCGACGATGATAACGGCAAGGCCCGGCTGCACGCCGTACTTCTCCTGCAGAGCGGCTGCCTTCTTCTGCGCGTCCTCGCGGAACGCCTGGGCAAAGACCTTGCCCTCCAAAATACGAGCTGTCATAGAATCACCTTTCCTATCTCTCTATCTCTGAAAAAACAACGTCAAGACTATCGGTCAGATATAGAAACTCATCCAGGTACAGGCAAAGATGGCCACCGAAACGATGCCATTGCGCATGAAGTACCGCTGCGTCACGCGGGAAAAATCAGTTGGGCTCACGATGCGATGCTGGTAACAGAGCGTCGCAGCGGCGATGAATACACCAACGAAGTAGAGCGCCGAGAGGTGCATCATAAAGCCGACCGCCGCGAAGCAGGCGATGCAGATGATATGCGCGGCGACGGCGATGCGGAAGGCCCCGGCTGCGCCGTAGCTGACGGCCAGCGAGTGGAGCCCCTGACTGCGGTCAAATTCCTCATCCTGCGCGCCGTACATCGCATCAAACGCCCCGATCCAGAGCGCGACGGCCAGACAGAGCACGATGAGCGGCGCCGTGACCGTGCCGCTGACGCCGACCCAGCCACCCGCCGGCGCCATGGCGATGGCGAGGCCAAGGAACATGTGGACCCAGCCCGTCACGCGCTTCATGAACGGGTAGATGATGAACGGGATGGCCGCCACGGGCAGCAGGTAGATGCAGATCGGCTGCAGCTGCAGGACTGAGAGCACCATGAGCACAAGGCAGATGACGATGAAGACGAGCGCCTCGCGCTTCGAGATGCGTCCTGCAACCATCGCGCGGTAGGCCATGCGCGGCTGCTGCTTGTCGTACTTGAGGTCGGCGAGATTGTCGATGGCCATCGCCGCGGCGCGGCCCGTCGTGATGGCCATCGCGATCCAGAAGAGGTCGATGAGACGCGGATGGCCGCCCGCAGCGAGCACCGCCCCCATGAAGGCGAACGGCAGGTCGAAGATCGTGTGGTGCAGGGCGACGTTGTTGATGTGTGCTTTGATAGAGATCACTCGAGTCCAAGCTCCTTCCACTTCGCATCGACCTTCGCCTTGATGTCCTCCGACATCGCGATCTCATCCGGCCATTCGCGGCTGTGCCCCTCTTCCGGCCAGGTCTTCGTCGCATCGACGCCGAGCTTCGCGCCCCACTTCGCCATCGGCGAGGAGTGGTCGAGCACGTCGAGAGGGCCCTCGACGATCTCGAGATCGTGCTTCGCGTCGATGTTGTTGAAGACGCGCCAGGCCACTTCGCTGATGTCCTGGACATCGACATGTGCGTCGACGACGATGATCATCTTGACGTTCATCATCTGACCCATGCCCCAGAGCGCATGCATGACCTTGCGCGCCTGCATCGGGTACGACTTCTTGATGGAGACGATGCAGCAGTCGTGGAAGACGCCCTCGAGCGGCATGTTGATGTCGATGATCTCCGGCTGCATCTGCTGCAGGAGCGGCAGGAAGATGCGCTCCGTCGCCTTGGCGAGGAAGCAGTCCTCCATCGGCGGCTTGCCGACGACGGTTGCCGAGTAGATGGCATCCTTGCGGTGCGTGATGGCCGTGACGTGGAAGACTGGGTAGTCGTCGGCGAGGGAGTAGTAGCCCGTGTGGTCGCCGAACGGGCCCTCGCGGCGCATCTCATCCGTGCGGACGTAGCCCTCGAGGATGATCTCTGCCGTGGCCGGCACCTCGATGTCAACCGTCTTGCACTTGACCATCTCGACCGACTTGTGGCGCAGGAAGCCCGCGAAGACCATCTCATCGATGTCGCGCGGCAGCGGTGCTGTCGCCGCGTACGTCACGACAGGGTCTGTGCCGATGGCGACAGCCGCCTCGATGCACGCGCCGCCCTGCGCCTTCATGTCGCGGAAGTTCTCCGCGCCGTTCTTATGGATGTGCCAGTGCATGCCCGTCGTCTTGCTGTCGTACTTCTGTAAGCGATACATGCCGACGTTGCGCTTGCCCGTATTCGGGTTCTTGGTGAAGACGAGCGGCAAGGTGACGAACGGGCCGCCGTCATCCGGCCAGCACTTGAGGATGGGGATCTCGTCGAGATCCGGGTTCTCCGTCTCGACGACTTCCTGGCACGGCGCATGCTTGACGTACTTCGGGAAGTTGATGGCCCGCTTGATCATCGGGATCATCGTGACGACGCTCATCTTGTTCTGCAACGAGACGTACGGCAGCTTCATCATCTCGCGGAGCTCATCCGCGACATCGTCGAGCTTCTCGACGCCGAGGGCCATGGCCATGCGCTCGTAGCTGCCGAAGGCGTTCATGAGCACCGGCATCTTCGAACCCTTGACGTTCTCGAAGAGCAGGGCGACATTCTTCTCGCCCTTCATCTTGGACACGCGGTCCGTGATCTCCGTGATCTCGAGATCCGGGTCCACCTCTGTCTTGATGCGCTTCAAGAGGCCCTTGCTCTCGAGGGCCTCGATGAATTCGCGCAGATCTCTGTAAGCCAAAAAAATCTCTCCTTCTCTATCGTATCAATCTAAGCAGACTGAGTTGACTCTGCTGACTCCGCCTCCATATTCACCGGCGCAGGATGAAGCGCACGATGAAGTAGCCGACCTCGTAGAGGACAATCATCGGCAGCGCGATCATCGACTGCGTGAAGACATCCGGCGTCGGCGTGATGATGGCGCCGGCGACGAAGGACAGGAAGATGACGATGCGCTGATACTTCTTGAGCATAGCCGAAGTCAATATGCCCATCTTGCCGAGGATCGTTATGACGAGCGGCAGCTCGAACACGAAGCCAAACGGCAGGACGAACGTGATGACGAAATCAAAATACTTGTTGACGGAAAAGAGCGCCTCGAGCTCCGCATTGCCGAAGCCCATGAAGAAGCGGATGCCCGCCGGCAAGACCAGGAAGAACGAGAAGGCCAGTCCCGAGAAAAACAGGACGACCGACGTCGGCACGACGATGCCGAGCACCATGCGCTCCTTGGCCGTCAGGGCCGGCAGGAAGAACCGCCATACCTGGTAAAAGACGATGGGCAGTGCCATGAGGAAGCCGGCGACGACAGCCACCTTGAGGTACGTGAAGAACGCCTCAGACGGCTGCATATAGTAGAGCTTGCCCGCAGGCAGCGTCAGATAATGCATGATCTCCTCGATGAAGTAATATCCAACGCAGCTGCCCAGGCCGACAGCGATGAGACATTTGATGAGTCGGCTGCGCAGTTCCGTCAGATGTGCGATGAGCGACATCGTACCGTCATCGTCCGACTGCACTTCCTGCACCGTCTCTGCCGCTTCGCTCGTCTGCTGCGGCGCTTCTATTTCTTCATATTGTCTTTCTTCTGCCATTTCTGCCATGGGTACCTCTTATCCTGCTCACTTCTGCTCATCTTTCTTGACAGGCGTCTCTTTCGTCTCCGCCGTCACATTGATCATCTTGTCGTCTTTCTTCCCATCCTCGTCATTGCTGGCCGACTTGAACTCGCGGATGCTCTTGCCGAGCGCCTTGCCGACATCCGGCAGTTTTCCCGGGCCAAAGATGACAAGGCCGATGATCAAGATGAGTACGAGTTCCGGTACACCTAATCCAAACATGATATTTCCTCCCCAAATACGAAAGACTGATGAGCCTGCACACGGCTCCACACTATGCTTCTATTATACATGCTGCCCGAGCGGCTGGCCAGTCTGTTTCCCAATAGACACTATAGGCTTGGCTTATGCTTCCATAACCTTGAAATAAAAACGGGCGCAAAAAGTTGCGCCCTGCTTCAGACTGATTGTTTCTCTTTGCCCGCGGCTTCCTTCTTCGCCTGCGTCTCAGCGATCTGCTGGCGCACGCTCTCCTGTGTCGGTGCCTCATAGGCAGGCGCTTTCGGTGCGGTCTGCTGCGGCGCTTCTGCCTGTGCCTTCGCTGCTTCTGCAGCAGGCGCCTGTGCTGCGCTCTGCTGTGCCTGTGCCTGCGGTGTGGGCTGCGGCTGTGGCTTTGGCTGAGCCTGCGGCGGGGGTTCCGGTGCGTTCATCGCCTGCGTCAGCGCATTCGATGCCTTGCGGAATTCACGGATTCCCTTGCCAAGCGTACGCCCCATCTCCGGCAGCTTGCCGGGGCCAAAGACGATGAGCCCGATGATCAGGATGAGCACGAGCTCCGGTACACCAATTCCAAACATATTGTCCCTCCATTTACCGTTTCACGATAGCACGATATCCATGCGGTCAAAAATCGCGGTCGCCGATAAAGTCGGCTACCATCTCATACGCTTCGCGGATGGCGTCGGGCAGTCCTTCCGGCAATGCTGCCTTGGCGCGCGCAAGGTACTCGTCCGCCTTCGCCTTGGCGAAGTCCACGCCGTCCGTCGCCTTGACTATCTCTAATGCGCGCTCGACCATCTCGTCCGTCATCTCCATGTCCGTGACGATGCGCTCGAGTTCCTCGGCATCGGGGCTCGTCTCGAGTGCCCGGATGACGGGCAGGGTCACGATCCCCTGACGGATGTCATTGCCGGCCGGCTTGCCGATTGTCTCAGCCGTCTGCTCGATGTCGAGGAGGTCATCCGTGATCTGGAAGGCCATGCCGATGCAGTGGCCATACTCCGCGAGCTTCTTCATCTCCTCGCGGTCCATGCCGCCGACCATGGCGCCGAGCTCACAGCAGATCTCGAGGAAATCGGCCGTCTTTTTCTGGATGCGCTCGTAGTAGTCGGCCACGCCGCGCGAAGCCTGGTAAACAGCGTGGTCCTGGATGATCTCGCCGACACTGAGGTTGCAGACGAGATCGGCCAGGCGCTTCGAGACGTACGGATCATAGCCCTCCTCTGCAATCAGTGTGAAAGCTCTCGCGAAGATGTAGTCGCCCGAGAGGATGGCCACCTGGTTGTTCCAGCGCGCATTGGCCGTCGCCGCACCGCGGCGCGTATCCGCCTCATCGATGACATCGTCATGGACCAGCGATGCCGTGTGGATGAGCTCAAGCGCCTCTGCCAGCGGCAGGACATGCGGCAGGTCAAAGGCTCTGCCGCCGCGAGCCGACAGCAGGCAGAGCGCCGGACGGATGCGCTTCCCGCCCGATGTCACGATGTGCATGCCGACTTCCGTCACCAGGTCATTCGTGGAAGTCACGGCCTCCTGCAGGCCCTGCTCCAGTACTTCAAGATCGCCCTTTATGACATCAAACATCTGGTTTGACAAATTCATCACCTACAAAATCTTACCCTTATTTATGACGCATAACACATTCTATAATTATAACCCAGCCAGAAACAGCCGTCAATCACAGTTATCACACGTTCAAAGCGTTCTGAACAGGGCATTTTGAAGGTCTTTTTCCATTTTTTGTTACCATTCTGTTACCGCTGGCCCTGTTCATCGTGTTACCGCTGTTACCACGCAGAAGCCCTGTTGTATCGCCCTCCAGCACCAACAACCACAGATATGAAAACAGGCCGCTGACTTCTACCAGTCCGCCGGGCTCCAATTGCCCATGGAGGGTAGAAGGTTCAACGACCTCTAAAGAGAACCTCGCCGATGTCCGATGTCACGAGCCCCGAACCAAACGTCCGAAACGACTCAGCGAAGAAGCTTCCCGCTTGATTTATAGCAGCCAGGGCTTAGGTGCTGCCACACAGTCCAACGCTGGTGCGGTGTCCCACGACAGCCATATTGTTGGAGCCGTAAACCGTGGGGGTAGCCCTACATCCGATAAATCAAGCGGTCCTCTCACCATCATTGTACCACAGCCGCCCGCGCAATGCCAGACTGTTTCTGCACTGCTACGTTCCATTCATCACACAACATTTCCAGCTGTTCCTGCTCGTACCGCCTGCAAGTAGACTCACAGCGATGAACGCGCCGTGCAATCTCAGGCCAGCGCAGACCATAGAAGTAGTGCAACCGGACAACGTTGCACCAGTCCCAACACTCCAGCGTGTCCAAGAAAGCAAGCTCCCGTCGCATCCTGAGGACTTCCTGCATCAGGCGGGCGGCCTTGCTTCTTTGCTTCTCTGCCAGCGTGACAGCAGACTCCACCGCCGAAGCTCCCGCACCGCCACGCGCTCCCGACACGTGCCACCCTGAGTAATGTGGCAGCACATCGCCGACAAGATCCTGAATCTCCTGCGTCAAGCTGGCAATCCTAGCAGCGTACTGCCCAGCCGCCCGCATGTAGTCCCGCATGGAATCCACCGTCATAATCTCCTGCATCGTCAGCACCCCTTTCGACAAAGAACACCTGCTTTCATTGTCCGCCCCTGCCAGCCACTTGTCAACGGGAACCTGCAACAACACAAAGAAGGCTCAACGATGTGGGAAACTTCGCACGCCCCGCACCTACTTTCAACAGAACGAATTTTTCTGTGAAAGAGAGCCTTTCTTCTGCTCTCAGCATAGCACTAGTTCTGGAAAGTAGCAAGAACATTCTCAGCCTAAGTCCGTCTTGCCAACAATTTGCCATCTGCCTTTTTACGGACTGAGGAAAATAACCTTTTAGGGACTCGGAAAACTCGCCATATTCCCAGCCGCCCGCATCGACTTGCAGGGACTCGCCGATATGCCGACCCCGTCCCGCCGACACCGCCGCCCACCATTTGCGTTTATTTTCGTCTCACCCGTGTAGCTTCCCTGTTTTCTACTCGTCGAATCCCTGACGCATATACTCATATAGGCCGACGAGTTGAAGGCCCTAGAATCGCGTCCTAGGCGGCGAGAGAGAGAAACGCCGTCCCCTCCTGTGGGCATAGCATCACGAGCGATCCTCTCGGTATCAGTCCCCAATTTTGGGGTCTTGCCCATCCCTTGCCCCTTGCGCGTGTGGGCGATACCTGCCAAAACGACAGTTTTGAATCTCCCCTACCAAAACGGTACTTTTGAATCTCCCCGCGGCCCATCCCCTCGCGCGTGCGGGCGGCACTACCGTCACGAATCGTTACGGTATTCTTATCCTCCTGCACCCTCGCCACAATCTAGTGTGCTGCACCTCGTCCAGTCCGTATCCAGTCCGTATACAGCCAGTCTGCCGCTAGATCACCCGCGCTCCTGTCGTGCTGTCCTGCCGTCTGCTCCTGCCCATAGAAGTACATAGGCCATTGCCCTGCCGTGCCTTGTAGCCTGTCCTAGGAAGTCTGAGAGGGCAACATGCTTCATCCCTTGCGTCGTACCATGTCAGCATATGCCAGCCCTGCTCCATCACACACGCAAGATATGACCCGCCAAGCCAGCACCGCCAGCAGGCGAACGTTAGCATATGTCAGCCGACTCTTTTCTCGTGTATGGAAAGTCAGGAAATCATCATGATCAGCAGAAATCTTGACCTTTCGACTAAAGCCATTTTGAAAAGCAGGCATGGACGCCCATAGACACGAGTGTAAAGTCCTTTTCCGCTGTCTCTGTCTGCCGCCCTCTCAATACTGTCCATTATTGCATCATAGTGTAAACTAAGTGCAACATCATTACACAATAGTGTACTATGATGAATACGGTTATTGAGTCGTATGCATGAGCGCACACGGATTTCTTAGTTCAAATTACGTTCGATAGGCATCAATTATCGGAACTAATACAGATTCTCGACAAGTGTCTTTTGTGAGAGGAACAGGGCAAAGTCTGGCCCACGCCTGCCGCCCGTTCTCATGCTGTTTTCCGGTGTGAGGAAATTCACCCATCGCGGATCACGTGCCTGCCTACCGGAAATGGGTTCAGTCATCCCTGCCGTTCTCATCCGTCCGTCCTAGGCGTGTGACCTGCTTCCTGCCCGTCGAATCCTCTGCCCACTACATAGGCCAGCGCATAGACAGCCCTTGTAGCGCGTCCTAGCGCGTCTGAGAGGATAATCCTGCCCGCTACTGCCTGCTGTCCTCGCGTATAGACAAAAAAAGACGGGCCACATCTGCCCGTCGCAATCTTAGGATTTCTTAGCTGTTAGCATTTGTTAGTGTCCGCGTTCGTCTCCTGCTTCCACTCAGGAACGACAGGCCCTTGCAATGGCTCAGTCGCTGGAACGAACCGCCAGTTGTTTGCGTCCGTGTCCTTGCCGCCGCGCTTCTTCCGCCGTGCTTGCCGTGCTTCATCCCGCTTCGCCATCTCGTCCAACAGCCATTGTTCCGCATCCAGCCGCGAATAGAAGCCACGGTAACGGGCGGCTATCCCGTAATCTTGCACGCTTGCCGCGCACGTCGCCCACGAGTCGAAAATGCCAACGGCCCTGCCACGGCTCACCGCATAGCATGTGAATGGTTTCTTCATAGCCGTCACTCCTTCCAGCCATCGATCTTGCGCATCCACTTCGGGCGGCGCGGCTTTGCTTTCAGGCCCAGCACCTCGCCATCTGCAACAAGATAGACGCGCCCCTGCTTGTCCCTTGCTTCGGTTACATGCTTCGGAAGAAAGCACGGCTCCCCCGTCTGCTGCTCAACGAAAGACTCTATCAAGGATTGCTTGCCCTCGCGCTCCCGCATCTCGTCCATGACATGCATACCAGCAAGACAGCACAATCGAATATCCCAATTCGTCATCTCCATCAAGAAATCCAGCACCTCGCGCGTCCCCTTGAACCGCTTCCAGCCGCCAGCCGCTTCGACTGCCTGCCGTGCCGTGTAGTAGTCCTGCCATTCATATCTCGCGCCGTCGTACCACTTCTCAGGCGGGAACAGCTGTGCAACCTTCTCAGCCGATAGCAGCGACCCCAGCAGCAGCATGGAATGGAATACGTTCCCCAAGTCTTTCAGGCCCGTGTTCGTCTCGTCGTCCAGCTCCTCGTTCTCTAGGTAGGCAAAGTACCGCACAAGACCGACGAAAGCAGGAACAACGTCCTTCTCGTCTGCCCACTCGACCGTGCCGCCCGCTACAATTCGCTCCATGTGTTTGATGCTTTGTGTCAGATACCGGCACGCCTTCCGCGCTCTCAGCAGCTCCTCGGCCTTCTGCCGCTCGTCCCGCTTGCCAGCAATCCGTTTCATCTTCATGTTCGTCACTCCTATCATTTCATTCTATCCTCGTTGCTGCCGACCTGAACGTTTGTGTCTCACCATACCAAATAAGCGGGATGACCTTTAACTCTGAGTCCTTGGCCTTCAGTGTCCCTAGCTCCACATGCCTGTCTGTCTTGTCCCTCGTGTAGTAGGCAGGACGATACAGCCCCAGAACTATGTCTGCATCCTGTTCAATGTCGCCCGTTTCTCGCAGATCAGAAAGCAAAGGCCGCTTATCCTCTCTCGTTTCCGATGCTCGTGAAAGCTGAGACAAGGCAAGCACTGGCACATCCAGCCGTGTTGCAAGGTCTTTCAGGCCATGCACAATCTCGCCGACTTCATGAACCCTGTCACGGTAACGCCCATCACCACGTGTAAGCTGGATATGATCGACCACTACCAAGTCAAGGCCGTTGAACTTCGCTTTGGTAAGCTGTGCCCGTGCCTTCATTTCCGCCACACTCACGCGCCTGTCAAAAATATCCAGCTGGAACTCCTTAAGGGATTCGCATAGCTTGATAACCTTGTTGGCCCCTTTTTCGTTTAAGCGGCCTTCTCTCAACAGCTTGTAGTCTATATCCCCGATACTGGAAATCAGGCGATCATAGACCTTGTTCTTAGGCGTTTCTTCTGAGACGAACAGCACCTTTCCGCCCTGCTTGCATACGTTTGCCATGATATTCAAGGCAAGGGCCGTCTTGCCCATAGAAGGACGAGCTGCCAATATAACAAGCTCTCCACGCCCAAGCCCGACGATTGCCCTATCAAGGTCAACGAAGCCAGTCTTTAATGCCGTGTCTAGGCCGCACTGCCTGTTGTTGAAGTATTCTAGATAGTCGATCATCCTGTCTGTCATTCTCTGCCAGCCCGCGCCATCATCTGCCGTCGTCAAGGCTGTCAGGCGTTCTTGCACACTACCAGAAATGGCAACAACCGCTTTCCCCATGTCCTGAGAATCAGCCAGCAGGCAACGCGCAACTTGCTGCATCTCGCGCCGTGCTGAGTAGTCCTTGATCGTGCGTGCATATTCCTGTATCTGCTGTTCGTACGTATCGGAAGGTCCTGCCTGTTCCAATAGCTGAGACAGGAACAACGGGGTAATCTCGCCGGCAAG
Source organism: Mitsuokella jalaludinii (assembly GCF_928722185.1). Lineage (NCBI taxonomy): Bacteria > Bacillati > Bacillota > Negativicutes > Selenomonadales > Selenomonadaceae > Mitsuokella > Mitsuokella jalaludinii. The sequence goes on from NZ_CAKMXA010000001.1 coordinate 1,167,065, forward strand.
CCCAACTTTCTGTAGATGTATCATGACCGTTTTTATGTCAATGTGCATCCCGTCATCTGCCATCTGTAAGAAGGAATGATATAAGGCTCGATTGACCTGCTTGTAAAAGTCATCCTCTTTCAGGCCCGTCAGCCGCACCTTGTCAATGCAATCAGCCGCGCTATAGAGAATAGCCCCTAAGATTGCTTGTTCTGCTGTATCGTCAAACAGCTTTGTTTTTTCGCGATGGATTTACAATCTAAGTGCAACAGCTCCTAGACAACCAAATTAAAATGACACATAGACTTCTTTGCTATAATGGTGTTTGAAGAGAACTACCTATAACAAAAGGAGAGCCTATGTGCCACTACACACATCTTACACCATTTGAGCGAGAAAAGATACTCTTTTTTCTTGCTGAGGGCAAATCCATCACGGAGATTGCCCATCTGCTGAACCGGAGCAAGTCGACCATCTCGCGTGAGCTTCTCCGCAATGCGGCCCCTGCGGACCAGCCTATGTCGTACTGCCCGTTGACCGCGCAAGCGCTCTACAAGCAGCGCAGGAAAGCCTGTCGTCCGCATAAGCGGCTGGAGTATACACCACTTCATTCCTACATCCAGATCTGTATCCTGGCGTACCACTGGTCGCCAGAGGAGATTGTCGGACGGATCCAGTTGGAGCATGGCTGCCGTCTCGTCAGCGTTCCGACGATCTACCGCGCTATCCACGCAGGACTGCTGAACCCGCCAGGAGCTTCAGCGAAGTTCGTACTTCGGAAACTACGGCATCATGGGAAACGGCGTCACAAGAAAGGCAACGAAGAACATCGTGGCAAGTTCGTCATATCGCACCCCATCGAGGATCGTCCTGCCAGTGCGACGAACCGTTCCGTCCGTGGTCACTGGGAAGCGGATACGGTGGTGGGTAAGCAAGGAAAGGCCTGCCTCGTCACGCTGGTGGACCGGAAGAGCCGGTACTTGCTTGGTGGAAAGGCCGCGAGCAAGACTGCCGCTGCCGTCAACAAGGTGATGTGTGAAGCACTCTCGGGGCAGCCGCATCTTTCGGTCACGCCAGATCGCGGAAAGGAATTCTCGAAACATGCTCAACTCAGCAAGGAACTGAAGCGTGTGACGTTCTACTTTCCTGCTCCGCACCATCCATGGGAGCGCGGGACCAACGAGAATACCAATGGGCTTCTGCGGGAGTTCTTCCCGAAAGGCAAGGACATCACGGATACGCCAGAGGATTACATCCAACGGAAGTACCATGAGTTGAACCTGCGCCCTAGGAAGTGCCTTGGCTACAAAACACCATATGAGGTCTATTTCTCAAAGGTGTTGCACTTAGCTTGACAATTCGCCGCTCATATCGTCGCCGCCTTTCACCTATCGGCCTGATCCTGCATTTTCATTTCTCGAATCGATGCTTCAACTCTGGCCTGCCGTTCTTCTTCTGTCTCGTCTGACACCATGGGAATACCACCCCACGCCGAAGAAGCGGACGCGGGCGGCTGTACCTGTGTTGCCAGCTCGTCCTCCCATCTCTCGTCATTCAGCCACGTTGAAGGATATGGGATGTACTTGCCGCCATCCTTCTTCCAGTCTGCCGACAACTTCTGCTGCTCTAGCCCTTTCATCAGCTGAGGGAACACGTCAGGCAGGTTCTTGATCTTGAAGAATGACTTCCGTGCCTTCGCCTTGTCTCGCTTCTTCGGATATGCCTGATAGAACTCGCTGAACATCGTCTCCGTCTTATCCTGCTGATAGGATGCACGCTTGCGCAAATCCGCATTTGCGCTCTTATTCATCTTGTTGTTATTATGTTGCCAATTCTGACATGGGGTGGGCGACAAATCTGTCATGCCCCCTACGTCACTCATGACACCCCCCACGTCAAATTTGACATGCCCCATGACTAACTTGACATGCTTTGTAGGTATGATGTTTCGATGGCTGTTCCCTTCATCGTCGACATAAACCTTGACCTGTACATAGCCTTTCGTTCTCAGTCCGTCTATGATACGCTGCATAGTACGAATTGACTTTCCTCGTATCGCCCCTAAGTTACGATTCGACATAAAGCAATAGCCTTTTGTGTAGGATAGCATGACTATCATGATGTAATACACCAGCTCAGGCTCCGTCAAATCCTTGCTATAGAACAGCTCTTTAGGCGGATCTATATATGGTTTTGCAGATTCATCCATGTTGGTTTTCTTGTTGTCTGACATACCGTCACCACCTTTCATATTCAGACAAAAGAGAGCCGCACACATCTCCGGCTCTCCACAATTTCATTCTGTTGTATACTGCCGTCGCTTCACGGAAACGACTTCCAACTGCTGGCCCGTCGCTTCACCGTACAGGCGGCACAATGTTTTCGCCACCAGCATCACAATTTTCTGGGCGGCTTCCTCGTTTTGTGGTAAAATGGATATGGACGAAGTGTCGGTCAAAACAACTTGTCCTTCTGCCGCTGTTGGTGTTCCCGCACCTGCAACGGCTTTTTTGTTTGCGCTCATTCGTGTCACAACCTTTCCAGCTTAATCTCAAGCAGGCCGCCGTCATCAGGCCATGTTTTGAGAACCAGCCTGTCATACATCAGCAGCGCGCCCTCGGAATCAGCAATCACATCACCGTCTGCATCCAGCAAGGCCAGCTCCAACGCATTGCCCACGCGGATGTGACGCACGCCACGAATCGCCATCCCTTCCCATGCCACCGCCGACACGCCAGCAAGGGCCTGATTGATTGCGTTCTCGATGTGTCGCCGCGCACCTTCGTATTCCTCGGCATGATGTTTCGCCACCGACTCCCAGAACACTGAGAGGTCAACAATCTGTTTTTTCATAGTCATTCATCCTTTCTGCATCAACAGATGCCGAGTGTTTCGAAAAACGCCTGACGATTGCAACGCCCGCGCATCGTGTAGCAGCCCTTCTTCTTCAAACGCTCGTTCGTCAGATGGATAGCCCGACTAGCTGCTGGACGCGAGCAGCACATGATTTTCATGGCTTCTTTCGTCGTGACAAATCGAACCGTCTCGGTGTCGATTTTCTCGTTCACTTCTTGTTTCATTGTTGTCATCCTTTCATTGCCTGTAACTTGCTGATCAGTGCACGCCAGCCGCCACGCTCGAAGAACACGTTGAGTTCACCATGCCGCCCGCCAGTCTCGGCCTTGCCGACAATCACGAGCACTCGGCCCTGCTGGTTCTCCATGCCCGCCGTGAAGTGGTCGTTGTCTCGGCACGTCTCTTGCACCGCATAGCCAGCCGACTCAAGGGCCGCCATGCGCTCCTGCATGAAGCTAGGAAGTGCCGCCCTTTGTACCTGTTCCATCATGCCCACCTCGCTCTTACTTCAAGCTGATAACAAGCAGCTTCCCGACGCCAACCTGCTCACTGTTGTGAAACTCAAGGTGTAATTCGCTACCTACTGCATCCACAAGCCACAAGGCAAGCTCTCGATCATCTGCGTCTCGGAAAGACAGGCCCACCGTACAACGGCCTCCTTCATCCCTCTGATGATACTCATAGGCATCGACGGAAACATGGTCTGTGTAGCTCAGGTTGACACTGTTGATTGCAATCGTCGTGTCCTCGTCGATGTACCGATTCATGATCTTCGCAATTGCGTCCGCACGCATCATGGCCAGCTCGCCATCGTCCTGTTCTTCCTCTGCCATCGCAATAGACAGGTCACACAGGTCAATCGTGACCTCGTGCTTCACATCTACTTTCGGTTCAATAGTTGCGTTCATATCGTTCATCCTTTCTGTACAGCCTACGAGCGGCCCTTCTATTGTCGCCCCTAGGTAAGTGTACCCGTATGTCTTTGGATTTTACTCCTTCTTGTAGCTACAAGGGGAAATGACTTTAAAATCGAAATTAGACCCCTGCTTGACTGGCCTTTTCTCGCCCTGCTTTCAATCTCGCTACCATCTCCGCCCGCTGTTCGTCTGACAAGGTACGCTTGACACGCCTTGACCGATAAGACAGCAGGTTCTTGTCCACGACGTACTCCACAGCAACGACCTCGCCAGCCTGCTTGTGTTCTTTATGTCGCTGGTAAATCTTATCAAGGCGTGTGATCTGCGTTGAATCCGTTGTGTAGACGGTCATCGTCTCGCCGTTGCGGTCATACTGGACGACCGTCTCTTGCTCACTCGTCGGAATACTCATAGCGTTACCTCTCTTTCTGTACTGCCGCCCACGGGCGGCTTTTCTTGTGCCGTCACATGTCCATCAGCTCAGACGGACGCACGCCAAGTACACGGGCAATCTTGCCGAGCGTTACAATCGTTGGCGTGCGGCCTTTCTTCATCATGCCCCAGACAGCCGTCCGCGACACGCCAGCCTTATTCGCCAGCCCCGCCTGTGTCAGGCCCTTCTCAGCCATCAGATCAAGCAGTTTTGCCTTGTCCATACGGTTCACTCCCTTCAATGTTTCATGTGAAACAACAATAGTTTTAATACGCAAACTTTGTTGTTTCTTATTCCCATTATATCCAACATGTGTTAGAATGTCAACATGATAATGAAACAGTTGTTGGAAGGAGCCAAACCCATTGATTCAATTCACGAAAAAGCTCAAGCAATTACGAGAAGCGCATGGTCTCAGCCGCCAAGAACTTGCCGATATGTCCAACATCTCCAGTGCGGCAATCGGTTACTACGAAACAGGGAAAAGAGAACCGCAAGCAAGCACGCTCGTTTCCATCGCCACCGCGCTGCATGTCTCCGTAGACGATTTGCTCGGCTACCATGTTGACCTCTACGAACGCGCAGAGTACATGTTGCAGAGCGTCGGCATAACTACAACGCACGATACAGACAGCATCAATCTGCATATTCCTGCTGATGCATACGAACGCTTAAGCAAGGACTTGTTCATCGAAAATCTCATACTACACGCAACAGCAGGTCAGAAACAAACCCTCGACATTGTGATGCCAACTGACACTTTTCGCGCTTTCGTAGATAAAGCCAACGAAGAAGCGCATACAAGTGCCGATAAAGCGTTCATTTCCGTACTTCTCATGGGCGTGCAACAATACCAACACTACAAGGACATGTTGTTGGCCTACCAAAAAGGCCGCCCGCTCACGCCGTTCCTAGGACATGACCCTTTCCCTACCAGTAAGGAACCAGACAAAGCTGACAGCCCACTCGCTGATCAGACAAAAGAAAAAGCCGCCGACCCGAAGGCCAACGGCAAACACAAGAAAGACTAAATGCTATTTATTATATCACACTGAAAGGACGAAACGCGACCATGACCGACTTCGACTACAAGGCCCTTGACCGACTCAAGGCCGACATGTCCCGCATCGCCAGCACACTGCCGCCTGACGTGCTCGACAACTACAACCGCGACTTCGACGTGACGTATGCCCACGACTCCACGCAAATCGAAGGCAACACGCTTTCCCTTGTGGAAACGAAAGTGCTGCTCGAGGACGGCATTTCCATTGGCGGCAAGAAACTCCGCGAGGTGTACGAGGTCACGAACCACGACCGTGCCTTCACCTATGTACGCCAGCTCATCCGAGAAGGCCGCCCTCTGGATGAAGAACTCGTGAAGGACATCCATGAAATCCTGATGCAAAACATCATGCAAGGCGGCATCTACCGTTCCCATGCCGTGCGCATCATTGGCGCATCGCACCGCCCGCCCGAGCCATATGACATGCTCCAGCAAATCAAGTTCTTCTTCGCGGACATGCCCACCAACAGGGACAGGATGCACCCCGTAGAGTTTGCCGCATGGACGCACGCCGAGTTTGTGCGCATCCATCCATTCGCCGACGGCAACGGCAGAACATCCCGCATGATCATGAACTACCAGCTCATGGCGGGCGGCTTCCTGCCTGTCTCCATCAAGGCCGAGAATCAGGCTCCCTACTACACGGCCCTTGACCAGTACGCCACGGAACGGAACCTTGTGCCCTTCCTGACACAGGTCTACGACCACGAGAAAGCGGCCCTGCTCGACTTCATCGCCAGCTATGGGGAAGGTGCTGCACATGTCACACATTGAGAAACGCACCTTGCAGGACGGCAAGACAAGCTGGCTCATCATGTTCCGTTACACCGACTGGCAGGGCAAGAGACGGCAGAAGAAGGCGTCCGGCTTTCCCACCAAGCGGGAAGCACTTGCCTACGAACGGGACTTCATCGAGCGAGAAGCAGGCTCCCCCAGCATGACGTTCGGCAACCTATGGGCGGTCTACAAGAAGGACTTCAAGCACCGCGTCAAAGAATCATCCGTGCACTCTGTTATCCCGAACGTAGAACGGCGCGTGCTGCCATACTTCAAGGACATGCCAATCAACCAGATCACGCCCGCCATCGTCAGGCGATGGGAAACCGAGCTGCACGATTCCACGGAACTCTCGGACAGGTTCATCCAGTATCTACACGGGCGGCTTTCTTCCGTCCTGTCTTTCGCGTGCAAGTATTACAGCCTTCCACGCAACCCCGCCAAGATAGCTGGCACGACGGTCAAGAGCGCACCCGCCCAACAGACGATACAGTTCTGGACAGTAGAACAGTTCAAGGCGTTCGACCGTGCCGCCGAAGGAGAAGAACCCTATAGGACTCTCTTCCGCCTGCTGTTCTGGTCTGGTCTTCGTGTCGGTGAAGCGTTCGCCCTCACCGTCCAAGACATTGACCTGCAAGCTGGCTCGATCTCCGTGTCCAAGACATACCACCGCTACGACGCCAAGGACAAGATCACCACGCCAAAGACGGCGCACAGCAACCGCACGGTATCCATACCGCCCCAGCTATGCCAAGCCCTGAGTGAACATATCCAAGCGATACCGAACCCCACGCCACACACGCGCCTGTTCGAGTCTCTGCCGTTCAACTACAACCTGACAAGGCACTTCCACAAGATAGCCGAGAAGGCGGGCCTGCCGCTCATCAAGATTCATGATCTCCGGCACTCCCATGCGTCCATGCTCATCCAGAAGAACGTGCCGCCCATCGTCATACGTGACCGCCTAGGCCACAAATCCATCCAGACCACACTGGACATTTACAGCCACCTATACCCCGTCAAAGGGCAGGAAGTAGCCGATATTCTCGCTAATATCTGGTAAAAGTGTTACCTTTCTGTTACCTTTCAGCAAAGAAAAAGGCAGAGAACCCTTTATTTACAAGGGACTCTGCCTTTCTTGTTGCAAATTCTATAATTCTACTACAGAATCGCGGATTTGTCATGAAAAAACTCACAAGAAAAGCCTTCCCTGAAAATCTGAGAAGGCTTCTCCTGTACGGCCTGGCCGCCTAGCGCCGACGATATGGGGAATGATGGCGGTATGCCTTTGGTCTTCCCAGTATCTCGGCCATAACGACAGCCTGCTGCACCTGATCCGGCGTGAATTGCGGCAGGATGGCAGCGCGGCGTGCAGTCTTCTTCTTTGCAAGGCCTGCCTGCTGCGCGTAGACGGCCTCTTCCTCGGCGCGGATGGCAGCTTCTTCTGCGCGGCGCTGCGCTTCGTACGCTGCGGCGCGCGCCTTGTCGGCCATCTCCTCGCGGTAGGCTTCGAGCATGTCCTGCATCTTCGTGCCGGGCTCACGATAGATGCCGCCTTCGTCCGTCATGCCCTGCGGCAGCGGGGCCCCCTTGATATCAGGAATCTCGAAGGGTACGTTCTTTTCCCCGCGCTCCGCCTTTCCCCATGGTTCCGGCATGGGGGGCGGCAGCGTGCGGTCCACATCGCGCGGCGGGAACGGCGGCATTCTCTTGGGCGTCTTCTTCTTGCCGAGTTTATCGCTGAGAATCGCCATGATGGCGAACAAGATGATGACCCATATGGATGAATCCATCCTGATCTCCCCTCTCTCAATCCTTCTGGCCGCGCATCTTCACGCGGCTCGCCGCACTCATTTCACTGGCTGCGTCGGACGCATCTTGTCGTCCGCGCCGGCCGTGCTGATGGCATTGCGCATATCGGTGTCCGCCTGCACGTTGTTGAGGTTGTAGTAGTCCATGACGCCGAGGCGGCCTTCGCGCAGTGCCTCTGCCATGGCATGCGGAACATCGGCCTGCGCCTCGACGACCTTTGCCTCCATCTCCTGCGTGTAGGCCTTCATCTCCTGTTCCTTGGCCACGGCCATCGCGCGGCGCTCCTCTGCCTTGGCCTGCGCGATGCGCTTATCGGCCTCGGCCTGATCGGTCTGGAGCTCAGCGCCGATGTTGCGGCCGACGTCGACGTCAGCGATATCGATGGAGAGAATCTCGAAGGCCGTGCCGGCATCGAGTCCCTTGCCGAGCACCGTCTTGCTGATGTCGTCCGGATTGGCGAGCACGTCGTTGTGGCTCTCCGACGAGCCGACTGTCGTGACGATGCCCTCGCCGACACGCGCGATGATGGTCGGCTCGCCGGCACCGCCGACGAGGCGGTCAATGTTGGCGCGCACGGTGACGCGCGCCTTGATCTTGAGCTCGATGCCGTTGCGCGCGACGGCTGAGACGACCGGAGTCTCGATGACCTTCGGGTTGACGCTCATCTGCACGGCTTCCAGCACATCGCGGCCGGCGAGATCGATGGCAGCCGAGCGCTCGAACGGCAGAGGAATCTGCGCGCGGTGCGCCGCGATCAGCGCGTCGACGACCTTGTCGACGTTGCCGCCCGCGAGGTAATGCGCCTCGAGCTGATTGACCTGCACATTGAGCCCCGCCTTATTGGCCTTGATGAGCGGCAGGATGATCTTGGCCGGCGGCACGCGGCGCATGCGCATGCCGACGAGTGTGATGATGCTGACGTGGACGTCGGCTGCCAGTGCCGAGATCCAGAGCCCAAGCGGCACGAAGTGCAGGAACACCATGATGGCCGCTGCGATGAGCACGAGAATGAATGCGGATGTGATCAGGGATGCCATAAAAATGCCTCCTATATTGTATCTGCCTTACTTTACTGTTGCGGATGGGGCTTGCCCTTCGCCTCTTGGAGCTGCTCCACGCGGCGCACGACGACGCGGCTGCCCTGTACTTCGACAACCTGGACGAGCTCGCCCTTCGCAATGAAGGTTCCCTCTGAGACGACGTCGACGGGATGGCCGGCAAGGAGCGCCGACCCGGACGGGCGCAGTTCCGTCAGGACTCTGCCGCGCTCGCCGATGAGATGCGGTTTCTCCACCGCGCTGACATAGCCGCGCTTGGCCGTCGACTGGTCCTTGAGCACGAAACGCTTCCAGAGACGGCTCGAGGGCAGCTGGTTGACGATCAGCGCAAAGACGCCGACAGCGGCCACCAACGCAAAAATCAGCACGGCCACTGCGGCGAGATTGCCGCCGAGCGCCATCACGAGGCTGTAGAGCATGGCCGCCACGCCGACGCCGGCCAGGAGTCCGACAGTCGGCAGCAACATCTCGACGACGATGCAGAGGATGCCGCCGAGAAAGAGCCCAATCTGGAAGAGGTCGGCCGCCCCTTTGACGTACTGGCTGCCCCAGAAGACGACGGCCGCGACGAGTCCGAACATGATGCCTGCACCCGTGCCGCCCGTCTTGACCTCGACGAGTATCGCCAGGAACATGATGGCCAGCAGCAGGACCTGCAGGACCGGCATGGTGATGCTATCCATAAAGAATCCTCCCTTCTATGATGAAGATGATGATCGTGATGATGTAATCGTGTTCTCTTTTTATGATTCGACGCGCCTTGCCAAAAACCTTTTCCATACACAGATTGCCTTATTTTCGCATCGAAAAAGGCTGCCACTCGTGTGGCAGCCCCTCTCTTCTGCAAATCAGCCCTGCAGCATGCTGCGGACAATCGTGTTGACCATCTTGCCGTCGGCGCGTCCCTTGACCTTCGGCATCAGCATGCCCATGACCTTGCCCATGTCCTTCGGCGACGAAGCGCCCGTCTTCTCGACGGCTTCCTTGACAAGAGCGCGGATCTCGTCCTCGGAAAGCTGTGCCGGCAGATACGGCATGAGCACGTCGATCTCGGCCTGCGTCTTCGCGACGAGGTCCTCGCGGCCGCCCTTCTTGAACTCCTCGATGGAGTCCTTGCGCATTTTGACTTCCTTGCTGATGACGCCGATGACGTCCTCATCGCTGAGCTCTTTGTGGCCGCCATCGATCTCGGCCTGACGGATGGCACCGCGCACGAAGCGGATGACCGACAGGCGGTCCTTATCGTGGCTCTTCATGGCTTCTTTCATATCAGCTGTAAGCTGTTCCTTGATCGACATGATTGATCTTCCTCTCTTCTCATATAAAAAGGCACCCGCGAATCTCTCAACTCGCAGGCGCCTGGCGCAAATGACGGATTAACCTCTGTACTTGCGTTTACGAGCTGCCTCAGACTTCTTCTTGCGGCGAACGCTCGGTTTCTCGTAATGTTCACGTTTTCTCACTTCAGCAAGCGTGCCAGCCTTCTGGGACATACGCTTGAAGCGGCGGAGAGCACTATCGATCGATTCGTTTTTACCAACTTTGATTTCGTTTGCCATCTATTTTCCCCCCCTCCACTTAACATGGGAGTTTGTGTCGTTAGAATTACACCACACCATTATACAGCAGGGCGCAAGTCACTGTCAACACTCTCCAAAAGTTTTAGGACCTGCGCAGAGGGTCAGCCTGGGGGCCATTGCATGGAGCGGCCGCCAAGGAGGTGGAAATGCAGATGCTTCACGGTCTGACCGCCTTCCTCGCCCGTGTTCGCCACGACACGGAAGCCCTTCTCGGCAATGCCGAGCTTCTGGGCAAGCTGCGGGATGACATCGACGAGGATGTGCGAGACGAGAGCCTTGTCCTCTTCCTCGAGTGCCAGCAGGCTCTCGACGTGCTTCTTCGGGATCACGAGAACGTGCTGCGGTGCCTGTGGCTCCAGGTCACGGAACGCCACGACCGTGTCATCTTCATAGACCAGTTTGGAAGGGATCTCCTTCTGTGCAATCTTGCAAAAGATACAATCTGCCATCTTCATTCACCTCCTTTTGCCACGAATGGCATCAATGGCACGAAACGGGCGCTTAACGCCCATCTATAATAATAATATTCGCCGCCATGAGCGGAAAACCTTCTTCCCGACGGAAAAAAGCAAAAATATTTACCAGCGACTCAGCGCACGCAGTGCGCCCAGACGCCATCGCGCCAGAGCTTGTCGATCTTCACGGTGTAGATCTCGCCGCAATCGACGGTATCGTCGGTGTAGACGCGGATGTAGTTGTCCGTCAGGCCATCCGTGATGCCGTCTTTTTCCGTCTCGAACAGCACGCGCATCTCGCGGCCGATGAAGCTCTTGTGGAACTCCTCTGACTTGCGGTCGGCGAGCGCCTGCATGCGGTGCACGCGCTCCTTCTTGACGGCTTCCTCTACCTGGTCGCGGCGCGCGGCGGCTGGTGTGCCCGTGCGGCGCGAATACGGGAAGACGTGCATGCGGGCGAAGTTCATCTTCTCGACGAAGTCGAGCCCTTGCTGGAAGTCCTCCTCTGTCTCGCCAGGGAACCCGACGATGATGTCCGTCGAGATGGCGACGCCTGGCACCTCCTGCTCGACGTGCTCGATGAGGCGCGCGAACTCCGCCGTGTCATAATGGCGGTTCATGTCCTTGAGCACCTTGTCAGAGCCGGCCTGCAGCGGCAGGTGGAGGTGCGCGCAGAAGCGCTCGTCCTCGCGGATCAGTGCGAAGAGCTCCGGCGAGAGCTCGATGGACTCGAGCGAGCCGAGGCGCAGGCGCTTGAGGCCCGGCACGGAGAGCACCTCACGGCAGGCATCGGCCAGCGTGATGCTGCCGGGGAGGTCGCGGCCGTAGGCGCCGAGGTGGATGCCCGTCAGCACGATCTCCTTGAAGCCCATCGAGACGAGTTTCTCCGCCTCGCGGCGCACGTGCTCCGGCAGGCGCGACTTCACGGGCCCTCTCGCATACGGGATGATGCAGTACGAGCAGAAGTTCTGACAACCATCCTCGATCTTGAGGAAGGCGCGCGTGCGCTCCGGGCTGTCGTAGAGCGGGATGTCCTCGAACGTCTTTGCCTGCATAATGTCCGTGATCGTGCCCTGGATGCCGTCCTCATGCATGGCCTTCTCGACGTAGTCAACGATGTGGGCGCGCTCCTTCGTGCCGAGCACGACGCGCACGCCCTCGATGGCCCGGATCTCATCTGGCGCGACCTGTGCGTAGCAGCCGCAGACGGCCACGATGGCCTGCGGGTTCTCGCGGTGTGCGCGGCGGATGATCTGGCGGCTCTTGCGGTCGCCAAGGCTCGTGACCGAGCACGTGTTAATGACGTAGACGTCAGCACATGCGTCAAACGGCACGACTTCATAGCCGTGCTGCTTGAAGAGGCCTTCCATCGTCTCTGTCTCGAACTGATTGACCTTACAGCCAAGTGTGGTCAAAGCAACTTTCAACTTCCTAAATCTCCTTTTTCAAACTGTACAATGCTGAGGCCCGCAATGGCCGCCGTCTCGGCGCGCAGGATGCGCGGCCCGAGCGTGACGCTCTGCCCGCCGGCCTTGATGACAGCCTCTGCCTCTTCGAGCGTGAAGCCGCCCTCAGGGCCGATGAGCAGCAGGTAGCGCTCCGACGTCGTGCGCTGCAGGCACTCCCGCACCGATACATTCTGCTCGTTCTCGTAGCAGAACAGGAACTCCGAATCCATGTCGTCCTCATACCAGGCATGGCAGAGGAATTTCTGGAGCGGCTCGATGGGCCGCACCTCGACGAGCGCGGTGCGCCCGCACTGCTTGGCCGCCTCGTCGGCAATCTTCTGCCAGCGCTGCTGGCGCTGGGCGGCCTTCTTGCTGTCGTAGCGCACGACGCAGTTGTGGCTTGCGACTGGCACGATGCAGTTAACGCCGAGCTCGACAGCCTTCTGCACGACGAAGTCCATCTTGTCGGCCTTCAGGAGGCAGACGGCCAGGACGAGCCGGATGGGTGACTCTGTATCCGCATCGAGGCGCTCCACGAGCTTCATCGTCACCGTGTCGGACGTAAAAGCGGTCATCTCCATGCGCGCGACCTGGTTCTCATCGTCGACGACGATGACTTCCTGGCCAGGCTTCGCGCGCATGACGTGCATGAGATGGTGTGCATCCGCGCCGCCGATCTCGATGGTATCCGCGAGGATGCCCTTGTAGAAAAGTCGTCTCACTGTGCATCCCCCCGGCTGATGACCATCGCAGCCCAGCCGCTCTCCTCGATGACCTTGTCGATGGCAAAGCCGTGCGAAAGAGCCGCTTCCGTCACATCGGCCACGCGCTCATCGATGATGCCCGAGGCCAGCAGATGGCCGCCCTCGGCCAGATGCGCATCGAGTTCGTCGAAGAGGCGGATGACGATGTCCGCGATGATGTTGGCGATGATGAGATCCGCCTTGCCGGTAAAAGACTGCAGGAGATCAGAGACGCCAGTCGTCACGCGGTCCTCGACGTGGTTGCGCTCCACATTCTCCTGCGCGACGTGGGCCGCCGTGCGGTCGTAATCCATCGCGATGACCTCGCCGGCTCCGAGCTTGGCAGCAGTCACAGCCAGCACGCCGGAGCCCGTGCCGACATCGAAGACGCGCATGCCGCCTTTGACGGCCGACTCGAGCTCGCGGATGCACATGGCCGTCGTCGGATGCGTGCCCGTGCCGAAGGCCGCGCCGGGGTCGAGGTCGATGACGATGTCGTCGGGGCTCGCCTCGTAATCCTCCCAGGCCGGCTTGATGACGATGAGGCCGCCGACTTTCTCCGTGTGGAAGTAGGCCTTCCAGTTGTCGGCCCAGTCCTCATCCTGAACCGTATGCCATTCGATCGGGCACGATCCCGCGTCGAAGCCGTCGACTTTCGCGAGGTCCCGGACGCGCTGCTCGAACGTGCGCAGGCGGTCGTCAAGCTCTTCGTCGACAGGCAGATACGCCTTGATCGTCACGATATTCGTCTGCTCAGCCTTCGGCAGATTGGAGTAGTCGAAAAGTCCACTGTCGATATAACTGTTGAATTCCTCTGGATCTTCAATGACCACGCCGGATGCACCGACGTCGTGGAAAATCTCCGCGATGAGTTCCGTCTCCTCATGTGATGTCCGGATACTGACTTCAGCCCATTTCAAAGCGCATCGTCCTTTCTTGTTCTAGGTCTTTCCATTATAGGGGATATGTCTGTAAAAAACAAGGTTATCCGTCACTCGGTGCGGACGGCATTGCCGATGCGCTCGCAGAGTTTCTCGATGTAGCGGCCGGCATAGCGGCTGAGCTTGATGTGCGCATGTGTCAGGTAGCCGATCTCCATGAAGTCGTCGACGAGCAGCGGCCGCGCGATGATCTCCTCGCCGTTGAGCTCTTCGTTGATGATGCCGCTCGAGATGGTGTAGCCGTCGAGGCCGATGAGCAGGTTGAAGAGTGTCGCGCGGTCCGTGACAACGATGTCCTTGCGCACAGGTAGCGTACTCTGGATCTCCTCAGCGTAGTAGAAGGCGTTGTGCGCCCCCTGCTCGTACGAGAGGCGCGGGTAGTCTGCGAGGTCCTCTAAGCGGACAGCCTCCTTTTCCGCAAGCGGATTCCTCTTGCTGATGAAGACATGCGGCTGCGCGCGGTAGAGCGGCGTGAAGCGCAGGCCGTGGTCGAGTATGGCCCGGCGGACGATTGTCTCATTGGCCGGATTGAGGTAGAGCACGCCGACCTCACTGCGCAGCGCGCCGACATCCTCGAGTATCTTGTAGGTCTCCGTCTCGCGCATGTGGAATTCGTATTCTCTCCCTCTGTACTCGCGCAAAAGGTCGACGAACGCTTCGACGGCGAACGAGTAATGCTGTGACGAGACGCAGAAGAGCTGCTTCTTCTTGCGCTTCTTGCCGTAGCGCTCGCGGATCATCGCCTCCTGCTCGAGCATCTGGCGCGCGTAGGCAAGGAATTCCTCGCCCTTGACCGTCAGCGTGATGCCTTTGTTTGTGCGCCGGAAAATCGTGATACCGAGTTCCTCCTCCAGGGCGTGTATGGCCGCTGTCAGGCTCGGCTGCGTGATGAAGAGGCGCTGTGCCGCTTCCGTGATGGAGCCAGACGAAGCCGCCTCGACGACGTAGCGCAGTTGATTGAGTGTCATGCCCATCCCCCTTTTCTCTTACCATCATACCACGCATGCCACGGCAGGCGCAATCTTGCCATAGAGTGAATCTATGGCAAAGCGCCCGTTTTAAGTATTTTCCATCGCGCGCCTTTTGCGGTAAAGTAGAGCCATCAACCGATTCGGTCCACAAGAACAGAAGAGAACAAACAAGTTATCCGAGAGTCATCTCGTCAATCTATCAGGAGGCAATCATATGAGCAAGCATCTTTCCACACCATTCCGCTTCGATTACGTCGGCAGTTTCCTGCGCCCCGCAGCGCTCAAAGAAGCGCGCCAGGAGTTCTCTGAGCACGCCATCTCGAGAGAGGCGCTCAAAGACGTCGAAGACACGTGCATCCGCGAGCTCGTCGCCAAGCAGAAGGCGGCCGGCTACCACGTCATCACGGACGGCGAGTTCCGCCGCGCGACCTGGCACCTCGACTTCATGTGGGGCTTCCAGGGTATCGCTCATCAGAAGACCGACAAGGGCGTCTGCTTCCACGGCGAGCCGGCTCTCATCGATGACACTTGGCTGACGGGCCCGCTCTCTGCCGAGAACCATCCGTTTGTCGAGCATTTCCGTTTCGTACAGGCGCTCACAGACGAGAACACAGTCGCCAAGCAGACCATCCCGGCACCGGCTCAGTTCTTCCAGCAGATGATCCTGCCCGACAACATCGAGCGCACGCGCAAGGTCTACGCGACAGATGAAGCGCTCATCGAGGCGATTGCTGCAGGCTACCGCACCGTCATCCGCGACCTCTATGCGGCCGGCTGCCGCAACCTGCAGTTCGACGACTGCACCTGGGGCGTACTCGCCGCCGGTGGCAAGAAGGGCGGCAAATTCGCCTACGTCGAAGGTTCTGACCTCAAGAAGCTCGCCGAGCAGTTCGTGACGGTCAACAACCTGGCTATCGAAGGAAGCCCCGACGACCTCGTCATCAACACGCATGTCTGCCGCGGCAACTACCACTCCGTCTACTTCGCCAGCGGCGCCTACGACCCGGTTGCCGACCCGCTCTTCACGCGCGAGAACGTCAATGCCTACTACCTCGAGTTCGACGACGAGCGCTCCGGCGGATTCGAATGCCTCAAGGAAGTCACCCCTGGCAAGAAAGTAGTGCTCGGCCTCATCACAACGAAGCGCCCGGAGCTCGAAGACAAGGCTGCCATCATCGCGCGCATCCACGAGGCGGCCAAGTACGTGCCGCTCGAGGATCTCTGCCTGAGCCCGCAGTGTGGCTTTGCCTCCTGCGAGATTGGCAACAAGCTCACCGAGGAAGAGCAGTGGGCCAAGCTCGCCCTTGTCAAAGAGATTGCCGAAGAAGTCTGGGCATGACCGAGAAATAAAAAATACGGCTTTGCGATGTATTTCGCAAAGCCGTATTTTTATTTCTTGAAGAAGCGCTTGAGGTCGTCGAGGAAGCTCTTCTGCTCCGGATTGACCTTGTCGCCGCTGATCTCGCCGAACTCGCGCAGGAGCTCTTTCTGGCGCCCCGAGAGGTTCTGCGGCGTCAGTACCTTGATGTGGACGAGCTCGTCGCCGCGGCCCGAACCGCGCAGGAACGGGATGCCGCGTCCCTTGATGCGCAGGACCTTGCCCGACTGGATGCCAGCCGGGATCTTGAGGTCGACGGGACCGTCGAGCGTCGGCACCTGTACCGAGCCACCGAGAGCGGCCTGCACGAAGGTGATCGGCACTTCGACGATGACGTCATTGCCCTGGCGCGTGTAGAGCTTGTGCGGCTTGACAAAGATGTAGACGTAGAGGTCGCCGTAGCCGCCGCCATTGCGGCCCGCTTCGCCGGCACCCGACAGGCGGACGCGCGACCCCTGGTCGACGCCCTTCGGGATATTGACCGTGACCTTCGACGTCTCGCGCTTGCGGCCCGTGCCATGGCAGTCCTTGCACGGCGTCTTGACAATCTTGCCCGTGCCGTGGCAGTGCTGGCACGTCTGCGTGCTCATCATGCGGCCGAAGGCCGTGTTGCGCACGACCTGCTGCTGGCCCGTGCCGTGGCAGTGCGGGCACGTCTCCGGGCTCGTCCCCGCCGCGGCACCAGAGCCGTGGCACGTCGGGCACTCGACCGTGCGCGGCACCTCGAGCTCCACCTTCTTGCCGAAAGCAGCGTCTTCGAAGCTGATGGAGAGATCGTAGCGCAGGTCATTGCCGCGCTCCGGACCCGGCTGACGCGCATGGCGGGCACCGGCACCGCCGAAGAACATGTCGAAGATATCGTTGAAGCCGCCTTCGCCACCGCCGCCGAAGCCGCCGAAATCACTAAAGCCGCCGAAGCCGCCGGCTCCAGCGCCACTGAAGCCGCCCGTGCCGTCAAAGGCGCCGGCGCCAAACTGGTCGTACTGCGCGCGTTTCTTCGGGTCCTTCAGGACATCGTAGGCTTCATTGATCTCCTTGAACTTCTCCTCTGCCTCTTTCGGGTTGTCCGGATTGAGGTCTGGATGATACTTGCGGGCCAGCTTCTTATAGGCACGCTTGATCTCCTTTTCATCCGCGCTCTTGTCAACGCCCAGCACTTCATAATAATCGCGTTTTTCGCTCACGTTGCACCATCCTTACAGAAAAATTGGGAGTCCAGAGGGAACCGCGTCAAGCGTCCCCCATAACTCCCAACCTTCAAACAATCATCTGCTTATTTCTTGTCGTCTTTGACTTCCGTGTAGTCCGCATCGACGACATCATCGTCATCTTTCTTCTGCTGCTGAGCGCCCTGGGCATTCTCAGCACCAGCCTGAGCACCCTGCTGTGCACCAGAAGCCTGTGCCTGCTGGTAAGCAGCAGCGCTGAGCTCATAGAGCGGCTTCTGCAGCTCTTCGGTTGCCTTCTTGATGGCTTCCGTATCGTTGCTCTTGATGGCCTCTTTGACCTTCTCGCAAGCAGCCTTGACTTCCGATACCTTGCCGGCATCTGCCTTGTCGCCGAGCTCCTTGATCGTCTTCTCTGCCTGATAGACGAGGTTGTCGGCGTTGTTCTTGGCGTCGATGGCTTCCTTCTGCTTCTTGTCCTCAGCCTCATGAGCTTTGGCTTCGTTGACCATGCGGTCGATGTCTTCCTTGCTCATGCCGCTGTCCGACTGGATCGTGATCTTCTGCTCTTTGCCCGTGCCGAGGTCCTTAGCGGAGACGTGCACGATGCCGTTCGCATCGATATCGAAAGAAACCTCGATCTTAGGTACTCCACGCGGAGCTGGCGGAATATCCGTGAGCTCGAAGCGGCCGAGCGTCTTGTTGCCGGCAGCCATCTCGCGCTCGCCCTGCAGGACGTGGATATCGACAGACGGCTGGTTATCGGCAGCCGTCGAGAAAATCTGGCTCTTGTGGGTCGGAATCGTCGTGTTGCGCTCGATGATCTTCGTGCAAACACCGCCGAGCGTCTCGATACCGAGGGAAAGCGGCGTGACATCGAGGAGCAGGACGTCCTTGACTTCACCGACGAGGACACCGCCCTGGATGGCAGCACCGACGGATACGCACTCATCCGGGTTGACGCCCTTCGACGGCTCTTTGTGCAGGATATTGCGGATGGCATCCTGGACAGCCGGGATACGGGAAGAACCACCGACGAGGATGATCTTGTCGATATCGTCAGCCGTGAGGTCTGCATCAGCCATGGCCTTGCGCGTCGGGCCCATCGTGCGCTCAACGAGGTCACTCGTGAGCTCATTGAACTTTGCGCGCGTCAGCGTGAGGTCGAGGTGCTTCGGGCCCGAAGCATCGGCCGTGATGAACGGCAGGTTGATGTTCGTCTGCGTCATGCTCGAGAGCTCGATCTTTGCCTTCTCGGCAGCTTCCTTGAGGCGCTGAGCAGCCATCTTGTCCTGCGAGAGGTCGATGCCGTTCTCCTGTTTGAACTCGCCGACCATCCAGTCGATGATCTTCTGGTCGAAGTCATCGCCGCCGAGGTGCGTATCGCCGTTCGTAGCCTGTACTTCAAACGTGCCTTCCGAGAGCTCGAGGATCGAGACATCGAACGTACCGCCGCCGAGGTCGAAGACGAGAATCGTCTCATCCTTGTCCTTGTCGAGGCCATAGGCAAGTGCTGCAGCCGTCGGCTCGTTGACGATGCGCAGGACATCGAGGCCTGCAATCTTGCCGGCGTCCTTCGTCGCCTGGCGCTGGCTGTCGTTGAAGTAAGCCGGGACCGTGATGACGGCCTGCGTGACCGTCTCACCGAGGTATGCCTCTGCATCGCCCTTGAGCTTCTGCAGGATCATGGCCGAGATCTCCTGCGGCGTGTAATCCTTGCCGTCGATCGTGACCTTGTAGTTCGGGTCGCCCATATGGCGCTTGATGGACGAGATCGTGCGGTCCGGGTTCGACACAGCCTGGCGCTTTGCCAGCTGGCCGACGAGGCGCTGGCCATCTTTCGTGAAACCGACAACAGACGGCGTGATGCGGCTGCCTTCCGGATTCGTGATGACGGTCGGCTCGCCGCCTTCCATGACGGATACGACAGAGTTCGTCGTACCTAAGTCGATACCAATTACTTTAGACATGGTAACATCCTCCTAAACTTTATGTAAAACTTGAATCATCTGGTTTATGCGATCAGGACGCTCAGTTGGAGACGACCTGGACCATGCTCGGTCGGATGACGCGGCCCTTGACCATGTAGCCCTTCTGGAGCTCCTGGGCAACCGTGTCGTCCTCTTTCTCGGGGTCTTCGACCCGCATGACGGCCTGATGGAAGTTCGGGTCGAACTTCTGGCCGACGGCCTCGATGTGCTCAAGGCCGTTCTTCTTGAGGATTTCCTGGAACTGCGTGAAGATCATCTCGACGCCCTTCTGGAAGGCCTCCACATCCTTTGTCTCGGCCGCCATCGCGCGCTCGAAGTTGTCGAGCAGCGGCAGCATGTCCTTGCAGAAATTCTGCGTGACGACAGCGGAAATCTCTTCGCGTTCCTTCGCCGAGCGGCGGCGGAAGTTGTCGAAATCGGCCTGGAGGCGCAGCAGGCGGTCTTTCTTCTCCTGAAGGTCTTTGTTCAGGCCGTCGACCTGGCCCTTGAGGGCCTCAATCTCTTCCTGCATCGCCGCATCTGCTGCAGCAGCCTCTTCCGGAGCTTCTTCCTCGGAGCCCTCTGCAGCATCTTCCTGCGCGGCTTCCGCCTCGTCGATCTCCTGCTGCATCTCCTCCAGCTTCTGCTCATCCTTCTTCTTCATTTCATCTTTGATAAATGATGGCAAAACTATCACCTCTTCACTCTATTCCGGGAAACCTGCGGCCCTACCAGTGGAACCGCTTGATGACTTCTGTCAGATTGGAATTCATGTATTCGAGCAGGCTCATGGCCTTCGCGTATTCCATGCGCGTCGGTCCGAGCACTGCGATCGTGCCCAAGAGCTCACCATCGAGATGGTACGTCGCGGTGATGATGCTGCTGTCCTTGAAGTGGCTGTCCTCGTTCTCCTGGCCGATCGTGACCTCGAGACCGTCGCCCATATGGGCGTGCAGCACATCCTTCATGAGCTCTTCCTTCTCGAGCACGAGGAGGGTCTCCTTGACCTTCTCCACATCGTGGAACTCCGGCTGCTCGAGCATCTGCGTCGTGCCGCCGAGGTAGAGGCGCTCCCGCTTGCCCGAATCGAGCGCCCTGTTGATGACCTCGAGGGCTGATTCGTAGAGCGGCTCATCCTGGATCTCATCGCGGATCTTCGCGAGCGCTGGATGGTCGATGGTCGAGAGCGTGTGGCCGGCGAGATTCTTGTTGATGACACCGGCCATGCGCTGGAAGTCCTCGAAGCTCGAGCCATTCGGCATCTCGAGAATCTTGTTCTCGATGAAGCCCGCATCCGTCATGAGCACGGTGATAACGCGCCTGTCGTCGAGCGGCAGGAACTGCAGGCAACGGAAAGCCGCCTGCGTCATCTGCGGCGCGAGGACAAGAGAGACATTCTTCGTCACCTGCGAGATGATGCGCGCTGTCTCCTGGAACACCTCGTCGATGCGCTTGACGCGCGCCCTGTACCAGCGATTGATGAGCTCTTTCTCCTCGTCACTCACGGGCTTCGGGGGGATCAGGCCGTCTACATAGAAGCGATATCCCTTCGACGATGGGATGCGTCCAGAGGAGGTATGCAGCTGCTCGAGGTAACCTAGCATCTCGAGATCTGCCATCTCATTGCGGATGGTCGCCGGACTCACGCCGAGGTCGTACTTCCTCGCCAGTGTTCGCGAGCCGACCGGCTCGGCTGACTCGATGTAATCATCGACGATTGCCTGCAGCACGCGTTTCTTGCGCGCGTCGAGTTCATCCTTCATCTGCATGCCCCCTTCCTTCTGTTTTCATCCTCTGTTAGCACTCTATCTATCCGAGTGCTAACTTTGAATCTATAAAGAATATACACCGAAAAAAACAAAAAGTCAACACCTAAAAGTCAAAAAGTCAAAATTATTTTCGACTTTTTTCTCGCGCACGAAAAAAAGACTGCCGCACGCGCGGCAGTCTCATCTTCCATCATCTTTCAGTGGATATCCGTCAGTCACTTGGCCTGTTCAAAGGCATCTACGACGGCAGCCTTGATCGTATCATAGTCCTGGCCCGGCTGTGCCTCGTACACCTTGTGCCCCTCAATGAAGAGGCTCGGCACGTAGTAGTAGTCCTTGGCATACGCCTTGGCGAGCTCCGGCTGCTCGTTCTCGTCGATGATCTCGATCTCGACACCTGCATAGGCCGGCTGCTCAGCGCGCAGCTCCTCCACGGCCTGCGCGGCCTTGGCGCAGTACGGGCAGCCCTGCATCTTGATCATAGTGATTTTCTTCATGGGAATCGTCCTTTCTATCGCTATCCTTGCTCACGCACCGCCTTCGGCGCCGCTCTTCTGGCGCAGCCAGGCTGCGAGCACCTGCGCGTGGTTCTCCTGCTGGTTCTTCGCGGCATAGAGCAGCGTCACATCCTGCGTCTCGAGCCACTTGCGGCAGCGCTCGGCAAAGGCCGCAGCGCCTTCGCTCGCCTCCAGTTCTTCGGCATAGCCCTCGCGGAATCCTGCAAAGGGCATCTCGCCGCGATGGTAGAGTTTGCGCAGCTCCGGAGACGGCGTGATCTCCTTCGGCCAGGCATCGTAGGGCAAGTCGGCCTTGCGGATGCCGCGCGGCCAGAGGCGGTCGACGAGCACGCGCACGCCATCATCGGGCGATGGCACTTCGTAGACGCGCTTGAGACGGATTTCATGCATGAGCATTCGCTTCCTTTCATTACCTCTACCTTACCATCTGGCAGAGAAAGATTCCGTGACTCGAATCACAGAAGTCAGAGCAGGAATTCCTCAAAGGCCACGTTGCCGTACTTCATGCCCAGCTCTGTCAGCCGGACGCCTGCTGTATCCTCTGCGAGCAGCCCCTGGCGCTTGAGCTTGGCAATGGCATCTGCATAGATGGCGTCGAGCGGCACGCCGAATCTCTGCTCGAAGTGCCTGCGGTCGATGCCCCTTGCTGTGCGCAGAGCGAGGAAAGCGAATTCTTCCATGGCAATCTCGCGCGTCATCGCCTCTTCCTGCCGCCGCACGCCGCTCCCGCTGCGGATGCCCTCGATATAAGCGGGAATCTCTCGCACATTCTCGTAGCGCTGCCCCTCGAGATAGGAATGCGCCGCCGCGCCGATGCCAAGATACGGCACATCTTGCCAATACGAAAGGTTGTGGCGGCTCTCAAAGCCAGGCTTGGCAAAATTTGAGATCTCATAGCGCGCATAGCCGTGCTGCGGCAGGAACGATGTCATCGCATCGTACATCGCTTCGACCGTGTCGTCATCTGGAAGAGACAGTTTCCCCATCTCCTGCATCCGGGCAAAGGCCGTGCCCTCCTCAAGCTGCAGTCCGTAGATCGAGATGTGCTCCGGCTGCAGGGAAACCATCGTCTCGAGGTCATGCACGAGCATCGCCTGCGTTTCGCCCGGCAGTCCGTAGATGAGATCCATGCTGACATTGCGGAAACCCGCTGCGCGCGCGAGTTCCATGGCCTCTCTCGCCTGCGCGCCCGTGTGGATGCGGCCGATGCGTTTCAGGAGTGCATCGTCAAAAGTCTGCACGCCAAAGGACAGGCGGTTGACGCCGCCCGCGCGCAGGAGAGCGAGCTTCGCTTCATCGATGGTCCCCGGATTGCACTCCACCGTGAATTCCGGCCTCTCCGCCTCGTTAATGCCTTTCCAGGCAAATGTTTCAGAAATGGCCTGCAAGATCTGCTCAAGCAGAGCCACATCGAGCACGCTCGGCGTGCCGCCGCCCATGTAGATGGTCTGCGGCCTGCCCCACTTCTCCCGATAAAGGACGCCCTGCTCCGCGAGCTCGCGGCACAGGGCGTCCGTGTAATCTGCCTCATAGCGCTCCCGCCCGGCAAAGGACGGGAAGTCGCAGTAAAAGCACTTCTGGCGGCAGAACGGGATGTGGATGTAGAGGCCCCATCGCTGTTTCCTCATCGTGTTCTCCATCAGTCGATCTTCAAGATGGCCATGAAGGCTTCCTGTGGCACTTCGACGCTGCCGACAGCCTTCATGCGCTTCTTGCCTTCCTTCTGCTTCTCGAGCAGCTTGCGCTTGCGCGAGATATCGCCGCCGTAGCACTTCGCGAGCACATCCTTGCGGCGGGCGCGCACGTTCTCGCGCGCGATGACCTTCGAGCCGATGGCCGCCTGGATCGGAATCTCGAACATCTGCTGCGGGATGATCTCCTTGAGCTTGGCGGCGAGCTGGCGGCCGCGAGATGCCGCCCGATCTTTGTGGACAATGGTCGAGAGCGCATCGACAGGATCGCCGTTCAAGAGGATGTCGACCTTGACGAGCTTCGACTCCTTGTAGTCCGCGAGCTCGTAGTCAAGCGAAGCGTAGCCGCGCGTCGCCGATTTCAAACGGTCGAAGTAGTCGAAAATGATCTCGTTGAGCGGGATGTGGTACGTGATCATAACGCGGTTCGTGTCAAGGTAGTCCATGCCCTTGAACTCGCCGCGCTTGTCCTGCGAGATCTCCATGACGGCACCGACGAAATCGTTCGGCACGATGACCGTCGCCTTGACGTACGGCTCCTCGATGTGCTCGATCTCCGTCTGCGGCGGCAGTTCGGCCGGATTGCTGACCTTGATCATCGTGCCGTCCGTCTTGTAGACGTGATAGATGACGGACGGTGCCGTCGTGATGAGCTTGAGGTTGTACTCGCGCTCGAGGCGCTCCTGGATGACATCCATGTGCAAGAGGCCGAGGAAGCCGCAGCGGAAACCGAAGCCGAGTGCAACAGACGTCTCCGGCTCAAAGACGAGCGCCGCATCGTTGATCTGCATCTTCTCGAGCGCGTCCTTGAGGTTGTCGTAGTCCGAGCTCTCGACAGGGTAAAGGCCGCAGTAGACCATCGGGTTGACGCCGCGATAGCCCGGCAGCGGCTCAGCAGCAGGGTTCTCCGCATACGTGATCGTGTCGCCGACGCGCACGTCGCGCACATCCTTGAGGGAGCCCGCGACAAAGCCGACTTCGCCGACATCGAGATGGCCGAGGTCGACGGGCTGCGGCTTGAAGCAGCCGACATCGGTGACCTCGAAGACCTTGCCCGAGTTCATGAGCTTGAGCTTCATGCCCTTCTTGATGTGGCCCTGCACGACGCGGATGTGGGCGATGACGCCCTTGTAGGAGTCAAAGAACGAATCGAAGATCAGGGCCTGCAGCGGCGCATTCTCATCGCCTTCCGGCGCGGGGATGTAGTCGACGATCGAGTCGAGGATCTCCTCGATGCCAATGCCCGTCTTAGCCGAAGCCAGTACGGCATTTGACGTGTCGAGTCCAATGACGTCTTCAATCTCTTTTTTGACGCGTTCCGGATCGGCACTCGGCAGGTCGATTTTGTTGATGACGGGGATGATCTCGAGGTCGTGCTCGAGCGCCATGTATACGTTGGCGAGCGTCTGCGCCTCGACACCCTGCGCCGCATCGACGACGAGCAGTGCGCCCTCGCAAGCCGCGAGGCTGCGCGAAACCTCATACGTAAAGTCGACATGGCCCGGCGTGTCGATGAGGTTGAGCTCGTACTCCTCACCGTCCTTGCCCTTGTAGTTCAGGCGCACTGTCTGCGACTTGATGGTGATGCCGCGCTCGCGCTCGATGTCCATGTTGTCGAGGACCTGCGCCTCCATCTCGCGCTTCGAAAGTGTCCCCGTATATTCAATCAGACGGTCCGCAATCGTCGATTTTCCATGGTCAATATGGGCAATGATGGAAAAGTTGCGGATGTTCTTGTTCTGCATGTTCATTTTCCTTTCAATATTCACGTCGTGCTAATCGAAAATATTATACCATTCCCAAGGCTTCTCCTGCAAGAAAAGCAAAGAAATGGTTGCTTTTTCATTTGACCCATGATATTATACTTAGGTAACGACATTAATTAAGGGGGTGAACTACTTGCCGAATATCAAAGCATCTATCCTGAGTGTGAAATCCGACGCTAAGCGCCATGCAAAGAACGCTGCCGAGAAGTCCCGTGTACGCACTGCTTCCCGCCGTGTCCTCGATGCTGTTGAGGCTGGAAACGCTGATGAAGCGAAATCCCTCCTTACGGTTGCATGCAAGACGATCGACCAGGCCGCTGCAAACAAGGTTTATCACAAGAACGCTGCTGCCCGCAAAAAGTCCCGTCTGGCTCGCAAGGTCAACGCACTGGCTAAATAATCTTTGCAGATAAGATAGAAAAGACCCGCTCCGAGGAGCGGGTCTTTTTCGTGTCTCAAGATATGTCTCAGATCATCGCGATGGCCGAGCGCACGACTTCTGGCAGCGGCAGCACAAAGTGGAACACCGTGTAGAAGTGGATGGCACTGCCGCCCATGACGAAGAGATGCCAGATGACATGGCTGTACGGCAGGCGGCGCGCCAGGTAGAAGATCGCACCGACCGAGTAGCAGAGGCCGCCCGCGACGAGCCACCAGATGGCCTCCAGCGGCAGCGTCTCCAAGAGCGGCTTGACCATGAAGACGGCAAACCAGCCCATGGCGAGGTAGCAGATCGTGCGCACGATGCGGAAGCGCTTCGCGGCAAAGCACTGGAAGACGATGCCGACGAGCGCCATGCCCCAGACGAGGCCGAAGATGGTCCAGCCGAAGCTGCCGCGCAGCGGGATCAGCGCAAACGGCGTGTAGTTGCCCGCAATCAGCACGAAGATGGCCGCATGGTCGATGACCTTGAAGACCGACTTGACCTTGCGGTTCGTGAAACTGTGGTAGAGCGTCGAAGCGAGATACAAGAGGATCAAGGAGATGCCGTAGACGAGGCAGCTCGTCGTGTGCCAGACGCCATCGCCGGCATAGTAGACCAGCATGCCGATGAGTGCCGCTACCGCGAGTGCCGCGCCCACGCCATGCGTGACCGCATTGAGTATCTCTTCTAGTGTGACAGGTGCCTTGAGTGCAGCTGTTTGTTTCATTGTATAAGCCTCCCCTCTCATGCGAGGATAATATGATTCGACTCTCCCATTATCCGTCATTTCCTGTCTGTTGTAAACCTGCAGGAGAGGCTCTGCGGAAGCGCATGGCGGCGCATCAAGCCGCTACTGGCCAGTGGATTGCGCGCGCTCCTTCTGGGACGATGACTGCTGCATTGTAGGCCAGGCTCAGGCGCGTCGCCTCCTCGACCTCCTCGGCGGAAGAAGCCGGATTGCGGCGGATCTCATAGACCGCATGCGATGCCTGCTTGACCGCAAACGACTGCGGCGTGTGGAACTGGAGCTCGACGCGCACGCCGGAGGGGCTCACGAGATGGACATTGACGCCCTGATAGAATTTTCCGCCCCAGGCATTGCGAAACTTCTCGACGCGATAGCCCTTTTCGGTAAGGGAAGCCATGGCCTGCGGCACCATCGCGCTGTAATCTGCATCGGAGCAGGTCAGCGTGTAGCGCAGGACATCGCTGATGCCGGCAGCTGCAGCCGAAAGGCTCACCTGGTCTTCATCGGCATCGCTCACGATCTTGCGCGCCAGACTGTCCATGCTCTTGAGGCGGTAATCAAGGCCCTGCAGCTTGGCCGATGAACGCTCCAGCGTCCGCATGTCCGCTGTGACATCCGGCTCTGCCGCAGCAGCACGGCGCAAGAGCGCCAGGGCAAGCAGGCGGCTTTTCTCCCGGCGCGTGAGCTTCTTGTCACCGCGCAGCTGACGAAGATCTGCCGCATCCGAGGCCGTCACTGCCGAGGCCAGGCTCTCTTCCGGATCGATTGGCGCCGCATACGTCGGCAGCGTATGGATGGGCGCCAGCACAGCCATGACCATCATGACTGCGGCCGTCAGGCTGCGCATCCACTTGCCTGCCCCCATGGTGCGGTATGAGAGATGCTCGGGCTTGAATTTGCGGAACGACCGCGTGAGATGGCGCGCCTTCTTTCCAGCCTGCGCCAAAGTTCCTGTATGTACTTCCGTCAGCTCTTGTCCTGCTTTCATTTGCATTCCCTCCAGACGACGTGATAGACTCTTTCTTTTCTCTTACACATCTATCCTATCACGGGAAACTTGAAAACAACTGATTGCCTCTGAAAACTATATGAAAATAGAAAAAACCGGCCAGAAATTGGCCGGTTTCTTATTGTTGCGCTTCGAGGCAGCGCCGCTGCACCATGCGCAGACGCACAGACAAGAAGATGGCGCCGAAGGCAATGCCGATGATCAGGCCGCACCAGTAGCCATACGGGCCGAGCGCGGTGAAGTTGGCGATGGCCCAGCCGGCGGGCAGGCCGATGACCCAGTACGAGATGATGGCGAGCAGGAAGGTCACATGGACATCCTTGTAGCCGCGCAGCGCACCCTGCAACGGCGAGTCGACGCTGTCCGTCAGCTGCAGGAAGACAGCGAAGACGAGGAAGACGACTAGGAGTTCCTGCACATCGGGGCTCGAGGTGTAAAGCGCCGCAATCGTCTCGCGGAACTGCACGAGCACGATGGCCAGTGTTCCCTCGAACAGGAAGGTCAAGAGCCTGCCGAGACGGATGTAGTCGGCCGCCTCCAAAAAGCGCCGCGCGCCGACTTCGAAGCCGACGAGGATTGTCAGCGTCATGCTGGCCGACAGCGGGATCATGTAGACGAGCGTCGTGAAGTTCATCGCAGCCTGATGCGCCGCGACGACGGTCGTGCCGTAGACCGTCATGAAGAGGCCGACAGCACTGAAGATGCTCATCTCGCAGAACATCGTGCTGCCGATGGGGATGCCGAGTGCGAGCGCGCGCTTCCACTCCGCAAGGTCAGGCCGCGGCAGGCTGCGGAAGACATGGTAGCTGCGGAACGGCTCAATAATCAGGACCACGAGCACATTGAGCAAGAAATTCAGCGAGAAAGCGATGGCCGAGCCGATGCCCGCACCGATGCCGCCGAAGGCGGGGATTCCCCAGGCACCGTAGATGAAGATATAGTTGGCCAAGACGTTTATGGGTACCGTCACAAGCGTGATGATCATCGTCAGGCGCGTGCAGCCATGTGCATCGATGAGGTTGCGCAGGACACCTGCGAGGAAGATCGGCACGATGCCGACGGCAATGGCAAGAAGATAACCCGCGGCGACCTGCCTGACCTTCGGCTCCAGTGCGAGAACGTCCAGGATGGCGGGCACAAAGAAGATGCCGAGCAACAGGAAAACACCCGCCAGGCCCAACGACCAGTAAAAGCCCTGGCGCACGACAAAGTCGATGCGCTCGCGCTTGCCCGCCCCGTGGAGCTGTGCGACAATGGGCGTCAGGACCGAGATGATGCCGAGAAATGAGCCGAAGAACGGCATGAAGAGATTCGAGCCGACTGCAACGCCCGCGAGGTCCTGCTCACTGACATGGCCCGACATGACCGTGTCGAAGAAGCCCGTTGCCGTCAGGGCGATCTGCGTGACGAAGATCGGCAGCAGGACCGAGAAGAAGCGCTTTGCCTTCGTCCGATAGGACGGATAGGCCCGGTTTGTCAGACTGTCCCTCATTGCTCATCCTTGCGCAGGCAGCAGTTCTTGTATTTCTTGCCGCTGCCGCACGGGCACGGGTCATTGCGGCCGACCTTGGCCTTGTGCACCTGATTGAACGGGATGACGCGCCCCTCGCCCGTCATGGCCATGAGTTCTTCCGGCGTGTGGCCCTTGAGCTGCCAGAGGCGCGTCGCATTGTTGAGTGCGGCCAGAGGCGCGAGGATGGTCTCTGCCTTGTCCTCGTCCTGCATGAGACGAAGGTCCTCCAGGTATTCGACAGCCTCCTGCATCGTGCCGCCGTTCTGGAGCAGGATGATGATCTCACCAGTGATGTCGGCCGCTTTCATGACATCGCAGCCGTGTTCCTGCATGAAGAACTGGATAAGAGCCCGGCAGGCAGGCGTGTCCGGCGTGTAGGAATCCGCACCGGCAGCCCATGCCTCTGCGCGCGTGAGTGCGGCAAAGTCGAGGTCCGAGCGGCGCAGCTGCTCAGACTCGAGCGCGTCCTCATCGATCAGCGTGTAGTACTTGACGCCCTGCGGCAGTGCCACGACCGTGTTCTTCCAGCAAGAAGCGTTGAGCATGATGCCGACAAAGTCCATGAAGGAGAGTGCCTGTGCCTGATCTGCCTCGAGATACGAGACGATGCGCTCGAAGAGCTGCTCGTAATTGAGATAGCCGCAGGCGTAGAGGATGCCGGCCGCAAAGCGCGCCACCTCCGTGTTCAGCAGCACTCTTTCATGGAAGGCCTCCGTGTCCATCTGGCGGAAGACCGCGAGCACCTCCTCCGGCATATACCAGACGAGCTTCTCGCCCGACTTGCCGCAGGAGAGGAAGCCGAGGCCGCGCAGGTAGTCGAGGCGGTCGTCTTCATCGCTGAGCGACTCGGACTGGCCGCCATTTGCAGCAAAGTCGCGGAAGAGATTGTACTCATCCTCCAGGAGCGACATCATCCAGCGCTCGGCAAAAGACGTGATGGCCGGGCAAAGGCGCTCAGCGAGCTCCGCCTTCTTCAGCGAGCTCACCCCCGTCACATTGAGGTTGAAGCGAATGTCGTCGAGCTCCGCCTTCGTCATCGCCGTCAGCATGGCCGTCAGCGTCCTCTCTTCTGGGAGCTTGTGGCGGTACAGCTGCTTCCTGCGCGCCTCTGCGCCCTCTTGCATCATCTGCTCCAGGCTCTCCTCCGGCTCCACAGCCGTCTGTCTCATATCGTGTTCCAAAAAAGATCCTCCTCTGTTCTCTCGATTCTCTCTGTTTTCTCTGTTCTTTCAAGCCAAAAGGACAGGGATGCCTTGAATCCCTGTCCAAAATCGTTATCCGGCCGCTGCTTTGGCAGCTGCCAGTCATCAGCCAAAGTAGTCGGCAATGCCGTCGGCGATGCCCTGCGCGGCCTTCTGGATGCCCTCTTCGCTGTTGAGCAGCTGCTCTTCCTGCGGATTCGAGATGAAGGCCACCTCGACGAGCGTCGCCGGCATGTCTGTGTGCTTGACGACGTAGAAGTTACTGCTCTGCGTGCCGCGGCTCTGCGTGCCGATCTGGTCGATGACACCCTGGCGCACCTTGTCCGCGAGGTCGCGCGAGCGCTGAGAGCCGAGCGAGTAGTAATAGCCCGTCGTGCCCTTGGCCGCGCTGCTCGAGAACGAATCCATGTGGATGGAGATGAAGATGTCGGACTTCGCGTTGTTCGCGACATCACAGCGCGCCTGCAGTTCCTCTATATCCGAGGCATTCGCGCCCTTCGGCGAGACTTCCGTATCTGTCGTGCGCGTCATGTAGACCGTCGCCCCCTCTGCCACGAGCAGGCGCCTCAGCTCATTGGCGATGCGCAGCGTCACGCTCTTCTCCATGACGCCCGTCGGGCCGATAGCGCCAGAGTCGTTGCCGCCATGGCCAGGATCGATCGTGATTTTGCAGCCCTTGAGCCCCGTCAGGGCGGCGATGTCGGCATCCGTGTCATCTGTGATGACTGGCTGCGCATTGCTTTGATTGCTGCTGCCTGTGTCCTTGCCCGCATCCGCCGTCTGGGTGCCCGTGCCAGCAGCATCCTTGGCCGGGCCGTCGATATCTTCGCCAGCCGAAGGCTTTGCGGCCGGCTTTGACTCAGGCTTTGTTGCCGGTTTTGCTGCCGGAGCACTTGTTGCGTTCGAGCTGCTCGGAGAGTCAGACGGCTTCACCGAAGGCTGCGTCACAGGAGATGTCGTTCCCTGCGTGCTGGGCGTCGGCTTCTTCTGCACATCCGGCACAGCGATCACAGCCTTCGAGCTGTCACTCAGGTTGCCGAAATCGAGCACGACGCGGCCCGGCACCGTGCCGCCCTTCAGTGGAAATATCTTGTAGTTGCTGCTGCCGACCTTATTCTCGACGACGAGGCGCACCGTGTTCTTGTTGAACTGGCCGATGCGGATATCGTTGACAAAGCGGCTGCTCACCGAAATCTCCCGCTTGACCTTTGCAGAGAGCCAAGCTCCCTGTATGTCGACGATGACGCGGTCGGGGTTCTTCAGCGTCATCGTCGTGTAGCGGACCGGCTTGCTCGCATCGACGACGATGCGTATCTTATCCGAGCCGCTGTTGACGCGTACCGCCGTAATCTCAGCCATACCGCTCACGCGCTCGCTGAAATCAGACGCAGCCGCCGAAACGCCTGCCATCGGCAGCACCATGACAGCGATGACAGACAACAAGAACAGTATGCGCTTCATAAGATTCCTCCCCATTCCATGCACGTGCCGCGGTCCATGCGAACCGAGCGCCATGCAGACATTCTACGTTTTATTATCGCCGCTAATCCTGAAAAAATCAAGAAAATGTCTGCAGCCCCACGCAAAAAAGGAGCGATTGCTCGCTCCCCATGGATTTTGCTGCTCAAAGCATGTTCTGCAGGAATGCCTTCGTGCGCTCCTCCTTCGGATGCGCAAAGAACGATTCCGGCTCGCCCTGCTCGACGATCGTGCCGTCGGCCATGAAGATGACCTGGCTGGCTGCCTCGCGGGCAAACGCCATCTCGTGCGTGACGACGACCATCGTCATGCGCTCCTCTGCGAGCTCCCGCATCGTCTTCAAGACCTCGCCCGTGAGCTCCGGATCGAGCGCCGAGGTCGGCTCGTCGAAGAGCATGATGTCGGGCTTCATGCAGAGGGCGCGCGCAATGGCCACGCGCTGCTGCTGGCCACCCGAGAGCTGCGACGGATAGTAATCCGCGCGGTCCGCGAGGCCGACCTTCTCCAGAAGTTCCTTGGCATACGGCAAAATCTCCGCCTTCTTCATGCCCTTGACCTGGATGGGCGCCTCGATGAGATTCTCGAGCACCGTCATGTGCGGGAAGAGGTTGAACTGCTGGAAGACCATGCCCGTGTGCGAGAGGATCTCCCGCGTCTTGGCGGCATCGGCGTACTCTGCCGCGCCGTGCTCATCCGTATCGGCCAGGAACTCGCCCTCGATCTCGATGGAGCCCGAGTCAATCGTCTCGAGCTTGTTGATGCAGCGCAGGAGCGTGCTCTTGCCCGAGCCGGACGGCCCGATGATCGCGAGGACCTCGCCGCAGCGGACCTCCACATCGATGCCCTTGAGCACAGCGAGGTCGCCGAACGACTTGTGGATATCGTGCATGCGCAGCATGACCTGCGCTTCATTACTTATCGTATTTGCCATAGTAGGCCTCCAATCTCTTGAACATCCAGGTCAGGACAAACGTCATCGCGAGATAGAAGATACCGGCGATGAGGAACGGCGTCATGTCAAATTCGCGCTGCACGATCGTGCGGGCAACGCGCAGCAAGTCGTTCATCGCGAGGATGTAGATGAGCGACGTATCCTTGACGAGGTTGATCGTCTCATTCGAGACAGGCGGCAGGACGATGCGGATGACCTGCGGCAGGATGATGCGACGCATCGTCTGCGTGTAGTTCATGCCGAGCGTCTTCGCGGCCTCGTACTGCCCCTTCGGCACCGACTGGATACCCGCGCGGAAGATCTCCGCGAAGTACGCCGCGTAGTTCAGCGTGAAAGCCAAGAGGGCCGCCGCGATGTCCGGCAGGCGGATGCCGATCATAGGCAGCGCAAAGTAGACGAAGAGCAGTTGCAGCATCAGCGGCGTGCCACGCATGAGCCAGATGTAGAACTCCATGAAGGCGCTGAGCGGCCGCAGCTTCGAGAGCCTCCCCAGTGCGGCCAGCATGCCGAGCGGCAATGCGATGACCAATGTGATGAAGAAGATCTCGAGCGTGATCTCGGAGCCCTCCAACATCTGTAATATCGTATTGAGCAGATTATCCATCGTTTAATTCTCCCTTGCGGATGTTCCTTTAGTCTGGCAAAGTATTAACATATTCTCCATTGTACAAAAAAAGGCTTGACGAATCAAGCCTTTTTAGAGAGAGAGCTGTATTATTTCGTGATGTCCTTGCCGAACCACTTCTCGGAAATCTTCGCGATCGTGCCGTCGGCCTTCATCTCGTTGAGGACCTTCTGGACATCGTCGCGCAGCGCCGTGTTGTCCTTGGCGAAGGCGATGCCGAACTCGCTGACCGGGCCGACTGCGACATCGACGGCATCGATGGTGTCCGGATGCTTGCTCATGTAGTAGCGGCCGACAATCTCATCGCCGACGACGGCATCCACACGGCCATTCTCGAGGTCCATGAAGGCCGTTACGAAATCCGAGTACTTCTTGACTTCCTTGACATCCTTCTTGAAGAATTCCGTCTTGTCCATGTACTCCTCAGCCGTCGAAGCGCTCTGCGTACCGACGACCTTGCCGGCCAGGCTCTTCTCATCTGTGATGTCCGTGCGGCCCTTCTTCACGAAGATGATCTGGCGGTTGTCCATGTACGGGTCGGAGAACAGCATGTTCTCTTTGCGCTTCTCGGTGATGTCGAGGCCATTCCAGAGGACGTTGACGCGGCCGCTCTTGAGCTCTGCTTCCTTGCTCGACCAGTCGATGGCCTTAAACTCGACCTCGCGGCCCAGGCGCTTCGACGCTTCCTTTGCAAGATCGACATCGAAGCCCGTGATCTCGTTGTTCTCGTCCTTGAAGCCCATCGGCGGGAAATTGTCGTCAAGGCCGACGATGATCTTACCCTTGTCGCCGGAGCCCGAACCGCTGTCCGCTGCCTTCTGGCCGCCGCAGCCCGTCACAAAAGCAGCCGTCATGACTGCCGCCATTCCCAATGCCAGTAACTTCTTCCACTTCATATGTCATCTCTCCTCATTCAGTTCTTTATCTTGCTAAAGTGTTAACATGATGTTATTATACGGAATCCCCCTCTGCTTGTCAAGCATTTCCTGATTTTTATCGTCAATAACAGCGATTTTGAATACATGATACGTTATATTTATCTTAAAATACATGAAAACTATTGCTTATTTTCTCAACTTGACGTATGATAGGGGCAAGCAAAGGAGCTGACCGGACTCGTTCCGGTTTTGCTTTTATTCACATTTGTGAAAAAAATAACGTTGATAGTCAAATGAGCGCTCAGTTGACGATAGGTTGTCAACTTTCCCGCTCGACAACAGGAAAACCACGCGCTTCATTTGCATGATATGACTTTATGACGTCTGAGGAGGATCTATATGAAGAACATTCGCAAGATCTTGGTGCCGAACCGCGGCGAGATTGCCATCCGCATTTTCCGCGCCTGCCACGAGATGGGCATCCGCACGGTCGCGGTCTACTCGAAAGAAGATGTCCTGTCGCTGCATCGCAGCCGCGCCGATGAAGCGTATCTCGTCGGCAAGGGCAAGAAGCCAGTCGATGCCTACCTCGACATCGAGGACATCATCCGTATCTGCAAGGAGCACGATGTCGATGCCATCCATCCGGGCTACGGCTTCCTCTCCGAGAACGCACAGCTGGCCAAGCGCTGCGAGGATGAGGGCATCATCTTCATCGGCCCGAAAGTTGAGCACCTGCAGATGTTCGGCGACAAGGTCAACGCGCGCATCCAGGCAGAGCGCGCCGACATCCCGATGATCCCGGGCACGAACGGTGCCGTCAAGGATTTCGCTGAGGTCAAGGCCTTCGCTGAGCGCGTCGGCCTGCCGGTCATGATCAAGGCCATCAACGGCGGCGGCGGGCGCGGCATGCGCCGCGTCGATCGCATGGAAGACCTCAAAGAGGCGTACGATGAGGCGCGCTCGGAGGCCAAGCGTGCCTTCGGCGATGAGGATGTCTACGTCGAGAAGTGCATCCTAAACCCGAAGCACATCGAAGTGCAGATCATGGGCGATGAACACGGCAATGTCATCCACCTCAATGAGCGCGACTGCTCCATCCAGCGCCGCCACCAGAAAGTCATCGAGATGGCACCGGCATGGTCGCTGCCGAAGAAGCTGCGCCAGAATATCTGCGCTGCTGCGCTGAAGATCATGAAGAATGTCCACTACGTCAACGCCGGCACGGTCGAATTCCTCGCCGACCAGGATGAGGAGCACTTCTACTTCATCGAAGTCAACCCGCGCGTCCAGGTCGAGCACACGGTCACCGAGGCCATCACGGACATCGACATCGTCAAGACGCAGATCCTCGTCGCCGAGGGCCATGCGCTCTCCGACCCAGAGATCGGCATCAAGAGCCAAGAAGACATCCCCTGCAACGGCGTGGCCATCCAGTGCCGCATCACGACGGAGGACCCGCAGAACAACTTCATGCCGGACACCGGCAAGATCAACGACTACCGCAGCGGCGGCGGCCCTGGCATCCGCCTCGATGCCGGCACGGCCTACACGGGCGCCGTCATCACGCCGTACTACGACTCCCTGCTCGTCAAGGTCACGGCGCATGCCAACAACGCCCCGGAGACAATCTACCGCATGCTGCGCTGCCTCGATGAATTCCGCATCGGCGGCGTCAAGACGAACATCTACTTCCTCAAGAACATGCTGCTCGACAAGAACTTCCAGGCTGGCAGCTGCAACGTCAACTACATCGACCACCATCCGGACCTGCTCAACGCCCCGCAGGTCATCGATGAGCCGGCAGCCGGCCTGCTCGCCTACATCGGCGAGGTCACGGTCAACGGCTTCCACGGCAACGGCTCAAACCCGAAGCCGCGCTTCGATACGCCGGTGAAGCTCAATGCCGCTGACGAAGCCTGCCCGTCCGGCACGCGCCAGCTCCTAGAGGAGCTCGGCCCCGAGAAGTTCTCCAAGTGGATCCAGGACCAGAAGCAGGTCCTGCTGATGGACACGACGTACCGCGATGCCCATCAGTCCCTGCTCGCCACGCGCATCCGCACGCGCGACATCATGCAGGCCATCCACTACACGGCCTGCAAGGTCCCGCAGATCTACGCCTTTGAGGACTGGGGCGGCGCGACGTTCGATGTCGCCTACCGTTTCCTCGACGAGGACCCGTGGGAGCGCCTGCGCAAGATGCGCGAGGCTGCGCCGAACATCCTGTTCCAGATGTTGACGCGCGGCGCCAACACCGTCGGCTACACGAACTATCCGCCTGAAGTCGTGCGCCAGTTCCTCGCCCTCGCGGCCAAGAACGGCGTCGATGTCTTCCGCATCTTCGACTGCCTGAACCAGCTCGACCACATGACGCTGTCGATTGACGAAGTCCGCAAGCAGGGCAAACTCGCGGAGACGGCCTTCTGCTACACGGGCGATATCCTTGACGACGGCCGCCAGAAGTACACGCTGAAGTACTACACGAATCTCGCCAAGGAGATGGAAAAGGCCGGTGCCAACATCATCGCCATCAAGGATATGGCCGGCCTCCTGAAGCCAGAAGCGGCCTACACCCTGATCTCGGCCCTCAAGGATGCCGTCGACCTGCCGATTCACCTGCACAGCCACGAGGGTGGCGGCTGCACGCTCTACACCTACGCCAAGGCGGCAGAGGCCGGCGTCGACATCGTCGATGTCGCCACGAGCGCCCTCTCCAACGGCACGAGCCAGCCGTCCATGACGGCCTTCATCCAGGCGCTCTCCAACAACCCGCGCCAACCACAGATGGACATCGAGGAACTCGAGACGATTGACCGCTACTGGCAGGTCGTCCGCGCCTACTACGCGGGTGTCGACGGCAAGATGACGAGCCCGAACACGACGGTCTTCCAGCACGAGATGCCTGGCGGCCAGTACACGAACCTGCGCCAGCAGGCGAAGGGCGTCGGCCTCGGCGACAGATGGCCGGAAGTCTGCCGCATGTACGCCAAGGTCAACGAGATGTTCGGCGATGTCATCAAGGTCACGCCGTCCTCGAAAGTCGTCGGCGACATGACGCTCTTCATGGTCCAGAACAACCTGACCGAGAAAGATATCTACGAACGCGGCGAGACGATGGACTTCCCGAAATCCGTCGTCGACTTCTTCGACGGCAAGCTCGGCGTCCCCTACGGCGGCTTCCCCGAGAAGCTCCAGAAGATCATCCTCAGGGGCGAGCAGCCACACCTCGAGACGCCGCCCGCCCCGATCGACCAGGAGAAGGTCACGCAGGACATGAAGGCCCTGCGCATGCCGGAGACGGAAGAGGCGCGCTCGAGCTACTGCATCTACCCGAAGGTCTACAAGGACTACATCCAGCGCTACCATCAGTACGGCGACCTTTCCATCCTCGACACGCCGACGTACTTCTTCGGCATGAAGCCGGGCGAGGAGAGCTGGCTGCGCATCGGCGGCAAGATGGTCCTCATCCGCATGAACTACATCACGCCGCCGTCGGATGATGGCTTCCGCGAGATCCAGTTCGAGGTCAACGGCATGCCGCGCGAGATCCGCATGCGCGATAAGGCCGCTTCGGAAGGCGCGGCGATCATCCGCCAGGCCGACCCGACTGTCCCGGGCGAAGTAGCCGCTACGCTCTCTGGCTCTGTCCTGCGCCTCATCGCAGCCAAGGGCGATGTCGTCAAGAAAGGCGACCCGCTGATGGTCACGGAGGCCATGAAGATGGAGACGACGATCACCGCGCCGATTGCCGGCATCGTCAAGGAGGTCTGTGTCGCGGCAGGCAGCCGCATCACCTCCGGCGACCTCCTCGCTGTCATCGAATAAGGCAAATCGCTCTTTCATACAGGCATATCAAAAGCCCCGCACAGAAACGTGCGGGGCTTTTCGCGCACCCATTTATTCTTATATTCGTAGCAAAGATGCATCACTCGTAGCGCAGTGCCTCGATCGGGTCGAGACGCGCGGCTTTGCGCGCGGGGTAGATACCGAAAAAGAGGCCGATGCCGACGGCAAACGAGAATGACAGCAGGATCGGCGCCAGCGTGATTGTCGTCTGGACTGCCCCCGTGCTCGCGATGGCGTACGAGGCAGCGCAGCCCACGACGATGCCGATGAGGCCGCCGACGATGCCGAGCACCATCGACTCGATCATGAACTGCATCATGATGTTCTGGAACGTCGCGCCGAGCGCCTTGCGGATGCCGATCTCGCGCGTGCGCTCTGTCACCGACACCATCATGATGTTCATGATACCGATGCCGCCGACGAGCAGCGAGATGCTGGCGATGGCGCCCAAGAGAACCGTCATCATGCCCGTCGACTGATTGACCGACTCGATGATGCTGGCCGTGCTCTGCACATGGAAGTCGTCTTCCTTGTCGCCCGTCAGGCGATGGCGCTGGCGCAGGAGTGTCGTGATCTCTTCCTGCACCTGGTCGATCTTCTGCGTGTCCGCCGCCTGCAGGCTGATGGACTGCACGTAGGTGATGCCCATCATGCGCTCCTGGGCCGTCGTCAGCGGGATGTAGATGACATCGTCCTGGTCCTGGCCGAAGCCGGAACTTCCCTTCGATGCCAGGATGCCGATGACCTTGAACGGCTGGTTCTTGATGCGAATGTTCTTGCCGACCGGGTTCTCCGTGCCGAACAGGTTCTCCGCGACCGTCGCGCCGATGACAGCCACGCGCGTGCGCTTCGTCATGTCGTCCTTGCTGATGAACGAGCCGTTGCTGACAGTCAGCGAGCGGATCTGCATGAGTTCCGGCGTCACGCCCGTGACGGACGTATTCCAGTTCTGGTTGCCGTTGACGACCTGGTACGAGGAGCTGACTGTCGGCGACACGTAGCGGACATCCTTGATCTTCGACGCAATGGCCTTGGCGTCATCGTACTTGAGCGTCTGCATCGAGCCGGCCGCACCGCGCGGGCCGCCGCGGTTCGAGGAGCCCGGCATGATCGTGATGGTGTTGGCGCCGAGGCTCTCGAAGTTCGCGGTGATGCCCGTGCGCACGCCCATGCCAACGGAGACGAGCGCGATGACGGCGGCGACGCCGATGATGACGCCGAGCATCGTCAGGAGCGAGCGCATCTTGTTCGCAAGGAGCGCATGGATGGCCATGACAAAGCATTCCTTAAACAACATCCATGACCACTCCCTTCCCTTCATCGCGCGTGATCTGGCCGTCGCGCACGAGCAGCTGGCGGCTCGCGCAGGCGGCAATCTCCG
The DNA here is from genome assembly GCF_928722185.1 of Mitsuokella jalaludinii. NCBI lineage: Bacteria > Bacillati > Bacillota > Negativicutes > Selenomonadales > Selenomonadaceae > Mitsuokella > Mitsuokella jalaludinii. The sequence goes on from NZ_CAKMXA010000001.1 coordinate 1,206,413, forward strand.
GCTCGTGCGTGACGAGGATGATCGTGCGCCCCTTCTCGTGCATCGACTCGAAGATCTCCATGATCTCCTTCGTCGACTTCGTGTCGAGGTTGCCCGTCGGCTCGTCGGCCATGATGATGTGCGGGTCGTTGACGAGCGCCCGCGCGATGGCGACGCGCTGGCGCTGGCCGCCCGAGAGCTCATTTGGCAGGTGGTCGGCGCGGTCCTTGAGGCCGACGGCCTCGAGGAAGTGCATGGCGCGCTCCGTGCGCTCTCTGTGGCCGACGCCTGCGTAGATGAGCGGCAGGGCGACGTTCTCGAGCGCCGAGATGCGCGAGAGCAGGTTGAAGTTCTGGAAGACGAACCCGATTTTCTTGTTGCGCGTCCTCGCGAGGGCATCGTCATCGAGGCCGGCGACCTCCTCCCCGTCAAGCTTGTAGGAGCCCTCCGTCGGGCGGTCGAGGCAGCCGAGGATGTTCATGAGCGTCGACTTGCCCGAGCCGGACGGCCCCATCAGAGCGGCGAACTCGCCCTGGTAGATATTCGTCGTGATGCCGTTGAGCGCGGCGAGCTCCTCGCCGCCGATGTGATAGATTTTCTTGATGCCGTTGAGCTGTATTGTCGCATACCGCTCTTCTGTCTTTTTCTCTCCTGTCATCGAACCACCTCAGAACATGGGGCCGCCGCGCCTGCTGCCGGAAGAAGAGCTCGAGCTCTTCTTCTTCGCAGTGTACGTGCTGACGATGTCCTCGCCCTCCTCGAGCCCCGAGAGGATCTCGACGTACTCATCGCTGTAGATGCCCGTCATCACATAGCGGTTCTCCTGTGAGCCGTCCGCGTTGCGCACGACGACGTACGAGCCGTTGGCATCCGTCTTGAGGACTGAGATCGGCACGGCCAGCGCATCCGGCGTGTCGGCCGTGTTGATCTCCACGCGGGCCGTCATGGCCGGCAGCAGCAGATCTTCGGGGTCATCGACATCGAGCGTGACGTAGTAGTAGATGACGCTTGCCGAAGAAGAAGAGGACGAGCTCGAACTCGAGCTGCTCGTATCCCAGGAATTGCTCGTGTCCGTCTGCGAGATCTTCGTGACGCGAGCTGTGAACGTCTTGTCGGTGTACGTGTCGACGGTGAACGTAGCCTGCTGTCCGACTTTGACATTGCCGATATCCGTCTCATCGACCTTCGCCTTGATCTGCTTGCGCGAAAGGTCGGCGATGCGCATGATGACCGTCGGGTTGTCCGACGTCGCGACAGCCATCGTGCCGACTGTCTTGGGCTCGCCGACGACGGTGCCGTCAATCGGCGCGATGATGCTCGTCTCCGATGCGTCCGACTCCGCCTGTGCGAGGGCCGAGACAGCCGTGTCGTAATTCATCTGCGCGTCCTCGAGCTGCTTCTGCGTGTCGGCGCCAATACTGTAGAGATAGCTGATGCGATCGTACTCAGCCTGCGTATTCGTGACTTTATACTGGGCCTGGTCGCGCTTGGCCTCATAATCCTTGGCGTCGAGCGTCGCGACGGTCTGGCCGGCCGTGACCTTGTCGTTCTCCTTGACGAGCACGCTCTTGAGGCGCGCCGTGATCTTGGAGCTGACCTCGACCGAGTCGACCGGCTGGATTGTGCCTGTCGCCGAGACGGTCGACTTCATGTCCATGCGGACGGCCTTCGTCGTCTCAACCGCTGCCGTCTGCTTCGCCGCCTGCTGTCCCTCGTAGTAGTGGTAGCCGCCGAAGGCGCAGCCCGCGAGGACGAGCGCTGCGATGGCGAGCTTGACTTTCCCGTTTATCTTCACTTCGTAATCTCTCCTTCTGCCAGGTCATGGATGACCTCGGCGGACGCATCGCTGGCCGCGGCTGCAGCTGCTTTCCTCTTGTCTGCCTTCTTGGCAAGCCCCTTCGTCTCTTTATCTACCCTGGCCTTGGCGTTCTCCGGCACGACGGGCTCCTGCAGCACGGCGCGCTCCGCCTGCTCAGCCGGCACCGCCGTCGCCGTCATCTTGGCCGCAGCCTCTTTCTCCCCATCCGTCAGGCCGATGCCCATGGCATTCTCGACCGTCGCCTTGTAGCGCGCGTAGTCGTACTCCGCGCTGATGTAGTTGAGGCGTGCCGTCGAGAGGGCTTCCTGTGCGTCGATGATGTCGAGCATCAGGCCCTCGCCGGCGCGGTACTTCTCGCGCGCGATGAAGTAGTCCTCCTCGGCCTGCTTGACGGCATCGCCCGTGGAGTTCAGCCGCTTCTCCGCCTCGCGCATGTTGTAGTAGGCCTGGCGCAGCGAGAGGTCGATGTCCTCCTGATCCTTCGTCAAAGTGAGCTTCGCCTTGTCGCGACTCGCTTCCGCCTGCTGGACCTTGGCGCGCGTCAGCCCGTTGTCCCAGAAGTTCCACGAGAGCGTCGCGCCCGCCGTGATGTCCGAATCAGAGCTCGTCGACGGCTTGAACGTATGCGACCAGCTCGGGCCGGCGCTCAGCGTCACGCTCGGGCCGAAGTCCGCCTTGGCCGCCTTGATGTCGTTCTCCGCCTGCTGGTACTTGTAGAGATCAATGAGGAGGTCCTTGCGATTCCGGTAGGCGTAGTCGATGCAGGCGTCCATGTCGATGTTGAACTGGTCGTAGGAGAAGTCCGACGTCAGGTTCAACGGCTCGCTGCGGTCGACGTTGAGGTAATTGCGCAGTGTGGCGAGGTTGACCTCGTAGCTGTTCTGCGCCTTGATGAGGTTCTGCGCCGCATTGCTGAGCTCGACGGACGAGCGGATGACATCGATGCGCGCCTTGGAGCCCGCCGCGTAGAGCTGGCTGACATTCGTGTAGTGGTCCTGGTACTTGTCGACCGTCTCCTGGCGCACATCGACCGTGCGGCGCGCCTCGAGCGCATCGTAATACGCCTTGATGACGTCGAGCTTGAGATTCTCGCGGCTGCGCTCCGTCGAGAGCTCCGCTGCCTTGAGGCCGAGCTCGCTGCTGTCGATTGCAGCCTCTGCCTTGCCGCTCGTGTAGATCGGGTACGATGCCGTGACGCCGATGCCATTCTCCGATTTCGTGTGGGACGAGCGGTGCAGCGTCGTATCGAGCGATTCATTTCCTGTGATCTTCAGGCCATTGTCGATCTTGGCCTGCTTGAGCGCCGCCTTTGCCACATCCTCATCCTTCTGCGTGATGCGCAGCCCCGTGTTCTGTGCAAGGGCCAGGTCGATGGCATCCTGCAGCGAGAGATCCGCGCAGGATGCCGTCGGCAGCCCGATGAGCATGGCAAAGGCGAGCAATGCGGCTCCCCTGCCGCACGATGTTCTCTTCATGTCTGTCCTCCCGTACTTCCCGATCTTATCTTTTATATCGATATCAAACAAATATAACAAATATATGGTAGAATAGAATTGCTATCATTATCCTATATATCGATTAAATGTCAATTAAGAAAGGAACTTGCCATCATGAACCCGTATCTTGACCAGGCACGCGAACTCCTCAGCCGCTTCTACGGCTACCGCGATTTCCGGCCTGCTCAGGTCCCCGTGATCGAGAGCCTGCTCGCCGGGCACGATGCGCTCGCCATCATGCCGACAGGCGCAGGCAAATCCATCTGCTTCCAGATCCCCGCGCTGATCTTCCCGGGACTCACGCTCGTCATCTCGCCACTGATCTCCCTGATGAAGGACCAGGTCGACGCGCTCGCCGAGCAGGGCATCCCCGCGACCTACATCAACAGCTCGCTCTCCCTCGCCGAATCCGACGCGCGTCTCTCTGCCATCGCCCAGGGACGCTACAAGCTCGTCTACGTCGCACCGGAGCGCCTCAGCACGAGCTACTTCCAGTACATCATCGACAAGCAGACCATCTCGATGGTCGCCGTCGACGAGGCCCACTGCCTCTCGCAGTGGGGTCACGACTTCCGGCCGAGCTACCAGGAGATCGCGCCGTTCATCGAGGCGCTGCCGTGCCGCCCGCTCGTCGCGGCCTTCACGGCGACGGCGACGCCAGAGGTGCGCGCGGACATCGTGCGCCTGCTCGGCCTGCAAGAACCGCGCGTCCACGTCACGGGCTTCGACCGGCCCAACCTCTACTTCGAGGTGCGCCGCGGCGAGAACAAGAAGGCCTTCATCGAGCGCTACCTAAAGGGTCACCCAGGTGACGCCGGCATCATCTACGCCGCGACGCGCAAGGATGTCGATGCGCTCTACAGCCTGCTCTTACGCAAGCACTTCGCCGTGGGCCGCTACCACGCGGGACTCAGTGACGAGGAGCGCGCGCGGGTGCAGGACGACTTCCTCTACGACAACTTGCAGGTCATCGTCGCGACGAACGCCTTCGGCATGGGCATCGACAAGAGCAATGTGCGCTTCGTCATCCACTACAGCATGCCCAAGAACATCGAGGCCTACTACCAGGAAGCGGGGCGCGCCGGGCGCGACGGCGAGCCAGGCGAGTGCATCCTGCTGTTCTCGCCGCAGGACACGCAGACGCAGAAGTACCTCATCGACATCTCGACCGAAGACGAGGCGCGCAAGCGCCACAACCTCGGGCGCCTGCAGAAGATGGTCGACTACTGCCACACGCCTGAGTGCCTGCGCCACTTCATCATCCAGTACTTCGGCGAGGAAGGTGCGCCATCATCGTGCGGAAATTGCAGCAACTGCAAGGCGGACCTGCAGGAGATCGACGTGACGGTCGACGCCCAGAAGGTCTTCTCCTGCGTCTACCGCATGCGCGAACGCTTCGGCCTGACACTCGTCGCCCAGGTCCTCAAAGGCTCGACCGACAAGCGCATCCTCTCGCTCCACCTCGACTCACTCTCCACCTACGGCCTCATGAAAGAGCGCAGTCTCGCTGACATCAAGCTGCTCATCCAGCGCTTCGTCGCGACGGACTACCTCGCCCTGACCGAGAGCAAGTACCCCGTCCTGACGCTGCAGCCTGCCGCCTACCCCGTCCTGCGCGGCCAGGCCAAGGTGATGCAGGCCGTGCCGAAGGAGGTCACGCGGCAGGCCGCGGCACCGGAACTCTTCGACCATCTGCGTGCGCTGCGCAAGGAGATTGCGCTGCGCGACCGCATCCCGCCCTACGTCGTCTTCTCAGACGCGACGCTCAAGGACATGTGCGCCGTCCTGCCGAAGACGCGCGAGGAGATGCTCACCGTCAAGGGCGTCGGCGAGCACAAGATGAAGAAGTACGGCGAATCATTCCTTCGCTGCATCGAAGAGCATCGTTCGAAAGACTGACCGGAAAGCGACAAGAGAAATAAAAAGCGCAATGCCACGATTGGCATTGCGCTTTTTTGATGCGATATATGAGGTGCGATGACATCACTGGAGTTTTTCCTTCAGGACTTCCTTGGCCTTCTCGAGCTGTACGTCCGTCGTCGCGCCCTCGGGCAGCTCCACTTCGACATCCGGCTCGATACCTGTGCCGTCGATGCAGCGGCCGCTCGGCGTGTAGTACTTCGCGATGGTCAGCTTGAGGCCGTCGTCATGAAGCATCGGCACGACGACCTGCACCGAGCCCTTGCCGTACGACTTCGTGCCGACGAGCGTCGCCGCGCCCGTGTCCTGCAGGGCGCCCGCGAGGATTTCCGAAGCGCTCGCGCTGTTGCCGTCAATCAAGACGACGATCGGGTACTTGCTCTCCTCGAGCTTCGACTCATGGACTTCCTTCGAGCCGTCGCGCTCGACAACCGAGACGATGGGTCCCTTCGGCACGACAAGGTTCGCAACCTCGACGCAGCTCGTGACGAGGCCGCCCGGGTTCTCGCGCAGATCGATGATGAGTCCCTTCATGCCCTGTTCAGCAAGCGATTCGTAGGCGGCCTTGAACTCCTTGCCCGTGTTCTCCGAGAACGAAGCGATGCGGATGTAGCCCATGCCGTCCTCGAGCATCGTGCCCTTGGCTGTATCGATCTTGATGGTCGCGCGCTCTATCGTGTAGTCCTTCGTCTCGTCGCCGCGCTTTATCGTCAGGACGACATCCGTGCCGACTTCGCCGCGGATATGCATCGCAACTTCCTCCGGCTGCATCTCCGAGACAGGCGTGCCGTCGACGGCCATGATCTCGTCGCCGGCCTCGAGGCCGGCGTTCTGCCCCGGCGTATCGTCGAGGACGGAGATGATCGTGACCTTGCTGTCCTTGAAGCCCATCGTCACGCCGATGCCGCCGAACTCGCCCTCCGTGTGCTCCTTGAGCTGCTCAAACTTGTCGGCATTCATGTAGATCGAGTGCGGGTCTCCGAGGGACTGCACCATGCCGGAGATGGCGCCGTCCATGAGCTTCGTCTCGTCGACATCCGACACGTAGCGCGTCTCGATGAAGCGTTTGACGCCGAGGAAGCGGACGATGTCCGCGACCTCACTGCTGTGGATGCCGAAGGCGAAGCTGAGGCCGGCAATCGTCAGGAAGGACGAGAGGACGGCCGTCACGATGACGCCGATGATGATTTTTTTCTTGCTCATGTTTACATCCTCTTAGAGATAGGAATACGGGCTGACGGGCTCGCCGTTCTGCCGCACTTCGAAATGACAGTGCGGCCCCGTGGAGTTGCCCGTCGAACCGCAGTAGGAAATGACCTGGCCCTGGCTCACGCTCTGCCCGGCACTGACCGCTAGGGACTGATTGTGCCCGTAGAGCGTCGTGATGCCGCCGCCGTGATTGATGATGACAGTGTTGCCATAGCCGGAAACCCAGCCCGCGTACTCAACCGTGCCACTCTGCGCCGCATGGATGGGCACGCCGTAATCGGCCCCGATGTCGACGCCGCTGTGGAACTTCTGCGTGCCCGTGATCGGGTGGACGCGCCAGCCGAATTCACTCGTCACGCTGCCGGACACCGGCCAGATCATCGCGCCGCTGCCCGAGGGTGCCGCACTGCCCATGCCGCGCTCCCGTATCATCTCGCCGACCTGCCGCGAGGCGCGCATGAGCTCCTCGTACTGCTGGTCGATGAGATCCTTATCGGTGCGCAGCCGCTCGATGAGCGCCTCGCGCCGCTTGACTTTCTCCTCCATGTCGGCGCGCGCGCGATGCGCCCGCTCCTCCTGCTCGGCCTGCGTCATCCGCTCCTTTGAGAGTTCGGCCTGCCGGAGCTCGATGCTGTCTTTCACCTCCTGCACGCCGTGCACGAGCGCGTAGTCCTGGCGGATGATGCGCTTCAGGAGGTCCATGCGCGTGAGGAAGTCCTGGAAGTCATGCGCGCCGAACAGCACGTCGAGATACGAGACCTGCCCGTTGATGTAGATGTCGCGCACGCGCCGACCTAGCTGCACCTGCTTCGCCTCGTAGTCCTGCTGCAGTGAGGCGAGCTCCGCCTCATTCTGCTTGAGGCGCGCGTCCGTCTCGTCGAGCTCCGCTTTGCGCGCCTCGTGCTCCTTGATGGCGGCATCGGCTGCCTCGTCGAGCACGCGCTTCTCGTCCGAGATGCTGTCGATCTTGCTCTGCAGCTCGTTGCTCTGCTTCAGCTTGGCCGCCGCCTGGCTCTCATAGCCGCCCTTGTCATCGGAAAGGGCCGCCGCCAGACTGACCGGCTCGAGCAGCAGAGAGAATGCGAGCATCAGGGATGCGGCTCTGCTGTATCGTTCCTTCATGCCATACACTCCTTCCTCATACCCGCAGGAAGCGTTTGAGCGAGATGACGGAGCCGATCGCGCCGATGACAATGCCCGCCAAGAGAATGGCCAGCGTCACATAGTTCATGAACGGGTACTGCGGCATCAGCGGGAAGAAGGCCAGTGTGCTGTAGATCTTGGCCGCCATCGCCGCGTAGAAGCTGCGCAGGGCGACGGCCGCGATACAGCCGCCGATGCAGCCGAGAACGACGCCCTCCAAGAGGAACGGCCAGCGGATGAACCAGTCCGTCGCGCCGACGTACTTCATGATGGCGATCTCCCTGCGCCGTGCAAAGACGGTCAGGCGGATCGTATTCGAGATGATGAAGAGCGTCGCGCCGCCCAGGAGTCCCATGAGGACGAAACCGAAGATACGCATGAGCCGCGTGATGTCGAAGAGGTGCTCGACGACATCCTGGCCGTACTTCGCTTCCTCCACGCCCTGCAGCGAGTCGATGGCCTCCGCCGCCGACTCGACGACAGATGGCGTCGTGACCGTCACCTCAAAGGCGTCGGGCAGCGGGTTGTCCTCTGAAAGCGCGTCGAGCAGGTACTTCTGGTCGCCGAGACGCTCCGCCAGGCGCGCCTTGGCCTCTTCGCGGTCGACATAAGTCACTGTGTCGATGCCCTGCAGCGACTCGATGTCGTAGCCGATTTGGCGCTTCTCGCGGTCCGTCAGATGGTCCTCGAGGTAGACGCTGATCTGCACCTGCGACTCGAGCATGCCGGCCAGGCGATTCATGTTGAGCACGAGGATCAGGAAGACACCGAGGACGAAGAGCGAGACGGCGACCGTGCCGATGGAGGCAAACGTCATCCAGTTGTTGCGCCGCAGCGAGTGGAATACCTCCTGGATGAAGTACTCTCCCGTCTTAAGCCTCATAGCCGTAGCCTCCTTTCGCCTCATCGCGCACGATGTGGCCGTCCTCGATGGCGATGACGCGGCGCTGCATCGTGTCGACGATGGTCTTGTCGTGCGTGGCCATCACGATGGTCGTCCCGGCGAGATTGATGCGGTTGAAGATGTCCATGATGTCCCAGCTCGTCTCCGGGTCGAGATTTCCCGTCGGCTCGTCGGCGATGACAATGGCCGGATCGTTGACGATGGCGCGGGCGATCGCGACGCGCTGCTGCTCGCCGCCTGAGAGCTGCGAGGGGAAGCAGCGGAACTTGTCGCGCAGGCCGACGACATCGAGCACGGCATTGACATTGCGCTGCATGAGGCGACGCGGCGCCTCGATGACCTGCATCGCAAAGGCGACGTTCTCGAAGACTGTCTTGTCGGGCAGCAGCCGGTAGTCCTGGAAGATGACGCCGAGGCCGCGGCGCAGGTACGGCACCTCGCTGCGCTTCATGTGGACGACGTCGCGCCCATTGACGAAGAGGCTGCCACTCGTCGGCAGCTCCTCGCGAAACAGCATCTTGATGAACGTCGACTTGCCGGCGCCGCTGGCACCGACGATGAATACGAAATCCCCCGCCTCGATATCGACGTTCACATGGTCGAGAGCCACCGCTCCATTTTCGTAGATTTTCGAGACGTCGCGCATATGGATCATGAGCTTCTCCTTCTTGTCGTGTATATCGTGGTGTGAAAAAGAGGACTCAGCGAGGAGTCCCCTTCTCTCAATGTCCTATGAGCTGCAGAGCGAGCTCTGCATTGCGTGCCGCCAGATCGCGGAGTTTGCCCAGAAGCTCTGCATTGCGCTTGCGGAACACCGCCTTGTCGTTCCACTTGCGGCGGATCTCGGCCATGAGCTCGTCAGCCGTGACGGTGTCGAGGCTGCCGACCGGCTTCTCCCCGATTGAGGAGAGGAAGCGGTCAATCTTCGGGTCATATGAGACGCCGATCATCGGCACGCCCATGACGCCGGCGAATATCAATGCGTGCAGGCGGATGGCCAGCATGAGGTCCATGTTGCCGACGAGCGAGAGGAACTCGCTCGTCGTGTACTCATCCTTGAGCACTGTGCAGGGCTCATGTGTGCGCTCCGCGATGGATTCCGCCGCATGAACATCCTCGGGGAACTGCATGGGAAGGAAGACGACGCGGGCCGAGAGCTCGCGCACGATGCGGTCCGCGACCTCCGCCATGACATCCTTGAAGCGCGTCTCGTGCTGCCAGTTGCGCACGGAGATGCCGACGACAGGTTCCGCGCCATCGGCGTGGTAGCGCCGGAAGATGGCGCGTCCTGCCTCCTTGTCGACCGGATGGATGGCAAGGACCGGGTCCGCCGTGCACTCGATCTTCGGCTTCGTGATGCCGAGCCGCGCGAGCTCTGCAAGAGAGCCCTGGTCGCGCACCGTGATGAGATCGACGCGGTTGCCGATCACGCGCATCGCAAACTCCGCGAGGCCGCCGATGATCGGGCCGATGCCCTGTGCGTAGAGCATGACCTTCTTGCGCATGATGACGGCCAGGAAGATGATGGCGAGATAGTAGTATAGGCTCCGGCGGCTCGTGACATTCTGCAGCAGGCTGCCGCCGCCGCTGATGAGCAGGTCGGCGCGCCAGAGCGCTTTGACGATAGAAGGAAGGCTGAGCCATGAGACGGATTCGACGCCATGGCGCGCACTCGTATCAGCAGGGCTTGCCGAGATCACCGTGATATGAAGTTTTGGGTCGAGATCACCGAGGACCTCCAGCATCGCGGCCAGCATCGCTTCATCGCCAGCATTCTTGGAGCCGTAGTAGCCCGATACGACAATCCTTCTCTCCATCAGTCTGCCTTACTCTCCTTTTTACCGGCCCTGGCCATGATAGCCTGCCAGAGCTCCACCAAAATCATCGCGACAGCGCCGATGCCGGCGCCGAGGACAATGCCCCCGATGCCGCGCATGAACGACATGTAGACCGGCGTGCGCATGTGCGCGAACGTCTCGACCATCGAGCCCTGCCCGATGGTCGCCACGAGTACGAGTGCGAAGAACACCATCGTCGGCCATTTGCGCAGCGCCGCCATCGCGGCGAGCATGAAGGCCGGATGGCCGATCATGAGCTCCTTCGTGCGCGGGCGCGCGTAGAAGGCCTGCTCAAGGAAAGCGCGGAAGCGCAGCTCCGTCTGCGAGACAGGCATGCCCGACGTATGGCCGCTGCGCGCGACGAAGACGACGCCGGCCACGAGCACGACGAGCATGACGAGCAACGTCTTGACCTTGACCGGCATGTCGAGGATGCGTCTGAGCTGCTCGACGACACCCTCCGTGTCATCCATGCGCCCATCGAAGATGTCGAAGCGCTGCAGGAAGGCAATGCCGACGAGGATGAGCGGCAGGACAAACGTCAGCTTGATGCCGCGGAAGATGTTGAATTCCAGGAAGTACTGGGTATCGGCGAGCGATGCCGAGAGGTACGCCGCGCCGATGTACGAGAGCGCACCCGTCACAAAGAGCGCGATGACCGCCGTCACGATGAGGCGCGGCAGCACGATGCGCTCCTTCTCTTTGTAGGCGCGCACGCGGTCGAGCTGGAAGATGACCGCGATGGCCGGGAAGACATTCGCGCTGGCGAGCGCCGCGACGACGCGGATCTTCGAGCCGTTGCCCATGAGGACCGGCACAGCCGCGAGGAGACCGAAGACGACGAAGAGGATGTACTGATAGCGCGTGCGCGCGTTGAGGCGCGGGATCACGAGCGAGAGATAGAGCACGACGGCTGCCGCGACGCCGAGCATGACGAGCGCGCGCAGGACCTTCGAGGCATCGTAGACCGCAAAGGTGCCGGCCTTGCCGATCGTATAGCCATGTGCCACGAGCTTGTCATGCGTCTCCTGGAAGTACTTCATGTTCGTTTCCATGAGGCTCATGTTCGGCGACGGCTTGTCGTAGATGCGCAACAGGTCGATGCGGATGTTGCGCTCCTCGTCCGTATTGGACCAGCGCTCGACAGCCGTGTCGATCTTGAGCTTCGGCTGCTCATCCTTCGGGATGGAGTAGAGGCGGGCGACGTGGTCGTAGCCGAGCCCCTTCGCGAGCTCCTCCATGCCATCCTGCTTGTAGAACTGCAGCTGGGTGACGGCCTCGATGAGGCCGAGGTTGATGCCGCGCGCCTTCATCTCGTCGATCGTCGTCTGCAGGGCCTTCGGCGCACCGAGCGTCTGCTGGCCGGAGAAGACGATCTCCGACACATCGAAGCCATCGAGGCGCGCGAAGACAGCCTTGACGTCGTCCGGTGTGCAGTCCTCGTAGTTGCTCGGGCGCGCGAGGACGTGGAAGCCCGCATCGTTGACGGCCTTCATCTCGTCAGTCGGCATGCCGAGGTTCATCTTGAGGAAGGAATCGTAGTGCGCCTTTACGGCGAGGACTTCCTCCCCGCCGACCTGCAGGGCCGTCACGCGGTCGCTGCCGAGGCGGCGCAAGAGATCTTCCTTGACTTCTCGATAGGTCTGTGGATCGTGACCGACGACGTAGACTTCCTTGCCGTCAATCTTGCCAGAGGCCACGAGCTGGCGCCAGGCAGGGTCCTCGAGCGTCCCAGCATGGTAACTCTCGAGGATCTTGCTGCCGTCGATTGCCGCAGCCTTGCCGTTGTCGTTGAGCTTCTTGAAGGTTGTCTCGTAGACAGCCAGCGAAGTGATGCCCGCCTCTTTCGCCTTCTCGAGCACGACGCGCTCCGGCAGTCCCTCGCGCTGCGCAAGCTCCTGCAGTCCCTCGTAATCGATGGCGAGGTCGACCTGGCGGTTCGCGCGCTCCACAGCATGGCGCTGGAAGCCGATGGCCAGTGCCGCCAGGAGGCCGATCACGATGACCAGCACGAGCCAGCGATTGTACTTGAATCCCTTCATCTAATCCACCTTATCTCAAAAACCATTATTCTTCACCAGCACGGACGATGACACTGCCCTCCTGCTGGTCCACCGAGACGACGCGCATCTTGAGCGGCAGCTGCTCCGGCTTCACGAGCGCGATGCGCCCGAGACTATCACCGAGGCGCGCCGTGCCGAAAGGCGAGTTCTGTATGTCGAACTGGTCCGTGTCGAAGTACAGCGTCCCGTCATCCGCCACGATGTGGCCGACGAGCGAGAGCTGCGCCTTGTGCCCCAAGAGGTTCGTATCAGCCGTCACGAGGACGTTGTCATCCGTGATGTGCACCTCGACATTGTCCGCTTTGTTGATCTTGCGGGCCAGCGCTTCGCGCAGGCCGTTCTCGTCAAACATGGCCGTCAGGTCGAGTGCCTCGGCCTGCTCGAGCGCGAGCCGTCCCGCCGTGAAGGAGCTCATGTCGAGCACGGCCTTGCGGCCGGAAAGCGCCATCTCGTGGACGCGCAGCTGGCCGACCTGGCCATCCTTGACCGTGACCGAGAGGCTGTCCGTCCGCCCGAGCAGCAGCATGAGCCGCGGCGAGGCGGAGAGCTCCACATCGACATGCGGCGTCGAGAACTTCTGGGAGAGCCTGCTCTCTAGGGCGCTCTCGACGACCGTCGGCAGCAAGAGCTCTCCGAGCACGATTAATATTATGAAGAACAAGCCCGTAATAGTCAAGGCTTTTCGCAATTTCATCACCTGCCAATGGAACAAGGAGTCAGAAGCACTGCTCCTGACTCCTCTGCAAACAAGACTCAGATTTCATGATTCGCTTTCGCTGCGAGGAAGGCGCGGATGAACATATCGATATCGCCATCCATGACGGCCTGGACATTGCCCGTCTCGACGTTCGTGCGGTGGTCCTTGACCATCGTGTACGGCTGGAAGACGTAGGAGCGAATCTGGCTGCCCCACTCGATCTTCTGCTGGTCGCCCTCGAGCTTCGCGAGCTCAGCTTCCTTCTTCTCCATCTCGAGCTCAAAGAGCTTCGCGCGCAGCATCTTGAGGCACTGCTCGCGGTTCTGGAGCTGGGAGCGCTCATTCTGGCACTGCACGACGATGCCCGTCGGCTCGTGCGTCATGCGGACGGCCGACGACGTTTTGTTGATGTGCTGGCCGCCAGCGCCCGACGCGCGGTACGTGTCGACGCGGACATCCGACATGTTGATGTTGACCTCGACATTGTCATCGATCTCCGGCATGATGTCGCAGGCCGCGAACGACGTGTGGCGGCGCGCCTGCGCGTCAAACGGAGAGATGCGCACGAGGCGATGGATGCCCTTCTCCGACTTGAGGAAGCCGTAGGCATTATGGCCCTTGATGAAGAGCGTTGCGCTCTTGACGCCGGCCTCATCGCCCGGCAGCAGGTCAGCCGTCTCGACCGTGAAGCCGTGGCGCTCCGCCCAGCGGCCGTACATGCGCAGGAGCATCTGCGTCCAGTCCTGTGCTTCCGTTCCGCCCGCACCAGCGTGCAGCGTCAGAATGGCATTGTTGGCATCGTACGGGCCGGAGAGCAGGACCTCAAGCTGCAGAGCCTCGAGGCCTTCAGCAACAGATGCGAGCTCCGCCTTGACGTCATCTTCCATGCTCTCATCCTGCTCTTCCATGCCCATCTCCCAGAGTGTCTGGGCATCCTCGAACTTGCTGACGAGGTTCTTGTACTTGTCGACGCTGATCTTGACGTCATTGAGTTCCTGGTTGATCTTCTGGGCCTTCTCTGCATCGTCCCAGAACGTCGGTTCACCCATCTTGTATTCGAGCTCGGCAATCTTCTCTTCCTTCGCCGGGACCTCGAGCGATTCGCCCATCTGGTCCAGCTTCGTCTTGAGTTCGCCAAGCTGCGGTTTGATATCTTCGAGCATAATATCCTTTCCTCTTCGTGATCTATATCCATCGCGATGCGCTGCATTCGCTGCATTGCATCATTCCCCTATCATTTATCGTCATTCATCTTTGCCGCAGCAGTTCTTGTACTTCTTGCCGCTGCCGCACGGGCACGGGTCGTTGCGTCCGACCTTCTTGCCGTCCTTCGTCACAGGCTTCTTCTTGACTTCAGCCGCGCTGACCTCATCACCATGCGAAGCCTGTGCGTTCTGCAGGTGATCCTGCAGCTGCGACTTCTGCTTCTTGATGATCGCTTCCATCTTGGCCTTGTCCTGCTCCGAAGCGGGAGCTTCCTGTGCAGCAGGCTGCTGTGCTGCGGCCTGCTTTGCGGTGGCTTCCTGCTGCTGCTCCGGCGTGATGATGCTCACATGGTACATCAGCGAAGCGATCTGGTCCTGGATGTCGGCTTCCATCTCCTCGAACATGTCGAGCGCCTCGATCTTGTACTCGACGAGCGGGTTGCGCTGACCGTAAGCGCGTAGGTTGATGCCGTCGCGCAGCATATCCATGTGGTCGAGGTGCTCCATCCACTTCTTGTCGACGACGCGCAGCATGACGACCTTCTCGAGCTCGCGCATGTTCTCCTCGCCAAAGAGCAGCTCGCGGTTGTGGTAGCCCTCCTCGGCGAGCTTCTCGAGGCATTCCTGGAGCTCGTCGCGGCTCATCGCCGCAAGCTCTTCCTTCTTGAGGCGGCCCTGCGGCGCGTAGATCTTCTCCGCGTCCTCGATGAGCCCATCGAGCTGCCACTCCTCCGGGTAGAGCTGCGCGTTCGCGTACTGGTCCATCTCCGCGCGGATGATGTGCTTGACCATGCCCATGATGTTCTCGCGCAGGTTCTCGCCGAAGAGGATCTTGCGGCGCTCGCCGTACATGACCTCGCGCTGCTGGTTCATGACGTCATCGTACTCGAGGACGTGCTTGCGGATGTCGAAGTTGCGCGCCTCGACCTTCTTCTGCGCGTGCTCGATAGAGTTCGTGATGAGCTTGTGCTCGATCGGTTCGTCCTCGTCCATGCCGAGCTTGTCCATGATGCCCGAGATGCGGTCCGAGGCGAAGAGCCGCAGCAGGTCATCCTCGAGCGACAGGTAGAAGCGCGAAGCGCCCGGGTCGCCCTGACGGCCGGCGCGGCCGCGCAGCTGGTTGTCGATGCGGCGTGACTCATGGCGCTCTGTGCCGATGATGAAGAGGCCGCCGAGTTCCGGCACGCCCTCGCCGAGCTTGATATCCGTACCGCGGCCTGCCATGTTCGTCGCAATCGTCACGGCGCCCTTCTGGCCGGCGCCTGCAATGATCTCGGCTTCCTTCTCGTGGAATTTCGCGTTGAGCACGTTGTGCGGGATGCCGTTCTTCTTGAGGATGGCGCTGAGCTCTTCCGACTGCGTGATCGACGTCGTGCCGATGAGTACCGGCTGCCCCTTCGCGTGCAGCGAGGTGACGGCGCGTCCTACAGCTTTGTACTTCGCGCGCTTCGTCTTGAAGATGAGGTCCGGGTAGTCCTTGCGGATGACCGGCTTGTTCGTCGGCACGACGATGACCGGCAGATTGTAGATCTTGAGGAACTCGTCTTCCTCCGTCTTGGCCGTGCCCGTCATGCCGCCGAGCTTGTCGTACATGCGGAAGTAGTTCTGGAATGTGATCGTCGCGAGCGTCTGGCTCTCGCGCTGGATCTTCACACCTTCCTTCGCCTCAATGGCCTGGTGCAGGCCGTCCGAGTAGCGGCGGCCCTCCATGAGGCGGCCCGTGAATTCATCGACGATGATGATCTCGCCGTTGCGCACGACGTAGTCGCGGTCGCGCTTCATCAGGGCCTTGGCGCGCAGCGCTGCCGTGAAGCAATGCGAGAGCTCGATGTTCTCCGGCGCGTAGAGGTTGTTGATGCCGAGGATCTTCTCGACCTTCGGGATCGTGTTGTCGGCCGGCGCGACCGTCTTCTGCTTCTCGTCGACCGTGTAGTCGATGCCTTCCTTGAGGCCGGCGACAGCCTTGGCCATGACGGCATACATGTCCGTCGACTTGGCGCCAGGGCCCGAGATAATGAGAGGCGTGCGCGCCTCGTCGATGAGGATCGAGTCGACCTCATCGACGATGGCGTAGTGGAGCTTGCGCTGGACCATCTGCTCCGGGTAGATGACCATGTTGTCGCGCAGGTAGTCGAAGCCGAACTCGTTGTTCGTGCCGAAGGTGACATCGCGGCTATACGCGAACTTGCGCTCCGGGAAGTCCATGTCGTGCACGACGAGGCCGACCGTCAGTCCGAGGTAGCGGTAGAGGCGGCCCATGTCCTCACTGTCGCGGCGGGCCAGGTAGTCGTTGACCGTGACCATGTGGACACCCTCGCCCGTCAGGGCGTTGAGGTAGACCGGCAGCGTCGCGACGAGCGTCTTGCCTTCGCCCGTGCGCATCTCAGCGATCTTGCCCTCGTGCAGGCACATGCCGCCGATGAGCTGAACGTCGAAGTGGCGCATGCCGAGCACGCGGCGCGAACCCTCGCGGACGACAGCAAAAGCTTCGGGCAGGATATCGTCAAGCGTCTCACCATTCGCGAGGCGCTCACGGAACTTGTTGGTGTATCCCGTCAGCTTGTCATCCGTGAGAGCCTGCATCTGCGGCTCCAGTGCATTGATCTTCTCGACCACCTTGCGATAGCGGGCAATCTCTTTATCGTTATTGTCACCTAAGAATCTCTTGATGAATCCCAGCAACCAAATCACTCCTTACTGCGTATAGGAACGCCTCTTGCGCGCCCAGTCCCCGATAGTTAACCTACCTTACAATATTATCAGACTGACCTTTAGAAGTCAATTTCCCCTTTGCGCCGCCGCGCCTTTGAGATGACGGAAGTTGACTGGCTCGATCTCTTCTTCCCGCAAGGCCGCCATGACGCGCGGCGAGGTGATGGCGCGCAGCTCTTCTTCAAAGTCATGCTGCCATCCGCTGTCTTCCTGCAGCACTTCATTGCAGGTGCCCGGATGCATCATGACCTCCGTCGTGCCCTGCGGCAGATGCGCGATGAGCTTGAGTAGCTCCGCCTCACTGACGGCCTCGCCCGCCACGATGCCCGCAAAGTGCTCCGTCACCGCGAGCCCCCGGCGATGCGCCTTAACGGCGGCGAGCTGTGCCAGCGTGCTGAGCCCGAGCCGTCCGACAAGCTGCCCGAGGCCGCCGAACGCACCGGCAAAGAGCGGCGTGCGCGGCGCGCGCACCGCCCCGATGCGCGCGCTTACCGCGAGGTCCAGCACGATGTCGATGATGCCGGGCAGCGTGTGCATATGCTGATGGCTGTCCACATGCGAGATGGGCACGCCCGTCGCCTCGACCTTCCGAAGCTGTGCAGCGAGTTCCCGGCGCACCTCTTCGAGGTTGACGCCGCCCTTCAGGTAGCGCCTCAAAAGCGCTGTGTGGTCGGGCAGGAAGCGGCCATCCTCTGCCACGAGCGAAGGGATCTCTGACGGCGGCAGGATGGGATTGCCGTCTACGAGCGTGAAGTGCACACCGAGCCCGAGCGCTTCGTGGCGGCGCGCGATGTCGATGGCCCCCGCAAAGGCGGCGCCGCCCGGCATGACGGTCGCCGAGCGCAGGCAGCCATGCACAAGCCCCTGCTCCACCGCCCGGTTGATCTCCGCATGGCGGCCAAAGTCGTCGGCATTGATGATGATGTATCGCAAGACAGGCACCTCTTTCTTGTACATTCGTCCTTATCTCTCTGTGAATGGCATGGAAAAAGGAGCCTGTGAACAGGCTCCTCTCGTTTCAGTCTCGCTGCATGCAATCAGTTATTCGACTCAATGAGGCCGTAATTGCCATCATTGCGGCGGTAGACAACATTGACAGCCTCTGTCTCCGAATCGCGGAAAACGAAGAAATTGTGGTTCAGGAGGTTCATCTCCATGATGGCTTCCTGGACATCCATCGGCTTGACGATGAAGTGTTTCGTCTTAACGACCTTATAGGTATCGCTCTCATCGTGTACATCCGGCAGCGGGCTCGACTTGAGCTCCTCCGTCTTAAACTGACCGGAACGCAGGCGGCGCGAGAGTTTCGTCTTCTGTTTATGGATCTGACGCTCGAGTTTCTCGACGACAAGGTCGATGGACGTGTACATATCCATCGTCGACTCCTCGCCGCGCAGCAGGATGCCACCGGGGATCGGGACAGTGACTTCTACGATGTGACGCCCCTTCGAAACGGTCAGCAGAACCTTGATGTCGCCGACGGACTCAAAGTATTTCGTGACTTTGCCAACGCGTTTCTCCACGTACTCACGCAGGGAAGGAGTGATCTCGATGTTCTTGCCTCTTACAGTGAATGTTGCCATACGACACATCCCCTTTCTTATTTCTATGCCGACGAACGGCACAAGTGATCGAGTAAAGCAGAGCGCTGGATGTTACACTTTCTTCAGATAATCCATTCATCCTGACGTCTTCTGTTTATATTGATAGTATTCGCCAAAGCCGCAGGAAACCCTTCTTCCAAATCAGGAAAATCGAATTATTTTATTGAGGATCTGGCCGCAAGGGAAGGCGAACATGCCAGGATACAAGAAAAGCCAGGTCCTTTACCGGGACCTGGCTCCTTTTCATCCGTTCTTATGCCGTCTTGATGACGTTGGCAGCCTGCGGGCCACGCGCACCTTCGACAATCTCGAACTCGACATCCTGACCCTCATTGAGCGTCTTGAACCCTTCGTCCTGGATTGCAGAGAAGTGAACGAAAACATCATCCCCGCCTTCGCGAGCGATGAAGCCGTAGCCTTTCTCAGGACTGAACCATTTTACCTTGCCAACCATAATGATTCCTCCTAGCGTAACGAAAACCTATCAGGTTGCTAAAACATCCTGACTCACTCTCGATTATACTGAGTCGCTACGAGGTTGTCAATGAGATTGTTCCCTGTTAACACAACTGTACTGGGAGAAGACTATCATCCCTCCAACTTGATGGGACGGGGTTGCCAAAGGCCATCGCACACCATAGGAATCCGAGATCAGAGGACTTTCGAGAGGAAGAGGCGCGTGCGTTCCTCCTGCGGATGCTCGAAGACTTCCTTCGGATCGCCCTGCTCGATGATGCGTCCATCATCGACGAAGAGCAGGCGGTCGCCGACTTCGCGGGCAAAGCCCATCTCGTGCGTGACGATGACCATCGTCATGCCCTCTTCGGCGAGCTTGCGCATGACGTCGAGTACCTCGCCGACCATCTCCGGGTCGAGAGCCGACGTCGGCTCATCGAACAGCATGACCTTCGGCTTCATCGCCAGAGCGCGTGCGATGGCGACGCGCTGCTGCTGGCCGCCTGAGAGCTGGCTCGGGTATGCATCCGCCTTGTCGGCCAGGCCGACGCGCGCGAGCAGCTTGCGCGCCGTGTCCTCGGCCTCCGCCTTCGTGATGTGGCGCACCTTGATTGGCGCCAGCATGATGTTGTCGAGGACCGTCATGTGCGGGAAGAGGTTGAAGCGCTGGAAGACCATGCCAACTTCCTCGCGCACCTTGTTGATGTTGGCCTCGCCGTCAAGCACGATGCCATCGACGCTGACCTTGCCGGACGTCGGCTCCTCGAGGTAGTTCATGCAGCGCAGCAGCGTGCTCTTGCCCGAACCGGACGGGCCGATGATGACGACGACTTCCTTCTCCTTGATCGTGAGGTCGATGCCCTTGAGCACCTCGACGTCGCCAAATGATTTTCTCAGATTCTCAATGTCGATCATCCGTCTTGTATCTCCTCTCCAGATATGCTACGAAGCGGGAAATCGTCAGCGTCATGGCCAGGTAGATGACCGCAACGCTGATCCAGATCTCCAGCGAACCATACGTCTTAGCGATGATCAGCTGGCCGCGGCGCGTGAGTTCCTCGAAGCCGATGACGGAGACGAGGGACGAGTCCTTCAACAGGGCGATGAACTCATTGCCGAGCGGCGGGATGACGCGCTTGAA
Source organism: Mitsuokella jalaludinii (assembly GCF_928722185.1). Taxonomy (NCBI): domain Bacteria; kingdom Bacillati; phylum Bacillota; class Negativicutes; order Selenomonadales; family Selenomonadaceae; genus Mitsuokella; species Mitsuokella jalaludinii. The sequence goes on from NZ_CAKMXA010000001.1 coordinate 1,226,599, forward strand.
AGCCTGCGGCACGATGATGTAGCGCATCGTCTGCACCCAGGTCATGCCGAGGGAGCGGCCGGCCTCCATCTGGCCCTTGTCAATCGACTGAATGCCAGCGCGGAAGATCTCCGCCACGTAAGCACCCGAGTTGATGCCGCAGGAGCCGATGGCCGCGACGAACGGGTCGACACGCTGGCCCGTGATGACCGGCAGCGCGAAGTAGACCAGGAAGATCTGCACGAGGAGCGGCGTGCCGCGGAAGAAATCGACGTAGATTGCCGCGAGGACGCGCAGGATCTTGATGCGCGAGATGCGCGCGATGCCGACAAAGAGGCCGATGACCACACCGAGGGCTACCGAGAGGGCTGTGATCTTGATCGTGACGCCCGCGCCCACGAGCAGGAGCGGGAAGGAATTCACGACCAAATCGAAGTTAAACTGCATTTGCTTTCACCTTACCATTGGGATTCATAATTATTCATCATCATCAATTGGAAAAACCTGTCTACTATTATATTTCCTGCCCCTGTTCCTGTCAACGGATTGTCGGTGCATTGTCAGCAGGAAAGCAAAACACCACGCCGAAAGCGTGGTGTTTCTTTATGCAGGTTCCGTGATTATTTCTGACCACCGAACCATTTTGCGTAGATCTTGTCGTACTCGCCGTTCTCTTTGAGCTTCTTGAGTGCTTCGTTGATCTTGGACTGCAGTTCCGTGTTGTCCTTCGCCATGGCGATGCCGTAATCCTCAGCCGTCAGCTTCTCTTCGAGTGCCTTGACACCCGTCTCGCCGCTCTTCGTGATGTAGTAGTCATTGACCGGGCGGTCGTTGACGACGGCATCGACACCGTTGCCCTTGAGCTCCATGAAGCAGTCAGCCGGCGTGTTGAGTTCCTTAACCTCTACGCCGCCGAGCTTCTTGACAGCCTCAGCGCTCGTCGTGCCAATCTGGACAGCGACCTTGTGGCCCTTGAGGTCCTGGAAGCTCTTGATGGCCTGCTCATCCGAGCGGACGACCATCGTCAGGCCGGACTGGTAGTACGGGTCAGAGAAGAGCACATTTTCCTTGCGCTCGTCGTTGATCGTCATGCCCGAGATGATGACATCGATGTTCTTGGCCTGCATAGCCGGGATCAGGCCATCAAAGCCGATGTTCTGGATCTCGACCTCATAGCCCATCTCCTTGCCGATGGCACGGATCAGGTCCATATCGAAGCCCTGGTATTCCTTCTGGCCTTCATCCTGGAACTCGAACGGCGCAAAGTCGATGGACGAACCGACCTTGAGCACCTTGGCACTCGAGCCGCTGCCCGACGATGCCGAGTTGCTGCCGCCGCAGCCAGCCAGTGCAAACGTCGCAAAGACGCAGGCTGCCAGAAGGACGAATAACTTCTTGAATTTCATAAAGATTCCTCTCCCTCCATAGCTTTTCAAGCTTTTCATAACTCTTCATGGATTCTTTCAGAGAATGAGGCCCGGAAATGGATCCGGGCCTCGTCGCTCTCACGCGATTCATTATACCATAATCGCGTATATCATGCCAGTCTCACGAAAAAATTTCGACCGACTGCCTCTCAGTGCTGTGCCTTTCTCTTGCTGAAGCAATCGCGGCAGTACACCGGGCGGTCGTTCTTCGGTTCGAACGGAACTTCCGTCTCTTTACCGCACTCTGCACAGACGACCTTGTACATCTGGCGCTGCTCGCCGCCCTCGCGGCTGCGGCGGCGCTTGTCGCGACAATCACGGCAGCGAGCCGGTTCGTTCTCGAAGCCCTTCTCAGCGTAGAATTCCTGTTCACCGGCGGTGAAGATGAACTCCTTGCCACATTCTTTGCACGTGAGTGTCTTGTCCTGGAAAGCCATAAGATAATCCCCTTACTGAAAAATAGAATAACGCATCAGATGTCCGGTTCCCTCAATGCAGTCAATGCAGATATACGAAGAAAATAGAACGTCTATAAGATAGTATATAGGCAAAGTCCGTAAAGTGCAAGTAATTTTTATTTCAAGAGTTTTCTGCCAGTATCGCGCAACAAAAAAGCTGGGGAATCCCAGCTTTTTGTCAGGCAGCCCTGCGGCGCAGCCGGCTCTTTCTCTGCGGACGCAGGATCCGGCAGCTGTTGAGCACAACGGCCAGGGTTGCCGTGTTGTGGATGACAGCCGCCCAGAGCGGATTGATCTTGCCAAGCGCACCGAGCAGCATGGCGCCGCTGTTGACGAGGATCGTCGCCATGAAGTTCTGCTGGACGAGATCCATCGTGCGGCGGCCGAGCTGCAGCGCCTCCATGAGGCGCGACGGATCTTCCGAGTGGATCGTGACGGCCGACGATTCCGCCGCGATATCCGTCTGGCGCCCGCCCAGCGACACGCCGACATCCGCAAAGGCCAGCGCCGGCGCATCGTTGATGCCGTCGCCGACCATCATGACCGTGCCGCGCTGCTTGAGCTTATTGACGTAGCTCGACTTGTCCTCCGGCAGGATCTCCGCATGGTACGAGTCGATATCCATGCTGCGCGCGACTTCCTGTGCCACGGCCTTGCTATCGCCCGTCAGCATGACGATCTCGTCGATGCCATAACGGCGCATCTGGTTGAGTGTCTTCTTCATCTTCGGGCGGATTGGGTCCTCAATGCCGATGACGCCGATGAGCTTCTCGTCGCGGGCGACGTAGAGGAGGTTCTTGCCGAGCAGTCCCGCATCGAGCTGCGCATCATCCGCGATGCCGTTCTCCCGCAGGAATTTCTTGCTGCCGACGCGGATGACGCCTCCCGGGAAGCCGTCAAAATCAGGGACTTCCGCCTGCATGCCGCGCGCCACGATGGTCTTGGAGCTTTTGTGGTGCGGCGTCTGCCAATCGTGCTCCTTGACGTACTTCTGGATGGCGACAGCCAGCGGGTGGACCGAGTGCAGTTCCGCCGAAGCGGCGAGCAACACCGTTTCCTTCTCCGTCACGCCGCCCGCCGTCTTGACGAAAGCGATCTGCGGCACGCCGACCGTCAGTGTGCCCGTCTTGTCGAGCACGACCGTATCCGTCTCGGCCAGGGCTTCAATGTAATTGCCGCCCTTGACCAGGATGCCGCGCTTGGCCGCAGCGCCGATGGCCGCCGAGATGGCCGTCGCCGTCGAGAGCTTGAGGCCGCAGGAGAAGTCGATGAACAGGAGGTTCAGCACACGCTGCCAGTCTCTCGTCGCGCCGTAGACGATGGCCGCACCTAGGAATGAGATTGGCACGAGAAAGTTCGCCATCTGGTCGGCGAAGTTCTGCACGGGTGCCTTGCGCGTCTGTGCCTCCTCGACGAGGTGGACGATATGCGCGAGGCTTGTATCCTTGCCCACCTTCTCGACCGCGATGACGAGCTCGCCCGCCTCAACGACGGAGCCCGCATAGACGGGCATCCCCTTGTGCTTCATGGCCGGATTCGATTCACCCGTGATCGATGACTGGTTGATGGCGGCATCGCCGCGGATAATGCGGCCGTCGATAACGATCTTCTCGCCCGTATGCGCGGCGATGATGTCGCCGGCCTTGACCTGCTCGACCGGCACCTTGCGCTCCACCTCGCCATCGACGAGCCAGACATAGCGCTGGTCGAGGGACAACAAGCCAGAGATCTGCGTGCGGGCGCGCTCGGCCGCATAGCTCGTGAGCATCTCCGCACCATTCGAGATGGCGAGCAGCGTCAGGCTCGATTCCGGCTTGCCGGCGAGCACCGAGGCGATGACGGCCGTAGCCGTCAGTGTGTCGGCATTCGGGCGGTGTTCCTTGACCATGCCCTGCACGCCGTTCTGGATGAACTTGCGCGCGATGGCGAGCACCAGCAGGCTGCGCACGACCTTCATGCTCCAGAAGAGCTGCGGCGACGTGCGCTTCAAGACCTCCATGCCGGCAAAGCTGGCTAGTGAGAAGATCGCATCACGGCGGTATCCCGCCAGGCGTTCCGAAGGCGTCACAGCGGCTTCCTGCACGCGCCGCACTGTCGCGATGGCCAGCTTCTGGATCTCGCGGATGGGCAGTGCCTCCCGATACCATATCTGGACGCGCTTATCCGCAACTGTCACCGCCCGGACCGCGCGGAACCGGCGGATCTTTGCAGCCAGCATCGCGCTCTCTTCGCGCGGCAATGCGGTCTGCAGATGAAGATAACAGCTCCCATACATCATACTGTACGCCATCCTCTCATCAACGACAGAGCCCACCAGAGCATCTGCGCTCCCGATGGGGAAGAATACGTCATGAGCACCTTGCGCAGGCCGCGCAGCGCAAAGAGCAGCGAGACGAGCGAGCTCATGTCGAACCAGCCAGCCGTGTGGCGGTTGATCCAGGCCGAGAACGCGCGGCCGGTATTGCGCACGCTGCGCGTGACCCTGCCGGCATGCGACTCATCCGGCGACGAAGCGGCCTCATCCTCCTCCAAGGCGGAAGAAGCGAAAAGGTGTTCTTTCATCCAGGCAGCCAGGCCATCGACGCGCAAATTGTCTTTCTCATCGAACTCGATGAGGATGCTGCCACTCACCGCATTGACTTTGACGCACTTGACAAAATCCATCGCCGCGAGGCGCTCTTCCAGTAGAGACGCAATCGACGGCGCGATGCGGGCCGCACGGTAGCGGCGGCGCCCCGGCAGCGTCGACACGAGCGCAAAGGACGGCGCGCCTCCAACGGCCGCCGCCTGTCGCGGCAGATTAGCTGCCCTGCCGCGACGTCCCACAGCAGGATTGTCGGATGGAGCTGCAGCGGAAGAGCCGCCGAACATCTGCCGGATGCTCTTGCCGATTGCCGCCCCCATCATGAAACCAGATACGTATGACATTAAGTTACCTCCTTGCATGCGCCATGATATATTCTTCGACCTTGCGCAGGTCGGGATTCCGCCTGAGCGTCTCCGGCTCATAGTGGATGAGGATCGAGCCTGTGACGATGCTCGTCTCCACGCGCGTGAGCTCTGGGAACGCACAAAGCTCACGCTGCACCTGGCGCTCGAGCTCCAGGTTGCCCCGGAGCTTCTGGCTGCGCAGGCGGATGCGCCCAGGCAGATATGAAGCGATCTCGACAGAACGGATGAATAGGTCCAGTTTATTCGTAGGGATCTGCAGACTTCCCATGAGATTCAAGATAGTTCCTCCCTTGACGTATGACAGAATATCATTTACAGAAAGAGACTGCCAAAAGTCTTGGCAGTCTCCCCCCTCATTCTGCAAGAAATCAGTTCTTCTTTGCCTGCTGGGCTGCGATGAGGTCCTCGAGTTCTTCTTTCTGGCGCTGGAGCTCAGCAAGAGGAATCTCGCCTGCCGGTGCAGCCGGCTGCATAGCTGCCATCTGCTGCTCGCGCTCCTGCATGAAGCGGTAGCCAAAGATGCCAGCCACAGCACCTACTGCGAGGCCAATCCAAAAGTCGGTTTTCTGGAACATCGTATCCATCCTCCTTTTCGTTTCTGATAGGCTGTGCTGCCCATCGCTGGAACAAGACAGATGTCTTGCTTTTTTATCTTATCACTAATGGGAATCATTGTCAAAGAATATAAAAATCACGCATGCCTCAGATGAAGCATGCGTGATCTTTATCCTGAATGGCTTTCTCAGCCAATCACATCTTCTTGACAGGGATTGGGCCGCGGGAGAGCGCAATGGCTCCCGTGCGGGCAATCTCGATGATGCCGTACTCCTGCAGGACCTCGCAGAGCGCGTCGATCTTGCTCTGTGCGCCTGTGAGCTCGATGACGATGTCTTCCGGCGTGACATCGACGATGTTCGCGCGGAAGATGTTGACAACGTTGATGATATCGCTGCGCGTCTCGCGCGTTGCCGCGACCTTGATGAGCACGAGCTCGCGCTCGATCGCATCCTCCTCACTGAGGTTGACGATCTTGATGACGTCGATGAGCTTGCTGAGCTGCTGGATGACCTGGTCCAGCTCGCCCTCCGACTCAACAGAGACGACGATGTTGATGCGCGTGACATCCGGCTCTTCCGTATAGCCGGCCGAGATGCTCTCGATATTGAAGGCACGCCGGCTGATGAGGCCCGACACATGCGTCAGGACGCCCGGTTTGTTGTCGACCAGCACGGCAAGCAGGTATTTCTTCATCTTTTTTCCTCCTACACCCAACTACGCGAAATCTCAGAGATAGCCGAGAACCATCTGGTCCAGGCGCTTGCCGCCCGGCACCATCGGCAGGACGTCTTCCTCCTCGGGGATGACGACATCGATGAGCACGGCGCCCTTTTCCGCCAGGATCTCCGGCAGGCGCGTCTCGAGTTCCTCTTTCTTCGTCAGGCGGTAGCCCTTGACGCCCATGGCCTCCGCGAGCTTGACGAGATCCGTCTTGCCCTTGAGCTCCGACTGCGAGTAGTGGTGGTTGTAGAAGAGGCGCTGCCACTGGCCGACCATGCCGAGGATCTCGTTGCGGATGACGACGACCTTGACGTCGATGTCGTTGTCAGCAAGCGTCGCGAATTCCTGGCAGTTCATCATGATGCTGCCGTCGCCCGTGAAGAGGACGACAGGGGAATCCGGACAGCCGATCTTGGCACCCATCGCGGCCGGCAGGCCGTAGCCCATCGTGCCCTGGCCGCCGGACGTCAGGAAGTGGCGCGGCTTGTAGACCTTGAAGAACTGTGCCGCCCACATCTGGTGCTGGCCGACATCCGTCACGCCGATTGCATCGCGGCCCATGAGGCTGCTGACCTTGCTGATGAGTGCGCCCGGCTTGATGGCATCGCCTTCCTCGCGATAGCCGAACGGATGCTTTGCCTCGAGCTCGAGCGCATGCTCGAGCCACGGAGCGAACTTAGAGGCAAAGTCATCCTCGCACGCATTGAGCTTGTCGCGCAGGAGGGGCAGCGACCAGCTGAGGTCGCCGAGCACGCTGTAGTCGGCCTTGACGTTCTTGTTGATCTCAGCGCGGTCAATCTCGAAGTGGACGACCTTCGCGTGCGGCGCGAACTCATCGACCTTGCCCGTCACACGGTCGCTGAAGCGCATGCCGATGCAGAGTAGAAGGTCGCATTCCTGAATGGCCATGTTGGCACCGTACGAGCCGTGCATGCCCGCAAAGCTCAGATAGCCCTTCTCGTCGGCCGGGATGGCGCCAAGGCCGAGCAGCGTTGTCGTGCTCGGCACACCGAGGCGGCGCACGATGTCGCGCATTGGCTCTGAGGTATCCGAGAGGATGATGCCGCCGCCCGCAAAGACGAGCGGCTTCTTGGCCGCGCGGATGGCCTCGACGACAGCGTCAATCTCGCTCTCGTCGCCGATGTTCTCACCGCTGTAGCCGCGCAGGTGCACCGCCTCCGGATACGAGTAGTCGAATTTCGTGTCAAAGACATCCTTGGCCACGTCGACGACGACCGGGCCAGGACGGCCTGTGCGGGCGATGTAGAACGCCTCCTTGAGCACGCGCGGCAGGTCCTCGACCTTCTTGACGAGATAATTGTGCTTCGTGATTGGCGTCGTGATGCCGCAAACATCGGCCTCCTGGAACGAGTCCTTGCCGATATAGGGATTCGCCACCTGTCCCGTGATGCAGACGAGCGGGACCGAATCCGTGTAAGCCGTCGAGATGCCCGTGGCGAGGTTTGTCGCACCAGGGCCGGACGTCGCAAAGACGACACCGACCTTGCCCGTCGCGCGCGCATAGCCGTCCGCCGCATGGACAGCGCCCTGCTCATGGCGCGTCAGGATGTGCGGGAATTTCATTTTATAGACAGCATCGTAGAGCGTGAGCACCGCGCCGCCGGGGTAACCGAATACGACGTCCACGCCTTCATTCTTCAGGCTCGTGAGCACAGCCTCTGCACCATTCATCAACAAGTGAAAGCCCCCTTATATCTTGAATTCAACAAATGACCAATTGAAAATGGGATTCTTTAATTATACAACAGGAGTATACAATATTACAACCGAAATAGCCAAGTTTTCTCAGAATGGAATCCCATGCCACTCAGCGATGGTCGCTGGCAAAGACGAGCGCATCGACGCGCGCAGCCCCGGCTTGGCACAGGACAGCAGCACAGCCAGAGAGCGTCGCGCCCGTCGTCAGGATGTCGTCGAGCAGCAGGATGTGCTTCCCCCGGACGTCTGCGCCTGAGGCCAGAGAGAACGCGCCCTGAAGACTCTTCCTCCGCTCCTGCCGCGCCATCTTGTAGAGTGGCTCCGTCTTGCGCGTGCGCACGAGGGCCTGCTCCATGGTGATGCCGTGTGCGCTGAGCCATTCCCCGAAAATCAGCTCGACCTGATTGAAGCCGCGCTGGCGATAGCGCGCTTCATGCAGCGGCACCGGCACAGCGACGTCGACGCCCTCAGGCAGCACGAAGCTGCTCGCCTGCAGGAACGAAGCAATGCACGGCAGGGCGCTGCGCTTCTTCCTGTACTTGAGCGCATGGATCAGGCTGCGCAGGCCGCCGCGGTAAATGCCGAGCGCCCATACCGCCCCGATGAACCGCTGCGATAGAGCGGGCAGCAGGATGGCATGAGGCTGCTGCGCCTCCTTCATGCAGGCGGGGCACCAGTCGCCGAGCTGCTCGACGTAAGCGCGGCAGACCGGGCAGCGCGGCGGGAAGAGAAAGTCCAGGACAGACTGGATAACACCCTTTCCCATCGCATCATCTCCTCATCTGCTAACCGGCAGGAATCAGTGGCCAAAGAAGCGATGCTTCGGCTTCTCGCTCTCCCAGGCCATGACGGCCTCAAGGACAGAGCCGCCGATGCAGCGCGCCTTGTCCGAGATCGTGTAGCACTCTTCCTGCCCCATCGTCGGGTGGATGTCAGCGATCTTCTGACCGGCCTCGACCTTGCTGCCATCGTAGATGGCGCCGCGCAGGACGCCGTCGATCGTCGCCTTGATCTCGACGGCCTCGCCGTCCTTGACGTGGAGCTGTCCGATGACCTCGCCCTGCTTGACCATCAGTGAGATCGTGCGCAGCATCTCGACGCGTCCGTCGGCCGGGGCAAAGACGAGATGCTCGATGTTCGGGTTCTCTCCGACCGTGCCATTGCCGTGGTCGAGGTCCTTCGAAGAATAGCCTTCGTAGATCAGGCGGCCGAGATTGTGACCGCGTCCCGTCTCCACGACGGTATCGACATCGCGGCCCGCGCAGAAGCCCGGCCCGAGCGCTATCGTGTGCTCAGCCAGGCCCTTCTCCTTGCCGTGGTTCTTGTGGGCGACGATGGCGTCGATGAGCACATCCGGCTTGAGGGCAGCCACGCACTTGGCCTCCGGATCGGCGATCATCATGATCTCCCCCTTCTTCAGTCGCTTCTGCGCATCCTCGATGCTCTTGGCCCGATAGCATTTGACGCGCTCAACCTCCGACTCACCGCGGTACATGGCATCCGAGAACGTGACCTTGCGCCGCGTCGCCGTCGGCTTCTTCTGTTCGAGGATCAGAACGCGGAATCCCGCGCGATGAAGGCAGTGCGCAATGCCGCTGCCCAGTTCGCCGCCGCCGCGGACAATGATCAGGTGTTTCATAGATGGAACCTTCTTTCCCTAAAGTCTTTCCTCTATTATACTATAAATTGACACAATCTACCTGAAATAATTTATTTTTGTCAGCCTTGTGTAAAGCATTGCAATTGTCTGACACACGTGTTATAATATAACTGTAAAGAGGAGATGGACAAGCAAACCACCGCCGAGTAGTCCTGGAGGTCGAAAGATAGAAGGTGCATGTCCTGCCGAAAAAGGCGCTCTTCAAAACCTTACACGAAAGGATGTGGATGGTTATTGAAGATTATGATGAGCAGAACTTCTCTCCATCCTGACTAGCAAGCGCACTGGTGAAGTACAAGAATATCCATAGCGCGGGGAATGCACGTAATGATGGCCAGGGGCCGCCAGTCGTGCTCGATGCCAATGGAAGTCTGGAGCGCAACGTCAGTAACTGGATTGAAGGAACGCAACCCTGGGTAACGGTAAATCATCGAGAATCCATCGAGAAGTAGTCGGTATCTCCTATGTTATCGGTAACGGACCAAGATGAACCAGATGTGCACAACGTGATTTTGAGATCACAACTGTTTCAGCTGAGCATGATGAGATATTTGCAAAGTTCCTGTTCGCGAGGGAAATTTGCTAGATGACAACAGAATATTGAAGAAGGATCACATTATTTATGGTTAACTACGTATAAAGCGGCTTACATTTACGAGAGAAATGTAAGCCGCTTTTGTTGTGCCGATTCGGTTGTATTGCCAGGATATCTGCTCAGGCACTCAAGATCGTAACGACGCCTCAAGAATCTTCATACGGGCGCACGCGCAGCGTCAGGCCGCGTTCCTCGCAGATTTTTCGGCACTTCTCAATCTCCTCCGGCCCCTCGACGTGGTCGACGATCGTCAGGACGACATTCGGCACGTAGGGCTTGCAGTGCTGCGCAAAGGTCAGCATCGCGTCGTACGACTGGACGCCGAACTTCGCGCGCGTGAGCTCGAAGTAGCGCTCAGCGTTCGACGCGTTGAGGCTGATGGAGACTGTGTCGAGGATGCCTTGGAATTCCGAAGCAAACTCGCGGCCGTTCTCCAATTCGCCGAGGCCGTTCGTGTTGAGACGCGTCGGCAGTTCCGGATGATGCTGCTTGACGTAGCGCAGGAGCTCTAAGAGCACATCAAGGCGCATCGTCGGCTCGCCGAAGCCGCAGAAGACGACCTCCTTGATGTAATCCCAGGGAACTGTATCGAGTGCGGCCTTGACCTCCTCGACCGTCGGCTCCTTGCCCTTGAACCACAGCGAGGACTGCTCGGCCATGTGCTTCATCGTGCGCAGGCAGAACGTGCAGGCGCAGTTGCAGTGGTTCGTGATGTTGATGTAAAGGTTGCGCTTGCCTTTCGGCTGCACGCGCAAGGATTCATCGAGCGGCAGGTACTTGCCGCCGGCATGCGTTGCATAGACAATCATGGAAATCCCTCCCAAAAACAAAAGAAAACGCCTCAGCGAAGCTCGGTCAGGTACTCCTCAAACGGCAGGCCGTAATTCCATGGCAAGTCGAGCTCCAGCGCATAGGCGAGACAGCGGCTGATGAAGGAAGCGGCCTTCTGGACGGCTGCCTCCAGCTCCTCGCCGCGGATCAGGCTCGCCGCAACGATGGCGGCGAAGGCATCGCCGCTGCCGCTGCGGTCGCCGCCAATCTTCGGCGCGCGCACGATGGCGATTTTGCCCTCCTCGTAGAGAAAGTTCTTGATGGTGTCACCCTCGTGGAGCCCCGTGATGACGACCTGCTTCGGTCCGCGCGCCGCTAGGGCCTCTGCCATCTCGCAAAGCTCATCGTCCGTGACAATCCCGTCCGTGGGATACGGGATGTCGAGCAGCTGGCAGGCCTCTGTGAGGTTCGGCGTGACGAGGTCCGCTACGCCGAGCAGGCTGCGCATCTTGTCGCACATCTCCTGCGTGTACGACGGGTAGAGCTTGCCGTAGTCGCCCATGACAGGGTCGACCATGACGCGCGTCCCCGCCCCCTTGAAGCGCCGGATGAAGTCGAGCACGATGGCTATCTGCTCGGCCGACCCCAGAAAGCCCGTGCAGATGCCGTCGAATGCGAGCCCATTCTTCTCCCAGCTCGCGATGTACGGCGCCATGCGCTCCGTGTAATCGTCGAGGTAATGGTCGGGAAAGCCCGTGTGGACCGAGAGGATGGCTGTCGGCAAGGGACAGGCCTGTATCTTCATGGCCGATATGAGCGGCAGTTCCACCGTGACAGAACAGCGCCCGAAGCCAGTGATGTCGTTGACGAGCGCAATTCGCTTTTGTCGTTTCATTTCTCTATCTGCGTCCTCCCCTGCCTGTTTCAGCGGTTGTCGACCTTATCCATGGCGACGAGGTCGTGCTCCATGAAGCGGTGCTCCGCCAGCCGCTCGTACTTCGTATCCGGACGGCCATAGTTGGCGTACGGGTCAATCGAGATGCCGCCGCGCGGCAGGAACTTGCCCCAGACCTCGATGTACTTCGGATCCATGAGGCGGATGAGGTCCTTCATGATGACATTGACGACGTCCTCGTGGAAATCGCCGTGGTTGCGGAAACTCACGAGGTAGAGCTTCAGCGACTTGCTCTCGACCATCCGGCGGCCCGGGATGTACGAGATATAGATGGTCGCATAGTCCGGCTGACCCGTGATGGGGCAGAGCGCCGTGAACTCCGGGCAGTTGAACTTGACCCAGTAATCATTGTCCGGATGACGGTTCTCGAACGTCTCGAGGATCTCCGGACAGTAATCGTAGTGGTATTTGACATTTTTCTTGCCGAGGAGCGTGATGTCCTCCTGGGATTTATCGCGTGACAATGAGCGTCCCTCCATATATCCATTGAATCGTAATCAGTAACGTCTGAATCTATAACTCCTATCATAGCGAATCCTAAAAAAATAATCAAGCATGCTCGTCACACCGAGCATACGCCGAGCGTACACCGAGCATACACCGAGCATACAAAGAGCCCCGCACCCAATCCGAGGATCGTGATGCGGGGCTCTCGTTGCTCAGTCTTATCAGGCTCAGTGATTGAAGATATTCTTCAGGGCCTGCTTGTTGACATCGCGGTTGAGCTGTGCGAGATACGTCGTCAGCTTGATGTTCTTCGGGCAAGCTTCGACACAGTTCTGGCTGTTGCCGCAGCTCGTGATGCCGCCCTTCTCCATCAGTGCGTTCAGGCGCTTCGGAGCGTCGAACTTTCCGAGCGGATGGAGGTTGAAAAGGTAAGCCTGTACCGTCGGAGCCGGTCCGATGAAGTCGGACTGCGGGCCGACGTTCGGGCAGGCCTCGAGGCAGCAGCCGCAGGTCATGCAGTGCGAGATCTCGTAGGCCGTCTGTGCCGTGTACGGGTTCTGGATCGGAGCATCCTTGACCTCCCACGTGCCGTCGACTTCGACCCAGCCGTGGATGCGCTTGAGGCTCTCGAACATGACGGAGCGGTCGATGAGCAGGTCGCGGATGACCGGGAACGTGCGGGCCGGCTGCAGGTGGATTGGCTGCTTGAGCGTATCAACGAGCGTGCAGCAAGCCTGGCGAGCCTTGCCGTTGATGACCATCATGCAGGCGCCGCAGACTTTCTCGAGGCAGTTGCATTCCCACGTCACTGGCGGGACTTTCTTGCCGTCGACCGTTACCGGGTTCTTCTGGATTTCCATCAGGGCAGCAACGATGTTGAGGCCCGGACGATAGTCGATCTCGAACTCCTGGTTGTACGGCTTCTCTTTCGGGCCGTCCTGGCGCTCGACGATGATTCTGACTTTTTTCTGTTCTGCCATTTCTATTTGTCCTCCCTCTTACTCTTTCTTAGCTACGGCATAGTTGCGCAGACGCGGCTTGATGAGAGAGTGCTCGAATTCACGGTAGGAAACGACCGGCTCTTCCTTCTCCTGGTCGAAGGTAACGATGGTCGTGCGCATGAACTTCTTATCGTTGCGCTCGAAGAATACGAGGTCGTCGTTGCCGTCATCCGTCGTGCCACGGCCCGTCTCAGCGTCGAAGTGGAACTTGCCGTACTTCTTCGTGAGGGCTTCCTTGAGCTGGTCGTCCATCTTATCGTAATCGGACTTCAGGACGATCTTCGCATGAGCACCGCGGCTCTCGTCACGCTGCAGAGCGGACTGCGTGATGGCCATCGCATAGATGATCATGTTGCGCAGCTGGCGGACGAACATCGCTTCCTGGTTTGCCCAAGTGCCGTGGTCCGTAACGCCGATGTTGTCCCAGCGCTTGAGGATTTCCTTGAGTTCCTTGACGCATTCTTTGAGGCCGTTGTTGTCGCGCTCGATGGAGACGTACTTGTACATGATGTCGCCGAGCTCATGATGGAGCTTATGCGCATTCTCCGTGCCGTTCATGTTGCGGATCTTGTCGAACTCTGCGACGCACTCCTGGCGGGCAGCCTCGAGCTCTTCTGCCGTCAGGGCAGAGCCGAGCTTGCCGCTGCGTGCGAGGCGCAGGGACTCTGGGCCAGAAATCGTGCCCGAGTACGTTGCCGACAGCAGCGAGTTTGCACCGAGGCGGTTTGCGCCGTGGTACTGGTAATCGCACTCGCCGGAAGCGAGGAGGCCCGGGATGTTCGTGTGATGCTCGCGATCGACCCAGATGCCGCCCATCGAGTAGTGGATCGACGGGAAGATCTCCATCGGGACCTTGCGCGGATCCTGGCCCATGAAGTCGCTGTACATCTCAAGGATGCCGCCGAGCTTGCGCTCGAGGTAATCAGCCGGGATGTGCGAGAGGTCGAGGTAGACGCGGTTCGGGTTGTGCATGCCGAGGCCCATGTGGACGACGACCTTGTAGATGGCACGCGATGCAACGTCACGCGGTACGAGGTTGCCGTATGCCGGGTACATATCCTCGAGGAAGTACCAGCGCTCTTTTTCGCCCGTCTGCGGGTTCTTGCGGTAAACCCAGACGCGGCCGCCCTCACCGCGGCAAGCCTCGGACATCAGGCGGTTCTTGTCGGAACCCGGGATAGCCGTCGGATGGATCTGGAGGAACTCCGGGTTGCCGAGCTCAGCGCCCTGCTGGTAAACAGCGGAAACAGCCGAACCGTTGCAGATCGTCGAAGCCGTGCAGCGGCCGTATACCTGGCCAGGGCCGCCCGTTGCGAGGATGACAACGTCAGCCGGGAACGAGACGATCTCATTGGAGTTCATGTTCTGCGCGACGATACCGCGGCAGATGCCCTCTTTGTTCTTGATGATCTTGATGAATTCCCAGAACTCATACTTCTTGACGCCGCCCTTTACTTCCCAACGGCGAACCTGCTCGTCGAGAGCGTAGAGGAGCTGCTGGCCCGTCGTGGAGCCAGCGAAGACCGTGCGCTTGTTCTTCTGGCCGCCGAAGTTACGGAGGTCGAGAACACCTTCAGCCGTGCGCGTGAACGGCACGCCCATGCGGTCGAACATCTTGATGAGCTTCGGTGCAGCTTCGACCATGCCCTTGACAGCGAGCTGGTCAGCGAGGAAGTCGCCGCCGTAGACCGTATCATCGAAATGCTCGTAGATCGAGTCATGCTCACCCTTCGTGTCCATGCAGGCGTTGATGCCGCCCTGTGCACAGAGGGAGTGGGAACGCTTGACCGGGCAGTAAGAGAAGAGGTCAACCTTGCCGCCGCCTTCGCAGATCTTCAGCGTAGCCATGAGGCCCGAGAGGCCGCCGCCTACGACAATAATCTTATTTTCTGGTTTCTTAGCCATTTATATTCTCCTTTTCTTACACAGCGTATCGGGGCTTACATGACAAAGTAGCTTGCCATGAACGCAATCGTGACAAGGCAGAGGAATGCGCAGAGGCACATCGAGAGAACGTTGATGACGTTCTGGATGCGCGGGCCCTTGGCGATGCCCCAGGTCATGCAGAAAGTCGTGATACCATTGCAGAAATGGAAGATAGCTGCGAACATGCCGATCGTGTAGAGCAGCGTCGTGATCGGGCTGCTCGTGAAGAGCGTATGCAGCAGCTCATACGAGATCGGCGTGCCGTTGATGGCCTTCGTGAAGATGCGCAGGTAGAACACATGCCAGATGAGGAAGATGACGAGGAACCATGCCGTCCAGCGCTGCAGAGCGAACTGCCAGTTGCGGACGTAGCCGTAGCGGCCCGGGTTGTTCTTCGCCTGAAGGGCGATGTAGATGCCGTAGATGGCATGGAAGAGGATCGGCAGTGCGACACCGAAGATCTCCAGGCCGAGGAAGATCGGATGCGGGATGAGCTCCATCATGGCCAGAGCACCGTTGAGGGACTCAGCACCGCCGAGTGCACGAGCATTCGTAATGATATGCTCGAAGAGGAAAATGCCGATTGCCAGCAGGCCGACTAACGAGTGCAGACGGCGCAGATAAAAAGTTGTATGGAACATTCTATACCTCCTGTTGATTCTTGAAAAAGAAAGGAAGCCTTCAAGCGAGCCTCCCAAAAGCTTCCCATCTTCTCTCGTTATCAGTAACCCTTCAGGGTACGATACTTCTCCTGGTTGACATCGTAAAGGTTATTGCCTTCGCAGTCGATGACAACAATAGCTGGGAAATCCTCAACGGTCAGGCGGGCAAGTGCCTCCGGGCCGAGTTCTGGGTAAGCGAGAACTTCGTACTTCTTGACGGACTTCGCGATGAGCGCTGCGGCACCGCCGACAGCAGCGAAATACGTAACGCCGTTCTTCTTCATGGAATCGACGACTTCCTTCGAACGGGAGCCCTTGCCGATCATGCCCTTGATGCCCTGCTCGAGCATCGTCGGCGTGTAGGCATCCATGCGGCCAGAAGTCGTCGGGCCGCAGGAGCCGATCGGATCACCCGGTTTTGCCGGAGTCGGTCCGAGGTAATAGACCATCTTGTTGTGCCAGTCGATCGGCAGCTTCTCGCCTTTAGCGAGTGCCTCGCACATCTTCTTGTGCGCAGCATCGCGTGCAGCGTAGATCTCGCCCGTGATGAGAACGCTGTCGCCGATCTTGAGCTTGTGGGAATCTTCTTCCGTGAACGGGGTATGGATGCGAATAGGTTCTGCCATGATTATCTCTCCTCCTGATAGTTTTGCTCAGTCTTTCGACAGATCAAAGAACGCGCTTTGCATGACGGCATGCATGGCAGCAGATCGTCACAGCGACCGGCAGGCCGGCGATGTGCGTCGGGCCCCACTCGATGTTGACACCGAGGCAGGACGTCGTGCCGCCGAGCTGCGGTCCAATACCCGTTTCATTGATGAGCTCGAGGAGATCGTCTTCGAGTTTCGCATATTCTGGCATCGGGTTATGCGAGTCGATCGAACGCGTCAGGGCAATCTTGCTCATGACAGCGGCGCGGTCCATCGTGCCGCCGATACCGATGCCGACGACCATCGGCGGGCACGGGTTCATGCTGGCATGCAGGATGATCTCCATGACAGCCTTCTTGACGCCCTCAAGGCCGTCAGCCGGTACGAGCATCTTGATGCCGCCCTTGTTCTCGGAACCGAAGCCCTTCGGCTCAACCGTGATCTTGAGCTTGTCGCCCGGAACGATCTTCGTGTAGATGACGCCCGGCGTGTTGTTCTGGGTGTTGACGCGGTTGAAGATTGGCTCTGCAACGACCGATTTTCTCAGGTAGCCTTCCGTGTAGCCCTTGGCGATACCGTCGTTGACTGCCTCTTCGAGGTCGCCGCCGACGATGTGGAGGTCCTGGCCTACCTCGAGGAAGACGATCGTCATGCCGGTATCCTGGCAGTACGGGCGATCCTCATCGCGTGCGATTTCCGCATTCTTGATAATCTGGTCGAGTACAGCCTGGCCAACCGGGGACTTCTCCGTCTCGCGGCCCTTCTTGAGGCCCTCATAGACATCTTTCGGCAGGTAATAAGCCGCCTCCTTGCACAGCTGTGCAACGGTTTCCGTGATTTGTTTTGCGTCGAGTTCTCGCAAAGTGATCCCTCCCATAAATACAACTTATCACACATCTGTGGTTCATCATAACACATTTTATAGCGGCTTTCAAGCATTTCTGAAAGCCCGCGAACCCTTGAAAAAAGCGAATCGAGTTCACTTTTTTGCCTCTCTGCGATCAGCCACAATGTGATGCTTGTCACTCAGATTTTATATTAGTGATTCGCCTTTAAAATCCTTCTTTCGCGCAAGAAAAATTTTATTTCGGGAACGATTATCGATAGGATTATGGAATTATTTACTCCATGCATGATGATGTTGCAAAAAAATCATGCAAAGCGGATCAGATGGCAGGCTGGGGCTTTGCCCTGCTCGAGCTCCATGACGAGGAAGGAACCCTGCATCGCATCGCGCGGGCGCGCGACACTGCCCGGATTGAGCACAGTGATGTGCCCCGTCGAGATCTCTGCGACATGCGTGTGGCCGTAGACGGCGATATCACAGCCCGATTCGCCGGCTGCATCGCAGAGCATCTTCGTCGTGAAGCGCACGCCGTACATGTGGCCATGCGTCAGGAAGATGCGGTGGCCGGCCGCCTCCACGACGTCGTCGTAGCGGGCACCGGGCTCCGGCCAGTCGCTGTTGCCCGCAACATAGCGGACCTTGGCCTTCCCTTCCGTCACCATGGCCAGGTACTCTGCATCCGGCGTGATGTCGCCCGCATGGAGCCAGAGCGCCACGCCCTCTGCCGCCGGATGGGAAAGCATCCGGTCGATGGCACGCGTCGAGCCATGACTGTCACTTACGATACCGATCTTCATCTCAAGCGCTCCTCCAACTCCTCGACCATCGCGCGCAGCGCCTTGCCGCGGTGACTGATCGCGTCCTTCTCCTCAAAGCTGATCTCAGCCATCGTGCGGCCCGGGTAGTCTTCGGTGTAGAAGTACGGGTCGTAACCGAATCCGTTCTCCCCCTTTGCCACCATGCGGACTGTGCCGTCGCAGCGACCCTCCGTCACGAGGCTCGTGCCATCCACATCGACGAAAGCGAGCGCGCAGCGGTAGTCAGCAGGCGACGACTCGACACCGGCTTTCCTTAGCTCTGCGAGCAATTTCTCGTTGTTCGTCGCATCGTCGGCATGGAAGCCGGCGAAGCGCGCCGAGAAGATGCCAGGCTTTCCGCCGAGCACCTCGACCTCCAGGCCGGAATCGTCGGCGAGGCAAGCGCAGCCCGTCTGCTGCTGGTAGAACGCCGCCTTGATGCGCGCGTTCTCGGCAAACGTCTTGCCGTCCTCCACGGCATCGGGCAGTGCGCCGAATTCCGCCAGGGATACGACCTCAACGGGCAGATGCGAGAGCGCCTCGCGCATCTCGCGGACCTTGCCCTTGTTCTTCGTTGCAATCACGATCTTCTTCATCTTCTCACCCTCTTTGAATCAGCCTTCCCGGCCGACGAGCCAGACGAGCTCGCCGCCGAGCACATCCTTCTGATACGAGATGAGCTCCCGGCAGCCCTTCTCACCGAGCGCCAAGAGTGCGCCGAGCTCCTCGTGCGTGAACGGACGGCCCTCGCCCGTGCCCTGTACCTCGACAAAGCGCCCTGCGCCCGTCATGACGACATTCATATCGACGATGGCCCGCGAGTCCTCCTCGTAGCAGAGGTCGAGTATCGGCTCGCCCTCGTGGCTGACGCCGACGCTGATGGCCGAGAGGAAGTCCTTGACGGGGAAGATCTTGCCCTTCTCGTAGAACGAAGCGCACGCCTCGACGAGCGCAACAAAAGCGCCCGTGATGGAGGCCGTGCGCGTGCCGCCGTCCGCCTGGATGACATCGCAGTCAATCATGATCGTGCGCTCGCCGAGTGCCTTCGTGTCGACGACGGAGCGCAGGCTTCTGCCAATCAGGCGTTCGATTTCCTGCGTGCGTCCCGACTGCTTGCCGCGCACGGCCTCGCGCTGCGTGCGCGTCTCCGTGGCACTCGGCAAGAGCGAGTACTCCGCCGCGATCCAGCCCTCGCCCGTACCGCGAAGGAAAAACGGCACGCGGTCCTCGATGGAGGCCGCGCAGATGACCTTCGTGTTGCCCATCTCGATGAGCACCGAGCCTGCCGGGTACTTCTGGAAATGACGATGTATCTCATACGGGCGCAGGGCGTCTGCCATGCGCCGATCCGTTCTTGTCATGATGAACCTTCCTCTCTTTCACATCTTGCACTGGAACAAAAAAGAGGTGCCTACCTCGAGTTTTCGCGGTACAACACCTCTCCCGCTGCCGGGCAGCGGTCTTTATTTCTGCGACTCCTGATACTGTCTGTAGTTCTTGATGATGCAGATCGGCGTCTTCTGGCTCGCATTGCCGAACGGGTTGTCGATGAGCAGCTTCGCTGCCATCTGGCCATCAACCTTGTCCGTCACGCCGACGACGCGGGAGCGCTTGAGGTCGTTGACATCCGCGATCATCGCACCGAAGCAGCCGAGACGCTGCTGGATCTTCTTGACGACCTCATTCGGGTCCTTCGGGCCGTAGACGATGCACTTGTCGAACGGCGGCATCGTGCCCGTTACATCATCGATGAGTGCCGTCTGCTCACCGCCCCACTTGTAGAAGAGGCCGCTCTGGCCGACGAGCTTGCCGAGGAAGCCAGCAAACAGCGCAAAGGCCACACGCCACTTGCCCTCGACGTCCATCAAGGACTGCATGCCGTGCGGCGATGCCAGGCTGCCGTAGTCCGGAATGAAGCGGCAGCAGAACTGCGCCACACGCGTGATCTTGAGGTCTTCCGGGCGCACGAAGCGGCCCTGCGTGATGGCGACGACACTCTCTGCCGTGCAGAGCAGGTCATCCGGGCCGATCTTGCCCTTCGTATAGCGTTCAATGCTGTCGACAATATCGTCTTTCTCGGTCAGGATGCGCGTCGGGACCGGGATCAAATCGAGTTTTGCTTCTGCCATGATAATTCCTCCCTCAGTCCTTCACGAGTTCCACACCGGCGAGCTTGGCGATCTCCTCAGCGGAGAGCGTCAGACGGACCTTCGTGTAATGCCACGGCGTGCGGCCCGTCTCCATCCAGATGACATCGAGCGGCAGGTCGACCATGTGCGAGAGCGCTTCCTTGAGCGTCATGCCCTTGCGCGGCGTCAGCTTGACCTTCGCGAAGATGTTGAGCTTGTCCTCGTGGTTCGGGTCGCCGAGCTTCTGGATCAGCACGGCCTCGAAGTAATCGTCCTCGCGCGGTTCACCCTCGCGCTCCGCCTTGCCACGTGCCTCGATGCCATCGTACTGCTCATACGGCAGCTGCGGGCGCACGAGTGCGTCCATGATGGTGGCGCACTGCTTGCCTTCATTGACAAACGTCAGTTTTTTCGAGATCACGATTGCGTCGTCCGTCTGCGATTCCACCACGAAAGGCGCATCCGTCTTGACGACAATCTTCTCCTTGCCTGCGATGCAGAGATACAACTTCGCCACGATGACCGCAGCGACGATCAGGGCAATGATTGCATATAATACCGTCACGTTGATTCCTCCTGATTCTTTCTATCCAAAAATAAAACAAAGTGATGACCGGCTCATTTCCGGCGCGATGCAGTTCCTTGTGCCTCTTTTGCCTGCATTTCCTGCCAGTCGGCCTCGTCAGCCATGGCCTGCTGGAGCTTTGCGTAGTACTTCTCCGGCAGGCGCGTGATCTTGCCGCTCTCGCGATGCGTGAAGACGTTCTGCGTGAAGCCCGTGACCATGAGCTCGCCTGTCGCCTTGTTGAAGACGCGGTACTGGAAGGCCATCTTCGCTTTGGTCAGTGCCTTCGGGCGCGTCTCGATGCAGATGTCGTCGTCAAAGCGGCCCGGCGACACATACTTGGCCCGCACTTCCGTAATCGGGAAGACATAGCCGTCCTCCATCATCTCCCCCAGCGTGATGCCGTACTTGCGCAGATATGCCACGCGTCCCGTCTCGAACCAGCGGATATAATTGGAATGATGCACGACAGCCATCGCATCCGTATCGTAAAAATTCACATGATGCTCGGTAATGATGGGCAAGAGAACCCCTCCTCCAAATCGACTTTGTGATTTCCTTTACAAACACATTCTATAGCCTAGAACAAAAGAGTGGGAAAGTCAAGATTTTCAGAGGAATATTGCCCATTCCGCTAAATCCAGTGAATTCAGTGAATCTCGTAGACGAGGTCGAGCCGCTCCATGTAGCGCGCGATGCGCGCAAGCTCTGCCGCATCCTCGACACGACGGCCGGAGTAATAGTAGTCGACCGTCTGGGGCAGATTCTCGAGCCCATGACGCGCATCGAGCTGGCGCATGAGCTCGCGCACCGTTCCCTCATTGCCGTCGACGAAGTGCATGTTCTCCGGCATGATCTCGCGCATCGTGTCCTTGAAGTAGTTGAAATGCGTGCAGCCGAGCACGAGCGCCGAGTAATCCGCAAGCGGGAAGCGGCCGAGCTCCTGCTCAAGGTACGCACGGACCGCCTCCGAGCGGAACTCCTCGCGCTCCGCGAACTCCACGAGGCGCGGCAGTGGCAGCAGGTCGACGAGATGGTCCTTATCGAAGCGATCGATGAGGATCTGCATCTTCTTGCCGTGCACCGTGATTGGCGTCGCCGCCACGAGCACGCGGTGCTCGCCGTCGAGGTCCAGCGCCTTCTTGGCCGCCGGCTCCATGCCGATGATCGGGATATCATAGCGGTGACGCATCTCGCGGACCGCCACCGACGTCGCCGTATTGCAGGCGACGACAATTGCCTTGACATCGCAGCCGACGAGAAAGTCGAACGCCTGCTGAACAAAACCCATGACCTCTTCCCTCGTCTTGACGCCATACGGCACGTTGTCCTCATCCGCGTAGAAGACGAACTGCTCATTTGGCAGCACGCGCATCGCATGGTGCAGCACCGAAAGCCCGCCAATGCCCGAATCAAAAAACGCAATTTTCATTGCCAACAGCCCCCGAATCGATTATAATAAAGATAAATAAGGTGGCACCGCCTAGCGGCAGCCCTCTATAGTAGGTTTATCTAAAAAACCGCCTACAGCGTCCAACTAGAAGGCGGGTCTTTTTATGCCTCAGTTCATTATAGCAGGTCTAGTTTCGTACTGCAATGGCGGACAGCCCGCTTCGAGTTGACAGACTTGTGCTGTTTTTGCTATAATAGGATTACTGTATATGGAGAGGTGTCCGAGTGGTTTAAGGAGCCGGTCTTGAAAACCGGTGATGCAGCAATGCACCGTGGGTTCGAATCCCACCCTCTCCGCCATATGGAGTGGTACTCAAGAGGCTGAAGAGGACGGTTTGCTAAATCGTTAGACTGGGTAACCGGTGCGGAGGTTCGAATCCTCTCCACTCCGCCACGAAGAAAAATAAGGACTGCCAGATGGCAGTCCTTTTTCTATGCCGGATAGGCCCGGGGCATCCTGCGTGTATGCATCAGATGCCAAAGTACTTCTTGGTGTTCTCGTAGCAGACATCACGGATCAGGCGGCCCAGCGCGTCCTTGTCGGACGGATAGAGCCCCTCCTCGACGAGCGAGGCGAGCACATCGCAGAGAATGCGGCGGTAGTACTCGTGGCGCGGCCAGAACAGGGCGCTGCGCGCATCCGTCGAGAAGCCGATGGCCGTGCCGATGATGCCGAGGCTCGCCATGTAGCCGAGCTGCGCGCGGATGCCGAGCGGCGTCTGGTTGATCCACCACGACGGGCCGAGCTGCAGATGGCCCTCATCCTCCGTCTGGAAGGCACCGAGGATCGAGCCGATGACGACCTGGTCCGACGGGTTCATCGAGCTCACGACGGTCTTCGGCAATGCCTCTTCGCGCGAGAGCAGGTCAAGGAGCAAGGCGAGGCCCTCGCCGTCGCTGCTCGCGCTGATGCAGTCAAAGCCTGCACCGCTGCCGAGCCCTGCCGCCATCTTGCTGTTCATATCGCGCAGGATGCCGTAGTGAAGCTGCATGACCCAACCGCGCTCCGCGTACTTCTTGCCGAGGAAGCGCAGGACAGCCGTCTGGTACTTCTCGACTTCTTCCTGCGTCGGCGCCCCCTTGCTGTTGATGACGCGGCCGACGATGTCATCGAGCTCGTACTCCTCCGCCTCGCGGTAGACAATGCGCGGGAAGGCGTGGTCAGCCGTGCGGCAGCCCATGCTGTCAAAGTAGGCGATGCGCTTCGCGAGCGCCTCGCGCACCTCCGTCATCGTCGAGATCTCGACGCCCGCCGTCTGGCCGAGGTCGTAGAGCATGTAATTGCCCCACTCCGGATTGGCGATGTCGAGCGCCGCATCGGGATGGAATACCGGCAGCACCTTCACGGGGAATCCCTGTTCCCTGATCTGGCGGTGCCACTTGAGGTTGTCTTCCGGATGGTCAGCCGTGAAGACCGCCTCGACATTGCCCTGCTCCAGGAGCGAGCGCACTGTCATCGTGCCATCTGCGAACTTCTCCGAGCAGACCGACCAGACATCGTCTGCCGTCTCTCCGCTGAGCACGTAGTGGCAGTCAAAGACGCGCTTGAGCACGAGATGGACCCACGTGTAGAGCGGATTGCCCGCCGCCCGTGCGAGCGACTCCGCGAAGTACTGGAAGCGCTCGCGCGCCGGTGCCTCGCCGCCCGTGATGAAGCGCTCCTTGACGCCATTGGCGCGCATGAGCCGCCGCGCGACGGGATTGTCGACGAGCACCTCCGTCAGATTGTGGTAGACGCGGTTCTCCGCAATGTCCCGCACGGGGATGTGCGTGTGGTAGTCGAGGATCGGCAGCTTCTCGGCATATTCGTGATACAGGTCTTCCGCAAATTCCGAGTGCAAGAGAAAATCTTCATCCATAAAACGTTTCATGATAGCCAGCCTCGCTTTCCTATATCGTTATCTTGCTAGAATAATTCGCGCTTTGCCCGAAGAATCCCTGCTGAGTGGACAGAAAAGTCGAACAAAAATTTGCATACTGCACAGCTATGACTACCATACCGTTTTCGTCCGACCTCCCATCCCATTCTATGGTATAATGGCATCAGCATCACTTCACCACAAAGAAAGAAGGTCTTTTTCCCACATGGATATCCTCTTGTTCCTGCTGCTCGGCATCGGTGTCGGCACCTTCGGCACGCTCGTCGGCATCGGCGGCGGCCTCATCTGCGTGCCGATCTTCATCCTGTTCCTGTCGGACGGCGGCGTCTACCCCTACTTCCACACGGCGGCCCAGATTGCGGGCACCTCGCTCATCGTCGTCATGGCCAACGCCATGAGCGGCACGCTTGCCTACATCCGCCAGAAGCGTGTGCTCTTCAGCGCCGCCATCCCGTTCGCCATCGCCACGCTCCCCGGCGCCGTGCTCGGCTCGTGGATCGTCAACAAGTTCAGCACGACGATGCTTGACCTCTACTTCGGCATCTTCCTGCTGCTGATGTCCATCATCATGTACTGGAACTCCACCCATAAGCCAGTCTCCAACGCCATGGATGTGTCGGAAGACTTCCAGTACAACCGCACGCTCGGCATCATCGCCAGCCTCGGCGTCGGCTTCATCTCGAGCATCTTCGGCATCGGCGGTGGCGTCATCCACGTACCGCTGATGATCTACTTGCTCGGTTTCCCCGTCCACGTCGCGACGGCCACGAGCCACTTCGTGCTGGCCTGCTCCTCCGCCTTCGGCGTCGTCAGCCACTTCATGCTCGACCACATCATCTGGATTCCCGCCATCTGCATCTCCATCGGCGCCGCCATCGGCGCCCAGATCGGCGCCAAACTCTCCAAGAAGACAAAGTCGAAAGTCATCCTCATGCTGCTCTCGCTCGCCATGTTCGCGCTCGGCATCCGCCTGATCCTCCTGGGCAGCGCCCACTGAGTTCCACAATCTTACACCCATATACACAAAAAAGGAAGAGCTCATCAGCCCTTCCTTTTTGTTTACCGTTTCTCCATAGCTTTGACCAAACCGCGCGCCTTCTCGAGGTCCATGTCCTTGAGCGTCGACGATACGACCGGCGCGCCGAAGATGGAGCAGGCGTACTCGAAGGCGTCCTGCCCGATGTGCAGCGGGAAGTCACGGCTGCTGCCGATGCTCGTGCCGGTGATGCCGGTAAGCTCGCCGATGAGGCGGTAGCCCTCCGGCGCCTTATGCGACTGGCCCAGATGGTACATGTCGAGGTAGAGGCGGTCGTAGCGCGTGCCGTCGACGCTGACAAGCTCGAAGATGTCCACCATCGCGTCGAGCACCTGGGACGTTGTCGAGCCGAGGCGGTGGAACGCCATGCGGCTCTCCGTGTCCGCCGTCAGCAGCCGTGACAGATACGTGACCTGCCCCGTCGGCCCGTTGACCGGGATAGGATTGTCCGCGCAGCGGCCAAACTCGCCCACCGCGCCCGGTAGCTCATCCGGCGTCTGCGCGCCATCGTCGAACTCCGCGAACATCATCGGCGGGTAGTCCGCATTCTGCAGCTCCACATCATTCAGGATATGGTACGAGCGCGAGAACAGCTTCATCACTGCTTTCGGCGACGGATCCGGCCCCAGAGCCTCAAACTCCTCGACTGTCGGCTTGATGCTCTTCTTCTGCTTCTTCGAGCCAGTGCCCTTCTTGCCTTTAAAAAAGAAATCCTTGATTGTCATATTATCCTCTCCTCTCTGCGCATCTCCATCATAGCAGAGAGTGATGCCCGGATCGTGTCAAAAAACATGTGAAGTTTGCGCCGTCATAGATGCTCGCCGATCCTATACCGTGGCAGGCCAAAATCCGCCGCCATCAGCTCCACCTTGCCATGCCCGATGATCTTCTGTATCAGACTGTCCTCAGTCTAACACAGGAGGGACGCTCAGAGGTCGTTTGGCAGGCGACAATCGCTCTTGCCATCTGCAGGCAGATACTGTATCATAATTCATATAAGAATCATATTTTTTAGATAATAATTTTCAAGACAAGAAAGGATGATTGACATGGAACCATGGCTTTTCTACGCACTGCTCTCCGCCGTCAGCGCGGCATTCGTCTCCATCTTCGGCAAGGTCGGCCTGCAGGGCATCGACAGCAACGTCGCGACAGCCGTGCGCGCCGTCATCATGGCGGTGTTCCTGATTGGTGTCGTCTTCGTGCAGGGTAACTTCTCGCACATGGCAGAGGTGCTGCAGGACAAGAAGGGACTGCTCTTCGTCGCCCTGAGCGGCATCGCCGGTGCAACCTCGTGGCTCTTCTACTTCCTCGCACTCAAGTACGGGCCCGTCTCCAAGGTCGCACCGATCGACAAGCTCAGCGTCGTCTTTGCCGTCATCCTGGCCGTCATCCTGTTCGGCGAGAAAGTCAGCCTTGTCCACGCCTGTGCCATCGCGATGATCGCGGCAGGCGGACTCATCCTGGCCATCTGGTGAGCAACAGCCCTTGAGATGCATCCTGAATCAACAAGGATGCCACCTCAAGGGCTTTAGTATATCACCAACGGCCAGGATAGATGCTCATCCCTGTCCCATCTGCCGAAGGACCTACATGGCCTGTGGTTTTAAAATAGGTCTTCCCATTTCCCTGGGGATCATAATTTCCTTCATCCACATAGATTGTGTGCGGATACTTAGAGTTTTTTTCTCCGTCCTTATTATAGTAGTACCCCGAATTTCTATTATAGGCAGCTTTCAGCTGATCGAAAGTCGTACCTTTATTATCCACAGCTGAATAATAAGTCACCACATAGTGACCATTGGGGTGAATCTTGACATACCAGCCATCCCCATCCTTTGTCTGGATATTGAGCTTCCTGGCTATTTCCCGTCCCTTCTCGCTGTCAGATGAGATTTCTATCTCCTGTCCCTTTTGCTGTGGATCTCCAAGTAAATCGGTCAATTTACCAAATCGTCCATCATGCAGCCTTTCTATAATCTCACTAGAAGACTGCGCAACGGACAGGCTTTCCTTCCCCAGAAGTTCTGCGGTCTGATTGAAAACAGAACGGATGGATTCCGCCAGCCCGCCTTGCCCATTGGAAGAATACAAACAAAGGCCTATGCCTGCCACCATGGCCAGTATCAGCGCATATTCAACGATTCCCTGTCCACTCTGCTTTTTCATCTGTATCACTTCCTTTGTAAAAGGTATAGCAAAAAAACAGGCAATCTGTCACGCTTGTTGGCGTCCCAGGTACTATCGCCCATCTCTGCGCCCGCCAGCTGCTCGTCACCAGGTCAGTGGACCACAACCTGGCACATCTTCATCGCCTGCAACGCATTCTCGTGGCTCTGCGGCATCACGCCAGCACAGCACGACGCGTCGACAGAGACAGGCACCTCCGGGAACGCCGCCTTGAGGATCATCGCATTCGCAACCACACAGATGTCCGTGCAGAGCCCCACAAGCTCAATCGCATCCGGCTCCAGCCCCGCGATGACCTTCGGCAGCTCCAGCGAGCCAAAGGTCGGCTTCTCCACGACAGCCGCCGCCTTCTCCACAAAAGGCTTCAGCGACGGCGCAATCTCCCAACCCTTCTCCGGCTTGATGCAGTGCGGCACCGGCAGGTTCTTCCCCTCCTGCGTCTCAAGGTAGTCCGCGCCGTGCGTGTCCTGCGTAAACACCAGCAGCGCCTCCTCCCGCTCCAACTTCTCCACCAGCCGCGGCAGCATCACCTGCGCCTCCTTCGTCCCCAGCGCTCCATCGATGAAGTCATTCTGCATATCAATCACGACAAGTACCTTGCGCATAACGACCGATCCTTTCAAAAAATCAACTTTTTCTTCATTATCGCACAAGGCAACTGTCTTGACAACGCCAAGTTGCAGATTGAATGCCGTTTATATCGCATAGGCCTATCTTATGATATAATGGAGAAATAGACAACGAACGAACCAAAAGGAGTAACTATGCTGACTTGTGTCGAGATTTGTGCAGGTGCCGGCGGGCAGGCCCTCGGGCTGGCGATGGCGGGATTTGTACATGTAGCATTAGTAGAATACGAAAAAGAATACTGCGATATCTTAAAAGAGAATCGACCAGAGTGGCCTATAATCTGCGCAGATGTCCATGATTTTGACGGCAAGCCATATCACGGCGTCGACCTGTTCGCTGGCGGCGTCCCTTGTCCGCCTTTTTCTGTTGCAGGCAAGCAACTCGGCGCTGATGATGAGCGCGACCTCTTCCCAGAGGCGCTGCGTCTCGTCCGCGAGATTGAGCCCCGAGCCATCATGCTGGAGAACGTACGTGGATTCCTTGACCCGTCATTCCGCGAATACCGCGAATACATACTGCGTTCCATCGCCCACATGGGATACGACGTGCAGATCAAGCTCCTGCAAGCGTCCGACTACGGCGTCTCACAATTGCGGCCGCGGGTTGTCATTGTCGGCATCCGCAATGACGAGCCAGGCCGTTTCACATTTTCATATCCAGCGCCTCATCCTGAACAGACACCGACAGTCGGCGCGCTCCTGCAAGACCTCATGGCAGAAGCTGGCTGGAAAGGTGCCAGGAAATGGGCAAAACAGGCAGACAAGATTGCACCTACCATCGTCGGAGGTTCCAAGAAGCATGGCGGTCCGGACCTGGGGCCTACACGTGCCCGTCGTGCCTGGGCAGAGATGCAGGTCGAAGGCAAGAGCATCGCGGACAAGGCACCTGATCCTGAATTTACCGGCATGCCACGGCTGACTCCGCGCATGATTGCCCGTATCCAGGGTTTTCCCGATACATGGGTATTCGGCAAGACCAAAACACGTGCTTGTCGCATGATTGGCAATGCATTCCCACCCCCTGTCGCAAAGGCAGTAGGAGAAAAGATAAAGGAGGCCCTCTATGCCAGTAAGCAAGGTTTTACTCTCACACGAGAGGAGTATATTTCATAAGCAACTCTTGGACACAATTCTTTCTGTCGATGCAGGTGGCATACCGTCCAACGCAGACCGGAGCAACAAGCTATCCGTACAACTCGCACAAGGAATCCACCAGAGAATCTTGCAGGAAGTTACCCTGCACGCGGACATTGCCCAGGAACAACCTACAACCTATATGAAACGCCAGAAGGCCCAGGGGCAGACAAGCGGCAGCATCTTTGAAGAGAAGACTATGGAATTCTTGCGTTCAACCTTTCCAAAACTGCAACATATCCGTCCAGGCAACTGGCATATCCTGAAACTCGGCAATAAGAACGCCATCAAGACCTCAGACTTTGCACAGTACGAGCACCTGGCCTATCTCAACGCACTAGTCAAGAGAGATTCTCATTTATCTGCCGCTCTCGGCAACGATTACATGGTAGCACCGGACATCATTGTCTATCGTGATCTCTATACAGACGAAGAGCTCAATACACCAGAAGCTATTGTCGATGACCATACAGCAAAGTCTGCCGCCATCCGTAAAATAAATGGAGGCAAGCCAATCTTGCATGCCTCCGTATCCGCAAAATGGACGATGCGAAGCGACCGTGCCCAAAACAGTCGTACCGAAGCCTTGAATCTTATCCGCAATCGCAAGGGCAGCCTTCCTCATATCGTCGTCGTCACGGGCGAGCCAACACCATCCCGCCTTGCCTCCTTAGCGCTCGGTACTGGTGACATCGACTGTCTCTACCACTTCGCACTCTACGAGCTCGTCGATACCGTCAATGAATTAGCCGCCGAGACACCAGCTGCAGAAGATACCCAACAACTCCTTCAAACCCTGATTGAAGGAAAGCGCCTCAAAGACATTTCCGATTTGCCGCTTGACCTAGGCGTTTAATGGTAAACATATAGGTACAGCCCAATAAAAGCGAGCATCCCCACTCACAGGATGCTCGCTTTCTTGTACTTTCTTATGCATTTGTCAAGGTAAAGTACGCAATCTCCGGCGGGCAGCCGAGGCGGAAGGGGAACCAGCTGCCGTTGCCGCTGTGGACGTAGCCGTAGGAATCGCCGAGTTTGACGAGGCCGCGGGTGTATTTGAATACGGGGAAGAGCGGCTGACCGAGGATGCCGAACTGGCTGCCGTGGGTGTGGCCAGTCAGGGTCAGGGCGATGCTATGGGCGGCTCCGTCGTCGATGTATTCGGGGTGATGGGCGAGCAGGATAGAGGGGACGTTTTCGGGCAGATTCTCGATGGCCTGTTGCATGTAATTCTTGCGCTGTGCCTCGAAATGGGGACGGTCCATCGGGTAGTCGACGCCGAGCATGTAGAGGTTCTTGCCGGGCACTTTGCGGCTCTCATTGATGAGGACGTTGATGCGCGTTTTGGCTAGATACTTGCGGATGGTATCGATGCCGCGGAAGTGCTCGTGATTGCCGA
Organism: Mitsuokella jalaludinii; assembly: GCF_928722185.1. Taxonomy (NCBI): domain Bacteria; kingdom Bacillati; phylum Bacillota; class Negativicutes; order Selenomonadales; family Selenomonadaceae; genus Mitsuokella; species Mitsuokella jalaludinii. The sequence goes on from NZ_CAKMXA010000001.1 coordinate 1,257,137, forward strand.
ACGCAAACCAGATGCCGTCGGGAAATGCATCGGCGTAGCGATCGAGAATCCTGGCAGCTTCTTCGTTCTGCGTCACGTCGTCAAAGAGGTCGCCGGTGACGGTGAGCATATCGGGCTTTTGGGCGGCAATGCGGCGCAGCAGGGAATCGAGTTCGGCGACGGAAAAGAAACTGCCGAGATGGACGTCGCTGATCTGCGCGAGGCGGTACCCCTCCCCCGCTCCGAGCCCTTTGACTGGAATCGTGAAGTTGCGCTCGACAGTCGCCTCACGTTCCCAGAAGCCGCCGTAAATGCTGAGACCAGCGGCCACGGCGGGATAGACGGCTGCATGACGGAGAAGGCGCCTGCGGCTCTCGTCGACGGGCACGGCCATCATGCGGCGCCAGAAGAAGCGGACGATGACTGCTACAAGAACAAAGGCCGTGCAGATGAGCTGCGTCATGAAGCCGACGATGACCGTCTCGATGATGAGGCTCGGCCCTGATATGAGATGGTAGATGATGGCGCGGCCAATGAACCAGCCCATGCCGATGGCGTCGAACAGCAGCATGACGATGCGCACCCGACGCAATGATCTGCCGGAGAAGAGGTAGCGCGTCGTGAAGAGAAGGCAGGCGATGACGGAGACGACCATGACGATCATGATGAGTGTGAACCAGGTCAAAAGATTCCCTCCTAAATGTAACAACAAAAAGCAAATCTTGCAGAAAAAAATAGACCGGATGACCGGTCTTTGCCTCAATTGGCCTGAGGTGGGCGTGCCTCCTGGCACGGGCCTGGCTCAAGCCAAGCCACGAAGGTGAGCGGATTCGGCCTGCCGTTCCCGGTAGTACCAGCGGATGGATTTGCCGATTGCACAGCGCACGGCATCGAGCTCTCCGCGTTTCGCTAGTTTCTTGAGCTGATTGACGTCAAAGCCACTGACGGACAAGTAACTTGCAGAAAGGAAACCTCCTCGTTTCAACATCTTGCGATAGCTCGCACTGTCACGACGGTCCATTTCAATGTTCTTGATTGCCATATTCAATCCCCCCACAATGTTGGTCTTATTTACAAAGACACCTTCGGGCAAGTACATTATACCACAAAATTGTAAGCCGGGCTACACTTCCAAGATACCTTTCCATTTATTTTTGCATAAAAATACGCTATAATGAGGATGTTATCTCTGTGTATTGGTATGTTACCTTTTTGCCTTTTAGGAGGGTTACTATGCTTACTGCCTTGACGAAGGAATATCCTCTGCCGAGTGAGCTGCAGGAGCGCATCGATCTGGTGCTTGAATCCCACGACTGCGACCCGACGCAGATTGTCGGCATCCTGCTCGATGTGCAGGCACTAAACGAGCGCCACTATGTGCCGGAGACGACGGCTTACTACATCGCGGACCGCCTCAAGATGCGCGTGACGAATATCTTTGACTGCCTGAAGTTCTACAGCGAGCTCTCGCCGGTGCCGCGCGCGAAGTATCCGATCCAGGTCTGCTGTTCGCCGGCCTGCCGCGTCAATCGCGTCGATTCGCACCGCCTGATCTCGACACTCGAGCAGCTGCTCGACATCAAACTCGGCGAGACGACGTATGACGGGCGCTTCACGCTCGAGCAGGTCACCTGCATCGGCGCCTGCGACCGCGCACCGGCCGTGCGCATCAACGGGCACGTCTACGACCATCTCGACACGCAGGAAAAGATTGAAGCGCTGTTGCGCTCCCTGCCCTGAGCTGGAGGAGGTTAACACATGCAAGTACATTTTCTGACCAAGAACTTCGGCAAGTACGACACTTCGTCGATCGGTTCCTACATGAATGTCGGCGGCTTCGAGGCGCTGCGCAAGGCGGTGACGATGGACCCGGAGAAAATCACAGACCTCTTGACGAAGGTCAAGATCAAGGGGCGCGGCGGCGCGGAGTACCCGCTCGGCCGCAAGTGGTCGCAGGCGCGCGCCGTCCGCGGCGAACGCAAGGTCGTCATCTGCAATGCCGACGAGGGCGAGACGACGACGTTCAAGGACCGCGAGCTCATCTGCCACGACCCGTTCAATCTCATCGAGGCCATGATCATCGCGGCCTACGTCGTAGGCGCCTCGGACGGCTTCATCTACATGCGCGCGGAGTACGCCTGCTACCGCCCGCTGCTCCTGAACGCAATTCGCCAGGCGAAGAACTACGGCTTCCTCGGCACGAACATCCTCGGCCGCGGCTTTGACTTCGACATCCACCTCTACTCAGGCGCCGGCGCCTACGTCTGCGGCGAGGGCACCGCCCTGATCCGCTCGATTGAGGGCAAGGCGGGCCGCCCGCGCATGAAGCCGCCGTTCATCAAGGTCAGCGGCGTCTTCGCCCGCCCGACCTGCCTCAACAATGTCGAGACGCTGTCGCTCGTGCCGCACCTCTTGCTCGACGATGCGGGCGTCTACGCCTCCTGCGGCAGCGGAGAGTCGATCGGCACGAAGCTCATTAGCGTGGCGGGCAATGTCAACCGCCCGGGCGTCTTTGAGATCCCGTTCGGCACGACGGTGCGCGAGATCCTCTACGACCTCGCCGGCGGCATCCAGCACGACCGCAAGATCCAGCTGATCCAGTTTGGCGGCGCCTCGGGCAAGATTGCGGACGCTTCCATCCTCGACACGCCGTACACCTACGAGGACCTGCGCGCAGCCGGCGTCATGGTCGGCTCAGGAGGCATGCTCGTCATTGACGAGCGCACAAGCGTGCTCGATTTCCTGCGCATGAATCAGGAATTCTTCTGGGAGGAAAGCTGCGGCCAGTGCACGCCGTGCCGTGAGGGCAATCTCCACATCAAGATCATCCTCGACAAGATGGCCGCGGGGACGGCCACGCGCGAGGACATCGCCATCATGATCAAGATTGCCCGCGTCATGAGCATGTCCTCGCTCTGCGGCCTCGGCGAGACGGCACAGAACACGCTGATGTCGGCCATGAAGGTTTTCCCGGATCTCTTTGATATTGGAGGAGCGCGCGCATGAGTACGGAGACTGCAAAAATGACGAATCAAGAACAAGAGATGGTCCACCTGACCATCAACAACATCCCGCTCGCTGTGCCCAAGGGCACGAAGATCATGCAGGCGGCGCAGGAGCTCGGCATCGATATCCCGCATCTCTGCTACCACGAGGACCAGCGCATCAAGGCGCGCTGCCGCCTCTGCTCCGTCGAGGTAGTCGGCAAGCGCCGCTTGCTCGCGGCCTGCTCGACAGAGGTCTGGGAGGGCATGGAAGTCCACACGGACACGCAGATTGTACGCGACACGCAGGTCGCCATCCTGCAGCTCATGCTCGCCAATCACCACAAGGACTGCCTCTCCTGCCCGCGCAACCAGAACTGCGATCTGCAGCGCCTCTGCAGCCGCTTCAACATCCAGCACTCCTCACTGCCGTCCGTCTGCAAGGAGGAGCCGCGCATCGTGACGAATCCCGCCATCGTGCGTGACCCGTCGAAGTGCATCCGCTGCGGCCGCTGCATCCGCGCCTGCAAGGATGTGCAGGGCATCGCGGCGCTGACGTATGCGGGGCGCAGCAGCGACATCATCGTCACGACGGCCTACAACAAGCCGATGGAGACGACGGACTGCATCCTCTGCGGTCAGTGCAGCCTCGTCTGCCCGACGGGCGCGCTCGTCGAGAAAGACGATACGGAAAAAGTGCTCGACGCGCTGCAGGATCCGAAGAAGCACGTCATCGTGCAGGTCGCGCCGTCGGTACGCGTCTCCCTCGGCGATGCCTTCGGCATGGAGCCAGGCGCCATCGTGACAGGCCAGATGGTCACGGCGCTGCACCTCCTCGGCTTTGACAAGGTCTTCGACACGAACTTCGGCGCCGACCTCACGATCATGGAGGAAGGCACGGAATTCCTCGACCGCCTGCAGCATGGCGGGGTGCTGCCGATGATGACCTCGTGCTGCCCGGGCTGGGTCAGCTACGTCGAGAAGCACTACAGCGACTGCCTGCCCCATCTCTCCTCGACGAAATCGCCGATGAGCATCTTCGGCGCCGTCGCCAAGACGTACTACCCGAAAGCGGCCGGCATCGACCCCAAGGACATCGTGACGGTGTCCGTCATGCCGTGCACGGCGAAGAAGTTCGAGGCTGCGCGCCCGGAGATGGGCCGCGAGGGCCGGCAGGATGTCGACATCGTGCTGACGACGCGCGAGCTCATCAAGCTCATCAAATACGTCGGCCTCTCCTTCGGCCAGCTGCCTGAGACGGACTTCGACAGCCCGCTCGGCACGGCCTCGGGCGCCGGCGCGATTTTCGGCACGACGGGCGGCGTCATGGAGGCCGCCCTGCGCACGGTCTGCGACAAGCTGACGGGCAAGACGCTCGAGCGGCTCGACTTCCAGGAGGCGCGCGGCTTCCAGGGCATCAAGGAGTGCACGCTCGAGATTGGCGGCCATACGCTGCACATCGCAATCGCGCACACGCTCAAGAACGCGGAGATTCTCATGGAGCAGGTCCGCAAGGGCATCTCGCCCTATGACTTCATCGAGGTCATGGCCTGCCCCGGCGGCTGCATCGGCGGCGGCGGCCAGCCCGTCGGCACGACGAACGCCGTCAAGAAGAAGCGCATGCAGGCACTCTACGAGATTGACCGGAATCTGCCTGTCCGCAAGTCGCACGAGAATCCCGTTCTGCAGGTGCTCTACCGCGACTTCCTCGGCGAACCGGGCCAGGGCAAGGCACACGAACTCCTGCACACGAGCTATAATGCCGTGCCAAAAGAGTACCGATTCTGATGCGCTTCCATCCGCTTGACAGACAGGGGCCGCAGTGGTATGGTAGAGACAATATGAAACCGTTGAAGCGAGGATAACGTCAGATGAGCGCCTGCAGAGAGTCCGGGGAGCTGCGATCCGGATGGCATGCAGTCTGGCAAATGGGTCGCTGAGGGCGCACTGAACCTCTCGGGAATAGTCCGGGAGCAGTAGGCTGCGACGTCAGGCACGCGTCAGTTGCCGGGAGCATGCCTGTGCTCCGCTAAGTGCATGGCTCGTCCATGAAACAGGGTGGCACCGCGAGAATTTCGTCCCTGGCAGTATAAGAGATACTGTCAGGGATTTTTGTTTTCCTGACAGCTGAGCCGATGAACAGAAAGGAAGCTTCACCATGGAAAACGAAACCAAGAAAATCATCCTCTCCGGCATCCAGCCGACGGGCGTCTTCACGCTCGGCAACTACCTCGGCGCAGTCCGCAGCTGGAAGAAGATGCAGGAGGACTACAACTGCTACTACTTCATCGCCGACCTGCATTCCATGACCATCCACATTGACCCGCAGAAACGCCGCCAGCAGACGCGCGAGGCCTTCGCCCTGCTGCTCGCCTGCGGCATCGACACCGAGAAGAGCCTTGTCTTTGTACAGAGCCACAACAAGTGCCACGCCGAGATGGGCTGGATCATGGACTGCTGCTCGCAGTTCGGCGAGCTCTCGCGCATGACGCAGTTCAAGGACAAGTCGGCCAAGCATCCGGACAACATCAATGCCGGCCTCTTCACGTATCCGGCCCTGATGGCAGGCGACATCCTGCTCTATCAGGCGGATTACGTGCCGGTCGGCGCTGACCAGACACAGCACCTCGAGTTCACGCGCGATGTCGCCACGCGCTTCAACCACACGTACGGCGAGGTCTTCAAGCTGCCGGAGGGTTACTTCCCGAAGGCCGGCGCGCGTGTCATGAGCCTGCAGGATCCGACGAGCAAGATGAGCAAGTCGGACACGAACCCGAAGGCCACGATCTCAATCCTCGATGATGAGAAGACCATCCTCAAGAAATTCAAGAGCGCCGTCACGGACAGCGAGGCCTGCGTGCGCTTTGACCCGGATAAAAAGCCGGGCGTCAGCAACCTCATGACGATCTACTCGGCCATCACGGGCAAGACCATGGAGGAAATCGAATCCGAATTTGCCGGCAAGGGCTACGGTGATTTCAAGGCTGCCGTCGGGCAGGCCGTCGCCGATGAGCTGCGCCCAATCCGCGAGAACTTCGCGCGTCTCATTCAGGACCGCAGCTACCTCGAAGAAGAGATGAAGAAAGGTGCTGAGCGCGCGACCTACATCGCCAACAAGACGCTGACGAAGGTCAAGAAGCGCGTCGGCCTGCTGCTCGCAAAATAATCGTAATATCACACAAAAAGGCATGCCCCGGAATCCGGGGCATGCCTTTTTGTGTGTGATGTTGTTTTATAGGTGTGAGTATAGGTGCGGGATCAGCCGATCTTGAGTTTCTCCTGCGCCGAGACATGGCGGTCGAAGCCGATGTCTTTCTTACTCATGCCGAGCGCCAGGCCGATGAGCTGCTGCAGGTGAAGGATTGGGATCTCGACGGACGACTGGACAGCCTGGCGGCCTTCCGGCTCGTACATGTCGAGCTGCATCTGGCAGAGCGGGCACGGTGTGACGATGAGGTCGGCATGGGCGCGGCCGGCGCTATCGACGATCTGGCCCGTGACCGTCAGCACATCGTGCTCGGCAGCGAGCTGGGCGTGGAAACCGCAGCACTTGCGGTGCGCGTCGAACCAGACCGGCGTGCCGCCGAGACGGCGGACAAGGCGCTCCAGCGACTCTGGGTACTTGCCGTCCTCATGGCTCATGATGTCCTGCGGGCGCAGGATGTGGCAGCCGTAGTAGGCGGCGATCTTCGTGCCCTGCAGGGCGTCCGTGACCTTGCCCTCGAAGAGCTCCGGATGGTCATCGAGTACCCAGAGGAAGTGCGTGATTTCGCTCGTGCCCTTGTACTCGTACGGATGGCCGGCCTCCTTGAGGATGGCATTGACCTTGTCCTTGAGCGCCGCATCGTGGTCGAGGCGGTACTTGGCCGTGCGCAGCTGCAGCGTGCAAGTGTTGCAGACCGTCAGGATGGGCAGGCCCATGTTCTCGGCAATCGAGATATTGCGCGCATTGACAGCGAGCGCCGCGAGGTCATTGACGCCCTGCGCGTGCGAGGCGCCGCAGCACGTCCAGTTCGGGATCTCCTCCAGCTCGATGCCGAGCGCTTCGCATACCTTCTGCATGGAGGTATAGGCTTCGGCTGCAGCCCCCTTGAGGACACAGCCCGGGAAAAATGCAAATTTCATCGCTTACTCCTCCTCTTTCTCTGCCGCCTTGACGATGGCTGCGATGGTCTTGACCTCCGGATTGACCGGATGCGACTCCAGCGGGTTCATCTTGCCGACATGCATGAGGCGCAGAGCCATCGGAGCACGCAGGCCAGCCATGAAGAAGCCCTCCGACTTGATGTTGAGCTTCGACTCGTCGAGCGTGCCCGACTCCTGGATGTCGTCGTAGATTGCCTTGGCGTGGCGCGCGCCGACATTGTCGTCGAGGTGGTACTTGAACGTCGCGGCCTTGAGCTTCTCGATGGCACCGGCCGGGTCGAGATGCTTCGGGCACTTCGCCGTGCATTCCTGGCAGTTGAAGCAGCGCCAGAGGCCGGCGTCGAGGACAGCCTTGAGGTGTTCCTTCGGGTCCTTGTCGCGCGAGTCAGCCGTGATGCGCTCTGCCTTGACGAAGGCAAACGGATCGAGGAAGTCCTTCTGGTTCAGCGTGTTCTTGTTGCACTCCGAGACGCACGAGCCGCAGAGGATGCAGCCGGCGTACTTCTTGTATTTGTCGAAGTCGGCCGGCGACTGGCGGCAGCCATCTTCGGCGCTGAACTCGTCCTTCGGATGGACGACGGGCTTGACTTTCTTAATGCGCGCGTACTTCGGATCCCAGTCGACGATGAGGTCGCGGATGACGCGGAAGTTGCCGAGCGGCTCTACTGTCAGCGTCTCGGTCTGGTAGCGCGCGATGAGGTCAGCGACGAGCTTCTCGCAAGAGAGCTCGGCATTGCCGTTGACGCGCACGGCGCAAGCGCCGCAGATGCTCGAGCGGCAGGAGCATGTGAAGGAAAGGGTCGGATCCTGATGCTCCTTGATGCTGATCAAGGCCTCGAGGACCGTCATGCCCTTCGTGACCTCGACCGTGTAGTCCTGCACCCACTTGCGCCCTTCTACGAAGCGATGGATTCTCAGTGTAGCCATGATCAATACTTCCTTTCCTTCGGCTCATATTTCGTGACGACGACATCCTTGTATTCAAAGCGGTACTTGCCGTCCTCCTTGAATACGAGCGTGTGCTTGAGGAAGTTCTTGTCGTCGCGCTTCGGGAAGTCGCGGCGCGTGTGCGCTCCGCGGCTCTCCTTGCGGGCAATGGCGCCCTGGACGATGGCCTGCGAGATCTGCAGGAGGTTGCCGAGCTCGATGTACTGCTCATAGGCCGTATTGTAGATGTGCGACTGGTCGCCGACGTAGCAGTTCTTGTACTGGTCTTCGAGGACGGAGAGCTCTTTGGCGGCTGCCTCGAGGTCCGGGCCGTTGCGGAAAACGCCGGCCTTGAACCACATCGTCTTGACCATGTCGTCGCGGATTTCCGGCACCGTGCGATTGCCGTCATGCGGGCGCGAGGTGACCTCTTCGAAGGAGTCGAGCCACTTCTTGCTGTCCTTCGTCAGCTGGTCCTGGCTGCCCTCGTACTTGTGCTCCTTGGCGTAGGCTGCGGCGCCGTCGCCGGCCGTGTGGCCGAAAACGAGGACCTCCGAGAGGGAGTTGGCGCCGAGGCGGTTGGCACCGTGGACCGAGACACAGCTGCACTCGCCGGCCGTGTAGATGCCCGGCACGCGCGTCTCGCCCGTGTGGAAGTCGGCCATCTCGAGGCCACCCATCGAGTAGTGGCAGGTCGGGCTGATGAGGACCGGCTCCTTCGTGATGTCAACGCCGGCAAAGCGCTTCGCGAGGTCTGCGACCTGGCCGAGGCGCTGGTGGATGCGCTCGGGTGGGATCTTCGTGAAGTCGAGATAAACGCCGGCCGTGATACCCTCGCCGATGCCGCGGCCCTGCTCGATCTCCGTCGCGATGCCGCGGGCGACGATGTCGCGCGTCGCAAGTTCCATCTTCTCTGGCGCATACTTCTTCATGAAGCGCTCGCCGTCCTTGTTGACGAGCAGCGCGCCCTCAGCACGGCTCGACTCAGAGAGCAGGACGCCGTTGACAGAAAGGCCCGTCGGGTGGAACTGCACCATCTCAGGGTCCTTGAACGGGATGCCGACGTTCATGCCGGCGACGATGCCGTCGCCCGTCGAGCTGTACGGGTTCGACGTGCGGACCCAGTAGGCGCGGCCGTAGCCGCCCGTCGCGATGACGATGGTCTTGGCGGGGATGCCGATGATGTTGCCGCTGCGCATGTCCATGGCGACGACGCCAGCGAGCTTGTCCTTCTTCTCGCCCGCCATCGAGATCTCGAGCATCTGGCACTCGGAGATGAAGTCGATGTCGTGCGCAAGGCACTGCTCAAAGAGCGTGTGGACCATCGCGTGGCCGGCGCGGTCCTCGAAGTAAGCGGCGCGTGCATGGGCGTGGCCGCCCATCTTGCGCTGATGGAAATGGCCGTCATCCTGGCGGTTGTAGGGATAGCCCATGTAGTCCATCTCATAGATGTTCTTGCCGGCGCGCTCGACGAAGTACTCGACGGCATCCTGGTCGCAGAGGTAGTCGCCGCCCTTTATGGTATCGAAGGCATGCGACTCGAAGCTGTCGTTCGGGTCCGTGACGCCCGTGACGCCGTTCATGCCACCCTGTGCCATCGTCGAGGCCGAACGCGTCGGCACGAGCTTCGTCAGCACGGCAACCTTGAGGTCCTTGTTCTCCGCTGCAGCGAGCGCGGCGCGCATGCCGGCACCACCGCTGCCGATGATCAGAACATCGTATGTGACATCACCCTTCTGGACTTTTTCCGGTATGTTCCGGCCATTCCAGGTGAAGTACGATCCCGCTGCCAGGACGACACCGGCTGCCGCTGCGCCCTTGATGAAGGTGCGGCGCGAAATTTCCCTTGACATTGCTGTCCCCTCCCGATTGTTGACGAGTAGTGAATAGGAAGCAGGATTCCTGTTTGCTCCAGTTCCCGATAGATGATTCCATGTATGTATTGGATGTTCCTATTCTACCATTAAATACAGCTATCAAGAAAATACATTCTGCTTATAGTGTCTATTCGAGAAACCTATAGGCTGCTGTCAGTCGGCGCGCAGGAAGTCGATAAAGCGCTGTGCGGCAAGGGAGAGCTGGCGCTGCTTGCTGCAGACGGCGAGCAGCTGGCGGTCCTCCACCTCTTCCTCGAGCTCAAAGAAGAAGGCCTGCTCCTTCCAACGCCAGCTCTGCACGAGCATGTCGGTCACGAGTGTCGCGCCGAGCCCCGCCGCGCAGAGCTCTGACGCCTCGATGATGCTGTTCGCCTCAAAGATCACCTGCGGCTTTGCGCCCGAAGACTCGCAGAGCTTCTCGTAGACCTCCGCCATCTGACGCGTCGGCTGCAGGCGGATGAAGGGCTCGCCCGACATGGCGGCAAACGAGATGCGCGGGAAGCCCGGAGCCTTGTCCTCCGCATGAGCTCTCGCGAGCGGATGCGCCTTCGGCACGGCCAGCATCGTATGCTCGCGGCAGAGCGCGACAGACGTAAAGTCCGGACGAAGGGAGCTGCCGTAGAGCAGAGCGAAGTCGACGGTACCCGAGGCGACGTAGTCCTCGAGCGTACGCACGGGCGCTTCCTTGATGGCCAGCTGGATGCCCGGGTACTGGCGGTGAAAGGCGACGAGCGGATCGATGAGGAAGCAGGCTGTCCGCGTGCGCGAGCTGCCGATCGTCAAGCTGCCCGTGCGCAGCTCCGAGAGGTCTGCGACTTCCTGCACGAGCGACTGCTGGATGCGCAGGATCTCCTTCGCCTGGCGCACGTAGATGGTGCCGGCCGGCGTCAGCGCAAGCGGTGTCTGGCTGCGGTCAAAGAGACGCACGCCGAGCTCCGTCTCGACTTTCTTGATGCACTGCGAGAGCGATGGCTGCGAGATGTAGAGATGCTTAGCAGCAGCCGAGAAAGTCCCGTCTTTGGCGACCTGCAGGACGCTGCGCCATTCGTGTTCATCAATCATGATATCATCCTTCCCTATCGACCCAATCAATTCAATAAATAGAGAACATCGTGCGGATGGAGGCCGTGTCACTCGTCTTCAGCAGAGCGAGCTGCAGCAGGACGCGCGCCTTCGCGGGATTCAGCGTGTCGCTCGCGATGAAGCCATTTGCCTCGTACGATGCCTCGGCCCTCGTCACGCGGCCGGCCGCGCTGCGCGTGCTGCGCACGACGGCGATGCCCTCTGCGGCGGCCTCGGCAAGTGCCGTCTCCACGCGCTCGGGGATGCTGCCGTTGCCCATGCCCGCGTAGACGATGCCCTGACAGCCTGCCTTTTGGGCCGCCGCAACGAGGAAGCCGTCGTCGTCGGCATGCGCGTAGAGTATGGCCACGCGCGGCAGAGCGGTGACGCCTTTGACGGAAAACGCGCTATGGACCGTATGGCGGCGCAGCGGACTCCGGTAAAAGACAGGCTCGCCGTCCTGCACGCTGCCAAGCGCTCCCATCTCCGGCGAGCGGAATGTATCCAGTGACGTCGTATGCGTCTTGACGGCATCGCGAGCACTCTCAATGGTGCCATTAAGCACGATCAGGACGCCCTTGCCCGCCGCTTCATCGTCGGCGGCGACGCGCACGGCCTGCAAGAGGTTCATCGGGCCATCGGCACTCATGGCCGTCGCGGGGCGCATGGCCCCCGTCAGCACGATTGGCTTCTCGCTGTGGACCGTCAGGTGCAAGAAATATGCTGTCTCCTCCATCGTGTCTGTGCCGTGCGTGATGACGATGCCATCGACATCCTCACGCGAGAGCAGCGCATTGCAACGCGCGGCGAGGCGCAGCCAGATCACTTCCCGCATGTCCTTGCTGTCAATGGCGGCAATCTGCTCGCCTTCCACCTCTGCATAGCGGCGGATCTCCGGCACAGCCGCCAAGAGATCTGCAACGCCGATGGCACCGGCCTCATACCCTGTCGTCGCCTCTTCTGACGCTGCTCTGCCGGCAATCGTCCCGCCCGTCGCGAGGATGTAGATGTGTTTCTTGATCATGGTCTCCTGTCCTTTCTCTCTGACGCTTTCTTTATTCTGTCTTAATTATAGCGTACCTGTTACAAAAGAAAAGCTCCCACGTGCGCGCAGCACCATGGGAGCTTTTCCTGACTTCGGTGAATTTATGGGATTATTTACGTTGACTGTGGGGAACAGCAGGTCATTCCTGCGTTGCCGGCTCTTTCTCTTGCTCTTTCGTCATGCGGCTGGCGAGGTAGTTCGCGGCAAGCGAACCAGAGATGTTGTGCCAGACACTGAAGATTGCACCCGGGATTGCTGCTGCTGCGCCGAAGTGCATCATGGCGAGGGAAGTAGCGAGGCCGGAGTTCTGCATGCCGACTTCGATGGAGATGGCCTTGGCCTTGGCCATGTTCATGTGCAGGGCCTTAGCGATGCCGAAGCCGAGTGCATAGCCGAGCAGGTTGTGGAGCATGACGACGAGCATGATGAGAGCGCCCGTCTCCATGATGCGCTGCGAGCTGACCGCGACGACGCCGCCGACGATCAGGACAATAGCGACAACGGAGATCAGCGGCAGGAGCTTGACGTACTTCTGGATGAAGTTGCCGAACAGCGAGTTGACGATGATGCCGCCGACAATCGGTACGATGACGACCTTGACGATCGACATCATCATGGCCGAGAGGGAAATCTCAACCCAGGCACCGGCGAGCCACCAGGTTAAAAGCGGCGTGACGACAGGAGCGAGGATTGTCGTCGTCATCGTCATCGAGACGGACAGCGCGACGTCGCCGCGTGCCAGATACGTCATGACATTCGAAGACGTGCCGCCTGGGCAGGTACCGACGAGGATGACGCCAGCGGCGAGCTCCGGCGGAAGGTTAAAGCCCTTGGCGAGCAGCCATGCAAGGCCCGGCATGATCGTAAACTGTGCCAGCGCACCGACGAATACGTCGCGCGGGCGCTGGAATACCAGGCGGAAGTCGCGCAGGCGCAGCGTCGTGCCCATGCCGAACATGACGATGCCCAAGAGCACAGCGATATTCGGTGCCGCCCACTTGAACGTCCACGGCTGGAACAGCGCGATGACGGCGACGAGAATGACAAAGACCGCCATGTACTTCGATATGAAATCACTGAGTTTACCTAAGAACTTCATAAGTTCGTCCTCCTTTGAGTATTTTGTATACCGTATGATTCCTTGGTAGATTGTTTACAATCATACAACCATCACTGTCCATTGTCAATGGTTTTTATAAAAAATATCAGTCGTTTGTCCTTTGCAAATGGATTCCTATCGTTTGTTATCTTTTGAGGGATGACGTATAATAGAAGCAGATTAATCGGGAGGAAGGAATCATGGAAGATATACAGACCTGCAATACACCCTTCGATGAGACAGGCGACCTCTGCCTGACGACATTCGGCCATTCTGTGACACATCCCGGCCATACGTACGGCCCGGCCGTGCGTTCCTATTACCTGATCCACTTCATCCTTGCGGGGAAGGGGACGTTCTATGTCAACCAACACACGTATCACCTGTGTGCCGGACAGGGCTTCCTCATTGAGCCGGATTATCAGACCATCTACAAGAGCGACCAAACGGAGCCGTGGACGTACAGCTGGGTCGCGTTCAGCGGCAGGCGCGCTGCAGAGATGGTCGCATCACTCGGCCTGAGCCAGGATGAGCCCATCTTCTCCTGCACCAAAGAGCAGGGATGGAAGCTCGCCGCCTATGTCCAGGATATGCTGCAGCACAACAGCTTTACGCAATCCGGCCGCTACTACCGCCTGGGTCTGCTGCTGCAGTTCCTGTCCATCCTCTCAGAGGCGCAGCGCGAGCTGCTCCCGCAGACAGACGGCAATGCCTACATTGCACACATGACGAAATTCATCCGCCTGCACATCGAAGAGCCCTTCACCATCCAGGACCTCGCCGATTACATGAACCTTAACCGCAGTTACATGACGACACTCTTCAAGAAACATCTCGGGATCTCCCCGCACGTCTACATCGAGAACTGCCGCATCACCAAGGCAAAGCATCTGCTCGAGACCACCACGTTTTCCATCGAATCCATCGCCTGCTCGTGCGGCTATGCCAAAAGCGACTCCTTCACGCGCGCCTTCTTGCGCAGGGTCGGCATGAGGCCAAAGGAATACCGGCAGCGCCAGCGCCGCTATCTTCCCAAAACGTAAAAGATTCCCCGACAGGATTGTCGGGGAATCTTTTCTCTGTTCATTCTCTCTCTTTTATCAATGAAGGAATCACTTCGCCTCGACGACAAACAAGCGCGACCAGAAGTCCGTGCAGTGCCTGCCCTCCTCACGGCTCTGCTCGCCAGCAGAAAAGTCCGTCGTATCGAGTCCGGCGCGCATGAGCTCGGCACCCGTAAACTGTCCCATCTCCTCGCGGTCGTCAATGCGGACCGTGTAGTCAGTCGCTTCATCGAGGCCGGCAAGCTTCATCCAAGTGTACGGCGTGCACGGGTGTGCGAGCATCTTGTAGTAGCCGACAATTGCCTGACGGCGGTCATCCGAGACAACCATCCAGGCTGCGGCATTGCCCGTGAACGGGTCTTTGAGACGGTAGAACGTGCCCTGCTGGATGAGCTTGCGGTACTTCTTCATGAAGCGGATCTGCTCGCGGACCTCATCGAGCTCCTTTGCTGAGAGCTTGCCGAGGTCGAGCTCATAGCCGAACGTGCCGAAGTAGGCCACGTCGCCGCGCAGTTTGAGGCTCGTATTGCGGAAGATCTGGTGGTTCGGCGCAATCGAGACGTGCGAGCCCATGAACGACACCGGATACGCGTAGCTCGTGCCGTACTGGATGCGCAGGCGCTCGCCGCCGTCGGAATCATCGCTCGTCCAGCACTGCGGCGCGTAGTAGAACATGCCCGGGTCAAAGCGGCCGCCGCCCGAGGCGCAGGACTCGAACAGGATGTTCGGGAATTCGCTCGTCAGCCGCTCGTAGAGGCTGTAGACGCCGAGGATGTAACGGTGGAAAATCTCGCCCTGATGCTCAGGACCCCAGCCCGAAGAGCCGCACTCCGTGATACTGCGGTTCATGTCCCACTTGATGTAGTCGACCTTAGCCGTGCTCAGGACCTTGTAGATGGAGTCGTGAATGTAGTCGACGACTTCCGGACGCGAGAAGTCGAGCACGTACTGCTTGCGGCCATGCGAAGCGTGGCGGCCTTCCGTGTGCAGGATCCAGTCGGGATGCGCGCGGTAGAGCTCGCTGTCCTTGTTGACCATTTCGAGCTCGACCCAGAGGCCGAACTTCATGCCAAGGCCATTGATGCGCTCCGCGAGGCCCGTGATGCCGTTCGGCAGGCGATCTGTGTTCGGCCACCAGTCGCCAAGGCCGCTCGTCTCGCCGCAGCGCGTGGAGAACCAGCCGTCATCGAGGACGAAGAGTTCCACGCCGACATCGTGCGCCGTCTTGGCGATGCGCACGAGCTTCTCCTCATCGAAATCGAAGTACGTGGCCTCCCAGTTGTTGATGAGGATGGGGCGCACCTTGTCGCGCCAGACACCGCGCGCCAGGCGCGTGCGGTAGAGCTTATGATAGTTCTGGCTCATGCCGTTGAGGCCATGATCCGACCAGACCATGACAGCCTCCGGCGTCTGGAACGAATCCTCAGGCGCAAGCTGCCAGCAAAATTCCTGCGGATGGATGCCCATCGTCACGCGCGTGACATCGAACGTATCGACCTCTGCCTGCGCGAGGAAATTGCCGCTGTAGACGAGCGAGAAGCCGATAGCCTCGCCCTGCTGCTCATCCGCCTGCGGGCGCTTGAGGATGAAGAACGGGTTGTGGACATGGCCCGACTGGCCGCGCAGGCTGCCGATGGACTGGATGCCGGGGCGCAGGTGCGTCGTGTTCTTCTGGCGCTCGCGGCCCCACCAGCCGGAGAACTGGACGAAGTCGTAGTCCGCATCGGGAAGGTCAATGGCAAGGCTCATCGCGCGCGTGAGCGCCACGGTCTCATTGCCCCTGTTGACGAAACGGGCATTGCGGGCAATCGCATCGAAGTCGCGGAAGATCGTGTACGAGAGCACGAGCTCGACGCCCGTCTTCTCATCGCGCAGCGTCACCAGCAGCGTATCTGCCTCCGCATCTTCCTCCACATACGTGGCCGGCAGGCCCTGCAGCTTCGGCTTGCCTGCGACAATCTCGTGCGAGACGTAGCAAAAATCCGTGATGTGGCTGCCGTCCGGCTGTGCAATCTCCACCGCGCCCTCGCGGAAATCCGTCGTGCCGTACGACGGGTACTCCTGGCGCAGGTGCTCGCGCGAGAATCCGTACTCGTTGTCAAAGACATAGGCACTGGTCGGGCGGTAGTAATCCGTGTGGACAAAATACCCGTAGTCGCGGTCTTCCGGCAGGCGCGCGCCGAAGTAGAGCTGGCCGAGATGGCCGTCGCGCAGGACCTTCATGATATAGCTGATCCGATCGTTATAGAGGTGGAATTGCTGATTCGTTGCGTCAAAAGAGATTCCCATCAAAAAACCCTCCTATAATTGTTTCTTAGCGTTTCTATCTGTTACGCTTCAATTATAGGAGGGTTGTTCGTTTTGTACCATCCGCAGCTGTTAGGATTTAGCGGATTTTTGTTGTCACTTGCCCGTCAAACGGTCAAAATGCTCGAGCAGCCAGACAATCAGATCATCTTCGGCGCGACAGCCGGTGAAGTCGGCAAGTGCCTTGAGCTCATCGTGCGCGTTGCCCGAGGCGATGCCGATGTCGGCGGCCTCCAATAGTTCCCTGTCGTTGAGGTAGTCGCCGAGCGCGATGATCTTCGTCTGCGAGAATGCGGGCATCTTGCGGATTGCCTCGAGCATCGAGCCCTTCGAGACGCCCTTGGCAACGAACTCGTGGTAATTGGCCTCTGAGTAGAAGTGATGCGAGCAGGCGGCCGTGCCGAAGACTTCTGCCTCCCGCTCGAGTTCGCGAAGATCTGCAGGGTCGGCGCAGACAAAGAACTTGAGCCACGGCATCTTCCTGACGTCGGCCAGATCCGCGAGGTCACTGTGGCAGTAGCGGTAATGCTCGTGCGGCAGGCGCGGGTCATCGTTTGCAGGATTGCTGATGATGTGGCAATCATCCTGCGTGTAGACCTCGATGCAGGCTTTTGGGAAGCGCTCGAGGCAAAACGCGGCAAAGTGCGGCCAAAGGTCAGGTGCCCCCTGTGCTGTGAGCGGCCGCGTCACAAGGACGCGCTCGTGCTGCCAGTCGTAGAGCATCGAACCGTTGAAGAAGACACTCGGTGCCGTGATGGCCACGCCGCCGAGATAGCCCGCCGCCGCTTCCGGCGTGCGGCCCGTCGCGATGCCGAAGTGGCCGCCGCCCGCGCGGAACGATTCAATCGCTCGCTTGTTCGCCTCCGACACGACACCGCCGTGCGGGATGATTGTGCCGTCGAGGTCGCTGATGATCATGTAGGATTCGTATGGTTTCATGAAGTTTTTTCTCTCTTTCCGGTTCATAATATTACTTGCAACGAAACCATTATACCATACATCTTTCCACGACTCACTTCGCCTTCACACTGCGGTTCGACTGGCGCCAGTGGCGAAAAAAAGCCACGCGCCCCAGGCGCATCTGCCAGCCCAGCATCATGTGGCGCAAGGTCATCAGCGGGTGATGGAGCAGCATGCGCGGGCCGCCGTAGCGCATGACGGCCTGGATCTCCTGGCGCCGCGCCGGTGCGTAGCAGTGCACGGGACAGACGCTGCAGAAGCTCTTGACCGCCATACGCGGGCAGGCGGCGATGCGCGCTTCTGCGTAGCGGGCCAGGGATTCGCACTGCGGGCAGAGCCCTTCTCTCCTGCCATGATGAGCCCTGCAGTAGATCGCGATGATCTCCGCCACGGTCTCTTGCTCCTGCTGCCGCTTCTTCTCAACATCCATCTTCAATGTCCATCCCCCGCTTTGCCAGTCGTCGCCTATCGTACTATCATCATATTCTGATGCAATCGTAACAAAAAAAGAGGAGCTACGCGGTGACTTTTGTTACGCGCAGCTCCCTGTGGATAAGTCGCCGATTTCCGCACAACTTATCCACAGCTCACACAGCAATTATCCACGGAATTTGTGGATAACTGCGAACCTGTCAAGGTCAGCCGTCCACTTTTCCAAGAAAAGCCTCACTCGGCCGGTCTTCTCTGGAAAAACGAGAGCACGAGGCCGATGGCCGTGCCGCAAAGCGCCGGCACGACCCAGCCCATCGTCAGGCTGTAGAATGGCAGGTATGCCGTCAACAGCTGGTTGAGCAGATGGAAGTGGATGCCCGCGGCGTTGAGGCCGTCAATCAGGGCGAAGATCAGCGTGAGGTTCAGCGCCCAGCGGTAGACGCCCTTGCGCCAGCCGATCATGCGGTCGAACAGCGAGAGGATGACGAAGACGATGACGAGCGGGTAGATCGTCACGAGGAACGGCACAGCCAGCGCGATGATCTGCGTCAGGCCGACGTTCGAGACGGCGAAGCTGAAGAACGTGAAGAAGAGCAGCAGGCGCTCGTACGAGATGCGCTTCTTGAAGAGCTGGTTGAAGAACCAGGCGCCGCCTGAGAGCATGCCGCAGCTCGTCGTCAGGCAGGCCAGGATGATGATGGCCGCCAAGAGGCCGTTGCCCGCCGTGCTGAAGAAGATGCTGACGGCGCTCGCCAGCAGTTGGCCGCCGTTTGGCGAGTGGCCGAGCACCATCGTGCTCGTCGCGCCGAGATACGCGAGCGAGCCGTAGACGCAGGCCATCAGCGAAACCGTGATGAGGCCCGCAATCAGGCAGATGCGGCCGATGGCCCGGTTATCCGTCACGCCGCGCATGCGCACGGCATTGACGACGAGCGTGCCGATGGCCACTGAGGCCAAGAGGTCCATCGTCTGGTAGCCGTCCTGGAAGCCCTGCGTGAACGGCGCGTCGATGTAATTGCCCGTGGGCGGCAGGATCGTGCCCAGCGGCGAGAGGAACGCCTTTGCAAACAGCACGGCCAGCACGACGAGCAGGACAGGCGTCAGCATCTTGCCGACGCGGTCGATGAGCTTGTTGGGATTCAGCGAGAGGTAGTACGAAGCGCCGAAGAACAGAGCCGTGTAGACAGCCTGCCCAATCTTCAGCGAATCTTCCTGCAGGAATGGGCGAATGCCAATCTCAAAAGAGACGGCACCCGTGCGCGGCACGGCGAAGACCGGGCCGATGCAGAGATAGAGCACAACGAGCAGCGCCGTCGCGAACCACGGGTACATCCTGCTGTTGATGAGTTCGAGGTAGCGGCCGCCCTGCAGCGCGATGGCGGTGATGCCCAGAAGCGGCAGGCCGACGCCCGTCGTCAGGAAGCCCAGCATCGCCAGTGGCGTGCTCGTGCCTGCCGCCTGCCCGAGTGCAGGCGGGAAGATCAGGTTGCCTGCACCGAAGAAGATGGAGAACATCATGAAGCCGATGGTGAGCAGTTCGCTCTTCTTGAATGAATTCATGGATTGATTCCTTTTCCTTTTTCTTGATTTCGCTTAGCTTCTAGCCAGCGATACTTATTTTATCACAGGATGTACATCAGTGCAAGACCACGTGTCTCTTTGTAAAGGATAAAGACAAGAACTTCCACCCTGTTCATATGGTATAATAGAGGAAATACAGAGAAAAGGAAGTGTCTCCCATGGCAGAAGAAGCAGAGAACAACGACAAGAATGCCCCCGTGAGCATCAAGAGAGCCCACGGCCAGGAACAGCAGATCAAGATGGATGTCCTCAACATGGTCAACCGCGCGGAGGACCCCTTTGCCATCATCTACCACCTCGTCAAATGGCTCGGCGAGTTCTCCGGCGAGCCAAGCTACGCCAAGTACGTAGAAGACCAGATCCGCGCAGTCTACGGCCTGGCCCTGCAGCATGTCAAGCCCATGCAGGACGAGCTAGATGAGGTCGAGGCGCGCCTCAAGCGCATCGAAGACGCCTACGAGAAGCCTGAGTTCACCGAGGAAGAGCGCATCCGCATCGGCTTCGCGATCCAGCACCACAAGGAGAACATCGAGCGCCTCAAGGTCCTCATCAAGCAGGCCAAGGCCGACCACACGAAGATGGTCATCAAAAAAGACTGACCCCGTGCAGCAGAAATAAAGAGGAGACGGCTCATGAGGAATTCTCATGCGTCGTCTCCTCTTTATCTACGAGATGCGCGATGTATCGATGTGCTGTATGCGCTTTCAGTCGAGGACGTAGACCGTCACATAACGGCGGCCGAAGTCCATGGCCTGGCCGTAGTCCTCCATGCAGAGGTCGATGCGGTCGCCGACGATGGCGCCGCCCGTGTCCGCGGCGATGGCCTCACCGTAGCCCGGGATGTAGAGACGCGTCCCGAGCGGGATCACATCCGTATCGACGGCTGCGATGCCGTACTGGGCCGGGAGGCCCGAGGCCGTGATGCCCTCTCCACCGCCGTCCCACGGCAGGTAAGCTGTCGCTTCCATCGTGTAGACTGCGCTGTAAGGTGCCATGCCATATGAAGTCTCAACTTGTTCTCTTGCTGGTTCCGGTTCGGCAATCTCCAGCGCTGCTGCGTTGTCCACCACCGATATGTCCATATTGCTGTGAATTTTCGTGTCCATGCCCGGCGATGCTGTCACATCGTCCGGATTGTAGCCCTGCTCAACGAGGGCGTCTTTTACGGTCTGAGTGCTGGTCAGGACCTCTTTTTTCTGTCCCTGATAGTCAATCGTGACAGGAACCGCTCGATAAATCGTGATGTCTGTGCTTCTGTCGTCTAATTTCTGTAACTGGTAGGAATCTTTGGCGCTGAGTTTCACGCCAGCTCGTTCGAGTATTGCTTCTGGATTTCTGTGTATCGTGCTGAGTTCAATCGTGTGTCCATCGACGTGGATCTGTACCTGATGCGCATTGTCGGGTGCGCCTGCGCGCGTGAAGCCCGAAGTCATCATGAGCATGATGACCAGCGTCATGCATACCAGGACCTTCTTTTCTGCTTTGTTGTGTAAGGAAATGAGTCGTCTTATACTCATTCAATCCCCCCTTTTTCTTTGATGGGAACCCTTTGAGAACAAGTTCAGTATAGCATAGCAAAAAGAGCAGTGTCAAACTGCATGGTTTTATTGTCCCACTTAAAGCTGAAATCAACCTGAAAAATGGGAACGAAAAAGTGGTGAGCGGCTCTTTCATCGAGCTACTCACCACTTTTCTGTTTCATGTATGTTTCACGCTTATAGGCCGTATAACTGGACCGCATTCTCGGTCGTCTTCTCTGCCACTTCGTCAAGCGTCATGCCGCGGAGCTCTGCGACCTTCTCGGCGACGAACCGCACATACGCAGGTTCGTTCCGCTTGCCTCGCATCGGTACGGGGGCCATGTAGGGGGCGTCTGTCTCAACGAGCAGGCGTTCCATCGGCATGGCCTTGACGATCTCCGGCAGCTTGGCTGCGTTCTTGAACGTCAGCGGGCCGTCGACACCGATGTACCACCCCATCTTGATGAGCTCTCTGGCCATCTCATAGCTGCCCGAGTAGCAGTGCAGGACCCCACGGATGCCCTTGCCCTCTTTCTTGAGGATGGCGAGCGTATCGCCGTGGGCATCGCGGTCGTGGATGCAGACAGGCATGTGCAGCTCGCGCGCGAGGTCGAGCTGCCGGATGAAGATGCGGCGCTGCAAGGCGCGACGATCCTCATCCTTCTCCCAGTAATAGTCGAGGCCGATCTCGCCGATGGCAACGACCTTCGGCATGTCCGTCCAGCCCGCAAGGATGTCGTCCTCGCGCGAGGTCATCTCAAAGGCCTCCTCCGGATGGATGCCGACACCGGCGTAGAGGCCCTCATAGGACTCGGCCAGGTTGACAGCCCGCTCCGAGGACTCGAGCGTGTCGCCCATGTTGATCATGCGCGTGACGCCAACGGATCTGGCTCTCTGCACCGTCTCCTTGACATCCGCCTGGAACTTCGCATCATTGAGATGCGTGTGCGTGTCGACGAGTTCGATGCTCATCAGCGCACCTCGGTGCCGGCTGGCATGTTGACCTCGAGCACCTTGAGGCCCTTGCCGTCGCTGGCGGCGAGGATCATTCCCTCGGAGACGACACCGCGGAGTTTGGCCGGCTTGAGGTTGGCAACGAGCACGACGTGCTTGCCGACGAGCTCATCCGGCTGGTAGAACTTAGCGATGCCCGAGACGACCTGGCGCTGCGGCTGGCCTTCGCCGAGGCTCAGCTGGAGCTTCAGGAGCTTGTCGGCCTTCGGCACCGGCTCTGCCGCCACGACTTCTGCTACGCGCAGTGCGACCTTGCCGAAGTCCTCGATACCGATCACGCCCGGCACTTCTTCTTTCTTCTCTGTTTTCTTCTGCTTGGCAGCTTTCTCCTGCTTTGCCTTCTTGGCAGGCTTCTCCGCCTCTTCCTTCTCTACCTCGATGCGCGGGAAGAGCTGCTCCGGCTCACCGACCTTGAGGCCGGCCGGCACGCCGCCCCACGACTCGATATCCTCGATCTGGACGTCCTTGAAGGCCTGCGGCAGGTTGAGCTGCTTCCAGATTCGCTCCGCCGTGACTGGCATGAACGGGGAAATCAGCACGCTGATGACGCGCAGGGATTCTGCCAGGTTGTACATGACATTGGCAAGTTCCTGCTTCTTCTCCGGATCTTTGGCCAGCGCCCACGGCGTCGTCTCGTCGATGTACTTGTTGGCGCGGCTGATGAAGGCCCAGACCTTCTTGATGGTGGCCGAGAGCTGCATATCCTGCATGTTCTTCTTGAAGAAATCCACCGTCTCCTTGGCGTCAGCCTTGAGCGACTTGTCGACTTCACTCTCGCCTTCCGGTGCGAGCAGGACGCCGTCCTGGAACTTGATCGTCATGTTGAGCGTGCGGTGCAGCAGGTTGCCGAGGTCGTTCGCGAGGTCGCTGTT
Organism: Mitsuokella jalaludinii; assembly: GCF_928722185.1. Classification (NCBI taxonomy): domain Bacteria; kingdom Bacillati; phylum Bacillota; class Negativicutes; order Selenomonadales; family Selenomonadaceae; genus Mitsuokella; species Mitsuokella jalaludinii. The sequence continues at coordinate 1,280,006 of NZ_CAKMXA010000001.1, forward strand.
GATGCGCTGGATCAGGGCATCGCGCGAGAAGTTGCCGTCCTGGCCGAGGTTGATCTCGCGCAGCAAGAAGTAGCGGATGGCATCGGCGCCGAACTCGTCGATCAGGCCGTTCGGATCGACGACATTGCCCTTGGACTTCGACATCTTGTCGCCGTCGACGATGAGCCAGCCGTGGCCGTAGACCTTCTTCGGCAGCGGCAGGTCGAGCGCCATGAGGATGCACGGCCAGATGATCGTATGGAAGCGCACGATCTCCTTGCCGACGAGATGCAGGTCAGCCGGCCAGTACTTCTGGAACTTCTCCGGATCGTCGAGGAAGCCGATCGGCGTCAGGTAGTTCGTCAGCGCATCAAACCAGACGTAGATGACGTGCTTCGGGTCGATGGGGACCGGGATGCCCCAGTCGAACGACGTGCGCGAGATGCAGAGGTCATCGAGACCCTGCTTGATGAAGTTGATCATCTCGTTGCGGCGCGAGACTGGCTGGATGAAGTCGGGATGATCCTCGATGTACTGCAGCACGCGGTCAGCGTACTTGCTCATCTTGAAGAAGTACGCCTCTTCGGATACTTCCTGTACCGGACGGTGGCAGTCCGGGCAGCAGCCGTTCTCATCGAGCTGATGCTCCGTCCAGTAACTCTCGCACGGCGTGCAGTAGAGTCCCTTGTAGGAGCCCTTGTAGATATCACCCTTCGCGTAGATGCGGTTGAAGATCTCCTGCACGACGCGTTCGTGGCGCTTCTGTGTCGTGCGGATGAAGTCATCGTTGCTGATATTGAGGCGTTTCCAGAGATTCTGGAAGCCTGCGACGATCTTGTCGACGTACTCGATTGGCGTGACGCCTGCCTCTTCTGCCTTCTGCTGGATCTTCTGGCCGTGCTCGTCGGAGCCCGTCAGGAAGAAGACATCCTCGCCGATGAGGCGATGGAAACGAGCGATCGAGTCCGCGATCGTCGTGCAGTATGCATGACCGATGTGGAGCTTGGCACTCGGATAGTAGATTGGTGTCGTGATGTAGAATGGTTTCTTTTCCGTCATGAGATTTCCTCCCCGTCAGGCGCTAATGGAACGCCTGCGTAAAATTCAGTATCCTTGCGAATCTGTTGTGTCTATTATAGAACAATTTCCCGCAAATGGAAATAAGCGTGAGAATCAGCGCGGCTCACTTGAGGCATGCTTCGAAGATGAACTGGTTGGCCAGCACGTTCATGTTCGCCGAATTGATATCGGCTGCCTCGCCGAGTGCCTGCCATGCCTTGGCGTAGTCCTTCTGCCGGATGTAGGCGACGGCCTGCGCGTTCTTGGCATCGGCCGTCTGCGGCGTCAGGCGCAGCGCCTCCTGGAAGTCGGCGAGCGCTTCTTTCTCTTTCTTCTGGTCCAGGGCGATGAGGCCGCGGTTATACCAGGCCTGCATGAACTCCGGGCTGAGCTTCAGCAATGCATCGTAGCTCTTGAGCGCCGCCTTGTGGTCGCCCTCGCGCTGCTGGGTGATGGCGAGGTTGTAGTGCGCCGCCATCGAGTCCGGCTTTAAGCCTGCTGCCTGCTTGAAATCCGCCTGAGCCTCCTTGTAGGCGGCGCGGTTGAAGTAGACGATGCCGCGGTAGATGTAGGAACCCGCCTCGTCCGGCATCTGGCGCACCTTCTTCTCGGCGGCGGCCAGCGAGGCATCAGAGCCGTCCGGAGCCTGTGCCTGCTGCCAGAGGTAGAGTATCTCCTGGCCGTAGCGCGTGCCCGGCACAGCCCAGACGCCGTTGAGCCCCGTCCACTTCGTGATGTGGCCGTGGATGTCGGGGCGGTTGACGACGACATGCTTGTAGCGCGGGTCGACGATTGCACCGTGCGGCCGCTCCTGCGTGGCATAGGCCATAAGATGCTGGATGTGGGCGCGCACGCCGAGCTGCGGCGTCGCAAAGCTCGCGCCCGGTTCGCGATTGCCCGTCGCGCCGAGGCCGCAGAAGTTGTTCTGCTTCGGCGAGACGTCCCCGCCGTAGGCAAAGAAGCCCGTCTCCTTCAAGGCCTGGCACAGGGCGACGTCCGGCCGGATGCCCTCGCGGCCGGCCTCTTCGTAGTAGTAGCGGACAATGTCCTCGACCGAGCAGTTGAGCTTGGGCTGCGGGTTGCGCTTCTCGATGTAGTGGACCATCTGCTCCTCAGACGCCTCTGCCGCGCCCATGATCGTGATGGTATCGGCCGCGGCCTCCGCCTCGAGCATCGGTTCCTCGTAAGCCGGCGCCAAACGCCACTTGACGCTGTCCATCGCGCGGCGGTTGACCTTGCCCGCCATCTTCTCGGGGAACTGGGGGCGCCCCGGTATCGTGCGCACCGCGGCATCGGCCGCCTTCGACGAGGCAGCCGGGGCGGCCTGGGCCATCACCGGCGCGATCAGGGACGGGATGGGATAGAGCGAGGCCCCGCAGAGCGCGGCCGCCAGCATCACACGCGAAATCTTCATAAAAACCTCCAGGATGTCAATCGAAATGTCAATGTCAATCGTGTCGAATGCTCGAGAGCATCCACCCCATTATACCATATCAAGGCAGTGCCCTCATCCCCGTCGCTTCCCTCGATATTTGCGGATAAAAAAACTCCCCGCCGCTTATGCAGTGGAGAGCTTCTGTCATGCTTCTGTTTTGCAGGGGCCTGTCGACTCGCGCGTGATCAGGATGTTCTCGAGCGTGATGCGCTTGCTCTGGCCGCCGTGGATCATCTCGACGAGCACGGCGGCGGCGTTGCTGCCGAGCTGGAACATGTTCTGGTCCATCGTCGTGATCTGCGGGTCTACGAGCTTCGAGAGCGTGATGTTGTCGAAGCCGACGACCGAAACGTCCTGCGGCACGCGGAGGCCGAGGCGCTTGCAGGCGCGGATGGCCCCCGTCGCCATGAGGTCATTGCAGCAGAATACTGCTGTCGGAGCGAGCTCCGGCATCACCTTCATGAGCTTGATGCGCGCAGACGTCACCGTATCGATGTTGTTGCCCTCACCGATGTCGACGATGTCTTTCTCATTGAAGAGGCCCTGCTCCGCCATGAAGGCGCGGTACGCCCGCTCCTTGACCGTATAGGAATCGGAATTCTCACCGCGGACAAAGAGGATGTGCTTGTGGCCGAGCCCTGTCAAGTACTCGAGCGCCTGCCTCGTGCCGAGTGCCTCGTCGTTGGCGACGTACGAGACGTTCGGGATGCGGTGATAGCCATTGATGAAGACGAGCGGCACACGCTTGACGATGCGGCGGTAGAACTCCTCGCGCAGCCCCTCTGTGTTCGGGCTGATGACGATGATGCCGGAGACACTGCGCGAGACGAGCGCATTGATGCACTCCATCTCGAGCTCCGGATCGTTCTGCGCGCAGTTCAGCAGCAAGGAATACCCTTGACGCCGCATGGACTTCTCGATGCCGTCGATGACCTCTGCGAAGAACATGTTGTAGAGGCCGGGCACCACGACGCCGATCGTCGAGGAATGGCGCGTGTTGAGCTCGCGAGCCTGCACATTCGGCACGTACTGCAGTGCGTTGATGGCAGACTGGACGCGCTCACGCGTCTCCGGCTTGACCGGATAATTCCCGTTGACGACGCGCGACACTGTCGCAACCGAGACGCCAGCCTCTTTGGCGACGTCCACGATGGTGGCTTTCTTCTTCATTTCCATGGTCGTTCCCTGCTTTCTTTGGATGATGAGAGTCCTCAATCCTTAGCAGCAGTTGCAACAAAGCGGTCAAATGCCTCCATGCCCTTCGCGTCGCGCTTGTAGACGCCGGCATGCGTGAGAACTGTCTCGAATACTTTGCCTATTTCCTCCTCGAGGATGCCCGTGACATCCTGCTCCGATACCGTCGGGTACTTCTCGCGGAGCATCTTGTACCAGTCAGCATGGCTGGCAATCTCCGTCATGCCCGAGATATCCGGCGTGCCCTTGACGAGCTCCTCGCCGACGCGAGCCATCTCCTTCTTGAGGCGGGCCGGCAACACAGCGAGCCCCATGACCTCGATGAGGCCGATGTTCTCTTTCTTGATGTGATGCACTTCGGCATGCGGATGGAAGAGGCCGAGCGGGTGCTCTTTCGTCGTGCGGTTGTTGCGCAGCACGAGGTCGAGCTCGTAGAGATTGCCGCGGCGGCGCGCAATCGGCGTGATCGTGTTGTGCGGCGTGCCGTCCGTCTCAGCGAGGATCTCGACGCTCGGGTCGCTGTACTTGCGCCATGCATCGAGAATCTTCTCGGCGAGGTCCGCGAGCTCCTCGCGGTCTTCGCCCTGCAGGCGAATCGTCGACATCGGCCATTTGACGCGGCCTACCTTGATGTCCTCAAAGCCCGGGAAGGTATAGAACTTCTCGATTGGGGCCTTGGCCATCGCGAAGGTGTAGCGGCCACCCTGATAGTGGTCGTGCGAGAGGATGGAGCCGCCGACAATCGGCAGATCTGCATTGGAACCAAGGAAGTAGTGCGGGAAGATCGTCACGAAGTCCAGGAGATTCTCGAAGCTCTTGCGCGAGACTTTCATCGGCACGTGCTTGCGGTTCAGGACAATGCAATGCTCATTATAATACGTATACGGGGAATATTGCAAGAACCAGCGGTGAGCCGAGAGGCGCAGCGGGATCAGGCGGTGCGTCTCGCGAGCCGGATGGCCCGGATGGCCGGCATAGCCTTCGTTCTCGCGGCAGAGCAGGCACTTCGGATAGCCCGAGGACGGTGCGAGCTTCGCCTTGGCGATGTCGCGCGGGTCCTTCTCCGGCTTCGAAAGGTTGATCGTGATGTCGAGATCACCGTACTCTGTCGCCGTCTTCCAGACGATGTTCTTGTCGATGCGGTCCTTGCGGATGTAGTTCGACGCGATGCTCATCTTGTAGAACTCGTCCGTCGCGGCCTTCGGGCTGCGCGCGTAGTCATTCGTGAAGCGGCGCACGACTTCCGACGGGCGCGGCATGACACAGTCCATGATGCGCGTGTCGAAGAGGTCGCGATTCTCGGTCGTATTCTCGATCAGGCCCTTCTCGGCAGCGTAATCGAGCATGTTCTCGAGGATCGGCATGGCCGTCGGCAGCTTCTCGTCGACGAACTCCGGCTCAAAGGCATCGACTTTCAGGACGTCGAGCAGGCGGTTGGCCGCATAGTAGTAGTCATCCTCGTTGATCAGCATGTTCTGCTTTGCAAAATTCAACAAGCGATTGATTTCCGTATTGATGGACATGATTTTCCTTCCTTTCACCTTTCGGCTCTTGCAAGACTGCCTATCTTATTTCTCGTAGCCGTTCGGGTGTTTCTGGTGCCAGGTCCAGGCCGTGCCGATGACCTGCTCGACGTTCGTATAGCGCGGCTTCCAGCCGAGGATCTTCTTGGCCTTGTCCGAGGAAGCGATGAGCTGGGCCGGGTCGCCGGCGCGGCGTGCGCCCATCTCGACCTTGATGTCCTTGCCCGTCGCCTTCTTTGCTGCCTCGATCATCTCCTTGACCGAGAAGCCCTTGCCGTTGCCGAGGTTGAAGATGTTGCTCTCGCCACCCTTGCGCAGGTACTCGAGGGCCAACACATGAGCGTCAGCAAGATCGATGACGTGGATGTAGTCGCGCAGGCACGTGCCGTCCGGCGTCGGATAGTCATCGCCGAAGACCGTGATGTGATCGCGCTTGCCGAGCGGGACCTGCAGGATCAGCGGGATGAGGTGCGTCTCCGGGTTGTGGTCCTCGCCGATGGAGCCATCGTCGAGTGCACCGGCTGCGTTGAAGTAGCGCAGCGAGACGTAGCGGATGCCGTTCGCGCGGCTGACCCACTTCATCATCTTCTCCATCGTGCGCTTCGACTCGCCGTACGGGTTCGTCGGCTCCGTCGGATCGTCTTCCATGATCGGCACGCGCTTCGGCTCGCCGTAGACAGCAGCCGTCGACGAGAAGACGATCTTATCGACGTTGTTGCGTACCATCGCCTCGAGCAGCACCTGCATGCCGTAGACGTTGTTGTTGAAGTACTTCAAGGGTTTCTGGACGCTCTCGCCGACGAGGGAGTTCGCTGCGAAGTGGATGACCGCCTCGATGTTGTTCTCCGTGAAAATCTTGTCGAGGATGGCTGCGTCGCGGATATCGCCCTCGTAGAACTTCGCCTTCGGATTCAGGGCATCGCGATGCCCCGTCTGCAGATTGTCGACAATGACGACATCCTCACCTTTCTCCACGAGCTGATGGACTGCATGAGAACCAATATAGCCAGCGCCGCCACAAACCAGAATAGACATATGTGATCTTCTCCTTTTTTCCTTTATGATACAGCAGATTGTACCGAAAAATTTTACCGATTCGTTAAGATCCTGTTACGTCAGCCCTCGATGCGATGCGTGCCGTCCGAGATGCTGGCGACGACGAAGCTCGGCGCGTAGCCGATTTTCTCCGTGTATGCTTCGCCGACATTCTTCTTGAATGCCTCGATGGCATCGTTCTTGACGAGGCTGACCGTGGAGCCGCCGAAGCCTGCACCCGTCATGCGCGAGCCGATGACACCTTCCTGCTGCCATGCGATCTCTGCGAGCGTGTCAAGCTCCTTGCCCGTCACTTCGTAGTCGTCGCGCAGCGAGAAGTGCGACTCGTTCATCAGGCGGCCGAACTCCGTGACATCATTGTTCTCGAGTGCCTTGACGGCGTCGAGCGTACGGTTGTTCTCGTAGACGGCATGGCGTGCGCGATGGCGCTCGAGGACTTCCTCGATGTGGCCGGCAATCTGATTGAATTCGTCATTGCCGAGCTCGCCGAGTGCCTTGAGCTCCGGCTTGACTTCCTTGAGCTCGTTGAGCGCATGCTCGCACTGTGCGCGGCGGACATTGTAGGCCGAGGAAGCGAGGCTGTGCGGCTTGTTGGTGTTCGTGATGACGATGCTCGCGTCCTCAAGCGCGATCTTGCTGTAGCGATACGAGAGCGTGTTGCAGTCGAGCAGGATAGCGCAGTCCTTCTTGCCCATGCCGACAGCGAACTGGTCCATGATGCCGCAGTTGACGCCGACGAACTGGTTCTCTGCCTTCTGCGAGAGCTTGACCATCTCGATCATGTCGAGTCCGAAGCCGAATGCCTCATTGAGGATGACCGACGTCAGCACCTCGAGCGAAGCCGAAGAAGAAAGGCCAGCGCCTGCCGGCAGTGTGCCGTAGATCAGGATGTCGAAGCCGTGCGTGGCCTTGTGGCCGGCCTTCTCGAATACATCGACGACGCCCATCGGGTAGTTTGCCCAATCCTTGGCAGTGTCATAAGAGAGGCCCGTCATCGGGAACTCGATGATGCCCTTGTCGGCAAGGTTCATCGAGTAGATGCGCGTCGTCATGTCCTTGCGGTCTGCGACGACAGCGTACGTGCCGAGCGAGATGGCGCACGGGAAAACATGACCGCCATTGTAGTCCGTATGCTCGCCAATCAGATTGACGCGGCCTGGGGAGAAGTAGCTGCGCTCCGCTTCCCCGCCGAACTGCTTTGCAAATTCCTGTTTCATCGTCGCTAAGATTTCCATTTTTGTAACCCTCCATCGCCTTAGTTTGACTCTTCGTCTGCTTTGGCTCTGTACGTCTCCGATCGATATGATTCGGTAAACGTTTTCTTATAGCCCCTAAAAGATGGCGCAAACCTGATTACCCGCCGATTTGCACCTTCTTTTTTCTTGTTGTCTCTAGTTTACCGCGTCTAAGCTGTATTGTCAAGTATTATTGTAAACGTTTTCTGGAATTGTTTCTATCAAAAAGAAAAGACCAGGTCGCAGCCTGGTCTTCCGTACAGATCCAATCGCTCTCACGAATCCGCCTGCAGCAAAGCGTTGTAGACATCGCGACGCGCAATGCCAAGCGTCTTTGCCGTCTCGCGCATGGCGTCTTTCTTGCCGAGCCCTGCCGCCATGAGCTCGCGGCAGAGCGCGACGGGGTCCTTCTGCTGCACCTCAGGTTCAGTCTCCTCGCCGGAGAAGCCCTCGACGATCAGGACGTACTCGCCGCGCGGCTCCTGCGCGTCGTAATAGTCTGCGAGTTCCTGCAGCGTGCCGCGGTGGAACTCCTCGAAGCGCTTCGTGAGCTCACGACCGAATGCAGCACGGCGTGCGCCCCCGAGGGCAGCTATGAGCTGGCGCAGTGTCGCGCGCAGGTGGTGTGGCGCCTCGTAGAAGATCAGCGTCTCACGGTGATCTTTGACCTCTGCTAGGACTTCCTTCTGCTTCTTGGCCGTCTTGGGCAGGAAGCCGACGAAAGTGAAACGCGTCGTGTCAAGCCCCGAGCAGATCAGGGCTGAAAGCCCCGCATTGCAGCCCGGAAGTGGCGAGACGCGGATGCCCGCCTCGATGGCGAGCATGGCGAGATGGCTCCCCGGGTCGCAGATGCCTGGCAGGCCCGCGTCGCTGACGCAGATCAGGTCGTGGCCCTGCAGCAGCCATTCCACGAGCTCCGGCCCCTTCGTGAATTTATTGTGCTCGTGATAGCTCGTGAGCTTCGTGTGGATGTCGAAATGCGTGAGAAGCTGGCGCGTGTGACGCGTGTCCTCCGCCGCAATGAGCTCGACCTCGCCGAGCATGCGCACAGCGCGGTACGTCATGTCCTCGAGATTGCCGATTGGTGTCGCGCAGAGGTAGAGGGTGCCTGCGGCAGCGCCCCGCTTCTCTTCCTGTTGTTCCTTCATTTGTTTTCTCCTGCATCCTGCATGCCGTAGATGGCAAGGATCTCCTCCGTATAGCTGCCGTCTTCCCGATGCACGATGAGCGGCGGCATGACCTTGAGCCCTCCAGGGGCCGCGCCGACAACGGCTTCGATGAGCATCATGTTCGGCGCCCGGCCCTCCTTCGGCTGCACCATGCGCAGCCGCTTGGGCTCCATCTGATTCTCGTGCATGGCCACGATGATCTCGCCGAGGCGCTCTGGCAAATGGACCATCGCGAAGCGGCCGCCGAACTTCAGCGCGTAGCGCGCAGCCCGCACGACGTCCACAAGCCGCGCCGTGAACTCATGGCGTGCGCGCGCGACGCCGCTCATCTTGTTGACCTGCCCGTGCGCCACGGGGCGGTACGGCGGATTGGCCAGCACGGTGTCGAAGGATTCGGCGGGATAGAGCGTGCGGATCTCGCGGTAGTCGCCCTGCCGGACCGAGATGCGCGCCTCGAGCTCATTCATGTAGACATTGCGCGCCGCGAGCTCCGCCATGACGGGGCTGATCTCCACGGCTTCGACGTGTGCAACCTCATCGGCGATGAGGAGCGGGATGACGCCCGTGCCCGTGCCGAGCTCCAGCACGCGCTGGCGTGAGCGGTAGTGCGGGAAATGCGCAAGGAGGACCGCGTCGAGCGAGAAACAGAATTCCCGCGTGTCCTGGATGATCTTGCGGCCACTCCTCATGAGGTCATCGAGCCGCTCGTGCTCGCGAAGCACTGCCTCTCTCATGACTTCGCATCCTGACGGGCCTGCTCCTTCGGCTGCCCGCTCTCCTGCTTCTCGCGCGGCGCTCTCGGACGGCGCGCATTGTGCGGCCGGCTCTGGCGCTCAGCGCTGCGGTTCTCGCGCGGGCGACGGCTGCGGCGGCTGCGCGAGCTGTGCTCTCTTGCCTGCTCGCTGCTTCCGTTGCTGCCATTACCATTGCTGCCGTTGCGACCGCTGCGGCTGCCGTGCTCGCGTCCCTCGCGGGGGCGGCGGCTGCCCATGCGCTCGCGTTTCGACGGGCGGCGTTCTTCGCGCGGCTCCCGCTTGACCTCAGGCGCCTTTTGCTCCGCGCTCTCGACTTCGACTTCCTGCTCGATGACATCTTCCCACGCAGCGACAACCGTGCGGCTATTGTCGAGCAGGATGGTCGCCGTGCGCCGCTGCTGGTTGAGAGAGATGACCTTGCCTTCCCCATCCACCGTGACGACGCGGCCGCCCTGCTGCGGCGGTTGGATTTTCTTCACCTGCTTCGGGCACTGGCCGCAGTAGCAGTCGCTTTCGTATTTGAGGCAGCACATGAGGCGGCCGCAGATGCCCGAGATCTTCGTCGGGTTTAGTGAGAGATTCTGCTCCTTAGCCATGCGGATGGACACAGGCTCGAAATCCCCTAGGAAAGTCGCGCAGCAGAGCGGCCGCCCGCAGCAGCCGATGCCGCCCATCATCTTGGCCTCATCGCGCACGCCGATCTGGCGCAGCTCGATGCGCGTGCGGAAGACAGAGGCAAGGTCCTTGACGAGGTCGCGGAAGTCAATGCGACCGTCCGCCGTGAAGTAAAAGATAATCTTGTTGAGGTCGAACGTGTACTCAACCGAGACGAGTTTCATGGGAAGGCCGTGCTCGCGGATCTTCTTCTTGCAGATGACGCGCGCCTCTTTCTCATGCTTGCGGTTGTCCTCGACGCGCTGCAGGTCGTGCGCATTCGCGATGCGCTGGATGACCTTGAGCGGCGGGGCATCCGGTGCCGGCTCGATTTCCTCGGGACCCGTGACGACGCGCCCGCACTCCATGCCCCTCGCCGTCTCGACGATGACATGCTGTCCCTTGGCAATCGTGAGCTGCCCGGGGCTGAAATGATAGATCTTGCCCGCTGTCCTGAAGCGGACTCCGATGATTGTCTCCAATATGTTCCTCCTAAATATATCAAAGCGTGCGCAGCGCGATATCGCGCGCACGGATCAAGAAGCCTTCCATCAGAAGGCGCAGATTGACATTGGCCTGCAGGCGCTTCTGCACCTCGCGCAGCTCTCCGAGCAGCGCGAAGACAATGTCCTCCGGATAGCGCGGCAGGAGCTCCAGGAGCTTCGCGCGGATATCCGCATGGTACAAGAGCGCGCTGCCTCCGTCCTCAGCCAGGACGAGAAGATCGCGCAGCATCATGTTGAGATACAGGAACCATTCCCGCAGCGCCTCGCGGTCGCGCGCGCCCATATCGCTGGCGAGCGACCAGACGCGCTCCATGTCGAAGGACGGCAGCTGCGTCAAGAATTCCAGCACCTCGCCGCGCAGGTGCAGGCCTTCGTGCTCGTGAAGCATCAGGGCTCGCCCGGGGCTGCCATCCGACAGAGCGGCGAGTTCCGCGGCCTCCTGCTCTGGCACGCCGCGGTCCAGCAGCACCGGCTTCATCTCCTGCGGCGTGAGCATGCCGAAGGCCATGGGCATGCAGCGCGAGAGGATTGTGTCGAGCAGGGCACTGCGCGCACTCGTGACCAAGATGAAAGTCACGGGGCCTTCCGGCTCCTCGATCGTCTTCAGCAGACTATTCTGCGCCGCTTCATTCATGCGGTCCGCCTCATCGATGAGGACGACGCGCTGCTTGGCGAGCACGGGATAGCGTGAAACCTGCGTCTGCATGGAGCGGATGGCCTCGATGCGGATCTGGGCCGCCGATTTGCCATTCTGCTCTGGCACGACTTCGAGGTAGTCGGGATGCGAGCCGAGCTGCATCGCCCGGCAGGACTCACAGTGGCCGCAGGGGCCTTCCTGCGAGTCGCAGAGTATGGCCGCAGCGAGCACATGGCCGAGCATGCGCTTGCCGATGCCGTCAGGGCCCGCAAAGAGCAGGGCATGCGGCAGGCGCCCCTCGCGCAGCATCGTGCGCAGAGATGCCTTCTGCCCCGCATGACCCGAAATCGCATCCCATCGCAGTCCCATCTCGATTGCCTCCTTCACACGCTTCTCGGCCTTCTGGTCAAGGTAGAGTCATTCTTCTCATTATATCGTCGCCACGTTTTTTTCGCAATGGCGGAGTTCAAAAGCACATGGCTTTACGCGGCTTCAATGACCGGTGGCAGCCTCACTGCTGTGCAGCTTCTCGTGCACCCTGCCGACGTAGCCGCCTGGCAGGATGTGCATGTCGACGAGGATCTCCTGTACGCGCAAGGCCGCATAGAGATTGAAGCGCACATCGGGGTCACGGAGGTCGAGCATGAGCAGCTGCTCGATCTTCTCGCAGCGGTAGCGCACCGTGTTGGCGTGGATGAAGAGGTCGGCTGCCGTTGCTGAGTAGTTGAAGTTCGTCTCCAAGAGCAGTTTGAGCGTCACTAAGAGATCCGCGTCATTCTCGCCGTCGTAGTCGAGCAGACGCCCGAGCGCCGAGCGGCAGAAGGCAAAAGCTGACTCCACGCCGCCCGAGAAGATATTGCTGATGATGCCGCAGTCCTCGTAGCAGCGGAAAAAGCCGTGCTCATGCTTCGTCCGGCCGTAGGACAGCGCCAGGCGCGCCTCCTGATAGCTCTTCTGGATCTCCGGCAGCACGTGCGGATCGCCGAGCCCGCAGTCGAGCCGGACCTGATGGCGCTTCGAGAAATCCTGCTGCCAGTCATGCAGGAGATCCTGCATGACCTTCGCATGCTCGCAGAGCGCCTGGTCGGCGATGCGGTCGACGTCCGGCATGATGACGAGGCCCCTGCCGTTCCAGGTCAAGGGGCAGAGGATGACATCTGTGTAGCGGTGCGCGAGCTGCGCGAGGCTCCCCTTGAAGTCCACCTCCATCTCCGAGACGGAGCGGTCCTCGAACTCGACGAGCATCACGCGGTACGCCTGGCTCTCATCGAGATGGATGCCGTTCCGACGCAGCAGATTCTCGAGGCGGTACTGTATGCCAGAGAACGCATCCGTCAGTATCCCCTCAATGGCACGCTGTATCTCGTTCCCGAGGTCAATCTGGCTGCGCAGGAAATACGCCAGCGCCAGGCGTGCCGGCCTGACCTTCTGAACGAGCTCATCGATGTCCTCTGCCGCCGTGCGGCTGATGAAGAGGAAGAGGCGCAACTCCTCCTGCGGCAGGCTTTCCTGCAACACGAGCAGGCGCCTGTCATGTATGTAATAATACTGTTCGTCTTGAAAAGATGGCATATGGCAGAGGATCTTGCGGATGGATTCCGCCACGGGAATCCGCTCCGGATAGAACTCCCTGCCATTCCCCGTGACCAGCAGGATTGGCTTGCTCAGAATCTTCTTTAAATATTGGCCGAGTCCGTCCGCGCCCTGAACGATACTCGTCTGCAACAGCTCATATGACTTTTGATCCAAAGTATGTTCACCCTTTTCCAAAACCTTTCCTTTCATTATAGCACAGGATTTCCTCTGAGCAGAATAGGTATCCAGCAAAAAAGCAGTGCAGCCTCGTGGACTGCACTGCTGAAAACAAGATTCATTTTTTCGTTTTGGCCTTGTCCTGATGCGGCAGATAGCGGTCAAACAGCGCAATGATGCGGTCCGATGCCGGTGTCAGGAGCATCCAGCTCAGGACGATGCTGCAGATGGAGCCGGAGCCGACGACGACATCCGTCAGCCAGTGTGCCCCCGACATGATGCGCGGCATCGAGAAGACGATGACGACGAACAGGCTCGCCGCGAAGGCCTTCTTGCCGAAATAGCGCAGCATGTAAAAGGTGAAGATCAAGAGCATCATGCCGTGGTCGCCTGGAAAGCTCGTGCTCGACCAGTCCTTGGCCGGCCAGCCCGTGAGCTCGGAGACACGCAGCACGGGCACCCCCTGCAGGGTGAAGAACTTCGTCGCGCTCGGCCGCTCAAAGCCGAGCATCATGTCGAACTGCTTCGCGATCACAGCCGTCACGAGCATCGTCAGGCCGATGCAGAGCATCCAGCGCCTGCCCTTGGCATCCTGCTGGCGGTAGTAGTGGTAGAAGATTCCCAGCATGAAGAGGAAGGCCACTGCATCGAACGGGCGCAGATTCGTGAAGGCCACCAGATAGAGCAGGGCCTGGCTCTGCCCGATCAAATGATTGAAGAAGAAAAAGACCGAGCTGTCGAGTCCATACCAGAAGCCCGTCTGCCCCGGAAGCAGCCAGCTCGCGAAGAGCAGGATACCGAAAATCGTGAAGCCCAGGACACCGAGCCATCGTTTTGTCGTCAAGAAATCATCCTTCTTTCTCGTAAAACCATCGTATCATCATGTGCCATCACTTGGCATTGCGCTTGCTGCGCACATAGCGCAGCGCGGAGAGACCGGCCTCGGCCCCCTCATGAACGGCCTTGGCCACCTGCAGCAGACCGCCCGTGCAGTCACCTGCCGCAAAGAGGCCCGGCACATTCGTCGCCTGATGCACGTCCACCTTGACATCGGCACCGTCGAGCATGGCACCGATCTTGCGCGCCAGCTCCGAGCTGCCCGCCGTGCCGATGGCGAGGAAGAGCCCGTCGAGCGGCAGCACTTCGCCGTCTGCAAAGCGCACGCGCTCGACGCGCCCCGCGCCTTCCGCGGCTGCGATCTTGCCATCGCATACTGCCACATCATCGGGCACCTCCGCCGTCAGCGGCTCGCCGTTCGTCAGCAGCGTAACCATCTCGGCATGCGGCAGCAAGACCTGTGCTTCATGCACGGCATACTCGCCCGAACCGATGACGGCGACTTTCTTGCCGCGGTAAAAAAAGGCATCGCAGATGGCGCAGTAGCTCACACCCTTGCCCTCGAATTCTGCTATCCCCGGTATCGGCAGCGTGCGGCGCGAAGCACCGGCAGCGAGAACGACGGCCGATGCCTCCCACTCGTGCTGACGGGAGGCAGCCTTGAAGCCGTCGAACGTATCGTTGAAGGAGAGCGCCAAGAGCTCCTCCTCGACGATCTCCACGCCGAGGCGTCTGGCACCTGCCGCGCCGCGGCGCAGGAGCTCCTTGCCGGAGATAGGCTCAGCAAAGCCGTAGTAATTCTCGATTTTCTCCGCCTTAGAGAGGCCGCCCGTCTCAATGCCCTTTGTCACAACCGTCACAGAGAGGCCGCCGCGCCTCGCATAGAGCGCTGCTGAGATGCCCGCAGGGCCTGCGCCAATCACCAAAAGATCTGTCTTCTCCATCGTCATCCAGGAACTTCCTTTCTTGCTTTCTTTCTTGCTTTTCTCAATCTCATTTTTCGGTTCCATCATCGTCCATCGTCCGCTATGCGGACGTTTACCCGTCCAGTATAGCAAGTGTCAGGCGCGAAGTCCGTGAGCCAGTCACAAGCGCGGCTCACTCGGCGCGGATGGCCCAGCGCAACTTCGTCGAGTGCGCGCGGCTGTTGTTGTAGCACTCCTCGCGGCTTGGCCGGATGACATCGCGCGCGATGTCCTGGTAGATGCCCTGCTGGTGGAACGCCTTGAACGCCTTCTTGACGATGCGGTCCTCGCCCGAGTGGAACGTCAGGATGGCGGCGCGCCCGCCCGGTGCCAGCGCAAACGGCAGCTTCTCCATGAACTCGTAGAGGACTTCGTACTCGTGGTTGACATCGATGCGCAGGGCCTGGAAGACGCGGGCACTGCTCTTGCGGATGACGTCGCGTCGATCAGGCTGCCTGCCGTCCGCGCCGCGCTGCAGGCGCACCTTCTCGAGAGCCGCCTCGATCACCGCGTAGAGCTCCCGCGTCGTGCGGATGGGCCGACGCTTCTCTGCGCGGACAATCTGGCGCGCGATCTCCTCGGCATACGGCTCATCGGCGTTCTCCTGCATCATGCCGACGAGCTCCGCCTGCGTCATCTCGCGCAGGCGGTCCGCTGCCGAGATGCCCGCCTGCGGGTTGAGGCGCAGGTCGAGCGGGCCGTCCGACTTGTAGGTGAAGCCGCGCTCCGGATTGTCAATCTGCATGGAGGAGACGCCGAGGTCGGCTAGCACGAAGTCAAAAGGGCCGGCCTCCTCTACTAGCTTGTCGATCTCGCAGAAGTTCATCAGGCGGCGTTCCCAGATCTCAGGTCCATAGCCCTTCGCGCGGATGCGCGCCTCCGTCTTGGCCGACTCGATCGGATCGACATCGCCACCGTAGAGGTGGCCTCTGCCCTCGAGCTTCTCGAGCATCGCCATCGTGTGGCCGCCGTAGCCGAGCGTCGCGTCAAAGCCGCGCTCACCCGGCTTTATCGCGAGAATCGCGAGGATCTCCTCGACCATGATGGGGATGTGCGTGCCAGCCGGCGTATTCCCCTTGGCGCGCACGTGAGCGATCTCCTCCCCGTACTTCTCCGGGTTGAGCTCCTTGTATTTCTCCGCGAAGTGGCGCGGATAGCGCCCGCTGTAGTGGATGCGCCGCTTGTGCACTTTCTCCTGCTGCTTGTTTTCGTCCTGTCCTTCCATATCATCCGCCTCTCTTTCTATCTTTCTCTTTTCTCTGTCATGTGATACTATGGTCCAGTATAGCAATGACATTTCCACTCTGTCAAAGGCACGATTGCCAAAATGGTGATTTTCACTCTTGACAGGCCGCCGCAATCCATCTATAATGTATCACATATTAATCATATATGCTTTACAAGCACTTAGCCATCATCCACGATTGCATCAAAGAAAGAAGGTATATCATGGCAAATCCCAATAAAGATTCCGTCGACCTCGCAAAGGACGAGGCCCTGCGCCAGCGCAAGGGCGGGCAGGCCAAGCAGATGATCCTCTGGTTCGCCGCTCTGATTGTCGGCGCCATCCTCGGCTGGCTGCAGGTTCCTGCGCTCAACGAGCTCTTCAACTTCGTGGCCACGGTCTTCACGCGCCTGTTCCAGTTCATCGCCGTGCCGACCATCGCGCTTGCCGTCATCACGACGCTCTCGGCGCTCGGCGCCAAGAAGGACACGGGCCGCATCTTCGCGCATGCCGTCACCTACACGCTGCTGACGACGATTGCCGCCGCTTCCATCGGCCTCATCCTCTACCTCTGGATTGCACCGGGCAATCTGCCGGCTGACCTCATCGGCGCCGGTGCCTCGGACGTCCCGATGCAGAAGCTCGGCTCCCTCTCCTACTACGACCACTTCCTCTCGGTCATCCCGAACAACATGCTGCAGCCGTTCCTCGCCGGCAATGTCCTGTCCGTCATGCTGATTGCCGCGGCCGTCGGCCTCGCGCTCGCCTTCATGCCGAAGACGGAGAACCGCGCCGTGCTCCTCAAAGGCATCCACGGCCTGCAGGAACTCCTCTTCACGCTGATCCGCGCCCTGCTCTGGGCTCTACCGGCTGGCATCCTCGCCTTTGCCGCACAGCTCTCCTCGCAGATCGAAGCCGGCGTCATCGTCGGCGCGCTCGGCAAGTACACGCTCGTCGTGCTCGGCGGCAATGTCATCCAGTTCTTCATCGTCATCCCGCTCTTCCTGCTCGCGCGCGGCCTCAACCCGCTCTACGTCTTCCGCAAGATGGCACCGGCCATCGCCGTCGCGCTCTTCACGAAGAGCTCGGCCGGCACGCTGCCTGTCACGCTAGCCTCTGCTGAAGCGCGCCTCAAGGTCAACCCGCGCGTCTCGCGCTTCGTCCTGCCGATCTGCACGACGATCAACATGAACGGCTGCGCAGCCTTCATCCTCGTCACGTCGCTGTTCGTCATGCAGAACGCCGGCTTTGACCTCTCGATCGGCACCATGATCACGTGGCTCTTCGTCGCCGTCCTCGCCGCCATCGGCAACGCCGGCGTCCCGATGGGCTGCTACTTCCTGACGCTCTCGCTCATGAGCTCCCTCGGTGCACCGCTCGGCCTCATGGGTGTCATCCTGCCGATCTACACGATCATCGACATGATCGAGACGGCCGAGAACGTCTGGTCCGACTCCGCCGTCTGCGCGATGACCGACCACGACCTCCAGGGCAAGATCGAAGATTCCCGCGGCGAAGCCGTCGAGGCCTGAGCCCGTAAAAAAAGTCCCATCCATCAGATACTGCTATCTGATGGATGGGATTTTTTCATTTTTCATGCACGCATATCAGCGCGCCTTGAAGAGCCCCGGATTTCCCTCGGGCATCAGCGTCAGGATGAAGTCGCCGGCAGCGTACGGTGCGAGCTCGTAGGCGCTGTAGTAGACGCGGATACCGCCTCCGGGCAACATGATCCAGACCGTGGACTGATCCCAGTCGAGGTACGGGTAGATGGACTCAAGTTGCGCGTCGATCGTGCGCCGGAATGTCTCATCTTCGCGCCCCGGATACTGCGCGCGAAACGCCGCCGCCACAGCCGTCAGGAAGGCCCTTCGGCTCGTGACGATATCGCGAAGCGTGATGGGCTCGCCCGTCCGGAGATCCAAATTCCAGCTCTGATAGGCGTGATTCGGATGCGCGCCGCCCGTATAGGACTCCGTGCGCGTGCAGAAACTCAGCACCGCATCGTCGACGCGTCCCCAGCCCGCGATGGCATGGCCCATGTAATACGGCGCATACATCGGGATGCCGTTCTCCTCGGTGAAGTGCACGGCATTCCTGAGCATCTTCTCGTCGCCTGCCCAGCGCGTGCACTCCGCATCATTCCAGCGCGCTAGCGACCGGCGCAGCGCATAGCTTGCCCCAGGCTTTGCGGCCAGTTCAAGGTATTTGCCTGTATGGAGCTCCCTGCCCTGATAGTCCCTGAGTGCCACATTGTGCTGGCGCACTGTCACGAGAGCATTCCCAGCAACCTCTTGGATATGCTCCTGCCTCTCGGCCGCTGCCGATGCCGCCTCAGCGGCCTGCAAGCAATCTGGCACAGCGCTGACCGCCGAGATCACGCTGCCCGCACCGACAAGCAAGGCGATGGCCAGCGTGCGACCAAGTTTTTCCCCCATATCTTTCATGATAATCACCTCTTCTCAACATACATACTTCCTTACTGAGTAATTCGCGCTACTGACAAAAAACTCCTGCCGGCCCCGCATTGCGGAGCGGCAGGAGTTTTTTGTCAGTAGCGCTGGCGATCCTTGAGCGCGCGCTCGATCTCGCGCTTGGCGGCCTTCTCGTGGAGGTCCTGGCGCTTGTCGTAGTTGTGCTTACCGGAGGCCAGTGCAATCTCCATCTTGGCCCGGCCGTGCTTGAAGTAGATCTTGAGCGGCACGAGCGTGAAGCCCTTCTCACGGGTCTTGGCGAAGAGCTTCACGATCTCGGCCTTGTGCATCAGGAGCTTCCTGCGGCGCAGGGGATCGTGGTTGAAGATATTGCCCTGGTCGTACGGGCTGATGTGGAGATTCTCGACGAAGAGCTCGCCATCCTGGATGCTCGCATAGCTGTCCTTGAGGTTGGCGCGGCCTGCGCGCAGGGACTTCACTTCTGTTCCCTGCAGCGCGATGCCGGCTTCGTATGTCTCGTGTATGAAGTAATCATGGCGTGCCTTGCGGTTCTCGCAGACCGTCTTGATACCTGCATTCTTTCTTCCCATTTATCTCACCTGAGTGGTTTCATTGGTCTTATTTATTGGACGTCGTGCCGCCCTCTGTCTTGCGGTGCGGGCGCGGGCGGTGCTTCGGGGCGGCCTTCGCCTTCTCGGCGCGCGCCTCCTCGCGCAGCTTGCGCTCATGGTATCCCGGCGGGTCCGGCCAGACGGCGCTGTTGAGGCCCGTCACCGTGACGCGATGGTAGTCGCGCTCCCCGCGGCCGTTCTCGCGGTCACGGCGCTCCTGGCGGTTACCGGAACGCTCCCTGCCCTTGCCGTGATCGCGCTCGCGTTTCTCACGCTTCTCGCGCGGGGCGCGGCCATGGTCCGGGCGCGAGAGCTTCTCGCCCGAGGCGCCGCGGTTCTTCTTGCCGTGGCTGCGCTTCTTCTTCGGCTTCTCCTCGCCCTCTGCTGCTGGCAAATCCGCGATGATGTCGTCGACGGGACGGCGTGCCGGACGCTTCTTGACCTCCTGGCGGCCGCCCTTGTCCGCCTTGCCGTTCTTGTCGTTCTTATCGACCTTGTCGGTCTTCGCCGGCTTCGGCCCCTTATTGCGGCCGCCGCGCACGGCATTCCTCATCGCGAGCGGGTCATAGGCGCCGTTGTCCTTGAGCACGAAGTCGAGATTGCGCTCTTCGACATTCGCGCGCACGAGCAGGACTTCGACCTCATCGCCGAGGCGGTACGCCTTATTCGTGCGCTCGCCGACCATCGCGAACTGCTCTTCGCGGTACTCGTAGTAATCGTTGACCATCGTCGAGACGTGGACGAGTCCCTCGACGCCATTGTCGAGCTCGACAAAGATGCCGAAAGCCGTGACACCGCTGATGATGCCGGTGAACTCCTCGCCGACGAACTGCGCCATGTACTCGATCTTCTTCATGTCCGTCGTCTCGCGCTCCGCTTCGATCGCGATGCGCTCGCGCTCCGAAGCGTGATCGGCGATCTCCGGCAGCATCGTGCGAAGCTTCGCCTGGCGCTCAGCCGGGATGCTGCCCGTCGCGAACGTCTCGCGCAGCAGGCGGTGCACGATGAGATCCGGATAGCGGCGAATCGGCGAGGTGAAGTGCGTGTAGTAACGCGCGGCCAAGCCGAAGTGGCCGAGGCTCATGTCGCTGTAGCGCGCCTGCTGCATCGAGCGCAGGGCCACCGTGCTGATGATGCGCTCCTCCGGCTTGCCCTTGACCTTCTCGAGCACCTGCTGGACGTCCATCGGCTTGATGTCACCCGTCTCCGACTGGTGGACGAAGAGGCCGAAGGCGCCGAGCAGGCTGTTGAGGCGCTCGATCTTCTCATCCGACGGCTGCTCGTGCACGCGGTACATGAACGGCTGCTGCTTCGTGTCCATGTGACGCGCCACCGTCTCATTGGCGATCAGCATGCACTCCTCGATGATGGACTCCGCCAGCGAGCCCTCGCGCTTGATGAGCGCGACGGGATGGCCCTTGTCGTCGAGCTTGACCTTGACCTCCGGCACATCGAAATCAATGGAGCCGCGGCGATGCCGCTTGGCCTTGAGAACATGGCGCAGTGCTTCAAGCGTCTCGAGCATCTCGCGGATGTCCTGGTTGTCCGAGAGGAACGGCTCTGCCTTGTCGACGAGGACCTTGTTGACAATGTTGTAGGTCAGACGGCGGTAGACGTGGATGACAGTCGGCACGATCTCGTAGCTCGTGACCTCGCCCTCCGGCGAGATCTGCATCTCACAGGCCATCGCGAGGCGGTCGACGCCGGCGTTGAGGCTGCAGATGCCATTGCTGAGCTCCTTCGGCAGCATCGGGATGACGCGGTCGACGAGATAGACACTCGTGCCGCGCTCGCGTGCCTCGCGGTCGAGCGGCTGATTCTCACGCACATACCAGCTGACATCGGCGATGTAGACGCCGAGGAAGAAGGAACCGTCCGGATTGCGGCGCGCAAAGACGCCGTCATCGAGGTCCTTCGAATCCTCGCCATCGACCGTGACGATCGGCAGGTCGCGGCGGTCGCGGCGGCCTCTGTACTCCTCCGGCGAGGGCTCCTGCTCCACGTTATCGGCTGCCTCCTGCACGTCCTCGGGGAACGTCTCCGAGAGGTCGTACTGGCGCATGACCGAAAGAACGTCGACGCCCGGGTCGCCGACCTTGCCGAGCACCTCGATGACCTTGCCCTCCGCATTGCGGCGGCGGTCCGGCCACTTCGTGATCTCGACGACGACCTTGCTGCCCGTCTTCGCGCCGCGGAAGGCCTTCTTGGGCACGAAAATATCCTGGCTGAGCTTCGTGTTGTCCGGCGTCACGAAGCCGAACGTCTTGCTGCTCTCGAAGGTGCCGACGATCTTCTCGTTCGCGCGCTCGAGGATGCGGATGATCTCGCCCTCGCGCGAGCGCCCTTCCTCCTGAGCTGGTGTCACGCGGGCGACGACGCGGTCGCCGTGCATGGCTGTATTGAGGTCTGCGCCCGGCACGAAGACATCCGTCTCCTCTTCGGAATCGCGCACATCCGGGATGATGAAGCCAAAGCCCTTGGCCGTCATCGAGAGGCGGCCGACGACGAGGTGCATGCGGCTCGGGATGCCGTAGAGGTCGCTGCGATTCTTGATGATCGCGCCCTCTTTTTCCAATTCTTCAAGCGCTGCATCGAACTGTACGAGGTCCTCCGGCGTCAGCTGCATCCCGTCGGCCAGCTCCTCGGCCGGCAGCGGGCGGTACGCCTCTTCATGCATGTACGCTAAAATTCGTTCTTTTAAATCCATACTCTTTTCTCCAACAATCTGTCTATCCGTTTCTTCTCATCAGGTCTTTGCCTGTTCTATCGATCCGCTTCTGCCCCGCCGCCGGCAAGCGCCCCGATAAAAGCGGCCGACTCCGAGAATACGATATCCCTCTCTTCGCCGAGCGGTATCAGGTGGCCCGACGATTTGAGCCAGACGAGCCTCTTCTGCGCGCTGCCCAGATTCTCCCGGATGTAGATGGCGCTCTCCGCATCCGCCGTCCTGTCGTTGAGGCTGTGCAGGATGAGCGCCGGGAGCTTGAGGCCCGGCAGGGCCGCCTTCGTGCGCTCGATGAGCGCGAGCATCTCGTAGACGCCCTCGAGGGGCATGAAGCGGTACGTGTGGTTGACGGCAGGCGGCACATCCCTGAGGCGCCGTCTCGCCTTGGGGACGAACTTGCCGCGGCAGAGCTCGCGCGGCGGCAGCTGTGCGATGCCGCGCTCTTCTGCGATGTAGATGGGCGCCGCCATCGAGATGACGCCGGCGAGGCCCGTATCCCTGCCAGATTTCTCGGCTGCCAGCAGCAGGGCGAGCAGGCCGCCCATCGAATGACCAGCCACGACGATGCGCTCGCACGAGCCCCTGAGCATGGCATAGCCGTCGCGGACTGAATCGAGCCAGTCCTCCGCCGTCATGCGGCTCATGTCCTCGACTGTCGTACCGTGGCCAGCCAGCCGCACGCCGAGGACGGTGCAACCCCGCTGCTGCAAGTACTCCCCCATCATCGAGAGCTCCGCTGGCAGCCCCGTAAAGCCATGGACGAGCAGGACTCCCGTGCTGCCTCCCGGGAGGAAAAAGGGCTCTGCCCCTTCCATGATCATGGCAAGCACCCCCTATGCAAGAAAATTTCCCCTGCCGGAGAGCAGGGGATGATCATCATCATATCAGTTCGTCATACGTGCAATCACGATGGTGATGACCGCAAACAGAATGGCGAAGACGACCGTCACGCGAGCGAGCAACGCGTCCATGCCGCGCGCCTTGCTCGAGAAGACGGTATCCGCACCGCCGCCCATGCCGCCCATGCCGGCGGATTTGGCTTCCTGTCCGAGGATCGATGCAATCAGGATGATGCAGACAATCGCATCGAGTATCATTAAAATGGTAAGCAAAAGATTGGCCCCCTTAAAAATGCGGAATAAATTACTCCTTTATCATACCATACAATGCATTCCCTCCGCAATAAAAATGGCTGAAACCTTTGCTACACAGAGGTTCCAGCCATCTTCATGCTTGTCGTTGTGCGTCCGTTACTGCATCGTATGCCTCATTCCCTTCCCCGCAGCGTTCAGTTGCCCCGCATCTCTGACGAGTTCTCGCTTTTCTGGCGGGAGAGAGGAATGCCATTATAGCACTTACTTGAATATTTTGCGGAAAAATAAACGGTCTTGTCATCTGCTTCAGCCACGACATACGCGCCATGTACCATGTACATGTAATCATCGCTGCAATGGCGACTGCCACCTGGCTTCGGCGTCATCGTATCCAGCCAACCCATAGATACTCCTCCTTTTATTTATTCCAATTCTTTCTTTATTGTATCACATTGTAACAGTATTCTCAATCGTTTTGTAGAATTTTTTTAAGCTGTACAGCCTATCTCTCCGTAGCGGACACAAAAGGCCACCGGCTCTGCCGGTGGCCTCTTCTCGGTCAACGAGATAGACCAGGATATGCGCTATCCTGCAATCAGATCTTGTAGACGCGGATCATGTTCGTGTTGTTGCCGACGCTCGTCTTGCTCTGGAGCTTGATGCCGGACGTGATGATCGTCGTGTCGCCGCGCTTCACGAAGCCGTCCTTGACAGCTGCGGAAACAGCGTTCGCAATCATCTCGTCGACGTCCTTCCACTGCGTGCCGAGGATCGGGTATACGCCCCAACGGAGGTTGAGCTGGCGGACGACCTTCTCATGCGGCGTGTAGGCAACGATAGCTGCTTTCGGACGGTAACGGGATACGATCTTCGTCGTGTAGCCGCTGTCGGTCGGCGTGATGATAGCCGGGACATCGAGCTCGTAAGCCATCTGTACCGTAGCATGTGCGACGGCGCGCGTGCGGCTCTGGCTGTGCTCGAAGCCGCGCTCAACGAAGAGATTCTTGTACTCGAGGGATTCCTCGATGCGGCAAGCGATGCGGTTCATCGTGGAAACAGCCTCGACCGGGTAATCGCCGGAAGCCGTCTCGCCGGAGAGCATGATGGCATCCGTACCATCGAGGATAGCGTTGCCGACATCGGAGACCTCAGCGCGCGTCGGGCGCGGGTTGCGCTCCATGGAGTCGAGCATCTGCGTAGCGACGATGACCGGCTTGCCAGCCTTGTTGCACTTGCGGATGATCTCTTTCTGGATCAGCGGAACGTCCTCGGCCGGAACCTCAACGCCGAGGTCACCGCGAGCGACCATGATGCCGTCGGAGACTTCGAGAATCGCATCGAAGTTCTTGACGCCTTCGAGGTTCTCGATCTTCGGCATGATCTCCATGTGGCCATTGTGCTCCTCGATGAGCTTGCGGATGGCCAGGACGTCCTCCGGACGCTGGATAAAGGAAGCAGCGACGAAATCGAGGTCCTGCTCGCAGCCGAAGATGATGTCCTTCGCATCCTGCTCCGAGATCGGCGGCAGGCCGAGGGATACGCCCGGAGCAGCGACGCGCTTCTTCGTGCTCATCTTGCCGCTGTTCTGGATCGTCGTGATGATGTCCTTGCCGCGGATCTCATCGACCTTGAGTGCTACGAGGCCATCAGAGAGGAGCAGCGTGTCACCCGGCTTGACTTCCGTGTAGAGTCCTTTGTGGTTGACGGAGACATGCGTCTCATCGCCCGGGATGTCCTCATACGTCAGCGTGAACTGATTGCCCTTCTCGAGCATGACCTTGCCGTCCTTGAACTCGCCGAGGCGCATCTCCGGTCCCTTCGTATCGAGAATCAGGGAAATGACCTTGCCGGCCTTCTTGGCAGCCTCGCGCACCATGTTGATGCGGTTGAGGTGCTCTGCGTGGTCACCATGGGAGAAGTTAAAGCGTGCACAGTTCATGCCGTTTGCAATCAGTGCATCGACTACGCCCGGTCTCTCCGTAGCAGGACCCTGCGTGCAGATAATTTTCGTCTTCTTTAACATGTGATAATCCCCACCTATTCTTTTAGTACCCTACTATCTATTCAGACAGATGCCGCCGCGCACCGAACCGCTGCAGCATCATGTCTCGGCCTGTTTCAAAGGGGTTTTCTTGCCCCTGTCTATCCTTATTCTACACTGTTTAACGGCATAAGTAAAACCATTTCCCTCAAAAACTCCTAAAATAAATTTATTCTGAAAAGTCTCTGTCATAATCAAAATTTATTGCTTGTGTTTGCCGCCCTTTGCGCCGACTTCCGTATCAATCCGAAAGAAAAGCGAAGCTGGCCCGCGCGTCCTCACACAAAAAACTGCCGCAGGATGCGGCAGTTCTGAGAGAAGAGACTACTCAGCCTCTCGGGTTCTTCTTGATGTAGTCGAGGATGAAATCTGCTACATCCTCGAGCGCCATGTTCGAGGTGTTGATCATGAGGTCGTAGTGCTCTGGAGCACCCCAGGTCTGGCCCGTGTAGAACTCATAATACTGCTTGCGGCGTTTCTCTTCCTTGTTGAGCTGGTCAAGCGTCGCCCCATTGTAGTCCGTCTTGGCGCGCTGTGCGCGGAAGTCATCATCTGCATAGATGAAGAACGAATAGCAATTCGGCTTGTCCTTGAGGATGTAATCTGCACAGCGGCCGAGGAAGACAGCGCTCTCCTTCTCCGCCACGCCGAGGATGACCTTGGCCTGCTCGATGTACATGCGGTTATGGCGCGCTACGCGCTCATAGCCGTAATCGCCGAGGTTGCCGAGGCAGTTCGACGGCGTGTTGTACGAAAGTTCGACGGCTTCCTTCGGGTCCATGCCCTCCTCGATGTTGTCGGCAGCCATCTCGACGATCTTCTTGTCGTAACGGCGCACGCCGAGTTTCTTGGCCAGGATTTTCGAGACCTCACGGCCGCCGCTGCCGAACTGGCGCGAAATCGTGATCAGCATATGTTTTTCCATGTTTCAATTCCTCCATAAATCGTTATTCAAAAGTAAACATAAGGATTTCCATTGATTTCTCACTTGCAGTATACTACAACCGCACTAAAATTTCCACTGACTTCTGTCCAAAAGAAAAGGCCCGCCAGCCCTCACGGGCGACGGACCAAAGAAACGATTCTTGGAACAGAGAACAACAGTACAAGTAAAAGGGGAAATGAATTTTCAAGGAGTGGGAAAGAGTAGTCGGGAAATCAGGCGTAGAATGCCGGTTTCTCCTTGGCCGGAGTGATCGTCTCGACCTTGCCGCTCGTCTGAGCGCGTACCAGGGCATCTGCCGTGATAGCTGCGAGATAGCCGTCCCAAGCGTTCGGGCCGCCGATGACGCCTTCAGCTGCCTCGTTGACCCAGTTCTGGACCTCTTCGTCATAGGCGCCGTAGAAGCGGACGAAGCAGTCCGTATCGATCGTCTGCGAGATCTGTGCGTTCTTGCGGTACGTCGGATAGAGCGGCTGCGGCATCTCGATGACGCCATCTTCGCAGACGACCTGGCAGTTGATGTCATAACCGAACTTGCAGTTGACGAAGACTTCGTCCTCGACGACAATGCCGCTCTTCGTCTGCAGGATCATGAGCTGCGGATCAGCGAGTTCCGTGTGCGCATACTTCGTGACCTTCGGCATGATGACCTGTGCCGAGACGAAATCGTCGTTGACGAGCCAATGCGTTACATCGATCTCATGGATGGCCGTATCATGGACAGCCATGGCCGTCGTATAGCTGTCCGGTACTTCCGGATTGCGGTGCGTGCAGTGCAGCAGCAGCGGCGAGCCGTACTCACCGGAATCGAGGGCAGCCTTGACCTCGTTGTAGCCCTTGTCGTAGCGGCGCATGAAGCCGAGCTGGATCAGGTGTTTGCCGGATTTGACTTCTGCATCGATGACTTCGAGGCAATCCTCAGCCGTCGTGCAAAGCGGTTTCTCGCAGAAGATGCGCTTGCCAGCCTTGATGGCCATGAGCAGTGCTTCTTTGTGGGCAAAGCCCGGCGTGACGATGAAGACGGCATCGACGGCCGGATCGTTGATGAGGTCGGCTTCGCTCTTGTACTTCTTGCAGTTCGGGCCGGCGATAGCAGCACCCTTCTCGACGAGTGCGTCCACCATATCCGCAACGGCGACAACCTCTGCACCCTGCGTGCGATTCGTCAGACGATCAATGTGGCTTCTGCCCATACCACCGCAACCAATGACACCTACATGTAACATGATGATTCCTCCTCATATATCTTAAAAATGATACTTCTGAATGACTCAGTGACTCAACGACACAGCTCAGAAATTGCGCTTGATGACCGCTTCGGACTTCTCCTTGCCGATGCGATAGACATCTTCCGGGTCCATCTTGTAGTATTCCGGACGGAAGAGCTCGAGCGAGACGACATCTTCCTGCCAGCCGATCTTCTTGAGCGTCTGGAAGATAGCGTCGAGGTCGATGCAGCCATCGCCAGGCCAGACGCGGTCCTCATCGAGCAGCGAGCCGATCGGGAAGTCCTCCGTATCGTTGAGGTGAACGATGAAGATCTTCTTGCCATCTGCCTTGGCGAGGTCTTCGAGCTTCGAGCCCATGCCATGGAAGTGGAAGCAGTCGAGCGTGATGCCGACGTTGTCCATGTCGACGTCCTCGATGACCGACCAAGCTTCACCGAACGTGTTGATGGAAGCAGCCGGATGGCCGATGAACTCGACCGAGATGCGCATGCCGTATTCTGCGGCGATCTCGCCCATCTCCTTGAGGCACTTGACAGCCGACTTGTGGATTTCCTGGCGCGTGACCTTCTTGAGGTCGACCGTCGGCACCGTGATGATCGTCTTGCAGCCAATCTTCTTGCCCCACTCGCACATCTGGCGCAACTCCTGCAGGACTTTCTGGTAATCCTCCGGCGTGCGGTTGTTGAAGAAGCAGAGCGTATTGAAGGCCAGCGGCTTTACCTTGTGGCTCTTGAACCAAGCGGCGAGTTCATCGATCGTGTGGTTCTTGAGGTAGTTCGGGATGCCGTCCATCGTGCGCGGCTCGATCATGTCGTAGCCGTATTTCTCGCAAAGCTCGAGATCCTTTTCAAGACTGGATTTTTCCAGGCAGGTTGCCTGATTCATGCTGAGTTTCATCGCATTCATGCTCCTTTTCTTTATTCTTCAGGATGTTTTCCTCTCACTTGATGGTTTTAGTATACCTCTGTTTTCAGAATATTACTTTCTCGTTCCTGCTCCCTTTCGCCAAAAAAATAACGTGCAAGTCCGATGACTTGCACGTTTCTGCAAAAACGCTCCTGAAGACTAGCTGTTGAGGTGCGGAACCAGTTTATTGAGGTTCTTGAACTGGCGCTCTCCAACTTTGTATTTGCGGTAACTCTGTGGCGACATTCCTGCAAAGCGCTTGAACTGATTGTTGAAGTAGCTGATGTTGTCGTAGCCCACGCGCACGCTGACCTCCGTGATGGAGAGGTCCGTCGTGATCAGCAAGGTCTGTGCCTGGCCGATGCGCCGCCGGATGATGTACTGGATGGGCGGGAATCCGAAGATCTTCTTGAACTGATGCGCAAAGCCCGAGACACTCATATGCGAGCGCTCTGCCAGCTTCTCCACCGTCAGCTCTTCCGTGAAATGACAGTCGATGTAGTCCTTGCAGTCAATCAGCAGACGTTCCTTCTCCTTGGACGGCGGCTGCTTTTCCCGCGGCAGCTGGTAGAGGATGATCTCGACGAGTGCGCGCAGGACTGCCTGCGTGATCTCATCATTCTTCGGCAGATTGCGATCCACTTCTATATAAAGGAGACGGAACAGAGACTCGATCTCCTCCGACAACTCGCCCGCATGAAGGCGCGGCGAGATGCCCCGCTCGATGAGCACGCCTTCGCTCTGTCCGGGCAGGGAGATCCCCGTCACGCCGCAGTTGTAGAACCACAGGCCCTCCTGCGGGTCCGCGCTCTCATCGTGGAATTTTCCCTGATTGTAGACGAGGATATCCCCCTTCTGCACCTCGTAGAGGCGCCGTCCGATCCGGATGTTGCCGCGTCCGCCGCATATATACTGGAGCTCGAGATTGTTCTCATGACAGTGGACCGCCGTCGGGGTCAAGGTCTCCTTGCTGTCGTTGAAGCTCACGTAGACGAGGCGCATGCCCTCCCACGAGAGATGCGGCTCGAGGATATTCTTATTCTGCTTGTAGTAAACGACACCCATTTTTCCCACCTGCTGTCACGTATCTTAATCTTTATTTATATCTTACCATAGTATTTCTCGATTCGACTTGACATATCCTGCAATAAAAAGCACCCCCTACCCGCCGCCGGAGCGGGGAAAGGGGGGTGCTGTACACGCAATGGATTCAGATGGAACGATCAAGCTTTCTCTTCGCAGTGAACGCTCTTCTCACCGTGATGGCGGAAGTCATGCTCGATCTGCTCGAGCGTGCGGCCACGCGTCTCCGGCACGAACTTGTAGACGAAGGCGAGGCCGAGAAGGCCGATGGCCGCAAAGATGAAGAACGTAGCCGAGAGGCCGAACGAGTAGAGCAGCGACGGGAAGGCCGAGCCGATGCAGAAGTTCGTCAGCCAGAGGCAGAGGACGGCGCAGCCCATGCCCATACCGCGGATGCGCAGCGGGAAGAGCTCCGAGAGCAGCAGCCAGGTGACCGGGGAAAGGAAACCCTGCTGGAAGAACAGGAAGGTGACGGTCAGCGAAAGGACGACGAACGGCAGGATCTCGGTGCCGGCGAGCAGATTCGAGAGAACGCCGATCGCGCAGAGGCAGGCCATCGTGCCGATCTGGCCCGTCATGATGAGCGGACGACGGCCGTGACGCGTCATGAGCCACATGCCAAAGATCGTGGCAGCAACGGAGATCGTGCCGTTGGCGATGTTGCCGATCAGTGCGGCTTCCGTCGAGAAGCCGGCCTGCGTCAAGATCTGCGTGCCGTAATACATGATGGAGTTGACGCCAGAAATCTGCTGGCAGATGGAGACGCCCATGCCGATGAAGACGATGCGGCGGATCCAAGGCGTTGCCAGGTCTTTGTAACCAGCCTTGTCGAGATGCTTCTCCGAATCGATGCTGTCCTGGATCTCGTTGAGCTCTGCGATGGCCATGCGCTCATCGCGGATCTTCTTGAGTACCTGCATCGCATCGCTGACACGGCCCTGCAGCAGCAGCCAGCGCGGGCTCTCCGGCATCACGAGCATGCCGAACCAGAGCACGACAGCCGGGATGGATGCGAGTGCGAGCATGTAGCGCCAGATGTGGCCGACCTCGCCGAACGTGACGCCGAGGATAGCGTTGAGGATGAAGGCGAGCAGCTGGCCCGTGACGATCATGAGCTCATTCTGGGTGACCATGCGGCCGCGCCTGTCGGCCGGTGCCATCTCTGCCAGGTAGGCAGGTACCGTGACCGAAGCACCACCGACTGCCAGGCCGAGGACGAAGCGGCAGGCGATGAGGATGCCAGCCGTCGGTGACAGCGAGCAGCCGATGGCTGCGAAGAAGAAGATGACTGCCAGGCAAAGCAGCATCTTGCGGCGTCCCTCAGCATCCGAAAGACGGCCGCCGAAGAACGAACCGATGGCCGCACCGAAGAGCAGGCCACTGGCCACGAAGCCCTCCACTGCCGGAGTCAGGTTCAACTGATCCGGACGGGCCATGAAGGCAAGGGCGCCGTTGATGACGCCGGTGTCATAACCGAAGAGCAAGCCACCGAACGTCGAGACGACTGTGACACGCTTGAGGTATTTGCGATGAGATGATTCCGCCATGTTACATTTCTCCTCTCAAATTATGTTAGCCGTTCCCACCTCGCAGGAACATCGCTCTTTTTCTTGACAAGTCATATTATAAATGAATTATCAGAAAAATACTTCATTGTTTCTGTCTCGTTTCGTCTTAGAAAACGTTATCTTTCATTGCCTTTTGTATTATTCTGCACGGATATCTGCTGGAATCAAGCGGCCAGTCGATTCTCCTTCAAAAATACACAAAAGCTTGCTAGACTATAGAAAAGACATTGCAGAAAGAAGGTTGTTCCATGGCATTCATCTCGACAAAGTACCGCCCCGTCTTCACAGGCGAGGCCATGCCCCGGCTCACGACGCTCTACCGCGCAGAGACGCTGTACACCTCGATGCCGCGCACGATGCACCGCCATGAGGATGTCGCGGAATTCATCCTGATCACAGAGGGCAGCGGCATCCATATCATCGACGGGCAGCGCTACTACACGCAGAAGGGCGACCTGCTGCTGATCGGTCAGGGCGTCGTGCACGATGAGTCCTCCCCCGCGAATCGCAATCTCTCCATCTACTCTGGAGCCATCCGCAATCTGAGACTGCCTGAGCTGCCCGCCGGGCAGTTCTTGGCGCAGGACGTGCTTCCCGTCCAGAAGACCGAGGAGCTCTTTCCCGCCTTCTGCCATCTGCTCGAGCTCATGTACCGCGGCGCACAGGGCAAGGGCTGCCACCCCGAAGAGAGCATCAATCACCTGCTCTGTGCCCTGCTGCTCCTGACCATGGAAGTGACGAGCCGCAGCATCGTGCTGCCGCCCGAGGAACACAATCTCATGGACGCCGTGCGCAGCCGCCTCGATGCATCGTACGACGAGACCATCACGCTTGCAGCACTCGCCGGAGAATTCCACATCAGCAGCTTCCACCTCGCCCATGCCTTCAAGGCCGCCTACGGCTATGCGCCGCTCCAGTACATCACGCGCCGCCGCATCGGTGAAGCACAGACCCTACTCATCGACACGGCACTGCCCATCACGGAGATCGCCATCCGCACGGGCTACAACAGCTCCAGCTATTTCAACAAGGCCTTCCACAAGATCACCGGCATGTCTCCGCGCGACTACCGCAAGGCATATCGCAAGATATGAGGGCATGCACAAAAAAACCGCTCGAATGAGCGGTTCTTTTTGTTGGGGATATGGCACTTTTATCAGTATTTGACCCAGACAGCACCCTTCTTGGCCGATTCCACGCACTTCTCGACCCACTTGACGCCTTCGGCACCAGCATGGACATCCGGATACCAGAAGTCAGCCTTCTCACCTTTATTGGCCTTCTCCATGGCGATGGCAAAGCGGCGGTAGAGGTTCGACCACGCATCGAAGAGGCCTTCCGTGTGGCCGCCGCTGATGCGGTCCTCCGCACGAGCCGAAGGATAGAGGTAAGCGCCGCCGCGCTCGAGGATGCGGACCGGCTCGCCCTCGATCTCGTACGTCAGCTGGTTTGGGCGCTCGTCGTACCACTCGACAGAAGCCTTCGAGCCGACGATGCGGACTTTCTGGCCGTGCAGGGCGCCGCAGTTGATGGCCGAAGCCCAGCACGTCGCCTGCGCGCCGCCCTTGAGGTTCATGATGACAAACGCGTTGTCTTCAAGCTTGCGCGTCGGGATGAAGGACTTCGTCGTGCACATGAGGCTCTCGATCTCGAAATCAGGAACCATCGTCTCAGCGAGGAAGAGAGGATGCGTGCCGACATCGCCGAGCACGAAGGACGGGCCAGCCTTAGCGGGGTCCATGCGCCAGCGCGCCGCAGCATTCGTCTCTTCGACTGCCGTATTGTAGGCACCGAACGGGAACTGCATCTTGATGAGGCGGATCTCGCCGAGGTCGCCGTGCAGGACCATCTGGCGGGCCTGCTCGATGAGCTGATGGCCGGAATAGCCGTACGTCACACCGACGACGAGCCCTTTGCTGTCAGCCAGATGGACGAGTTCCTCTGCCTGCTCCGTCGTGAAGCAGAGCGGCTTCTCACAGACGGCATGAAAACCGGCTTCGAGCACAGCCTTGCAGACCGCATAATGAAGGCCATTCGGCACGGCAATCGTCACAGCTTCAATGCGGTCCTCAGGGCTGCGCTTTGCCTCTTCCATGAGCATCGTCTTGTAATCCGGGTAGCAGCGTTCCGGCGCTACGCCGAGCTGAATGCCGAAGTCCTTGCCGCGCTCCGGATTGATATCGAAAGCGCCTGCCACGAGTTCAAACGAACGATCGCGCAGGGCGGCGCTCCTGTGGATATAGCCGATCTGGCTGCCGCGGCCGCCGCCGACCATAGCCCAGCGAATCGGGTGATCGAGTACTTTTTCACCATTGATCATGATAAACGCTCCTTTGTCTGAATAAACTCTTGAAATCCATCCCAAAATTCATGATGCCGGCCAGTATCTATAGTTGTCAGGATCATGCGCAGGCCGGCCTGCGTCATCCATCCGATTGGCTCATTCAAAGCCAAGACTGTGCAGGTAGTCGCAGCTGGCCTTGACATCGCGCAGGCTCGTCGCGACGTTGCGCGGATCGCGCTCCTGCTCGACGGTGATGTAGCCATTGTAGTGAATCTCTTCGGTCAACACTTTGTAGATGGCAGGATAGTCGAGCATGCCCGTGCCAATCGGGCACATCGAACCCTTGCCGCAGCCCTCGAAGAAGCGGATGTGCTCCGAAAGGACCTCGTTGTAGACCTTCTCGTCGATATCCTTGAAGTGGATGTAGTCGAGACGGTCTGCGTACTTGCGCAGCCAGGTGACCGGATCCATGCCAGAATACCGCAGATGGCCCGTATCGAGGCAGAGACCTGCAATTTCCTTCGGGATATCGCGTGCGAGCTTGTCGATCTCATCGGCAAATTCGATGTAACCGCCAGCATGCGGATGAACGACGGCCCGGACGCCCCACGAAGCCGCCTTTTCGGCGATGCCCTTGATGTGGCTCATCATGCGGTTCCAGTCTTCATCGCTGAGGCGCGGCGCCCTGTCGCTGTGTCCAGCATTGTAGTCGCGCTCATCGTGGCCCCAGTCCATGACTGTCAGATATGGCGCCGGATAACGCTGCCCCGGCTCCGTCGGCAGCTTGGGCAGTTTCGTGATGATGCCGCAGATATCGTCGACCTGATGAAGGACGTTCTCGTAGTTTCCTTCATCCAACAGGTCATCGAAGATCGTGCCCGCCACGATGCCGATGTTGTTCTTCGCGAGCTCTTCGCTCACGACGTCGATGTCGAGCGGCAGATAGCCGTACGGGCCAAGCTCGATGGCCTTGTAGCCTGCCTGCCCTGCTTCGTAGAGCACCTTCTGCCAAGGTGGCAGATACGGATTCTTGACATCGTCGACGCCCCAGCAGCACGGTGCGCCTGTGATATGGATTGCCATGGATAAATCCTCCCTTTCTTTCCCTGTCGTGTCCCCGGTCGTCTGTTTGACCTTGCACTGTCATTATACGGCGAAACGCCGCCAAATAATTCCACCATGTTGCCTTTGTTGTGGGCAAAAAACTGCCGACTCAGCGCCAAAATAGCACAATCTTGTCTTCTCTCTTATTATCTATCGCTATTGTTTTGACGCGAAAATTTCTTTCAAAAAAATTTTCAAGGTGAAACTTGCACAATCCTGCTGTAGAACTCCGCCTTGTCGAGCGCTCCCCTCCCATAGTTGTACAATCCTGCTAAAACCGCGCCATTACTAGCGTTACGGTGTAGTCGGAACATTCTTGACAACTCGTTTCAGCCATGGTATTTTGTAAGCACAGCAAGAAAACAGCGCAGACCTCCCGCGAGGCTGTGCGGGTCATCCATATTACTTTATCGTGTTTGATGAACTGGAGGGTTTACCATGAAAATCGCATTCGATGTTGATGTACTGTCCAAACAGATGAGCATCAATGACCTCGTCCACCAGGTTGCTGACTGGGGTTACAAATACATTGAGCAGTCCCCGCATCCGCGGATCAATCCCTTCTACAAGCATCCGCTCTTCTCCAAAGAATGTGAAGAGGAATACCGCAAGGCTCTCAAGGAGACGGGCGTCGAGATCTCATCCTTTATCTGCGTCTACCGCTGGTCCGGCCCGACTGAGGAGCAGCGCAAGATGGCCGTCGCCAACTGGAAAAAGATGATTGAGATTGCCGTCAACATGGGTGTCCCCGTCATCAACACGGAGCTCTCCGGCGATCCGAACCAGCAGGAGATCTGCAACGGCATGTGGTTCCGCTCCATGGAAGAGCTGCTGCCGATCATCGAGCGCGAGGGCCTGCGCGTCGAGATCCAGTCGCATCCGTACGATTTCTGCGAACTCAACGATGAGGCCTGCGACATGGTCAAGTCCTTCCGCTCCAAGAACCTCGGCTACGTCTACTCCTCCCCGCACGGCTTCTTCTACGATCAGGGCAAGGGCGATGTACGCCATATGCTCAAGTACGCCGGCGACGAACTCACGCACGTCCTGTTCGCCGATACGTTCAACCAGACGCTCGACTGCCGCTACATCCTCAACCCGCCTTCTCTGAATCAGCGCGGACGCGAGGACGT
The DNA here is from genome assembly GCF_928722185.1 of Mitsuokella jalaludinii. NCBI lineage: Bacteria > Bacillati > Bacillota > Negativicutes > Selenomonadales > Selenomonadaceae > Mitsuokella > Mitsuokella jalaludinii. The sequence goes on from NZ_CAKMXA010000001.1 coordinate 1,315,143, forward strand.
CAGTGTCCACCAGCACCTCAACCTCGGCATGGGCGATGTCGACTTCGACGGCATCTTCGAGACACTGCGCGAGATGGATTTCGCCAACAAGCAGCTCAAGCCGGACGCTCCGAAAGTCGGCGGCGACAACATCGCCTGCGTCTCCATCTTCGGCTTCCCCGAGAAGATGAACGAGTGGGCTCCAGCAGCACGCGAGCGCATCGAGAATGAACTGCTGAAGAAGTAATAAGGAGGAATTATAAATGGCAAAGACAGAAGATGTGGCATTCGCAATCATCTCGGCGGCCGGTGACGGTCGCGCGAAGGTCGCAGAAGCACTCAAGCAGGCCCGCCGCGGGAACTTCGGTGAGGCAGAGGAATGCCTCAAGGATGCCGACGAGCATCTCCTGAAGGCGCACAAACTCCAGACAGAGGAATTGCTGCAAAAAGAAGCCAGCGGCGAACTCCAGGGTCCGTTCAACGTCCTGATCTCTCATGCACAGGATTACGTCATGACGGGCATGGCCATGAAAGAGATGGCTGTGGAGATCGTCAACCTCTACACGCAGCTGCGCGCCAAGTAATCCCATCTCAGATCTCAGTACAGCGGCATATTCACCCCCGAGAATAAATATCCCCCGGCATAGCCGGGGGTTTTATATTTACGGCCTTATAAGGCCTCTGCTTACCAGCTGCGCTTAAAAGCGCTTGTCGGTCCGTCATACGCTTACTATTTCCGGCTACCCGTAAACGGGTCTGTCATATCCAGTACCAACTGTTCCGACATGTAATCTTCCTTCAGCTGGTTCTGAATGTATTCCGTTATTTTCTTTTCGTTCTTGCCTACCGTACTTACATAGTACCCTCGACACCAAAAGCTTCGATTTCTATATTTGTACTTCATATTCCCCCATTTCTCGTAAATCATCAAACTGCTCTTCCCCTTCAAAAAGCCCATAAAATTAGACACGCTAATCTTTGGCGGTACCTCAACTAAAATATGGATGTGGTCAGGACAGGCCTCGGCTTCTAACAAGTTCACCTGTTTCCACCGACACAGTTCCCTTAAGATTTGACCAATCTCGTACCGCTTCTGACCATAAAAGACCTTTCTTCTGTATTTAGGGGCAAATACAATATGATATTTACACTCCCATTTTGTATGTGATAAACTATGTACATCGTGATCTTTCATTACGATATACCTCCTTTGTCGTATTGGTTGCAGTTGACGGACCGCAACTTCATACTTCAAGGGAGGTTTATTAAATCCTTTAAAGACTCATCGCTAAAGCTTTATCGAGCCCCTGGTCTAACCAGGGGTTTTCTATATACAACAAAGCGGACAGGAATTCATCCTGTCCGCTTTTTCTGTACCTCCCCGCCAGAAAGCAGGAATGTCCAGTTTTTACAGCGAATCATTTCAAAGAACACGATAAGACAAGGCTTTGCGGGTTTCACATTTTGCTAGATTGTGAAGGAATTTCTCCAGAAAAACAGGTATGATAGAGTCATCGTTGAGACGTAATCTTTTCTGTGCACCCAGAAGGAGTGTAGCATGATGACATCCCCGCTCATTCTCTATCAGAAGCTCATTGCCGAGGTAAAAAGCAACAGCCAGACCGGTCTTTCCTCCTCTCTGCTGAAGCGTGGTGCGTTCTTTTCCGCAGCAATCAGCTGCATGGCCTGCTCGACCAGTCTGCTGCGCCTGAGCCTTTTCGGCAACGATCCATATTCCTGCATGAACCTCGGCTACAGCCTGCTGACAGGGCTGAGCTTCGGCAGCTGCGTATCGATCTTCAACGTCCTGCTGCTCATCCCGATGCTGACCTGTGGCCGTCGCTACCTGCGCATCGGCACATTCTTATACCTCATCCTGCTGGGGTCCGTATCCGACTTCAGCTACAGCATCTTTGCCCCTGTCCTCGCAGTCCCGGCCAGTGATCTCGCTGCCCGCATCATCCTGTTGCTGAGCGGCATGGCCGTCTCCTGCTTCGGTGTCTCGCTCTACATGTGCCTGAACTTCGGCATGGGACCATACGACGCCTTCAGCTGCATCATCGACGATATGACGCACGGACGCCTGCCCTTCCGCTATGCGCGCATCCTGCTCGACAGCACAGCCGTCATCATCGGCTTCCTGCTCGGCAGTCTCGTGGGCATCGGCACTGTCGTCATGGCACTGGGCATGGGACCTTTGATCAATTTCTTCAACAAGCACATCAACATCCCCATCCTGCGCCGCAACGGCCTCTATTAAGCCCGCCCCCTCCGCTCCCTTGCCCTTTCATGTTTGCATGGGAGCTTTTTTTGCAAGATCAAGACTCTGACAGACCAGAAAGGAGGAAAACATGCCCGTCTCCATCGACATCGATCAGCAGGAAGCATCCCCCTTCCAGCAGGAACCACGCCTCATCGGCTTCTATCATTGGAACCGCAGCGTCCGCACGATGCATCAGCACGAGAACTGCATTGAACTCAACTTCATGCTTTCCGGCAACGGCACGCACATCGTCGGCAACGAGATATGCCATACGCAGCCCGGCGATATCATCGTCTACGACAGTAAAATCATGCACGATGAAAGTCTGATGCTTGATTCACTCACGGATGCCTGCTGCATCGCCGTCACAGGACTCCAGCGCCCCGGCGCGCGCCCCAATGCGCTGCTTCCGCCCGGCACCCATCCCTGCATTCCCTGCCAGTCCATCGCCGAAGAACTCCGCACCCTCTATCACATCATTGAACACAGCCTCGCCAAGCCGCACGGATATCCCGCAGCAAATGCAGCAGCCCAGACCATCGTCCATCTTGTATGGCAACAGATCTCGAAGCGGGCCGTCAAAGCTGCTGAGCCAGAAAACCTCTTGGTTGAACACGCCCGCTCGTACATCGAAGAGCATTATGCCGAAGACCTCTCCATCCGCGACATTGCCCAGCATTTCCACGCCAGCCGCGACTACATCTCCCATGCGTTCAAGCACACGACCAACTACGCCCCGCTTCAATACCTGCGCCGCTGGCGCATCGGCAAAGCCCAGACCCTGCTCATCGATACTGACCTGCCCCTGACCGAGATTGCCCTGCGCGTCGGCTTCGATGACCCCAACTACTTCAGCCGCGTCTTCCGCCAGATCATCGGCATGCCGCCAGGCACATTCCGCCGCGCCTGGCGAGCCGCCCAACAGGGCAGGCCAGCAGATTCGCGCGCCAAATAAAAAAGACTGCTTCATGCGAAGCAGTCTTTTTTTGACATCATGTTGCAGCGGTCAAATCCTATGCCGCTTGTACTGGCAGTAGCCGATCCAGAGCACGAGCAGCCAGATTGGCAGGAACAGCACGGCGAGCTGCATGTCGGGGATCTGGGCCATGAAGAAGATGACGCCGGCCAGGAAAATCAGTGCGAGATAGTTCGCCCACGGGTAGAGGATGGCGTGAAATTTCGTCTCCTTATGGTGCAGGCTGCAGTAACGGCGGAACTTCAGGTGTGTGACACAGATGACCACCCAACTGATGACAGCGGCGCACGTCGCAATCATCATGAGGTACATGAAGACATGGCCCTGCAGGAAGTAGTTGAGCGCGACGACGATGAGCGTGATGCCCGACGAGACGAGAATGCCGCGCACGGGCACGCCGCGCGGCGAGAGCTTGCGGAAGAACGAAGGGGCCTCGCCCGTGCCCGCCAAGCCGTAGAGCATGCGGCTGTTGCTGTAGATGGCCGAGTTGTAGACTGAGATGGCTGCCGTCAGCACGACAAAGTTCAGGATGTGCGCGGCGGCCGGGATGCCGACGTTGTTGAAGATCTGGACGAACGGACTCGCCTCCATGCCGACCTTGTTCCACGGCCAGAGGGCCATGAGAACGATCATCGTGCCGACATAGAAGATCAGGATGCGCCAGATGACCTGATTGATGGCACGCGGGATCGTGTGGTCCGGATCTTCGGCCTCACCGGCCGTGATGCCGATGAGCTCGATGCCGCCGAATGAGAACATGACGACAGCAATCGAGAGCGCGAGCCCCCAGAGGCCGTTCGGCAGGAAGCCACCGTTTTCCCAGATATTGCTGAAGTTATCGGGGAACGGCTGGCCGTTCGTGAAGATCAGGCCGAGACCCAAGAGGATCATGCTGACGATGGCCGCGATCTTGATGAGTGCCATCCAGAACTCTGCCTCGCCGTATGCCTTGACATTGACGAGGTTCAGCGCTGTGATGGCCACGAGACAGACGAGTGAAGAAATCCACTGCGGCAGGTCGGGAAACCAGAAGTTCATGTAGATGCCGACAGCCGTGAGCTCTGCCATCGAGACGAGCACGTAGTTAAACCAATAATTCCACCCCGAGAGGAAGCCCGGGAAGCGTCCCCAGTACTTCGTCGCGTAGTGGCTGAAGGAGCCCGACACCGGCTCATCGACGGCCATCTCGCCGAGCATGCGCATGATCAGGAAAATCACGATGCCGCCGATCAGGTACGAGAGCATCACCGCAGGCCCCGCGAGCGCGATGGTCGAGGCAGAGCCGTAAAAGAGACCTGTGCCAATCGCGCCGCCGAGCGCGATCATCTGCAGATGGCGGTTCTTGAGCCCCCGCTTCATCTCTGTATTCTCATGTTCCATATATTCATCTCCTAACAAAAATATGCCTTCATTATACCATCATGCAGGCCAGATGCACAGGTTTACACCGAGAAAAGCGAAAAGCGAAGCCCGGCTGGACTTCGCTTTTCATCTGCAAGAAAAATCACTTGCGGCGGTAGACGATATTGCTGCGCATGAGGTACTCGAACGGCAGGCTCAGGCAGTGCACGAGACGCGTGAACGGGAAGAGGATGGCCGTCATCATCCACATGAACATGTGGAACTGGAAGATGGCGGGGACATCCTTCATGAGGCTGACGTCCGGCGAGAGCATGAGCACGGAGCGGAACCACGGCGAGATGCTCTCGCGGTAATCAAAGCCGGCCGAGATGTTTGAGAGTGTGCCCGCGGTGCCCGAGAGGATGGTCAGGAGCAGTACGAGATAGAGCAGCTTGTCCATCGAGCTCGTGTTGACCTTCATGCGGCTCGTGCCGAAGAAGCGGCGCTTCATGAGCCAGAGGAAACCGCCGAGGAACAGGACGGCAGCCGGGATGCCGCCCGCGAGCGAAATCATGTGATATGTCGCTTCATCCGTCCCCGCTGCCTCCGTGACGAACTTCGGCACGAGGATGCCGATGAAATGGCCGCCAAAGGCCATCAGGAGGCCGAGGTGGAAGACGGGGTTCGCCCACTTGAGGCTCTTCTTGGCGAGAAACTCACTGGACTTCGTCGTCCAGCCCCGCTCAAAGACGGTGTAGCGGACGATCGTGCCGCCGACGAAGATCGTCAGGGCAATGTACGGCAGGACGCCGTAGAAGAATGTATTCATGGCTTAACCTCCAATCCTGCCGTTTCTGTCAAGACGATGTCGAGCAAGAAGGCATGCGGCAGCTTTGCTTCGATGAAGCGCGTGCGCAGGAGCTCGACGCGCGGGCGGATAGATCCGAGGACCTTGCCCGCCTGCTCTGGCGGCAGGGCGGCCGAGAGCTCCAGAAGAGCCGGCAGGTAATCCGGCAGCTGGTTTGGCATGTCGAGGCCGTTTGCGAGGAAGAGCTCCTTGTAGTGGTGCATCTCCTGCGACTGCTTGCCGAAATCCGTGCGCTCCTGCGTCGTCAGATAAAGATTCGTGTTCTGCGAGAAGTCGAAGGACCGCACGTAGAGGTCCTCGTACTCCTTCGCCCCCGTCTCTTCGACGAAATCGAGGAAATCGCCGAAGACTGAAGAGGCCTGAGCATTCTCGATCTCGCGCTGGGCCTTGCGGCAATCCTCTAGGTCTGCCCACCAGGCAGCATCGGGATACTCGAAGAGATGGGCTGCGAGCAGCAGTACTTTCTGGTAATCCTTCATTTCAGCTGCATCAGCCATATCAGCACCCCCCACCCGGGCAGGTGTAGAGGCCGCCGCCCTGCTCCTTGCGCATCTCGGCGTGGCTCTTTCCCTGTATGCCCGCCGGGATGTTGAAGCGGTCCTTGTACTTGGCGATGCCGAGCAGGCGGAACATCTTCTCGTAGACCTCCGGCGCGAACTCGAGGCGAGAAGGCAGGTCGTCGCCCGTCGTCTTGGCGCGCATGACGGCGCGCATGTCCAAGAGGCGCTGCAGGGTGCGCGTCATGACAGACGTGTTGCCCGCAGCGAGGATCTCAGCGAGGTACGCAATGGGGATGCGCATCTCATCGGCTTCCGGCAGGTAGCAGTTTGCCTCCATGCGGCGCGTGATTGGCGAGAGAGGCGGCACGTACCAGACCATCGGCAGCGTGCGGAACTCCGGATGGAGCGGCAGGCCGAGCTGCCATTCCTTGACGATCTTGTAGACGGGCGACTCCTGAGCCGCCTTAATCCACGCTTCCGAGATGCCCTCTCTGCGCGCAGCCTCGATGACCTCGGGGTCATTGGGGTCGGCGATGACATCGAGCACCTGGTGGTAGATCTCGCCCTTATCGCGCGTCGAAGCGGCGGCGACGACCTTGTCCATGTCATAGAGCAGGACGCCCATGTAGCGCAGGCGTCCGACGCACGTGTCGGAGCAGACGGTCGGCAGGCCGTTCTCAAGGCGCGGGAAGCAGAAGATGCACTTCTCGGCCTTGTTCGTCTTCCAATTGAAGTAGACCTTCTTGTAGGGGCAGGCCGGCACGCAGTGGCGCCAGCCGCGGCAGCCATCCTGCGAGACGAGTACGACGCCGTCCTCCTCGCGCTTGTAGATGGCACCCGACGGGCACGCGGCGACACAGGCCGGATTCAGGCAGTGGTTGCAGACGCGCGGCAGGTACTTCATGAAGAGGTCGTGGAACTCGAGCGTGATGTCCTCCGAGATCTTCTTGAGGTTGACGTCCTGGCGGGCCGACTCGCCGTTGGCGAGGTCGTCCTCCCAGTTCGGGCCCCACTTGATCTCCATGCGCTCACCCGTGATGAGCGAGCGCGGGCGGGCAATCGGCTGATGGTTGCGGCGCTTGGAGTGGATGAGCGTCTCGTAGTCGTACGTCCACGGCTCGTAGTAATCGTCCATCTCCGGCTGGTCCGGATGATAGAAGAGCTTCAGCAGGCGCTCCGGCTTCGAGCCGGTGCGCAGCGAGAGCTTGCCATCCTTGCCGAGCTTCCAGCCGCCCTTCCACTTCTCCTGGTCTTCCCAGTTCTTCGGATAGCCGATGCCCGGCTTCGTCTCGACATTGTTGAAATACATGTATTCCGCGCCTTCGCGGTTGGTCCAGACATTCTTGCAAGTGATGGAGCACGTATGGCAGCCAATGCACTTATCAAGATTCATGACCATGGAAATCTGTGCTTTAATCTTCAAGCCAGTCAACCTCCCCCTGCATCTTGCGCGCGACGACGTACATGTCGCGCTGGTTGCCCGTCGGGCCGTAGTAGTTGAAGCCATAGCTGAGCTGGCCATAGCCGCCGATCATGTGCGTCGGCTTCATGTGGATGCGCGTCGGCGTGTTGTGCGTGCCGCTGCGCGTGCCCGTGATCTTCGAGGCCGGCACATTGATGTGGCGGTCCTGGGCATGGTGCATGAATACCGTGCCCTGCGGGATGCGCGGCGAGACGGCCACGCGGGACGTCACGACGCCGTTGTGGTTGTAGAGCTCGATCCAGTCGTTGTCGCGCACGCCGATCTCCTTGGCATCCTTCTCACTCATCCAGACCGTCTGGCCGCCGCGGAACAGCGTCAAGAGCTGCTGGCTGTCGAAGTACATCGAATGCGTCGACCACTTGTTGTGCGGCGTCAGGTACTTGAGCGTGATCTCCTTCGTGCCGCCCAAGAGATTCTTGATGGGGCGGTAGTCGAGGATCGGCTTGAAGGTCGCCATGGCCTCGCCGTACTCGCGCATCATCTCGTGGTCGAGATAGAAGGACTGGCGGCCCGTGACGGTGCGGAACGGCACGAGCTCCTCGATGTTCGTCGTGAATGGCGTGTAGCGGCGCCCCTGGTTGCTGCCCGTGAACGTCGGCGATGTGATCGTCTCCTTCGGCTGCGCAGCGATCTCATCGAACGTGAAGCGCTCGTTCTCGCGGTCCTTGGCCAGATGCTCGAGGCCCTTGAGGCCCGTCTTCTCGTTGAGGCTCTTGAAGGCCTTGACGGCCACCTTGCCGTTCGTCGTCGTCGAGAGGCCCATGACGGCCTCGACGGCCTGGCGTGCGTCGTAGATGGACGGCATGCCGTACGAGACAAAGTCCTTGTTCTCGATGACGCCATTGCGCGTGCGAATCTCCTCGTACTCATCGGAGGAATCCCACGTCATCGTCAGCGATCCCATCTTCTTGGAGACATTCGGTCCGAGCGCGATCCACTTCTCATACGTCTTCGTGTAGTCGCGCTTGACCGGCACGAGATTCGGCATCGTCTTGCCCGGGATGGGCTCGCACTCGCCCTTGCTCCAGTCGCGCACGAGGCCCTCAGGCTGAGCCGTCTCGCCCTCGCTGTCGTGGCCGATCGGCACGGCGACGAGGTCTTCATACGGCTTGAGCTCGGCTTCCTTGGCGACCTTCGAGACGGCCTCTGCGAGCGTGCGGAAGACATCCCAGTCGCTCTTAGCTTCCCAGAGCGGATCGACAGCGGCCTGGAACGGATGGACAAACGGATGCATGTCCGTCGAAGAGATATCGTCCTTCTCGTACCACGTGGCCGTCGGCAGCACGACATCGGAGTAGAGTGCCGTGCCCGCCATGCGGAAGTCGATGTCGATGAGCAGGTCGAGCTTGCCCTCGGCAGCGCCGCCCGGCTTCTGGAGCTCCTCCTGCTCGCGCCACTTGATCTCCGTCGGGCGCGTCGGGCCCTCTTCCTCGGCAAAGACCGTGTGCTCCGTGCCGAGCAGGTACTTGTTGAAGAAGTCGTTGCCCTTGGCAGACGAGCCGAGCAGGTTCGCCGTCCAGACGAAGAGGTTGCGCGGGAAGTTCTCCGGAGCATCCGGGTCCTCTGCCGCGAACTGCAGGCTCTTGTCCTTGAGGGAACGCACGACGTACTTCTTGAGGTCCTCGCCCTTCGCCTTCGCTTCGTCCGTCAGCTGCTGGCCGCCCTTGTTGAACGTCGGGTAAGACGGCAGCCAGCCGAGGCGAGCGGCCATGACGTTGTAGTCGGCCGCATGGCGGTAGCGCGGGCTCGTCAGTGGCGAGACGAGATCCTTCATGTCGACCTCGTCGCTGCGCCACTGGTCCGTCGCGAAGTAGTAGAACGACGTCGAGTTCTGCAGGCGCGGCGGTGCCTGCCAGTCCGTGGCCGTCATGATGCGCGCCCAGCCCTCTGCCGGACGCAGCTTCTCCTGGCCGACGTAATGAGCCCAGCCGCCGCCATTGCGGCCCTCCGAGCCCGTGAAGAGCAGGAGATTGAGGATCGTGCGGTAGACGACGTCGGCGTGGAACCAGTGGTTGATGCCGCCGCCCATGATGACCATCGTCTTGCCCTGCGTCTTGATGGCATTGTCGGCGAATTCGCGGGCCGTGTGGATGCAAGTCTCAGCCGGGACGCCCGTGTACTTCTCCTGCCATTTCGGCGTGTACGGCACATCCTCGTCGTACGAGGAAGCGCACGCGCCGCCGAGGCCGCGGTCGACGGCGTAGTTGGCGAGCGTCAGGTCGTAGACCGTCGTGACGAGGATCTCGCCCGCCTTCGTCTTGACGCGCTTGGCCGGCACCATGCGGCGGATGACGCGCTCCTCGCGCTCATTGCCGAAGTACGGGAACTCGACCTCGACGACCTCGTCGAACTGGCCGAAGACCGAGAGCTGCGGCACGATCTTCGCGCCCGTATCGCGGTCTTCCTCGCGCAGGTTCCACTTCTTCTCGTTGTCCCAGCGGTCGCCCATCGTGCCGTTCGGCACGACGAGCTTGCCCGTGAGCTCGTCGATGACATAGTGCTTGAACTCCGCGTGCTTGTCCGTGCGACCCATGTCCTTGCCGTTGAGGAAACGGCCCGACTCGTAGCTGCCATCGGCACGCTTCTGAAGCTGCACGAGGAACGGGAAGTCCGTGTAATGGCGCGTGTATTCCGTGAAGAACTCGGCCGGCTCACCCCAGTAGTACTCGTTGAGGATAACATGGCCCATCGCCATGGCAAAGGCCGCATCGCTGCCGACCTTCAGCGAGATCCACGTGTCTGCTACAGCCGTCGACTCCGCGTAGTCCGGCGCAATCGAGACGACCTTCGTGCCCTTGTAGCGCGCTTCTACCAAGAAGTGGGCATCCGGCGTGCGCGTCAGCGGCACGTTCGAGCCCCAGGTCATGATGTAGCCGGCATTGAACCAGTCCGAGGACTCCGGCACATCCGTCTGGTCGCCCCAGACCTGCGGGCTTGCAGGCGGCAGGTCGGCATACCAGTCGTAGAACGACAGCGAAGCGCCGCCCATGAGCTGCATGAAGCGCGCGCCGGCCGCGTACGACAGCATGGACTTCGCCGGGATGACGGCGAAGGCGAAGTTGCGGTCCGGGCCGTACTTCATCGCCGTGTGCAGAAGCGACGAGGCGACGAGTTCCGATACTTCATCCCAGCTCGAGCGCACGAAGCCACCCTTGCCGCGCGCTTCCTTATAGCGCTTCGTCTTGGCGGGATCATTGGCGATGCTCTGCCAGGCTTCAAGAGCCGTCTTGTGCTCCTTGCGCGCCTCGCGCCAGAGCGCAGCGAGCTCGCCGCGCAGATACGGATACTTGATGCGGTGCGGATTGTAGAGATACCACGAGAACGTCGCTCCGCGCGGGCAGCCGCGCGGCTCGAAGTCCGGCATGTCCGGGCTCGTCTCCGGATAATTGTGCTCCTGGTTCTCCCAGGCCACGAGCCCGTTCTTGACATAGATGTTCCAGCAGCACGAGCCCGTGCAGTTGACACCGTGCGTCGAGTGAACGCACTTGTCAAAAGACCAACGGTCGCGATAGGTGTCTTCCCATTCACGGCCGCCTTCAAAGAGCTGCTGATGTCCCGTCGCCGATTTCTCAACCGGGATGAGATGCTTCCATTTTGTAAAGATATTGCTCACGTCATCACCCTCCTGTTGTATCTCATTTTATCCGATTTTATCTCCCACTCATGTGATAAACATCACGGCCGCCGTCTTTTGCGCAAAAAAAATCTGCCGAGGCGCATTTCGCGTCTCAGCAGTATGGATTCAGCTCATTCAATGTTGCAGATTTCCCTGCCACAATTCTCACACTGGATGGCTTCTTTGAGGTAGTCGATGTCCTTGATGAAGATCAGATGGCCGCGGTACTCGATGATGTCGCTCTTGCGAAGCTCGCTGAGCATGCGGTTGAGGCTCTCGCGCGCCGTCGCCGAGTAGTTGGCCAGCTCTTGGTTCGTCAGCGGCACCGATATGAGGATGCCGCCATCCATCTCCTTGCCGTAGCTGTTGGCCAGGCGGATGAGCGTCGAGTAGAGCGCGCCCTTCTTGCCGTAGAGCAGGAGGTCGCGGAACTTCGAGTGCTGCTTGCGCATGTGTGCGCCCATGATCTTGAGCAGGCTGACGGCAAGTGCCGGCTTCTTCTCGAGGTAGCTCTGCAGCACGGGGAACTCGATCGCGTAGACCTCCGCGGCGCTCTGCGCCACGGCGTTGAAGATGTAGACCGGCTCCTTCTCGTAAAGCGGCAGCTCGCCGATGATGCTGCCGCGCGAGGCGAGGCGCAGCGAGAGCACGCGCCCCGACATCGCGTACTTCGTGATGAAGATCTGGCCCGAGCGCACGATGTAGAAGTAGCGCGCCATATCCCCTTCGTGGAAGAGATATTCGCCGTCGTGCAGCATGACGACCTTGCCCGGTATCTCATAGAAATGGCGCACGAGCGACTCCATCTGGTCCTGCTGCTTCGTCTTCCGTTCTTCCATAGATCGATTCCCCTTTTCTATCTCAGATAAATCCCTTATCGTTATTGATTCGCGACACGGATGGTGTATTCCTGTTCAGGATACGGGAAAGTTTTTACCTGCGCCGTGATATTTGTTACATATAGCGTGATTTTTTTTACAGATTATTTGAGGTATCTCCTCTATAATGTGACAAAGAGTTTATCGTTCCTTATTGCTTAGCAAGGTTTCATACCAAATTCAACGAAAAGGAGAGTCAACGTATGGCAGAATCAGCTGTGACAAAAAAATTGGGGGCAAATCCCACGCGCAAGGAGATCCTAGCGAACTGGACCCCGGAGGATCCCGTCTTCTGGAAGAAGTTCGGCGAGAGGATCGCGAAGCAGAACCTCTACACCTCGACATGGGCCCTCGTGCTCTCCTTCGTCGTCTGGACGCTCTGGGCGACGATTGCCGCCAAGCTCAACATGGCCGGCTTCCACTTCTCCGATGAACAGCTCTTCACGCTCGCTGCACTGCCGGGTCTCGTCGGCGCGACGGGCCGCCTCTTCTACACGTACCTGCCGGGCCTCATCGGCGGCCGCAATTCGGCCTTCATCACGACGGCCCTGCTGCTCTTCCCGCTCTTCGGCCTCGGGCGCGCGCTGCAGGATCCGACGACGTCTTACGACACGTTCGTCCTGCTCGTCTCCTTCATCGGCATCGCCGGCGCAAACTTCTCCGCCTCGATGGCCAACATCGGCTTCTTCTTCCCGAAGGCGCATAAAGGCCTTGCGCTCGGCATCAACGCCGGCATCGGCAACCTCGGCGTCTCGCTGATCTACCTGACGGCGCCTCTGCTGCTCGGCTGGAACCTCTCTTCGTTCTTCGGCCCCGGCGTCGAGACGCCAAGCGGCATGATGTACGTGCAGAACGTCTGCTACTTCTGGACGGTGCCGACAGCCCTGACGCTCGTGCTCATCTGGATGTTCATGGACAATCTGCCGCTGCCGAAGCAGAGCCCGAAGAGCATGCTCTCGATCTTCGGCAATAAGCACACCTGGCTCATGTGCTGGATCTACACCTGCGGCTTCGGCTCCTTCATCGGCTTCTCCGCCGCACTCGGCCTGCTCGTCTCGAAGGAATTCCCGGAAGTCTCCTTCTCGATGGCCGCCTTCCTCGGACCGTTCATCGGCGCCGGCATCCGCCCGGTCGGCGGCTGGCTCGCCGACCGCCTCAACAGCGGCTCCAAAGTCACGCTCGTCTCGCTCTTCATCATGCTCGCTGCGAGCATCGTCGTGCTCTTCGGCATCCAGACGCACGCCTTCGCGCTGTTCTTCGGCGCGTTCCTGCTGCTCTTCCTGACGACGGGCTTCATCAACGGCGCTTCGTTCCGCATGATCCCCTACATCTTCGACAACCCGTTCCACGCCTCGCTCGTCACGGGCTTCACGGCAGCGATTGCCGCCTACGGCGCTTTCCTGATCCCGAAGATCTTCGGCTGGTCGTACACCAACTTCCAGAGCGTCACACCGGCCTTCTACATCATCATCGCCTTCACGGTGCTGACGATCCTCATCACGTACGTCTTCTACGCGAGAAAGGGCTCCGGCATCAAGTGCTGATACACGGATATCGCGATAAAAGTCAGGCTGTCTGCTGATAACGGATAGCCTGACTTCTGCATTTTATGGTAAAATTCTAGACAGCGAATACGCAATGAGAAAGGATGATCTTTTATGGCATACGAGAACGGACTCACACATTTTGACGAGAGCGGACAGGCCATCATGGTCGACGTCAGCGAGAAGAAGGAGACAAGCCGCACGGCCATCGCCTCGGGGCGCATCCGCGTGAACAAGGCGGTCTACGAGGCCATCGAGCAGGGCACGGCCAAGAAGGGCGATGTACTCGGCACGGCCCGCATCGCCGGCATCATGGCGGCCAAGAACACGAGCTCTGTCATCCCGCTCTGCCACCCGCTGCCGATTGCGAAGTGCAGCGTCGACTTCACGATGCTGCCCGAAGAATGCGCCGTCGAGGCGCGCGCCACGGTCAAGGTCACGGGACAGACGGGTGTCGAGATGGAAGCGCTGCACTCCGTCAGCGTCGCACTCCTGACCATCTACGACATGTGCAAGGCGCTCGACAAGGGCATGGAGATTGAGTCCATCCACCTCGACAAGAAGACGGGCGGCAAGAGCGGCACCTACCTGCGCAAAAATATCACAGAGAAGTGACCAACCCAACAAATGGGGGGATTCTTCCAACAAGATTGGCTTGCCCTTTCATTCGAAACGTACTACCATATAAAGCAGATGGATTGAATGAGCTGTAAGGTCAGCTCCCCCCTCATCCATCTCCCCTTATATTTTTCCCTCATTCGAGTCAGCATGCGATGTGCAGGCTCTTTTTTTTTGCGTTTTACAATTTTATTTTTTATTTTTTGCCGCGCGCCGCTTCTCCTGCTGGCTTGCCAGAAAGAGCTTGCGATAATCGGCCGGGCCGATGCCGTACATGCGGCGAAAGATCCGACTCAGCGACTCGCCCTTCTCGTAGCCGCAGGACTCCGCGATGCTCGCGACTGAGAGATGCGTGCTCTCGAGCAGGTACTTGGCCCGCGTCATGCGACAGGTCTGGATGTACTTCTGCAGCGTCATGCCCGTCTTGCTGCGGAACAGGCTGCTGAGGTAGCTGCGGTTGAGGCCCATCGTCGCGGCGATGTCCGCCGTGCTCATGTGTTCGTGCAGGTGATGGCGCACATACGTCATGGCATCTGCAGCGTACGAATTGCCGCGCTCTATCGACCGGTGGTCCTGACGCTCTTCACTGAGGATGGCGATAAAGCGGTAGAGTGTGCTCATGCGATAGTAATGGTCCGTCAAAGTCAGCTGGCGGTGCTCCAGCATGTCGTGGAGGCAGCGGATGAGCCGCTCCCCCTGATGGCACGAGAAGATGGGGTTCGCCTGATTGAGCCCGATGTCATGCATGAGATGCTTCATCTCCTCACCAGATGCACCGACCCAGATGTACCTCCAGGGCTCATCACCATCCGTCTCATAGCGCGTCTCGTAGTCAGGCGCGATGAAGAAGCCCTGCCCCGCCTGCAGGTGGTATGCCATGCCGTTGACAAAGAATCTGCCGCATCCCTTCGTGACGTAGTGCAGCACATAATACGGCCGCACCTTGGGGCCGCAGCTCCCGCCCGGCAGCATCTCCTCTTCGCCGATGGTCGTCAGGTAGAGACGGGCCTCGTGTTCCGTCGGCATCTCCGTGAATTTTATCTTGTCCATTTCCTATC
Organism: Mitsuokella jalaludinii; assembly: GCF_928722185.1. NCBI lineage: Bacteria > Bacillati > Bacillota > Negativicutes > Selenomonadales > Selenomonadaceae > Mitsuokella > Mitsuokella jalaludinii. The sequence continues at coordinate 1,330,267 of NZ_CAKMXA010000001.1, forward strand.
ATCTCTAACGTACTTACATTCGATACTTTCTTTTTATTCTATCATAACCAGTCAAATATGCAAAAATAAGAAAGCCAGCTCGCTTCCGAGCTGGCTTTCCCATATGTGATAGGAGTTGTATCCGAGGTATCGCCGTAAGGATCAGAGGCTGCCCTTCATGATGGCGTTCGTCTTCTCGATGCACTGATGTGCCTTGTCGATGGAGAGGCCGAGCGTGCGCATGATCTTGTCCGGATTGTGGAAGCCCATGCCATTTTCAGCGGCGACCCAATCCCAGTACCACTGCGCTTCGCGGACGAGCTGACGCGGCTCTTCGAGCTGTTCATCCGTCGCACCGGCATCCATGGCGGCCTTGATGGTCTTGTGGGCCTGTGCAACCGTCTTGCCAGCGATGCGCTGGAGCTTGAAGGTGTTGTCGCCGATCGTCTGGACGCGCGCCTTGAGCGTCTCAGCGCTCTCGTCGTGGCACTTGAGGCACGACTCTTCCGTCGTCTTCAGCGGGTTCGTCATCCAATGCGAGGTGTACTTCTGGCCGTTCTCTCTCATGTACGGCATATGGCAGTCGACACAGGTGACACCGGCGTCAGCGTGGACGCTCGTCGCCCAAGTCTCGAAGTCCGGATGCTGTGCCTTGAGCATCGGGGCCTTGGAATCTGCATGGATCCAGTCCTGCTTGAAGGCACCAGCCTGACCGGACTGATAGAACTCATACTCCGACTCCGCATCGAGCCCGTTGTCAAACGGATGGTTGACGCGGCCGTCTTCCTTCGTGAAGTAGTACTCATTGTGGCACTGTGCGCAGACGTAAGCGCGCTTGTCGTTGTGCGAAGCGTTGTTGACATCGATGCCGCGGCGGGCCATCGAGTCGATGAAGCCCTGCTGGTAGACGCGCAACTCCATCGTCTCCGGATCGTGGCACGTCGAGCAGCCAAACCACTGGTCGTCCTCAATGGGTGCCATGACTTCGTCGATCGGCTTCGAGGCGTAATCCCAGCCGCTCTGCTTGTAGTAGACATCGTACATGTACGAGCTCTTGCAGGTGATGCAGTTGCCCTTCTGGCCGGGCAGGCGCTTCGTGTTCTTGAAGTCCTCGCCTGCGTACGTGTGACCGCGGTCATCATCATACTGGAGCGCAAACTTGTAGCCCTTGAAGTTCTCGACCATCTCCGGCTGTTCCGTCAGGTGCGAGTTCTCCGCCTGGGCACCGCCGTACCCCGTCGGCGACGGCGAAGTGTCATTGTTCTTCATGAACGAATTGTACTCGAGCGGATAAGCTTCCTTATAGGCTTCCTTGCCGAGCTGTTTGTCCTGGGGAATCTTAGCGAGCTTGACACTCGTGTCGTTCGGTGCCGCGACGATGCGGACGACGACAAAGCCAAAGAATACAACGCAGACAGCTATGATTCCCGCCAATATCTTCTGTAGCCTACTCAACTTTTATCCCCCCTTCGAGATGGTTCGAGCCATGTGCGATACTGCTGTGGCATTTGAGGCAGTCGCCGCCAGTATCCATACTGACACCGACGTCAGCGTGGACACTCCCCATCGTCGTCTGATGGCAGCGCAGGCAGTTGTCGTTAACCGTCTGTCTGCCCTCAGACGAGATCTTTATGTTCGCCGGATAGTCGCGCAGCACTTCATGATACGTGTCGATCATGCCCGTGCGCCCCTTCTCGAACATGTAGTGCACAGCATTGTCGTGTGGCAGGTGGCAGTCCGTGCATTCCAGCGCACGATGCGAAGACATCGCAAAGGTTGCCGCCTCTCCTTTCATCGCATGGCACGACCCGCAGAAGGCCGGCGATCCCGAGAAGGCCATGGCCGCTGAGCCGATGCCGCAGACCGCCACGCCGATGACGAAGCCGCCCGCCAGGCAGGCCAGCGTGTGTTTCTGAAACAATTCCTTGAACTCCACTCTGCTCCCCCTCCTCTCTTCCTGCTTTCTTACTCTGCCTTATTTGCACTCATTATATCATGATGAGAAAAAGCAAGGCGTTGCCCGAGCAACGCCTTGCTAAATATTGTTTATTTTTCTATAACTCACTTTGATGAATGCATGGCGCGCATGGCCAAGAAGCAACCGAGCGAGGCGGCGATGGCACCGATCCAGAGCAGGTAGATGAAGGGCTTCGTGCTGACGGAGGCCGTCACGGCAATCTGCGCTTCTTCCTCAGCCGACGGCAGGATCTCGAGGCGCGCCTGCGAGTCGTTGCCGGAGATGCCCGTCAGGCGGATGCGCTTCTGGCCGCCGAAGACGGGAACAGGCGTCGAGGTGCCGCCGTCGCGTGTCGCGATGATGGTCGGCTGTGCGTGCTCGACCGTCTCACCGTCCGTCACGGCAATCGTGGCCGTCACGAGCATCGTGCCGTCCGGCTGGTTCTCCATCGTGACGTCGTCATAGCGGTAGGCGAAGATGTCGCCCATCTCCATGCGGCCGCGCTTGAGGAGGAGCTCCATGCGGCCCGTGTCCTTCGGCGGTGTCGGCGCGATGTAGATATCGCCCGTGAGCGTGTGGGCGATGGCCGGTTCGCGCGCGGCATCCTCGCCATTCTTGTGGAGCTTCGTCATGGCGCGCGCCTCGCTGCCGTCGACGCGGTAGCAGTAGTACTTCATCGTGCCATCCTCGGCGAAGGCCTGGCCCTCATACGTGACCGTGTGGTCGGCGATCTCTGCGCTCGCGCCGGTCTTGAACTTCTGCGAGAGCGACTGGCTGGCACCGCCAGAGAGCACCATCGCGAAGAGCGCGAGTGCCACGCCGCCGTGCGCAATCACCGCGCCAAAGCGCAGCAGATGGCTGCGCCAGCTGATGAGCGTCTCGCCGAGGAGCAGAATGGAGACAGCTGCGAGCACAAGCAGCCCCGGGGAGCGCACGCCTGCGAGAAACGCAAGTGCAAAGCCCAGCACGGCCAGTACGGCAGGCACGACCTTGCCCTGCGGCTCCGCCGGCTTCCCGTAGCGCAGGCAGGAGCCGACGGCCATGACGAGGCACATAGCGATGGCCAGCGGCATGGTCGTACGCACATAGAAGTCCGTATCGACGGCGGCCGGCTTGCCGATGAGCTGCGTGAAGAGCGGCATCGACATGCCGATGAAGATGATGGCGGCGATGAAGACGAGCACGAGAGCGCCCAGGAGCAGGCAGAACTCACGGCTCGCATAGTCTTCGTAGACCTTGCCCTGCGGCAGCTTGCCCGCCTTGAGCGCGAGCAGCACGAGGCCGCCGATGAGCACGATGGCATTGACGACGGCCAGCGTCATGCCGATGCTCGTGCCGCTGAACGAGTGGACCGAGAAATCGCCGAGGATGCCGCTGCGCGTCAGGAACGTGCCGTAGATGACGAGCGCGAACGTGAAGATGACAGAAAGGTGCAGAACGGACAGCGCCGCAGGCCGCCTTTTGGCGACGTGCAGTACGTGGACAAACGCCCCCGCGAGCAGCCACGGCACGAGCGAGGAGTTCTCGACGGGGTCCCAGCCCCAGTAGCCGCCCCAGCCGAGCACCTTGTAGGCCCAGTAGCCGCCGATGAAGACGCCGGCGCCGAGGAAGCCCCAGGCGAGCAGCGCCCAGCGGCGCGCCGATTCCAACCAATTTCCCTTTGCCTCATCCTTGAGCAGAGCGCCCATCGCATAGGCAAACGGCACGGCCAAGAGCGCGTAGCCGATGAAGATGATCGGCGGGTGCACGGCCATCCACGGGTCCTGCAGCAGAGGATTGAGGCCGACGCCGTCCTGCACGGCCGTCGCCGAGGCCACGAAGGGGCTCTTGGCCAGCACGAGGATGACGAGCAGCGACTCGAGGGCGGAGTAGACCGTGAGCCCCGCCGCCGTCATGCGCTCCCTGCCGCAGAGGTACAGCGAGGCCAGCGCGTGGATGAGCAGCCAAAGGAGCAGCGACCCCTGCTGCCCGGCCCAGAAGGCCGAGATCTTGTACATGAGCGGCAGTTCTCTCGACGAGTAGCTCGCCACATAGGCGATCTCGAAGTGGTCGCCGAGGATCATCGCCCAGAGATAGATAGAGGCGACGACAGCTGCCAGGCACGCGCCCAAGAGCGACCACCGGCCCCAGCGCCGAGCCCTGTCCTGCTCCTCCTCGACCTTCATTGCATAGCCGTAGGCCATCGCGGCCAACAAGGCGAAAAACAGAGATGTTGCCAGAGATATTGTTCCAATCATACGATAAATCCCCCATGGATTGCATTCAGGTTGCATCGAAATTGCCTGCAGGCCGCTTCACTTCTGCTGCTCGTACTTCGACGGGCACTTGATGAGGAGCTTGTCCGAGGAGAATGCCTCGCCCTGCATCTTGCCGATGGCGACGATGTGATGCGCCTCGTCGAACTGGTCGGGCTTCGTGCCGTGGTAGTGCACGAGCAGTTCCTCGCCCGTCTCCTCGTCCTGCAGTGTGAAGACGAAGTCGTTGCCCTCCATGTGCGGAGCCGGTGCATCCTTGGCCAGCAATCCCTTGACCTGGACACTCGAAGATGTAGCCGCCTTCGCCTCCTTGATGCCGACGTACGGCGTGACCGAATCGGCAAAGCTCCAGCCGGCGTAGCCGACGAATGCCAGCAATAGCGCGACGAGCAGGATCTTGCGTTTCATGATGATGCACCTCTTTCAGATTTCACGCGATGACAGAGCAGGGCTATGTAGATGAGCGTCATATCCAGCAATGACGCCAGCAGCACGCGCAGCATGACGGGGTCCATGTCGATGGAGCCGCTGCCGTTGAGGACGGGAGCGGGATGCAGCGAGAAGTAGAACCGCGGGATGATGAAGACGAGGAACGGGACGGTCAGGAACGAGAACAGCGCGTAGATGGCCGAGACGCGCGCGCGGCGCCGCTCGTCCGCGATCACCGAGCGCAGCGTCAGGTATGCCGCGTAGATGAGCAACAGCACGAAGATCGTCGTCTGCCGCGGGTCCCAGTTCCAGTACGCGCCCCAGGTCAGCTTCGAGAAGACGGCGCCGCTGAGCGTCGCGAATACGACGAAGATAATCCCGAGACGCGCGGACACCGCGCTGATGGCGTCGAAGCGCTCTGCCGGCCGCCGCAGGTAGCGCAGAGCATACCAAGCGCTGACGAGAAAGGCGAGCACCGCAACCCAAGCCACGGGGATGTGAAAGAACGCGATGCGCACGAGGTTGCCGAGCCCTTCGGCCGGCGGCACGAGGAAGAACACGGCATACAGAAGGCCTGCCGTCAGCAGCAGGATGAGGGCCCAGAGCCCCTTCTCACACGACTTCATCCAATCAACTCCTTATCGTATATCCGCATGTCAGTCCTCATACCAGAGGAAGTCAAAAAGCAAAGATGCGGCAATCGTCATAATCGCGTCATAGAGGAACATGCCGACGAGGTACGAGCCATTCACATCGCCCGTGAAGCAGCCCGCCGTCAGCACGATGGCCGGCAGCAGGATTGGCAGCAGCACCGGCAGCATCAGGATGGAGAGCAGGCCGTTCTGCGCCCTGGCACCGGCCATCAGCGCCGAGAGCAGCGTGCCCGCCATCGCCATGCCGTACGTCCCGGACAGCAGTGTCAGGAGGAGCAGGCCCCAGGCAAAGACCGCGACATCCATAAGCACGAGGTAGACGGGCACGATGAGCAGCGAGAGCGCAAACAGCAGGACTGCCATGAAGAGCCCCTTGCCGAAGAGGACAGCCTGCGAGCTGCCGTAGACCGAAAGCGCCATCAGCGTCCCCGCCTGCTCCTCATCGGCAAAGCCGCGGCCCGCGCCTGAGAGCAGCGAGAAGAACAGGATGACCCAGAGCATGGCGGCCGCAAGGCGCGGCGAGAGCACATCGCCCTGCATCAGCAGGCTCACGCACGAGAGCGTCGTCAGCGCGAACATCAGGACGACGAGCCACGACGAGCGCGAGCGCAGAGAGATGCGCGCCTCCTTGCGGAAGACCGCCTCAACGGCCCGATAGAGAGATGCATGCATCGGCCTCCGCCTCCTCTTCTCTGTCATTCGTCGCGAGCAGCACGAGCTTGCCCCCATCAGCTGCGAGGCGTGCCTCCCGGCGCACCATCGAGCGGCCCACAGCATCGAGATTGGCACCAGGCTCATCGAGTAGCCAGACATCCGCCTCGGACGCCAGGAGGATCGCGAAATGCAGCCGCTTCTTCATACCCGTCGAGAACTGCTCGACCATCTTGCCATCCACCGCCCCCGGCGCGAGCCCCACGCGCTCCAAGAGCTGCTCGTAGAGCGCGTCCGAGAGGGCCTCTGCGCGGCGAAAGCTCAGGAAGAAATCGAGGTTCTCTCGCGCCGTGAGCTTCGGGTAGGCGTGGAATTCCGGCGTGACGATAGCGAGCCTCGACCGGTACGACGCCTTGCATAGTTCCTGCTCACCGTCCCGGGCCACGATTTTCCCCGCGTCCGGCAGCAAGAGCTTCGCCGCCATCTTCAGGAGCGTCGACTTGCCGCTGCCGTTCGCCCCCGTCACCGCCGTGACCGTGCCGCCCGCAAGCGTGGCCGAAAGGCCTTCGATGACCGTCCGGCCGCCGAAGCGCTTCGTCACATCCGAGAATGTCAGGCTGACCATACACTCACCTCTCCTCGCGAAGCCGCGCCTCGTCGAGCTTCATCCAGTCCGGGCCGCATTCAAGGAGCCCCTTCTCCTTCATCAGGCCGATCTCGCGCGTCAGGGCGCTCCTGTTGCACTCGAGCTCCTTGGCGAGCTGCACGCGGCCCGGCACCTTGACGCAGTCTGCCTGCTGGCGGCTCATCTGCTGCAGCAGGTAGAGGATCAGCCGCTCGCGCAGCGTCTTCTGCGAGAGCACCTCGAGCTTCTGCATCATCAGCACGTTCTTGCGGCAGAAGGCCACGAGCAGGTTGCGCATGACGATGCCGTGGATGCGGCCGAGCCTCGGCCCGGCCACGATGAGCGCCGTGTAGGGCACCCAGAGCACGAGGACATCCGAGACGGCCTCGATGGCCGTCGGGTTCGCGTACTCGGGCAGGATGGCCGTCGTCGAGCCGAACAGCGCCCCGCGGCCCAACCGGTGCCCGACCGACTCATTGCCGAAGCGGTCCTCCGCAATGACGAGCGCTTCGCCCTCCGCGATGATGCCGATGCGGCTGTTCGCCTCGTACGCCTTGAGGATGCGCATCTCCTTGCCGTAGCGCTTGACCTTGGCCCCCGTCGCCTGGATGAACTGGTCCACCTCGTCGGCCTTGAGCCCCTCGAAGAGAGGCAACTCCTGCAAGTCCAGATCGTAGATTCCCATCCCTCTCCCTCCTGAATGTTCTTGATTCCCTCTAAATTATATAAATCATTTCATTTATCTGTATTATAGCAATGAGAAGCGCATAGTGATGTTGCAAGAGCAACATCACTATGTCAAAAACAATACAATGCCGAAAAAAATCAGCAACATCGATACGCAAAAAGAGCTGCCGTATGGCAGCTCTCTGCAGGTGTATGGTGTATATGGATTTGAGAGAATGCTAGGAAATGTCGGGGTGGCTATCAGCCGATCATCGTCTTGATGTCGTCCTCGACCGTCGTGATGCCGCCGATGCCGAAGTTCTCGACGAGAACCTTGGCGACATTCGGGGAGAGGAAAGCCGGCAGCGTCGGTCCAAGGTGGATGTTCTTGACGCCGAGGTGCAGCAGGGCCAGCAGGACGATGACGGCCTTTTGCTCGTACCAAGCGATGTTGAAGACGAGCGGCAGCTTGTTGATATCATCGAGGCCGAAGACTTCCTTGAGCTTGAGCGCGATGAGGGCGAGACTGTAGGAGTCGTTGCACTGGCCGGCATCGAGGACGCGCGGGATGCCGCCGATGTCGCCGAGGTCCATCTTGATGTACTTGTACTTCGCGCAGCCAGCCGTCAGGATGACCGTATCCTTCGGCAGAGCCTTGGCGAACTCTGCGTAGTACTCGCGGCTCTTCATGCGGCCATCGCAGCCAGCCATGACGACGAACTTCTTGATGGCACCGCTCTTGACGGCCTCGACAACCTTGTCGGCCACGGCGAAGACCTGCTCGTGTGCGAAACCGCCGACAATCTGGCCCTTCTCGAGCTCCTTCGGAGCCTGGCACTTCTTGGCCATCTCAATGACAGCGCTGAAGTCCTTCGTGCCGTCAGCCTTTGCCTCGATGTGCGGGCAGCCCGGGAAGCCGACAGCGCCCGTCGTGAAGATGCGGTCCTTGTAGGAATCCTTCGGCGGAACGAGGCAGTTCGTCGTCAGGACGACAGGGCCGTTGAACGCTTCGAACTCTTCCTTCTGCTTCCACCAAGCATTGCCGTAGTTGCCGACGAAGTGCTTGTAGTGCTTGAACTTCGGATAGTAGTGAGCCGGCAGCATCTCGCCGTGCGTGTAGACGTCGACGCCCGTGCCTTCCGTCTGCTCAAGCAGCATCTCGAGGTCGCGCAGATCATGGCCCGAGATCAGGATGCCCGGGTTCTGGCGCACGCCGAGGTCAACCTTCGTGACTTCTGGATTACCGTAAGCCTGCGTGTTCGCCGTATCGAGCAGAGCCATGCCGTCGACGCCGAACTTGCCCGTCTCGAGTGCGAGAGCCGTCAGCTGCTCAGCCGTCTGGCCGTCGTCGAGCAGGCGCGCGAGTGCCGACTGGATGAATGCATCGATGGCCTCGTTCTCCTGATTGAGGACGTTGGCGTGCTTGACATAGGCAGCGAGGCCCTTGAGGCCGTACGTCGTGAGCTCGCGCAGGCTGCGGACATCCTCGTTCTCCGTGGCGAGGACGCCGACCTTCTTGGCCTTCTCGTCAAAGCCGTCGCGGCCGTCGCTGTAGAGCGCTGCTTCCGGCAGGTTCTCACGGCTCGTGAGCGCTGCGAGGCACTCAGCCTTGACCTTCAGCGTCGTCTCGATGGCCTCGATGATGGCCTCGCGGTCGAAGTTCGCGTTCGTGATCGTGATGAAGAGGTTCTTCGTCACGAGGTGGTTGACCTCGCGAGCAACCTGCTTGCCCTCAGCGCGCAGGCGCGTCGTGACAGCGGAGAGGCCTTTCGTCACGTAGATGAGCAGGTCCTGCATCGCTGCGACTTCCGGCTTCTTGCCGCAGACGCCTACCTGCGTGCAGCCCTTGCAGCCAGCCGTTTCCTGACACTGAAAGCAAAACATCTTATTTTCCATGATCAACTCTCCTTATATCAAACACACATTGGTTTTTCGTTTCATTGACCTTATCATAGCAGAAGTCCTGCGCCCTTTTCTGTAACGATTGTTACAATACAAAAATCCCATCCCACTTGTGAGCAGGATGGGATATCGATGACAGGATGGTGCGATTGGTGAGAGTCGAACTCACGACCTGCCGCTTAGGAGGCGGACGCTCTATCCAACTGAGCTACAACCGCATAGTACCTTTATTGTAGCAGAGGTGCCGGAATTATGCAAGACATGCCGCCTCAGTCGCCGCCGCCCTGCTCGACCTTGTGGATGTCCTCCTTCGAGGCGTTCGCGAGGTCGGCGTACTGGAAGGCCTGATTGCTCGGCAGGTCGAGGATGAAGCGGTCTGTCTTGTTGAGCGTCGCCGTGCCGCGCACCATGTCGACATCGAAGACGTGGCCGCCCAAGGTGCGCGCCGCATTGATGAAGTGGAAGTGCCAGCCCGGCGTGTTGACGCCGTCCATGAACGGCGGGAAGTAGAAGCAGACGAGCGAGCCCTCGATGTTCTCGAAGGCAAAGCGGCGCTCATCCGTCTCGAGCACTTTGGCAAACGGCTTGTAGGGCTCGTGCTGATAGAGCTCCGTGCGCGCCGCCACGCGGTTGAAATAGCCGTCGATGCGCACGACGTACATGCTGTTCGGGCCGAGCAGCTCGATGCTGTCATCGAGCGCCTCGCGCAGGGCCTCGGCCGTCGTCATCGCGCCGAACTTGATCGTATGGCCTTCCTCAAGGTAGGCGATACTCGCAAAAGGCGTCGTGTCGAGCGGCTGCGCCTCAAGGACCGAGCCGTCCGCGAGGATGCGGTAGCAGTGACCATCGATGACGATGAGCTCGCCCGCAACGGCGTGAAACGTGCCGATGCCCGTGTCACCGTGCTTCAGCAGGTCTTCGATGTAGAGGCAGCCGTAGTAGTTGCCGAGGATCAGCGATTGCAGTGTCGAGATCTGGTAGACGGGCTCGCGCTTTTCCTTGATGCCGCTGACATCGCGCGGGCGCAGAGAATGTTGTGTCATAAAGATTCCTCACAATACAGAAGTCCAATCAAATGGCGGGATTGGATATAATTTTTTTTGATTCAGTAAAATTGTTTACAATTCGTTTTCATTATAGCACAACCTGGCACAGACATGCTATGCGTCGCGTCCACAGGAGAAAGATTCCATCAAAAAAGGCTCACAGTCGCCTGTGAGCCGCAAAGGTCCCAATGATCAGCCCTTGATGGCACCGAGGACATCCTCTGCCGTCAGGTTATTCTGTTCCATGTACTCGACAAGCACCTTGTAGTCCTGCTGCGCTTTCTTCGCCTTTACTTCTTCAAGCTGAGCCTTCAGGCCTTTGAGCTCTTCCTGCTTCTTCGCAATCTTTTCCTGCAGGGTTGCAATCTTTTCCTCATAATTTGCTTTTCTTGCCATAATAGAAGCTCTCCTTCCGAAAAATAAGTGAAAATTCCTTTTCTTATTATACGTCAAAGATATGCATTTTCTCAAGAAAAAATTTTATTCCTTTTTCCGCTTCCAGATATTCTGCTTGATGTCGGGAATATCTTCGTTTTTGACTTCATTCCATTTCTGCGCCTGCCGCAGGCAGAACCAGGCTCCACCGAAGCCGATGAGCAGCAGGATTGCCCCTGCGATGAAGTTTCCCTTCGTCAGCAGATAGAAGCCGCCGAAAGCCAGGAAGCCAAAGAAAATCGTATTCCACGACTGGATCATGACATTGAACCACTTCGTGATTTCCCGCATATGAACCCCTCCTATTCCACGAAAAAAATCTCTTTATATTATAGCGGATTTCCTTTATTCCTGCACGTAAATCTGCAACGGAATCTCGATAGAACCGCCTTGAGACGATTGCCAAGAAAGCGCTTCCTGCTGTAAAATAAATGAAAGATACATCATCGGATTCGATACAATGGAGGAATCATTACCATGAAGAAAATAAAGCGTTCTTATCTCGCTCTGGCCATCGGACTTGCCCTGGCATTCACAGCGCCGCAGGCAGCATCTGCTGCTGGCGCCGCCTGCGGGACGGTCACGGGCGCAGTCTACACGCACGGCTCTGAGCGCGGCATGAAGATTGCGTCCTCTCCTGATGCATCGGCCGGTGGCGTCAGCTGGGACCTCGCAGCCCCCAAGAACAAGTTCCACGACAAGCAGGCCGATATCTGGCTGATCGGCAAGGATTTCAACTACGATGCGCTCAGCTCGCAGGAAATCGATGACTGGTACCGCTTCGGCAAGATTCCCAAGGATGCGCCGGTCTATCACACGGAGACGGATAAGAAGACCGGCAAGTACAAGTTCGAAGGCATCCCCGAGGGCCAGTACTTCCTCGTCATCCTCGACAGCTACGGCCGTGACGCCGCGCAGAACCTCACGGAGCTCGACGACAAGCAGCAGCTCCAGAAGAAGCTGCCCAACTGGGATGCCTTCGAGCTCTTCAACGTCGGACCGCGCAGCTGCCTCGTGCAGATGGTCACCGTCAAGCGCGGTGAGACCGTCAACATCAAGCCCGGCACCATCGGCTAAAATTTTCCAGCGATTGTATACATTCTTGCTATGTTTTCCGCGATTGATATGGTATAATAGCCCTGCGCTCTTCAAAGCGCAATGATCTAGAACAGAACAATCGTGGAGGAATACGAATACATTGAAGAAAAGATCGTTTCGTTTCTTTGCATCTTTCATCTCCATCCCATTCCTCGTTTGCGGCCTCAGCCTGCAGTTCACAGTATCAAGTGTGCAGGCGAGGCCGCTCCTGCGCGTGGGGATACACCATGTCGGCACGGACATCACACAGGATGCGGCCGGCAATTTCTACGGCATGGAGACGGACTTCATGCAGGCGCTCGGCAGCTATGCAGGGCGCGAGGTCGTCTTCGTGCCGGGCACCTGGGAGGAGTGCCGATTCCGCCTGGAGCGCGGCGAGATCGATGTCATCTCCGGCATCGTCAAGACGCCGCAGCGCGAGCAGACCATGCGCTTCTCGCGCCTGATGATGGGACGCGCCACTGACAACAGAGATGTCCATGGCACGCTGCTGCCGCACCGCGTCAACCAGCTCTATTTCGCCGTGCGGCGGGATGATGAGGCGCTGATGCAGGAACTCGACCTCGCGGCCGACCAGCTCATCGGCAACCGGCCGTACTTCGTCAGCCATCTCTACCAGCTCTACTACGGCCAGCGCGGCTCCGCAGAGCTCCGGCTGACTGAGAGGGAACAGCGCTTCCTCAAGAGCCACCCCGTCATCTCAGCCGTCGTCGTCGCGCGCGAAGCTCCCTTCGCCTACGTCGACAAAGAGGGCAATCTGCAGGGCACGATGAAGAAGCTCGCCGACCGGCTCGAGAAGGATCTCGGCATCAAGCTCGCGCTCGTCATCGAGCAGGATTATGCAGCCGCACAGGAAGACCTCGACAAGGGCCGCGCTCAGATCCTTCTCAATGCCGACTGGGATGTCGGCTGGGCAGCCGCCCACAACATGGACCTCTCTGCCGTCTACCTGACGTCCTACTACACGACCATCACGCGGCGCAACGGCGCGCCGAAGAGCCCGCGCATCGCCTGCCTATCAAAGCGCCTGACGGACCGCGTCCTCTTAGAGCGCTATGAGAAGAGCCAGATCCGGCACTACGCCACGGCTGAGGAATGCCTGCGCGCCGTCAGCAACGGTCAGGCGGACATCGCCTTCCTGCGGCAGGAATCCGCGCAGTACAACATCTGGCAGGGGGATTTCCCAGAGCTCATCACGGACGGCATCGTCACCTCCTCGCAGGACATCGCCATCGGCATCTCCGATCAGATGGAGCCAGAACTGCTGACCATCCTCGACAAGGAGATTCGCTTCATCGGGCCAACCGGCATTTTCGACTACGCGTCCTTCTACGATCAGGGCCTCGACAAGCGCCGGAGCCTCCAGTCACTCTTCTACGCTTACCCGCAGTACTTCATCACAGGCCTGCTGCTCCTGTTCTTCGTCCTGCTGCTGCTGACCTGGCGCCAGTCCCGGATGCGCCGCAATCACCTGAAGCAGATGCAGCACATCATCGACACGGACCGCTACACGGGACTGTACAACCGGAACTGGTTCAAGTACGAAGCCAGCAAATACCTCAAAGGACACGAAGCTCAGGGCCATTTCGCCATCGTCGAGATCGGCATCAGCCGCCGCGACATCCTCGTCGAGACGTACGGGCAGGATGTCATCGTGGAACTGTTGCGCCGCATGGAGGCGACGCTTCAGAAGACAGAATGGGCTAAGCTGCCTGCCGTGCACACGAGCACCGGCAGAGTCTTCTTCCTGCTTCACATGGACGCGTTCGACGACAGGACGCAGCTCACGACAGCCCTTACACACCTGATGCATCTGAATGAATACATCAGCATCGGCCATCTGGTCGTACACATCGCGTTCCACATCGGCATCTGCCCGCTCAAACCGGGCCTCTCTGTCGCCGACGCCATGAACCACGCCAACCTCGCCCTGCACGAAGCGAATCCCATCTGCTTCTACAACGCGGAAATGCAGCAGAAAGCCGAGTTCCAGAGCCGCATCGAGAGCCTGCAGCAGGGCGCTCTTTCCCGCAAGGAGTTCGAGGTCTGGTACCAGCCGAAATACGACCTCGCGACGAGAAAGTGCATCGGCGCCGAGGCGCTCGTGCGCTGGCGCAGCCGCGAGCTCGGCTTCCTGATGCCGGGCCAGTTCATCCCGCGCTTCGAGAGCAACGGCTTCATCACACAGCTCGACTTCTATATGCTGACCCACGTCATGGAGACGGTGAAAGAGCGTCGCACCACCGGCCTGCCCATCGTGCCCGTATCCGTCAACCAGTCGCGCCTGCACATGCAGGAGAAGAATTACCTCGCCTACATGCAGCGCCTCAAGACGTACTACGGCGCAGAGGACATCGAGCTCGAACTCACCGAGACAGCCTTTGACTTCGACACGCCGGAGATGCGCGAGCACGCGCTCCACGTCATGCACGAGTTGCACGAGATGGGCTTCCGCCTGTCCATCGATGACTTCGGCAGCGGCTACTCCGATCTCACGATCCTCAATGCCATCCCGCTCGATGTCATGAAAATCGACCGCTCGCTGCTGCTCGCCGCGAACGGTGCCAAGCGCATGCAGGCCGTCCTCGCGCGCATGATCGACCTCGGCCACGCACTCGGCATGACCGTCATCTGTGAGGGAATCGAGACCCGCGAGCAGGAAGAGATGCTGCGCAGCTACGGCTGCGATCACGGCCAGGGCTACCTCTACGGCAAGCCCATGCCCGAGGCAGAATTCAGCAGCTTCTTGGAGCAGCACATCTGAAGCGCGCAGCAGGCTACACAAAAAAAGACCTGAGACAGCGATGTCCCAGGTCTTTTTATTCGCTTGTATCCAACAGAGATCGATTCAGTCTTCTGCGGCCCCCGCTGCCTGCCGCATGGCACAGCTATTCTCCTCGGCATCCTTCTCCGGGTCAAATGCCTTGATGGCCTTGGCCTGCTGCATCTTGTCCTGGCAGAGGACGAGCTCGACGCGGCTGCCGAGCAGGCGCTTAGCCTGGCGGAAGGCCAGGCGGAAATCCCTGCTCCACGACAGCATGACGTAGGAAGAAGCGAGGTCACTGTGCGCCGCATTGACGAGCTCACCGACCGATGGGCAGTTGCTCTCGCCTCCGCTGACGATGATGTGGACGCCAGCCTCCTGCAGCTCGCGCGCCTGCACCTTGTTCTCGGCGACAGCGAGCAGGGCGACGCGCATCAGGGCGCCGTGCGCATTGAGCACGTGCACTTCGCTCATGTTCGTGATGTGGAGGTTCTTGATGGGGCCCCAGCCGATGGCCTGCTCCACAACCTTGCCGACGTGGTCCGTGTGCAGGTGGACCTCGATGCCCTTCTCGTGGCGCTCGACGAGCGCAAAGCTCGAGTATTCGCGCAGGTGACGCTCAAACTCCGGCACGTCGACGCGCGTGTTGCAGACCGTGAAGCGCACGCAGTACGGGCGCACGAGATCCTGACGCGGATCAGGCAGGCCCGGCTGCCCGGCCTCAAGGCCGAGCGAGAGGCTGATGGTCGGCGAGACGAAATTGCCGTCGAGGCCCTTGAGGCAGCCCGTCAGGAATGTAAACATGATGCGCGCACCGGCATCCTCCTGTCCGATCTGCGTCAAGGCCTGTTTGCCCGCCTCGATGGCCGCCTGCAGGATCTCCGAGATTGGCAGGTTGGCGCGCACAGCGTGGTAAGCGCCCTTGGCCACGGCCTTGGCCACCGTGATGATCGGCTGCTCCGGCTGCTCCGGCACCGCGCGCTGCGCGTAGAGGATGCCGTACTGGAACGCTTTGCCGAACTCCGACGACGTCGCATTGTACTTGCCCGAGAGCCCCTTGCCGAGCCCGCGGAACATCTGCGCGAGCACGACGCCCGCGCTGCCGCGCGCGCCAAAGACAGCAGCCGTCGCGATGCGGCGGGCCAGCCCGCCGATGCTGTCGTCCTTCGTATGCGAGAGCGGCATGACGGCCGCCCCCATCGTGCGCAGGATGTGCGTGCCCGGCATGTGCCCGGCGCCCTTGAGCGCATTGATTTCCTCATACTCCAGCAGGAACTCGCTGTACGCACCCGATACCATGCGCTTGAAGTCACTGCCCGTGATTACCTCTCTATTTCCTGTCATGTTCATCACACCCGTTTCTTTTTGCTGCCTTGGCCTTGCCAAAACAGGAATGCTACTTTCTATTATAATTCGCGGCGAGAAAGAAAACACCTCTATTTTCACGAAAATATCCGATATCTTTCAAAAAAAGACGGAAAACTCACCTGCCGAAAGAAAAAATCACCGAAAGCGAAAATTTCTCTTGCCATCAGAGAGAAAAACAGCTATCATAGATATATGTGTCAAAATCACATAATTCACGTGAAATGAATCCATCCAGCATCAACCCATTGCATGGATTTCACTGAAGGAACACATACCTCGGAGGTGAAAATCAAATGGCAGTACCAAAGCGCAAGACTTCCAAGGCCCGCCGCGACCAGCGCCGCGCCAACTGGAAGCTCACGGCTCCCGGCTACGTTGCCTGCCCGCAGTGCCACGAGCCGAAGATGCCGCATCACGTTTGCCCGGAATGCGGTTACTACGATGGCAAGGAAGTCGTCAAGGCAGCAGAATAAGGCAGCAAAAAGAACCAGATCATCCCTATGGACGGTCTGGTTCTTTTTATGCCCTGATGCGGGCAACGAAAAAGCCCTTGCAGACTGCAAGGGCTGATTTGCAAATGGCAGAGAGGGTGGGATTCGAACCCACGGTGGCTATTAACCACACTTGATTTCGAGTCAAGCACCTTCGACCACTCGGACACCTCTCCGTGTTCTTCTACGTTCGTTGAAGAACATAAAGTATGATATCACACATTCCCGCAAATGTAAAGCACTTTTTTCAAATGGCAGTCGCTCTCAACTCTTTTCTGGAATCATCCATAAAGAATAACGATTACTCGTTGACAAAACACTAAATAACAGGTAGAATAATCTTACAAATATTTATTATCCATTACTGTACCCTAAAAACAGCTTGACGGGACAGGAATAGAAAGAGATAGGTGATGATATGCTGACTTCTGCTGAATTGACCAGTCGTCTGCGCGAAGCCGGTTTCAAGGTAACGCCGCAGCGCCTTGCCGTCTACAACATGCTTTCCCACACGAAAGCACACCCCAATGCCGATACGATCTACAAAGAACTGCAGCCGCTCTACCCGACGATGAGCCTGGCCACCGTCTACAAAGCGCTCGCCATCCTCTGCGACCTCGGGCTCGCACAGGAACTCAACGTCGGCGAGGAAGCCTTCCGCTACGATGCCGACACGAGCCACCACCCGCATATCCGCTGCACGTGCTGCGGCCGCGTCGACGACGTCCCGGCACTCAACACCGAAGGCGTCTACGAGCAGGTCAAGGACGAGACGGGCTATGCGCTCTCCGACCACCAGCTCTACTTCTTCGGCGTCTGCCCGGAATGCCAGGAAAAGAAAGCCCATGCCGTCCACTGACAACCAATACCTCTTCCCTTCATCAAAAAAGCTGACACATGGTGTCAGCTTTTTTGATGCATATATGGGATTTGAAAGAGAAAGCAATTCAGGCCTGCACAGTGCTCTTGCGGCGCTTGAGCTGCAGGAGCAGGATGACGACGAACAGCGCAAAGCCTGCGATGTCCGTCAGGAAGCCTGGCTTGATCATCATGAGGCCACCCGCGATGAGCACGAGGCGCTCCACCGTGCTGCAGTCATCGGCCAGGTAGCCGATGAGGGCCGACGAGAGCGCAACCATGCCGATGAGGGCCGTCAATGTCGTCAGCAGCAGGTCAAGGGCCGTGCCCTCAATCATCAGCAGCACCGGCGACAGGACGAACATGTACGGGATGATGAAGGCCGCTATGGCAAGCTTCGAGGCGTTGATGCCTGTCCTCAGGGGATTGCCGCCAGAGATGCCTGACCCTGCGAAGGCCGCCAGCGCGACAGGCGGCGTGACGTCGGCGATGATGCCGAAGTAGAAGACGAACATGTGCGCACAGAGCACCGGCACGCCCATCTGCACGAGCGCCGGAGCGGCGATTGTCGAGGTGATGACGTAGTTGGCCGTCGTCGGCACGCCCATGCCGAGAATGATGGCCGTGATCATCGTGAAGAACATCGTCGGCAGCAGCAGGCCGCCCGAGAGGTCCAGGAGTCCAGAGGCCAGCTTGAGTCCGACACCCGTCTTCGTCACGACGCCGATGATGATGCCGGCCGAGGCGCAGGCGACGAGGACCGAGAGCACGTTGCGCGCGCCGCGGTCGAGGCCGCGGACGATCTCGATTGGCTTCATGCGCGTCGACTTGCGCAGGGCCGAGCAGAGGATGGACAGCACAATGGCGACGAGCGCTGCGCGCATCGGCGTGTAGCCAGAGACGAGCAGGTAGACGATGACGATGAGCGGCAAGGCCAGATGGCCGCGCTCACGGAGGATCGTGCCGATCTTCGGCAGCTGGCTGCGCGGGATGCCCTTGAGGTTGCCGCGCTTCGCCTCGAAGTGGACGCCGAGCCAGATGCCCGCGAAGTAGAGGAAGGCCGGCACGATGGCCGCCTTGACGATATCGATGTAGGGAACGCCGACGAACTCAGCCATGAGGAAGGCCGCAGCGCCCATGACCGGCGGCATGAGCTGGCCGCCCGTCGAGGCAGCCGCCTCAACGGCTCCGGCGAAATCCTTGTGGTAGCCGAGTTTCTTCATCATCGGGATGGTCAGGGAACCCGTGCCGACGACGTTGGCGACGGAGCTGCCGGAAACTGTGCCCATGAGGCCGGACGACAGCACGGCGACTTTCGCCGGGCCGCCGCTGGCCCAGCCGGCGATAGCATTGGCGAGGTCGATGAAGAACTTGCCGAGGCCCGTCGACTCCAGGTAAGCGCCGAACAGGATGAACAGGAAGATGAACGTCGACGAGACGCCGAGCGGGATGCCGAAGATGCCCTCTGTCGTGAAGTAGAGGTGGCCGACGAGCTGCTCGATCGTCAGCCCGCGGTGCGCGAGGACGCCCGGCATGTAGGGACCGGCAAAGGCGTAGATCAGGAAGGCCAGCACGACGCAGACCATCGGCAGGCCGACGATGCGGCGCGTCGCCTCGATGACGAGCAGGATGCCCAGCAGGCCGACGACGAGGTCAATGCCCGAGACAGTGCCCGAGCGCAGCACGAGATGCTGATACTCCATCACGATGTAGGCAGGCGTCGCAGCGCCGAGAACGGCGAGCAGCACATCGAAGGGATGCACCTTGTAGCGCGACCACGACTTGCGCGTCGGGTACAGCAGGTAGACGAGCGCCAGGCCGAAGCCCAGATGGACGGCTCGCTGCAGTTGCGCGTCGAGCACGCCGAACGTCGCCGTGTAGAGCTGGAAGACGGAGAACGTGATGGCAATGGCGGAGACGATTTTCGCCATGACGCCCTTGTACATCATCGTGTCGGATTCTTTGTCGTATTTCTTTAAGATGTCATCTGCGGATTTTGGATCCAGCTTTTCAGTCATAAAAAACATCCTTTCTGCTTCTCTGCTTCCCTATTCTCGGGAAGGAAAAGTATTCAGCAGCCGAGCAGAGCCCGGTAAAATGGCACAATGGAGAGATCGATGCGCGTGCCGGGCGCATATCGCTCATAGAGGCGGTACTCCCGCCCATTGACCGTCAGCGTGAGCTTCGTGCCCACCCCCGTCCGCAGGGAGAGCGTCCGGAAGTGACGGTCCATGTGATCGAAGATGTAATAATCCCCTTCCTCGCGGAAGTCTCCTTCCTCCGCGAGGAACGGCAGCCCTACGCCGAAGGACTGGTACTTCGTCGAGAGCAAATTGAAGCCATCCTTCTCATCGTCGATCTCGAGATTCTCGAGCACCGGTGTTTTCTGCACCGAATGGATGAAGTGGATGGAAAAGGGCAGTCCCGCCCTCGCCTCGACCATCACCACACGCTCCCCCTGCGCCCGCACGACGAAGCACGGCGTCAGGAATACGGAGAGCACAGCGATGATTGAGCCGAGCACGGTCAGCCACAGACAGATTGGATAACGACGCATAAGACCACCAGACAAAATCAAAAAGGCCTCCTCCATCGCACACCGCACATGCATGAGCTGACGAAAGAGGCCTTTCCTTATATTATATTACGCTTTTACTCGATTACTCTTTGAAGAACTTCTCAGCACCGGCGTTCATCGGCAGAGACATGCCCTTGAGGGCCGTGTCCTTCGTGATGAGCTTGCCGACGGAATGAGCGGCCTGCAGGCGGTCGAGGTTCGTGAAGATGGCCTTCGCGATGTCGTAGCCCATCTTGTCGTCTACCTTGTCCGTCGCGACAAGCATGGCCATGACGGAGATAGTCGGGACGTCCTCGTCGAAGCCAGCATACGTGCCAGCCGGGATCGTCGTCTTCGTGTAGAACGGATACTTCGCGATCAGGGCCTCAGCCTTGTCGGCATCGATTGGCAGCAGGCGTACCTTGTTCTGAGATGCGATATCCTGTACGGACGAGGTCGGATAACCGGCCGTCAGGAAGGCTGCATCGACGTTGCCATCCTTGAGGGCGCTGGCGCCTTCTGCGAAGGACAGGTACTGGACATCGATGTCGTTGTAGGTGATGCCGTAGGCCTCGAGGATCTGGCGGGCATTCGCCTCAGCACCGGATCCGGCTGCACCGACGGCTACGCGCTTGCCCTTGAGCTCCTTGATGCTCTTGATGCCCGACTTGTCGAGCGTGACGAACTGGCACGTCTCCGGATAGAGCGAAGCGATGCCGCGGATGTTGTCGACCTTCTTGTCCTGGAACATCTCCGTTCCATTGACGGCATAGTAGGTGATATCGTTCTGGACGATGGCCAGGTCGACGGAATTGTCCTTGAGCATGTTGATGTTCGCGACCGTCGCACCAGTCGACTGTGCACTCGCATTCATGCCCGGGATTTCCTTGTTGAGGATCTCCGCCATCGCACCGCCGATCGGATAATACGTACCGGCCGTGCCGCCCGTCGCGATGTTGAGGAATTTCTTCTGGCTGCTCTCACTACCACAGCCGGCCAGGAGCGCTGCTGTCATAACCGCTATGAGTCCCACGGTCAGCATTTTGGTCAAGGAATGAAACTTCATATTGAACGCCTCCCACTTTATGCAAAACAAATCATATCATGTATAAAATTATAACATGGTACATATACACTGACAAGACAAAATTCGTCATTTATCTAAAAATCTGTAATGTATATGTGTATACAAGAAACAAAAAGAGTCTTCCCTTCTTGTGGGAAGACTCTTCGTTGAGTCATATCTATCGTATCGAAGTTCAGCCGATGCGGGCCGTGTGGATGATCTCGTAACCCTTTGCCTTGATCTTCTCGGAGATCTCATCGACGTTCGGGATGTTGCCACGCACGACGATCTCGTACTTGCCGTAAGGCTGACGGCAGGTCACGAGGCTGTCGATGGACAGACCGCACTCCGTGAAGATGCCGGCGATATCGTAGACGACGCCGACCTTGTTGTCGACGAGCAGTGTCAGGCGCGTCTTACCCTCCTGCAGGCCCATGACATCGACGAACGTCTTGAAGATATCCGTCTCCGTGATGACGCCGACGACGGCGCCGACGCTCGAGACGACCGGCAAGCCGCCGATCTTGTTGTTGTACATGATGAGCGCCGCTTCCTCGATCGTCGCATCCTCATTGACGGAGATGACCTCCTTGCTCATGATGTCCCTGATCTTGAGCTTGGCGAGCAATGAGCGCGCCTCGTAGCGCGAGAGCGTCGTCGCGGGCGACGGTGCCACGCGCATGATGTCCTTGTCGGACAGGAACCCGACGAGCTTGCCGTTCTCGACGACCGGCAAGCGGCGAAAATGGCCCTTCTTCATGGCGGAGGCCGCCTCATCGACCGGTGTGTCCGGCGTGACGGTCACTGGGTTCTTGGCCATGCGATTTGCTACAAACATTCAGAATCCCCCTCTGCAATTTTCTTGATAAGGATACATTCGCCGCAGAGCTTTGAGTTCCTGCTATGCAGCGAAGGCAAATACAAGGGATAAAGCGTCTCAGCCGCCAAGGTATGCCTTGCGGACATCCTCGCTGGCCGCGAGATCCTGTGCCTTGCCGGAGAGCGTGATGCGCCCCGTCTCGAGGACATAGGCGCGATTTGCGATGGAGAGCGCCATGTTGGCGTTCTGCTCGACGAGCAAGACCGTCGTGCCGCTCTTGTTGATGTCGACGATGATGTTGAAGATCTCCTTGATGAGCAGCGGCGCGAGGCCCATCGAGGGCTCGTCGAGCAGCAGGAGCTTCGGACGACTCATGAGGGCACGGCCCATGGCGAGCATCTGCTGTTCGCCGCCAGAGAGCGTGCCGGCCGACTGGTTCTTGCGCTCCTCGAGGCGCGGGAAGAGCTCAAAGACGTGTTTGAGGTCCTGCTGGATGCCAGCCTTGTCCTTGCGCACGAAGGCGCCGAGGTCGAGGTTCTCCATGACCGTCATCTCCGCGAAGACGCGGCGGCCTTCCGGCACCTGCGAGATGCCCTTCTTGACGATCTCATGGGCGCGGACACCGGCGATGCTCTGCCCCAGGAAGGTGATGCTGCCCGTCTTTGGCTTCAGGAGGCCTGAGATCGTGCGCAGCGTCGTCGACTTGCCGGCACCGTTGGCACCGATGAGCGTGACGATCTCGCCTTCATTGACTTCGAGGCTGATGCCCTTGAGCGCATGGATGGCGCCGTAGTAGACGTCTATATTATCGATTTTCAGCATGGGTTCTGCCATATACATACCTGCTTTCCATACATCTGATTCTGATCATTCGCCGCCGAGATATGCCCGGATGACCTCCGGGTTCTTCTTGATCTCGTCCGGCGTTCCTTGCGCGATGATCTCACCGTATTCCAGCACGTAGATGCGCTCGCAGATGCCCATGACGAGGCTCATGTCGTGCTCGATCAGGAGGATTGTCAGGCCGAACTCCTGCCGGATCCAGCGGATCATGTCCATGAGCTCCTTCGTCTCCTGCGGGTTCATGCCGGCAGCCGGCTCGTCGAGCAGCAGGAGCTTCGGCTTCGCCGCGAGGGCTCGCGCGATCTCCAGACGGCGCTGTGCGCCGTACGGCAGGTTCTTGGCCACCTCATCCGCCTTGTCATCGAGGTGGAAGATCTTCAAGAGACTGTGCGCCTCTTTCTCGATGGCCTCCTCTTCCTTGAAGTAACGGCCGATGCGGAAGACGGACTCCAAGATGCCGTACTTGACATGGTAGTGGAAGGCGATCTTGACGTTCTCGAGGACCGTGAGCTCTGAGAACAGGCGGATGTTCTGGAACGTGCGCGCGATGCCGCGCTGCGTGACCTGGTACGGCTTGAGGCCGACGATGCTCTCGCCCTCAAACGTGATCGTGCCCGTCGTCGGCTGATAGACGCCCGTCAGCATGTTGAAGGCCGTCGTCTTGCCGGCACCGTTCGGGCCGATGAGACCGACGAGTTCCCCGCGGTCCAGATGGATGTTAAAATCCGTGACGGCCTTGAGGCCGCCGAATACCTCCGAGACATTCTCGGTGCGTAAAAGCTCACTCATGAGGCGTCTCCCCTTTCTTGAAAATGCGGCGGAAAATGCCCATATTCGTGATCTCCATGTAGCCGAAGAGGCCCTGCGGACGGTAGAACATCAAGAGGATCAGCGCGATGGCGTAGATGATCATGCGGAACTCCGGCCAGCTTGCGAGCGCGGCCGAGATGAAGGTGACGACGAAGGCGCCGGCAATCGAGCCCGTGATCGAGCCGAGGCCGCCCATGACGACCATGATCAGGTAGTTGAACGTCTGCATGAAGGTGAAGGACGCCGGGCTGATGAGGTAGAAGCAGTGCGCGAAGAGGCCGCCTGCCACACCGGCAAACGCTGCGCCAATCGTGAAGGCCATGACTTTGTACTTCGTCGTGTTGACGCCCATGGACTCCGCCGCGATCTCATTCTCGCGGATGGCCAGGCAGGCGCGGCCATGATTCGAATTGACAAAGTTCTTGATGAAGAACAGCGTGAACAGCATGATGAAGAAGACCCAGGCAAATGTCGTGTGATGCGGGATGCCCTTGAAGCCAGCTGCACCGCCGACGTACTGGATGTTCATGATGACGATGCGGATGATCTCGCCGAGGCCCAGCGTCGCGATGGCGAGGTAGTCGCCGCGCAGGCGCAGCGTCGGGATGCCGACGAGGAAGCCCAAAAAACCGGCCGCGATGCCGCCCGCAATCAGCGCGACGGCGAACGGCATGTGGAAGTTGGCCGTCAGCACGACGCCGACATAGGCGCCGACTGCCATGAACCCGGCATGGCCGAGCGAGAACTGGCCCGTGTAGCCATTGATGAGGTTGAGGCTCGCGGCCAGGATGATGTTGATGCCGATGATTAGGAGGTTGAGCTGCCAGAAGGAACTCAGGACGCGCTCCGTGATCAGGACCTGCAGGACTGCAAACAGGACAACCGAGAAGGCGAGCATGATGCAGTCATTCTTGCGTAAGTATTTCATATGCTCCCCTCCTTAGACCTTTTCCTTCGTGTTCTTGCCAAAGATACCGGCCGGCCGCACGAGCAACACGAGGATCAAGATGGCAAAGGCAGCCGCATCGCGGAACGTCGACGAGATGAAGCCCGAGACGAGCGCCTCGACGACGCCGAGGATCAGGCCGCCGACCACAGCGCCCGGCAGGATGCCGATGCCGCCGAGGACGGCTGCGACGAAGGCCTTGAGGCCCGGCATGATGCCCATGAGCGGATCGATCGAGTTGTAGTAGATGCCGACGAGCACACCGGCGACAGCGGCGAGTGCCGAGCCGATGCCGAACGTGATCGAGATGATGCGGTCCGAATTGATGCCCATGAGTTCCGCCGTCTCCGTGTCAAAGGAGGCAGCGCGCATCGCCTTGCCCGTCTTCGTCTTCTGGACGATATACGTCAGGATGACCATGAGCACGGCCGTGATGCCGAGGATCAGCATCTGCTGGCCGTTGATGACGATGCCGCCGACCGTGACGGCCACGTCACCGAACATCGCCGGGAACGTGCGCGGCGTCGGCGAGACGAAGTACATCGTCGTGTACTCGAGGAAGAACGAGACGCCGATGGCCGTGATGAGCACCGAGATGCGCGGCGCATGGCGCAGCGGCTTGTAGGCGAGACGCTCGACGAGCATGCCCAAGAATCCTGTGACGACGAGCGAGATGAGCAGTGCCGGCACGACAGACAGGTGTGCCTGCGTGATGGCGAAGAAACCGATGTATGCGCCCACCATGTAGATATCGCCATGGGCGAAGTTGATGAGCTTGATGATGCCGTAGATCATCGTATAGCCTAGCGCGATCAGTGCGTAGATACTGCCGAGCGAGATGCCATTGATGAGCTGCTGCAAGACTTGATGCCAGACTTCCATAGAGAGCTCCTTCCATATAGTAAGAGGCCGCATCCCTGCGGCCCCTTCTCTTCTAGCCTATTGTGTACGCTTCTTACTCTTCCGGCATGATCTTCGCGACCATCACGCGATCGCCATCCTTGTTCTGCAGGATGACGGCCTGCTTGATCGGATTGTGGTTCTTGTCCATCGTGATCGTGCCAGTACCGACCTTGAGATCCTTCGTCTCTTCGAGAGCCTTCTGGATCTTCTCCGGGTCTGCGCTGCCTGCGCGCTTGATGGCATCAGCAAGCATCTTGCCGGCATCATAGCCGAGAGCTGCGAAGACGTTCGGCATATGGCCGTACTTCTTCTGGAATGCTTCGACGAACGGCTTTACCGATTCGTCCTTGTCGGAGTAATGCGTGCTGAAGTACGTGTTGTTGAGCGCTTCTGCACCGGCGATATCCGTGACCTTCGAATCATCCCAGCCGTCCGTGCCGAGGATCGGGGCCGTGATGCCGAGCTCGCGGGCCTGCTTGACGATCTTGCCGACTTCTTCATAGTAAGCCGGGACGAAGATGACATCGGCATTAGCCGTCTTGAGCTTCGTCAGCGTTGCCTTGAAGTCCTGGTCCTTGGCGAGGAAGGCTTCTTCCATGAGGACCTTGCCGCCGGCTGCCTCGAACTTCTCCTTGAAGACCTTGCCGAGGCTCTTCGAGTAATCCGTGCTGTTGTCGACGTAGATGACAGCCGTCTTAGCCTTGAGGTTCTCGGAAGCAAACTTCGCCATGACCGTGCCCTGCTGCGGATCGATGAAGCAGCTGCGGAAGACGAACGGCTTGACCTTGCCGTTCTCTACCGTGACGTCCGGGCTCGTGGCATCCGGTGCGATGATGGGGACCTTGTTGTCCGTAGCGACCTGCGACTCAGCAATGACGTTCGCCGTGACAGCCGGGCCGACGAGGACGGATACCTTATCATCCGAGATCAGCTTCGTTGCCGCATTGACGGCCTCTGATGCCTCGGATTTATTGTCGGCCGTGACCAGCGTGATTTTCTTGCCATCGACGCCGCCCGCATCGTTGATCTCATCGATTGCGAGCTTGAGGCCGTCGAGCGTTGCTGCACCGTAGTTGGCAACATTGCCCGTCATCTCGAAGTTCGCACCGACCTTGATCTCGTTGCTGTCAGCCTGGCTGCCGCAGCCTGCGAGTACGCCGCCCATGAGCATCGTGCCCATGAGGACGCTGGCGAGTTTCAGACCTTTCTTGCCGAAATTCATATGAATTCCTCCCTTTTCTCTCCCTAGCAATGTTTGATTGCGATGAACTTATTATAGTTTACACAGTTACAATAGTCAACACTTTTGTGCAAAGAAAAGGAACAAAAACTTGAATTTTGTTTTTCTAAAGGGGACTTTTCTTCCATTCACTCAGGTTTTGTACCATTGAGATGGAATTTCCGGCCAAAACGTTCACACAAGAAAGGTATTGTTTACAGTCTCTGTGTATACAAAAAGAGCGCAGCCAAAGCTGCGCTCTTCCCGAGTCTTAATCGCGTATGTAAATCTCGATGTCCTGGCGGCCGAAGGCCAGCGCCTCGGCTCTTGAGTCGAAGGCCACATCGATGCGGTGGCCGCGGATGGCGCCGCCAACGTCTTCGGCCACGGCCTCGCCGTAGCCCGGGATGTAGACGTGCGTACCGAGCGGGATAATGCTCGGGTCGACGGCGATGATGCCGTGGCGCACATGGGTGCCGAGCGCCGTGTAGGCGGAGTTGCCCGGGTCATCGGCACTGTAGGCCGTCGCATTGACGTACATGACCGTGCCGTCGCTCTCATCCGATGACGGCTGGTATTCCTGGCCGCCAGAGAGCACGGAGTACGTGCCATTGCCGCAGACGCCGTCATCATCGAGCCCATTCGCCTTCTGGAAAGACTTGA
The DNA here is from genome assembly GCF_928722185.1 of Mitsuokella jalaludinii. Taxonomy (NCBI): domain Bacteria; kingdom Bacillati; phylum Bacillota; class Negativicutes; order Selenomonadales; family Selenomonadaceae; genus Mitsuokella; species Mitsuokella jalaludinii. The sequence continues at coordinate 1,357,271 of NZ_CAKMXA010000001.1, forward strand.
TGGCCGCGACAGTCTGATTGCCACAGATGCCGTCCGCCGCGCCGGTCAGCCAGCCCTGCTCGATGAGCAGCGTCTGCACCTGCCGCACGGCAGGGCCACGGGAGCCCTGCCGGACGAGGATATTTGAAGCCATTGCCTCCGTTGTGCTGAAGAGCAGGAGAAAGGAGGCCAGAAGAAATACTACAACGCATTGATTTCGCAAACGCACGCACCTCTCTCAAAAGCATCTGTCAAGCTGGATAATCTATACCGCTTATTGTACCACATCGCGCAAGACCCGGTCAAAACAAGACTCACTTGACCAGGCGCAGAGGCGGCGTCCCCTGCGCTCCCCCGCGGCCTTCCCGGATGACGTCCTTGCGGGCGTCCTGCCGCTCATCGTGCTGCAGCTGGAAGCCGTGGCGACAGATGTTCAGCAAGATGCCCATGGACGCCATCGTGACGAGCAGCGAAGAGCCGCCGTAACTGATGAAGGGCAGCGGTACGCCGACGACTGGGAAGGTTCCGCTGACCATGAAGAGGTTGCCGAGGGCCTGGCCGACGACGAGCAGCATGATGCCAATCGTCAGGACCTGACCGTAGATGTCGCGCGCCCGCGCCGAGATGTAGTAGCAGCAGATTGCCAGCATGAAGAACAGGGCGATGACGAGCAGGACGCCGAGGTAGCCGTGCTCCTGCGCGAAGATCGCGAAGGCGAAGTCGGTGTGGGCCTCCGGCAGGTACTCATACTTGCTGACGCCCTCGCCGAGGCCCATGCCCCAGAGGCCGCCCGAGCCGATCGTCGACATCGACTGCACGGCCTGGTAGCCGACGCCCTGCGCGTCACTCCACGGGTCGTACGTCGTCTTCACGCGCAGCAGGCGGTACGGCTGCCAGACGATCAGGCCGACGATGCCCGCTATCCCCGTGAAGAACAGCACCTTCACCTGTTTCCAGGGGATGCCGACGAGGAAGGCCATGAGGAACGGCACACCGAAGACGATGCAGGCCGTCCCCATGTCCGGCTCAAGTTCGACGAGCGCCGCCATGAAGAAGATGACCCAGTACGGCGGCGCCTTGAGCAGGTCGATCTTCTTCTCGCGCTTCATCATCATCGTCAGGAAGCGCGAGGCGATCAGGATGCCCGTGAGCTTGGCAAACTCTGCCGGCTGCACGCTGAAGCCAGCGAACGAGAGCCAGCGCCGCGCGCCGTTGACGACCGTGCCCATGACCAGCACGAGGATCAGAGCGAGGACCGTGGCAATGAGAAGCCACTTCGTGATGCTCTGCCAGCGGTGGTAGTTGATGCGGCTGCAGGCGAAGCAGACGAAGATGCCCAGGACGAGCCAGACGGCATGGCGGATGAGAAAGTAATACGGATTGTTGTAACTCGTCGTCGCGAGGACGAAGCTCGAGCTGAATACGTTGATGGTCCCCAGCAGGAGCAGGACAGCCATGATGACGATGACTGGTTCTGATTCGTTGCGCCACGGCGTCTTCCGGATCAGCATCGAAATGCCCCCTTCATCCCTTACTCGAAAATGACTTCACAGCGGTTGATCTTCTCGCCGAAGCCGCTGAACTTGCGCTCATACTCCGTCATGATGTTGTCCGGGCGGTTCTCGGCGTGCAGGTCGTACGAGACATCCTCGACCTTGAGGCCCGCCTCCGCAAACTGCTCGAGCGAGAAATCGAAGAGCGGGCGATTGTCCGTCTTGAAGTGGAGCTCGCCCGGCTTCTTCAAGAGGCGGCGGTACTTCTCGAGGAAGCCGACGTGAGTGAGGCGGCGCTTCGCATGGCGCTTCTTCGGCCACGGGTCGCAGAAGTTGATGTAGAAGCGGTCGACTTCGCCCTCGCCGAAGATGTCCTCGATGTGGTTGATGTCAAAGACAAGCAGGCGCACATTCTTGAGCTCTTTCTCCGCGATCTTCTTGGCCGCCGAATAGAGCACATCCTGCTGCATCTCGATGCCGATGTAGTTGATGTCCGGGTGGAGCTCAGCCAGCTGGCTGATGAAGTCGCCCTTGCCCGTGCCGAGCTCGACATGAAGAGGCGCCTGGCGGCCAAAGATTTCCGCCCACTTGCCCTTCTTCTCCTCGCCGATCTCCTGGTCACGGCTCACGACAAAATCATCGAATTCGTGGATGGCTTCATCCACCCACGGCTTTCTTCTTAAACGCACGATATATCTCCTTTGTCCTATTTATCTTATTTCTTCTCGAGGTTGTACTTCTTGAGGTAGCGGTAGAGTGTCACGCGGCTGACATTGAGGAGGTTCGCGAGGCGGCTGACATTGCCGCCAGCGGCCTGCCATGCCTTGACGAAGACCTCTTTGTCTTCCTTCCACTTGTTGTCCGGCTTGACATCGCCCATGAGGCTGATGTTCTCCGGTGCAATCGTGTCTTTCGGCGTGTTGAAGAAGGCATATTCAAGCACGCTCTGCAGCTGCTTGATGTTGCCCGGCCAGTCGTAATGCTTGAGAAGCTCATCCGTCTCAGGCAGGATGCGCTTCGGCTTCATCTGATGCTGCTCCGCGAGCTCCGCGACGATGTGATCCGCCAGCTTCGGGATGTCCTCGCGACGGCTGCGCAGAGGCGGTACGCGCACGACGCTCTTCGAGACGATGTCATAGAGCTCCGGCGCGAAGAGGCCGCGCTCCGTCAGGCGCTTGAGGTCGCTGTCGCAGGCGGCGATGATGCGCACGTCGATGTCGCGCTCGACCGTCTCGCCGATGCGGTGCGTCTTGCCTTCCTTGAGTGCTTTCGCCAGCGCGACGGCAATCGAGCGCGGCATCTTCTCGATCTCATCGAGAAAGAGCGTGCCGCCCGAGGCGAGTTCCAGGCGGCCCTGGTGGCTCGCATCCGGCCCCATGACGGTGCCGAAGAGCTCCTGCTCCAGGATCTCAGGCGTCGCATCGCCGCAGCGCAGCGTGATGAGCGGGCCCGCCGCGCGCGGGCTCGCCTGATGGATGCCGTGCGCCATGCGCTGCTTGCCCGTGCCGGCCTCGCCCTGGATCAGCACGTGGTGCTTGTTCTTGGCCACGCGGGCGGCCTTCGCGCGGACGCTCGCAAACGTCGTGCCTTCGCCAACCATCGAGTTGAGGCTGTACTTCGCCGTGTAGCCCGCAGCATGCGCGACGAGCGTGCGCAGGTCCTCGATGGGCATCGAGACGACGACGACCGACTCGACGGCGCGATCGGCATCTCGCTCCAGCGGCACGACCGTCGTGATGTCCTCATACGTCTTCTTCGGCGTGATCCACGTGACTTCTTTATTGTACGAAGGCACGCCGTTGAAGCCCTTGTAGATCGGCGTGTGCTGATAGTTCATGATGACATCGTTGAGGTTCGACGTGTACTTCTTGTCATCCGGCCGCTTGGCGCCGATGCCCTCAAGGCGCGTGTGGCCGAGCTTATTGGCATAGGCGACCTCGCCTCCCGGCATGACGTGATAGACCGCAAACGGTGTCGCGTCGAGGATTGCCTCCTCGGCCTTGATGCGGACCGATTCCGCGAGATGTGCCTCGAGCGCGTTCTTCATCGTCAAGAGCAGCGCGATGATGGCATCCTGCGGCATCGGCACCTGCTCCATCGAGACGAGCGTGATGATGTACTGGAACTCTCCATTGACCTTGATGGGCGCCGAGCAGGCATCGCCGAGCTGGCATTCCTTGACCCACATCTCCGGGCCGAACATCCAGAACGGCGTCTGATGCGCATAAGCCACGCTGATGCTCGACGTGCCGACATCCTCGACGCCGACGCGCACGCCCTCGATCTCGCCCGGCGTCATCTGATAGAACGGCAGCGAATAGCTCTTGAGCACGCGGCATTCCGAATCGATGAGCAGCAGCGACAGATTGTACTCCTGGAAGAATTCGCGGATGTCCTCGCTGATACCGCTGAGGTAGTCGATCGCATCCTGGTTCTTCGCCTGGAGCGCGGCAAACTCCTCCTTTGGCAGTTTGCGCGACACATCCATCTTCTCCGTGCCGATGCCGAGCTCCCGGCTCTTCATCCACGACTCCGCCACCCACGGATGGACATTCGGGTCGAGTATCCCCTCTTCTACGAACTTGCGATAATAGCCCTCGAGCTTCTCCCTGCTGCGATGTTCCCTTATCACGTCAATCCCCCCTAAACATAGAATTTCTCTTATTATGTGATGTACTGCAATGTACCGATTGATGGTTGATATCGATACCTTTACAAGGTTACAATCTTCCACAAAGCAATAAGACTGCACCTTATATTTTAACAATCATCCTTCTCGCCTGCAATTCTTTTTGCAAAAAAGTTTACAAAACGGTATAATATGGCAGAGAATATATGTAAATCACAAAGGCAGGGAATCTCCATGGCAAATCAGTATAAGAAACTGCAGAAGAAGCTCTACGAGAAGAACAAACCCGACGACAAGAAGAAAGAGCCGAAGGTCGGCAAGGACTATCCGATCCTGATCCTCATCGGACTGACCATCTTCGTCTGCTTCCTCGGCTGGGGGAATTTTGATAACATGAACCGCGCGATGTACGTCCTGCTGACGGTCTCCCTGATCCTGACGTACGTGCGCCGCCACGCCAAACTCTCCGAGACGAGAGCCATCTACGTCGAACGCGCCAGCGCCGCGAGCATCGGCCTCGCGATTGCGCTGTTCTTCATCGTCCTCTACTACCAGTTCTTCGGTTGAACCCAAAAAGAAAAAGCTCTGACAATGTCAGAGCTCTTTTTTTATCACGATCTTGCCGATTGACTCAGAGGACGGCCGTGACCTCTACCTCGCAGAGTGCGCCGGCTGGCAGGTCCTTGACCGCCACGCAGCTCCTGGCCGGCTTGGAGATGAAATGCTTGGCGTAGACTTCGTTGAAGGCCTTGAAATCCGCGATCTCCGCGAGGAAGCACGTCGTCTTGACGACGTGGCTCATGTCCGTGCCGGCTTCCTTGAGCACGGCCTCGACATTGCGGCAGCACTGCTCGGCCTGCCCCTCGATCGTCGTGGCGACGATCTTGCCCTCTGCCGGATTGATGGCAATCTGGCCCGAGCAGTAGAGCACACCATTTGCCTCGATGGCCTGGCTGTACGGGCCGACAGCTGCCGGCGCCTGATCCGTGTGAATGACTTTCATGGTGATTCCTCCTCATGGTGAACTACAATCTGTCTCTATTCTACATCATGAGGCGCCGCGTTACAAGTTTACAATCGCGACAGGCAGGATCACTCGCAGCAGCTCGTCTTCATGCGCGGGATGACGATGTGGCCGCGCTCGATTTCCTTGCGGTGGCAGTGCGGGCACTCGTTCTCAATGATGCCCGTGTAGCCGCAGACCGGGTCGCGGTCGACCGGATGGTTGATCGAGAAGTAGCCCATGTCGGCGTCGTGCATGGCGCGGACAACAGCCTCGAAAGCCTTGACATTCTTCGACGGATCGCCGTCCATCTCGATGTAGGCAATGTGGCCGGCATTCTCGAGCGCATGGTACGGCGCCTCGATGCGGATCTTGTCGATGGCCTTGATCGGGTAGTAGACCGGCACGTGGCTGGAGTTCGTCATGTACTCGCGGTCCGTGACACCCGGGATGATGCCGTACTTCTTGCGGTTCGCGCGCTGGAACTGGCCCGCCGTCGACTCAGCCGGCGTGCCGAACGTCGACCAGTTGCGGTGCTCTTCCTCCGTGTAGGCATCCGTGCGCTCGCGCAGGTGACCGACAATCTTGAGGCCGAGCTCCTGCGCCTCCTCGCTCTCGCCGTGATGCTTGCCGACGAGCGCCTTGAGGCACTCCGCGAGGCCGCAGAAGCCGATGGAGTACGAAGCGTGCTTGAGGACTTCCTTGATGGAATCCGTCGGCTTGAGCTTCTCGCTGTCCATCCAGACGCCCTGCCCCATGAGGAACGGGTAGTTGTAGACGTGCTTCTGCTCGATGATCGCGAGGCGCGAGAGCAGGTAGTCGTGGCTGAGTTCAATGTAGTGGTCGTAGAGCTCCCAGAACTTCTTGAGGTCGCCCTTGGCCTCGAGCGCGAGCTTCGGCAGGTTGATCGTCGTGAACGAGAAGTTGCCGCGGCTGCCCGACTCCTCCGGGCCGTTGACATTGCTCATGACGCGCGTGCGGCAGCCCATCGTCGCGACGACGCTGTTGTAGTCGCCTGGCTTGTAGTACTGCAGATTGTACGGCGCGTCGATGTTGACGAAGTTCGGGAACAGCCGCTTGGCGCTGACCTTGCACGCCTTGAGGAAGAGGTCGTAGTTCGCATCGCCGGGGTTGTAGTTGACGCCCGCCTTGAGCTGGAAGACCGAGATCGGGAAGATCGGCGTCTCGCCGTAGCCGAGGCCAGCCCAGATGGCGTTGAGGACCTCGCTGATGACGAGGCGGCCCTCAGGCGACGTGTCCATGCCGTAGTTGATGGACGAGAACGGCACCTGTGCGCCAGCGCGGCTGTGCAGCGTATTGAAGTTGTGGATGAGTGCCTCCATCGCCTGATGCGTCTCCTCGACAACGTCGGCGCAGGCCAGGTGATAGATGTTGACCGCATCGACGACGACATCCGTCGTCGGCTTGTGGTACTCATCCGCAAGCGTTGCCTCGAGTGCTGCGACGAGCGTGTCCATGCTCTCCTTGGCCTTCGGATCGTCATCGCTTTCCGTGAAGTGACAGTGCTCCATGGAAAGGTGTTCCTTGAATACGGCCTTGAAGGCGCCGTAATCGCGGAACGGATCCATGCCGAAGCGATAAATCAGAGCCTTGTGTGCCTCATCGAAGATGGCCTTGCGGAAGGACTTGCGCACGCCCTCTGCCATCGCGTAGTCAAAGGCATTGATGCTCTGGCCGCCGAACATGTCATTCTGGTTCGACTGGATGGCGATGCAGGCAAGCGACGCATAGGCGCGGATCGAGTTCGGCTCGCGCAAAAAGCCGTGGCCCGTCGAGAAGCCGCCGTGGAAGAGCTTCAAGAGGTCGATCTGGCAGCAGTTGAACGTGATCAGCGAGAAGTCCTTGTCGTGGATGTGGATGTAGTTCTCGCGGTCTGCCTCAGCGTACTCCTCGTCGAGCACGTAATTGTCGACGAAGTGCTTCGCGCCCTCGGCGCCGAGCTTGAGCATGATGCCCATCGAGGCATCCGTATTGATGTTCGCATTGTCGCGCTTGAGGTCCGAGTCGACCGAGTCCGCAAAGAAGATGTCGCGGTACGACTCCATGAGGTGCTTCTGCGCCGCGCGGCGCTCCGCATGCTTCTGGCGGTAGGTGATGTACTTCTTCGCGATGTCGTAGAAGTCGTACTTCATGAGCTCCTGCTCGACGATATCCTGGATCTCCTCGACGCTGACGTTGTCGCGGTCCTTGATGTCCCATTCGACCTGGCTCGTCACCTCGTCGATGTCCTTTTCCGACATCGTGTTGCCGCCGTCGGAATTGGCACCGGCGATGGCGTGGTAGATCTTTTCGCGATTATATGGCACGGTGTGGCCAGAACGTTTCGTTACAGTCTTCAGATTCATATGGTTCGTGCGCCGCGAGCTTTCGGCTCATCTTGTGCAGCGCCTCTGCGCCTCCCCTATATATAGTGTTCCGTTTCTTGATGACAGGTATATATTGTATCAGAGAAGCGCCCCTCTGGCAATCACGAAAATCACGCGGACAGACGGAAAACCACTCTCTGATGCTTCTTCCTGCAGATTCCAGCACCGTTTACAGCGCATTCTCAAATTGACGAACGACACGATTTCAGGTAAAATATAGCGGGATTTTTCGACAATCAAGGAACGACTCAATCCGCTATATAGACGGCTGCCCCAGGCAGCCTGGAACCGAGGTAATCGCATGCAACTTTCTACCGAGAGACAGGACCGTCTCATCCGCTGGCTGACGGCATCGGGCATCTACTACATCTGCCTGATCGCCTTCTACATCGACATCGGACAGGACATGGGCGCGGAGTACTTCATCCCCGTCTTCCTGCCCGTCATGCTCGCGCTCGTGCTCGTGCAGTACGGCACGCGCGTTCCGCTCTTCTCGTGGGCTACCCTGCCGAACCTCTTCACAGGGCTCGCCTGGTGCAGCGCCTTCCCGCTGCTCTACACCTGGACGTACCACCAGGACTGGTACATGTCGAAGATCTGCTTCGACTTCCTCGTCGGCACCTCGCTCTTCCTCTTGCTCACCGCGCTTGAAGGAGCGCTCTTCCGGCTCGGGCACGAGAAGATCATCGCCTTCTTCATGGCGCTACTGAATCTCTTCGGCATCGTCATCCCCTTCATCCAGTACGCCTACTACTTCATCGTCTGGCACTGCCTCTCGCCCGCCTCGCTGATGGCGCTCTACCTGACGAACTGGCGCGAGAGCATCGACTTCATCGAGTCGAACGTCGGCGTCGTCCCCGCCTGCTTCATCATCGCGGGGCTCGCGCTCTTCCTCTACGCCTGCTGGCGCGGCCACATGGCCTTTGCGCGCCGCCTCGAGCAGGAAGACTCGACGGCAGGCCGCATGGGCGCGCTCGCACTGCTCGTCATCGGCTCGCTCGTCTCACTCTGGTGGTACGTGCCGCAGACCTCGATTGCCGACCTCTGGAACGACGTCGACACCTACGTCAAGCAGACGCAGACCTACAGCCTCAACTACGAGGAGCGCTTTGCCAGCCTCTCCATCGAGGGAACACAGACACTCGCAGCAAAATCGCCCGGCACGGTCATCGTCGTCATCGGCGAATCAGCCTCGCGCAACTACATGAAGGCCTTCACCAATGACTACGCCTACGACGACACGCCGTGGCAGAGCCAGCAGAAAGCAAATCCTGACTTCCTCTTCTTCCAGAACGCCTACTCCTCGTGGTCGCAGACCGTGCCGGTCCTGCAACGCGCCCTAACGGAGCAGAGCCAGTACAACGACAAGGAGTTCTTCAACTCGGCCTCCATCCTCGACGTCGCCAAGAAGTCGGGCTACGACACCTACTGGTTCAGCAACCAGGGACGCTACGGCCAGTACGACAGCGCCATCACGCTCGTCGCCAAGACGGCCGACCACGCAGAGTGGACCGACGACTCCTACAACTTCTCCGACAAGTACGACGAGACCCTCTTGCCGTACCTGACGCAGGTCGATCCCAACAAGAACAACTTCATCGTCCTGCACATCATGGGCAGCCACATCTACTACAACAACCGCTATCCGGAGAGCTTCAACAAGTTCCAGGGCGAAGAGGGCAGTTCGACAATGACGTCAGAAGCATCGTACGCAAACAGCATACTCTACACCGACTACATCCTCTCGCAGGTCTTCGACTACGCCAAGAAGAACCTCAACCTGCAGGCGATGGTCTACTTCTCCGACCACGGCGAGAACCTGACGATCTCCCACAACCCGGACGTCTTCAGCTTCGACATGGTCCGCATCCCGATGTGGATCTACCTCTCGCCTTCGTACCAGTCGGCCCTGCCGGGACGCACCGCCGCCCTCAGGAGCCACGAGAGCCGCTACTTCACGAATGACATGCTCTACGATACGATCTGCGGCCTCCTCAACGCCCCGTCGGAGCGCTACGACCCCGGCCAGGACTTCACGAGCACGTCTTACCGCTTCAACCGCGACAACTTGACGACCATGCTCGGCCAGTACAAACTCTCCACCGACCCGGACGGCAATCCGGAACAGTGATATACCGACAAGAACAGGCCCTGCCGCAATGCGACAGGGCCTGTTTATGTCAAAAAACCGCCCTTTTAGGACGTTTTTTTGCGTATCGCAGAAAAGCGAGTATACTTTAAATTAAGACAAGATATTCGAAAGGATGTGACTCCATGCTGCATATCGCCATCTGTGATGATCAGCCGGACCAGATTCAATCCATCCGACGCTCATCTGAGACGTATTTCCAAAATAAACACGACACGGTGTCCTATGAAACATTTGATAAATCCTTCTCCTTCGTTGATGCAATCGAACGAGGGGCGGTCTTTGACATCGTCCTGCTCGATGTTTGCATGCCGGGAATCCTCGGCACGGAGGTCGCCTGCGAGCTACGCAAGTACAACAGCAGCACGGAAATCATCTTCCTGACGACGAGCGATGAATTCGCCGTGGACGCCTTTGCGGTTAAGGCCACGGACTACCTGCTGAAGCCCTTCACGCAGAGCCAGTTCAACAAGGCGATGGACCGGGCCATCTCGTTTATCCGCCAGCGCAACAGCGCCAAAATCGTGCTGCGGCTCGTGGGCGGCGGCATCTGCATTGAGGAAATCGCACAGATCCTCTACTTCGAGAGCAGCGGCCACATCCTGCGGGTCCACCTGGCAGACGGCACGGTTCTCGAGACGCGCAAGTCCGGCCAGGAGATGAAGGATGCGCTCGACAAGATCGCGCCGGGGCAGTTCGCCTCGCCGAACAAGGGCTACCTCGTCAATCTCGCCGCCGTCCACGTGATCAAGTCGGACTACGTGGAGATTGCCGGGCAGGAGATTCCGCTTGGCAAGCGCAAGTACCGGGAATTCCAGGAACTCTACTTCCAATTCATGTTCTCGGTGAAGCAGGCATGATGCCGTCATGACGATGCGGGGAGCGGTATCTGGAGGTAGGTCGTGAACCAGCCTTCTTTCTGCTGGCAGAAGACAGTGGCGCCGTACTTGTCGCGGAAGCGGGCCAGGGACTTCATGCCAAGGCCATGTCCCTTGACATGCGTCACGGGCAGGTCTTCCTCGTCGAACTCGACCGCCTTGTCAAAGCGGTTCTTGACGAGGAGGTTGATGACGCCGTTCGGGCACATCGTCATGACGACGATGTGGCGCGCCGATGGCGGCTGCTTCTGGCTCGCGATCAGGGCATTCTCTACGAGGTTCGAGAGCACGATGGAGAGGTCACTGCTGCAAAAGAGCTCTTCCGGCAGGTCGATGGTGGCCGTCACGGGGATGGAGAGCTCCTTGGCGCGTGCAAAGTAGACCGTCAGAGCCGCGTTGATCAGGGTGTTCTTGCAGTACTGCGGCAGCTTCGTGCGGCTGAACTGCGCGCCGAGCGCCTCGATGTACGCCAGAGTCCCCTCGCGGTCGCGATGGCGCACGAGCTCGAGCAAATGGTCGATGTGCTGCCGCTTCTTCTCGTAGAGGACAGCCATGCGCTGCCGTGACGTCTCTGACAGTTTCACATAATGCGCCGTTGACACGAGCTGCTGCTGCAGCTCGTGTTCTTTTTCGAATACCTGCAGCTCGCGGTAGACCTCGCGCTGACCGCTGCGAATGCTGGCCATGAGCAGGACGATGACGAGGAGCAGCATGAGGCGCGGCAGCAACAAGTCAAGGATTTTCTCCTGGGAATCGAGCAGGCTCAGGTAGAGAGACTCGGCGGCGAGCAGCACGGGGATCAGTGTGATGATGCGCCAGTAACGGCGCGTCGAGGCCACTTCGAAGTGACGGAATATATTGGTGAAGAAGCGCAAGAGGAACGGGAATGCCATAAGAGACAGCGCGCTGTAGAGCAGGATCTGCTCGAAGTAGAGACTCGGCAGCGGCCTGTCCGGGTAGAGGTTCAGAAGGATGGCGCGTGTGACCGTGTAGATGATGCCCGAGAACAGGATGCGGAAGGCCGCGATGAAGATATGGCCTGCCCAGAAGCGGCGCGTGAAGCAGAAGGCCAGCACGAACTGGGGAATCCAGACGAGGTAGCCTAGCCGCCAGTAGGCAATCTGGCGCGACGGGAAGACGTCCAATGAGACAATCGCGGTGACGAGGCCGACTTCCAGCACGATGAGCAGGCACCAGAAAATGAGGATATACCGTTTCTGCACACGGGTCAGGAAGCGGCGGAACGGCAAGATCTGCAAGAGCGCGAAGGGCTGCAGGATCAGGACGTAGACCGCGGTGATGCCCACTGTCATCATGTCAAAGCTCATCGTCTCTCCACCTCCTTCCTCATGGCCATCAGCTGCCGCTCAGCCTCATCGCAGTGGCCGCTCTCGATGAGCTCGGCCAGCATGCGCAGCTGATGGCGGCTGTCGTGGCGCATGATGGCGAGCTTCTGCTGCTCCTTCTGCATGGTATCCGCATAGTCGTGAATCTCGCGGAGCTGCTCCTGCATCTTCAGGCTACGTTCCTTCGCCTGGAACATGCAGCGGATCTGCTGGAAGCCGCTGCGCACGGAGATGACGAGGATGACCCGGCTCACCAGCATGTAGAGGTGGATATCCGACAAGTCCTGGATCTGCTGGAGCAAGGTGGCATAGCCCATGCTCCCCTGATAATAGGTGAGGAGCAGCGGCACAAAGCTGAGGTACTTCCAGAAAGCAGCCGTCGGCTTCCCTCTCAGCAGTTGCTCTCGCGTGAAGAGCTTGCCGAGCAGCCATATCATCCCCGGGAAGCTCAGTAGCAGCAGGCCGAGGTAGCATAAGAAGTACAGGCTGGCAAAGTAGGTCGTCTGAGCCCAGAGCTGTTTGAGCAGCAGGAGCGTCGCCGTGTGGAGGAAGACCGCGTAGATGCCCTGCAATCCGAGCACGAAGAAGTGGCGGAACCAGAAGGGACGTATCGTGAACAGGAGCAGCAGGAAGTGGGGCCAGTAGCATACGAAATACAACTTGTGGAAGACGCTGCCTTGCATCGGCGCATAGCCCAAAATGAAGAGCGCTGCGACGAGCAGGAACTCAGCCGCAAAGATGATGAGATGGCCGACAATCAGGATGTGCTGCTCGCGCGGCGTCGCGATGACCCGGAACGGATAGTAGCGCAGATAGGCCATCGGCAGGAGTGAGAAGCAAAACAAGAATACGGTGAGCAAAAAGATCCCCCTATCGCAAATTATTCCAAGTCAGGACCGCCAGAGCGGTCTGTCAGCCCTGCTCGACGCCGCTGCCGTCGAAATGCGGCACGAATTTCGTATCGGCTGTGCGGCCCTGCTGCACGTAGCAGTGCGTGATGCCGAGCGTTAGGGCATGGTCGACGACCGACTGATACTCAAACGTCGTCAGGCGGCGGTTCATGCCCTTGTGCTCTGCCGCCCGGTACATTGGCGTGTACTGGTTCATCAGGGAAATCTGCACCGTATCGCCGAAGGTCTTGTAGATCCAGTCGAGAACGCGCATGCTCTCGTGGCGGTGGCCCGGCAGCACGAGATGGCGGATGATGACGCCCTTCTTGAGCTGGCCGTCCGGCGCAAACTGCAGCGGGCCGACCTCATCGTACATGCGCAGGATGGCCTTTGTCGCGACGGCGAAGTAATCGGGCGCGAGCGAGTACTCGCGCGCACTCGCCTCGTCGGCGTACTTCAGGTCCGGCAGGAAGATGTCGACCTGGCCGCGCAGCGCCTCGATCGTCTCCTCTGTCTCATAGGCACCGGAGTTGTAGACGACGGGCAGGTGGAAGCCCTGCTCCCTGGCCATCTCGAGTGCATGCAGGATCTCCGGCACGTAATGCGTCGGCGTCACGAGGTCGAGCGTCGCCGCACCGCGCGCCTGCTGCTCGAGGAAAATCGCCGCGAGCCGCTCATCCGTGACTTCATAGCCGAAGCCCTCATGCGAGATCTCGTGATTCTGACAGAAGCAGCAGCGCAGGTTGCAGTACGAGAAGAATACCGTGCCCGCACCGCGCCCATCGGCGCCTGTGAGACATGGCTCCTCCCACTTGTGCAGCGAGACGAGCGCGATGCGCGCCTTCGCCCCTGCCCTGCAGAAGCCCGCCCGCTGCGTGCGGTCGACGCCGCAGCGGCGCGGGCAGAGCTGGCAGTCTTTCAGTGAAATCATCGTTTTTTCTCCCTTCATCGGCTCAGCGGCGCCCCTCAAGCTTCGTCTCATCGAGAATGGCACCGTACTTCGGGCGCCACCACGAGACGCTGCGGACGCCGTTGATGTAGTCCTCCATCGCCTGCTGGTCGAGCACCGGCTCCGTGCCGTCGACAGACTCCGGCACGAGCGGCACGTTGTCTGCCTTGCCGATGGCATGGCGCGTGATGAAGAAGCCGTAGTTGACGCCCTGACGATTCGTGCGCGTCAGGCTCGAGCCGACGGCCATGTACGAGAAGCCCTTCGGTGCGATGAGCTCGTAGATGGTCGGCATGATGTCGATCTGACTGCCGGCCGCATCCGGGAGCAGCGTGCCCTTGTGGATGCCCTTGCCCGTGATGATGAACGGGATGCCGTAGCGCTCGTACATCGTCGGCGTCTTGTCGATGTTGTAGCGGTCACCGTGATCGCCGACGATGACGATGAGGCTGTCCGGGCACTTTGCCTTGACCGCCTGGACGAACTTCGCGAGCTCGCGGTCGGCATACCAGTAGTGGCCGAGTTCCTTGAGAAGCTCTTCGTCCTGCTGATGGTCTTCAGGAAGCGCCTCGCGCACCGCCTCCTTGTCGAAGCCCTTGGCCGCAAGGTCAAGGTCGTACGGCGAGTGGTTCGAGGCGTTCAAGAGCACATTGAAGCTCGGCGTCGCAGGGTCGAGGCCATCGAGCACCTTCTCGTAGAGGACTTCGTCCTCACAGCCCCAGACGCTGCCCGGCACATCGCCGAAGTCGCCGCGGCTGTAGAAGTGCTCGAAGCCCTGCGCCTGCGTGAAAGCGCCGATGCGCTCCCATGTCGACGGCCCCGCATACCAGAAATTCGTCTCGTAGCCGAGTTTTTCCATCTGCGGCGCACTGGCCGTCGGATACGGCGCAGCGAACGACTCCGGCATCGTCGTCAGGTAGAGATTGGCGTCCGCGAAGTCCGTCACGACACCCGTGACAGCCGAGACTGTGCTCGCGCCATTCGGCAGGAACGTCGGGCAGTAGTCCGTGTCATCCTCGGCGATGAGGCTGCGCATGCCGTGCGAGATGGGGATGTCCTTGTACTTGTCGAGCAGCGGCCAGTTAGCAAAGCTCTCCGACAGGATGACAATGACCTGTGTCGGCCGCTCGATCTGCGGCCCCTGTGCCTCTTTCGTCAGATAGACATCAAGGTCATCCGTATCGGCCGGCTTGCCCGAGAGCTTGGCCGCCAGGTTGCGGATGTCCTCCGTCGTGAAGTCGAGGCCATTGCAGGCGAGCATGCGCTCATTGAGGTTGTAGGCGCGGTAGATGGCCTGCACATTGTCGAGGATGGCCTCATTGAGGAAGTCGTCCTTCGTGACGCCGGCATTCTCCCAGTTGACGGACGTCTGCCATCCCAGGCTGCCGCCGAAAATGCCGAGCAGTACGACAATGTATGTCAAACAGAGAAAAGCCAGCCGTCCGAGCCAGCGCACGAATGCGGGCAGGCGCACCCCGTCCGTGCAGTTCTCGAGCCACGCGCAGGAAAGCAGCGCGCGCAGCCCGCGCCAAAGGACGCAGGCGAGCAGCAGGGCTCCCGCCAGACGCACCGGCAGGTAGTACTGCTGCACCATCGTGATGAAGAGCGCGTAGATGTCGTCGTTAGCTCCCGTGAAGAGCATCTGGTTGAAATTCGCGTGGAACTGGCGGTAAAACGGGAAGCTCGCGACAAAGAGAATGGAGAGCGCCGAGAGCAGCACGCCGTTCAAGGCGAGCACGAGCCGTCTTCCCCAGCGCGGCTTCCAGAAATGAAGCAGCAGCCCCGGAACAAAGCTCACGAGCGTCAGGGCACCGGCCGTCTGCATCGAGAGGCGGAAGCCGCGCCAGAGCGCGAGGAAGATATCATGAGCCCCTGTGCCCGGGCCCATGTACGGAGCCATCCAGGCGATGAAAAACCCCCGAAAAAGGGAAAGGACTGCGAGGTAAAACGCAAATACCTTCAGTCCTTCCAGGATGCCCGTATATAGAGTTTTCCAATTCAACCGTGACAGCCATGCGGGCATAGAGATCATCATGGCAGGATGATCTCCACGCCGTACGAATCCGCCGCAGCGCGGATGTCCGCCGCCGGCTCCGAATCGGTGATGAGACCCGAGAGCGTGTCGAGCGTCGTGTAGTTGTAGTTGCCGTCCGTGCTGAGCTTGCGCGCCTCTGCGACGACGTATGCCTTCTTGCTGTGGCGGATGATGGCTGCCTTGTTGATGCCATCATCGATATCGTACGTCGAGACGCTGTTCTCCTTGACATCGACGCCGACTGCACCGACGAAGGCGATGTCCGGCTTGAGGCGCGAGATGAAGTCGAGCGTCATACCGCCCCAGAAGCCGTCGCGGCTCTTGTTGATCTTGCCGCCAGCGAAGACGACGCGGATCTTCGGGTTGCGCGCGAGCACAACGAGGATATCAATCATGTTCGTGACGACCGTGACCTCGAGCTCCATCTTGACGAGGAGCTCCGCGATGGCGAGGTTGCTCATCGAGATGTCGAGGAAGACCATGTCCTTCTCGTGGATGAGTTTGACCGCTGCCTGCGCGATGCGCTGCTTCGCCTCGACATCCGTATTGCGGTGTTTGCTGACCTCGACCATGTGGCTGTTCTCGCGGATGCGGACCGCACCGCCGTACGTGCGCTTGAGCTTGCCCTTCTTCTCGAGGGCGCCGAGATCCTTGCGGATGCAGTCTTCCGTGACCTTGAACTTCTCACTGAGGTCGCGCACGCGGACCTTGCCGTCACGTGCCAGCATGCTCAGGATGATGTCTTGACGTTCTTCCAAAAACATATTAACCACTCCTATGAAACACTTGCTTTTATTGTTTGTTCTTGTTGTACGATTATTGTACTAGATAAGAGAAAAATTATCAAGCCTTTCTGCAAAAAACTCTCATATCTCATCACAAACATGGAAGATTATGCAGGATTTTGGCTGTTTTGTCCACATGAAGTCGACTCATCGGTCGGGATGCTCGGCGGCCAGGCCCTGAAGGGCCGCCGTATCATCGGCATCCGTCAGCACAAAGAGCGCATCGCCTGACTGCAGGCGGAGTTCGTCGCGCGGCGCGAGCTCCTGCGGGCCGCGGCGCACATTGACGAGCACGCAGCCAGACGGCCAGCCGGCCTGTGCGACGACAGCGCCATCGAGGGCCGACTTGACGCCGACTGACACCTCGAGGAGGATGCGGCGGTGGCGGATGCGGCGCGCGATCTTATCGCGCACGGCCAGGCTTTTAGAGAGCAGCATGTCGTAAACCGGCTCCCCGCCCGTGAGGTCCGAGACGAGGTAGGCCGTCATCGAGACGATGATCAGCGCGAGCATGTGCTCGAAGGACCCCGTCATCTCCATGATCAGGACACTGCCCGTGATTGGCGACTTGACGACAGCCGAGAAGTACGCCGCCATGCCGAAGACGATGCAGTTGACGGCGAAGAGCTCCGGCATCCAATGGAAGAAGATCGCGATCTTGGCGAAGACAGCGCCGCCGACCGAACCGAGCACGAGCATCGGCAGGAAGATGCCGCCCGGCACGCCTGAGCCAAAGCAGATCATCGTGAAGAGGAACTTTGCCAAGAGCAGCAGAGCGAGAAAGGCCAGCGTGTAGTCCGTCACGACGAGCGAATCGACGAGGCGACTGCCACCGCCGAGGATCTCTGGCAGCAAGAAGCCCAGGACGCCGGCGCAGAAGAGCGGCACGAGAGGACGGTAGCGCGCCGGCATCTTCTTGTAGAAGTCCTGTGAGCGCGTGAGCATCGGGTTGAACGCGAGGCCCAAGAGGCCGACGAAGGCGCCGAGCACGATGAGCAGGATGTACATGTGTCCCGTATCGATGACCGGCACGACGCCCATGTGGAAGACAGGCTGCATGCCGAAGAAGTACTGCGTGACCGTCGTCGCCGTGACGGCCGCCGAGATAGCGCCCATGAGCACGAAGGCTGAGAAGTTCTTGGTGAGCTCCTCCAGACAGAAGATCACACCGGCCAGCGGCGCGTTGAAGGCAGCCGCGAGGCCCGCACCTGCGCCGGCCGTCAGCAGGTAATGGCTCTCTGCGTACGAGCGGTGCGTGAGACGGCCGAGGCCCTGGCCGAGACAGGCGCCGAGCTGGACGCTCGGGCCCTCACGGCCGAGCGACATGCCCGCGCCGATGCCGAGCACGGCACCTATGAACTTCAGGATGAGCACGCGCGCCCAGTTCATGTCCATCTCGCCGAGCAGGATGCCCTTGATCTGCGGGATGCCTGACCCTGAGGTCATGCCGTCCCTGCGCACGATGCGGTAGAGGACCCAGCCACAGATGGCCAGCAGCAGGAACCACACGGGAATCCAGGCGATGTGCTCCGGCAGCCAGCGGTAGAGCACGGGCAGGTATTCCTCCGACAGCTCCAGCAGATAGCGGAACAATGCGATAACCATGCCCGTGGCAATGCCGATGATATTGCCTTCAATGAAGAGGCGCAGTTTGAAATGACGTGGATCTGTCATCATGGTCATGGCACTCTCGATGCGCCTATGCATGATGTTCCCCCTTTCCATACGGGATACTCAACAAAAAAAGTGCTGTACCGAGGTACAGCACTTCATCATCTTATTCTGCAGTAAACGGCAGCAGTGCGATATTGCGTGCGCGTTTGATTGCAACCGTCACCTGACGCTGATGCTTAGCGCAGTTGCCGGAGATACGACGCGGTAAAATCTTGCCGCGCTCCGTAACGAAGCGGCGCAGTTTTGCAACGTCTTTATAGTCGATATGATCGACCTTGTCTACGCAGAACGAGCAGACCTTTCTGCGAGGTCTTCTGCCTCTGTCACGTCTCATCAAAGTAATTCCCCTCCAGTCTTAAAATGGGATTTCTTCATCAGGGATAGACGGACCAAACGAGCCAGCATCAGTCGGTTTGGACTGCGGCGGCTGCTGCGGTGCCGGAGCACCACCGAAACCACCCTCGTGCGAAGCCGAGTTTCTCGAATCGAGGAACTCGATCTCATCTGCTACGATTTCGGTCACATAACGCTTCGAACCGTCCTGTGCCTCGTAGTTCCTGACCTGGATGCGGCCTTCCACCGAGATGCGGCGGCCTTTGATCAGGTTGTTACCACAGATCTCAGCAAGCTTGCGCCAGGTCACAATGGGAATGAAATCCGCCGTTGGCTGGCCATCATTGGCATCTCTGCGAGCGAAACGGCGGTCAACAGCCAGTGTGAATGTGCATACAGCCACACCAGACTGCGTATAACGGACCTCAGGATCACGAGTCAGACGTCCAATCAGTATTGCCTTGTTCATGAGGTATGCCTCCCTGACACCCATATGGTGTAGTACATCTTAAAGAAATTGAAGACTTCTACAAGTCTCTCGCTCACTCCTCGTCGGATTTGACGATCATGTGCTTGAGGATCTCGTCCGTAATCTTCATGACGCGGTCGCACTCAGCAACGCATGCCGGCTCACACGTAACGTTGAACAGGCAGTAGAAACCTTCCGTGCAGTCCTTGATCTCATAAGCAAGACGCTTCTTGCCCCAGCGATCTTCTTTATCGATAGTACCACCGTTGTTCTGGATCAGGTTGCTGAACTTCTCGATGACAGCGTTCGTTGCATCCTCTTCCATCGGTTTCACGATAAATATGACTTCGTACTTTCTCACGAAATCACCTCCCTCTTTGGTCTTTGGCTCCCCCACTACGAGGAGCAGAGTTACATCTTCGCATTTCAGCGACTAAATTAGTATACCACGAGCTGCGCTCGAATGCAAGCATTATTCAAGTGCCATCGCATTCAGGCTCCGCCGGGGTGTGAGGCCTTCCCGCTGTCCTGATGACAGCGCGCGAGCTTCTCGGCAGCCGTCGTATTGCCTCCGCGCAGCGCGAGCACGACACCGACTGCGATCAGCGTGAAGCCGATCCAGAAGTAGAGCGTGACTGGCTCAGCGAGCAGCAGCCAGCCGAGGAACGTCCCGACGGTCGGCTGGAAGAACATGAAGAGACCGCCAAGCGAGGCATCCATATAGAGGAGCCCCTTGTTCCAGAGACAGAAACCGGCCGTCGTCGAGATGAAGCCGAGGTAGAGCACCGAGCCCCAGACGGACGGCGCTGACATCGCCGCGTAATCCGCAGAAGTCAGCAGCCAGTAAAGGCCGTACGGCGTCAGCGTCAAGAAGGCGATGAGCACGCTGTAGAACGTCACCGTGATGACGGGATACTCCGAAAGGAATTTCAAGAGGACCGACATGAAGGCCCATGTGACGGCTGCCACGAACAGCGAGAGTCCTCCGAGCGGATTAATCTCAAAGTTATCCGGATCCAGGACGATGAATAGAACGCCGATCGTGGCGAGAACGACGGAGATGATCCGCCCTGCCGTGAGTTTTTCATGGAGAAGGACATAGCCGAAGACGACCATGAACGCGGGCGTGGCAGCCGTGATGACCGAGCCCGTCTGCGCGGAAGTCATCATCGTACCCGTCTCCTGCGTCACGATGGAGAGCACTTGGCCGGAAAGAGCGGACAAGAGCAGCAGCTTGCAATCCTTCTTGTCGATATGCCAGGACGAATGCGTGATGACCATCAGGATGGTCAGGGCCAGCAGCGCCGTCCCGTAGCGCATCCAGACAAGCGGCACCGGCGGGATGACAAAGATTGCGAGCCGCACGGCGATGAACATGCCGCCCCAGATGCTCCCGGCCAGGGACAAGAGACACGATCCAATGACGAGATTACGCACAATACCCTCCTGATTCCCGAGGCCCCATTGCCTCATGCAAAGTATAACACAAGCCCCTCGATTTACAAGCCCTTCCAAACATGCTAGGATTAATGTGATAACGTAATTTATCGATCCGATATCTAGAAAGAAGTGACCACATGGACGCTATGAATCTGCGGTTGATCTTCGTGTTGACCGACCTCATCGCGCCGCTGGCCGTCGGCTACTACCTGCACCAGCGCCATCTCGTCTCTGACGAGTCCATCAACAAGCTCATCCGCTTCAACGTCGTCTGCATCTACACCATCCTCGCCCTGCTGAGTTTCTGGGTCCTGCCGATCTCGTGGAACCTGCTGATCGTCCTGCTCTTCGGCTTCCTGCTGATCCTCGTGCCAGGCGCCATCGGCAGCCTGCTCTTCGCCAGGCATTATGCGAGCTGGCTCGACCGCGGCGCCTACGTCGCGAGTGCCATGCTCTCGAACATCGGCACGCTCGGTGGCGTCTGCGCCTTCATCCTCTATGCCGAGCAGGGCTTCGCCTACACGCAGATCATCGGCACGTGCCAGAACATCATGCTCGTGCTCGTCATCTTCCCGATGGCCCAGTACTGCTACATAAAGCAGACGCACGCCATCCGCAAGACGAACCGCTTCAAGAGCTTCTGCGAGATGTTCTTCTCGCTCAATCAGATGAGCCTGCTCGGCATCGCGGTGGGGCTCTTGTTCAACGCCTTCGGCATCGCTCGCCCGGCCGTGCTCGGCACCATCTTCCAGGGACTCGTCCACATCGCCGCCTGGATTGCCATGCTGCCCGTCGGCTTCCTCATTGACTTTGGGCAAGTGCGCCGCTACGAGCGCCAAGTGCGCTCCTTGACCGCCCTGCGCTTCGTGATCACGCCGGCCATCTTCGGCGTGCTAATTTACCTCTTCGTCAGCGACCCCGTTGTACAGGGCACCCTGCTGATCTGCGCCTTCTGCCCGACGACCATCAACGCCGTGCTGACCGCGCGCCTCTACCACCTGACGACCGACCTCTCCGTCGCCTCCTTCGTCATCACGACGGCGGCCTTCCTGCCCGTCATCTTCCCCGCGCTCTTCTTCCTGCTGCGCTGAGAAGCGCGCAACAAAAAGCCATCTCCAAGCCGCATGGACTCGGAGATGGCTTTTCTTTCTTTGTGTTTACTCTGCGTCAACGCTTTCCTGCGCGTTTTTTCTCTTCTTATGGCGGATGTAGAGGGCGCCGATGACGATGGCGGCGACCACGACGAAGACAATGCTCGCCTCATGGCCGATCTGCGTGAGGACCTTCCAGCTCTCGCCGAGCATCATGCCGGCGTAGAGGATCAGGGCCGTCCAAGGCAGTGCGCCCGCAAACGTCAGGATGAGGAAGCGCTTCATGTCGACATGCGCAAAGCCTGCCGGCAGCGAGATGAACGTGCGCACGACCGGCAGCATGCGGCTGAAGAAGACAGCCTTGAGGCCGTACTTGTCGAACCAGTTCTGCGCGACATCGACATGCGACTTCTTGATGAAGAAGTAATGGCCGTAGCGGTCGACGAAACTGCGTCCGCCGTAATGGCCGACGAGATAGGCAAAGATCGAGCCGAGCATGCCGCCGACCATGCCCGCCGTCAGGGCGCCTGCAAATGTCAGCTGCCCCGAGAAGATCAGATAACCCGCAAAGCCGAGGATGAGCTCACTGGGAATCGGGATGCAGGCATTCTCCGCAGCCATGAGGATGGCAATCGCGAAGTACCCCCACGAGGCAATGAACTCCAAGAACATCGTCGAAAACTGTTCCATGTTTGCAAGTCTTCCTTTCTTTTTATCGATATCTCAAACTACACTCATTATACATCACAATCTGGAAAATACAAGGAAAACGGTCACGCGAACACGCCCTGGAACGCGCTCTGCAGCAGGCCCAACACACCGAAGAATAGGAAGATCCCAGCCGACAGGTAGCGCATCTTCCTGGCCGGCAATTTACGGTGCAGGAAAGCCCCCGCAAGGATGCCGAGACTGTCAGCGAGCACCATGCCGACCACAGCTCCCAAGAGGACCATTGGCCAAGAATCGTACTGCGCTGCCATCGTCATCGCCGCGAACTGCGTCTTGTCGCCCATCTCACCGACGATGAACGTCATGGCGACCGTCAGCAGCGGACCGAAGCGCGACGTTGCCGCCTCCTCTTCTTCCTCATCGTCACCGCGCAGCGTCCAGACGCCAAAGCCGATGAACAAGCAGGATGCGATGACCGTCATGAGATGGACCGGGATGAGCTGTCCTGCCAGAGAGCCCACAGCTACAGCCAGCGAATGCACGAGGAAGATGCCGATCGTCATGCCGGCAAAGACAGATTGCCAGCGGTACTTGGCCGTGAACGCCATGACAATGAGCTGCGTCTTATCCCCAAGCTCTGCCAGGAAGACCACGAGAAACGAAGCGAGAAGGGCCTCCATTGAATACCTCCGATATATACATACGAAAAAAGCCCGCATAGCGGGCATGATGTCAAGTGGTGCCTCAGAGCGGAATCGAACCACTGACACGGGGATTTTCAGTCCCCTGCTCTACCGACTGAGCTACCGAGGCAAGATGGCGACCCGAATGGGACTTGAACCCATGACCTCCGCCGTGACAGGGCGGCATTCTAACCAACTAAACTACCGGGCCATAATAAGGATTGATGCACATCGTGGATCATCATGAATTGGTGGCTCACCCGGGATTCGAACCCGGGACACCCTGATTAAAAGTCAGGTGCTCTGCCAACTGAGCTAGTGAACCAAACGTGAGCGTCAAAATTCACTGCTGCAATTAAACTATATATCCTGATGTGTCACTCACAGGTCATTATTATACAGAGATTCTCCTGGCCTGTCAAGCACTGGCAAAAAGATTTTTCATCTTTTTCATCTCCTTGCCGTGCAAAAAAGGGCTCCGCCTCAGCGGAGCCCCTGCCTAACCGGCAACTTCCTATCCTCCCAGTCCGTCTCCAGACAAGTACTTTCGGCCTCTGAATGCTTAACTACTGTGTTCGGTATGGGAACAGGTGGAACCATTCAGGCATCATCACCGGATATTCTATTTGAATGCTTGCACATTCAAAACTATACAGAAGAAATTACTCTGCGAACATTTCAGTTCTCTAGTTAAGCCCTCGACATATTAGTAGTAGTCAGCTTCATGCCTTGCGGCACTTCCACATCTACCCTATCAACCTTGTCTTCTTCAAGGTGTCTTACTAGCTTGTGCTATGAGATACTTCATCTCGGGACGGGCTTCACGCTTAGATGCTTTCAGCGTTTATCCCTTCCGGACGCAGCTACCCAGCTGTGCTTCTGGCGAAACAACTGGTACACCGGCGGTCCGTCCACTCCGGTCCTCTCGTACTAGGAGCAGTCTCCCTCATGTATCTTGCGCCCGCGATGGATATGGACCGAACTGTCTCACGACGTTCTGAACCCAGCTCACGTACCACTTTAATGGGCGAACAGCCCAACCCTTGGGACCTGCTTCAGCCCCAGGATGTGATGAGCCGACATCGAGGTGCCAAACCTCCCCGTCGATATGGACTCTTGGGAGAGATTAGCCTGTTATCCCCAGGGTAGCTTTTATCCGTTGAGCGATGGCAATTCCACTCTCATTCCACCGGATCACTAAGCCCTACTTTCGTACCTGCTCGACCTGTATGTCTCGCAGTCAAGCTCCCTTCTGCCTTTATACTCTTCGCGCGATTTCTGTCCGCGCTGAGGGAACCTTTGGACGCCTCCGTTACTCTTTCGGAGGCGACCGCCCCAGTCAAACTGCCCACCTGATACTGTCCTCAGCTTCGTTACTTCTCGAGTTAGATCCCTAGCACATAAAGGTTGGTATCCCAACAGCGACTCTGATAAGCCTGGGGGCCTATCTTCTCCGTCTCCCAACTATCCTGTACGTTACATGCCAAAAATCAATGTCAGGCTGCAGTAAAGCTCCATGGGGTCTTTCTGTCCAGTCGCGGGTAACCTGCATCTTCACAGGTATTTCAATTTCACCGGGTCCCTCGTTGAGACAGTGCCCAAGTCGTTACACCTTTCGTGCGGGTCGGAACTTACCCGACAAGGAATTTCGCTACCTTAGGACCGTTATAGTTACGGCCGCCGTTTACTGGGGCTTCAATTCAAAGCTTCTTCTTGCGAATAACCTCTCCTCTTAACCTTCCAGCACCGGGCAGGTGTCAGCACCTATACGTCAGATTTCTCTTTAGCAGGCACCTGTGTTTGTGGTAAACAGTCGCTTGGGCTTCTCTTCTGCCGCCGGCTCCAGCTCCAACCGTGAAGGTCTTCACCAGCTCCGGCCATCCTTCTCCCGAAGTTACGGATGCATTTTGCCGAGTTCCTTAACGAGGGTTTTCCCGCGCACCTTAGGATTCTCTCCCCGCCTACCTGTGTCGGTTTTGGTACGGGTACATGATGTCTCGTTAGAAGCTTTTCTCGACAGTGTAGTACGCTTGAATTTGGATTGTACCGAAGTACGCTCCTATCTATCAGTTCTCGGCCTTGATGCAGGGATTTACCTCTACATCAGCCTACCGCCTTCGACGCGCATTTCCAATCGCGCGCTCAAGCTCCTTGCTGTGTCACTCCATCCTCAAACAACATCATGCAGTACAGGAATTTTCGCCTGTTGTCCATCGCCTATGCTTTATGCCTCGGCTTAGGTCCCGACTTACCCTGAGTCGACGAGCGTTGCTCAGGATCCCTTAGGCTTTCGGTGGATCCGATTCTCACGGATCGTTTCGCTACTCATACCAGCATTCTCACTTCCAAGTCGTCCAGCTGTCCTTACGGTCCGCCTTCAACCAACTTGGAACGCTCCCCTACCCATGGGTGTGTCATCTACAGAACACCTGAGTGCATCTGCTCGTCTTCACTGCCATCTGCGTCGTCATCGTCACTCGCCATAACCACCGCTATGACTCGCTCCTCTTCCTCGCATCTGACACTGAATCCTTCGCATCTGCCCTCTCAGTTACTCTGTAGATGACACTCCGCATGCCGCGACTTCGGTTCTGTACTTGAGCCCCGGATATTTTCGGCGCAGGGCCTCTCGACCAGTGAGCTATTACGCACTCTTTGAATGGTGGCTGCTTCTGAGCCAACATCCTGGTTGTTTTGGAAGTCCTACATCCTTTTCCACTTAGTACAGCATTCGGGACCTTAGTCGGCGGTCTGGGCTGTTTCCCTTTTGAATACGGGTCTTATCACTCGCATTCTGACTCCCAGGCTCTTCTCATGAAGCCATTCGCAGTTTGACTAGGCTCGGTAAGCTTTACGCTCCCTTACCCGATCAGTGCTCTACCGTCTCCATGTGTTACCTGAGGCTAGCCCTAAAGCTATTTCGGGGAGAACCAGCTATCTCCACGTTCGATTGGCATTTCACCCCTATGCACAGCTCATCCCAAAGTTTTTCAACACTCACGGGTTCGGTCCTCCACTCATTTTTACCTGAGCTTCAACCTGGCCATGCATAGATCACTGTGGTTTCGGGTCTAATCCCAGAGACTTCCGCCCTATTCAGACTCGCTCTCGCTTCGGCTCCGCGTCTCCCGCTTAACCTCGCCTCTGAAATTAACTCGCCGGTTCATTCTTCAATAGGCACGCCGTCGCACGTATAAAGTGCTTCGACTGCTTGTAGACATACGGTTTCAGGTTCTATTTCACTCCGCTCCCGCGGTTCTTTTCACCTTTCCCTCACGGTACTATGCGCTATCGGTCGTTCCGTAGTATTTTGCCTTGGATGGTGGTCCACCCTGCTTCCCACAAGGTTTCACGTGTCTCGTGGTACTCTGGATACCAGCCCATCAGCTCTGGATTTCGTCTACTGGAGTTTCACCGTCTACGCTCAGCCTTCCCAGACTGTTCGACTATCCCTGACTAATTTGATGCTGGTCCTCAACCCCGGTCGTCCGAAGACGTCCGGTTTGGGCTCTTCCCTGTTCGCTCGCCGCTACTGAGGGAATCTCGTTTGATTACTCTTCCTCCGGCTACTTAGATGTTTCAGTTCACCGGGTGTGCCGTCCATGTCACACATGGATGATACGACATGACTCGTATCGGGTTGCCCCATTCGGAAATCCATGGATCGAGGCCTACTTGCGGCTCCCCATGACTTTTCGCAGCTTATCGCGTCCTTCATCGGCTCGGAACGCCTAGGCATCCACCATATGCCCTTTGTAGCTTAACTATTTGTTATGCCATAGGTTCATATAAATATGATGTCTATGCTTGAATCCTAAAATGTTCGTTCTAACCATTCTGTTCACACTGTCGTGCGACTCGATGATTTCGATACATTTCATTTCTTCTGTGTAGTTTTCAGTGTGCATTGAGGGTTATTCCCTCAAAACTAGACAATGCAAGACCAGATGAACGACCTGAACTCTCAATCCCTTCCGGGATTGATGTTCTCCTTAGAAAGGAGGTGATCCAGCCGCACCTTCCGATACGGCTACCTTGTTACGACTTCACCCCAGTCATCGCCCCCACCTTAGACGGCTGCCTCCTTGCGGTTAGCCTGCCGGCTTCGGGTGTGAATGACTTCCGTGGTGTGACGGGCGGTGTGTACAAGGCCCGGGAACGTATTCACCGCAGTATGCTGACCTGCGATTACTAGCGATTCCAACTTCATGCAGGCGGGTTGCAGCCTGCAATCCGAACTGGGAGATGGTTTATGGGGTTCGCTTGGCCTCGCGGCTTCGCTGCTCTCTGTCCATCCCATTGTAGTACGTGTGTAGCCCAGGACATAAGGGGCATGATGACTTGACGTCATCCCCGCCTTCCTCCGCGTTGTCCGCGGCAGTCTCCTTTGAGTTCCCACCATTACGTGCTGGCAACAAAGGATAGGGGTTGCGCTCGTTGCGGGACTTAACCCAACATCTCACGACACGAGCTGACGACAGCCATGCACCACCTGTTTTCGTGTCTCCGAAGAGAGGGAACTATCTCTAGTCCTTTCACTCAATGTCAAGCCCTGGTAAGGTTCTTCGCGTTGCGTCGAATTAAACCACATACTCCACCGCTTGTGCGGGCCCCCGTCAATTCCTTTGAGTTTCAGCCTTGCGGCCGTACTCCCCAGGCGGAATGCTTATTGCGTTAACTCCGGCACAGGAGGGGTCGATACCTCCTACACCTAGCATTCATCGTTTACGGCGTGGACTACCAGGGTATCTAATCCTGTTCGCTCCCCACGCTTTCGAGCCTCAGCGTCAGTTACAGTCCAGAAAGCCGCCTTCGCCACTGGTGTTCCTCCTAATATCTACGCATTTCACCGCTACACTAGGAATTCCGCTTTCCTCTCCTGCACTCAAGAAAGATAGTTTCCATCCCCTCACGGGGTTGAGCCCCGCACTTTTAAGATAGACTTACCTTCCCGCCTGCGCTCCCTTTACGCCCAATAATTCCGGACAACGCTCGCCACCTACGTATTACCGCGGCTGCTGGCACGTAGTTAGCCGTGGCTTCCTCGTCAGGTACCGTCATTGAAAATGGTTATTCACCATCTCCACATTCGTCCCCGACAACAGAGCTTTACGAGTCGAAACCCTTCTTCACTCACGCGGCGTTGCTCCGTCAGGCTTGCGCCCATTGCGGAAGATTCCCCACTGCTGCCTCCCGTAGGAGTCTGGACCGTGTCTCAGTTCCAATGTGGCCGTTCATCCTCTCAGACCGGCTACTGATCGTCGCCTTGGTAGGCCGTTACCCCACCAACTAGCTAATCAGACGCAGACCCATCGTAAAGCGATAGCTTACAAGTAGAGGCCACCTTTAGTAGGATCCCCATGCGGAAACTCTACAACATTCGGTATTAGCAGTCCTTTCGAACTGTTGTCCCCATCTTTACGGCAGGTTGTCTACGCGTTACTCACCCGTTTGCCACTCGACTTTCAAAAGCAAGCTTTCAATCGTCTCGTACGACTTGCATGTGTTAAGCACGCCGCCAGCGTTCGTCCTGAGCCAGGATCAAACTCTCCATAAAATTTAGGAAAGCCTTGATTGGCTCTAATAATCTTTTTGGCCTGAACCTTGAAAAATCAAAGTTCAGTAAAGAAATTGCCGATTGCTTATGTTCATAATCAATCGATGTTTTAAAAACATCTGGCTTGAATCACAAATGATTCATGTTGCATTGTTTAGTTTTCAAAGAACAACTCTGTCTTTCGAAGCTCGCTTTCGTTTGAAAGGCTTTGCTTCAAGCGACTCATTTATTGTACCGCATCTCTTTCAGTCTGTCAAGAACTTTTTTATTTTTCTTTTTTGTCTGAAAGACAGCCACTCTGCATGTCCTGCAAGGCGTTTCCACTCAAGGAACGATGTTCTTGCATTCGCTGCTTATCGGCCGGTGTCTTGCGGCGACTTGTAATATATTACAGGGTTTCCATCCATTTGTCAACACTCTTTTTGAAAAAAAGATAAAAAAATCAGGGATTCTCTCGAGAATCCCTGATTTCATGCTCATTCAGCCGGCATCATGATGATGTTGACGGGCAGATTGGATGCGCCTGGCGGCGAGAACTCAAAGGTGACAGGGCCGCCTTCATAGACACCGAGGTCAGTGAGCTCTGTCGTCTCCGTCAGGATGGCCAGCCCCTCTTCGCGTGCCTTCTGGGTGGCATCCGACTCCGGCGGTGTCGCATCGCCGAAGTACGGCCGTTCATACGGCGTCTCGATCATGCGGCGCCTTACCGCATCCTGCGCCACCGTCATGGCGCCAGCGTAAATGCCGCCGAGCGGGCTCAGGTAGTACTGGACAGCGCTGCCCTTTACGACGGGGATCTGGAGTTTGTAGAGCACACCGTAATTGCCGTAGTTCGTGACGGCGCTGTCGTCTGTCGCATCGATGCCCGTGCGATAGCGGTCATGGATGTCGTCAGCCAGTGGGAAGTAGACCGTGCCATCCACCGCGGGGTCGTACGCCTTGGATGAAGTCAGCGTGCGGTTCATGCCCTGGAATGTGCCGCGCAGGCGCTGCTCGTCCTTCGGCAGCACCCTTGCCTGCTCGAGGAATTCGTATGGGTCGGTATCGGCTGGGTACATGATGACCGACACCTTGATCGGCCGGTTTGAGGCAAAGTCATAGACGCCGTAGACGAGGTCGCCGGGATGCAGGATGGTCGTATCCATATTCTCCTGCAACAGGCGGTGGCGGCCGCGGCCGATGTAGATATCGCCGTGCGCCTCCCCTTCGAAGTACGCCATCTGCGTCATCTTGCCGACGTGGAGGTAGTCAGGGCTCGGGTAGCACGCGCCGCCGCGCGTCACGCGGACGATAGCAGGCTGGCCGTCCGCGCTCTGCAGGACGACAGCGACCTTCTTGTCGGAGTCGCTGCTGTTCAGGTGATAGTAGAGGATGCGCGCCTCCCCCTTGACGGTATCCTGGTAGAGGATGCCGTCTTCGGTAACTGACTCGGGGCTGTCCGAAAAGAGCAGCGTGCCGCCCTCATCCTTTGATTCGACGGGCCACATCTTCATGACATGCGACTTGAATGGCTTCTTGCCGGCATTCTGCGCGACGTGTTCCCGCAGGATTTCTGCCACCTTCTGCTGGATGCCGATGGCAGGATTCTGCTTTGCCTGCTCCTTCTTCTCTTTTTTCGTCACCTTCGCGTTTTTTGTGTCTTTTGTGTCCTTCTCGTCGGCAGCAGTTGCCAGCGCCTTGACCGCCTGCTGCATTTCTGCAGGTGCGGGCGCGGCTTCCTTATGGCGCGCCAGTGCATTCTGCGAAAAGAATACACCGGACAACAGGCAGGCCAGCAGCCCTGCGGCAATCTTCTTCTTGCGTCTCACGTGCGTGTTCTTCTTTCTTGTTCTTTGACTTGCATGGAAATGTCTCATGATTCATTCTCCAAATGTTGATGGATGCGGAGCTTCGTGAATACCTCTGCCTTCAACAGGCGAAGCTTGAATTCGAAGAGGCCGAAGCGCGGATGCGGGATGTTGACGCGCTGCATCAGGTACGGATTCGTCTCAAACGTATTGAGTCCGGCATCTCCCGTCACGGCTGTCAGGTAGCCATTCTGCTCCAGCAGCTCCGGCAGGGTCTCATCGTACGCGCCGTTCGGGTAGGAGAAAGCGTAGACCGTATGGATGCCGTTCCACTCGAGCAGGAGCTTCGACAGATGCACTTCATCGAGTCGCCTTGCTGCGTCCATCGAGGTCAGCGGATTGTGGTTGGCCGTATGGCTGCCGATCTCGATGCCGCGCACCTGCATCGCGCGCAGCTGATCCCACGTGAGGTAGCCAGGCTGACCGATCTGATTCGTGATGACGTAGACCGTCGCCTTCATGCCGTATTCCTCGAGGATGGGCAGCATCTCCGTGTAATTGTCCTCATAGCCGTCATCAAACGTCAGGATGATGGGCTTTGCCGGCAGTTCCATCTTGCCGCGCTTCGCCTTCATGAAGTCGAGCATCGAGATGGTCGTGTAACCCTGCTGCTGGAGATAGTCGAGCTGCTGCCGGAAGTCCTCGGGAGGCACATTGTAGGCATAGGCATCTTCATCGACAGATTCCGCAACTTCGTGGTACTCGAGGACCGGGATGCCATCCGGTGCCGGCGAGAACACCAGCCAGAGGACGACAGCCAGGAGCAGGAACACGAGACCCAGTAACCATTTTTTCAAGCGACTCAAATCGTACAATCTCCTTCCTTTTCTTCTGCTTTTTCTGCTGCGGCGGCCAATGCATGAAGTTTGCGCAAGCGGTGATTGACCCCCGACTTGCTGACGCCGAGCATCTCCCCGAGCTCCACAATGCTCGCACCGGGCTCTTCAAGACGCGCCTCGGCCGTCTCGCGCAATCGTTCCGGCAGAGCGGCGAGGCCGCCCTCCCGCCGCTGCAGCACTTCAATGTCGTGGAGCTGGCGGCCAGCCGCATCCACAGCCTTCTGCAGATTCGCCGTCTCACAGTTGACGAGGCGGTTGACCTGTGAGCGGACTTCCTTGATGTTGCGCGCAATCTCAAACTCTTCCACCGCCTTGTCGGCATGCAGCATGGCCAGGAAGTCGATGATCGCATCGCCCTCCTTGAGGTAGACGATGTAGGAGTCCTTGCGGTCCGTGAAGCCGACGGGAAAATCCATGCGCTTCATCAGCGTGTAGAGCAGATTGCCGAGGCCGTAACTGCCCGTGACGAGCTCCAGATGATAGCTGGCCTCCGGACGGTTGACACTGCCCCCGCCCAAAAAGGCGCCGCGCAGATAGGCTGCGCGGCAGCATGTTTTCCGCAGGATGCCCATGTCGGAATCCATGTTGAGGCTCGCATCGTGAAGGAAGCCGAGATGCTCGAGGAGTGTCGCGACAGGCGGCGCCGGCATGACGCGGACGCTGTAGCTGTTGTTCTTCTTGAGCCTGCGGTTGCGGCTGACCGTGATCTCCGTGCGGATGCTGCCGCCCTCGCTCTTGAGGAGCTGCAGGACCTTGCGGGCCACGGCCGCGTTCTCTGTCGTGAAATTGAGGCCAAAGGTATGGTGCATGCCGAACGTGATGGTCGCCCCCATGCGCAGGAGCGCTGCGAGCTCTGCCGTTCGGCAGCAGGAATCCTCATACATCAGCCTGGCCAGCTCATTCTTGACCTCCGTTGAAAACGACGGCAAGGTCATACCTCCTATCTATTGATTCCACTAATTCGGATATCTCTCAATTATGCCTGCTTCGCATATAGTGGTCGCTGCCATTGCCGGGGCGCAGGCCGTCGACCATCTTCATGACATTGCGGCAAAGCTTCTGCGGATCATGGCGGATGAC
Source organism: Mitsuokella jalaludinii (assembly GCF_928722185.1). Classification (NCBI taxonomy): domain Bacteria; kingdom Bacillati; phylum Bacillota; class Negativicutes; order Selenomonadales; family Selenomonadaceae; genus Mitsuokella; species Mitsuokella jalaludinii. Next base: position 1,389,476 of record NZ_CAKMXA010000001.1, read on the forward strand.
ATCCGACTCATTGATGATGTCCGCCTTGAGGAAGCCGATGCCGAGCGCGTTGATAGCCTCCTCGTCGACTTCGACCGGATAAGCGCCTTCCTTGGCGTAATACGCCTGCATCTCCTTCGAGATGGGCGCGTTGTTGACGAGCATGTAATCGATGACACCCTGCCCGCCGTGGTCGAGGATGGCCTTCGCGTGCATTGAGGCCGTATAGCCGTCCGTCTCGCCGGGCTGCGTCATGACATTGCAGATGTAGATCTTGACAGCCTTGCTCTTGCGCAGCGTCTCCGCCACGCCGTCGACGAGCAGATTTGGCATGATACTCGTATAGAGGCTGCCCGGGCCGAGGATGATGACATCGGCATGCATCAGCGCATCGAGTGCCGCCTGCACTGGCTGTACATGCGGTGGGAAGAGCTTGACGCGGCGGATGTGCTTGTGGACCTCCGGGATGTGCGACTCGCCCTCGACGACAGAGCCGTCGTCCATGATGGCGTCGAGGCGCACATGCTCCTTTGAGGCTGGCAAGACCTCGCCCTTGACGGCCAGGACCTTCGACGACTCGCGCAGGGCCGTCTCGACATCGCCCGTGACCTCTGTCATCGCCGCGATGAAGAGATTGCCGAAAGAATGGCCGGCGAGCTCGCTCTTGCCCTTGAAGCGGTACTGGAAGAGCTTTTCCATCAGCGGCTCCGTGTCGGCCAGCGCGACGAGACAGTTGCGCAGGTCGCCCGGCGGGATTATGCCGAGGTCTTCGCGCAGCCTGCCCGACGAGCCACCGTCATCGGCGACCGTCACGACAGCCGAGACATTCGACGTCGCCGCCTTGATGCCGCGCAGGAGCACGGAGAGGCCGTGGCCTCCGCCGATGACGGCGATGTTCGGCCCCTTGCCGAGCCGGCGCTTCTCGTAGATGATGTCGACGAGGCGCTCGGAATTATCCGGCAGCAGCACCATGATGACCGAGCGGATGACGAAGCGCGTCGCGATGAGCATGAGGCCGATGCCCACGACAACGACGGCAATGCCCACGAGCGTCGTGAACATATAGTTGTAGCTGCCCTTCCAGAGGTAGACCGCGCGGAAAATCGCCTCCTCGATCAAGTCGAGGTACTTGTAGTTGAAGACCAGGGCGAGTCCGAGGCTGACGAGCATGACGCCGACCGAGAATAGCAGCAGCCATCGCTTGAATTTCATGCCCGGATAGAGCCATTTCAGAAGATGCATGCTCAACACTCCTCACGTACATGCTCACGCACATCGTTCTTCATAAGGTCGCGGTGCTCGAGGCGCGTCGAGTAACCCTGCGCCGTCAGGCGATCGAAGATGTGCTTGGCGATGTAGACACTGCGGTGCATGCCGCCCGTGCAGCCGACTGCGATGACGAACTGGCTCTTGCCCTCTTTGATGTACTGCGGCACGAGGAAATCGATCATCTCATCGAGCAGGCGCGTGAACTCCTTTGTCACCGGCCACTTCGCGATGTACTCCGCGACCTCCGGCACAGCGCCGCTCTTGTGGCGCATCGATTCGATGTAGAAGGGGTTCGGCAGGAAGCGCACGTCGAACACCATGTCTGCATCGAGCGGCATGCCGAACTTGAAGCCGAACGACAGCACGTTGATGCTCATCTGCTCGCCGCCCGACGTGCCGAACAGCCGGTGGATCTTGTCGCGCAGGTCGACCTTGCGCAGTTCCGACGTGTCGATGATGTACGTCGCCTTCGCGCGCACGGGTGCCAGGCGCTCGCGCTCCTTCGCGATGCCTTCGGAGATGCGCGAGGTCGGCGCCATCGGATGGCGGCGGCGCGTCTCCTTGTAGCGGCGGATGATGGCCGGGTCGGATGCATCCATAAAGAGCATCTCATAGGGCACATCGTCCTTGTCCATGTCGTTGAGCGTATGGACAAACGTGTCAAAGAACTCGCGGCTGCGCGTGTCGACGACGAGCACGACCTTGCGGACATGGCCGCCGGAGTGCTTGCAGAGCTCGACAAACTTCGGGATGAATACCGGCGGCAGGTTGTCCACGCAGAAGTAGCCGAGATCCTCGAGGTAGCGGCTCGCCTGCGTCTTGCCGCCGCCCGACATGCCCGTCACGATGACGAGGCGGAAACCCTCTTCCTTTGCCTGTTCCGTTTTTACCATTTCACTCATCTGTCCCACCTCCGAGTACCAGATCATAGATGGCCTTGGCGAAGCCGAATTCTTCGCAGCGGCCCGTCTCATAGTCGCAGACCGCCTTGACCTCCGGCACAGCATTGCCCATCGCCACGCTGTGCCCCGCAGCCTTGAGCATCGGCAGGTCGTTGTACGAATCGCCGATGGCCATCGTATCCTCGATGGCGATGCCAAGCCTCTCGGCAAGCCGACGCAGCCCCTCTGCTTTCGAGACGCCGTGATTGACGATCTCGCCGTAGCGGGCGTTCGACTGCATCGCAACGATATCCGCGCCAAAGCGCTCATTGAGGATGGCGAGACGGCGCTCCGTCTCCTGGCCGTCCTCTGAAATGGTCAGCAGCTTGCAGACCTCCTGCGTGTGTTCGCGCAGGCCGTCCCAGCCGACGACGTGTCCCTCGACCTTCTGCTCCTGTTCATAGCGCTGCGCGTGTTCATCGTGCACCGGCACCCAGAGTTCATCGCGGCTGTACGACTGCAGATACCAGCCCTGCTCTTGGCAGAAATCCACGACCTGCTCGATGACCTCCGGCTTCAGGTAGCTCGTGTGGTAGACCTTGCCCTTCGTCGACTTTATGAGCGCGCCGTTGTAGGTGATGATCGGCACATCGACGCCGAGCGCCTCCGCCACGGGCAGAGCCGCCCGGTACATGCGCCCCGTCGCGATCGTCACGATGACGCCGGCGCGCACGGCCTTCTGCACGGCTTCTATATTTTCACGCGGGACATCCTTGCCGCTCGGCAGCAGCGTCCCATCAAGATCTGTCACAAAAAGTTTTACTGACATAAGTAGCGCCTCCTTCATATATGGAAGTAACCTAGTCTTATTATCCCCACATTGGCCCCAAAATGCAAGTCAGCAGAATGTCTTTGCTTATTTCTTTCTCCATGATAGAATAGAAAGATGTTATTTTCCTGATAGAAGAAAGAAGGTCTTTTCTTGAACTGGAAGCTCGTCCTTGCGATTCTCACGTGCAATATCCTCTTCATGTCCTCGAGTTACACCATGCTCATCCCGTTCCTGCCAATGTACCTGACGATGGAACTCGGCGTTTCGGAGGCCGATGTCAACATCTGGTCCGGCATCGTCTTCTCCGCCTCATTCCTCGTCTCCGCCATCATGGCACCGATCTGGGGGCGCATGGCTGACACGAAGGGCAAGCGCATTATGGCCATGCGTGCGAGCTTCCTGCTCTCCATCAGTTACTTCCTCGGCGGCATCGTCGAGACGCCGGGGCAGCTCACGCTCATGCGCCTCTTCCAGGGATTCGCCTCAGGCCTCTGGCCGATGGATCTCGCCATCATGACGCTCTACGCGCCGCCGAAGAAGCTCGGCTTCTGCCTCGGCGTCATGCAGGGCACTCTGACAGCAGGCGGCGTCGTCGGGCCGCTGCTCGGCGGCGTCCTCGCCGAGGCTGTCGGCATGCGCTACTCCTTTTTCCTCGCCGCCGCCGCGCTCTTCATGAACTTCCTGATCTTCACCTTCATCATCAAGGAGCCGCCCACTGCCAAGAAGGCAGCTGATCAGGAAACGGCACCCGAAGAGGATGTCTCGCCCTGGCGCATGCCGCTGCTACGCAACATGCTGCTCTGCGGCACGCTCGTGCAGATGGTCATCCTGATCCTGCAGCCGGTCCTCACGACGTACGTCGCCAAGCTCGCAGGCCCCATGCCGAACATCGTCTTCGTCGCAGGCCTCGTCTTCTCGCTCGGCGGTATCGCGGGCGCCATGGCCGCGCCATTCTGGGGAACCTTCGGACAGCGGCGTGGCTTCTTCCGCGCCATGTGCCTCGGCATGGCGGGCGCCGGCCTCTCCATGATCATCCAGGGCATCCCCGATACCCTCCTGCCGTTCGCCGTCATGCAGTTCGTCGGCGGCCTCTTCTTCTGCGGCATCCATCCGTCCATCAACGCCGTGCTCGCCAGCAACACCCCGCCGTCCTACAAGGGGCGCATCTTCGGCATGCTGTTTGCCGCACAGCAGGTAGGCTCCATGGCTGGCCCCCTGCTCGGCGGCCTCATTGCGACATACCTCGGCATCCACTGTGTCTTCGCCTTCTCCGGCCTCCTGCTGCTCTGCCTGAGCTCTGCCATCTGGCACCGCTACCGCGGCCAGCGTGGCTGCTGAGCGCGCACGATCTTCTGCGATTTTGCAGAAGCAGCAGGACTTTGCGCCGCCCGCGCAGAAATAACACGTGATTTACGCATGACGTAAATCGTGATGGACGATTCACAGCCATATATTACCCACTGCCTCAACCTCGTATCCCGAAGGATGTGTCCCGTATGAACTTTCACTACGCAGATAAAATCGCTTACTTCTTCATCGCCTTTTCCCTCTACCTGCTGCTGCGCGCCTTTTCCGAAGTGCACGTCGCACCGCTGACGAACATCCTGCTCTACGTCTCCATCGCCATCTCCCTGCTCGCCAGCAACATCCCGCGCGTCATCGACATCCCGCTCCACTTCGCCTACCCCGTGCGCTGCGTCGAGGTCTTCAGCTTCGGCCTAGCCGTCGTCTGCTTCCTCGTGCTCTGCATGCGCCATATGTTCATCTGAACGACTGCACTTTTACCAGCAAAAAGGCCAGGACCCCAAAAGAGGTCCTGGCCTTTTTCTATGATAAGCGATATCAAGGTCAAGCCTTGGCAGCTGCAGCTTCCCAGCCGAGTTCGAGGGCTTTCATGTTGGCGTCGATGGTGTGCGGCGGGACGCGGTTGGCGACGGCTTTCTTGATGGCGTCGAAGGAGACGATGCCCGTGAGGCGCACGAGGGCGCCGAGGGCGACGATGTTTGCAAAGAGCGGCTTGCCGACTTTCTCGATGGCAAGCTTCGTGATGGGGATGCGCACGACGTGCGGGAAGTCGGGCACATTCGGGACGAGCTGCTCATCGAGGACCAGGAGGCCCGCGGGATTGAGGTCCTTCCAGTACTTGTCGGCCGCTTTCTGCGTCATGGCCAGCACGAGGTCCGGCACGAGTACGTGCGGATGGTAGATGGGCGCATCGTCGATGATGACCTCGGATTTCGACGCGCCGCCGCGCGCCTCCGGGCCGTATGACTGCGACTGGACGGCTTCCTTGCCCTCGTCGACTGCCGCAGCCGCGAGGATGATGGCCGCCGTGATGACGCCCTGTCCGCCCGAACCGGATAATCTAAGCTGTTTCCTCATTTGTCAGCACCCCCTGCGCGTTCGATGACCTGATCGTATGCAGCATCGTAGTCGATGGCCTGCGAGCTGTAGAGGCAGCCAATCGGGAACTTGTCCTCGCGCTTCTCCTCTGGCAGCTTGTCCCAGGCCGCCTTCATGACAGCGTGGTCGCGCATCCACTTGAGCATGTCAGCCGGGCTGCCCATGCGGTTCTTGCGGCCAAAGGCCGTCGGGCACTGGACCATCGCCTCAATGAACGAGAAGCCCTTGTTGTCAAGGCCATCGGCAATCATGTTCGTCATGTGCTGGACGTGGAAGGCCGTCGAGCGCGCGACATACGTCGCGCCGGCCGCCTCCGCAAGCTTGCAGGCATCGAAGGTGCGGTCGACCGAGCCGTACGGAGCCGTCGTCGCCTTGGCGCCGACAGGCGTCGTCGGCGAAGCCTGGCCGCCCGTCATGCCGTAGATGTTGTTGTTGAACATGATGACCGTGAGGTCCACATTGCGGCGGCAGCCGTGGATGAAGTGATTGCCGCCAATGGCCGTGCAGTCGCCGTCGCCCGTGATGACGATGACGTTGAGGTCCGGATTGGCGAGCTTGATGCCCGTCGCGAACGGGATGGCGCGGCCGTGCGCCGTGTGCAATGTGTCAAAGTCCATGTAGCCCGAGGCGCGCGACGAGCAGCCGATGCCCGAGACGATGACCGTGTTGTCCTGCGACCAGCCCTTCTTCTCGACGGCCTGGACGATGGACTTCATCGCGATGCCGTTGCCACAGCCGGGACACCAGAGATGCGGCAGATGATTCTGGCGGAAATATTGTTCAAAACTCCGTTCCATCACACATTACCTCCTGCAATCATATTCTCGATGGCGGAGGTGATGTCCGCCGGTTCAAATGATTTCATGTCGTACTTGCCGCAGAGCGTGACCTTGCAGTCACTGTGCGCAGCGCGGCGCACCTCGTGGACAATCTGCCCGTAGTTGAGCTCTGCCACAAGAATGCCCTTGACCTTGGCCGAGAGCGCCTCAATGGCCTTGTCGGCAAACGGCCAGATGGTCATGAGGCGCAGCATGCCGACCTTGCGGCCCTTCTCGCGCTCCATGCGCACCGCCTCATAGGCCGTGCGCGCCGAGCCGCCGAACGAGACGACGGCATACTCGGCATCGACCATGAAGTACGACTCCGTGTGGATGATCTCCTCACCGGCGCGCGCGATCTTCTCGTGCAGGCGGCGGATGGACGCCTCCGTGACCTCCGGGCTGCCGGACGGGAAGCCCGTGTCATCGTGAATCAGGCCCGTCACGTGGATGCGGTAGCCCTGGCCGAAGTCTGCGACATTCGGCACGAGGTCCTCATCCGGCGCAAACGGCTCATAGCCCTCCGCACGCGACTTCTTCGGCTTGCGGCGCGGATAGACCTCTACATGCTCCGGCAGCTCGACCTTCTCGCGCAGATGGCCGATGACCTCGTCCATGAGCAGGATGACAGGCGTGCGGAAGCGCTCCGCGTAATTGACGGCCATGACCGTCGCATCGTACGTCTCGCGCACGCTCCACGGCGCGAGAGCGATGATAGGATGGTCGCCGTGCGTGCCCCAGCGCGCCTGCATGACATCACCCTGCGATGGCGAGGTCGGCTGGCCCGTCGACGGGCCGACGCGCTGCACATCGACGAGCACGCACGGGATCTCCGCGCAGGCCGCGTAGCCGATGAGCTCCTGCTTGAGGGAAAAGCCCGGGCCGCTCGTCGCATCCATGACCTTGCTGCCCGCCAGCGACGCGCCGAGGATGGCGCCCATGCTCGCGATCTCATCTTCCATCTGGACGAACTTGCCGCCGTGCTTCGGCAACAGGCGCGCCATCGTCTCCGCGATTTCCGTGGACGGCGTGATCGGGTAGCCGGCGAAGAAGTTGACGCCAGCTGCGATTGCACCTTCTGCGCAGGCCTCATTGCCCTGCATCAATCTCGCTTTGCTCATTGTGCTGCCTCCTTGACTCTATCCACAAAAATCGCATAATCGGGGCAGCGCAGCTCACACTGGCCGCAGCCGATGCACGCCTCCTTGTTGACGACCTGTATCTTGCCGAGCTCGCTGACCGCCAGCACGGACTTGGGGCAGAACGCCGCACAGATGCCGCAGCCCTTGCAGCGCACCGTCTTGATGGTGATCTCTGACTTCATGGTATTCCCTCCTGAAGATATCACAGCTTCATATGTGAATAATGCATAGTAACTATGTTTCTTTCGCCATATACTTTTACATCATAGCAGATAATTGCCTAAAAATCCAGCTCTATTGTAAATTTATGGTTGTATACAAGACAAATGTGCATAGAACCGAGTACAACTTCCTCTCCTATCACATCCTCTATTGGATAGTTCGCCGCCAGGAGACATTTCCCCTTCTTTTCGGCGGGCGGCAGGATTTTCCCCTGCCCGTCGCCAATAATAGAGGTACACATGAGCACAATCCATGCAAGACATATACAGGGGGTTTTCTTATGCAGAGTTTTGAATTCAAGATGCCGACCGAGATCATCTTCGGCCGCCATGCCGAGGACCGCGTGGCCGAGAAGCTGCGCGCGTACGGCGCAAGCCGCGTCTACATCGTCTACGGAGGCGGCAGCGTCGTCAGGAGCGGCCTGCTCTCGCGCATCGAGTGCCAACTGACGTCAGGCGGCCTGGCCTTCCAGGTCCTCGGCGGCGTCCAGCCGAATCCGCGCGTCGCGCTCGTGCGCGAGGGCATCCGCGAGGCGCTCGCCTTCAGGGCGAACTTCATCCTCGCTGTCGGCGGCGGCAGCGTCATCGACTCGGCCAAGGCCATCGCCCACGGCGTGGCCAACCCGGGCACGGATATCTGGGATTTCTGGAGTGGCCGCGCCAAGCTCGAGAAGACGACGCCCGTCGGCTCTGTGCTGACGCTCGCAGCGGCTGGCAGTGAGACGAGCGACTCCGCCGTGCTGACGAACGAGGACACGATGCGCAAGGTCGGCCTGAACACGCCGCTCAACCGCCCGGTCCTCGCCTTCATGAACCCGGAACTGACCTTCACCGTCCCCGAGAAGCAGCTCGTCTGCGGCGTCTCCGACATCATCATGCACACGCTCGAGCGCTACTTCACCAAGGTCAAGGAGGCCAACGTCTTCACCGACCGCGTGGCGGAAGACCTCATCAAGACCGTCATGGACGCCTCAAGGGCAGCCGTCAAGGACCGCGAGGACTACGATGCCATGAGCGAGATCATGTGGTGCGGCAGCGTCTCCCACTCCGACTTCACGGGACTCAGCCGCGGCAAGGACTTCTCCGTCCACAAACTCGGCCACGAGCTCAGCGCTCGCTTCGACGCGACGCACGGCGCCTCGCTGACATCGCTCTGGGGCTCCTGGGCCCAGTACGTCTACCAGGATGACACGGCCCGCTTTGCGCAGTTCGCCGAGCGCATCTTCGGCATCGAGGCAAGCGCGGGCACAGAGGAAGAGCGCGCCCGCCAGGGCATCGAGAAGATGGTCGCCTACTTCAAGAGCCTCGGCATGCCCGTGAGCCTGCCGGAACTCCTCGGCACCAAGCTCAACGACAGCGAGCTCTACAGCCTCGCCGACCTCGCCACGGCCGGTGACACGAAGAAGCTCGGCACCTTCCACCCGCTCAATCGCAAGGATGTCCTCGCCATCTACAAGCTTGCCAACAGATAAGAAGCGCACATGCTAAAAGCCCCGGCCCTGGATGAAAATCATCCGGGGCCGGGGCTTTCTATGACTCAGGGTTATCGAATTACAGTCAGTTCAAACGAACGCGATCATTTGCCAAGAGCAGCCTGACCTTTGTCGAGGAGCTCCTTGCCGCAGTGCTTGACGACGAGGCACGCGAGCGTCATCAGGGCGATGGCGAGCACGAGCTGCAGGCCGTCAACGCCGATGAGGAACTTGCCGGCCATGAGCTTCATGATGCCGCCGTAAACGCTCATGACGAGCGCCGTCATCGTGACGATGAACATGAAGACCATCGGCACGTAGAGCATCCAGCCCTTGCGGTTCGTCATCTTGAGGAAGACGGCGAGCGAAATCAGGACGAGTGCGGAGAGCAGCTGGTTGGCTGCGCCGAACAGCGGCCAGATATTCATGTAGCCAGCGAGGCAGAGGCCATAGGCGAAGATGAGCGTGAGGATCGTGGAGACGTACTTGTCCATGAAGAACTTCTGCGCACCGCTTGCCTCGACGCCATCGCTCGGCTTGATCATCTCCTGGAAGGACATGCGGCCGATGCGGGCGACGGAGTCAATCGTCGTCATGCCGAGTGCCGATACGCACATCGTGATGAAGCAGGCGGAGAAGCCGGCCGGCAGGCCGAAGATGTTCGTGAAGAACGTGCTGATGCCGGCGGCAAAGATCTGGAACGGCGTGCCCTGTGCCATGACACCATTCGAGGCAGCAGCGCAGGCAATGGCCAGCGCGACGACGCCGAGCATGCACTCGCAGAGCATCGCGCCATAGCCTACTGGCAGCATATCCTTCTCATTGGCGATGGCCTTCGAAGACGTGCCGGAAGATACGAGGCTGTGGAAACCGGAGACCGCGCCGCAGGCGATTGTGATGAAGAGGATCGGGAACAGCGGCTTGCCGCTGACTTCAAAACCGACAAAAGCCGGCATATTGACCGACGGGTTGGCGGCGATGACACCGATGACGCCGCCGGCGACCATGCCGAGCAGCAGGAAGGAGCTCAGGTAATCGCGCGGCTCCATGAGCAGCCACATCGGCAGGACAGCTGCGATGAAGCAGTAGCCGAAGACGATGTAGCGCCAAGTCGGCACATCGAAGTAGAGCGGGAATTGCATGCCGACCGCGAACATCGCGATGACGAGCACGACGGCAACGATGAACTTCAGGACGCCGGACGGCTTGACCTTGCTGATGAAGATGCCGAAGCCCATAGCGACGACGATGTAGAGCATGGAAATCGTAGCGGCCTGTGCGCCCGGCGTGTTGAGCGTGCCATTGGCACCAAAGCCGTTGAACGTCTTCGCGATGATATCGGCAAAGGCTGCGATGACGAGCAGCGTGAAGAGCCAGCTGAACAGCAGGAACAGGCGGCGTCCCGTGCGGCCGACGTACTGCTCAATCAGCAGGCCCATCGACTTGCCTTCATTCTTGACCGATGCGTAGAGCGCCGTGAAATCCTGGACTGCGCCGAAGAACGCGCCGCCGATCAGGATCCAGAGGAAGGCCGGCAGCCAGCCGAACATCGCTGCGATGATTGGGCCGGTCACAGGGCCTGCGCCCGTGATGGACGAGAACTGATGTGCAAAGACCGTGAAGCGCGAGGCCGGGGAGTAATCCTGGCCATCGTTCTTGCGGACAGCCGGCGTCGGAGCCTTCGGGTCGATGCCCCAAGTCTTCGCGAGCCAGCGCCCATAGAATAAGTACGCACACGCGAACCAGACGAGTGCGATACCGACAAGCATTAATCCTGTCATATGAATCCCTCTTTCCTACCCAAATAAAGCATACAATAAATCCCGTTCGCAATGTTCGCGAACGGGACCCGTTTGTCTTCAGGCAAGATACATGCCGTCGACAAGGTCACTCGCATCGTTGCGATAAACACTTAATGGATAGTTTGTATCTTAGCACTCGATTATATAGTTGTCAACTTGTAAAGGAAAGAAGTAATTTTCAGAGTGTTTTCATTTTTGCGCGTTCCTTCTTCCAGACCCAGACGCAGCGGATGCCGGGGTGCATGTGCGGCAGCACGAAGCAACGGCTGCACGAGAGGCAGATGGACTTCTCGCCGCCAGAAAGCTCCTTCGTGACGAAATCCGGCTCGGCAATCAAAGCGCGGCCGAGCGAGACGCACGCGATGCCCGCCTCGATGACCGTCTCCATGTCCGCGAGCGAGCGCACGCCGCCGACGAGGCTCAGCGGCATGTCGGGCACCTCTTCGTGCAGGCGCTTGATCTGCGGCAGGTAGTAGAGCGTCGCCGTCTTCGGCTGATTGATGAAGTCAACGCCCGAGAACTCGACGAGCTCGACGCCGAGTGCCTTCGCGCGCTGCAGCAGCCAGACCATGTCGCGGTGATAGCCCTCGGCATCCTCCGCCTTCGTGTCGACATTGACCTTGAGCAGCACCGGGAAGTCCCTGCCGCAGGCCTCTTGGATGCCGCGGATGATCTCCTCCGTCATGCGGAAGCGGTTCTCGATGGTGCCGCCGTATGCGTCCTCGCGCTGGTTGAACGTCGGGTCGAGGAAGCGCGAGAGCAGGTATGAGTGGGCCGCATGGAGCTGGACGCCGTCGCAGCCAGATTGCTGCAGGCGCTTTGCCGCTTCAATGAAGCACTGCTCGATGTGGTGGATCTCCTCCACCGTCAGCGCGCGCGCATGGCGGCCCTTCTTGAGCGGGCGCGCGACGACGTCGACGAGGTCCTCGTTGTCGATGGCACGCGGGCCAGCGTGGTTGATCTGCGGGATGAAGCGCACATCGTGCGCATGGGCAATCGCGACAGCCTTGCGGAACTGGTCCGTAAAGCAGTCCTCGTAGATGTTGACCTGTTCCGGATTGGCGCGGCCCAGCGGGTCTACGCAGCAGTGGCCCGTGATGATCGTGCCGATGCCGTTCTTCGCCAGTACCTCATACATGTTGTATTCGGCCGCCGTCATGTAGCCGTCTTCCCCTGCGAGGAAACTGTGCACGGCCGAGCGGATGATCCGGTTCTTCAGGGCAAGGTGCTGCAGCTGCAGCGGCGTTTCGATGATGCTCATGATAACTCTCCTATGAATCCAAGATAAAAGAAAAGGGCTGTCGTTTGTCAACAGCCTCTTGCTTGTTTGATTACTGGTCGACGCGGCAGATGTCCGCGCCGAGGCCGACGAGCTTCTCGACGAGATTGTCGTAGCCGCGGTCGATGTGGTGGATGTAGCCGACCTGCGTCTCACCCTCCGCGACGAGGCCCGCGAGGACCATCGCTGCGCCGGCGCGCAGGTCCGTTGCCTTGACCTGGCAGCCATAGAGCTTCTCCACGCCCTCGACGATCGAGGTGCGGCCGTCGATCTTGATCTTCGCGCCCATGCGCTTGAGCTCATCGACGTGCATGAAGCGATTCTCGAAGACCGTCTCCGTGACGACGCCCGTGCCCTCCGAGATGGCCATCATCGCCATGAACTGGGCCTGCATGTCCGTCGGGAAGCCCGGATACGGCATCGTCTTGATGTCGACCGACTTCGTGCGGCGGTCGCACGTCACGCGGATGCCGTTGACATCCTCCTCGATCGTCACGCCGGCTTCCTTGAGCTTGGCAATGACCGGCTTGAGGTGCTCGCTGATTGCGTTCTCGATGTAGACATCGCCGCGCGTCATCGCAGCAGCCACCATGTAGGTGCCCGCCTCGATGCGGTCCGGGATGATCGTGTAGTCGCGGCCCGTGAGCTTCGGCACACCGTCGATCTTGATGACATTCGTGCCGGCGCCGCGGATCTTCGCGCCCATGACGTTGAGGTAATTTGCGAGATCCACGATCTCCGGCTCCTGGGCCGGATTCTCGAGAACCGTCTGCCCCTCGGCCATGGAAGCCGCCATGATGATATTCTCCGTCGCGCCGACGCTCGGGAAGTCGAGGTAGATCTTCGCGCCCTTGAGGCCTTCCGGAGCAGCTGCCTCGATGAAGCCGTGGCCGACGCGGATCTCTGCGCCGAGAGCCTCGAAGCCCTTGAGGTGGAGGTCGATGGGACGCGTGCCGATGGCACAGCCGCCCGGCAGGGAAATCTTGGCCTGTCCGCAGCGAGCGAGCAGCGGTCCCATGATCAGGAAGGAGGCGCGCATCTTGCGCACGAGATCGTACGGCGCCTCGCAGCTGCCGATGACCGTGCTGTCGACAAACAGCTGATGCGTCTCCTTGCGGAACTCTGCCTTGACGCCGAGTTTCTGCAGTACCTCCGTGATCGTATGCACATCTTCAAGCGCCGGCACTTCGTCGAGAAGGCTCGGCGAATCCTGTCCGAGAAGAGTTGCCGCGATAATCGGCAGTACCGCATTCTTCGCCCCGCTGATCTTGACGCGGCCCTCCAGCCGGCGTCCGCCATGTATAACCAACTTTTCCATTTAAGTCCTTTTTCCTCCTATAGCAGCACAGCCACTTCGCCCGCTGTGCTTAAAGCATCATTTTCCAGTGTATCATCATATTCACCTGCTGACAATAGGGGGCGGTCACTTTCTCTCGACCTGCAGGGTGCTATGGATGACATTGTCGATGATATAGTTCGTCGTGAATTTCGTCTCACCTGCATTCTCGTTCTTCGGCTTGTTCAGCGAGAACGAGAACTTGCGCTGCTGCGCGGCCTCGCGGGCTGCCTTGGCCGCCTCGCGTGCGGCCTTGCGCTGCTGCGCTGGCGTCATCACCTGGGCCTGTGCGCCAGGCGCGATGATGATCTCGTTATTGCGGCCCGTGCGCTTGAGGCCCTGGAGCTTGTCCTTCGTCGTCGCAGTCTTGTCTTCCTGCGCGATGAGGTCGAGGCCCGTCTGCTGCAGGAGCTTGAGCTGCGCGATCGGCGCGACACCGCCGCCGCGGATGTTGAGCGTCAGCGGCCCCTCAGGTGCCGTCACGGGCACGCGGTACGGGATGAGCAGCGTCTCCTTGTCGCGGCGGTACGGCTTGATCGTCGTCGTGAACTTGACGAGATCGCCCGGCTTGACCGTCGCCTTGTCGGGCACAGCCGAGAGGAGCGTCGCCGTCTTGCGGCCGTTCTCCATCTGCACATCGACCTGGACGTCGACGATGTCCGACTCCTGTTCCGTATTCGAGCAGACGATGCTCATAGCCTGCATGAGCTCGCCGACCGCGATCTGGCCGACGTCGGCCGTGTTGTAGAACATGTTGCTGCGCTCGAACTTGCCGCCTTCTGCCGCATTCGTGCGGATGGTGAAGTGGACATTGGCCGTGCTGCCGGCCAGCGTGTCCGACGTCTTCGTCATCGCCGCATAGGCGATGCCGCCCGAGAGCTCTGGCAGGAAGTCCTCGTCATAGGCGATGCGCGCACCGTAATCATCCGTGCGGCCGAGCGTCGTATCCTTGATGCGGACCTTGACCGGCACGACTGTCGGAAAGTCGCCGATCGTGCCCGCGATGCCCGTCTCGCGGTCCTGGCTGATGCGGCCGATGATGTTGCCGATATTCGCGATCTTCATGCCATTGCTCTGGCCGCTGATCGTGCCGACGACCGTCGCGTCCGTCATGAAGTAGTTGACGTTGCCGCGATGCAGGAACGGATGGCCGAAGCCGAGGATCTTCTTGCCGTCCACAGCCGTGACCGTGCCCGTCGCGCCGACGGCGAAATCGCCGTAGACGATGGCGACGCCGACGGCACTGCCCGGCTTGAGGCTCGCGTTGTAGAGCGTATTGCCCTCGCCTTCCGTGCGGATGCCCATCGGCATGAAGGTCACATCACGACCGATCGGCACATTCTTCTGCAGGAAGTCGATGCCCGGCTGGCTGAAGCCCGAGAGGTACATGACAGCCTTGGGCTGCTTCGTCAGGGCTTTCTCATCCTTAGCCTGAGCCTTATCCTCAGCTGCCGCAGCCGTTTTCGCGGCCGCGGCGTCCTTGACCGGAGTGGACGCTTTGGCCGCCTCGTCAACTGCTGCCTTATCTTCAGCAGTCGCGGCCTCCTCGGCAGGCGCATCCGCTGCCTCCTTGGCTTTGGCCGCATCCTTGGCGGCCGCTTGATCCGCCGTCTCTACAGCAGCAGACTTGGCTTTCTCAGCCTCGGCCTTTTCTTTCTCAGCCGTTTCCTTCTCGGCTGCTTCCTGCTTGGCCTTCATCTCCTTGGACGTGTCCTCAGCCTCGTGGATGACGTCCATGATGCGGTTGAGGATGGCATTGCCGCTTGTCTCGGCCTTCTTGTTCTCCTCTTCCTTCTCCTTAGCCGCCTGCTTCTTGCGCTCCTCGACGACCTTGTGCATGTTGACCGTCTTGAGGCGCGTCTTGTTCTTCGTGTCCGGCATCGTCCAGAGCTTCATCATGTCCTCGATTGGCGTGATGAAGAACGTGTATGGCGTCATCTCCTTGATGCCGGCCGCCACGGCGCCGACGAGGCGGCCATTGACGTAGACGGGGCTGCCGCTCATGCCCTGCAGGATGCCGCCCGCCTGCTCAATCACGGGGCCGCGTGCGCGTGCCATGATCATGCGGGACGACCCCTTGCCATTGTCCATATTGCCCACGATGTCCACATCGAAGCTGCGGATCTCGCCCGAGCTGTCCACTACGGTATAGGCCGTGCCCGTCATGCCACCCTTGACATCCCGGAACGGCAGAATGGGGTCCATCGCATGGGCTGGCACAGCAGCCGTTGCGAAGCACATCGCAGCGATGCCCGTCGCGATGACCTTCTTCATGAATCTATGCAAACGTACTCACCTCGTAAACGCAAAATCAAGAATCAAATAAAATGGGAAAAATACTGTTAGTTTCCATTATAGCATACTCGTCCAGCCCTGTGCATTCCCGATTGCGAAATGTGAGCTGCTGCCAATGTCTCACTTCGCGACGAGGACCAGGGCGTCGCCGACGAGGCGCTCCTGGCCGTCCGACGGAGAGTTCTGGACCTCGCCGTTCACGACGAGGTCGGACGAGCCGCCGCCGTCGAGGTTCAGCGCATCCTGCGCGCCGAACTTCACGAGCAGCCGCGCCCAGTCCGTCAGCGTCAGGCCGACGCTGTGCGACTGGCGGCCGTCGACGACAGCCAAGAGATAGCGGCCGTCCTTCGTGATGCCGACAGCGCTGCGCGGCGCGCGGCCGATGCGAATGTCAGCCGGAAAGTCCTCCTCATCGACCGTCACATTGACGCGGCCGTTCGCGACGAGGCGCGGGCCGCAGCCGATGATGAAGTCCATCCCCTGCCAGCCGCCGCCGAGATTCTCCTCGATGGATACGGGGTCGCCGACCTGCACGCCGGCGAGCTCATCAGCCACCGTGCCGTGCACCGAGAGGACGACGCCGTCCGCGGGGATCGGCGAATCGTTCTGGCGGATGTCTGTGACGCGACCGCCGCGCACGATGTACTCGCGGCCGTACTCATTCGTACCCGTCGAAGCGCCATAAGCGCGATTGTAGATGACGAGACTGTCCGCGCCGCGCTCGCAGTCGACACCGGCCACGCTGACGCTGACGCCGCCCATCGTGACCATGCCGTCATACGAGATCTTGCCGAAGACAGGCGTGCCATCCTTGCGCAGGCCGAAGGCCGAACGCGTGTAGTACGTCGTGCCGACCGTCTGGCCGTTCATCTGCGTGACGCCGAGGATGTCGCCTGCCGGTGCGAAGTACGAGGCATTGATGCCCGCGATGCCGCCAGCTCTCGCGACGATGCCGCTGACCGCTTCACGCCCCGGTATCCTGCCCTTGGCCAGGGCCGGCACGAGGCGGTAGCGCGCGGGGTCCGCCTCTAAGAGCCAAGCCGAGATCTTGCCGTAGTCGTCCCAGTATACATACGTGTGTTCCGTAAGGCCCGGCGCGATCTCCTGTACGTAGTCGCCGTCGATGGCCCCCGGCATGCCAGAGGCATTGCCCGAAGCAGGCTTGCCCAAAGATGGCTTGCTGGTGGTCGTCTTACTCGAAGCAGGCTTGCGCGAAGGCATGCTCACCGCCGTATCCGGCACGACATCGACAAAGAGCCGCGTCGGGTTCTTGAGCGTGCGGACCTGATACGTGAGTCCCGCCTTGAGCTTCATCGTCACGATGAGGTGCTTGCCCTTTTTATTGTAGGCAATCGACTCGATGCGGCTGCCCTTGGCCGGCACGGCCGCAAAGCCCTTGTACGAAGTGTCGGCGAGGTCAAGCGTCAGCGTGCGGCCGTCAGCCGATACGGCTGTCGTGTAGGCCGGCAAATCCGTGAATTCGTAGACCACGCGGTCGTGCTCGCTGCCGCTGTGGAAGCGCATCGAGGTCAGCCCCGCCGCCATCGCGAAGCTCTGCCCCAGAAACAGCGCCGCAGCCGCAAACACGGCCGCGCGCCGAAGAATCCTGTTCATCATAGTACCCCTTCCCATATAAAAAACCTTCCTCGCACGGCGCAGATGCGCAGATGCGGGGAAGGAAAGCACAGCCTTTATTTCCCGATCTTGAGGTTCATGGCCTTGCCGTCGAACTTCGAGAACGTGTCGAGCGCCTTGCCGCAGCCGAGTGCGACGCAGGAGAGCGGGTCATCCGCAAGTGCCGTCGGGATATCCGTCTCGCGGCGGATGAGCTCGTCGAGGCCGAAGAGCAGCGCGCCGCCGCCCGTCAGGATGATGCCGCGGTCCATGATGTCCGCCGAGAGCTCCGGCGGCGTCTCCTCGAGGACCTTCTTGACGCACTCGACGATGCGCGAGACAGAAGCGCCAATGGCCTCTGCCACCTGCTTCGTCGTGATCTGCACCGTCTTCGGCAGGCCCGTCAGGAGATCGCGGCCGCGGATGTCGAGCGTCTCATCGCGCGCCTCCGGATACGCAGCGCCGACCTTGAACTTGATGTCCTCCGCCGTGCGCTCGCCGATCATGAGGTTGAACGCGCGCTTGACATAGGCGATGATGTCCGAGTCGAACTTGTCGCCGGCGATGCGCAGCGACTCGCTGTTGACGATGCCGCCGAGGCTGATGACAGCGATGTCCGTCGTGCCGCCGCCGATGTCGACGATCATCGAGCCGCACGGCTCCACGATGTCGAGGCCGGCGCCGAGTGCCGCCGCCAGCGGCTCCTCGATGAGCTGCGTGTGGCGCGCGCCGGCCTGCTCAGCAGCTTCCTGCACCGCGCGCTGCTCGACCATCGTGCAGCCCGACGGGATGCAGATCATGATGCGCGGGCGGAAGACGAAACTGCGGCCGACGACCTTCTCGATGAAGTGGCGCAGCATGCTCTCCGTGATGTCGTAGTCCGCGATGACGCCCTCGCGCAGCGGGCGGATGGCGACGATGTTGCCCGGCGTGCGGCCGATCATGCGGCGCGCCTCCTCGCCGATGGCCAGCACACGGTTCGTGTCCTTGTCCACCGCGACGACAGACGGCTCGCGCAGCACGATGCCCTTGCCCTTCACATAGACCAGCACGTTGGCTGTGCCAAGGTCGATGCCGATATCCATTGACATACCAAACATTTTATTGAAATCCCCTTCCAACCGATAAAAGAATGATATCATACCTTCTGAAAAGATTATGGCAGAACTGGCTGAAAAGCAGCGGGAAAACAGCCGCCGCGCCAGTCGATGCCTCTTTTCTATTGATATACTATATAATAATTCGCGCGCTTTTACAATGGGGGAAACAGGCGAAAAAGACAGAAACATGACCATTTGCGGCAGGCACAGCACCAATTTGCAAAATTTCATGTTATTTACGATAACTTACGGTAATTTGGTGAAGAATTTCTCTTTTGCTTCTAAAAAAGACGCATTGACAAGGACGAAACAGGATGATACGATAAGATTGCTGACTTCCAGCTCGCACAGGTAGATCCGAAGAAATAGAAGCGATGGCCGAGGCCATCGCTTTTTTGCAGTGAAAACTCAAGAACAAAAGGAGATTTATCCATGAAAAAAGCAATCGCCATCCTGCTCATCATCGTCGCGGCCTTTCTCGGCACGCTGCTCTACTTCCACGCGCACGACACGCGCACGGCCGACAGTCTCTCGGCCTATGCGCGCATCGAGTTCACGGGCCTGCGCGGCTCTGACGGCTCGGCGACGAGCGCCCACTTCACCGTCTGGGATACGCGCTACGACGGCGCCAAGGCCGACTCCAAGGTCACGCTCGTGACCGACTCCAAGGAGTGGCCGCTGATCGCCTCCGTCAAGCAAAAGGACGCTGGCTCCTTCCAGAAAGAGAACGAGATTTCCGTCTTCCTGCCGGCCACCACGCTCGACGACATCAAGAAGGCCACGACCGTCCGCTTCCGCTACAGCTACAAGGACGGCCAGACGATCGACCTGCCGCTCAATGACGCCGACCTCGCCTACTGGAAGGGCCAGGTCGAGTAAGCCATCGGCTGCATACATGACATAAAAAGAGCATCCCCGCAGTGGGATGCTCTTTTTATGCAATCAATCAGCCTTTATAGACGCGCGGCACGCGCGGCGAGATCAGGCAGGTGACCTCGTAGTTGATGGTGTTGAGCCACTTGGCCGCCGTGTCGGCCGTGACCGTCTCATCGCCGAAAAGCACGGCCGTGTCGCCCTCCTTGACGTCCGGCAGATCCGTGACATCGACCATGACCTGGTCCATGCAGACGCGGCCCGCAATCGGCGCCTTGCGTCCGCCGAACGAGACGTAGCCGCCGTTGCCGTAAGCGCGAATGTAGCCGTCGGCATAGCCGATTGGCAGTGTCGCGATGCGGCTCTCGCGCGCGGCGATGAACTGGCGGCCGTAGCCAATGCTCTCGCCCGGATGCAGGTTCTTCGTAAAGACGACCTTGGCGCAGACCTTCATGACCGGGCGGATGTCAATCGGATGCGTGACCTCGTCCGACGGCCACATGCCGTACTGGATGACGCCGGCGCGCACCATGTCGTAGTGGGCTTCCGGGATCTCGAGGATGGCCGCCGACTCCGCGATATGGCGGATCTTCAGCGTCACGCCAGCCTCCTCGACCGCCTTCAAGGCCTGCTCAAACTTCACGAGCTGCCCCTTCGTGTACGTCTTGTCCTTGCTGTCCGCCATCGCAAAGTGGGAGAACATGCCCTCGATCTCGATGTTCGGCAGCTGCTTGACCGCCGCGGCCAGGGCGCCGATCTCCTCAGGGCGGATGCCGATGCGGCCCATGCCTGTCTCGACCTTGAGGTGCACCTTTGCCACCTTGTGCTGGCGCACGGCCTCGCGCGAGATGGCCTCTGCGAGCGGCAGCTCACAGACGACCTGCGTGACATCGTAGTCGACGATGTCGCGCGCCTCGTCCGGCAGCACAAGGCCGAGGAGCAGGATCGGCGTCGTGAAGCCCGCCTCGCGCAGCTCGATAGCCTCGCCGAGCGTCGCCACCGCGAGATACGAGGCCCCCGCCTCCACCGCGACGCGCGCGACAGCCAGAGCACCGTGGCCGTAGGCGTCTGCCTTGACGACCGCACAGAGCTTCGCCCCGCCGCGAATGTTCTTCTTGATTTCTTCGTAATTATGTCTCAGGGCGCGAAGATCGATCTCCGCCCAGGCTGCACGGTTTGGCATGAAATATCCCCTTTTCTCGTACCGAGTCAGATTCTCTTTTCAGTTTACTACACGCCATCGAAAAGTCAAGCATGGATGTCGGCAACAAAAAAGGCCTCCGCCGAAACGGAGGTCTTTTGATTGCGATGAAAATCTGCTAATCGAAGGATTAGAAGAACATCTCGATACGGCCGAAGAGGTTCTCGATCTTATTGTCCGTAAGGAGATCCTTACCGTTGCCATAGCGCAGCGTTGCAACAACGTTCTTGAACGGAGCGTAGTTCGTGCCGACTTCCCAGCCCTTCTGACCAGCGAGGATTACATCGAACGTGGAGAACAGATCCGTGTTCTGGCCGAGGTAGCGGTAAGCTGCCCAAGCACCCCAAGTGCCCTTGTTCTCAGCCTCAGCACCCTTGTAGCTGTACTGAGCGCTCCAAGCCTTGTCGAAGTCATCAGCCGACGTGTTGTTGGCATAGAAGCCGTTCAGGGCATTCGTCTTATCGAAGCGATAAGCAGCCTTTGCGAGCCAGATGTTAGCGTTGTCCTCGACATTTGCCTTGTTGTTGCCTTTAACAGCATAGTTAAAGGTATCAGAATTCAGATGATGGTAGTCAACACCGCCGACGAACTTGCCATCGCCATAGCCGAGGCCAGCGTACTGGTAGTTAGCCGTCTTCTCGCCAACTTTGAACTTCTGCGTGAAGTCACTGTCGTTGTCCATGTTCTGGCGGCCAGCACCAGCCGTGAACGTTACCTTGTTGCCGAACTGGACTTCAGCGCCGGAGAACGAGGTATCAAAGATGCTGTCGCTATCAATCTGAGCGAACTTACCGAGTTTGACCTGGAAGTTGTCGTAGTTGCCCTGAGCCCAAACGCGTTTGAGCGTAACATCTGTATCCTGATAGCTGTCCTTACCATGCTTACTGTCGACATCGTCGCTGTCCTTTGCGAGGTCCGTGGAAGCATCAAGACGTGCATTTACATGCCAATGGCTGTTGACTTCAGCGCTCGGCTCGAGGCGGAACAGGAGCTGATCATCGTTCGTCTTCGTGTTTGCATCCTTGTCGCGATGGCTGTAGTACGTGTACTCAGCCTTGCCGTTCCACTTAACCATGTCAGCGTTGCGCTCGAGGTTGCTTACGCGGACGCCGAGGTTGTTGAGCTCATCGGAGAACTCAGCAGCGAGTTTGTCGATCAGGGCCTTATCAGCAGCGGAGACATCGCTCTTAGCCATAGCCTTTGCGATCATCTGAGCCATCTCATAACGCGTGATGTTCTGGTTGCCACGGAACGTCGTGTCGCCATAACCTTCGATGACGCCATCAGCTGCGAGCTGGGATACAGCGTCGTAAGCCCAATGGTCAGCCGGTACATCGGAGAACGGGTTTGCAGCAGCAAACGTCGTGCTAGCAGCGCCAACAACGAGAGCCGTCGTCAGAGCGGATACGAGAGTCTTTTTCATAAAGAACTCCTCCTTCAAAAAATAGAATGAAACGTTACGTCCTAGTTCTATCGGAGGATTCCTCATGAGTGTCCATGTTTCCTCAGTCTCTTCCTTCGATTTCCCTTCGGACAAGATTATTATAGCAGATATAAATTTTTTCGTCAAATTAGATACTGCTGAGAGATATGCCAGTGAACGTACTCCCGCCTATAGAGGCGGGAGCTTCCTGCTTCAACGAGAACAGCGCCACGGACTCCAAAGAGTTGCGGCGGCTTACAATCTCTCCACAGGCGTAGATTCCCGTGCGACCCACGGTATTTTATGGATTACGTCAGGCAGATATCCGCCTGGCTTCTTCTCGGATATTTATGGCAGCGTTCTTATCGCGATTATGGTGACTGCCACATTTAGGGCAATCCCATTCCCTTACAGATAAGTCCTTGGTTTCGTGGTTCTGATATCCGCAAACATGGCACAGTTGGCTGCTTGGATACCACTTGTCTATCTTGATAAGCTTTTTGCCTTGCCAAGCCAATTTATATTCCAACATGTTCGTGAACATATTCCAGCCATTGTCAGCTACGGATTTGCCAAAGCTGAACTTGCCACCCTTTTTCCGCTTTGCCATCGCTTTGACGCTGATATCCTCAATGCCAATGACATCATAGCGGTCTGCGAGGTAGCGAGCCTTCTTATGCAGGAAATCCCGGCGTTGATTGGCCACTTTCTCATGGAGAATAGCTACACGCAGCCTTTGTTTTTCTCTGTTATGACTTTCTTTCTGCTTTTGGGATAGCTTCCGCTGTGCCTTAGCCAGTCTCTTCTCTGCCTTTCGCAGGAAATCGGGATACTTAGCCTCATCCTCATCGGAAGCCACATACAAGCTGTGCATCGCAAAATCCAGGCCCAGGAAGGTCTTCGGTATGACAGGGAGTATTTGGTTTTCATACTCCACCAGCATACTGATATAGTACTTTCCGGATGGCGTCTTGCTGATGGTCACGGTCTTTATGATACTGTTCTCCGGCAAGGGACGATGTTGGCATAATTTCACCCAACCGACTTTCGGCAGTTTCACCTTATGGCCCCCGATTCGGACAGAGCCTTTCTGGTTGTTCGTGGAATACGAAGCACGACGATTCTTCTTGGACTTGAAGCGCGGCTTGCCGAAATGCTTGCTATCATTCCAAAAGTTATTATAGGCCTTATTCAGGTTCATTTGGGCATTGGCAAGGGCTAAACTATCCACTTCTTTCAGCCAAGGGAATTCTTCCTTGTACTGCGCAGGCGTGTTATGTAGCTTTTTGCCTGTTTCCTTGTAATAGTCAAGGCGGTCACTCAACATTTTATTATAGATGAATCGGACACAGCCGAAAGTCTTGGCAAACATAATTTTTTGTTCAGTTGTTGGATAGAGTCTGTATCGGTATGCCTTATTCACTATAATCTCACCTGCCTTGAACAAGTAAATCTATAGAATACCTCATCACTTACACTTCCATGTTAATTCGTATTTCTTCTGGTATTATATCATATGTATCAAAGATTAGAATCAGGCAACAAGCAACCAACAAAAAAAGAACGATGCATCGAGAAAATTTTTCTCTTTGCATCGTTCTTTTTCCTATCCGTTATTTAATGGTTCGTTGAGCTTATTTATTTTTGTTTTCTTTGACTATGCGAACACGCTGAATCGTCGGATTGCCTGCTTTGTCTTTTGCTATCGTATCGACAGTGAAGTATTCTAATTCATGCGAGAATTCGCTGAGGATCTTGTCGGACAAGACAGCGCCTTTTGTCATGGCACGATACAAGATAGCTGCAAATTCATACCGCGTCATCGGGCGGTCTCCGGCAAAGTTGCCATCCGGATAGCCTTCGATCATGCCGTTGCCGGCCAGCTGTGCTACGTATTCGTAAGCCCAGTGATTCTGCGGTACATCCGGGAAGAGCTGCAGTTTGGATGTATCTATCTTCTTACCTGCATTGGCATCGAGCATGGCTGACTTCATAGCTTCCAATTCACCGCGCAGTTCTTTAATTTCCTTCGCCATCGCTACACGAGAAGTCGATACATGACTGCTTCCGGAACCTAGTTTGAAGCTTACGTCGGCATTAACCATGTTTTCGCCATTACCAAAGGTACCGCCTACAGAGAACATCGTGTCTTCATTCGGACGATAGTATGCCCCAACAGCAGCTGCATTGGCGCCGCGGTAGTTGCCATAGCCTGCCGCAAAGTCCCACTTCGCATCCGGATCAAAATCCAATGGATGTAATGCTGCCAAAGCCGCAGCACCGGCACCGACTTTGTTGACACGGTTATCGAGGTCAGAAATACGACCATTCATATGGTAAATAGATTCCGTGTTGGCCGTTACCTGGTTATCCAAAGCCGACAAGTTTTCACCAGCCGTGTTAGACTTTTTGACGAAGTTGCCGTCTTTTGCAACTCTCGTTTCGTTATAGAGCTGACCGCCATTAACGGCATCGGTAGAGCCTTTTTCCACTTTGCCGTCTGCTACATTGGTAATCTTTTGGTCATTAGCATTCAGACCACTATCGCTTACATAGGTCTTGCCATTAACCTTTAAGCCGTCATTGCTGATAGAGGTTTGACCTGCGGTTACAGCAGTTGCGGTTACGCTTACGTCTTTACCAACCTTCAAGCCATCGTTGTTCATTACGGTTTGGCCAGTGGTTACGGTAGTTGCTTTTACAGTATCAACGTCTATGTCTTTATTCAGCTCTACCTTATAGTTTGCTGCTTCACCTTCTTTAGCAGTGTTGGTAACAATAATATTGCTGCTGCCTTCTACTTTAGTGTGCTTAGCTGCAGTTGCTGCTACGTCGGTAAGTTTTTGATCCAGTTTGCCGATTGCGGTAGTAGTGCTATCGCCATCTGCAATATCACCTTTTTCTACCTTGCTGTACTGCAAATCGCCAACCTTCGTGTCCAGCTTCTGGTTCAGGTTGTTTACAGCGTCAACAACGGTAGTATGGCTGCCGTTTTGGTTCTTAATATCGCTGTCAATATTATTAACCTCGCCTACGTCACTTGCTTTGGCTACGTCGGTAATGGTTACAGTACCGGTTACCTTACCTTCTTTATTAACAATATCCATAGATACGCCCTGAGATTTATTGCCAGTGCTGTCAGTTACTTCGCCAACTGCATAGTTGCCACTCTTAATATGCGTATCGTTAGCTGCAACATAATCCGTCAGCTGGCCTACGTTTACAGCATCGGTCTTTTCAACGCCTGCTGCTACGCCAGTAATCTTGCCATCCTTGTTAATGGTAACCTTGTTGTTAAGCTTAATGCCGCCATCTGCAAAGCTAATGCTGCCTGCGCCTTCACCTGCGCCGATGATGGATTTGATATCCTTCAGCTCATCGTTCACATCAACCTTGTATTCCAGATGACCATCAGCAGTAGTCACAGGGTTCACTGTTGTATTTTTGCCGTTAGATAAGGTGGTATGTTTACCTGCTTCGGTTGCTACTGCATGCAGTTGGCTACCGTTTACTGCGTCGGTAGAGGTTTCGGTAATTGCACCTGCTGCTACGCCAGTAATCTTGCCATCCTTGTTAATGGTAACCTTGTTGTTAAGCTTAATGCCGCCATCTGCAAAGCTAATGCTGCCTGCGCCTTCACCTGCGCCGATGATGGATTTGATATCCTTCAGCTCATCGTTCACATCAACCTTGTATTCCAGATGACCATCAGCAGTAGTCACAGGGTTCACTGTTGTATTTTTGCCGTTAGATAAGGTGGTATGTTTACCTGCTTCAGTTGCTACAGCCTGCAGTTGGTCTTCAGTTGCAGCTCTGCCGGAAGTAATGCTGTCTTTATTCCAAGTAGTATTGGTAAGACCGGTTATAGTACCATCAGTACCATTAATAGTTACGGCATGAGTTCCACCAATTGTTACGCTATCCTTCAAGGAGATACCATAATTTGTTACATTAGTTTCATCATCAGTAGTTGTATTAAGATTAAAGTTGCCATCTACAGATACACTTGTGCCTTTAGCATTTACGGTATAAACTGTGTGTCCGTCGTCGGTTGCGTTTGATGCAACTACAGAAGCGATGTTGGTACCCTTAACTACCTCTGTCTTAGCAGCTGCACTTACCTTATTCAACTGGCTTACGTTTACAGCGTCATTATCAGCAATACCATTTGCTACGCCGGAAATCTTGCCGGTATTGTCAATGGTAACCTTGTTGTTAAACTTGATGCCATCATTTGCAAAGCTAATGCTGCCTGCGCCTTCACCTGCGCCGATGATGGATTTGATATCCTTCAGCTCATCGTTCACATCAACCTTGTATTCCAGATGACCATCAGCAGTAGTCACAGGGTTCACTGTTGTATTTTTGCCGTTAGATAAGGTGGTATGTTTACCTGCTTCGGTTGCTACAGCCTGCAGTTGGTCTTCAGTTGCAGCTCTGCCGGAAGTAATGCTGTCTTTATTCCAAGTAGTATTGGTAAGACCGGTTACAGTACCATCAGTACCATTAATAGTTACGGCATGAGTTCCACCAATTGTTACGCTATCCTTCAAGGAGATACCATAATTTGTTACATTAGTTTCATCATCAGTAGTTGTATTAAGATTAAAGTTGCCATCTACAGATACACTTGTTTTAGTATTTGTATCAACAAAGTATAGGTTGCCACTTTTATTAATACCATCGACATAGGCACCTAATCGAATAGCTAATCCATTCTCACCTTTTTGAGTCGTATATTTTTCAAACTTTAAAAAATTCAATTGTAAACTATTGCCTTGGTACTGCCACCCGTCAATTGAAGTACCTAATTTTCCATTTTTAACATCCGTATCCCATTTCTGTTTATAACCTATCATTTGAGGCGGTGTTTTTGTTTCAGTTATATTATTGGCAGCTTGTACGCCGCTTATCGTCCCACCTATACTGCCTGCGGCTACTAATACTGCCAATATCCTTTTCGCAGAAGAAGCTTTTCCCTGATTTTTAGCAAATTCCGAAGCTACGACATAGCAATTTCTTGCTTTATTCCACACGACTTTGTATATTTTATTCATATAGATAATCTCCTTTCAGTATGTATTCGTTTCTCACACTATTCTCGGTTATACGAAACCTTACGACTTCTGTTAAACCAATGTTTCCGGCAATCATCACAGCAAAAAGCCCGATGCCGGTCTTTGGGGGTCGTAACGATGACGATTTTCCCACATTCCCGGCAGGTAAATTCTCGATGCATTACTACCGAAGATACTTTTTTGGAATATTTCCAATATAATTTTTCACAATGCTGTGAACAGAATTTAGTACGGCAGTCTCTGCCATCTGTTACCCGCACGTGTTTACCACACCGCAGACACGTAAATTCCCGTATAACGGGAGCATAAAGAGGCCCTTCGACACGGTTGTCATTGATTCCATGGTGATTGGCATACCTCCTGCAGGTATATCCGCAGTATCGCTGGGTAATACGGGTCGGGGGTAAATTCTTTGCCGCAAACAGCACATTTCATACGAACATGGTCATGCTCCTGTCATTCCATACTGAATGGCAGACAGGTGGTAACCAATAATTGGAAATAACAAACGAATGCAAACATGCCAAAAAGGACAATATATGCCTACACTGTCCTTCTTTATATCCATATGAAACAAGACGCACCCATTCCTGGGCCTGTTTTTTTATATATGCCTTTACTATCTTGTAACCCCCCCTGTATATTGTTTAGCCGTCACCTCTCTGCCGATATGCATGATGACCGTAAAACTAGTTGTAAAGTAAGAAATCATCACTTGGACAGGATACATGATTTTCACCCCCCCTCCATATTATACTATAATATAATTATAGCATAATATGGAAGGAATGGCAAGATATCCGGAATAAAGCAAACTATATACATACTTTAGTATATAGTTTGCAGTTTAAAAAACCTCCTGAACATGGAGGGGGAATTTTCCGTTCAGGAGGTTGGGAGAAACATATTTACAATTTTACAATCTTTGAGGGAGGGGGGGGAAAACTTCTGATCAGCCGGGGATAACGATATCCAGAACAGCCTGGCGGAATGCGTCATAGCCCTGATCCACGAGGATCTGATAGAGATGCATATCCGATGCCTGCGAGTAGACGTAATTGCGCAGGTTGTAGAACTTGCTGCTGTCAGGGTCCGCCTTTGTCAGGCCATAGTCCGACAGAGCGACTTTCTTCAAGTACTCCTGCGTCCAGGACGAAATGCCCGAGGTCAGGACGAAGTCATGATCGCCGAGGTGCACCAAGAAGGATTCCGGACGTCTCGGCAGTGGCAGCGTCTCACCGTCCGGTGCCAGATAGCCTTCTTTGATCGGATCTTTGCCAGCAATGATGGCTGCTGCCTTGATATAGCCGACCGGTTTCTTTTCTTCACTCGGCCAGCCCGCATGATCATGGGATACCGCCACAGCAACTACAACATCCGGACGCAAGCCGCGGTACATGCAGTCTGCGACCTGCTGGATGTGATGGCAGCCCGTGCCGGCAATCTTGATCTCCGGCAGGCACTTGTGATCCGAAGTCCACTGCAGGATCCATGGTTTAGTCAGGTCGTGCAGCAGCACCGCTTCCGTCAACAATTCACGATTCATGGAATAGCCGAAGAATTGCTCGTAATTCTCGATCAGGCTCAGTCCTGTCTGGAGATCCGTTGCCACATGCGTGATCAGGCCGCATGGATACGCGTGATGACCGCCCCAGCCTGCACCGGCAGCATCCCAGAAATTCAATTTATTCTTGACTTCGGGGAAAATCTGGTCGATCGTGTTCTCTTCTTTGATATATCCAGCGGCCAGCAGTGCCTTGCGGCAGGCTTCCTTGCTCGCCTTATCCGGGTATTTCTTCAAGATCAGCGGCTTTGGAGATTTCAAGCCCTCTAAAACAACCTTCTTGACCGTCTCATCCTGAAGGCCATTCGCCTTGTCCATGAGCCAGTTATAGCCATACTCGCGCAATGGCGAGCGCTTAGCCATCTCAGTCGGTGACAATTTCTCCATCTCCGAGAATTTGATGGCCGTCGTCTCGATGTTGCGCGGTGCGGCAAATCCCTACTTGGGTAGGATAGAAGCTGCTGCAAATGCAGCAGCAGCGCCTGCAGCCGTTTTCAGGAAATCCCTGCGATCGATTGATTTGTCCCAGATTGCCATAATAAACCTCCTTCTATTGTGCGATATACAGCAAACAGGCCTAAGAGGCCTGTCCGCTGAATCAAAGTTGGTTTTTGAGGATATGCTTCATCAGCATCAGACATCCTGATGCGCGGCGAGCCACTGACTCCAGCTCGTCTTGAACCCATTGGCGTGATTCTCCTGGACATACTGATAGAACTTCTCTACCATATGGGCTTTCTGGTGATAGTAGTCAGCCTTCCACTGATCCGGCTTCGGTTCTGCGATTTCATAAGCAACGTAGTTGCCGCCGAGCAGATACTGACGCGAGAGGATATCGCCAAGCGAGACATCCGGGTTCTTCATCATATCGTACATAGCCATGTAAGCCGTCGTGCGACCTGCACCAGCCTGGCAGTGGAAATGCAGCCAAGCATTTGCCGGCATCGTACGCGTGAAGTTGATGAACTCATCGATATTCGCAGCCGACGGCCAGATGTGATCCGTTGCCGCAATGCGATAGTAATGGAGGCCATTCTTCTCGACCAACTGCTGTTCCGTCATGACGGATTCAATCTTGACCGGTTTCGGGTCAATTGGCATCTTGTCCTTGTCGAGCGCTGCTACGATAAGGCTCTTACCTCTTGCTGCGTTCAGGCGGCTATTCTCATCCTTGAGGACCTCTGCCTTGTTCTTACCGAGGTTGCCCCAATCGCGCAGGCCATACCAGCTGACTGCATTGCCGTTGAAAACACCATGCGTCTCCTGACGGAGGTCCATGATGTAGATAGGGCCCTTAGCCTGCTGCTTGAGAACAGGCAGCATTGCCTGGAGCTCACCATTGGAGAATTCCGCACTGCCGGACATGTAGAGCGTATCGAGGCCCTTGCGCGTCGGCGTCGGAGTGAAGCCCTTGCCCGTCTTCTTGACATTGACATCCGTCCTGAAGGCCGAATTCATCGTGCGGAAGTTGCGCGGCAGCTGATTGCGGTCCTTCGTGTCCAGGCGCCAGATGTAACCGTTGTAATCCGGTTCCCACGAATTGACCTTGTTCTTCTTGGCCCAGACACTATACGGCGTCTTGAGGTCAGGATTCTCTTTTACATAATCATAGAAATGCTGGACGAACTGATAGCGTTCGATATACGCCTTGCGGCCATAATTCTTTTTCTTATCCGGGATCTCACTGAGGTCGACAATGCCGATGAGCTTCTGACGCTGGATGATGTCGTCGAAGCTGACATCCTTCGCGTTCTTGAGGATATCGTGCATGACCATGAAGATAGTCGTACGGCCCATGCCGGCATAGCAGTGATAATGCAGCCATGCATCCTTTGGCAGGGATTTGTAGAACTCCAGGAACTTGTCGACATCGGGATCATCCGGGCGGAAATGATCCTGCAGCGTCAGGCGGAAGTAATTGGCACCATGCTGCTTGACCATCTCTTCCTCGGTGCGAACTTTGTTGTAGTTGACATAAACCGGGGAAAGAATCACGTTCTTTTTATCGTCAAAGCGATAAATCGATTTGACCGTGCTGTCCTTGAGCGAAGCAAGCTGCTCTTTTTCCAGCGGGATGATGATATCTTCTGTGCGTCCATCATTGCCCCAATCGTGGTTAGCGAACCAGCTGACAGCCGTGCCATTGAGGTAGCCATGCGATTCTCCGCGCAGATCCACATCGTAGAACTGCGATGGTTTTACCGGCACTTTCTTAAGGATTGCTTCCAGCTCTTTCTCGGAGAAACAGCTGGAGGCCGAGACATTCATCGTGTCCATGCCCTTACGGGTCGGCATGATACCGGTCTTCGTCACACCGACGTACTTATCGCTGCCCATGCGGAAGTTGCGCGGCAGCTGGTTGACGTCAGCGCGGTCAATCTTCAGCGCAAGTTTCGGCGGATTCTTGACGACAGCCGGAGCCTGTGCCTCAGCGGAGACCTCCTGCACGACGGCAGCTGGTGCCTGGGCAGCCCATGACGTTCCCGGCAGCTGTGCACTGCCGAGCATGACGGCAACGGCAACAGAGAGCAATGTCTTTTTCTTGAAACTTATCATGAAATCTTCACTCCTCTTCTAAAGCAAACATATGCTTTATATACGTAGCGAATCAAATTTTACCGTACCTTTGATCAGAATTCAAATCCATTTTCCTTTGTCCACTGCGTGTACGTTTTCTTGAGCTGTGGATTAGCCTTGACGTATTCGTAGAAATGACGCGTGAACAAAGCGCGCTTCGGATAGTTCCCTTTCTTATAGGCATCCTTCGTTGTCTCTGCCGACTTGCGGACATCTTGACCACCAAGCAGCACTTCGCGCGTCATGATATCGTCGTAGGAAAGCTTGTCGGCGTTCTTAATCATATCCATGAGCGAGAGGAAAATCGTCGTGCGGCCTACACCGGCCTCGCAGTGAACATGAATCCAAGCATTTTTCGGCAATTTCTTGTAGATGGCCAAGAATTCATCGACATTTGCCGGGGTCGGTGCAGAGTAGTCCATGACCGGCACACGATAGTACTTGACGCCCATCGATTTGACGAACTGTTCTTCGGTCTGTACCGAATTGACATGTTCGACCTTCTGCGAAGCAATATCCTTGTGCTTGTCCAGCGTAGCGATATCAACATTCTGGTTCATCTTGGCCGTTTCGAGCATGCTCTTCTCGCGGCGATCGATTTCCTTGGCCGATTGACCTTTGTTGAAGGTTTTGTAGCGCGAATACCAGCTGATGCCATCATCATTGATGTAGCCATGCGATTCATTGCGCAGATCGATGACGACAAGATCCTTGGCTGGTACATGCTTCAGGAGTTCCTTGAATTCATTCTTGGAGAAGAAGCTGCTACCGGACTGGCGCAGATTATCCAGGCCTTCGCGCGAGGGGTAGATCCCATCCTTTGCCGTCTTATATTGACTCTGGGCCGTGCGGAAATTTGCTGGCATCTCTGAAACAGCGGCGGGGCGATCGTATTTGAGAATCTGCACGCCTGGTGCCGGCTCTGCGGCAAATGCCGCAGCCGTCGACAACATCGCCGCAACAGTAAGAGCTGCAATTCTTTTGCTGATTCCTGAATAATTCATGCTGACATCGTCCTCCTTCATGGATTTTAGTGGGTTCGATTTTAAAAGATTCGTTTCTTAGAACTTCGTCGTGAACTTCAGATACGTGGAATAGTGCGGGGATTTCTCCAGCGAATTGCCATCTTTATCCACATTGGCACTATCCGGATTCGTATGTGCCCAGTAACGCAGCAGCGAGAGTTTGGAATGATCGCTCGTCGCATAATCCATGATCAAGCCAAACCCCTTGAAGCCAGCAGCATCAATATAATCTTTCCAACTCGAGTAGCCATCATCCATGAAGAGGTTCTGGTCGACATTGAGATACTGTCCAATGATATCCCAAGTTCCCTTCTTCTTGGCCTTGCCATAGTTCAAGCTGATCACATAGCCCTGCGTGTTCTTATCGGCACCAAAGTATTCATAGCCATAACCAATATCTGCACCGTATTTATTTTGAACCGATGCAGGTTTGTCCTTATTAGTATTCCGTACATATTCAGCCGTAATGCCGAACTTACCTACAATCGGCGTCGAACCATAGATGCCGAAGTAACGCTCTGGCTGCTGCGTGCCGACATACAGACCGGCATATGCATCCTTCGAGAAATCATGCTGATACTGAGCAAATTTCAACAGACGCGTGCGAGTTGGTGGGGCGTACCTTTTATTCGTATCATTGGCCAAGTAATCCTGAGAATCGCGACCATAGCCGAGATACAGCGCATCACGCGGCGTCATCTTGTAGTTAGCCGTAAACTGATTCACACTCGATTTAGAGAGCCAGAGGCCTTCACCAAGAGATACTTTCTGGACACCAGCCCTCACATAGACAGGGCCGAAGGAGCGACCAACATAGGAGTCGGTTAATTTGACCTTGTTCTTTTCTGAAGAGTAGCCATCCTTCGGCTCAGACGACGTTGCCTTGAATTTTAAGCCAATACCAACATCGTACGTCTTATCCACCACTGTCGTTGCTAAAATATTCGCTTCCGCCTTGATCTTACCGGTCTTATCCTCATCATACATGTAACCAGACTTTGTAGAACCCGACCACTTGATCGTCGGTGCCTCTTTCTTGGCCTTCTTCTCGCTCTTGGCTGCCTCCTGCTTTTCCTTCGCAGCAGCCAAGCTGTTCTCCAAATCGGTCAAGCGTGCCGTCAAATCATTGATCTCTGCCTGCATAGCTGCTACATCGGTATCTGCAGCAGCTGCTTCTGCCGTACCACCGTTAAAGCATACCGGCATCAGCATTGTGGCCGTAAGGCCCAAGACGATTGCTTTCTTTTGATTCTTCATCTGCAAGTCCCCCTAATGTGATTCTTGTGATTCTTCCTGATGACAGAAGGTCAAGCGCGCTGTTATGACTTATCTGACTTTTATTGTAGCAGATTGTTCCATATCAATTCCTCTTGTATTTTGCGGAAACATCACGAAAACCTATGCATTCTTGCGTTTATTTGTATTATAGGTAATTTTCTGATTACAAAAGACAGTATAAATTTTGAACGCGCTTTGATTAAATTCAGTGTACCATACCCGGCTGCCCTCCGCAATAGGCTTACTAAAGAAAATTCTAAGAATTAACAATTTATCGTAGAAACTTCTCTAGAAAATAACAACAAAGCAGCATCCGTGGGAGCAAGCGGTTTACGCACAACGAGAGCAGCGCCCCCAAAGGGACGCTGCTCTCGTTCATTTGATTCATATAGAGAGAAGTGGAATTCGCGTGTATCAGAAGTGGAATTCGACGCGGCCGAAGAGCTTCTCGGCATCCTTGCCGTTGTCGATGTTCTCGCCGTTGAAGTACTTGACGCTTGCGACGGTGTTCTTGAAGAGTGTGTAGTCCGTGCCGACTTCCCAGCCCTTCGTGCCGGCCCAGGCGCCGTCGTACGACGGATCGAGGGCTACGTTCTGGCCGAGGTAGCGGTAGGCGGCATAGGCGCCCCAGGTGCCCTTGTTCGCAGGCTCTGCGCCCTTGTAGTCGAGCTCGACCGTGCCGGCCTTCTTGTAGTCGTCGGCCTTCGTGTTCTCGGCATAGGCGCCGCCGAGGGCGACGTTCTTGTCGAACGCGTAGTGGAGGTTTGCGCTCCAGATGTCGGCATTGTCTTCATCCTGCGTGGACTTGTAGCTCTTGCCCATCGCCGTGAAGGCATCGCTGTTCAGATGATGGTAGCCAGCGCCGATGCTAAGCTTTTCCTTTCCGTACTGCAAGCCGACGCTTTGCATATTGGCCGTATCATCTTTTGCCTTAGCAGCCGCGTTGATGGAATCGTTGTTTGTATCGCCATCGAGGTCGAAGCGGCCTGCCTGCAGCGTGACCTTGAGGTCCTTGCCCGTCGTGATGGCGGCGCCGGAGATCTCATCATCGAAGAGCAGGTTGCTGTCGAGCTGCATCGGCAGCTTGCCGACCTTGATGTTGGTCGTGCCGTACTGGCCATCTGCCCAGAGGCGCTGCAGCGTCACATCCGTGTCCTGCTCATCACCATGTTTACCATTCGGGTCGGTGCTGTCCTTGGCAAGGTCCGTGGACGCATCGAGGCGGGCGTTGACATGCCAGTTCTTGTTGACCTCAGCCGACGGCTCGAGGCGCAGCAGCAGTTCATCGTCGTTGCTCTTGCTGTCAGCTTTGGATTTGTCGCGCGTGCTCGTGTAGGTGTAGCGGGCCTCGCCGTTCCATTTCACCTTGTCGGCATTGCGCTCGAGGTTGCTGACGCGGACGCCGAGGGTGTTGAGCTCATCGGAGAACTCAGCGGCGAGCTTGTCAATGAGGGCCTTGTCGGAGGCCGAGACGTCCGTCTTGGCCATGGCCTTGGCAATCATCTGTGCCATCTCATAGCGCGTGATGTTCTGGTTGCCTTTGAATGTCGAATCGCCGTAGCCCTCGATGACGCCGTCAGCCGCGAGCTGGGATACGGCATCGTATGCCCAGTGGTCAGCCGGTACATCGGAGAACGGGTTCGTTGCGGCAAATGTAGTGGATGCAGCACCAACTACGAGTGCCGTCGTCAATGCAGATACAAGAGTCTTTTTCATGATGAATTCCTCCCATCTTCCTTCTATACCATATATAGAAGGTATCGAGTGAATTGGATTGGTGGGAAGAGTGCGGGGAGCATCGCGAGTCTCCATGTTTCCTCTGAGGTCCCTGCCCCTTTCCTTTTGACACCATCATTATATTACTTGACTCAGTCAATTACAATTACACTGCTGTTAGAAGTCCATTACACTTTGGTTAGAATAGTTTACAGGCTCAACTATCACTATCATTGAGAATCCGCGCACAAAAAAGCCTTCCACTGACATTTGCCAGTGGAAGGCTTTTGATCCGCCTAGGCAGTGAATCGTCGCTATTGCAGCTTCTTATCAGAACCAGAAGTTTACGCGGCCGAACAGCAGCTCTGCATCCTGGTCGTTGTCCAGCTGCTTGCCGTTGAAGTAGTAAGCGGCAGCCGTGACATTCGTGAACGGAACGTATTCCGTGCCGACTTCCCAGCCCTTGACGTTGTTGACGCCAGCATTGAGGAACGTCTCGTACGTCGGAGCAAAGGCAACGTTCTGACCCATGTAACGGTAAGCCGTGTAAGCACCCCAGGAACCCTTGTTGGCTTTCTGTGCGCCCTTATAGTTGAGCTGGATGTTATGTGCCGTAGCATCTGCTTCAGCCTTTTCGTTCTTAGCATAAGCGCCGTAGAGGTTCCAGTTCTTGTCGAACTTGTAGCCAGCGCCAACGGACCAGATGTTGGCCTCATCCGTGTTCTTCTCGAAGCCCTTCGTCTGCGTGAAGACGTTGCTGTTGAAATGACGGTAAGCAGCGCCGCCATAGAGCTTGCCAGCCGTGCCGTTCAGAGCGATGCCCTGATAGTTGGCAGCATCGTCGTCCGTCTTACCAGCCGCATCATGAAGATTCGACTGCGTGTTTGCGCTGTTGAGATCCCAGCGGCCTGCTTCAAGCGTAGCCTTGAGGTTCTTGCCGAACGTTACCTGAGCGCCCGAGAACTGATCATCGAAGAGCATGCCAGCCGTCTCCGTGGAGAAGAACGGCATCTTGCCGAGCTTGACCTGGAAGTTCTTGTAGTCGCCCTGCGCCCAAACGCGCTTTACCGTCAGATCTGACGTCTCGTCTTTGCTCGGGTTCATGAATGCATCGATACGAGCCTTGACATGCCAGTTCTTGTTGACCTCAGCGCTCGGCTCAAGGCGGAAGTTGAGCTGATCCTTGTTTTTCTTGTCTTTCGAGCCCTTCTCGTTCTCATAGCGCTGGCTCCAGTAACGGTAACGAGCCTGGCCGTTCCACTTGACCATATCGGCATTGCGCTCGAGGTTGCTGACGCGGACGCCGAGGTTGCCCAGCTCATCGGAGAACTCTGCTGCGAGTTTGTCGATCAGGGCCTTGTCCGATGCCGAAACATCCGTTCTTGCCATAGCCTTGGCGATCATCTGAGCCATCTCATAGCGCGTGATGTTCTGCTGGCCGCGGAACGTCGTGTCGCCATAGCCCTCGATGACGCCGTCAGCTGCGAGCTGGGTTACAGCATCGTAAGCCCAATGGTCAGCCGGTACATCAGAGAACGGGTTTGCAGCTGCAAACGTCGTGCTTGCTGCGCCGACGACGAGAGCCGTCGTCAGAGCGGATACAAGAGTCTTCTTCATGAGAAACTCCTCCTTCTATATGATTAAGAAGTGATTTTCTCAAAGCCGATCCAATCGCGACGCAGAGTATCCATGTTTCCTCTAGCTGTCGCTTTTTTGAACGCGCTTTGATTAAATTCAGTGTACCATACCCGGCTGCCCTCCGCAATAGGCTTACTAAAGAAAATTCTAAGAATTAACAATTTATCGTAGAAACTTCTCTAGAAAATAACAACAAAGCAGCATCCGTGGGAGCAAGCGGTTTACGCACAACGAGAGCAGCGCCCCCAAAGGGACGCTGCTCTCGTTCATTTGATTCATATAGAGAGAAGTGGAATTCGCGTGTATCAGAAGTGGAATTCGACGCGGCCGAAGAGCTTCTCGGCATCCTTGCCGTTGTCGATGTTCTCGCCGTTGAAGTACTTGACGCTTGCGACGGTGTTCTTGAAGAGTGTGTAGTCCGTGCCGACTTCCCAGCCCTTCGTGCCGGCCCAGGCGCCGTCGTACGACGGATCGAGGGCTACGTTCTGGCCGAGGTAGCGGTAGGCGGCATAGGCGCCCCAGGTGCCCTTGTTCGCAGGCTCTGCGCCCTTGTAGTCGAGCTCGACCGTGCCGGCCTTCTTGTAGTCGTCGGCCTTCGTGTTCTCGGCATAGGCGCCGCCGAGGGCGACGTTCTTGTCGAACGCGTAGTGGAGGTTTGCGCTCCAGATGTCGGCATTGTCTTCATCCTGCGTGGACTTGTAGCTCTTGCCCATCGCCGTGAAGGCATCGCTGTTCAGATGATGGTAGCCAGCGCCGATGCTAAGCTTTTCCTTTCCGTACTGCAAGCCGACGCTTTGCATATTGGCCGTATCATCTTTTGCCTTAGCAGCCGCGTTGATGGAATCGTTGTTTGTATCGCCATCGAGGTCGAAGCGGCCTGCCTGCAGCGTGACCTTGAGGTCCTTGCCCGTCGTGATGGCGGCGCCGGAGATCTCATCATCGAAGAGCAGGTTGCTGTCGAGCTGCATCGGCAGCTTGCCGACCTTGATGTTGGTCGTGCCGTACTGGCCATCTGCCCAGAGGCGCTGCAGCGTCACATCCGTGTCCTGCTCATCACCATGTTTACCATTCGGGTCGGTGCTGTCCTTGGCAAGGTCCGTGGACGCATCGAGGCGGGCGTTGACATGCCAGTTCTTGTTGACCTCAGCCGACGGCTCGAGGCGCAGCAGCAGTTCATCGTCGTTGCTCTTGCTGTCAGCTTTGGATTTGTCGCGCGTGCTCGTGTAGGTGTAGCGGGCCTCGCCGTTCCATTTCACCTTGTCGGCATTGCGCTCGAGGTTGCTGACGCGGACGCCGAGGGTGTTGAGCTCATCGGAGAACTCAGCGGCGAGCTTGTCAATGAGGGCCTTGTCGGAGGCCGAGACGTCCGTCTTGGCCATGGCCTTGGCAATCATCTGTGCCATCTCATAGCGCGTGATGTTCTGGTTGCCTTTGAATGTCGAATCGCCGTAGCCCTCGATGACGCCGTCAGCCGCGAGCTGGGATACGGCATCGTATGCCCAGTGGTCAGCCGGTACATCGGAGAACGGGTTCGTTGCGGCAAATGTAGTGGATGCAGCACCAACTACGAGTGCCGTCGTCAATGCAGATACAAGAGTCTTTTTCATGATGAATTCCTCCCATCTTCCTTCTATACCATATATAGAAGGTATCGAGTGAATTGGATTGGTGGGAAGAGTGCGGGGAGCATCGCGAGTCTCCATGTTTCCTCTGAGGTCCCTGCCCCTTTCCTTTTGACACCATCATTATATTACTTGACTCAGTCAATTACAATTACACTGCTGTTAGAAGTCCATTACACTTTGGTTAGAATAGTTTACAGGCTCAACTATCACTATCATTGAGAATCCGCGCACAAAAAAGCCTTCCACTGACATTTGCCAGTGGAAGGCTTTTGATCCGCCTAGGCAGTGAATCGTCGCTATTGCAGCTTCTTATCAGAACCAGAAGTTTACGCGGCCGAACAGCAGCTCTGCATCCTGGTCGTTGTCCAGCTGCTTGCCGTTGAAGTAGTAAGCGGCAGCCGTGACATTCGTGAACGGAACGTATTCCGTGCCGACTTCCCAGCCCTTGACGTTGTTGACGCCAGCATTGAGGAACGTCTCGTACGTCGGAGCAAAGGCAACGTTCTGACCCATGTAACGGTAAGCCGTGTAAGCACCCCAGGAACCCTTGTTGGCTTTCTGTGCGCCCTTATAGTTGAGCTGGATGTTATGTGCCGTAGCATCTGCTTCAGCCTTTTCGTTCTTAGCATAAGCGCCGTAGAGGTTCCAGTTCTTGTCGAACTTGTAGCCAGCGCCAACGGACCAGATGTTGGCCTCATCCGTGTTCTTCTCGAAGCCCTTCGTCTGCGTGAAGACGTTGCTGTTGAAATGACGATAAGCAGCACCGCCATAGAGCTTGCCAGCCGTGCCGTTCAGAGCGATACCCTGATAGTTGGCAGCATCGTCGTCCGTCTTTCCAGCTGCATAGTTGAGGTTCGACTGCTTGTTGGCGCTGTTGAGGTTCCAACGGCCAGCCTCAGCCGTGAGCTTGAGCTGGTTGCCGAACGTGACCTGAGCACCCGAGAACTGATCATCGAAGAGCATGCCAGCCGTCTCCGTCGAGAAGAACGGCATCTTGCCGAGCTTGACCTGGAAGTTCTTGTAGTCGCCCTGTGCCCAAACGCGTTTTACCGTCAGATCCGACGTCTCGTCTTTGCTCGGATTCATGAATGCATCGATACGAGCCTTGACATGCCAATTGTTGTTGACTTCAGCGCTCGGCTCGAGGCGGAAGTTGAGCTGATCCGTGTTTTTCTTGTCTTTCGAGCCCTTCTCGTTCTCATAGCGCTGACTCCAGTAACGATAACGAGCCTGGCCGTTCCACTTGACGTTGTCGGCATTGCGCTCGAGGTTGCTGACGCGGACACCGAGGTTGTTGAGTTCATCGGAGAACTCAGCAGCGAGCTTGTCGATCAGGGCCTTGTCGGCTGCGGAGACATCGCTCTTGGCCATAGCCTTGGCGATCATCTGAGCCATCTCATAACGCGTGATGTTCTGGTTGCCGCGGAACGTCGTGTCGCCGTAGCCTTCGATGACGCCATCAGCTGCGAGCTGGGATACAGCATCATAAGCCCAATGGTCAGCCGGTACATCAGAGAACGGGTTGGCAGCAGCAAACGTCGTGCTAGCAGCGCCGACAACAAGAGCCGTCGTCAGTGCAGATACAAGAGTCTTCTTCATAAAGAACTCCTCCTTCATAAAACATTTGGTCATTCTTGGCTGATTTCACGAAGAAGGTGTTCATGAGTGTCCATGTTTCCTCAGTTCTTTTCTTTATGACCTCATCCAATTAGTTATTAGTGTAACACAATTCTGTTCAAATTACAAATTATCCCGGATATGTTTCTATCTTAGCAATCAAATCTATCCTATTAATTTTCTGCATCTTATGCGCGCAAAAAAGACCGCTCCTGAAGGAACGGTCTTTTGATTGCGAAATGTAACTTCTGCTGAAATCAGAAGAAGTAGCTTACGCGGCCAAACAGCGTGTTGGCATCGCGATCCGTTGCGAGATCCTTGCCATCGAAGTACTCGATAGCCGTGTAGACGTTCTTGAACGGAACGTAATCTGCACCGACTTCCCAGCCCTTTGTGTTCGTCTGGAACGTAAAATATGTCGGCATAAGAGCGACGTTCTCGCCGAGGTAACGGTAAGCAGCATAAGCGCCCCACGTACCCTTGTTGGCCGTCTCAGCACCCTTGTAGGAAAGCTGGATGTTGTGAGCCGTGTCATAGTTGTCGGCTTCCGTGTTCTGGGCGAAAGCACCGAAGAGATCCCAGTTGCGATCGAACTTGTAGCCAGCGCCGACGGACCAGATGTTGGCATCATCCGACTTCGACGTACCATCATTGTACTTGTCAGCAACCGTGAAAGCAGCGCTGTTGAAGTGACGGTAGGAAGCACCGAGGCGGAGCTTGTTCGGACCATAGTTGAGCTCAATGCCCTGATAGTTAGCAGCATCATCATTCTTCGCTGCATCCTTAATGTTGTCGTTTGCGTCCTCAAGATTCCAACGGCCAGCTTCGAGCGTAGCCTTCAGGTCTTTACCGAAGTTGACCTGAGCACCGGAGAAGAAGTCATCCAGTACGAGACCATCATCAGCAACGGAGTACAGCGGCATCTTGCCGAGCTTGACGTTGAAGTTGCCATACTGGCCGTCTGCATAAACATACGTCAGCTTGACATTGCCATCGTCGCCCTTGTCGCTGGAAAGATCCGTATTAGCCGTCAGACGAGCATTGACATGCCAGTTGTTGTTGACCTCAGCCGTCGGATAGAGACGGAACTGCAGCTTGTCGGCGTTGTCCTTCGTCTTCTTGCCGTTCGTATCCTCATCGCGCTTGCTCGTGTAGGTGTAACGAGCCTCGCCCGTCCACTTGACCATGTCAGCGTTGCGCTCGAGGTTGCTTACGCGAACGCCGAGGTTGTTGAGCTCATCGGAGAACTCAGCAGCGAGCTTGTCGATCAGGGCCTTGTCGGCAGCGGAGACATCGCTCTTTGCCATAGCCTTTGCGATCATCTGAGCCATCTCATAACGCGTGATGTTCTGGTTGCCGCGGAACGTCGTGTCGCCGTAGCCTTCGATGACGCCATCAGCTGCGAGCTGGGATACAGCGTCGTAAGCCCAGTGGTCAGCCGGGACATCGGAGAACGGGTTAGCAGCAGCAAACGTCGTGCTGGCAGCGCCGACGACGAGAGCCGTCGTCAGTGCGGATACGAGAGTCTTTTTCATGAAGAACTCCTCCTTTGGGATAAAACAATTATGATTCTCGTTCAAACAAGGCCAAAGAAAAAGAACCGCATGAGTGTCCAAGTTTCCTCAGGATTCCTGGCGCTCTTTGGTTCCTCATTGAACAAGATTGATTGTAGCACAGATTCCTGCCGCTGTAAAGCTGTCCTCGACGGTATACAGTCTGACAACATTTCTTCCGCACAGTTGGACAATGTCAATTCCACGACGGCAGGCATCATGCTATAATTGTAACAGGGCGCGCCCTCACTGCTCTTTCGGGCGGACGGCGCGGACCATCTTCTCGAATTTCGTGCGCGGCATCATAACGAGATGGCCGCATCCCTGGCACTTGAGCCGGAAGTCCATGCCGGTGCGCAGGACTTCCCATTCGCTTGAGCCGCACGGATGCGCTTTCTTCATGCGCACGATGTCACCGACGGCATATTGTTGTTTTTCCATCATGGTATTTGGAGGCCTCCTATGAAAATCTCGATCCTGCAGATGCCGGTCGCTTTCGCCCGGCCCGATGAAAATATCCAGACGCTGCGCCGCATGGTCGAAGCGTCCATGCGCGAGGAGCCGGATGTGCTCGTGCTGCCCGAGCTCTGGCGGCTCGGCTTCTACCCGCAGCCGATTGCCGTGCACGCGGACCTCGACGGCCAGCAGTCGCGCGCCGTGCTCGCAGAGCTCGCGCGCAAGAACGGCGTGAACATCGTCGGCGGCACGGTGGCCAACCGGCGCGAGGGCAAGGTCTACAACACGTGCTACATCTTCGACCGCACGGGCACGGAAGTCGCCTCATACGACAAGGCGCACCTCTTCACGCCGAGCGGCGAGAGCGCGGACTTCGCAGCGGGCGATAATGCCGTGACCTTCCGGCTCGACGGTGTGCTCTGCGGCATCGCCGTCTGCTATGACATGCGCTTCCCCGAGTTCATCCGCAAGCTCGCACTCGAGGACATCTCTGTCCTCTTCCTGCCCGCCGCCTGGCCCGCCAGCCGCCTGAGCCACTGGCAGATCCTCACGCGCGCCCGCGCCATCGAGAACCAGCTCTATGTCATCGCGGCCAACGAGGCCGGCACCGACGAGCAGGGCAACCACCTCGCCGGCCACTCCGCCATCCTCGACCCCTGGGGCGAGGCCATCGTCGAAGCAGGTGAAAGCGAGGCCATCCTGACCGCCCGCCTGCGCCCTGGCCTGCGCCACCACATCCGCGAGACCATCAACGTCTTCGCCGACCGCCGCCCCGAGCTCTATTGAAACACTGTTATCAAAAAGACTGTCGCAAAGCGCGGCAGTCTTTTTCTTTTCTCATATTGCGAGGTCAGATACCGGGTACTCCCCCAATGTGCGCAGCACGAGGGGGCCAGCAGTCTCACCTACCACACAGCAGCGGGGCCACGCAAAACACGCCAACTACGCTCCTGTGTAAACCAGTCGAGTCAAGAGGGAGGGGGCCTGTATTTCGCCTGCAGGAGCGCAGTGACTGCCCGCAGGGCTGGTCCCCGAATGCCAAGCAGCATCCGTCCACTATGTCAGAACGCCGCGGCAGGCGGCGAACCGCCAACGATGCGCCGCAAAGCCATGGGGACCATTCAACGGAGCGACGAAGCCGAAATACAGGCCCCCTCCTGCGCAACGAACTAAACTAGGCCCCGCGCCCTATCCATCACACGTTGAAGCGGAAGTTGACG
Organism: Mitsuokella jalaludinii; assembly: GCF_928722185.1. Classification (NCBI taxonomy): domain Bacteria; kingdom Bacillati; phylum Bacillota; class Negativicutes; order Selenomonadales; family Selenomonadaceae; genus Mitsuokella; species Mitsuokella jalaludinii. The sequence continues at coordinate 1,432,763 of NZ_CAKMXA010000001.1, forward strand.
ACGTCGCCATCCTGCATGACGTAGTCCTTGCCCTCGACGCGGACCTGGCCCTTCTCGCGGGCGGCGGCGACGCTGCCGGCGGCGATGAGGTCGTCGTAGTTGACGATCTCGGCGCGGATGAAGCCGCGCTCGAAGTCCGTGTGGATCTTGCCGGCGGCTTTCGGTGCCGTCGTGCCCTTGACGATGGTCCAAGCGCGGCACTCATCCGGGCCGGCCGTCAGGAAGGTCTGGAGGCCCAGGAGGTCGAAGGCTGCCTTGATCAGGCGGTCGAGGCCGCTCTCCGTCTCGCCGAGGTCTTCGAGGAAAGCCTTGGCCTCTTCTTCGTCGAGCTCAGCGATTTCCGACTCGACTTTTGCCGAGATGGCGACGACTTCGGCGCCCTCTTTGGCCGCGTATTCCTTGACCTGCTGGACGTACGGGTTCTCGTCGTAGGCCGTGGCGACTTCATCCTCGGCGACGTTCGTGACGTAGAGCGTCGGCTTGAGCGTCAGGAGGTTCATCTCCTTGATGATCTCGAGGTCATCCTCGGAGAGGTCGACCTGGCGCGCCGGCGTTCCCTCGTCGAGCGCGGCCTTGATGCGGCGCAGGATCTCGTCCTCGACCTTTGCTTCCTTGTTGCCGGACTTCGCGATCTTGGCGAGCTTCATGATGCGCTTCTCGACGATCTCGAGGTCTGCGAGGCAGAGCTCTGTCTGGATGATGTCGATATCGCGCAGCGGGTCGATGCCGCCCTCGACATGCGTGATGTTCGGGTCGACAAAGCAGCGCACGACATGAGCGACGGCGTCGACCTGGCGGATGTGCTCGAGGAATTTATTGCCGAGGCCCTCGCCCTTGGATGCGCCCTTGACGAGACCGGCGATGTCGACGAAGCGCACGGTAGCCGGCGTCGTCTTCTTCGACTTGTAGAGCTCATGCAGGACCTTGAGGCGCGGATCCGGTACGGCGACGACGCCGACATTCGGCTCGATCGTGCAGAACGGGAAGTTTGCGGCCTCAGCGCCGGCTTTCGTGATGGCATTGAAAAGCGTGCTCTTGCCGACATTCGGCAGGCCGACAATACCAACTTCTAAGTTACTCAAAATAGATTTCTCCCTTGCGTTTGATTTGCGTGTTGATTACAGTGTGCCAAAGATGCGGTCGCCTGCATCGCCGAGCCCTGGTACGATGTAGCCCTTCTCGTTGAGCTTCTCGTCGATGGCTGCGACGTAGAGCGGCACATCTGGATGGTCGTGGTTGATGACGCGGACGCCCTCCGGCGCTGCGACGAGGCACATGAGGATGATGTGCTTCGCGCCCTTCTCCTTGAGCAGCGAGAGCGCGGCCGACGAGCTGCCGCCCGTGGCGAGCATCGGGTCGACGACGATGAGCGTGCGCTCGGCGACATCGCCCGGCAGCTTGCAGTAGTACTCGACTGGCTTCAGCGTCTTCGGGTCGCGGTACATGCCGACGTGGCCGACGCGGGCCGCCGGGATCATGTTGACGACGCCGTTGAGCATGCCGAGGCCGGCGCGCAGGATCGGCACGACGCCAACTTTCTTGCCCGCAAGCATCTTCTCCTTGCACTTGCAGATTGGCGTCTCGATCTCGACATCCTTGAGCGGGAAGTCGCGCGTGATCTCATAGGCCATGAGCATCGAGATCTCCTCGAGCAGCTCGCGGAAGTCCTTCGTACCTGTCTCTTTCATGCGCATGATCGTGAGCTTGTGCTGGATCAGCGGGTGGTCGATGACGTGGACATTCATTGGTTCAGCCATAAAAGATACCCCTTTCTACACATTACAGAGCCCCGCAGAGCGGGGCCATGTCAGATATGGTTCACATGTTATTCACAGTGCTTATTCATAGAGCGGATATTTCGCGCAGAGGGCGGCGACGCGGCGGCGTGCCTCCTCTTTCTTTTCTTCGTTCTGCGGGTCATTCAAGACGAGCGCGATGATATTGCCGACTTCGCGCATGTCGTCTTCCTTGAAGCCGCGCGTCGTCAGGGCCGGGCTGCCGAGGCGGATGCCGCTCGTGACGAACGGGGAGCGCGGCTCGAACGGGATCGTATTGCGGTTCGAGGTGATGTTGACCTCATCGAGGACGTTCTGCGCCTCTTTGCCCGTGATGTCCTTGCTCGTGAGGTCGACGAGCATCAGGTGGTTGTCCGTGCCGCCCGAGACGATGCGGAAGCCGTCCTGCTGCAGCGTCTCAGCGAGTGCCTTGGCGTTCTTGATGGTCTGCGCTGCGTACTCCTTGAACTCGGGGCGCAGTGCCTCGCCGAGGGCGACGGCCTTGGCGGCGATGACGTGCATGAGCGGTCCGCCCTGGATGCCGGGGAAGACGGCCTTGTTGAACTGCTTGCCGAATTCCGCATCCTTGCAGAGGATCATGCCGCCGCGCGGGCCGCGCAGCGTCTTGTGGGTCGTCGTCGTGACGACGTCGGCGTACGGGACCGGGCTCGGATGGAGGCCGGCGGCGACGAGGCCGGCGATGTGCGCGATGTCGACCATGAGGTAAGCGCCGACCTTATGGGCAATCTCCGCGAGGCGCGGGAAGTCGATGATGCGCGCATAGGCGGAGGCGCCGGCGACGATCAGCTTCGGCTTGCACTCTTCAGCCTGCTTCTCGAGTGCGTCGTAGTCGATGCGCTCCGTCTCCTTGTCGACACCGTACGGCACGATCTTGAAGTACTTGCCGCTCATGTTGACCGGGCTGCCGTGCGTCAGGTGACCGCCGTCCGTGAGGTTCATGCCCATGACCGTGTCACCCGGCGTCAAGAGGGAGAAGAACACAGCCATGTTGGCCTGTGCGCCGGAATGCGGCTGGACGTTGGCATAGGCTGCGCCGAAGAGCTTCTTCGCACGGTCGATGGCCAGCTGCTCGACGACGTCGACGTACTCGCAGCCGCCGTAGTAGCGCTTGCCGGGGTAGCCTTCGGCGTATTTATTCGTCAGCACGCTGCCCTGTGCTTCCATCACGGCTTTGGAGACGATGTTCTCCGACGCGATGAGCTCGAGCTTCGTGCGTTGGCGATTGAGCTCCAGGTCAATCTCTTTCGCAATTTCCGGGTCCGACTGTTTCAGGGTGTCCATCAGGCTCATGGGTTTCCTCCTATTCTGCTGCTCTTGCAGCATGCCCTATTGTGTGGATGACAGATGGCTGGGAGCTTACTGCTGCTCGATTGCCATGATCTTGTTGACACGGCGCGCATGGCGGCCGCCCTCGAACGAGCTCTCGACGAACGCGCGGACAATCTCGCCTGCCGGGCCGAAGCCGAGTACGCGGCCGCCCATCGCGAGGACGTTGGCGTTGTTGTGCTCGCGCGCCTTCTTGGCCGAGTAGACATCGTTGCAGAGGGCGCAGCGGATGCCCTTGACCTTATTGGCCGCGATTGAGATGCCGATGCCCGTGCCGCAGAGCACGATGCCGAGATCGGCCTTGCCGCTCGTCACATCTGCGCAGACTTTCTCGGCGATATCCGGGTAGTCGACAGACTCCGTGCCGAAGGTGCCGACATCCGTCACCTTGATGTCTTCGTACTCTTTCAGGACCATCTTGACTTCGTCCTTGAGTGCCACAGCGCCGTGGTCACTGCCAATCGTAATGTTCATGGATTCTCCACCTTTCTTACATGCTCTTTCTTATTCTATCACACATGCGCACCAAAAAAAACACATCAAGTGGCCGATCATCCCTGGAAAAGCGCGCGGATCTCCTCTTCGGTGAGCTTGGCGAGGAAATTCTCGCCGGGCTTTATCATCTGGTCAATCAGGGACTTCTTCTTTTCCTGCAGCTCGTAGATCTTCTCCTCGACCGTCCCCTTCATGATGAGCTTGAAGACCTGGACGTTGCTGCGCTGGCCGAGGCGGTAGGCGCGGTCGGTCGCCTGGTCCTCGACGGCGGGGTTCCACCACGGGTCGAAGTGGACGACCATGTCGGCGCCCGTGAGGTTGAGGCCCGTGCCGCCCGCCTTGAGTGAGATCAGGAAGACCGGCACAGCGCCCCTGTTGAACTCCCGCACGAGCTTCATGCGCGTCAGGGCCGGCGTTGCGCCGTCGAGGTAGAAGTGCGCGAGCCCCCTCTTTCGCAGGCGCTCGGCGATGTGCGAGAGCATCGTCGTGAACTGCGAGAAAATCAGCAGGCGATGGCCGCCCTCGTGCGCCTCCGCGATGAGTTCCTCGAGCATGTCGAGCTTGCCTGAGCCGCCGTGGTAGCTCTCGAGGAAGAGCGAGGGGTCGCAGGCAATCTGGCGCAGGCGCGTGAGGATGGCGAGAATCTTGATGCGCTGCTCTCCGGGGCTCGCGAGGCTGACCTCGCGCAGGAAGTCGCGCTGGCTCTTCATGAAGTAGGCCCGGTAGACTTTCGCCTGCTGCGGCGTCATCTCACCGACGAGCTTGCGCTCGACCTTGTCGGGCAGCTCCTTTAAGACATCCTTCTTCATGCGGCGCAGGATGAAGGGCATGACGCGCTGCCGCAGCACCTTGGCGGCTTTCTTGTCCTCGGCACGCACGATGGGGATCTCGAAGCGCTGCTTGAACTTCGACTGGCTGCCGAGGTAGCCCGGCATCAGGAAGTCGAAGATGGACCAGAGCTCCGTCAGCGTGTTCTCGATGGGTGTGCCCGTCAGCGCAAAGCAGGTGTCGGCCGACAGTTTCTTGACGGCGCGCGCACTCTGCGTCGCGGGGTTCTTGATGTGCTGCGCCTCGTCGAGGAAGATGCAGGCGAAGCGGCGCTGCGCGTAGAGGTCGACGTCGCGCTTGAGCGTGTCGTACGTCGTCACGATGACGTCGACGCCGCCCGCCTGCTCGAGCAGAGCGCGGCGCTCCGCCTTCGATCCCGCCACAGCCACCGCCTGAAGCGCGGGCGCGAAGCGGGCGATCTCCTCGAGCCAGTTGTAGAGCAGCGAGGTCGGCGCGACGACGAGCGAGGGCGGCGCCTCGGGCGCTTTCCTGGCAAGCAGGAAGGTGATGACCTGCAGTGTCTTGCCAAGGCCCATGTCATCTGCGAGGATGCCGCCGAGATGATGGTCCGCAAGGCCTGAGAGCCAGTTGAAGCCTGTGACCTGGTAGTCGCGCAGCACGGGCTTCAGCGAAGTCGGCACCTCGTAGTCGGCCTCCTGTGGCTGGCGGATGCCGCGCACGATCTCGCGGAAGCGGCGGCTGCGCACGAGCTGCAGGCCCTCGTCTTCGCGCGCGAGTCCGTCGAGGTACATGGCCTCCGAGAGCGGCAGCTCTATCTTGCCGCCCGCCAGGTCCTTCTGCCGCAGCCCCGCGTTCTCCACGAGCGAGGCGATGGCGCGCAGCTGCTGGTCGCCGAGCGTCACGAAGCTCCTGTCCTTCATGCGGTGATAGCGCTTCTTCTGGCGGTAGGAGTCGAGGATGTCGACGAGTTCTTGATAGTCGACATCCTTCATGTTGAACGTGACCTCCAGGAGGTCCATGTCGTTGACACTGACGCCGGCCGTGACCTTCGGCATGGGGCGCACGGGCCGGCGCTCGAAGCTCGCCTCGTAGAAGATCTCGACGCGCTCTGGCAGCTCCTCGAGCCCCTGCGTGAGGAAGTCGTAGCTCTTCTCTTCGTCGAGCTGGACGAACTGGTCGCGCTTCTTCACGAAGCCATAGCGCGCAAAGACGGAGAGCAGCGCCTGCTCCGCCTCGCTGTCGCGCACGAGCAGGTGACCCTCATCGGCCTCCGGCGCCGCCTGCACGACGGGATTGAATCGGATGTGGTCGTAGACGAAGACGGGCTTCACGGCGATGCCCTCGCCCTCGTAGTCGAGGTAGAGCTCTGCCGTGAGCGGCACGAGCAGGAATTCCTCCTCGAAGCCCGCGTCGACATCGACGTCCGCGACCTGCTCGACGGCCGGCAGGATGTTGCTGAAGAACGGCGTCATGTCGCCATGCGAGAGCTGCACGCTCGTCGCGCGCGCAAACGCCTGCCAGAGCGGCTGCAGCGCGCGGCCGAACGCATCCGCCACCCGGTAGATGGCCTCGTGCTGGTAGAGGATGCGGCAGTCCTCCGAGAGCGGCGTGAGGTCTCCGTCCTCCAGCGTGATACGGCCGCTCCTGTCAGCGAGGCGGCTGACCTCCAGATGGATGGCGGGCTTTCCCTCGCGCAGATGGGCCGCGATGGCCTCGCTGCCGTCGATGTGCAGCTCGATGGACGTCTCCCCCATGATGGCGAGGAAGTCCTCGAACAGGCTCGGCGTCAGGTGCATCATCTTGTGCTCAAAGACCGTGCTCTTCTGCAGCGCGTGCATGTAAGAGAGCGCCGGCTGGTGGCGCAGCAGACTCTTCTCGTCGCGGTACGCCTGCTGCATGAAGGCCCAGAGCCTCTCGGAGACGACGTCGGCCCAGCGCAGCGATGCCGTGTGTATCACATTATTGCGGCCAAGCGAGTAGTCCTCCCCCGCCATCACGCACTGCAGGAGCTCCATGAGATTGCGCACGACGTAGAGGCGGCTCATGCCGATGCGGAACTCGAGCCAGCTCTCGACCCTGCCTGGCGCACTCTCGACGAAGAGGCGCGGGACGAGGTAGACGGGCTCCTGCAGCGGAGCGGATGGCAGCTGCGCCGCCAACTGGAAGCCCTGCAGCAGACGGCGGCCGCCCGCATCCGTTCCCTGAGAGGAACAGCCAGCCATGGATTGCTGCTGGACAGTCTTGAGCACGGCGACGACATGCTTGCAGGCGCCGAGGTACTGCGCGGCGGCCGGGCAGTCGCAGTGGAACGACTCGACTTCATCGCCCGCCTCCGTCAGGCTGATGCGGACATGATATGCCTCCGTTCCCTCGACGACGGCCGTGTAGCTCCTGCCATCCTCCTGCCGCGCCAGATGCCCGACGGCGCCGCGCCTGAAATAGCGGACACCGCGCTTGTAGGCGGCATCCGTCGCCACTGCCCGGATCTGCTCCTCATCGATCACCGTATTCCCGCCTTTCTTCTGCTTCGCAACTATGCTAAGATAAAGTAGATTTCATTCCTTTCATCTTAACATATTTCACTCACTGCGAACAGAAAAGAGAGCATCATGAACGAACAAAAACTTCCGCACGGCGCGCGCATCCTCGTCGTGCGCCTCAGCGCCATCGGCGACGTGCTGCACTCGACGGCCGTCGTCCACAACCTCAAGCGGCTCGTGCCGGACTGCCATGTGACCTGGTTCGTGAGCCCGCCGGCGAGCATCCTGCTCGAGAACAACCCCGACATCGACCGCCTGCTCGTCTGGGACCGCCGGACGTTCGACAAGGCGGCAGCGCATCTCGACCTGCGCACCGTCCGCCAGACACTCAAGGAAGCTGCCGCGCTGCTGCACCAGTACGAATTCGACATCGCGCTTGACATCCAGGGGCTCTTCCTCTCGGGCATCCTGACGCACATGAGCCGCGCGCCGCGCCGCATCGGCATCCACGAGCGCCATGAGGGCAACTTCCTCTTCATGACCGAGATGGCACCGGACATCCCCGAACGCCACAAGATACGCCGCTACATGACGGCACTCGCGCCGCTCGGCATCGGCCCCGAGGACTTCATGCCCGGCCTCGTGCTCAAGCTGCCCGACACCTACGATGGCTTCGCCGAGACGTTCTTCGCGGATAAGAAGGTCACGCTGCACGACCCGCAGCAGCCGCTTCTGCTCGTCAACACGCGCACGACATGGCCCGACAAGAACTGGCCGCCCGAATTCTTCGGCCGCGCGCTCGCCAACCTGCCCGAGAACATCCAGATCGTCTTCACCGGCGCGCCGTCCGACCAAGTCTACATCGAGCGCGCCCAGCAGGAGATGGAAGGCCGCGCCTCCCTCTCGATTGCCGGCCAGACGAGCCTCCTGGAGCTTGCCGCCATCTTCCGCGAGTCCGACCTGCTGCTGACCGGCGACACCGGCCCGCTCTACATCGCCGAAGCCGTCGGACTGCCGACCCTCTCCCTCTGGGGCCCGACCCATCCGGGCATCTACGGCCCGCTGACAAAAGGTCACCACTTCATCCTCTCCCCCCATGAGTGCACCGCCTGCTGCAAGACAAAGTGCCGCCACAAGTCAAACGCCTGCATGAACGCCATCAAGCCCGGCACCGTGACAAAAGCCCTGCTCGAACTGCTCTACCACTGAGTAGGCTCATCAAAAAAGCTGTTGCATCTGCAACAGCTTTTTTGATTCATGTGTCATTGTGACTTGAACTGCACGGTCACGGTTGTCCCCTTGTCGACCAGTGTATTCGGGGCGATGCTCTGGCTGACGGCGTAGCCGGAGCCGTCGGGGTCGCAGTTCAGGCCGCGGTCGGCGGCAAGCTGGGCGGCTTCGCGCATGCTCTTGCCGGAGAAGTCGGGCACGACGACCTTGCCGTCGGGCACGGTGCCGGAATACGACTTCTGCGTCTTAGCCGAGGGCTTCGCCTTCGACTCCATGCCGGCAAACGGGTCGCTCGACGGCTCGATGTGCAGGTAGCGGAAGAGCTGCGTGAAGATGCGGCTGGCCACCGGCGCGGCGATCTGGCCGCCGTAGTAATTGCCCGTGCCGGGGTCGTCGATCATGACGAGCACGGTGAGCTGAGGGTCCTCGACGGGAGCGAAGCCGCAGAACGAGGCGATGTAGTGGCCTTCCATGTAGCCGGAGCCGTCGGGGCGTATCTTCTGGGCCGTGCCCGTCTTGCCGGCGATGCGGTAGCCCTTGACGGCTGCCTTCTTGCCGCCGCCGCTCGCGACGACCTGCTCGAGCAGTCCGACGAGCGTCTTGTCGGTGGCCGACTCAATCGTGCGGCGCACCTCTGTCGTGCCCTTCTCCTCGTAGATGGAGCCGTCGACATTCGTGATGGTCTTGACGATGTGCGGCTTTAAGAGCACGCCGTCGTTGGCGATGGCCGACATGGCCGTCACGAGCTGCAGCGGCGTCACGGCGATACTCTGGCCGATGGCCATCGTCGCGACGTCCGAGTCGCGCATGTCATCCGGGTTGAAGAGCAGGCCGCCCTCCTCGCCCGGCAGCTCGATGCCCGTCGGCATTCCGAAGCCGAAGAGCTTGGCGTAGTCCGTGAGCTTCTGCGCGCCGAGGCGCAGGCCGACCTGCGCAAAGCCCGTGTTGAGCGACTGCTTGACGACGTCGGTGAAGGTGACGGTGCCGAAGCTCGTGCCGCTCCAGTTCTGGATGCGGCGGCCCGAAACCATGACGTAGCCCGGGTCGACGAAGACCTGGTTCGGCGAGACGACTTTCTCCTGCAGGGCGGCCGCGGCGACGACCGACTTGAAGGTCGAACCCGGCTCGTAGATGAAGGAGACGGCGCGGTTCTTCCAGACCTCTGGCGAGTAGTCGTAGAAGCTGTTCGGGTTGTACGACGGACGCGAGGCCATCGCGAGGACCTCGCCCGTCTTCGGGTTCATGACGACGCAGGTGATGGCCTGCGGATTGTTCTCAGCCATCGCGCGGTCGAGCTCCTGCTCGACGATGAACTGGATGCCGGCATCGAGCGTGAGCTCGACGTTCTTGCAGTACTCGCCCTTGTACTGGCGCTGGCTCGAGAAGATCGAGTCGAGGATCGGCCTGTTCTGGCGGTCCGTCGTCAGGTACTTCTCCTTGACCTCTCCCTTCAGCAGACCGTCGAGGCCCTGCTCGATGCCGTCGAGTCCCTTGTCGTCCGTGCCGACAAAGCCGAGGACATTGGCCCCGAGGATGTCGTTGGGGTAGTAGCGCTTGGCCTCGTCGCGGAAGCCGACGCAGTCCGTGTACGACTTCTCGCGGACCATCTTGCGCACAGCCTCGTACTCGTCGTGCTCCATGCGCCGCTTGACCCAGACGAAGCCGCCGCCTGCCGAGATATCATCGAGGATCTCCTGCTCGGGCATGTTGATGAGCGGCGCGAGGTCTGTGGCAAGTGCATCGGGGTCCGAGACGTGATTCGGGTCGATGTACAGCGATTTCGTCATGAGGCTCACGGCCATCTCGCGGCCATTGCGGTCGGTGATCGTGCCGCGCGGGGACTGTATGGCCAGGTCGTACCCGACCTGGCTGCGCATGCGCTCCGACAGCTCATCTCCCGCTACGAGCTGCAGCCAGGCGTAGCGCAGCACCATGACACCAAAAAGGATGCCCATCACGTACACCATCGCCAGGATGTGCTTCTGCAGCCAAACACGTCTATCCATCTTCATCTCATTCGTTCACTCCAACTAGCCGGGATCACCGCCTGATGGCAATCCGCCTCTCGTTTTTTCTCATCCCTGTATTGTACCACATTTTTCACGGCTTCGCCTGACCAGCTTCACTCTGGCCGCTCCTGCCGCTGTGGCGCAAGAGTGTCTCGCGCAGACGGTCTTCGATGGAGGCGAGCTCTTTCTCGGCGGCCTGGCGCTTAGCGCGTCCTTCTTGCTGGATGCGCACCGTGTCCTCGATCGTCTGGATGAGCTTCTCGTTGACTTCGCGCACCGTCTCGACATCGACGATGCTGCGCTCGTTTTCCTTCGCCGTCTCGATAGAATTCTGCTTGAGCAGCTCTGCATTGCGCTTCAGGAGCTCGTTCGTCGTGTTGTTGACGGCCTGCTGCATGCGCAGGACTTTCTGCTGGGCCGAGAGGCCGAGCGCGATGACGAGCTGGTTCTTCCAGAGCGGTATCGTCGAGTAGATGGCTGTTTGCACGCGGTCGATGAGCGCCTTGTCGTTGTTCTGAATCAGGCGGATCTGCGGCGCCGTCTGGATGGCGATCGTCTTGCTGATCTTGAGGTCGTGCAGCTTCTTCTCGAAGCGGTTGACGCCCGCCTCGAAGTCCGCGACGACCTGCACAGCCATCGGGTCGTTGGCCGCGGCGGCCTGCGCGTGGAGCTTCGGCAGTGTCTCCGTGCGCATCTCCTCGAGCTTCTCCTCACCGGCCCGGATGTAGAGCTGCAGCTCCTTGAAGTAGGCAAAGTTCTCGTCGTAGAGGCGGTCGAAGAGCACGACATCCTTCATCATCTTGAGGCGCGACTGCTCGAGCGCGCCGGCGATGCGCTCGACCTGCACCGAGAGCTTCTCGTAGCCCTGCTTGATGTTGTCCGTCTTGCTGACGAGGCTGCCGAGAATCGGCACCTTGCGCAGAAAGCCGCCCTGGCTCTTCTCGTCGTACTCCTTGACCTCGGTCACGAGGCTAGCGAGCAATTGGCCGACCTCGCCGCTGTCCTTCGTGCGCACCTGCGCGAGGACGCTGTCGGAGAACGCCGCAATCTTCTTCTGCGCGGGCGCGCCGTACGTCAAGAGAGCCTCGGAGTCGGTCATGTCGATGCTGTCCTTGATCTGCTCGACTTTCTCCAGTTCCTCCGGTGAGAGCGCATCCACAGCCGCCTCGACCTCGCGCTCGACTTTCTCCGGCACGATGGCCTTCGTCGTGGTGCCCTGCTCTGCCTGATGGCGCGTCATGAGATCCGAAAGATCAATATTCTTTGCCATAAAAATCACCGCCTGTTGCCTTGGTAGTACATATCATAGAAATCATCCATCGACATGAAGAGGTAGCGCATGCCCTCGAAGAAGCCGACGATGCCGGGGATGGCCGTCCACCAGAAGAGCAGGTAGAGGATACCCCACTTCGTCTTGCCCTGATAGAACTTGTGGGCGCCAATGCAGCCGCCGAAGATGGCGAGCGCGCTCATGATGAGCTTGTCCTTGAGGACGCTGCCACGCAGTTCCTCCGGCATCGTGACGTGGAACGTGCTGGCCGCGCGGAAGGCGCGGCGGCGCGGATGCTTGCGGCCGCCGCGGTTCTGGAGGCCCGTTCCCTTGTGCACGACTGGCTCCTGCTTGTCGAAGAAGCGGCGCACATCCGCGAGGACGGTCGTCTTCTCCATCTCATTCTCCTGCACTGATGCCGCCGTCTTCTTCTCCTCATGACTTGGCAGGTTCTCGATGCCGTCAGCGGCCATCGTCTTCTGCAGGACGGAAAGCTCGGCGTCCATGTCGAGCAGCTTGTCGCTGAGGACGCGCTCGAATTCCTTCTCATACGCCTCGTCGAAGGAAGCGAGCGTATCTTTGATGTTCTCGCGCGTCTCGGCGACCTGCTCCGTATCGAGGCCCGTCTTCTCGAGCTCGCGGTACTCCTCGGCGAGTCGCGCCGCCCTGTCCTGGTACGTGTCGATGAAGCGGCGGGCAGCCGGGATGGCCTTCGGGTGCTTCTCGAGGTAGTCGAGCAGGTTCGCAGCAACCTGCTGCATCACGGCGAGCTGTTCGCGCAGCTCGCCGTCGCGGATGGTCCTGCGCGCCGCATCGACGCGCGCGTAGTCGCCCACGGCTTTCTGCCAACTCGTCTCGATGAGCTGTGCCTCGTCCTCTGAATACTCCTTGAGCTCGAGCTTGTGGTGGCGGTCAATGGCCTGACCGCTGTACGTCTTCGCCTTGTAGCCGAAGTAGACGCAGAGGACGAGAGAGACGGCCGTCATGCCGGCCGGCAGGAAAACGTAGTCCGGATTCTTGAGCAGATAGTCGATACTGCCGCAGCCGAACAAGAAGAACACGGCGCTCCAGAACCACAAAAAGCCTTTCATACTGTCACCGCCTTTCACCAGTGGTACTTCTCACCGCGGTTGATTTTGAACGCGCGGTAGATCTGCTCGACGAGCAGCAGGCGCACCATCTGGTGCGTGAAAGTCATCGGGGAGAAACTGATGCGCGCGTCAGCTTTTGCGCGCACTTCCTTCGAGAGACCGAAGGCCCCGCCGATCAGGAAGGTGATGCTGCTCCTGCCGCGCAGGCCGAGCGCATTGATCTCCTCGGCGAGCTGCTCGGAGGACTTGAGCGCGCCGTAGACGTCGAGCACATAGAGGTAACTGCCGCCCGGCACGAGCTTCAGAAGCTTCTCGCCCTCTCGCGCGAGCACCTGCTCCTTCTCCGCAGGCGACGGATCCTCTGGCATCTTCTCCTCGTGTATCTCGCGGATCTCCACCTGTGCATATGGCTTGAGCCGCTTGAGGAACTCTGCGATGCCGGCACTTAAATACTTCTCCTTGATCTTGCCGGCGCAGACAATCGTTATCTTCATGTTGGTCTCTTCTTATTTCTTATCCTGCGGCATCTCTTCGAGCGTGACATCGACCGTGCGCTCATGGTTGTTGCGGTCGATCGTCAGCGTGATCGTGTCGCCGACCTTGTGGGCGCTGACCTTCGCGCGCAGGTCTCCGATGCTGTTGACCTCATCGCCGTCGGCCTTGAGGATGATGTCGCCACGCTGCAGGCCGGCCTTGTCGCTCGGGCCGCCGAGCACGAGCTTGAAGACGTAGACGCCCTTGTCGATGGCGAGCGAGTAGCCGTAGCGGGCTGCCGTCTCCGGGTCAAAGACCGAGACGCCGAGGTATGGGCGCGCGACGTAGCCCTTGTCCATGAGCTCCTTGATGACCGACTGGACGGTATTGCTCGGGATGGCGAAGCCCATGCCCTCGACGCCGTTGGCCGCGAGCTTGACGCTGTTGATGCCGATGACTTCACCGTCGGCATTGACGAGCGCGCCGCCCGAGTTGCCCGGGTTGATGGCGGCATCCGTCTGCAAGAGCTTGACGCGGCTGTCGCTGTTGTCGAGCGTGCGGTTGAGCGCGCTGACCACGCCGCTCGTCACGCTGCCCCGGAACTCGAGGCCCATCGGGTTGCCGATGGCGATGGCCGGCTCGCCGACGACAATCTGGTCGGAGTCCGCAAACGTTGCCGTCGGCAGGTCTTTGGCGTCGATCTTGACGACGGCGAGGTCCGTGACCTCATCCGCGCCAACGACCTTGCCCTTGAGGCTACGGCCATCGGACAGCGAGACGATGAGCTCCTTGGCGCCGTTGATGACGTGGTTGTTCGTGACGATGTAGCCGTCACTCTTGAAGATGACGCCCGAGCCGACGCCCTCCGTCTCGATCGGGTTGTCGAACCAGTCGCGCGCGACGGCCTTGTTGGTGATGCCGACGACAGCCGGGCCGACAGTCTTGGCCGCGTACACGGCCGGCGTGTTGCGCGCACTCGAGATGCTATCCGTCGCGGCCTCTGCCGCAGCGCTCGACGAAGCGGCCGAGCAGCCGGCGTACGAGACGGCCGAGACGACAAAGGCAGCCGCGACGAGCACGGCGAGGCGTTTATGGTTCTTGTGGCTGAAATTCGAAACAATGCTCTTCATTTTGAGATTCCTCCGTTACCATCAAAGACAAGCAAAGACAACAATTGACTGCTCAGTGAAGGTGGACCGCCCGGTCCTGTGCCGTCATGCAGATGGGGATATCGAGCCCCTGGCGGTGCAGGATCTCCTCCACCGTGTTCTCGGCGAGTTCCGGCGTATTGTTCTTCTCTGAGAGGTGTGCGAGAAAGACATGCGCGGGCCGCTTCTTCATGCGCACGAGCGCCCAGGCGGCATCGGCATTGGCCAGATGGCCGCGGTTCGACAGAATGCGCCGCTTGAGTGCCCACGGGTAGTCGCCGTGCTTGAGCACCTCAGGGTCGTGATTGGCCTCGAGGACGAGCACGTCAGCTCCGTCGATGGCCTCCTGGACGCTCGCCGTCACGAAGCCGAGATCGGTCGCGAGCGTGCAGCGCGAGGAGCCCGTGATGCGGTAGCCCACGGGGTCCGCCGCATCGTGCGGGATGTTGAACGGGTCAATCGTCAGGTCCCCGATGCGGAACGCCCCCTCGATGGCGTGGAAGCGCTCCGCGGGGATGGCCGCGCGGCAGCTCATGTGCTCGATCGTCGCGCGCCGCGTGAAGATTGGCAGCTCATACCACTTCGAGAGCGTCACGAGGCCCGCGATGTGGTCGCGGTGCTCGTGCGTGATGAGCACGCCGTCGAGCGAAGCTGCGTCGACGCCCTCGGCTGCGAGCCCCTTCTTGATGCGCGTCGCGCTGATGCCCGCGTCGAGCAGGAGCCGCACGCCGTCCATCTCTACATAGACCGCATTGCCCTTGCTGCCGCTGGCGAGTACCGATACCTGCATGTCTCTTCCCCTATCTTAGATCAAAATCCTGTAAACGGCCTGCAATCGCTAGCAGGCCAATTCTTATTATACACTATCACGGATAGAAAGGGTAGCAATAGGAGACTACTGCCTGCCGATGCAGAGCAAGTGTGTTATACTGGATTATACTGATTCTGGAACCTAGAGAAAGAGGTGTTTCCATGCTGGAAAAAGACATATATCCGCTGATTGCGTCTGAGCTCAAGGCACAGCCGCACCAGGTCGAGGCGGCGGCCAAGCTGCTCGACGAGGGCAATACGGTGCCGTTCATCGCGCGCTACCGCAAGGAGGCGACGGGGTCGCTCGAGGACGAGCAGCTACGAGAGCTCGAAGAGCGCCTCGCCTACCTGCGCAGCCTCGTCAAGCGCCAGGAAGAAGTCCTTGCCAAGATTGAGGAGCAGGGCAAGCTGACAGACGAGCTGCGCCAGTCCATCGAGAAGACGCGCAAGCTGCAGGAGCTCGAGGACCTCTACCTGCCCTACAAGCAGAAGAAGCGCACGCGCGCGCAGATTGCCCGCGAACGCGGCCTCGAGCCACTGGCGAACCGCATGCTGCTCGCCAGCGACCAGCAGGGCAGTCCGGAGGCGATCGCGGCCACCTTCTGCGGGGAAGACAAGGGGGTCAAAACTGCCGAGGACGCCCTGCAGGGCGCGCGGGACATCGTCGCAGAGACCGTCATGGAGGAGGCGAAGGTCCGCCAGTCCATGCGCGAGCACATCGCGCGGACGGGCAGCCTGCAGACGGAGCTTGCCAAAGACGCCCCTGAGGAAAGCCGCCAGGTCTTCCACATGTACGAGTCGTACGAGGAACCCGTCCACCGCCTGCCGCCGCACCGCATCCTCGCCATCAACCGCGGCGAGAAGCTCGGCTGCCTCAAGGTCACGCTGCTGACAGACCACGAGGCAAACTGCCAGCGCATCGAGCGCCAGCTGCACCGCCCGAAGTCCATCTGGTCGGAGCACCTGCAGATCGCCATTGAGGACGGCTACAAGCGCCTGCTGCTTCCTTCCCTGACACGCGAGATCCGCGCAGAGCTGACGGAAAAAGCCGAGAAGCACGCCATCCACCTCTTCGGCGTCAACCTGCGCCAACTGCTGCTGCAGGCGCCGCTCGCCGGGCACACGGTCATGGGCCTAGATCCCGGCTACCGCAACGGCTGCAAGATGGCTGTCGTCGATCCGACAGGCCGCGTGCTCGACTACGGCGTCCTGCAGATCACGCAGAGCGACCGCGCGCGCAGGGCAGCCGCTGAGGCGGTCCTGCGCTCCATCAAGGAGAACGGCGTGACCCTGCTCTCGATTGGCAACGGCACGGCCTCGTACGAGACGGAGCAGTTCGCCGCCGCGCTCATCCGCGACAACAAGCTCAGGGATGTCCACTACCTCATAACCAACGAGGCCGGCGCCTCTGTCTACTCGGCCTCCAAGCTCGCCAAGGAAGAACTGCCCGAGTACGACGTCGTCATCCGCGGCGCCGTCTCCATTGCGCGCCGCGTGCAAGACCCTCTGGCCGAGCTCGTCAAGATCGACCCGCAGGCCATCGGTGTCGGCCAGTACCAGCACGACGTCAACCAGAAGGAGCTCGCGAGCACGCTCGACGCGACGATCGAGGCGGCCGTCAACCACGTCGGCGTCGACCTCAACACGGCCTCTGCCGCCCTGCTGCGCCACATCGCCGGCATCAATGCGACGACAGCCAAGAACATCATCGCCTACCGCAACGAGCACGGCGTCTTCACGAGCCGGCGCGAGCTCTTGAAAGTCCCGCGCCTCGGTCCGGCGGCCTTCACACAGTGCGCAGGCTTCCTGCGCATCCACGGCGGCAAGTCGCCGCTCGACAACACGCCCGTCCATCCCGAGTCGTACGCGCTTGCCGAGA
This sequence comes from Mitsuokella jalaludinii, assembly GCF_928722185.1. Lineage (NCBI taxonomy): Bacteria > Bacillati > Bacillota > Negativicutes > Selenomonadales > Selenomonadaceae > Mitsuokella > Mitsuokella jalaludinii. The sequence continues at coordinate 1,449,560 of NZ_CAKMXA010000001.1, forward strand.
AGATCCTGCAGAAGCTCGGCTTTGCGCTCAAGGACCTCAACGATCCCGATAAACTCGCCATCATGAAAGCCAAGCGCCGCCTCTTAGATGAGCGCCGCGAGCGCGAGCTCGCCGCATCTCTTCAGGCCGGCCTGCCGACGGTCCACGACATCCTCGATGCCCTCGCGAGCCCGGGGCGCGACCCACGCGCCGACCTGCCGACCCCGCTGACGCGCCAGGCCATCGTCAAGCTCTCCGACCTCAAGCCGGGCACCATCCTGCGCGGCACCGTCCGCAACATCACGGACTTCGGTGCCTTCGTCGACATCGGCCTGCACGACGACGGCCTCATCCACATCTCTGAGCTCTCGAAGCGGCGCGTCAAGCACCCGCTCGAAGTTGTCTCCATCGGCCAGGTCCTGCGCGTCATGGTCATCAGCGTCGACGAGAAGCGCGGCCGCATCGGCCTCTCCCTCAAGCAGGTGCCACAGGAGGCGAGCGTATGAATCTGTTGCAAGACCGCCTCGCCGGCCTCTCCCTCGAAGATGTCCTGACCCGGATAGAGGCCCCGGGCCATGCGATCTCGCGCGAGGCGCGCCCGCTCCTCGATGCGTACCTCGCGAGCATGGGAGCTACGGCAGAGGACCTCGGCCAGCTCGCGCCCCTCTTCCTGCGCTGGCTCGACATCAGCGGCACGATGGACCCTAAGCCGCCACGCAAGGCCGTCGTCATCTGCTGCGCCGACCACGGCGTCGCGGCGGAGGGCGTCAGCGCCTACCCGCAGGAGACGACGCTCGAGATGGTTCGCAACTACACAGTGCGCCAGGGCGGTGCGGCCAACGCCTTTGCCGCCTACGCCGGCGCCCACCTCCTCATCGACGACATGGGCATCGCCGCCGACACGGACGACCTGCCGGGCCTCTTCACGACGCGCATCGCCAGCGGCACGAGAAACATGGCCGAGGGCCCCGCCATGACGCGTGAGCAGGCCGCTGACTCCATCAAGGTCGGCCTGCTCATCGCGAAGTCCCTGGCCGAGCAGGGCTTCGACTGGTTCCTGCCCGGCGAGATGGGCATCGCCAACACGACGGCGAGCGCCGCAATCGCCGCCGTCTGCTGCCAGGAATCGCCCGAGGACGTCACAGGCCGCGGTACGAATATCTCCGACACGCGCCTCCAGAAGAAAGTCGAGGTCGTGCGCCGCGCCCTGCAGGTCAATCGGCCCGACCCAGACGACGCCATCGACATCCTCGCCAAGGTCGGCGGTTTCGAGTTTGGCTGCATGGCCGGCCTCATCCTCGGCGCAGCACTCCACCGAAAGCTCGTCATATTAGACGGCGCCAACTGCGGCGCGGCCGCCCTGCTCGCCCAGAAGCTAGCTCCGGCCTCCATCGCCTACACGATGGCCTCGCACTTTGGCTCTGAGAAATCCCACCGCTTCATGCTCGAATCGCTCGGGCTCCAGCCCATCCTTCACCTCGACCTGCGCCTCGGCGAGGCCATCGGCTCCTCCATCGCGAGCAACATCCTCGAGGGCATGATCGCCAGCTGGCAGGCGCTTCGCCGAGAGGAGTCAGGCACTGACAGCCTTGCCAGCGACCACTGCGAGATGCGCGAGGAAGAAGTGAAGCTGACCGACAAGACCTTTGACTTCTACCTAAATACGATGCCCACGCCCGACAGGGAGGCCATGGAGGCCTGCAAGCTGCGCATCGACAACCTGACGAAGCCAGTTGACAGCCTCGGCTGCCTCGAGCAGATCGCCGCAGAGCTGGCCGGCTGCTCGGGCAATGAGCGCCCCGATATCGAGACGAGCCGCATGGCCATGATCTGCTTCACAGCGCAGGACTCTGTGCCGCCCGCTATGGAAGAGACGATGGCCGCGCAGGCAGACCTGATCGGCGCGCGTCTCGCCATCGCCCAGCTGTCCCCGGGCAAGCGCGCAGCGGCCGCCTTTGACTTCGGACGCGAGGAGGGCGAGCGCTATGCCGTCATGAACGAGGTCATCGCCCTCTCGGCCACCGACGGCGAGGGCGAGCCTTGCGGCGCGATGAGCAGCGCCCTGCGCCAAGCGCTACTGACTGAGAGCGGCGCGCTGCGCTTCAGAGGCGACGACTTCCTCGGCCATGTTCCCCCGCGCTATCAGGGCATCGTCTCTTCGCTGCTCGGCGCGATGATCGCTGCCGCCCACAACGGCGCCATGATCGTACTCGACAGCGAGGCCGTGCAGATTGTCGCGCGCTACGCCGCGAAGATTGCGCCCGAGCTGCGCAGTTTCCTGCTGCCCGTCGAGCCCCCACTCACCGGCATCGGCGCGCAGCTGCCGGGCCTGACAGCCGCCTGCGGCCTCCAGATTGTCAGGGCCTCACTCTTCATGCTCAACGAGATGAAGACCTTCGACGAAGCCAATGTCTCGACCGCGAGCGACGGCCCCGGCGCCAAGCGCCAGCACCGCTGAGCCCCTTCATCAAGAGAATCCAGATACAAGAAAAGCTATGGCCTCGTGCATCTGCACCGCCATAGCTTTTCTTGTATAGGACCGTATCTTCAGAAGCCCAGCTCTTCTTTATGTGCCTGCATGCCGTCAATGCAGCACTGCATGACCTCGCCTGCCTCCATGCCGAGCATCTCGAAGCCCTGCTTGATGATGTCACGGCTGCACTTCGCGGCGAAGCGCTTGTCCTTGAATTTCTTCTTGAGGCTCTTGACGGCCATGCCATCGAGCCCTTCCGGGCGCATGAGGGCGTAGGCCTGCACGATGCCTGTGAGCTCATCGACGGCAAAGAGGCTCTTCTCCATGTCCGTCTCGGGCTTGGCTTCTTCTGTCGTGATGCCGTAGCCGTGCGAGATGATGGCGCGGATGTCCTCCTCGGGCACGCCCTCTGGCTCCAGGAGCTCGCGGACGTGCAGGCAGTGCTCATCCGGGTATTTCTCATAGTCGACGTCGTGCAGATAGCCGACGGCCTCCCAGTGCTCCTTGTCTGCGCCGAAGTGGTCGGCCATCGCACCCATCGCGGCGCTGACCGCCGCCGCATGCGTGAAGAGATGTGCTTCCGTCGTGTGCTTCGCCAAGATCTTCTTTGCCTGTTCGAGTGTCAATGCTTCCATGAAAAGACCTCCATCTGTAAGTTGCTGTACTTCTTATTGTAACCATCTGTCCGTGAACATGCAACCACTGCAACCGCCAGACTTATCCACATTGTGCACAGACTTTCCTGTGGATACTGTGGATAAATCGTTACCATGCGCAATATGCATCGCTGCTGCTCCCCAGATGCTGTGGATAACCTTGTGGACCAAAAAAGAGAGGCTCGCCTGCCTCTCTTTTCCTATGCAATCAGCACGTATGACACTTATCATAGATGCCGCGCTCCTTGAGCGTCTTGACGACGGTCTCGCCGATATGGGCGACTGTGTCCGCGACCTCGATGCCGACCGCATGCAGTGCCTTGATCTTGTCATCAGCCGTGCCCTTGCCGCCCGATATGATGGCACCGGCATGGCCCATGCGCTTGCCCGGAGGCGCCTGACGGCCAGCGATGAATGCAGCCACAGGCTTGTCCGGCATGTTCGCCGCAATCCACTTCGCCGCATCTTCCTCAGCCGTGCCGCCGATTTCGCCGATCATGAGCACGGCGAGCGTCTCGGGATCTTCCTTGAAGAGCTTCAGCGCGTCGATGAAGTCCGTTCCCTTGACGGGGTCGCCGCCGATGCCGATGGCCGTCGTCTGGCCGATGCCAGCGGCCGTCAGCTGGAACGTCGCCTCATACGTCAGCGTGCCCGAACGGGAGATGACGCCGACATGGCCCTTGCGGTGGATGTAGCCCGGGATGATGCCGAGCTTGCACTCGTCAGCCGTCAGGATGCCCGGGCAGTTCGGCCCGATGAGATGCGTCTTATGGCCTTCCATATAGCGGCGCACCTTGATCATATCCTGGACCGGGATGTGCTCGGTGATGCAGACGACGACATCGAGGTCCGCGTCGACGGCCTCCATGATGGAGTCCGCTGCAAAGCGCGCCGGCACGTAGATAACCGAAGCCGTGGCTCCCGTCGCCTCCACTGCCTCGCGCACTGTGTTGAACACTGGCACGCCGCAGGCAATCTGACCGCCCTTGCCGGGCGTCACACCACCGACGACCTTCGTGCCGTAGTCGATCATCTGCTGCGTGTGGAAGGCCGCGGCCTTGCCCGTGATGCCCTGCACGATGACCTTCGTGTCTTTATGAACTAAGATTCCCATCTCGCGTCCTCCTCATGCTCTGCCGTCGGCTTCTTTGACGAGCCGGACAATCGTTTCTGCGCCGCCTTCCATGGTGGGAGCCATGATGACGTTCGCGATCGGCGTATCCTGGAGGATCTCGCGGCCGCGCTCCACATTCGTGCCCTCTAACCGCACGACGACGGGGACTGGCAGGGATTTCCCATCCTCGGAGATCATCTTGGCCGCATCGACGATGCCCTCGGCGACGAGGTCGCACTTGTTGATGCCGCCAAAGATGTTGACGAAGATGCCCTTGGCCTGTCCGCCGTCGAGCATGATGCGGAAGGCCTCCGCGATCTTCTCCGGCGTCGAGTCGCCGCCGACATCGAGGAAGTTCGCCGGCTCACCACCGTAGTACTTGATGATGTCGACCGTGGCCATCGCCAGGCCGGCGCCGTTGACCATGCAAGCGACATCGCCGCCGAGGTTGACGTAGTTGAGGCCGGCCTTGGCCGCACGGCGTTCCTTCGGGTCTTCCTCCGTCTCATCGCGCAGCTCTTCAAGGTCTGGATGACGGAAGAGCGCGCTGTCATCGAAGTTGAGCTTGGCGTCGAGCGCCATGACCTCCGCGTCTTCCGTGACGACGAGCGGATTGATCTCCGCAAGGCTGCAGTCCTTGCCAACGAAAGCCCGGTAGAGGTTCATCATGAGCTTCGTGGCCTTGCGCACGGCATCGTGCGGGAAGTGCATGCCATAGGCCATGCGGTTCGCCTGGAATGGCAGCAGGCCGACGGCCGGGTCGATGTACTCCCTGAGGATCTTGTCCGGCATCTCCGCTGCGACCTTCTCAATCTCCATGCCGCCCTCTTCCGAGCCCATCATGACGATGCGCGCCGTCTGGCGGTCAATGACAAAGGAAAGGTAGTATTCCTTCTTGATGGCTGCTCCTGCCTCAATGAGCAGGCGGTTGACACGCTTGCCGGCAGGACCGGTCTGATGCGTGATGAGGACTTTGCCGAGGAGCTCTTCCGCTGCCTTCTCCACAGCCTCGAGCGAGTGGACAACCTTGACGCCGCCGGCCTTGCCGCGGCCGCCCGCATGGATCTGTGCCTTGACGACGACGGTATCCGTGCCGAGCTCTCTGGCATTCTCCACGGCCTCTTCGACCGAGAATGCCGGCTTGCCAGTGGGGACATTGACGCCGTACGAGCGCAGGATCGCCTTACTCTGGTATTCATGAATATTCATGGGCAACCTCTCCTATTTCTGTTTGCTATGATATGCCTCAATCTTCTCAGCAGCCTCATGCAGCATGTCCTGCGTGACCTTGTAGGGCATGATGCGCACGTCCTGCTTCTTCTCCGTCGCGCGGAAGACGCGCCGGATATCCTCCTCGCTCGCGCAGGTCTCCTCGCGGCAGGTCGGCAGGCCGATGCTCTGGCAAAACGCATAGAAGCGCTTGAACTCCTCCTCCTGCCCATCGCAGAGCAAGAGGAGCAGGATGCCGTAGGCGACGAGGCCGCCGTGCTGACGGCACTGCTCGGCCGCCGGCAGGTTGGCGAGCTCCACAAAGAGCTGATGCGCGATGTGGCCGTTGAATTCTGGCGCCGCGAAGTTCGAGACGAGGCCGCTCGTCATGACGATGGCGAGGATGACTTCCTCGAACGCCGGGCTGACGACGTGGCGGCGATTGTCGGCAACGGCCTGCTCGCCATAGGCATAGAGCGGGTCTAAGCACATGCGCGAGAGCGCGATGCCCATGCCGTCGCGGTGCTGGAGCTTGCGGCCGCGCGAAGCGATGGCTGCCTCGTAGTACTTGGCCATTGTATCACCGATGCCGCGCAGCAGGTATTCGACCGGCGCCTGCGCCATGATGCGGCTGCAGAGGAATACGTGGACCGGCGGTATCGTCGAGTAGAGGTAATCCTGGAACTTCCCATCCGGCGTATAGATCGTCGCGATACTGGCCGCTGCGGCGCAGCTGCCCGCGACCGTCGGGAACGTAAAGTACGGCTTGTTCTGGCGATGGGCTACGGCCTTTGCAGTATCGATGGCCTTGCCACCGCCCACCGCAAAGATCATATCCGCCTCCTGCACGGCCGAGTCCTCGCTGATGCGCTCGATATTCTCGTCGGAGCTCTGACCGCCCGCGTGAATGAAGCCCGTGAACTCCAGGCCCACACCCTCTACCGCGCGCACCATCTTCTCCTGTGCCGCCTCGATGCCCTTGCGGCCACCGATGACGACGACGCTCTTGCCGTAGCGCGGGCAGACCTCGCGGATCTTCTCATACGCCTCGACACCAATCGTGTAATTTGGGAAAATCATCGTGTAGCGATCTTTCATCTCAAATCCCCCTTTCCGGGTCTTTTGGTGATACTCAGTCACTCAATCCTTCTGGCCGAGGACGTATACCGTCTGTGCCTTCCACGTGTCGCCCTTCTTGAGGATTGGCTGCGGGAAGTTCGGGTTAGCAAAGGCATTCGGGAAGTACTGCGTCTCGAGGCAGAAGCCCGTGCGGCGCTGGAACTCCACGCCATCCTTGCCCGGCAGGCCGCCGTTGAGGTAGTTGCCCGTGTAGAACTGGACGCCCGGCTGCGTCGTGTAGCAGGTCAGCGTGAAGCCCGACTGATCCGACTCCGCATACGCTGCCTTTTTGAGGCCACCGCCTACGTAGTCAATCGGGCAGCTCGGGTCGCTCGGCTTCGTCTCGACGACCGACTTCTCATCGCGGATGACCCAGTTGTGGTCATAACCATGGCCCATGACGAGCTCATCGAAATCGTCGTCGATGTGCTCACCGATGCGCGTCGGCTGACGCAGGTCCATTGGCGTGCCGGCGACATCGAGGATGCGGCCGTCCGGCAGCGATTCAGCATCGGCCCAGGTGTACTTGTCGGCGAAGATCTGGATCTTCTGGTCGAGCACCGGACCCGAGGCAAAGCCGTTGAGATTGAAGTAAGCGTGGTTCGTGAGGTTGCAGACCGTATCGGCATCCGAGACAGCCTCGTAGCGGATGGAGAGTTCATTGTCGTTCGACAGCGAGTAGAGGACATGGACCGTCATATTGCCGGGATAACCGCCCTCACCATCGGCTGCATGATAGGTGAACTTCACGCCCTGGTCCGTCTCCTCCGCCGTCCAGAGTTTCTGGTGGAAGCCCTGGAAGCCGCCGTGGATGTGGTTCTGATTGTGAGAGCCCGTGTTGAGATCGAGCTGGTACGTCTTGCCGTCAATCGTCACCTTGCCGCCAGCGATGCGGTTGGCATGGCGGCCGACGAGGCCGCCCATGCTCGTATTGTCCTTCTCGTAGGCAGCGCCATCTGCGTAGCCGAGCACGATATCCGTGCGCTTGTGGTCCTTTCCATAGGCGCTCCATGCCACAAGTCTCGCGCCGTACGTCGTGACCTTGACTTCCGTTCCCTTTGTATTGCGCAGCGTGTAGAGCTCTACCTCTCTGCCATCGCTCAATTTGCCAAACGATTCCTTTTTGATTGTAGCCATGAAGTATACCTCCCGAAATAAATTGATATCGCCGAATTGCTAATGATTTCGGATAATTCCATACGACTTTACTTTACTATTTCGGCGCCTCCTTGTCAAATTCCTGTTCAAGGCCATCTCTTTCCTGGAACATATTCCATTTATTTCCTCCGATTAAACAAATTTCCTCAAATATGCTATAATTATGCTGTCATGCAATCCATCATCAAAATCAAGGGGATTGCCATCATATTTATTTTTTGAGGGGGAATCACGATGAAAGAGAAGAACGCCTTTATCTTCTTCAACTGCGATGAGGAGAAGAGCCAGAAATCCATGAACGTATTCTACAACAAAGAGATCTTCCGCGATCTGAAGGTCTCCCGCAAGGCTCTCTTCGCCAAGATTGAAGAGGAACTCGCCGCAGGACGCATCCATGCCAAAGAAGAGGATATCCCGGCCATCCGCGATGCCATCCTGAACGGCAACCCGACCGATGCCAGTGCTTACATCCAGTACGGCACGATCCTTTCCTTTCCGATTGTCTGAGCTGACTGAACACATCTCGTCAGAGCTGCTCCGCTCGGAACGCAAAAAGCGTCACTCCCACACGGAAGTGACGCTTTTTTATGGTCTGTTTTTCTTATCGGTCCGTTCATACGTTGACATCGCTGAGGCGGCTGACGACCGTATCCGCCAGGGACAGGTCCTGCGCCCCAGAATGCGGGCTTCGGAAGCCGATGCAGCGCATGCCCGCGCGCTTAGCCGCCAGCACACCTGCCGCCGTATCCTCGAGGACGAGGCAGTCCTTCGGAGGCACACCGAGGCGTTCGGCGCTCAACAAGTAGATGGCTGGGTCCGGTTTACTCTTGGGCAATGTACTGCCCGAGATGACTGAGCGGAAATACGACCGAATCTTGAAGGCATCGAGCACCGTGTCCATGACGCGCTCCCACGACGATGTCGCCAGTGCCAGAGGGATGCCCTCATCGTAGAGATGGCGGATGAGCTCCACCGCTCCTTCAATCGGTGCGATCGTGCCGCTCTGCAGCACTTCGAGGTAGTGTTCGTGCTTGTAGCGCACGAGGTCTTCCACGCGCAGGTCCTTGCGGCCCTCTTTTGCGATGACCTCGCCGAAAATCTCATCGCTCGTGCGCCCCATGTAATGGATGAGGTCTGCTTCATCAAATGGCAGGTCGAAGTGATGGAACGTGTCCATCTTCACGCGCGAATGGATGGGCTCGCTGTCGATGATGACGCCATCCATGTCAAAGATAAATGCTGCCGGCTTCAATCTCATTCCCCCTAAAGAAATATCTGCCTCTATTATAGCAGAAATATCAGAAGCTCGCCTGGAAGACGAGGTTCATGAGGAACAAGAAGCCGAGGCCGTAGCTCAGGGCATGCAGCTCACGCGAGCGGCCGTTCATGAGCTTCAAGAGCGGGTAGGCCGTGAAACCGAAGGCCAGGCCCGTCGAGATGCTGCCGGAAAGCGGGATCAGCACGACGACGAGAAAGGCGGGGAACCACTCTGAGAAATCCTGAAAGTCCATGTGCTGGAGCTGCTGCATCATCATCGCACCCGTGATGATGATGACGGGGGAAATGGCCGCCTGCGGCACGTACGAGAGCAGCGGGATGAAGAACAGCGATACCGCGAAGAGAACCGCCGCCGTGAGGGCCATGAGACCCGTGCGGCCACCACTCGCGATGCCGGCTGCGCTCTCTGCCGCTGCGACAGTCGGGCTCGTACCGAGCAGGCTCGAGATGATGGTCGTCACGGCCGAGCCGCGGAACGTACGCGAGAACTTGGAACGGTCCGGCAGGATGCCTTCGAGCAGTCCCATCGTCTCAAAGATCATGATCATCGACATCGAGAAGACCGAGAGCAGGAACGGGATGCTCAACGCATTGTGGAAGTCTGCCTGCAACAAGAGCTGCGGGTAGTCGTAGATATGCGCGAAATCGAGGTCTAAGGGCGTCGGGTCCTTAATGCCAAAAACCTGTGCCACCGCCGTCGTCACGAGGATGGCGATGAAGAAACTCCCCGTCACACCGCGCAGGTAGAGGGCCAGGCTCAGGACAAGGCCGAAGAGCGCCAAGAGCGCCATCGGGTTCGTCAGCGAGCCGAGCTCAATGATGGAGTTCGCGCCCGAGCGGATCAGCTGTGCCTTCTCGAGGCCAATCTCGACGAGGAACAGACCGATGCCAGCCGTGATTGCACACTTGAGCGAGTTGGGCACAGCATGCGCGATGCGGTCGCGCCACTTCGTGCAGGCGACGTAGGCGAAAATCAGGCCGGATACGAGCGAGATGGCGATGGCCTCCTGCCAGGAGAGCCCCATCTGGACGCAGACGGTGTAGGTGAAGAAGGCATTGATGCCCATGCCGGGTGTCAGGACAATCGGGGCATCTGCCACAAACGCCATGATCAGGCAGCCGATGATGGACGAGAAGATTGTCGCAAAGACTGAGAGTTCCGCGGGCATCCCCGCATCGGCCAGGATGATGGGGTTGACGACAATGATGTATGAGATGGCAAAGAAGGCCGTGATGCCCGCCAAAATCTCCCTCTGCCATAAGCGGCGGTCCTTAAGGACCCCCTCGAATAAAGCCTGCATGCTCTTTCCTCCTGAATCATCTTGATTTGACTTTATACATCTAGTTTAGCGAAAATGAGCCAATATAAAAAGGACAGGGGTCCATGCTGGCCAAATATTTTTTTGTAAAGAGTCAGAAAGTTTTCGCCAGCGCGATTTTAGGCTATAATAGAGAAAAGTACCATGAATAACAGGACTGAGAAGAAGCTATCATCATGCAGATAAAGGAGAGATTTCATTGAAGCTGGAACAAGTGATTGAATTCATGCCAGAGAGCATCCGAGCCAAGATCAGCCATCGCACCTTCCGGCCCGGTGAGTTCGTCGTGCGCAAAGGAGAACGCGCCGACCACGTCTACATCCTGACCAAGGGCACAACCCGCGTCAGCAATGAATTCGCCAGTGGGCAGCGCTACACCTTCGCTCACCAGACCGTCCCCGACCTCATCGGCGACCTCGAGGTTCTCGCCGGACAGGAGTACTTCTCGGCCACCAACGAAGCCGTGACGGAATGTGAAGTCATCGCCATGACGGCCGACACGTTCAAGAAGTGGATGCGCCGCGACAACCATTTCGCCTGTGCCATCGCCCAGCTGCTCGCCTCCAAGATGTACCCGACCTCCAACGAGAACGGCCAGATCAAATTCCAGCCGAGCATCCAGCGCCTGCAGGAATACCTCGTCAAGCGACTCGACCTCGCACCGTCCGAGCAGTTCGTCCTGCACACGAGCCGCCAGCAGATTGCCGACGATATCGGCACGAGTGTCAAGACGGTCAACCGCGGCGTCAGCAAGCTGCGCGATGCCGGGCTCATCACCCTGCTCCACGGCAAGATTGCCATCAGCGTCGCGCAGCAGGAGAAACTGCGCACTCTCAAGCTGGAGGATGAATGAGGCAAAACCAAAACATAAAAAGCGGCTGCAACACCTCGCTATAGGATGTTGCAGTCGCTTTTCATGCTGTCCCGTATCTTATTCTCTTATTTTGCCTCAGCTGGAAGTTCGGACGTGCAGTGCGGGCAGCGCGTCGCATCATCTGCGATTTCCTGACGGCAGTACGGGCAGAGGCGCGCAGCCTTTGCCTCTTTTTTCGGCATCAGGCGGTTGACCTGCTTGATCAGCAGGAAAATCGCAAATGCAACGATGAGGAAATCGACGACAGCATTGAGGAACGAGCCGTAGGCAATGACCGGCAGACCGGCGTCACGCGCTTCGGTGAGCGTCGCAGCCGGCGTGCTCGAAAGGTTCAGGAACAGATTGGAAAAATCCACGCGACCGAACAGAAGGCCGATGGGCGGCATCAGGATGTCATTGACGAACGACGTGACGATCTTGCCAAAGGCAGCACCGATGATGATACCGACGGCCATGTCCAGGACATTGCCGCGCATGATGAATTTCTTGAATTCCTCGATCATAAAAATCCTCCTCACAATACAAGCGAACGATAAGAATAGACCGATTTCATTTTAACACAGGTCCGCTCCAAAACATATAGTCGTGCACAAAAAAGAGCTCCGCCTCAGCGGAGCTCCTGCTTAACCGGCAACTTCCTATCCTCCCAGTCCGTCTCCAGACAAGTACTTTCGGCCTCTGAATGCTTAACTACTGTGTTCGGTATGGGAACAGGTGGAACCCTTCAGGCATCATCACCGGATATTCTATTTGAATGCTTGCACATTCAAAACTATACAGAAGAAACTACTTTGTAGAACATTTCAGTTCTCTAGTTAAGCCCTCGACATATTAGTAGTAGTCAGCTTCATGCCTTGCGGCACTCCCACATCTACCCTATCAACCTTGTCTTCTTCAAGGTGTCTTACTAGCTTGTGCTATGAGATACTTCATCTCGGGACGGGCTTCACGCTTAGATGCTTTCAGCGTTTATCCCTTCCGGACGCAGCTACCCAGCTGTGCTTCTGGCGAAACAACTGGTACACCGGCGGTCCGTCCACTCCGGTCCTCTCGTACTAGGAGCAGTCTCCCTCATGTATCTTGCGCCCGCGATGGATATGGACCGAACTGTCTCACGACGTTCTGAACCCAGCTCACGTACCACTTTAATGGGCGAACAGCCCAACCCTTGGGACCTGCTTCAGCCCCAGGATGTGATGAGCCGACATCGAGGTGCCAAACCTCCCCGTCGATATGGACTCTTGGGAGAGATTAGCCTGTTATCCCCAGGGTAGCTTTTATCCGTTGAGCGATGGCAATTCCACTCTCATTCCACCGGATCACTAAGCCCTACTTTCGTACCTGCTCGACCTGTATGTCTCGCAGTCAAGCTCCCTTCTGCCTTTATACTCTTCGCGCGATTTCTGTCCGCGCTGAGGGAACCTTTGGACGCCTCCGTTACTCTTTCGGAGGCGACCGCCCCAGTCAAACTGCCCACCTGATACTGTCCTCAGCTTCGTTACTTCTCGAGTTAGATCCCTAGCACATAAAGGTTGGTATCCCAACAGCGACTCCGATAAGCCTGGGGGCCTATCTTCTCCGTCTCCCAACTATCCTGTACGTTACATGCCAAAAATCAATGTCAGGCTGCAGTAAAGCTCCATGGGGTCTTTCTGTCCAGTCGCGGGTAACCTGCATCTTCACAGGTATTTCAATTTCACCGGGTCCCTCGTTGAGACAGTGCCCAAGTCGTTACACCTTTCGTGCGGGTCGGAACTTACCCGACAAGGAATTTCGCTACCTTAGGACCGTTATAGTTACGGCCGCCGTTTACTGGGGCTTCAATTCAAAGCTTCTTCTTGCGAATAACCTCTCCTCTTAACCTTCCAGCACCGGGCAGGTGTCAGCACCTATACGTCAGATTTCTCTTTAGCAGGCACCTGTGTTTGTGGTAAACAGTCGCTTGGGCTTCTCTTCTGCCGCCGGCTCCAGCTCCAACCGCGAAGGTCTTCACCAGCTCCGGCCATCCTTCTCCCGAAGTTACGGATGCATTTTGCCGAGTTCCTTAACGAGGGTTTTCCCGCGCACCTTAGGATTCTCTCCCCGCCTACCTGTGTCGGTTTTGGTACGGGTACATGATGTCTCGTTAGAAGCTTTTCTCGACAGTGTAGTACGCTTGAATTTGGATTGTACCGAAGTACGCTCCTATCTATCAGTTCTCGGCCTTGCAGGAGGGATTTGCCTCTCCTACAGCCTACCGCCTTCGACGCGCATTTCCAATCGCGCGCTCAAGCTCCTTGCTGTGTCACTCCATCCTCAAACAACATCATGCAGTACAGGAATTTTCGCCTGTTGTCCATCGCCTATGCTTTATGCCTCGGCTTAGGTCCCGACTTACCCTGAGTCGACGAGCGTTGCTCAGGATCCCTTAGGCTTTCGGTGGATCCGATTCTCACGGATCGTTTCGCTACTCATACCAGCATTCTCACTTCCAAGTCGTCCAGCTGTCCTTACGGTCCGCCTTCAACCAACTTGGAACGCTCCCCTACCCATGCTTGCGCATGCCGCGACTTCGGTTCTGTACTTGAGCCCCGGATATTTTCGGCGCAGGGCCTCTCGACCAGTGAGCTATTACGCACTCTTTGAATGGTGGCTGCTTCTGAGCCAACATCCTGGTTGTTTTGGAAGTCCTACATCCTTTTCCACTTAGTACAGCATTCGGGACCTTAGTCGGCGGTCTGGGCTGTTTCCCTTTTGAATACGGGTCTTATCACTCGCATTCTGACTCCCAGGCTCTTCTCATGAAGCCATTCGCAGTTTGACTAGGCTCGGTAAGCTTTACGCTCCCTTACCCGATCAGTGCTCTACCGTCTCCATGTGTTACCTGAGGCTAGCCCTAAAGCTATTTCGGGGAGAACCAGCTATCTCCACGTTCGATTGGCATTTCACCCCTATGCACAGCTCATCCCAAAGTTTTTCAACACTCACGGGTTCGGTCCTCCACTCATTTTTACCTGAGCTTCAACCTGGCCATGCATAGATCACTGTGGTTTCGGGTCTAATCCCAGAGACTTACGCCCTATTCAGACTCGCTCTCGCTTCGGCTCCGCGTTTTCCGCTTAACCTCGCCTCTGAAATTAACTCGCCGGTTCATTCTTCAATAGGCACGCCGTCGCACATATAAAGTGCTTCGACTGCTTGTAGACATACGGTTTCAGGTTCTATTTCACTCCGCTCCCGCGGTTCTTTTCACCTTTCCCTCACGGTACTATGCGCTATCGGTCGTTCCGTAGTATTTTGCCTTGGATGGTGGTCCACCCTGCTTCCCACAAGGTTTCACGTGTCTCGTGGTACTCTGGATACCAGCCCATCAGCTCTGGATTTCGTCTACCGGAGTTTCACCGTCTGTGCTCAATCTTCCCAGATTGTTCGACTATCCCTGACTGACTTGATGCTGGTCCTCAACCCCGGTCGTCCGAAGACGTCCGGTTTGGGCTCTTCCCTGTTCGCTCGCCGCTACTGAGGGAATCTCGTTTGATTACTCTTCCTCCGGCTACTTAGATGTTTCAGTTCACCGGGTGTGCCGTCCATGTCACACATGGATGATACGACATGACTCGTATCGGGTTGCCCCATTCGGAAATTCATGGATCAAAGCCTACTTGCGGCTCCCCATGACTTTTCGCAGCTTATCGCGTCCTTCATCGGCTCGGAACGCCTAGGCATCCACCATATGCCCTTTGTAGCTTAACTATTTGTTATGCCATAGGTTCATATAAATATGATGTCTATGCTTGAATCCTAAAATGTTCGTTCTAACCATTCTGTTCACACTGTCGTGCGACTCGATGATTTCGATACATTTCATTTCTTCTGTGTAGTTTTCAGTGTACAAATACCATTTTTGTTTTTTAATGGTGGGCCTAAGTGGACTTGAACTACTGACCTCACGCTTATCAGGCGTGCGCTCTAACCAGCTGAGCTATAGGCCCATAATGGTGGAGACGAGGAGAATCGAACTCCTGACCCCCTGCTTGCAAGGCAGGTGCTCTCCCAGCTGAGCTACGCCCCCATTATGGTATATAAGGTTTTGAGAGGTTGTTCTCTCAAAACTAGACAATGCAACAGCCGGATGATCGACCAGAGTCATGGACTTGCGTCCATTTACTCCTTAGAAAGGAGGTGATCCAGCCGCACCTTCCGATACGGCTACCTTGTTACGACTTCACCCCAGTCATCGCCCCCACCTTAGACGGCTGCCTCCTTGCGGTTAGCCTGCCGGCTTCGGGTGTGAATGACTTCCGTGGTGTGACGGGCGGTGTGTACAAGGCCCGGGAACGTATTCACCGCAGTATGCTGACCTGCGATTACTAGCGATTCCAACTTCATGTAGGCGGGTTGCAGCCTGCAATCCGAACTGGGAGATGGTTTATGGGGTTCGCTTGGCCTCGCGGCTTCGCTGCTCTCTGTCCATCCCATTGTAGTACGTGTGTAGCCCAGGACATAAGGGGCATGATGACTTGACGTCATCCCCGCCTTCCTCCGCGTTGTCCGCGGCAGTCTCCTTTGAGTTCCCACCGTTGCGTGCTGGCAACAAAGGATAGGGGTTGCGCTCGTTGCGGGACTTAACCCAACATCTCACGACACGAGCTGACGACAGCCATGCACCACCTGTTTTCGTGTCTCCGAAGAGAGGGGACTATCTCTAGCCCTTTCACTCAATGTCAAGCCCTGGTAAGGTTCTTCGCGTTGCGTCGAATTAAACCACATACTCCACCGCTTGTGCGGGCCCCCGTCAATTCCTTTGAGTTTCAGCCTTGCGGCCGTACTCCCCAGGCGGAATGCTTATTGCGTTAACTCCGGCACAGGAGGGGTCGATACCTCCTACACCTAGCATTCATCGTTTACGGCGTGGACTACCAGGGTATCTAATCCTGTTCGCTCCCCACGCTTTCGAGCCTCAGCGTCAGTTACAGTCCAGAAAGCCGCCTTCGCCACTGGTGTTCCTCCTAATATCTACGCATTTCACCGCTACACTAGGAATTCCGCTTTCCTCTCCTGCACTCAAGAAAGATAGTTTCCATCCCCTCACGGGGTTGAGCCCCGCACTTTTAAGATAGACTTACCTTCCCGCCTGCGCTCCCTTTACGCCCAATAATTCCGGACAACGCTCGCCACCTACGTATTACCGCGGCTGCTGGCACGTAGTTAGCCGTGGCTTCCTCGTCAGGTACCGTCATTGGAAATGGTTATTCACCATCTCCACATTCGTCCCCGACAACAGAGCTTTACGAGTCGAAACCCTTCTTCACTCACGCGGCGTTGCTCCGTCAGGCTTGCGCCCATTGCGGAAGATTCCCCACTGCTGCCTCCCGTAGGAGTCTGGACCGTGTCTCAGTTCCAATGTGGCCGTTCATCCTCTCAGACCGGCTACTGATCGTCGCCTTGGTAGGCCGTTACCCCACCAACTAGCTAATCAGACGCAGACCCATCGTAAAGCGATAGCTTACAAGTAGAGGCCACCTTTAGTAGGATTCCCATGCGGAAACTCTACAACATTCGGTATTAGCAGTCCTTTCGAACTGTTGTCCCCATCTTTACGGCAGGTTGTCTACGCGTTACTCACCCGTTTGCCACTCGACTTTCAAAAGCAAGCTTTCAATCGTCTCGTACGACTTGCATGTGTTAAGCACGCCGCCAGCGTTCGTCCTGAGCCAGGATCAAACTCTCCATAAAATTTAGGAAAGCCTTGATTGGCTCTAATAATCTTTTTGGCCTGAACCTTGAAAAATCAAAGTTCAGTAAAGAAATTGCCGATTGCTTATGTTCATAATCAATCGATGTTTTAAAAACATCTGGCTTGAATCACAAATGATTCATGTTGCATTGTTTAGTTTTCAAAGAACAACTCTGTCTTTCGAAGCTCGCTTTCGTTTGAAAGGCTTTGCTTCAAGCGACTCATTTATTGTACCGCATCTCTTTCAGACTGTCAAGAACTTTTTTATTTTTCTTTTTGTCTGAGTCATCCGCTCCAGCAAGGCGCTTCCAATCAAGGAGCGATGTTCTCGCTTGAGCCGGTGTCTCGCGGCGACTTGTATTATATTACAGGACGCGCAGCCATTTGTCAACCGCTATCTTGAACTTTTTTTAAAAAATTTGCATGCGGCCTCAGATGTGCTGAGATTCACCATGATACGAAAAAAGCATCGCTTTCGCGATGCTCATCTCCATATGGCAGGGGTAGCTGGACTCGAACCAACGCATGCGGGATTCAGAGACCCGTGCCTTACCAACTTGGCGATACCCCTGTGTCTTCAGCCAGTCGCTGTCAACAGAAATCATTATAGCGTATCCTTGGCATCTTGGCAAGTATTTTTTTCCGTTTTTTTGAAAACCTGGTACAAAAAGCGCCGTTACCCCTTCACAGGCGTTTGGTTATGTTATAATATAGTTGATATCGACTTGTGACGTTCATGGCGTTTATGACGTTGTTTGATGGATATTGTGTATATATAGGGAGGAAAATCATGGAAATTAAATACGATGTTTCGATCACAGCTATCGGCAATCTCGCGCGCACGTTCCTCGAGAACAACAAGAGTGCGATCCTGCTCGATGAGGGCATCCGCCCGAATCTCTCGGACATGGTCATCGAGCATACGCCGGGCAAACTCGAAGAAGACATCAAGAAGGGCGACAAGCTCCTGATGGGCGGCGTGAAGTACACGGTCGAGAAAGTCGGCGATGCGGTCAACGACAACATCCGCGAAGAAGGCCACTGCACGATCATCTTCAATGCAACGGGTTCGATGCCAGGCCAGATCATCGTCAAGGGCCCGTCTCAGCCGACGCTCTCGGTCGGGGCTCATATCACCTTCACCAAGAAATAAGTTGCTCTTATCTTGAGCCAAAATGGACTCTGCCATGGCAGAGTCCATTTTTATTGTCAATATCAGGTCAGTTCGAGATACGAAGCTGGAGCCTTTGTCTCGTATTTTTCCGTGAGGTTGCGCACGCTCTCGCGCTCGACGAAGAAGAGCGGCAGTGTCATATTCTCCTCGCCCGCGTGATGGGCCAGCAGGTCCAGAAGGTACTGTGCCGCCTTCATGCCCAGCAGCTCGTAGTCAAAGGCCACAGTTGTCAGCGCCGGATAGACAACAGCTCCGACGTCGTAGCCGCCAAAGCCGACCACGGAGATCTGCTCCGGCACCTGGATGCCGCGCTCGTGGAGATAGCGCAGGACGCCGAGGCTGATGTTGTCCGTCGCGCCGACCACGACGGTTGGTGCGAGCTCCAGGATGGCTGCCCCCTTGTTGTAAGCCGACAAGAAGTCAAAGCCCGTCTCGACGAAATCCACGCGCGCCTCAGGACGGTCCTCACAGAACGCCTCGACGAAGCCCTGTCTGCGGTCAACGCCGACGGCCTTATCGGTCTGCGTGACACCGGCAAAGACGGCATGACGATGTCCCATCTGCCGCAGATATGCGCCGACCATGCGCCCGGCGGCCCAGTCGTCGATCTTGATGCTCGGCACGGCCTCATTCCACTGGCCCGTGTAGACGATTGGCACAGATGTCGTCTTGGCCAGTTCAATATGCCTGTCAGTCAGGCCGACTGAGTCCACGAGAATGCCATCGACGCCCTGCTGTTGCAGATTCTGTATGTTCTCGAGCTCTTTCTCGATGGAAAGATGGCTGACGAGCAGGATCCCCTGGTAGCCAGCCGGATCGAAGATGCGGTTGATGCCCGACAGCAGCTTGCCGACGGTCACGGAATCCATGCGCGGCAGGACGATACCGATGAGCTTGCTCTCCTGCGTCTTGAGCCGCTTGGCAAAGAAGTTCGACTTGAACCCCGTCTGCTCGATGGCCTCACGCACTCTCTGCTGCTTCTCCAGGCTGATGTAGCCGTGATTGAGATAGCGCGATACGGTGCTTTTCGAGACGCCGGCCAGTTCCGCGACATCCTTGATCGTTACCTTTGCTCCCACAATATTCCCTCCAAAA
The DNA here is from genome assembly GCF_928722185.1 of Mitsuokella jalaludinii. Taxonomy (NCBI): domain Bacteria; kingdom Bacillati; phylum Bacillota; class Negativicutes; order Selenomonadales; family Selenomonadaceae; genus Mitsuokella; species Mitsuokella jalaludinii. Next base: position 1,468,724 of record NZ_CAKMXA010000001.1, read on the forward strand.
CAGGAGACAGCTCTCCTGAAAAATCAAATGTCCGGCAGCTGCCAGTCAATCGGCTCCTGCCCTGTGCGCTTCAAGAAGTCATTGACCCTGGAAAACGGGCGACTGCCAAAGAAGCCGCGTGAAGCCGACAGCGGGCTCGGGTGCGGCGACTCGACGATGTAGTGATGCGGATTCGTGATCATCGCCTTCTTGCGGCGGGCCGGTGTCCCCCAGAGTATGAATGCCATCGGCTTCTCGCGCGCATTGAGCAGCTCGATGATGCGGTCCGTGAAGATTTCCCAGCCCTGCCCGTGATGTGAATTCGCCTGATGCTCCCGGACGGTCAGCACCGTGTTGAGCAGCAGTACACCCTGATCTGCCCACGGCTTGAGGCAGCCGTTATTCGGAACCTTGCAGCCGAGGTCTGTCTCCAGCTCCTTGAAGATGTTGAGCAGCGACGGCGGCGGCTGCACGCCGGGCAGCACGGAGAACGAGAGCCCATGCGCCTGCCCCGGGCCATGATACGGGTCCTGGCCGAGGATGACCACCTTCGTATCGGCATAGCTCGTGTAGTGAAGCGCATTGAAGATCGAGTACATGTCCGGGTAGATGTGATGTGTGCGGTACTCCCCGATCAGGAATTGCCTGAGCTTGCGGTAATACGGTTTTTCTAGCTCTGGATTGAGCAGTTCGGCCCAATCGTTGTGAAAGATTTCCATCGCCTAACAACTTCCTTCTATATCTTCATCTTCAGCAGCCTGTCTGCTGCCACATAGTGCTCGAACGCGCAAGCCCCCCTGTCATCCGACGAGCAGAGCGCAAAACCCGGGAACGCCGGAAAGAACGCATCGGCCTCATACGACTGCTTGAGCCGCGTCAGGTGGAGTTCCCTTGCATAGGGAAGCAGCTCCGCATAGAGCTCCGCCCCGCCGATGCACCAGAACGACCGCTGCGGCTCCTTGAGGTGCAGAAGCCCGAGCTCCCGCCAAAGGGCCGGCAGGCTGCAGCAGACGGTAAAGCCCTCCGCCGCAGAGAGCGTGCGCGACAGCACGATGTTCGTCCGATTGGGCAGCGGCTCTTTTCCCGGCAGCGATTCCATCGTCCTGCGCCCCATGATGACGACATTTCCCTCGGTCAGGGCGCGGAAATGCTTCATATCCTCGGGAAGATGTGCGAGCAACTCACCGCGATACCCGATGCCGCGCCGCGCGTCCAGGCAGGCAATCATCTGGAGCGGCCAGGGATTGGCGAGCTCCGCTGCGGGCGAGACACCCTGGTCACCTATGGACTGGCACCAATCTCGCACAGGCGCACCCGAAATGACGAGGTCGGGCGCAATGTCCTTGAGCGGCTGCAACACAAAGGCACGCTGTGTCAGGTAAGGGTGCGGCAGCTTGAGCTCCGGCTCATCGAGCATGACATCGGGGATGTGGAGCAGATCGATATCGATCGTGCGCGCTCCCCAGTGCTCGTGGCGCACGCGCCCGAGCTGCTGCTCGATGCGCTGGCAGCCTTTGAGCAGCTCGAGCGGAGAAAGAGTTGTCTCCACCGCCGCTGCCGCATTGAGGAAGGCTGGCTGATCCAGCTTTCCCCACGGCGCTGTCTCATAGAACGGAGAGACAGCCACGAGATGTGTCCCCGAGAGCCCTGCCAAGGAGCGCAGTGCCTCGCGCAGCGTCTCGCCACGCTCGCCGAGATTGGCCCCGAGGCTCAGATAGCACGTATAAGGCTTCATCCGCGCTCCCTCATGATGCTGACCGAGACATCCCGGAACGGGCCCGGGATCGGCGCGGACGGCTTGTGGACCGTCACCTCGACGCGCACGATGCTCGGGTATTCCCGCAGGACCATCGAGGCGATGCGCTCCGCCACTGCCTCGATGAGGTTTGCCGGTTTCCCCTCGACGATGCTGCGGATCTTCGTGAATACATCCGCGTAGTTGACCGTCTGCGCGAGGTTGTCCTGCTCGCCAGCCGCCCGGAGGTCAAGATGCAGCACGGCATCCACAAAGAAGGTCTGCCCCTGCTGGCGTTCTTCCGGCAGGCAGCCGTGGTAGCCGTAAAATTCCATGTGATCTAATACGATACGGTCCATATCCTAGTACCTCACTCCACTCAGTCCGCCTGCAGGATGGCATCCGTCATGCGGCACATGCGCGCAATCGGCTTGACGTCATGGACGCGCACGATGCCTGCTCCCTTCATGATGCCGACGACACACGTCGCGCCCGTCGCCTCCATGCGCTCGTCGACAGGAAGCCCCAGCGCCGCGCCGATGAAGCTCTTGCGACTCGTGCCGAGGAGCAGCGGATACTCCACCCCGTCGATCGTCAGGAGTTCCTGCTGGCGGCGCAGGACCGTCAGATTGCCCTCCGGCGTCTTGCCGAAGCCGATGCCCGGATCGAGGATCAGGTGATTGCGTGGCACGCCGGCATGGTCAGCGATCTCGATCGTCCGGCGGAAGAAATCTTTCATCGTCTCGATGATGTCGCGCGCATACGCCTTGCCGTCCTGATTGTGCATGACGACAATCGGCAGGCCAGCTTCCGCCGCGACCTCAGCCATCGCCCTCGGCTCCTCCTTGTACTGCAGCCCCCAGATATCATTGAGCATGTGACAGCCGGCCTTCGCGGCCTCGCGCGCCGTCTCGGCCTTGAATGTGTCGACAGAGATCGGCACCGGGCACTCCTTGAGCACGGCTTCGAGGAACGGCATGAGGCGCTCGATCTCCTGCTGGGCCGGCATCGCCTGGAAGCCGGGGCGGCTGGACTCCGCGCCGATATCGATGATGTCCGCACCATCGCGCACCATCTCCTCCATATGGCGCAGTGCCTTGTCATGCGTGTTCCACTTGCCGCCGTCCGAGAACGAATCCGGCGTCACGTTGAGCACGCCCATGATGAGCGTGCGCTTGCCCAGTTCCAATTCCTTGCCATCATGAAAGGTGTATTTCCGCAGTGCTGTCATCCTGTTTACCTCCTAGTACCATCCAAGCCTGCTGGCAGAGCACCGCGTCCGTGCGGAATGCCCCGAGGCATTCTGACGTGACGGTCTTCGTGCCGCGGGCCATGCCGTCGCGCATCGTCATGCAGAGCTGCTCCGCTTCGACGACGACGAGCACACCCTCTGCATCGAGGCCGTCCGCGATGGCATCGGCCAACTGCGCCGTCATGCGCTCCTGCAGCTGCGGCCGGTGCGCAAAGCACTCGACGAGCTTGACGAACTTGCTGAAGCCAGCGACCTGCCCATCGTGCGGCAGGTACGCGAGGCTGACCTCGCCGAAGAACGGCAGCAGATGATGCTCGCAGACCGAATAGAACGGGATGTGGCGCACAGCCACGATTCCCTTTGTCTCCGAGGCGAAGCGCTCTCCCCAAATGGAAGCCGGGTCTTTGCCAAGGCCATCGAATAGATCTCCATAGAGCCTCGCCACCCGTTCCGGTGTCTGCTCCATGCCGCATTGCTCCAGGTCCAGGCCAAGCGCCTTCAAAAAGGCCCGCATGGCCTGCACAGCCTTTTCATTCTGTTCCCGCATATCATCTGCCCTCTCGTTTCCTGACGATTCATCATTATTTTTTATTATAGAAAATCCATCGAAAAAAAACAACCGCCCTGAGGCGGCTGTTCTCGATCTTATGGATTTTACTTGACCTGGATGGCTCCGACGGGGCAATCTGCCTCCGCCTCTTTCGCATTATCGATGCTATCTGCGGGAATCTCCTGATAGCCCTCGGCAAGGCCATCCTCACCGATGCGGAAAGCCTCTGGTGCCGTATCCGCACACATGCCGCAGCCGATGCAGGCCGACTTGTCAACATATCCCTTCATGATGATTCCTCCTCTTAAGATATATACACAACTACAGATGAATGGAACACCTCTATCATAGCACAACCGCAGCTATGCGTGTGTAACAATTCTTACGAAAAAGGGCTCCTGCCATCAGCCTTGCAGGAGCCCTTTTGCTCTAGGGGGAAATTCGATCTATGGGGATGATCCAGATCTTCTATTGGAATAGGAAGTCAGTCACCGATTATTCTGCGATGCCCGGCGTCGTCATCTGGCGCGGGGAGAGGATGTGCTCCATCTTCTCGCGGGAGAGGAGGCCCTTCTCCATGATGACCTGACGGATCGGCTTGCCCGTGTTGTAGGCTTCCTTAGCCAGCATAGCGGAGTTCTCGTAGCCGATGTGCGGCAGCAGAGCCGTGACAACGCCGACGCTGTTGTCGAGCCACTTCTGGCACTGCTCGCGGTTCGGCTCGAGGCCGATGAGGAGCTTGTCGACGAACGTGTTGACCGCATTTGTCATGTACGTCATCGAGTTGAACATGTTGAAGGCCATGACCGGCTCCATGACGTTGAGCTCGAACTGGCCGTTCTCAACAGCCATCGAGACTGCGAGGTCATTGCCGATGACCTGATAGCAAGACTGGTCGAGGACTTCTGCGATGACCGGATTGACTTTGCCCGGCATGATGGAAGAACCCGGCTGACGTTTCGGCAGCTTGAGCTCATTGAGGCCGCAGCGCGGACCAGAAGCCATGAGGCGGAAATCGTTGGCCATCTTGATGAGGACGAGCGCCGTCGTCTTCATTGCGCTCGAGACATCGGAGAAGCCGTCCGTGTTGTTCGTCGCGTCGATCATGTTGTCAGCCGTGACGTACGTCTCACCCGTAACCTCGCTGAGCGTCTCAGCGACTTTCTTGATGTAAGCCGGCTCTGCGTTGAGGCCCGTGCCGACAGCCGTGCCGCCCATGTTCATGACATGGATCTCTTCTACAGCGTGGTTGATGCGACGGATGCCGCGGCGTACAGCCGATGCGTACATGCCCATCTCCTGGCCGAGCGTAATAGGAACTGCATCCTGCAGGTGCGTGCGGCCCATCTTGAGGACATCCTTGTACTCCTCGGACTTCTTCTCGAGCTCCGTAGCGAGGCGGTCGAGAGCCGCCGTGAGCTTCTTAGCCTTGTGGCTCAGGCAGACCTTGATGCTCGTCGGGAAGGAGTCATTCGTGGACTGTGCCATGTTGGCATGGTTGTTCGGGGAGATGATGTCGTAACGGCCTTTCGGCTGACCGATGATCTCGAGTGCGCGGTTGCAGAGAACCTCGTTCATGTTCATGTTGATGGACGTACCAGCACCGCCCTGGATTGGGTCAACCGGGAACTGGTCGAGGAGCTTGCCGTCGATGATCTCATCAGCAGCTTCAATCAGTGCCTCGCCAATCTTCTTGTCGAGACGGCCCGTAGCCATGTTCGCCATAGCAGCGGCCTTCTTGACGCGGGCGATGCTCTGAACGAAATCCGGGTCAATCGTCTGGCCCGTGATGTGGAAGTTATCGATGGCACGCATCGTCTGAACACCGTAGTAAACCTCATCCGGTACTTCGAGCTCACCAATGAAATCATGTTCTTTTCTCATGTTTTCCACGTTCCTTTCTTTTCCCCGCCTGATTTCCCAGGCGGCGCCTGAAATGAAATCATCTCGCGTTGTACACGTTGTTATCATTTAGTTCAGCGGGCTTCGTTCTCCCCGCTTGCTGATTGCATTGTATCATGTATACAAAATACAATCAAGTACTTTTTTGAAAAATGTCTTTCTTTGTATACACTGTAACAGATAATCTAGAGAAAGCACCACGCGGATGCTTTCTCCAATGATTACCTTATACGAAAACTTACATCAGAACTTATATCGGGATTACCTTACATCATGCCGAGGATGCCCATGATTGGCAGGCCGAGAGCCATCCAGACCACGATGTGCATGACCGTGATGACGAAGCCGATCTTCCACCACTCGCCCTGGCCCATGAAGCCGGTGCCGAAGAAGATTGGCGTGACGCCACAGCCGTAGTGCGTCAGGAACGATGCACTGTTGCAGAGGATTGCGAGGATGATGGCCGTCGGGATGACCGGAGCACCTGCTGCGACGAGAATCGTCATGAAGGCGATGAACATCGCGGCGATGTGTGCGCTGTTGCTGGCCAGCAGGTAATGTGCCATCGTGTAGATGACGCAGAGGACGATGAGCATCGTCATCCAGGACATGCCGGCGCAAGCTGCTGCCATCGTGGCAGCGAACCATTTCATGAAACCGAATTTCGAGAGATAAGCAGCCATGTTGACGAGAACGCCCATCCATACGAGGACATCCCATGCGCCATGCTGTTTCGTGACGTCGCTCCAGTCAATGCAATGCGTGATGAGCATGGCCGAGAGGCCGAGCAGTGCGACGATAGCAGAATCGATGTGATGGATGCTACCCGTTGCCCAGAGGACGAGGCAGGCGATGAAGATGACGCAGAGAACCTTTTCCTTGCCGGTCATGGCGCCCATTGCGCCGAGTTCCTTCTTGGCGAGAGCCAGCGTCTCCGGCGTTTCCGTGAGTTCCGGCTTGATGATCTTGTAGAGCAGATACGGCGTGACGATGGAGAGCAGGAGACCCGGAATGATGCTGACCTCAAACCAGGACATCCAGCTCAGGGACTGGCCAAAAGCCTGCTCCGTCAGCGTGTTGGCGAGAACGTTGTTCGATGCGCCCGTCATGAAAATGCAGGCCGAGGTGATGACAGCTGCATAGGCACTGTACATCAGGAAAGCGCCCGTGCGCTTGTTCTTGCCGCTCTTGGCATCACAGCCGAGGGCAAGGGAGACACTGTTGACGATTGGGTAAATGATGCCGCCGCCACGAGCCGTGTTCGACGGCGTGAACGGTGCGATGATGAAGTCTGCTGCGCTCATGACGTAGGCGACGCTCAGCGTGTTCTTGCCGAAGCGCGAGAGCAGCAGGTAAGCGATGCGCTTGCCGAGGCCCGTCTTGATGAAGCCCGTGGCAAACATGAAGGCCGATACGATCAGCCAGATTGTGCCGTTCGAGAAACCTTCGAGTGCCTGACCAGCCTTCATGATGCCGAGTACCGGCAGGAGTGCGCAGGCGATGATTGCGATGGCACCGAGCGGCAGCGGCTGCAGGATGAAGCCGGCGATCGTTGCGACAAAGACGGCGAGCAGGCCCCATGCCTGCGGGCCTACCCCAGCAGGCGCTGGGATAAACCAGATGATTGCTCCGATGGCCACACAGATCAGGCCACGCAGCAAATTACTGCTGTTTTCTTTTGACATATGATTCCCTCCTGTGTCATTAATACGACTTATCTTTTTATTACTGTATTCAATATACCGTATCGCCTAGCAAAATCGACAGAATCCTACAATATCGAGTAAATAGTTTTTTTTTACTGACAACTTGTAACATAAATGGGAAGGCTGTGATATAATATCAGTGTTTTAGATGCAGTCCATTTATCATTTCGATAGGTACAACTGTTGCCAGGAAAAAGAACCGTGTGATACACTATAGGGCAGTATACATAATTCACTGAGGAGGAGGCAACATGATCAGTAAACACCGGGAACTCTTCATCTTTATATGCATGCTGCTCATCGTGCCGCTGGCCGGTGAGCCGCGCATCCATCCATTCGGCAATGAGTTCAGCTCGTTCCGCGTGAGCTTTGGCTCGCCGATGTTCCTGCTCTTCCTGCTCTGGCTGCGCAACGTGCCGATGGCTGTGTCGGGCCTCGCCGTCGGCATTGCAGTCGTCCTGTTCCGCGGAGCGCTCGACGCGATTGGCGGTGCGCCCCTCTCGACGGGCGTCTACCAGCACATCCCGACGTTTTTCTACTATTTTACCTATGCCATCTGCTTCTCCTGCATGAAGCTCAACCGTGCGCCCATCACGACGCAGGCCATGAAGATCGCCTTCTGGGCCATCATCGCCGAGGTGATTGCGAGCATAGCGGAGCTCTACACGATGGACCTCTTCCTCGGCACACAGGCGGCCATCATCACGGTGCCGGTGCTCGCGCGCCTCACGGGCATCGCTTTCTTGCGCTGCTTCTTCATCTTGAGCTTCTTCTTCCTGTCGCAGCTCTATCTGACGGAAATCCACCTCGCCCACGAACTGCACGAGAAGAATCGCCTGACGATGATGATCGCGAACATCTACGAGGAGGTCTTCGAGCTCAGGCAGGCCCTGCACAAGGCGGAGACGGCCACGCACGACTGCTACGGCATCTACGAGGACCTGCGCAGCCTGCACGACCCAGCAGAACTCACGCGCATCACGCAGGAGGCCCTGCGCGTGGCCGGCGAGGTCCACGACATCAAGAAGGACAACCAGCGCATCTACGCCGCGCTCAGCGAGATGACGAGCCAGAACAACTCGCACAAGCTCAACGACTACCTGTCACCTGCCGAGATCTGCCGCCTGATCGTCCACGCGCAGAAGAAATACGCGCGCCAGCTCGACAAGCGCATCGAATTCTCGACAGATGTGTCCGCCAGACTGCCGGAGCTCCACGCCTACACGATCCTGTCCATCCTCAACAACCTCACGGCCAACGCCATCGAGGCTATCCATGAGAGAGGCAGCATTGCCATCTCCATGAAGCGCATGGGCAGTGACCTCCACCTCGAGGTCACGAATACGGGCAGCTCCATCCCGCTGCGCCGCCTGCGCCAGATCTTCCGCCCCGGCTACACGACGAAGTACGACAGTGACGGCCGCGCCTCGAGCGGCGTGGGACTGACATACGTCAAGTCGCTCGCCGAACATCTCGGCGGCAGCATCACGGCGGCATCGGACGGCAAGGACAATGTGACGTTCCACATCGCGCTGCCGCTCAACAGCCTGATGACGCACCCAATAGCCAACCTGCCAGCCGTAGAGAAGGCAGGCGCCGCATCATCTCAACAGAAAGGACCGCTATCATGAACATCATGCTCATCGACGACGATGAAGCAATCCGCGATATGCTGCAGGACATTATTGAAGACTACGAGCTCGGCACAGTTGTCGCCTCGCTGCCGAGTGCCGCAAACATCACGACGGCAGAGCTCATCGCGCGCCACATCGACCTCCTGCTCATCGACATGCTCATGCCGGACTGCGACGGCATCGCCTCCGTGCGCCGCTTCCAGGACTTCCCCGGCAAGATCATCATGATCTCGCAGGTGAACAGCAAGGACCTCATCGGCAAAGCCTATGAGAGCGGCATCTACGCCTACATCACGAAGCCCCTGAACCGCAATGAGATCATCAGCGTGATGCGGTCCGTCGAGGAATACATCCGCCTCGAGCGCTTTGCCCACACCCTGCAGAGCACCTTGCAGACGACGCTGAACCCGGACATCGCCATGATGCAACAGAAGGAGGTCACGCCGCAACAGAAGGCCGCCTCCCTGCTCAAGGAGCTCGGCGTGGCCGGCTCAGCGGGCTACGACGACCTGATCGAGATCATCGCCTACCTGCAGGCGCACAACAAGGGCTCAGCCATCCCCTCGCTCAAGACTATCTTCACTGCCGTCGCCGAGCAGCACGCCGCCGAGAACGTCCAGAAAGAAGCCAAGACTATCGAGCAGCGCCTGCGCCGCGCCGTCTTCCAGGCTATGGTCAGCACCGCCTCAATGGGCGTCGTCGACTACACGAACCCCAAGTTCGAGGAATACGCCCCGTTCTACTTCGACTACGCCGAGGTCTGCAGCATTATGCGCATGATCCAGCAAAACGAGAAACCGCAGATCTCGAAGGTTCACATCAACACCAAGAAGTTCATACAGGCACTCTACACCGCCTCGCAGGAAGCCTGACTTATCCACAAAATTATCCACAAAATCAAGACGAGCTGTGCATAACTCCGAAAAAATCGCGGAGTTATGCACAGCTCGTCTTCTCATATGCTCTTGTTGCGGCAGTCTCAGCCCTTCGATGAAACCTCATTGTAGACGTCCTTGAGCAGTGTCTCCTTGCGCAAGGAGAGGCACTCGCAATGGCGGTCGTCAGCGTCTACCGTGCGGATTGTCTCGAGGATAATCTCGCCGATCATCGGTGCGTCGTCGTAGAAGATGTCCGCCATATCCTGATGCGACCATGCCTTGCGGATGCCCTCGCCGTAATTGACGGTGAAGTAGAGGCCGGCATAGCAGGCGCCGATCTCGCGCGCCAGATAGACCTCGGGTGCAATGCTCTGGCCGACGATGTCGGCATGACCGCTCATCATCGCGACTTCCGCGGGGCTCTCGAAGTGGCGCCCGTCCGTCACGGCGTAGGTGCCGCGCGTGAAGACGCGCCCGTCAAAGCGCTTCTTCGTCGCCCGAATCAGGGCCTCGCGCATCTCGGGGCAGAGTGCATCGCGCATGATGAGCAGGTAGCGCCCGTCGAGCATGACATCCTTGCGGACCGAGAGGTCGAGGTAATCGTCGGGGATGATGAAGTCGCGCAAATCGAGGAGCTTGTTGACCGTGCCGACGCCGCCCTCCGAGATGATGCGCTTGACGCCCGCTTCGCGGAAGACCCAGAAGACCTGCCGCGAGGCATCGGCGCGCGTCACGCCAGAGCGCCAGCCGTGCATGCGCACGGTCAGCACGCGCTTCTCGCCAACGCAGAAGAGGCGCATCGAGGGGCTCCTGCCGTACGGCGTCTCGAAATAAAGATTATCCGCGAGGATCTTCACATCCTCGTCGGGCAGGTTCGCCGGAAAATTGCTCGAAAGCGTGCCCGAGCCGCCGACGACGGCGTAGTCCGCACGCGGGATCTCTGCGTTCACTGCCTGCTGTTCATTTGCCATGATTATGCCTCTCTTTCTTTGTAGTACGCTGGATTGATTCGTTGAATGGAGCAGATTATGCAAAGGGCCGGGGTGGTATGTGCCGGCTTCGCCGCTCCGTTAAATGGGGCCCATGCCAGAGTATCCTTCTAAGCTGCTTCGCCGCCTGCCGCGGCGCTTTACACGGCAATAGAAGCCGCAGAACCTCGGGCCCCAGCCCTGCGGGCGGTCACTGCGCGGCTCCAGGCGGCACACACCACCCTGGCCTAAGCTCAGCCCGTTTTCTAGGCGCACCATAGAGCTCATTCATCAGCGCGACGAAGCCGGATAGCAGGCCGTTACCGAGGGCGGGGCATGCATTCCGCCTGCAGGAGCAGAGCGATAGCCCGAAGGGCTGAGCCCTATCGCGCACTGGCCTAGAAATCCAATGTCAGAACGCCACAGTAGGCGGCGAAACTCGCCTCAACAGCAAGGCGCACCATAGGGCTCATTCAGCGGCGCGACGAAGCCGGATAGCAGGCCGTTACTGAGGGCGGGGCATGCATTCCGCCTGCAGGAGCAGAGCGATAGCCCAAAGGGCTGAGCCCTATCGCGCACTGGCCTAGAAAGCCGATGTCAGAACGCCGCGGTAGGCGGCGAAACTCGCCTCAACAGCAAGGCGCACCATAAGGCTCATTCAGCGGCGCGACGAAGCCGGATAGCAGGCCGTTACTGAGGGCGGGGCATGCATTCCGCCTGCAGGAGCAGAGCGATAGCCCAAAGGGCTGAGGCCTATGGCGCACTAGCCTAGAAAGCCGATGTCAGAACGCCGCGGTAGGCGGCGGACTCACCTCAACAGCAAGGCGCACCATAGGGCTCATTCAGCGGCGCGACGAAGCCGGAATGCATGCCCCGCCCCGCGCCACAAACAAATCGAGTTTTGCCACCCCTAACGCGCGTTATCCGCTCAGAAGCGCCTGATGATACGGTACTCCGTATCGCGCTGCGCAGCCTCTCTGCCCGCGCCTTCGATGAGGCGGACCATCTTCTTGGTCGACATATCGTAGCGCGTGCCCGCTGCCCGCACGACATTCTCTTCGAGCATGATGCTGCCGGCGTCGTCGGCGCCGAAGCCGAGCGTCAGCTGGCCGATGCGCTCGCCCTGCGTGACCCACGAGCCCTGGATGTGCGCGATGTTGTCCATGTAGAGGCGCGAGAGCGCCAGCGTGCGCATGTAGTCCCAGCTCGAGGTCTTCTCGCCGCCGAGCTCTGTGTGCCCCGGCTGGAACGTCCAGGTGATGAAGGCGCGGAAGCCGCCCGTCTTGTCCTGCAGGCGGCGCACCTTCTCCATGTGCTCGATGCGCTGCGCCATCGTCTCGCCGAAGCCGATGACCATCGTCGCCGTGCTCTCCATGCCGATGGAATGCGCGCATTCCATGACATGCAGCCAGTCGTCCGTCATGATCTTCTTGGGGCTGACCTTGCGGCGCACCTCGTCAACGAGGATCTCCGCGCCGCCGCCCGGCAGGCTGTCGAGACCAGCCGCCTGCAGCCGCTTGAGCGTCTCGAGGATGGAGAGCCCCGCCTCGCGCGCGAAGTGCTGGATCTCTGTCGCCGTGAACGAATGGATGGTGATAGAAGGATACGCCTCCTTGATCAGGCGCAGCATCTTCTCGTAATACGCGAGGCCGAGCTCCGGGTAGAGCCCGCCCTGGATCATGACCTGCGTGCCGCCAGCCTCGACCGTCTCCCGGACCTTCTCGAGAATCTCTTCATGGGAGAGCAGGTAGGCGTCCTTGCTGCCCTGCCGCCGGAAAAAGGCGCAGAAGCGGCACTCGTTGACGCAGACATTCGTGTAGTTGATGTTGCGGTCAATGATGAAGGTCGTCGTGTTGCCGAAGCGCTCCTTGCGGATCTTGTCTGCCTCGCGCCCGAGGGCGATGAGGTCGCCCTCGCGCAGCAGATCTTCTCCTTCTCGTTCTGTCAGTCTCATGCTCTCACCTCACTGCCGCCGATTGGCTGATAGAATGTATCGCGCTCGACGGGCTCGTAGCCCGCCTCGCGGATGATCTTCTCGAGCTGCGTGCGCGTGATGCCCGTCTTCGTCCGCGCGCCCGCAGCATGGATGATCTTCTCCTCGCCGATCGTGCCGTCGAGGTCGTCGGCGCCGAAGCCGAGCGCGAGCTGCGCGACGGGCAGCGTCAGCATGATCCAGAAGGCCTTGACGTGGTCGATGTTGTCGAGGATCAGGCGCGAGAGCGCCATCATCTTCATGTCCTCCCAAGAGCCGACGCGCTGCAGCTGATACTCCTCGCCGAGCTTCGTGTGAGCCGGATGGAACGGGAAGAGCATGAAGGCCTGGAAGCCGCCCGTCTCATCCTGGATCTCGCGGATCGTGATGAGATGCTGCAGGCGCTCCTCGATCGTCTCGACATGGCCGTACATGATGGAGGCATTCGTGCGGATGCCGAGGCTGTGCGCCGCCTTCATCGTCTCGATCCACTCATCCGTCGTCGCCTTCTTCGGGCAGATGATCGCCCGCACGCGGTCCGAAAGGATCTCGGCACCGCCGCCCGGCAGGCTGTCGAGACCATCCTCCTTGAGCAGGCTCAGGACCTCGCGGATGCTCTTGCCCGTCATCTTGGCAAAGTTCACGATCTCGACCGGCGTAAAGGCTTTGACATCGACATGCGGCAGAGCCGCCTTGACCTGGCGCACGACGGCGCGATAATACGAGAACGGCTTATCGGGATGTAAAGCCGAGACGATGTGGATCTCCGACAAGTTCGGCGTCTTTTTTGCCTGTTCGAGGACGCGCTCGATGTCACCGGGCTCCATCACAAAGCCGCGTGCATCGCCCGCCTCCACCTGGAAGGCGCAGAGCGGGCAGTTCGAGCTGCAGATATTCGTCAGGTTGATGTGGCGGTTGACGGTGTAGTAGACCGATCGGCCGCTCTTTTTTTCCTTGGCTCTGCGCGCGCAGTCTGCCAGGAACAGCAGGTCATTGTCCTCGTAGAGCGCCAGCGCGTCCTCGAGTGTCAGGCGCTCGCCTGCCGCCGCTTTCGCGCGCGCCGCTTCGATGTTCTTCATGACGTCTCCTTTCATTCGATGATGCGCAGGATGTTGAAATTGCAGTCACAGGCGGCCGGGGTGCGCCCCGCCTCCTTGATGATGCGGATGATGCTGTCTTCGCTCAGGGCAGTCGGGCTCTTCGCGCCCGCATCGTGCAGGATTGTCTCCTTGTGGACCGTGCCGTCGATGTCATTGGCACCAAATCCGAGTGCGACCTGCGCGACTGGCACCGTCAGCATGACCCAGTACGCCTTGATGTTCTTGAAGTTGTCGAGCATCAGGCGCGAGATGGCCATCGTGCGCAGGTCATCCCACATGCTCGTCTGCTTGACCTCTTTGCCGAGCTCCGTGTGCTTCGGCAGGAACGGGAAGCAGATGAACGTCTGGAAGCCGCCCGTCTCATCCTGCAGTTCGCGCAGGCGCAGCAGGTGGTCGACGCGCTCCTCCATCGTCTCGATGTGGCCATAGAGCATCGACGCATTCGACTTGATGCCGAGCTTGTGCGCCGTGCGCGCCACCGTGAGCCATTCGTCGGCCGTGGCCTTGTTGGGGCAGAGCTCGCCGCGCACGCGGTCGGAGAGGATCTCCGCACCGCCGCCGGCAATGGCCTGCAGGCCGCCGCGGTCGCGCAGCTGGCGCAGCACCTCTTCGACGGGCAGGCCAGAAATCTCGGCAAAATGCGTGATCTCCACACCAGTGAAGCCCTTCATGTAGAGCTTCGGGAAGCGCTCGTGCAGCGCCTCCACGATGCCGAGGTAATCCTCGAACGACCAGGTCGGATGGAGTCCCGAGACGACGTGGAGCCCCGCAAGGTTCGGGTCGCGCATGGCGTCCTCGACGACCGCGATGGCCTGTGCCTTCGTCATCGCATAGGCGCCCTTCTCGTCCGCATCGCGGCCAAAAGCGCAGAACTTGCAGTGAGAGGTGCAGATATTCGTCAAGTTGACATGGCAGTTGACGTTATAGTAGACAATGTCCCCGCACTTCTCGCGGCGCACGTGATCGGCCAGGGCGCCGAGCCAGGCGAGGTCATGGCACTGGAAGAGCCTTATGCCGTCCTCCCGCGTCAGGCGCTCTCCGCGCATCACCTTCGACTCGATATCTTGATATTCTCTTGTAGCCAGCAAAACAAAAACCTCCGTATTCTGTGCCGCTCCCCGCAGCACGTTTCTGCTCGTATCGCGTGCAAACTCCTTCTATTATATCATCGAACATTTCAGATTCCTAGGTCAAAAGTCATGCCAGAGGGTACGAACCATAAATGTCATGAATATGTCCATCTTGCACAAACAACGATGGATTTTTTATCTGTAACATTGTATAATATAAGAGTCTATTCATCGTGCACGCGCGTGTACAGATTCACAGAGAAAAGGTGGGATTCCTCATGAGACTATCCAATGTATCCAAACGCTGTAAACTCCTGGCGCTCGGCGCTGCTGCGGTGCTGAGTCTCGGCCTCATGGCCGGCTGCGGCTCCAGCGACCAGTCGTCTTCCTCGGGCAGCGGCAAGACCTACAAGATCGGCATTGTCCAGCTCGTCGAGCACAATGCGCTCGACGCCGCCAACAAGGGCTTTGTCGATGGCCTCAAGGAACGCGGCTTCGAAGAGGGCAAGAACATCACGATCGACCGCCAGAACGCACAGGCCGATCAGTCGAACCTCCAGAACATCGCCCAGCGCTTCGTCAGCGCGAAGATGGACCTGATCTGCGCCATCGCGACGCCAGCAGCGCAGACGATGGCCAACGCCACGCATGACATCCCGATCGTCGGCACGGCCATCACCGATTATGAGGGCGCGAAACTCGTCGCCTCCAACAAGGAACCGAAGGGCAACGTCACCGGCACGAGCGACATGAACCCGGTCAAGGAACAGATTGACCTGCTGCTGAAGATCAAGCCGGACGCCAAGACGATCGGCACGGTCTACTGCTCGAGCGAAGTCAACTCGGAAGTCCAGGTCAAGGCCATGAAGGAGTACGCCGAATCAAAGGGCCTGACGGTCAAGGTCGCGACGATCTCCACGGTCAATGACATCCAGCAGGCAGCGCAGAGCCTCATCGGCTCCGTCGACGCCTTCTACGAGCCGACCGACAACATCATCGCCTCGGCCATGCCGACACTCATCGACATCACGAACGCCGCCAAGGTCCCCGTCATCTGCGGTGAGCCGAACATGGTCAAGGCAGGCGGCCTCGCCACCTACGGCATCGACTACTACAAGCTCGGCGTCCAGACGGGCCACATGGCAGCCGACATTCTCGAGGGCAAGAAGCCTGCTTCCATGCCGATCGAGATGGCCAAGGACCTCAAAGTCACGGTCAACAAGGCCAACGCTGCTCTGCTCGGCATCACCTTCCCAGAGGATGTCCTCAAGGATGCTGACGTCATCGAATGAGCCGGATGAGGCACTGCAAGTAAGGAGAACAACATGGATCTAGTCATATCCACTGTTTCACAGGGGCTGCTCTGGGCGCTGCTCGCCATCGGCGTCTATCTGACGTTCCGCGTGCTCGACATCGCGGACCTCACCGTCGAGGGCAGCTTCCCTCTAGGGGCAGCCACGGCCGCCACGCTGCTGACGGCCGGCTACCACCCCATCGCGGCAATCCTCGCGGCCTGCGCCGCGGGCATGCTCGGCGGCGTCGTCACAGGCTTCCTCTGCACGAAGCTCAAGATCCCGGCGCTGCTCGCCGGCATCCTGACGATGATCGCGCTCTACTCGGTCAACCTGCGCATCATGGGCAAGGCAAACCTGCCGCTCCTGCAACAGGACACGATCTTCACGATCTGGCAGTTCACCGGCCTCGACAAGAGCATGACGACGCTCGTCATCGGCGCCATCATCGTCCTGATCGTCGCCGTGCTCAACTACTGGTTCTTCGGCACGGAGATCGGCGCCGCCGTCCGCGCGACGGGCAATAACCCGCACATGATCCGCGCCAACGGCATCAACACCGACGCCATGGTCGTGCTCGGCCTGCTGCTCTCGAACGGCCTCGTCGCCATGTCCGGCGCCCTCGTCGCGCAGAGCAACGGCTTCGCCGATGTCGGCATGGGCGTCGGCACGATTGTCATCGGTCTCGCCTCCGTCATCATCGGCGAGGTGCTCTTCGGCACGAGGAGCTTCAAGAACTGCCTGATTTCCGTCATCCTCGGCTCCATCGTCTACCGCGCCGTCATCGCCGCGGTCCTGCAGATGGGCATGCCGCCGAATGACCTCAAGCTCTTCACGGCCATCCTCGTCGCCATCGCGCTCTCGCTGCCACTCATACAGGCACGCTTCAACGCATTGCGGAAGGCGGTGAAGAAATAATGCTCGACATCAAGCACATCTCTAAGACATTCAACCCCGGCACGATCACCGAGAAATTGGCCCTGCACGACGTGAGTCTCCACCTTGACGCAGGCGACTTCGTCACCGTCATCGGCGGCAACGGCGCGGGCAAGTCGACGCTGATGAACTCCATCGCGGGCACCTATCCCGTCGACGAGGGCACCATCGAGATTGCCGGCACCGACATCACGAAGTGGCCGGAGCACAAGCGCGCCAAGTTCATCGGCCGCGTCTTCCAGGACCCGATGATGGGCACAGCGGCCGGCATGATGATCGAAGAAAACCTCGCCATCGCCGCCCGTCGCGGGCGCCGCCCGACCTTGCGCTGGAGCTCGTCCTCAAAGGACCGCGAGCACTTCCGCGAACTCCTCGCAGGGCTCAAGCTCGGCCTTGAGGACCGCCTCGAGTCAAAAGTCGGCCTGCTCTCCGGCGGCCAGCGCCAAGCGCTGACCCTCTTGATGGCCACGATGGCCAAGCCGAAGCTCCTGCTGCTCGACGAGCACACAGCCGCCCTCGACCCGAAGACGGCCGAAAAAGTCCTCGGATTGACCGAGAGCATCGTCCGCGAGCAGCAGCTGACCACCCTGATGATCACCCACAACATGCGCGACGCCCTGCGCCTCGGCAACCGCCTGATCATGATGTACAACGGACACATCCTCTTCGACGTCAGCGGCGAAGAAAAAGCACACCTGACCGTCAAGGACCTGCTCGCCATGTTCGAGAAAGCCGCCGGCAGCGAGCTGACAAGCGACAGCCTGCTGCTGAGCTGAGTTAAGAGGCGCACATCCAACAGCGTAGCGCGGGGGCATATATTTCGGCTTCGGCGCTGCCGCTGAATGTGGCCCATGGCACGAATCACATCAAGGCTGTTTCGCCGCCTGCCGCGGCGTTCCGACATCACTGTGCTAAGCAGGGATGTCTTGGGCCACAGCCCTGCGGGCAATCGCTCCGCGCCTGCAGGCGAAATACATGCCCCCGCTTGCAGGCTAGTCGAAACGAGCCTTGCAGGCCCAGAGGGGATGGGCGGGCAAAAGCGGAGCGTTGGCGTCCTGCGTCAAGAATTGATTTTTTTCCCGACAAGAATCCTGTCTAAAGAGCGTCGTCCAAGCGGAGCGCGTTTAGCTCTTTAGGCAGGATTCATTCCTAAGGGAAAAAAATCGATTCAGCAGGACGCCTCAGCGAAGCGTTGCACGCCCATCCCCTCCGGCCCCCACGCATCGATGCTCGATGTAAAAAACAAAGAAGAAGCCAGTTCCATGTAAAAAACATGCATGGAACTGGCTTTTCTGTCGGATGGATTCCGTTGACTCAGAGGTATTCCTCGAAGCGCTCGAGGTCGAGGATGTGAAGATTCTTGCCCTCTACTTTGAGCAGGCCATCCTTTTGCATCGCTGAGAGCTCTCTTGATAGCGACGGGCGCGTGACGGCCAGGTAGGCTGCGAGGTACTCGCGGCTGACGGCGAGCTCGACGTGGCCGTCTGTGTCCATGTTCTGGAACAGGTAGCGCACGATCTTCTCGCGCAGGCTGCCGCTCGCGAGCACCTTGATGCGGCCGTGCATGAAGTAGGCCTTGCGCGCGAAGATGCGCATGAGGTTGCGCTCGACGAGCAGCGCGCTGCGCGAGGGCGATTCATCCTGACTGCTCAGCGTGAAGAAGCGGCTGCCGATCTCCAAGAGCTCCGTCTCCTTCGCCGCCTCGACGTAGATGTCGTAGGGACGCTTGAGCACTTCGTAGACCTCGCCGAACATGTCGCCCGGCTCGTTGACCTCCGAGATGAAGATGCGTCGGCCGGAGAACGTGTCCTTGAGGATGTGCACCTCGCCGCGCAGGAGGATGTAGAGGGAATGCGGCTGATCGCCGTCGTGGAAGACGATCTCGCCTGGCGCAAACACGTGGCGGCGGACCTGGCTCGAGGCCAGAAGTTCCGCAATCTCTGCGTCATCCATGCCCGTCGTCAGGTTGCTGCAGCGCAGGATGGAGGCCACCGGCGCCTCCTGGTTTGACAGGCAGCTGCAGCAGGCCGGGCCTCCCTTTTTCCGGACGGTACTCATCGGCTCATTCCTTGACGAGGAGCTTCTCGATCTCGACGACGTACATCGTGTGGTAGTCGTCCTTGTACCACTTCTCGTCGCAGCTCTTGTCGATGAAGAACTCCGAAGCGAGCGGCTGCGCGTAGAGCTTGCGGCAGAGCATCGTCACGCGCGCCTCGTCGAAGTACGTGCGGCCGTTATCGTGGCGGACCGTCAGGCCGGCCTTCCTGATCTTGTCCTCATCGCGGCCCGAGACCGTGCCGAAGTAGTTCATCATCTTGCGGTACTCCTCCGGGAATACCGACAGAGACAGGCCGTCTGCCTTGTCGACGAATTCCTTCGTGTAGCGCGTCGGACGGATGAAGATGTAGGCCACCGGCTTGCCCCACATGATGCCAAGGCCGCCCCACGAGGCCGTCATCCCGTTCGACTTGCCCTCGTACTCGCCCGTGACGAGCAGCCAGTCCTTGCCGATGACGCGGAACGGGCTCTCGTTGAAATCAAACGGGGAAATCTCTTTTACTGCCATGATGCTCTTCCTTTCTGCTGTACACACCTAAATCATATATCCACATGTTATCCACAAAACACAGGGGATATCCACAGGCCTTCCATGGATATCCCCAGTTTTCTGTGGATAAAGTTTACTTCTTCTCCTCATCCTCGAGCGCATTGTCGAGTGTGTGCCATGCGAGCACGGCGCACTTGACGCGGGCCGGCATGTTCGAGACGTTCTGGAGTGCCAGCGCCTCGTCGAGTTCCTCGAGCTCGCTCTCGTCCGTGATCTCGCGCTTGATCATGCCGATGAACTTCTCAGCAAGTTCCTTGGCCTTCTCGACCTTCTGGCCGCGGATCAGGTCAATCATGATGTCCGTCGAGGCCTGCGAGATGGCACAGCCGACGCCCGTGAAGGAAGCGTCCTTGACGATGCCGTCCTCGATCTGGAGTTCCAGCGTGATCTCATCGCCGCAGCTCGGATTGTGGCCCTTGAGCGCGCACGTCGCATGCGGCAGGTGACGCTTGTTCTCCGGATTGCGGCTGTGCTCGCCGATGAGCTCTGTGTAGATGTCTTCAAGCGCCATAGCCGAGGACCCCCCTTACCTTCTTGAGTGCATCGATCCAGCGGTCGATGTCCTCGCGCGTGTTGTAGAGATAGAAGCTGGCGCGGCAGCTCGCGTTCTGACCGAGGTAGCGGTGCAGCGGCTGTGCGCAGTGATGGCCGGCGCGGACTGCGACGCCGTAGCTGTCGAGGATGCTCGCCACATCGTGCGGATGGACGTCCTTGACGTTGAAGGCGATGATGCCCGTCTTGTTGTCGCGCGTCGTATCGCAGCCGTAGAGCTCGATGTACGGCAGCTCGCGCAGCTGCGGCAGCGCGTAGTCGACGAGGTCCTTCTCGATGGCCTCGATGCGGTCGAACGTGATCGTCTCGAGGTAGTCGATGGCCGCCGTCAGGCCGGCTGCGCCGCCGACGTTCTGCGTGCCCGCCTCGAATTTGGCCGGCAGCTCAGCGTACGTCGTATCCTGCTCCTCGACGTACTCAATCATGTCGCCGCCGCGCAGGAACGGTGGCATCGCGTCGAGGATGTCGTACTTGCCGTAGAGCACGCCGATGCCCATCGGCGAGAGCATCTTGTGGCCGGAGAACGCAAAGAAGTCGCAGTCGAGGTCGCGGACATCGACCTTCATGTGTGCCACGCTCTGCGAGCCGTCGACGATGGCGACAGCGCCGACGCTGTGCGCCTTCTTGACAATCTTCTTGACGTCGTTCTTGAGGCCCAGTACATTTGAGACCTGCGTCACGGCGACGATCTTCGTCTTCTCCGTGATCTTCGTCTCGATGTCCTCATCCGATAGGTTGCCGTCTTTCTCCAGATAGATGTACTTGAGCGTCGCGCCCGTCGTCTTGGCAACGAACTGCCACGGCACGAGGTTGCTGTGATGCTCCGTGATCGAGATGACAATCTCATCGCCGGCTTTGACATTGTGCAGGCCGTAGCTGTAGGCGACGAGGTTCAGCGCCTCCGTCGCATTCTTGGTGAAGATGATCTCCTCGGGGCGGGCCGCATTGATGAACTTCGCCGTGCGCGCACGCGCATTTTCATAGATCTCCGTCGCCTTGACCGAGAGCGCGTAGGCGCCACGGTGCGGATTGGCGTTGCAGCCGCCGTAGTAGCCGCAGATAGCCTTGATGATCTGCTCCGGCTTCTGCGTCGTCGCGCCGTTGTCGAGATAAGCAATCTGTTTCCCGTTCATCTCCATCTTGAGAAGCGGGAAATCCTTCAAGAATTCCTGTGCATCAGCCATTTGAAAGTCTCCTCTGCAAATACGTATCGATCTCTGCCTTGAGCTCCGCATCCGGGATGCGGTCGAGCACCGGATTGAACGAGGCCTCGACGACGAGGCGCTGTGCCTCCGCGAGGTCAAGGCCGCGGCTCATGAGGTAGAAGAGCTTGTCTTCATCCATCTTGCCGACGGAAACGGCATGGTGGCCGTCCACATCGTCCTCATGCGAGAGCATGATCGGCACGCTGCGGTTGCGGACGTTCGGGGAGAGCAGGACGACTTCTTCGTCCTCGCGGCCGACCGAGCCCTTCGAGCCCTCGAGGAAGTCGAGCGTGCCGCGGAAGATCTTCTCGCTCTTGCCGAGCAGGGCGCCGCGCACCTGCATGTTCGCATCCGTGCGGCGGCCGCCCTGGCGGATGACGTAGTTGAGGTCGATGACGCTCTCGCCATCGCCGAAGTAGAGGCCCCAGATGTCGGCCTTCGAGTCATCACCGACGAGGTCGACGTGGAGCTCCGTCGCCGTATGGCGCGCGCCAGCCTCGACGACCGTGTAGGCAAAGGTCGCGCCCTTGCCGACAAATACCTTGACGCGGCAGGTGTAGAGCGCATCGTCCGGCACGAGCTGGGCATTGACGAGGTGGAGCTTCGCGCCCTCCTCGATATGCACCTGCAGCTCGTACTGGCCGCCCTCGCGCTGCGTCAGCACGACTTCATCCTCCTTGCCCGCTTCGACAAGGATCTTCTGCGTCTTTACATGTTCATTGATATCAGCCGGAATCCTGCTCTCATTGACGCCGAGCCAGCGCCAGGTACGCATGGGTATCCGGGAGAATGTCGTAAGCTCTGCCATATCAGCCCATCGTCCCTTCTAATTCAATGTTGACCAGGTTATTCATCTCTACGGCGTACTCGAGCGGCAGCTCCTTGGCAATCGGCTCGACGAAGCCGCGCACGATCATCGCACGCGCCTCGTCCTCATCGATGCCGCGGGAGGTCAGGTAGAAGATGGCCTCATCGCTGATGCGGCCAATCTTTGCCTCATGCCCGATATCTGCCTCATCGCCCTCGATGTCCATGACCGGCAGCGTGTCGCTGCGCGACGCATTGTCGAGCATCAGCGATTCGCAGTTGACCGAGCACTTCGCAAACGGTGCGCGGCGCGTGACCTTGACGGCGCTGCGGTACGTCGCCATGCCGCCCGCCTTCGAGATCGTGCGCGTGTTAATGTTGGCCGACGTGTGCGGGGCCGCGTGGATGACGCTGGCACCCGTGTCGAGGTTCTGGCCCTTCGAGGCGAACGTGACGCCTGTGAACTCGCAGCGCGCATTCTCGCCGTGCAGGATGCTGCACGGGTAGAGGCACGAGACATGCGAGCCAAAGGAGCCCGATACCCACTCGATGATGCCGTCCTTCTCGACGAGCGCGCGCTTCGTGTTGAGGTTCATCATGTTGCGCGACCAGTTCTCGATCGTCGAGTAACGCAGGCGCGCGCCCTCCTTGACGAAGAGCTCGACGCAGCCAGCGTGCAGGTTCGTGACGTTGTACTTCGGTGCGGAGCAGCCCTCGATGAAGTGCAGGCTCGCGTTCTTCTCGACGATGATCAGCGTGTGCTCGAACTGGCCGGCACCTGCCGCATTGAGGCGGAAGTACGACTGCAGCGGGATCTCCACATGGACGCCTTCCGGCACGTAGACGAAGGAGCCGCCAGACCAGACGGCACCGTGCAGCGCCGCGAACTTGTGGTCCTTCGGCGGCACGAGCGTCATGAAGTACTCCTTGACGACATCCTCGTGCTCGCGGATGGCCGTCTCCATGTCCGTGTAGATGACGCCCTGCTTGACGAGGTCATCCTGGATGCTGTGGTAGACGACTTCCGAGTCGTACTGCGCGCCGACACCGGCGAGACTCTGCTTCTGCTCCGCCTCCGGGATGCCGAGGCGATCGAACGTGTTCTTGATGTCCGTCGGCACATCCTGCCAGTTGCCCGTCATCTTGGCATCCGGCTGGACGTAGGTGACGATGTCGTCCATGTTGAGCTCCGAGAGGTCCGGGCCCCAGGTCGGCAGCGCCAGGGAATTGTAGACCGCGAGGGACTTGAGGCGGAAGTCGAGCATCCACTGCGGGTCGTTCTTGCGCTTCGAGATATCGCGGATGATGTCTTCCGTCAGGCCGCTCTGCGTCTTGTAGACGGAGTGGTCCTCATCCTTGATGTCGTAGAGCGTACGCTCGATGTCCTCGACGTACGTCTTCTTTTTCGGTACAAATTTTTCTTCAGCCATCGCACGCCTCACTTTTCTGCCTGGGCGTCAAGGATGTGCGTGAAGCCGCGGCGGTTGATGTCATCGATGAGTTCCGGGCCACCCTCTTCGACAATCTCGCCGTTGATGAGCACGTGGACCTTGTCGACCTTGAGCTTCTCGAGGATGCGCGTGTTGTGGGTGATGATCAGGCAGCTGTTGTCCTCGTTGTGGAACTTCGCGACGCCTTCGGAAACGATCTGCACGGCATCGACATCGAGGCCGGAATCCGTCTCATCGAGCAGTGCGAGCTTCGGGTTGAGCATCAGGAGCTGCAGGATCTCCGTGCGCTTCTTCTCGCCGCCCGAGAAGCCGACATTCATGTAGCGCTCCGCGTACTCCGGCTTCATCTTGAGCTCTTCCATCGTCTCCTTGAGCTGGCGGCGGAACGGGACGATCTTGACGCGCTCGCCAGAGATGGCCTGCTTCGACGTGCGGATCATGTTCTCGACCGTGATGCCCGGGATCTCCTCCGGCGTCTGGAACGAGAGGAACAGTCCCTTGCGCGCGCGCTCGAACGTCTTGAGGCCTGTGATGTCCTCGCCCTCGAAGGACATCGTGCCGGACGTGACCTCGTACTTCGGATGGCCCATGATGATGTTCATCAGCGTCGATTTGCCGGAGCCGTTCGGTCCGAGGATGACGTGCACCTCCCCCTTGCCTACCGACAGACTCAGGCCCTTGAGGATTTCCTTGCCTTCGACACCAGCATGGAGATCCTTGATTTCCAAAAGATTCTCAGCCATATGTAAAACTCTCCTTTAAGACTTAAGATATATGCTCGGATCGTAATCCTTACAAAAATACTCGGGATTGATGATTTCATTTTATGGCCTGTGCGCCAAAAAGTCAATAGCAATAGCCATCTTCTATAAACTTCATCTATATCTATGTGATTTTCCCATAATAAATATCCCCCGGCATAGCCGGGGGTTTTATATTTACGGCCTTATAAGGCCTCTGCTTACCAGCTGCGCTTAAAAGCGCTTGTCGGTCCGTCATACGCTTACTATTTCCGGCTACCCGTAAACGGGTCTGTCATATCCAGTACCAACTGTTCCGACATGTAATCTTCCTTCAGCTGGTTCTGAATGTATTCCGTTATTTTCTTTTCGTTCTTGCCTACCGTACTTACATAGTACCCTCGACACCAAAAGCTTCGATTTCTATATTTGTACTTCATATTCCCCCATTTCTCGTAAATCATCAAACTGCTCTTCCCCTTCAAAAAGCCCATAAAATTAGACACGCTAATCTTTGGCGGTACCTCAACTAAAATATGGATGTGGTCAGGACAGGCCTCGGCTTCTAACAAGTTCACCTGTTTCCACCGACACAGTTCCCTTAAGATTTGACCAATCTCGTACCGCTTCTGACCATAAAAGACCTTTCTTCTGTATTTAGGGGCAAATACAATATGATATTTACACTCCCATTTTGTATGTGATAAACTATGTACATCGTGATCTTTCATTACGATATACCTCCTTTGTCGTATTGGTTGCAGTTGACGGACCGCAACTTCATACTTCAAGGGAGGTTTATTAAATCCTTTAAAGACTCATCGCTAAAGCTTTATCGAGCCCCTGGTCTAACCAGGGGTTTTCTATATACAAAAAGGAGCTTCCCATCGGGAAGCTCCTCTGACAATCATCAGTTCAGGAAGTCAAAGTGGCGCGTGAGCGAGGCCGCGATGCCATCCTCGTTGTTCGACAGCGTGATCTCATCGGCCATCTCCTTGAGCTCGGGGCAGGCATTGCCCATCGCGACGCCGCGGCCCGCGAAATCGAGCATGCTCATGTCGTTCTGCGCGTCGCCGAAGGCCATGACCTCGCTGCGCTCAATGCCGAGGCGCTCACAGACGCGCGCGAGCGAACTCGACTTGCTGACGCCCTTGACCGTCGCCTCGTAGAACCACGGTGCCGACTGGACGAAGGATAATTCATCCTCAAAGCCGCGGCGAATATCAGCGAGGCGCGGCACGAGGATCTCGTTCGGCGCCGCTGTCAGGATCTTGACGGGCGAGAAGCCGCGCGCCTCGACGGCATCGGCGATGTTCTCGACGATCTCGATCTTGAGGTTGTTGTTGCGGCTCTCATCCTGCACCTTGTGGCGGTTTGCATCCGTCGTGAAGATCGATTCCCCGTCGTCGACGATTGGCGAGAGCTCTGGATAGGCTTCGAGGTGGCGCAGGAAGCGCAGCGCCGTCGCGCGCTCGATGGCCTGGTCGAAGAGGATCTCCCCCGTCGTCGCATCCTGGATGCGTCCGCCGTTGTACGAGAGCAGCAGTCCGTGGTAGTCCTTGAGGTCGAGAGCGTCTGCCTCGCGCGAGAGGCCCGGCGCCTGGCGGCCCGAGGCCAGCACGACCATCACGCCGTGCTGCTGGACGGCGAGTAGTGCCTCTCTCGTCTTCTCCGTGATCTTCTTCTCGTCGTTATTCAGCGTGCCATCGAGGTCGAGGGCAATCATCTTGTACATCGCGCGTGTCCATCCTTTCACTGTGTCACCGTGTCACTGTACTCTGCCATTTCTGCAATCGCGAATAGTATAGCAGAAATCGCCCCGCGCATCAATCCACAGAAGCCTCTGACAGGAAACTGGCAGGAAAAAGTTCATCGCATATCGA
Organism: Mitsuokella jalaludinii; assembly: GCF_928722185.1. Classification (NCBI taxonomy): domain Bacteria; kingdom Bacillati; phylum Bacillota; class Negativicutes; order Selenomonadales; family Selenomonadaceae; genus Mitsuokella; species Mitsuokella jalaludinii. The sequence continues at coordinate 1,494,944 of NZ_CAKMXA010000001.1, forward strand.
ATTATCATCTTAAATCACTATCGCAATCACAGCAAAATCACAGCAAGGAAGTCGATATCTATGGTAACCATCAAACAGATTGCCGAACTCTGCGGCGTCTCGCGCGGCACGGTCGACCGCGTGCTCAACGGCCGCGGCAAGGTCAAGCCGGAAAAGGAGCGGCTCGTCCTCGAAATGGCCGCCAAACTCAACTACCATCCCAACCCGGCGGGCAAGGCGCTCGCCGCTCGCAAGAAGCACCCCGTCGTCGGCGTCCTGCTGCTCTCTGAAGGCGTCCACTTCTTCGATGACGTCCTGCACTCCATGCACCGGCTCGCAGACAAGTACGGCTCCTACGGCCTCAAGGTCATCTGGCGCAGCATGCGCGGCTTCGATATCGACAAACAGTGTGCCATGATCGATGAACTCCGCGAACAGGGAATCAACGCGCTGATCATCGACCCGCTCAACCATCCGCGCATCGTCGAGAAGATCGACGAGTGCGTGGATGCCAATATCTTCGTCGTCACGCTCAACAACGACGTCGAGACGTCCAAGCGCCACTGCTACGTCGGACCAGACTACCCCAACGGAGGCCGGACAGCCGCGGCCCTGCTGCGCATGATCCACCCGCAGGCACTCCATACGGGCGTCCTGCTCGGCTCGCTGCAGATGCTCGGCCACCGCCAGCGCCTCGACGGCTTTCTCGAAACCATGCAGGGCCATCCCGATTTCCACTTCTGCGGCGTTGAGGAGACCGAGGACGACGACATGATCGCCTACGAGAAGGTGCGCCAGCTCCTGCTCGACCATCCCGAACTCAACTCATTCTTTGTCATCTCGGCCGGTGCCTACGGCGCCGCCCGCGCCGTCCTCGCCTCGAGGCGCGAGGACATCACGATGATCGTCTTCGACACCATCCCGACGACAATCGAGATGATGAAGAAGGGCGTCATCCAGGCCGCCATCTACCAGCACCCGCATCAGCAGGGCCAGCGAGCCATGCTGATCGTCTTCGACTACCTCGTCAACGGCATCGAGCCGGAGCGCGACAAGTACATCATGCGCAACGAGATCCGCATCCTGCAGAATGCCGAAGGCTGACCGAACAGATAATCGTTAATCGTACAACAAAAGGCGCATCCCGTTCCAGAAGGAATGGGATGCGCCTTTTATATATAGGTGTATGGATACAAGGGGAATCAGAGTGTCAGCAGATCTCGACGAGGTTCATGCCCAGCATCGTGCCAAGGTCATGGATCTGCTCTTCCGTGATGCGGAACGAGAGGACCGTGTGGTGGCCGCCGCCAGCATGGATCCACTCCGTCGCACCCTTCTTGAGGCCGACTTTCGGCGTCCAGAGCTGCTTTGCAACCGGCAGATGCGGCGTCTCGGCCTCAGCCTTGCGGCAGTCGACCGGATAGCTGATGAGGCGGAAGCCATCGCGGAAGTCCGCGACCGTGCAGTCGATGCCGTCGCCGTCAGCGCCCGTGAAGACGAGGCGGGCCGGATCGTCCTTGCCGCCGATGTCGAGCGGATGGACTTCGACGCGCGGTTTGTCGCTGGCAATCGTCGGGTCGACCTCGAGCATGTGTGCGCCAAGGATGGCCTCATGGCCCTTGCGCAGGTCGAGCGTGTAGTCTTCCATGAAGACCGTGCGGTCATTGTGGGCCATGATCTTGAGGAGGCGCGTCAGGGCTGCCGTCTTCCAGTCGCCCTCTGCGCCGAATCCGTAGCCATCGCGCATCAGGAGCTGAGCAGCGAGGCCCGGCAACTGCTTGAGGCCCTTGAGGTCCTCGAAGTTCGTCGTGAAGGCCGTGTAGCCCTTGTCATCGAGGAACTTCTTGATGCCGAGGTACTCGCGCAGCTGATAGCGGACCGAGCTCTCAAACTTCTCCGGGCTGTTCTCCTGCGGATTGAACGTGTACTGTTCCTGCAGTTTCTTGTACTCTGCGTCGATGTCGGCTTCGCTGACACCATCGACGACTTCGACGAGATCGCCGACCGGCCAGTAGTCGACCGTCCAGCCGAGCTGGATCTGCGCCTGGACCTTATCGCCCTCCGTGACAGCTACATTGCGCATCGTATCGCCGAAGCGGCAGACCTTGATGCGGAAGCTCTCGTTGTAGGCGACGGCGACGTCTTCCCACGAAGCGACCTCATCCTGGACTTCTTCATCGCCCCACCAGCCGTAGACAATCTTGTTGTTGAGGCCGAGGCGGGCGTTGAGGTAGCCGTACTCACGGTCGCCATGCGCACTCTGGTTGAGGTTCATGTAATCGAAGTCGATCGTGTCGTACGGGATCTTGTTGAGGTACTGCGTGGCGAGGTGCAGCAGAGGCTTCTGCAGGAGCTTCGTGCCGCGGATCCAGTTCTTCGCCGGGGAGAACGTGTGCATCCAGGTGATGACGCCTGCGACATCGTCGTTGTAGTTGACGTCCTTCATGAACTGCGTGATGCCGTCAGCCGTCGTCATGACGCCCTTGAACTCAATGGGGTACGGCAGCTTGCCGCTCGCATTGAGCTTCTTGACGATATCTTCCGCATCGCGGGCGACGTTCTTGAGCTGCTCCTCGCCATAGAGGAACTGAGAACCTGCGACAAACCAGAATTTATAATCGTGCGTGAGTTTCAACATGATGTTACTTCCCTTCTACTTGTATGTTACCTCCTGCAGCGTACTGCAGGAGGGATTGCTTACTTGTGCGTGGCACCGCTCTTGGATTTGGCGTTATTCTGGCCGTAATAGGCGTTCGCGCCGTGCTTGCGGTAGTAATGCTTGTCGAGCAGGAACTGCGGCACGCGGATATCAGCGCGCGTGAGCTGCAGTGCGTGGTAGTTCATCTCGGCGACAACCTCGAGAATCTTAGCGTTCTCAACGGCCTTCTTGGGGCTTGGCCCCCAGGTGAACGGGCCGTGCTGCTTGACGAGGACGGCCGGCACAGCATCCGGGTCGATGCCGTACTCCTCGAACGTGCGGACGATGACCTTGCCCGTGTTCTCCTCATAGGCTTCCTCGATCTCCTGCTTCGTCAGTGCATCTGTCACGGGGACATCGCCGTAGAACGTGTCGGCATGCGTCGTGCCGAGTGCTTCGATCGGCACACCAGCCTCAGCGAACGAGACGGCCCACTTGGAATGCGTGTGGACGACGGCCTTGATGTTCGGGAATGCCTTGTAGAGCACGAGGTGTGTCATCGTGTCGCTCGACGGGTTCATCTCGCCCTCGACGACATGACCCTCGAGGTCGACAACGACCATGTCCGATGGTTTGAGTTCCTCGTACGGCACACCCGAAGGCTTGATGACAAAGAGGTTCTTCTCGCGGTCGATGCCCGAGACATTGCCCCAGGTGAACGTGACGATGCCGAGCTTCGGCAGCATCATGTTGGCTTCATAGACTTCCTGCTTGAGTTCTTCTAACATATCTGGATTATCCTTTCACGATATCACGATAGGTCACGCATCTGCCGGGTCGGCGACGGCCTTGCCCGCCTCGCGCTCGACGGTGAGACCTGCGCGGTAAGCTGCGATGAACTTCTGGCAGCCGAGGCGGCCTTCTTCCGTCGGCAAGAGTGTCGAGCTCTCGGGGGTGTGGAAGACCTCGTCGTCGAGGAAATCCGCCAGCGCCTTCTCGCCGTGCCACTTGGCAAAGACGGCGAGCACGGCCATGCCCCAGGGGCCGCCCTCTCCTGCCGTCTCCATGACGGTGATCGGCAGGCCAAGGCAGTCCGCAAGGACCTGCTGACCGATGACCGGCGTCTTGAACAGGCCGCCCTGTGCAATCATGACGTCCGTCTGCACGCCCTCCTCCTTGACGAGGATGTCCATGCCGATCTTGAGCGGGGCGAAGCAGCCGTAGAGCTGGGCGAGCATGAAGTTCGCGAGATTCATGTGACTGTGCGGCGCGCGCACGAAGAGCGGGCGCCCCGTCTCCACATCCGTGATGTTCTCGCCGGACAGGCAGCTGTAGTTGAGGAGGCCGCCGGCATCGCGGTCTGCGCGTTGCGAGACTTCAAACAGCGTCCGGTAGAGCTTCGCTGGCGTCTGGCCATGGCCGATGAGCTCGGCGAACTCGCCGAAGAGCTGGACCCAGGCGTTGAGATCGCTCGAGCAGTTATTGGTGTGGACCATCGCGACGGGAGCGCCGTCCGGCGTCGTCACGATGTCGATGTCGCGGTGCACAGCCTTGAGCGGCGCATCGAGGACATTCATCGAGAAGGCCGACGTGCCGACCGAGATGTTGCCCGTGCGCTTGCGCACGGCGTTTGTCGCGACCATGCCAGTGCCGGCATCGCCCTCAGGCGGTGCCATCAGCGCGCCCGGCTGCAGCTTGCCCGTCGGGTCGAGCAGCCATGCGCCTTCCTTCGTCAGCTGGCCGGCAGACTTGCCGGCGCGCAGCGGCTTCGGCAGGATGTCGGCGAGCTTCCACGGATAGCGCTTGACCTCGTCGAGGCCGCCAAACGCTTCCATCATCGCAGCGTCGTACGTGCCCGTCTGTTCGTCAATCGGGAACATGCCCGAGGCATCGCCGATGCCGAGCACCTTCTCACCGCTGAGCTGCCAGTGCACATAGCCGGCCAGCGTCGTCAGGAACGCGATATCCTTGACATGCTCTTCCCCATTGAGGATGGCCTGATAGAGATGCGCGATGCTCCAGCGCTGCGGGATGTTAAAGCCGAAGAGCTCCGTGAGCTTGGCAGCGGACTCACCCGTGATGTTATTGCGCCAGGTCCGGAACGGAGCGAGCTGTTTGCCCGTCTTGTCGAACGGCAGGTAGCCGTGCATCATGGCACTGACGCCAATCGAGCCGATTGTCTTGATCTCCACGTGGTAGCGGCTCTGCACATCAGCCGTCAGGCTGTGAAACGCGTCCTCGATGCCGAGCCAGACCTTTGCAAGGTCGTACGTCCAGATGCCGTTCTCCAGCTGATTCTCCCAGCCGTAGCTCGTCGAAGCCAGCGTCTCGCACGCTTCATTGACCAGAACCATCTTTATGTTCGTCGAACCGAGCTCGAGGCCCAGGGCTGTGCGGCCCGCCTCAATTGCTTCGGCATTTTTCTTTAAATCCATGGTAAACCTTCCCTTTGCAATATCCCTATCCAATTACTGGATTGCCATCAGGCATTGTGCACCGATGCATTTGCAGATTTCTTCGTGCCAGCAGCTTCGATTTCTTCGAGCGTATGGCCACGCGTCTCCGGAACGCAATTGCGAATGAAGCATACACCAAGCATGCAGATAACACCGAAGATTGCAAAGACCGTTGCCTGTGAGAGCGACGCGGTCATGATTGGGAACAGCAGGCCGACAAGGAACGAGCCAATCCAGTTGAACGACGAAGCAAGGCCTGCAGCACGGCCACGGATGGCCAGCGGGAAGATTTCGCCGACGATAACCCAGGTGAGCGGAGCCCACGTAAAGGAGTAAAACGCAACATAGATGCAGAGGAAGAAGACAATCATCATCGGATCAGCATTTGGGATGATGCTGTTGATAACAGCCGGCAGGATGAATGAAAGGCCCATAATCGTGCCGCCAACCGTCAGCAGCGTGCGGCGGTTGAACTTATCAGCAATGACGAGGAAAATCAGCGAACCGAGGACGAGCAAGACACCCTGGATGATCGGCCACATGAGCTGGGAGCTTGCAGCCTGGCCCGTTGCCTTCTCGACAATCAACGGGATATAGTAGAAAATCGCATTAGCACCCTGGAACTGCTGGAATGCAGCAACGCCGACACCGGCAGTTACGAGATAGCGGTATTTATCTGAGAACAGCGTGGCAAGCGACGGCTCTTTGAGATTGGCTTCCGTAGCCGTCATATTTTTGATATCAGCAAGTTCTGCCTCAACTTCATCTTTCGTATTACGAATGTACCCGAGCACACGGCGAGCCTCATCGACGAGACCATGCTTCACGAGGAAACGCGGGGATTCCGGCAGGCGCAGGACGCCGAGGAAGAGGATGATGGCCGGTACAGCAGCAAGGCCGAGCATCAGGCGCCATGCCATCGTCTCAGGCAGGTCCTTGAGCAGGAAGTCGACGACGTAAGAGAGCAGCATGCCCGAGACGATCATCGTCTGGTTGATGCCCGAAAGGCGGCCGCGCAGATGAGCCGGTGCCATCTCCGACATGTAAGCCGGGACGAGAGCGGAAGCCGCGCCGACGGCGAGGCCCAGGAGGATGCGCACGCCGATGAGGTAATACTCACCATTATGCGGCGCAATACCAGAGAGGATAGAGCCGATGACGAAGATGATAGCCGAGATAAGGATCATCTTACGGCGGCCGAGACGGTCCGAAAGCTGTCCCGCCATTGCACCGCCAAAAATTGCACCAAACATAACTGCCGATGTAATCCAACCGATGATGCTGGCATTGCCCTGCAAGCTCCAGTCATTCTGCAGGAACGGCAGCGCGCCGGTCATGACGCCGATGTCATAACCGAAGAGAATGCCGCCGAAAGATCCAAAGAAATAAATGAATGCGCTGGAGATCTTCTTCTCCGGTGCATTTCCTGTGCTTGTTACCATTTCTTGTCTCTCCTTTGTTTAAAATTCATTGGTTAGGCTCATTTGTGTTCGAGCACATTTCATGATTTAAATATAGCACCGGCCGCTCTGTTTGTCAATCTATTTTTATTGTTTTTAATTTCTTGTTGACTTAAATGATTATAGGTTGTTTTCTGACTCTTTTGTAAAAAAAAGGTGCAGCTGCCCAATCGCAGCTGCACCTTGCTCTATATCCTACAGTATTGCCAATCAGAAGATGTCGTTGGCGATGACGATCGTCTCGTCGCGGTTCGGGCCGACGGAGACGATACCGAGGCCGATGCCCGTCACCTCTGCCATGCGCGTGAGGTACTTCTTGGCATTCTCTGGCAGGTCTTCGTACTTGCGGACCTTGGTGATATCGCACTTCCAGCCCGGGAACGTCTCGTAGACCGGCTCGACTTCGGCGAGGACCTTGAGGCTTGCCGGGATCTCGTTGAGGATCTCGCCCTTGTACTTGTAGGCGACGCACATCTTGATCTCGTCGAAGCTGTCGAGGATGTCGAGGCGCGTGACGGCCATGTAGTCGATGCCCGAGAGGATGCCGGCATAGCGGACGACGCAGGCGTCGAGCCAGCCCGTGCGGCGCGGACGGCCCGTGACGACGCCGTACTCGTGGCCGACTTCACGCAGCTTCTCGCCCGTCGCGTTGAGCTGTTCCGTCGGGAACGGACCCTCGCCTACACGCGTGCAGTAAGCCTTGACGATGCCGACGACCTTGTCGATCTTCTGCGGAGCTACACCGGCACCGATGGCGACGCCGCCCGAGATCGGGTGCGAAGCCGTGACGTACGGATACGTGCCGTAGTCGATGTCGAGCATCGTGGCCTGTGCACCCTCAAAGAGGATTTTGCGGCCGGCCTTGATCTCCTCGTCGAGCAGGGCAATCGTGTCGCAGACGTACGGGCGCAGGCGGTCTGCATAGCCGTTGTACTCGGCGAGGATCTCATCATAGTCGAGCGGCTCATGGTCGTAGAGCAGCTTGAGCTCGCGGTTCTTGATCGCGAGGTTCTCTTTGAGGCGCTTTGCGAACTCCTCCTTGTCGATGAAGTCGCAGACGCGGATGCCGATGCGGTTGTCGCGGTCGACATAGCACGGGCCGATGCCGTTGTGCGTCGTGCCGACCTTGCCCTTGCCGCGCGCATCATCGGCGAGCTGATCCATCAGGCAGTGATACGGCAGGACGAGCTGCGCACGGTTGCTGATGCGGATGCCAGAGAGATCGATGCCGCGCTCTGCGAGGCTGTCCATCTCCTGCAGCATGACCTTCGGGTTGAATGCGACACCATTGCCGACGACGCAGTGCGAACCCTTGAAGAGGATACCCGACGGCATCAGGCGCAGCTTATAGTCTACACCATCGACGACGACGGTATGGCCGGCATTGCTGCCGCCCTGGAAGCGGACGACCGTTTCAGCCTGCTGCGCGAGATAGTCGACGATCTTGCCCTTGCCCTCGTCGCCCCACTGGGTGCCCGTTACTACTACTGTTGACATAATGAGTCTCTCCTTTATGATGGATCATCCGGTGCGATGTCCACAGACATAGAAAAGCCTTCTCCCCGAAGGGAGAAGAGGCTTTCATTCACTAGTTGTATGCTCAGAGGCCGAAGCGCTCGAAGATCATATCGACATGGCGCAGGAAGTACTTGTAGTCGAAGCAGTCATCGATCTCTTCCTTCGTCAGGTACTTCGTGATATCCGGGTCCTGCTCGACGCTCGTGCGGAAGTCCTGGCCTTCCATCCAGCGCTTCATGGCATTGCGCTGTACCCACTTGTAGGCATCCTCGCGCAGCACACCCTTGTCGACAACCGACAGCAGGATGCGCTGGCTGTAGATCAGGCCGCCCGTGCGGTTCATGTCATGGAGCATCTTGTCCGGGTAGACGAGCAGCTTGTCGATGATGTCCGTGAGCTTCTGCGTGCAGTAGTCGAGGTTGATCGACGAATCCGGCAGGATGACGCGCTCGACGGACGAGTGGGAGATATCGCGCTCATGCCAGAGCGTGATGTCCTCGAGAGCTGCGACGGCATTGCCGCGGTTCAGGCGGGCCATGCCGGAGATGCGCTCGCAGTTGATCGGGTTGCGCTTGTGCGGCATAGCGGAAGAACCCTTCTGGCCTGGGGAGAAGTACTCCTCAGCCTCGCGGATATCCGTGCGCTGCAGGTTGCGGACTTCCGTCGCGATCTTCTCGAGCGTCGAGGAGCAAATGGCGATCGACGTGACGAACTCAGCGTGGCGGTCGCGCTGGATGACCTGCGTGGCGAGGCGCACCGGCGTCAGGCCAAGCTTCTTGCCGACCATCTGCTCGATCTTCGGGTCGATGTTCGAGTACGTGCCGACAGCGCCCGAGAGCTTGCAGACCGAGACGATCTTCTTGGCATGCTCCATGCGCTCAATGTCGCGCTCGATCTCAGCGCTCCAGAGCAGGAGCTTGAGGCCGAACGTCATCGGCTCTGCATGGATGCCATGCGTGCGGCCGATGCACGGCGTATGCTTGAATTCCTTCGCGCGGCGGCGCAGGACCTCGCGGAACTTCTTGAGGTCATCGAGGATGATCGTGCAGGCATCGCGCATCATCATGCAGTATGCCGTGTCCTTGACATCCGAGGACGTCAGGCCCTTGTGGATGTACTTGGAGTCATCACCAACATTCTCGGCGACGTTCGTCAGGAACGCGATGATGTCGTGGTGCGTGACCGACTCGATCTCATGGATGCGGTTGACATCGAATTTTGCTTTCGCGCGAATGTTCTTGGCAGCCTCTTTCGGGATCTCTCCGAGTTCGGCCATGGCATCGCAGGCAGCCATCTCGACATTCAGGATCTGCTGCCACTCGTTCTCGATAGACCAGAGATGGCCCATTTCCGGCTTAGTATAACGCTCGATCATTTAGTGATTTCCTCCTCAATTTCCTGGCGGCGTCTCTGCACCGCGGAAGTGAAAACACGACGAAAAAACTCAAATTGACTTCCCGACTGTCTTGCCTCCGGAAAGTCTCGTTTTGAGTTTGGAGAAGTTACCAATATTCCCTTATCTATCATATCATCTTGCAGGCCCCAGTGTCAATGTACCCGCCCGTTTCCTACAATATAGGAAGCAGAGCCGATCCGCACAGGCGCATCATTCCCCAAAAACAAGTAGAGACAAAAATAAAAGCCGTGCGCAATGCGCACGGCCTGGATGTCAATATGGTGCTCGCTGAGGGATTCGAACCCCCGACCCCCTCCATGTGACGGAGATGCTCTAGCCAACTGAGCTAAGCGAGCGAACAAAAAAGGTTTCGCCGTTCGACGAAACCTCATCTTTCATAAATGGTGGGGTTAACAGAATTCGAATCTGTGACCTCCTCGATGTCAACGAGACACTCTAACCAACTGAGCTATAACCCCATGTCTTAACGACAAGATTTATTATAAAGGAGTCCCCTCGAAATGTCAACAGGTAAATCCAAATTTCTTGAAAAAATTTTTGGCACCTCGATTTGCCCCCATCTGACCCCCTCCAAACACAGTATCGTGGTATAATGAGGGGCAGGATACTATCAATTGTTTGGGGGATTGATTTTATGAAAGACTTACTCGACGTCCACATGCACACGCTGGCCAGCGGCCATGCCTACAACACGATCCGCGAGATGATTGCAGCTGGCAGCAAGAAGGGGCTCGCACTCGTCGGCATCGCCGACCACGCACCGGCCATGCCGGGCTCGACGCACCGCTTCTACTTCGAGAACCTGCGCATCTTTGACCGCGAGGTCTACGGCAAGGAAGCCGGCGTGGAACTCCTCATGGGCGTGGAGCTCAACATCCTGAACACGACGGGCAAGGTCGACCTTGAGGAGAAGGCACTGCACTCCGTCGACTACGCCATCGCGAGCCTGCACGACCCCTGCATCAATCCGGGTACGGAACTCGACAACACGACGGCCATCATGAGCGCCATGTGGGTGCCTCAGGTCAAGATCATCGGCCATCCGGACAATCCGCGCTTCCCGGTCGACTTCGACAAGATTGCCAAGGCTGCCAAGGAGCGCCACGTCCTGCTCGAATGCAACAACAGCTCCTACCGCCCGGGCGGCAGCCGCTCCGGCTCGCGGGACCTCGCCAAGAAGATGCTGCAGGCCTGCAAGAAGTACGGCACACACGTCATCATGGGCAGCGATGCGCACATCGACCTCGATGTCGGCAATCATGCGCTCTCGGAAGAAGTCATCCGCGAGGCCGATTTCCCGGAAGAACTCGTCATCAACAGCTCGCCGGAGAAATTCAAGGAGTGGATCCGCGCCTGACGCCTCTGCCCTGTATTTTGCCTTACAGAGCCTCTGTCATATTGACGGAGGCTTTTTCCTTACTTATAATAGTAACGTTGTAAATCTTATTTATCATGCTGCGCTAATGCATTGTAGACAGAAAAGGGAATGGTAAAAAATGAACTTGTTCCGTACCAAAAGTATTGAGCAGATGCGCGAGACGGCTGCTCATTCGGGCATGGCCAAGACGCTCGGCGCCTTTGACCTCATCCTGCTCGGCATCGGCTGTGTCATCGGCACAGGCATCTTCGTCCTGACGGGCGTCGCCGCCGCCAAGTACGCGGGCCCGGCCGTCACGATCTCCTTCATGATCTCCGGACTCGCCTGTGCGCTCGCCGGCCTCGCCTACGCAGAATTCTCCTCCATCGTGCCGGCTTCGGGCAGCGCCTACACCTACACGTATGCATCGCTCGGCGAGTTCATCGCCTTCATCGTCGGCTGGAACCTCATCCTCGAGTATACCGTCACCGCGAGCGCCGTCGCCTCGGGCTGGTCAGGCTACGTCACGGGTCTCCTGCTCTCGGCGGGCATCGACCCCGGCCACGCGCTGACACACGTGCCGGCAGACGGCGGCATCATCAACATCCCCGCCATCTTCATCACGCTGCTGCTCTCCGTCCTGCTAATCCGCGGCACGCAGGAGAGCACGAAGCTCAACCGCATCCTCGTCGGGGTCAAGCTCACGGCCATCGCCATCTTCCTGCTGCTCGCCATCCCACACGTCGACACGATGAACTGGGAGCCCTTCATGCCGTTCGGCGTTTCGGGCATCTTCGGCGGTGCGGCCATCGTCTTCTTCGCCTACATCGGCTTCGACGCCGTCGCGACGAGCGCCGAGGAATGCAAGAACCCGTCGCACGACCTGCCGATCGGCATCATCGGCTCGCTCGTCATCTGCACCGCCCTTTACGTCGTCGTCGCCGGCGTGCTGACGGGCATCGTGCCCTACACCGAGCTCAACAACCCGGAGCCAGTTGCCTTCGCCCTGCGCTACATCGGCTACAACCTCGGCTCCGCCGTCGTCGGTGTCGGTGCCATTGCCGGCATCACGACCGTCCTGCTCGTCCTGCTCTACGGCCAGGCCCGCATCTTCTTCGCCATGAGCCGCGACGGCATGGTCCCGGCGCGCGTCTGCAAGATCCACAAGCGCTACCACACGCCGTACATCGTCACCGTCATGGGCGGCATCTTCGTCTCGATCATCGCGGGCTTCGTCCCCATCGGCGTCATCGCCGAGATGGCCAACATCGGCACGCTCTCCGCGTTCCTGGTCGCGGCCATCGGCGTCCTCGTCCTGCGCATCACGAAGCCGGACGTGCCGCGCACCTTCCGCTGCCCGCTCGTCTGGCTCATCGCGCCGCTCGCCGTCCTGACCTGCGGCTACCTCATGTACCACCTGCCCTGGGAGACCTGGGTTCGCTTCATCGTCTGGTGCACCTTCGGCTGCCTCGTCTACTTCGGCTACAGCTACCAGCACAGCGCCCTCGCGCATCCGCACGACGACGAGGAATGAGTGCGGCGAAAATCACGCCGCCGGTACATTATGCTTTGACAAAAATTATGACCTGGTATAAAATTAAGGCTGTAACGAAGAAGAATTGTCCTGTGCTACAGGAGCATCTCTGCTCCTGAGGAAGGAATAGGGAATAGAATGTTTGTACATGAACTGATCTGCCAGGGGGAGCCTGATTCCCTCGCCATCGTCGATCACGAGCGCCGCATCACCTACCGCGAACTGCAGGAGCACGTCGCAGCCTGCCGCAACCGCCTCTACGCTGCCGGAGTCCGCGTCGGCGACCGCGTCAGCATCTTCTCCCGCAACAGTGCGGACTACATCTACGCCTACATGGCGATCGCCTCGCTCGGCGCCATCGCCGTGCCGATCAATTTCCAGCTCAGCAACCGCGAGATTGCCTACATCATCAAGGATTCCGGCTCGCGCCACATCCTGACGTACCAGCCGCTGAACCTCGTCGACGCGCTCTCCGCCCTGCGCTGCGACATGCGCGTGACACAGCACGACATCCGCCAGATGGGCAAGATTGACGCGAGCATCCCGGCTGCGCCGTCCCTGCCGCCGACCTTCGATGAGCAGAACCCCTGCGTCATCATCTACACGTCCGGCACGACGGGCTCGCCGAAGGGCGCCGTCCTCTCGCATCGCAATCTCGTCACCAACGCCAGTCAGATGAGCATCATGCACTGCAAGGCCGAGCACCACGTGCTCTGCGTGCTGCCGATGTACCACTGCTTCGGCTGGACCTGTTCCGTGCTCTACCCGCTCTACTGTGGCGCCGAGATCGTCATCCTCGACTCCTTCACGCCGAAAGAGACGATCAGCGTCATCCGCGAGGAGAAGATCAACGACCTCTACATCGTGCCGTCGATCTGCAGCCTGCTGACGAAGCTCGCGAGCAAGGAAGACATGGCCTCGCTGCGCCTCGTCGTCTCGGGCGGCACGACGCTGCCTCTGCAGATTGAGCAGGACTTCATGAACAAGTTCGGCGTCGACATCTGCGAGGGCTACGGCCTCTCCGAGACGTCGCCGGTCGTCACGATGAACCCGCCCGAAAAGCCGAAAGTCGGCTCCTGCGGCCCCGTCGTGCCGGGCGTCGCCTGGAAGCTCATCGACTCCGACGGCAACGAAGTGCCGAAGGGCGAGGCCGGCGAGCTCATCGTCAAGGGCGACAACATCATGCTCGGCTACTGGAACCTGCCCGACGCGACGAAGAACGCGCTGCGCGGCGGCTGGCTCCACACGGGCGACGTCGCCCGCGCCGACGAAGAGGGCTACATCTACATCGTCGACCGCATCAAGGACATGATCATCAGCATGGGCGAGAACATCTACCCGCGCGAAGTCGAAGAGCTCATCTACCAGTTCCCGGGCATCAGCGAAGCCGCCGTCGTCGGCATCGACGACAAGCTGCGCGGCCAGGCCGGTGCCTGCTTCTACAGCCTGCACGACGGCGCCTCCATCAACATCCGCGAGCTCAAGAAGTTCCTGCAGGCCAACCTCGCGCTCTACAAGATTCCGCGCGAATTCCACGAGCTCCCGTCCCTGCCGCGCACCTCGACCGGCAAGATTGCCAAGCGCCAGATCCTCAAGGACTTCCTCGCCAAGAAGAACGCCAAATAATCGCATACAGCAAAAGCCGGAAGGTCTCTCATCCGAGAAACCTTCCGGCTTTTTTGTCGTGATTTGCGCGTTACTTGCTGTTCTTGTCAGCAGGCTTGTTGACGCGGACGCGCTCGATGGACGGCGTGCCATCCTTGTGGCGCGCGATGACATCGATGCGGATGTGCTCGAGCTCTGGCTCGAACTCCTGCACGAGGCGGTCGCTGAGCTCCCTGCCCGCCATCATCTGGTTGTAGACAATCTGGGCGAATTCGTAGCGGGTCATCATGCGATCCCCCTTGAACTCCCCATCCGGATACCCGTCGAGCAGGCCGTTGCCAGCCAGCTCCGAGATCTCCTTGTAGGCCCAGTGATTCTTCGGCATGTCCGGGAAGAGCTTCGTCTTCGCCGGATCGAGCTGCTTGCCAGCCGCCACATCGACGAGGGCACTGCGCAGGCTCTCGACCTCTTTGCGCAGGTCCTTGATCTCCTTGGCCATGGCCACGCGGCTGTTCGAGACATGGTTGCCCTGGCCGAACTTGAAGCTGACACCGGCATTGACCATGTTCTCGCCGCCGCCGACCGTGCCGCCAACCGAGAACGTCGTGTCCTCATTCGGACGGTAGAACGCACCGACAGCCGCCGCATTCGCGCCACGGTAATTGCCGTAGCCCACCGCGAAGTCCCACTTGTCATCCGGGTCGAAATCCTGCGGATGCAGGGCCGCGAGAGCAGCCGCACCGGCGCCGACGCGGTCGACGCGGCGGTCCACCTTGTCGATGGCCCCGCCGAGCGCCCCGACGCTCTTCTTGAGCTGCGAGACATTGACCGCATCGCCGTCAGCCGTGCCAGGAGCCACATCGTGGATCTGCTGGCCGCCCATGGAGACATTGCTGTTCGTGACTTCCACGGCATGGGTATTGTCGCCGTTAGCGGCAATCTTAATGCCGCTATTGGTGATGGTCGTACCGGCTTTGCCATCACTGCCCGCAATGGTCAGGCCGCTGTCATTCATCGTGGTCTTGCCCGTCGTGACACTGTCAAGGCCGCCGAGGTTCTTCGCCAGGCGCAGGGACAGGCCATTCGCGCCATTCTTGACGACACCGATGTTCTTGTCCTCAGCAACTTCCGTAGCGCCGCCCGTCAGGCTCAGCGCGCCGCCAAAGTCGACATCGACGGTCTTGCCATCATCGCCCTGATACGTGCGCTTCGTCTGCTTGATATTCGACACATCCGTCTTGATGTTTGAGACATCCTTCGTGATGTTGTCAATCTTGCCGTTGACATCACCGATCTTGCCATCGACAATGTTCTTCACATCGCCGATATTGGCAGCGTTCTTGTTGTCGCTGTCATCGCCCTTGACAATACCGCTCTTGACATTGGTGATGTTCTTGCCACCAGCGTCAATACCCTTGCTGTCGATCGTGACACCGCCAGCCTTGATGGAGCCATCGCTGCCGAGGTCGACATCTTTCTTCAGGCCGATGTTAAGCGACTTGCCATCGTCGGAAACAGCCGTGGTGATATTGCCATCCCCATGGATGCCAATGATACTGCCGAGGTCTGCCTTGACAGCCGTCCCCTTGTCATCTGCCAGGCCGAAGCCGCCGCCCTGTTTAACGTCAGTGATACTGCCCTTCACCTGCTGCAGCTGTTCTTCTGTAGCAGCTCGGCCAGCTTTGCCGAAGTCAGGCAAATCGACACTCTTATTCGTCAGGCCCGTGATGGTCGACGAGCCATTGGAGCTATTGAGCTTGAGGCCGCCCGTCATAGTGATGCTGTCGATATCCGTCAGATCCTTAGCCAACTTGATATCAAGACCATCACCAGAGCTATTGGCTACTACGCCGATGTTTTTGTCGGTGAGCTTCGTGGTATCAGCTCCACCGGACATCTTCAGCGTGCTGTTCAGCAGGCGCGTCACATGTCCGTTGTCGCCAGCGACGACAAGACCATCGTCCATGGTAGCCACATCATGAGACTTATCGTTCTGGTCCTTATAGGTCAGACGAGTCTTAGAAGTATTATCCTGAGACAGATTCTGTGCCCCATTCTGGGCAAACAGGCTGGTGAACGCTCCCCCAGAACCGACAAGATCCAGATAGCCTACGCCATCGTTCTGATGGAGCGCAGCCGTCACTGTCCTAGCGTTGCCATCGCCGTCGCTCAGGGCAATGCCAGTATCGCCGGTGATGTTCACCTCTTTGGCAGAAGCGCCCTTGAACTGCATGCTGCCATCCACACCGGCAACAGCCGTGCCATCTGTATTCTTCCCTACGTGGGTACCCACTTCCAGGTGATCCTGGAGTTCTACGGAGACGTAGTCATTGCCATCATGATCCTTCTTCACCTTGGTCAGGATATTGGCCTTGCTGCGGTCCCAGAAATCCCCGGAGCCATCGTTTTTCTCATTAGTTACCGGAGCATCGCCATAGATGCGGATGGATTCACCGAGATTCTTCTTGACCGTCACATCTCCCCCATCAGCCAGGCCGCCGGCGGTAATCCCAAACTGGGCACTGTTTACAGAAGTCTGGATGGAATCGCTGACTTTCTTCAGCTGGTCTTCCGTAGCCGCCCGGCCGGAAACATAATCTGTACCGTCCCAGGTCGTATTTTCAAGGCCGGTGACATAGTTTCCGGTGCTTTGTACCTTCCCCGCGCTGATGACCGTCTGTTTGCCCATGACCACCGTGCCGGCCGTCACCGTATTGAGACCGGTGATATCCTTGGCCAGCTGCAGGGAAAGGGTGGTATTGCCATCCGTATCCTGGCTGGCAATGACGCCGATGTTGTTGTTCTTCGTGGGATCTGTGGAATTATCCACCAGTTTATCCCTCGTGACACCGCCTTTGATGGTCACTTTCTTATTGAGCGTGGTGTTGGCTGTTTCACCATTATCACCAGAGAGCTGCAAACCATCTTCCAGCGTAGCGACGGTATGGGTATGCTGGCTATCGCCGGAATACGTGATGCGGGACATGTTGGTCTTCAGGGCAGTCTTCGTATCATCCTTGGTATCCTGATAGCCTGTGCTGATGGAAACAGGCTGGATTGAACCATTGTTGCTCGTTCCGTTGATAATCAGGGTACCTGCCTCTCCGGCTTTATCCGTACCGGTGCTGGCTTTTCCCAACGTCAGTGTATGGGCATTGAGGTCACGATCCAACTGAACGGTCAGGGTACCCGTATCTTTATTAGCCAGGACCTGCACATTGGCGCCGCCATCATAGGTGCGGCCATCCGCACCGGTTCCCTGAATGATCAAAGTGTCGCCCAGATTTCGATGAACCGTAGTATCCTCATTATTGCCTTTAAAGTTCAAACCCGTAGCTGTCAGGTCTGTCTTCACGCCATTGCTGACAGTCTGCAAGTCGCCAATGGTGGCCCCATGGTTCAACACATCTCCAGCAGCATTTTCAATGGTCGTACCATTCAGGCCGCTCTGTACATTGGTAATCTGCTTGCCGCCGTTGGACAGGCCATCGGTGGTCAGTTTTACCTTGTCCGCATCAGACCCCTGCTTCGGCGTAATGACAACACCATTGCCATCTACCACCGTAGTGGCTCCAGTTGTCCCATCCGTAAGGGTCGTCTTCGTCAGGTTCAATTCTTTATTCAGAGAAACGACAATGGCCTTGTTGGCAGAATCTGCTTGCGTGGACAGGTTGGTGTCACCGCCAGTAGTAATCTTGATGGAACTGCCGAGATCCTGCTTGACCTCCGTTGCATTCGTGCTGTCTGCCTTATCTGCGCTGAGGCCAAAGCCGCCGCCCGTAGCCGAGCCATTGACAATGGACTTGGCCACCTGCTGGAGCTGGTCTTCCGTAGCCGCCCGGCCGCTGACGATGCCGTCCTTCGACCACTGCGTGTTGGTCAGGCCCGTGATGTAGTCGCCAGTCGCAGAGTTGGGGCTGGTACCGTTGTTGGCAATGGTCTGGGAGCCAATCTTGATGCCACTGCCGGTGGTGCCTGCAGTCGGCGCAAAGCTGATGGTACTCATATCCGTCAGGTCTTTGTTCAGCTTGATGGTCAGCCCGTCACCAGCATCGTTCTTCACCACGCCGATGTTACCATTGGTCAGGCCGTTGGTATCAGCCCCGCCCGTAATATTCAACTTGCTGTTGAGCGCCCTGCTGACCACATTTGTTGCATCGGTCTTAGCATCATCACCGGCAAATTTCATGCCATCGTCGAGGGTGGCAATGGTATGGCGCGTATTCGGGTCATTGTCCACCGCATATTCCAGACGGGGTGAGGTTTCAGAAGACAGGAAGCCCTTGCCGCCATAGTCCTGATACAGTGCCGAATAGCGGCCGCCGTTGTTACCCAGATGAATGGAACCGTCACTGCCGTCCATCTCCACATAGGCACCCTTGGCACCAGTAACTTTTACACTGCCATCAACGGTATTCGATCCTGCCGTCAGGCTAGTGGCAGTCAGGTTATCGTCCAGTTTCACCGTAATGGTGCCGTTGTCCATGGTAGTGGTGATGTTATCCGTGTTATAGGTGTGCTTCTCTTGTGCTGCACCGCCCAACACGCTGACAGTTCCTCCCAACTGGGCATTGTAGGTAGCACTGCCATCCGTTTTTTCAGCAGCATTGGCCCTGAAATTCAGGCCTTGCTGCAGAGCCGCATTGCTAGCGATGCCGGAAATCACTACATCCGTAGGAGTACTTCCCGCTACGTTATTTTTTACCTTGAGTGTTACCTTGCCGTCACTGTCTACGGTGTATGCACCACCGTCAGCAACCACCAGATGGCTGTCCTGATCCAGGACGTTGGTCAGGTCAATCCCCGGAATGGCATCGCCGCCGTTTTTCGTTAGTGTCAGCGTTTTACCATCGGCACTGACACTGCCGCCGGTGACATAGTAATCGTGGAGACCAGTCAGATTGCCTGTAGTCTTATTAGAACGCTGCAATGTACCAGTTCCATCGCCCTTTGTATCATAAGAAACAGATCCGCTCTCTACATAAATATCAGCGGTAAATTGCAAGTTGAATTTGAACACTCATAATCAAGAAACACACTCAATAGCATAAACTTCATCGAGGAATGCATCAAATAGTTCTGACGGTGTATGGTAGCCCAAAACACGACGTGGGCGCTGGTTCAGTGTATCTGCCGTGTTCAGGACATCCTCATCAGAGAACCGCTCCATGGACATGCCTTTTGGGATGAAATCCCTCAGTAGGCCATTGTGGCGTTCATTCTGAGCCCGTTCCCACGAACTGTACGGATGCGTAAAGTACACCTTGGTGCCAAGATGCTCGAACTGCGACAGAGTCTCAAACTCAGGACCGTTATCGGCCGTCATCGTCTTAAAAATCTGGCTGAAGCGTTCTGTGCCATACAGCTCCTGCAACTGTGCAAGAGCGGCTTCAACGCCGGCACAGGTACGTCCAGGAATGCGGATGGCGATGTAGTTGCGTGTAACCTTTTCAACAGCGGTAAACACTACTGCCTCACGGCCTGCGCGCTGACCAACGACTGTATCCACTTCCCAGTGGCCAATCTCCGTGCCATCATTGACGATGGCAGGACGTTCCTCAATGGAGCGCCCCTTCATACGCTTGTTTTTACGTACCCATTTGCGGTGGTCAGTTGTAAAATGAACTTGAACAGTTAATCAAAAAATAAAAATCCATAGTGAAGCTTCATGTTAAAATGGTTTTGGAGAAATCATCAACAAAGGAGCAATCACTATGGATCACATCCATTCTAACACAATTGAGGACGTACGTACACCCGGTCGCCATCTTTCTTTAGAAGAACGTGGCATGATTCAGGCTCTGCATCGTCAGGGGCATTCCCTTCGCGACATCGCTGCCGCGGTAGGATGTGCTCATACGACTGTTTTCTATGAGCTTCGGCGTGGAACGCCGGAGCGAAAAAGCAAGCACGGTCGCGCCCCTCAGTATATGGCAAAACGCGGTCAGCAGTCTTACGCAAAGAATCGCAAAAACTCCAGGAAACCTTGTAAAATCGACCATGACGACTGCGAGCCATTCATCCAATGGATGGTAGAACGAGTCCGTCTGGAACGCTGGTCACTGGATGCTTGTGTTGGCTATGCCAGGCTGAATAAGCTGTTTACGCCGGAACAGATTCCCTGTACCAAGACGCTCTACAACATGCTTTGGTCTAACAAGCTTCCACTGTCGCTCTTCGAAGTGCCGCGGGCCTTGAGACACAAGCGCCACCGCAAATGGGTGGTAAATTGCAAGTTGAATTTGAACACTCATAATCAAGAAACACACTCAATAGCATAAACTTCATCGAGGAATGCATCAAATAGTTCTGACGGTGTATGGTAGCCCAAAACACGACGTGGGCGCTGGTTCAGTGTATCTGCCGTGTTCAGGACATCCTCATCAGAGAACCGCTCCATGGACATGCCTTTTGGGATGAAATCCCTCAGTAGGCCATTGTGGCGTTCATTCTGAGCCCGTTCCCACGAACTGTACGGATGCGTAAAGTACACCTTGGTGCCAAGATGCTCGAACTGCGACAGAGTCTCAAACTCAGGACCGTTATCGGCCGTCATCGTCTTAAAAATCTGGCTGAAGCGTTCTGTGCCATACAGCTCCTGCAACTGTGCAAGAGCGGCTTCAACGCCGGCACAGGTACGTCCAGGAATGCGGATGGCGATGTAGTTGCGTGTAACCTTTTCAACAGCGGTAAACACTACTGCCTCACGGCCTGCGCGCTGACCAACGACTGTATCCACTTCCCAGTGGCCAATCTCCGTGCCATCATTGACGATGGCAGGACGTTCCTCAATGGAGCGCCCCTTCATACGCTTGTTTTTACGTACCCATTTGCGGTGGCGCTTGTGTCTCAAGGCCCGCGGCACTTCGAAGAGCGACAGTGGAAGCTTGTTAGACCAAAGCATGTTGTAGAGCGTCTTGGTACAGGGAATCTGTTCCGGCGTAAACAGCTTATTCAGCCTGGCATAGCCAACACAAGCATCCAGTGACCAGCGTTCCAGACGGACTCGTTCTACCATCCATTGGATGAATGGCTCGCAGTCGTCATGGTCGATTTTACAAGGTTTCCTGGAGTTTTTGCGATTCTTTGCGTAAGACTGCTGACCGCGTTTTGCCATATACTGAGGGGCGCGACCGTGCTTGCTTTTTCGCTCCGGCGTTCCACGCCGAAGCTCATAGAAAACAGTCGTATGAGCACATCCTACCGCGGCAGCGATGTCGCGAAGGGAATGCCCCTGACGATGCAGAGCCTGAATCATGCCACGTTCTTCTAAAGAAAGATGGCGACCGGGTGTACGTACGTCCTCAATTGTGTTAGAATGGATGTGATCCATAGTGATTGCTCCTTTGTTGATGATTTCTCCAAAACCATTTTAACATGAAGCTTCACTATGGATTTTTATTTTTTGATTAACTGTTCAAGTTCATTTTACAACTGACCCATAAATATCAGCAGCGTTGACTTCGCCTTTAATCTGCTGGGCTACTGCGTTCAGCTGATCTTCTGTAGCCGCACGGCCGGACATAAAGTTGTCCTTCACCCAGGCTGTATTTTTAAGTCCTGTAATACTCATAATCGGGGAATCAGCACTGCCATTAGCACCACCGCCAGCCTGATTTCCCAGGAAAATGCCGCCTGTATAAGTGCCGCTAGTATTGGTACCACCGACGCTGACCGTTGTGAAATTGACATCCGGTGTAGTGGCAATCTTGATATCCTTGCCGCTGGAAAGGGAAATATTATCCCCTGCCACAAAGTTCAAGGTGTTATCGGTCGGTGTGACAGTCTTGACATCCTTGCCGTTAATTTGGGCCTTCCAGCCGGAGTTAACGGTATTGGATACAGTCAGGAGTTCGTCTTCCGTCGCAGCTCTACCGCTGACATAAGACGGGTTGGCGACGTCCCAAGTCGTATTGGTCAAGCCCGTTGCATACGTTCCTGCATCTGCCTTCTGGGTGGTGTCTTTGCCATCTTTACCGTTTAAGGTCAGGGTATTCGCTGCAACAGTCCCCAAGGAGAGATTGCCAATGGAAGCCGTTCCTGCACTGCCGTCGATAGTCGCCTGATTGCCAGCCTTGATGACACCGGTCTTGCCATTCAAGGAAACCTGTGTTCCAGCATCGCTGCCCAGTGTCACGCTGTCATTCAGGGAAACCTTGTAGTCCACCGTTCCGTCGTCTGCATTGGTAGTCTTAGCGACTGTCGTATTTGTACCGTCTCCGCTGACGGTGACCGTCTTTGCGGCAATATTCTTGACATCGCCGATATTGGCGGCATTGGTGTCTGTTCCATATATCGGATTATTGGAATCATCATACCTGGATGCACCGCTCTTGACCTCAGTGATCTGCTTGCTACCACCGCTGATGCCGCTGGTGGTGACGCTGGGGCCATTTGTGATGGTCAGGCCCGTGCCGCCCAGGGTGGACGATCCGGTGGTCACATTGCCATTGCTTCCGTCAAGGGTGATGGCATTGTCACCTGTGCCAACGGTCACCTTATCCGCCGTGAGCTTGGTGTCCATCTTCACGGTGATGATGCCGTTGTCGTCGATCTCCGTGGTCAGGTTGTCCGTCTTGTAGGTATGACCGTCCTGGGCATCATTGGCGCGGACTGCCACTGTGCTGCCCAAAGCGCGGTTGACCGTCTTATAGGCGCCATCCACCTTGTTGCTGGCAGAGAAATTCAGCCCTTTGGCGATATTATTCGTATTGGTCGTAATCTGGGTCTTGTTGCTATTTACTACATCAGCGACGC
Organism: Mitsuokella jalaludinii; assembly: GCF_928722185.1. Classification (NCBI taxonomy): domain Bacteria; kingdom Bacillati; phylum Bacillota; class Negativicutes; order Selenomonadales; family Selenomonadaceae; genus Mitsuokella; species Mitsuokella jalaludinii. The sequence goes on from NZ_CAKMXA010000001.1 coordinate 1,517,665, forward strand.
TCTTCAGCTGATTCTCTGTAGCAGCACGGCCCGTGACCGGCTGGGTCTGCCCTACGGTCCATGTCTTGTTGTCAAGACCGGTGACGTAGTTCCCGCTCTTGGTGGTATCATTGCCATCCGTCTGCGTGCCCATCTTGACGCCGCCGGCCGTCACCGTATCGAGGCCGGTGATGTTCTTGGCCAGTTTCAGGGAAAGGGTGGAGCCGTTGGCCGTGACGCCGATATTACTGCCATCTGCCAGATTCGTGGCGCCTCCGGAAACGGTGAGGGTGTTGTCAAGAGCAACGCTGCCCTTTCCCGCGTCTCCGGCCAGCTTGAGGCCATCGCCGAGGGTAGCCACGGTATGAGCTGTGCCATCCCCGTCGGTATAGCTGATGCGGCCCGTGCCATTGGCGCCGGCGAGTTCCGGCGAAGCGGCATAGCCCGCCGTGATGGTCGTGGCCTTATTTTTATTTTTGCTGTCTGCTCCAACGATCTTGATGGAACCGGCTTTGCCGTTATCTGCGTCGGTCAGCGCTGTGCCTGCCGTCACCGAATCGAAGTCCGGATTCTTGTCCAGGGCAATGGACAGTCGCTGATTAGCTGCATCGGTCAAGACCTTCACATTCTGCGTGGAGTATTCTTCATCCTTCTTGGTACCGCTGCCCTGGAGCAGGAGCGTGCCGCCCTGGTTCAGGTGGACAGAGGTCGTCGTATCATTGCCCTGGAAGTTCATACCCTGGCTTGCCAAAGCTTTGAGCTGAGCCACATTGACAGCATCAGAGTCCTCGGAACCGGCGGCCAGATTCGTGATCTGGCGGCTGATGGTCTTGTTCGCTCCGGCTTCAGCTGCGTCAGTTCCGCCCAGGGAAACAGCACCGGAAGTGGACACCCAGGTCGCTGCCTTGGCTGCATTGGCGGGATCTGTCATATCCGGCGCTAAATAACCGGTAGATCCCTTTTCCCGGTTGGCTACAGAGTGAGCACCCAAGGCTATGCTGCCTTCTTTATTGGCCTGCGCACTGGTACCAAAAGCCGAGGATTCTACTGCACTTGCCGTAGCCGAATAGCCGTAGGCGGCCGAACCGGTTTCTGCTGCGCCAGCACCATAACCAACGGCTACAGCACCGCCATGGTCGGTAGACTCTACATCTGTATTCTTCGTACCGGCCTCAGCGCCAAGGCCCATGGCAACGGAGTAATTGCCGCTGGCATTGGTGCCGTTGCCCACAGCTACCGACTGCGTGCCGGCTGCTTCATTGCCATAGCCGATGGCCAGAGAATTCAGGCCTGAAGCGGAGCTGTTGACGCCCATGGCCAGGGATAGATTCCCCTGTGCCGTGGTGCCCACGCCAAAGGCCATGGAAGCCGAGCCCGTGGCACCATCATTGTAGTAATTGGCCAGTGCTCGTTCTTTCACCGGCGTTATCGGATTGCCATCATCATCTTTATTGGCCGTCTTGATGCTCAGGAAGTGGCGGCCTGCCTGTTCCAGCTGATCTTCCGTAGCTGCCCGGCCGGTCACATAGTTGCCCGGCGTCCAGGTCTTGTTGGAGAGACCCGTCACAAAGGATCCTTCTACAGTAGCCCGGGTGGACGTGAGTTTCACCGTACCGTTATCATTCATTCCGTCAGGCTTGTCATACGTATAGGTGAAGTTCTGATTGCCGATCTCGACAGCGCCCACCTTGGCCACGCCCGTCGTCCCATTCAGCGAGATGTAGTTCTTTGCATCCGTGCTGAGGCCGACGGAAATGGTGCCTGCCGTGCCGTCGAGCACCACCTGTTTCGCGCCGGTGGTGTCCGTACTCTCCTTCAGCGTGACCTTTGGCTTCAGGCTGATGGTCGTAGTCTGTACGCCGGCCTTGTCCGTGGTTTCTTCTGCATGAACGTTGACTTCATCGCCCTTAACCTTGATCTGGTTCTTGGCCGTTGCCACTGCCTCTGCCTTGGCGTTCTTGAGCTGTTCCATGACGACGACATCGTGGTCATCGATGCCATCAGCTACATTGACGAGACGGTTGTAGGCAGCAGAGTCATATTTGTTTTCTGTAACCGTATGGTTCTGATAATCTACGGTATAGTAAACATCCCCTGCCTGATGACCAAACGATACAATACGCCCTTCTGTATCCGCTGTGCGAGATGCGTCGATCACAGAGGCCGTGGACTCATAGCCGATGGCCACGCCATTGGCCATCGTGACCGTAGCCTGTTTGCCGGCGGCCAAACCGCTGGCAGCCTTTGCACTGGTACTGCCGCCGGCAATGCCGACGGAATAGTTGCCCTGCACCGAAGACGAGACGCCGCCAATGGCGACGGAATCCTGACCGATGCGGAAAAAGGGATCTTTGCCCTGATCGGCCGGATACTGGTTGCCATTTGCATCGGTCAGGTAATTTCCCTTATCATCGACGGCCACCTTGCCCGCCACATTGCCGGTACCGCCAATGACGATCGAACCATAGCCGAATGCTTTATTGCCGGTACCGCCGCTGACTGTGGCAAAATCACCGCCAGCCTGATTCTGTGCACCGCCGGCAACGCTGGCTCCCTTGCCAGTAGCCTTGTTCTGCCCACCGCCGCTGACGCTGGAGTCTTCTCCAAAGGCCTGGTTATCCGTACCACCGCTGACGCTGGAATTTGTCCCTTTGGCATGGTTTTTCGAGCCGCCGCTGACACTGGAATAATTCCCCTCTGCATGGTTGACAAAGCCGCCGCTGATTGTAGCATCTTCACCCTGTGCAGATGAAGTATCACCACTTTCTGTACCACCGCCGCCAATGACCTTGCCTGCTGCGGCAGATGCTGAAGCTGCCGATCCGAACAGCACGGCTGCGCCCAGGCTCATGGCCAGCATGGTGCGCTTGGTGGTCGACGGTGCCAGGTGAGCCGACTTCTTCTTGCTGTGGGAGCTTGCGCTCTCTGAGACGACGACGTAGCAATTCTTGACCTGGCTCCAGACAACTTGATAAATACGATTCATAGAGTTCCTTCCTTGTACTTCTGTACACGCAGCCAAATAACCCCCGGGTGTATGTATATTCATTCATCCTATACATACTGGCATAGAAACACGGACGTGATATCTGCCTGCTCAGCGCGCTTGAAGGATCTCCACATCCTGCTATCAAGCGTTCGATGCGATAAGCGACAGGATATCCCAATCTTCTCCTGTATTCCTTATATAAATGCAACATTTTCCCAATGATATGCAACCAAATACAAACTCGCGTTCCGTATATATAACAGTATGGCTAGGTATGGATTAATGTTGCATGGAATCTATCTACACTATATCGCAAGGTAACTCTTGAATCAAGTTTTTGGTAATATTAATTTTTATTTTCTTTTTTCTATCTTCGCATTGTATATTTACATATCTTTTGTAATTTCTCTCAAATAATCAATGAGCTGCTGCTCGTCCTCGTAGACCTGGCGGCCCTTCTTGGTGACGATGCCGGAATTGATGTAGAAGGGCTTCTCGAGAGAGACGGCGACGAGGTTCTCGTCGGGGAGCACTGCCTGGCGGGCGAGGAACGTCGAGCAGATACCGCGCTCGACGAGGTTCTTGATCGTGTGGAGGTACGGCGAGAAGTGGATGATGTGCGGCTTGCAGCTGTGCTGGGCATAGAGGTCGTGGACGATGCGATAGATGAAGTAGTGGCTGTCGAGCATAACGAGCTCTTCATCGGCAAGATCGGCGAACGAGACGGCCTTGCGCTTGGCCAGCGGATGGGACGGGTACGTGACGAAACAGCATTCGCAGTCGTAGAGTTTCTGGTAATGGAGCTTCTGGCTGAAGCCTGTCGTGTAGTTCGTCAGGGCGATGTCGAGTTTCTCGTCCTCAACCATCTGCAGAGCGCTGATGCCGCCCGACTCGATGATCTCGAGCTTGATCTGCGGATGCGTGCGACGGAACTCGCCGAGGATGCGCGGCAGGAAACGCGTGCCGATCTGCAGCGGCAACGCCATGCGGATGTGATTGCGGTTGTGCGCCATGTCCTGGATCTCCAGTTCGAGCTGGTCCATCTGGCTTAAAATGTGGTTGACCTTAACAAGTAACTTACTGCCCTCCGGCGTCACGACGAGCTTCCGGCCTTCGCGGTGAAACAGGTTCAGCCCCGTCTCTGCCTCGAGCGTCTGCATCGCCACGCTGATCGTCGGCTGCGAGACGTGGAGATGCTCGGCGGCCTTCGTGATATTCTGCCACTGGCAGACCTCATAAAAATAACGCATCTGCGTCAATGTCATCATGATACGATTCACCTTTCCTGATAAGCGAGAAGCGCGCCGCGCTCAACCCATGCACTTCTCTTTCTTTTCATTGCGATTCTGTCACACTCTATTATAGCATGAAGCTATGAATGCTCGCTGTAAGAAAGGACACCATTTATTTTTTGTTTACTGCTTATTTTCTAATAAAAAAAGAGCATCCCGCAGTCAGCGAGATGCTCTTGATTGAGTTCACGAATCATGAGGCATATGCTGTTATTTCTTGCGCGTGTCCGCTGCCTTGCATAGGCCGTCGGCCCAGTCGAAGAGCTCTGCGAGGTCGTAGTCGCCGGCATGGCCCTTGCCCCACGGCGAGGCGAAGTCAACGTCATAGCCGCTGTCCTGCAGCTTCAGGGCCAGCAGCGCGGGGACGGCCAGGCTCGTATCGCGGTCCTTGGCCCCGTGGCGGATGCGCCAGTGCGGTGCGACGGTGACATCCTGCTGGCCGATGAAGTACATGGGGTTCATGCGGCGGACATCATCCCACGTCGCCATGGTCGCACCGGCTTCCTTATCGCGCGTCAGCGAGAAGCCTGTGAAGTGGCGTGGCGTGTTGTCGGTCGTGCCGAATTCATCGTTCTCGGCAGAGCTGCGGTCGAACTTGTCGAAGGCCGGCGCTGCCTTGAGGCGCGTCGCCCAGGCGGCATACTTGGCAAGATCCACATCTTTGACCATGCCGTTCTCGATGGTTAGCCAGTCGAGCGCTGAGAGGTCTTCGCCCGCATCGAGCGCCGACTGCGCCGAAGCGGCGTAGACCGACTTGATGTAGTCGGCGAAGCTGCCCGTGCCGTCCTCGTCGAGCGTCAGCGCGCGCCCCTGACGGTCCTTGAGGCCCAGGCTGTTGACATAGGCGGGGAACAGCGCCTTGAGCTGTGCGGAGGCCACGCGCTCCTCCTGCGTCATCTCTGTCGCGGTGCTGCTCTCCGTCGGCGCATTGTCGGGGCGGTCCGTCACAGCGCTGCTGTCGCCCTGGACGACAGGTCCCGGGCCGAGCGGCACCGTCTTGCCGCCCACCTGGAGGCTTCCCGGCATGAAACCTGCCTTCAGCGGCAGCAGCGGGCTCATCGGCACGCTGCTCTGATATGCTGTATTAACGCCGTTGAACATCCACTCGTAGGCCATGTCGGCATGGTCGAGGTTCGTGATCGGGCAGTAGGCCATCGCGGCGAAGATGTCGTCGCGCTCATTTGCCGCGCCGACGGCCCGGAGCTCAGCATCGTACTCCTTGCTGTTGCCCGTGGCGCCGAGCAGAGCCGAGAGCGCGCCGCCCGCGCTCGTGCCGTCCGAGATGATCCTGTCGGTGTTGCCGGCCGGCAGGCGATGGCGGTTGTAGCGCAGGTAGCGCACGGCCGCCTTGTAGTCGACGAGGAAGGCCGGCGCCTTGCCGACATACGTCTTGCCGTCATCGCCGACCGTCGTGCGGCCGCGAATAGCAGGGGCCGCCACGACGTAGCCCTTCGAGAGAGCGACGAGCGAGGCATTGGCCCCGCCGCTCATGCGGTCACTGGCGCTCGGCTCCTTGCTCTCGCCCGGCATGTAGCCGCCGACGCCATTGGGCAGGAAGATCGGCGCGGTCTTCGCCGTGTAGCCATTGACTGTGCCGCCCTTCTGGAAATACGCCTCGGGGATGAAGATGCTCATGGACTCGGAGGCGACGGAAGCCGGCTTTGCGGTATAGACGACATCGCGGTAGGCGCGGAATGCCACCGCCTGTCCCTCGAGCTTCAGCGTCTCCTTCGTGTAGTTCTTCGCATTGAACTTCAGGCTGTACTTCGCCTGCTTTACCTTGATTGGCGCGTCTGCCTTGACGGTCTTGGCCGTGGTGGCCGCCGCGCTGCTCACTGCCTGCGGAGCAGGCTCAGCTTCCGGCTGTGCCGCAGCATCGGCAGCAGCAGCCTGCGTCACACCCAGAGTCCAAGGCATGGTCAGGGCACTGACAGCCAGAGCTGTCAAGACGTATTGCTTCAAGTTCATAGATATCCCCATCCTTTCATGATTATCATGACAAAAAGAAAACCGCTTTTCTTTGCAGAACAGCGGTCTTTAATTCTCGTATTTCAACGTAATGATTTCGCCAGAGCAGGGGCGTTTTCCTTCTCCTGGACGCCTCGGGAGCGAATTTATTTCCTGGTACACAAGCATCAGGTATTCTTGGCGATGACAGCGCCGACGACGGCACCGAGGATGGCGGCCGTCGTGACTTCACCTGTCGAGTGGCCCTTCGAGGACTTCTCTGTGCGGCGGTGCTCGCGCTCCCAGCGCTCATGTGCTTCATGGCGCTGCTTCTCGACCTGGCGGTCATGGCGCGAATGCCAATTCGAGTCCTCGTAGTGATGCGAGGCTGCTTCTGCGGGGACGGCCAACGTCGTGCTCAGCACGCCAAAGCTCATGATACCGGCCATCAGGGCGGCCATGCCTTTTTTCCATTTCATCATGATGATCTCTCTCCTCTCTTGCGAGCGAGTCTGTATCTCGTTTGATGCTTGTATTATAGGCAAACCGTCTTGTATTCCCTTTAAATAGAAGTTGAATTTCCGTTAAATTAATTGACTCAGTCAAAAAGATTGCAGGAAGTGCTTGGCGACAGCCGAGAGGTAGCGGCTGCGCGGCCAGATGGCGGCCAGTCGCGTTTCCAGGGACGGTTCATCAATGCGCTTGACGTGCAGATGGTTGTGGGCCGCGAGGTTCACGGCAGCGGCCGGCGCGATGGCGACGCCGAGGCCGGCGTTGGCCCAGAGGATCGTTGTGCGCGCATCGTCGTTGCGGCAGACGACATCGGGCGTAACGTCGTGTGCGGCAAAGGTATCCATGAGCAGCTGCTCAAAGCGCCGGTAGAGGATCAACGGCCTTCCCGGCATTTCCTCCACGCGGATCGATTCCCGCTCCGGGGCCCAGTCGAGGTCCTCCGTCATCGCGACGATCATGGGCTCCGGCTTCCGGTATTTGCAGTTGAAATGCGCGGCATTGAACGGCGTGCGCACGATGGCGATCTCGATGAGCCCCTTTTCCAGCAGCTCGATGAGCTGATACGTATTGCCGTCGTGGATCTCAAACTGGACGCGCGGATACGTCTCCCGGAAGGCGCGCATGCCCTCCTGGAGCAAGATGCCGCCGGAGGACGAGACGGTGCCGAGGGCCAGCGTCCCGCTGAGCCCCTGCTTGAAATCCCGCAGCTCTCGCTTCGTCGCCGCGGCCATCTCGAGGAGCTCCTCGGCGCGCGCGGCGAAGAGCCTGCCGGCATCCGTCAGCTCGATGTGATGCGGGCCGCGGCTAAAGAGCGTGAGCCCGAGTTCTTCCTCGAGCAGCTTCATCTGATTGCTCAGCGGCGGCTGGGCCATGTGCAGCCGCCTCGCGGCAGCCGTAATCTGCCGCTCCTCCACGATCGCCATGAAATAACGCAATTGTTTCAAATCCATAATGGTTCTCATTCCTCTCTCTTGCTGTCGTCCTGCAGCCGTATGCCCACGCGCGTCAGGTAGCCGCGCGGGTCGGCCGTGCTGAGGTCCTCCAAGATGCTCTCCTCATACGAATAGGCACCGGCATGCAAGGCCGGATGTGATTGCAGGTAGTCGCGGAGCCTGTCGTAGGCGGCGCCTGTCTTCATGTAGTCGCCGCGGAAGTACGTGACGAGGTAGCGCCCCGCCGGCCGGACGAACAGCACATCCGGCGGCACAGTTGCCACGCTGCGCGTCGTCACGGTGAAGAAGCGCGATAGGAGATGGCCATCGCCTTCGAGGAAATCCGCCCGCCTGACCATGGCGCCGAAGACGAGGCCGGAATTCAGACCGTGCTCCATGATGTAGCGCATGTGCGCCATGAGCGCGCGCTCGATACCGGCGTGGTCCTCCTTGAACATCATCTGCCGGACCGGTCCCGAGCAGATCAGATTGGCCTCTGGCCACGGCTCGATGCGGATGGTGTCACAGCAGATGTCCTTGGCGAGCACGAGCATCTGGCGCTGGTTGTGCACGATCTCCTTCATGTACTGCAGCTTCTGGATCTCCGCGTCGAGCCAGTCTTCCTGCTCGGCCAGCAGGCGGCTCAGACGCTCGGGGCTGCGGTGGCGCATATAGTCCTGGATCTCGGAGAGCTCCAGCCCCATCTGGCGCAGCAGCCGTATCATAATGAACGGGTAGAGCTGGCGCGCCGAATAGTAGCGGTAGTGGTTCTCCCCGACGTGGTCGGGCGAGAAGATGCCCTGCTCATCGTAGTAGTGCAGCGTCCTCTTGTTGACGCCGCAGAGCTTTGCGAACTCCCCGGTCTGGAAGTTGAGACCGCCTTCCATACTTCATGCCCCCTTGACTTTACAGTTACTGTATACTCTACCATGAGTATAGGACATTTTTCTGAAAGGATCTTGATAGATATGACAACGACTACGACAAAAGACAGACAAGCTGCACAGATTGCGCGAACGAAGCGGGCAGAGCCGGCATCGCCGCTCGCCCGCCATTTCACCCTCAGGAGCCTGCTGCGCTTCGCCGCGCCGTCCATCGGCATGATGATCATCATCTCACTCTACACGGTGACGGACGGCATCTTCATCGGCCGCTTCGCCGGCAGCGATGCGCTGGCCGCCTCGAACATCGTCTACCCCGTCATCAACCTCGTGCTCGGCCTCGCGATCATGCTGGCCTCGGGCGGCTCGGCCCTCGTCGCCAAGAATCTCGGCGAAGGGAAAACGGCGGCTGCACGCCGCCGCTTCACACTGATCACCGTGACTGCCATCGCGCTCGCCTCGGCCCTGGCCATTCTCGCCGTTGCCGCAGGAGATGGGCTGCTCTTCCTGCTCGGCGCTTCGCCAGAGCTGCTCGCGGACTGCCGCAGCTATCTCTACGCCCTGCTGCCCTTCTTCCCGTTTGCCGCGCTGATGATCCTCTTCAACGCATTCTTCATCGCCGACGGCCGGCCGATGCAGGGCTTCCGCGTCTCTGTGCTGGCGGGGCTGACGAACGCCGGCCTCGACTACCTCTTCCTCGCCCACCTCGGTCTCGGCGTCTTCGGCGCCGGCCTTGCGACGGGCATCGCTGACCTGCTCTCCGCCGTCATCGGCCTCGCCTACTTCTGGCGCAGCAGCCGGACGCTCCGCTTCACTAAGGCGCCGCTCGAGTGGCGCGCGCTCGGCCAGGCCATGTACAACGGCAGCTCGGAGCTCGTCACGCAGCTCTCCGTCGGCATCACGACTTTCCTGTTCAACATCCTGACCTTCCGCTACGCCGGTGCCGACGGCGTCGCCGCCATCTCCGTCATCCTCTACGCCGAGATGCTACTGACGGCCATCTACATGGGCTTCACGAACGGTGTCGCTCCCGTCTTCTCCTACCGCTTCGGCGCCAGGGATTTCGGAGAGCTGCGCCGCCTCGTGCGCCTCAGCCTGATGGCCATCGCGGGCGGGGCGCTGCTGTCATTTGGGCTATCCCGCCTGCTCGCAGGACCCCTAATCTCTCTGTTCCTGCCGCAGGGCGGCCACGTCTACGAGCTCACGCACCAGGGCTTCCTGCTCTTCTCACTCTCGTTCCTGCTCTGCGGCTTCAACCTCTTCATCTCAGGCTTCTTCACAGCCATCTCCGATGGCCGCACCTCGGCCCTGATGTCATTCGCGCGCAACCTGCTCGGCATCGTCATCTTCCTTCTGACCCTGCCGCACCTCTTCGGACTGCGCGGCGTCTGGCTCGCCGTGCCGGCCGCCGACATCACAGCCCTGATCTTCGGCCTCTTCCTGCTGGTCGCCAGGATGCGCGACTTCAGCGCCAGAGCGCTCTATCATCACCGCCATCACACACCAGGGCGTGTTTCACGTGAAACATCGTATCGCGCCGACTGACGCAGCTCGTTGTTTCACGTGAAACAAAAAATCAGCCTTCCCGCCGAAAAGCGGAAAGGCTGATTTTTTTATGTGCAGACTCTCAGGCTTTGGCGCCCGTAGAGTACATCGGGATCTTTTCCGGATTGTCCTTGATCGTCCAGACACCGCACGGGCAGACGCCGGCGCAAATGCCGCAGCCGATGCAGCGCTTCGGGTCGCTCGTGTACTCGATAGTGCCATCCTCGTGCTCGATGCGGTTGATGGCCTTCTCCGGGCAGGACTCGAGGCACATCTTGCAGTCGCGGCAGGTGCCGCAGCTCACGCAGCGCTTGTAGTCGCTGACCGGGTCGCCGAGCTCGCAGTGGTGGCACTTCTCGAAGTATGCCTTCGAGAGGCGCTCTGCCGGGACCTGCTTCTTCTCGGGGAATGCCTTGTACTCCTTGCCCATGACGTACTGGTCGACGTACCAGGCAGCCTTGCGGCCGCTGCCGATGGCATCCGTCAGACGGCCCGGCTTGATCGTATCGCCGGCCGTGAAGACGCCGTCCGCGATGGAGAGGTCTTTCTTCGGCACGAGCCAGCTCTTGCGGAAGTACTCGATGCCCTCGTCCTCCGGCAGGAAGTCGAGAACAGGCTCCTCACCGATGGAAACGATGACCTGGTCGGCTTCGATGAAACGGCCGTCATTGCCGTAGACGCCCTCCGGCGTGATCTTGCTCGTGAAGAACGGCCAGACGATTTTGCCGCCGAGGCCCTCGAAGTAGGCGATTTCCTTCTCGAAGGCAGCCGGCTTCTGGACATCGACTGCGATGACGGACTCAGCGCCCATCTCGTAGGCGCCGCGGCACGTATCCATGCCGGAGTTGCCGGCGCCGATGACGACGACCTTCTTGCCCGTCTTCGGGTGCTCGCCACGGTTGATGGACTTGAGGTACTCGAGGCCCATCGTCAGATGCTCGACGCCCTCCCACGGGAAGAAGCGGGTCTTCGTGCCGCCCGTCGCGACGACGACGGCGTCGCTCGCTTCGCGGATCTTGTCGAACTTCTCACGATCGACCCTGCAGCCCTCGACGAACGTGACGCCGACGCTCTCGATACGCTTGAGCTCGAATTCGAGCAGCTCGTGCGAGAGGCGTCCGCGCGGGATGACCTGCTCGAGCTTGCCGCCGATGCTATCTGCATCGTCGTAGACCGTGACATCGTGGCCCTTGCGGGCGAGCTGCCAGGCCGTCGAGAGGCCGGCGACGCCGCCGCCGATGATGCCGATCTTCTTGCCCGTCTTCTCCTTCGGCGGCTCTACCTTCGCAAAGGCGGAGCTGTAGCCGAGGTCGCCGATCTGGATCGGCTCATCGATCGTGCCGCGCGTGCAGGCATCCATGCAGGGGTTCGGGCAGACGGAGCCGCAGACGCAGCCCGGGAACGGCGTGTAGTCGAGTTCGAGCTGGATGGCCTTGTCGAGCTCGCCGTTGCGGATGTACTTGTAGCGCAGCTGCGTCGGGATGCCCGTCGGGCAGTTGAACTCGCACGGTGCGGCGTACGCTGCATTGTCCCAGCTCGGCACACGCAGGCGGTAGAGGCCGTGCGAGATCGTCGTGTGGACGGCGAAGTCGTCGTGTGCGACATCCGAGAAGATGCCGCCCTTGACCCACTCGTGCAAGCGGAAGGAATGGAGGTCCGGCGCCGGTTTCGGCTTGCGCTCAGCAGCCGTCAGCGGGCGCAGCTTGTGCCACTGGCTCCAGTCCGTGAGCTCGGCCTTGAGCTCCGGGCGCTCGATGTGCGCGAGGAATTCATCCATGCCGCCCGCGAGGAAGGCAATGTCGTCCTCGTCGAGAGCCGAGCAGATGATGTCAGCCGGATGCGTACCGATCGGGCCGCGCACGTAGACCGTGCCGCCGACCATGCCGACGCAGGCGCGCTCGCCGAGCACCGAGTCAAACTCGGCGCTGTCGTAGCCGCAGACGACGGCCTTGCCGCCGCCCATGAACTCGAACGAGAACGAGCCGACATTCTTGAGGATCCAGAGCTCCGGCTCCTCGTAGAGCGGGTCGTGCTTCATCAGCGAGCCCGTGCGCGTGCCGCCGCGGCCGCCGATGAAGATCTTGCCGCCCGACGAGCAGTGGCCGGCCGTGTCACCGGCATCGCCCTTGACGGTGATGATGCCGCCGGCGTTGAGCCAGCCGACATCTGCCGACGTCGACTCCTCGATGACGATCTCCGTGCCCGGCAGGCACATCGAGCCCGTGCGCTGGCCGGCGTTCCAGACGTGGAAGTGCAGCTTCTTGCCTTCCGGATGCCAGAGCGGGCCGCCGATGTCGTGCTGGCCGGAGGCCTTGATCTCAAAGTCCGTCTCGCCCTGCTTGACGGCTTCGCCGATGGCCAGGAGCAGGTCCTGGGTGGACATGCGTTCATGCCCTTTCATGGTATCTATCTTAAACATTAAGCTCTCCTCCTGCTATCAGCAAACGTACTGGATGCCAAGCTTGTCTGCCACGGCCTTGTCCGTGGAGACGAGCGCGTCGCTGCGGCCAATCGGCAGCGAGCTGTTGCCGATCGGTGCCATGAGCTTCTTGAGCTCAGAATCGAAGGCCAGCACGTAGTCGACGATCTTCTGGGCGCCGCGGTCTATATCGAGGCGCTTGACGAGGCGCGGGTCCTGCGAGCAGATGCCCATCGGGCACTTGCCCGTGTTGCAGGCATTGCAGCGGCCCTGCTCATTGCCGATGCAGCCCAGGAGCTGGATGAGGATCTTGCCGACGAAGACGCCGTTGGCGCCGAGGCACATCATCTTGAAGGCATCGGCTGCAGCGTTGCCCGTCATGCCGATGCCGCCGCCGCCGTAGAGCGGGATCTGGCCCTGCAAGCCCTGCTTGACGGCTGCGAGATAGCAGTCGCGGATCTTCGAGACGACAGGATGGCCCGTGTGGTCGAGCGAGACCTCATTGGCTGCGCCCGTGCCGCCCTGGATGCCATCGATGAAGAAGCCGCCGCAGATCTTGTACGGGTCGCGCAGCAGGTTGTTGTAGACGGATACCGACGTTGCCGAAGCCGCGCACTTGATGGCGACCGGCACGCGGAAGCCGAAGGCCGCATTCATCGAGAGGTGCATCTTCTGGACGGATTCCTCGATGGAGTAAAGGCCCTGATGGTTCGGCGGCGAAGCGAGCGTCGCCTTCGGGACACCGCGGATGGCCTGGACGTGCTCGGCGACTTTTGCCTCCGGCAGCAGACCGCCGTCGCCCGGCTTTGCGCCCTGACCGATCTTGATGAGGATGCCGGCCGGGTCCGTCTTCATGTGCGGCATGGCCTTGATGATGCGGTTCCAGCCGAAGTGACCGGAAGCGATCTGGATGATGAAGTACTTGAGGTAGTCCGATTCGAGGAGCTTCACGGGCATGCCGCCCTCACCGGAGCTCATGCGGACCGGCAGGCCGCACTTCTCGTTGAGGTAACCGACAGCGAGTGCGACGGCTTCCCAGGCGCGCGTCGACAGCGCGCCGATGGACATGTCGGAGAAGATCAGCGGGTAGATCCAGTGCACAGGCGGCGTGTGCTTCGTCTCGACAAGCTTGCCGTCCTTGATGGCAAACGGCAGTTCCTTGGCCGAGAGCACGCGGCCGAACGGCGAGCGGATGTCGAACGTGTGGCGCGCTGCATCGAGCGACGGGTCCGTCATCTGCGAGATGCGGCCGACGACGATCGAGTCGAGCGTGCGCTGCGCATTGAGGTTCGTGCGGCCGCCGCGCTTGATGGGGCCGTGATCCTTCGAGAGCAGGGTCTTTCTCGTGTCCGGGTTGCGCACCGGGCGGATGGCATCATTCGGGCAGACCTTCTCGCAGATGCCGCAACCGCGGCAGAAATCCGTGAGGCTCGCGACCTGCTTGATGACGGGGCGCACCTGATGGATCTTCTTCGGCTCCGGCACCGGCTTTTCCGACACCGTCAGGGACTGGCCGCGCACTGCCACCTTGATGGACTTGAAGGAGCAGGATGCCACGCAGCTGCCGCACATCGTGCAGCGTTCGGGGTGATATTCGATTATCCAGGGCAGATCATTGACGCCCACGTCTTGAGTCTTTACTGCTTCCATCTCTGTACCTCCAGGTCGTTGTCGATCACAACGATTTCGCGTTCATTCGGGTAGATATCCTTCGTCTGGTCACGGTCCGGCATGATCTCATTGAGACCACAAACCTCGGACGAGATGGCCACCATGTCATCCGTGCGTCCGACGACGACCGGGCGCAGCTTCTTGGAATCACAGCAGGTGATCATCTTCTTGTCCGGCAGGACGCCGATGATCGTGTTCGGGCCGTTGATCTCGAGGTTGGCGAGGCTCTGGCGGATGGCGATCAGGACATCCTTGTCCGGGCGCTCTGCGATCTCCTCGAACGGCAGCGGCGTGATGACGTGCTTGTAATACGTCAGCGGCCACTTGAGCTCATGATGGACGTAGTGAAGCGTGTTGAGGAAGCACTGGGAATCGGACTCAAAGCCGATGTAGCCGCGGTGCAGCGATTTCTGGAACTCCTTGTTCTTCGTGTAGAAGGTGTTCTCGCCGTTCGCGCAGAGCGTGTAGCCCTGCAGGAAGAACGGGTGCGCCGCATAGCGGACGATGTCGTAGTTCGTGTTCTGGCGGCACTGGGCGACGATGGACTTCGCGACGAGGCAACCGTTGTCATCCCAGAGGTGGAAGTACGTCGCGATGTCGCGCGGATCGCCGATCTCCTTGAGCGTCAGCACATCCGGCCAGAACGAGTAGACGTAACCGGCATCCTCCTTCTCAAGGATCTTGCGCAGAGCCAGGCGCGTGTCGAGCAGCAGGTCTTCCTTCTGCTCTTTCGTCATGTGCTCTGCATCTTCCGGATAATCGTAGTTGCGGAAGATGTAGTACGGCATAGCCTGGATGTCGAGGCCCGGCTGTTTGTCCGGAACCGGGATCCACTCGGCCAGCTGCACGAAGTTGTGGGTATCCATGTACTCCTCGACGAGCTGGGCACCGCGCTGCGTGCAGGCGAGCGATAACAGCGGCTTGTCTTTATAATTGGAAAAGATCCCGTACAGATCCTGCATGACCATCGCGAAGCCTGAGTTGTCATGGCCTTCCTGCTGCGGAAGCATGAGATGCAGTGCCTTGGAGGGCTGAATGGGTACTTTACTCTTTATGGAACCTATCCGACACATAGCGGTCTCTCCTTCTATCCTGATACAATCAATACACAAATGTATTCGCACAATGCATATGGTGTTACGTAACTTCTATTATAAAAATGTATACTTGACATGTCAACCATAACTTAACATGTATACATGAATACCCCTATCTATTGTAGCATTTACCTCGATTATCATCGAAAATTACTCCTAAAAATAAAAAATCCGCACAGAACGCGAAAGAATGCGTTCTGTGCGGATTCATCCCATATTTCCTGTCAGTAAGAACGGAATATGCGCCTCTGTAGCGCTCCTATCATCCCGTCATGACCGCCATGCTATTGTCAGAGGTAGCTGACCGGGTTGACCGTCTGGCCATTGACGCGGACCTCGTAGTGGACGTGCGGGCCCGTCGAGAAGCCCGTGCTGCCCATGTAGGCGATGATCTGGCCGCGGCGCACGTGCTGGCCGGCGCTGACGACGACCTGCATCGCGTGGCCGTAGCGCGTCATGATGCCGTTGCCGTGGTCGATGTCGACCATGTTGCCGTAGCCGCCCGCATTCCAGCCGGCCGTCGTGACCGTGCCGTCAGCCGTCGCGACGATCGGCGTGCCCATGTCGTTGGCGATGTCGATGCCCGGGTGGAAGTCCGAGCCATTCCAGCGCAGGCCATACGGCGAGCTGACCTCACCGCGTGCCGGCCAGCCCGTCGGCGTCGTGACCGAGACAGTGCTGCCGACGAGCGAGCCCGGCAGCGAAACCATCCCCGGCGTGCCCAGTGACTCCTGCTGTGCCTTGAGCTGCTCCTGCAGCTCGAGGAGCGAGGCGCGGCGCTTCTCGATGTCCTTCTCGACATTGTCGAGCGCTTCGCTGACATTGTCGAGACTCGGCTGCTGCACGTACGGGCCGCCCTGGCCGTCGTGCTTGCCGCTCGTGCCGTCATTCGTCAGGCCGCTGCCGTCGCCCGAGCCGTCATCCTGTGCTGGGCCTGCACCCGACATGCGGCGCAGGTCGGACTCGAGCTGCGTGAGCTGGTCGATCTCGTCCTGCAGGGCATTGGCCTTCTTGGAGAGCTGCAGGAGCTGTTCCTGCTGGATGTTGTTGACCTCGCGCAGTTCGCGGATCTCCGAAGCGCCATTCTGGTTGGCAAACGTGCTGTAGACCGAGTAGCTGAAGGCACCGACGAAGAGCAGCGCGCCGGCCGCCACCGAAGCGATGCCGAACTTGAGCACGCGCGCCGGCAGGCGGATGCTCTTCGTGTCACCGTTGTCATCGGGGATCAGCTTGATCGTGTAGATCGTCTGCTTCTTCTTGGTCTTGGGCTTCTCCTCTTTCGCTGCCGGAGCATCGCCCTTTGAGTCAGGCGCATCCGACGGGTCAGCCACAGGAGCCATCACCATCGTCTTGTCGGTCACTCCTGCCTTCGGGGCCGGAGTGCCGTTCTGTTCTTGTTCTTCTTTCTTCGCCAAAGATGAAACCTCCAAACAAAAAAATAATCCACGGAAATAATACGCTCCCTGGATTAAAACTGCCTTGCCTTACTGATGATTCACTGGAAAATAATGATGCGGTAAATCTTACGCCTATTATAGCATAGGATTTACCGCAATTCAAAGCTTATTTCATGGTTCAGGCGGTTGTGCCCTTGCGCATCGCCTCGTCGAGAGCCTGCTGCTCTTCCGGCATCAGCTGGTACGTCGACTGGCCCTTCTCGACCGGCTTGACGTAGCTGCGCGAATCCTCACGGCCGAAGATGCTCGTGAGGATGACGCCGTCGTTGTAGGAATCGAGGAGTGCAACGGCATAGCTCAGGTCACTGCCCATATCATCGAAGGCGCGGAAGCGCACGACGCCGACGCGCGTGATGGCGAGCTGCAAGAGATTGTCGAGTCGCTCGTTCTCGCGCTTGATGGCGGCGTTCTCATCCGACACCTCCTGGATCTCGTTGAGATGGCCGATGAGCATGCGCTCAAGGTTCGCGCCATCCGCCCCCGTCATCATCTTGCGGTAGCGCTTCTTCATGTAGCTGACCTTCATGTAGAGGTTGATGAGCAGCGCCAGCAGAATGACGGCGATGACGCCGAGCCCGGCGAGAATCGGGATGATGTTATTTAGGGCAAATTTCGTGATTTCCTGAATGTCCATTGTCTATTGAATACTCCTTTATAAGATACGTGGAGACGCGACGATGTTTCACGTGAAACAGTCACGTCAAGGTCAAACAGAGAAGTGATCGGGCGGATTGGCATGGCGATCGGCGCGGCCCGAGGAGAGAAGTTCGAGCAGGCGCTCGAGGTCATCCTCGGAGTAGAACTCGATCTCGATGCGGCTCTTCTTCTTGCCGGGACGGATGCGGACTTTCGTGCCGAGGTACTCGTTGAGGCGGCCGGCGGCATCCTGATAGAAGGCATCCTGCGGTGCTTCCTGTACCTCTTCCGGCTCAGCCTCTGCCCCGCTCTCGCGTGCGTCGAGATAGGCTGGGTCATCGAGCAGGCGGCGTACGAGCTCTTCAGCCTGGCGCGAGGACAGGTGCTCTTCGAGGATATGCTCCGCAGCCCTTACTTGCAGGGCCTTGTCCTTGAGCGCGAGGAGCGGTCTTGCCTGGCCCATGAGCAGGTCACCGGCGACGAGCTTGTCCTGGATCTCTTCGACGAGTTCCAGGAGGCGCAGGGAATTGGCGATGTGCGGGCGGCTGCGGCCGACCTTCTTGGCGAGCATCTCCTGCGTGAGCTGGAAGTTCTTCATGAGGAAGGCGTATGCCTCTGCCTCTTCGATGATGTTGAGGTTCTCGCGTTGGATGTTCTCGATCAGGGCGATCTCGCTGATCTCTGCGTCGTTATATTCTCTCACAAGTGCCGGTACTTTTTCAAGCCCCGCTTTGCGGGCAGCCCGCAGGCGGCGCTCACCGGCGATGAGCTCGTAGCCCTTCCCAGGCAGGCGCCGGACGATCAGAGGTTGCAGGATGCCGTACTGGCGGATGGACTCGCTGAGATCCTCGAGCGCCTCTTCATCGAAGCTCTGGCGCGGCTGATAGCGGTTGGCCTGGATCTCGCTGGCCGCAATCTCCTGGACCTGGTCCTTGGCCGGCGTGATCTCGCGGTTCTTCAAGAGCGCGCCGAGGCCCTTGCCGAGACCGCCGTGTCCCTTACTTGCCATGTGCCATCACCTCTTCTGCCAGCTTCATGTAGGTATCCGTGCCCTTGGAGCGCTTGTCGTAGTAGAGGATGGGCTCGCCGTACGACGGCGCCTCGCTGAGGCGCACCGTGCGCGGGATCATCGTCTCGTAGACGAGCTCGCCGAAGTTCTCGCGGACCTCGGCGACGACCTGCTCCGCGAGGCGCGTGCGCCCATCGTACATCGTCATGAGCACACCCTCGACCTCGAGATGTGGATTGAGATTCGTTCGCACGAGCTCAATCGTGTTCATGAGCTGCGAGACGCCCTCGAGCGCGTAGAACTCGCACTGGATCGGCATGAGCACGGAATCCGCCGCGGCCAGCGAGTTGAGCGTCAAGAGGCCGAGCGACGGCGGGCAGTCGATGAGGATGTAGTCGTACTCCTGCTCGACCGGCTCGAGCGCGCGCTTGAGGCGCGTCTCGCGCGAGATGGCCGCGACGAGCTCGACCTCAGCACCGGCCAATTCGATATTGGCCGGCAGCACATCGACGCCGAACTCCGTCTTGACGATAGCCTCCTGCACGGGCGTGCTGTTGATGATGACCTGATAGATGGTCGTCGCAAGCGCCGATTTGTCGATGCCATAACCGCTCGATGCGTTGCCCTGTGGGTCACAGTCGACGAGCAGGACCTTCTGCTCCTTTGCCGCCAGACACGCTGCGAGATTCACCGATGTCGTCGTCTTGCCGACGCCGCCCTTCTGATTGGCCACTGCAATGATCTTTGCCTTTGCCACGGATTTCACCACTTTCTTTGATTTCCCATACCATTCTGTCCCGCAATAAGAAACAAGTACACAACTTTCCTTGTAAAAACGCCGCAGAATCAGTATAATTGTTACATTGTAACATCTGTGCGACAGGAGCCTCTGCAATCCGTCACGGCTCCTCCGCGCTGTATACCCTATATCATAATATAGAAATCGCGAAAATGCTATTGTTTCACGTGAAACATTTAAAAAATTTACGAGGAGGAATCCCTATGCCCGTCTACAACGCCCCCCTGCTCCGGATTGACCCCAAGGAGACACGACGCTACGCAGGGCTCATGCGCGCCAAGGACTTCGACGAGCGGCTCATTGAGGACGCCTGCCAGGATGCGCGCCTGCTCGCCGAGCCGCGCGGCATCTGGCAGCTCTACGACTACGACTGTGAGGGCCAGATCGTGAAGGCCGACCCGCCCTTCCATATCGAAGGTACGAAGATTGGCAAGCACCTCGCCGGCTGCGACAAGGTCATCCTGCTCGCCGTCACCGTCGGCGATGCCATCGAGGATATGGTCACGAAGCGCTTTGCCGACGGCGAATATGCAAGCAGCGTCCTGCTCGATGCGGCCGCGACCACGGCTGTCGAGCAGCTGGCCGACGGCATGGAAAAGGCCATCAAGCCGAAAATGGCCGCGCAGGGCTACGGCATGCGCTGGCGCTTCAGCCCTGGCTACGGCGACTGGCCACTCGAGCAGCAGCCCGAGCTCATTCGCGTGACGAAATGCGAGAGCATCGGCATCACGCTGTCTGAATCGAAGATGCTCGTGCCGCGCAAGAGCGTCACGGCCATCATCGGCCTATATAAGGAAGTCAAGGGCTCAGGAGAAGCGGCGCACTCCCCTAACGGCTGCGCCGCCTGCGACAAGCTCGACTGCCCCTCCCGCAAGGCGGTCCAGTAAAATGAGCCGTGTTAAAAATTATTGACATAGAATTCATATTGCATTACTATGTCAATAGAATCTGCAATCCATCATCACGATCATCAAAAACAACTCTGGAGGAACTGGCTATGATCCATATCTTTGACGGTGCCATGGGCACAATGCTGCAGGCCGGCGGCCTGGAACCGGGCGGCTGCCCCGAACTCATGAACATTGACCATCCAGAAGTCGTCCGGCACATCCACGAAGCATACATCGAGGCCGGCGCGACCATCATCGAGACAAATACCTTCGGCGCGAGCCGCCTCAAGCTCGACCACTACGGCCTCGAAGAGCGCGTGGCAGAGCTCAATATGGCGGCCGTCCGGATTGCAAAGGAAGCAGCCGGCACGCGCGCCAAGGTCGCCGGCTCCATGGGCCCGACGGGACGCTTCATCAGCCCGCTCGGCGACCTCGGCTTTGAGGACGCCTATGCCTGCTTCCTCGAACAGGCCTCCGCTCTCGCTAAGGCCGGCGTCGACTACTTCATCATCGAGACTTGCATCGACATCCAGGAGATGCGCGCCGCGCTGCTCGCCGCCAAGGATATCGCACCCGGGATCCCTGTCATCTGCCAGCTGACCTACAGCGACGACGGCCGCACAGTCACTGGCACCGATCCGCAGTCGGCCGCCATCATCCTCTCCCACATGGGCGCCGACATCATCGGCGTCAACTGCTCGCTCGGACCGGAGCAGCTCGTGCCCATCGTCAAGACGCTCGCCGAAAACTGCGACTGCCCCATCAGCGTCCAGCCGAATGCCGGCATGCCGCAGCTCGTCGACGGCGTGACACACTTCCCGATGGGCCCAGAGGACTTCGGCAGCTGGGGCCCGAAGCTCCTCGCCGCCGGCGCCACCTACCTCGGCGGCTGCTGCGGCACGACGCCAGCGCACATCCGCGCGCTGCGCGAAGCGCTCGAAGGAAAGGCTGAGCCTGTGCGCGAGCCACTGCCGAAGCGCCTCTGGCTCGCCAGCCGCAGCAAGTCCGTCTGCATCGACAAGGATCTGCCGACCGTCCTCATAGGCGAGCGCATCAACCCGACGGGCCGCAAGAAGCTCGCCGCCGAGATACGCGAAGGCTCCCTGCTCTCCGTCAAGAAAGAGGCCGTCAATCAGGTCAAGGCCGGCGCTGAGCTGCTCGACGTCAACATGGGCGTGGCCGGCATCGACGCCGTTAAGGCCATGAGCCAGGCCGTGACCGAGATTGCCCAGCTCACCGACGCCCCGCTCGCCATCGACACGAGCGATCCTGCCGCACTCGAAGCCGGCCTGCGCGCCTATCCGGGCCGCGCCCTCATCAACTCCGTCTCCGCAGAAAACGACCGCATCCGCGACTTCCTGCCGCTCGCCAAGAAGTACGGTGCCGCCATCCTCTGCCTGCCGATCACCGAAGACGGCGTACCCAAGACGGCCGCCGAGCGCCTGAAAGCGATTACCTATATCATCGATAACGCCAAGAAAGCCGGCCTCGATGACGGCGACTTCCTGCTTGACGCCCTCGTCATGACCGTCTCCGCCGACAAGAACGCCTGCCGCGAGGTACTCAAGACCTTGCAGCTCTACCGCCAGCACCTCGGCTATCCCTCGACGATGGGCCTCTCGAACATCTCGTTCGGCCTGCCAAACCGCCCGCTGATCAACAGCACCTTCTTCACCATGTGCCTCGCGGCCGGCCTCGACGCCCCGATCATGAACCCGTACGACGAGTCGATGCAGAAAGCCCTCAAGGCCAGCGCCGCGCTTCTAGGCGACGACCCCTGCGGCCTCGCCTTCAGCCAGGACGAGTCAAACCTCGCCGTGCCGAAGAAGGCGGCCGTCATGAAGACGACCGACCTGCCGATCCTCGATGCCATCAAGCAGGCCGTCATCGAGGGCGAGAAGGACATCATCGTCGGCCTCGTCGTCCAGGCCTTGCAGGAAGGCAAGACGGGCAACGAGATCACCGAGAAGGGCCTGACAGCCGCCATGACCGAGATCGGCGAGGACTTCGGCTCCGGCCGCATGTTCCTGCCTCAGGTACTCCTCTCAGCCGAGACAATGCGCGCAGCCTTCGACAAGCTCAAGGAACTCATCCCCGCGAGCGCAGAGGCCGATAAGGGCACCTTCGTCATCGCGACCGTCAAGGGCGACGTCCACGACCTCGGCAAGAACATCACCGGCGCTCTGCTCGCCAACTCCGGCTTCAAGGTCATCGATCTCGGCAAGGATGTCGAGGCCGACACCATTGTCGAGACAGCCATCCAGCAGGATGCCGATGTCGTCGGCCTCGCCGCCCTGATGACGACGACCATGCCGCAGATCGACAAGGTCATCGACAAGCTCCAAGCGGCCGGCGCCCGCGCCAAAGTCATGATCGGCGGCGCCGCCGTCACCCAGGACTACGCCGACAGCTGCGGTGCCGACGCCTATGCAGCCGATGGCGTCAAGGCGGTGAAATTAGCCAAGCAGATCGTTGGTGTAGAGTAAAGATTACGGGTTCCTCGCAATATATACCGGCGGAGGGGGACTGTATTTCGGCTTCGTCGCTCCGCTAAATGAGCCCTATGGTACGATATCCTTTCAATGTTACCTCGCCGCCTGCCGCGGCGTCTCACATTGCAGCTCTATGCTCAAAATTATCAGGGCTCAGCCCTGCGGGCTATCGCTGCGCTCCTGCAGGCGAAATGTCTTTCCCCTCCTGAAGTTACTTCCTGCACCTTCGCTGCGCTCCTGAAGATAAAAACCTGCCCCCGCCTACTAGGCAAGCCAAGCTCGCATGCTAAGGTCCCCATTGTTCACGGTAGTCCCCTTGAGTGAGCAAGGTTGCCAGACAACACCTTCGGGCAAGCAGGGCTGCGCAAAAGCGCAGCGTTGGCAGGTTGCGTCAAGAATCGATTTTTTCCCCACCAGAATCCTGACGAAAGAGCGTCGTCCAAGCGAAGCGCGTTTAGCTCTTTCATCAGGCTGCCTTAAAAGGGAAAAAATCGATTCAGCAGCGTGCCACAGCGAAGCGTTGTGCAGCCCTGCTCACCCGTCGCCATATTCTCTGCATCAAAAAAGCCCGTTTCCCCATCGTCGATGAGGAAACGGGCTTTTGCCGTTTTGGAAAAATGCGGATCAGAACAATACCTTTGCGAGATGCAGGTAGTCCGGATCGAGGATCTTCTTGTTGTTGACTGCATCGTGCAGGTCGATCGAGACAACACGGCCCTTGCTGTAGCCGAAGACGATGTCCGACAGGCCCGAGATCAGTGCGAGAGCAGCCTGCTCGCCGAGCTGGCTGGCGCGGACGCGGTCGATGACCGACGGCGAACCACCGCGCTGGATGTGCCCAAGAACCGAGACGCGCGTGTCGAGCTGCGTCTTCTCCGCGATGTACTGGCCAATCTCCTGGCCGCTGCCAGCACCCTCTGCCACGACGACGAGGATGTAGCGCTTGCCCTTCTTGTAGGCTTCCGTCATGTTGTCGCAGATCTCATCGAGGTTGTACTCCTCTTCCGGCACGAGGATGTACTCCGCGCCGCCCGAGATGCCCGAGACGAGAGCGAGCCAGCCGCAGTTGCGGCCCATGACCTCGAGGACGATGACGCGGCGATGGGCCGAAGCCGTATCGCGCAGCTTGTTGATTGCATCGATGATCGTATTCGCAGCCGTATCGCAGCCAATCGTGTAGTCAGAGCCCCAGACATCGTTATCGATCGTGCCCGGCAGGCCGACGATAGGGATACCCGTCTCCTTCGAGAGCAGCGAAGCGCCGCGCAGGGAGCCGTCACCGCCGATGACGCAGAGACCCTCGATGCCGCGGTCCGTCAGGTGCTTGTAGCCCATCATGCGGCCTTCCGGCGTCTTCCAGCGTTTGCAGCGTGCCGTGCCGAGGAACGTACCACCGCGCTGGATGATATCACTGACGTCCCTGGACTTCATCTCAAACATATCCTCTTCCAGCAGACCGTGATAGCCGCCGCGGATGCCCCATACCTTGACACCCTCGTACAGAGCCGTGCGGACGACAGCGCGAGCTGCTGCGTTCATGCCTGGGCTGTCGCCGCCGCTCGTCAAGACTGCAATACTTTTCAACATAATGGAAGTCCCCCTTGAATTGAGAATTGCTAGCATAATTGACTGAATCAAAATCATAGAATGACATTTATCATCCTTAATCATACCATAAAAAGTCCGAAGAAAACAGGGATGACGGTTATTTTTTCGGACCAGGACAGACCTTGACAAAATGCCCTCATAATGGTAGATTTTAACTAGATGCTGTGCAACTGACGGAAGTGGATGACCACAGGGAGCACAGGGAAGAAGAGCCGACCGTCTGGGCACAGCCTGGATTTGTGTCGGCTTTTTTGTATGTGAAAAGGAAGGAATCGCAAAATGAAAGAACTGGAACTCAAATACGGATGCAACCCGAACCAGAAGCCAGCCCGCGTCTTCATGGAGAATGAGGCTGAGCTGCCGTTCACCGTCCTCAACGGCCGCCCGGGCTACATCAACCTGCTCGACGCGATGAACAGCTGGCAGCTCGTCCGCGAGCTGCGCGAAGCCACCGGCCTTCCGGCTGCCGCTTCTTTCAAGCACGTCAGCCCGGCCGGTGCTGCCGTCGCCGTTCCCCTCTCCCCCGTCCTCGAGAAAGTCTACTTCGTCGAAGGCGTAGAGCTCTCCCCGATTGCCACGGCTTACATCCGCGCGCGCGGCGCCGACCGCATGAGCTCCTACGGCGATTTCGTCGCCCTTTCGGATGAGTGCGATGCCCAGACGGCTTCCTTCCTCAAGCGCGAGGTCTCCGACGGCATCATCGCACCCGCGTATTCGCCGGAAGCACTCGAGATCCTCAAATCGAAGCGCAAGGGCACGTACCTGATCCTGCAGATGGATCCTTCCTATCAGCCGGAAGAGCTCGAGCGCAAGCAGGTCTTCGGCATCACCTTCGAGCAGAAGCGCAACAACGTCGCCATCACGGAAGACTGCCTCAAGGACATCGTGACGAAGAACCACGACCTGCCAGAGAGTGCAAAGCGCGACCTACTGATTGCCCTGATCACGCTGAAGTACACGCAGTCCAACTCCGTCTGCTACACGAAGGACGGCCAGGCCATCGGCATCGGCGCCGGCCAGCAGAGCCGCGTCCACTGCACGCGCCTCGCCGGCACGAAGGCCGACAACTGGTTCCTGCGCCAGAGCCCGCAGGTCCTCAACCTGCCGTTCAAGCCGGAAGTCCGCCGCCCAGACCGCGACAACGCCATCGATGTCTACATCGGCGAAGAGTGGGAAGACCTCCTGGAGACGGACGACTGGAAGCGCGTCTTCACCGAGAAACCGCCCGTCTTCACGCGTGAAGAGAAGAAGGCCTGGCTCCAGAAAGAGACTGGCGTCTCCCTCGGCTCCGACGCCTTCTTCCCGTTCGGCGACAACATCGAGCGCGCCCACAAGAGCGGCGTGACCTACGTCGCCCAGACCGGCGGCTCCATCCGCGACGACAACGTCATCGAGACGGCCGACAAATACAACATGACCATGGCCATGACGCACATCCGCCTGTTCCATCACTGATATTTCACGGATATTTCACGAGAAGAACACGAGCCCCGGTCCAGCAGGCCGGGGCTCTTTTATGCGCCGGGATTTTTGTCGCCATGAGCCAGAGCTGAGCGATATGCAAAATTCGAATAAGTCTTTTACCATTGCCCCCACTTGCGCTACAATAGGGAGTAGAATATATGCGTGTACTGCGGCAACACATGCCGTAACCTGCGCGATGAGAAATGAGGCGATTGTATGGTTTTTCAGAAATTTGGAGCACTGGCCATGGTGCCCGTGCTCGTAGCAGCAGCGCCTGCCTATGCCGAATGGCACGGCAATGCCCATATCGAGACTGTCGAGGTGACGGGCAGCTATCTGACGGATGACATCTCGGAGGCAGGGCTCAAGAAGGCCCGCGAAGAAGCGCACAAGGACGCCCTGCGCCTGGCAACCGAAAAGGCCGGCGTCTTTGTCCAGAGTTATTCCAAGACACACAATCAGGTTCTTACTGAAGATGAGATTCAATCCATCTCTGGCAACATCCTCGCCGTCCAGAACGAGTCGTATGCGATGAGCAAGACAAACGACGGCTACACGCTCGTCACCTGCCATCTGACGGCCTACATCCAGCTCGACCAGGTCGACCTCAACCAGGCCATCCAGCAGATCAACATCGAGGGCGAGAACAGGGAGCTCAAGGCCGTCATCGAAGGCCTCAAGCACAGCCAGGGCAAGGCAGGCGAGCTGCCATACGGCACGGCTTACTTCCAGAAATTTGCCCAAAACAGCTCCCTGCTCAAGAAGGTCTGTGACGTAGGCTACGATGTCGACAGCGTGAACTACGACAAGGCGACGGGCCTGATCCGCTACAACCGGTTCACAAGAGCCGTGGACGATGATCAGCTCTATGCGTTCCACGTCGAGCCCTCCTATCCGGATAATACCGAACGCATCTACAAGATCACAAAGATCACCGAGAAACCGTTCCAGACCGTCGAGTTGAAGTTCAAAAACGCGCGCACGACCATGCTGCCGATTGCTACCTATTCCACTGACGACTACTATCGCCGCCTGGTCTGCAAGCAGCTGCAGCTGCCCGAGTACGCTCATCTCAAGCAGCCGGGCTGGGGCCCAATCCCTCTGCTCGACCCGCCGCTCTACACCGATAAGCTCAACATGAAGCGCATCGATGGCATGCTCTACTGCTCGCTGGCCGATACCGAGGACGGCCTCGCCAACCTGCTCTTCCCGAGTTTCGCCGTCCGCTACGACCCACAGCGCAAAGTCCTCGAAGAGGCCGATATCCTCTACACCGACAGCTGGATCCCCGCCAGAACGGAATATCTCCCCGCCATCCCCTACCTTGACTTCCTCTACCACGACGGAAATCTGGAAAACCCTTGATGCCCTGCCCTTTACTATAAATATCAGCCATTTACAGATTTGGAAGCCTGCTAAAACCACATCTTTACTGAAGGGCAAATTTTTCACCGAGAAAAGCTTGACACATACACATCTCTCTAGAACATTGCATCTGATTCCGTAGTATGATATACTAAAGATGATCAAGAAAACGTCTATGGAAGTAGACGAAGGCCCTAGGGTGGCACACCCCTAGGGTCTTTTTTTGCGCAATAAAACAGCCAGCTCAGATAAACTAAGCTGGCTGCATAGAGGCTAGAACGTATTGCTGCTACCGCTCTAACCATTTCTGAATGCCGTACCAAATGGCACACGATACGACACCAGCAAGAACGGACATCAAGAAAACGTCCATGCTCATGAAGCAGACCTCCTTTCCGTTTCCGGCATAGAGGCAGCAACGCAGCTAGTATAACATAGAAAACCGAATACAGTATATAGGGATAGATGCAGGTGACGATTTCTCGAAATACACTACACAATATGATTCATGATAAAGAATATCAATATGCTATATATCATAAATTTTTAGTATTTTATATTTCTGAAAAATAAGTGTATAATATACTTAAATGATAATAGATATTGAAATGAAGTGAATATCAAAATGTGATGAACGTCACACAGATGTTTTTGGGTTTTCCTCTACACAAGCGTATTCTCTTCATCCTTGAACGGAAAGGCGGGATCGGACATGAAAGAACGGCCACGTGTCGTCATCCTCGGCGGGGGAATCGGCGGCATCAAAGCGGCGCAGAAACTGGCCAACCAGCCGGTAGATGTGCTGATCATCGATCACAACAACTACCAGGTCTTCCAGCCGCTCCTTTATCAGGTAGCGACATCGATGCTCTCGACGGATGAGGTCGTCTACCCCATTCGCGGTTTCTTCAAAAAAGCGAATAATGTTGATTTCCTTTTAGCAGAAGTCCGCGGCATCCAGCCAAACGAAAAAATCGTCAAGACGAGTCACGGGGATGTTCCCTACGACTATCTCATCATCGCTCTTGGCTCGACGCCAAATTTCTTCGGCAATGAAGAAGTAGAACGCAACGCATTCCCATTGAAGACCCTGCAGGATGCAATCCGCATCCGCAGCCATCTTTTAAGTGTCTTTGAAGAAGCGTCTGCTGAGACAGACCCGGAAAAGCGCAAGGCTCTGCTGACCTTTGTCTTTGTCGGCGCAGGCCCGATTGGTGTGGAAGGTGCCGGTGGTGTATCCGAACTCGTTTACGATGTCCTGCAGAAAGAGTTTCATTATATTGACTTTGACGAAGTCAGCATCCATCTGATTGGCGCCGACGCATGCGTGCTCGGCATGATGTCCGAAAAGCTCCGTACCGAGACGCTCAAAGTCCTGCAGAAAAAGCGCATTGACGTACAGTGCTCCATGCTCGTGACGGGCTATGACGGAGAGACGCTCTTCTACCGTCCGATGCATGCTCCAAAAGATGCGCCGTGCTCCACGCTCCAGACGAAAACAGTTGTCTGGTCGGCAGGTGTACGCCCTGTGGACTGTCTCAGCAGCTTTGCCTGCGAAAAAGACCGCGGCAAGCGTCTGCTCATCGATGATACGATCCGCGTCCCGGGCATGCAGGATGTCTTTGCCATCGGAGACTGCTCAAGCTACACGCCGCCCGGCGAACAGCGTCCTCTGCCGACCCTTGCGCCTGTTGCACTGGCGGAAGGAGAGCTCGCGGCCAAGAACATCCTGCACGATGTACGCGGGGAAGAGATGGAACATCTCCATTACAAGAGCAAGGGCGTCATGGCCATCATCGGCAACAGTGAAGCCGTCATGGAAGCAGGCCCCCTGCGCTGCCGCGGCTTTCTCGCCTGGTCGGCCTGGCTCTGGATTCATCTGCTCACGAAAGCGGGGTTCCATGCCAATATCTCCGTCACGTTTAAATGGATTTTCAATTATCTTTCCGGGACACGCCTTGGCCGCCTGATCACACGTCCTGAATTGCAAGGCCTGCCTGAATCCATAAAGAATGCTCCGGAAGCAAAAGATGCCGGAGCCGAGAAACAAGCGTCGTAGTGCATGTAAAGCCCAAGGCTTTTACATAAAGAAGATTTACTTTTCAATCCAGATATATAGGAGGGATTCGCATGATTCCAGTTACGAAATTGAACAGTCAGTATGGCCTTTTCATCGACGGAGCCTGGCGTCCGTCAGCCGATGGCAAGACATTTGATTCTTTTTGCCCTGCGACTGGTGACAAACTTGCCAGCTGTGCAGAAGCCACGTCGCAGGATGTCGATGCTGCCGTAGACGCAGCCTGGAAAGCCTTTGCCACGTGGAAAAAGACCACGGTCAAGGAGCGTGCCACCCTTCTCAACAAGATTGCCGACATCATCGATGCGCATACAGACGAACTCGCGCTCATCGAGACCCTCGACAACGGCAAGCCCATCCGCGAGACAAAGAATATCGATGTGCCGCTTTCCGCCGCTCATTTCCGTTACTTTGCCGGCTGCATTCTCGCCGAGGAAGGCTCCGCCACGATGCTAGACAATACGACCATGAGCATCATCCTGCGTGAGCCGATTGGCGTAGTCGGCCAGATCGTACCGTGGAACTTCCCGTTCCTCATGGCAGCGTGGAAACTCGCACCGGTACTCGCAAGCGGCTGCTGCACGGTCCTGAAACCGTCAAAGACAACCTCTCTTTCCGTGCTGTACTTTGCCGATCTCATCAAGGATATCCTGCCGCCAGGTGTCTTCAACGTCATCACGGGCGCAGGCTCGAAAGCCGGTCAGTACATGCTCGACCACAAGGGCTTCTGCAAACTGGCATTCACAGGCTCAACGGAAGTCGGTCTTTCCGTTGCCAAAGCTGCGGCCGAAAAACTCATCCCGGCCACGCTCGAGCTCGGCGGCAAATCCGCGAACATCTTCTTCGCGGACTGCAACCTCGAACAAGCTTATGATGGTGCCCAGCTCGGCATCCTCTTCAATCAGGGACAGGTCTGCTGCGCTGGTTCTCGCATTTTCGTTCAGGAGGATATCTATGACGAATTCGTAGCCGAACTCGTCAACCGCTTCAACAAAGTCAAGATCGGCCTGCCGTGGAAGGAAGACACGCAGCTCGGCGCGACGATCTATAAAGCGCAGCTCGATAAGGTCCTCTCCTATGTCGAACTCGCGAAAAAAGAAGGTGCGACCATCGCCTGCGGCGGTGAACGGGCAACTGACGGTGCGCTCAAGAACGGCATCTTCATGAAGCCGACACTCATCACCGATGCTACGAACGATATGCGCGTTGCCCGCGAAGAGATCTTCGGACCTGTCGCCGTCGTCATCAAATTCAAGACGGAAGAAGAAGTGATCAAGATGGCCAATGACAGCGATTACGGCCTTGGCGGCGCGGTCTGGACACAGGATATAAACCGCGCATTCCGTGTCGCCAACGCCATCGAGACGGGCCGCGTCTGGGTCAACACCTACAACCAGATCCCTGAGGGCTCGCCGTTCGGCGGCTACAAGCAGTCCGGCATCGGCCGCGAGACGCACAAAGTCATCCTTGAGCACTACACGCAGATGAAGAACATCCTCGTCAATCTCTCGGGACAGCCATCCGGCTTCTACTCGCAGAAGTAACGCGCCGCCGCTCCCTGGCTTACCACACTCCCATCCTGCTTCTTCCTCATATACAGCAAAAGGCTGCCGCAAGTCCGGCAGCCTTTTGCCTGTTCAGGAGCAGTGCCCGATCCAGACAGGCGAGGACATTCCTCCCGTAAAATTTTTTAAAACACTATTGATATTCATTCTCATGTATGCTATATTATCTATAGGCTTTCGTTAGCAGCTTCTTTCAAGAAGCGCAAAGCTCTCCTAAGATATAATACACAGCAAAAATCCCGGCGTACTGCTCATGCGCCGGGATTTTTGTCTGTGCTAAAGAAAACCTCTCTCCGCACCTTGCGGACAAAATTATCGCGAAATATGTCTTTGTAAATTTTGTTCATTTTCATCTTTACATTTGTTCTAACAAGTGGTATGATAAATCATGTCAGAACAATAACAATTGATTTACAGGAGGATAAAAATGGAACTCGCTAAATTCATTGATCACACATATCTCCAGCCAGATGCTCAAAAGAAAGATATCGACAAGATTCTCTCTGAGGCAAAACAGTATCACTTCGCTTCTGTCTGCATCAGCCCAATCTGGGTTTCCTATGCCCACAAAGAACTCGCTGACTCTGATGTCAACGTCGTCACGGTCATCGGCTTCCCAGAAGGAGCTACACCGACTTCTGTCAAAGCCTTTGAGACGAAACAGGCTATCGCTGACGGTGCTGATGAAGTTGATATGGTCATCCCAATTGGCTTCCTTAAGGATGGAGAATATGATTATGTAGAAAATGACATTCGTGCAGTTGTAGAGGCAGCACAGGGTAAAACAACGAAAGTTATTATCGAAGCCTGCCTGTTGACGGATGCAGAGAAAGTGAAGGCTTGTGAACTCGCCAAGAAGGCAGGCGCTGACTTTGTCAAGACCTCGACGGGCTTCTCCAAGGGTGGCGCTACAATTGAAGATGTCAAGCTCATGCGCAAGACCGTCGGTCCTGATATGGGTGTCAAGGCATCTGGCGGCGTCCGCGACCGCAAAGAAGCCGAAGCCATGGTAGCCGCCGGTGCCAACCGTATCGGCACCAGCCACGGTGTCGATATTATGCAGGGCTAATCCCCGGAATCCATCATGAAATCAGAATAGGAGGAAAGAGAACATGGCAAAATGGATCCAATATGATAATGGCTATCTCAACAAGACCCCAATTTTTCAGTTCATTCTTCTTTCCTGCCTGTTCCCCTTGTGGGGAGCAGCAGCAAGCTTGAACGATGTATTGATTACGCAGTTCAAGAGTGTCTTTGATTTAAGCGACTTCGCCAGTGCATTGGTACAGAGTGCCTTCTATGGCGGATATTTCTTGATTTCCATTCCAGCGTCGATGGTCATCAAGAAGACTACCTATAAAACAGCTATTCTATGCGGCTTGATTTTCTATATCGTCGGCTGCTCACTCTTCTTCCCTGCATCCCACATGGCCACTTACACGATGTTCCTTGCAGCTGTATTTGCCATCGCTATCGGCCTTGGCTTCCTAGAAACTGCTTCGAATACTTACAGCACCATGCTTGGACCTGAGAAATATTCAACCTTGCGTCTGAACATCAGTCAGACATTCTACCCCATCGGTGCGGCCGCAGGCATCCTGCTTGGCAAGTATCTGATTTTTGAAGATGGACAGAGCATGGCTGCGCAGATTGCCAGCATGACGGCAGAAGAAGCTCATGCTTACCGTCTCGACATGCTGATGAATACCCTGGAACCATATCGTGTCCTAATCATCGTGCTCTTAGCTGTTCTTCTTCTCTTTGCCTTGACAAAATACCCATCTTGCAAACCAGTTGCACCTAAAGATGCACCAAAGGCAGAAGATCCCAGCATCGGCGAAACGTTGCGTTATCTTGTTGGCAACCACAAATTCAAGAAAGGTATCGCGGCAGAATTCCTTTATGTCGGCATGCAAGTAGCAGTTTGGTCCTTCACCATCCGCCTGGCTCTGACAATGGATGCCTCCATCAATGAGCGCATGGCCGCCAATTTCATGGTCATCAGCTACGCTTGCTTCTTTGTCGGCAAATTCATCGCCAACTTCCTTCTCGCACGTTTCTCCACGAATAAAGTACTCGTTGCCTACTCCGTCATCGGCTGCCTTCTGGTACTCTATGTTTCCTTTATCCCAAGCTTCACGGCGGTCTATGCCGCTGTCGCGATCAGCATCCTGATGGGTCCCTGCTGGGCTACCATTTACGGTGAGACGCTCAAAACGGTCGACAAAAAGTACACGGCTACGGCCGGCGCTGTCTTGGTCATGTCCATCATCGGTGGTGCCATCGTTCCGGCAATCCAGGGATATGTCTCTGATATAACTGGATCCATGCAGTTCTCGTTCATTGTCAACTTCTTCTGCTTCCTCTATGTCGGCTTCTACTTCTATCAGAAGTACCGTGCTGAATCAAAAGTCGGTCAAGATGCCAATACGATGCTCGCACAAAAATAATTGGCACTCCATCAGAATGTGTGGGGAACTAACTCTTCCCATCCCTTATGACCATTGAAAAAGCATACATTTTCCTGTACGATATTTTCGGCTAAAAAACACATCGTACGGGGGAAATGTATGCTCACCAAAAAGATACTCAAATCAATCCTAAATGTCAAGCATACCGCTATAGATGACATGAAAATTTTGCCAGATGGAACAATTGTCATCAAGGCACATCCTACCAAAGACGAACAATGCCGTTGCGGCATATGTGGCAGAAAATCTGTCCACTATGACAATGGCCGCGGTGGCACCCGTTCTTGGCGGGCTTGCGACTGGAATACCCACAAAGTCTATATTGTAGCAGATATACATCGTGTCATGTGCCCCAAACATGGGGTCGTTACGGCATCTGTTCCTTGGGCAAGGCATAAGTCCCGTTTTACAAAGGAATTTGAGGAGCTGGCCACTTGGCTCTCCTTGTCCTGCACGAAAACCGCTGTTGCCTCTTTGCTCAGGATTTCTTGGAATACCATCGGCTCTATCATTAGCAGGATGCGGGCTGAACTTGATGCAAATCCAGCCGCACACTTCGTGGGACTTGTCCGCATAGGCGTTGACGAAACCAGCTACAAGAAGGGACACAAGTACATAACGGTGGTCATCAATCATGACACAGGTAAGGTTATCTGGGCTCATGAAGGACATGGCAAGACCATTTTCACCAAGTTCTTCAAGCTGCTGAGCAAAGAACAACTGGCCAATATACAGCTTGTATCTGGTGATGGTGCCAAATGGATTCAGGCATGCATCAACGATTTTTGTCCGGTAGCCAAGCGATGCATTGACCCGTTCCACGTTGTACAGTGGGCTACTGAAGCCCTTGACGAGGTGCGTCGTTTAGCATGGCGTGATGCCTTGAGGAATCCAGCAGATAAGACTCCGAAGAAACGCGGTCGTCCCAAGAAAGATACCACAGCCAAAGACTTGAAAGGCTCTCGGTTTGCTCTGGGAAAGGCTCCGGAGCATCTCACCAAGAAACAGCAAGCTCAGCTTGAATTCATTGCCAAGGCTGACAAGCGGCTGTATCGTGCCTATCTGCTAAAAGAGAAACTCCGTCTTGTTTTCCAGTGCGAGAATGTCGCTATCGCCAAGAAAGAACTGGACGGATGGATTAAATGGGCTCAGCACTGTCGCATCAATGTGTTTGTCGAGCTCCAACGGAAAATACGCCGTCACTACGATGCCATACTGGCAACAATGGAGCATCATCTGTCCAACGCCGTACTGGAGGCGACCAATCGGAAAATCAAGCTATCCGTTTACATGGCCTACGGATTTCGTAATATAGACAACATGATTGATATGATTATGCTCCGCTGCTCCGACATTGATGTAAGGTTACCATGGGATTATGAAGCTACTTAGCAGGCTGGGAATTTCTCCACACAAACTGATGATGCCTCAAATAATTTCATGGTTGTCAATCGATTTGTATAGGAGGTCTTTTCCATGTCTATTGCTACCAAAATTTGTCTGAATAAATCGTATTTCAAGGAAAATATAACAACGATCCTAGAGAATGATGATTTCAAGGTGACCTTGTTCCGTTATCCTTCCGGCATTGAATCCGTGAAGATAGCGAATGCAAAGGGATATGTGGAATTACTCCCCTACATGGGACAGATTATCTGGGATGCTGAATTCAATGGCATCAGCCTGCGCCTCAAGAACATCTTCAAGGAACCAAAACCAGCAACATGCATCGTTGACACATACGGTTGCTTCGCTTTCCATTCCGGGTTACTGGCCAACGGCTGCCCTGGCCCTGAAGATACACATCCCATGCATGGCGAGTTCTCCTGTGCCAAGATGGATGAAGCGTGGCTTGAGATCAGTGAGGACACGGTATCGCTCGTCAGCAAGTACGAATATTGCCAGGGCTTCGGCTATCATTACATCGCACAGCCAAGTGTCTCCCTGAAAAAAGATGCCACCCGTTTCACCATCCACATGGAAGTCACGAATCTCACCTGCACAGAGATGCCTCTGCAGTACATGTGCCATATGAACTATGCTTATGTTGATCAGGGACGCATTTCCTCCAACATCCCTGCCACGGCATTCAAACTGCGCGAATCCATCCCGTCGCATGTCCATCCAACTGAAAAATGGCTTGCTTACAATGAAGAGATCAAGAAACTGCAAAAGGAAGGGCGCAGCTTAGAGGTTCTCGACCAGCCTGATATGTACGATCCTGAAATCGTCTTCATGGCAGACCATATCGACCAGTATGCCCCGAATGTCACGGTGGAGATTGATTCTCCGAAAGGCTATGGCTTCCGCACAGATTTCTCCACAAAAGACTTCACCAGCGCTACCCGCTGGATCATGAAGAACGACGACCTTCAGGTAGCCGCTTTTGTCCTGCCTGCCACCTGCCGTCCGGAAGGCTTCCTCGCAGCCAAGAAAGCTGGCACGCTTCTCTACTTGAAGCCCAATGAAAAGAAAACCTTCACGGTACTGACCGGACTGAAATGACACCATCAAGAAAGGAAGCATTCCCATGAAAATAGCAGTAATCGGGTCCAATATGGTCGACCTGACCTCATATATCACACGCATGCCTGTGCTCGGCGAAACGCTGGAAGCTCCTGACTTCTCAATGGGCTGCGGAGGCAAAGGCGCGAATCAGGCCGTTGCAGCCGCAAAATACGGCGCCGATGTCCTGATGATGACAAAAGTCGGTGATGATGCCTTTGCAGATAATACCATCGCTAACTTCCAGAAAGCTGGTATCGACACAAAATATGTGCAGAAAGTTCCTGGTGTATCCAGTGGCGTTGCACCAATCTTTGTTGACAAAAGCGGACAGAACAGCATCTTGATCATCAAGGGTGCCAATCAATACCTGTTGCCCAAAGACATCGATGACGCAGAAGAAGATCTCAAGAACTGCCAGCTAATCATCCTACAGTTAGAGATTTCTCTGGAAACCGTATATTACGCCATCGACTTCGGTAAAAAACACGGAATCCCAGTATTGTTAAATCCTGCACCAGCAACAAAGGAGTTACTCATAGACAAGGCTTGCCAATGTGACTTCTTCATGCCGAACGAAACAGAGTTAGCCATCTTGACAGAGATGCCAGTCTCGACACTAGATGAAGTGGAAGCCGCGGCTAAGAGTCTTGTCGATCGAGGCCTGAAAAATGTCATCGTCACCATGGGGTCTCATGGATCCATGTGGATCAGCAAAGAAGGAAAGCATCTCGTAAAGCCATTCAAAGTCAATGCCATCGATACGTCTGGTGCTGGAGATGCCTATATCGGCTGCTTTGCTTGCTGCTACGTGCAGACTGGCGACATCCTCTCCTCGATGAAGACAGCCAGTGCCTTTGCTGCACTCAGCGTCACGAAGCGCGGTACGCAGAAGTCCTATCCTGAAAAAGAAGATGTGCTGAAATTGCTCAAAGAGTAAGTCCTATCTACATCTGAAAAATGGCTCTCCTCATTTCATCAAGGAGAGCCATTTTTCTATGCCCATTATTTGAACCATCAGCAACATCCGATATATAATAGGTTCAGATAGAAGATTTACCGGGAATGTAAGGGGAGATGAGGATATGGATCAAGATAAAGATCGGCTGAGCATCGATGCTGCCAGACTATATTATGAATCCGATATGAGCCAACAGAAAATAGCCAATGAGCTTGGCATATCGCGACCTTCTGTTTCACGTTTATTGCAATATGCTAAGGACAGGGGCTTTGTTCAGATCAAGATCATCGATCCTACCGAACGGGGTCTTTCTCTGGCTGATGAACTGTGTCAGAAATACAATCTGAAGACTGTGAAGATAGCAAACGCACCGCTCAACGATAACCGAGAAATAAAAAAAGCCATCGGTCTAAAAGCCGCTGAATATCTATATAATATCGTCAAGGATCACGACATCATCGGTATAGGATGGGGCTCTTCCCTTTATCGAATGGCCCAGGATCTCAAGGCAAAGCCAGTCAAAGATGTACAAGTCGTACAGTTGAAAGGCGGCATCAGCTACTCAAAGCTCAACACGTATGCGCATGAGATTGTCACACTTGTCGCTCGGGCCTTTTCCACCACAGGAATCTTCCTGCCCATTCCTGTCATGTTCGACAATATGGAAGTAAAGCGCTTAGTCGAGCATGACAAATACGTAAAGAACATTCTCGACATGGGCAAACGAGCGAATATCGCAATCGTGACGGTCGGTCCAGCCACAGATGAATCCATCCTCTTCCATCTCGGTTACTACATCAACGAAAAAGACCGAGAGCTCTTGAGCAAAAAGGCTGCTGGCGATCTCTGCTCCCGCTTCTACGACGACGACGGAAAGATTGTCGATGAAGAGCTCGATAACCGTACGGTCGGCATCCGTCTCGATGAATTTCAAAACAAGGAAACGCGCATCCTTGTTGCCGGGGGCAAAGAAAAGCTCCGGGCCATCCATGCAGCGCTCAAAGCTGGTTATATGAATGTATTGATCACCGATCAATATACAGCCCTCGCCTTAAAAGAAATGAACTGAAAACGAAAATAGGCGTCGATGTTTCACGTGAAACATCGACGCCTATTTTTGATTTCACTGCACGGCGAGCTCGTAGAACATGTAGGCACAGATGAAGTAGAGCATGAAGAAGATCATGAAGCAGAAGAGCTTGACGGAGACGAAGCGGATGACGGCGTGGCCGAGAAGGAGGCCGATGACGAGGGCTGGGATGAGATAGATCGATTCCACGGCGGCGGCGTACATCGGCACGCCCTGGAACAGGGAGAAACCGATGGAGATGATGCCGCTGATCAGGAAGAAGACGACGCTCGTGCCGCGCAGCTCTGCTGGCGTCAGCTCGGTGTAGGCGAAGTAGAGAATCATGAGCAAGGACGCCGCGATGATCACGAGCCCAAATCCCGTGATGCCCTGCATGAATGCAGCCAGCCCGATGGCTAGCGCCGGTAAGAGATGCGCCTGCCAAACAGCAGTATCCAAAACAACCACAACCTTTCTGCAATCGATGCCGAATTGATTTCGGTAATCTTTGCTTATGTGTGATAAAGAAGCAATAGAAGTGCAAAAAATTTTGCCGTTCCTATCCGACACTTGGCCATTGTGTCGGATAGGTCGGGCGGTTATTCGGGCAAGTCAATCTTGCCGACAAAGCTGTAATAAATCTCAATGTCCTGCCTGCGGGTGCCGTTCTCATCATAGCTGCACTCATGCACCACAATTTTCTCGATCATTTCCCGCAAGAGAGTGGGGGTCAGTTCTTCAAAGGCAAGGTGCTTGCGGACAATGCCCATAAATTTCTCGGCGTTGACGGTAGCTGCCTGTGACTTGTCCAGTTCGGCTTGCAGGGCGGCGGCTCTCTTTTTCAGCTCCGCTTGCTCGGCTTCGTAGTCAGCCGACAGTTCCATGAAACGCTCATCGCTGATTTTGCCGTTTACATTGTCCTCATACAGCCGCTTGATAATGCGGCTGATTTCAGAAATGCGTTCCTGCGCCTGTTCAAGCTGCTTGATGGCTGCGGCGGTCTTTCGCTTGCCGCCGATCTCGTTCTGCTGGACAAGTAGTTTCACAAACCGGCTCTCATGCTTGGCTGCGTATTCGGTCACTTGCCGGAGATTTGCCAGGACACCAGCGGTCAACAGATCGGTGCGGATAAAGTGCGCCGTACAGTTGCGGGTGCGCTTCTTGTAGCTGCCGCAGATGTAGCAGTCCTGTTTGCGGTCTTTGTTCTGATACCGCTGCTGATACAGCACATGGCCGCAGTCGGCGCAGAACAAAATCCCGGAGAACAGCCCCACTTCATCGTAGCGGTTCGGGCGTTTGCGCTGTTTGC
Source organism: Mitsuokella jalaludinii (assembly GCF_928722185.1). Lineage (NCBI taxonomy): Bacteria > Bacillati > Bacillota > Negativicutes > Selenomonadales > Selenomonadaceae > Mitsuokella > Mitsuokella jalaludinii. The sequence continues at coordinate 1,556,607 of NZ_CAKMXA010000001.1, forward strand.
GTAACTCCTGCACCCGTTCCCATGTTTCCTTGTCGATGATCGGCTCATGGTGGTTCTCGAAAATGGCCTGCTTCTCGACGGGGTTCTCTATGCTGTGCTTGACCTTATAAGAAGGCTTTTCCGTTTTGAAGTTCACCAGACATCCGGTGTACTCTCGGTTTTCGAGGATATGAACGACGGTGTTGGTCGCCCATTTGCACTCATAGCCTGGGTGATAACGGCGGGTGCTGCCTGTCCGCTGATATTCCAGCGTCCCCGGCGTGGGGATTTGCTGCTCCGTCAGCATACGGGCAATCTTGGTCGGGCCGTTCCCGGCAAGGCAAAGCTGGTAAATCTGCTGCACCACCGGGGCGGCTTCCTCGTCTATAATAAAATTCTCGTCCTCGTCCATCACATAGCCGTAAACCGGCTTGCTGGTAACAGGCTTGCCGCTCATGCCTTTTGACTTTTTCACTGCCTTGATTTTCTTGCTCGTATCTCTCACCAGCCATTCATTGAACAGATTTCGCAGCGGGGTAAAATCGTTGTCCATGCCCTCGCTGGCACTGTCCACATTATCGTTGACAGCGATAAAACGCACACCCTTTTGAGGGAACAGCATTTCCGTGTAAAACCCTACCTGCAAGTAGTTTCGCCCTAACCGGCTCATGTCCTTGACGATGACCGTACCCACTTTCCCGGCTTCAATGTCCGCAAGCATGGCTTGAAATCCGGGCCGCTGGAAGTTCGCGCCGGAAAAACCGTCGTCGGTGTACCAGCGCAGATTGGTAAAGCCGTTCTGTTTTGCGTAGGTTTCGAGTATCCTTTTTTGGTTCGATATGGAATTACTCTCGCCTTGCAATTCATCCTCGTGGGACAATCTCGGATAAAGGGCGGTAATGAGGTTTTGGGTGGCTTGTCTTAACATAAAATCCTCCGTTTCCGACAGCCAGCCCCACTATTCCGTGGTTTCATTGTACCACGGAACGGCGGGGGCTGTACAGCGGCAAAAGCGTTAAATTTGCTTCTTTACAGCTTTTCAATTTTCCGATTTTTATGGTATGGGTTGTCGTCCCATATTTGCAGTAGAAAAGTTCATAACTCCGTGGTATACTCTGATTTAACAAAAAAATCAGAAGTTAAAGGAGAAAACATGAAGTATACAATAGATGAATTAACCGCGGCCAAAAGGCAAATTGATTCAACTCTGCACAAGCTAAGAGAAACAGTAAAAACATTTGAATCAAAGGATAATTCCGAGCGTTATAAATCACAAATCACATTGGCAAAGAGAAGAATAAAAGCCTTTGAAATTGCAAATTATTTTATAGAGAATGAGATTAAGAATTGCTAAAGCACTTCCGATTTTCGTTCCAGCGGTCATGCTCCCTGGCATGGCCGCTTTTCCATGCCCCGGTTCACGCCGGATAAGTCGGCTCCTGTGTAGCAGCGGCTTCCGCTTCCAGTACCCGCGCCATTTTGTCGGCGGCTGTGGTTGTGGTGTCTTTCTTGAAATAGCCGGACACGACAAGGACGGAATTGCCCATGCGGATTTCCGTCACACAGTCAGGGCGGCGGGTGGTGCGGGTGTCGTGCTGCTTGTTATCTGCCATAGGCAATACTCCTTTCAGTCGGTAATCAGTTTCTTCATGCTCTCCATTTTCCGCTTGGCGGTTTCCTGCCGGAAGTTGTCGCCGGTAAAGCGTACCGGGACGCACATGGAAAGCAGGCGGTCATAAATCCGGGAATGGGCGGTGTCCTCCGGGTTGTGCAGGTCGTCCAGCGTAAGGTTGGTCGTGACGATCAGCGGCTTGCCGCTGCGGTAACGGCTGTCAATCACATTGAACACCTGTTCCAGCCCGTATTCCGTCCCGCGTTCCATGCCGAAGTCGTCAAGGATCAGCAGCGGATAACGACAAAGGCGGGAAATGTACTCGTTGCGCCCCTCAAAGCTGGCGGCAAGGTCATTGAGGATAAGAGCAAAGTTCGTCATGCGGACGGGGATTTCTTTCTCCATGAGGGCGTTTGCGATACAGCCTGCAAGGTAGCTTTTGCCGGTGCCTACGCCGCCCCAGAACAGGCAGCCGATATTGTCTGTCCGCATATCTTCCCAATGCTCCACATACCGGCGGGCAAGCCCGGTCTGCGGGTTCCTGCCGTTGTCGTTCTCGAAAGTCCAGTCCCGCATGGTGGGGTCGGTAAAGCCCCGGCGTTTCAGTTCTTCCACGGTGTCAAGGTGTCTGCGCCGCTTTTCGGCGGCTTCCCGTTCCTCGCGGGCGGTTCTCTGGCAGTCGCACTCTGCCGGGTGGCGGTCGCGCCCGAAGATAGCGGCCTTATCCGGCGCAAAATAGGCTTCTTTCGGCTTGCGGCACTTGCCGCAGTACAGTAAACCGTCCTCGCCGGTGTAGTCCTCCGGCTCCGGGATGGTGGTCGTCATATTCTCCAAAACCGCGTTGATTTCATTCTTCATAAACTCTCGCCCTCCTTGCATGAGTAGTCTGGTATGCCCTTTTTAGGGGCTTCCTTTTTGTCGTTCCCCGCCCATATCCGCAGGGCGGCGGCATAGTTCTGGTAGCTTTTCCCGTTGGCGGCAAGGTAGCGGCTCATTTCCTCGATGAACCGTTCCAGCCTGTCAGGGTACTCTGCCTGCAACTCGTCGTATTCGGTCTGTGACAGAAAAATATTTCCATATCGGCCATAGGGCGCGGACGGCCCCCCACTCACTCCCTTTGTTTGGCTCTCTGTAAGGTTGTTTATAGTAGTTTGGTTAGGGGACGGTTTTCCGACCATCATAAGGTCGGTTTTCTGACCATCAGTAGGACGGTTTTCCGGCTCTATGAGGGGCGGACTTCCGGCCATCAGTTGGTCTGAAAACTGTACCTGTGGCACTGGCGGTACTTTGACATAAAGCCGGTTCGGTGCGGAGAAGCCGCCCCGTTCCCGTTCCAACAGCCCCGCCGTGTCCAGTTCATTAAGCGCCCCCTTGATGGTGGTGCTGCCTTTATCCAGTATTTCTGCTATCTCCGCGATGGGATAGATAATATAAATCCTGCCCTCGTCGTCCAGCCACTTGTTTTTCTGGGAGAGGGTGGAACGGTCTAACAGCAGCGAATACAGCAGCTTGGCGGTCTGTGAAATCTCCATTTTCAGCAGGAAACGGGGATACGGCAGATAGGCGGGCAGCCGCGTGTCTGCCCTGATATAATCAGCGATAGGATCACCTCCCTGTGTTCGGGTTGATTTTGGCGTATTGTCACGCATTAAAACGCCGTTTCCGGGGGAAAAGGATAAATGTATCGCGTACCCTTTGACACCCACGAAAAAAGCCTTGATTTATGCGGGTTTGAAAGGCTCTAAAGCGTGACATCTCTGCCTTTGTTTCCGCTTTCTCTCGGCGGCTTTGATTTTCTTCATGCGCCCGGCGCAGTCGGGGCAGTATTTTCCCCGGTTGGATTTGGGGACAAAGGCCGCCCCGCAGACGGCACACCGTTTCCGGCTTCCCCGGCACAAGAGGGCTGCGGCCAGCTCCCCGTCAAGGGGCAGGACAGCCACACGGAACCAGTGGCACATGAGGGAAAAGGAAATGCTCTGGACGCACACGCAAGGCTCCCCGTCGTCCAATAGCAGGCAGTTCCCCTCATCGTAGTTACAGCACTCATGTACCAGCCGCCGCGCCCGCCGGTGCTGGCGGTAGTCCATGTGGGGCAGGTTATCGCTCATGGCTCTGCTCCTTTCTGCGGTGCGGCTCGTCCCGGCGCAAAATCTGGTCGATGTTCCGCTTGACGGTCTGCAACTCCTTGAACCGCTGTTTCTGTTCGTGATAGGTGTTATACAGGCCGTCTTTCTCGGAGATAAGCTGCTCGATCTCGGCCTGCAACGCTTTCCGGGCGGGCAGCTTGGTAATGCCATGCGCCTTGAAATACCGGGCTGCTGCGTCGGCTATGATAAAATCGCTCTCATGGGCCTGCCGGTATGCGGCGCGGGCTTTCTCGGATTTCTGTGCCCGCAGCCCGTCGCGGGCGGCCTTGGTCTGGGCGTAGGCCAACACCTGCCGCTGCAACTTCTTTTTCCCTTGCAGCTTCGTTTCCAGTGCTTTCAGTTCGCCGCTGGTCTGGCGCATTTTCTGATAGGCGGTGTCAACGGCGGCTTCTAACTGCTCCGGGGAAGTAAAGCCGTATTGCTGGTAGACGGACAGCGTTTTGGCGGCCTGCTTCAGATTGTGTATCTTCGCCCAGCGTTCATAGCCCCGGCCTTTGCCCTCGGCCATTTTCTGCTCAATGTCCACAAGCCGCTGCACTCCGTCCTGTTTCGGGGCGGCTATCTCGGCTCTGGCAACCTGCAAGCGGTCTTTTATGGTGCGTGGGGGATCGGGGGATCTGGCTGGCGCTTCGGCTGCTCTGGCGGCGTTTTGCTCTAAAACGGCAAAGACAGCGGCGCGGTCAAAATCGTCGCCCAGCTTCCGGGCGGTAATTGGCTTTGTCCTGTCCGGCGTGAGGTAGGAAAGCCGCCCCCGGCTCTCCTTGACGGTCACACCCTCCTGCAGCAACAGAGAGGAAAACTCGTCAAAGCTGGCGGCGGTGGCAAGGGCTTTCCGTAGGGTCTGCCGCAGCTTCTCCTTGTTCGTTTCAAACTTGGTCTGCCGGGGCGTGATACTATCGGCAATCATGGGGGCGTTCTGCTTGTCCAGCGCGGCCTGTCCCTTTTTCTGCGCCCAATACTCCCGGTCGGTGACGCGGTTCTTGCTGCCGTTCAAGAGGTCGATTTGATAAAGCCCCTCCCGGTGGCACATCTCCATGACTTCGGATTTGAAGTAGCGCAGGGCAGCGTCGGTACATCGGTGCTTGCAGCCGACTTTCGTATCGGCCGGCCTGTCCATGTAGGGCAGGAACGGCACTTCCTCAATCCGCAGGCTGTTTATGACGATATGCACATGAATGTTGCCGCTGTGGTTATGCCCGTCCGGGTGGGTGCAGACAAGGGCCTGGTGGCCGGGAAAATGCTCTTTACAGAATTGTTCCCCCAACGCCTGCGCCCGGTCTACGGTCAGGCCGTTGTCCGGCCCGTCCCGCGGGTCAAAGCTGATGATGTAGTGGTGGCTTTTCACATCTTCCCGCCGCTGGTTTTTCTGATAGCGGAGATTGGCCCGCATACACGCAACGGCAAAATCCTCCCCGTCGCAGTTCAGCGTGGACAGCCGGTAGTCCTCGCGGGGGATAAGCCTGCCGGTTTCATCAAGGACGGGCTTCATGGTAAACTCGTCATGCTCAAAGAGAAGATATTGCTCGGCGGCTCCGTAGTCGGCGTTTTTAGAGTTGATATGCTTGAGTGTTGCCAACCGCGTCACCTACTTTCTTGAGGACTTCATACTTGAGGACGGCAAGGTCGGATATGGCGGCGCGTACCTCGCCGGAAAGGGTGTTGTAGGGTACGCCGTATTCGTTCAGATACCGGGCAATCTGATTGAGGTTGCCGCCGATCCTGCCGTACTCGGCTGTCAGCTTCCCGACAGCGGAAAGCAACTCGTCATTGACCGACGACACATGGACAACCGGGCGTATGGTCGCCCGCCGTATCGCCTGCCGGAGAAATTCGGACTGGCTGATACCATAGGGCGCAAGCCGCGCTGTGAAGTCGGCATACTCATCTTCGGACAGCCGGGTTTTCACAACGCGGCTGCGGTGGGGCGTGTTGTATTTCTTTCGCATGGTGTGACCTCCTTTCTCGCCCGTAAGGGCGCATGAGCAGGGTTTGGGGAAGGCACTCCCCAACAAGTTTCCCGCGAGGGGCAAAACTGCAGAATTGCGGATTTTGGCACCGTGGTAGAAACTTGCTCTCCGTGACTGCAAACTTTCTCTCACTTCCGTCCGCCACTTTTTTGGAAAACTGCAACCACAAAAGTTTGTTTCTCTTTTTCTGCTACTACTAATCCTGTAAAGGGCATTCCTGCCCGCTTTCGCTAAAATGACACCGGACGCAGTGGTTTCTACCCGGTGTTGGAGAAATCCTTTCTCTTTGCCCTCTACTACGGGTAAATGCTCCAAATGCCAAACACCAGGGCAGAAAAATTCCCTCCTCGCTTACTACTACAACCGGCAGGGGGCAAAATGGCCGGGAGCGGAGCCGGACAACAAAAAAAGCAGTAAATCTTTTTCAAGACTTACTGCTTTCGCTGGCCGCGTCGGTGGCGGCTGGTATTCAGTTTTTATGACTTGTCCGGTGGTTCGTCAAGCCGGAACTTGAATTGACAGTCAATTAACCGCTGCTTTACATAGTCCTCCACCTCGGCGTTGACCTGCCCGTTCACTTTTGAGAAATAGCGGATATATCCGGCGTAGTGGAGCAGGACAGCGTTCACGGCTTCTGGGTCGCCCTCACGGGCTTTGAGGATTGTTTCATAGGGGAGAAGTCTACTCATACCGGCTCACCCCCATTTCTTCGCGTAGCCGCTGCAAGGCAAGCTGGATATGCCGCCCCGCTGTGCTGCGTGACCGGCCAATACACGCGCCGATCACGCGCTGCGGCTGGCGCAGAAAGTAATAGCGCAGGATTTCTTCCCGCGTCTGCTCCGGCAAAACAGAGATCGCGTCGGCAAGGGCGGCGTTGCAGAGCAGGACGGTCTGACCGCAGACGGTAAATGGGTATTCCTCGTCCGGCTCCGACGCGGCAAACTGGACAAACTTCTCGTTCATCAGATAGTCAAGGGAAACTTGCCGTTCCCATTGCCGTTTAAGCTTCAAAATCTTGTCCAAGGCGGCACAGCGGATAACAGTCTTGCAAAAGGCGTTGTACCTGCGCTGGATATATTCTTGATAGGCTATCTGGTCGGTCATGGAAATTCCCCTTTCTGAATAATAGTGCGGGGCGGTGGCACTTCTTGCTGTCGCCCCTTGATTGCCTACCAGCAAAGGCGGGCGGGGCTGTCAACGGCTGCGCATATGCGCCGTTCATCTTGACCGTTGACTGGCTCGGCTGGGTTTGCTATTTACCCGACAAACTTGAATTTATTTTAAGCTATCACGTTTTACCTTCTTAAGCCTTACTATCATTACCATAGGAATTTCTTTGTTGGTTTTAAAACATTCTTCATAAAATCCATCAATGACAAATCCAGCTCTAAAACAAAGGTTAAAAATATCTTGTATGGAACGATGATAATAAATCTGCTCTTTCGGTTGCCCTTCAATCGCTATATCATAGTAACTGTGCGGTGTCATATATTTTTCAGTCAACGTGACAAAACAAGGGTGTTGCGTTGCAAAGACAAAAATTCCGCTTTCCTGCAACAGTTCATAAACAGCCATAAGAAGTGGTTCAATATCCGTAATATCCATAATTGCCATATTAGAAACTGCTTTCGTAAAGGCTCGATTTCTTTTTAATTCTAATATACTTTTTCTATCGGTCGCATCCGCCACACAAAATTCAATTTGTTTTGCATATTGTGATTGCCGTCTTTTAGCCAATTCTATCATTTTTTTGCTGTAATCAAAAGCGACAACCGAAGCGCCTCTTTGTGCAAGATACGAAGAATAATTTCCATTGCCACACGCAATATCCAAAATGTAATCCGCAGGATTAGGAGATAGAAGTTCCGTTACTTTGGGACGCACTACCTCTCTGTGAAATTCATTAGATTCGTCACCCATTGCATTATCCCAAAATTGTGCGTTCTCCTCCCAGATTTTTTTACTTTCCTCTGTTCCCATGTTCTCTCCCACTCCCCAAATTTGCTTTTTTGCTTCCATTAAATCTTCCTTACTATATTCCATTGTTACCCTCCATAACTTCTGATTGTTGCCGTCTTGACGATTATGTATCTTTACATTACCTTCTGAAACATATGGCGCACCTTGTCCAGGCGGCTGTTTGGACGGCGGGGCTGGATGACCGGCTGACCGACAGCGGCCTGATATCCTTTCAGCTCTGTAAGGCATACGCTCCGCCCGTTGGTGTAAAAGGCCAGATCAGTACGGTATGCCTGTATACAGCGGGCGGGAATCTCGCCAGTAAAGACAACTTCATCCTTTTTTACCTGGGCCGTTTCGATGGTGGCACAGTATTTCGGTGCATCATGATAAGCCCTGGAAAGGTATTCCTGGGGCGCATAGAGGATGAAGGAGAGATAAGGTTCCAGCAGCTGCGTCCCCGATTCCTTCAATGCCTGTTCCAATACAATCGGGGCCAATGAGCGGAAGTCCGCCGGCGTGCTGACCGGACTGTAATAAAGCCCGTATTCAAAGCAAATCTTACAGTCCGTTACGTTCCAGCCGAACAAGCCCTGCTCCAGCCCGTAACGGATACCATCCCTGACAGCGTTTTGAAAACTCTGGTTCAAGTATCCCAGCGAAACCCGGCTCTCGTATTGTACACCGGAGCCAAGCGAGAGTGGTGTAACAGACAGTCCTATGGATGCCCAAAACGGGTTGGGCGGCACCTCGATATGGATGGTGTGGCTGGCTGCTTTGAGCGGCCGCTCCATATAAATGACGGAGGGTTCCTTTACCACTGTTTCAAGCTTGTATTTTTCCGACAGCAAAGCGGAAACAACCTCCAACTGCACCCGGCCCAAAAAAGAAAGAATGATCTCATGGGTGATGGAATCCACTTCGCAACGCAAAAGCGGGTCAGTATCCGCAAGTTGCGTAAGAGCGTCCAGCAGCCGTTCTCTTTGCGCTGCCGTTTTCGGCGCAATCGTCGTCCGCAGCATGGGGAGGGGGTCCTCGCGCCACCTTTTACGAGGGAGCCGGGTTTGGTCCCCTAATACATCGTTTAACCTCACGCTGTCGCTGGGAAGGATAACAATTTCACCCTGATAAGCGGTGTCTGTCCGAACAATTTCCCCTTTGGATGGAATACGCATCTCTGTGATTTTCAGCTTTTCTCTCCCGGCCAGGGCCACCGTATCCCGCAGGCGCAGCGTTCCGCTGTATAACCGTAGATAGACACGCCGCTGGCCGCAATCGGTGTACTCAACCTTGAAAACGCTGCCGCATAGGGCGGCGCCCCCCTGTTCCCCAATCGGTTGGAACAGCCCTGTCACCGCATCCATCAACGGTTGAATGCCAAGGCCATTTTTGGCGCTGCCATGATAGACTGGGAACAGGGAGGCGTCTTGAACCCGCTGCTGTTCCTCCCGCGCAAGTTTTTCCCGGCTGATTGGTTCTCCTGCGATATACTTTTCCAATAATTCATCGTTATTTTCGATGACCGCATCCCATGCTTCTATGTCGGTATTTTCCTCCAGGACTATTTCCGGGGACAGCGACACCGTCTGCTTGATGATAATATCGGCGGAGAGCTTATCCCGAACAGACTGAACCACGCTCTGCAAATCAACGCCAGCCTGGTCGATCTTGTTGATAAAGATAACGGTGGGAATGTTCATTTTCCGCAGGGCATGGAACAGAATACGGGTCTGGGCCTGCACGCCATCTTTAGCGGAGATCACCAAGATGGCCCCATCTAAAACAGCCAAAGAGCGGTACACCTCCGCCAAAAAATCCATGTGGCCGGGCGTATCCACAATGTTAACTTTACATCTGTGCCACTGGAAGGAAGTGACTGCCGCTTGAATGGTAATCCCACGCTGCCGCTCCAAAAACATGGTGTCCGTCCTCGTTGTCCCTTTTTCGACGCTCCCCGGTTCTGAAATGGCTCCGCTGGCATATAGCAGGCTCTCCGTCAAGGTCGTCTTTCCAGCGTCTACATGGGCAAGAATTCCAATATTGATTATTTTCATGTGATTGTCCTCCCTTTACAGCCCCAAAGGGCATAAAAATCCCCAGCAGTAAAATACTTTTACCACTGGGGATTATAAGTTGCGGACATACACATATACAGCATACACCTGTTTGTGATTGCTGTTTTTGGGGATATGTCAAAATTGATAAGGCAAAAGTATTCTTAAATTGGGTACAAAAAACTAAGCCCCTACAAAAGGAGCTATCATAATCCTTTGTTCCCACTATTTGATTATAGTTTTATTTAAGAATACCTTGCCGCATATTTTTTACTCCTTTTCTGGATTAAATCATTGTATCACATCAGTTTTAGGAAAGCAAGTACCTAAAAGAAATTTTTCTTCCCCTTATATGTAACAATCATACCGGCTTCCTAGCGTTCAGAATGTTTTCTGCTGTCTGCTGTGGTGTTTGGTTGGAATTGTCCAACCAAAAGCCGATCCGTGGTGTTGTCTGCATTTTACTAAATACAAATTCAATGTATACAGAAAGATATAAGGAGTGGGAGGGATTCCGCCGTAGTTGGCATTGTAGGAAAATCCAAAAGTTTAGATTTTCCCACAATGCTTATCTTTTGGTCTTTGGTTCGGAATAGTGTAGTGCTGGCGGTCTATCTCTTGTTTTCGGTTGCTTGCTTCCTTACCGTACATGAGCATTGCTTCAAGGATTATTTCGCTATTCTACCTCCCCTCTCCTCTATGAATGTTTCACGTGAAACAATATCAGAACCGATGAGATGGTGCATGTCTTCGGGAAGGGGAGCTTCGATGTGAATCTCTTTGCCGGTATCGGGATGGTGGAAGTGGATACGCCAGGCGTGCAGGGCCTGGCGCGAGATAGCATCACCTGGGGCGCCATAGGCAGTGTCGCCTAAAAGAGGATGGCCGAGGGCGGCGAAGTGGACGCGGATCTGGTGGGTGCGGCCCGTCAGCAGATGGATCTTGAGCAGGGAATATGATGGCCACGATGCGATCGTCTCGTACTCCGTCAGGGCGCGCCTGCCATCGGCGCGCACCTGCCAGTGATTCGCCTTGCTCGGGTCACGGCCGATTGGCATGTCGATGCAGCCGCTTGGACGGTCCAGATTGCCTCGCACCAGTGCCAGGTACTCGCGGTAGATCTGACCGTGATGCTTTGTCATCGCGTGCTGGATGCGCGCGGATTTGGCGAGGATGACGATGCCCGTTGTGCCTCGGTCGAGCCGATAGAGCGGATGGATACCGGCTGCTTCTCCCCTGCGCTCGAAATAGCCGGCCACGGCATGGACGAGCGTATCGCGCGCCGCGCGGTGCGTCGGATGGACAATCATGTCCGCGGGCTTGTTGACGACGAGAAAGGTTTCATCCTCGTAGAGGATGGCGAGCGGCAGGTTGACGGGCACGACGGGCGAGGCTTCTTGCCAGAGCAGTGTCAGTTCATCGCCTGTACGGACGCGCAGGCGGGCATCGCCATGCTGCTTCCCATTGACGAGGATTGTGCCGTTCCACTTGATGTGCTTCCAGAGCTTCGCCGAGAGCCCGAGCGGCGCGCGCACGAGTTGGCGCAATTCCCTGCCGTCATGGGCAGCATCTACGGTGTAGGAAATCTTCAATGGGTTTCTTCCTTTCTTCCAAAAGCAAAAGGGGATGTTTCACGTGAAACATCCCCTTTGTCTAAAATGCATTAAAGCGGATTCTTTGCCGGTGTGCCGGCCTTTCGCGGATAGGCTTTGGGCGTCGGCATGGTCTTCGTCACAGTGATGATGGCGCGCTTGTCATCAAGGCCGGGCAGGTGGACTTCGCGCACATCAGTGTGGCTGCCGCCCATGACTTTGATGGCTTTCGCCGCTTCCTCGACTTCCTCGGCATACGCCCTGCCCTTGAGTGCGAGGAAGTGGCCGCCGCGCTTGACGAACGGCAGGCAGTACTCGCAGAGGATTGGCAGGCGGGCGACGGCGCGCGAGACGGCGAGGTCATACTGCTCGCGGTACTTCTTCATGCGCGCCCCCTCCTCTGCTCTCGCATGGACACAGTCCACATCTTCGAGGCCGAGCTCATCGACGACTGTCTGCAGGAAATTGACGCGCTTGTTCAGGGAATCCATGAGCGTCAGGTGCACCTGCGGGCAGAAGATCTTGAGCGGCAGGCCGGGAAAGCCCGCGCCAGTTCCGACATCAATTATCGATATCTCACCATCAAAGAGGGCCGGATCGTAAGCGGAGAGCGAATCGACCATGTGCTTGACGGCGACTTCATGCTCCTCCGTAATGGCAGTGAGATTCATTTTCTCATTCCACTCCACCAGCAGCTCGTAGTAGCGCGTGAACTGCGCGAGCTGGTTCTCGCTGAGCGTCAGGCCGAAGTCCTCCGCTGCTTTCTTCATCTCATCTCGAAACATTGCTCTTCCCCCTCTCAATCTTCCTCATTCTGTTTCGCTGCATCATGAAGACGCTTCTGCTGCTCGAGCCAGACGAGCAGCACGGACACATCGGCCGGCGAGACACCGCTGATGCGCCCAGCCTGACCGACCGAGCGCGGGCGGATGGCCGCGAGTTTCTCGCGCGCCTCATCGCGCAGACTAGGCACGTCCTGATAATCAATATCTTCTGGCAGAAGCTTCGCCTCGAGCTTCTCCATGTGCGCGACCTGCTCTAGCTGTTTCTTGATGTAGCCCTCGTAGAGAATCGAAGTCTCCACCTGCTGGCGAACTTCCTTCGCGAGCTCCGGCAGTTCGGGATACGCGAGGCGCAGCTTCTCATAGTCGACCTGCTGGCGGCGCAGCAGGTCGGCAAGCGGCTGCGCGCTCTTGATGGGCTCGATGCCCACTTCTTGCAGGCGGGCGTTCGTCTCCTGGCTCGGGTTGATATTCGTCTCCTTGAGCAGCTTCATCGCCGCTTCGATGGCCTCTTTCTTTCTGGTGAAGCGCGCCCAGCGGTCGTCCTTGACGAGGCCGACGCGACGGCCGTACGGCGTCAGGCGCAGGTCGGCATTGTCCTGGCGCAAAAGGAGACGATATTCTGCACGGCTTGTCATGATGCGGTACGGCTCATTCGTGCCCTTCGTCACGAGGTCATCAATGAGCACGCCGATGTAAGCCTCCGAACGCTTGAGAATGAGAGGCTCTCGCTTCTGGATGAACATAGCCGCATTGATGCCGGCGATGATGCCCTGCGCGGCCGCCTCCTCGTAGCCCGACGTGCCGTTGGCCTGCCCTGCCGAGAAGAAGCCGCGGATATCCTTGAACTCCAGCGTCGGCTTGAGCTGCGTCGGGTCGATGCAGTCGTACTCGATCGCATAGCCCGCGCGCATGACGTGCGCATGCTCGAGGCCCGGTATCGTCTTGAGGAAGGCGAGCTGCACGTCCATCGGCATGCTCGTGCTCATGCCCTGCACGTAGACTTCATTCGTGTGCAGGCCCTCCGGCTCGAGGAACAGCTGATGGCGGTCCTTGTCTGGGAAGCGCAGGATCTTCGTCTCGATGGACGGGCAGTAGCGCGGGCCGATGCCCTCAATGATGCCGTTCGCCATCGGCGCGCGGTCCATGTTGTCGCGCAGGATCTTGTGCGTCGCTTCGTTCGTGTAGGTCAGCCAGCATGGCACCTGCTCGCGCGTCCGCTCGTCGCTCATGAACGAGAAGTTGCGCGCCTCCTCGTCGCCCGGCTGGATCTGCATCTTCTCGTAGTCGAGCGTGCGGGCGTCGACGCGGGCCGGCGTGCCCGTCTTGAAGCGCATGAGGCGGATGCCCGCCGCCTTGAGCGAATCCGAGAACTTCATCGCCGGGCGCTGCCCGTTCGGGCCGCCGCTGTAGGTGTGCTCGCCGACGATGATGCGGCCCTTGAGGTACGTGCCCGTCGCCATGATGATGGCCGGCGCGAGGTAGACCTCCCCCGTCTCGACGAGGACGCCGCGCACGGCCTTCTTGTCCTCGGTGAGCAGCAGGTCCGTGATGAGGATCTGCTTGACATCGAGGTTCTCTGTCTTCTCGCACGTCTCCTTCATCGTGAACTGATAGAGCTTCTTGTCCGCCTGCGCGCGCAGTGCATGGACAGCGGGGCCCTTGCCCGTGTTGAGCATGCGGAACTGTATGCAGGTCTTGTCCGCATTGACGCCCATCTCGCCGCCGAGCGCATCGAGCTCGCGCACGAGATGGCCTTTGCCCGGGCCGCCGACCGACGGGTTGCAGGGCATCAGAGCGATATTGTCCATCGAGAGCGTCGCCAGGAGCGTCTTGCAGCCGATGCGCGCGGCGGCCAGAGCCGCCTCCACGCCGGCATGGCCAGCGCCGATGACGATGACATCGTATGATCCAGCGGTAAACAACGAAAATCCCCCTTATCTATATTAGGTACGAACTGATTTATTTGCCAATGCAGAACTTGCTGAAGATCTCATTGATGATATCCTCCCCGACCGTCTCGCCCGTGAGCTCGCCGAGCTTTTCCCAGGCAGAGCGCAGGTCAATGGAGATGAAGTCGAGGCCCATCGAGGCCTCGATCGTGCGGATGGAAGCCTCGAGGTGCTCGTCCGCCTGGCGCAGGATCTCGGCCTGGCGCGCGTCCGTGACAAAGGTGCCCTCCTGTCCGGCCTGCGTGCCTGCGTAGACCTTTGCGGTGATGGCATTCGTGAGGTCGGCGAGTCCGTCCTGCGTGCGCGTCGAGATCGTGATGACGGTGACATCCTTTCCGGCGCGCTCCTGCAGCATCGCCGGTGTGACAACGGCTGCGAGATCGTCCTTGTTGAGCAGCAGGATGGCGTCGCGGCCGCGGACGAGCTTCAGTATCTCCGCGTCCTCGCTGTCGAGCGGGCGCGAGGCGTCGAAGAGCGCGAGGATAAGCGAAGCCTCCTTGACATAGGAGCGCGCCTTCTCGACGCCGATGCGCTCGACGACATCGTCCGTCGCGCGGATGCCCGCCGTGTCAATGATGCGCAGCGGGATGCCGCCGACATCGGCGTATTCTTCAATCGAATCGCGCGTCGTGCCCGGCACATCCGTGACGATGGCCCGCTCCTCGCGGAGCAGGGAATTGAGCAGGCTCGACTTGCCAACATTCGGCTTGCCGATGATAGCCGTCAAGAGACCGTCGCGGAGAATCCGGCCGGCATGAGCCGTCTTCAATAGATTTGCGATTTTGTTGCGTATCTCAACCACATTTTTCTCGATATCGTACGTCAGGATATCGTCGACTTCATCCTCGGGGAAGTCAATCGCGGCTTCGATATGCGCGATCATGCCGAGGACGTCGTGGCGCATCGACTGGATCTCCTTCGAAAAGTGGCCTGTCAGGTGGCCGGCCGCCATCGTCAGGGACGTCTCCGTGCGCGCCTGGATGATGTCCATGACGGCCTGCGCCTCTGAGAGGTCAAGACGCCCGTTGAGGAAGGCGCGCTTCGTGAACTCGCCACGCTCTGCCGGCCTTGCACCGGCCTTCCACGTGAGCTCCAGCGTCTTGCGCAGTGTCATGAGGCCGCCGTGGCACTGCAGCTCCACGACATCCTCCACCGTGTACGAATGCGGCGCTAGCATGACGAGCGCCAGCGCCTCGTCGATGACCTTGCCCGCCTCATCCACGATATGGCCGTAGACGGCGCGATGGCTGCCCGCCATGACGAGCGGTTTGCCGTTCTTCGCCCGGAACACTTTGTCGGCCGTCTTCAGGGCATGCTCGCCGCTGATGCGGATGACGCCGATGCCGCCCTCGCCCTGCGGCGTCGCGATTGCACTGATCGTATCTCCCTGCTGCATACTGGGTCTCCTTTCTCAATCCTTGTCAAAAACTCCGTCAAATACATCAAAAAGGGCCTACTCCCAGAAGGAGAAAGCCCTTTCACAGCTCTCTTATCTTGCTGTCTGCCTCCGGGAAACGAATCAGTCTTACTCGTTTTCCCGGCCGCGCTGGCTGCCTTCCGCCCGACGGCGGCGACGCGGCACGATGACGACGTAGCGGCGCGGCTCATCGCCGGCGCTGTACGTCGATACCTTGCGGCTGTCCTGCAGCGCCATGTGGATGATCTTGCGCTCATGGCGGTTCATCGGCTCGAGGTGGATCTCCTGGCCGATGCGGCAGGCCTTCTCTGCCAGATGGCCCGCGAGGCGCGTGAGCGTCTCCTCGCGGCGGGCACGGTACCCCTCGATATCGAGGAGCACGTGCAGGCGCTCGCCCGAAACACCGCGGTTGGCCGCGAGATTCGTCAGGTACTGCAATGCATCGAGCGTCTGGCCATGCTTGCCGATGAGGATGCCGAGACTCTCGCCCTCAATCTGGAAGAGAACACCCTCCTCCGTCTCCGAGCGCTGCAGCTCGACCTCGATCTTCATCGCCGCGAAGACGTCCTCAAGGAACTTGCGCGCACGCACTTCCTGCTCCGCGAGCGAGGCACCCGGCTTGGCAGCCGTGACCGTCTCGTCGGCTTCTTCTCCGAGGCGCGTCTCCAGCTCTGCCATATCGGCAGAGGGGTCCTTTGCGTCGAGGTCTGCCGATGCGCTCGTATCGATCTCACGGACGCGGATGCGCGCATCCCTGCGGCCGATCAGGCCGAGGAAGCCGCGCGAAGGCTGCTCGAGCACTGTGTACTCCAGGCTCGCGGGCGCACAGCCGAGGTCCGAGGCAGCCGCGTCAAGCGCCGCCTCGACCGTCCGGCCGGTCCATTCCATGGTTTCTGCCATATCAGGCAGCCTCCTTTTTCTTGTCGTCGTTGCGGTACATCCACCACTGCTGCGTGATCTGGACGATGTTCATCGTGACCCAGTAGAGAACGAGACCGGACGGGAAGTTCAAGCTGATCCAACCGATGAAGAGCGGCATGACCGTCATCATGATCTTCATCTGCTGGTTCATCTCCGTCGTCGTCTGCTTCTGCTGCAGGAACGTCGTCAGAGCCGAGAGGACCGGCAGGATGTAGTACGGATCAGGATCCGACATGTTCGGCAGCCAGAGGAAGGCAGCCGACTCCGGCGTCGGATACGTGAAATTGTAGAGCGCGTAGTACATGCCCATGAGGATCGGCATCTGGATGAGCAGCGGCAGGCAGCCAGCCAGCGGGTTGACGCCGGCCTCCTTGTAGAGCGCGCCGACCTTCTGCTGCATGACCTGCGGATTGTCCTTGTACTTCTCCTGGATCTTCTTCATCTTCGGAGAGAGCTCCTGCATGGCCTTCATCGACTTGACCTGCTTGACCGTCAGCGGGTAGAGCAGCATCTTGATGAGGATCGTCAGCAGGATGATGGCCACGCCGTAACTGCCGAAGCCTGCAAGGTCCGTCACATTATAGAGTGCCTGCAGCACAACGTGCAGGAGATTCTCGATCGGTTCGAATATCGTTCCAAAGAAACCCAATATATCACATCCTAATCTTCACAAAAATAACAGTATCACATACGCCCGGCCTCACGGCACGGGATCATAGCCGCCCTTGTGGAACGGGTGGCAGCGCAGGATGCGCTTGAGGGCCAGCCAGCCCCCACGCCGGGCTCCGTAACGCTCGATGGCCTCGAGCGCGTATTCAGAACACGTCGGGACATAGCGGCAGGAAGGCGGGAACATCGGCGAAATGAATCCGCGATAGAACCGCACCAACAGAAGAAACAGTGTCTTCAAGCTCAGGACCTCTTTTGCCTTGCAGTCGATTTCCCAGACGACGCCTTGCGGGGCGCCGCATGCCTCGGCCCGTGAAAGGCGCGCAGGTCCTTCTTCGAGCCCTTGAAGATGCCCGCCTGCTGGCCGAGCTGCAGGAAAGCCCGCTCGACAACAGGACACTTGACATCGACGATGGGCTTGCGGCCGACGAGCAAGAGAGCCGCATCCTCGCGGACACGGTCCTGGTTCAGCCGGTACGTCTCGCGCAGCAGGCGCTTGACGCGGTTGCGCGTGACAGCACAGCCGAGCTTCTTGCCGGCGGCAAAGCCGACGCGCCCGCGCACCCCGTCCGACGGGAATACGTACAGCACGAAGTAGCGGTTCGCAAAGGAACGGCCACTGCGGTAGACACGTTGGAAATCACTGCGGCGCTTGATGATCCGTCTTCTCGGTAAGGTAAGCATTCGCATTTCCCCAAAATCCAATCAGTAGTAAAACGGTAAAAGATAAGCAAAAAAGGCCACCGAAGTGACCTCATCCGATTTATGCCGAAAGCTTCTTTCTACCGCGCTGGCGTCTTCTCTTCAGAACGAGACGGCCGCCCTTCGTCTTCATGCGCTCACGGAAGCCATGGGTCTTCTTTCTCCAATGGTTGTTCGGCTGGAAAGTCTGTTTCATGTGTGTAACACCTCCTTCTGGATTTGTGTCTGAGACTAATTGGCTGTATAGAAGCATAGTATCAGATTTTAACTACGTCAAATTATAGACTACCGACTCGCGGCCTGTCAAGGATTTTCCCTTGTCTTTTTCCCGTCAGACTGTGGATATTTTCAGGCTTATGGCCACTTGCACACAGAAAAACTGTTGATAAGTCACGCTAGTTTTGATAAGATATTGTTGATTATTGTGCGGAAAACCCCATTGGTGCCCTGCGAGGCAAGGCTCGTAAACATAAGATACTGTAAGATATCATCCACATTTCCCGCCTCTATCCCAAGGAACGACTATACTTATCCACAGCTGTGGATAAAAATGTGGATAACGTTATGCACCTGTGGAAAAAGTTTCTACATATTCTAATAGCAGGAAAGGATTTTTTTCATGGAGCAGACACAGCTGCAGGCTGTCTGGGAGCAGATCCTCACCAAGATGAAGGAAACTCTCGCCGAGTCAGCCTTCAAGTGGTTCAAGTCGGTCAAGCCGCTCTCCCTGACCGACGACGGATTTGTCCTGAGCGTCCAGAACGACCTCGTCAAGGACTGGATCACCAGCCACTACCTCACGATCGTCGAGGACGCGGTCAGCGCCGTACTGGGCAGCAAGCACAAGGTGAGCTTCCAGGTCGTGCCCGAAGCACAGCCTGAAGTGGAGCCAGCCAAGAAGGAGACAGCTGGAGAAGAAGAGACGGCCGCCAGTCACAGCAGCAGCCGCAAGAAAGAAGACCCCAATCAGGGAAGCCTCTTCCAGGACCAGCCGCCCGCCCCTGTCGATAACGGCGACATGCACATCGTCGCGCCGGGCGACCGCTCGTCGCTGAACCCGAAGTACACCTTCGAGACGTTCGTGACAGGCAGCTCGAACCGCTTTGCCCATGCGGCCGCCATGGCCGTTGCCGAATCGCCAGGCAAGGTCTACAACCCGTTCTTCATGTACGGCGGCGTCGGCCTCGGCAAGACACATCTCATGCACGCCATCGGCAACCGCGTGCTGCAGAACCACCCCGAGATGCGCGTGCTCTACGTCTCGAGTGAGCAGTTCACCAACGAGATCATCCGCGCCATCCAGGAGGGCAAGGCCGAGCTCTTCCGCCAGAAATACCGGACGATCGACGTCCTGATGGTCGACGATATCCAGTTCCTTTCCGGCAAGCAAAGCACGCAGGAAGAATTCTTCAACACCTTCAACGCGCTGCACGTCGCCGACAAGCAGATCATCCTGTCGTCCGACCGCCCGCCGCGCGAAGTCCAGAAGCTCGAAGACCGCCTGCGCTCGCGCTTCGAGGGCGGCCTGATCACCGACATCCAGGCGCCTGATCTCGAGACGCGCATCGCCATCCTCAAGAACAAGGCGCTGCTCGACCACGTCGACGTGCCGAACGATGTCCTGATGTTCATCGCCAACCGCATCGACAGCAACATCCGTGAACTCGAGGGCGCCCTGACGCGCGTCGTCGCCTACGCTTCCCTCATCAAGAAGCCCGTCACGACAGATGTCGTCGCCGAGGCCCTCAAGGACGTCTTCCCGAACAACCATAAGAAAGAGGTCACGCTCGAAGTCATCCAGGAGATTGTCGCCACCTACTTCAAGATCCGCATCGAGGACCTCCATTCCAAGAAACGCACGCGCAGCATCGCCTTCCCGCGCCAGATTGCCATGTACCTCTGCCGCGAGCTCACCGACACCTCGCTGCCGCAGATCGGCAATTTCTTCGGCGGGCGCGACCACACGACGGTCCTGCACGCCTACGACAAGATCGCCAAAGAGCGCGAGGAAAACGCCAAGCTTCATAAGATCATCAAAGACCTCATCGAGAGCATCCAGAAGATGTAAATGCCCCACAGGTTGCCGTGGATAACCCTGTGGAGAAGCCTCTGGATTTCCTGTCGATGGATTGTGGATAACCGATAGGGGAGATTATCACCGTGGATACTGTGGATAACCTCCCCTATTGTTATGAACAAGTTACCCACAGCCAACTGTGCGCTCCTGCAAAGCCTCAGGCGACTTATCCACTTTTCCACATGGCCTACTACTACGTCGGCTATTTATATAAATATTTTAGTTATATCATAAAAAAAAGAGAGAAGGCCCCAAAGTATGAAAATCACATGCAATAAGAACGAGCTCACCAATGCCCTGCAGATCGTCGCTCGCGCCGTAGCCAGCAAACCGCAGACCCCCATCCTCTCTGGCATTTACCTGAGAGCCGAAGGCACGACCTTAGAACTCCAGGCCACAAATTATGAGATTGGACTCGTCGCACACATCGAAGCAGAGATCGAGGAAGCAGGCGAGCTGACCGTGGGTGGCCGTTATTTCCAGGAAGTTGTCCGCAAACTACCTGGAGAAAACGTCAAACTCGCATGCGCAGCCGATGAAAAGATCGTCCACATCGAGTCCGCCATGGCCAAGTTCACGCTGCTATCCATGAACGCAGCCGAGTTCCCGACCATCCAACCACTCAAGGGAAATCTCGATTTTGCCATCAAGGACAATATCCTGCGCGACCTCATCAAGAAGACCGTTTTCGCCTGCAGTAACGATGAAGCAAGACCTGTCTTCACGGGCTGTTCCTTAGAGGTCACCGAAAACAAGGTCACGATGGCCGCCACGAACACACATCGCCTCTCTGTCAAGTCCGAGACATTTGACCAGAGCATCGGCAATATCAAGGTCATCATCCCCTCGCGCATCCTGCAGGAACTCCTGCACAACATGTCCTCAGACATCCCAACAGATGTCAAGATCTCCTGCTCCTACAACCAGATCAGCTTCTCGTTCGACAATCTCTACATGACCTCGCGCCTCATCGAGGGCCAGTTCCCGAACTACCGCGGCGTCATCCCGCCAGAGTTCGCGACGCACGTCAAGACGGACACCGCTTCTTTCGCCGCTGCTGTCGACCGCATCTCCCTTATCGCGAGAGCCGGTGTCTACAACACCATCAAGCTCGAGTTTGCCGGCGACCAGATCCACATCACCTCGAACAACCCGGAGATCGGCAACGCCGAGGAGTACATCCCCGCTGAGATCGACGGCCCGGACATCGCCATCGCCTTCAACGCGCAGTACATCATCGACGTCCTCAAGAACATCGACAGCAAGACATGCCGCATCGGCCTCAACCAGCCTCTCTCCCCTGCTTCCATCCAGGAAGAGGACGACGACAGCTTTGTCTACATCGTGACGCCGGTAAGGACAAATCACTGACTTAGACTCCTGCGCTGAGCGCAGGAGGATTGCATAAAGGAGATACATATGAACATCGAAGAAGTCAAGATCGACACCGAAGAGATCCAGCTCGACCAGTTCCTCAAGTGGGCTGGCGTGCTTGCATCCTGCGGCGAGACGAAGGCTCTGATCGCAGAGCGCCGCATCAAGCGCAACGGCGAAGTCGAGTCGGCGCGCCGCCGCAAGCTCCACGATGGCGATGTCGTAGAGGTCGAAGGACTCGGCGCCTGGAAAGTCGTCCATGAGGTTCACGAGAAAGGCTGAAATAGGAATGCATGTTCGTTCTTTAAAGCTGAGAAATTATCGGAACTATTATAAGCTCGAGCTCGCCTTGCAGCCGGGCATCAACATCTTTCTCGGGCCGAATGCCCAGGGGAAGACGAATGTCATCGAGGCCATCTACTATGCCTCGCTCGGCCATTCGCACCGGACCCATCTCGATGCCGAGCTCATCCGCTGGGATGCTGCCGAGGGCTGCATCATCCTCGACTTCGACCGGCGCGGTGTGGCCAATCACCTCGAGTTCCAATTCAGCCGGGCGAAGCGCCGCCGCATCCTCCTGAACGGCCATCCCATCCGCCTCAAGGAGCTCATCGGCAGCATCAACACTGTACTGTTCTCGCCAGAGGATCTGTTCCTCATCAAGGGAGCGCCGGCCGGACGCCGGCGCTTTTTAGACGGCGAGATCTCGCAGGCGAGCCCTGCCTACTACCACGAGCTCATCGAGTTCAACCGCATCATCAGCCAGCGCAACACGCTCCTCAAGCGTATCCGCGAGCGCCGCGCCGACACCTCGATGCTGCCGCTCTGGGATGAGCAGCTCGTCACGAGCGCCGAGAAGATTGTCCGCAAGCGCCTCGAGGCCGTGCGCAAGCTCAATATGCTCGCAAATCTCATGCAGCGCCGCATCTCGAGCGATCAGGAGAACCTGACCGTCAGCTACGAGATACACGGCGGCGAGGACATGACAAAGCCCTTTGCTTCATGGTATAATGAAATGCTGAGGAAATCGCAGGAGACGGACATCCTGCGCGGTTCGACGAGCTACGGTCCCCATCACGATGACATCGTGATGACGGTCAACGGCATCAACCTGCGCACCTTCGGCTCGCAGGGACAGCAGCGCACCGGCGTGCTCTCGCTGAAGCTCGCCGAGCTCGAGTTCCTGCGCTCCGAGACGGGCGAGTACCCCATCCTGCTGCTCGACGATGTCATGAGCGAGCTCGACGTCAAGCGGCGCCAGCAGCTCCTGCACTTCATCCGGCGCGAGCGCATCCAGACGCTCATCACGGCGACGGATGCCGCCTATTTCCCGGCAGAGGGCATGGGGCAGTACTACC
Organism: Mitsuokella jalaludinii; assembly: GCF_928722185.1. Taxonomy (NCBI): domain Bacteria; kingdom Bacillati; phylum Bacillota; class Negativicutes; order Selenomonadales; family Selenomonadaceae; genus Mitsuokella; species Mitsuokella jalaludinii. Next base: position 1,579,169 of record NZ_CAKMXA010000001.1, read on the forward strand.
ATGTCCGCAGCGGTCAGATATCGACTTGACGATTTGACAGGATGTTGGAGTCAGGAGACAAGACGGAGGTGGCAGCATGGCGAAGCGCACACCGGGCCTCGAGAAGGTGGTCAGCATCATCCCGAAGGCCCTGCACGAGCTCGGCTCAAAGCAGGAGCGCGAGTTCTATCAGCACTGGGTGCTCTGGCACTGGGCCGACATTGTCGGCGAGGCATACGCAGAGAACGTCAAGGCCGTGCGCATCGAGCGCGGCTCACTCTACGTCTACTGCCGCAATGCCGCCTGGAGCAACGAGACGCGCTACCAGATGCCGCGCATCATCCAGCAGGTCAACAACTACGCGGGCGGCGAGATGGTCAAGGAAATCCGGTTCAGCCGCTCCTGGCGCGAGGAAGACTGGGCTCCGCAGCGGGCCGACGAGGAAAGGGCAGAGAAGGAAGTGCCAGAGGTCAATGTCGGCCGCGAGCGGGCCAAGATGGTGCTCACGCCGGACGACCTAGCGGCCGCCGAGAAGATCGGCTCGGGCACAGAGGACGAGGACATCGCCCTCAAGGTCCGGCAGCTCTACCGCAAAGACCGCCAGCTCGACAAGCTGCGCCTCGCGCGCGGCTGGAAGCCCTGTCCCACCTGCGGCCGCCTCAGACCGCCTCAGGCCGCCGCCTGCAGCCATTGCCGCAGGCAGGCAGGGGAAGATATACGCGCGCGGGTTCGCGCCGTCCTGCGGGACATCCCGTGGGCGCGCTGCAAGGAGGTCTGCGAGTACGTGCCTGAGTGCACGCCGCAGCTCCTCAACGAGCAGCGCGCCGCCCTCGTCCAGCTCATGGCCTCGAAGGTCGCGGCCAACGACCGCACGAGCATGGAGGCCAAGACACTCGTCATGCTCTACCGCTGCCTGCCGCCCGACAAGCTGACCGACGAGGCTGTTAAGCGGGCCCTCTACGAGCTGCGCTTCAGCATGTACTGGCCGCCCGGCTACACGCCGCCGAAGCGCTACGAGGCCATTCCGCTGCGCCGCGCCGCGAAGCGCCAGTACGGCAAGGGCCATCAGGAAGGCCACCCCAAGAGCAGCGGTGCAAGCGAAGAGAAAGGATGAGGCAGCATGTTCCTGCATCTCGGCAATGATGTCTCCGTGCGCACGCGCGACATCATCGCGATCTACGACTACGTGGGATTCTTCGTCAAGGATAATCCAGACAACAAGCGCTACTTCGCGCGGTGCAAAGCCGAGGGGAAGGTGTGGCGGACGACGGCTTCGATGGACCTCGTCAAGTCCATCGTCATCACGAAGGACAGGATCTACCTGTCCGGCATCTCCACACTCGCCCTCAAGAACCGCACGCGCGCGATTTACGATATGGGTAAGTAACGACTAAAAGGGAGCAAAGAGTTTTTATGGCAAACGATAACGATAAGAAATCCATCGACCTGACTTTGACGCCGGATGACCAGCCGGAGGCTGCTCCTGCGCCGCAGCAGGAGGCCGAGGACCTCACGGATAAGGACCTCGACACGACGGGCGTCGAGATCCACACGGATGAGTCGAGCGCCGAAGTCACGGCTGTCGAGGCCGACTACGGCGCCGAGCAGATCCAGATCCTCGAGGGGCTCGAGGCCGTCCGCATGCGCCCGGGCATGTACATCGGCAGCACGAGCGAGCGCGGTCTGCACCATCTCGTCTACGAGGTCGTCGACAACTCCATCGATGAGGCGCTCGCCGGCTACTGCGACCACATCGACGTGACGATCCACAAGGACAACAGCATCACGGTCGTCGACAACGGCCGCGGCATCCCGGTCGACATGCACGAGAGCGGCAAGCCGGCCGTCGAGGTCGTCCTGACCGTCCTGCACGCGGGCGGCAAGTTCGGCGGCGACGGCTACAAGGTCTCGGGCGGCCTGCACGGCGTCGGCGTTTCCGTCGTCAACGCCCTGTCGACGAGCATGGAAGTCCAGGTCAAGCGCGACGGCAAGATCTACGAGATCGCCTTTGAGCGCGGCGTGACGACGAAGCCGCTGACAGTCGTCGGCACGACGGCAGAGACGGGGACGCGCGTCCACTTCGTGCCGGACCCGGAGATCTTCTCGGTCACGACGTACAGCTACGAGACGCTGCGCCATCGCCTGCGCGAGCTCTCCTTCCTCAACCACGGCATCACCATTGGCCTGCACGACGAGCGCGTCGAGCCTGTCCGCAGTGAGTCGTTCCACTTTGAGGGTGGCATCAGCTCGTTCGTCGAGCACCTCAACCGCAAGAAAGAAGTGCTGAACCCCGAGCCCATCTACTTCAACGGCGTCAAGGACGCGACTGTCGTCGAGATCGCCATGCAGTACAACGACAGTTACCAGGAGAATATCTACTCCTTCGTCAACAACATCAACACGGAAGAGGGCGGCACGCACCTCGCCGGCTTCAAGCTCGCGCTGACGCGCGCAGCCAATGACTTCGCGCGCAAGCAGGGCATCCTCAAGGACAAGGACTCCAACCTCTCGGGCGACGATGTGCGCGAGGGACTGACCTGCGTCATCAGCCTCAAGATCCGCGAGCCGCAGTTCGAGGGACAGACGAAGACGAAGCTCGGCAACTCGGAGGTCCGCGGCATCGTCGACTCTATCGTCACGGAGGGCCTCTCCGAGTACTTCGACGAGAACCCGGCCATCACGAAGCGCATCATCGAGAAGGCCATCATGGCCTCCCGTGCGCGCGAAGCCGCCCGCAAGGCACGCGAGCTCACGCGCCGCAAGAACGCCCTCGAGGTGTCGAGCCTGCCGGGCAAGCTCGCCGACTGCTCCGTCAAAGATCCGGAGCAGGCCGAGATCTACCTCGTCGAGGGTGATTCCGCAGGCGGCTCCGCCAAGCAGGGCCGCGACCGCCGCTTCCAGGCCATCCTGCCGCTGCGCGGCAAGATCCTCAACGTCGAGAAGGCACGTCTCGACAAGATCTTCGCCAATGCCGAGATCCGCACGATGATCACGGCCTTCGGCACGGGCATCAGCGAGGACTTCGACCTCTCGAAGCGCCGTTACGGCAAGATCATCATCATGACTGATGCGGATGTCGACGGCGCCCACATCCGCACGCTGCTCCTCACGTTCCTCTACCGCTACATGAAGCCGCTGATTGAGCACGGCCACGTCTACATCGCCCAGCCGCCACTCTACCAGATCCGCAAGGGCAAGAAGCACTGGTACACCTACAGCGACGACGAGCTCGCCAGAAAGCTCGACGAAGTCGGCCGCGACGGCGTGACCGTCCAGCGCTACAAAGGCCTCGGCGAGATGAACCCAGAGCAGCTCTGGGAGACGACGATGGACCCGGAGGGCCGCACGATGCTGCGCGTCGAGATGGAGGACGCCGAAGAAGCCGACGAGCTCTTCACCATCCTCATGGGCGACAAGGTCGAGCCGCGCCGCCAGTTCATCGAAGAGAACGCCAAGCTCGTGCGCAACCTCGATATCTGATTTTTTGACGTTTCTCTTGTCAAACACGACGAAATATGCTATATTGAGCATACGATATACGAGTACTTCCAACAGGGGGAGTAGCTGAACGGCCACCATCGTCAGGACGGAGCAATCCCGGTGCGGCCGGCGCAAGCAAGCAAGACCCTGCTCTATACACCGCTATTTTGGCGGCGCATAGGGCAGGGTTTTTCGTATACGCTGTAGAAATCTACAGGGAAAGCCTGTAAGAATCGGGAATCATCTTAGGGGAGTGAATCGATTGGAAAATTTCTTTGCGGGGATGTTCTCGCCGGAATGGCTCGCAGCGCTCTCGGGCATCTTGCTGCTCGACCTGCTGCTCTCCGGCGACAACGCCATCCTCATCGCCCTGGCCTGCAAGAACCTGCCACATGAGATGCGCCGCAAGGCCATCATCGTCGGCGGCCTCGGCGCCGTCTTCGTGCGCATCGTCTGCACGCTCTTCGCGACAGGGCTGCTCGCCTCGCCGTACATCGAGTTCATCGGCGGCGCTGCCCTCATCTTCATCGCCATCAAGCTCGTCACCGATCACAGCGACGGGCGCGTCGAGGACGGCGGCAGCCACCCGACGACCTTTGGCCAGGCCGTGCGCACGATACTGGTGGCCGACTTCATCATGAGCATCGACAACATCCTCTCGCTCGCCGGCGTCGCCAACACGGTGCCGGAGGGCAAGTGGAGCCTCATCATCTGCGGCCTCATGATCTCTATCCCAATCGTCCTGTTCGGCGCCCAGATCTTCCTGATGATCATGCTCAAGGTCCCCGCCCTGATCTACCTCGGTGCCGGCATCCTCGGCATGACAGCCGCCGAGCTGATGACCGAGGACAAGGCGCTCGGCATCTACCTCGCCCCCTACGCCCTCGAGCTCAAAGTCATCTTCGTCATCGCCGTCTTGCTCATCGGCTACGCCATCAACCGCCGCCGCGAGCAGCAGAGTTAATCAAGCAATAAATAAACGAGATATATCCTAGGAGGGATTATCATGAATATGAACAATATCAAGACCGTGATGCTAATGGTCCTCATGGCCGTCATCATGATGCTCATCGGCGGGCTCGTCGGCGGCCGCACCGGCCTCACCGTCATGCTCTTCTTCTCCATCGCCATGAACATCTACAGCTACTGGTGCAGTGACTCACTCGTCCTGCGCTGGAGCGGCGCCCAGGAAGTCACCCGCGAACAGGCCCCGCAGCTCTACGACCTCGTCGAGAAACTCGCGAGCCGCGCCGGCCTCCCCATGCCGCGCGTCTGCATCATCGACGCCGATGAGCCGAATGCCTTCGCCACCGGCCGCAACCCCGAGCACGCTGCCGTCGCCGTCACCACCGGCATCATGCGCGTCCTCGACTACAACGAGATCTCCGGCGTCCTCGCCCACGAGCTCGCCCACGTCAAGAACCGCGACATCCTGACCTCCACCATCGCCTCCATGATGGCCACCGTCATCTCCTACGCCGCCCAGTTCTTCATGTTCTTCGGCGGCTCCAGCGACGATGACGACGGCGTCAACCCGATTGCCGCCATCGCCATGATGATCCTCGCCCCAATCGCCGCCATGCTCATCCAGATGGCCATCTCCCGCTCCCGCGAGTACGAAGCCGACCACGACGGCGGCGAGATCTGCGGCAACCCCAACTACCTCGCCGACGGCCTCGAGAAGATCGAGTACTACGTCACCCACTCCCCCGAGACCCTGCCCGACGCCAAGCCGGCCACAGCCAACATGTACATCGTCAACCCCTTTGAGGGCACCGGCAAAGCCCTGACCAAACTCTTCAGCACCCACCCCGATACCGCCGACCGCATCGCTCGCCTGCGCGAACAGGCCAGAGAAATGCGCGTCTACTGATTGAATCGAATATCGAGTATAAAAAACGAGGTACCGTAACGGTACCTCGTTTTGCATTTCAGCTATGGTAATCAAAACCCCACTAGGCAATAGCCCGCAGGGCTGAGCTAACACAAGCCCCTCAACAACGCCACCATGTCAACCTACGAACAACGCCTCCATCCTCTCGCCTTCTCGCATTGCAGCATCCCCACCCTAGATGCCACGATGTCACACAGACGTACCTTAGGGCCGGGGGATGTATTTCGCCTGCAGGAGCGCAGCGATTGCCCGCAGGGCTGAGTTCTGCTGCTCATCCGCCTAGCCACACGATGTCAGAACGCCGCGGCAGGCGGCGAACCCGCCTCAACGGCAAAGTGCGCCATAGGGCTCATTCAGCGGAGTGACGAAGCCGAAATACATCCCCCGGCCCCCTTGCCAAACGTACCTCAAAGCAGCGTAAACAGCAGCGCGCTGATCGTGAAGTAAGGCCCGTAGGCGAAGAAGTCTCCCTTCTTGCGCTTCCCCGTCGCCAAGAGGATCAACGCCGCCATTCCCCCGAGCACGATGCCCGCGATGACGACCGTCATGAGCATATCCGATCCGAGCCAGAGTCCGAGCGCCGCGACGAGCTTGATATCCCCGCCGCCGATGCCGCCCTTTGTCAGCACCGCCAGCACGAGGAACACGATGCCGCCCACAGCTGCCGCCATCAGGTGGTCCGTCAGCACGCGGTCGAGCAGCGGGACCGAGATGAGTCCAATGACCGCAAACGGTATGAGCATGCGGTCAAAGATCACGCGCTGTTCGAGGTCCGTCCACGTGTAGAGCACCATGAAGTACTGGAAGATCATCAGGAACACGAGCTTTGCCAGATGCACGTACGGCAGCTCGAGCATCGTGAAGCAGAACAAGAACCCGATGCAGACCGCAAAGCGGGCGGGCCGCTTTTTCTCCTGCTCCTCGATGCGGTCCGGGAAGCTCAGCAGTCCCTCTGTGTCCTTTGCCCTGCGGTAGCTCGCCGCAATCCAGCGACTGCCGAGCAGACCGCCGCCCACCGCCAGCAGCACCGAGAGCAGGCATTTCATCACGACAAATATCATCAGAAACACTCCCTTTTCACAAAAAGTGCAGTATGCTGCCCCTATCCTAGCAAAAACGAGAGAAAAGGTCAAAATTTGCGAGAACAAATTGTGCTGGATTGTTCCGGATATGGTATAAGTCGCGGAAGAACATGCGGTAGAGCTCCTCGCCGAAGCGGTTGACCATGAAGTCTTCGAGGCTTTTCTCCTTGCGCGGGCGGAGGCAGGCGCAGAGATAGCTGATGCCGACTTTGAAGAGTTGCACGAACCCAAGATTGCGTATCGTTTCAGCACTCAGCGATACAGGATAGGCAAAGAAATGATGGAGATAGCGGATGCGTGAGAGACGCGTGCGCAGCAGCATGACGCGATCCGTCTGTGCTGGATCAGGGCCGCCCTGCTGCAGCTCGCAGTCGCGATGCAGACGACGGTCATCCAGCGAAGGTGCGCCCTGTACGGGCAGCAGCTCCTTCCAGAGCGCCATGACTCGCGGGTCCTTCGAGAAGAAGCGATGGCCACCGACATCGATGTGGCAGCCATGGTGGATCATCGTGCGGGCGATTCCCCCGACAAAATCCTCCTGCTCGAGGACAATCGGATGGATGTCCGTCTGCTTCAGCAGCGCATAAGCCGCCGTCAGCCCCGCAGGCCCCGCGCCGATAATGATAGCTTGCGGCAATATGAATCCTCCTTTATGATTAGATTATCAAAAACGTTTTGTTCTCATGGTTCTATTATAGTATGCTATCATGATGTTGTCATTTTTTAATAGCATCATGCGATGAACACTAAGCACGAGCTCGTTTGTACCACGGTAGAACACGACGATTATATCGGTTAGATGGAGAATGAAAAATGAGGTAGAGCAATGTCTACCTCAAATTCTGCTTTCATCATACAACGAAATCGGATACAAAACAAGAATTACGGACCTCATGAACCTCATCCGTCGGACTTTGGCTGCCATCTAAATAGGCTGGGGGATTGCAGACGACGTGGATGGTGAGAACTCAGCCGCCTTCCGTCAAGAGAATAGGTGCGCGGAACGGTGGAAGAGTCTTTTCTCAGTGCTCTGTTTTGAGGATCTCGAAGGCGCGGAAGGATATCTGTATCCGCTCGTACTTTGCCCAGGGAATCGCCTGAAGCAATGCTTTTGCGTCGGCGAAGGCTCGGTCCGGCCATGCCAGGGCGAAGAATACGGCTAAGGGAGCTTTGATCTGTGCTCTTCGTTTCGCCAAGTATTTTGGATTGCATTCTTCTGCTGGGAGTTTTTTTTTCTTCTCGATGATTTCTTTGACGAAGTGCTTCGATTGCTGAGAGAAGAAGATATTGCCTGTCTCGTGCTCCATGGCATTGAGCAGGAATGTCTCAAGGGCGCCATCGCCCTCGAGTGGGAGGGACAGGAAGAAATAATGACGTTCATACTCGTAACTCCAGTCCATTGTCCATGGCTTCTAAGGCTTCGGCGCCGTTCAGGGTGCGTGCTTTCACGGTCTGATTGACATTGCGCAGGGTTATGACGCGCACTCTGTTAGCATACTACCCCTCCAACTGCGAGCCGCATGGCAAAATGAAAAACCATCCTACTGCTGCAGCAGCGGATGGTCTTTTGGATCATGTTGAGTCGCCATCAAGATGACTGATTGTAGCGACCATCGTAGTGGCCTGCCTTTGATACCATTGTAAGGCATATGAAAGGGGCCGTCAAGACAGAGCATGGTATTGCGCTAAGGATGCCTAATGGCGAGTCTATGAACTTCATCTCCCTCGAACATTCGGTATCTTCCCCATGTGCGAGGACCCTGCTCACCTATCCTTGCTGCAGACAATCGTGTGATGGCGCGGCTTTGGGCGGGCGGACGAAGGATTGCTTTGACGGGCAATCCTTTTTTCGTTGCGGCGGGGCGGGCGGACTGCTATACTAGAGAAAACGATAGGTTTTAGGAAAGAAGGCGCAGACATGAAGAGACATTGGAGCGGACAGCAGGGGGCAATCCTGGTACTGACGGCTTTTCTGCTGCCTTTTATCATCGCGTTCACGGGCATGGCTGTTGACTTTGGCAGTGCCTACGTGCGCCGCTCGCAGTTACAGAATGCAGCGGATGCAGCTGTCTTGGCTGGAGCATACCATCTGGATGACGGTAAAGCCGATGATATTGTCCTTCAATATCTGAAGACGAATCTTGATCCACATTTTACCAAGTATTCGTATGAGAAAGGCGATGACTTCCCAGACAAGTTCGAGACGCTGAATTATCATACAGATAAACAGAAAGATGAATTGGATGTAACATTGCGGAGCAGCGTAGAAGCGTCATTCTTGAAGTTATTTGATATCAATACAATACCAGTATATGCTGCGGCAAAGGCTAAAGTGTCAAAGGAAAAAGAATCATTACCTGCTGATGATATGTTTAATTATGCAATAACTGTTGCTAATAAATCTTATGAAACTGGTAATCCTAGCATATTTATGGTGTCATCAGGAATGACTGTTAAAGGAAATATATTAACTAATGGATCAATATTATTTTGGAATGATAGAGTCAATACTTTAGATGGAAAGATTTATTCTGCTGTACCATTAAATAAACAAGTTTGGTCTAATAAAGCATGGGATAACAAACCATTAGCTTTTGCTACGCCAGATGGAAAAACATTTACAGATATCCATGATTATAATAAAAATAATGGGACCGCTGATATTAGTATAGATTCTAATAACGGAATTGAAAAAATGATTCATAATTATCGTGATATGGCTATAAAAGATAGAGAAAAAGAACACGTATATTACGATGATAGACCTAATAAAGATTACAATTTTTCTTCATCGCATGCAGGAGTTTATCCGGATTTATGTCCTCAAGGTGATACAATAGTAAGCATCGATGATGCAGGAGGAATACCTCCTGAAAATAGGTATTATAGAGTGATAATTGTAAGTGGAAATATTAATGCTAGCTTTGAGCATTCTCCACCACCTAAAGATAATGAGTATTTAGTACTTATATCATTGCACGGAAGTATTACCGTTCCTAATGATATCCCACTTAATGCTATGATTTATGCTCCGGAAGGAACTGTTACAATTAATGGTAATGCAGCTCATGTGCGTGGTGGTATTGTTGCACAAACACTATACATGTCATCCGGGGGACAGACAATTACTGGATATAATTTTTTTAAAGAAGAGTCTGGATTACCTGGAACTAGCGGGGAGAAAAAGGTGTCGTTAATTAAATAATCAGGCATTGTTTTTCTGTGCGGAATTTTTAAAATCCTTTTTAATAAGGATGCAAAAAGGCACCTCCTGGGTTACCGTCCTTGGAGGTGCCTTTTCTTTTGGCGATAATGGCGTTATCTTGCATATCCACGCCTTCAATCTCATTCTATCACAAATTGTCAAGAAAACAAGTACTTCTTGACGATTTGTCAAGAAACAATTTCTTTCGCGCAATACAAAAGCGGGAACAACCGAACGTTCCCGCTTTTGCCGCCTCTATACCTTCTGCCACCTACCACATACTAGATGTAGTAGGTCTCCCATGACTATATTACAACAAATGGGGGCGCTTTTCAATAGGGGAGAGAGATTTTTTGAGAGGAGGAAGAGGGAATAGGGGCTTTGTGGCGAATCTTTCTTAGTATAGCAAGGTGCTGCGGGCTGGGCCTGCGGCTTTTGTCGGAAAGGAAGCGATGGCATGTACTTCTACTGTGAAGACTGCAAAAAAGAATACCCATTGAACACACATTCGTACAAATGTGACTGCGGCGGCATGTTCCGCCTGCACAAGGACGCCAATGAGGCGGTGGCGAAGCATACGATTTCGCTCGGGGAGTTCGTGACGCCTCTTTTGCCGCTGCAGGTCGGCAAGCTCGACTTCCTGCTCAAGATGGAGCACCTGCTGCCGACGGGGTCGTTCAAGGACCGCGGGGCGTGCAGCATGGTCAATGCGCTGCACGAGCTCGGCATCAAGAAGATTGCGCTGGACTCGTCGGGCAATGCGGGCGCGGCAATCGCGGCGTATGCGGCGGCTGCGGGCATGGAGTGTACGGTCTACGTGCCGGATGACATCTCGCAGGAGCAGGTGAAGCAGATTGAGTCGTACGGCGCGAAGATCGTGAAGGTGGCCAATGGACGCATGCGGGCGTGCGCGGCAGTCAAGCAGAATCTCGGTGATGCCTACTATGCGTCGCATGTCTACAACCCGCTGTTCTTCGAGGGCATCAAGTCGATGGCGCATGAGCTCTACGAGCAGCTCGGCCACCATGTGCCGGACTACATCTTCATGCCGGTCGGCAATGGCACGATGCTCCTTGGGCTGTTCCTCGGCTTCATGGAGATCGGGCGGCTGCCGCACTTCGTCGCGGTGCAGTCGTCGAAGTGCGCGCCGCTCTACGAGGCGTACCACGAGGTACCGGCTGAGCCGAAGCGCGCGACGATCGCGGAGGCCATCCGCATCACGCAGCCGAAGCGTCTCAAGGACATGGTACGGGCGATCAAGGCGTCGGGCGGCGATGTCGTCAAGGTGCTGGACAAGGACATCCTCAAGGCGCAGAAGTACCTGAGCCACCACGGTGTCTACGTCGAGATGACTTCGGCGGCGGCGCTGGCGGGCGCGGAGCAGTTCTTCGCGGACGGCAAGCCGGACAACTACAAGGTCGTCATCCCGCTGACGGGCAATGGGCTGAAGCGCTGAGCCCGTGACCGCGGTCGATGAGATTGGAGAGAATCATGTTATATGGAATGATTGATATTGGCTCGAATACGGTCCGCATGGCGATTTACCGCATCGAGGGCACGCATGTCGAGATGCTCATGAAGAAGAAGCACACGGTCGGGCTGGCGGCGTACCTCAAGGAGGGCGTTATGCAGAAGCAGGGCATCGACAAGGCGGTGGAGATCCTCAAGGAGTTCCGGGCCTTCCTGCTCGCATTTGGCATCACGCATGTCGTGGCGTTCACGACGGCGGCGCTGCGCAATGCGAAGAACAGCGCGGCGGCCGTCGGTGAGATCGAGCGGCGCACGGGCCTTCCGATACGCGTGATCTCCGGGGACGAGGAGGCGACGTACGACTTCATCGGTGCGACGCATGACCTCAGCGAGGACGCGGGCCTGCTCATCGACATAGGCGGCGCGAGCACGGAGATCGTCTCGTACAGCTCGGGCAAGATCGAGCAGAAGATCAGCCTGCCGATCGGCTCTCTGGCCTTCCGAACGAAGTATGTGCACGGCATGCTGCCGACACATGCGGAGTGCGAGGCGATGCGCGAGGAGGCGGAGGCGACGATCGGGTCGGCCACAGCTTTCTCGGATGTGCGCGAGGCGTCGATCGCGGGCATCGGCGGCACATTCAAGGGGGCGGCGGCGCTCTACAATGCGCTCTACGCGATGCCCGTCGAGAATGTGAAGATGGAGACGCGCCGCCTCTCAGAGATCATCGCGCGCTTCTCGGGTGACCACGGCATCAACGAGGATATGACGGCGATGCTGATGAAGACGGTGCCGGACCGCATCCACACGGTCATCCCGGGGCTCATCATCGCGGAGGTCCTCGCCGAGCGCTTCCACAGCAAGGAGATCACCTACAGCGATTCTGGCGTGCGCGAGGGCTATATCTATTCGGAGGTCCTCAAGCAGTGACGGGAAGTCCGTCAGCCCTTATAGTATGGGGGCTGATGGACTTTTTTTTGCAGAAATGGTATAATAAAATGCTAAATGATTTTGCTAGAAACACTGTTTTTTGTTTTAAGATTTTGAGGTGAGATTGTGGATTTTGGTCAGGGAAAGATCGTGCCGGTCAACCTGGAACACGAGATGAAGAACTCATACATCGACTATGCGATGAGTGTCATCGTTGCGCGTGCTCTGCCGGATGTCCGGGACGGCTTGAAACCAGTACACCGCCGCATCCTTTACGCGATGCAGGAGGCGGGCATGGGCTCGAACAAGCCCTACAAGAAATCGGCCCGTATCGTCGGTGAAGTCCTCGGTAAATATCATCCGCACGGTGATTCGTCGGTCTACGATGCGATCGTGCGCATGGCGCAGGATTTCTCCATGCGCTACATGCTCGCGGACGGCCACGGCAACTTCGGCTCGGTCGACGGCGACCCGGCGGCTGCCATGCGTTACACCGAGGTCCGCATGTCGAAGATCGCGGAGCTCATGCTGCAGGATATCGACAAGGAGACGGTCGATTTTGCGCCGAACTACGATGAGTCGCTGAAGGAGCCGACGGTGCTGCCGGCAAAGTTCCCGCAGCTGCTCGTCAACGGCACGTCGGGTATCGCGGTCGGCATGGCGACGAACATCCCGCCGCACAACATGTGCGAGGTCATCGACGGCACGCTGATGCTCATTGACCACCCGGATGCGACGATCGACGACCTCATGAAGGTCATCAAGGGACCGGATTTCCCGACGGCTGGTCTCGTGCTCGGCCAGGACGGCATCCGCCAGGCGTACACGACGGGCCGCGGCGTCATCAAGATGCGCGCGAATGCCCGCATCGAGACGCTGTCGAACGGCAAGCCGCGCATCATCGTCACGGAGCTGCCGTACCAGGTCAACAAGGCGCGCCTCGTCGAGAAGATCGCGCAGCTCGTGCGCGACAAGCAGATTGAGGGCATCACGGCGCTTAACGATGAGTCGGACCGCGGCGGCATGCGTATCGTCATCGACCTGCGCCGCGACGCGAATGCGAATGTCATCCTCAACCAGCTCTACAAGCACACGCAGCTGCAGGACAGCTTCGGCGTCATCATGCTGGCGCTCGTCGACGGCAAGCCGAAGATCCTCAACCTCAAGGAAGTGCTGCACTACTACATCGCGCATCAGGAAGATGTCATCACGCGGCGCACGCGCTACGACCTCAAGAAGGCTGAGGCGCGCGCTCACATCTTGGAAGGCCTGACGATCGCGCTCGACCATCTCGATGCGGTCATCACGACGATCCGCGAGAGCCGCACGGCTGATATCGCGCGCGCTGCCCTCATCGCGGGCTTCAAGCTCTCGGAGAAACAGGCTCAGGCCATCCTGGACCTGCGCCTGCAGCGCCTGACGGGCCTCGAGCGCGAGAAGATCGAGGAGGAGTATCAGGAAGTCTTGAAGGCCATCGAGGACTACAAGGCCATCCTCGCGGATGAGAGCCGCATCCTCGGCATCATCAAGGACGAGCTCAAGGCAGTCAAGGCGAAGTTCGGCGATGCGCGCCGCACGCGCCTGACGGTCGACACGAGCGAGATTGACGTCGAGGACCTCATCGCGGAGGAAGACGTCGTCATCACGCTGACGCACAACAACTACATCAAGCGCATGGCACTCGATACTTATCGCCGCCAGAACCGTGGCGGCAAGGGCGTCAAGGGCATGCCGACGAAGGAGAAGGATTTCGTCGAGAACCTCCTGATCACGACGACGCACCACACGATCCTGTTCTTCACGAACCGCGGCCGCGTCTACCATCTCAAGGCGTACGAGATCGCAGAGGCGAGCCGCACGGCGAAGGGCACGGCCATCATCAACCTGCTGCAGCTCGAGAAGGACGAGAAGATCACGGCGGTCATCCAGGTCAAGGGCTTCAATCCGGACGCCTACCTCTTCATGGCCACGAAGAAGGGCATCGTCAAGAAGACGAGCCTCGTCGAGTTCAAGAACCTGCACAAGGGCGGCCTCAACGCCATCAACCTCGATGACGATGACGAGCTCATCGGCGTCAAGTTCACGGACGGCGAGCGCGACATGATCCTCGGCACGAAGTGGGGCATGGCCATCGTCTTCGGCGAGGACGATGTGCGCTCGATGGGCCGCGCGGCCCGCGGTGTCAAGGGCATCAGCCTCAACGACGGTGATGAGGTCATCGGCATGGACACGCTCTCGCCGAACGCAGAGGTTTTGACGGTCACGGCCGAGGGCTACGGCAAGCGCACGGAGACGAGCGAGTACCGCGCCCAGAACCGCGGCGGCAAGGGGCTCATCAACCTCAAGGTCACGGAGAAGACGGGCGATGTCATCGGACTGCGCGTCGTCCACCCAGACCAGGAGCTCATGCTCATCACGACGGAGGGCATCGTTATCCGCACGAACATCTCCGACATCTCCGTCATCAGCCGCAACACCCAGGGCGTCAAGCTCATGTCGACCGGCGAGAACGACATCGTCGCCTCGATGGCCGTCATGGACCAGAAGAACTGAGTGCGGCTCTGGATTCTCAGTAAGTGAATCAAGTATAGAGAAGGCTATCCCTTCGAGTAAGATTACTCGGGGGATAGCTTTTTTTTCTGTACGCCTGTAATCGGTGCTATATTCAGACAAATGAAATGACAGTGACAAGAAAAATAAATACGATAAAGTGATTGACAAGAATAGGGAAGATGGATATAATAAAGACATCGAAGCGGTTCGATATCCGGTGAAGCCGGAAGAAACGCGCTTCGATTTTTCAGGCAAGGTTATCGAAGCGGTTCGATACATGAGATACACGAGACATACGAGATATATGAGGTGAATGTGATGTCAAACGAACAGAAACAACTCACGCCGGATGAATTCATCGCAGCCAATGAGTCCAAGGTCAACAAGCGCTGGTACCCGCGCTTCCACATTGCGCCGCGTGTCGGCTGGTGCAATGACCCGAACGGCTTTGCCTATGCGGGTGGCAAGTACCATCTATTCTATCAGTACTATCCCTATGAGCCGAAGTGGGGGCCGATGCACTGGGCACATGTGACGAGCAAGGATCTCGTGCACTGGCAGCGTCAGCCAGTCGCGCTCTTTCCGGATCATCCCTACGATGCAGATGGCTGCTTCACGGGCAGCGGCATCGAGAAGGATGGCAAGCTCTACCTCCTCTACACGGGTCACGTTGACCTCCTGAAGAAGCCGGGCCAGCCGGACCGCATCGAGACGCAGGCTCTCGCAGTCAGCACGGATGGCATCCACTTCGAGAAGTCGGAGAAGAATCCGGTCATCACGCTGCCGGAGGGTGTCTCGACGGGTGAGGATCACCACTTCCGCGATCCGAAGGTCTGGCAGCACAACGGCCGCTACTACGCAGTCGTCGGCGCGCAGACGGCCGACGAGGTGGGCCAGGTGCTCGTCTTTGAGTCGGAAGACCTTGAGGACTGGCAGTTCAAGCATGTCATGGCCAAGGCGCACGGCAATCAGGGCTTCATGTGGGAGTGCCCGAATTTCGCGGAGTTCGACGGCCACGAGGCGCTGATTCTCTCGCCGCAGGGCGTCAAGCCGGAAGGCAAGCGCTACCTCAACCTGCATCAGTCTGTCTCGATGCTCGGCAAGATGGACTACGAGTCGGGCATCTTCTACCACGATGCGTTCCACATCCTCGACCACGGCTTCGATTTCTACGCGCCGCAGGTCACGCAGACGCCGGACGGCCGCTGCCTGATGATTGGCTGGCTCGCGATGTGGGAGAGCGCAATGCCGGAGCAGGCAGACGGCTGGTCGTGCCAGATGACGGTGCCGCGCGAGCTGCACTACCGCAAGGACAGGCTCGTGACGCCGCCCGCCAAGGAGCTCACGGCGCTGCGCAAGGCGGCCCACACGGCTCCGGAGCTCGTCATGACGGACGAGACGCCGCTGACGGACTGGTCGTACGAGACGGGCGAGTTCTGTGCAGACTTCGACCTCACGGAAGCCGAGGGCCTGGCCGTCCACTTCACGGCGGGCTTTGACGATACCGTCTCGCTGATGGTCGAGAAGCAGAGCGGCGCTGTGACGCTCGTGCGCAAGTCGGCCGCGACGGGCCGTAAGGAAGAGCGCTACGCGCAGCTGCCGGCAGGCGAACGGCATCTCTCGCTGCGCGTCTACGAGGACCGCTCCTCGCTGGAGTTCTTCATCAATGACGGCGACATCGTCATGAGCACGCGCTTCTATCCGAAGACGGCGGAGCGCGTTATCGTGCTCGAGCCGCAGGAAGGCACGGTGCGCATGACAGAAGGCGTCTTCTACGAGCTCGACGATATCTTCGCCTGAGCGCTGAGTATGGACCTTATTTTGGGGAAGGGGAATCAATCATGGGGAATCTACTGAAGGCATTCTCGAATCCGTTCTACAGGACGAGTTCGCTTGAGATCCTGCTGTTCTTCGCGGGCTGGGGCATCTGGTGGTCGTTCTTCCAGATCTGGCTGACGACGAAGCAGGGCTTCACGGGGGCGCAGGTCGGCACGATCTACACGTTCGGCTCGGCCGTGGCGCTTGTCCTGATGTTTGTTTACGGCTCTGTGCAGGATAAGCTCGGTGTGAAGAAGAATCTGCTAATCTTCATGGTCAGCTGTCAGGTGCTATTGGCACCGTTCTTCACTTGGGTCTATGTGCCGATGCTCGAAAGCAACTTCTACGTCGGCGCGATGGTCGGCGCGGTCTACCTCTCGGTGGCCTATCTCGCCGCCTGCCCGGTCTTCGAGGCCGTGACGGAGAGGCTCAGCCGCCGCTACCGCTTCGAGTATGGACAGGCGCGCGCCTGGGGCTCTCTCGGCTATGCAATCTCGGCCCTGACGGCTGGCTTCCTGTTCACCATCAATCCGTACCTGGTCTTTTGGACGGGCTCAGCTGTGTCGGCAGTGCTGCTGGCCATCTTGGTCTTCCTGAAGCCGGAGAACTCTGAGGCAAATGTCCAGCAGTATGAGAACCGCGAGGAGCGCAATAAGGATGCGAAGTCTCCATCGCTCAAGGAGATCATCAGCGTCTTCGGCATCCTCGACCTCTGGAAGATCATCATTTTCGTCATCCTCAGCTGGACCTTCTACACGGTCTTCGACCAGCAGATGTTCCCTGAGTTCTTCACGCGCTTCTTCGCGACGCCGGAGGAAGGCCAGCAGGCCTACGGTGTCCTGAACTCGGTGCAGGTCTTCCTCGAGTTCATCATGATGAGCCTCGTGCCGATTCTCATGCGCAAGATTGGCGTGCGCCGCGCGCTGCTCCTCGGCTGCCTGATCATGGTCTGCCGCATCAGCGGTTGCGGCATCGCCTCCACGCCGCTCGGCATCGCCCTCATCAAGCTGCTGCATGCACCGGAAACGGCGCTCTTTGTTCTCGCAATCTTCCGTTATTTCACACTTCACTTCGATACGCGCGTATCCGCCACGCTCTACATGGTCGGCTTCCAGATCGCGGCGTCCGTGGGCGGCATCATCTTCTCGGTGCCGCTCGGCAGCCTGCGCGACAGCATCGGCTACCAGCACACGTTCCTGCTCATCGCGGGCATCGTCCTCTGCGCTACGGTCTACGCGTTCCTCATCCTGAAAAAGGATGACCAGGACGTAGAAGGTCAGCCGCTCGAGAACTGATTCATGAAGATAGTTGAGATGATACTTGGAGGGAGAATCATGAAAAAGAGATTACTGGCTTGTGGTCTGGTTCCTGCTCTGGTGCTCGGAACCTTTGGTACGGTCGGCGCACAGCCTGCCGCTGATGCTGCAGTGCAGCTCAAGCAGGGCGGTGCACCAGCTGTCCAGGCAGAGACCGCAGAGGAGCCTGTGACGCAGGAGTCTTTGAAGGAGCTGCGCAGCCAGCTGGAGGAGCAGCTCTACGAGGCGCAGGAGCTCCAGAAACGCCTCAACGCGCAGCTCGACAGCCTCAATAAGCGCGTGAGCAAGGTCGAGAAGAAGACGGATCAGCCGGCCGTCGACATCCACGGCTATGGCCGCTTCCGCTGGGATAAGCAGCACTTCGAGGATTTCAAGGGAATCGATATGAAGTCGGTCTGGATGAACCTCTTTGTCAACCACCGCATCAACGACAAGTGGTCGCTGCACAGCGAGCATGAGTTCGAGAACAATCTCTCGAACAACCACGGTGCCTATGAGGGCGATGGCGGTTACGATAAGGATGGCGGCAAAAAGTATTCCCGTCCGGTCCTGCAGCTCTACGCACAGGGCCATGTCGGCGAGGTCGATGTCAAGGTCGGCCGCTTCTACCTGCAGTCGCCGTACAAGTTTACGTTCGACGAGAAGGTGGATGGCTGGCAGGCAAGCTACGGCGTGCCGACGCATTGGGGCCGCAAGGCGATGTTCACGCTGAACTCGGGCAATACGTACAGCAAGATCCTCTACGGCGATCGCGACAATAAGCTTGACCCATGGGGGGAAGGCGGCAGCACGAACTTCCGCGTTCTGTCCCTGATCAGTGAGATCCCGGTGGCCAAGAACACGAATATCACGTCTCACTACGGCAAGATGACGCGCCGTGACGACCATATGAGCCGGAAGACGCTCTCCGTGGGCTTCGACACGAAGCTCAACCGCGACCTGAAGCTCAGCGCAGCCATGGCGAAGTCGGATTCGGACACGCTCAACAAGTCGCACTTCATCCAGCTGCAGTACAAAGAGGCGCGGCCAGATGTGCCGGGCTCGTTCGACATCTACGTCAAGAAGTACCTGCAGCGTGGCCACAGCGGCATGACGAACTGGTTCAACGACGATATCATCGACCCGACGAATGGTGATTACAACAAAGAGCTCACGGAGAGAAATCCAGGCCGCTCGGTATGGGATCATCGTGCCGGCGAGTTCAACGGCCTCCGCATCGGTGCGGACTTCGTGCCGGTGCGCAATACGAAGCTCCTGCTCCATTACACCTACGGCAAGCTGGGCCTCTTTGACCCGGGCCTGGGCACGCTCACGGGCAAGAAGGACGACTACAGCTTCTTCCGCGCGCAGTGGGAAGTATACTTCTGAGCCGCATGAACGAGATGAAAGGATGGCATGAATGATGAAAAAACAGATTATGGCGGCCTTGCTGGCGGCTTCCAGCCTTTGCCTCACGAATTCTCCAGTGCTGGCTTATCCGTCTATTTTCCCGGACTCCGGCTACAGCTGGGTGGGCGATACGATGCCCTTTTTCGATGGAGAAGAGTTCCGCATCTTCTATCTGGAGGACCTGCGTGACGGTGATACGGGGTTCCACCCCTGGAGCCTTCTGACGACGAAGGATTTCACCGACTATCAGCACGACAGCAAGGTCATTCCCTATGACACCAGCAATGAATTCGCCAAGGACTCCGCGCTCGGCACGGGCTCGGTGGTCAAGGGCAAGGATGGGCTATACCATGCGTTCTACACGGGTTTCAACTGGCGCAGCATGCCGAAGGAGACGATCATGCACGCGATCAGCCGCGACCTCGTGAGCTGGCAGAAGGTCCCCGAGGATTCGTTCCACGGCAGCAAGCCGTATATCTACGACGATACGTTCCGTGATCCGAATGTGTTCTACAATGAGGATTACGGCGAGTACTGGATGCTGATCACGACGCGCAGCAAGAAGGCGCGCGGCGTCATCGCCCTCTACACATCGAAGGATCTCAAGCATTGGGAAGACCAAGGCATCTTCTTCGAGAACGATATGGGCAGTGACGCGAATATGGAATGTCCGACGCTGCTGAAGTACGGCGATTACTGGTACCTGACGTTCTCGGATCAGTGGCCGTCGCGCGTCGTGCACTACCGCATGGCGAAGGACTCCAAGGGCCCGTTTGTCAAGCCGGAGCGCGATTACTTCGATGCCAGCGGCTTCTATGCGGGCAAGATGGTCGAGGACAAGGACAACCTCTACCTGGTGGGCTGGACGCCGACCAAGGCCGGAGGTAAGGATAAGAACCCGACGGATTGGGCGGGCAATCTCGTCGCGCATCAGCTCAAGCAGCGCGAGGACGGCACGCTCTATCCGGTGCCAGTCGAGAAGATGACCGAGCGCATGCAGAAACCGGTGGAGATGGCGCCAATCACCGAGCGCGGTACTGTGAATGGTGCTGGTGAGTCGTACCATTTTGACGGCACGGGTTATGCCGATGTCGTGATGCCGAAGATGGAGGGCATCCGCAAGATCACGGGCCATTTCAAGGTGGCGAAGCAGCAGGGGCAGTTCGGCCTCATGTTCAATGTGGGCCCGAACCAGACCGGCTCCCTGAATCTCGTCTTTGACCCGGCGAAGCAGCAGGTCGCTTTCTACAACACCGATACCTCTCGTGTCCATGCGGCCAAGCCTGAGCTGGCGGTGCCGGTCAGCCTCCAGCCGGATGAGAGCTATGACTTCACGCTGCTCATCGATGGCACGGTCGCCGTGCTCTACATCAATGACCAGATGGCACTGAGCACGCGCATGTACGACCTGCCGGAACATCAGTGGGGCATCTTCTCCGCTGGTAGCGAGGTCACGCTGACGGGATTGCAGACGAGTACACTTTGAGCCTGTCTCAGTTTCCCCCTGAGATAGAAGCTCTGACAATCCAAGAATTTCAAGAACTCCAAGAATGACATTTCCCAAAACGAAAGGCGGTCCGTTGACTCGAACGAGTCACGGACCGCCTTTTGCATCAGCAGGTTTCTCCCTCCTGGAAGGTCAGGGGGAGCGGCGTCAGCGAGGGCAGATCTTCGCTGCGGATGCGGCGCACGATGGCTTCGGCGGCGCGTCGGCCGAGGGCGGGGATGGGCTGGACGACGGCTGTCATCGTCTGCGGCCCGAGTCGCGTCAGGTAGGTGCCGTCGTAGGCGACGATCGAGAGGTCAGCGGGGCAGCGGCGTCCGCGGCGGCTGGCTTCGCGCAGCGCGCAGATGGCGCCGAGGTCAGCGCCGGAGATGGCATCGACATCGGGATAGCGCTCGAAGATCTCACGGGCGGCTGCGGCAAAGTCCTTGGGTTGCAGGGCGTTGGCCGGGACGACGATGCTGTCGAGCTGCACGCCAGCTGCTTCGATACAGCTGGCGAAGATGTCCTCGTGCTCGTGGGCCGTCGTGTGGACGGTCTGTGCGCCCGTGATCTGCACGACGTGATGCGGATTGCGCCGCAGCAATGCGTTGGCAGCGAGCTGGCCGCCCTGATGATGGTCGGCGCGGATGATGGGAATCTCGTCGCAGAGGTAGCGGTCGAAGGCGATGACGGGCAGGTCGATGTGGCGGTAGTTCTCGATGTGCAGGGCGTGCGCGCCGATGATCAGGCCGTCCATCGTGTGGCGGCGCAGCATCTCGAGGAAGGCGAGCTCGGCGTTCTTCTTCTCGCCTGTCGAGCAGATCATCGTCTTGTAGCCGTAATCGTAGAGGGCAATCTCAATCTCGTGCAAGAGGGCCGCGAAGAAGGGATGGGCGACATCGGGGATGATGACGCCGATGAGGTTCGTACGGTTGAGCGAGAGGTTGCGCCCAACCTCGCTCGGGACGTAGTGGAGCTCCTTGACAGCGGCCTCGACTTTGGCCCGCGTGGCGGCTGATACGTATCCCTTATTGTTGAGCACGAGGGAAACCGTGCTGGTGCTGACGCCAGCGAGCTTGGCGACATCTTTGATTCTTGCCATAGAGTGGGTCCTTTCTGTTCTTCTTGTGTTCAGTCTACCACAATCCCAGCCGCATTGCACATCCCTGAAATCATTGATGATTTTTCAGATAAATGAAATGACAGTGACAAGAAAAATAAATACGATAAAATGATTGACAAAACGATGCAAGGTGGATATAATAAAAGTATCGAAGCGGTTCGATGAAATAAAATCGAAAGAAACGCTTCGATTTTCCAGATATGATTATCGAATCGGTTCGATAAACGAGATATTCCATGGGGGAAAGGGGAAACATATCATGGGGAATCTTTTGAAGGCTTTTTCGAATCCATTTTACAGGACAAGCTCGCTTGAGATCCTGCTGTTCTTCGTTGGCTGGGGCATCTGGTGGTCCTTCTTCCAGATTTGGCTGACGACGAAACAGGGCTTCACAGGCGCCCAGGTCGGCACGATTTATTCCTTCGGATCTGCCGTGACGCTTGTCTTGATGTTTGTCTACGGTTCCTTGCAGGATAAGCTCGGCATGAAGAAAACACTGCTGAAGTTCATCGTCGTCTGCCAGATTTTCGTCGGCCCGTTCTTCACCTGGGTCTATGTGCCGATGCTCGCAGCGAATTTCTACGTCGGCGCGGTGATCGGTGCCATTTACCTCTCCATCGCATTCCTCGCGGCCTGCCCGGTCTTCGAGGCGGTGACGGAGCGCCTGAGCCGCCGCTACTCATTTGAGTACGGCCAGGCGAGAGCCTGGGGTTCGTTCGGCTATGCCGTTGCGGCGCTCTGCGCGGGCTTCCTCTTCACGATGAATCCGTACTTGATCTTCTGGACGGGTTCTGTTGTCGCTGCTGTCCAGCTCGTTGTCCTGGCTGCGCTGTCGCCGGAGAAGAACGCAGCGCTCACGTCCCAGTATGAAGTCCAGTCGGAAACCCTCAAGGAGAGCAAGACGCCGTCCTTCGGCGAGATCATCGGTGTGTTCAAGCTCATCGATGTCTGGAAGATGATCGTCTTCGTTATCATGAGCTGGACGTTCTACACGGTCTTCGACCAGCAGATGTTCCCGGAGTTCTTCACGCGCTTCTTCTCGACGCCGGAAGCAGGCCAGCAGGCATACGGCGTGCTCAACTCCATCGAAGTCTTCCTCGAGTTCCTCATGATGGGCCTCGTGCCGATCCTCATGCGCAAGATCGGCGTGCGCAAGGCCATCCTGCTCGGCTGCGCCATCATGATCGTCCGCATCGGCGGCTGCGGCCTCGTCACGAATCCTCTGGGTGTCGCCATCATCAAGCTGCTGCACGCACCGGAGACGGCCCTCTTCATCCTCGCTGTTTTCCGCTACTTCACGCTTCACTTCGATACGCGTATTTCGACGACGCTCTACATGGTCGGTTTCCAGATTGCCGCACAGGTCGGCCAGATCATCTTCTCGACGCCGCTCGGCGCCCTGCATGACAACATCGGCTACCAGAGCACGTTCCTCGTGATTTCCGGCATCGTCTGCGTGGCCAGCATTTACGCCTTTATCGTCCTCAAGAAGGATAATGAGAGTGTTGAAGGTCAGCCGCTTTAAAAGGATTTTTTAGATAGCACAACAGCCTCTGTTTTTTATTTGAAACAGAGGCTGTTGTGCTATCTAATTTCTTGTTTAGTGCAGGGAAAGGTAGATGCGGCCGTGGGCGTCGACGCGGCTCAGGTGGCGCAGGAAGAAGCGGGCGAAGATACCGGTCAGCAGGGCGGACATCAGCGTGCCTTCGCGGATGCCTTCGATGGTGCCGAGGCTGGCCAGGGAGACGATGGCGGCAATGATGACGAGGCTGACGTCGTTGCCGACTTTGACCTTGCCAAAGTCGATGTGGAACTGATGCGCGAACGTGTAGACAGCGCCTTCGCCGGCGAGCATGAGCACGTCGGCGATGCCCTGCCCTGCGACACCGAGCGCGACGAGCGCCGTGCCGAGCAGGCAGAGCAGCAGCTTGAGCGCATAGGCATCCGGCACGATGGTGAAGAGATTCATGAAGAAGTCGATGCAGAAGCCGAAGAGGATGGTCACGGGGATCTGCAGCCAGAAGACAGCCGGGAAGTCGCGCCGCAGCATCAAGAGCTCAAAGACGACGAAGACCATGTTGACAGCAAACGTCGTCTGGCCGAAGGTGAACGGCGAGATCAGGCTCAGGACATACGGCAGGCTCGAGATCGGCGACGTGCCCAAGAGGCTCTTGACCACGAGAGCAATGCCAGCCGACTGAATCATGACCGCTAGGATCAGTAATAGATAGCGTTTTGGCGTAGACAAATAAATCCTTCTTTCGTGAAGATGTATTCACTCGACCCAGTGGATTTTCTTGGCGTCGTAGCGGTCGACCTGGGGCTTTTTGCCGACGGGGTAGCCGAAGGGCAGCAGGGCGAAGGCGTACTGGTTGTCGGGCAGGTTGAGGATCTTGCCGACTTTCTCGATGCGGTCCGGGACGGGGGAGACAGCCATCATGACGCCGCCGAGGCCGAGCTCTTCGAGTTCGAGCCAGAGGTTCTCGGTGGCAATCGCACAGTCGATGTCGGTGATCGTCGGGAAGATGACATCCGTGCGGGCGGCGATGACGAGCACGACAGGGGCTTTGGCAGCGGCGACGGCATAAGGGCTGGTCCTGGAGAGCTCTTCAATCGTCTCGCGCTTTGTCACGACGTAGAACTCCCAGGGCTGCTGATTGCCCGCTGACGGCGCGACAAAGCCCGCCTGCAGCACTTTCTCGATTTTCTCTTTCTCCACGGGCCTGTCCTCGAATTTGCGGACGCTCGTGCGGGGGAAGATGGCGTTCATGGAATCATCCTTTCTCTTTTGTCTTTGTCTATGTTCATTATAGCAGATGCATATCTATCCTCAATACTATCCTTTTAGATACTATCATACAATAAAGTGCATTCTTCACAAAAAGATTCTTTGCGGCTACAATGAATACATCAGCGGCAAATACAAATGCATCATCCTCTGGCATCTGATGCAGCGGACGCACCGCTATGGTGAACTGCACCGCCTGATTCCGCAGGCGACGCCGAAGATGCTGACACAGCAGCTCCGCGAACTCGAGGCAGACGGCGTCATCCACCGCGAGGTCTATCCCGTCGTGCCGCCGCGCACAGAGTACAGTCTGACCGAGTTCGGCCGGAGTCTGTCTCCTATCATCGAGGCAATGTGCGACTGGGGCAAGGAGAATATGAAGCAGAGAATACTGTCCGGGGCTGAGGAATGACGGTCCTCTCGGACGCCGAGGAATGGCCGGGGGAAGTCGCGAAAGGCACGGAGATGCCGTTCCATGTCGAACAAGCCCTGCAGATCGCGGGCGGCAAGATGCGCGTCGATGGCATGTACGGCAGCCATATCGTACATGACCGCGAACTTATCACGGGCCAGAATCCCGCGTCAGACCTCGAGTTGGCCAAAGAGCTCGACAAGAGTCTGCAAGCTGAGTGACGAATGTTCTGTATAATTCTTCCCGAAGAGCCGAACACCTTTTGATGTTCGGCTCTTGATGTATTCTATTCTTTCGGCTCATGTTTTGTTTGTGTGCCTGGTGGCCAACTGCTCTGAACCTGTGTAAGAGGCCTCGATGCTTGACTTATCAGCGGGGTGTACTATAATAAAGGCATAAAAAAAGCTAGACCTGTTGATGCTTTTATTTGCTTCACCTTGCAATATGTGCTATACTAAGAGTAATCGAAAAAGTATCTATCGTAAGATAGGTCAAAAGGCTTCCAGTTTGCACACCTGGGAGCCTTTTTCATACTAAGAAAGGTCAGCTGCTCCCGAATGAAGGGATTGGCTGACCAACAGGCTAAGAACGTGTTGCCGCTACCGTTCTAACCATTTCTGGACGCAGTACCAAATTGCACACGATACTACTCCAGCAAGAACGGACATCGAAAAAGTATCCACAGTAGATAGGCCCCCTTCCTGCTGCCAGTATAGGGGCGGCAACGTATCTAGTATAGCATAGTTCGTGTTCTCTGTAAGGATGTTTCTTTATACAAAATAAGGAAGAGGCTGTGACAAAATGGTTTTACATTTTGCCACAGCCTCTTTTTGCGTATATATCTGCGTGTAGTAAGGCTCAGGCCTCGCTGGCGTGCTCGGCGGCGAGGAGCTGGCGGGTGTGCTCGGCTACTTCATCCGGCGTGATGTCGGTGATGCGGGCGACGCCGGTCTTGATGGCGGCGTCTGCTACGGCTGCGGCGACGTGCGGTGCGACGCGCGGGTCGAACGGGCTCGTGATGACGTGCTGCTCATCGAGCTCGCTCTCGTCGATGAGGTCGGCGATGGCCTTGGCGGCAGCCATCTTCATCTCTTCGTTGATCTTTTTCGCGCGGACGTCGAGAGCGCCGCGGAAGATGCCTGGGAAGGCCAGCAGGTTGTTGACCTGATTCGGGTAGTCGCTGCGGCCCGTGCAGACGATGCGGGCACCGGCAGCGTAGGCCTCATCCGGCATGATTTCCGGCGTCGGGTTGGCCATGCCCATGACGATCGGGTCCTTCTTCATGGAGCGGACCATGTCCTGGGTGACTGCACCGGCTACGGAGACACCGATGAAGACGTCGGCGTCCTTGATGACGTCTTTGAGCTGGCCTGCCTCATGCTGCGGGTTCGTGATCTTGGCGATGGCGTCCTTGTACGGGTTCATGTCTTCCTTGCGGCCTTCGTAGATGGCGCCCATGCGGTCGCAGAGGATGATGTTGCGGCCGCCCATGCTGTAAATGAGGTGCGTGATGGCCTGGCCAGCGGCACCGGCGCCATTGAGGACGAATTTCGACTCCTCGAACTTGCGTCCCGTGAGCTTGAAGGCGTTGATGAGGGCCGAGACGACGACGATGGCCGTGCCGTGCTGGTCGTCGTGGAAGACCGGGATATCGAGTTTCTGCAGGCGCTTCTCGATGTCAAAGCACTGCGGTGCCTTGATGTCCTCGAGGTTGATGCCGCCGAATGTCGGCGCCATGAGCTCGACGGCGCGGACAATCTCATCGACGTCCTGCGTGTCGAGGCAGATGGGGACGGAGTCGACGCCCGCGAAGCCCTTGAAGAGGATGGACTTGCCTTCCATGACCGGCAGGCCGGCGCCAGCGCCGATGTTGCCGAGGCCGAGTACAGCGCTGCCGTTCGTCACGACGGCGACCGTGTTGCCCTTGTTGGTGTAGTCATAGATCTTGTTGTAGTCCTTCTGAATCTCCAAGCACGGCGCAGCGACGCCCGGCGAGTAGGCCAGCGTCAGGTCCTTCGCCTTCTGGAGGGGGACCTTGCTGTGCATCTCGATCTTGCCGTGGTGTTCTCTATGCAGGGCCAATGCCTGGTCGTTCAATTTGCTCATGGGGAAGACTTCCTTTCTCGTTTCTTGTATTCTCGCCTCTGTCCGGCTCTGGTGGGAATCAAGGCCGGATGGCGCCTTGATGGGATATGAGTTCGTTATGATGGTGATGAATGTTACACTTTTTTGAAACTTTATCCGTAAGTATTACAAAGGTTGTAAAACATGTTGCATACTATTATATTGTTGTTGAAATGAAAATACAAATATGATTTATTAATGGGAAAATAAATTGGCATAATAAAATGAGCCTTTTCGACAGTTTATGGCGGTATCCTCCATGAATTGTCGGCAAAGGCTCGTTTTGTTTCAGTAAAGTGATGTCACTGTGTCTTGGCGGT
Organism: Mitsuokella jalaludinii; assembly: GCF_928722185.1. NCBI lineage: Bacteria > Bacillati > Bacillota > Negativicutes > Selenomonadales > Selenomonadaceae > Mitsuokella > Mitsuokella jalaludinii. The sequence goes on from NZ_CAKMXA010000001.1 coordinate 1,606,538, forward strand.
GTTGCTGCTGCGTGTCGGGGCGGCTGGTGCCGTCTCTGCCGGAGCGGCTGTCGTGTGCGCGCTGCCCGCGTGGGAACTGCTCGTGGAGTGCTCGCTCGCACCCTCGGAGCTCGAGCGGCTTGTGCTGCGCGAAGTCGAGCTCTGAGAGCTGTTGCTCGAGGAAGAACTCTTGCTCGAACTCTTGGCACTGCTCGTGTTTGAACTGCTCTTCGCCTTTGTCGTGGATGGCGACGAGGTCGCACCAGCCGGGATAGAGCTCTCGTACTCATGCTGGGCGCGGTCGAGCTGTGCTTTCTCGCTGGCGTTCAGCGTGATGCCAAGCGTCTCGGCGAGCGTCGTGCGCAACTTGTGCAGGTCCGGTATCCAATAGCTGACGCCGTCGATGTAGAGCGGCTTGCCCGGTACCATCTCCGTCTTGAGGCCATTCTTCTGGGCTTCCTTGAGCGTGCCGGCGAACTCGAGCAGCTGGCGGAAGGAGAGGTCGGTCTTGACGGAGGACATGACCTCGCTGATGACGTTTGGCAGTTTCGGGATGATGGCCGGGGATGTGATTTTGTCCATGCAGGCCTTCATGAATTTCTGCTGGCGCTTGATGCGGCCGATGTCGCCCTCCTCGTCGCGGTAGCGCACGTAGGTGACGGCCGTCTTGCCGTCCATGTGCTGCATGCCCGGCTGGAGGTCGATGATCAGGCCGCCGTCGTCATCCCAGGGGTCTTCGTAGTACATGCGCTTCTCGACATCGATGTCGATGCCGCCGATGGCGTCAATGATCTTCTGGAACGCCTGGATGTTGATGACGACGTAGTGGTCCATGTTGACGCCGAGGAAGTCCTCGACGGTGCGCTGTGTGAGCTTCTCGCCCGCTTCCGGGCCGCCCTTGGCGCTGCCGTAGGCGTAGGCTGCATTGATCTTATCCCAGCCGTGGCCCTTGATCTTGACGCGTGTATCGCGCGGGATGGACATCAGAGCAGCATGGTCTTTCTTCGGGTCGAGCGTCGCGACCATCAAGGTATCGCTGCGGCCGACATCGTCGTCGCGCTCATCGACACCCATGATCATGATTGTCGTCTTGTCCTTGGCCGTCAGCAGGCCGTCCTCTACGACATCATCGGATGATTTGTCGAGCAGGCTGTTCGAGGCGAAGAGTGCGCCCATGGCGGCGGCCGCGATAAAGGCGATGATCAGGAGTCCCCAGAGGAGCCCTCGGTGCCGGCGGCGTGAACGGCGCGGCTGGCGAGGCGGGATCGGATTCGTTTGCAAGATGATACCTTCTTTTTCACAAAATCAAATATAAATCCCTGCTATTCCAGCAGGGGATATTCATAGTTACATTATAAGGAAAGCGCGCACGATGTGCAATTACTTTATCGATATCCACCGTATATCGTAGCGGCTATGCCTGAAAAAAGGATGGATAGATGGTAGAATGGGGGAAGACGCATAGAGAAAGGATGAAACATCATGGCAGCAGAGATTGAACGAAAATTCCTCGTCAAGGAGGGCTGGCGGCCGCAGGCAAATGGCGTGCGCATCGCGCAGGGGTACCTGTCCACCGTGCCGGAGCGCACGGTGCGCGTGCGCATCAAGGGCGAGAAGGGCTATCTGACAGTCAAGGGGCGCAATGCGGGCATACGGCGCGCGGAGTACGAGTACGAGATACCCTTAGCCGACGCGGAGGCGATGCTCGCGCTCTGCGAGCAGCCGCTCATCGAGAAGCGGCGCTATCTTGTACCATATGAGGGCTATACTTGGGAGGTCGACGTCTTTGCCGGCGCGAATGAAGGGCTCGTCGTAGCGGAGATCGAGCTGCCTGCAGAGGATGCCGCATTTGCCAAGCCCGACTGGGTCGGGGCGGAAGTCTCGGGCGATGCGCGCTACTACAACGCGAGCCTGATTCGCCATCCGTATCGGGACTGGAAGTGAACGGCAGGCTGTGCATAAAGTCTGCTCAGCCACTTTGAGATATCCACAGGCTGGCGTGCGAAAATGGGTCATAGAAACCCCAAGATATAGGAATAATGGTAGCAGTCATGCGTATATATTGGGTTATCCACGAATTTATCCACAATATCCACAGATTTTGTGAATAAGTGGCGGGGATTTTAGCCACAGTATGCACAGGCATCTGTATATATTATTGTAGGAAAATGAGAGACTTCTCTCCTGTCGCCATGTTATCCACACCTGTGGATTTCTTTGTGGATAACATGAAGTGTCATAAAAAAGAGCGCTGAACCGCGATATACGCGGTTCAGCGCTCTTAGTATTTTGTGCAATGAGATTACTTGTCTTCGCCGTCCTTGAGCGGTTTCTTGAGGATGGAGAGGATCAGGCAGCCGACGACGGCGCCGACGAGGATCGAAACGAGGTACATCAGCGGGTTGCCGATGGTCGGGACGACGAAGATGCCGCCGTGCGGTGCGCGCAGCGTGCAGTCGAAGGCCATCGTCAGGGCACCCGTGACGGCGGAGCCGACGACGCAGGCCGGGATGACGCGCAGCGGGTCAGCTGCGGCGAACGGGATGGCACCCTCGGTGATGAAGGAGAGGCCCATGACGTAGTTCGTGACGCCGGCCTTGCGCTCGCTCTCGGTGAAGCGGTTCTTGAAGAACGTCGTGCAGAGGGCGATTGCGAGCGGCGGGACCATGCCGCCTGCCATGACGGCAGCCATGACGTGGAACTCACCGGAGGCCAGGAGACCCGTGCCCGTGACGTAAGCAGCCTTGTTGATCGGGCCGCCCATGTCGACGGCCATCATGCCGGCGACGATCATGCCCATGAAGATGCGGGCCGAGGGATCCATGTTCTTCAGCGTGTCGACCATCCAGCCGTTGATGGCGGAGACAGGCGGCGCGATGATGAAGAGGCTGATGAAGCCCATGATCAGGATGCCGAAGAACGGGTAGATGAGCATCGGCTTGATACCCTCGAGGGAGTCCGGCAGGCACTTCGAGGCCTTCTTGAGGAAGTTGACGATGTAGCCGCCGAGGAAACCGGCGATTAGCGCGCCGAGGAAGCCGGAGCCCGTCGTACCGGCGAGTGCGCCGCCGACGAAGCCGACGGCGAGACCCGGGCGATCCGCAATCGACATGGAGATGAAACCAGCGAGGACCGGCAGCATGAAGCCGAAGGAGGCTCCGCCGATATCCTTGAAGAATTTTGCGAGCGGCGTGTTGGAACCGAAGTTCTTCGGGTCGATGGAGTAATCATCGAACAGGAACGCGAGGGCGATGAGGATACCGCCGCCGACGACGAACGGCAGCATGTGGGAGACGCCGTTCATCAAGTGCTTGTAGATCTGGCGGCCGAGGCTCTCGCCCTGGACGTCAGCAGCGCTCTCTTCCGTGTCGCTGCCCGATGCATGGTAGACCGGCGCATCGCCCTTGAGGGCGCGGTCGATGAGTTCATCGGCCTTGTTGATGCCGTCGGCGACCTTCGTGATGACGACTTTCTTGCCGTTGAAGCGGGCCATGGCGACGTTCTTGTCGGCGGCGACGATGATGCCGTCAGCGGCGGCAATCTCTTCGTCCGTCAGGATGTTCTTGGCACCGCCGGAGCCGTTCGTCTCGACTTTGATGGAGATGCCGCACTTCTTGGCGTGCTGCTCGAGGCTCTCGGCTGCCATGAAGGTGTGGGCGATGCCCGTCGGGCAGGCCGTGACGGCGAGGACCTGGATGTGGTCGCTGGCCGGTTTTTCCTCGGCGGCTGCACTGTCGCCTTCTGCGGCCTCAGCCTTCGGCGCTTCGAACTTGCCATCTTCCTTGAGGTCGATGAGGTGCAGGAACTCTTCTTTCGTCTTGGCGGCAATCAGAGCTTCCTTGAAGTCCGGGTCCATGATCATCATGGCGAGCTGCTGCAGGATCTGGATGTGTGCATCGTTGGCGGAATTCGGAGCGGCGATCATGAAGAACAGGCGGGCCGGGTTGCCGTCCATGGACTCAAAGTCCATGCCTTCAGGCACCGTCATAGCGGCGAGGCCTGCTTCCTTGACGCCAGTGCTCTTGGCGTGCGGCGTTGCGATGCCGTCGCCGAGGCCCGTCGTGCCGGAAGCTTCGCGGGCGAAGACGTCCTTGAGATACTGTTCCTTGTCGGAAAGATTGCCAGAGGCTGCCATGAGGTCAGCGAGCTGACGGATTGCCGACTGTTTGTCAGCAGGCTTTTGGCCAAGCGCGATGCTCTCGCTCTTGAGCAAGTCAGTAATACGCATAGTTTCCTCTCCTTACACTGTATGTAGAATGAATCAGATGATTGTCTTTAAGAGTGCTTCGACTTCCGGACGCGTGGCGAGGTTCTCGCTGAATGCGGAAGCGGAGCCCGTGGCAACACCCATGTGGAAGGCCGTCTCGAAGTCGCCCTGCGACTCGATGTAACCCGTGATGAAGCCTGCGACCATCGAGTCACCGGCGCCGACGGAGTTGATGAGCTTGCCCTTCGGAGCAGGGCTCTTGTAGTGCTTGCCGTCTGCCGTCAGCAGGATGGCGCCGTCGCCGGCCATCGAGATCAGGACGTTCTGTGCGCCCTTCTCCTGGAGCTTCTTGGCGTAGGTGATGATCTCCTCGTCCGTCGTGAGCTTAACGCCGAACATGTCGCCGAGTTCATGGTTGTTCGGCTTGATGAGGAACGGATGGTACTTGAGGACGTTGAGCAGGAGCTTCTTCTCGGCATCGACGATGATGCGGATGCCGCGGCCCTCGAGGCGGGCCATGATCTTCTCGTAGATGTCGTCCGGCAGCGTCTTCGGGATGGAGCCGGCGAGCACGAGCGTGTCGCCCTCGGCGAGCGTATCGAGCTTCTCGAAGAGCTCTTCGCGCTTGGCCTCGCTGATGTCCGGGCCCTGGCCGTTGATCTCCGTCTCTTTATCGGCCTTGACCTTGACGTTGATGCGGGTGAAGCCCTCCGGCAGCTGGACGAAGTCGTGCTTGACGCCGAAGCCGTCGAGCTGGCGCTTGATCTCTTCGCCCGTGAAGCCGGCCGTGAAGCCGAGAGCCGTGCTCTCATGGCCGAGGTTGCCGAGGACGATCGAGACGTTGATGCCCTTGCCGCCGCCGAGGACCTGCTCGTAGTTCACGCGGTTGATTTCGCCGGCCGTGAAGGAATCGAGGCGGACGATGTAGTCGAGCGAGGGGTTGAAAGTTACGGTGTAGATCATTCTTCTCTTACTCTCCTTCCAGGATTGTCGTGCAATCCCGATACTTCTTGTCTCTTAGATGTCCGGTGATGATGGTCGCACTCGAGATGTTGGCGAAGGTGATCGGCGAGATCTTGTTGAATTTCGACTGATCGGCCAGCACGTAGGCGTGCTCACAGCGCGAGAGGGCTTCGCTCTTGACGAGGCCCTCGCTCGAATCCGGCGTAGAGAAGCCGGACTTGATGCTGATGCCATTGGCACCGAAGAATCCTTTGGTGAAATTGTAGAGCTCTAGGTTATGCAGGGCTTCTGTGCCGATGACGGCCTCGGTGACAGCCTTGAGGCGGCCACCGAGCAGGAAGACCTTGAAGCCCTTGAGGGACAGTCGCGAGGCATGGGGCAGCCCGTTTGTCACGTAGACGGCCTGGCGTTCCTGCAGGAAGTCCACCATGTGCAGGGTCGTGGAGCCGGCGTCGATGTAGACGAAGTCCTTGCGGGTCACAAGGCTGGCCGCCCGTCGCGCGATGGCGATCTTCTCTTCGGTGCAGCGGCTGCTCTTGGTCGGCATGTCTTCTTCCATCGCGGTGTAGTTGCTGTCGATGGAGGTCGCGCCGCCGTAGACCTTGTAGAGCATGCCGCGCTTGTGGAGCGCGGTCAGGTCGCGCCGGATGGTGGATTCCGATGTGCAGAGCGCCCGGGTGAGCTCGGGGACTGTCACAGCCTGTTTCTCTTTGAGGATGCGCAGGATGGTCGCATATCGTTCTTCCGTAAGCATGGCTTTCACCCTTTCTGTATTTTCATAATATCATCAAAGTCAATCAAAGTCAATCACAACCAGCAAACAATATGAAAGAATACGAAGAAAGGCGTGCGAAGGCCGGGCGGTTTTCACGAATGAGCAATACGAAAAGATTTTTGTAACAGATGGAAGCTTTTTCACGATAATTTCATGGATGAGCGTATACTTTTTCGCTATAATAAAGTTATATAGGAAGAAAACCAATTGGAAAGTAGGAGAATTGTATGAGTGATATCCACAGCCTGCCCGGCGTGACGGAGGCGAAGGCAAAATCTGTCATCCGCCAGCACCGCAAGGCTTCGTTCTATGTCAAGAAGTACCTGATGATTTTTGTCGGTGCGCTGATTGCGGCAATCGGCCTCGAGCTTTTCCTGATCCCGAACAATGTCATCGACGGCGGCGTCGTCGGTATCTCGATCATGATGTCATCGATCACGGGACTGTCGCTCGGCGTGTTCCTCGTGCTCTTGAACATCCCGTTCCTCTATCTCGGGTACAAGCAGATCGGCAAGAACTTCGCGATTGCGACGACGATTGCCATCTGCATCCTGTCGGTCTGGTCGGCGGTATTTGCGCCGCTGCCGAAGGTCACGGATGACCCGTTCCTCGCAGCAATCTTCGGCGGCATCATCGACGGTCTCGGCGTCGGCCTGATCATCCGCGCGGGCGGCTCGCTCGACGGCACGGAGATCGTCGCCATCATCATGGACCGCAAGTCGGTCTTCTCGGTCGGCGAGGTCGTCATGTTCATCAACCTCTTCATCCTGTCGAGTGCGGGCCTTCTCTACGGCTGGGACAAGGCGATGTACTCGCTCGTCGCCTACTTCGTCATCTCGAAGATGATCGACATCGTCATCAAGGGCCTCGACGAGTCGTACGCCGTCATGATCGTCACGAATGAGCACGATGAGATCACGTCGGCCCTCAACGACCGCCTGGGCCGCGGCGTCACGCTGCTGCACGGTCAGGGCGGCTACACCGGCGAGCCGAAGGAAGTGCTCTACTGCGTCGTCACGCGCCTTGAGGTCGACAAGCTCAAGGAAATCGTGCTCGAAAAAGACGAGAACGCCTTCGTCACCATAAACGCCGTCCACGACATCGTCGGCGGGCGCTTCAAGAAGAAGGCAATCCATTGAGATTGGCGGGCTGGCAAAGGAAGGCGGCTTGTGGCCGAGGCACTGCCGACGCTGCGCTCGGCGATGGCCTAAAAATTTTTTCAGGCATTTAATCAAGCCTTGCCGGGAATCTAAACGCGCTTCGCTTGGACGACGATTCACGGCAAGGACAGCTTGTAGCCTGAAAAAATTTTCTTGACGGCCATCGCCAAAGCTCCGCTTACGTCAGCGCCTCGGCCACAGCCTTTGGCTTCGTTTCTCTTGGACATTTTCTTGACGGCCATTGCAAATGCTCCATTTACGGTAGTGGCCTTGCTCGGGTCTTGGGCCCCGTTGCTCTCGAACATTCCTTTTGAGCGCATCTATTGAATCACCTACCATGGCCGAGGGAATATTTCTGTCTAGTAAGGCAAGGTGAAACTTCGTCCTGTCTTGGGTGGGGCAAGTAACAATCCAAAGGCCGCCCCCGAGGCAGGCACTTGTGGCGTGGCATGTCGGCAGGGGCGGGGACAAGAGCGGAGTATTCGCAGCTGGCGTCAAGAAAGATTTTTCAGCCCACACTGATTCCCTTGAAAAGAACGATCGTTCAAGCGCAGCGCGTTTTCGTTCCTTTTCAAGGCTATATTAAAGGCTGAAAAATCTTTTAGCCAGCTGCGCTACGGAGCGTTGGCCCTGCCCCTGCCGGCCGCACCAGCCCCGCCTTCAACCCTCGATATCACCCCAAACATTTCACCCAACATACCACCTTAAAAGGAGGGATTCTCATGAAAAACATCATCACCCGCACCTGTATTGCCATGCTGCTCCTGCTCATCCTCGCGGTCCCGGCTCTGGCCGCGGAGCGGCAGCCGCAGCGCATCGCGCAGTTCCCGCTTGTCATCGAGAGCTGGCAACAGCCGGACGCTTCGGTGCAGGACCAGCTGGAGCGGAAGATCGACCGCGCGCTGCACGTGCCGCTCAACGCGACGCTCAAGGCCGTCACCTACATCCCTGAGAAGGACTGCCTCACCGCCTGGGACGAGGTGGAGGGGGATATGACGGGCAAGGTCCGCATCAAGGACATGGCAAAGCCTATTGCCGAGAAGCTCCAGGCTGACCTCGTCGTCATCCCTGTTGTCGCGGCGTATGAGCAGTATACGACGATGAGCTGGTACTGGGACCGCGGCATGATCCTGCACAGCCGTGCAGAGGTCCAGCTCATCGTCTACGATCGCGCGCAGGACAAGCTCGTCCACAAGAAGGCCTCTGACTTCTTCGATGACGAGTACTCATCTTCGGGTACGGCTTCGTACCTCGCGCTGAATTGCATGGACCGCGTCATCCGCGACGCTGACCTGCACGGTTTCCTCTGGCCGCTGGACAGGGGTTCAGCCGCTGCGGACAGCGCGAAAAAAACGGCGGCCAAGTCCTGATTTTTTCGCGATCTTAGCTTGACAAGTTACATGGTTACAACTATAATGTAAACATATTAATCAAGTATGTTTACGAGCAACAAGCTTTTTTGAAAGGGGCCGGTTTTCATGAGTGAAGAGAGAAAGTATCATTTTGAGACGCTGCAGCTGCACGTTGGCCAGGAGCAGGCTGATCCTGCTACGGATGCGCGCGCTGTGCCGATTTACCAGACGACGTCGTTCGTCTTCCACAATGCACAGCATGCAGCGGATCGCTTCGCACTCAAGGATGCCGGCAACGTCTACGGCCGCCTGACGAACCCGACGGAGGATGTATTCTCCAAGCGCATCGCGGCACTCGAGGGCGGCGTCGCAGCTGTCTCCGTCGCTTCTGGCGCTGCGGCTGTCACGTATGCACTCGAGGCACTCGTCCACCACGGCCAGCACATCGTCGCGGCTACGACGATCTACGGCGGCACCTACAACCTCTTTGAGCACACCTTCCCGAACTACGGCATCGAGACGACGTTCGTCGACCCGACGAAGGGCGTCGAGGTCTTCGAGGAGGCTATCAAGGAGAACACGCGCGTCGTCTACATCGAGTCCATCGGCAATCCGAATGCCAACCTCATCGACATCCAGGCTGTCGCTGACATCGCGCACAAGCACAACATCCCGCTCGTCGTCGACAGCACGTTCGCGACGCCGTATCAGCTGCGCCCGTTCGAGTATGGCGCGGACATCGTCGTCCACTCGGCTACGAAGTTCATCGGCGGCCACGGCACGACGCTCGGCGGCGTCATCGTCGACGGCGGCAAGTTCGACTGGATTGCCTCGGGCAAGTTCCCGCAGTTCGTCGAGCCGAACCCGAGCTACCACGGCATCAGCTTTGCCAAAGATGTCGGCGCGGCAGCTTTTGCGACGTACATCCGCACGCTGATCCTGCGCGATGAGGGTGCTACGCTCTCGCCGTTCAATGCCTTCCTGCTGCTGCAGGGCACGGAGACGCTGTCGCTGCGCGTCGAGCGCCACGTCGAGAACGCGCTCAAGGTCGTCGACTACCTCGCCAAGAACCCGCATGTCGAGAAGGTCAACCATCCGGCTATGCCGAACCATCCGGACCATGAGCTCTACAAGAAGTACTTCCCGAATGGCGGCATCTCGATTTTCACGTTCGAGATCAAGGGCGGCGCTGAGGCGGCCAAGAAGTTCATCGACCACCTGCAGGTATTCAGCCTGCTGGCCAATGTTGCCGACGTCAAGTCGCTCGTCATCCATCCGGCTTCGACGACGCACTCCCAGATGAACGAGCAGGAGCTCGCTGCGTCCGGCATCACGCCGTCGACGATTCGCCTGTCCATCGGCACGGAGCACATCGATGATATCATTTACGATCTCGACCAGGCCTTCAAGGCTCTTGACTGATCGTTTGATATACTTTTCTCTACCCAATGGGGCTGCGGAGCTTCTCCGCAGCTCCTCTTTTTTTGACAAAATCTCTCCTTTGTGCCATCATAGGGGATGACGGTACGCATCAATGGGGATGCGACTGTACAAAGGAGGAAAACAATGAATAACTACGAGAAGTACCGGCAGGTACGAAAAGAGGCGGCGGGGACGGCCCTGCTGCTGTTGATTCTCATCGGGGCGTGGATCGCCGCCGGCTTTGGCCTGGCGGGGATTCCGGTGGAGTTCTTCCACCTGCCTCTCTGGGTCTGGACCGCGACCATCGGCATCTGGCTCTTTGCCATCATCGGCGTCAAGATCTTAACGGCGACCGTATTTGTGGACATGAGCCTTGACGATTCGGAAGAGGAGGTCCGCCATGACAAGTGAGGGAAATCTTTCCGCCCTGCTGCCGCTGCTCGTCTTTATGGGCTTCATGGTGGCAATCGGCTTCTGGGTGCGCCGGCAGAATGCCGGCAAAAACTTCGTGCAGACGTATTTCATCGGCAATCACGACCTCGGCGGCTTTGTGCTCGCGATGACGACGGTGGCGACGTACAGTTCCGTCAGCTCGTTCGTCGGCGGGCCGGGCATGGCCTGGCAGATCGGTTTCGGCTGGGTCTACATGGCGGTCGTGCAGGTCACGGCCATCTTCCTTGTGCTCGGCATCTTCGGCAAGCGCGTGGCCATGCTCTCGCGCCGCTTCGACGCGGTCACGGTCGTCGACATTATCCGCGAGCGCTTCCAGTCGGACGGACTGGCGACGCTCGCGGCCTTCATCATCGTGCTGTTCTTCTGCGGCACGATGACGGCGCAGTTCGTCGGCGGCGCGAAGCTCTTTGCGACGGTCACGGGATACAGCTATGAGATGGGCCTCTTGCTCTTCGGCCTCGTCGTCGTGCTCTACACGAGCATCGGCGGCTTCCGCGCCGTGGCCATCACGGATACGTGCTGTGCCATCATGATGATGATTGGCATTGCGCTCCTGCTCTACTACGTCCTCGATGCGGGCGGCGGCTACGCGGCCATCATGGCGAATATCCATGCCAACCACCCGGAGATGCTCGAGCCGCTCTCGGGTGGCCACATGCCGGTCGGACTCTACCTGACGCAGTGGATCCTCGTCGGCATCTGCACGATCGCGCTGCCGCAGTCCGTCGTGCGCGGCATCAGCTACAAGGACACGAAGAGCCTGCACAAGGCTATGCTGATCGGCACGGTCGTCGTCGGCTTCATGAACATCGGCATCAACTTCACGGGCATCCTCGCGCACGGCGTGCTGACAGGACCGCTTGAGAGCTACGGCGGCGTCGATTACATCATCCCGAAGACAATTGTCACGGCTCTGCCGCCCGCACTCGTCGGTCTCGCCATCATCGGGCCACTCGCGGCATCCATCTCGACGATCTCGGGCCTCTTGATTGTCGCATCGTCGGCCATCGTCAAGGATGTCTACCTGCACCACGCGGAGAAGCATGGCCGCACCGTCACGGGCCGCCAGCTGCGCCGCCTCTCGACGCTGGCGACGGCCGTCATCGGTGTCGCTGTCTTCTGCATCGCCCTGACGCCGCCGAGCCTCATCTGGCTCATCAACATGTTCGCCTTCGGCGGCCTCGAGACGGCTTTCTTCTGGACGCTGCTCCTCGGCCTCTTCTGGCGGCGGGCCAACAAGCTCGGAGCCGTGCTCTCCATGGGCGGCGGCACGATTGCCTACTGCCTGACGCAGGGCCTCGGCTTCAAGTTCATGGGGCTTCACCAGATCACCATCGGCATCACCGTCTCGCTCGCCTTCTTCCTGCTCGGCGCCTACCTCGGCAAGCCGCAGGAGGAGAGAGTGCTCAGGGTCTTTTTCCCCGAGAGCCATAAGCCCAATCCGGAGGTTTTTGTCACGGCAAAAGAACCTTGTCCTCTCGGGGGGGGACAAAAATACTTGAAGGAGTGACAGGATTTCGCGGGGATGGTGGAGAATACTATATAGAATCCGTTATGGAAAAATGTTTGGAAAGAATAATCTGTATCCATGAGATGCAGGCCGCAGTTATGTGAGGGCGTTCTGGCTGACTCCGTACTGACAGGCAGGAAGGATCTTTGGATGAAGCTGTTTTACTCACTGAAACGAAAAGTTTTGGCGGTGTGCTTGGCTGGCATGATCCTGATGGCTCTCTGTGTGGGAGGCATCAGCCTCTGGACCATCTCCCACCTGACTTACGACTATGAAATTCAGAATATGAACCACCTCGTCGACACGACGGCGACAATCATCGACGATGAGCTCCTGCGTTCCGAGAATATCGTCAATTATACGGCCAATGCCATCTCACGGAAGGTCGACGATCCTGCGCAGCTGCGCGACCTCTCCTTCCGGCAGCATCTGGCACGGTCGGTCGACCACGACTTCCAGGATGCCAGTACGAATCTCCACATCATCTGCTCGTACTATCTCTACTATCCATCCGAGAATATCTCGGCGCTCTGGAAGGCTTCCAATGGCCGCGACTCGACATTCTACGATGTCCTGGCCAAGCAGCAAGAGGAAATTGGCCACACGGCTCCGCGCCATGTGCTCGCCTTTGCCTATCTGATGGATCAGGGCGAGGCTGCTTGGACGCAGCCGTACTATTCTTCTTACTTGAACCGCTACATTATCTCGTACCTACGCCCCATCTACAAGGACGGCGTCATGGTCGCGATTGTCGGCATCGACATAGACTTCCAGGCCTTCATCGACAGGCTCTACGCCAACCCGCCGAAGGGCGAGCACGGCATGATCATGCTGTGCGATGCCACGGGCTCGATGGAGTATTCGCCGGAGGCACCTCTTGGCACTCCTGTGGCGGAGAAGGGCATCCGGCTCGTCGATTCGCCCGACACGGTGGCCGAAGCGGGACGGACGGATGATGAGATGCTGCGATACAGCTGGGATGGCCAGGAGAGCATTGCGGGCATCAGGGCCCTGCGCAATCGCATGAACATCATCGACCTGCGCCAGAAGCCGCAGATCTACAGTCGTACGCACCGGGCCATGATGCAGATGGGCATGGGCCTCATCGCCGTCTGCATCATGGCTTCGCTGCTGCCGATTTACATGATCAACCGCCTGTCAGAGCGCTTGCAGCGCGTCATCGAAGCGGCGAAGGAAGTCGGCGAGGGCAACTACGATATCAAGCTGTACGACACGCAGCTCGATGACATCGGTGAACTCAGCCGCAATTTCCAGGCGATGGTCGGGAAGGTGGCGGCCTCGCAGGGCAATCTCACTTACATGTCGCAGCACGATGTGCTGACGGGCCTGCTCAACCGCATGGGCCTTGACAAGGAGATTGCAGACTGGCTTAGGGAGCATCCTGCCTCGCATGGCGCGCTCGTCAGTCTCGATCTCGACGGCTTCAAGTTCATCAATGACCTGCATGGACACATGGCTGGCGACGAGGCTCTGCGCACTTTGGCGCGGGATCTTGTCAAGAACTTCGGCCACGAGCAGATCATCGGCCGCAATGGCGGCGATGAGTTCGTCGTCTTCATGAAGGACACGGAGCCAGAGGCGGCACAGGCCGCCGTCAAGGTGTTCTCCAACAAGAAGAAGTCCTTCACGTATGACGGTGAGACGCATTCGTTTTCTGTCTCTATCGGCTACACGTTCTACCGCGGCGATGGCATGCCGCTCTCGCGCCTCTTCCACGAGTCGGACACGGCGCTCTACGCCGTCAAGCTGCGCGGGCGCAACCATTATCGCGCCTATGAGCCCTCGATGGAGAGCCTGAACCGCACGTCGCTCGGCTTCAACCTCGAGACGATCACCAAGAACCTGCCGACGGCCCTGCTCGTCTCGGAGGCGAAGCCGGACGGCAAGATCCTCTTCGTCAACAAGACGATGGTCGAGATGCTCGAATGTCGCAATATCCGCGAGTTCATGGAGTTCACGCAGGAGTACGCGCCGAATGTCGTCTGCCCCTGTGACCGGGAGCGCATGACGAAAATGGTCTGGGAGCAGACCGTCCGCGAGCCGGACCGCCCGCACTGCATGACGTATTGCGTCCACACGGTGAAGGGGCACGACAAGCAGGTCTTCGCCATCTGGCGCCAGGCCGACAATGTCAACTACGGCAAGGTCTTCTACGCGACGCTGATCGATGGGCATTTCATGTATGAGGAACTGGCAAGCTCCGATGGCTCCGCCGAGGGGTGTACGCCTAACCGTGATAGCTGAACTTGCATATAAAAAGCCTCTGGCTCCTCGTTGAGGAAGCCAGAGGCTTTTTGGCATGTGGAGATGGTCAGGCGACGAGCACGAGCTCTGTGAGGAAGACGACGAGGCAGCAGGCCGAGGCGACCTTGAAGAGGCTCGCGCCGTACCAGGCGAGGCCGATGCCGAAAACGAGGGCCAGCGCGCCGCTCACGGGCGTCTGGGTGGCTTCGGTGATGGCAGGGAAGGTCATGACGGCCAGCGTCACGTAGGGCACGTAAAAGAGGAAGGAGCGCAGGAAGCCGTTCTTGATCTGGCCGCGGATGAGCGTCAGCGGCACGATGCGGATTGCGAGCGTCACGGCACTCATCAAGAGCAGATAGATGTAGATGTCATGCTGCATGGCGGTCATCTCCTTCCTGGGAGCCGTCTTGTCCCTGTGGTTCGCGGATGGGGAAGAGTGCGGCGCCGATGCCCGCGATCAGGACAGTCAGGATGATCGTGCGCGTGCCGGAGGAACATGAGGCAATCCCCGGAAGGATGGAGGCGAGGTAACTGAGTGCAAAGCTTGCGAGCACGAGGCCGCCAACGATGCGGTTCTTCTTGGCTGGCGGGATGATGACCCAGAGGAACATGCCGTAGAGCGCGACGGAGAGGGCGCTGACGACGGCAGGCGGCAGGATGTTGCCTGCGACGACGCCGAGTGACGTGCCGACGGCCCAGCCCGGCAGTGCGAGCGCCATGGCCCCGTAGTTGTAGTAGGGGTTCAGCGGGCCCTTGCGCGCGATCGTGATGCCGAAGATCTCGTCGGTCACGTCGAAGCCGACGAAGATGCGATGCCAGATCGAGGTGCCCGGCTGGAACTTCTGCGAGAGGGCGCAGCTCATGAGCATGTAGCGCGCGTTGGCGACGATCGTGATGAGGACGATCTCGAGGTAGGGCGCGTCCGCCTCGATGACCGTGAAGCCCGCGTACTCGCCGGCCGAGGCATTGTTGAAGAAGCTCGCGAGGAAGCCCTGCAGCGGGTCGAGCCCTGCATTGCGGGCGGCGATGCCGAGCGTGAACGAGACGACGAAGTAGCCGAGCGCGATCGGCATGCCGTCGTGGACGCCCTCGAGGAAGACCTCGCGCCTGGTCTTCGCGAGCGCTGATTCAAATGATTCCGTCATGTCCGTAGAGAAAACCCCTTTCTGTCGCATTTTCTCGATTCCTGCGTGGTGTTCTTATTATTTTATGACGGAACGGCGCCGCTGTAAAGGCATGCGCGCGAAAAAGCCGCCGCTCCAGTTAAGAGGAGTGGCGGCTTTTTGGTGACGCGTGTTTTATTTATCCGAAGAAGGCTGTGCGGCCTTCTTGTGGCGGTTCATGTACTTGTTCGTCTCAGCGACGATGACGCCGGAGAGGGCAATCAATGCGATGAGGTTCGGGATGGCCATGAGGCCGTTGACGATATCGGCGAGGATCCAGATGGCCTCGAGTTTGAGGAAGGCACCGGATGCGATCAGCGCGATGAAGATCAGGCGGTACGGCAGGACGCCCTTGTTGCCGAAGAGGTAGATGCAGGCGCGCTCGCCGTAGTAGTTCCAGCCGAGGATCGTCGTGAAGGCGAAGAGCACGAGGGCAATCGTCAGGAGCTGGCTGCCGAAGAAGCCGTAAGCACTGGCGAAGGCAGCGCTCGTCATCGCCGCGCCGGCGGCATCGCCCTGCCAGACACCCGTGATGACGAGGGCGAGGCCCGTCATGGAGCAGATGATGATCGTGTCGATGAAGGTACCCGTCATGGAAATCAGGCCCTGTTCAGCCGGCCACTTCGTCTTGGCGGCAGCGGCGGCAATCGGCGCCGAGCCGAGGCCGGACTCATTGGAGAAGACGCCGCGCGCGACGCCGTTCTGCATGGCCATCATGACGGTCGAGCCGGCGAAGCCGCCGGCAGCGGCGGCGCCCGTGAAGGCATCGTTGATGATCATGGCGATGGCCGCTGGGACCTGGTCGAGGTTGAGGATGATGAGGCCGAGGCTGATGGCGACGTACGTCAGCGCCATGAACGGCACGATGCCGGAGGCGACCTTGGCGATGCTCTGCAGGCCGCCGAGCGTGATGGCTGCGATGAAGACGGTCAGGATGACGTCCGTTGCGATCTTCGGGAAGCCGAAGGAGATCTGCATGCTGTCGACGATGGCGTTGACCTGCGGGAAGGTGCCGATGCCGAAGTAGGCGACGCCGATGCAGGCGAGCGCGAAGAACGTCGCGAGCGGCTTCCACTTCTCGCCCATGCCGTTGCGGATGTAGAACATCGGGCCGCCGGCAATCTCGCCCTTCTCGTCGATGGAGCGGAACTTGACGGCTAGGAGGCCTTCCGAGTACTTCGTGGCCATGCCGAAGAAGGCAGCGACCCACATCCAGAAGATGGCGCCAGGGCCGCCGACCTTGACAGCCGTGGCGACGCCGACGATGTTGCCCGTGCCGACCGTGGCGGCGAGGGCGACGCAGAGCGCCTTGAAGCTTGAGACATCACCGCGGCCGTTGTTCTGGGCCTTGAAGATCAGCTTGAGTGCTTTCGGCAGGCGGAAGACCTGCAGGAGCTTCAGGCGGATGGTCAGATAGATGCCCGTGCCGACGAGCAGCGTGATGAGCGGCGGACCCCACATGAAGGAGTCGATGGCATTGAGTATGGGGATGAATGATTCCATAATAGCCTCCTAGTCGTTTTGTGTCCTTGATATGTGTACAGTTGTATGTAACAGACTCTATGATACCATAGAAAAGGACATTTGTCTCGTATTTTCAAGAAAAAATATATAGAACGAGGAAAAAATTTCAATTAAAATGCGGCCAGGAACCTTCTCACTTCAGTCAGGAGAGGAATGGCCGCAACGGTAGTCACTTGGAATACTGATTCTGGATGTATTTTGCGACTACTTCCTTGCTCATGTTGCCAAGTGTGCTCATATAGTAGCTGCGTGACCAGATATGACCGCCCCATAATTTATCGTGCTTGATCTCGGGATGTTTTTTGAGGAACAGTCTGGCACTGCCGCCTTTGAGTGCCTTGACGATGTTTGTCGGCGTATACTTTGGCTTGAAGCTGATGAGCATGTGCACATGCTCTGGCATAACTTCCAGCTCTTCGACGGTCACATCGTTCAGCTGCGCGATGCGCAGCAAGATATCCTTCATCTCCTGCACGAGCTCCGGTGTCGTGAAGGCTGGGTTCCGATACTTCGTCACCCAGATCAGATGAAAGTGGAAATTGTAGACGTATCCACGCTCATAGATTGCATCTGGGATGCGCTCTTTTCGTTTCATGTGTATCACACTCCTTTTCTTTTATTATAGAGATATATTGCTTGTTAGGCGATCTCATATGTTGTATAATAGAAGTAGGAAGGAGGCGAATAAAATGGAACATAAGAAGATGGCGGATTATGCCTATCATTACGGCCTGAAAGTCCGCATCTACCCCAGCCAGCAACAGAAAGAGATGATTCGACGCAATGCGGATGCGGCACGCTGCGTCTACAATGAACATGTCGCTGTGAACAAGGAAATTGCACGATTTGGCAGACGGAGCATCTACATCGACTTCATCGAGAAGCGCATCGAGGCACTGCGCGAGCGAATCCGCACGGTAACAGCATTGAAAGACCGCTATCCATGGCTCCGGCATCCCGATATCGATGCGCAGTCCATTGCCAATGCACGGCAGAACTACCAGCGTGCTTGGAAGCAGTTCCGTGCCGTCCATCATGCTGGTGTGCCGAACTTCCACAAGAAAACGTCCGTCGAGTCGTATCAGACGAATCCGCATTACAGCAAGGGTACGGAGATTTCTCTGTTTACCAGTAACGCCCGCTTCCTCGACAAGCATCATCTGATGCTGCCCAAGCTCAAACGCATCCGCTTCCAAGGCTCGCGTAAAATACTGGATCGACTTTTTGCCATGAAGGAAGTCCGCATCGGCACGATTACCATCACGAAAGACAGCCGGCACCGCTACTTTGCATCATTCCAACTCGGCTCCGACGAGCCATTCGTGAAAACCAGCCCGAAAACAAAGGCAGAGATTGGCATCGACCTGAACGTCGAGAACTTCTATGCCGACTCGAATGGCGAGATTGTGGCCAATCCTTGTTATTACCGCAGGCAGAAACGACGGCTGGCCAACGCACAGCGCAAGCTGAGCCGTCGGATTGTCCGTGCCAAGAAAGAGCATCGCCCGCTCCGTGAGGCAAAAAACATCGAGAAACAGCGCTTGCTCGTCGCCAGGCTCACGGCACAAGTCATGCAGCGCCGCAGAGATTTCCTGCACCGCACTTCCACGACACTGATCAAGAACCACGATCTGGTCGCAGCAGAAGAACTGCGGAGCCGGAACTTGCTGAAGAACCATGCCCTGGCTATGAGCCTCCAAGACAATGGCTGGCGGATGTTCCTTAGTATGCTGACTTATAAGGCAACACTATACGGCAAGAACTTCGTCACCGTCGACCCGCGGAATACGACGCAAACCTGCCACGCTTGTGGCCATATCATGAGCGGCAAAGAGAAACTGACGCTCAAGGACCGCGAGTGGATCTGCCCGAAATGTGGGATACACCACATTCGCGACGTGAATGCGGCCAAGAACATCCTAGCGCGAGCCAAAGCAAAGCTCGTATCCATGCATTGATGCAAACCTATCTTGTCCGTTTGGCAACTTGCGGACGCTAATGGCTTTGGTAATTACCGGACCTCTGCTGTACCTCGCAAGACTGCGAATGCAGTAAGCCTGGCTTATCTAAGCAAATTGAGGTATTGAAAGATTCACTCAAGCTCGCGACTTCAGTCGCGGGTAGTTGACTAAAGTGCATACCGCATAATTTTTCTTAGCGTTCTGTCGCATTTGTGACAGAACACAGCGATGCTCTTTCCTTATAATAAAGGCGAAGAAAAAAGTGACGGTCACTATTGAAAACAAATCTCATCTATGCTATACTGGATTTGCAAATGAGAACGAATATCAGGAGGTAATCCCCATGAAAGCATACTTACAGATCATGCAGGTCATCGGCCGTGAAATCATCGATTCGCGCGGCAATCCGACGGTCGAGGCGGAAGTCACGCTCGAGGACGGCTCCGTCGGCCGCGCATCTGCTCCGTCGGGCGCTTCGACGGGCGAGTTCGAGGCGCTCGAGCTCCGCGACGGCGACAAGGCGAAGTTCGGCGGCAAGGGCGTCTCGAAAGCTGTCGCGAACATCAATGAGAAGATCGCCCCGGCTCTCATCGGTGCGGATGCGTCGGACATCTATGCAGTCGATGCCATCATGCTCAAACTCGACGGCACGGAAGACAAGTCGAACCTCGGCGCGAACGCCATCCTCGCCGTCTCGCTCGCAGCGGCAAAGGCCGCGGCCGTATCGCTCGACCTCCCGCTCTACCGCTTCCTCGGCGGCATCAGCGGCAATCACCTGCCGGTGCCGATGATGAACATCTTGAACGGCGGCGCGCATGCGACGAACTCGGTCGACACGCAGGAGTTCATGATCATGCCGGCCGGCGCACCGTCCTTCCGCGAGGGACTGCGCTGGGCGACGGAGGTCTTCCATGCGCTGCAGGCGCTGCTCAAGAAGGAAGGGCAGACGACGGCTGTCGGCGATGAGGGCGGCTTTGCTCCGAACCTCAAGAGCGACGAGGACACGATCGAGCACATCCTGACGGCCATCCGCAATGCGGGTTACGAGCCGGGCCGCGACTTCGTGCTGGCGATGGATGCGGCTTCGTCGGAGTGGAAGAGCGAGAAGGGCAAGGGCTTCTACAAGCAGCCGAAGTCGGGCAAGGAGTTCACGTCGGATGAGCTCATCGCGCACTGGAAGAGCCTCATCGAGAAGTACCCGATCTACTCCATTGAGGACGGCCTCGATGAGGAGGACTGGGAAGGCTGGCAGAAGATGACGAAGGAGCTCGGCGACAAGGTACAGCTCGTCGGCGATGACCTCTTTGTCACGAACACGAAGCGCCTGAAGAAGGGCATCGAGCTCGGCTGCGGCAACAGCATCCTCATCAAGCTCAACCAGATCGGCACGCTGTCGGAGACGCTGGAGGCCATCAAGATGGCACATGAGGCGGGCTACACGGCCATCGTCTCGCACCGTTCGGGCGAGACGGAGGACACGACGATCGCGGACCTCGCTGTCGCGCTCAACACGAACCAGATCAAGACGGGCGCCCCGTCCCGCTCGGAGCGCGTCGCCAAGTACAACCAGCTGCTGCGCATCGAGGAAGAGCTCGGCGCAAGCGCGGTCTATCCGGGCAAAGCAGCTTTTAGATTCCAGAAGTAAGGTGTAGTACTACTCGCACGAAGGGGCAGGGGGGACAGCGCTGCGCGGCGGCAATCTGCTAAATCGATTTTTTCCCTTTCAATGCATCCTGACAAAAGAGCGAAACGCGCTTCGCTTGGACGATGCTCTTTTGCCAGGGTCTTGGTGGGGAAAAAATCGATTCTTCACGCAGATTGCCGAACGCTTCGCTTATGTCCACCCTGCCCCTTCGTGCGGAAGCTGCTATATCCAATCTTCGCGATGGCAAGTCGCTGGAATGGCGGTTCGCAGGCAGTATCGTCTTGCGGTGCTGCTCTAGCGTTTGAGCGCAGGGAGGTATTTCGCCTGCAAGAGCGGAGCGATTTGCCCGAAGGGCTGTGCCCTGACCAAAAGCAGCTTAGCATGCGATGTCGGAACGCCGTGGCAGGCGGCGAGGCGGCCTCTATGGGAGGCCTGTCATAGGGCACATTCAGCGGAGCGATGAAGCCGAAATACCTCCCTGCGCGCTCATTTTTGCGAAAAAGCGGTAAGCCGCAAGTTCATAGATACTTGCAGCTTACCGCTTTTGTGATGTGATTCAGGAGAGTATGCCGGCCATCTTGAGCAGGTAGCGGGCGTTGGTGGTGTGGCAGCGGCCGGGGCGGATCTTGAAGTCGAAGTGGATCTTGTCATCCTGGCACGACTCTTCGAAGTGGAAGTTCTCGATGGGCAGGCCATTTGGCGACTGGAGGTCGCAGAGCTCGAAGTCGTGGGTGGTGACGAGGGTGATGCACCAGTCGCGCGTGAGGCGCTTGATGGCTTCGGCGGCTCCTGTGATGCGGTCGGCGGAGTTCGTGCCCTTGAAGATCTCGTCGATGCATAGCAAGAGCGGCCGCTCTTCCTGGCTGGCCTCGACCATCTGGCGGATGCGCAGGATCTCGGCGTAGAAGGTCGAGATGCCGCGCGAGAGGTCGTCGCTGACGTGGATGGAGGTGTAGACCGCCATCGGCGTCAAGGCAAAGGCTTTGGCGCAGACGGGGGCGCCGGCGTAGGCGAGGATGGCGGAGGTGGCAAGTGTGCGCATGTACGTCGTCTTGCCGCTCATGTTCGAGCCCGTGATGATGCAGGTGCCGGCCGGGAAGGCGGCATCGTTCGGCACGGCCTTTGCTTCTTCAATCAGCAGCGGTGTCACTGCCTGTGCCTCGAGGTTCGGGCTGCCGGCGCGCAGTTTGGGCCAGCAGAAGGTTTCGCGCGTGAGCGCGGGCGTGGCGAGGGAGAGCAGGGCTTCGACTTCGGCCCAGGATGCGAGGTGGCGGCGCAGCTGGCGGCCGCAGGCTTCCTTCCAGGCGAAGGCGCGCGCCGTGCAGTGGAGGTCATAGAGGCAGGCGGCGTTGGCCACGAGGAAGAAGAAGACGTTGCGCCGCATGGCGGCGAGGTCGGCGAGCTTTGCAAGGCGGTGCAGCCCCTCTGAGGCGCGCTGCTCGCGCATGTTCTTCTGGATGGTGAGCAGCAGCGGACTCTTGTAGTCTGCCGCTTCCATCTTGGCGAGCAGCTGCTCGTAGACGCTGAGTTCCTGCGGCAGTGCCATGAGCGGGGCGAGCAAGGCTTGGCTGCGGCGCAGCAGCAGGAAGGTGAGCAGCAGCTGCAGCGAGAAGAGCAGGCCCGGCACGGTGATGTCCAGCTGGCCTGCGAGGGAGAGCGCGAGCGCGATGAAGGAGAGGCCCGGCAGCAGGTAGGAGAGCAGGCGCAGGGCTGTGCTCTTCCTGACGTTATCCTGCTCGAGCATCGTGCAGAAATCCGAGAGGTCGGTGCCGAGCGGCAGCAGGTGGCTGCGGGCTTCGAGGGCCAGGAGCTCCTGTGGAGACTCGCTGAGCTCGCGGACGGCTTGCTGGCGCAGCAGGATCATGTCGGTGGGTTCGGGGAAGGGCGAGAGGCAGTCGGCGAGCTTCTGGCGACCTGCCTTCGTGCGTGCGGCGGCGAGGTACTGGTAGAGCGAGGCTCTGCCTAGGATGGGCAGGTCGGCTTCCTGTGGGCGGTCTTCACGCATGAGGTCGTGGCCGTCGTCTGCGAAGCTGCGCCACTTGCCCGACTTTCGGTCGAGGAAGGACTGCACGCAGCCGAGATGGCTCTCTGTCAAGAGCTTTTCGAAGGAGGCCTGCTGGTGGCGGCGGACGAGCAGCAGGAAGGCGGCGAGCAGCAGGACGCCGAGGAGTGTGCCGAGGCGGTGGCCGTCAAAGCCCGCGGCAAAGGCGAAGATCATGGCGAGGAAGGAAGCGCTGCGCAGCAGCACGAGGCGCTGCAGGCGTTGCTTCTGCTGCCCGATGGCCTGCAGATCGCGCTGCTGCAGTTCGTGGAAATCGATCATCATATCACCTCATGTTCTGGATTCTTTGTACCTTGACTCCAGTATACCATGATTTGCTGGGGAAAATCTGACCGGCCTTCTCGATTGTCGGCGCCTTTATTTTCCTGTATAATAGGGAACAAGAGCAAATCACGAAAGGAAGTCATACTATGGCAGAGAATGAAGCCGTACGGCGCCTGCAGGCCAGCATCGACCTGCTCAAGGAGCGCATGCGCATCGACTCGAATGACCTCGAGTACGAGTCGCACCTGCGCCAGAAGCGCCAGCTGCAGCGCATCCTGGACCGCCTGCTGGCAAAAGAAGCGGCGGAAAAGAAGCTCTGACGTCTTGCCGCGTCGCGTGGGATTTCCATTTTTTCAGGAAGTATTCAGCATGGTTCGATAAAATGTAAACATCAAAAAGTCAAAGATAAAAGAGAGGATGACATATATGTCAAAGCGCATGACGATGGATGAGGTACTCAAGGAATACGGCGTCCCGCAGATCAAGCTCGATATCCACGCGACGCGCAGTGAGCTCTTGAAGCTCCGCGAAAAACTCATGGCCATCCGCGACCTGTCGGGCGGCAAGGAGCAGGGCTATCTCGACATTGACTGCAAGCTCTACATCGATGTCGATGACATCGACCGCTATCTGTCGGGCGAGCTCGACACGATCGGTGAGATCTACGCCTTCCCAGAGGACATCAAGTCGTACCGGGAAGAGTGATGGATACAGAAGACATTTTGTATTTTTGTTTGATATAAAGGAGAATCGTTGATGAATATCAAGAAGACACTGTCAGCTCTCATGGTCGGTGCCATGGTTCTTTCCGCTGCACCGGTCCTGCCCGCTTCTGCGTCCTTCGTGAGCACGGCCTATGCGGCCAAGGGCGGCGCGAAGATGAGCATCCCGAAATCGGCTCCGGCGCCGAAGGCTCCGGCCGCTGGCGCGACGAATAATGCTAATACGAGCAAGTCAGTCTCGGGCAATGGCTCTTCGTATGCGCCGTCCAAGGACGCCAAGAGCCTCGACAAGAATGCGCCGGCCGCAAATGCGAAGTCGAACACGGCCGCTGCCAGCACGAACGCGCAGAGCTCGAGCCGCCTCGGCAGCATCATGCGCGGCATCGGCATCTTTGCGGGCGGCATGCTGCTCGGCTCGATGCTCTCGCACCTCTTCGGCATGGGCAGCGGCATGTTTGCCGACATCCTGGGCCTCTTGATGAACGGCCTGCTGATCGTCGTCGCCATCATGGCCGTGCGCTGGCTCTGGAACAAGTTCCGCGGCAATAAGACGAGCGCTAGCAGCCCGCGCGATCACCGCCAGGACCTTGAGATGCGCCAGCAGTCGATGGACGGCCAGCAGATGCGCACGCCAATCCAAGATATCAAGCCGCGCGGCAACGACTACGAGTCGAAGTCCACGGCTGACCGTTACCGCAATCGCTGATGGCGGACACACATATAGAAAGAAGTGTACCTCATGCCAAAAACATCCACACTTGCGAAGGTCGATGACCTCATCGCACGTTATCCTGCCCTCTCCGTTTGCCGCGATGACCTCATCGAGGCCGTCAAGGCCATCTGCGAGAGCTATGCAGCCGGCCACAAGCTCATCGTCTGCGGCAACGGCGGCAGCGCTTCAGACGCCGAGCACATCGTCGGCGAACTCATGAAGGGCTTCCTGCTGCCGCGCAAGCTCGATGACGATATGGAAGCGAAGATGCGTGCCGTCTGCCCGGAGGAGGCGGATTACTTCATGGAGAACCTGCAGGGCGCGCTGCCGGCTCTCTCGATGGTCAACCAGGTCGCGCTCAACACGGCCTTTGCCAACGACCAGGCACCGGACCTCTCCTTTGCCCAGCAGCTCCTGGGCATGGGCGACGCGGGCGATGTCCTGCTCGCCATCTCGACGTCGGGCAACTCGACGAACGTCATCTACGCGCTGCAGATGGCCAAGGTCAAGGGCGTCCGCACGATCGCGCTGACGGGCAAATCGGGCGGCAAGATCAAGAGCCGCCAGCTCGCAGACGTCACGATCTGCGTGCCGGACGACGAGACGTTCCGCATCCAGGAACTTCACCTGCCGGTCTACCACATGCTCTGCATCGCCGCAGAGAACGAATTCTTCGGCGACTGACAAGCGCCATGCGCCCTGTTTCCCGCTATTCGGGGAGCAGGGCTTTTTTGCGTGACCGGCTCAGCCATGTGGTGCTATGATAGAGGGAAAAGGGGGAATCTACATGCTGACCGCTTATCTCGTGGGCTTCGAGGCTCATCTGGCACCAGCCTTTGTCATCTTTTTCTCGGCCGTCCTGCAGTCTATCACAGGCTTTGGCCTCGTCATCGTGGCGGCTCCACTGCTGATGATCTTCTACGATCCGAAGCTCACCGTGCCGATCATGCTGCTCCTGGCCTGCTGTGCCAATTTCTGCCAGGGCCTCTTTGCGCTGCGCACGGCGAATCTCAGGCTTGTCTTCTGGCTTTACCTCGGCGTGCTCTGCGGCCAGCCGCTCGGCTTCTGGGCCTTCGACCACGCCTCGAGCGCGATGCTCAAGGTCTTCATCAGCGCCATCGTGCTCTTCTCGCTCGGCACGATGCAGGCCTTTCACCTGCGCATCCGCGAGCGCCCGCGCAATTCGTGGATCACGGGCATCTTCTCGGGCTTCACGTCCATCACGGCGGGCATGGGCGGTCCGCCGTTTCTCATTTACCTGGCCCACAGCAGGATGACGGTCGAGGTCATGCGGGCGACCTGCTTCGTATTCTTCTTCCTCTGCAATGTGACTTCCCTGACGAGCTATGAGCTCGGCGGCTTGCCGATTGCGCCGGCCCTCGGCGAGTGCATCTACCTGCTGCCGGCGCTCGTGCTGGGCATCCTCATCGGCCACGCCATCTTCGCCTACGTGCCCAAGGCGCTCATCCGCCGGCTGATCTTTGTCCTGCTCTACATCACCTGCCTCTACACGATTCTCTCGGTACTTGTACATTGAATACATTCCTGTCATCAGAAAATTTGATTTACATTGTCAAATATTATGATATAATAGACTTTGTGTTTGTACGCCCTAGACGTACAAACATAATTTACCGGACACGTTCCGGATAAGGAGCTATTTACATGAAACAGGAAGAAAATGAGTTCATGCGGCACGAATTGCGGCTGCCGGAGCTCACGGTCCGCGGCATGCTGCTCGGTGCTCTCTTGACGGTCATCTTCACGGCATCGAACGTCTACCTCGGACTCAAGGTCGGACTGACCTTTTCGTCGGCCATCCCGGCAGCTGTCATCTCGATGGCTGTGCTCAAGATGGCCAAGAACTCGAACATCCTCGAGAACAACATGGTGCAGACGCAGGCATCGGCCGCTGGCACGCTGTCTGCCATCATCTTCATCATCCCGGGCATGCTGATGATCGGCTACTGGCAGGGCTTCGAGTTCTGGCAGACATTGCTCGTCTCGGCCTGCGGCGGCTGTCTCGGCGTGCTCTTCACGATCCCACTGCGCCGCGCGATGGTCGTGCACAGCGACCTCGCCTACCCGGAGGGCGTCGCAGCGGCTGAGATCCTCAAGGTCGGCAGCCACGAAAAGTCGGCCAAGGAGTCGAAGGGCGGTTCGGGCATCAAGGAGATCGGCGCGGGCGGCGTGCTCGCCGGTGTCATCGCCTTCTGCACGAATGCCCTGCAGGTGCTCGGCTCGGAGCTCTCGCTCTGGATACCGGTCGGCCGCGGCATGACGCAGCTGCCGCTCGGTTACTCAACGGCACTCGTTGGCGCTGGCTACCTCATCGGCATTGCGGCGGGCCTCTCGATGCTCGTCGGCATCCTTATTGCCTGGGCCGGCTTTGTGCCGTACTACACGATCACAGGGGCGCTTCCGGACGGCATGACGATGCAGAAGTTTGCGGGCACGGTCTACCAGGAGCGCGTCCGCCTCATCGGTGCCGGCGCCATGGGCGTCGCGGCCGTCTGGACGCTCATCATGCTCGCGAAGCCAGTCGTCGACGGTGTCAAGGAGTCGCTGGCTGCCATGCATGCGCCGGACTCGGATAAGGGCAAGCATCGCATGGACATCGATATGAGCGTCCAGAGCATCGCGATGGTCTTCAGTGTGACGGTCATGGGTCTCTTGGGCATCTTCTACGCATTTGTCAGCCCGGAGGGCCTGCCGGTTTCGGAGAACCTGACGTTCACACTCGTCGGCGTCGGCGTTGCCATCCTCATGGGCTTCTTCGTGGCCGCTGCCTGCGCCTACATGGCCGGCCTCGTCGGCACGAGCTCGAGCCCAATCTCGGGCATCGGCATCCTCGCCATCATCGTGGCCTCGCTCGTCATGTACGCGCTCTGCTCGTCCTTCGGCATCTTCTCCATGCCGGGCGGTGAGAAGTTCGCGACGGCTACGGCCATCTTCACGACATCCATCATCATGGCGATTGCCTGCATCTCGAACGACAACATGCAGGACCTCAAGACAGGCTATCTCGTCGGCGCTACGCCGTGGCGCCAGCAGGTCGCCCTGCTGCTCGGCTGTGTCGTCGGCGCGCTCGTCATTGCGCCGGTCCTCAATCTGCTCTACGAGGCGTACGGCTTCCCGGGCGCCCTGCCGCGTCCTGACATGGACCCGTCGCAGGCACTCGCCGCTCCGCAGGCAGCCCTGATGACGACAATCGCACAGGGCATCTTCTCGAGTACGCTGGCTTGGGAGTACATCTACATGGGCCTCGGCCTCGGCGTCATCCTTGTTGTCGTCGACCAGCTGCTCAAGCGCACGACGCGCAACCTCTGCCTGCCGCCGCTCGCCGTCGGCATGGGCATCTACCTGCCGCCTTCCGTGCAGACGCCGCTCGTCGTCGGCGCCATTCTCGGCTACTTCCTGCGCAAGCACATGAAGGAGAAGCACGGTGAGGAAGAGGCAAAGGCTGGATTCCGCCGCGGCACCTTGTTCGCCTCGGGCCTCATCGTCGGCGAGTCCATCGTCGGTGTCGTGCTCGCCGGTGTCATCGTCGCGTCTGTCACGAACGGCGGCTCGGAAGCGCCGCTGGCCATCGTCGGCAAGGACTTCGCCGGTACGGCCGAATACCTCGGTCTGGCCGTCTTCGCTGCGTCGCTCGCGATCTTCTCCAAGATCGTGCTCGGCAGCAAGAAGGGCTGATTGGATCTCAAGCATGAAAAAGAGGCCATCACCATGGGTGATGGCCTCTTTTTGCTGTCGGTCTTTCTCCTTTTGCAAGCAGGATTTTGTGGAGTGGCTATGGAATAGAGAGAAGTAGCAATAACATGAAAACAGCAAGAATGAATCTTGCAGGGGGGTAATCATATGCCGATATCCGAAAAGAATCTGCTCAAGCTCGCCAATGGCAGCGATGTGCGCGGCGTTTCTATAGAGGGCGTGGCCGACGAGCCGGTGACGCTCAATGCCGAAGCCGCCAACCGCATCACGAGCGGTTTCCTCGATTTCCTCGCACAGAAGACGGGCAAGAGGGTCAAGGACCTGCGCGTTGCGGTCGGTCACGACTCACGCCTTTCTGCGCCGATGCTCAAGGAAGCCGTGCTCGAGGCGCTGACGTATGCGGGCGTCGTGACGGTCGACTGCGGCCTTGCGTCAACGCCGTCGATGTTCATGTCTATCGTATTCCCCGAGACGAAGATGGACGGCTCCATCATGATTACGGCCAGCCACCTGCCTTACAACCGCAACGGCCTCAAGTTCTTCACGAAGGACGGCGGCGTCGAGCATGAGGACGTCATCGCCATCCTCGAGGCGGCAGCGCGCAATCCAGAGGTCAAGGGCGACCTTTCTAAGGTCCAGAAGTACAACCTCATCGACCGCTACTGCCACCACCTGCGCAAGAAGATCCGCGCGGCGCTCAACATGGGCGACACGCCGCTCAAGGGAATGCACGTCGTAGTCGATGCCGGCAACGGCGCGGGCGGCTTCTTCGCGACGCAGGTGCTCGGCCGTCTCGGTGCTGACACGTCGGGCAGCGTCTTCCTCGAGCCGGATGGCCACTTCCCGAACCACATCCCGAACCCGGAGAACAAGCAGGCCATGGCCGCCATCCGCAAGGCCGTGCTCGACAGCCATGCCGACCTCGGCCTGATCTTCGACACGGATGTCGACCGCATGAGCGCCGTCCTCAAGAACGGCAAGGAGATCAGCCGCAATGCCCTGATCGCCATGATGGCCGCCATCCTCGCGCCGGACTATCCGGGCAGCACGATCGTCACGGACTCTGTCACGAGCGACGAGCTCACCGAATTCCTGCAGGGCGAGCTCGGCC
The DNA here is from genome assembly GCF_928722185.1 of Mitsuokella jalaludinii. NCBI lineage: Bacteria > Bacillati > Bacillota > Negativicutes > Selenomonadales > Selenomonadaceae > Mitsuokella > Mitsuokella jalaludinii. Next base: position 1,635,502 of record NZ_CAKMXA010000001.1, read on the forward strand.
TGCGCCATCTGCGCTTCAAGCGCGGCTACAAGAACGTCATCGACGAGTGTATCCGCCTCAACAAGGAAGGCACCGTCTCGCCGCTGGCCATCGAGACGAGCGGCCACGGCGCCCTCTCCGAGAACTACTACCTCGATGACGGCGCCTACCTGGCCGTCAAGCTCCTGATTGCCGCCGCCAAGGCCAAGGCAAAGGGACGCCATCTCTCAGATCTCGTCAAGAAGCTCGGCGAACCCGTCGAGAGCCGCGAGTACCGCATGAAGATCATGGGCGAAGAGGATTTCCGCGGCTACGGTGCGAACGTGCTCAAGGCATTCGAAGAGCGTGCCGCTGAGGCCGGCGTACACGCAGCCAAGCCATCGTATGAAGGCGTGCGCCTCGTCTTCCCGAATGGCTGGGCCCTGCTGCGCATGAGCCTGCACGACCCGCAGATGCCGCTCAACATCGAGAGCCGCAAGAAGGGCGGCGTCGCCGAGATCGCCGCAAAAGTCCAGGAATTCCTCCAGGGCTTCACGAGCCTCGACATGAGCGTCTTCAAGGACTGACAAACTCATAATAAGCATAAAAAAGCTGCTGCACCCGATGGTGCAGCAGCTTTTTTGCATGTGAAGTTGTGGGGCGTGTGGGACGTTGTTAGGGCAGTGTTAGGAAGTTTTGCAAGGGGGCGAGGGTGCCGAGAACCTGTCCTAGGTACGTCTCGTTCCCGAAGCGTATCTGAGGGAGGGGGCATGTATTTCGCCTGCAGGAGCGAAGTGACCGCCCGCAGGGCTGCGCCCCACTCCGTCAGTCTCTTAATAAGCCGATGTCAAAGCGCCGCGGTAGGCGGCGAAACAGCTTGACATTGGCATCCTGTCATGGGGCGCATTCAACGGAGCGACGAAGCCGAAATACATGCCCCCTCCCCTTGAACGATGTAAACCCACACCCTTCTTCGTTGCGCTTCCCCTTAAATAACTCCTGACTTCAAATTACTTCAGTAGCAAATCCTGATGGTCGAGTACGAATTTGCCGTTGGTGCAGGCCGGGCAGAAGCAGGTGTCGCCGCCGGCGGCCTTGACTTCCTGGGCTTTCTTGAGCATGGCTGCGGCCTGCTCCTCTCCGAAGAGCTCTTTTGCTTTGTCGGAGGCGAAGAACGGCAGGACGTCGTCGATGCCTTCGACGCATTCCTTCAGGGCGGCGATGAGCTTCTCTGCCTTTTCCTTCTCGTCTGCCTTGCCGACAGAAGCGAGGTAGTCCTTGGCGACTTCCTTGAGACCTGCGTAGGCGCTCGGCGCGTCGATGACGCCCTGTACATGCTGCAATACTTCTTCCTTCGTCATGATGATCATCCTTTCTGAATGGTAAATGCTAAAAGGTTCTGTCAAATCCTTACTGAGTCAAGCATAGCACGTGCTAATTGTAAAGTCAATAGTTACATATAATGCAGGGCACAAAAAAAGCAGGCATATGCCTGCTCGATATTCTACTTGGTGGAGACGAAGGGGATTGAACCCTCGACCTCTCGGATGCGAACCGAACGCTCTCCCAGCTGAGCTACGTCCCCAAGACGTATTCCAGTATAGCGCGTTTTATTCCATATTTCAAGTTTTTTTATGATGATTCGAAATATATATCACATCGATTCTGAAAAGGAATGGTAAAGGCGGAAGAATCAAGAATAAACAGCAGGAAATCTGCCTTTTTACAGCGAACAAAAACGTAGTCGACCCAGTAATTATACGTTGGATAACCTCTATTTATTTCTTTATTTATTCAATCTATTGTATTCCAATCATCAATAAAATTTATAATGAATTGATAGGAGAATAGATATAGATATTTTACTCTATTCAGCGTATAATGAAATGAGAAGCCACAATAACGCGTCTGCCTTCTGCCTGTAACGGAAACGAGCCGCCGTTGCCAAAGGAGTCGCACACGATCCGCAAGGATTACATGAGGAGGTAACAAAGTGGACAAACGGGAGAGTATGTGGGATGTATATCTCAGAAAAGGCATGAGCCGCCGCAGCTTTGTCAAGGGCTGCGTTGCACTGACGTCTCTGATGGGCCTGAGCACGGACAAGCTCGAGAAGGTCGTCGAGGCTGCCGAGAAGAAGCCGCTTCCAGTCGTCATCTGGATCCACGGACACGAATGCACGGGCTGCGATGAGTCCTTCATCCGTTCCGGTTCTCCGTACGCTTCGGATGTCATCCTGAGCCAGGTCGCACTCGAATACGATCATCTGCTTTCCGCTGCCAGCGGCGAGCCGTTCGAGGCCCATCTCGAGGAAACCATCCAGAAGTACAAGGGCCAGTACATCCTGGCCGTCGAAGGCGCTGCCTGCACGAAGGACAACGGCGTCTACTGCATGAGCGGCGGTCATCCGTTCACGCATACGCTGCAGCGCGCTGCTGAGAATGCCGCAGCTGTCATCGCTTACGGCACCTGCGCTGTTTCGGGCGGCATCCAGGCCGCCAACCCGAACCCGACGGGTTCTTCGGGCATCACAAACTTCACGGGCAAGACGCCGGTCGTCAATGTGCCGGGCTGCCCGCCAATTCCGGAAGTCATGACGGGTGTCATCATGCACGTCGCTCTCTTCGGCACGGTACCGCCGCTCGATGGCGAGGGTCGTCCGAAGCAGTTCTACGGCAACCGCATCCATGATACGTGCTACCGCCGTCCGTTCTTCGATGCCGGCATGTTCGCTGAGAGCTACGACGATGAAGGCTCGAAGGCAGGCTGGTGCCTCTACAAGCTCGGCTGCCGCGGCCCGGAGACCTACAACTCCTGCGGCAACATGCGCTGGTTCCAGGGCATGAGCTATCCGATCCAGTCCGGTGCACCGTGCATCGGCTGCTCGAATGCGCATTTCTGGGATGAGGGTAAGATGAGCGAGCGCCTGCCGAAGTTCGGCCAGCCGATCGGCGACGTCGATAAGATTGGCGCAGCCATCGCCGGCGTCACGGCTGTCGGTGTCGCAGCACACGGCGCAGCCAGCGTCATCCAGAAGAAGAAACGCGATGCAGCTAAGGAAGAAGAGAACGGGGAGCAGGTGAATAAATGAAACACGTAGTAGTAGATCCAATCACAAGAATTGAAGGCCATCTGCGCGTTGAGGTGCAGGTCGATGAAGGTTCGGGCAAGGTAACGGATGCGCTTTCGTCTGGTACGGCATGGCGCGGCCTCGAGCTCGTCATGAAGGACCGCGACCCGCGCGACGCATGGGCATACATCCAGCGCATCTGCGGCGTCTGCACGAGTGCGCACGCCCTGGGCTCCCTGCGCGCTGTCGAGGATGCGCTCGGCATCAAGATCCCGAAGAACGCCAACTACATCCGCAACATCATGGCTGCGACGCTGACGGTACAGGACCACATCGTCCACTTCTACCACCTGCATGCACTCGACTGGGTCAGCCCGGTCGAGGCGCTCGCCGCTGACCCTGTCGCGACGGCCAACCTGCAGGTCGCAGCGCTCAACGCCTACAAACTGCCGTTCAGCGCACCGGGCACCTCGGTGACGGAAGCATACGACCATGCGTTCCCAGCTGCTACGCCGCAGTACTTCGCTGAGATCAAGAACAAGGTCCAGGCCATCGTCGAGAGCGGCCAGCTCGGCATCTTCTCGGCCAACTGGTGGGATCATCCGGATTACAAGCTGCTGCCGCCTGAGGTCCATCTCATGGCGATCGCACATTACCTCGAGATGCTCGACAAGCACCGCGACCTCGTCACGCCGCAGGTCATCTTCGGCGGCAAGAACCCGCATCCGCATTACTGCGTCGGCGGCATGCCTTGCTCCATCTCGCTCGAGGATGGCAACGCGCCGGTCAACACGGCCCGCCTCGGCATCGTCGACCGCGCGATCAACCTCGGCCGCACGCTCGTCAACAACTTCTACATCCCCGATGTCCTCGCCATCGGCGCTGCCTATGTCAAGGCTGGCCGCGTAGACGGCGGCGGACTCGCCAAGGAGCGCGTGCTCGGCTACGGCTCCTACCCGATTGAGCCGTTCTCCGGCACGGCAAACGGCGACTTCTTCAAGAACCTGCTGGTCCGCACGAACGGCGTTGTCGAGGACTTTGGCAAGGGCATCGATGCAGCGAAGGTCTATGAGATCGACGCAGAAGATCTCACGCAGCCGGAAGTCTTCACGGAAGGCGTCGAGCATTCGTGGTACGAGTACCAGGCAGACGGTGAGCACGACCGCAACCCGTGGGACGGCGTGACGGCACCGAAGTTCACGGCACCGAAGGAAGGCACGCCGACGGACTGGAAGGCACTCAACGAACAGGGCAAGTACTCCTGGCTCAAGACGCCGAAATGGCGCGGCAAGCTCTGCGAGGTCGGTCCTCTGGCCCGCTACATCATCATCTACACGAAGGCCAAGAAGGGCATGCTCGACGAGCCGACCTGGGCTGAGAAGATGATGCTCGATCAGATCGACGCCGTATCGAAGGTCCTCGGCCTCGCACCGGAGGTCTGGCTCCCGACGATGGTCGGCCGCACGGCTGCCCGCGGTCTCGACTGCCAGCTCAATGCAGAGATCAACAAGTTCTTCTTCGACAAGCTCATCGCCAACATCAAGTCGGGCGACACGAAGACGGCCAACATGGAGAAGTGGGATCCGTCGACGTGGCCGAAGACGGCTAAGGGCGTCGGCCTCTACGAGGCTCCGCGCGGTGCGCTCTCGCATTACATCGTCATCAAGGACGGCAAGACGGACAACTATCAGGCTGTCGTCCCGACGACCTGGAATGCATGCCCGCGCGACGACGAAGCTGGCCACGGCGCTTACGAGAAGGCCATGATGGACACGCAGGTCAAGATCGCAGACAAGCCGCTTGAGATCGTCAAGGTTGTCCGCTCCTTTGACCCGTGCATGGCCTGCGCTACGCACATGTTCAATGCGAAGGGCGAGAAGATCAATGTCATCACGACGGACCCGTACTCTGGCACGCGCGTTGAGAAGTGAGCCGGGGTCCTGGTGGAAAGGAAAGGAATAGTAGAATGAAAGAAGAAAAACGGAAAGTCTACTACCTGTTCAGTCCGTTTCTGCGGATCTTCCATTGGATCATGGTGCTGTCGATTGTCACGCTGTTCATCACCGGCCTTCTGATCACGAAGCCGGTGACTGTGATGGGCATTGAGCCGACGTACACATCCATGTCCATGGACTGGGTAAGGAATATACACTTCATCGCGGCCTTTACGTTCTGCGCAGCGTTCATCCTGCGCATCTACGGCTACATCCGCTATCCGGGTGACCGTCTCTTCCCGCGCGTCTGGAAGGGCCACTTCTACCGCGATACGATTGACGTCGCCCTGCACTACATGCTGCTGAAGCCGGGCCACGACCCGTACCTGCGCAACCCGCTGGCACGCACGTCGTACGTCGGCCTCTACGTGATGGTTCTCATCGAGATCCTCACGGGCTTTGCCATGTACTACATGACGGAGCCGAACAACATCGGCGGCATGCTCTTTGGCTGGGTCAATGTCGTGCTCGGTGGCGAGATGGTCACGCACTGGGTGCACCACATCGTTGCCTGGCTCATCATCGTCTTCGCCATCGGCCATGTCTATATGGTCCTGCGCGCAGACCTCATGGAAGCAGAGGGCGAGGCATCCTCGATGTTCTCCGGCGTGAAGTTCCTCGAGCACGTACCGCTCGATGCCCCGGAGATCAATGAAGAGGGCCCGAAGTCCAAGAAGAAGGATTGACAAAGGAGTACTGTAGCAATGTGTAAAGAATGTGGCTGCGGCGAGACGAACGGCAATACGCGTCTCCAGTTCACAGTCAAAGGCTATACAGAAGAGAGTGCGAAGGAAGTAGAGAAGGCGCTGCTCGGCCTGCCGGGCGTGCTCTTCGTCCACATCCATGCGCACGACGGTGAGACGACGGTGGATTACAGTCCCGCAAAGACGAAGCTCATGGACATCCTCGGTGTCCTGCAGGCACGTAATCTCGAAGCCGCGTTATAATCGACCGGTGATTTGATGGAACGCCTTCCCGGCTGTCAGGTAAGATGGCGGGGAAGGCGTTTTTTGATGGAGGAGTATCATGCATGAAATGGCGATTGCCGAGGGCGTGCTCGACATTGCTCTCGACTACGCAAAGCAGAACGATGCGAAGTGCATCCGCGAGATCGGCCTCTTGATTGGGGATATGTCGGGCGTCGTCGTCGACTCCCTGACGTTCTCGTTCGATATGATTGCGAAGGGGACGCTCGCGGAGGGGGCCGAGATCAAGGTCAAGCACGTGCCGCTCGTCGGCCGCTGCACGAAGTGCGGGAAGGACTTCCGCATCGAGCACTACGATTTCTGGTGCCCAGAGTGCAAGGACGGCGTCCTCAAGATCGTATCGGGACGCGAGATGCAGGTAGAATATCTGGAGGTGGATTGAATGGCTGAGATCCAGGTCATGAAGAATATCTTAGGTGAGAATGACCGCGTGGCGGCTGAGAACCAGGCGCTGTTTGCGGAGAAGAATGTGTACGTCATCAACCTCATGGGCTCGCCGGGCGCCGGCAAGACGTCCGTGCTCGAGAAGACGATGGAGAAGCTCAAGGACAAGCTCAAGATGGCTGTCATCGAGGGCGACCTCTTCACGAGCAAGGATGCGGACCGCATCGAGAAACACGGCGTGCCGGTCATCCAGATCAACACGGCTGGAGGCTGCCACCTCGACGCGCCGATGGTCCAGAAGGTCGCGCAGAAGCTCGACCTCGATGACCTCGACCTGCTCGTCGTCGAGAACGTCGGCAATCTCGTCTGCCCGGCAGAGTTCGCCGTCGGCGAGGATGACAAGGGTGTCGTGCTCTCCATTACGGAGGGCGACGACAAGCCGATGAAGTACCCGCTGATCTTCAAGGAGTCGGCCATTGCGCTGCTCAACAAGGCAGACCTCTTGCCTTACTGCAACTTCGACATGGCGGCGGCCAAGGAGGACATCACGACGCTCCATCCGGGCATGGATGTCATCGAGGTCTCGTGCACGAAGGACCAGGGGCTTGATGCGTGGTGTGATTGGTTGCTCGGCCGCGTCGCGGCGAAGCAGAAGAAGGGGAAATGACATGGCAGATGTATTTGGCAATGACAGCGCGGTGGACCCGCGCATGGACGATGTGCTCCATCCGGCTGAGGTCACGATCCTCGGCGTCGGCAATGTCATCCTGCGCGACGAGGGCTTCGGCGTGCGCGTCGCAGAATACCTCGATGCGCACTACGACTTCCCCGAGTCGGTGCAGGTCATCGACGGCGGCACGCTCGGCATCGAGCTCACGCAGTACGTGACGGGCACGAAGAAGCTGCTCGTCATCGACTCCATAAACGGCGGGCAGGCGCCCGGCACGCGCTTCCACTTCCACAACGACGATATCATGGCGCACTTCCAGGACAAGCTCAGCGCGCATGAGGTCGGCATCCAGGACGTCCTCGCGCTCCTGACGGTCACGGGCCGCAAGATCCCGGAGGTCGTCGTGCTCGGCGCACAGCCGTATGACCTCGAGGCGGGCGTGGAGCTCAGCCCTGAGATGAAAAAACTCCTGCCGCTCATCGCGCAGGAGGCCATCGATGTGCTCAAGGAATGGGGCATTGCGGTGAAAGAGAAAGAAGCGGGCCGCTCGCTCGACTACGGTGTCGTCGCCGAGGAATGTGTCCGCGAAGAGATGAAATGAGATGGAGGTAACGATATGTGTTTGGCAGTTCCTGCTAAGGTGAAGGAGATCCATGACGCAGTGGGCAAGGTGGATATCTCGGGCGTGACGCGCGATATCAGCCTGATGCTGCTGCCGGAGACGCAGGTCGGCGACTATGTGCTCGTGCATGCCGGCTTTGCCATACAGAAGGTCACGGAAGAAGAAGTCGCCGAGACGAACGCACTGCTCGCCGAGATGAACGGCGCGCCGCGCACGGTCACCGGCATCGCAGAAGAAGCAGGTGGCACGGAGATATGACAGCTATGACAAAAGAAGAAGAGCGCGAGCTCGCCAAGCGCCTCGTCGCAGAGATTGGCCGCATGGCTGAGGGCGCAGATCACAAGCTGCGCTTCATGGAAGTCTGCGGCACGCACACGGTAGCGATCTTCCGCGCGGGCCTGCGCCAGATGCTCCCTGAGAATGTCGAGCTCGTCTCGGGCCCTGGCTGCCCCGTCTGCGTGACGCCGGACGACTACATGGACAAGGCCATCGCCTACGCCAAGCGCTCGGATACCATCATCACGACGTTCGGCGACATGCTCAAGGTGCCGGGCTCGAAGTCGAGCCTCATGGAGGCCAAGGCAGAGGGAGCGGACATCCGCATCGTCTACTCGCCGCTCGACAGCATCCAGGTGGCGAAGGACAATCCCGAAAAGAAAGTCATCTTCCTCGCCGTCGGCTTCGAGACGACGGCGCCGACGGCTGCTGCGACGGTGCTGGCTGCCAAGCAGCAGGGCATCGTCAACCTCTACATGCTGTCAGCCCAGAAGCTCGTGCCGCCGGCACTGCGTGCACTGCTCGATGACCCCGATGTCCGCGTCGACGGCTTCATCCTGCCGGGTCACGTTTCCGTCATCACGGGCACGGAGGTCTTCCAGTTCCTCACCGAGGAATATCACATGCCGGGCGTTGTCACGGGCTTCGAGCCGCTGCAGATCCTGCGCTCGCTCTACCGCCTGATGAAGCAGGTGACGGAGGGCGCGGCGCGCATCGAGAACGAGTACGGCAGTGTCGTGCACGCGGGTGGCAGCCCCGCCGCCAAGCACGCGACGGACCTCGTCTACGAGCCGGCTGACGCGGCCTGGCGCGGCATTGGCGTCATCCCGCTGTCAGGCCTGCGCATGCGCGAGGCCTTCAAAGATTACGACATCGAGCGGCTGCTGCCGCTCGACGTGCCGATGGGCAAGAACAAGCCGGGCTGCCGCTGCGGCGAGGTGCTGCGCGGCATCGTGACGCCGAAGGAATGCCCGCTCTTCGGCAAGGCATGCGTGCCGACGCACGCCATCGGTCCCTGCATGGTATCGGTCGAGGGTGTCTGCGCTGCTTGGTATAAATACGGTCAGGGGAGATTTTCATATGGCAGATGAACGCATTACGATGGCGCACGGCGCCGGTGGCAAATTGAGTCAGGAGCTCATGCAGGAGGTCATCCTGCCGGAGTTCTCAAACCCGTACCTCAACGAACTGCACGATGGCGCGACCGTGGCGATGAGCGGCAAGGTCGCCTTCACGACGGATTCTTACGTCGTGCAGCCGCTGTTCTTCAACGGCGGCAATATCGGCAAGCTGGCCATCTGCGGCACGGTCAACGACCTCTCGATGACGGGCGCTGTACCGCGCTACATCTCGGTCGGCATGATCCTCGAGGAGGGCTTCCTCATCGAGGACCTGCGCAGGATAGCGCACACGATGCGCGAGATGGCCGAGGAGGCCGGCGTCGCGATTGTCACGGGTGACACGAAGGTCGTCGAGCGCGGCAAGGCCGACGGCATCTTCATCAACACGGCCGGCATCGGCGACATCATCCCGGGCACTTCCATCTCGCCGCATCACGTGAAGCCCGGCATGAAGGTCCTACTCTCCGGCTTCATCGGCGACCACGCGGCGACAGTGCTCGCCGGCCGTCACGGCCTCGAACTGCCGGATACCATCAAGACGGACTGCGCGCCCTTGAATTCGCTGACGCGCGCCATGCTCGAAGCCGCGCCGGACATCGCCGTGCTGCGCGATCCGACACGCGGCGGCGTGGCGGCCGTGCTCAACGAGATCGCTGAGGCCTCGCACTGCGGCGTCCTCATCGATGAGGACGCGCTGCCCATCCGCGAGGAGGTCCGCGGTGTCTGCGACATCCTGGGCTTTGATCCGCTCTACCTCGCCAACGAGGGCAAATGCATCGCCTTCGTGCCGGCGGAGGAGGCCGATAAGGTCCTCGCCGTCATGCGCGAGAACCCCTATGGCAAGGACGCCTGCCTCATCGGCGAGGTCACGGCCGAGGCGCCGGGCCAGGTCGGCCTGCGCACGGCCATCGGCGGTATCCGCATCGTCGACATGCCGCTCGGCAACCTCGTGCCGCGCATCTGCTGACGCAATCCAGAGTGCTTGACGATGCAGGCGGATTTTCCTATAATAAGAAAGATAGTGAATCCTGCTTGCAAGAGTTCTCCGTGATGGGGATGAAGAAAGGACGATGAAGGGATGGGAATCCGCAAGATCGGTTGTCTGCTGGCCGTCTGCCTGATGGTGTTCATGAGCCGCGCCTACGCCGAGAACATGCAGTTTGTCGATGCGAATGGCTCGACGGGGTATTACGTCGACACGGATTCGATCTCCTCGGATCAGGTCGTAGAGAACGACGTGCAGAAGACGCTCTGGACGGCGCGCGTCGCCGTCATACGGGCCGACCTCAACCGCCGCTACATCTACCTGATGCAGTTCGACCCCGCGAAGAGGACATATCAGATCTTCGCCTCGGAGGTGCAGCGCTACGACACGAAGGACGTCCTCCAGTCGAGCGACCAGGCAGAGCCAGCGAGGCCCTACCTCGTGACCTCCCCGATGAATGAGATCGTGCAGTTCGTCATGACAGCGAATGCTTCAGGCAGTGAATGAAAAGGAAATAAAAAGAGCTTGCCCCTCAGGGGGCAGGCTCTTTCTGCAAAAACGGCAAAAAAAAAGACGCTCGCGCGTCCAAAAGCAAGAAAACATATGAAATATAAGTGCTTTTGAGTATGTCGATCGCTCGACAGACTCATTATAGCGGGGCAGATCTGCTTTGTCCAGCTTTTTCTCGGAATACCACAACGATTTTTTTAGGGGGCATATTCATGTCAAGGAATGCTGCCTTGAAGCAGCGGACAGCTTACTTGTCCATCATCTCGAATACGACGCTCGTCGTCCTCAAACTCATCGTCGGCATCTACGTCGGCGCGGTCAGCCTGATCTCGGAGGCGCTCCATTCAGGCGTCGACCTCATCGCCGCGCTCATCGCCTTCTGGGCCGTGCGCAAGTCGGTGACGCCGCCTGACGTGGAGCACGACTATGGCCACGGCAAGTACGAGAACCTCTCGGCAGCCGTCGAGGCTGTGCTCATTGTGGCGGCCGCGCTCGGCATCGTCTACGAGGCCGTGGACAAGTTCCATGCGTCGGCCGTGCCGGAGTTCTTGAGCTACGGCATCGCGATTATGGTCATCTCGATCGTCATCAACTTTTTCGTCTCGCACCGCCTCATTGTCGTGGCGAAGAAGACGGGCTCGCAGGCACTCGAGGCCGACGGTCTACACCTGCGCGCGGACATCTGGACGTCCATCGGCGTCCTGACGGGCCTTGTGCTCATGCAGGTCACGGGCTGGGCCTGGCTCGACCCGGTCATCGCCATCTTCGTCGCCGGCATCATCTTCCGCGCGGGCTGGCGCATGATTGTCGATTCGACGATGCAGCTGACGGATGCGAGCCTGCCGGAGGCAGAGGAGCAGCGCATCCGCAAGATCATCGAGAGCGTGCCCGAAGTCAAGGGCTGCCACTGCCTCAGGACGCGCCGTTCGGGCTCCTACAAGCTCCTGGATGTGCACGTGCTGTTCGACGGGAACATGCATCTCTCACAGGTCCACGCAATCTGCGATGAACTCGAGCAGCTCATTCGCGAGGAGCTCGGCACGTTCGACATCATGATCCACCCGGAGCCGGCCGGCTACCATGATGTCGAGACGAAGGTCAGCCTCTACGAGGAATCGCAGGCCGAGGGCGCCCACCAAAAAGGATGAGCGGCTGTCCTTGCTATTTCCAGGAATCTATGCCAAAATAATAGACATAGGCAACATTCAAAGACAGAATGCCGGGAGAATCCCGACAATACGGGTCAAGGGGGAACGACACATGAAATTCCGCAAGCTCGTCAGCGCCGTCATGAGCGCTGTATTCTTCGTCTCGTCGATGGGCATCACGGCGGCCGCGACACCGGAGACGGTCCAGGACAAACTCGGAGCGATCGAGAAGGACACGTACGGTACTGTCCAGACGGGCGCGCTCGTCGACCGCATCAACAAGATAGAGAAGGATTACGACGGCTCGCACCGCAGTGGCAGCATGATGGCGCGCGTCAACGCTATCTACAACGAAGTCTACACGAACAGCACGAAGCCGTCGCTGCTCGCCGATCTCAATGCCGTCGAGTGGAATATCGGCCACGAGGTCAGCATGGAACCTGTCGATTCCCGCATGGCGGACCTCGAGATGAGCATGATGGGCAAGACGGGGACGGGCACCTACAAGCAGCGCCTCACGGCGCTCTCGAAGGCATCGTTCGGCACGGCCGTCCTTCCGCTCGACCAGGTGCGCGTGCCGGCTGATACGCTCGTCAAGATTACGCTCGTCACGCCGGTCGACTCGGACAACCTCAAGGTCGGCGACACGATCCGCTACAAGGTCGCGGACGATGTCATCGTCAACGGTAAGCTCGTTTTCGCCAAGGGGCTGCCGGGCGAGGGCACAGTGATGAAGGTCAAGCAGGCGCGCAACTTCGGCCGCAATGCAGAGGTCAACATCGACTTCAACAAGACGAAGTCGATTGATGGCACTTACGTCGACACGCACGTCGGCGAAGCGGCCAAGAAAGAGATGAAGAGCCTCGCGATGGCCGCCGGTGCAAGCCTCGCGGGCATCGCCGTCCTCGGTCCTGTTGGCATCGTGGCCGGTGCCTTCGTGCACGGCAAGGATGTCCGCCTGCCGGCCGGCACGGAGCTCTACATCCAGACAAAGGCCGATACGACGCTCTACGGCGTCGTGACAACGCAGGCACAGTGACCGGTCAAAGCAGTATATTGCCATGGAAAGACCTCGCGCAGCAGCGCGGGGTCTTTTTGCTAGGGGCAGATGCTTTAGTACCTGCTGGCAAGACAGGAATCGGTTCTTCTGATATAATGAAAAATAGTCTTAGTTTTGAAAGGATGAAGACATGACTTCACATAGAATCACGCCGCTCACAGAGAGTGGTCTCTTGTCGGCGCTGACGGTCATCCTGGCCCTCGCGGCAGTCTACCTGCCCGTGGTCGGTGTCGTGGCCTCGCTCGTCTGGGCCATTCCCGTCACCGTGCTCGTCGTGCGCCACGGCCTGCGCTGGGGCGCGATGGCCGTTCTCGTCTCGGGCGTCATCATGGCGCTGCTCATCGAGCCGACCATCTCGCTGCGCATGGTCCTGTCCTTCGGGCCGACCGGCCTCGTGCTCGGCTACGCCTTCAGGCGCAGGTGGTCCGGTGCGCAGGCCTTCGGCACGACGCTCGTCGCGTCGGTCGCCGGCAAGCTCCTGACGTTCGGCCTGCTGTTCCTCTTGACATCGGTCAACCCGCTCAACATGCAGATGGACGTCATGCAGCAGAGCTTTGACGAGACGTTTGCTGTCTATGAGCAGATGGGCATGGATAAGGCAGCTATCGAGGCGAGTCGCGCGCAGGTGCAGGAGGCGCTGACGTACCTCAATCTGCTGCTGCCGTTCGTCGTCGGCGTCATGGGCCTGCTCGATGCGGCCGTCGCCTACATTGTCGGCAGCCGCGTGCTGCGCCGGCTCGGCGAGTCGGTGCCGCAGCTGCCGCCCTTTGCGGAGTGGCGCTTGCCACAGTTCTTCCTGTACTTGCTCGGATTCGCGCTCGTCGGCATCTACTGGGGCGGCTCGCGCGAGATACAGCCGCTCTATCAGGCGGCCTTCAACCTCAACATGGTGGCGATGGGCGCCGGTGTTATCCAGGGGCTCTCGCTGATGAGTTATGTGATGGACCGCTTCCGCGTGGGCAAGGTCATGCGCATCTGCCTCTACGCTTTCGTGCTGCTGGGCGGTGTCCTCATGCAGATCCTGGCCTTCACGGGCCTTTTCGATATGCTGTTCGACTATCGGCGCCGCTTCGGCCAGAAGAAGAGCTGACAGCAGGCATATCCGCATAATTTGGAATGAGGTGAAACAATGCCGCGGAATCTCTCGGCATGGATCGATCTTTCGATACATCTATTCGTAATACTGATGCTCATCGGCATCCTGTCTTGCTACAACTATTTCATCGCTGCAATCGCCTTTGTCATCTGGCTCTGCCTGGCGTTCTTCGTGAAGGAGCGCTGCCACGACAGGTCGCGCCGCTTTGAGCGCTACTGCCGCAATGTCGTGCGCAACCTCAATGAGATGATGAACTACGCCATCGAGGACCTGCCGCAGGGCATCCTGATCGTCAATCAGGAGGGGCGCATCCAGTGGTGCAATGAGCGCATGGCGGAGTACGCCGGCAAGAAGCCGGAGCAGGACACGGATGTCAAGGATATCTGGCCCGCCGTCATCATCGGGCCCGTCTGGGGCACGGTCGGCGAATACGTCTTTGCCAACGAGGACCGCTACTATCAGGTCCGCTACCGGCCTGTGCCCGTGCCGCCGCACCAGGCGCCCTTGATGGCGCTCTACGTGCAGGACATCACGGGCTTCGAGACGCTGCGCAGCTCGTACAAGCTCAGCCGCACCGTTCTCGCCTACATCCAGATCGACAACTACGATGAGGTCATCCAGGGGCTCGACGAGGCGGCTCGCACGGCGCTCCTGCTCTCGGTCAACCAGCAGCTCGACACCTGGATGAAGAGCCTTGGCGGCTTCATGCGGCGCGTGTCGGATGACCTCTACGTCGTCATCCTCGAGCGCAAGGGCCTCGACAAGGCCATCACGGCCCGCTTCGACATCCTCGACAAGGTCCGCCAGCTCCACAGCGCGAACCGCCTGCCCGTCACGCTTTCGATGGGCGTGGCGGTGGCGGACTGCCAGAGCATGGCCGACCTCGGCACGCAGGCCCAGGCGGGGCTCGATCTCGCGCTCGGCCGCGGCGGCGACCAGGTCGCCGTGCAGATCGGCGGCAAGACGCAGTTCTTCGGCGGCCGCGCCAAGGCCGTGGAGAAGCACACGCGCGTCAAGGCGCGCGTCGTCGCGCACGCCATCCGCGAGATCATGGAGGGGGCCGATGCCGTCTACGTCATGGGCCACCACAATGAGGACTTCGACTGCTTCGGCGCCTCAATGGGCGTGGCCAAGATGGCCCGCCAGCTCGGCAAGCCCGTCAAGATCGTGCTGTCCGACATGAACGAGGGCATCGGCAAGTTCGAGGACATCCTCAAGGACAACGAGGAGTACCGGGACATCATCGTGCACGCGGACGATCTAGCGAGCATGACGGCACTCAATCCCGTGCTCGTCGTCGCTGATACGCACATCCCGCACCTCGTCGCGGCGCCGGCGCTCTTGGAGCGCATCCCGCGCGTCATCGTCATCGACCACCACCGCCGCAGCGAGCACTTCATCAAGAACCCGCTGCTCGTCTACATCGAGCCGGCCTCGAGCTCGTCGAGCGAGCTCGTCACAGAGCTCTTGATGTACTTCGGCGACGACCTCGTGCTCTCGCGCGTCGAGGCGACAGCGCTCTACTCCGGCATCGTTGTCGACACGAAGAACTTCGCCGTGCAGACGGGCGTGCGCACCTTCGACGCTGCGGCCTACCTGCGTCGAAGCGGTGCCGACCCCGTCATGGTCCGCCACCTCTTCCGCACGGATTATGAGACGACCGTCGCACTCGCGAAGGCGGAGGCCCGGTCGGAATTCTACGAGGGCGGCCTCATCGTCTCGACATGCCCCGAGCTCATCTCGAATGGCCAGGTCATCGCGGCGCAGGTCGCGGACTCGCTGCTGCGCATCGAGAACGTGCGCATGAGCATCGTCGTCTTCCAGCTCACGGAGGACACGGTGGGCATCAGCGCGCGCTCGACGGGCGAGCTCAATGTCCAGGTCATCATGGAGGCCTTCGGCGGCGGCGGCCACCAGAACGTCGCCGGCGCTCAGGTCAAGGGCGGCGATGTAGAAGATATCAAACAACAGGCAATCGAGATTGCCAAGAAGTACATAGAGGAGAATGATCAAGATGAAAGTAATCTTACAGCAGGACGTTAAGAAACTCGGCAAGAAGGGCGATATCGTAGAGGTATCGGAAGGCTACGGCCGCAACTTCCTGCTGCCGCGCAAGGCAGCAGTGCCGGCCACGTCGCAGAACCTCAATGTAGCCAATGCCCAGGCAGGCTCCAAGGCCCGCAAGGAGGCCATGGCAGCTGACGAGGCCAAGCTCATGGCCAAGCAGCTCGAGAAGGTCGAGGTCAGGATCCCCGTCCGCATCGGCGAGGGCGGCAAGCTCTTCGGCAGCGTGACGGGCAAGGATGTCTCGGATGCGCTCAAGAAGCAGCACATCGACATCGACAAGCGCAAGATCACCATCCAGGGTGAAGTGACGGGCACCGGCGTCTATGAGGCGGTCATCAAGGTTCATCCGTCTGTCACGAGCAAGATCAAAGTCAGCGTCGTCGCAGAGTGATTGACACAGAAGAAGCCTCCTCGCAAGAGGGGGCTTTTTGATTCCAGATAGCAGACAGAGGAGGGAATATGTCCTTTTTTAATCGTTTTTTTCACCGCGATGAGCAGAAGGAAGTGGCGCCGCCCGCAGAGCCGGAGGTACTGCCAATCGACCGCGAGATCGATGCGCTCTACCAGGCGCTCATCGACCTCATCGGCACCGATTCGCTCGTCATACAGGCCGGCCGCATGAACGCGATGAATCTCCTGCGCTCCTCGGGGCGCTGTGAGCGCGTGCTGGCCCTGCAGCGCATCCTCGACGAGGATCCGCTCCTGCATCCCGCCCCGCGCGAGGAGGACCTGCCAGAGGTGCTCCAGCGTCTGACGGAGCGCATCGCCGAGAAGCGCGCGCGCAAGGATATCGAGGACCGCATCGAGAAGAAGGTCAACGAGAAGCTTGAGCAGGAGCACCAGGACTACGTCGACGACATCCGCAAGCAGGTCATCAAGGAGGAGAAGCCTGATGCGGAATCGCCGCAGGACGCCGAGAAGCGCAAGAAGCTTGAGCAGCTCGACAGCATCCACCTGACGCAGTCGGTCATGGAACTTTTGCGCCCGCGCGACTTCAGCGAGATCGTCGGGCAGGAGCGCGCCGTGAAATCGCTGCTCGCCAAGCTCTCCTCGCCGTACCCGCAGCATCTCCTGCTCTACGGGCCGCCGGGCGTCGGCAAGACGACGGCCGCGCGCCTCGTGCTCGAGGCCGCGTGTAAGAAGCCGTCTTCGCCGTTCCGTGAGGATGCGCCGTTCGTCGAGACGGACGGCACGACATTGCGCTGGGACCCGCGCGACATCACGAATCCGCTTCTGGGCTCTGTCCACGACCCCATCTACCAGGGCGCGCAGAGGACGCTTGCGGACAGCGGCATCCCCGAGCCGAAGCCGGGCCTCGTCACAGAGGCGCACGGCGGCATCCTCTTCATCGACGAGATCGGCGAAATGGACGAGATGCTGCAGAACAAGCTCCTGAAGGTCCTCGAGGACAAGCGCGCCTACTTCGAGTCGGCCTACTACGACCCGACTGACCCGAAGGTGCCGCCCTACATCCGCAAGCTCTTCGAGGAGGGCGCGCCGGCTGATTTCGTGCTGATCGGCGCGACGACGCGCGACGCCGGTCACATCAACCCCGCCCTGCGCTCGCGCTGCGCCGAAATCTACTTCGAGCCGCTGACGCCGAAGCACATCGAGACCATCGTGCAGAATGCGGCGGCGAAGCTCGAGGTCGCGCTCGAGCCGGGCGTGGCGACGCTGATCTCCGAGTACACGACGGAGGGGCGCAAGGCCATCAACATCCTCGCCGACGCCTACAGCCTCGCGCTCGAGAAGGCGAATGGAGAGATGGCAGGACTCACGATTGGCCGCGAGGCCGTCTACGAGGTCGCGCAAGTCTCGCGCCTCTATCAGTTCGTCACGCGCAAGGCGCGCCACACGGCCGTGCAGGGCCACATCTTCGGCCTCGGCGTCGCGGGCTTCCTCGGCTCCGTCATCGAGATCGAGGCCGTGGCCTTCCCCGCGCGAGAGAAGGGCAAGGGCATGGTGCGCTTCAACGAGACGGCCGGCAGCATGGCCAAGGACTCCGTCTTCAACGCGGCGTCCGTCATGCGCCAGCTCACGGGCAAGGATATCCACGACTACGATGTGCACATCAACGTCATCGGCGGCGGCAACATCGACGGGCCGAGCGCCGGCACGGCCATCCTCGCCTGCATCGTCAGCGCTGTGACGGGGAAGAAGATCCGCCAGGATGTGGCCGTGACGGGCGAGATCTCGCTCGCGGGCCGCGTGCGCCCGGTGGGCGGCGTCTTTGAGAAGGCGTACGGCGCGCGCCAGGCCGGCATCAAGACGCTCGTGATCCCGAAGGAGAACGAGCGCGACATCCCAGAAGACCTCTTAGGGCTCGACATCCACGCGGTGGAGACGGCCGAGGAGGCATTCCAGCTGATTTTTGAGGGGGAATGAAGATGGCACTACCAGATCGTGTGCCGCCTCAGAACATCGAAGCTGAGCAGGCAGTGCTCGGCGCGATGATGATCAAGAAAGAGGCGATCATCGAGGCGCAGGAGATCCTGCAGCCGGAGGACTTCTACCGCGAGGCGCACCGCCGCGTCTACGACGCGATGCTGAAGCTCGCGGAGAACGATGAGGCAGTCGACCTCGTCACGCTGACAGAGCAGCTGCGCAAGGACGGCGAGCTCGAGAAAATCGGCGGCATCCCGTTCATCACGACGATCGCCAATATCGTGCCGACGGCGGCCAATGTCACCTACCACGCGAAGATCGTCAAGGAGAAGGCCGAGTTGCGCCGCCTCATCGACGCGGCGACGGAGATCGCCGGCGCCGCCTATGAGGACTCGCAGCCCGTCGAGAACATCATGGACGCGGCCGAGCAGAAGATCCTCGCCGTGGCAGGCTCGCAGACGGCCAACGGCTTCGAGCCAATCAAGAGCATCCTCATGCGCACGTTCGAGCGCATCAACGTGCTCTACGAGTCAAAGGGCGGCATTACGGGCCTGCCGACGGGCTTCAAGGACCTCGACCGCCTGACGAGCGGCCTGCAGGCGTCCGACCTCATCCTCGTCGCCGCGCGCCCGTCAATGGGCAAGACGGCCTTCACGCTCAACATCGCCTCGTACGTCGGCCTGCACGGCGGCAAGGTCGCCTTTTTCTCGCTCGAGATGAGCAAGGAGCAGCTCATGCAGCGCATGCTCTGCTCCGAGGGCAGCATCGACTCGCAGCTCCTGCGCACGGGACAGCTCGGCGACGAGGACTGGACGAATCTCGTCACCGTCGCTGACAAGCTCAATCGCGCGCCAATCTACATCGACGACACAGCGGGCATCACCATCATGGACCTGCGCTCAAAGGCGCGCCGCCTCAAGGCGGAGCACGGCCTCGACCTCATCGTCATCGACTACCTGCAGCTCATGCAGGGCCGGCCGGGCAAGAACGGCGACAACCGCCAGCAGGAGATCTCCGAGATCTCGCGCTCCCTCAAGGCGCTCGCGCGCGAGCTCAACGTGCCGGTCATCGCTCTCTCGCAGCTCTCGCGCTCCGTCGAGGCGCGCCAGGTCAAGCGCCCGATGCTCTCCGACCTGCGCGAGTCCGGCTCTCTCGAGCAGGACGCCGATATCGTCATGTTCCTCTATCGCGAGGACTACTACGACAAGGACACGGAGCACAAGAACCAGACGGAAGTCATCATCGCCAAGCACCGCAACGGTCCTGTCGACACGGTCAATCTCTACTTCCAGAAGGAGTACACGAAGTTCCGCGATATGATCCGCGAGTGACGTTTTTTTGCTTGACAAAACGCAGTCTTCGTTATACACTTGGAATATGAAAACGGTCTCATAAAGAGGAATCGAATCGAAATGAGAGGAAAAGAGAAAAGGGGGAAATCTTCATGAAAGAGATTCGCTTGAACAGTCCGCTCAAGGGACAGCTCATCGAATTGAAAGATGTCAAGGACCCGGCTTTTGCCAGCGGCGCTATGGGTAAGGGCGCTGCCGTCAAGGATCCGGAGGGCAAGGTCTTCTCGCCAGTCGACGGCACCGTCACCGTGCTCTTCGGCACGAAGCATGCCATCGGCATCCATTCAGAGGATGGTGCAGATATCCTGATCCACGTCGGCATCGACACGGTCAACCTCGGCGGCAAGTACTTCGACGCCAAGATCGAGCAGGGCGATGCAATCAAGAAGGGCCAGCTCCTGCTCGAGTTCGACCCGGAGGGCATCAAGTCGGCCGGCTACGACACGACGACGCCGGTTCTCGTGACGAATGCCTTCGACTACGACAAGATCACCGTGGCGCTCGGCGACAAGGAAATCACGACGGTCACGGCGGAGCCGGCTGAAGAGGAAGCCCCCGCTGCAGAGGCTCCTGCAGAGCCGGAAGAGGACTACAGCGACCTCCCGAAGGAAGAGCGCGTCGCCAAGCTCATCTGGAAGTACGTTGGCGGCCGCGACAACGTCCGCAGCGCAGAGCACTGCGCGACGCGCCTGCGCCTGATCATCAACGACAAGTCGAAGCTCAATGAGAAGGCCATCGAGAATATCGACGGCGTCAAGGGCCAGTTCTTCGCCGCGGCCCAGTACCAGATCATTCTCGGCACGGGCTTCGTCGACAAGGTATTCGACGCCTTTGTTGCCGGCACAGGCCTCGCCGGTGCCAGCAACAACAAGGCTGAGGCATACGCACAGATGTCGATGGCCCAGAAGATTTCCCGCACGCTCGGTGACGTCTTCGTGCCGATCATCCCGGTCCTCGTCGCGACAGGTCTTTTCATGGGCCTGCGCGGTGCCAGCCTGAGCCTTGGCGTCCAGTTCAGCGACAATGTCCTGCGCATGAGCCAGATCCTCACGGATACGGCCTTCGCCTTCCTGCCGGCGCTCGTCTGCTGGTCCACGACGAAGCGCTTCGGCGGCACGCCGGTCATCGGCATCGTCCTCGGCCTCATGCTCGTCGCACCGCAGCTGCCGAACGCCTACGCAATCGCAGCCGGTGAGGCACAGCCAATCATGATGGACATCTTCGGCCTCAGCGTGCCGGTCGTCGGCTACCAGGGCTCCGTCCTGCCGGCCCTCGTCCTTGGCATCTTCGCCGCGAAGCTCCAGAAATGGCTCAAGACCTTCATCCCGGATGTCATCGACCTCATCGTCACGCCGTTCCTGACGCTCTTCATCTCCATGATTCTCGGCCTCCTCATCGTCGGCCCGATCATGCACTGGATTGAGCTCGCCGTCTTTGGTGCCATCCAGACGTTCCTCGCTCTGCCGTACGGCATCGGCGGCTTCATCGTCGGCGGCGTCCATCAGGTCATCGTCGTCTTCGGTGTCCACCACGTCTTCAACGCCCTTGAGGTCCAGCTCCTCGCCACGACGGGCGTCGATCCGTTCAACGCCATCATCACGGGCGCCATCATCGCACAGGGCGGTGCCGCTGCCGCTGTCGCAGCCCGCACAAAGAACAAGAAGAAGCGCGCTCTCTACGTTTCCTCGATCGTGCCGGCCTTCCTCGGCATCACGGAGCCGGTCATCTTCGGTATCAACCTGCGCCTCATGAAGCCGTTCCTCTACGCGCTCGTCGGCGGCGCCTGCGCAGGCGGCATTGCCGGCTTCCTGCACCTTGCCGGTACGGGCATGGGCATCACGGTGCTGCCGGGTACGCTCCTGTACCTCGACCACCTGCCGCAGTACATCCTCGTCAATGTCGTCGGTTTTGCCGTAGCGTTTGCTCTGACGTTCACGCTGTTTAACCCGGAAAAAGAGGACGAAGCGTAAGAACTCTATGAGGGCTGCCGTTACGGCAGCCCTTTTCTTGTTTGTATAGAAGGGAGATCCTTATGGAAAAGTTTGATAAGAAGGCCATCGATGCCAAGGTGGCGGCCGGCTTCCCCCTGACGGACCGCTGGCACAACCGCTTCCATCTCGAGATGCCGTTCGGCCTCATCAACGACCCGAATGGCATGACGTTCGCGAACGGCGAGTACCACATCTTCTACCAGTGGAACCCTCTGGGCTGCGAGCACAAGAACAAGTGCTGGGCACACGTGAAGACGCGCGACTTCGTCCACTACTCGCTGCCGGAACTCTCGCTCTGGCCGAGCGACGAGCACGACAAGGACGGCTGCTATTCGGGCTGCGGCTTCACGGAGAAGGGCGAGGTCCGCGTCTTCTACACCTGCAACGCCAAGAATGACGGCGTGCGCACGCCGGCACAGCGCCTGGGCACGCTGCAGGCCGACGGCCACGTCGAGAAGGACGAGATCGTCGTGCCGGACAGTCCCGAGGGCATCACGGGCCACTTCCGCGACCCGTACCTCTTCCACCGCCACGGCAAGCGCTACTTCGTCATCGGCGCGCAGGCGGACGAGGAGAAGCCGCGCGGCACGGTTCTCATCTACAAGGAGACGAAGGACGGCTGGCAGAATCTCGGCGAGCTCAAGACGCGCCTCCGGGACTTCGGTTACATGTGGGAGTGCCCAAACATGCTGCACTTCGGCAGCTACGACGCGTTGATCTTCTGCCCACAGGGTCTCGAGGCGCGCGAGTTCGACCGCCAGAACATCTACCAGGCCGGCTACATCGCAGGCCACCTGTCGCTCGACAGCATGGACATGATGCAGCACACGAAGTTCCAGGAGCTCGACCACGGCTTCGACTTCTATGCGCCGCAGGTCATCCAGCACGAAGGCCGCCACATCCTGCTCGGCTGGATGGGCATGCCGGACAAGGACGCAGAGTACCCGACGAGCGAGAAGGGCTGGATGTACAGCCTGACACTGCCGCGCGTGCTGACGCTGCGCCAGGGCCACATCTTTTCGCGCCCGGCCGCTGAGCTCAAGGCCCTGCGCATCGAGAGCACGGCCATCGACATCGATGCCGACATGGAGAGCAGCATTCTCACGCGTCTCTTCGACGGCTCGGAAGTCCTCTTGGACATCACGCTGGGCAAGGCGCAGAAGATCACGATGACGCTGGCCTACGGCCTCGAGAAGACAGTCTTCTCGTACGACCGCACGACGCAGGCCATGACGATCGACCGCACGGGCATGAAGAACGGCGGCCGCGGCGTGCGCCGCTTCAAGATGTTCGTCGACAAGGTGCTCTCGTTGCAGATGTTCGTCGACCGCGCCGCCGTCGAGGCCTTCTTCCAGCACGGCGAAGACGTGGCGAGCATGCTCGTCTTCCCCGAGAAGAACATCCGCCCCGAGCTGCGCATCGAGGCCGACGCCGCACTAGAGACGGTCACGGGCCGCGTCTGGGAGCTCGACGCCTTCCGCTTCAATCCCTGACAGACGTAACTGCATATAGAGAAAGCCCCGAAGCAGCGGACTGCTTCGGGGCTTTCTGTCTTGCAAACAGGACTGATAGAATCAGTTATTTACAGCACGTTTTTTTGGTGGGGCCGCCAATGCGACTCGGCGGATACGCTCAAATGGAATCTCTGCAAATGCATAGCGGATATCCAGATAAGTATCGGAACGTGTGAATGTGATCTTTTTCAATGTGAATTTCGTGGTAGCTTTGATACGTTCGATATAATACTGTGCGTCTTCCGCGGAGAAGGGACCCTGTTCGATGATAACGCGGATATTGTCGATCATCATGGGAAACACCTCCAACAAAACCGACGGCATGAAAGCAGGAAACCGGGCGGACCGACTCCTTCTGCCATGCACAGAAAACTTGCGGACTGTTGTAAGCGATGATAGGGATAGGGGCGTATTCCTTCACAACTTACGGCTATTATACTACAGTTTGAATCTGATGTTAAACTGTATTTTACGGCTATAGCGGGGAAAATGGTTCATTTTATGGAATTAATACCATATAGAGAACGTTTTCTATAAAAATTATTGCGAAATAGGCACATTTTCGCTTGAAAGAAGCGGCAGAACCCTGAGATAGTCAAAGTTCTGCCGCATTTTGATGCTATGATGCTGTCAATCAGATGAAATACATGAGGCTCTCGGTCGATTTCTCTTTGTCGATGGCCGTGAGGATGTCGTCGAGCGAGACAGAGGAGAGCGTCTTCTGGATGGCTTCGTCGAGCGGAGTGAAGACGCAGGCGGCGAGTGCGCGGTCGAGTTCCGGCATCTTCTCCTGGGCGGCGGGCGCCGTTTCCTCCATCAGAGAGAGTTCGATGGAGGAGAGGATATCGTACGGCGTGATCTCGCGCGGCGCGCGTGAGAGCTGGTAGCCGCCTTGGCTGCCCTTGATGGAATTGACGAGGCGCGCGCGCTTCAGCAGCGAGAATACCTGCTCGAGGTAGATCTTCGAGATGCCGAGCTTCTCCGAGATACTGACGATCGTGACCGGCGAGCCAGAAGCGTAATTGCGGGCCAGGTACGTCATGGCCG
Source organism: Mitsuokella jalaludinii (assembly GCF_928722185.1). NCBI lineage: Bacteria > Bacillati > Bacillota > Negativicutes > Selenomonadales > Selenomonadaceae > Mitsuokella > Mitsuokella jalaludinii. The sequence continues at coordinate 1,659,738 of NZ_CAKMXA010000001.1, forward strand.
CAAGCCCGTAGCGGCCTTTAGCAGAAATCTTCATCGATATTCCCTCATTCCTAATAATCATATTGAAAATATATGTCATTCTTGTATGCTATATCATATTAGAAATACAGGAAAAAGTCAATCCCTATTGACAAGGCGCTGAGGCTGTGCTAATATATAAACATATTAATCATATATGTTTTAACTCGCACTGAAATGCACATGATATAAATGGAGGTATTCACCATGGGTAAAGTCTACAACAGCGTTACGGAACTGATCGGCGGCACGCCGCTCCTGAAGGCCAACAACTTCATCAAGGCCAATGACATCAAGGCTAACATCTACGTGAAGCTCGAGTACTTCAACCCGGCTGGCTCCGTCAAGGATCGCATCGCGAAGGCCATGATCGAGCAGGCCGAGAAAGACGGCAAACTGAAGCCGGGCGCTACGATCATCGAGCCGACCTCCGGCAACACGGGCATCGGCCTCGCCAGCGTCGCAGCAGCCCGCGGCTACAAAGCCATCCTGACGATGCCGGAGACGATGAGCGTCGAGCGCCGCAACCTGCTCAAGGCATACGGTGCGAAGATTGTCCTGACGGACGGCTCGAAGGGAATGAAGGGCGCCATCGCCAAGGCTGAGGAACTCGCCAAGGAAACACCGAACTCCTTCATCCCGGAGCAGTTCGCCAACCCGGCCAACCCGGCTGCCCATGAGGCGACGACGGGCCCGGAGATCTACAACGATCTCGACGGCAAGGTCGATGCCTTCATCGCTGGCGTCGGCACGGGCGGCACTCTCTCGGGCGTCGGCCACTACCTCAAGAAGCAGGACAAGGACATCCGCGTCGTCGCTGTAGAGCCGGCCACGAGCCCGGTCCTCTCGAAGGGCCAGGCAGGTCCGCACAAGATCCAGGGCATCGGCGCAGGCTTCGTGCCGGAGACGCTCGACACGAAGGTCTACGATGAAGTCATCGCCGTGCCGAATGAGGATGCCTTCAAGTACGGCCGCCAGTTCTCCCATGTCGAGGGCGTGCTCATTGGCATCTCCTCGGGCGCAGCACTCGCTGCTGCCATCGAGCTCGCCAAGCGTCCGGAGTTCGAGGGCAAGAACATCGTCGCTCTGTTGCCGGATACGGGCGACCGTTACCTCTCGACGGAACTCTTCGTCGAGTAATAAAGACACCTCCCACATATCACACGTCAGAGACAGGGGCCAGCGGCCCCTGTCTTTTCTTTGCCCAAAATTTTGTTGGATACGGGCGGAGATGGTATAATGAAAAGTATCATTTAATTTTGTATAGGAGGCTGCCGTCTTGCGTATTGTCGTGGTCGGAGCGGGCAAGCTGGGCTACAGCATCGCCTCGCTCCTCTCAAAAGAACAGTTCGACGTGATCGTCATCGATCACGATGAAGGCCAGTTGGAGGCCGTCAAGAACACACTCGATGTACTGACGATCTTCGCCAACGGTGCGAGCCCCATCACGATGAATGACCCCGATATCCGCGGGGCCGACATCCTCATCGCGGTGACGGCCAGCGACGAGGTCAACATGGTCGCCTGCATCCTCGCGAAGAAGCATGGCATCCGCCACACGATTGCGCGCATCCGCGATATGCAGTTCATGAGCGAGGCCAAGGACTACCTCAAGGAGAATTTCGACATCGACCTCATGCTCAACCCGGAGCTCATCACCGCCAACGAGATCAACCGCATCCTCATGACACCGGCTGCGCTCGATGTCGAGGACTTCGCACACGGCAAGATCCGGCTGTTCGAGACGAAAGTGCGTCGCTCGTCGCCGCTGGCGAATATCCCCCTGAAGGACATCGAGTTCCCGAAGGGCGTGCTGGCCGGCATGATCTTCCGCGACCACCGCATGATCATCCCGCACGGCGACGACTGTCTGCTGCCGCACGACAACGCCTATTTCATCGGCATCCCGGAGGAGATCGAGAAGTTCAGCCAGACCTTCGTGCAGCGCGACGCCCGCAAGCTGCACCGCGTCATCATCATCGGCGCGGGCCGCGCGGGCCGCGCGCTTGCGCCGATGCTCGAGAAGCAGGGCGTGCGCGTCAAGGTCATCGACAAGGACCCGGAGCGCTGCCGACTCATGGCGGACAAGCTCGTCGACGGCATCGCCATCTGCGGCGACGGCACGGACATCGACCTCTTGACAGAGGAAGGCGTGGCGGAGGCGGACGTCGTCGTCTGCCTGACGGAGGATGACAAGCTCAACCTCATGCTGGCGCTGCTCGCGCGCCACATGTCGCACAACAAGACGAAGACGGTCGTGCGCGTCGCGCGCAACGAGTACGTGGAGCTCATGGAGAAAGTCGGTGTCGACATTGTTCTCTCGGCCCGCCTGCTCTCGGCGAGCGAGGTCCTGGCCTTCGCGCGCCGCGGCGGCGTCGTCTCGGTATCGCTGCTCGAGGGCGCCAAGGCGGAGGCCGTCGAGGTCATCGTGCAGGAAGGCGCGCCTGTGGCGGGCAAGCCTCTGATGGAGGCCAAGCTGCCGCGCGCCTGCCTCGTCTGCGCCTATGTGCGCGACGGCGAGGCCGTCATCCCGAACGGCGCGACCGTCCTCCAGCCGGGCGACCGGACGATCCTCTTCATCCAGACGCAGTTCTCCAAGAAGGTCATGCAGTATTTCAAGGGCAGGGAATGAGATGATCAAGCTCCAACAGCGAAAACGCCAGCTGGACATCTTCTGGCTGCTCATGGGCGGCGTCGCGTCCATCGTGGGGCTCGCCCTGCTCGTGCCGTTTGCGGACAGCCTGCTCTGGCATGAGGAGAAGAGCTGGGCCTTCCTCGTGCCGGCCGTGCTCTCTCTGGCTCTTGGCCTGGGCTTTGGCTGGCTCGGCCGCGACCACAAGCGCCAGATCGATGTCTGGGAAGGCGCGCTCTTCATGGTGCTCGTCTGGCCGCTGCTCTCCGTCCTCGGCATGATGCCCTACGTGCTCTCAGGTGTCCTGACGAGCCCTGTCGACGCGTTCTTCGAGAGCGTGGCCGCTATCACGACGACGGGGCTCTCGTGCCTCGACTACGCGCGCAGCGACATGGCGCGGAGCCTCATCCTCTGGCACAGCATCATGAACTGGCTCGGCGGCCTCAACTTCATTATCATCCTGTCGACCGTCCTGCCGCAGGTCAGCGGCTGTTTCGGCCTCACCCTGTCGGCGCGCCAGAGCATTTTTTTCAGTCCTGTCTGGAACAAGATGGCGGAGTCGGCGCGCCAGGGGCTGGGCGTCTACGCCGCTCTGACGGGGCTCTCGTTTGCGCTCTACCTGCTGGCCGGACTCGACCCCTTCGCAGCCCTGACGCAGTCGATGGTGACGCTGTCGTCGAGCGGCTCGGCTGACCCGGGTTACTTCATCGCCTATGACAGCATCGCGCTGGAACTCGCGGCCGGCATCTCGATGCTGCTCTCGGGCCTCAATCCGCTGCTCTGCTGGAAGGTCTGGGACAGGCTGAGCTTCCGGCTCATGCTGCGCGATACGGAACTGCAGGCTTACGCGGGGCTCTTTCTCGCGAGCGGTGTGCTCGTCGCCTGGAATCTCTGCCGCTCGGGTGTCTACGATGCGTCGGAGAGCCTGCGCTACGGTCTGTTCCAGACGGCGGCCTTCCTGTCGACGGGCGGCTTTGTTTCCGCGCCGTGCTGGGACTGGCCGGATTTCTCGCGCCTCGTGCTCTTCGTGCTCGTCTTTGTCGGCGGCTGCATCGGCAGCGCGGGCGGTGGCCTCAAGGTCATGCGCCTGCTCGTGCTCATGCGCATGGGCGTGACGGAAGTCCGCCACACCCTGCACCCACACATGGTCGTCAGCATCAAGATCGACGGGCTGCCCGTGCCGATGAAGATTGTCGGGCGCATCCTGTCGTTCTTTTTCCTGTTTTTGAGCATCTTCATCGTCTCCACGCTCGTCATCTCACTCTCGGGCATCAGCCTCATGCAGGCGATGGGCGTTGCGGCGGGCTGCCTGACGAGCGCAGGCTCGACGGCAGATCTCTTCGGCATCATGAGCTTTGCGGAGGCGCCCGACTGGATGGAGCTCTTCTGCGCTTTCATCATGATCATCGGGCGTATCGAGCTCTTCTCGTTCTTTGTGCTGCTCGACGGAGGCATCCGCTCTGTCGGACGCCATTGGTGATTGGTTTTGTAAGGGAATCGATACAGATAGAAAGGAGGTTAGGGGATGAACTGGGATATCATCTGTTACGTGCTCGGGCGCCTCGTCCTGGCGGAGGCCGTCATCCTCGGCATCCCCTTCCTCATGGCGCTCTACGGCTGGGAGAGGAGTGCGCCGGCCTTTGCTGTCTCCATCTGCATCTGCGTGCTCGTGGGGCTCGCGCTGCGCGTCAACGGCCGCTCCGGCAATGAGCAGCTGACGATGCGCGAGGGCGCGGCCATCACGGGCCTCGGCTGGCTGCTCGCGACCTTCCTCGGCATGCTGCCGTATCTTTTGAGCGGCTCTTTGGGCTTCCTCGACGGCATCTTTGAGAGCATCTCAGGTTTTACGGGCACGGGCGCGACCGTCATGACGAGCATCGAGTCGCAGCCGTTCAGCATCCTGTTCTGGCGCATGATGACGCACTGGTTCGGCGGCCTCGGCATCATCGTCATCTTCATCGCGCTGCTGCCGCAGGCCGGCCAGAGCACGGTCTACATGTACAACGCTGAGACGACGGGGCCGACGCGCGACCGCGTCTTGCCGCGCCTGCGCGAGATGACGCGCTCGCTCTTCCTCATGTACATGGTTTTCACCGTCACGGCCTGCGTCATCTATCTCTTCTGCGGCCTCACCTTCCTCGACGCCATCGCGCACGCGATGAGCACGCTCGGCACGGGCGGCTTCTCGCTCTACGACGACAACGCCATGCACTTCGACAACCCCGCGCTCGAGGGATGGATGACCTTCTTCATGATCCTCGCGGGCGGCAACTTCGGCCTCTACTACCGCGTCTGGAAAAAGGGGCCGCGCGTGCTCAAGAACAACACGGAGTTCAAGGCCTACCTCGTGATCCTCGCAGCGGCCATGCTGCTGATCACCGTGAATCTCATCGATGCGATGGGCATGAAGCCCGTCGAGGCTTTCCGTTATGCGAGCTTCCAGGTCGGCTCGCTCTCGACGACGGGCTTCGTCTCAGCCGACTTCGACCAGTGGCCCGCTTTCTCGAAGGGCGTTTTGATGATGCTAATGATCAGCGGCGGCTGCGCAGGCTCGACGGCCAGTGGCGTCAAAGTCTCGCGCGTCGTCCTGCTCGCCAAGAACGCCTGGGCCGTTGTCCATCAGAAACTCAGCCCGCGCCGTGTCATCCGTGCGCACATGAACGGCATCGAGGTCGGCGGCGACATCCTGCTGCGCGTCGGGCAGTTCTTCTTCCTCTACATCCTTTGCATCGTCCTCTGGGCGCTGCTCCTGACCTTCGACGGCATCGGCGCCTTCGACGCCCTTGGCATCAGCATCACCACCCTCGGCAACGTCGGCCCCGCCTTCGGTATAGCCGGCGCCACCTGCAACTTCGCTGGCCTCTCTGACTTCACCAAGAGCATCCTCTGCATCGAGATGCTCTTAGGCCGCCTCGAACTCTTCACCCTGCTCGTCATGCTGAGCCCGGAATTCTGGAAAATCCGCAATCGCTGGTGAAGGTGGGAAAGTGTTGCGCAACGTTACTTAGGGAAATTCTTACCTGGCGGGGATACCTGTTTCGGCTTCGGCGTGGATCTTCATTTGTGTTTAGCGCTCTCGGGCAGATTGCGTGATGGGCGGGGGGATGTATTCTGGCTTCGTCGCTCCGTTAAATGTGCCCCATGTTTCTAGCCGTCCTTGAAGTTATTTCGCCGCCTGCCGCGGCGAATCTTCTTTATGGCACAGGAGCAGCTTGAGGCCCATTCAGCGGAAGTCCGAAGCCGAAAAAGGTCCACCCCGCCACGCGAGAAGAGTACTAAGTAACGTAGTAGGACAGTTTATCGCGTATTTGTCAATGATAAATCCCACATCGCCGCTTCCTAGGGCGTCTTTTTTTGTGCTATACTGAAACCATCATGAAAGGTGGAATCATTATGGTCAGTAACCTGATCGTCGCAGTCTGCGCGATTATCCCGTTGTTTTTCCTGATGCTCATCGGTGTAGCCGTCAAGAAGATGAAGCTGCTCACCGAGCTGGAGCTCGCCCATGTCAACCGCATGGTCTTCAAGATCTTCTTTTTCTTCATGATGTTCTACAACATCTACACGACTGACATCGCCGAGACATTCCGGCCGCATCTCATCCTGTTCGGTGCCCTAGGCGTGCTCGCGTCGGCGCTCATCGGCGGCATCATCATCTGTCTGCTCGAGAAGTCGAACAAGCGGCGCGGGGCGATGATCCAGGCCATCTTCCGCAGCAACTTCGTCATCATGGGCATCCCGATCATCAGCAATATCTTTGGCGACGACCAGCTGGCCATCCCGACGATGATGATCGCGATCATCGTGCCGATCTACAACATCGTCTCTGTCTTCATCCTCGAGACGTTCCGCGGCGGCCATTTCTACCTGCCCGGCATTCTCCTCGGCGTGCTCAAGAACCCGATGATCCTCGGCGCGATTCTCGGCTTCTCCATGCTGCTTCTCGGCATCCCTCTGCCAAAGGTCATCCTCAAGCCGGTCAGCCAGCTCGCTGCTGCGACGACGCCGATGGCACTCATTATTCTCGGCGCTTCCTTCAAGGCGGGCAGCTACCACGAGCATTTGCCACAGCTCGTCGGCTGCGTCCTCGGCAGGCTCATCATCGTGCCGACCATCATGCTGGGCCTGGCCATCTTTGTGGGCTTCCGCGGCGTCGAACTCGTCACACTCATGGCCATCTTCGCGACGCCGTGCGCCGTTGCCGGTTACGCCATGGCACAGCAGATGGGCAGTGATGCCGACCTCGCCGGCAACTGCGTCGTCTACACGACGGGGCTCTCGTGCTTCACGATCTTCGGCTGGGTCTTCGTCTTGAAGACGCTCGGCCTGTTCTGATGCTCTGGAGAACATCTTGTCGTATCCTTTCAGGGATGGTATCATTTTGTATTGAAAAGGAATAAGAAATGCATTCGTCAAGGGGGAACGGATATGCGTCTCGATGAAATCATCAACACCCACCGCCAGTCGCTCAACGACACCGACATGGTCATCTGGAAATACATCCTGCAGCACCGGGAGATGGCGCGCCACATCTCCATCCATGAGCTCGCAAAGTCCTGCTGCGTCTCGAGTACGACGATCGTGCGCTTCGCGCAGAAGCTCGGACTCGACGGCTTCGGCGAGCTCAAGGCCATCCTCAAGATGGAGGAGCAGGAGACGCCGCACTACAATTCGAACGTGCTCGAGGACCTCAGCGACTTCTACCTCAAGACAGGCGAGAAGATCTTCAAGCGCAACTTCGACAGCGCGAGCCGACTCGTGCATGAGGCCAACCGCGTCTTCACGTTTGCCTCGGGCTACGTACAGGCCAACGTCCTGCAGGAGCTCAAGCGGCTGTTCTTCTACGACAACGTTTTCCTCTATGAGATACCGGCCCGCGAGGAATTCTATTCGCTGCTGAACACCTTGACGAAGGATGACCTCTTCATCATCGTCTCGCTGTCGGGCGAGACGCCGACTGTTGTCGAGTTCGCCCGCGAGCTCCAGCTGCGCGACATCCCGCTGATCTCCATCACGAAGCTCCACGACAACACGCTCGCGAGCCTCTCGACCGTCAACCTCTACATCTCGCCGGCCGAGTTCCAGCTCTACGATGCCGAGGACGGCAAGCACATCTCCTTCAAGTCGATGATGCCGTACTTCATGCTCATCGAGGTCTGGTATGTCAAGTACCGCATGTACGTGCATCGATTGAAAGAGAAAACTATTCAGTCAACAATATAAAGAAAGACTGCCTGCAAACCCTCGCAGCACCTCGCGTGTACCAAGATACGCCAGATGTACCGTGGTACACGAAAGGGGTGATGTGCCTAAAGGCCGCGAAACTATTGCGTTTGCGGTCTTTTTTTTGTATCCTTTAGGTACAAGATAACCGAGGGGGTGATCGGGGGATTGCAATCACCCAGCTCGGAAACCAAGTCGAATCGATAACAATATCGAATTGGCAAGAACTCATAAGGGTATGTTTAAGAAATAGGGGGTATGAACATGTCGATCAAGAAAGATCGCGTCATGCAAGAATTGCAGCGGTTTGGCGGCGCAATGTACACGCCGGTCATCCTGTTCGCATTCTTCGGTCTCACGGTTGCCATCTCGATTGTCTGCAAGAACACCATGCTTCTCGGCAGCATTGCAGATAAAGGCACAGTCTGGTACGATTTCTGGTTCGTCGTCGAACAGGGTGCCTGGACGGTATTTGCCCAGATGCCAATCCTCTTCGCCATCGCCGTTCCAATCGGCTTCGCGAAAAAGGAACCTGCGCGCTGCGCAATGGAGTCCTTCGTCATCTACATGTGCTTCAACTACTTCATATCCGCATTCCTGACGCTGCACGGCAGCTTCTTCGGAGTGGATTACAGCCAGGCAGCTGGTGCGGGCACAGGCCTTGCGATGATCGCGAACATCAAGACGCTCGACATGGGCATGCTCGGCGCCATCTTCATCGCCTGTTGCTCCTCTTGGATCCACAACCACTTCTATGATACGGAGATCCCGGACTGGCTCGGCATCTTCAAGGGCCCTGCCTTTGTTGTAGCCGTCGGCTTCGCCGTCATGATCCCGATGGCACTGCTCTTCTGCTTCGTATGGCCGGCTGTCCAGCACGCCATTGAGCAGTTCCAGTTCTTCCTCAAGACGAGCGGCATCGTCGGCGTATGGTGCTACACCTTCTCCGAACGAATCCTCCTGCCGGCAGGCCTGCATCACTTCATCTACCTGCCGTTCATCTTCGGCCCGGCCGTCTGCGATGGCGGTATCCAGGCTTACTGGCTCCAGCATCTCAATGACTTCGCTACGAGCGCTCATTCCCTGAAAGAGATGTTCCCGGAAGGCGGCTTCGCCCTCCACGGCATGTCGAAGGTCTTCGGCCTGCCTGGCGCTGCACTTGCCATGTACTTCTGCGCAAAACCGGAGAAGCGCAAGAAAGTCGCAACGCTCCTGATCCCGGCCACGATTACGGCCGTCCTCTGCGGCATCACTGAGCCGCTTGAGTTCACCTTCCTCTTCGTCGCACCGCTCCTCTACGCTGTGCATGCCGTTCTCGCGGCAACGCTTTCCGCAACGCTTTACTTCTTCGGCCTTTCCGGTAACTTCGGCGGCGGCCTCATCGATTGCTTCGTCCAGAACTGGATCCCGCTGTTCAAGTATCATGCAGGCACCTACATCATGCAGATCATCGTAGGCCTCTGCTTCACCGCAATCTACTTCTTCGTATTCCGTTACCTCATCCTCAAGAACGACTACAAGACGCCGGGCCGCACGGACGACGATGAAGAGGACAAGCTCTTCTCGAAAGCCGAGTACAAGGCCAAGAAAGAGATGGAGAAGAAGGGCCTCGCCAACAACCCGGAAGCTCTGAAGGCTCAGGTCTTCCTCGACAACCTCGGCGGCCCGTCCAATATCAAGGAAGTCACGAACTGCGCAACGCGTCTGCGCGTCACGGTCGCTGATCCGGATAAAGTCGCATCGGCAAGCAAGTTCACGAAGGCTGGCGCATTCGGCCTCGTCAAGAACGGCCATGCGATCCAGGTCATCGTCGGCCTCTCCGTACCGAATGTCCGCAGCTATTTCGATGCCCTGCTCAAGGGCGATCTCGCTGACGTAGCCGTCGAGGCAAAGGCAGCAGCTGATCCGAGCGAGCCTGTCAAGACGGACCTCTCGATGAAACTCAAGGCATTTGCTTCCGGCAAGCTCATCGACATGACGGAAGTCCCGGACGACGTATTCTCCCAGAAGATGATGGGCGACGGCGTTGCTATCGAGCCGACGACGGAAATGGTCGTAGCTCCGGCTGACGGCGAAGTCACCATGATCATGGAAGGTTCCTATCACGCCATCGGCCTGCGCCTGACGAACGGCGCCGAGATCCTCATCCACATCGGCCTCGACACGGTCAAGATGGGCGGCAAGGGCTTCCGCTGCCTGACGAAGACGGGTGCGAAGGTCAAGGCCGGCGACGAACTCATCGGCTTTAATCGCGAGGCCATCAAGGCTGCGGGCTACAAGGATACGATCATCCTCGCTGTCACGAACAGCGGTGACTATCCGCAGATGAAGAAAGCTGCAGACGGAGACGTCAAAGTAAACGAAACCCCGATCATCTCCTTCTGATGTCCCATCGATAAGAAATGAGAGTGGAGTGTGGAGTGCTCCACACTCCTCTTTCTTATTTCTCGGAGATCCTCAGAAGAAAGGAGCATATACATGAATGAATTGAAATGGTGGCAGAAAACCATCGTCTATCAGATCTATCCGAAGAGTTTCCAGGATACGACCGGGACGGGCGTGGGTGACATCCCAGGTGTCACGAGCCATCTCGACTACCTGAAGTCCCTCGGCACGGGAGCCATCTGGCTCACGCCGGTCTACCCATCGCCGATGGTCGACAATGGATATGATATTTCCGATTACTGCGGGATCGACCCGTCGTACGGCACGATGGAGGACATGGAAGAGCTCATCGCCGAGGCGAAGAAGCGCGACATCCGCATCGTCATGGACCTCGTATTCAACCACAGCTCTGACCAGCACCCGTGGTTCCTCGAGTCGAAGAAGGACCGCACGAATCCCAAGGCCGACTGGTACATCTGGCGCGACGCCAAGCCGGACGGCTCGGCTCCGACGAACTGGAGAGCCATCTTCGGCGGCTCGGCCTGGACGTGGTGCGAGGAGCGCCAGCAGTACTACCTGCACACGTTCGCTGAGGCGCAGCCGGATCTCAACTGGGAGAACCCGGAGGTGCGCCAGGCGCTCTTTAACGCCGCGAACTTCTGGCTCGACAAGGGCGTCGGCGGCTTCCGCATCGATGCCATCGTCTACATCAAGAAGCCGGCGTTCAAGGACGGCCCGGTTGACGGTGCTGACGGCCTCTCCGGCATCCACGAGATGACGGCCAACACGCCGGGCATCCTCGACTTCCTGCACGAGTTCCGCCGCAACGTCTTCGACGGCCACGACATCTTCACGGTCGGCGAGGCCAACGGCGTCAGCCCGGAGGAACTGCCGCAGTGGGTCGGCAAGGACGGTGTCTTCTCGATGCTCTTCGAGTTCAGCCACCTCGAGCTCTCCTACCCGGAGGGCGAGATCTGGTGCAAGCGCTTCGCCTGGAAGCTCGGCCAGCTCAAGGATGCCCTGTCAGCCAGCCAGGCTGCGACGGCAAAAGAGGGCTGGTATCCGATCTTCTTCGAGAACCACGACCAGAACCGCGCGATGCACCGCTACTTCCCGGAGGGCACCGACCCGAAGGTGGCAGCCAAGGCGCTGGCGACCGTGCTCTTCACGCTGCGCGGCACGCCTTTCGTCTACGAAGGCGAAGAGATCGGCATGACGAATACGGCCTTCCCGAAGATCGAGGACTACAATGATATCTCGACGCATGGCCAGTATGAATACGCCCTCAAAGAGGGCCTCTCGCCAGAAGAAGCACTCAAGGCCGTGCAGTTCCAGAGCCGCGACAACGCGCGCACGCCGATGCAGTGGACGCGCGACACGAACGCAGGCTTCACGACCGGCAAGCCGTGGCTGCCTGTCCACAAGGATTTCATGGACTGCTGTGTCGAGGCGGAGAGCGAGGACGGCACATCCGTGCTGAGCTACTACCGCCAGATGAACCGTGAGCGCACGGAGGGCAAAGCCTCTGAGATCCTGCTGCAGGGCTCCTATGAAGAGCTGCTGCACGAGGATGAGCACGTCTACGCATTCAAACGCGTGCTTGGGGAGCATGCGGCGTACACGGTCGTCAATTTCACGAATGATACTGTTACATACGATAGCAGCGTCCTTGAGGATGCCGACATCCTGATCGGCAACTACGAGAATGCCAAGAAGGGAACTCTTAGACCGGCGGAAGCCGTCGTCTATGTCAAATGAGGAGGAACGATGATGAAAGTAGCCGCTAGTGATTACGATGGAACGCTGTTCCGTCAGGACAGGATCGCCAAGAGCGATGCCGAGGCAATCAAGAAATGGCGTGAAGCCGGGCATAAGTTTGGCGTTGTCTCGGGACGCGACCACGGCATGCTCGTGCCGCAGCTCCAGCACTATGGTGTCGGCTACGATTATCTCGCCTGCAATAACGGCGGCATCATCTGTGCAGCCAACGGTACGGTGCTCTGGGAAGCAGAAATCGCTCCGGAGATGCTGGCCGCGCTGACGCATCTGCCGCTCGTGCGCAAGTCCTTCCATTTTGCCCTGTCCGCCGCGGACCGCACTTACCTCTGCCATGCGTCGGAAGGTACTTGGGTCATCCGCGAGGCGAAGCAGTGGAACTTCCCGATTGTCAACATCGAGGAGAGCGAAGTCGGCCATCTGCCGCAGACCATCCACCAGTTCGCCCTCGGCTTCACGAATCCCGAGGACGCCTTCGCCGCGAGTGATGAGGTCAATGCCAAGTTCGGCGACGTCGTGCACGCCTACCCGAACCGCTGTGCCGTCGATATCACGCCGAAGGAGATCAGCAAGGAACAGGCTGTCGACCACACGCTCAAGTTGATGGGGTGGCAGGATGCTGAGATCTTCGCCATCGGCGACGAGGTCAACGACCTGCCGATGATTGAGGCATTCAGCGGGTATACAGTAGAGACAGCCCGCGATGCCATCAAGGCAAAGGCCCGCTGCGCCTACGAGAGCGTCGGCGCCATGCTGCTCGCCAACCTTTAATCAGCCCCCGCGCGCATGTATTTGCGTGTACATATATTTCTTTTGACCTGTGACATGTTTACAGGAATTCCCCCTTTGGGTGTGTAACGGTTCTGTCCTCTATCACACACAGAACCGTTATCGCCTGCTTTTTACCGGGAGATATCAGAAAAGTTTATATGATGAGATTTTCATATCGGAACAAGGATAGATAAGGGAATCTCATTCTTATAAAATCCCAATTACCCATTTATCTTAAAAGGGAAAGGAAGTCTATCACATGAAGATCAACACGAAAGCACTTGCTATCCTTGCCGGTCTGACGGTCGGCATGTCCAGTACGGCATTTGCTGCTACGGCGGACAGTTTCACAGACGTCCCGAAGGATCACTGGTCCTACCAGGCACTCGACTACCTGGCCAAAGAAGGCGTCATCGAAGGTATGGGGGATAGTACCTTCCAGGGCAGCCGCACCATGACTCGTTATGAGATGGCCGCCATCGTAGCAAAGGCAATGCAGAAGAAGGACGTCAGCTTCGGCGATAAGGCCGTGCTCGACAAACTCTCTGCCGAGTATGCCAATGAGCTGGGCACGCTGAAAAATCAGGTCAACAAGAATACGAATGACATCAATGATCTCAAGAACAAGACGGATAAATTCAAGGTCTGGGGCATGACGCGTGTACAGGTTGGCGATGACAATGGCTTGGTGAAAGATGGTCATAATGGCACCTATAATAATCGCTTCTACATGGATCTCGAGGGTTCCATGAAGGTCAACGATCATGCAACGGCACGCTTTACGGTTGAGAAAAACGCGCATTATCGCGACAGTGAATACGCGAACAGCAAGATTCCTAAGATGCTCAAGTTGACCCGTAAAGATGGTACGACTGATTTCCTTGAGACGACAAATGCTATTTCTGGTATCGATAAGGATAGTTTGCTCGGCGATGATAACCACAATGGTTCCATCTCGAATATCTGGGTAGAACTCCAGCTCGGCAAGAACCACAACTGGTATACGAACATTGGCCGCAAGTGGAACGGTATTGGTATGCAGAACCTCATGCTTGGTGGTCAGGTCGACGGTATCGCCACGTACCATCCGATTGAAGGTGGTCACGGTTGGTGGATGAGTGCTCAGTACTGGAAACCGTCTGCTGACTGGACGACTGTCTCGGGTACGGACCAGATCAAAGAAACGTTTAATGAAGATGGTTCGCATAAGGGCTGGGATACTTCTTCTGTCAAGATTAACACGCATCGCGCACCGATTGTTGGTTCGTTGGATTTCTGGGGCCCAATCGGTAAATACCTCGATGCAAACATCGCTTACTCTCGTGTCGTCGATCATACATCGGATACGGGTAACTCGGCAGATGGTTATTACACGGGGGCTAAGAACTTCTATGGTGTTGATTTGAAGGCGAAACTTTTCAAAGATTTCTCGGTCACGGGTTCTTATCTGAAATCTGATGCCCTGTTAGAGGACCTGAATTGGCTGAAACCGCATGCAGATCGCACGTGGGCTGTCCGCTTTGATTATCGTGGCACGGATCTCAACAAAGTTGGTTCTTGGGGGGCCTATGCAAAGTGGATGGATATCGGTGCCGTTTCGGATCTCGGACATGATGATGAGTGGGCTACGCGTGAACCGACCTTTGTCAATGGCGTCAAGGGCTGGTTCTACGGCTTCAAGATGGTTCCGTGGCAGAACTGCGAGTGGGAGACGATGTGGGCTCCGCATCTCACCGAAAATAGTGATGCTAACTGGGCTGGTGGTGCCTACACGCGTCACATCCTGCGCAGCTGGCTCGACTTCCATTTCTGATGAAGTGCTCTCCGCTTGATACACAAATGATTTTCTGACAGTATCGGGATTTCACAGTGGGGGCAACCTCGCACCTGACATGGGCTTTGTGGTTACCACTAAGGTGATAGACGAGTCGTTGCCCTCAGCAGTGAGGTCCCGATTTTATTCCTTTGGTGAAAGGGGCATTCGTAATGAGTCATAAGAAAGCGTTGAAACGTGCCATTGGCATGTCGTTGGCCTTTAGCCTGCTAGGCAGTCCGTTCGTCATGCCGGCAGACGTCATGCCAACCTGCATCACGGCTTCGGTTGCTGAAGCTGCGGCGGCGGTAGGCCCTTCAGATGTTGTTCTCGTCGGCACGGTTCAGTCGAAGCTCGGTGCTGGTGCAGACTGGGCACCGGGAGACGGTACGACAATCATGAAGGATGCCGGCAACGGCAAGTACCAGTATACGGGCAAACTGCCGAAGGGCAATTACGAGTATAAGATTGCCATCGGTGGCACGTGGGATACGAATTACGGTGCTGACGGCGCGGCCGATGGTGCCAATATGAAGCTGAAGCTCACGAAGGACACGGAGGTGACCTTCACATACGATTCCGCTACGCACAAGACAACGGTATCGTATGCTGGACAGGGATCTGCGGAGGAAAAGGCAGCAACTACTGCTGAAGCAGCCCGACCTGGCTCCGTACAGCCGACTGACGTTGTTTTGGTAGGCTCCTTGCAGGATGAGCTTGGTGCGGCCAAGGAGTGGGATCCTGCCGATGGCAAGACCATCATGAAGTCGGACGGCGCTGGCCATCATGTCTTCACGGGCCATCTGCCGAAGGGCAACTACGACTTCAAGATCGCCGTGGGCGGCTCGTGGGATGTCAACTACGGCGCGAACGGCGAGGCGAATGGCAAGAACATCGCGCTGCGCCTGCTCAAGGACCACGATGTCACATTCACCTACGACGATGCGACGCATGCCGTGACATACGATTACGCGGGCAAGGACGCTGAGGAGAAAGCTCTTGCTGCCGAGGGACGCAGCATCGTGCTGACGGGCACGGTGCAGTCGAAGGCTGGCGCGGCGAAGGACTGGGATCCGTCGGACACGACGACGCGCATGAAGCCCATCGGCCATGATTTCTATTCTTACAAGATAAAGCTGCCTGCCGGCACGTATTACTACAAGATTTCCGTCAACGGCAGCTGGGCTGAGAATTACGGCCTCGGCGGCAACTTCGACGGTGCGAACGTGCAGTTGACGCTGCCGAAGGCGCAGGAAGTCACCTTCTACTACAACGACAAGTCGCATCACATTGCAGACAGCACGAGCTACACATTCCGCGCGGATAAAGACCTGCCGGTGCTCTCGGGCAGCTTTGGCGCGGTCGATGACCCGCTGATGCGCGACCAGATGCTCGACAATCTCTTCCAGAAGACCATCCCGCTCCAGAAGGGCGACTACACGGTCACGGTCAAGATGCCGGGCGAGGATGCGCTGACGCAGCAGGTCAATGTCGCCAAGGATGGCGATGTCACGTTCTACTACGACAGCAAGGCAAAGCGCCTGATCGCCGACGATGGCCGCATCCGCGAGGACAAGGTCTACCACGACAGCTGGAGTACGGATTACCGCGCTCCGTTTGAAGCCGTCAAGGAGGGCACGCCTGTAAAGCTCTCGCTCGCCACGGGCAAGGGCGATGTCACGAGCGCGAAGCTCGTCGTCTACAAGGCCAAGATTACGGCCAATGGCGGCGATGAGTACAATCCGGACTACACGGCCGGCACGGTCACTTCGTATCCGATGACGAAAGCCTCGACCTCTGGCGACCAGGACATCTGGACGGCATCGTTCACGCCGACGTCGTACGGCCTCTATGGCTACAAGTTCGTGCTCAACGACACGAAGGAGTACGGCGACGATGCGAAGCCCGGCAGCACGGGCGAGCTCAAGCTGCGCGGTGTCAAGCCGTACCAGCTCACCGTCTACAGCAAGGACTACAAGACGCCGGACTGGGCGAAGGATGCCGTCTGCTACCAGATCTTCCCGGACCGCTTCTTCAACGGCGACAAGAGCAACGACAACGCGCGTGCGAATGCGCGCGGCTTCCAGCCGGTGCAGCACCGCAAATGGAGCGACCTGCCGGCTAACTACAGCAAGACGCCGGCTGCCGACGGCGACAAGTGGGAGTGCAACGACTTCTTCGGCGGCGATATCGCCGGCATCACGAAGAAGCTCGACTACCTCAAGGGCCTTGGCGTGACGGCTATCTACGTCAACCCGATCTACGATGCCAGCTCGAATCACCGCTACGATGCCGTCGACTACGGCACAATTGACCCGTTCCTCGGCAACTTCAAGGATCTCGAGAAGCTCTCAGCGGAGATGCAGAAGCGCGGCATGCACCTGATCATGGACGGTGTCTACAACCACATCGGCGATGATTCCATCTACTTCGACCGCTACGGCAAGTACAAGACGGTCGGTGCCTACGAGTACTGGAGCCGCATCTACGACCTCATGAACGACAAGCACATGACGGAGGCGGCGGCCAAGGTCGAGGCCAAGAAAGAACTCGAGGCCGAAGGCCAGGTCTTCAGCCCGTGGCATTGGGAGAACTGGTTCGACATCCGCAACGAGAAGACACAGGACATGATGGGCAAGAAGTACGCCTACCACGACTGGCAGGGCTACGACAGCCTCGTGCCGTTCAAGGATGCCGACTACCCGGGCTCGGAGCAGGGCACAGTGAAGTCGGACCTCGGCGACTACCTGCTCTACGGCAATGGCAAGGACAAAGGCGTCATCATGAAGTGGTTCGACGAGGGCCTCGACGGCTGGCGCCTCGACGTCGCCAAGGAGGTGCCGCCGGGATTCTGGGCCAACGTCCGCAAGGAAGTCAAGTCCATCAAGACGAAGGACGGCTCTGAGCCGCTGCTCTTGGGTGAGATCTGGCAGGACGGCTCGCAGTTCTTCACGGGCGACACGTTCGACTCTGTCATGAACTACAAGCTCTCGTTCGCGCTCGGCGACCTCTTCCTCAACAAGGGCGACGCCAAGGCGGCCGATTACGAGCTGACAGTCCTGCGCCAGAACTACCCGAAGGAGGCCTTCTACGACCTCATGAACATCGTCGACAGCCACGACACGGTCCGCGCTATCTACAAGTTTGGCGGTGGCTCCGACAGTGTCGCACAGCCGACGAAGAAGGATTTTGACTACAACCTCGGCAAGGCGCGTCTCAAACTCGCGGCGACCTTCCTCATGGGCTATCCGGGCATGCCGACCATCTATTACGGCGATGAAGCCGGCCAGTACGGCAGCGGCGACCCGGATTGCCGCCGCACCTATCCGTGGGGCAAGGAGGACAAAGACCTCATTGCCCACTACAAGAAAGTCATCGGTGTCCGCAACGCGCACAAGGATATCTTCGCGCGCGGCGATGTCAATACGCTCAAGGCAGAGGGCGACATCTACGCCTTCAGCCGCAAGGCCGACTCCGGCAAACTCGGTATCGTCGCCTTGAACCGCGGCAAAGCACAGCAGGTCACTCTGCCCGTCTCCGCCGCAGATGGTACCATCTTCACCGATGAGCTGACCGGCACCAAAGCTACGGCAAATGGCGGTCAGCTGACACTCGCCCTTGGTGAGAACCAGGGGATGATGCTCGTAGAAGACTGATACGAGCATCCATAACATCCCTCATTTCTCTTAAATTTCCCTTTTTGACCCGCGACAGTTCCCCGCTGTTGCGGGTCTTTTTTGTCTGTATATAGTAAAGATATAAAATTAACCACACTAAATCTATAGATGATTATATTAAAATATGTTATAATTATCTGTAGAGAGGGGGAAAGTCCACATGTTTGCAAAAGATGTTCTTCGCATCTTGCAGGTTTCTAGGCCGACACTCACGAAGTACGTCAAGACAGGGATTATCCGTGTCCATGTCATGCCGAACGGCCACTATGACTACAACGAGGAAGATGTCTACAAGTTCCTCAACAAGGACGTGAAGCGCAAGACCTACATCTATGCTCGTGTCTCTACGCCAAAACAAAAGCCTGATCTCAAGAACCAGATTCAGCTGCTCAAGCAGTTCTGCTTCGCCAACGGCTACACCATCAACGGTGTGTTCTCAGATATCGCCAGCGGCATCAGCTTTGAGAAGCGGAAGGGCTTGTTCGACCTGCTGGACGATGTCCTTGCCGGTCGTGTTGAGCGTGTGGTCGTGACGTACAAGGACAGATTGTCGCGCGTCGGCTACGACTTATTCTATTATCTGTTCCAGAAGTACAACTGTGAGATTGTCGTCATGAGCGAAGTCGGGTCCGAAAAGCTTGACTCGCAGGAAATCTTTGAAGAAATCGTGAATCTGCTGCATTGCTACTCTATGAAGCTGTATTCCAGTCGCAGGAGACTGCGGAAGATCAAGGAGGCGATAGAGGATGATGAAACGAGTGGAACACCACCGGCTTAAACCTTCTTCACCGTTCTATGCCATGTTGCGTGAATTCTGTCATCGTTCCAAGAACCTCTACAATCACGGAAATTTCCTGATTCGCCAGACGTTCATCGACGATGGCAAATGGCTGCGCTATGGCGAAGTTGACCGCTTGTTGAAGGCTGACACAGAGTACCCCGACTATCGGGAGATGCCGACTGCGCAGACAGCGCAGCAGACACTCCGCATTTTAGATAAGAACTGGACATCGTTCTTCGCGGCCATCAAGGACTGGAAGGCCCATCCCGAGAAGTACAAGGGACGGCCAAAACTGCCGAAGTACAAGCCGAAGGACGGCTATTTCCCGCTGGTCCTGACGAACCAGAACTGCAAGCTCAAGGACGGAGTCATTCGCTTTCCAAGAGTCTTTCAAGGATTCACGGTAAAGGCCATCTTCTCTAGTCAGCCAGATGCTGTGTTCAAGCAGGCACGCATCATCCCGCATGGCGGAGAGATTTGCATAGAACTCGTCTATGAAATTCCAGAGGTCGAGGAGAAAGAGAACAATGGAAGATACGCCGCCATCGACATCGGCGTCGACAATCTCGCGGCACTGGCCTGGAACACAGGCGAGCGACCTGTCCTGCTCAAGGGGACGCCGCTCAAGTCGGTCAATCAGTACTACAACAAGCAGATGGCCAAGCGCAGAAGCATCTGTGAGCGGATGAATGGACGCCATTCTTCTAAGCGAATCGCGCGGCTCACAGCGAAGCGGAATCGCAAGGTTGAGGATTACTTGCATAAGGCAAGCCGCAAGGTCATCGACTTGTGCACGGGGCAGGACGTGTCGGTACTGGTCATCGGCAAGAACAAGGGCTGGAAACAGGAAGCGAACCTCGGCCGCAAGGTCAACCAGAGCTTTGTGCAGCTGCCTTTCGCCCGCTTCATCCAGATGCTCCAGTACAAGGCTGAGTCAATCGGCATGAAGGTTGTGCTGACTGAGGAGAGCTATACGAGTGGCACTTCCTTCTTGGATGACGAGGCACCGGTCAAAGCCTGCTATGACAGATCACGCCGGGTTCATCGCGGCCTGTTCAGGACAAGTGATGGCCGGAAAATCAATGCCGATGTCAATGGTGCCTACCAGATCATGCGAAAAGTATTCCCGAATGTGAACGCAGACGGGATAGAGGGCGTAGCGTTGCGCCCAGCTGTAGTAACTCTTTCGATGAGCGCTCGCCGCGGCTCCGGCTGTGCCTGATGCGAGAAAGAGTGAACAGCGAAATTTATTAAAAATACGAATATCATTATTTGGTATTTATAATAAATATAACGTCATTTACTATTTGACGTCAGAATTTTCGTTCGGTACAATGGATGTAAGAGTATGGTTTTAGTATTATTTTGCCGAAAGGAGAATTTATGAAAAAGATACTAGCAGTGCTGGCATTCGTCTTTGCCTGTCTCTGGGGCACGGCGTTTGCGGCGGATTTCTCGCATCTCGTCATCTTGCACACGAATGACACGCATGGCTACGACCAGCGTGCCGACGGTGTCAACGGCATGGCGACAGTCGCCGCACTCAAGAAGGATTACGAGGCCAAGGGCTACAAGGTCCTGCTCGTCGATGCCGGCGATGCGATCCAGGACAACAACCTCGTCAACTTCAGCAAGGGCAAGACGGCCATTGACTTCATGAATGCCGTGGGCTACGATGCCATGACGCTGGGCAACCACGAGTTCGACTACGGCTCGGATGTGACCATGGAGCGCATCAAGCAGGCGAAGTTCCCAATCGTGTCGGCCAACATCATCGTCGATGCGACGGGCAAGCCGTTCACGGGCAAGACGCACGCCATCATCCGCAAGGGTAGTCTCAAGATCGGTGTCTTCGGCCTGACGACGCCGTCGACCATCACGACGTCGAACCCGAAGAGCACGCGCGGCCTGACCTTCCTCTCGAAAGAGGAAATGTACGCAGCAGCCCAGAAGGAAGTCGCGGCGCTCAAGGCCGCGCACTGTGACCTCATCGTCGCCATCGGCCATCTCGGCAGCGAGCCGGATGCCGTCGGCGACCGCTCAAACGACGTCCTCGCGAACGTCAAGGGCATCGACGTCTTCATCGACGGCCACGATCACACGGTCAAGAATCTCTACATTGACGGCAGTCTGCTGACCGAGACGGGTTCGCACCTCGCGAACATCGGCGTTGTCCGCTATGAAGATGGCAAGTGGCAGGAAGATCTCCATGCCTACGGCCAGTTCAACAAAGAGGATGCCAAGGTCAAGGCAATCGTCGATAAGGCGCAGGCCGCCATCGACAAGAGACTCGCGACAAAAGTCGGCATGACGCCGTTTGAGCTCAACGGCAGTCGCGACCCGGGCGTGCGCACGGAAGAGACGAACCTCGGCGATTTCCTCGCCGATGCTTACCTCTGGCAGGTCCGTCAGGCTGCGGTGCTCGACAGCGTCACGATTGACGGCGCCCTGATGAACGGCGGCAGCATCCGCGCGGGCATCAAGGCTGGCGCAATCACGGAGGCCGACCTGCTGCGCGTCCTGCCGTACCACAACTACCTGCAGTACGTCACCATGAAGGGCTCGACGCTGCTCGAGATCCTCGAGGCGGCGACGTGCACGACGCCGACAGCGCTCGGCGCCTTCCCGCAGGTGGCCGACATCGTCTATACGGTTGACACGAAGACGCCGTTTGCCAAGGGCGAGCTCTACCCGCATTCCGTTTATTACCGTCCGGCAGCCCCCGGCTCGCGTGTCACGATCACGAGCGTCGGCGGCAAGCCGTTCGACCCGGAGGCGACCTACAACATCGCCGTCCCCGACTTCCTGACCTCCGGCGGCGACTCCTACTACTCCATGCAGGACCCCGCTAAAGTCACCATCCACGATGTCGACTATCTCGACACCGACGCCGTCCGCAACTACCTCAAAGAACTCGGCGGCACAGTCAGCGCCGACTACAAGGCACCGCAGGGCCGCATCACGATCGTGCAATGATGATGCATGAAAAAAGCTCCATCAGCGTTACTGATGGAGCTTTTGTGCTGTCTTGGGCAATCAGAATGCCGGGACGACAGCGCCTTTATACTTGTTGTTGATGAAATCCTTGATTTCCTGGCTGTGCAGGACTTTCATGAGAGCCTGGATCTCGGGGCGGTTCTCATCGCCCTGGCGTACGGCGACGATGTTGACGTACGGGCTCGTGCTGTCCTCGATGAAGAGCGCATCCTTCGTCGGGTCGAGCTGGACCTGCATTGCGAAGTTGGAGTTGATGATGGCGGCATCGACATCATCGAGCGTGCGCGGAACCTGTGCGGCTTCGACTTCCTGGAACTTGAAGTTCTTCGTGTTCTCGGCGATGTCCTGCAGCGTTGCTTTCTCCTTGACGCCGTCCTTGAGCTTCAGCAGGCCAGCTTTCTCGAGAAGGAGCAGGGCGCGGCCGCCGTTGGTCGGGTCATTCGGGATGGAGATTGTAGCGCCGTCTTTGAGGTCCTTGAGGTCTTTGACCTTCTTGGAGTAGATGCCCATCGGTTCGATGTGGACGCCGCCGGCGCTGACGAGCTTGACCTCCTTGTGCTCTTCCATGAAGTTCTGGAGGTACGGGTCATGCTGGTAGAAGTTGGCATCGAGTTCCTTGTCGTTGAGGGCGAGGTTCGGCTGGACGTAGTCGTTGAATTCGACGATGTCGAGTTTGATGCCTTCTTTCTCGAGCAGCGGCTTGGCTGCCTCGAGGATTTCGGCGTGCGGCACAGCCGTAGCACCTACCTTGAGCGTCTTCGTGCCGCTCGTCTGAGCTGCGCTCGACGAGGACGAAGAAGAGGACTGGCTGCCGCCGCAGCCGGCGAAAGCCAGCGTCGCGACGACGAGCGCAGCGATGAGTGCGAGTACTTTTTTCATGTGGATTCCTCCCTTTTTGTTTATCTCTTGTCCAGACGTTTGGCGAGCGTGTTGCCGACGAACTGGACGAGTTGAACGAGTACGATGAGGATGACGACGGTGGCCAGCATGATTTCCGGGCGGAAGCGCTGGTAGCCGTAGCGGATGGCGAGGTCACCGAGGCCGCCGCCGCCGACGGCACCGGCCATGGCCGACTCGCCGACGAGGCTGATGATGACGGTCGTGAGCTGCGCGACAATCGAGGACATCGATTCCGGAAGCAGGACCTTCCAGATAATCTGGGCCGGCGTTGCGCCCATCGACTGCGCAGCCTCGACGAGGCCGAACGGCACTTCCTTGAGGCTCGTCTCGACCTGGCGTCCGATGAACGGGATGGCAGCGATGACGAGCGGTACCATGGCAGCCGTCGTGCCGATGGCCGAGCCGACGAGCAGGCGCGTGAACGGGATGATGGCGACGAGCAGGATGATGAACGGGATGGAGCGCACGGCATTGACGATGGCGCCGACGATGCGGTTGACGGCCAGTGACTCGAGAATCTGTCCCTTGCTCGTCGTGTGAAGCAGCACGCCGAGCGGCACGCCGATGATGGTGGCGATGATCATCGAGACGACGACCATGTAGACCGTCTCGCCGAGGGCCTTAGTCAGAAGTGGAATCATGTCTGCGGACATAGCCGATCACCTCCTCTTTGAGATCTTGCTGGCGCAGGTACTGGAGAGCTTCCTGGATCTTTGCCTCCGGGCCCGTGATGCCGATGATCATGCGCCCAAAAGGCGTCGACTTGATCTGGTCGAGGTTGCCGAAGAGCATCGTGACCTCGATTTCCGGGAACTTGCGGATCATGCCGGCCAGCACGGGGTCGTCGGCCGATTCGCCGATGAACGTCAGGCGCAGCAAGAGATAGGCGCCTGGCAGCGGCGTCTTCGAGACTTCGCCGCCGCGGAACGCCGCGGGCAGCTCGTTCGAGAGCAGGACGCTGATGAAGTCCTTCGTGATGGGCTTCTGCGGGTTCGTGAAGACCTCGAGGACGGTGCCCTGCTCGGCAATGACGCCGTTCTCGATGACGGCGACCTTGTCGCAGATGTCCTTGATGACCTGCATCTCGTGCGTGATGACGACGACCGTCAGCGAGAGCTTGCGGTTGATGTCCTGGATGAGCTCGAGGATCGAGCGTGTCGTCTGCGGGTCGAGGGCGCTTGTCGCCTCGTCGCAGAGCAGGACTTTCGGCTCGCTCGCGAGCGCGCGGGCGATGCCGACGCGCTGTTTCTGGCCGCCTGAAAGCTGCGAGGGATACTGGTGCGCCTTGTCCGCCAGTCCGACGAGATCCAAGAGCGGCAGTACCTTTTTCTTGATCTCTGCTTCCGGCGTGTGCGAGAGGCGCAGCGGGAATGCGATGTTGTCGTAGACAGTAGCCGAGCTCAGCAGGTTGAAGTGCTGGAAGATCATGCCGATGTTCTTGCGCGCCTTGCGCAGCTCTTTCTCGCTCATGGCCGTCATGTCCTGGCCGTCGACGATGACCTTGCCGGCCGTCGGGCGCTCGAGCATGTTGATGCAGCGGATCAGCGTGGACTTGCCCGCGCCGCTGAGACCGATGATACCGAAGATCTCGCCGCGCTCGATCGTCAGGTCGATACCCTTGAGCGCCTTGACGGGACCGGAGGGGCTGTCATACGTCTTCTCGATATGAGACAGCTGTATCATAGAATGAGTTACCTCCTAATCATATTAATCTTATATGTTTTGATAGTAGCATAGGAATGAAATGTTGTCAATACAATCTTACAGACTGCTACGAGTCCTGACTATGCTATTGTCCATTATAGCATCAAAGGGGGTTATCTCATAGGAGGACAAAGGCGAAATCGAAAAATTTTATCGGCCGCCTTGTAATTGAGAAACATTTTCGATATAATACAGGCAGAGCAACGATGATAATGATTTTCAACAAGAGGTGATGCATTTTGGGACGAGAGGGTTTCGAACAGCTCATGGGCTTCCACGCCGCGCCGCTGCTCGTCGGGCTGCGGCCCGCGAGTCTGCTCTCCTTCCGCAGGGACCGCTTTGATGATTTCGAAGGGCTGCTGGCCTCGTACAAGGCGTGTTTTTCCTGCAAGGGAATCGAAGTCTTCCGCGTAGCGGAGGGAGAGGCGTACACGCTGCTGCTGTTCTACCGGGCAGCATGCCTTCGCCGCCATCTGGAGCAGGCGGAGGTACGGGATTTGCTGCAGGCGTACGGCTATCCGTGTGACGAAGGGCTCGATGTATGCCTCGCGCATCTGTGCCTGCGCATGCAGCTCCAGAAATCCTTCCCGCATGAGATCGGCCTGTTCCTTGGCTATCCTGTCGAGGATGTTGTCGGTTTTATCACGCACAAAGGGCAGGATTTCTGCTATAGTGGGTATTGGAAGGTATACGCGAACGAAAGAGAGACGCGGGCGCTGTTCGACCGCTATGCGCACTGCACGGAGGACTTCTGCTCGCGCCTCGAGCAGGGCTGTTCGTTCCCGGATCTCGTCAAAGCCGTTTGAGTCAGAAGAAGCAGATATACTTTTATAGAAAGAAAGGTGATTCTCAATGAGCAAGATCGCAATCATTTACTGGACCGGCACGGGCAATACGCTGGAGATGGCCAGGGCCATCGAGAAGGGGGCCAAGGAGGCCGGCGCCGATGTCGATGTATTCGAGGTAGAATCGTTTGGCGGCGTCGAGCGCCTCAAAGAATACGATGGCCTGATGTTCGGCTGCCCGGCCATGGGGGATGAAGTCCTCGAGGAAGGGGCGTTCGAGCCCTTCTTCGCAGAGGCCGAGAGCCATCTGCAGGGCGTGCCTGTCGCACTCTTCGGTTCCTACGGCTGGGGCGGCGGTGCCTGGATGGAGTCCTGGGCTGAGCGCACGCGCAATGCGGGCGCCAAGCTCATAGGCGACGGCCTTGCCATCGAGAACGCCCCTGATGACGACGGCATCGCCGCGTGCGAAGCCATCGGCAGAGAGTTTGCCGTATCTCTTTGATGTGGATTTGTGCTCCATGTGATACAATAGGCGAGAAGGCATCACACAATTGACTGCGATTGTGATCACAGAGGAGGGCATATCATGATTTTTTCTTCCATCCATGCAAAACAGCAGAGCGTCATGCTGCCGACGGCCGTCGAGAAGGCACTGGATTTCTTGAAGGCGCATGACTTCACGAAGATGGAGCCGGGCCGCTATGCGATCCAGGGCGATGACATCTACGCGCAGGTCTTCGACGCGGAGACGAAGCCGGCAGAGGAGCAGCGTCCCGAAGCCCATGAAAAGTACGCCGATGTCCAGTTCCTCGCCTCGGGCAGAGAGCGCCTTGGCTTCACGCCGGACACAGGCAGCTATGAGGTGGCGGAGCGCTTCGACGACCGCGACCTGATCTTCTACAAGAAGGTGGAGAACGAGTGCTTCATCGAGGCGCGCCCCGGCTGCTACAGTGTCTTTTTCCCGGAAGATATCCATCGTCCGGCCTGCGCCTCCGGTCAGCCCATGACCGTGCGCAAGGTTGTCGTCAAGATCAGCGTGAAGTTGCTCTGAGGTTTGTATGACATAAAAAGGTGATTGACCACAGTTGGTCAATCACCTTTTTTATAGCAGTGTTTTCAGTTGATTGTTCTCATGCTTCGGCTTCTTCGACGCTGACGGCGGCTTTATCGGCTGCGAAGACGTCTTTGCGCTGGCCGTTGAGCTTGTACTGGATGGTCAGGACGAGCAGGCCGGAGACGAGCATGGCGGCACCCATGATGAAGTAGCCGGCATCGAAGGAACCCGTATTGACTTTGACCCAGGCCATCATGTTCGGGCCGACCCAGCCGCCGAGGTTGCCGCAGGAGTTGATGAGGGCAACGGAGCCGGCGGCAGCAGGGCCGGTGAGGAACGTCGTCGGGATGGTCCACCAGACGCCCATGGCGGCGTGGATGCCGATAGCGGAGAGGCAGACGAGCGCGAGAGCGACGGGCAGGCTCTGAGCAAAAGGCGAGAGGCCGAGGCCGACAGCACCGACGAAGAGCGTGCAGGCGACGTGCCAGACCTTGTCGCCCGTCATCGTGGCCGTCTTGCTGATGACGAGCTGGACGAGCAGTGCGGCCGTCATCGGGATGGCGATGGCACCGCCGAGCAGCGAGGTCGAGAGGCCGGAGAGTTCTTTGAGAACGGTCGGCATCCAGAAGTAGAAGCCCCAGAAACCGACGACCCAGAGGAAGTAGATCAGGCAGAGCTTGAGGACTTTCGGGTCATGGAATGCTTCGAGAACCGTGTATTTCTTGCGGGACTGCATGGCAGCCTGCTCTTTGTTGAAGTTGTCCGTCAGGTATTTTTTCTCGGCGTCCGTGAGCCAGCTGACCTGGTCCGGGCGGTCCTTGACGCAGAAGAAGAAGAAGACAGCGAAGGCGAGGGCCGGGATGGCTTCGAGGATGAAGAGCTCCTGCCAGCCGTGCAGGCCGAAGAAGGAACTCTCGAGCAGCACGCCGGCAATCGGTGCGCCGATGATGTTCGAGAGCAGCAGCGAAGTCAGCATGAGGCTCGTGGCGCGGGCGCGCTCACCGGCCGTGAACCAGCGTGGGAAGAGCACGGAGTAGATGACCGGGTAGAGGCTGGCCTCCGACGCGCCCAAGAGGAAGCGGCAGAGGAAGAACTGGAACTCGGTCGAGATGAACGCCATGAAGACGCAGACGAGGCCCCAGGTGAACATGATGCGCGCAATCCACTTCGTCGCGGAGAAGTGCGAGGCGACGAGCGAGCCCGGGATCTCGAAGATCAGGTAGCCGACGAAGAAGATGCCGGCGCCCATGCCGAAGACTTCCGGCGTGATCCACGGCAGGTCCGCCGTCATCGTGAGCTTTGCGTAGGCGACATTGACGCGGTCGATGCAGGCGATGATCGAGACGAGGAAGACCGGCAGGATGATGCGCCAGTCGCGCGCTCGCTTGAGATGGGCAAGATCGACGTTTGCTGCTTGTTCCATGATGATACCTCCAAGATAAATGATAGATGAGATGAAAGCAGTCACAAGATTTCTCAGGGCTGTTCCGAGTGATGGACTAAAAATAAAAAATCCGTCCCTCTGAAAGGGACGGATTGATTTCCGCGTTACCACCCAAGTTCCGTGCCAAAGCACGACGCTCTGACGTACTCAGGCATTCGTAAGGTTCACGACGTACCATCATACGCGGCTCCTGTAACGGGGAGCAGTCGTGGTCGCTTACTCTGGTTCAGCGCCATGCCTCGAGGATGATTTTCGGCTTCCTGCTCATCACCGGCTTTCACCATGCCCGGCTCGCTATGCATCAGCAACAGAAGTCTACTCTTTCCTGTCTTCAGCTGTATTCGTTATGTGAACTGTTGTTTTGATTACGGGTACTATCATAACGCTCGCGTGTAATGTTGTCAATAGCTGCTTCGGAAAAAATTGCAGATTTTTTCGGGCAGCTGGCGGGTGTGCTGGCGGATGATGGCGCTCGGATGATGGCGCCCGGATGATGGCGCTCTTAGAAAATATTTGCTTGCAAGGTTCGGTTTTTACGCGATGAGAGAGGATTTTGGCCGTGTTTTATAGTATAATAATAACAAGCAGAAAGGAACGATGGACATGATTTTTGAACGGGAAGCCGTCATCCACGACGAGGGCGGCATCCATGCGCGCGTCGCGGCGATGATCGTGCAGCGCGCACAGGAACTCTGCAAGCGCTACGACTGCCACCTCTATCTGCGCAGCGCGCGCAGCGAGCGCTGTGAGATGCACAGCCTCATGAAGCTCGTGGCCCTCAAGGTCGCACAGGGCGATTCGGTCTTCGTGTCGGCGGAGGGAGACAACGGGCGTCAGGCCGTCATCGAGATGGTGCGCTTCCTCGAGAGCGACTTCATCATGAACGAGGCTTCGGAGATCCACGGCGTCGACAAGCTGCTGCACGAGAATGCCCTGATGCAGGAACGCCTGCAGATGATCCTCGAGGCGGTGCAGGACGGCATCTGCGTCGTTGACCGCAGCGGCGAGATCACCTATGTCAATCCGTCGTATCTGCGTATTGTCCACAAGACGCCGGAGATGGTCATCGGTCAGAACGTCTTCGAGACGGCTGCTGACGGCAACCGCTGCGCCGTGCTGCGCTCTGGCATCGCGCGCATCGGCAGCATCCGCCACAAGAAGGACGGCACGACGATCGTCGCCAATGTCAACCCAATCTTCGTCGACGGCGAGATTGCCGGCGTCGTCTCGGTCATCAAGGACATCACGGAAATCCAGACGTTGATGGAGCGCCTGTCGCAAGTCTCGGCCAAAGCGGAGTACCTCGAGCAGGAGCTCCTGCGCACCAAGAAGACGGCGCAGGCTTTTGCCAACTACATCGGCAAGAGCGGCAAGGTCGTCGACGTGCTGGCGCTGGCCTCGAAGGCGGCGGACTCTTCGGCCAATGTCCTGATCCGCGGCGAGAGCGGCACGGGCAAGGAGGTCATCGCGGAGGGCATCCACTATGCGAGCGGACGACGTCGCGGCCCCTTCATCCGCGTCAACTGCGGCGCCATCCCCGGAGCGCTGCTCGAGTCAGAGCTCTTTGGCCACGAGAAGGGTGCTTTCACTGGTGCCGTGCGCCGCAAGCTCGGCAAGTTCGAGCTCGCCAACCGCGGCACGATCTTCCTCGACGAGATCGGGGAGCTCGACAAGAACCTGCAGGTCAAGCTCCTGCGCGTCTTGCAGCAGAAGGAATTCGACCGCGTCGGCGGTGAGGAAACCATTCACGTCGATGTGCGCATCATCGCGGCGACGAACCGCGACCTCGAGGCGATGGTCCGCGAGGGCACTTTCCGCGATGACCTCTACTACCGCCTCAACGTCATCCCCATCATCCTGCCGCCGCTGCGCGACCGCCCCGACGATATCCCCTTGCTCGTCGAGCACTTCATCGAGAAGATCAGCAAGGAGAACAAGAAGGCGGTGCGCGGCATCACGCCGGACGCCATGCAGATGTTCATGCACTACCGCTGGCCCGGCAATGTCCGCGAGCTCGAGAATGTCATCGAGCGCGTGATCACGCTGATGGACACGGATCTCATCACGACAGCCATGCTGCCTTCTTATATAAAGGGCGACATCGCCGGACGCGAGGTGCAGAGCCTTGCCGATGACACCGTCCTCCCGTGGGAAGAGTACGAGAAGCAGATCATTGCAAACGCCCTTCGCCAGGGAACGAGCTTCAACGGCGCGGCCAAACTGCTGCGCATCAGTCACAAGACCGTGGCGGCCAAGGCGCGGAAATACGGCTTGGTATAATTTACCAAGCGTTGGTAAAAATTACCAAGCAAAATCGCAGTTTTGGTAAAATTTACCAAAACCCATATCGGAGGACGTCATATAGCGGCGGAACAATCCGAAAGCAAAAGACGATATGATCTCGGAAGCCTTGTGTACAAGGCCTGACGGGTCAAGATAAAAAATCCTGCTTGGAGGAAAAAGTTGGCACGCATCTTGCATTATTTATAAGTGCTGATTATGTTCCTGTAACGACAGGGAAAGTAAGATTAATGGTTTTAAGATTGGAGAGGTTCAAATGACTCAGGAAACGCTTACGATTGAAAACAAGACTGGTATCCACGCTCGCCCGGCTTCCATCTTCGTTCAGACGGCTACGAAGTTCAAGTCCAAGATCCAGCTGCAGGCTAAGGGCAAGACGATCGATGCAAAGAGCATCCTCATGATCATGAGCATGGGCCTCGTCAAGGGCACGGAAGTCACGATCATCGCAGACGGCCCGGATGAAGCAGAGGCAGTCAAGGCTCTGAAAGACCTCATCGACTCCAAGTTCGGCGAGGAATAATTTCGGATTCGAGCGCGATAAGCGAACAGAAGAGGTGAGTGACCTTCCTCCGGCTCCGGCGGGAGGGAGGTCATTTGCATATGTGCAGGGAATGCACGCGAATGCAGGGAATTTTTCAGGGGGAAAGTAAAATGGCAGAAATCATTCGTGGTAAAGGCGTCATCTCCGGTATCGCCATGGGCAAGATCATGCTCGCAGGCCAGAACCTTGACGGCTATCTCGTCAACTACAAGCCGGAAGACAAGGCGACGGAGAAGCAGAAGGCACAGGATGCCCTGACGGCTGTCGCAGAGATCCTGCGCGAGAGCATCGAGAAGCTCAAGAGCAAGGACATGAAGGAGCAGGCCGCCATCATGGAAGCACACCGCATGATGGTACAGGACCCGATGATGGCCGACAACATCATGGCCAAGATTGAGGAGCTCGGCAATGCGCCACAGGGCGTCCTCAAGGCTGCGGAAGAGCAGGCCGTCATGTTCGAGCAGATGGAGGACGAGTACTTTGCAGCCCGCGCTGTTGATCTGCGCGATGTCGGCAAGCGCGTCGCCAAGTACATCCTCGGCGTCAAGGAGCCGGAAATCGGTGACGAGAAGGTCATCCTCTGCGGCCGTGAGATTGAGCCGTCCGTCATCGCCGGCATGGAGACGGAGAAGATCGCCGGCGTCCTGCTCGGCTCGGGCAGCACGACGGCCCATGCCGTCATCATCGCCAAGGCTCGCGCAATCCCGACGATCGTCGGCCTCAACAAGGAAGACCGCATCGACCGCATCGCGGATGGCGACCACGTCATCATGGACGGCGAGCGCGGCGAGATCGTCATCAATCCGGCACCTGAAGACATCGCCAGCTACGACGAGAAGATCAAGAAGCAGAAGGAACTCGCCGAGCACTACGCTGCTCTCAAGGACCTGCCGGCTGTCACGACGGATGGTGTCAAGGTCGACCTGATGGCCAACATCGGCACGCACATGGACGTCGACAACGCGCTGAACTACGGTGCAGAGGGCGTTGGCCTGTTCCGCTCCGAGTTCGTCTTCATGGGCCGTCAGGACATCCCGACGGAGGAAGACCAGTTCAAGGCCTACAAAGAGGCCATCGAGAAGTGCAAGGGCAAGCTCTGCGTCATCCGCACGATGGATATCGGCGGTGACAAGCCGCTGCCGTACCTCAACATCCCGGAGGAGGAGAATCCATTCCTCGGTTATCGCGCCGTCCGCATCAGCCTGCAGCGCCGTGACCTCTTCCTGCCGCAGCTCAAGGCCATCCTGCGCGCCGGCGTCTACGGCAAGGCAGCCATCATGATCCCGATGATCATCAACGTGGCGGAGTTCAAGAAGGTCAAGGAGTTCATCGAGGAAGCAAAACTCGAGCTCGCGCATGAGGGCAAGGCGTACTCTGACGATGTCCAGGTCGGCATCATGGTCGAGACGCCGGCAGCAGCTATCATGACGCCGGTACTTGCCAAGTACGTTGACTTCTTCTCCATCGGCACGAACGATCTCGTCCAGTACACGCTGGCAGTCGACCGCGGCAATGCGAATATTTCCTATCTCTACAACCACTTCAACCCGGCTGTGCTGCGCCTTGTACAGCGCACAATCACGAGCGCTCGTGAGAACGGCATCTGGGCCGGCATGTGCGGCGAGATGGCGTCGGATCCGAACGCCGCTGTCCTGCTCATGGCTATGGGCATCAATGAGCTCTCGATGAGTGCACCGTCGATCCCGCGCGTCAAGGAGAAGATCCGCTCCATCAGCTCGGTCAAGGCAAAGGAAATCCTCGCAGACGTCATGACGATGGAAGACGGCGACGACATCCGCAACTACCTCCAGAAGATTCTCGGCTGATTCACTTGAAGCAGTCGTGCAATAAAAGGGCCTCCCTTGCGGGAGGCCCTTTTGTTGCTCGTGGCTGGACAAAAAAGATGCTGTAGAGTAAACTGGTGTAGTGTGAACCACAAGGAATTGTATCCCTGTAAAAGGGAATAGGAGGGATAATTTTTGGAAAAAAGAGGAAGTTTTTCGACGCGCCTGGGCTTCATCCTGGTCTCAGCGGGCTGTGCCATCGGACTCGGCAATGTCTGGCGCTTCCCGTACATCACAGGCCAGTATGGCGGCGCCTCGTTCGTGCTGATCTATCTCGTGTTTCTGGCCATTCTCGGGCTACCCATCATGGTCGCAGAATTTGCCGTCGGGCGCGCGAGCGTCCGCAGTGCGGCCATGTCGTTTGACGTGCTCGAGCCGAAGGGGACGAAGTGGCATCTCTACAAGTACGGGGCGATTGCAGGCAATCTTCTGCTCATGATGTTCTACACGACCGTCTCGGGCTGGATGTTCTACTACATCTACAAGATGGCGACGGGCGCCTTTGACGGCATGGACGCCGAGGCGGTCGGGGCCGTTTTCGGCGGCCTGCTCGCTGACCCCGTGACGATGGCCGGCTGCATGATCCTCGTCGTCGTGCTCTGCGGCGGCGTCTGCTACCTCGGTGTCGAGGCCGGCGTCGAGCGCATCACGAAGTTGATGATGGCGGCCCTGCTCGTCCTGATGGTCGTGCTGGCCATCAACTCCATCATGCTGCCGAACAGCGAGATCGGACTCAAGTACTACCTCTATCCGGACTTCAGCAAGGTCGTGGAGTACGGCGTGCAGGAGGTCGTCTTTGCGGCGATGGGGCAGGCCTTCTTCACGCTGAGCCTCGGCATCGGCGCGCTCGCCATCTTCGGCAGCTACATCGGCAAGTCGAAGCGGCTGACGGGCGAGGCTGTCTGGGTCATCGTGCTCGACACCTTCGTCGCCATCATGGCCGGCCTCATCATCTTCCCGGCCTGCTTCAGCTACGGCGTCAATCCGGGCAGCGGCCCGAACCTGCTGTTCGTCACCTTGCCGAACGTATTCAACCACATGCCGCTCGGCCACTTCTGGGGCGCGATGTTTTTCCTGTTCATGGCCTTTGCCTCGATGTCGACGGTCATCGCCGTGTTCGAGAATCTCATCTGCTGTTTCCTCGAGCTTTTGCGCAAGGACCGCAAGATCATCATCCGCTGGGGCATGCTCGTCATCATCCTGCTCTCGATGCCCTGCGTCCTGGGCTTCAACCTCTGGAGCGGCTTCACGCCGTTCGGCCCGGGGTCGAATGTCCTGAGCCTCGAGGACTTCATCGTCAGCAACAACCTGCTGCCGCTCGGCAGCCTCGTCTACCTGGCCTTCTGCACGAGCCGCTACGGCTGGGGCTGGAATAACTTCATCAAGGAGGCCGACACCGGCAAGGGCATGGCCTTCCCAAAGTGGATCCGCTTCTACGCGACCTGGATCCTGCCGCTGATTGTCCTCTACATCTTTGTAGCGGGCTACTACGCGATGTTCTTCAAGTAAGCGGGATGACATTTGGGTGTGAATCTGTGAGAACGGAAAGGGATGGGATGATGCGAAAGAACATGAGCCGCTTTTGGCTGCTCGTTCTGCTGCTATTTGCTCTGTCGACTGCCGCAATCGTGGCGGGCTGCGGCAAGGCGCAGAGCGGCGATGGCGCAGGTCAGACAGCGAAGGAGCAGACGCTCGACGAGAAGGTCGATGCGATTGTCGACTCGATGACGACGACGGAGAAGGTCGGCCAGATGGTCATGATCGGCGTCCAGGGGACGGATGTCACGGATGACAGCCTCTACATGCTGCACCAGTACCACATGGGTGGCGTCATCCTGTTTGACCGCAACATGGAGTCGGCCGACCAGACGAAGCAGCTCATCGCGGACCTGCAGGCGAAGGCGGACCAGAAGGTGCCGCTCTTCATCGGCGTCGATGAGGAGGGCGGCCAGGTCGTGCGCGGCAAGTCGTTCCTGACGCCGCCGCCGTCGGAGCAGGAGATCGGCAGGAGCGGTGAGGTAACGCGCGCGGAGGAGTCGGCCCGCCAGACGGCGGAGAAGCTCAAGAAGCTCGGCTTTAACGTCAACTTCGCGCCGGTCGCCGATGTCGGCGAATACGCGCGCTCGTTCAGTGCGGATCCCGAGCAGGCGGCCAAGTTCGTCGAGGCTGCCGCACAGGGCTACGAGCAGCAGCACATGATGTACGCGCTCAAGCACTTCCCGGGCATCGGCCGCGGCACGGTCGACTCGCATGAGGACATCTCCTCCATCACGGCCACGAAGGCGGAGCTCCTGAAGCGCGATATCGTGCCGTTCCAGAAGGTCATCGATGAGCGCCAGAGCGAGGACTACTTCGTGCTCGTCTCGCACCTGCGCTATCCGGCGCTCGACGGAGAGAACCCCGCGAGCATCTCGAAGGCCATACAGACGGACTTCCTGCGCGGTGAGCTAGGCTACCGCGGCCTCATCATCACGGATGACGTCGAGATGGGCGCACTAGCGAAGCACTACAGCTTCCGCGAACTCGGCGTCAAGGCTGTCGAAGCCGGCTCAGATATCGTGCTCGTCTGCCACGAGTACCCGCATGAGACGGACGTCTACCTCGGCCTCTTGGACGCCGTCGAGGACGGCACGATCCCGATGGAGCGTGTCGACGAGTCGGTGCGCCGCATCGTCAAGGCAAAGCTGCTGCACGCGCAGTCTTGAGCGATGAGACAATCCAACATCCGATGATAAAAGACGCTCTGACATTTCAGGTCAGAGCGTCTTTTTTGCGCCGTATTCTCTTATCGTGCCGCTCAGCTGCGCCGCACGGGGGCGAACTCGATCTCAGGCACGTGGTCGATGAGGTTCATCTCGTGGGCGAACTTGTAGAAGGTCCTGAGGCCGTCGAGGTAGTCGTCGGCGAGGTCCCAGCGGATGATCGGGCCGAGATACTCCTCGAGCTGCTCGTAGGTGAAGGCGGGTTTCTTCGGCAGGATCTCGCGGATGGCCGCGTCCTTGTGCGCTTCTGCTGTCTGGAAGGCCGTGTGGATGCGGTCGTAGACGAGCTGCAATGATTCTGGATGGCTCTCGGCGAAGCGGCGGCTCGCGACCCAGAGCGCGTAGACCATCTTCTTGCCCGTCATCTTCTTCCACTCGAGGCCGAGGTCGTAGTAATAGTAGCCCTCGCGCGGGTGGTGGTAGAGCCAGAGCGCGTCGTCGCCGATGAGCAGCGAGGCTGTCGCGTCGTCAGGGATCGGGTCTTCCGGAGTGATGTGACGCACGTAGTAGTTCGGGATGGCGCCGTAGGCGAGGCGCAGGATGATCTTCAAAAGGCAGTGCGATGTCGCCGACTTGGCCGTCAGGATGATCTTGTCGTCCTTCAGGGACTCGATGGGCTTGCGCGAGGCGAGCAGGATGCTCTCGACATCGCCGTCCGTCGAGACACAGACATCCGGTACGACGACGAGTGCCTCACTGTGGCGGGCGTAGACGATGGACGAGACATTGCTAACGTCGAGGCGGTGGTTGACGATGTCGCTGTTGAGCTCCGCCGGTACGCCGCGCGTGAGCTGGAGGCCGTCCGCTGCACCGTGCGCATAGCTCCAGGTCAGCGGCAGGACGTTCAGGAAATTGATGTGTCCAACCCTTGGACAGGTCATAGAATATCCCCTTTCTTGTTTCATAGTCTCTTTCATTATACACGCTGCTTCTGCGAAAATATATGGGTTTCTCATGTATACGGTATTTTTCGGGGACGATGTCTGCTGCCTTGAACCTGCTAGCCCAATATGTTACAATTATCGTGATCATAGTTGATTTCATCAACTGGACATTTGCTGATATATATCTGTCAAGGGATAGGCAGATAATGGGAGGGATCACTCATGGATGAGTATATCAACATAGGACGCTGGTTTTCGGTGCTTCATCGCCGCTCACAGATCTTTGTTGTCGAGGCGTGCGAGAAGCTGCATCTGACGTACTCGGAGTACGTCATGCTGCTGCGCATCTACGACCACGAGGGTGCGCGGCAGGATGAGCTCGCCGCTATGCTCTACCTCGACAAGGCCGTCGTGACACGCACGATGACGATGCTCGAGAAGAAGGGGCTCGTCTACCGCGAGCAGGATGCGCGCGACAAGCGCGCTAAGCACGTCTACCTGACGGACTACGGCAAGGAGCAGCACGCTTACCTGCGCAATGTCATCCAGCGCTGGGTCGACTACCTCGTGGAGGACATGGAGCCCGCGGAAGTCGAGGTCATCGTCAAGGGCTTCGACCATCTCGTCGACCGGGCCTGCCGTGCCGACATCCGCAAGCTGGCGCGCGATATACCGGAGGTAGAAATGACAAGGGGGAACGGTCATGCAGAATCGTAAGGGACTGGCGCTCGTGCTCGCGTTCGTTGTCGCGCTCTCGGCCGCCGGCTGCGGCCAGAAGGCGGCGCCTGCAGAGAAGGCGCCGCTCGTCAAGACGCAGCAGGCCGGCAGCGGCATGGAGGCTGACACGGGCACGTACGCTGGCACGGTGCGCGGCCGCTATGAGACGAACCTCGCCTTCCAGGTCGGCGGCCAGATCCTCGCGCGCAATGTGCAGGAGGGCAGCCGCGTCAGGGCGGGCGACACGCTGATGGTCATCAACGCCAAGGACGTCGTGCAGCAGTCGAATGCCGGCGACGCGCAGGTCGCGCAGGCCCGCGCGCAGCTCGACCTGGCACAGCGCAACCTCGCGCGCTACAGCGAGCTCTACCAAGAGGATGCTGTCGCGGCCTCTGTGCTCGACCAGTATCAGGCCAATTACGACGCGGCCTTTGCGACGTACCAGCAGGCGCTCGCCACCGCTGCGCAGGGGCACAACGCACTCGGCTACACGAACTTGACAGCCGGTGCAGACGGCGTCATCTCGAAGATTGACGCGGAGGAAGGGCAGGTCGTCGCAGCCGGCCAGACCGTTATGACGCTCGTGCAGACGGATGAGCTTGAGGTGGAGATCGCCGTCCCGGAGAACCGCATCGAGGATGTGGCAGTCGGCACGCCGGTCAAAGTTTCGTTCTGGGCGCTATCTCAGGAAGTGGACGGCACGGTGCGCGAAGTTGCGCCGATGGCGGACAGCACTTCGCGCACCTACAAAGTGCGCGTCTCCGTTCCGAACCCGCCGCAGGGCATGCAGCTCGGCATGACGGCCAGTGTGGCTGTCCGGCAGTCGGACGGCAACGCCTCTTCAGGTGCCGTCCTGCCGCTCTCGGCCATCTACCAGACGGATGACGCGCCCGAGGTATGGGTCGTCACGGACGACAACACCGTTGCCCTGAAGAGCGTCGAGGTCGAGAACTTCGGCGACAACACGGTCCTTGTGCACGGCCTCGCGCCGACGGATGTCGTCGTGACGGCCGGCGTCCATAAACTCCGTGAGGGCCAGGCCGTGCGGACGGAGGCGGACAAATGAGAAATCTGACAGAAGTCTCCCTGAAGAACAAGGTGCTCGTCTGGTACTTCATCATCGTGACGGCCATCGGCGGCATCTTTGCCTACAACAAGCTCGGCCGCATGGAGGACCCGCAGTTCACGATACGCCAGATGGTCGTCTCGGCCGCCTGGCCGGGCGCGACGGCGCAGGAGATGCAGGAGCAGGTCACGGACAAGCTCGAGAAGAAGCTCCAGGACACGCAGGGACTCGACAACATCAAGAGTGAGACGCGCGCGGGCCAGACCATCATCTACGTCGAGCTCTCCGATGAGGTCGCGAAGGAAAAGGTGCGCGACACTTGGAAGGATGTGCGCAATCTCTGCGAGGACGTCAAGCGCGAACTGCCGCAGGGCGTCTACGGCCCGTACTACAACGACCGCTTCGACGATGTCTACGGCTCGATCTACGCCGTGACAGGCGACGGCTACTCGTATGAGGAGATGCGCCAGCAGGCCGAGAAGACGCGGCGACTGCTCCTCAATGTGCCGAGCGTCCAGAAAGTCGAACTCGTCGGCGAACAGGAGGAGAAGGTCTACATCGAGATGGACCGCGCCAAGCTCTCCGAGCTCGGCATCAGCCCGCAGGTCATCATGAACGCGCTCGCACAGCAGAATGACATGACGCCAGGCGGCATGGTCGAGACGGACTCCGACAACGTCTACGTGCGCGTGTCGGGCCAGTTCGACGATGTCGAGGCCATCCGCCAGATGCCCGTGAATGCGGGCGGCAAGGTGCTGCGGCTCGGCGATATCGCCAAGGTCGAGCGCCGCTTTGAGGAGCCGGCTGCGCCGAAGATGTACTACAACGGCGAGCCGGCCATCGGCATCGCCGTCTCGATGGAGGACGGCGGCAATATCCTGAAGCTCGGCGATGATCTCAAGGCGGAGATCGGCAAGATCCAGCAGGACATGCCCGTCGGCCTCGAGATCCACCAGGTATCTGACCAGCCGAGCGTCGTCGCGGAGTCCATCCACGACTTCGTCAAGACGCTCGTCGAGGCCATCGTCATCGTGCTGGCCGTCAGCTTCCTGTCGCTTGGCTTCCGCACGGGCCTCGTCGTCGCGGGCTGCATCCCGCTCGTGCTCTGCGGTACCTTCGTCGTCATGTACGCTGTGGGCATCGACTTGCACAAAGTCTCGCTCGGCTCGCTGATCATCGCGCTCGGCCTGCTCGTCGACGATGCCATCATCGCCGTCGAGATGATGAGCGTCAAGCTCGAGATGGGCAACAGCCGCTTCGACGCGGCCTGCTACGCCTTCCGCGCGACGGCTAAGCCGATGCTGACGGGCACGCTCATTACCTGCTGTGGCTTCATCCCCGTCGCCTTTGCGAAGGGCATGGCCAGCGAGTTCTGCAGCGCGCTCTTCCCGGTCATCGCAACGGCGCTCTTGCTCTCGTGGATCGTCTCTGTCATGGTCGCGCCGCTCTATGGCTACTACCTGATTCGCGTCGAGGTCAAGAAGGATGCTGAGGGGCATATTGACCCGTACCAGAGCCGCTTCTACACGTGGTTCCGCAAGGTGCTCACCATCTTCCTGACGCATCGCAAGGTCGTGCTCATCGCGACGGCCGGCGTATTCTTCCTCTCGCTCTTCATGATGACGTTCATCAAGCAGGAGTTCTTCCCGCCATCGCTGCGCCCGGAGATCCTCGTGGAGCTCAAGCTGCCGGAGGGCTCCTCGATGGAGGCCTCGCAGGCCGTCTGCGACCGCATGTCGGACTTTTTGCAGGAGCGCAGTGACAAGCTCGAGAACTACTCGTATTACGTCGGCCAGTACGCGCCGCGCTTCGTGCTGACGGTCGACCCGAAGGCCGCAGCCGACAACTGTTCGCAGTTCGTCATCGTTGCGAAGGACACGAAGGCCCGCGAGGCGCTGGCCAAGGATCTCCAGGATGCCTTTGCCGGTGAGTTCTCCGACGTCAGCGGCAACATCCAGTTCATCCAGACGGGCCCGCCGGCCGATCATCCTGTCATGCTGCGCGTCTCTGGCTACACAGTCGAACAGGCGAAGGCGACGGCGGCCGAGGTCGCGGACATCCTCGCCGAGGATCCCAACAACACGAATATCCAGACGGACTGGGGCCAGAAGAGCAAGGTCGTCCACCTCGAGCTCGATCAGGACAAGCTGCGCAGCATGGGCGTGACGACGCAGGCCGTCTCGCAGATGCTCTACACGGAGCTCACGGGCGCCAAGGCGGCGGAATTCTACACGAGGGACCGCACAATCGACATCGACCTGCGGCTCGCGGCTGTTGACCGCCAGAACATCGCCGAGCTCAAGAATCTGCCGATCTACCTCGGCCAGGCCGGCTATGTGACGCTCGACCAGATTGCGAAGATCTCGTACGAAGGTGAGGACGGCCTCATCAAGCGCTACGACCTCATGCCGACCGTCACGGTCAGCGCCGATGTCAAGACGGGCACGGCTAATGACGCGACGAAGAAAGCGTACGAGGCGACGAAGGACCTGCGCGATGATCTGCCGCTCGGCTGTTCCATCGAAGCGGCCGGCACGCTCGAGGACAGCGACAAGTCAGTCGGCTTCCTCGTCAAGCCAATACCAGTCATGGTGTTCCTCATCATGACGCTCTTGATGTTCCAGCTGCGCAGCTTCAAGGACATGGTCCTGACCGTCCTGACGGCGCCGCTCGGCATCATCGGCGTGGCCATCGGCATGCTCGTGCTCGACAAGGCCATGGGCTTCGTCGCCATCCTCGGCGTGCTCGCGCTCTTCGGCATGATCATCCGCAACTCGGTCATCCTCATCGACCAGATCCAGAAGCATCTGGAGGCGGGCGAAACGCCGTGGGATGCCGTCGTCGACTCCGCTGTGCTGCGCTTCCGCCCCATCATGCTGACGGCTGCAGCCGCCATCCTCGGCATGCTGCCCCTGATGACGAGCGCCTTCTGGGGGCCGATGGCCGTCGCCATCGCCAGCGGCCTGCTCGTCGCCACGGTCTTGACACTGCTCGTGCTGCCGACGATGTACGCTGCGATGTACAAGATACAGAAGCCGTAATCCCATCAAAAAAGGTTCCACTCATCGGAGTGGAACCTTTTTTGATGGGGCAGGGCAGTCACGGCAGATTGGGGATGCTGCGGCTGATGGCCGTGTGGCGGATGATGTCGTCGACGCGCAGGTCGACGGCGAGCTCCTGCTTGTTGAGCGTCTCGGCCTGGGCGAGCTCATCGGGGTCATCGTTCTTGATGCCCGCGAGGAAGTGCTGCCATGCCTTGAGCGTCAGCTCAGTGGCCTGCTGGCGCTGGTCGGCAAGGTAGCGGGCACCGGGCGGCACCTCGACGCTCGCGAGCTCCTGCTGGCGAGCCTGCAGAGTCGGGATGACTTCCTTCTCGACCAGTGCCTCAAGCCCCGCCTTCTGCTCGGCCGTGAATGTGCCGGAACTCGTCTGGCTCAGTGCGGCAAAGCGGGCCTTGTAGGCGGTGAGCTTCTCGTTGTAGGAGGCGACGATGTTCTTCGTCGCCTCGCTGTACTTGGCGATGTCCTCGTTGTGCAGCGGCGTGATGGCGTCGAGGTAGTCGCGGTAATTCTTGAGATAGGTGACTTGCCAGTGGCCGTCCGTCGCCTGCTCCATTGCGGCCTCGAGCGTGAAGGATGTGCCCGTCCAGTCGTCGCGCACCTCGATCTCAGCCGTTGCCGCCGTGCCGTCGCGCGTGACCTTGCCGATGCCGACAAGCGAGGTGTTGCGCATCTGGCTGCGCGCGAGGAAGCGCTCGTAGTCGATGCCGAGCTGGCGTCCCTTGAGGATGTCCGTGCCTTCAGGCAGGCTCCACTCGCCCGAGCTCACGCGCCGCAGGATCGTGTCCTGCGTGCCGCTCGTGAGCTGCGGCTTGACCGTGATGTAGAACTTCTCGTAGGCGGCCTTGTTGACAGCTGTCAGCGTCGTGTCGTAGGAGAGCAGGTCTGCCGTCAGGTCGTCGTAGCCGCGCGAGGTCACGAGGTCGAGGTTGACGTAGTGCCGGAAGCTGTCGGCATCCTTCTTCTGAACGGCGATCGCCGCCTGCTCGAGCGCGTATTCCGGTGTGCGCTTCTCGGCATACGAATGCCAGCCGAAGAAGGCGCCGAGCGCGAGGATCAGCAGCACGAGGATCAGGAGAGCCTGGCGTCGCCTCCTGATCCTGCGCCTCTGTATGGTCTTTTCCCAAGTATAATCATCCATCTGGCAAATTCCTTTCTGTCTGTGTGATTCTATTATACTATACGAGGCGGTATGCGTCCAAAAAATCGCCAGCACTCATATGTTTTCCTTGTAATATCTGGTAGAATAGTGAGATAGAGAATAGAATCTCGTGCGTTTGTGCTTTGGAGGAAATGTTTTTTATGAAATGGGTCAACCACCAGGTCCTGACGGGCGTCATTGTCTATGCGGCCACGGACGATATGCTGCTGACTATCTACAGCATGGCGGGGGCAATCTTCCCCGACAAGGTCGAGGGCAATCCGCATGCGGGCAATTACTGGAGCTGGCGCAGCCGTCACCGCGGCTGGTCGCACTGGCCGCTCTTGTACCTCGGTCTGATCTTTTTCCTGAGCAGGCTCGAGGAGGGGCAGCTGACTGCCTTGCCGACGGCCGACCTCACGACGATCGGCATCTACATCTGCATCGGCGCTCTCTTGCACATCGCCGAGGACGCCGTCTGCGGCAAGGTGCCGCTCTTGACGCCGTACCAGAAAGTCGGCGTCAGGCTCTTCAAGGTCGGCTCTGTGCCGGAGTACCTCTTCACGATTGCAGCTGTGCTGCTCTGCTACGGCCTGCGCACGCATTTTTCTTTTTTGAGCTGACTTGCGCTGAGATATGAGATTGAGGGATAGATTAGGGAAGGGGAGTCACGATGACGGACTATCGCACACACACGAAGAAGACGAGCAAGATCCTGCGCCTCATGGCCGAGAAATACCCAACAAAAGAAGCCGTTTACGAGAAGCTCATCTACCTGCAGTCGTACCTCTCGCTGCCGAAGGGCATCGAGCACTTCATGAGCGACCTGCACGGCGAGTATGCCTCGTTTTTCCACATCCTCAACAACTGCTCCGGCGTCATCCGCGAGAAGGTCGACTACGTCTTCGGCGTGCGGCTGACGGAG
Organism: Mitsuokella jalaludinii; assembly: GCF_928722185.1. NCBI lineage: Bacteria > Bacillati > Bacillota > Negativicutes > Selenomonadales > Selenomonadaceae > Mitsuokella > Mitsuokella jalaludinii. Next base: position 1,702,941 of record NZ_CAKMXA010000001.1, read on the forward strand.
GACGAGAAGGCGGAGTTCTGCACGCTCATCTACTACCCGAAGGAGAAGATCGACCAGATGCGCACGGAGCGGCGCGCGACGCCGTCGTGGTACCGCGAGAACCTCTCGCGCCTGCTCGAGCTCGCGAAGCTCATGAGCTACAAGTACCCGGCTTCGAAGGTCAGCGGCTTCATCCCCGACCGCTACGCATCGGTCATCGTCGAGCTCATGAACACGCGCCCGGAAGCCGACCAGGCGCAGTTCCTCTACCTCAAGAAGCTCCTCAATACCATCGTGCAGATTGACAGCGGCGCGGACTTCATCGAGGCGTTCACCGTTCTGATTAAGCGGCTGGCCGTCGACCGGCTCCACATCGTCGGCGATTTCTTTGACCGCGGCAACCGGCCCGACGCCATCCTCAACTTGCTCATGGAGCACCCGTCCGTCGACATCCAGTGGGGCAACCACGATGTGCTCTGGATGGGCGCGGCGCTTGGCAGCGAGGCCTGCATCGCGACGGTCGTGCGCAATTCCCTGCGCTACCACAATACCGACGTCCTCGAGCGCGGCTACGGCATCAGCCTGCGGCCGCTGACGACATTTGCCTCGCACATCTACCCCGACGAAGCGCCCCTGAAGGCAGCGGAGCGCGCCATCACCATCATGATGTTCAAGCTCGAGGGCCAGCTCATCGCGCGCAATCACGACTTCCAGATGGAGAGCCGCCGGCTGCTCCATCACATCGACTTCCGTTCCTCGTATGCGCGGCTCGGCGACGGCAGGCGCTACGAGCTCGAGAGCGCCTACTTCCCGACGATTGACGAGTCGGGCGAGGATGTCTACGAGCTGACCGCAAAGGAGCAGGAGATCATCGCGGACCTGCGCTCCTACTTCACGGAGAGCGCCGTCCTGCACCGTCACGTCGACTACCTCTACCAGAAGGGCAATCTCTACACCTGCTGCAACGGCAATCTGCTGTTCCACGGCTGCGTGCCGCTCAATGAAGACGGCAGTTTCCGCACGATACGCTTCGAGGGCAAGGAGTACCGCGGCCGCAGCTGGTTCGACTTCTGCGAGCAGCGCGCGCGGGAGGCATGGCTGCATGGCACGCCGCGCGCCCTCGACTTCATGTACTTCCTCTGGTGCGGCAGGCTCTCGCCGACGTCTGGGCGCGAGTTCAAGACGTTTGAGCGCGCGCTGATTCCCGACGAGAGCACATGGAAGGAGCCGTCTGACCCGTACTACCGCTACATCGACACGGTGGAATGCTGCGAGCATGTCCTGCAGGAATTCGGCCTCGACCCGAAGCGCGGCCACATCATCAACGGCCATGTACCCGTCAAGGTCAAGAAGGGCGAGAGCCCCATCAAGGCGGGCGGCCGCGCCATCATCATCGACGGCGGCTTCTGCCGCGCCTACCACAAGAAGACGGGCATCTCCGGCTACACGCTCATCTCGAATTCGCGCGGCCTGCGCCTGCTCGAGCACCAGCGCATCGCCGACGTCCGCGAGGCGCTGCGCGCCAACCACGACATCGAGTCCGTCTCCGAGACAGTCGAACTGCAGTCGTGCCATAACACGGTCGGCGACACCGACCAGGGCCGAGCCATCCAGGACGAGATCACGGACCTCTACAATCTGCTGCTCGCCTACCAGAACGGCTTGTTGAAGCCCCAGAATTGATTTCCCCTGAAGAAAGGTGATTCCCATGAACTCTATACAGTCTCTCCCCGAGCCCGTGCGCCAGAAGTACGAGAAGTTGCGGGTTATCCTGCAGCAGCTCGGCAGTGTCGCCGTGGCCTTCTCGAGCGGCGTCGACTCGACCTTGCTCGTCAAGGTAGCGCACGATGTGCTCGGCAGCAAAGCGGTGGCGTTCACCGCGGCCTCTGACTTTGTGCCGCAGCGCGATGTCGACGACGCCCGGGCCTTCTGCGAGAAAGAGGGCATCGAGCACCATGCCGTGCCGTTCCCGATCCTCACGGTGCCGCATGTCCGCGAGAACCCCAAAGACCGCTGCTACTACTGCAAGCACGCACTGTTCGCGCACATGAAGGAACTCGCAGCAGAGCATGGCCTCGCCTTTGTTGTCGACGGCTCGAACCTCGACGACGACGGCGACTACCGCCCGGGGCACAGGGCGCTTCGCGAGCTCGCCATCGTGAGCCCGCTGCACGAGGCAGGGCTCCGCAAGGCCGACATCCGCGCGCTCTCCAGGGCGCTCGGCCTGCCGACATGGGACAAGCCTTCTTTCGCCTGCCTGGCCTCGCGCTTCCCGTACGGGAAAGAGCTGACGCCAGAGGGCCTTACGCGCGTCAATCGCGCCGAGGAATTCCTTATGGCGAAGGGCTTCCGCCAGCTGCGCGTGCGCGCGCATGGCGAGGTGGCGCGCATCGAGCTCGTGCCAGAGGACATCCCGCGCTTCCTTGAAGAAGGTTTGCGCGAGGAGACGGCGGCTTTTTTCAGGCGCATCGGCTTTGCCTACGCCGCGCTCGACCTGCTCGGCTACCGCACGGGCAGCCTCAATGAGACACTTGCTGAGAAGCCATGAGATTTGCGCTCCTCGCGGCGATGATGTACTATAGAGGATGTACGATTGCATAGATGCATAGAATGGAGATTTTCTGGATGAAATCAGCAACGAAGATTTTATCAGGCCTGATGATCACGGCCCTCGTCCTGCCGGCAGCAGCGGGCACGGCCAGCGCCGCGACGTATCATTCCGATTCCGATACGAGCCTGGGCCTGCTCGACTACCTTGAGAACGAGCACCGCGCGGCGCGCGCCCAGAAGCCGAATCCCGAGAAAGACCAGCTCAAGGCCGATACGGAGGAGATGCGCAAGCACCTGCGCTACCCGATTGACCCGACGAAGGCCGCACCTGTCGCCTTCGAGGGCGATGACCTCACGTGGAACCAGGTGACGGGCGACTTCACGGCCAAGGGCAAGGTCAAGGTCACGCAGCTCGACCAGCACCGCTTCGAGGGCGAGAACGTCGACGGCAACACCATCGAGGAGCGCATCCACATTCCGGGCAAGGGCCATATGCTGCAGTTCACGCCGGGCCAGACTGAGGTCATGCTCGACGGCTTCGAGACGAACTACAACTACCGCATGCGCACGGGCTCGATGGAGAGCGCCAAGGGCAAAGTGGCCGAAAACTACATGACGGGCAAGAAGTTCGAGTTCTATCCCGACAAGATCGTCATCTACGACGGCACGAAGACGAAGTGCAGCGCCATCCACCCCGACTACAGCCTCTTCGCGCGCAAGATCGAGATCTACCCCGACGACAAGATGGTCCTGCACAACGTCAAGTTCAAGATCAAGGGCGCAACCTTCATGTCGAAGTCGCGCTACGAGGTCAACCTCAAGAAAGACACGACTGTCTCCGACTGGTTCCCGCGCGTCGGCTACGACAAGACGAACGGCCTCTGGATCCGCGAGAACCTCAAGCAGCCCATCGCCAAGAATGTCGATGCCAATGCCAAGATCGTCTACACGACGAAGAAGGACTGGCGCAATGAGTTCAACGTGGGCTGGGCCAACGCGGGCAACTACGCGCGCGTGACGCAGGGCTACTTCGACGACAGCGACGACAACTGGATCAAGAAGCAGCCGTCGCTGCTCGTCGGCCACACGGCGCGCATCGGCAATTCTCCGTTCCACTACAGCATCAACGGCGAGTACGGCCGCTGGAAGCAGGGCGAGGTCAAGAGTAACCACAAGATGTACAATGTGGGCCTGAGCTACGACCCGATCCGCTTCGACGGCTGGAAGCTCAACCTCAGTACGAGCTACGAGGTTACGCACGAGTCGTATAACGACGCGCACTACAACGGCTTCAACTACGATGCGACCTTGACGAAGGATTTCGACGACCGCTGGTCGGGCTACGGTGCCTACCGCTACCAGAAGAATAATCGCGAGCTCTCGCCGTTTGACTTCGACAACGACAGCTACTCGCGCAAAGTAGAGGCCGGCTTCAGCTACCGCATCGACGAGAACAACCGCGTGGCCTTCGGCTCGAAGTACGACGTCGACAACGCAACTTGGCGCAAGTTCGACTACTACTGGTTCCACGACATGCACTGCTCGCAGCTCATCCTTCACTACGAGGGACGCGACAATACATGGAAGGTCAAGTGGCGCTTCCTGCCGATGTGATGCGCTGGCAGTATGAGAAAGGATGAATGCGTTGCAGCAGGAATACCATGATGCCCTGTCCGGCATGCAGGGCAGGGATATCCTCGTCATCGGCGACATGGTCGCCGACATCTACCTCGACGGCCGCATCTCGCGCATCTCGCGCGAAGCCCCTGTGCTCGTGCTCGAGCAGGCCGGCGAGAAGGTCGTCGCGGGCGGCGCGGCCAACGTCGTCAACAACATCGCGACGCTCGGCGGCAAGGTCCATGCCGTCGGACTCGTCGGCAGAGACAAGAGCGCTGACGGATTGCGCGCTATTCTCGCGAAGAACGGCGCCGACGTCCGCGGCCTTATCGCCGACGATTCGCGGCCGACCATCTCCAAGACGCGCATCATTGCGGGCGGCCGCGCGACGGTCAGCCAGCAGATCGTGCGCATCGACAGGGAGAGCAAGGCGCCGATGGCCCCAGCCGTCGAGGCGGAGCTGTGCGCCTACATCAAGTCCGTCCTGCCGACTGTCGAGGGCGTCGTCATCAGCGACTACGGCTCTGACACCGTCACCGAAGGGCTCCAGTCCCTGCTGATCGACTATTGTCAGGCCAAGGGCATCCCTAGCATTGTCGACTCGCGCTACGCCGTCCGCCGCTTCCACGGCATCGGCTACGTCAAGCAGAACGATGCCGAGATTGCCGCGGCCATGGGCCGCGAGCTCGTGACGACGGAGGACATTGTCAGGGCGGCAGAGGAGCTCCGTCAGGAGCTCGCGGCCAAGGGCGTCCTCGTGACGCGCGGCGAGCTCGGCATGGTCCTCGTCGAGCACGGCGCCGTCCACGAGATCCCCGTCTCCGACAAGAGCGAGGTATTCGACGTCTCCGGCGCCGGTGATACCTGTGTCGCGACCGTCATCCTGGCGCTGGCCGCCGGTGCAGAGCCGGCGCTCGCCGCGCGCCTCAGCAACATCGCGAGCGGCATCGCCGTGCGCAAGCTCGGCACGAGCACGGTTTCCGTGCGCGAGCTCGCCGAGGCCGTCGAGAAACAACATCCGGAATATCCGTCAAAGTGAGGGAATACCATGCTGATTGACCCAAATGATATCGAGAAGCTCTGCGAGATTCTCCATCGCGCCGGCGAGAAGATCGTCTTCACGAACGGCTGCTTCGACATCCTGCACGCCGGCCACGTGCGCTACCTCGAGAAAGCGCGCTCCTTCGGCGACTGCCTCGTGCTCGGCCTCAACACGGATGCATCCGTGCGCGGCAACAAGGGCCCCGCGCGCCCCATCAACGGCGAGCTCGATCGCGCCGAGGTCGTCGGCGCACTCAAGGCCGTCGACTACGTCGTCTTGTTCGGCGAGAAGACAGCCGAGACCATCATCGCCAAGGTCCGCCCCGACGTCTACGTCAAGGGCGGTGACTACACGCTCGAGACGCTGCCCGAGGCCAAGATCGTCCAGAGCTACGGCGGCCGCGTCGAGTTCGTCCAGATGGTCGTCGGCCGCTCGACGACAAACGTCATCGAGAAGATAAAAAATATGGAGGGATGATTGCGCTGTGAAGAATATCCTGATCGTGAAGATGAGCTCCATCGGCGATGTCATCCACGCCCTGCCCGTGAGCTACGCCATCAAGGAGACGTATCCCGATGCCCACCTGACCTGGGTCGTCGAGCCGCCGGCCTACGACATCGTCGCGATGGCCGCCTGCGTCGACGAGATCATCGTCTTCGAGAAGAAGAAGTTCCGCAGCGTCAAGGGCTTCCTGCAGAACTTCCTGCCGCTGCGCCAGAAGATACAGGCGCGCGACTACGACGTCGTGCTCGACCTGCAGGGCCTCTTCAAGTCGGCGGCCGTCGCCGCGCTCGCCAAGGCCCCGAAGGGGCAGAAGTACGGCATGTGGAACATGCGCGAGGGCAGCCAGCTCATCTCGAAGCCCGTCATCGGCCCGCACTGCCACGACCACGTCATCGAGCGCTACCTCGACACGGCGCGCGCCATCGGCTGCGCGGTCAAGGAAGTGCGCCTGCCCATCCGCGTGCCAGAGCGCGAGCAGCAGCTCACGCGCCAGATCGTCGCGCAGGCCGGCGCCAATATGGCGAATCCCTACACCGTGCTCGTCGTCGGTGCCAGCTGGCCGACAAAATGCTGGCCGGACGGGCACTTTGCCATGCTCGGCGACTGGCTCTACAACCACGGCGTCATCCCCGTGCTCGTCGGCAGCGGCCCCGTCGAGACGCAGAAGGCCGCCGAGATCGCGGCCAAGATGGACATCCCGCCGATCGACCTCGTCGGCAAGCTGAACTTCAAGCAACTCGCCTACCTCTTCCAGCAGTCGGCGGCCGTCGTCGGCGGCGACACGGGCCCGACGCATCTCGCCGTCGGCATCGGCGCGAAGACCGTCATGCTCATGGGGCCGACATATCCGCACCGCACGGGACCCTACGGGCAGATGGAGAACCTGCTCGTCGTCGACCGTGACTGCCGCGAGTGCATGAAGCGCGTCTGCCCGCTCGGCCACGACTGCATGGCCGTCATCAAGCCCGAGCAGGTCGAAGCAAAGCTAAAGGCCCTCGTGCCAGCGCTCGCTGCCGTCACCATCTGAAGCCAAGTAGTCTAGCAAGAAGGAAATTTTCATGTACAAGAATATCCTCGTCATCAACACGATGCACATCGGCGACCTCATGCTCGTGACGCCGGCCCTGCGCACGCTGCGGACGAACTATCCCGAGGCGCACATCGCGCTCTTGACGGACAAGCCGCTCGGCGACCTCGTGCGCTGTAACGAGAACCTCGACGAGTGCATCCTCATCGACAAGCACGGCAAGGACAAGGGCCTCCTCGCCCTCGTGCGCTTCATCCGGAAAATCCGCGCGCGCCACTTCGACCTCGTCATCAATTTCCACCGCAATGAACGCGCTTCGGCCATCGCCGCCTTCTCGGGCGGCAAGCGCATCGTCGGCTACTCGCAGCCCGGCTTCAAGCGCTTCTTTGACAAGGTCATGCCGAACCGCGCCATGGCCGACACGCCACCCGAACTCGTCAAGCATCAGGTGCTCTGCCACCTCGATGTGCTCAAGGAGGCCGTCGGCGTCAAGACCATCGACGACCGCGGCCTCGAGATGATGCTGCCGCCAGAGGAGGAGGCCAAGGCCGCCGCACTCTGGCAGCAGGAATTCGCGCCCGAGGCCAAGGTCGTCGCCTTCAACATCGGCGCGAGCTGGCAGACGAAGCGCTGGCTCGACAGCTACTTTGCCGCCTGCGCCGACCGCTTCATCCGCGAGGGTTACGACGTCGCCTTCATGGGCGGCCCGACCGACGTGCCGCTCGTCGAGAAATGCCGCGCGCAGATGGAGGAGCAGGAGCATGTCCACGTCTTCACGGGCAAGGTCAGCCTGACCGTGCTCGCAGGCCTCTTGCGGCGCTGCTCGCTCTTCCTCACGACCGACTCCGGCCCGATGCACGTCGGCGTCGCCATGAACGTGCCCATCGTCACGATGTTCGGCGCGAGCCCCGTGCCGACCTTTTACCCGTACGACGGCAAGGACGTCCTCATCAAGACGCCCGAGCCCTGCCACCCCTGCGGCATCCACGAATGTCCGCGCAAGGGGCAGGATAACATGGCCTGCATGAAGAATATCCCTGTAGACACCGTCATGAAGTACGCGGAGGAACTCCTCGCGGCCCACGACGGCGCGTCGGCCTACGAGTGGCCGCCCCATCCGGGCGACTACAAGTGCCGCGTCATTGAACTTTGAGATTTTGAGCCTTTACGCTTGGGATGTATTGAGAGGTGTCCAATGGAAAACGAACAGCTTTATGATTTTGTCGCCCAGCGCACCGCGCGCTGCAAGATCCTCGTCGTCGGCGATGTCATGCTCGACAAGTATTACTATGGCGAGGTCACGCGCATCTCGCCTGAGGCGCCTGTGCCAATCACGCACGTGCTCGAGACGAAGGAGACCCTGGGCGGCGCGGCCAACGTCGCCCACAACCTCGCCCTGCTCGGCTGTGAGACGAGCATCGCGGGCTTCGTCGGCGAGGATTACCACTGCCAGAGCCTGCTCGATAAATTCACGGCCCGCGGCATCGATTACCACGGCCTCATCACGACCGACCGCCCGACGACGACGAAACTCCGCGTCATCGGCGGCCATCAGCAGATGATGCGCCTCGACTTCGAGGAGTCCGCACCAATCACCGGTCCCTATGCCGACCGCTTCCTCCACTACATCAACCAGAAGCTCAACGAGAGCCTCGATTGCGTGATCATCTCCGACTACGGCAAGGGCTCCTGCTCCGAGCAGAACTGCCAGAAGATCATCCAGGCCTGCCACGCCCACGGCGTGCCCGTCGTCGTCGACCCGAAGGGCACGAACTGGGCCAAGTATGCGCACGCCGACTACATCACGCCGAACCTCAAGGAAATCAATTCGGTGCTCCTCGAGCCCATCCGCAATGAGGACAAGGCCGTCGAGAAGGCCGCGCACTACGTTATGCGCAAGTTCAAGCTGCGCAACGTCATCGTCACGCGCTCCGAAGAAGGCCTCTCGCTCGTGCGCGAGGAAGAAGTCGTCCACATCCCGACGAAGGCACAGGAGGTCTTCGACGTTTCCGGTGCCGGCGACACCGTCATCGCCGTCTTCGCCATGGCCTTAGCCGGCGGCCTCGCGCCGCGCGACGGCGCCTACATGGCCAACCTTGCCGCCAGCGTCGTCGTCGCCAAGCTCGGCACCTACGCCGTCAGCCGCGACGAGCTTATGGCCGTGCTTCGGGGTGAATAATACAGTAAACAGTCACTTTGTGATAGGATACAGGAGGAATTCCACATGATTATCGTAACAGGTGGTGCCGGTTTCATCGGCAGCAATATCGTCAAAGAACTCAACCGCCGCGGTCGCACGGACATCCTGATCGTCGACGACCTCAAGGATGGGCAGAACTACAAGAACCTCCGCGGCCTGCAGTTCATCGACTACCAGTACAAGGACGACTTCCTTCAGAGCATCGAGGATGACGACTTCGACGGCACGGACATTGACGCCGTCTTCCACGAGGGCGCCTGCTCCGACACGATGGAGTATGACGTCAACTTCATGATGCGCACGAACTACGAGTACTCCAAGTCCCTGCTGCACTTCTGCCTGCAGCACCGCATCCCGTTCATGTACGCCTCGTCCGCTTCGACGTACGGCGGCGGCAAGAACGGTTTCCGCGAGGGCGACGAGTGCGAGGACGCCCTGAATCCGTACGCCTTCTCGAAGCTCGCCTTCGACCGCTACGTGCGCCAGGTCATGCCTGAAGCCCACAGCCAGATCGTCGGCCTCAAGTACTTCAACGTCTACGGCCCGCAGGAGCACCACAAGGGCAAGATGGCCTCCATCTTCTACCAGCTCTACAACCAGATCAACGAGACGGGCAAGGCGCGCCTGTTCCGCGGCTGGGGCGAGATCGCCGGCAAGCCCGTCGAGGACGGCGAGCAGCGCCGCGACTTCGTCTACGTCAAGGACGTCGTGCGCGTCAACCTCTGGTTCTGGGAGAACCACGGCCCGTCCGGCATCTACAACTGCGGCACCGGCCACGCCCACAGCTACAACGAAGTAGCCAAGGCCGTCATCAAGGCCATGGGCAAGGGCGAGATTGCCTACCGCGACTTCCCCGAGGTCCTCAAGGGCAAGTACCAGAACTTCACCGAGTCCGACCCGACACACCTGCTCGCCGCCGGCTACGACCAGGGCTTCACCGACATGGACGAAGCCGTCAAAGAGTACGTGACCTTCCTCGACAACGGCGGTTACTATGAGTATGGAAAATAAAGCCGTCTTCTTTGACCGCGACGGCACCCTCAACGTCGACATCCACTACCTTCACCGTCCCGAAGACTTCATCTGGATTCCCGGCGCCAAAGAGGCCATCCGTCACGTCAACGACCGCGGCTACCTCGCCATCCTCGTGACGAACCAGTCCGGCGTCGCCCGCGGCTACTACCCCGAGAGCGACGTCCAGCACGTCTACGACTGGATGAACAGCGAGCTCCAGAAAGTCGGCGCCCACCTAGACGCTCTCTACTACTGCCCGCACCACCCCGAGGGCACAGTGCCCGCCTACACCAAGGCCTGCAGCTGCCGCAAGCCTGCCACCGGCCTCATCGACGCCGCCTGCGCCCGCTTCCACATCGACCGCGCGAAGTCCTACTTCGTCGGCGACAGCGACGGCGACATGCTCTGCGCCAAGAACGCCGGCCTCAAAGGCCTGCGCTACGAGGGCGGGAGCCTGCTGGAGCTGGTACAAAGCATCTAAAACAAATAGCTTGTAGAAAAAGAATCATGTTCAACATGGTTCTTTTTTGTTGCAGAAGCCAGCGTTATCGATTAAACTATAGAGTAGTTGCTCCAAGCAATTATATAAGGCATAGTAGAGGTGAACTCCATGTTTTCATTGTTTTTTGACGGGATACAGCAGGATTTGCAGATTGCAATATTTCCGCCTGTCCTGTGTACATTGTTCCGTTTGATTTTCATTGAAGTCTATCGTCCCAAGAAGAACCCTTTTGGCGAATGGCGCAAGTGGCTGGCCTGCTTCCGCTATGGCTTCTGGTGGGGCATGGACTTCAATGCGTACGTTTTCTTGCTGCTGGTCCTTTTCGTCAGCCTGCCGGGCGCGTTCTTGCCCGCTTACTTTGCCATCGGCGATACGATACGGCAGGCCGCCGTCACAATCTATGCCGTGGTGCTCTACACCGCTTTCCTTGGCAAGATGATCTTTTACTATCATTACCACGACATCTACAACAGCACACTCTGGCTGGGCAAGAAGGCCGAGAAGCACAATCTGCTGGACATCTTCTTTCACCAGAACCACGGCGTCCTGCTGATTCTCAGCTACATCCCGTACACGCTGTTCTGCTGGTGGGCGGGGGAAGCATTTCTCTCCATCCCGCAGCTGACGTACTACCTCGTACCGTCAGGAGCCCTGCAGATTGCCATCAACACAGCCATCGTGATCGGCATAGCACTCCTGTTTTACTACTTCCGCTACGGTGGCACGCTGATCCACGACAATAAGCCGGAGTGGGACACGATCCCGAGCATCGTCAAGGAAGACATCTTCATGGCGCGTGCGACGGTAGATGATCTGATTGCACTCGAGAACGTGCTCAAGCATCCATTGCAAGAGGGCCTGAGCCATACCGATGAGGAAGATGAGCCCGTCATCGACGCCATCATGCCCGATGCGATGAAGGGCGGCAAGTGGAAGGAACTCCAGAATCCTGCCGAAGCCTTCGTGCACGAGGCAAAGGGCGCACGCATCAAGAAGCCAAAACACATCTTCTTGATCGTGGGCGAGAGTTACGCGCAGATGCCGCTCGACGATATCTACAGCGACTACCACATCATGGACGGTGCCAAGGCGTTTCGCCAGGACCCGCATACGGTATCGCTTAACAACTTCCTGCCAGCCGGCATGATCTCTCGCCCTGCCATCGTCAGCCTGATGACGGGCATCTTTGATGCGAAGCTGGAGCTCAACGAACGCGAGGATTTCTGGCATGGCACACTGGCCACGACATTGCCCAATCAGCTGCGCAAGCTGGGCTACCGCTCCATCTACTGGTACGGCGGCAATCCCACGTACGGTAACTTCGACAAGTTCGGCCCTGCCGTTGGCTTTGACAAGGTCATGGGCGCTACAGAGTTCTGCCCGCCCGACTCGCCGAAGACATGGGTGGGCGTCTACGACCACATCTTCCTGCAGCATGCAGCAGAGCTCATCCAGGAACTCGATGACGATACGCCGACCTTCCACTACATCTACACGACCTCGAATCACGGTCCCTACAAGATGCCGCTCAAGAAGCTCGGCTTCGATGCCGACGCAGTCCTCAAGGACTTGCCGGAGTCGGTGCGGCATAACCACAAGAAGCAGAAGGTCTTGGGCACTTATTGGTACAGCGATAAAGCCATCTCGGACTTTGTGGCGGAGATGGAGCGCGTCTACCCAGACGCCCTGTTCATCGTGACGGGCGACCATGCGAGCATCCCGATTCACCCGGGCGATACGCTGACGCGCCAGGATGTCACCCTGCGCGAGCAGTTCTGTACTTCCTTTGCGATGCACCACCCAGAGCTCACACAGGACATCCTCTCAGGAAACACGATTGGCGGCCATATGAACATCATGCCGACCATCTTCGAGCTGATTGCTCCTAAGGGATTCTCGTACTATTCCCTCGTGCCATCGCTGACGGAGCCAATCGACCACGTTGTGACGCCGTATCACTGGCTCACCAAGGAAAACGTGGGCTCAGCGCAGACGCCGGTATATCAATCCACTGTCGCTACGGATCAAGAGGTGCCGACAAAGGAGAGTACGGGCATCCGCTATGCGGATGAGATTGCCGGTGTTGATGCCTTGACAGCCTGGATTGTCCGTCATCCAGAGATGTTGAGCAACTTTCGTTGAAGGCCGAAACTTCTCGCAATATAGCTAAGATTAGGCATTGTAATAGAAAACCCTGTCGCAAGATAGGGTTTTTCGTTTGCTATTTGCACAATGGACTTGTTTAGAGTAAACTTATGATAAGAAGGATGACGAGGTTATCTTGTAGAATACATATAAGGAATGGAATGCATGCTGGATTATATAAGATTAGGAAAGAAAATATACAATACAGAAAATCCGCGCGAAGCCAGACGCATGGTGGTCTTCGTTGGGCGCTGCTTGTTGAACATGAGACGCATGAAGCGTCTGTATCAATTTTTTACGAGCGATGCGCTTCTCGGCAAACTGGCAGAGGAATATCCTTTTGTCTACGAGCAGCCGACGCGTGCTTTCTTCTACAATAAGTCGACGTTTGATGAGCGTGCCAAACTTGTCGAGCAGCATATGGACTACTTGTCGAAGCATCTCAAAGCAGATGTATTCCTAGGTCTTTATGGGGATGAGCACTACATCCTCTGGGAAAGCCATGATGAAGGTGGCCATCTGCGCTTCGAGCTGTCGTATCATCCCGGCCAGCGTAAGGAAGGGCTCTTGTCCGTTGTCCTGTGCCTCGACGAAGCAGACCTCTACCAGATGATGTTCTGGATTGCGCCAAACAAGGCTGGTGAGTGGGCACTCTGGATCGGTGCGATGCAGGGCCCGAACATGGAGAACGCCAAGGACATCGTCAAGAAGGTCACGAAGCGTTGCCATGCCTATCGCACGAAGAACTTCATCCTGCACGCGACACAGGAGACGGCCAAGGCCCTCGGCCTCAAGCACATCTATGCTGTCACGAACTACGGTTACTATGCGAACAACCACATCCGCCGCGACCGCAAGCTCAAGACGAGCTTCAGCGACTTCTGGAAAGAGTCGGGCGGCCGTCCGTGTGCCGACCAGCGCTTCTACGAGCTGCCGATGACGGAATACCGCAAGACCATGGAAGAAGTCCCGACGCGCAAGCGCGCTAACTACCGCAAGCGCTACGCCCTACTCGATGAAGTCGACGCTTCTATCGCAGAGAAGGTCCATGCACTGTTGAAATGACGAGAGAACGAGGGAAATATGAGCTCACTAGCTATCTTGATCCTGACGCGCAATGAAGAAGAGAATATCATCTCGGTAGTGGAGAACGCCAAGAAGTGCACGGATGAGGTCATCATCATCGACTCGGGCAGCACGGACCGTACTGTTGACTTGGCAAAGGAGCACGGCGCCAAGGTCAGTTTCCGCGCCTGGACAGATGACTTTTCAGCGCAGCGCAATTTTGCACTCGAGCAGACAAATGCCGATTGGGTGCTCTACCTCGATGCCGATGAACGGCTCAATGATGCGCTCATCGCTGAGGTTAAGCACATCGTCGCGTCCGGCAAGATGGATGCGCAATACGCCATCACACGTAAATCCGTCGCCTTTGGCGTGACCTTCAGCTACGGCGTACTCTATCCTGACCATGTCCTGCGCATGTTCCCCCGCGAAAGCGTCACTTGGGTCAACAAGGTCCACGAACACCCCGAGTGCCCGCTGCCCGCCAAACGCCTGCCGGGCTACATCGAGCACCATACCTATAAGGACTGGCATCAGTGGGAAGAGAAGCTCTGCCTCTATACGACCATTTGGGCAGAAGATGCCTACCGAAGAGGGAAACGAACGACTTTGCCAGGAATCTTTACCCATAGTCTGGGCGGCTTTTTCAAGATGTTCTTTGTTCGGAGAGGTTTCCTGGACGGGTATCTCGGCATGTACATGTGTTGCAATCATTTCTTCTATACGATGCTTAAGTATTTGAAACTGCACGAATTGCAGAGAAGAGGAGCCTAATTTATGAGGATTGCGATATTAGAATCCATCGTTATGCCTGCTGGCCATGAGGTAGAATTTGACCGCATTCTCGTAGAAGAATTGAAGAAGCAGGGGCATGAGCCAGTGTTCTTTGTGCCGGAACACTTTCCGTTCAAGCTCGACTATCACTGCGATGTCGAGTATCTGGCGGGCGGCGAAGCGATATCGTATGCGGGTGTCGGCAGGATCAAGCGGCTCTGGCTGTCATTCCAGAGGGAACGCCGCCGCCTGGCTTGGTTCAACAGCGCCTGTGAAAAGGCGAAGCAGGGCTATTGCGATGCCATCGTCGTGCCGACGAACAGCTGGCGCGTCATGCGCTCGGTCCGGAACAGCGCCATCAAGAACAGCCCTGTCCCGGTCCTGTTCCTATTCCATGGTATCATGCCAAAAGACAGAGAGCGCTTCTGCGATGGTGTCAAGAGCCTCCGGGCTTACTCGAATATCCATCTCGGCGCACTGGGCTTGCAGACGTCGTTCCCCGAGCTGTCTGATTGCCCAAACTTCCATACAGTCATGGCACCAGTCTACATCCCGTTTGATTTGCCGGTCACACCAGAATTCCATGTGCACGAGCCGCTGCGGCTCGGCTTCTTCGGGCAATACCGCCGCGAGAAGAATCTCGACTTTTTCCTGCAGGCATTTGTCAAGGCGACCTTTACGAATCCCGTCGTGCTCACGGTGCAGGGCGCTACCGTGACGCAGGCCGACGGCGACGACTTCGAGCGCTTGAAGCGTGAGTATGCATCGTACGATAATATCCGCTTCCTGCACAAGAACCTCTTGGGCATCGAATGGCAGCGCGAGCTCATGGACATCGATGTTCTGCTCTTGCCATACGGTGCAGAGCGCTACCGCTATCAGCCGAGCGCCATGTTGTTCACCGCAATCGGCTATTACAAGCCCGTCCTGCAGTCTCCCGAGATGAATCCCGAGATTCTGAGCGAGTTCAAGATAGGTGAAGCCGTCAAGCTGGATTCAGTGGATGTGTTCTCCAAGCAGTTGGAACACTTCGTCAATACCTTCCCACAAAAGGCAGAGGAATACCGCCAAGGTCTGATGGGGGCAAACGAGAAATACGGACAAGATAAACTGATTCAGCGGATTGTGGGAATCCTGTCGAGAAAATCTTGAGAGAAGGTGAGAGGATGGAAGAGATACAGCACTTGCATGTGCGTGACTTTGGGCCTATTCAGTCCTGTGATATCGAAGTATAGCGATTGACCGTGCTGACTGGGCCACAAGCGAGCGGCAAGAGCACTTTGGCGAAGTTGATTTACTTTTTCAAGATTGCCAGACAGTATATACAATCGCAGGATTCATCATCTTCACAGGTGGACAAGGGGCTTCGCTCAGTATTCCTGCGGATCTTTGGCGATGTGACAAGCCTTTCCGATGCGATGCAGGTCCGCTATACTTTTGCAGATGGGCATTGGCTAGAAGTCATTAAAGGCCAGCATCCTCAAACCCATTCGCAGACAGTATTATTTCACTACAGTCAAGATATTCGCTAGTTGACAGGGGAGAAGATGGAGACTGTTTACATCCCTGCAGGTCGCAGTATGATCACCCTTCTGAGCGATCAGCTCCCGGTGCTCTTCACTGATCCGAACCGTCAACTGCCCGCATTGGATTACTGTACCAATGCATACATCCATGGGATTTTGTCTCTGCGCCAGTCCTTTGCCAATGGCTTAGAAGGCTTATTGAAGCAGGAGATTGAAACGACCGATAAGCATTTGAATCTGCCTGTGCTGAAACATATGATGCAGCTGACAGAGAAAATCCTCAAAGCACGTTACTGTTACCGCGCAAGCGAAGAACAGCTCTTACTGGACGTAGACGAAACAGTCAAATCCATCAAGGTCAATTTTGCCTCTTCGGGTCAGCAGGAGACCGTATGGGCCTTGAATCTGCTCTTTTACTATTTGCTGGAAGATAAGCCGTCATGTATCATCTTGGAGGAACCGGAAGCGCATCTCTATCCGGATTCGCAGAAATACATGGCAGAAGCTCTAGGGACTTTTGCAAATGTTGGCAATCAGGTTATCGTCACGACACATAGCCCCTATATTCTGGGCGAGTTCAATAATCTGCTGTATGCTGCTGAGATACGTTCGGCTGACGCACAGCGTGATGCAATCGTGCCGTCTTGTGAGATGTTAGATGCATGCTGGACAAAAGCAGTCCATGTCATCAATGGCCAAGTCATCGATGGCATGGATGATGGTTTGATTGACAATAGTCTGATTGATGGAGCTTCTGACATAATCAATGATGAAAATGATGCGTTGATGGAACTCAAGTGGCAAACGGAGAAAGATAATGGGTAAGTTAGCAAGTTTCAGTCCCTGTGCAGCGAACGGCAGTCAAAAATCGTATCACAAGACAGAGAAAGTCGAAATCCTTGCAAACACGTTGCTGTCAATAAAGATCGCTCACACGTTGCACAATATCAATTGGATGGTCAGGTCTTTACAGGACATGAACAACGGTGTGATTTTCTAGTTATGAATCAGGATAAGAAGTCCGCATATCTGATTGAACTCAAAGGCTCTAATATCTTGTATGCTATGGATCAGGTAATTTCTGCAGAAAAGTTATTAAAAGGAGATTTAGCTACTTATTCCATATTCTATCGTATTATCTATCGGAGCAGGACACAAGAGGTCAGAAAAAGCCGTATTATTCGCTGGAGGGAAAAAGAAGGAAAGAGGGATGGGATTCCTATCGTTATCCTTAAAGAAAAGCAGCTTGAAGAATCAATTTAAATAGGATGAAAGAATAAAATAGATACTTATTTGAAGAGTGGAGACATTTCTTTTTTCGATAGTAAACGTGATGCAGAGGGATTATGATGTATTGTCCGTTAGTTAGTCTCATTATACCAGTATATAATACAGATAAATATTTAGAGACATGTTTGAAATCGATAATAAATCAAACATATAAAAATATTGAAATTATAGTGATTGATGATGGATCAACGGATTTTTCAGCGGCTATATGTGACGTATATAGAGATAAAGATTCTAGGATACAAGTAATACATCAGCCCAATCAAGGTATTGGTGCATCAAGAAATCATGGCTTGGATTGTGTCCATGGAGATTATATGCTCTTTGTTGATTCGGATGACTATATTGAAACGACCTTAGTCGAAAAAGCAGTAGCATGTCTTCAAAAAGAAAAGTATGATGTGATTTTTTTTGGATATGATGAAATTACGAACCATGGAATAAAAAATTCAGTGATGAACTTTGATACTTCTTTTGATATACGGACCATACAAGAGTATGTACTGGTCGATCGGATTACAAACTTTTTATGGAATAAGATGTATCGAAGTGAACTTTGGGAAAAACTTCGCTTTCCTGTTGGATTTCAATATGAAGATTTGTTTATACATCCATCACTCTTTTTGAGAGTTCGTACATTCACCATTGTACCGGATATTTTGTATCATTATAATAGATTGAACGATTCTTCAATTACAGGGAAAAATAATGAATTTTCTTCTTGGGGACGATATAATAAATTTTTGGCATATGAAGAACATGAACGTGTATCAAAGTTATTTTCATATAAAGAAGGAGAGGAATGGGCTATTTCTCGTTGCATCCATGAAGGAATCAAGTCTTTGTATATTGATTATCATAGTGTAAGGTGTCTATCTAAGCAAGAGAGGCAAGATGTTTTAGATTATTTAAAGACACACAAATCGACGCGTATCAGTTTTAAATATAAGCTCCTTCAGCTTATGTCAAAATATTTTTTGACTGGATTAAAGATATACAGTCATATTCGGTATTTTCAAGTGAAAGCAAAAAAGATTAGAGAAAGGTAAGCTTCATGCTGATAAGACAAAATATTTACGAATCAGTTATCCTTTTTTTGTATATCTTTTTCTGCCTATCAAGATGTTCAAACGCGGGGTATAGTATATTTTCGGTTATTGGAGTACTAGTAATAATATTTTTAATCAAGAAGAGGATTGAATTTAATTTTAATCTAATCAGAACCTTCCTTATATATTATGTAATTTTCTTTTTATCATTATTTTTGGCCGCTATGTTATATGGGGATATTACGGTTGTTCATTCAACATGGAAGTATTTCCTTTGGACATTACCGTTTTGGATAGTATTCCTTCTCGAATCGAAGGAATTTCGTCCTGACATTTTTGATGGTGCCTTATCTCTCGCGTTGATTGCTATTTTCCTGAGTATCGTACCACAATTAAATACGCAATATCGTGTCGATGGCTATTTTGGAAAGCCGACGCTTTTAGGAACAGAATTAGCGATAATAGTCCCTGTTATAATTATAATAGCAGTGTATAGATTTAAACAAAAAATCTTATGGGACGTGTAATGCTGATAATACCTACATTTTTAGGCGTATACACGTTGCTTATGACAAAGACTAGAGGTGCAATTATTGGTGTATTGATAGGTGGAGTATTATTAGCGGCTTTATTATATAGTATCAAAAAGAACAATGTAAAGAAAACAGTGTTAATGATTTTAGTAAGTCTTGCTATAGTAGGATGCATAGGAGCAGTTACTGTGCAATCTTTTCATCGCAGTTATGATTATGAACGAGTTTTACTGTTGAAATCTAGTTATGCGATGTGGGAAGATCATAAACTGTATGGTGTTGGATTTAGACATTGGGCGCGTGAATATCCTAATTATATATCTCCCGCAGCAAGGGAACCTGACTTAACAATTCCGCATAATGTGATAGCTAGTTTCTTTGATGAGACAGGTATCATTGGTGGATTCGGTTTTCTGTTATTGGTGTTTGGTACCTTGATTATTTTAGGGAGGCGAATACAACAGAATCCACATAATATTTATTATCAAGCAGCTTTTTGGGCATTCGTGGCTTTGATGTGTCATGGGATGGTAGATACAGGCATTACAAATCGTAATGCTCTACAATCAATCTCAGCAATCTTAGGAATGGCATTTGCATCGGATAATAGTCGGAAATTGTAAAGCAAAGCAATATGTAATTTTATATAGGTGAAGTTATTGATTTTATGAGAGAAAGCGGAAGGTAACTAAATGAAGGAATTTGTTGATACTTTTTTTGATGTGAATAATTTTATCGTTTCGAAACTAAAATATGAATATTCTAGTGATGGAAAGAAAGAATATCATATTACTTATAATGTAAATGATGACTTTATTCCCATAATGGGCGCATCTATGATTTCGGTCTTGGAAAACAATCAAGATGCTACACTGGTGTTCCACATCTTTACAGATGGATATAGTAAAGAGAATGCAAAGAAAATAGAAGAAGTCGCAAAGAAATGGAACTGTACGTGTATTATTTATAAATTAAATATGGAACCATTCCATGACTTTCATATAAAAGTAGAACGATTTTCTCGCATCACATATGCACGTCTTTATATGCCAAAGATTGTTAAAGAATATACATCTCGTTATATTTATCTAGATGCTGATACAATGTGTGTTGCATCGTTGGATAAGATATGGGAGATGAACTTGCATGGTGCACCGATGGGGGCTGTATCAGAACGTGCTTCCGCAGTCGATTATCGTGCAGGATATTTACATCTAAAGGGCGGAAAATATTTCAATGATGGAGTAATGCTGGTGGATATTCCTTGTTGGGAACAGCAGCATATTACAGAAAAAGCTTTTTCTTATCAGTGTGAACCGAGAAAACGCTTCTTAGGACAAAGTCAAGATGTCTTGAATTTAGTATTTGATGGAACAAATTTCTTTTTACCTGACGACTATAATGTGTACGATGGTGGTGAATATGATCGGGGACATAGTGTCATTGTTCATTGGACTGGCCGTCGTAAACCATGGCAGATGGTAGTATCATCTTTTGATGAGCAATGGCGTAAATATAATACATTATCACCGTGGCCGACAATCACGAACATACGTCCAGTAAAGAAACCAGAGAATTACCATGATTTTAAATACTGGGGACGGTATCGTAAAGAAAAAGGTTATATAGGAGATTATCTTACTGGCATGTTTTGGTATGGTATATTGAAGATCCGCTATAAGCTAGGAATTTAAAAATGGCCATCTTCATGATGGCCATTTCACTTACTTTATGTCGTCTCGTATATATTTTTTGCCGTGTAAGGTTAAGGCGTGGTCGCTTGATAGATTATATCTCGATGATGTTATGTCGTATTCTGGTTGATAAGAATTCGACTCGGCATGTAGAATTCCAGAAATGCTTTCAAACATCAAATCGTTTGTAAAGATTTCTTTTTTGTTATTACGTGAAGATTGGTAGGTGCCTGGGTAAGCTGCCTGGTACTCTGGTGACAAATAAATCCAGAAGGGGATATGAACCATATCAAAGTAAAATGGTGATGAAGTATGTGTGTATTCCATATTCTCACCATGATCTGAGAAATAGACCAGAGCCTGCATGTGAAGATTTTCTTTTCCGTACTGATAGATTTCTTTTAATACGTAGTCAGTATATTGTAGTGATGCATTGTACCAATCTGTTTTCGATTCGGTTGGTAAGTTATTTTTCTCGATAAACTCTTGCGGTACGCGTCTGTCATAACGGAAATGGCTTCCGTTCAAATGGATAATGATGAAATTGTTATCCGAAGAAGGAATGTTTTTTAGCTCAGATAGGATTGTCTCATCATAGCCATGCAACCATTTTATCGTATCTGCTCGATTGGCAATGACAGTGATTCCAGCATCAGAGACAGTACTCTTATTCTGAAGTGATAGCCAATAAGTATGATAGCCAGCCTTACGTGCTACATCTAAGAGGTCGATAGAATCCTTTAATGGAATATTGTTATACTGGTTAGATGAAGTCAGTGCTTGTGTAACAGCCATGACTGTATTTGGGAAACTAGCAAATGAGTTATCAAAAAATATGAAGTTCTGATCATCACGTACTGATTTTTCCCAAGGTGTTGTATTTTTGTTGTATGAAGGCGTGAAAGCCGACATCATGTCTCGATTAGCACTTTCACCAATCACAATGATTATAGAGCCAGGAGTTTTTTTACTAGCTAGAGTATTAGGTGTTTCAATTATTAAGTTATTGTTGTTTTGTTCAATATTGTTTTGTAACTGTATAAAGGCATTCATAGGGCCATTTAGACGACGTAGATGTAGTGCTTGATCAATAGGGAAAACTGTTATAATATAATTGAAAAAGAAAAAGAAAGATAGTATAGTAAAAATAATAGTTGTTCTATTTTTGAAATCTAATGAGTGACGCCTAGCTGTTGTTTTTAATGTGATTATGTATATTACTGTAAATAGTAAAAATAGGGAAATCAATATAAGAATGAGTTGAATGCTTGAAAAAGTAGCTGTTAAATAGTTTATAATTTCATCTGGATTCGTTGCTATAACCGATAATAATGCATATTCATCAAATTCTTGCCCGTATATCATAAAATAAAATGCATAAAATATCGGGGATAACAACATAAGAAAAATAAATACGGAATAAGCAAAAGATAAAACTTTTCGGATAAAATTATGGATTTGGGATATACTGATTGTTACAATAAGAGAAACCGAAAAAAACAAACATGGAACGAGATAGTAGTTACCAATATCATGTTGTAATAAATCAGGAACTTGTGAAAAAACAATAGTATAAATTCCGGCCCAGATTCCGGTCCAAGACAAGCAAGCTACCCACTTACTTCTTAAAGTAGAATCTTTGAGTTTTCTAGTTCCTAGTATAGTATATAAAAAACCACAGACAATCCAAGTGAAAATCATGCTGCGTATGAGTCGAAGGACTGTCATATGACCTATATCAAGAATTGGGCTTTTAAAGAATAAGATAAAAATCAGAAGTAAAGCAGTAAAAATCCCCAATGAGTGATATAGACTTTTTAATACACAATCTTTAGCGGGTAAAGAAACAGGGAGCTTACAAATAAGCCGTTTTTTCATATATACATCACCTAAAATGTAACATCGGTAAACACTTAGCTTGTAATAGTCTAATACTTCTTTAAGTATAATGCAAGATGTTGCTGAAAATAATTTATCATGCAGGCGAATTGTCAAGCTAAGTGCAACACCTTTGAGAAATAGACCTCATATGGTGTTTTGTAGCCAAGGCACTTCCTAGGGCGCAGGTTCAACTCATGGTACTTCCGTTGGATGTAATCCTCTGGCGTATCCGTGATGTCCTTGCCTTTCGGGAAGAACTCCCGCAGAAGCCCATTGGTATTCTCGTTGGTCCCGCGCTCCCATGGATGGTGCGGAGCAGGAAAGTAGAACGTCACACGCTTCAGTTCCTTGCTGAGTTGAGCATGTTTCGAGAATTCCTTTCCGCGATCTGGCGTGACCGAAAGATGCGGCTGCCCCGAGAGTGCTTCACACATCACCTTGTTGACGGCAGCGGCAGTCTTGCTCGCGGCCTTTCCACCAAGCAAGTACCGGCTCTTCCGGTCCACCAGCGTGACGAGGCAGGCCTTTCCTTGCTTACCCACCACCGTATCCGCTTCCCAGTGACCACGGACGGAACGGTTCGTCGCACTGGCAGGACGATCCTCGATGGGGTGCGATATGACGAACTTGCCACGATGTTCTTCGTTGCCTTTCTTGTGACGCCGTTTCCCATGATGCCGTAGTTTCCGAAGTACGAACTTCGCTGAAGCTCCTGGCGGGTTCAGCAGTCCTGCGTGGATAGCGCGGTAGATCGTCGGAACGCTGACGAGACGGCAGCCATGCTCCAACTGGATCCGTCCGACAATCTCCTCTGGCGACCAGTGGTACGCCAGGATACAAATCTGGATGTAGGAATGAAGTGGTGCATACTCCAGCCGCTTATGCGGACGACAGGCTTTCCTGCGCTGCTTGTAGAGCGCTTGCGCGGTCAACGGGCAGTACGACATAGGCTGGTCCGCAGGGGCCGCATTGCGGAGAAGCTCACGCGAGATGGTCGACTTGCTCCGGTTCAGCAGATGGGCAATCTCCGTGATGGATTTGCCCTCAGCAAGAAAAAAGAGTATCTTTTCTCGCTCAAATGGTGTAAGATGTGTGTAGTGGCACATAGGCTCTCCTTTTGTTATAGGTAGTTCTCTTCAAACACCATTATAGCAAAGAAGTCTATGTGTCATTTTAATTTGGTTGTCTAGGAGCTGTTGCACTTAGATTGTAAATCCATCCATAAAAATGTTAACCATTTTATGGTATACTAAAACAGATATTTGAAGTTGGAGGGGAATATTAATATGAATATCGCAGTTGCGGGTACAGGATATGTGGGCTTGTCAAATGGCATGCTCCTGGCACAGCATAATCAAGTTATAGCTTTGGATATTGTTCCGGAGAAGGTGGAGATGCTCAATAAGGGGGTATCTCCTATTGTTGATGCGGATATCTCTTCTTTCCTGCAGCGTGATGACATCCACTTCAAGGCGACGCTGGATGCCAAGGAAGCCTTCTCGGATGCTGATTTTGTCATCATCTCGACGCCGACGAACTATGATCCGAAGAAGAATTTCTTTGATACTTCGTCGGTGGAGACGGTCATTGAGGAGGTGCTGGCCATCAATCCGCAGGCGGTGATGGTCATCAAGTCGACGGTGCCGGTCGGGTATACGGAGCATGTGAAGGAGAAGTACCATACGGAGCAGATCATGTTCTCACCGGAATTTCTGCGTGAGGGCAAGGCTCTCTACGACAACCTGCATCCGTCGCGCATCGTGGTCGGCGAGAAGTCGGAGCGGGCACATGTCTTTGCCAATCTGTTGGCAGAGGGCGCGGTCAAGAAGGATATCCCGATGATTTTCACGGGCTCGACGGAAGCGGAGGCCATCAAGCTCTTTGCGAATACGTATCTGGCGCTGCGCGTGGCGTACTTCAATGAGCTCGACTCGTATGCTGAGATTCGCGGGCTCAATACAGGCGACATCATCAAGGGTGTCTGCCTTGACCCGCGTATCGGCGATTTCTACAACAATCCTTCCTTTGGCTATGGTGGCTATTGCCTGCCGAAGGATACGAAGCAGCTGCTGGCGAACTACCATGATGTGCCGCAGAATCTGATTTCGGCGATTGTTGAGGCGAACCGCACGCGCAAGGACCACATCTCGGACATGATCATTGAGAAGAACCCGAAGGTCGTCGGTGTCTACCGCCTGACGATGAAGAGCAACTCGGATAACTTCCGCGCCTCTGCCATCCAGGGCATCATGAAGCGCATCAAGGCGAAGGGCATACCCGTTGTGGTCTATGAGCCGACGCTGGATCAGCCGGACTTCTATCGTTCGCGCGTCATCCGCGATTTGGCTGAGTTCAAGCGTGTCAGCGATGTCATCATCACGAATCGTTGGGATGACGTTTTGGCGGATGTCAAGGAAAAGGTCTACACACGCGATCTCTTTGACCGCGACTGAATCTGAAATGCAGAAAGGATGGACGGATATGTCTTATTTACCATTTGATGCGACGAAAAAGGTCTTAATCACCGGTGCTGCGGGATTTATCGGCTTTCATTTGTCGAAGCGGCTGCTGGGGCTTGGGGCGACGGTGATCGGCTTTGATAATGTCAATGACTACTACGATGTCCGCTTGAAGGAGAGCCGGTTGGAGATCCTGCGTCAGTATCCGGCATTCACGTTTATCAAGGGTGACTTGGCGGATGAGGCGGCGGTCACGGCGCTGTTCGAGAAGTATCAGCCGGACATTGTCGTCAATCTCGCGGCGCAGGCTGGCGTGCGGTACAGCATCGACCATCCGCGCTCGTATATCGACTCGAACATCATCGGCTTCTTCAACATTCTCGAGGCGTGCCGCCATCATGAGGTGGAGCATCTGCTCTTTGCTTCGAGCTCGTCGGTCTACGGCAACCAGCAGAAGACGCCGTTCTCGACGACGGACAATGTCGACCATCCGATCAGCCTCTATGCGGCGACGAAGAAGTCGGATGAGCTCATGGCGTACACCTACAGCCATCTCTACGGGATTCCGGCGACGGGATTGCGCTTCTTCACGGTTTACGGGCCCTTCGGCCGCCCGGATATGGCGTATTTCAAGTTCACCAACAAGATCCGCAGGGGCGAGGCCATCCAGATCTACAATAACGGCGATATGTACCGCGACTTCACCTATGTCGACGACATCGTCACGGGCATCGAGCACATGCTCTGCAATCCGCCGAAGGCGAATGAGTTCGGCGACCGCTACAAGGTCTACAACATCGGCAACAACAAGCCGGAGAAGCTCATGCACTTCATTGAGGTGCTGGAACAGGCCATCGGTAAGACGGCGAAGAAGGAGTTCCTGCCCATGCAGCCGGGCGATGTCTACCAGACGTATGCCGATGTGAGCGAATTGGAGCGCGACTTTGACTTCAAGCCGGCGACGACGATTGAAGAGGGGTTGGGCAAGTTCGCGGCATGGTATAAGGACTACTATAAGGACTGAGATGCATGACTTGCGCCAATACGGTCTGTCACAGCCATGGATGAAGCTGTTCTCGCGGTAAGAAGAGAGGTGATAGGGATGCCGGATAAAAAGCGCATAGCACTCGTCACGGGTGCTTCGAGCGGGTTGGGACGGGAGTTTGCACGGCTCCTGGCGCATGAGGCGGTCGATGAGCTCTGGCTCGTGGCGCGGCGTGAGGAGCGGCTGCAGGAGCTGGCGGCGGAGGTGGTTTTGCCGTGCCGCGTCTTTGCGCTGGACTTGACGCAGGAATCGTCGCTGGAGGCGCTCTCGGCGGCGCTTTCGGCGGAGCCGGTGACGGTGCGATGGCTCGTCAATGCGGCTGGTTTTGGCCGCATTGGTATGGCGGCGGACATCGGGGCGGCGACGACGGGGCGCATGATTGCGCTGAACTGCCGCGCGGCGGCGGAGCTCACGGAGCGGGTGCTGCCGTACATGGAGCGGGGCAGCCAGGTGCTCGAGATCGCCTCGTGCGCGGCATTCCAGCCCATCCCGTACCTCGCGGCGTATGCGGCGACGAAAGCCTTCCTCCTGCGCTACAGCCGCGCGCTGGCAGCGGAGGTCGCAGCGCGCGGCATCACGGTCACGGCTATCTGCCCGTACTGGATCCGCGACACGGAGTTCATCCACGAGGCCAAGAAGACGGACCGGCGCGGCCTCTTCCGGGGCTTTCCGCTCGCGACGGATCAGAAGACCGTCGCCCGCCGTTCCCTCTGGGCCGCGGAGCACGGCTTCACCGTCTTTACGCCGGACCTCGTCTCGACCCTGCACCGCGTCGTCACGTCCATCCTGCCGCACCGCTTGATGATCGCCCTGAGCAACCTCTGGCGCCATCTGGCGGGCTGAGAAACATGCAAAATAAAAAACGGCTGCCGGAATCTGGGATTCTGGCAGCCGTTGTGTTTCTTATGGAGCGGGCAAGCGGAATCGAACCGCCCTCTAAAGCTTGGGAAGCTTCCATTCTACCGATGAACTATGCCCGCGTCACCGCTGACTCAATTATTTTACCATTATTCGCGGTTTTTTGCAAGTTCGTCTTTGAGCGCGGCGATGGCGGGCAGGATGGCGATGTGGGGATAGCGGGCGAAGGTCTCGGCGCTGGTGGTGCCGGTGGTGATGGCGAGGAAGTCGACTCCGGCATTGCGGGCGGTCTCGGCGTCGATGTAGCTGTCGCCGGTGTAGAGGACGTCGTCTTTGGCCATGTGGAAGTGGTCGATGGCGCGCAGCAGGCCTGTGGGCTCTGGCTTGTGGCTCTTGACGTCGTTGCTGCCGATGATGAGGTCGATGAGCTCGGGCACGTGGTCGACGTCGAATTTCTCCTGGATGCGGCGGTGCGTCTTGTTGGAGATGATGCCGACTTTGGCGCCTGTGGCCTTGATGGCGCGCAGGGTCTCGACGGCACCGGGGAAGAAGGTCGTGCCGGGCGTCATGTAGCGGTCGGCCTCGGGGCGGTAGGCGTCGACGAAGCGCTCGGCCTCGGCGTCGTCCGCGGTGCCGACGATGCGCTTGACGGCCTCGACCATGGGCAGGCCGATGGTCTTCTTGATGCGCTCGTCGGGCACATCGGGATAGCCGAGCTTCTGCAAGGTGATGTGGAAGCACTTGACGATGGCGGGCTCGGAATTGACGAGCGTGTAGTCGAAATCGAAGAGGTAGAGGCGGTAATCCAAGGGTGGCGCTCCTTTCATGAATGGCTTGTAACGGCTTGTGCGGATGCGCATGATGCCCGGATGGACATTTGGCGCGAATCTGCAGTACTATGTTTATGATAGCATATATTTTTGTTGAAGAAAATGTGCAGATACCGTAGAATAGAAAGGTAAGGCTATCTTCGAATGAAGGGAAGTTGAAAATAGATGAAACATGTCGTCGTAGACCTGGAGATGAATCCGGTCAGCCGGGAGTTCCGCGAGGTGCGCCGCAAGCTCAATGAGGAAGTCATCGAGATCGGTGCCGTGCGCCTCGACGAGAATTTCCAGCAGGAAGCGGAGTTTCAGTGTTACGTGAAGCCGGAGTACGGCCCCATCAAGAAGCACATCACGAGTCTGACGGGCATCACGCAGGCGATGGTCGCCGACAAGAAGACGTATGCCGCGTGCTTCCAGGATTTTGTGGACTGGGTTGGCGAGGAAGAGACGAAGATTTACTCGTGGAGCATGTCGGACATCAAGCAGCTGCGCAGCGAGTGCCGCTACAAGCTGCCGGATTTTGACATCGAATGGCTCAACGCGCGCTGGGTCGACCTGCAGCAGGAATTCGATGATCGCCTGGGCCTGCACAACAGCCTCGCGCTCAAGCATGCGCTCGGGGCGATGGACCACAAGTTCGAGGGCACGCAGCACACGGCGCTGGCGGATGCGATCAACACGAGCGCCATCCTGACGCTCATGCAGGACGATGCAAAGTTCAAGGAGACGATGAAGCCGGTGCTCGAGATCCTGCAGCCGAAGGACGATCTCGCAAGCTCTATCGGGGATCTCTGCCCGGAGCTCGCGAAACTCCAGAAGGACCTCTGAGGGAAAGGATGTCGAATATGAAGAAAATGGGCGTTCTTGGCCCTTTGGGAACACACAGCGAAGCTGCCGCACAGTATCTTTCGAGGCTCCTGCCGGAAAGGCCGGAGCTTCTCGTTTATCCGGATATCTTTGCGGTGATCCAGGCCGTGGAGGACGGTGAGGTGGACAGCTGCCTCGTGCCGGTGGAGAACTCGCTCGAGGGCGCGATCAACATCACGCTCGACACGCTCGCGCGCAGCGATGACCTCTTCGTCGCGAGCGAGCTGATCTGGCCGGTACACAACCAGCTCATGGCAAGGCCGGGCACGCAGAAGATCTGCCGCATCTACTCGCACCCGCAGCCGATCTCGCAGTGCCGCGGCTATCTGCAGCAGCACTATCCGGAGGCGGAGCTCATCAAGGTGGCGAGCACGGCGCGGGCAGCAGAGATTGTCGCCAAGGAGCCGCGCGGTATGGGCGCGGCAGCCATCTGCACGGAGCGCGGTGGCGAGCTCAACGGCCTCGTCACGGTTGCGAAGGAGATCCAGGACAACATGGCGAATGCGACGCGCTTCTTCGAGCTCTGCCGTGTGACGGCGGCGCCGCACAAGCCCGTCGGCCCTGCTGAGAAGATGCTCGTCATCTGCGAGATCGACGGCCAGAAGGCCGGCGCGCTCTACGATGTGCTCAAGGAGTTCGCAGACCGCGGCGTCAACATGACGCGCATCGAGTCGCGCCCCGCGCGCACGGAGCTCGGCGCCTACATCTTCTTCTTCGACCTCGAGGTCGCGGACAATGAAGCGGCCCTGCGTGAGGCGGTGGCGGCGGTCGCGAGGAAGAGCAAGTGGCTCAAGGACCTCGGCAGCTTCCCTGTCGTGCGGGCCAACCCCTGAATAGGCTTCACAAGCATGCAAAAAAGGCATCTGTCGATGACAGATGCCTTTTTTATGGTCTTACTTGTCGAGTGCGATGACTTCTGGCTTCTTGCCTTCGTCGATGCAGGCCTTCGTGATGATGACCTTGCGTGGCTCGTCTGACTTCGGGATGTCGTACATGACGTCGAGCATGACGTCCTCGATGATGCCCTTGAGGGAACGGGCGCCGGTCTTGCGCTCGATGGCCTTCTTGGCGACGGCGCGCAGCGCGTCCTCAGCGAACTCGAGCTTGACGTTGTCCATGGCGAGCAGCTTCTCGTACTGCTTGACCGGGGCGTTCTTCGGCTCGGTCAGGATGCGTAGCAGGGCGTCCTCGTCGAGCGTCTCGAGCGTGCAGATGATGGGCAGGCGGCCGATGATCTCGGGGATGATGCCGTACTGCATGAGGTCTTCCGGGCGGACCTGGTGGATGAGCTCGTCGAAAGTCGGCTTCTCGCTTTTGCTCGTGACCTCGGCGCCGAAGCCGATCGACGAGTCGGCTTTCTGGAGGCGCTTGGCGATGACATCGTCGATGCCGACGAAGGCGCCGCCGACGATGAAGAGGATGTTCTTCGTGTCGACCTTGATGGTCGGGGCCTCCGGGTGCTTGCGCTGGCCGCGCGCCGTGAACTCGACGACGTTGCCCTCGAGCATCTTGAGGAGAGCCTGCTGGACGCCCTCGTGGCCCGGGTCGGCCGTGATGGAGTTGTTGGCACCGGACTTGCGGGCGATTTTGTCGAACTCATCGAGGTAGATGATGCCGTGCTCGGCCTTCTGGATGTCCTTGTCGGCCGCGTAGTAGAGGTTGCGGACGGCGACTTCGACATCGGCGCCGACGAAGCCGGCCTCCGTGAGGCTCGAGGCATCCGTGACGGCGAATGGCACGTCGAGGAGCTTCGAGAGGTGGGAGAGCAGCGCCGTCTTGCCGCAGCCGGACGGGCCGAGCATGATGACGTTCGACTTCTCGATTTCCGTGCCGTCGTCGTTCGTGTAGCCGTACTTCATGCGCTTGTAGTGGTTGTAGACGGCGACGGAGAGGATCTTCTTCGCGCGGTCCTGGTTGATGATGTACTCATCGAGGTACTGCTTGATGATGTGCGGCTTGTTTTTCTTGAGGATCTCGTCGAGCTGGGCGGCGAAGTCCGGCGCCTGCTGTTTAGCCGTGTCCTCTTCGTGGAGCTCGATGTAGTGGGCTAGCTCCTTGATGCAGTTCTTGCAGATGCCGAAGCCCGTGGCCGGGTCGTAGATCGGCATGTCAAGTGAGTCGTGAATCTCGACTTCGCGCTTGCAGAAGCTGCAGCGCTGTTTTATGACGTGTTCGTCTTTTTTATCGTTTGCCATGTAGAAACATCCTTTCTGTGTGATGTATGTGCGGCAGATGATTCGTTCTGGATTATCCCTGTAAACAACATTATCCTCTATCGTGCCGTTTTTTTCAAGCAGATTTTGTATAGCTTCCTTGCAAGCGCGGGGGCTCTGTGCTATAATAGACCGGTAATGGACGTATTGACGTCTGTTTCCAAGCCAAAAATTGACTGGCTTTCCCCCGAAGAAGGGGAGCTAGGTCTAAACCAAGTTCGCGCATAGTGAGCTTGTATCCATTCCCAGTTCCTGGGGGGAAAGTGAGGTGTATCGATAATGAAGCAGGGTATTCATCCGAAGTACTACGAAGCTACGGTAACTTGCGGCTGCGGCAACACGTTCAAGACGGGTTCCACGAAGCCGGAACTCCGCGTCGATGTCTGCTCCAAGTGCCATCCGTTCTTCACGGGTCGTCAGCGTGACGTACAGGCAGGCGGCCGCATCGAGAAGTTCAACAAGCGCTACGGCAAGAAATAAGATGCAGCATGATGAAGCAGAGCAGAGCAATCTCGCTCTGCTTTATTTTGTATAGGAAAGGTTCCAGACAAAATACAGCAGACTGCCGTAGGCTATAGTTGCAGAAGGAAATTTTGTCTTACATATAATAGGAGGTCCCATTATGGGCAATCATTTACATTTGATGGTGGGCGGCCAGGCCGTCATCGAGGGTGTCATGATGCGCGGGCCGAAACTCACGGCGACGGCGGTGCGCGATCCGAACGGCCAGATCCAGGTCGAGACGAAGGACGTGCATTCCATCTCAGACCGCTATCCCATCCTCAAGAAGCCGCTGCTGCGCGGCTCGGTATCGCTCGTGGAGTCACTCGTCATCGGCATCCGCTCGCTCTCGTATTCGGCCAAGATGGCCGGTGAAGAAGACGAGCAGCTCACCGACAGGGAGATGGCCGGCACGATTGTCTTCGCGCTCGTACTCGCGAGCATCCTCTTCATCGCCATCCCGACGGGCGCGGCACGTCTCTTCCACTTCATCACGGAAGACCCGTTCTTCCTCAATCTCATGGAAGGCTTCCTGCGCCTCGCGATCTTCCTCGGCTACATCTGGGGCATTTCGCGCATGAAGGATATCCGCCGCGTCTTCCAGTACCACGGGGCGGAGCACAAGACGATCCACTGCTATGAGGCGGGGCTGCCGCTGACGGTCGAGAACGTGCAGAAATTCTCGCGCCTTCACCCGCGCTGCGGCACGAATTTCCTCTTGATCGTCATGCTCGTCTCGATCTTCGTCTTTGCCTTCCTCGGTTGGCCGAGCCTCGGCGAGCGCATCGCCTCGCGCATCGTGCTGCTGCCGGTCGTCGCCGGCATCTCGTATGAGATCATCCGCCTCGCGGGCCGCAGCGAGAACAAGATCATCCAGACGGCCATCAAGCCGGGCCTCTGGCTGCAGTACCTGACGACGCGCCCGCCGGAGGACGATATGGTGGCCGTGGCCATCGAGTCGCTCAAGGCTGTGCTGCCGGAGGAGGAGATTGCCCCGGGGACAGCGGACTACCGCCATGCGGCAGCGCCGCAGCCAAAGCCTGTCGAACTCGTCCCCTGACGCATGCCGCAGGCATGGGATACATTACTGTTGAGAGGTGAAATCTGTGCTGGAGAAGCTCCAAGCCGTCGAAGATAAATACCGGGAGCTCGAGTCGCTGATCAGCGACCCCGAGACCATGGCGGACATGGCGAAGTGGCAGGCGTACACGAAGGAACACGCCGCGCTGACGCCGATCGTCACGAAATTCCGGCGCTATAAAGAGGTCGTCAAGGGCATCGAGGAGGCCAAGTCGATGCTCGGCGAATCGCTTGACCATGAGATGCATGCCTTTGTCGAAGGAGAGCTCGCGGACCTCATGGAGAAGAAGGGGCAGCTCGACAAGGAGCTGCCGATCCTCCTCCTGCCGAAGGACCCGAATGACGAGAAGAATGTCATCGTCGAGATTCGCGGCGGTGTCGGCGGCGAAGAGGCGGCGCTCTTTGCGGGCGATCTCTTCCGCATGTACTCGCGCTATGCGGAGAAGAAGGGCTGGAAGGTCGAGCTCATGGACGCAAATCCGACGGAGATCGGCGGCTTCAAGGAAGTCACCTTCATGGTCACGGGCTCTGGCGCGTATTCGTATCTCAAGTACGAGAGCGGCACGCACCGCGTCCAGCGCGTGCCGGTGACGGAGTCGGGCGGCCGCATCCACACGTCGGCGGCGACTGTCGCCGTGCTGCCGGAGGCTGAGGACGTCGATGTCGCCATCAATCCTGCGGACCTGCGCATCGACACGTACTGCGCGTCTGGTGCGGGCGGCCAGTACGTCAACCGCACGGAGACGGCCATCCGCATCACGCACCTGCCGACGGGCATTGTCGTGCAGTGCCAGGACGAGAAGTCGCAGCTCAAGAACAAGGAAAAGGCCATGAAGGTCCTGCGCGCGCGCATTCTCGACAAGGCTCGCCAGGAGCAGGAGGCGGCTGTCGCAGCCGACCGCCGGAGCCAGGTCGGCTCGGGCGACCGCAGCGAGCGCATCCGCACCTACAATTTCCCACAGGGCCGTGTGACGGACCACCGCATCGGCCTGACGCTGCACAAGATCGACGCCATCCTCGACGGCGATCTCGATGAACTGCTCGCCGCGCTCATAACGGCGGACCAGGCAGAACGACTGAAGAAGGTGGACGCGAAATGAACGACAAGATCTGGACTATCGGCCGCATCCTGAAGTGGACGGAGCAGTACTTCAAGGACAAGGGCATCGAATCGCCGCGCCTCGACGCGGAAGTGCTGCTCGCGCACGTGCTCGAGAAGCAGCGCATCTACCTCTACGTGCACTTTGACGAGCCGCTGCAGCCTGCTGAGCTCGCCGCTTACCGCGAGATGATCAAGCAGCGCGTCCTGCGCGTGCCTGTCGCGCAGATTCTCGGCGAGAAA
This sequence comes from Mitsuokella jalaludinii, assembly GCF_928722185.1. Classification (NCBI taxonomy): domain Bacteria; kingdom Bacillati; phylum Bacillota; class Negativicutes; order Selenomonadales; family Selenomonadaceae; genus Mitsuokella; species Mitsuokella jalaludinii. The sequence continues at coordinate 1,736,525 of NZ_CAKMXA010000001.1, forward strand.
GAGTTCATGGGGCTGACCTTCAAGGTCACGGCCGACACGCTCGTGCCGCGCCCCGACACCGAAATCCTCGTGCAGGCCGCTGTCGAGCGGCTGAAGGCGATGAAGGGCGAGGCAAAGACGCCTGAGGATGAAGTTCTTGCAGATGGAGAAGAAGCTTCATCGGCTGCCAATCGAGATGAGGCGGCGGTCGATGTGAGTCAGGAGCCGCTGCGCATTGCCGATATCGGCACGGGCTCGGGCGCCATCTGCCTTTCGGTGCTGCACTATCTGGCGGACACCGCGGCCGACACGGTCGACATCTCGCCTGAGGCGCGCGCCGTCGCAGAGGAGAATGCCGCAAGCCTCGGCCTCGCGGACCGCGTCACATTCCACACGGGGGACCTTTTACAGCCGCTGCGCGGCATGACGTTTGCCGCTATCCTGTCGAATCCGCCCTACATCCCGGAGGCCGACATCGCAGGGCTCGCGCCGGAAGTGCGCCTCAAGGAGCCGCACACAGCGCTCTCTGGCGGCAGGGACGGGCTCGACTTCTACCGCCGCCTGGCAAAAGAAGCCCCCGCCATGCTCGTGCCCGGCGGCTTCATGGCCTTTGAAGTCGGCATCCATCAGGCCGAGCCCGTCGCCGCACTCGCCAAGGCCAATCCCCTGATCGCCCGCACCGAGATCCTGCCCGACTACGCCGGCATCGACCGCGTCGTCGTGGGGTGGAGGAAGACCTGACGGGATGTATCGCTATTATATAGAGAGGTAGTAACACATGCAGACAGAGATTATCACGATAACCGATGTGAAGGCGCAGCAGGCAGATCTCGCGCGCGCGGGGAAGGTGCTGCGCGGCGGGGGGCTGGTGGCCTTTCCGACGGAGACGGTCTACGGGCTCGGCGCGAACGGGCTCGATGCGGATGCCTGTGCGCGCATCTACGAGGCGAAGGGGCGCCCGTCGGACAATCCGCTGATCCTGCATGTCTCAGACCGCGCGATGGTCGAGATGGTGGCGGCGGAGGTCACACCGATGGCGGAGAAACTCCTCGCGGCGTTCATGCCGGGGCCCATCACGCTGATCCTGCACCGCAAGGCCATCGTGCCGGACCGCATCACGGGCGGCCTCGACACAGTCGGCATCCGCATGCCGGAGCATCCTGTGGCCCGCGCGATGATCCGCGCGGCCGGCGTGCCGGTCGCGGCGCCGTCTGCCAACATCTCGGGCCGTCCGAGCCCGACGACGGCGGCCTCTGTCCTGCGCGACATGAAAGGGCGCATCCCCTTGATCCTCGACGGCGGCCCCTGCCGCTTCGGCGTCGAGTCGACCATCGTCGACTGCACGGGCCCTGTGGCCGTCATCCTGCGCCCGGGGGCCATCACGCGCGAGATGCTCACCGAAGTGCTCGGCGGCTGCAAGCTCGACCCCGCGCTCGTCGGCGCGGACACTGTGCCGCGCGCGCCGGGCATGAAATACAAGCACTACGCGCCGAAGGCCCCCTTGACACTGCTCGAGGGCGAGCCTTCGAAGATGGCCGCTGCCTTCCACCGCCAGGTCCGCCGCCTGCAGGGCGAGGGCCGTACGGTCGGCGTGCTCGCCAGCCATGAGGTCTGCGAGGCCCTGCAGGGCCTCGTGCCTGCAGAGCTCCTGAAGGACTACGGCCCGCAGGGCGACCTCTTGGCAATCGCCGCCCATATCTACGAGGAACTCATCGCCTTCAACGACACAGAGGCCGACGCGCTGCTCGGCGAAGGAACGACGGAGAAGGGGCTTGGCCTCGCCATCATGAACCGCCTGCACAAAGCCAGCGCCTTCCACAGCCTCAGGATTTCCTGAGCGGCTGAGCGATGCGGGATTGACCGTAAAAAAATCCCTGTCCGAAACAGATGTTTCAGACAGGGATTCTTCATTTTGTATACGCGAAGAGGGACTGCAGACCTAACGCAGCAATCCCTCTTCAAAGCAGGGGTCCAGGGTGCCGTTCGCTTTAAATGCCTAAAACCTGCGGCTAGCAGGTGGGTGCCTTAAGTCCGGTTTCTGCAGTCGCCGAGGCGGGCATCTGCCGGAATCAAATCAAGCTCCCTAGGAAAAATGTAGGTTAGACACTTCTAAAGCTCACGTACATCCCAGGCTTGTCCTTCTTTACGTGTATCATAGCATAAAAAAAACACGCGTGCAAGTCTTGACAAATCAATAAAGAAGGCAGGTTGTGGAAAAGATAGAAATCCCTTATAATGAAAAGATAGGGGGTACCCTGTAAGTTGAGGAAAAACGATAGATGACCCGCACCGCGCGGGCGCGCAGATTGCGCCGATATCATTCAAAGGGGATAAAAGAATGGCAATTACCTACAGCGTAGCAATCAGTTACAAGAACGACCTCGGCTGGATTGATTATGACGAAGCGGCCAAGACGGCTGTCGTCAACCTGGCCAACGAAGAGGGCAAGAAGAAAGTCGAGGATTACCTCAATACGACGCACGAGATCAACATCCCGCACGAGACGCTCATGGACTTCACGCATGAGACGATCGACCCGCTGGCCGACCTCAAGAGCCTGCAGACTGCTCTGACCCGCCTCTGGGGCGCGACGAACGTCAGCGTTGACTGGAGCCGCCCGGTCGAGTATGTTCGCTTACATCCACACTATTGAGCCGAGCCGTATGGCAAAAGCCGCCAGCTCTGAGCTGGCGGCTTTCTTGTACTGTTTTTTAGGCGCTGTTTACCGCGTGTTTATCTTTGGTGCGTACACTCAGAGGAAGATGCGGACTGCTGTTTCCGTCGGAATGGCGTGCACATTACATAGAGAAAGAGGATTTTTGCAGCGAGACAAGTGCGAAATGAATACGACAAAAGGGCCCCGGCAGATGCCGGGGCCTTTATGATGGCGTGATTCTCGTGCGGTGATGATTGCGGATGATAGGGATCGATCAATGGAGCTTGTGGCTCGGACGCAGCGAGAAAGCAACTTCTTTGACATGCATGGTGCTCTCTTGCTCGAGCGGTGTGTCGATGATCTCGACTTGTTCCAGCATGTTGCGGACCTGCTCGCGGATGCCGGCGAGGTATTCACGGCGCAGTGCCTGCTGCTCGATGCGCTCATCTTCACTGAGGCCGCTGCTGCGTTTCTTGCGGGAAAGCTCATTGATGCGGGCGATGAGTTCTTTCGTGATCATATCGTGTTGTCCTTCCTTTTCGATATATGAATCCTCTTATCTTTATTATAGTGGAAAGTAATGGAAAAGCAAGTTTTTTTGAATGGGACGTGATTCGTTGACAGCCCTTCTTTCCATTTGCTATACTGGTTCAGTAATCAATATGTAGTGGTTAGAGATAACTTTTCTTGAAATAATCTACTGTATCTAGGAGTAAAAAGATGGATCGTACTGTCAAATCGCCGGTTCTGCAGCATTTGCTGCAGGCTTGTCCTGTGCCGGGCCTCGCTGCCTGCCTGGCCGGTGTGGAACGTGACTTTGGCGAGCATACGGGGGACTTCCCAGCGCTTGCCGAGAAATATGAGGTGTTCGGCAAGCCCTCGCTTGACCTGGATGAGAAGCTGCAGGCGCTCATCCGTGCGGCGGTGGAACTCGCCTCGGCGGAGGCGCCGCACTGGGACAAGATCGCGGCGCGCCTGCGCTATCTTGACTTTGCGCGCCATCTGGCGGAGTCGGAGGCGAAGCGCGGCATCACGAACTTCGTGGCCAAGCTGCGCTACCTGACGGCCAAGGAGCTCTACGGCAGTTACATCCTCGAGAACTACACGGAGCAGGAGCTCCGCGCGGCTTCACGCTTCATCGTGGCGGAGCGCAATCACCTCTACTCGTACGCGGGCCTCGACCTCCTGCTCTCGCGCTACGTCATCCACACGCATCACGGCGTGGCGCTCGAGTCCCCGCAGGAGATGTACCTCGGCATCGCACTGCACCTCGCGATGCTCGAGGAGCCTTCGGTGCGCATGGACTGGGTGCGCCGCTTCTACGACATGCTGAGCCTGCAGCAGGTCACGATGGCGACGCCGACACTCGCCAACGCGAGAAAGCCGTATCACCAGCTCTCGAGCTGCTTCATCGACACGGTGCCGGACTCTCTCGACGGCATCTACCGCAGCCTCGACTCGTTTGCCAAGGTCAGCAAGTGGGGCGGCGGCATGGGCCTCTACTTCGGCAAGGTCCGCGCGACAGGCGCGGCCATCCGCGGCTTCGAGGGCGCGGCGGGCGGTGTCATCCGCTGGATCCGCCTCGTCAATGACACGGCTGTGGCCGTCGACCAGCTCGGCGTGCGCCAGGGGGCCTGCGCCGTCTACCTCGATGCCTGGCACAAGGACCTGCCGGAGTTCCTGCAGCTGCGCACCAACAATGGCGACGACCGCATGAAGGCGCATGACATCTTCCCGGCCGTCTGCTACCCGGACCTCTTCTGGAAACTCGCGAAGGAGGATCTTGACGCGCCGTGGTTCCTCATGGACCCGCACGAGATCGAGATGGTCATGGGCTACGCGCTCGAGGACTTCTGGGGTGAGGAGTGGGAGAAGCGCTACCGCGCCTGTGTCGCCGAGCCGCGCATCGACAAGCGCGTGATCTCGGTCAAGGAGATCGTCCGCCTGATCCTGAAGTCCGTCGTCGAGACGGGCACGCCGTTTGCCTTCTACCGCGACACGGTCAACCGCCTCAACCCCAATCCGCAGGCCGGCATGATCTACTGCTCGAATCTCTGCACGGAGATCGCGCAGAACATGTCGGCTGTCGAGTCGGTCCGCACGGAGATCAAGACGGAGGCGGGCGACACGGTCGTGCAGGTCACGACGCGGCCGGGCGATTTCGTCGTCTGCAATCTCGCGAGCCTCAATCTCGGCCGCATCGACGTGACGTCGCACGAGGAACTGCGCTCTGTCGTGCGCACGGCGGTGCGCGCGCTCGACAATGTCATCGATCTCAATGAGGCGCCGCTCGCCTACGCGCGCCTGACGAACGGAAAGTACAGGAGCATCGGCCTCGGCGTCTCGGGCTACCACCACATGCTCGCCAAGAACGCCGTCCGCTGGGAGAGCGAGGAACACCTCGCCTTCGTCGATGACGTATTCTCCCGCATCAACTACGCGGCCATCGAGGCGAGCAGCGACCTTGCGGCGGAGAAGGGCTCGTACGGCTGCTTTGCGGGCAGCGACTGGCAGACGGGTGACTACTTCAGGAAGCGCGGCTACGGGTCGGAAGCGTGGCAGGAACTCGCCGCGAAGGTCCGCGCGCAGGGCATGCGCAATGCGTATCTCCTCGCCGTGGCGCCGACGAGTTCGACGTCCATCCTCGTCGGCACGACGGCCGGCGTTGACCCCATCATGAAGCGCTTCTTCCTCGAGGAGAAGAAGGGCGCCATCCTGCCGCGCATCGCGCCGGACCTTTCCATGAAGACGTTCTGGTACTACAAGAGCGCGCATACGGTCGACCAGAACTGGTCGGTGCGCGCGGCCGGCGTGCGCCAGCGCCATATCGACCAGGCGCAGAGCGTCAACCTCTACATCACGAACGACTTCACCTTCCGCCAGGTGCTGGCCCTCTACATCAAGGCCTACGAGGAGGGCGTCAAGACCATCTACTACGTGCGCAGCAAGTCGCTCGAGGTCGAGGAGTGCGAGAGCTGCTCCTCGTGATGGCATCTGCCACAGACCTCTGTCAGACCGCTAGAGCTAGAAAGGATATGCAATATGGCATCACTCAGAAAGCGCCCTCTCTTCAACCCCGAGGGCGATATCGACGTCACGCAGCGCCGCCTCATCGGCGGCAACACGACGAACATGAATGACTTCAACAACCTCAAGTACACGTGGACTTCGGACTGGTACCGCCAGGCGATGAACAACTTCTGGATTCCCGAGGAGATCAACCTCGGCCAGGACGTCAAGGACTACCGGCAGCTGCCGGAGGCGGAGCGGCGCGCCTACGACAAGATCCTCTCGTTCCTCGTCTTCCTCGACTCCGTGCAGAGCGCGAACCTGCCGAACATCTCGGCCTACATCACGGCCAACGAGGTCGACCTTTGCCTGACGATCCAGTCGTTCCAGGAGTGCGTGCACTCGCAGAGCTACAGCTACATGCTCGACACGATCGCGAGCCCCGACGAGCGCCAGGAGATCATCTTCCAGTGGAAGGATGACGAGCACCTGCTCGCGCGCAACACCTTCATCGGCGACCTCTACAACGAGTTCCAGCAGGAGCAGTCGCGCGAGAACTTCCTGCGCGTGCTCGTCGCCAATTACATCCTCGAGGGCATCTACTTCTACTCGGGATTCATGTTCTTCTACAACCTCGGCCGCATCGGCCGCATGCCGGGCTCGGTGCAGGAGATCCGCTACATCAACCGCGACGAGAACACGCACCTCTGGCTGTTCCGCAACATCCTGCGCGACCTGCGCGCGGAGGAGCCGGCCCTCTTCACGGCGGAGAACGAGGAGATGATGCGCGAGATGATCCGCGAGGGCGTGCGCCAGGAAATCGCCTGGGGCAAGTACGCCATCGGCAACGAGGTCGAGGGCCTCAACGAGAAGATGATCGAGGACTACGTGCGCTACCTCGGCAATGCGCGCGCGGAGAGCATCGGCCTCGGCGCGCTCTACGAGGGCTATGAGGAAGAGCCGTCCTCGATGCGCTGGGTCAGTCAGTACGCCAACCCGAACTTCATCAAGACGGATTTCATCGAGGGCCGCAGCACGGCCTACGCCAAGAGCACGGCACTTGTTGATGACCTTTGAGCCCTGTTGGCGAATCCGTTCCATCGGACTCTGTTCTGTTTGCGGCGCGATTGCTCGCGTAGTATACTAGGATGTGGAAGGTTTTAAGGATTTCATCTAGTTTGAACAGGAAGGTGTTTCTATGAGCATTCGCATTGGTATCCTTGGTTACGGCAATCTGGGCCGCGGCGTTGAGTGTGCAGTCGAAGAGAATCCGGATATGGAGCTCGTCGCAGTCTTCACGCGCCGCGATCCCTCTTCCGTCAAGATCTGGTCGCAGGGCGTGCCGGTCGTCAATGTCAAGGATGTGGCAGCGTGGCAGGACAAGATCGATGTCATGATCCTCTGCGGCGGCAGCGCGACGGACCTGCCGAAGCAGACGCCGGAGTACGCGAAGTACTTCAACGTCATCGACAGCTTTGACACGCATGCGCGCATCCCGGAGCACTTCGCCGACGTCGACAAGGCGGCGAAGGAGAGCGGCCACCTCGGCATCATCTCGGTCGGCTGGGACCCGGGCCTGTTCTCGCTCGCGCGCGTCTACAGCAATGCGATCCTGCCGGACGGCAAGGACTACACGTTCTGGGGCAAGGGCGTCAGCCAGGGCCACAGCGACGCCATCCGCCGCATCAAGGGCGTCAAGGACGCAAAGCAGTACACTGTGCCGGTTGAGAGTGCTCTCGAGGCCGTCCGTTCGGGCGCAAACCCGGAGCTCACGACGCGGGAGAAGCACACGCGTGAGTGCTTCGTCGTGCTCGAGGACGGCGCTGATGCCGCCTATGTCGAGAACGCCATCAAGACGATGCCGAACTACTTCGATGAGTACGATACGACGGTACATTTCATCAGTGAGGAAGAACTCAAGAAGAACCACAGCGGCCTGGCTCACGGCGGGTTCGTCATCCGTTCGGGACGCACGGGCCATGAGAAGGAGCATAACCATATCATCGAGTTCTCGCTGAAGCTCGATTCCAATCCGGAATTCACGACGAGTGTCCTCGTTGCTTACGCACGGGCTGCCTATCGTCTGGCAAAGGAAGGCCAGACGGGATGCCGTACGGTTCTTGATATCGCTCCGGCTTATCTTTGTGAGCAGAGTGGAGAAGAGCTGCGCGCTCATCTGCTCTGAGCCCGATTCACATCGCATCCATCATATAGCAAGAACGCTGCTGCGCCAGATTTTTGTCTGGTACGGCAGCGTTCTTGCTTTGAGCTGGCGGCAGCTTGTCAGGCGGGTGCATCCTGGTAGAGATTGAGGCTGCTCTTGATGAAGCCCTGCATGGCATTGGTGCGGTAGCCCCTGCGCTGCAGGGCGAGAAAGATCTGGCGTTGGGCGTTCGGGTCGTCGAGCTTGTAGTAGACGAGCGCCTCGTTGGGCGCAGACAGGCGCACGAGCGTATCCGTCAGGAAGGTCGCGCCGAGGCCCTGGCGTGCCATGTGGTAGGCTGTCATGAGCTGATTGAGGTAGAGGCGGACGTGCGGCGTCATGCTGTTGTTCTGGAAGAGCTTGCGCGAGCGCCGGAACATGTCGTTCCCCTTGCCGAGGATCAGGAAGTCCGTGTCCTGGAAGGCTGAGAGGGGTACGGCCGGCACGTCGGGGCGCAGGTGGCGGCCGAGCATGATGTCCTGCTGCGTCAGCAGATACGAGGCGAATTCCCTGTTGATGGGCAGGAAGGCCGGCACGGACAGCAGCAGGTGATCCTGGTAGAAAGGGATGGCCTCGTAGAGCGCCGCGTCGTAGATGCCGCTGTCGACGATGATGTCGAGTTCTTCGGTTGCGAGCTTGTTGAAGAGGTCGGCGGAATCGGATTCGGTGACGGAGAGCGCGATGTGCGGATGGCGGCTGCTGAAGGCCTCGATCATCGGCGGCAGGAAGCAGGACGCGAAGAAGTTCGTCCCGCCGAGCCGCAGGGTGCCGCTCTCGAGTCCGGCGAGGTCATCGCAGTAGCTCTTGAGGTCCCGCTTGATGCGGAAGATCCGCTCGGCCGCGTCGATGTAGGCGCGGCCGGCATCTGTCAGCTGCAGCGGCGTGGTGCTGCGGTTGAAGATCGGCAGGCCGAGCTCGCGCTCGACCTTGCGCACGGAGGCCGAGAGGGCGGGCTGCGACACGAAGAGCTTGCGGGCGGCTGCGGAGAAGCTCTTTTCCTGCCAGACTGCGTAGACGTAATCCATTCCTTGCATGTGAATCAAACTCCCTAATATACCATAAAATATTTGAATAGGTAATATACACTTATATGTATTTGTTTATAGGCTACCACAATGCTATGCTATTCACAAGAAGAAACGTTTAAGACGAGCGGGCGCGAGGGCGCTGCAGCATAGAGGAGTGGTCACGATGAAGAAGACAATCGGTATTATCGGCGGCATGGGCCCGATGGCGACGGTGGATCTCATGAAGAAGGTCATCCTGGCGACGGATGCACGCGAGGACCAGGAGCACATCCCCATCCTCGTCGACAACAATACGAATATCCCCGATCGCACGGCGGCCATCCTCGGTGAGGGAGAAGACCCGCTGCCGGAGCTTTTAAAGTCGGCGGACCGCCTGACGGCGGGCGGCGCGGACTTCCTGATCATGGGCTGCAACACGGCGCATTACTTCCTGCCGCGCATGATGCCGCACCTCAAGGTGCCGTTCGTCAACATGATCGAGGAGACGGCGTCCTTCTGTGCGCGCGAGGGCTTCAAGAAGGTCGGCCTGCTCGCATCGGCCGGCACCTGCAAGTCGGGCATCTACCAGCGTGCGCTCGCCGAGGCCGGCGTCGAGGCGGTACAGCCCCAGGGCGCGGCCGAAGAGGCCGTCCATGCGATGATCTACGACGGCGTCAAGGCGAGCAATCCGGACTTCGACACGACGGCGGTGCGTGAGGCGCTCGCCCAGATGGCGAAGGATGGCTGCGAGGCCTTCGTGCTCGGCTGCACGGAAGTGCCGGTGGCCGTGGAGATGTATCACCTTGAGGGCAATTTCATCGATGCGACGGAAGTGCTCGCCGAGGCTGCTGTGCAGAAGGCCGGCGCCAAGGTCATCTCGCATCTGCCGCACAAGGCGTGACATGAGGGCATGACAAACGGAAAGAGGTTCCTTCGGGAACCTTTTTTTGGTGGCGGAGATTTGTCACGCTTTCCGAAAGCTGATATAATGATACTTTAGAAGAAATCATGAATCACGAAAACCTGCGCCGGGCCGGTCGGTGCCGTCGTTGGAATCATAATGGAGTGTGAGAACATTGTTGGATATCAAATTTGTGCGCGAACATCTCGACGAAGTCCGTCAGATGCTCAAGAACCGCTGCAACCCGCTGAACCTCGATGATTTTGAAGGCCTCGACAAGAAGCGCCGCGATCTCCTGCAGGAGTCTGAGGCGCTCAAGAGCCAGCGCAACACGGTCTCGAAGGAGATCAGTGTCATGAAGAAGAACAAGGAAGATGCCGAGGCGAAGATCCTCGAGATGCGCGCCGTCGGCGCCAAGATCTCGGAGCTCGACAAGGAGCTCAAGGACGTCGAGGCCCAGCTCCGCGACATCATGCTCCACATCCCGAACATGCCGCGCGAAGACGTGCCAATCGGCAAGGACGACACGGAGAACCCGGAGGTCCGCAAGTGGGGGGAGCCGACGAAGTTCGACTTCGAGCCGAAGGCGCACTGGGACCTCGGCACGGAGCTCGACATCCTCGATGCCGACCGCGCTGCCAAGGTCACGGGCGCGCGCTTCACGTTCTACAAGGGACTCGGCGCCCGCCTCGAGCGCGCCTGCATCAACTTCATGATGGACCTGCACGCCAACAAGCACGGCTACACGGAGATGCTCGCACCGTACATCGCCAACAAGGCGAGCATGACGGGTACGGGCCAGCTGCCGAAGTTTGCCGATGACATGTTCAAGCTCGAGGGCCTCGACTACTACCTCGTGCCGACGGCTGAGGTGCCGACGACGAACTACCACCGCGATGAGATCCTCGACGGCAGCAAGCTGCCGGAGTACTACAGCTGCTACACGGCGTGCTTCCGCGCCGAGGCTGGCAGCGCCGGCCGCGACACGCGCGGCCTGATCCGCCAGCACCAGTTCAACAAGGTCGAGCTCATCAAGTTCGTCAAGCCGGAGACGAGCTGGCATGAACTCGACACGATGGTCGACGCTGCTGAGGACGTCCTGCGCCTCCTGGAGCTGCCGTACCACGTCGTCAAGCTCTGCACGGGCGACATGAGCTTCACGTCGGCGACGACGTACGACCTTGAAGTCTGGTTCCCGGCGCAGAACAAGTACCGCGAGATTTCCTCGTGCTCGAACTGCACGGACTACCAGGCGCGCCGCGCGAACATCAAGTTCCGCCGCGATGCCAAGAGCAAGCCGGAATTCGTCCACACGCTCAACGGCTCGGGTCTCGCTGTCGGCCGCACGGTCGCCGCGATCCTCGAGAACTACCAGCAGGAAGACGGCTCCGTCCGCATCCCGAAGGTCCTCGTACCGTACATGGGCGGCGTCGAAGTCATCAAGAAGCCGGAATGAGATAGCAAAATGCTGCACGCGATGCGTGCAGCATTTTTTGGTTCAGCGGTAATGCATGGCCTCGCGCTTGGCGAGCCGGTCGCAGCGCTCGTTGAGCTCGACGCCGACGTGGCCCTTGACCCAGTGGAAGGTCACGTCGTGGCGGCTGTAGAGCGCGTCGAGCTCCTGCCAGAGGTCCTGGTTGAGCACGGGCTGGCCGTCGGCCTTCTTCCAGCCGCGGCGCTTCCAGCCCGCCATCCACTTCGTGATGCCGTTCTTTAGGTACTGGCTGTCGGTGTAGAGCGCGACCTTCGCGGGGGTCTTGGGGAAGGCAAGAGCCGCAATGGCAGCTGAGAGCTCCATGCGGTTGTTCGTCGTCGCGGGGCTGCCCTCGTGGAGCTCCGTGACCTTGCCGGTCGCGACCTCGCGGATGACGGCGGCCCAGCCGCCGGGGCCGTCGGGGTTGCGCAGGCAGGAGCCGTCGGTGTAGATGACGAAGTCCTGTTCGCTGTCGGGGCGGAGCGGCATCTGGACGGCCGCAGGGCGCGGGCAGGTCGGCTTGACGAGAGGCCGTGCCGGATGCGCCGGCTCTTTATGCGGGACATCGCTGCCTGCAAGCCAGGCGAGCGCTTCCTGTGCACTCGTGAAGCTCTTGTAGCGGGCCCCGGGGAATCCTGCCACCTGTTTCTGACATTCCGGCCAGTTCGTGAAGAGCCCGCAGGTGCGGCCGACACGTACGGCATATACTTTTTTCTGCATGATGTCCTCCCAATCGGTGATTTCTTTTATTATAAGAGATTTTTGCATAGAAAAGAATCAAAATTTTGCCGTTCAAATAGTAAACTTTTCTTTACTATTTCTGGATTGCTTGCTACAATCGTAATTATGGAGCTTTATGCACAAGTACTCCACAGGGAAAGAAGAAATGAGAAAGGAAGGGGGAGCTTCATGCTGCTTCGCATACTCAGCGCCATCGGCGCTTTTGTGCTGCGGCGCTTTGAGGAGCTCGGCACGATCATCATGCTCTACGGCGAGACGATCCGCGCGCTGCGCCACAAGCCGCGCCTGCGCCACATCCTCGCACAGATGTCGCATCTCGGCGTCGATTCGCTGATGATCGTCAGCCTGACACTGCTCTTCACGGGCGTCGTCATCTCACTGCAGACGGCCGACGTCCTCATACGCTTCGGCGCGCAGGGCACGCTCGGCGGCATCGTCACGATCGCGATTGGCCGCGAGCTCGGCCCGGTGCTCGTCGCCGTCGTCTGCGCCGGCCGCGTCGGCTCTGCCATCACGGCGGAGATCGCGACGATGAAGGTCACGGAACAGATCGACGCGCTGCGCGTCATGGCCGTGAGCCCTGTCGACTACCTCTTGGTGCCGCGCATGCTCGCCTGCATGATCGTCGTGCCGATCCTCACGGTCTTCGGCGACGTCATCGGCGTCTTCGGCGGCTGGCTCATCGCCGTGTTCTACAAGGGGCTGACGACGTACAGTTACATGAATTCCATCCACATCTTTGCGGAACTCTTTGACATGACGGGCGGCGTCATCAAGGCCATCTTCTTCGGCAATGTCATCGCGGTGCTCGGCTGCTACTACGGCCTGCACTGCCCCGACGGCGCGGAGGGTGTCGGCCGGGCGACGACGAAGACGGTCGTCGCCTCGATCATCGTCATCTTCCTCTTGAACGCCGTGCTGACGTTCCTGCTGTACTGATGGGGAGGATGGAGTATGATTGAATTCAAAGACGTGTGCATGCGCTTCGACGATAAGGAAGCGCTCAAGCACATCAGCCTGACGATACAGGACGGCGAGACGCTCGCCGTCATCGGCGGCTCCGGCTCTGGCAAGAGCACATTCCTGCGCCTGCTCATCGGCCTCATCAAGCCAACAAGTGGCCAGATCCTCATCGACGGGCAGAACATCGTGCCGATGAGCGAGGCGGAACTCAACAAGGTACGTCTCAAGATGGGCATGGTCTTCCAGTATTCGGCGCTCTTCGACTCGATGACCGTCGGTGAGAACGTCGCCTTCGGCCTGCGCGAGCACACGAAGCTCAGCGACGCGGACATCAAAGAGATCGTCCGCGAGAAGCTGCACCTCGTCGGGCTCGACGGCGTCGAGAACATGATGCCGAACGAACTCTCGGGCGGCATGAAGAAGCGCGTGAGCCTCGCGCGGGCCATCGCGGTCGAGCCCTCGATCATCTGCTACGATGAGCCGAGCTCAGGCCTCGACCCGCTGATGACCGAGAAGATCGACGAGCTCATCATCAACACACAGAAGGCTCTTTCGGTGACGAGCATTGTCGTCACGCACGACATGGCCAGCGCCTGCCGCATCTCGGACCGCATTGCGATGATCTACGAGGGCGAGCTCATCGCCATCGACACAGTCGAGCGTTTCAAGAAGATACAGGATGCGCGCGTGCAGGCATTCTTCCGCACGCTGCGCACCGTCAAGACCGAAAAGGAGGATAAAATATGACGACAGAGGCAAAAGTAGGCGCGTTCACCGTTGTGGGTGTCGTGCTCTTCGTGGCGGTGGCCATGCTGCTCTCCGGCGTTTCCCTGTCGGGACATAAGGGCTATACGCTCTACGCGGGCTTCAAGCAGGTCATCGGCGTCGAGCCGCAGTCGGTCGTGCGCCTCTCTGGCGTGCCGGTCGGCAAGGTCAAGAGCATCCGCAACGACGGCGGCGGCGTGACTGTCTCCCTCGACATCGACGGGAATGCCAAGATTCCGAAGGGCTCTGCCGTCACAGTCGCCTCGGCGGGTGTCATGGGTGAGAAGTTCATCAACATCCTGCCGAGCAAGGACCAGGGCATCTACCTCGGCGACGGCGACTACCTGATTGGCCAGGAGGAAGAGGGGCTCGATTCCCTGATGGATAAGGCGGGCGGCGTGCTGGACCAGGTCCAAGCACTGCTCGACTCGATGAACCAGGTCATGGGCAATCCGGACTTCCAGAAGAACTTCCTGCAGATGGCCGTCAACATACGCGACATGACGGCGCACATGGACGGCCTCGTCGCGGCGATGGAGCAGACGATGCGCGAGAATCAGGGCAACATCACGGGCATGCTCTCGAATCTCAATGCGGCATCTGCCGGCCTCAACCGCACGATGAACCAGGTCGAGGCGATGATGACGAATCTCGCCACGGTCGGCGCTGACCCGCAGACGGCGGAGAATTTGCGCCTGACGCTCGCGAACATCAAGGACACGAGCGACCGCATCGCGCACATCGCCGAGAATATGGACGGCGCCGTCGGCGACCCGCAGACGGCTGAGGACATCAAGACGACGATCCGCAATGCGCGGCAGATGTCCGAGAAAGCAGGAAATATGATGGGCAAGCTCGAAGATATCAAAGTCAAGCCATCGGCCGACCTGCTCTACAGCGGGGCGAAGGATGACTGGCAGGCGAACTTCAACGTGGATCTGGGGCCAGAGACGGGAAATTTTCTGCGGGCCGGACTCGATGACATCGGGGACGGCAACCGCGGGAACTTCGAAGTAGGCCGCCGCTCGGAGCGCTATGCCGTGCGCGGCGGCGTCATCAACGGCGATGTCGGAGTCGGCCTCGACGCCTATGCCGGCAAGCGCTTCGTCTTCTCGGTCGACGCCATGGACCCGAATGACCCGTCGCTGCGCCTCGGTGCGCAGTACGAGCTCAATGACGCCGGCACCTGGCTCATGGGCCAGTGGAATGATGTCAACGACAGCGACAAGCGCGCCGCCTACGTCGGCTTGCGCCAGTCGTTCTGACATACGGGTACACATTCTTTGTAATGATGCTCGAATGAAGATTTAAGAAAGACATGCTACATTTTCTCTGAGGAGGAACTGACTGTGAATAAGAAAAACCGCTTCTACAAGAAACTGACTGCCCTCATCGCCACGGGGCTGATGACGGCCGCTGTCTCAGGCACGGCTCTCGCCGCTGACACCGTTCAGCTCGACCTGCACGACAGCGTGCAGATGGCGCTCGAGAACAACCGCACGATCCGCCAGGTCCTGACGGACGTCGACACGGCCAAGTGGACGCTTTCGAAAGCGCGCCGCACGATGGGTCCGACCGTGACCTGGACTTCTGGTGCAAACCGCATCGGCGGTGATTCGCTGGATACGGCTCATACTGCACATGCGCTTGGCAAGGGGTCGGCCTATGATTATTCTTGGACGAATACGGCACAGGGCGTGATGCCGCTCTACAATGGCTCGGTCAAGGGCCAGATCAAGCAGGCGCGCTATGGCCTCAATGCGCAGGACCTCGCGCTCGAGGAGACGAAGCAGGCCATCCGCCTGCAGGCGACGTCGGACTACTACAACATCCTGCAGTGCCGCAACCTCATCGATGTCGAGCAGGAGTCGGTCAACACGCTGCAGGAGCACCTCGACAACGTCAATGCGCAGTACCGCGTCGGCACGGTCGCCAAGTCGGACGTGCTCGCCTCGCAGGTCCAGCTCGCCAATGCGCAGCAGGCCCTCGTGACGGCACAGAACAACTACGACATCGCCGTCTCGACGCTCAACAACGTCATCGGCCTGCCGACGGACACGGTGCTCGACATCCGCGACCAGCTCAAGTACACGAAGTACGACTTGACGCAGGATGACTGCACGAATTACGCGCTCGACAACCGCGCGGACGGCGCAGCGGCGCGCTATGCCGTCAAGGCCGCAGAAGCCAGCGTCGAGACGGCCAAGGCCGGCTATCAGCCGACAGTCAATGCTGTCGTCAACAAGTCCATCGGCGGCGAGAAACCGTTCCGTCATGACCATACGAGTAGTGACAGCTGGTCGGCTGGCGTCAATGCCTCCTGGAATGTCTTTGACAACGGCCTGACGCAGGCTTCCGTCAAGTCGGCCAACATGGCGCTCGCCAAGGCACAGGAAGAGGCGGCTCAGACGGATGACCAGATCCGCCTCGACGTGCGCAAGGCCTATCTCGGCCTGCAGGCAGCCGAGAAGAACATCCAGACGACGTCCGTCGCCGTGACGCGCGCCGAGGAAGACTACAAGATCGCCCAGGTCCGCTACAGCGCCGGTGTCGGCACGAACCTCGACGTCATGGACGCCAACGAGAAGCTGACGACGGCCCGCACGAACTACTACACGGCCCTCTACAACTACAATACGAGCAAGGCATCGCTCGACAAGGCGATGGGCATCCCTGTTGACCTCGATGTCGTCAAGTACACGGAAGCAGAGCAGGCGGGCGCGACGGCTCCGAAGGCCCGCGAGGCGGCCAAGCTCAAGGATGATGCCATCTTTGAGATGGAGCAGCTGCAGAAGCTCGAGCAGGCCAACGCAGCCGCTGAGGCCGCTACGGTGCAGGATACGGATCAGGCGGCTCAGACCGTTCAGAAGTCGGCCGATGCGGCAGAGCATCCTTCGGCCGCGACGGTCACGAGTGAGGCCGTCGCCTCGGATATGGCGCACTGAGCCTCGGACCAAAGTCCATACATCAATTCCATAGCAAGAAGTCGCAAGAGTTTCGGAAGTGAATTTTGGGGAGATTGTCATGAAACGGAAAACCATCGGGATAGGTGTCGGCGTGCTCATGGGCGTGCTGATGCTGGTACTGGGCGGCATCTGGTATTACATACAGACCAGTGCGTTCATGGACAAGGTAGAGAGCACGGCTGCCACTGCTGCCAGTGAGGCGCTCGGCGTGCCCGTCTCCGTCGGCTCCATCAAGGTGAATTCGCTTCATGATCTCGAGATCCATGACCTTGCCATCTATGATAAGCAGGCGGAATGCATCGCCCAGGCCGACACGGCCCGGGTGGAGCTGCGCCTGCTTTCTGCATATCGCGACCCCGCGCACGCCGTCCAGTCGGTCACGCTCTCACATGTCAAGGCCAGCCTCGTCCAGCGTGAGGACGGCACTTGGAATGTCGAGGACATCGAGACGAAGAGTTCGGGCGAGGGCTCGTTCTTCGGCACGGTCAAGGTGGAGGACGGCGAGGCAACGGTCACAGCGCAGGGCCGCGAGGTCACAGCCAGCGCCATCGAGGGCTCGCTTGACTTCTCGGATTACCCCGTGCTGAAGCTCTCAGCCAAGGCGAACTGCCTCGGTTCTTCTGTAGAAGTCTCGGGCACCTACCGCAAGGAGCGCCAGATCTTCAACGCGGAGCTCTCGGGGCTCGACGTCATGAACGTCCTGCCGCTGCTGCCGGACGGCACGCTGCCGGACGGCATCGAGGTCCTCGGCGGCACGGTGACGAAGGCCAAGGTCGCGGGCCAGTACATGGGCAGCCAGCTCTCCTTCTCGGGGCAGGCTGAGTACGAGGGCGGCTCCGTCAAGGTCAAGGAGACGCAGGTCGACGACATCCACGGCTTTATTTCCTTCACGGATGCGGAGGCGCTGTTCTCTGCCGATGCAGAGGCGGCCGGCCAGCAGGCCCATGTCAACGGCAAGGTCCGCTACGACACGGGGGCGCCGTATCTCGACCTTCACGTCGCTTCGGATTCCTTTGATCCTTCAAAGGTCCTCAAGGACATCCCCTACGAGGGCGCGGCAGCGGTCAAGGCGCATGTCACGGGCACGGCGGCTGACCCTGTCGTCGACGGCACGGTCCGTGTCGCTTCCGGCACGGCGGCGGGCATCCCGTTCGCGAATGCGCGCGCGCACGTCCGCTACGAGGACGACCGCGTCTCGCTTCAGGATGTTGCGCTCAATGCCTTTGGCGGCACGGCGCGCGGCGAGGGCGTCTTCTCGCCGGCAGACCTCACGTACACGGCACACCTCGCGGCCAGTGACATCGATGTGCAGCAGGCAGCTGCCTACGTCCCGGAGCTCGCGGACCTCACGGGCCGCATCTCCTGCAACATGGGCATCTCCGGCAAGGGCTCGGACACGAGCGATTTGCAGGCGTACGGCAGTGCGGAGCTGAAGAATGGCTCCTACAAGGACCTGCCCATTGAGAGCCTCGCGGCCTCGTTCTTCGCGCAGGGCAAGGACATCACGATAGACTACGCGAGCCTCAATCTGCCGCACCGCTCGACTCTCGGCATCGAGGGCAAGGTGAAGGATGGCAGCAGTCTCGACCTCGCGTTCTACGGCGGCCATGTCGACCTCTCGCTCGTGCGGACATTGATCCCTGAGGCCGATGTCACGGGCTTCGGCGATTTCGAGGGCACGGTACAGGGCGACATCACAGATCCGGCCGTGAACTTCAAGTTCACGGCGATGAACGGCAGCCTCTTCAAGCAGCCGTACGACAGCCTGAAGTTCAACGCCGGCGGCAGCCTCGACGGCGTGACGATTGAGGAGTTCTCGCTCGTCAAGGATGGCAAGCAGACCTGGTACGTCGACGGCTCCGTCGGCCTGACGGGCGAGCGGCGCATCGACATGCGCATCGACACGGTCGGCGCGCGCATGGAGGACATCGCGGCCTTTGCTTTCCCCGACCAGCCGATCACAGGCAACGTCGACAATACGATCAAGATCACGGGCACGCTCGACCACCCGAATGCCGTCGGCTACATCCACTTCTACCGCGGCAGCTACAACGGTATCCTGCTCTCGGGCATGGACGGCGACTACTTCATGGAGGACGGCTTCACGCGCCTGCAGGACTTCCACGTCTTCTCACCGATGGTCGACATGGACCTCAACGGCACGGTCGACCGCAACTGGAACCTCGACATGGTCGCGAGCGTCCACGAGATCAACATGGAGCGCTTTGCAAACAAGTTCCCGTACCCGGTCAGCGGCAAGGGCACCTTCGCCGGCGAGATCGGCGGCACACTGATGGCCCCGACGTTCCACGGCATCCTGACGTCTCCCTCCATCACGCTCAACGACCAGACGATCACGGACATCCGCGGCATGGTCGATTACGAAGACAGCGTCGTCAGCGTTAGTCAGTTCGGCTTCCGCCAGGGCGGCGGCAGCTATCAGGCGGCGCTCTCCATCAACGTCGACACGCACGACGCGGATGGCACCATCAAGGTCCAGGACGGCGACATCAATGCCATCACGGCAATCGGCAACTTCAAGAACGACATCGTCACCGGCAAGCTCAGCAGCGACATCCAGGTCGGCGGCACATACGACAACCCGGAGCTCACCGTCATCGGCCGGCTGGACGCCGGCAAGATCTCTGGCTATGATGTCCACGATGTCGATATCAACCTCCACCTCCTGGACCACGTCATCTACATCGACAAGCTCATGGGCCAGCAGGGCACGGACGGCAGCTTCGAAGCGGGCGGCACGGTGACGATCGGCGGCCCGATTGCCGCACACTTCTCGGCGCAGAAACTCGCGCTCGGCATGTTCACGAAGTCGGCCGGCCTCGAGCGCAAGGTGCACGGCACGGCCAACATCGAGGCCGCGTTTGGCGGCACGACGGGCAATCCGTCTGCCGATGTCACGATCGCGGCCAACAACGGCGGCTTCCAGGGCTCGACCTTTGATGCGCTGGATGGTGAGTTCCACCTCAAGAATGGCCTCGTCGATGTCAAGGACTTTTCGGTGGAAAAGTCCATCAACGGCAAGGATTACATGGCTTCGGCCAAGGGCATCGTGCCTTTAAAGGCGCTTTTTGCCAATCGGGAAGAAGAGCTCAATGACTACGAGCGCATCAAGCTCACAGTCAGCCTCGACCAGGCCGACCTCTCCATCCTGCCGTTTGTCTCCGACCAGATTGACTGGGCGCTCGGCCCGACGAAGGGCAAGCTCGAGATCACGGGTACGCCGGCGCACCCGCTCGTCAAGGGCAGCGTCTCGCTGTCGGATGGTGCGGTCAAGTTCAAGCCGCTCACTGTGCCCGTCACGGCCATGGCGGCCCAGGTCGATTTTAATGGCGACACCATGACAGTCCGCGATTTTTCTGGTAAAATGGGCGAAGGTACGTATGCGGGGCAGGGCACGCTCAAGATGAACGGACTGACACCTGCTTCGTACGATTTCTCGCTGACGGCGGACAAGCTCGACATCGAGAGTGACTTCTTCAAGGGGCCTCTGAGCGGTCAGCTGCGCGTCAACAACGACAAGTTCTTTGGCTTGGAACTGCCGAAGATCTCGGGTCAGATCGACCTTGCGGACTGCACAATCTCTGTGCCGGCCATCCCCGACAGCGATGGCGAGCTGCCGGACATCATCCTCGACGCTGACGTCAATGTCGGCGACAGGGTCCATGCCTACAGCTCGTACCTCTACGACATGTACCTGACAGGGAATGTCCACTTCGGCGGCACGACGCGCCATCCGAAGACGTCGGGCTCGGTGTCGGTCAAGCGCGGCGGCACGATCAACTACCTCAAGACGGAGTTCAATGTCCGTGAGGGCACGGCCTACTTCAACCAGGTCGATTCGTTCCTGCCGAGCATCACGTTCCTGGCGGACACGCGCCTGACGCAGGCCAAGGTATTCCTCTCCATCACGGGCCCGCTCGACAACATGACGTTTACGCTGAAGTCGACGCCGGAGATGAGCCAGTCGGAGATCATCCGACTGCTGACACTGCGCGACGCCTACAAGGCCGGACAGGCCAACCTCGATGCCGGCGACCTCCTGATTGTCGGCCTGCAGATGAGCTTCCTGTCGGAGGTCGAGGACGTCATGCGCAACATGCTCTGGCTTGACCGCTTCACGATTGCGCGCGGCAGCGGCTCTGCCTTTGACACGCACGACGAGGAGTCGAACAAGGCCATCGATGTCTATCACGTCGAGATGGGCAAGTACATCTCAGACAAGGTCATGTTCAAGTACACGCAGCAGATCGGCGGCGACGACACGCACCGCTTCGGCCTGCAGTACGACATGAACGACCGCTTCGGACTGTCGCTGGAGAAGGAAGCTCAGAGGTTCATTGTGGGCCTCGAAGCCCGCATCCATTTCTGATAGCAGTCCTCTGAGCAATGATCGCAGCAATGAGAGGAGGTGAGCCGCATGCAGCTCAGTGAGTACATGAAGGAACTGCGCAAGGTCAAGACACTCGATCGCGCGCAGGAAGCAAAGCTCTGGGCCGCGTTCAAGGAACGCGGCGACGAAGAGGCGCGCCAGCGGCTCATCGAATCGTATCAGCCGCTCGTCTTCAAGCAGGCGGCGCCATTTGCGCAGCTCGACTGCGTGCTCGACCTCATCCAGGAGGGCACGGTTGGCCTCATCGAGGCCGCAGAACGCTACGACCACACGCGCGGAGTAGCCTTCAGCCTGTTTGCCGTGCACCGCATCCGCGGCCGCATGATGGATTTCCTGCGGCGCGAGGGACAGGTCGACGTCGCCTGCCTAGAGGAGAATCTCGAGGGCGGCAGCCTCAAGGAGAACCTCGTCGACACGGCGGCGTCGGTGCCGGAGCAGGCGGAGAGCCACGAGCTCGCGCGCCATCTCCACCAGGCGATGGCGCGGCTGCCGGACAAGGAGCGGGCTGTGCTCGAGGGCATGTACCTCTGCCGCGAGGACGCAGCGGGCATGGCCGATGCCCTGCACGTCAGCTCCTCGCACATCTACCGCCTGCAGAAGACGGGCATCCGCCGCATCCGCGGCATGCTCTCGCGTTTCATGCATTACTGGTGAAAGGCGAGCAATTGAGTGAAAATGGCCAGAAAACACTGGAAAACAGCAGATGGTCGCATGGCATCTGCGCATATCGCGCGATACGGCATGCCGATACGGAGTGACCGCCTCGGATTATAGGAATAAGTCTTTGAAAAAGTCTTTGAAATCGGGCAGGGGGTGTGTCATGAAGGAACGGAATCAGAAACAGCGCCGTCACATCCGGGCGGCAAGGCAGTGGCTCGGGGAGGCGGAGCACTCACTCGCGGAGAACCACAGAGTCCGCGGTGAGCTCAAGGTCATGTTGGCCAAGGCAGAACTGGCCCGGGTGGAAGGCACGCCGGGCCATCGCTTTGTCAAGAAGTGGTCCATGCGCATCCTGCCGGCACTTGCGGCGATCTTCCTCGCGGGCGGCGGCTATGCGCTCTGGCAGGCGCAGCTGCCGCACAATGCAGCGGTGCCTGCCCCGGTGGAGACGGAGGCGCCTGAGCCTTCGCCCGCCCTGCCCGCAGAGACTGCCGACGAGCCGCCGCTGGCCCCAATCGAGATCCCCGAGCAGGCACAGCCGGCGGCAGCGCCCGCTCAGGCTGCTCCGGCGCCTTCGCCTGAGCCGGTACCTGCGCAGGCGGCAGCGCCCTCGGAGGCGCAGCCGGCTGCGCCTCCGCGAGAGTCCGCACCGCGCGTCCCCGATGACGGGATGCAGAAATTGATGCAGACCGCAGGCAAGGCGCTGCGGAAATGATAGATATCCCCTCCGCATCAGGAAGGTATTGCATAGGAGGTTTGACCTTTGAAGAAACAGAACTACAGATCCCTCGCTTACGCTGTGGCAATTGCCGTCAGCTGTGCGGCTGTGCCGGGCACGTCCTGGGCAGCTGAGGCGCCTGCTGCAAGTGCGCAGCCCACGTCTTCTTCCGCGGCTCCGGCAGTTCCGGAAGCTGCCAATGTCAAGGCGGATGCCGCAGCTGCTCCGGCAGAGGAAAAGGCCGCTGAGACGAAAGATACTGCCGCTGACCATTCGGCTGCCGCACAGGCGGATGCCGTTGCGACGAGCACGGTGGACGAGCGCACGCAGAACTGGGCCAAGGTGCGCCCGCAGGAGACGGCCATCGCGGACAGCATGAAGAAGTACGAGGGGCAGACTGTCGTCGAGACGGTGTTTGACGGCACTTCTTCCCTGACGGAGGGCACGGCGAAGGCCGCCATCTCGATGAAGGCCGGTGACATGTTCACCGTCAAGGGCCTCGATGCCGACCGCGACAAGATCTACAACACGGGCTACTTCTACGACATCTACCCGAGCTTCGAGAAGGTGCCGGAGGGCGTCGTCGTCACGTACCACGTGCTGGAGAACCCGATCTTGAAAGGCGTCAACCTCAGCGGCAACACGGTCGAGAGCACAGAGACGCTCCAGGGGCTCATCACCATGAAGACGGGCGAGATCCTCAACAGCCGCGAGCTCAACAAGGATGTCATGGCCATCCAGGAGCAGTACCGCCGCGACGGCTACATCCTCGCGAAGATCACGGACATGAACATCGACAAGAACGGCATCTTGAACCTCAAGGTCAACGAGGGCATCCTCGAGGGCTACAAGGTCAAGGGCAACACGAAGACGAAGGAGCGCGTCATCCTGCGCGAGATGCGCCAGAAGCCGGGCGAGCCGTTCAACTCGAAGCTCGCGCGCCGCAGCATGCAGCGCGTCTACAACCTCGGCTTCTTCGAGGATGTCAACATCAAGATGAATCCGGGCGTCGACCCGAATGCTGTCGTCATGGAGCTCGATGTCACGGAGAAGCGCACGGGCTCGTTCGGCATCGGTGCCGGCTACTCGAGCGAGGACGGCGTCCTCGGCATGGTCTCGATCGGCGACACGAACTTCCGCGGCACGGGCGATGCGATCAGCCTGACGTATGAGAAGAGCGGCGACGACACGGATGCGCACGGCTACACCTTCTCCTACCGCCGCCCGTGGCTCGACAGCAAGGAGACGGTCGGCACGTTCCGCATCTACAACCGCACGTACGAGTACGACGATTACGACACGGACGGCGACCTCAAGGAGACGTACATGCGCAAGTATACCGGCGGAGAGCTGACGTTTGGCCGCCCTGTCACGGAGTACACGACGAACTACGTGACGCTGCGCAACCGCAAGGACTCGTATGTGCGCCATGTCGATGACGGCAATATGGGCGACCGCAGCCATGATACGAAGTGGCTCGACGACAACTTCGGCACGACGCGCAGCATCACGCTCGAGCACGTCACGGATACGCGCGACAATGTCTACAACCCGATGAGCGGCAGCCGCGTGAGCTTCTCGAGCGAGTTCGCCGGCTTTGGCGGCGACTTCGACTTCCAGAAGTACACGTTCGACGGCCAGCACTACATCCGCGCCGGCCGCTCGCAGGTCTTCGCGCTGCGCGGCCGCTACGGCGTTGGCACGGGCGACATCTCGGAGTTCAACCAGTACCGTATCGGCGGCCAGGGCTCGCTGCGCGGCTACCGTGAGGACCAGTTCCGCGGCGACCGCGAGTTCCTCGGCACGATCGAGTACCGCTTCCCCGTCGTGAAGAAGGTGCAGGGCGCCATCTTCACGGATTGGGGCGGTGCCTGGGACAGCGGCCTGACGCCCGATGACCTGCACGGCAGCATCGGTGTCGGCATCTCGCTGACGACGCCGATCGGTCCGCTGCGCTTCGACTACGGCTGGGGCGATGACGGCGGCCGCGTCCACTTCAGCGTCGGCAGCTCGTTCTGATGGGCGCGTGGCGAGAAGAGTTGCCTGAGAAAAGAAGGGATGCTTATTGACGATACAGCTTGGGCGGGGAGCCGTCGGGCAGGTATTCCTGGCCTGCCTCCTATCACTCGCCGCTATCGGCGTCTTTGCCTGCTCTGCGGCGCAGGCCGCCGGGCGGGTCGAGGCAGTGACGGCTCATGTCACTGCACCTGACGGCCTGCCGCCGCTCGTGCAGCAGCGCATGGAGACGAGCGTGCAGGTCATCTCTGAGCAGCTGTTGCTCGGCGATGACCTGCACGCCGCAGATGCTGCAGCGAAGAGCGAGATTATCCGCCAGGTCTTCGACAAGGTCCTTGTCGGCTATACTGTGCGCGATGTCAGTCTCCAGCTCGGCGATACGGCCGAGGTCACGGTCGAGCTCTCGCCGTGGGCCGACCAGATCCGCACAATCTCGGTCGAGACGCATGTCGAGGGCATGCCGCCTGAGGTGGAGCGCCTCGTGCGCGAGGACCTCGCGGATGTCAGCGCCGTCTTCTCGGATGCGCTCTACGGCCTGCCGGTCGCGGCGACCGACTGGACGAACGGCGTCCTCAAGCACCATCTCGAAGCTTATCTCGCGGAGCACCTGCCGGAGTTCCGCGGCGACTTCGAGGTCGAGACGGATGGCAGCGCGGCGGAAGTCAGCCTGACGGTCTACCCGCGCCTGCCCGTCGTCCGCACGGCGGACCTCTCGATGCGCTCGAGCACCATTCCGAACCTCACGCTGCTCAACCACCGCGAGCTCATGCAGGAGCAGGCCGATATGCTCGTCGGGGTTCCCGTCGCCTTTGTCGCGCGCCATCAGCACGACTTCGAGCACCTCTTCTCGGAGCGCCTCGACGCGCAGCGCGACTTCCGGGCGCTTCGCATGAAGACGACCGTGACGATCGCGCCGCAAGAGCGCATGACGGTCATGAGCCGCTCGGACTCCTCGCGCTACCGCGCGCGGCTGACGGGCTGGGTCGACATGGGGCGCAAGGAGCGCAAGTATGAGCGCGAGGTGGACAGCCTGCGCATGAGGCTCCACACCGGGTGCATGATGACGGCGCGCGACGAGCTCTTCGCGCAGGTCGACTTCATGCCGCAGAAGGTCGACTGGGGCTGGGCGATGGGCTATAACCACCGCATCGGCATGGGCACGCGGCCAGAGATCCGCTACGACATGCGCGAGAAGCGCTTCGTGTTCGGCGCCAGGCAGGCGCTCGCGCCGCGCTGGCAGCTCCGCTACGAATACCGCTTCACCGACCATCTCGGCGAGGCAGGGCTCCTCTATCAGGTCCACGATTTCCTCGGGGTCGAGTACGTCCTCGACAAGACGCAGGGCTGGCTCCGCCTCATCGGGAATTTCTGAATGCTCCGCAGGGGAAATCCTTGTAGACCCCTGCGAAGTCTGCTATAATAAACGTGTTTCTTTGGAATCCAAGAAGGAGAAGATAAAATGGTTACATTACAGAAAAAACAGGTCAAGATCATCAGTGTCCTCATCGCACTCGTCTTTGTCGGTTCTGTTGTCGCCCTCGCCTTGACGCAGTCTGGCTCGGGTATCGCAAGCGCAGCAAGCTCGAATGTCGGCGTCGTCGACTACCGCCAGATCGCACAGCAGAGCTCGCAGCTCCAGGATATCCAGTCCCAGATGCAGAAAGAAGTCCAGGACGCCCAGAAGGAGTTTGAGGAGAAGTCCGCAAACATGAGCGACCAGGAGAAGAACGACTACTATCAGCAGACGCAGCAGCGCCTTGCCCAGAAGAATCAGGAACTCATGGAGCCGTTCCAGAAGAGCATCGAGGATTCCGTCAAGAGCGTAGCAGAGGCTAAGGGCCTGTCTGTCGTCCTCGAGAAGAGCTCGGTTGTCTACGGCGGCCAGGATATCACGCAGGATGTCATCAAAAAGCTCAGCAAGTAATCCTCTGAGGGTCATATGGAGCGTCGAGTACCGAGCGGATTTTACGCTCGGTACTACTTGTAAGGAGGGCAGGGCCGTTGGACAATCCCGATAGAACGCCAGAGAAGCCGGGCGCTGCTCCTGGAGGGAAGAGCCTCTGGCAGAAGAAGCGCAAGGAGATACTCATGGGCAGCGCCATCGCGCTCGGCCTCGTCTTCCTCGGGGCCTGGGGCATCCGCGCGCTGATGCCGGGGCATGAACCCGTCAAACAGACGGCGGCCGCGAGCATCGGCCTCGTCGACATGCAGAAGGTCATGGAGGCACACCCCGACTACGAGAAGCTTGAGACGCTCCAGAAGGAGTACAAGAGCCTGGAGCTCTCGCTCAAGGACACAGAGAAGTTGCCCGAGATGAAGGTGGAGCCGCCGACTGTCGATGCAAAGCCGTTCGACGATTCCGTCTGGCAGAAGAATGCCCAGACCGTCATCGGCGGCCGCTCGGAACTCGAGCGCGAGGCCAAGAAGGTCGAGAAGGCGTACCGCGAGGCCCACGAGGCCGAGTATGAGAGCCGCCGCAAGGCTGTCGACGAGGATTACCAGAACGCGATCCTCAACCTCAACATCAAGATCGACAACCAGAAGGCCATGCATCACCCTTGGACGAAGCAGCAGGAGCTCGATGAGGAGAAGGCGGGCTGGGAGAACCAGCGCGAGCTTCTCAAGGAAGAGCGCGGCATGCGCCAGCAGGAGCTCGCCAAGGCCTGGGAGCGCGAGGTGAACGCATACGTGCAGTCCGTCATGGGGCCGAAGCTCGCCAAGTGGCACGAGCAGGCCAAGACGGCGCTCGACCAGCAGAAGTCGGAATCTGTGCGCAAGCAGTCGGAAGTGCAGCAGCGCGACACCGCGGCGATGCAGCAGGAGATGCAGATGACGGCGGCCGAGCGGCTCCAGCAGCGCGCTCAGATCAAGGAGATGATGGCGCAGAAGGCCGAGGAGATCCAGGCACTCGACACGCACATCCGCAACGACATTGCGGGCAAGGCGGCCAAGATTGCCATCCTGCATCACTTCACGATGGTCCTCGCGAATCCCGCCGAGGACCTCGCGTTCAAGCTGCCCATGGACCTGCCCGCGAGTATGAAGCCGGAGCGCTTCATGCCTGTTGTCGGCAGTGACACCGAGGATGTCACGGACGAGCTCGTCAGCGAAGTCAGCACGTTAGAGAGCAAAGACGATGCGGACGGCTCGTCTGAGGATTCATAGATATCATCTTATCCATCACCCAACCAATCACAGAAAGAAGCGAATCACGATATGAAATTACGTAAGAAAACCGTAGGTCTTCTGGCAGCCGCCTTTGCTGCGACGATGCTCATGAGTGGCTGCGGCCAGGTCAAGATCGGCTACATCGAAGGTTCCCGCGTCATGCAGGAAGCGCCGCAGGTCAAGTCTCTCGTCGAAGAAGGCAACCAGAAGATCAACGAGGCCCGCGAGGAAGCACAGAAGTCGCTGCAGGACAACCCGGACATGAGCCAGGAGGACGCGCAGAAGGCACAGGCCGATGCACAGCGCAAGATGGCCAGCCTGAACCAGTCGTACCAGATGCAGCTGCAGCAGAAGGTCAGCGCGGCCCTGCAGGACATCGCGAAGGAGAAAAAGCTCGATGTCGTCGTGGACAGCGAGAAGGAGCAGCCGACGGCTCTGATGGGCTGTGTCGATGTGACGGATGACGTCATTGCCAAGCTGCAGTAAGGATGTGATTTGACATGAAAAAGACCTTGCAGGAAATTGCAGAATACGTGGGCGGCCGCATCGTTGGCGATGCATCGATCGTCATCAGCGGCCTCGACAACATCGAGGGTGCCGGTGAGCACGATTTGACGTTTGCCGTCGATCCGCATATCGAGGAGGCCAAGACGTGCCGTGCGGCAGCCGTCATGCTGCCGGAGGGCGTCGCGGACTTCCCGAAGACGGCACTCTACGTCGAGGAGCCGCGCGCAGCCTTTGCGCGCCTCCTCGAGCTCTTCACGCCGAAGCTCCAGTTCCCCGCGGGCGTCAGCGAGCAGGCGCACATCGGCAAGGATGTCAAGCTCGGCAAGGATGTCGTCATCATGCCGTTCGCCGTCGTCGATGACCACGCTGTCATCGGGGACCGCGTGACGCTCTACCCGCACACCTACATCGGCCAGTACGCGGAGATCGAGGAGAACACGGTCATCTACTCGAGCGCGACGGTCCGCGAGCACTGCCACGTCGGCAAGCGCTGCGTCATCCACTGCTCCGCTGTCATCGGCTCGGACGGCTTCGGCTTCACGACGCACGAGGGCGTGCACACGAAGGTGCCGCAGGTCGGCAACGTCGTCCTCGAGGATGATGTCGAGATCGGCGCACACGACGGAATCGACCGCGCGGCCATGGGCTCGACGGTCATCGGCCACGGCACGAAGATCGATAACCTCGTGCACATCGGCCACAACTGCAAGATCGGGCCGAACTGCCTGATTGTCGCGCAGACGGGCATCTCGGGCTCGACGACGGTCGGCCACAACGTCACGTTCGGCGGCCAGGTCGGCACGGTCGGCCACATCAATATCGGGGCCAACTCGATCTACGCCGCGCGCTCGGGCATCATCGGCGATATGCCGGAGGGTGTCTTCTGCGCCGGCTTCCCGGTCCAGAGCCATGCGGAGTGGCTGCGCATGCAGGCTTCGATGAAGCACCTGCCGGAGATGTACAAGAAGTTCCGCCAGCTCGAGAAGAAGCTGGCCAAGTATGAGTCGAAATAACGCATCGTGCGCGAAGAAAGCCTTTCCGGGACAGGGAAGGCTTTCTTGCTGAAAGAGGGGAAAAGGATGTTGTCATATTATCTGTTGAAGGCGGCGAGCAAGATCTGCTGCCTGCTGCCGCGCGGAGCCTGTGAGACCATCGGCCGGGCCCTGGGCGCCTTTGCCTGGATTTTCGTGCCGAAGCGTCGCAAGAAGCTCGCGAAGGACCAGATCATGATGTGCCTCGGCGTCGGCGAGCAGGAGGCGGAGCGCCTCGCAAAGGCGAGCAGCGTCCGCTTCGGCCCGATGCTCATGGAGGTCCTGCGCTTCCCTGTCATCCGCAAGCACATCGCGGACTACGTGCGCATCGAGGGCCTCGACAAGCTCGAGCGCGGCCTCGCTCTCGGCAAGGGCTGCATTATCGCAGCGGCGCACAGCGGCAACTGGGAACTCATGGGCGGCGCCTTCGCGCAGGCCGGCATCCCGCTCGTCGGCGTCGCGATGAAACAGAAGTCGACGGGTGCCGACCGCTTCATCAACGAGTATCGCACGCTCATCGGCATGCACATCACCTACAAGACGGGCGTGCGCGAGATGTTCGCGATGCTGCAGAAGGGCTGGGCCATCGGCCTCATCATGGACCAGGACACGAACCGCCGCAGCGGCATCGTGCTTGACTTCTTCGGCAAGCCGACGAACTGTGTGCCGGGGGCTGCCTCGATGGCGCGCTTCCAGGGCGTGCCGATCTTCCCGGCCTTCATGCACCGCGACGAGCACGGCTTCCACACACTGATCGTGCAGGACCCCGTCTTTGTCGAGAAGACGAAGGACAAGCGCGAGGACATCCGCAGGACGACGCAGGTCCTGACGAAGTGCATCGAGGACCATGTGCGCCGCTACCCGGAGGAATGGTTCTGGCTGCACGACCGCTGGAAGTCCATGCGGGAAGAATACTGACCTGCATCGTGACTTGCATCGCA
The DNA here is from genome assembly GCF_928722185.1 of Mitsuokella jalaludinii. Lineage (NCBI taxonomy): Bacteria > Bacillati > Bacillota > Negativicutes > Selenomonadales > Selenomonadaceae > Mitsuokella > Mitsuokella jalaludinii. The sequence continues at coordinate 1,766,641 of NZ_CAKMXA010000001.1, forward strand.
GACAATTGTTTTGTACAATATAAAGAGGCACATTACGGCAGGAGGTATGATTTTGCAGAAACAGAGAACATTGAAGACGGAAATCTCTTATACGGGCATCGGGCTGCATTCCGGCCGTGAGGTCCATGCGACGCTGAAGCCGGCACCGGAGGACACGGGCATTGTCTTCGTGCGCACGGACCTTCCGGGGGCACCGCAGATCCACGCGAAGGCGGAGAATGTCACGTCGACGCTGCGCGCGACGACGGTGGAGGAGGACGGCCACAAGGTATTCACGATCGAGCACCTCATGAGCGCCTTCCACGCGCACCGCATCGACAATGCCTATGTCGAGCTCGACTCGGAAGAGCCCCCGGTGGCTGACGGTGCCTCGCTTGTCTTCTTCGAGCTCATGGCAAAGGCCGGCATCGCAGAGCAGGCGAAGGACCGCAAGGAGATCGTCATCGACAAGGTCTACCGCATCGACGACGAGAAGACGGGCCGCTTCGTCATGGTCCTGCCGTACGACGGCTTCCGTGTGAGCTTCACATCCCTGAACCCGCACAAACTGATCGGTGTCCAGTACGAGGATTTCCACATCGATGAGGCGGTCTACCACAAGGAGATCGCCCCGGCCCGCACGATCGCCTACGAGAAGGAGATCCAGGCGCTGCGCGAGATGGGCCTCGGCCTCGGCGGCTCGCTCGAGAACGTCATCGTCTACAACGATGAGGGCTGGCTCAATCCGCTCCACTTCGAGGATGAGCTCGTGCGCCACAAGATCCTCGACGTCATCGGTGACCTGCGCCTCGCCGGCATCATCCGCGGCCATGTGATCGCCGCGGCATCGGGCCACGCGCTCAACACACAGCTGGCGAAGAAGATCGCCGCTGCTTATGCAAATCGGTAAGAAACACATCCTGACAACGTTTTAAAGGAAGAGGGAGAAATCATGGAATTAGATATCAACGAGATCCAGAAGATCCTGCCGCATCGCCCGCCGATGCTGCTCGTCGACCGCATCATCGAGCTCGAGCCGTTCAAGTCGGCGACGGGCATCAAGAATGTCACGATGAATGAGCCGCACTTCCTGGGCCACTTCCCGGGCCACCCGATCATGCCGGGCGTCCTGATCCTCGAAGCGATGGCACAGGTCGGCGGCGTCGCCATGCTCTATCCAGAAGAGCACCGCGGCAAGATCGCGCTGTTCGGCGGCATGGAGCACGTCAAGTTCAAGCGCCAGGTCGTGCCGGGCGACCAGCTCGTCACGAAGGCACAGCTCGTGCGCACGCGCGGTGACTTCGGCCTGCTCCACTGCGATGGCTATGTCGACGGCGAACTCGCTGCTTCGGCAGATTTCAAGTTTGCATTGAAAAAGGGCGTAGATCTTTGATTTCTGCCTCTATCAATTGCCTAAACGCATGTAGTCTTTGTTCAACTCGAAAAACGCCCAGATTTGCAGTCAAATGAGATACAGGAATGATGAGGGTATTCAGGAGTATATAGAAAAGGACAGAGCAAACTGGCCGGCCAGGACCGGCATTGGAGGAAGGTTAAGGAGTTGGAGCAGATGAATACGGACAACAAGGTCACTGCAAATATACACACAACAGCTGTGGTCGCGCCAGGTGCAAAGATCGCAGAGAATGTCGAGATCGGGCCTTACTCGGTCATCGGCGAGAATGTCGAGATCGGCGAGGGCACGAAGATCGGCCCGCACGTCGTCATCCACGGCTGGACCCAGATCGGCAGGGACTGCCGCATCTTCCAGGGAGCGTCCATCGGCGAGGAGCCGCAGGACCTCAAGTTCCGCGGGGAGAAGAGCTACACGGTCATCGGCGACCGCACGACGATCCGCGAGGGTGCGACAATCCACCGCGCGACGGGTGAGGGTGAGGAGACGCGCGTCGGCAACGACTGTCTGCTCATGGCGCTCACGCATGTTGCGCACAACTGCGTCGTCGGCAACCACGTCATCATGTCGAACCTCGCGAGCCTCGCGGGCCACGCTGTCGTCGAGGACCGCGCTGTCATCGGCGGCATGGCTGGTGTCCACCAGTTCGTCAAGATCGGCCGCAATGCGATGGTCGGAGGCATGTCAAAGCTCACGCAGGATGTCGTGCCGTACACGATCGTCGATGGCCAGCCGGCCAAGGTTGTCGGCCTCAACGCCGTCGGCATCTCGCGCGCCGGCATCCAGTTAGAGGCGCGCCGCAACATCAAGAAGGCATACAAGCTGCTCTATCGCTCGGGCCTGAGCTTGCAGCAGGCAATCGCCGTCATCGAGCAGGAAGTCGATTCCTGCGAAGAGGTCGAGCATTTCCTGCGCTTCCTGCGCAATGCAGAGCGCGGCATCTGCCGCGAGCGCAGAGAGCGCGACTGAAAGCGCTCAGGACTGAGATGAGGGAGTAGGAATTTCGGGGGAATCGTTATGGAAAGAATCGGATTGCTGGCCGGCGCCGGCAAACTGCCAGTTGAGTGTGCGAAGGCGGCAAAGCTCCTCGGTTATGAGGTCTATGCCGTCGCTCTGCTGCCGGAGACGGACGCAGAGCTCAAGGAATGCACGGCGGACTGCCAGTCCATCAGCATCGCGCATCTCGATGCCGTGCTGAACTATCTCAAGGAACACCAGGTCAGCAAGGTCACGATGATCGGCAAGGTCACGAAGGAGCTGCTGTTCTCGGGCAAGGTGCAGCCGGACGCTCGCATGCTGAAGCTCATCATGGAGCTGCCGGACCGCAAGGACGACACGATCATGATGATGTTCGTGCGGGAACTCGCCAAGGCCGGCATCCAGGCCTTTGACCAGACGGCGCTCATACGCCGCCTGATGCCGCACCGCGGCGTCATCACGAAGCGCGAGCCGACGGCTGAGGAACGCAAGGACATGGAGTTCGGCTTCCGCATGGCCAAGGAGATCGGCCGCCTCGATGTCGGCCAGACGGCCGTAGTCAAGAACATGGCCGTCATGGCGCTCGAGGCCATCGAAGGCACGGATGCCTGCATCCACCGCGGCGGTCAGCTCGCGCGCGGCGGCGCAGTCGTTGCCAAGGTCGCCAAGCCGCAGCAGGATGACCGCTTCGATGTGCCGACTGTCGGACTCGCGACCATCCAGAGCATGGTGGATGTCGGGGCGACGGCTCTGGCAATCGAGGCCGACAAGACGCTCCTCGTCGAGCGTGAGGAGATGCTCGCACTGGCAGAGGCCAATAACATAACGATTGCAGCCATCTAAGTGTGTGATTGTGAGACGCGGCGGAACCAGGAATGCTGGTATCCTCGCGTCTTTTCGGCTTTTCTTATGGGTGTGGGACTGAGGAGGTTTGTGGATGAAGATCATGATGTCAGCCGGCGAGGTGTCGGGCGACCTGCACGGGGAGCGCCTCGCGCGCGCCGTGCTCGAGCAGGCACCCGATACCGAGCTCATCGGCTTTGGCGGAGCGCGCATGGAGCGCGCGGGTGTGAAGCTCTTCCGCAATTTCGCGGACTACAATGTCATGGGCGTCTGGGAGGTCATCAAGAACCTCAGGCGCATCCTCAGGCTCCTCGACGACCTGACGGCGTACATGGAGGAGGAGCGCCCGGACCTCCTCGTCCTCATCGATTACCCGGACTTCAACTGGCGCCTCGCGAAGCGCGCCAAGAAGCTCGGCATCCCCGTCTTCTCGTACATCCCGCCGTCGGCCTGGGCCTGGCGCAAGGGCCGCGCGAAGAAGTGCGCGGCGCTCGCCGACACCTTCGTCGCGATCTTCCCACACGAGCTGCCCGTCTACGAGGCAGCCGGCGCCAACATCTCGTTCCTCGGGAACCCGCTCGTCGATACGGTCAAGGCAGAGATCCCCGAGGCGGAGGCGCGCGCATTCTTTGGCATCGCGCCGGGTGACCACGCCGTGCTCCTGATGCCGGGCAGCCGCCGCCAGGAGATCGAGATGCTGCTGCCCGCCATGCTCGAGGCGGCGAAACTGCTCGCGGCCAAGCGCCCCGGGACGAAATTCTTCCTGCCTGTCGCGGCCGCCTCGTATGAGCCGCTCATCGAGCAGCTCGTGGCAGAGCACGGCGCAGAAGTCCAGCTCACGCACGAGAACCGCTATGCGCTCATGGGGCTTGCGGATGTGGCGGCAGCGGCCTCGGGCACGGTCGTCATGGAGGCAGCCCTCATGGGCCTGCCGTGCGTCTCGCTCTACCGGCTCGCGCCGCTCAACTACATGATCGGGCGCATGCTCGTCCACGTCGATCACTTCACTCTGCCGAACATCCTGCTCGGCGAGACGATCCAGCCGGAGCTCCTGCAGGATGAAGTAGAGCCGCACCGCATCGCCCGCGAGCTCTCGCGCCTTTACCGCGGCGAGAGCGCCAGGGAGAAGACATGCGCAAAGCTGATCGAGGCCTGCAAGCGGCTCGGCCCGCCGGGCGCTGCGGGCCGCGTGGCGGCGAAGATACTCGAGGCGGCACACGACAAACGACATTCAGGAGAATAACATGAAGAATTACAAGCGGCTGCTCCAATACATGCGGCCATATGTCAAGCAGCTCATACTGGCCATCTTCTGCATCATCATGGCGGCGGCGGCCAACCTCTACCTGCCCTGGATCATCAAGGACATGATCGATAAGGTGCTGGCCGAGAAGGACATGGTGATGCTCAACATCATCTGCGTCGGCATCATCGTCGTCTTCCTCCTGCGCGGCATCTTCTTCTACGGGCAGTCGTACCTCGTCTCGTTCATCGGCCAGAAGGTCATCATCGATGTGCGCGAGGTCATGTTCCGCAAGTTCCAGCGCATGCCGATGGCCTACTTCGACCGCCATCAGACGGGCGAGGTCATGAGCTACATCACGAACGATGTCGCGGCCATCCAGTCGGCACTCGTCGACCAGCTCATCGAGATGGTCACGGAGGGATCCATCCTCATCGGCTCGCTCGTCATGATGATCGTGCTCGACTGGAAGCTCTCCATCCTGACGCTCGTCATCATCCCGCTCGTCGGCCAGGCCATGAAGATCTTCGGGCGCAAGATCAAGCGCAACGGCACGGTCATCCAGGAGCGCATGGCCGACATCACCTCGCTCCTGCAGGAGAGCGTCTCGTCTATCCGCGTCGTCAAGTCGTTCGTGCGCGAGAACTACGAGATCAAGCGCTTCTGCCGCCAGAATGAGCTCAACTTCCAGGCGGCGATGAAGAACGTCCAGCTCACGAGCCTCTTGACGCCGTCCGTCGAGTTCCTCGCGGCCATCTCGGTCACGGTCATCATCTGGTTCGGCGGCTACGAGGTCGTCAACGGCGAGATGACGGCCGGTGCACTCGTCGCCTTCCTGACGTACGCTGTCAACCTCGCAAACCCGGTCAAGCGCCTCTCGCGCGTCTACGGCAACCTGCAGCGCGCGATGGCCGCCGTCGACCGCGTCTTCGCCGTCATCGACCTCAAGGAGACGATCGCGGACAAGCCGGACGCCAAGGAACTGCCGAAGGTCAAGGGGCACGTCGTCTTCGACCACGTCTCTTTCGAGTACAAGAAGGGCGTGCCGGCACTCTCCGACGTCAGCCTCGAAGTGAAGCCCGGCCAGATGATTGCCTTTGTCGGCCCGAGCGGCGCCGGCAAGTCGACGATCGCCAACCTGATCCCGCGCTTTTACGAAGTGACGTCAGGCAGTATCTCCATCGACGGCTTTGACATTCGCGATGTCACCGTCTCGTCGCTGCGCGGGCAGATCGGCATCGTGCCGCAGGAGACAATGCTCTTCTCGACGACGGTGCGCGAGAACATCCGCTACGGCCGCCTCGATGCGACGGACGAGGAAGTCGAGCAAGCGGCGAAGGCCGCCAATGCCGACGGCTTCATCCGCGAACTGCCGAACGGCTACGACACGAAGATCGGCGAGCGCGGCCTCAACCTCTCGGGCGGCCAGCGCCAGCGCATGGCCATCGCGCGCGCCATCCTCAAGAACCCGCAGATCCTGATCCTCGACGAGGCGACGTCGGCGCTCGACACGGAGAGCGAGAAGATCGTGCAGGCGGCCCTCGACAAGCTCATGGTCGGCCGCACTTCCTTCGTCATCGCACACCGCCTCTCGACGATCTTCAACGCCGACCAGATTTACGTCATCGACAACGGTCACATCAAGGAGCACGGCACTCACGAGGAACTGCTCAAGATGGGTGGCCTCTACAGTTATCTCTACAATATCCAGTTCAACAAGAAAAACGCGTAAGAAGGGGAAGAGGATATGCAACTACTCTATAATATAGCGGCCATCATCATCGTGATCCTGATCATCCCGATGTTCATGGTCCGCTCGGTGCGTGAGAAAGGCTTTGTCGAACGCATCCGGCAGAGCCTGGGCTTCTTCCCCGAACACGCTCTCGACAAGGTGGAGAAGAAGGACTGCATCTGGGTTCATGCGGCCTCTGTCGGCGAGATCGTCGCGACGAGTCCGCTCATCAAGGAGTTCCGCAAGGAGTTCCCGAAGAGCCCCATCCTCGTCTCTGTCGTCACGACGAGCGGTTACGAGATGGCCAACCGCATCATCAAGGATGCTGATGCGATCATCTACTTCCCGCTCGACCTGCCGTGGCTGGCCGGCCACGTGCTGCGGCGCATCCGCCCGCGCGTCTTCCTGCCGGTCGAGACGGAGCTCTGGCCGAACTTCCTGCGCACGGCGCGCAAGATCCACGTGCCGGTCATGATGGTCAACGGCCGCATCAGTGACAAGAGCGTCAAGCAGTACAAGCACCTGCACAGCCTGCTGCGCAACATGATTGGGACGGTCAAGCTCTTCGCGATGCAGTCGCCTATCGATGCGGAGTACATCATGCGCCTCGGCGCACCGCAGGAGCTCGTGACTGTCACGGGCAACACGAAGTTCGACCAGACGTACACCGATGTCAGTCCCGAGGAGAAGCAGAAGATTATCGAGGAAATGGGCCTTTCCAAGAACGATGGCATCTTCCTCGCCGGCTCGACGCACCGCGGCGAGGAGGAGGCCGTGCTGCAGGCATTCAAGGCCGTGCGCGAGACGCATCCGCACGCACGCCTCGTCATCGCGCCGCGCGAGCTCCTGCGCACGATGGAGGTCGTCCACCTCTGCCGCAAGGCAGGCTTTTCGGTCACGACGCGCACGAAGCTCCAGAACGAAGCGCCGCAGGATGAGGACATCGTCATCCTCGACACGATCGGTGAGCTCGGCAAGGTCTACAGCATCGGCGATGTCGTCTTCGTCGGCGGCAGCCTCGTGCCGCACGGCGGCCACAACATCCTCGAGCCGGCCGCGCACGGCAAAGCCATCATCGTCGGCTCGCACATGTTCAACTTCAAGGACACCTACGCGCTCTTCAAGAACCGCGACGCCTGCCTGACCGTGAAGAACGGCGAGGAACTCGCGAAGCAGGTCACGCGCCTCTTCGACGAGCCGGAGCACCGCCACCGCATGGAGGAAGAGACGCGCGCCATCGTGCGCGAGAACAAGGGCGCTTCGCGCAAGTCGGCCATCCTGCTCCACCAGATGCTCGAGAGCTATGAGAGCAGTCCCGAGAACCGCCATCACGTGCGCTCTACCCAGAAGATCACGAACTTCCAGACCTATTTCATCGACCTTGTCCATAGTAAAGAGGTGGACGGGCTCTTCCCGCACCTCATCATGGGCATCCTCTACATCTTCTCGCTGATCTACGGCCTGCTCGTCAACATCAAGCTGGCCGGCTACAAGTACGGCATCTTCCAGAAACAGAAGCTCGACTGCTTCGTCATCAGCCTCGGCAACGTGACGGTCGGCGGCACGGGCAAGACGCCAACGGCGCAGCGCCTCGCGCGTGACATCCGCGACATGGGCTACCGCGTCGTCATCCTCAACCGCGGCTACCGCGCCAAGTGGCACGGGGAGGTCGGCATCGTCTCCGACGGCAAGCGCCTGCACATGGATGCGGCGGAGGCCGGCGATGAGGCGTACATGCTCGCCAAGCACCTGCCGGAGGTCCCCGTGCTCATCGGCGCGGAGCGCGCCAAGACGGGCCGCTACGCGATGGAGCACTTCGGGGCGGAGGTAGCCATCCTCGACGACGGCTACCAGCATTGGCAACTCGAGCGCGATCTCGACATCCTGCTCGTCGATGCCGTCAACGTCTTCGGCAACGGCTACATCCTGCCGCGCGGCACCTTGCGCGAGCCGATCTCGCACATCAGCCGCGCCGACATCTGCCTGATGACGAAGGTCGACCAGGCGGCGGCCGGCTCCTGCGACTACATCCGCGAGACGGTGCACCGCTACAATCCGGAGGCGCGCATCGTCGAGAGCATCCATCAGCCGCGCTGCTTCATCCCGCTGACGGAGTGGTACGTCAACATCGCGAGCCAAGGCATCGACATCGCGCAGATGCGCGGCAAGCGCATCATGGCCGTCTCGGCCATCGGCAACCCCGCCTCCTTCGAGCAGACGCTTTCCGACCTCGGTGCGGTGATCATCGAGAGCCTGCGCTATCCGGACCATCACGACTACGCGATGTCCGAGATGACGGACATCTTCCAGCAGGCTGAGAATGCCGGCGCGGAGGCCATCGTCATCACGGAGAAGGATGCCGTCAAGATCCCGGCGGATGTGGCCCGCGAGAAGTGGTCCATCCCGATCTACGTCATCTGCGTGGAAGTCAACTTCCAGAAGGGCAGCGAAGGCCTCGCGGATCTCTTGAAGAAGCGCCTGGCCGAGCGCCTTGGCCACTGATCTCTGCTTGTGCACTAGAAGAAAGGACAGGAAACCCATGAATGTTCTCTGTGTCATCCCGGCGCGCTACGCATCGACGCGCCTGCCCGGCAAGCCGCTCAAAGACATTGCCGGCAAACCCATGATCTGCCGCGTCTACGAGCGCGCCGCCAAGGCTTCGCGCGTCGCGGCAGCCATCGTCGCTACGGACGACAGCCGCATCTACGACGCTGTCCTGCAGCATGGCGGCAAGGCCGTCATGACGCGCAAGGATCATCCGACGGGCACGGACCGCCTCGCCGAAGTCGCCGAGAAGTACCAGGACGTCGACCTCATCATCAACGTTCAGGGCGACGAGCCGCTCATCGAGCCTAAGCTCATTGATGAGCTGGCCGCTGCCTTTGACGGGGACGCGGACCTGCAGATGGCGACGGTCTGCACTGAGATCACGGATGAGTCCGAGCAGCAGAATCCCAACAACGTCAAGGTCGTCATGGACAAGCAGGGCTATGCGCTCTACTTCTCGCGCTCGTTGCTGCCGTACCCGCGTCACGAGGGCACGCCCGTCTACAAGCACATCGGCATCTACGCCTACAAGCGTGACTTCTTGCTCGCGTATGCCAAGATGGCGGAGACGCCCTTGGAGCACGCGGAGAGCCTCGAGCAGCTGCGCGCCCTCGAGAACGGCTATCGCATCAAGGTCATCAAGACGCCGTACCGCTTTGTCGGCGTGGACACGGCGGAGGACCTCGAGAAGGTCAATGCAATCTATCGCCAGATGATGCAGGGATAATGCCTGCCGGTATGGAACTTTTACACATGGCAATCAGAACAGAAAGTGGAAGGTGAAACGCATGAATAAGGTCAAGGTTGGAAATTTCATGATCGGCGAGGGAGAGCCCCTCGCACTGCTCGCAGGTCCCTGTGTCCTTGAGGGCATGGATCGCTGCCTGCTGATCGGGCGCACGATCAAGGAAATCTGCGGCCGTCTCGGCATCAACTACGTGTTCAAGGCTTCGTTCGATAAGGCAAACCGCTCCTCGTACCACAGCTTCCGCGGCCCCGGACTCAAGAAGGGACTCGAGATGCTGCAGGAGATCAAGGAGACGCTCGATGTGCCCATCGTGACGGACATCCACGAGACGACGCAGGCAGAGCCTGTCTCTAAGGTGGCCGACATCTTGCAGATCCCGGCCTTCCTCTGCCGCCAGACGGACCTACTGCACGCCGCTGCCCAGACGGGCCGCGTCGTCAACGTCAAGAAGGGCCAGTTCCTCGCGCCGGAGGACATGCGCAATGTCGTCGACAAGCTGCACGAGTGCGGCTGTGAGCAGATGCTCTTGACGGAGCGCGGCGCTTCGTTTGGCTACCACAACCTCGTCGTCGACATGCGCAGCCTGCCGATCATGCGCAGCCTCGGCTATCCTGTCGTCTTTGACGGCACGCACAGTGTCCAGCTGCCGGGCGGCAATGGCACGACGTCCTCTGGCAACCGCGAGTACGTCGAGTACCTCGTGCGCGCGGCCGCAGGTGCCGGCATCGACGCACTCTTCCTCGAGGTCCACGACAACCCGGAGGAAGCGCTGTCGGACGGCGCCAACATGGTCTACCTCGACAAGCTTGAGGGCCTGCTGACGGATGCCCTGGCCATCCACAAGATTGTCCATCGCCAGGCATGAGGAGGAAATAGCGTGAGCAAGATCAAAGAGACAGCAATCGAGACATTGGATATCGAGGGCAAGGCGGTCCTCGCACTCAAGGACCGTATCGGCGATGAGTTCGTCGCCGTTGTTAACTGCATCCTCAACTGCCCGGCGCGCGTCGTCGTCACGGGCATGGGCAAATCGGGCCATGTCGGCCGCAAGATCGCGGCGACGCTCGCGAGCACCGGCACGCCCGCCTTCTTCCTGCACCCGGCCGAGGCGTTCCACGGTGATCTCGGCATGGTGACGGAGAACGACGTCGTCATCGCCATCTCCAACAGCGGCGAGTCGACGGAGATCGTCAACATCCTGCCGATCATCCGCCGCATCGGCGCGACGATCGTCGCGATGTGCGGCCGCCGCGAGTCGCAGCTCGGCAAGTTCAGCGACCACTTCATCGACATCAGTGTCGAGCGCGAGGCGTGCCCTCTGGGGCTCGCGCCGACGGCCAGCACGACGGCGACGCTCGCCATGGGCGATGCCATCGCCATGGCCCTGATGGCGGAGCGCAACTTCACGAGCCAGGATTTTGCGATGTTCCATCCGGGCGGAGCGCTCGGACGCCGCCTGCTGCTGAAGGTCGAGAACGTCATGCACACAGGCAAGGACAACCCGCTGATCCACTGCGGCAAGACGGTCAAGGACGCGCTGTTCGTCATGACGGACAAGGGACTCGGCGCCGTCTCGGTTGTCGACGATTCGGGCAAATTCGTCGGGCTCATCACCGACGGCATCATCCGCCGCGCCCTCGCGAAGGACTACAAGTTCCTCGATGAGGCTGTGGAGAAGATCATGTTCACGGAGCCGCTGACGATCGCACCGCAGCAGATGGCGGCCGCCGCGCTCTCTGTCATGGAGAAGCACAAGCCACGCCCTGTCACGGTCCTGCCGGTCATCGATGAGAAGGGCGCACCAGTCGGCATCGTCCACCTGACCGACCTCCTGCGCCAGGGAGTAGTCTGATATGGAATTTCAAGAAGACGCGCTGGAGCGCGCAAAACGAGTCAAGCTCATCATCTTCGATGTCGACGGTGTCCTGACGGACGGCGGCATCTACATCGGAGCTGATGGCGAGCTCTTCAAGCCCTTCTTCTGCCGCGATGGCCTGGGCATCACGCTCGCGCGCCGCGCGGGCCTGAAGACGGCCATCATCACGGGGCGCCAGTCGGAGCACCTCCGCTACCGCGCCAAGGAGCTGCACATCACCGAGGTCTACCAGGGCAATCTCGACAAGCGCGAGGCCTACAGAGACCTCAAGGCGAAGCTGGGGCTTGCGGACGAGGAGATCGCGTATTTCGGCGACGACCTCGTCGACCTGCCCATCATGGGGCAGGTCGGTTTCCCCGCAGCTGTCGGCGACGCCGTGCAGGAAGTGCGCGAGGCCGCCGTCCTGCAGTCGGACTATCCGGGTGGGCACGGTGCCGTGCGCCAGCTCATCGAGTTCATCCTCAAGGCGCAGGGCAAGTGGCAAGGTTTGGTCAGAGGTTTCCAGGCGAAGACGAGCATGGACGGCCTTGCCCAGTGAGTATGCGAAGACGAAGACATAAGACAGAAGGCATTGGAGGCATTTTTTCATGCAGTATAAACTCGTGATGTTCTTGAGCAAAGTGGCCTGCCACACGCCATACCGGCTGCTGATGGCCGTCGGCTGGGTGCTCGGCAATCTCTACTATCTCCTGATCAAGAAGGAGCGCGAACGCGCCGTATCGCAGATGATGCCAGCGCTCGGCATCGAGGAGCCGGAAGCCCGCCATCTCGTGCGGCTGTCCTTCATCAACCTTGCCCGCAATGTCTTGGAAATCCTCTACATGCCGCATCTGAGCGAGAAGAATTTCGGCGAGTACATCGAGATCGACCATCTTGAGCGGCTGACGGACGCGCTGGCAGAGGGGCACGGCGTTGCCATCGTCACGGGCCACATCGGCACGTGGGAGTGGCTGTCGGCCGCCTTCACATTGAACGGCCTGCCGGTCACGGCCATCGCCAAGCCGCAGCCGAACATGCAGTACACGTACGCGCTCAACGACCTGCGCAAGACAATCCACGTCGAGATTTTCTCGCGCGGCACGAGTGAGCTCATCGCGGCGGCACGCGCTTTGAAGAGCGGCAAGATCCTCGGCTTCCTCGTCGACCAGGATGCCGGCCCGGGCGGCGCATTCCTGCCGTTCCTCGGCCGCATCGCGGCGACGCCGATGGGCCCGGCTGTATTCGCGCGCAAGTTCAATTCCCCCGTCGTGCCGGCCTTCATCCTGCGCCAGCCGAACGGCAAGCATAAGGTCGTCGTCGGCGAGGTCATGCGCTATGAGGACACGGGCGACACGGACAAGGATCTCTTCGACTTCACCGCCCGCATGACGAAGGTCGTCGAGCAGATCATCCGCGACAATCCGACACAGTGGCTCTGGTTCCAGAAGCGCTGGAACACGAAGCCTGAGCAGCAGAAGACGGGCAAGCATCACACGGTAAGGGGGCAGGACGAGCAGAAATGAATGGCAAGCAGAAGACATTGGTCGCACTCGGCATCCTGTTCTTTGCCTGCGTGGTCATCTGGGCCGTGCGGACGGTGCCGGAGACGCCGAAGATCGACCATTCCGATGACGATCAGCCGCGCATCATGTCGTACGACAACAACACGATCAGCGAGGAGAAGGACGGCGTCAAGATCTGGGACCTCACGGCGGACCACATCGATGTCGACATCGACTCGCGCAATGCAGAGCTGACAGGCCTGACGGGCCACTTCTACCAGAAAGATGGCCGCTCGGCTGAGGTCAAGGCTGACCACGGCTCGTACGACAATGAGACGAAGGACATCAAGATCGACGGCAACGTCCAGATCACGACGAGCGACGGCGCGGAGCTGACGAGCGATGAGCTCTTATGGACAGCAGAGCAGGGCATGCTCTCGGCCATCGGCCAGGCGAAGGTGTCGAATGACACGATCCGTGCCTGGGGCGAGCGCATCGACAGCACGGACGGCTTCAACAAGATCAAGATCTCCGGCAAGGCACACATCGAGAAACTCATGGAGGGGGCAGAACAGAAATGAAGAACAAGAAAATGAAGGGCATGCTCGCAGCAGTTGCAGCCATCCTGTCCCTGCACATGGGCACGCTCTACGCAGCAGAGGGAGTGCCTGCATCGCTCGATGCCGACACGCTCGAATACGACATGCGCACGGGCGAGGCCACGGCGACGGGCTACGTGCTCCTGACGCGCGGCGACTCGCACGTCACGGGCAATCGCGCGACCTACAACTCGAAGACGCAGGCCGCGACGGTCGAGGGCAATGTCATCGCCGTCTATCAGGGCACGCGTCTGACCTGCGACTATTTGATGTCGGACGGCCAGGAGCACATGATGGCCCAGGGCAATGTCCGCGGCTCGCGCGACGACAAGACGTTCTCCGGTGAGCAGGTCGACTATTTCCCGCAGCAGAATGACTACATCGTCATCGACCGCGGCGGCCAGCTCACGAGCGGTGACGACACGTTCACGGCGGACCGCATCTACGGCTGGCTCAAGGACGAGCACTACATCGGCGAGGGCAATGCGCATGTCGTGAGCCCGTCGCGCGCGATGGAGGCCGGCGGCGACCAGATGGACTACTACGGCAAGGAGCAGGGCAAGGCCGTCATCACGGGCAATGCCTGGGCCGTACAGGAAAATAACACGATGCGTAGCAACCGCATGACGATTTATCTTGCCGACGACGGGTCAGCTAAGGTAAAATAAGGCAATAAAGGTAAATAAAGGTACAAGAGAAGATAGAGCGATGAGCGAGGATGCTGCGGCGCCTGGCTGCAGTATGTTGGAGGGCACGATTTTGCATATCGAGGCAAGGAATCTGGTAAAGACATTCAAGAAGCGCACGGTCGTCGACCGCGTTTCCCTGCGCGTGGACAAGGGGGAGATCGTCGGCCTGCTCGGGCCGAACGGCGCGGGCAAGACGACGACGTTCTACATGATCGTCGGACTCGAGCGCCCGACGTCCGGCGAGGTGTTCCTCTCGGACATCAACATCACGGATGAGCCGATGTACCACCGGGCCGCGCTCGGCATCAGCTACCTCACGCAGGAGGCCTCGATCTTCCGCAAGCTCACGGTCGAGGAGAACATCATGGCCATCCTCGAGACGACGAAGCTCTCGAAGGCCGAGCAGAAGGACAAGTTCGAGGAACTGCTCGAGGAGTTCCACATCGGCCACGTGCGCGAGCGCAAGGGGACGGAGCTCTCAGGCGGCGAGCGCCGCCGTGTGGAAATCGCGCGCTGCCTGGCGCTCGAGCCGCAGTTCATCCTGCTCGACGAGCCGTTCGCCGGCGTCGACCCGCTGGCCGTCGCCGACATCCAGGAGATCGTCCAGTACCTCAAGGAACGCGGCATGGGCATCCTGATCACCGACCACAACGTCCGCGAGACGCTGCAGATCGTCGACCGTGCCTACATCCTCAATAGCGGCAAGATCCTCTTGGAGGGCGACAGCCAGACGATCGCGAACAGCCCGGTTGCCAAGAAGTTCTACCTCGGCGATAATTTCACACTGTAACGGGGAGTCAGCAAATGCACATCAGAATCTTAGACAAATACATATTCCGGGAGGTCTTCAAGGCCTTCATCTTCGGCATCTGCGCATTCTCTGCTGTCTTCATCGGTTCGGGTACGCTCTTCAAGATCGCCAAGTACATCACAGACTACGGCGCATCTCTTTCGGCCGTCATCAAGATTTTCATCTTCGGCCTGCCGTCGGTCATCATGTGGACCTTCCCAATGTCCATGCTGCTAGCGACGCTCTTGACGTTCGGGCGCCTCTCGAGCTCGAGCGAGATCACGGCGATGAAGTCGTGCGGCATCGGCTTTTACCGCATCGCGGCACCGGCCGTGCTCATGGGCCTCATCGTCAGCATCTGCGCGATCGCCTTCAACGAGTACGTCGTGCCGTGGGCCAACACGGCCTACCGCAACGTGCTCTACTACGAGATCCAGGGCAACAACGGCATGAAGTCGCAGGAGCACATCATCCTCAAGGATATCCAGGACGGCAAGATCCAGCGCCTCGTCTACGCGCGCCGCTATGACGGCGACACGCAGACCTTGCAGGGCGTGACCATGCAGGACTTCAATGAAGATGGCAAGGTCAGCCACGTCGAGAACGCGGAGTACGCTGAGTACAGCATGAACAAGTGGATCATGCACAACGGCATGCTCTACGACATCTCGGAGGGCCAGAGCGAGCACAGCATGCGCTTTGACACGCAGGTCCTGCCCATCAAGGCCAACCCAAAGCAGATCGTGCGCGAGCAGAAGGATCCAGAGGAGCTCACGATGAAGGAGCTGCGCGCGCAGATCAACATCATGAAGACGCAGTACGTCGACACCAACAAGCTCGAGGCTGAGCTCTACCAGCGCATCACCGTGCCGATGGCCAGCCTGATCTTCGCCCTCATCGGCGTGCCGCTCGGGCTGCAGCCGACGCGCAACAGCTCGTCGGCGGGCTTCGCGATGAGCGTCATCATCATCTTCTTCTACTACGCGCTGATGACGATGGGCAATGCTCTGGCACGCAGCGGCGCCGTCGCGCCGATGCTCGCCGTCTGGATCCCGAACATCGTCGGGCTCATCGCGGGCTTCATCCTCATACGCAGGGCTTCGCGCTGACCCAAAGCGCATCATCAAGCTCCAAGATCAAGGAAAGGTGGTAAATACAGGATGTATGGTGTCCTACTCATCGTCGTACTCATCATCACGGGCGGAGCCATCGCCTTCATCGGCGACCGCCTGGGCTCGAAGGTTGGCAAGAAGAAGCTGTCGATCTTTGGCCTGCGCCCGCGGCATACATCCATCATCGTGACAATCTTCACGGGGGTATGCATCACGACCCTGACCTTCGGCGTCATGGCGGCTGCTTCGCAGAATGTGCGCACGGCGCTCTTCGGCATGGAGAAGCTCAACCAGAAGATGAAGACGACGCAGGCAAGCCTCAACCAGGCCACGGAGGACCTGCAGGCGGCACAGCAGCAGCAGCAGGAAGCGAACGACGCGCTCGACCAGTCGCGCAAGGATGTCGAGACGCTCAAGGCACAGCAGCAGGAGCTCGAGGCAGAGTCGCAGCGCCTGCAGGAGGGCAATCGCCTCCTGGAGCTCGCAAAGGCTGAACTCATGCAGCGCAACGACGCGCTCGTCGCGCAGAACGACCAGCTCGGGCAGCAGAACAGCTCACTTTCTTCTGCCAACACCGCACTGCAGGGCCAGAATTCGCTGCTGACCGGCAAGAATGAGGAGCTCACGGGCAAGAACGCGAGCCTGACGGCCGACAACAAGGACCTCGAGACGCGCAACCAGGATCTGCGCAACGGACTCTTGACGATCCGCGAGGGCGACATCGTCTTCCGCGCCGGCGAGGTCATCGCGAGCGGCGTCATCCGCGGCAACCGCCCGGCAGCCGAGGTCGACAAGGACCTCCAGTCACTGGCGCAGCTTGCGAGCCGCAATGTCTCGTCGCGCCTTGGCCGCAATGTCTCCGACAAGGACGTCTGGATCTACAAGCCGGAGTACAATTCGGCCGTACAGGCCATCGCGAGCAGTCCGCAGGACATGGTCGTGCGCATCGTGGCGGCCGGCAACCTCGTGCGCGGCGAGGAAGTGCGCGCCTCGCTCGAGCTCTACAAGAACAGCATCATCTACAAGGACCGCGAGTTCATCCTCGCGCGTCCAATCGCGCTCAAGGGCACCGGCAGCGGTGGCGCTGAGCAGGCTGTCATGAGCTTCCTCAAGGAGGTCAATGCGGCGGCATCGGCCAAGGGTATCCTGCCCGATCCGATCCGCGGCTCCATCGGCGTCATGGACGGCGCGCAGTTCTACGAGGTCGTCAACGCCATCAACGGCATGCACGGCACGGTCGTGCTCTCCGCCTACGCTAAGGGCGATACGGACGCGCTCGGACCGCTGCGCCTGATCATCAAGGAAGAACAGATGCCAGATCAGCCGTGAAGATAAGCAGGGCTCTGCAAGGCCGACAGCCTGTGCAGGGCCCCTTTTGCTGTCCGGCGCACAGTCGAGGCAGCAAGAGCAGAGAGAATCAAGAAAGGAAATGCACCGTGGATACTGTAGATACGATGGACACCATGGAACGGGAACGGATCGCGGCACTCGATCCCGGACGCGAGAAGTGCGGCTTTGCTGTGCTCACGCTGGACGGCAGCGTCCTCCTGCAGCGCGTCATCGAGACGGCGAAGCTCGAGCAGGAAGTCAGGGCGGCGCAGCAGTCGTACGGCTTCTCTGTGCTTGTCGAGGGCAATGGCACGACGAGCCGCGAGGCGCGCGCGCGCCTCAAGGAGGCCCTGCCAGACCTTCGCATCGAGGTTATCGACGAGTACCGGACGACGGACCTCGCCAAGAAGGCGTACTGGAGGGCCAAGCCGCCGCGCGGTTGGAGGCGGCTGCTGCCGGTGACCATGCAGGTACCGCCAGAGCCTGTCGACGACTTCGTCGCCGTCATCCTCGCATCACGCTATATAGAAAGCATCGAACAAAAAGGAGACTACCATCATGAATGAGAAACAGCAGCGTCCCGACTGGACGGAATACTTCCTCGACATCGCCAAGGCCGTCGGCCGCCGCGCGACCTGCCTGCGACGCCGTTACGGCGCAATCATCGTCAAGGACAAGATCATCATCAGCACGGGCTACAATGGCGCGCCGCGCGGTGAGGCCAACTGCATCGATACGGGCAACTGCGAGCGCGAGCGCCTCCACGTGCCGAAGGGGCAGAACTACGAGCTCTGCGTCGCTGTCCATGCCGAGCAGAATGCCATCATCAACGCCGATTCCGCCGCGATGGAGGGCGCGACGATCTACATCGTCGGCGTCAACGCCGACGGCAGCCTCGCGTCGGGCAAGCCGTGCCTGCTCTGCCGCCGCATGCTGCGCAATGCGAAGCTTGCCAGGGTTGTCTACTACGAGACGGATGGCAGCATCGTGAGCTGCCGCCCCGACGAGATCCACGACTGACAAATGATTGACAGTGTCATGGCCTTGCGTTAAAATAGGTTTGTTATAATGGATGGCACCCTGGATGCCCTGCGGCATCGCAGGAGTGCAGCTGTGTATTCGAGAAAAAGGAGTGCGCTTGTATGCCAGTCTATATGTTGGCGTTCATCATCGCTGCCGGTGTGGCACTGCTGGTGACGCCTGGTGTCATCTGCCTTGCGGGGAAGACGGGAGCCATGGATGCCCCGGATGCGAGAAAGGTCCACAAGAAGCCAATCCCGCGCATCGGCGGTATCGGCATCTACGTCGCCTTCATGGTGGCAATCCTCAGCGTCCTGGCGTTCACCGAGGTTTCGCCGGAGGTGCTCTATGAGATCATTGGCCTCCTGGTCGGCGGCTCGATCATCTTCATCGTCGGCCTCATCGACGACTACGTCAACCTGCCGGCCAAGGTGAAGCTCCTGGGCCAGATCATCGCGGCCTGCGTGCTCGTCTTTGCCTTTGATGTCCGCATCGATTTCATCACGGATCCGTTCGGCGACTACATCTACCTCGAGTTCCTCGCCATCCCGGCGACGATCTTCTGGCTCGTCGGCCTGACGAATACGGTCAACCTCATCGACGGCCTCGACGGCCTCGCCGCAGGCGTCTCGACGATCGCGTCCATCACGATCTTCCTCGTGGCACTGCAGCAGGGCATCATCCTCGTCGCCGTGCTGACGGCCGCGCTTGCCGGCGCAGCGTTCGGCTTTCTGTACTACAACTTCAATCCGGCTAAGATCTTCATGGGCGATTCGGGCAGCCAGTTCCTCGGCTTCATGCTCGCGGGCATCTCGGTCATCGGCGCCGTCAAGAGCGCCGCGACGATCGCGCTGATCGTGCCAATCCTGGCGCTCGGCCTGCCGATCCTCGACACGACGTTCGCCATCGTGCGCCGCTACCGCGGCGGCGTGCCGATCTTCAAGCCGGATAAGGGACATCTCCATCACCGTCTGCTCGATCTCGGTTTCTCGCAGCGCCAGGCCGTCCTGCTGATGTACGTCATCAGCGCGCTCTTGGGTCTCAGCGCTGTGGCCCTGACGGAAGTCAGCAGCCAGATCGCCATCGCGATTGTCTGCGTCGTTGTGGCCGTCGTGCTCATCGGCGCCAAGAAACTCGGGATCTTCCATATGAAGGATTCTGCACACCAGCACTGAAAAGAGGAGGTCTTGCAGTGGAAAAGAAGAAGATCAAGGTCATGACGGTCTTCGGCACGCGCCCGGAGGCAATCAAGATGGCACCAATCGTGCTCGAGCTCCAGAAGCATCCGGACACCATCCTGCCGGTCGTGGCCGTCACGGCACAGCATCGCGAGATGCTCGATCAGGTACTCAATCTCTTCCAGATCAAACCGGACCATGATCTCAACATCATGGCGGCCGGCCAGACACTTTTTGACATCACGACGCGAGCCATGATGGGCCTCGACAAGGTCCTGACGGAGGAGAAGCCGGACATCGTGCTCGTCCACGGCGACACGACGACGACATTCGCCGGCGCACTCGCTGCCTATTACCATCAGACGGCCGTCGGCCACGTCGAGGCGGGCTTGCGCACCCACAACAAGTACTCGCCGTTCCCCGAGGAGATGAACCGCCGACTGACAGGCTGCATCGCCGACCTCAACTTCGCGCCGACGAGCACGTCGGAGGCTAATCTGCTCGCAGAGAATGTGCCGCCCGAGTCCATCTTCGTCACGGGCAACACAGTCATCGATGCGTTGCACCACACGGTGCGCGATGACTTTGACTTCCAGGAGGAAGCCCTCAAGGACGTCGACTTCCAAAACAAGCGCATCATCCTCGTCACGACGCACCGCCGCGAGAACCTCGGCGAGCCGATGCGCCATGTCTACAAGGCGCTCAAGCAGCTGACGGAGGAGTTCGACGACGTCGAGGTCGTCTTCCCCGTCCACAAGAACCCGAAGGTCCGCGAAGTCGTCAACGAAGAACTCGGCGGGCTCGCGAAGGTCCACCTCATCGATCCGCTCGACTACGAGCCGTTTGCCAACCTCATGCACAAGGCGCACCTGATCCTCACGGATTCGGGCGGCGTCCAGGAGGAGGCGCCGGCGCTCGGTAAGCCGGTCCTCGTGCTGCGTGATACGACGGAGCGCCCGGAGGCAGTCGATGCCGGTACGGTCAAGCTCATCGGCACGGACCGCGAGCGCGTCTACGAAGAGGCGAAGAAGCTCTTGACGGACGAGGCGGAGTACAGCCGCATGGCTGAATCGGTCAATCCGTACGGCGACGGCAAGGCAGCCGCGCGCATCATCCAGGCCATCCTCTACCACTACGGACTGGCAGACGGCCGACCGGATGTCTTTGAAGGCTAAGCGATATAAGCCCTCCCTATGGGAGGGCTTTTTTGGTACAAGCGCACCATAAATCCGATTTTGCAGTACGATGAAATTCTTTTATGTGCCTGTCGGTTTTTATCGAATCTGCAAGGTGCATGGTAGAATGAAAAGAGGGGTTCAAATGGACGAGAAAAACAAGGACACGACGCATGAGATGCTGCGCACGGGCCTGCGCCAGGCCATCAAGGCTTTCGCTGTCTTGAGTGGCGTCGGCATCTACCTCGCCGTCTTCGTCGGCATCTGTCTGTTCCTCGGGAATCTGGCGGACACGTATCTCTTGGGCGGCGGCTATGCAGGCAAGCTCACGGGCATCCTCGTCGGCTTCCCCGGCGCCTTCTACACCCTGTTCCGTCAGCTCAAGCAGAACGGGATTGTCTGAGGGAAGTCAGGCATCTTACTGTCGCAATCGCAAGACTTTTTTGTTTGGTGAAAAAAAGCTTGCCATCTGGGTGCCTATCGCATATAATAGTCATTGCGATAAATCAATAGTAAACAATACCGATGATTTATCCTACTATAAATACTTCTTATCGATATTGTCCGTGATAATAGAAAACATCGATGCTTTCTTTTTGCAGATGGCAGGATTCTTGTCACGCATGTCGAATTGGAAGAAGAAAGAGGAGACCTTGGCTTCCTCGCATCCACATGATATTCATCAAAGACGGCGCCTGCCGTCGTCAGAGGAGGAATATGAAACAGATTTTATCGGTCTTCATGAAGCGCCTCGCGATTGTCCTTGGGCTTGCGGCGCTGATGATCGGCAGCCTTCTGCTCGCGAGAGGAGAAGGGCAGCTCATCGGCGCACTCTTCCTCGGCTATTTCGCGGCGCTGGTATTTGTCTGGAACATGGCCTGGCGCCTCTGGCGCCTGACGTACATGCAGAGTGGCGGCAAGAGGCAGATGCTCTGGGGCATGGTGCTCCGGATGCTCGTGCTCTTCCTCGTCCTGCTCGTCGCGGTGACGATCTCCGTACCGGTATTCCTCGTCACGGCGCTCGGTTTTCTCGTCTGCTATGGACTCGCCCTGTTCCTGCTGATCCACATGAACCTCGGTAAAAAATAATTTGGGTTTTACCTAGGAGGGAGGTATAGGTTATGCATGAAATTGGTGTTCGCGAAGTAGTGCATTTCGCCGGGTTGACATTCAACTGGGAGACCCTTTGCATGACTTGGCTCACGATGGCGATCGTCATCCTGATCTCATGGCTGGCAACGCGGAACCTCAAGATGATTCCGACGGGCTGGCAGAATGTGGTGGAGATCCTCGTCTCGTGGCTCGACACGCAGGTGAGCTCCATGATGGGCAAGCGGGGACTGTTCCTGGCGCCGTTCATCATGTCGCTGTTCATGTTCCTGCTGACGTCAAACTGGCTGGGACTCATCCCGACGTTGTCTTCGCCGACGAATGACTTGAACACCACCTTGGGGCTGGCGCTGCTCGTCGTCGTACTGGTACACGTACTGGGTGTCCACATGAAGGGCGGTCATTATATCGCGCATTTCTTCAAGCCGACGCCGGTATTTGTCATCATCAACGCGATCGAAGAGATTGCCAAGCCAATCACGCTGTCGTTCCGTCTATTCGGCAACATCCTGGCAGGTGAGATCTTGATCATCATCCTGCTCAAGCTGATGCCGATCTGGATGCCGATCCCGTCAGTCATCTGGCTGGCATTCAGTATCTTTGTCGGCGGAGTCCAGGCGTTCATCTTCACGATGCTGTCGATGGCTTACCTTGCGAATGCAGTCAAGGAAGATGAAGAAGAGTCGTGATGTCTGTCGCATGGTGTAAAAAAGCATTGTTCATTCCGTATTCTGTTTTTAATTGTTGAATCAAGGAGGATCTTTTCATGGAAAACGCAATCATGGTCGCAGCAGCTCTCGTAGGTGCAGGTCTTTGCATGGGTTTGGCTGCAGTCGGCGCTGGCCTCGGTGATGGTCTTGTCACGAGCCGCTTTATCGAAGGTATCACGCGTCAGCCGGAAGCACAGAGCAAGCTCTTCACGAATACGCTGATCTCCGTCGGCCTCATCGAGTCCATGGCAATCATCGCAACGGTCGTTGCCCTGATCATGCTCTATGCGAACCCGCTCATCAAATAATTCCATTTTGATGAAGAACGTAAAAGGGGGGCATAGCAATTGATAGATATCAATGCCACATTGATCGCTCAGATCTTGAACTTCTTGATCTTGGCTGGTCTCCTTCGTGCTGTTGCCTATAAACCGGTCGTGCGGATGCTCAAAGCTCGTCAGGACCGCATCCAGGAAAGCCTCGACAAGGCGGATGCAGATGCTGAGGAAGCCGACAAGCTCCTGGCTGAGTACAAGGCAAAACTTGCGGAGGCGAACGTCAAGGCGGAGAACATCGTCCTGATGGCCGAGAAGCGTGCAAGTGAGGAGCGCGAGGCAAAGCGCGCTGAAGTCAAGCGCGAGATTGAACAGATGCGCAAGGCAGCAAAGGCTGAGATCGACCGTGAGCGCGAGCATGCGGTCCAGCAGCTGCGCACCGAGATGATTACGCTGTCCATGGCAGCCGCCGGTAAGATCGTTGCTAAGAACATGGACAAGTCCGAGAACGAAGCGCTGATCTCGGATTTCGTCAAGGAACTCGACAAGGACAAGATTGGTGATCTGCCATGCTAAACTTACAGCTTGTACGGAAATACGCCAAGGCAATCTTCGAGATTGCGCAGGAAGAGGAAAAGCTCGTGGAGTATGGCGATGAACTCAAGGCTGCGCGCGAGGGCATCGAGTCCGTGCCGCAGGCGATGGAGTTCTTCTCCAATCCGCAGGTTGATCCGAAGCAGAAGAAGGAGCTCCTGCAGAAATGCTTCAAGAAAGAGCTCTCGAAGAACGTGTACCATTTCCTGCTGCTGCTGGTCGACAAGCACCGCTTCGTGCTGTTCCCGGCAATAGTGGATGAGTACCGCGTGCTCTCGAATGAAGCCAGGGGCATCCTGATCGCGGACGTGACGACGGTCGCGCCTGCCTCGAAGAAGCAGCAGAAGGCCATCGCAGACAAATTGGAACAGATAACGGGCAAGAAGGTGGAGCTCCGCCTCCACGAGGACAAGTCCCTTATCGGCGGCGTCGTCGTCAAGATCGGTGACCGCCGCATCGATGGCAGTGTCGCTGGCCGTCTCGAGACGATGAAGAGAAAATTACTGGCTAACGAGTGATGAAACTGGGGTGACAGCGAAGTTATGAAAATGAATCCGGAAGAAATAACGGCCATCATCAAGGACCAGATCAAGAATTACGATGTGGACCTCAATGTTGATGATGTTGGTTCCGTTATCGAGATCGGTGACGGCATCGCGCATATCCATGGCCTCGATAAGGCTATGGCGGGCGAGCTGCTCGATTTCGGCAATGATATTTATGGTCTGGTCCTGAACCTTGAGCAGGACAACGTCGGTGCCGTTATCTTAGGCGGCGAGACGAAAATCAAAGAGGGCTCGCAGGTCAAGCGCACGGGCCGCATCATGCAGGTTCCTGTCGGTGAGGCCATGATCGGCCGCGTCGTCGATGCCCTCGGCCGTCCAATCGACGGCAAGGGCAAGATCGAGACGACGGAGACGCGTCCGGTCGAGTACCCGGCACCGGGCATCGCAGACCGCAAGCCGGTCAAGGAGCCGCTGCAGACGGGCATCAAGGCCATCGACGCCCTCGTACCGATCGGCCGCGGCCAGCGCGAGCTCATCATCGGTGACCGCGGCATCGGCAAGACGGCCATCGCCATCGACACGATCCTCAACCAGCACGACCAGAACTGCATCTGCGTCTACGTCGCCATCGGCCAGAAGGCCTCGACGGTCGCGCGCGTCGTCAAGACGCTCGAAGAGCGCGGCGCCATGGACTACACGATCGTCGTCGCTGCTACGGCTGCTGACAGCTCGCCGCTGCAGTACCTCGCACCGTATGCCGGTGTCGCTATGGCTGAGCACTTCATGTATCAGGGCAAGGCCTGCCTCTGCGTCTACGATGACCTCACGAAGCACGCAGCTGCTTACCGCGCCATGTCCCTGCTGCTCCGCAGACCGCCAGGACGTGAAGCATATCCGGGCGATGTCTTCTACTTGCATTCCCGCCTGCTCGAGCGCGCAGCGAAGCTCAACGATGAGCTCGGCGGCGGCTCCATCACGGCTCTGCCGATCATCGAGACGCAGGCCGGCGACCTCTCGGCCTACATCCCGACGAACGTCATCTCCATCACGGACGGCCAGATCATGCTCGAGACGGACTCCTTCTATTCTGGTATCCGCCCGGCCATCAACGTCGGCCTCTCCGTATCGCGTGTCGGCGGTTCGGCTCAGATCAAGGCCATGAAGCAGGTAGCAGGTACCCTGCGCCTCGACCTCGCGCAGTACCGCGAGCTCGCAGCGTTCTCGCAGTTCGCCTCGGACCTCGACAAGGAGACGAAGGCACAGCTCGACCGCGGTATCCGCATGGTCGAGACGCTGAAGCAGCCGCAGTACAGCCCGCTGCTCGTCCAGGAACAGGTCATGGTCATCTACACGGCCGCCAAGGGCTATCTCGTTGATATCCCGGTCGAGAAGGTCGTCGAGTTCCAGACGGACTTCCTGAAGTTCATGCGCACGCAGCATCCGGAAGTCGCACAGAAGATCATTGACCAGAAGAAACTCGATGATGCTCTGGAGACGGAGCTCAAGAACGCGATCGTGGAGTTCAAGGAAACTGTACCGTATAAAATGGCGTAAGGCGAGGTGATTCTTTTTGGCTAGTTTACAGGATATTCGCCATCGCATCAAGAGCGTAAAGAGTACCAAGCAGATCACGAGTGCCATGAACATGGTCGCTACGAGCCGTCTGCGCCATGCCAAAGAGGCTGCAACCGCGAACCGTCCCTATGCACAGAAGGTCAGCGAGGTCGTCCACGCCATCGCCAAGAATGCAGGCATGGACTTCTCGCACCCACTGCTCGAGAAGCACGAGGATGGCAGGAAGCTCGTCTTCCTGATCACCTCGGACAAGGGACTGGCAGGTGCGTATTCGTCGAATGCCTGCAAGGCGGCAGAGGCCCTCATCGAGAAAGCGGACGATACGGACTTCGTCATCGTCGGCCGCAAGGGCGTGGGCCACTTCAAGACCCGCGGCCACAAGGTCATCAAGGAGTTCATCGGCATCAGCGAGCACCCGTCTTCTGAGGCGGCGCGGGACATCGCTCTCGAGCTCATCCGGCTCTACAAGACGGGCGAGTACCGCGAGATCGACATGGTCTACACGAAGTTCGTCTCGGCCATCAGCTGCGAGCCGAAATCGGGGGCGCTGCTCCCGTTCGCCCCGCTGAAGGCAGAGGACCAGGACGACCTGAACGTCGAGTACATCTATGAGCCAGATGCCGCTACGGTGCTCGGTTTCATACTGCCGCAGTATCTCTTCACGGTCGTTTATGCAGCGCTTCTGCAGTCGGCAGCCAGCGAGCTCTCCTCGCGCATGAACGCGATGAGCAACGCGACGGACAACGCAGAAGACCTCATGGATAAACTCAATCTGCATTACAACAAAGTACGTCAGGCTGGCATTACCCGTGAGATCACTGAGATTGTCGGCGGCGCCGAAGCCCTTAAGTGAGGGCATATAAGGAGGTTTACCATTGGCAAAAGGTAAAGTCGTACAGGTCATCGGACCTGTCGTAGATATTGAATTCCCGGCGGGCGAGCTGCCGGCAATCCTCAATGCCGTCACCATCAAGGGCAAGACGAGCATTGACATCGACCTCGTCGTCGAGGTCATGCAGCATCTTGGCGACAGCGTCACGCGCTGCATCGCCATGAGCTCGACGGACGGTCTGACGCGCGGCATGGAAGCAGTCGACACGGGCAACCCGATCATGGTCCCGGTCGGCACGGAGTGCCTCGGCCGCGTCTTCAACGTACTCGGTCAGACGGTTGACCACAACCCGGCTCCTGTCGGCAACAAGGAGTCCTGGCCGATTCATCGCCCGGCTCCGAAGTTCGACGAGCAGGAGACGAGCGCGCAGGTCCTCGAGACGGGCATCAAGGTCGTTGACCTCATCGCTCCGTACTCCAAGGGCGGCAAGACGGGCCTCTTCGGCGGCGCAGGCGTCGGCAAGACGGTCCTCATCATGGAGCTCATCCACAACATCGCGACGGAGCACGGCGGTTACTCCGTCTTCGCCGGCGTCGGCGAGCGCACCCGTGAGGGCAACGACCTCTGGGGCGAGATGACTGAGTCGGGCGTCATCGACAAGACGGCACTCGTCTACGGCCAGATGAACGAGCCGCCAGGAGCACGTATGCGCGTCGCCCTGACGGGCCTGACGATGGCAGAGTACTTCCGCGATGTCCAGCATCAGGACGTGCTGCTCTTCATCGACAACATCTTCCGCTTCATCCAGGCTGGTTCTGAGGTTTCGGCACTGCTCGGCCGCATGCCGTCGGCCGTCGGTTATCAGCCGACGCTGTCCACGGATATCGGTGCTCTGCAGGAGCGCATCACCTCGACGAAGAATGGTTCCATCACGTCGGTTCAGGCAGTCTATGTCCCGGCCGATGACCTGACGGACCCGGCACCGGCTGGTACGTTCACGCACCTCGATGCCACGACGGTCCTCTCGCGTCAGATTGCCGAGCTCGGCATCTACCCGGCCGTCGATCCGCTCGATTCGACGAGCCGCATCCTCAACGCCGAAGTCCTCGGCGAGGAGCATTACGAAGTTGCCCGTGGTGTCCAGGCCGTGCTCCAGAAGTACAAGGAACTCCAGGACATCATCGCCATCCTCGGCATGGAAGAGCTCTCCGATGAGGATAAGCTGACTGTCTCGCGTGCGCGCAAGATCCAGCGCTTCCTCTCGCAGCCGTTCTTCGTCGCAGAGGTGTTCACGGGTTCGCCGGGCAAGTACGTGCCGCTCAAGGAGACGGTACGCGGCTTCAAGGAGATCCTCGAGGGCAAGTACGATGACCTGCCGGAGAATGCCTTCTACATGGTCGGCACGATCGATGAGGCAGTGGAGAAAGCACGGAAGATCAAAGAAGAGGAGGGATAATCGATGGCGACTATCAAGCTGGAGATTGTCTCACCGGATAAAGTGGTCTACGAGAATGACATCAGCATGCTGATCGTCCGCTCGACGGGCGGTGAGCTCGGCATCCTGCCGCACCATGCCCCGCTCGTCGCGGGTCTCGTGCCGCATGCCATGCGCATCCGCCTCGGCGCAGACCGCGATGAGCAGCTCATCGCGGTTGCGGGCGGCTTCATGGAAGTCACGCCGGAGAAGATCACGGTCCTCGCGACGGCTGCTGAGCAGCCAATCGACATCGACATCAACCGCGCGAAGGAGGCCATGGCCCGCGCCAAGGCCCGCATCGCCGCCTTCCATCAGGGCACGCCTGAGGGCAAGGACGTCGATATCGACCGCGCCGAACTCGCACTGCGCCGCTCGATTGCGCGTCTGCGCGCACTCGGCTCGCAATTCGAAGAATAAGGATTGACTCGAAAGTCCTGCAGCACTGCTGCGGGGCTTTTCTTTTTTCTTGTTGTGTGCGGATTTATGCTATAATGATGAGAGATATCATGCAAGAAAGGGCGTTATTTTATGGAATTATTGGATGTGAACACACTCGCATTCCTCGTATTCTTCGGTTTCATGGCGGCGTTCATCGACTCCGTCGTCGGCGGTGGCGGCCTCATCTCAATCCCCGCGCTGATGTGGACGGGTCTGCCGCCTCTCACAGTGCTCGGCACCAACAAGGTAGCGGCCGTCATGGGGGCCTTCACGAGCTTCGTGACGTTCGTACGTTCCGGCAAGGTCGACGGCTGGCTCATCCGCCGGCTCTTTCCGATCTCCCTGATCGGCTCTGGTGTCGGCGTCGTGACGGTGCGCCTGATCCCGTCGGAGTTTTTGCGGCCGCTCGTCGTCGTCATGCTGGTCCTCGTGTTGATCTACAGCATCTGCAAGAAGGACTGGGGCAAGGAGTCGACGTATCAGGGCATGAGCGCAAAGCTGCTCGCGCTCTCGTGTCTCGTGGCCTTCACCTTCGGCTTCTACGACGGCTTCTTCGGTCCGGGCACGGGCTCCTTCCTGCTCTTCGCTTTCCTGATGGTCGGCTTCGACTTCCTCGGTGCTGCGGCCAATGCGCGCGCGCTGAACTTTGCGAGCAATATCTCGGCAGCTGTCCTTTTCAGCTACTTCGGCATCGTCGATTTCGCACACGCCATTCCGATGGGCCTCGCGATGATCGTCGGTGCCTGGTGCGGTGCGCGAGTGGCGCTCTCGAAGGGCGCGGGCTATGTGCGTCCGCTCTTCATCGTCATGACGACGGTGCTCATCGGCAAGCAGCTCTTCGAGCTCTTCAAGTGAGTGCGGCCTTGCTTTTCTTTGCCGTTGACCTTACAATAGAGTAGTATTTATCTTTTGAAACCACAGTGAAGGGTGATTGACATGAGTATTTTCTCGCGTTTCCTGCCGAAGAAGAAACCAGTAGAGATCAAGAATAATATCCCGAAGGAGAAGGCGAATATCCGCAAGGCGTTCGGCATCTACTGCCACAGCCATCACGGCACGTCGGGCGACAAGCTCTGCCCGAAGTGCACGGCACTCCTGGCGACGGTCATGACGAAGATGAACCGCTGCCCGTACGGCATCACGAAGCCGATCTGCGACCGCTGCGAGCGCCCGTGCTTCGGCGCGAAGCAGACGCAGGAGTTCCTCAAGATCATGGACTCGACGAGCAAGCGCATGTTCCTGCGTCATCCGATGATGAGCGTCAAGCACAAGCTGGCGAGCATGGGCGTCGACTACGCGAAGCACCAGCAGCAGAAGAAGCTCGACGACAAGGTCAAGGCGAAGGAGAAGGCTGCGAAGGAGCGTGCCAAGGAGCGCAAGGGCAAGAAATGAACCGTTCAACACTCAGGAAGGTATCGAATCTCCTCGTCGTCGTGCTCGTCGGACTGGCATTCTGCGCAAAGGTAGAGGATAGCGGCTCGGAGGCTCTCTTCGGCAAGAATGACATCGCTATCGTCATCGGCGCGGTGGTCATCTTCCTGGCCATCCTGTTCGCGCGGCGGCAGAAAAAACGATAACGATAAGGATGCAGTCTGTGGATAACTTGGCGTTTTTTGGCGTAGTTATCCACATTTTTATGCACATTTTTAACAGGGACGGTGGATAAGTGATCGAAAGGGGAAAGAATGATATGGAGCAGCACAGGGATGACATCCTGCGGGCACCGATTGCCGAGGCCATGCGTGCCTATGCGGCGGACGGCGCGCGTGCCTATCATACGCCGGGCCACAAGCAGGGACTCGGCGCGCATCCTCTCTTGAAGGCGCTCGTGACGGAAGAAGGCCTTCGCGAGGAAGTCTCGCTGATGGAGGAGCTCGACGACCTGCACGAGCCGACGATGTGCATCAAGGAGGCGCAGGAAATGGCGGCCGCGCTCTACGGCGCCAATCAGGCGTACTTCATGATCAACGGCACGACGGGGGCTATCCACACGATGCTCATGGGCGCGCTGCGCCCGGGCGATGCGGTGCTCGTGCCGCGCAATGCGCACCGCTCGATGATCGGCGGCATCATCCTCGCGGGCGCGCACCCCGTCTTTTTGCAGCCGGAGGTCGACGAGCGCCTCGGCATCGCGATGGGCTTGACGGAGGAGACAGTGGCCCGGGCCATTGCAGCGCATCCTGAGGCCAAGGCACTGGCCTGCGTCTACCCGACGTACTACGGCGTGACCTTTGACCTTGCGCGCATCGCAGCGCTCGTCCATGCGCGCGATATGCTGCTGCTCGTCGACGAGGCGCACGGCCCGCACCTGCGCTTCTCGGAGGCCCTGCCGCCGCAGGCCATCGACTGCGGCGCCGACATGGCGGCGCAGAGCACCCACAAGATACTCGGCGCGATGACGCAGGCTTCGATGCTGCTCGTCAACGGAGTGCGCGTCGACCGCGAGCGCGTGCGCGAGGCCGCGAGCCTGTTGCAGTCGACGAGTCCGAACCAGCTTCTGCTGGCGTCGCTCGACATCGCGCGGCTGCAGATGGCGGAGAATGGCCGCGAGACGGTCGGCCGGGCCGTGCGCCTCGCGGGCAGGCTGCGCAGTGCCATCAACGCGATTGATGGCCTCTGGTCGTTTGGCCCGGAATACACATGTTATCCTGGTGCGACAGGGCTCGATGCGACGAAGATCACCGTGCAGGTCACGGGGCTCGGCCTCAGCGGCGTCGAAGCTGAGTCCATCCTGCGCCATCGGTATAAGGTCCAGTGCGAGCTCTCCGATGCGCGCAACCTGCTCTTCATCCTCTCGTATGCAGACACAGAAGAGCAGGCGGACTACCTGCTGGAGGCGTTGCGGCAGCTGGCGAAGGATCACCGCAGGGAGCATGCGGCAGACAAGGCCACCCAAATGGCCCTGCCCGCCGTCCCCGCGCAGGGCATGACGCCGCGCGAGGCGTTCTTTGCACCGAAGGGCAGTGTGGCCTTTTCCGAGGCAGAGGGGCATATCGCGGCGGAACAGGTCATGTTCTACCCGCCAGGCATCCCGATCCTGTGCCCCGGCGATGTCATCGATGCGGCGAGCCTGCGCTACATCGAGGCGATGCAGGCGCTCGGCCTCAAGGTCGTCGGCCCGCGCGACGCATCGCTCGGGCGTATTCAGGTCGTCAAGTGAGCAGAGGGGGAAACGCACATGGAGAAAAAAGGCAAACTCATCATCATCGAGGCTGGCGACGGCTCAGGCAAGGCCACGCAGACGAAGGCGCTTTACGAGCACCTCTGCCGCGAGGGCTACCGCGTGCACCGCGTCGAGTTCCCCGACTACGCGGCGGATTCCTCGATGCTCGTGCGCATGTACTTGCGCGGCGACTTCGGCGGCCATGCGGAGGATGTCAACGCCTATGCGGCCTCGACATTCTTCGCCGTCGACCGCTACGCCTCGTACCGCATGAAGTGGAAGAAGGCGTACGAGGCAGGCGCGATCATCCTCGCCGACCGCTACACGACGTCGAACATGGTCCATCAGGCCGTCAAGCTGACGGACAGGGAGGAGCGCGAATCGTTCCTCGACTGGCTCTGGGACTTCGAGTTCAACAAGCTCGGCCTTCCGGTGCCCGACAAGGTCGTCTTCCTCGACATGGATCCTGAGGTGGCCGACCAACTGATTGCGGCGCGAGCCGCGGCGCAGGCGCAGGAGAGGGACATCCACGAGCGCGACAAAGAATACCTGCACCGCTGCCATGCGGCTTACGAGGAGCTGGCCAAGAAATACGGCTGGACACGCGTCGCCTGCAGCGAGCACGGCGAGCCGCGCGCCGTCGAGGCCATCCACGCCGATGTCTACGCGGCCATTATGCCGCTGCTCGAAGGTATGGAATGAAGAGAGGACAAGGCCCGGATATGGAAGGGCCCGAGAAAGGAATACTATGATCAAAGAAGTTCTGGTGGTCGAGGGCAAGATGGATGTCGTCGCCATCGACAAGGCAGTCGAGGCCGACTGCATCATCACGGAGGGATTCAACCTCAAGCCGCAGGCGCTCAAGAATATCGAGCAGGCCTACAAGAAGCGCGGCATCATCATCATGACGGACCCCGATTCGGCCGGCGAGCGCATCCGCAAGTACCTCTCGCGCCGCTTCCCCGAGGCCAAGCACGCTTTCGTGCCCGTCGAAGAGGCGACGGATAACGACGACATCGGCATCGAACAGGCGAAGCCTGACGCCATCCGCAAGGCGCTCGCCAAGGTCCGCACGCTGGACTGGGAGCCCAAGAAGACGTTCACGGGTGCCGACCTCATCATCCACGGCCTTTCAGGCGCTGCGGATGCCTCGGTGCGCCGCGCGCGCCTCGGCGAGAAGCTCGGACTCGGCTTTGCCAACGCCAAGACGTTCCTGACGCGCCTCAACCACTACGGCGTGTCGCGAGAAGAATTTGACCGCGCCCTCGAGGATATGGAGCGTGAGAACAGAGAGCAGGAGGAGAGTCATGAATAAAGAAGACGAGAAGGTACTGCAGCCGAAGATCGCGAGCCGCGAGGTCACGATGCACATTCTCAAGGCGTTCGGCCTGCGCATGAGCAAGAAGCTCGGCCAGAACTTCCTCATCGATGCGCGCATCGTGCAGGGCATCGTCGATGCCGCTGAGGTCAAGCCGGGCGACCGCGTCCTGGAGATCGGCCCCGGCATTGGCACGCTGACGCAGGGCCTCGCCGAGGCCGGCGCCGATGTCACGGCCGTCGAGCTCGACAAGAAGCTGCCGGCCGTTCTCAAGGAGACGCTCAAGGCGTACGACAACGTGCGCATCGTGCCGGGCGACATCCTCAAGGTCAATATCCCCGAGATCATGGGCGAGGCGCCGTTCAAGGTCGCGGCCAATCTGCCGTACTACATCACAACGCCGATTCTCATGGCGCTCCTCGAGCGCCATCTGCCCATTACGCACATGGTCACGATGGTCCAGAAGGAAGTGGCGGAGCGCATGACGGCCAAGCCGGGCTCGCGCATCTACGGCGCGCTCTCGGTCGCCGTCCAGTACTACACGGAGCCCGAGATCGTGCTCGACGTGCCGCCGCGCTCCTTCATCCCCGCACCGGAGGTCATGAGTGTCGTCGTCTCGTGCCGCGTGCGCAAGGAGCCGGCCGTGGCCGTGCGGGACGAGAAGCTCTTCTTCCGCGTCGTCAAGGCTGCCTTCGGCCAGCGCCGCAAGACGCTCATGAACGCCCTGAAGGGCGGCGGCTTCCAGAAGGAGGCCGTGCGCGATGCGCTCGAGAAGTCGGGCATCGATCCGACGCGCCGCGGCGAGACCTTGACGCTTGAAGAATTCGGTCGCCTTGCCGACGCCTTTTCTGTGCAGGAAAATGCATAAAGTATTTGCTACTATGACAATCTTGTTATAGAATATGTCTGTATCAATAAGCAAACCATATATAAGAAAGTAGGTATGATAATGGCAGCAACAGCCTGGTCCGTCCTGCCGCCGATCATCACGATCGTGCTGGCTCTCTGGACAAAAGAGGTGTACATGTCCCTGATCATCGGCATCTTCTCCGGTGCCCTGCTGTTCACGGGCGGCAACATCCTCGAATCCATCCTCACGATGTTCACCGTCATGTCCGACAAAGTCGGCAGCAACGTCAACATCCTCGTATTCCTCGTCATCCTCGGCATCCTCGTCGCGGCCATCAGCCGCTCGGGCGCGACGCGCGCCTACGGTGAATGGGCCTCGAAGACCATCAAGGGACAGCGCAGTGCGCTCCTCTTGACGGCACTCTTAGGCATCGTCATCTTCATCGACGATTACTTCAACTGCCTGACTGTCGGCACCGTCATGCGCCCGGTCACGGACAAGCTCAAGGTCGCGCGCACGAAGCTCGCCTACATCATCGATGCGACGGCGGCGCCAATCTGCATCATCGCGCCAGTCTCGAGCTGGGCCGCCGCCGTCGGTTCCTCGCTGCCGGAAGACAGCACGATTGATGGCTTCAGTCTCTTCCTGCAGACGATCCCGTTTAACCTCTACGCTTGGCTGACGATCCTCTTCATGCTCTTCATCATCTGGACGGCCCGCGACTTCGCGGCGATGGGTGAGAGCATCCGCGCGAACAGCAAGAAGTTTGTCATCCCGAAGGAGTACGCTGACGCCGAGCAGAAGTCGGCCGACATGGAGCTCGGCCACGGCAAGATCATCGACCTCATCCTGCCGCTCCTCGTGCTCATCGCAGCTTGCGTCTACGGCATGCTCTACACGGGCGGCATCCACGAGGGCAAGACGATTGCGGAGGCATTTGCGAACTGCGATTCGGCCAAGTCGCTCGTGCTCGGCTCCTTCATCGCCTTCGTCTTCACGGGCGTCCTCTACCTGCCGCGCCGCATCATCACGTTCAACGCCTTCTGCGACAGCTTTGGCTGGGGCTTCAAGGCGATGACGCCGGCCATCTTCATCCTCTGCCTCGCCTGGACGCTCTCGGGCATCTGCAGCAAGGACTACCTGAACCTCGGCGGCTTCGTCGGCGCAATCGTCAGCGCCCATGCCTCCATCATCATGTTCCTGCCGCCGATCTTCTTCCTCGTGGCGGCGGGCCTTGCCTTTGCGACGGGCACGTCGTGGGGCACGTTCGGCATCTTGATCCCGATCGCCATTGCCGTGCTCGGCATGAATGACCCGAGCATGCTCGTCGTCTGCGTGGCGGCCGTCCTCTCGGGCGCTGTCTGCGGCGACCACGCCTCGCCAATCTCTGACACGACGATCCTCGCGTCGGCCGGCGCACAGTGCCACCACATCGACCACGTCAGCACGCAGCTGCCGTACGTCGGCGTCGTCGCGACCTGCAGCTTCTTCGGCTACATCGTGGACGGCCTGACGGAGAACGGCTGGCTCGGCCTCTTGACGGGCATCATCTGCCTGGCCATCGCGATGGTCATCATCCGCGTGAAGGTCCCGGCTATCGAAGAAGAGAAAGGCTGATGGACCATGATCTTTGACAGTCACAGCCACACGGCCTTCTCGGCCGACTCCGAGATGAAGGCGGCTGACGCCATTGCGATGGCCGAGAAGGCCGGCGTAGGGCTTGTCTTCACCGAGCACCTCGACCTCGACTACCCGGGCGAGATGGATTTTTCCTTTGACCCGCAGGCGTACTGGCAGGCCTATGAGCCGTACCGCGGCGACAATCTGCGCCTCGGCATCGAGATCGGCATGAATGAGGCCATCCTCGAGGGCAACCTGCACTTCCTCGAGCAGGAGCCCTTCGACCTCGTCATCGGCTCCCAGCACATCGTTGACGGCCAGGACATCTACTACCCGGCCTATTACGAGGGCAAGAGCAAAGAAGCAGCGTTTCATCGTTATTACGAGCTCATGGCAGAGAACGTCCGCCGCTACGGCGCCCACATCGATGTGCTCGGTCATATCGATTACATCTCGCGCTATGCACCCTATGATGATCCAGAAGTCTCCTACGGGGCATTCCAGGAGGATATCGACAGGATCCTGCGCGCGGCCGTCGAGACGGACACCGTCCTCGAGCTCAATACGCGCCGCCTCGGGAGCCGCACGGCCTGCAAGGAACTCGTGCCCGTCTACACGCGCTACCGGGAGCTCGGCGGCCGCTATGTGACACTCGGCTCGGACGCGCACACGGCCGATGCCATCGCCGCGAACTTCGGCGCGGCCGAGGAGCTCGCCGCGATGGTCGGCCTCGGGCTCGTGACGTTTGCCGAGCGCCGCATGGTGCCCTGCACAAAATAAATTCTTGCGAATACAGGCGAAAACAGATAAAATAAAAGAAGATATGATTTTATCTAGTTAGGAGGGCTGACGATGAAACACATCAAGACGGTCAACAAACCTTCGATGCAGGCTTCGCTCAAGACGGGCGGCTGCGGCGAGTGCCAGGCATCCTGCCAGTCTGCTTGCAAGACTTCCTGCACGGTAGGCAACCAGGTTTGCGAGAAATAATGTTTCGTGAAGAGCCTTCCCATCTGGGAAGGCTTTTTTCTATCAAGGAGTAACTGATGAAAGCGAAAATCCATAAATTCGAGCAGGGCGGCCACTACATCCTGCTCGACATCAACAGCGGAGCCGTCCACGTCATCGACAAGATGATCTACGACATGATGGACACGTTCGACGGCGCGAATGACGAGGCAGTCGTGGCGGCCCTCAAGGATGCGTATCCGGAAGCGGATCTGCGCGAGGCGCTCGGGGAACTCCATGAGCTCATGGAGATGGGCGAGCTCTTCGCGCCGGACATCGATGTGCCGCCGACGTTCAAGCAGAAGGGACTCATCAAGTCCATCTGCCTCATGGTCGCCCAGGACTGCAACCTGCGCTGCAAGTATTGCTTCGGCGACGGCGGCAGCTACGGCCAGGAGCGCGCCGTCATGACGCCGGAGGTCGGCAAGCGCGCCATCGACTTCCTCATCGAGAGCTGCGGCCCGCGCAAGCACTGCGAGGTCGACTTCTTCGGCGGCGAGCCGCTGATGAACATGAAGACAGTCAAGGCTGTGACGGAGTACGCCCGCCAGCGCGAGAAGGAGACGGGCAAGAAGTTCAAGCTCACGATGACGACGAACGGCATGCTGCTGAACGACGAGAACATCAAGTGGCTCAACGACAACGACTTCTCGCTCGTGCTCTCGCTCGACGGCCGCAAGGAAGTCAACGATGCCATGCGCCCGGACGCGGGCGGCCACGGCACTTACGACCGCATTGTCAAGAACTTCAAGAAGTGCATCGCGAGCCGCAAGGGCGGCGACTGGGATTACCGCGGCGTCTACACGTATCTGCGCGGCACCTACACCCACAACAACATGGACTTCACGAAGGATGTCCTCTCGATGGTCGACGAGGGCTTCAACATCCTCTCGGTCGAGCCGGTCGTCATGAAGGACAGCCCGCTCGGCTTCACGGAGGAGGACCTGCCGCGCATCCGCGAGGAGTACGACCGCCTGACGGAGGCCTACATGAAGCGCCACCGCGAGGGCAGGGGCTTCTGGTTCTTCCACTTCAACATGGACCTCTCGAACGGGCCGTGTGTCGCCAAGCGCCTCTCGGGCTGCGGCGCCGGCCATGAGTACGTCGCCGTGTCCGAAAACGGCGACCTCTACCCGTGCCACCAGTTCGTCGGCCGCGAGGGCTACAAGCTCGGCGACATCTACGAGGGCATCACGAACACGGAGCTTCCTCAGTACTTCCGCGAGAGCCACGTGCTCAACAAAGAGAAGTGCCGCGACTGCTGGGCGCGCTTCTTCTGTTCGGGCGGCTGCCACGCCAATGCCGACCTCTTCCACGGCGATATCCGCAAGCCGTACGAAGTCGGCTGCGAGATCCAGAAAAAGCGCCTCGAGTGCGCCATCCTCGTGCAGGCATTGCTGGCCCTCGAGAAGATGGAGAAAGAGGAGCAGACGACTGCGGATGGGGAATGATATTTCCCTGAAGTATTAATATAATTTATGTATAATAGAAAAGCTGACAAGCAAAAATGCTTGTCAGCTTTTCTATGGAAAGGGTTGACTTCCTATTGTTTATCAGTGTTCTCGACCGTCACAAGGGAGAAAATTCTTGTTGGAAATTAAGAGCAAAATATTCTGACAATATACATTTTTACCGCGACTGTAATTGCTTCAATTTATGACAAAACCATTGACATTTGGACGGCGTTTATTGTATCATTAGAGCTGTAAGAACTGAAACTTCTAAGACTATTTAGGGGGTAATTTTCAAATGGCAGTAAAAGTTGCTATCAATGGTTTTGGCCGTATCGGTCGTCTCGCATTCCGTCAGATGTTCGATGCTGAGGGTTATGAAGTCGTTGCAATCAACGATCTCACGAAGCCGTCCATGCTCGCATACCTGCTGAAGTACGATTCTTCCCAGGGCAGATACGAGTATGCTGACACGGTCTCCGCTGATGACGAAGCTGGCACGATCACGGTCAAAGGCAAGACGATCAAGATCTATGCTGAGCGCGATGCAAAAGACATTCCTTGGGCTAAGCACGATGTAGATGTCGTTCTCGAGTGCACGGGCTTCTACACGTCCAAGGAGAAGGCTTCCGCTCACCTCGCAGCAGGCGCTAAGAAAGTTGTTATCTCCGCTCCGGCTGGTAACGACCTCCCGACGATCGTTTTCAACACGAACCACAAGACGATCCCGGCTGGCACGAAAGTTATCTCCGCTGCATCCTGCACGACGAACTGCCTCGCTCCGATGGCTGACGCTCTGAACAAGTTCGCTCCGATCAAGAGCGGCATCATGCAGACGATCCACGCTTTCACGGGCGACCAGATGGTCCTCGATGGCCCGCAGCGCAAGGGTAACCTCCGCCGCAGCCGTGCTGCTTCCGAGAACATCGTTCCGGCTTCCTCGGGTGCTGCTAAAGCTATCGGCCTCGTTCTGCCGGACCTGAACGGCAAGCTCATCGGTGCTGCACAGCGCGT
Source organism: Mitsuokella jalaludinii (assembly GCF_928722185.1). Taxonomy (NCBI): domain Bacteria; kingdom Bacillati; phylum Bacillota; class Negativicutes; order Selenomonadales; family Selenomonadaceae; genus Mitsuokella; species Mitsuokella jalaludinii. Next base: position 1,805,315 of record NZ_CAKMXA010000001.1, read on the forward strand.
TCCGACCCCGACGGGCTCCACGACGCTGCTCTACGCTGTTGTTGAGGGTGAAGTCACGGTTGAGGGCATCAACGCTGCTATGAAGGCTGCTGCTACGGAGTCCTTCGGCTACAACGAAGACGAGATCGTTTCGAAGGATATCGTCGGCATGCGTTATGGCTCCCTGTTCGATGCTACGCAGACGATGGTTTCCCACACGGGCGACGGCAACTCCCTCGTACAGGTTGTTTCCTGGTACGACAACGAGAACTCCTACACGAGCCAGATGGTTCGCACGATCAAGTACTTCGCTGAGGAAGTAAAGTAATTGAATTAAGAGTTCTCAACTGAATACAGTAGAAGATCTCTTGAGGTCCGGCCGTTTGTTTGGGCCGGGCCTCATTTTTTATGAGAAAATGACCTTGGAGGTTTTACGATGAACAAGAAAACCATCAAAGATGTTGACGTCAACGGCAAAAAGGTATTTGTCCGCGTCGACTACAACGTCCCGTTCGACGACAAGATGAACATCACGAACGACACGCGCATGGTCCGCACGCTGCCGACTCTGAACTACCTGCTCGACCACGGTGCAGCTCTCGTCATCGCCTGCCACATCGGCCGTCCGACCGAGGCTCGCGAGGACAAGTTCTCTACGAAGTACCTCGTCAAGCACCTCTCCGAGCTGCTCGGCCGCGATGTCAAGTGGGCTTCCGACTGCGTCGGCGCAGAGGCAGATGCTGCAAAAGCTGCGCTGAAGCCGGGCGATGTCCTGCTGCTTGAGAACCTCCGCTACCACAAGGAAGAGAAGAAGAACGATCCTGAGTTCGCAAAACAGCTCGCTTCCGGCTGCGACCTCGCAGTCGATGATGCATTCGGCGTTTCTCACCGCGCTCATGCTTCGAACGCAGGTGTTCCGAAGTACATCGAGACGGTCGCAGGCTTCCTGATGGAAAAGGAAATCAACTACATCGGCAAGACGCTTGAGAACCCGCAGCATCCGTTCGTTGCCATCATCGGCGGCGCAAAGGTCTCCGATAAGATCGGCGTCATCAGCAACATGATCGACAAGGTTGACACGATCATCATCGGCGGCGGCATGGCTCACACGTTCGACGCAGCCAAGGGCCTGCCAATCGGCACGTCCCTCTGCGAGCCGGACAAGTACGACCTCGCCCGCGAGCTGCTCAAGAAGGCTGCTGACAAGGGCGTCAAGGTTGTCCTGCCGGTCGATCTCGTCATCGCCGACAAGTTTGCTGCTGATGCCAACACGCAGACGGTCGACGTCGACAAGGTACCGGATGGCTGGATGGCCCTCGACTCCGGCGTGAAGACGTCGAAAGAGTACCAGAAGGCTCTCGAAGGCGCTAAGACGGTCATCTGGAACGGACCGATGGGCGTATTCGAGTTCGACAAGTTCGCACATGGCACGCTGGCTGTCGCTGAGGCTGTTGCCAAGGCTACGGACAACGGTGCTATCTCTATCGTCGGCGGCGGCGATTCCGTTGCAGCCCTCAAGAAGACGGGCCTGACGGACAAGATCTCGCACGTCTCGACGGGCGGCGGTGCTACGCTCGAGTTCCTCGAAGGCAAAGAGATGCCGGGCATCGCAGCTCTGGCTGACAAATAAGACGGTTTTTATTCCGGGGCCTGCGCGAAGCGGGCCTTCGGAAGTGCAGATAAGAATTCAGGGGGTATTTCAAAAATGGCAAGAACTCCAATCATTGCAGGCAACTGGAAGATGAACAACACGATCGTCGAGGGCAAGAACCTCGTCCGTGGCCTGGCTCCGCTCGTCAAGGATGCCAAGGTGACGGTTGTCGTCTGCCCGACGGCTACGGCTCTCGCAGCTGTCGCTGACGCAGCACTCGGCACGAACATCCACGTCGGTGCACAGAACGTCCATTGGGAAAGCCATGGTGCCTTCACGGGCGAGATCTCCACGGGCATGCTCAACGAGATCGGCGTAGATTACTGCGTACTCGGTCACAGCGAGCGCCGCGGCTACTTTGGCGAGACGGATGAGGGCGTCAACAAGCGCGCTCATGCTGCTTTCGCTGCTGGCATCACGCCGATCATCTGCTGCGGTGAGTCCCTCGAGCAGCGCGAAGCTGGCGTTTACCTCGACTTCGTCGCAGGCCAGGTCAAGGCTGCCCTCGCTGGCTTCCAGCCGGAAGAGGTAGCAAAGCTCGTCATCGCTTACGAGCCGATCTGGGCTATCGGCACGGGCAAGACGGCTTCCTTCGAGCAGGCTGAGGAAGTCTGCTCGCACATCCGCAAGACGGTTGCTGCAGAATTCGGCCAGGAAGCAGCTGACGGCATCCGCATCCAGTACGGCGGCAGCGTCAAGCCGGCTACGATCAAAGACCTCATGAAGCAGCCGAATGTCGACGGCGCTCTCGTTGGCGGCGCATCGCTCAAGGCTAAGGACTTCAGCGAGATCGTCAACTTCTGATTGATTCTTCATCCTTTCGGAGTTAGAAGGAGTAATAATCCACAATGGCAAAGATCAAACACGCACCGGTCGCACTCATCATCATGGATGGCTGCGGTCTCGGTGGCAAGCTCGACAAGAGCAATGCCGTAGAAGCTGCGAAGACGCCTGTCCTCGACGGCCTCATGGCAAACTACAACACGAGCCACCTGCAGGCTTCTGGCGAATTCGTCGGCCTGCCGGACGGTCAGATGGGCAACTCGGAAGTCGGTCACACGAATATCGGCGCCGGCCGCCTCGTCTACCAGCAGCTCACGCGCATCACGCGTGACATCAAGAACGGCGACTTCTTCAAGAACGAAGTCCTCGTCAAGATCATGCAGGATGCCAAGGCAAATGGCGGTGCAGTCCACCTGCTCGGCCTCGTTTCCCCGGGCGGCGTACACAGCCACCAGGGCCACCTCTACGCACTTCTCGAGATGGCAAAGCAGCAGGGCGTCAAGGACGTTTACGTCCACGCCTTCCTCGATGGCCGTGATGTGCCGCCGCAGAGCGCACAGCCGTACCTCGAGGAGCTCGAGGCGAAGTGCAAGGAGATCGGCGTCGGCACGATCGCGACGGTTGCTGGCCGCTACTACGCCATGGACCGCGACAACCGCTGGGACCGCGAGCAGAAGGCCTATGAGGCCATCGCCCATGCAGAGGGCGTCGTAGCAGATGACCCGGTAGCAGGCCTCAAGGCAAGCTACGAGAATGGCGTCAACGACGAGTTCGTCGTGCCGTTCGTCGTCAAGGGCTACGAGGGCATGAAGAACGGCGACGGCGCCATCTTCTTCAACTTCCGCCCGGACCGCGCGCGCCAGCTCACGCATGCATTCGTCGATGAGAAATTCGACGGCTTTGAGCGCGACGAGAACCTCAAGGTCCCGTTCGCCACGTTCTCCCAGTATGAAGACGGCATGAATGCAGCTGTCGCCTTTCCGCCGGAGCACATCGACAAGACGCTCGGCGAGATCATCCAGGATCACGGCCTCACGCAGCTCCGCATCGCAGAGACGGAGAAGTACGCGCACGTCACGTTCTTCTTCAACGGTGGTGTCGAGGAGCCGTACAAGGGCGAGGATCGCATCCTCGTCCCGAGCCCGAAAGTCGCTACTTACGACCTCAAGCCGGAGATGAGTGCGGTTGAAGTCACGGACAAGGTCTGCGAGGCTATCCGCTCCGAGAAGTACGACTTCATCATCCTCAACTACGCGAACTGCGACATGGTCGGCCATACGGGTGTCTTCCCGGCAGTCGTCAAGGCCGTTGAGACGGTTGACTCCTGCGTCGGCCGCTTCGTTGCAGCCATCAAGGAAGTCGGCGGCGAGGTCTGCATCACGGCAGATCACGGCAATGCCGATAAGATGATGGACTACGTCAACAACCAGCCGTTCACGAAGCACACGACGAACGCTGTGCCGTTCATCGTCGTTTCGGACCGCGTCAAATCCGTCAAGGACGGCGCTCTCTGTGACATCGCACCGACGCTCCTGACGCTCGCTGGTCTTGACATCCCGGAAGAAATGACGGGCAAGAACCTCGTAGAGCTTTGATAGCGAGATAGAGGCAGCATTCCCTTGAGCAAGGAAGGGCAGGGGCCACTGCCCTCAATGCTGGCCCCAGAGAGAATGCACCTCAGTATTATATTTTAGAAAAGAGAGGAATACGAACAATGATTGCTTATTCACAGAAAGTGGAAGATATGGCATGCGTAGCACAGGAAGTACATCACGGTGCTGCCCCGATTCCTGAAGAAGGCAAATGGGTAAAATCCAAGAACGTCCAGGACATCAGCGGCCTGACGCACGGTGTTGGCTGGTGCGCTCCGCAGCAGGGTGCCTGCAAGCTGACGCTCAACGTCAAAGACGGCATCATCCAGGAAGCCCTCGTTGAGACGATCGGCTGCTCGGGCATGACGCATTCCGCTGCTATGGCTGCCGAAATCCTTCCGGGCCTGACGGTCCTCGAAGCACTCAACACGGACCTCGTCTGCGATGCCATCAACACGGCTATGCGTGAGCTCTTCCTGCAGATCGCTTACGGCCGCAGCCAGACGGCATTCTCCGACAACGGCCTGCCGGTCGGCGCTGGTCTCGATGACCTCGGCAAGGGCCTGCGCAGCCAGGTCGGTACGCTCTACGGCACGCTCAAGAAGGGCCCGCGTTACCTCGAACTCGCAGAAGGCTACGTCACGAAGCTCGCTCTCGACAACGAAGGCCGCATCATCGGTTACGAAGTCGTACAGGTCGGCAAAGTCCTCGAAGCTGTCCGCGCTGGCAAGGATGCCAATGAGGCAATCAAGGCCAACACGAGCACGAAGGGCCGCTTCGCTGACGGCGTCAAGTTCATCGATCCGCGCGAAGAGTAATCTCCCCGCTTGATGATTTCCGAGTTTCAAGGTAAAAGGAAGGAATGAATAGAATGTCATTATTCGAAGGCTATGAGCGCCGTATTGATCAAATCAACGAAGTCTGCAAACAGTATGGTCTTGCTTCCATCGAGGATGCCAAGAAGGTCTGCGACGAGAAGGGCATCAACCCGTATCAGATCGTAGAGGACCTGCAGCCGATCGCATTCGAGAATGCAAAGTGGGCTTACACGCTCGGCGCTGCAATCGCAATCAAGAAGGGCTGCACGAAGGCTGCTGACGCCGCTAAGGCTATCGGCGAAGGCCTCCAGGCTTTCTGCGTACCGGGTTCTGTTGCTGACCACCGCAAGGTAGGCCTCGGCCACGGCAACCTCGGCGCTATGCTCCTCTCCGAGGATGCTGGCTGCTTCGCATTCCTCGCAGGCCACGAGTCCTTCGCAGCTGCTGAGGGTGCTATCGGCATCGCCAAGACGGCCAACAAGGTCCGCAAGAACCCGCTGCGCGTCATCCTCAACGGCCTCGGCAAGGATGCTGCTCAGATCATCAGCCGCATCAACGGCTTCACGTATGTCGTAACGGATTACGACTTCAAGACGGGCAAGCTCAACATCGTCGAGGAGATCAAGTACGGTTCCGATCCGGAGCGCGCAAAGGTCAAGTGCTACGGCGCTGACTCCGTCCAGGAAGGCGTTGCCATCATGGAGCACGAAGATGTCGATATCTCCATCACGGGTAACTCCACGAACCCGACGCGCTTCCAGCATCCGGTCGCTGGCTGCTACAAGAAGGCCTGCATCGAGAAGGGCAAGAAGTACTTCTCGGTCGCTTCGGGCGGCGGCACGGGCCGTACGCTCCATCCGGATAACATGGCAGCCGGCCCGGCTTCCTATGGTATGACGGATACGATGGGCCGCATGCACGGCGATGCTCAGTTCGCAGGTTCTTCCTCCGTTCCGGCACACGTCGACATGATGGGCCTCATCGGTGCAGGCAACAACCCGATGGTCGGCATGACGGTCGCTGTCGCTGTTGCTGTACAGGAAGCAATGAACAAATAATTCCCGCTGACGGGAAACTTGCATAGAGAGGGCGCTCAAAAGGGTGCTCTCAGGCAGCAAAAGAGCCGCAATCCAAAAGGATTGCGGCTCTTTGCTTTGCCCGCAGGACGCTCTAGAAGTCGTTCTTCTGGCGATGCTGCTCGAGTTTCTGGCGGTACATCAGAGCATCGGCCTGCTTCAGCACATCATCGATGTTGTCGATCGGCGTGACAGCTGTGGTACAGCCGAGTGCAATGCTGATCTTTGACGCCTCGAAGTGCGCCTGCAGCCGTTCCAGCAGAGGTGCGGCATCTTCCTCTCGTTCGATTTCCTGCATCATGAGGAATTCATCGCCGCCCATGCGGAAGATGGATCCCTCATGACCGACGTGGCGGAAGACTTCGGCTGCGGCGCAGATGAGCTGGTCGCCGGCTTCGTGGCCGAGCGTGTCATTCGTCTCCTTGAGCCCGTTGAGGTCGCCGAAGATAAAGGCGATGCACCTTCCGGCGGGCAGGGACGCGAGCGACTCCTTGAAGCCGCGCCGGTTCAGCAGCCCTGTGAGCTGGTCGGATTTGCTCAGGCGGTCGAGGCGCTTCATCATGTCGCGGTTGCGCAGCAGGATTGCGAAGAAGCGCGTCAGCGAGGCCAGCAGATCGGATGCGTAATGGAATTTTTGGTCCGACGGATTGATGGCTTCGATGTAGCCGAGCGGTTCGCCGTCGAGCGCGAGGCGGGCGAGCGCGACGCGCTTCAGACCCGGGATGTGCGGGGAGACATCTGGATTCTCCTGCCAGTAGATATCCATGTCGGGGATGCTGAAGCTGCTCTCCTTGACAAAGCGGGCGAAGACGGGGCGCATGTCGGACCTTGGGACAGGCTGGAAGTCGTCGCCGAGCGGCAGGATTCCCTCGGCATTCCACCGATAGGTGAGATGGAGGAAATCGCCCTGTTCTTCGGCCAGGACGATGCGGTCGGCTTCGAGCTGCCGGCCGATGCGCGCCATCATCTGGCGGATGCCATGTACGGGGTCCGTCTCGTACATGCCGAGGCGGACGGCGTCGTTGATGGAAGCCTCCTGGAACAGCATTTCATTGACGCGGACGTCTCTAGACAGGTAGTAGTCGAGATCCAGGCAGGAGCAGTAGTGGCTGTTCTTGCCGTGCCAGGGGATCAGCGTGTCGTGCAGCAGGAAGTCCACGCCGGCGACCGGATTGTGGAAGACGCGCGAGATGAAACGATTGCGGCTCAGCTGCGGCAGGCAGCAGTCGCTGCACGGCGTAGAAATGCCCGCGAGCAGCTCGTAGCACTTCCTGCCCGCCAGCGTCTCGTTCTGCGCGATGCCGAGCTTCTTGCGCATGTAAGGGTTGCAGTAGAGGAGTTCGTACGTTTCGGGGTCAGAGACGATGACCCCGAGCTGGGCGTGATCGAATGCCTCGCGGTCGAAGATGAAGCGGTCGCTCGTGTAGATGGCCTGGCCGTACTGCTCTTCTTCCGACTCGTGCATGCGCTTGACCAGGAGCTGCAGGAGGCTGTCGAGGCTGCGGCCCTCCGAGCCGCGCACCGTAGCGTAGTGCATGTAGAGCGTGCAGGGGCAGCCGTCGACGCTCTGGATGGCATGGATGGCATCGGCAATCTCGATATACGATTTCTGCAGGGAGGCGATGAGGGTGGCCTTCTGGAACAGCAGGAAACAACAGCTACCGATATGAGAGATCGTGACGGTCTGCGGCAGCATCGTTCGCAGGATCGAACAGATTTGCTGCAGGAGATGCGAGCGGAATTCCTCGCCGTATGTCAGGCCGATGGAATCGAATTCCGGCACATCGATGAGCGTCGCCGCGTAATCGTCGCCGTTGAGGCGGAAGTCATCGGCATAGCGAAGCCCTACCATGACCATGCCGCGGTAGTTGAGAAAGCCCGTCTCTTCGTCGGTGACGGAGGCGCTCACATCGCGCATCTTTTCGTGCTGTTCCACGTCGACATCGTGCAGGATGGTGATGAGGCCCGCAATCCTGTCGTTCCGGTAGAGCGGGAACTTCTCGGCGCGCGCCAGGTGCGGCATCTGGCCGATGACGAGGTGGAGATAGGCGTCCCGGAGCGTCGTTCCCGTGCTCATGACGCGCTCGTCCATCGCGTATAGTTCCTGGCGGTCCACGCAGTAGCTGAGCTCCTGCGGCGTCTTGCCGATGAGCGCATCTTCCGGGATGCCGAGCCAGTCGATAATGGACTGGCTCACGCCGAGAATGCAGTGCGAGCGGTCCTGCCAGATGATTTTCTCATGGCTGTGTTTCAGGAAAGCCTGCCAGAGGGCATGAGAGACGTCCTCCTGTACGACAGCAAACGACGCTGAGGTGATGCCGCAGCTCTCGAGCATCTCGAAGAGCTGCGGCTGGATCTCTTCCGGGGTGGTGATGCGCGGCCTGGCGATACAGAAGAGGATGCCCTTGGCGGGCGATTTGAGGAGCGCGAGCCCCGTGATGAAGAACCAGTCGAAATTGCCGTTGGAGCGCAGCAGCCGGAAGGGCTCTGTGATGGTTGCGCTCTGCGATTCGGCTGCGCGCTGATGGAAGTCCCTGTAATCCGTGAAGCGCAGGAAGCGCTCGCGGTCCTTGGGATGGACGTAGTAATCGGCAAAGTGATGGAGTGTTCCGGCGATGTCCCTGTTTGTGCTCCGCTCCCTCCGGTCATCCGTCAGCGGCTCGATGATTTCCAGTGTCTCGTGCTCCGTGTCGAGGTACCAGATTCCCTCGAACATCAGCAGGATGTTGCGCAGGATATTGTCGAAATGATGAGCGCTCTTGTCCTTGACGGCCTCGTCGAGGCTGATGTTGTAGAGCTCTGCGCGATGGATGTAGTGGTGACCGACGCGCGCGATGGTTCGGAGATTGACGCGCATGTACTGGCCGTTGTCGACGTACGTCATCGTCTCGGTCCTGCCGCTCTTGATTGCCTGGTCGGCAAAGCGGCGGAACTTCCGGTGCATGGGATAATCCGGGGCCTGCAGGAAGTGGTTGCTGTCCGTCATTGTCTTCGTGCCCATGCTCTGCAGTGCCTTGAGGTACGCCTGGTTGACCTGCAGGAACTGCAGGTCAACCGAATCATCGTAGATGATGCTGATGGGGGTCGGCTGGCTGACGTCGATGAGGCCGGCCTGGCTGAGCAGCAGGACCTCCTGCATCGTCTCGAACTCCATGCCTCGCTCCCGGCAGTATGCGTAGCAGTCTCTGCCGGGAAGGGGGCGGCCGTAGTAGAAGCCCTGCAGTTTCTCGCAGCCGATATCCCGCAGGAACTCGGCCTGCTCCTTCGTCTCGACGCCCTCGGCGAGCGTGTGGATGCCGAGTTCCTTGGCCATGCGTATGATCGAGGTCACGATGGTGCGGCTCTCCTTTGTGAAGGGATGGAGGAATGCCATGTCGAGCTTGAGCGTGTGGAAGCGGTAGTCCTTGAGCACGTTGAGCGAGGAATAGCCGCTGCCGAAGTCGTCGAGCCAGACCTTGCAGCCTTCCTGCTGGAGGTGGCGCAGTCCCTGGCGTATGGCATCGTCCTGGAGCACGAGTGCATTTTCCGTGATCTCCAGGCAGAGGAGATGGCGGGCCAGCTGATAGCGGTGCAGGACGTCCTCCAGGAATGCCACGGGATCGAAGAGCTGGAAGTCGATTCTTGAGAGATTGACGGAGATGGGCAGGAGATTTTGCCCCTGTTTGATGTGGTCGTGGAGGTTTTCGGCGACGCGTTCGACGATATAGCGGTCGAGCTTGTCGATGAGCCTTGCCTCCTCCAGTACAGGGATGAAAACAGCGGGCGAGAGCAGGCCGTAGTCGGGCGACTCCCAGCGCGCCAGTGCCTCAAACCCGCAGACCTTGCCGCTGAGTGCGTGGATGATGGGCTGGTAGTACACCTTGATGTGACGGCTCGCGAGCGCACTGTTGAGATTCTCGCGCACGTAGTTCTGGAGGTGATGCAGGCGGCCCATCTCATTCGTGTAGACGGCGTAGTGGCGTGTCGCGTCTTTCTGGATCGATTTGCAGGCGAGCGCCGCTTCGTTGTCGAAGGCCAGGTTCAGCGGCGCATCGGCAGGCGGCTGGCTCAGGTAGCGGATGCCCGCCTTGAGGTCGATGTTCGTGTTGGCGATGAAGCCCTGGACCTCGTGGCAGGCTGCTTCGATGCGATTTGTCACATCTGCTGTATCGGCGAGCACGGCAAAGTGATCGGCGCCGAGATGCGTCAGTAGCCTGCCAGGGAAATTCTTCTGGAGGATTTCAGCGATGCGGTGCAGGCAGCGGTCGCCCTGCTCAATGCCGTAGGTTGCATTGTAGAGATGAAAATTCGTGATATTGAAGAAGACAGGACAGGAGCGCAGTGCATGCAGATGCTCCCATTCCTGCTCGAGCTGCTCCTGGGCAGCCTCAAAGAAGACTTGCATGGGAGGCAGGTCTGTGAGCACTGGATGTTTGCCTGAAGGTGCATCGTGTGTGTATGCCATGAGGATGATCCCTTCTATTTACCATAATGTTACATAAATCATATAGTTTTATTTCATTATAGATGTTTTCCAAGGGAGATGCCAGCGAGGCACCAGAAAATAAATTTTAATTTTTACCATTTGACCTATTGACATTTTGACCAATAGTGGTACAATAATAATTGAAGCGAGGGAGAGAGCCCCGGAGAAGAGATCGAGAGATCTGAAGGGGCGCGCGCCCGAGACTTCATCGAATTGTTCAAAAGTTCCCGGACAGCAACACGCGTCCGCGTGCCACTCCGGCAAGTTGCAGAAAGGGGATTTGCTTTATGTTTGGTTTGGTTCCATTTGCATCGCGTCATGATCTCGCAAAAGAAGAAAATGATTTTGATCGTCTGTTTGATGTCTTCGATGAGCCGTTCCTGACGAACTTCAAGGCTCCGGACTTCAAGGTCGATGTCAAGGATAATGGTACGAGCTATGAGCTCACGGCTGAACTGCCGGGCCTCAAGAAAGAGGATATCTCCCTGACGTATGAGGACCATTACCTGACGATTGCCACGAAGAAATCCGAAGACAATGATGAGAAAGACGAGAAGGGCAATTACGTCCGCCGCGAGCGCCGCTCGAGTTCGATGAGCCGCTCGTTCTACATCGACAACGTCGATGAGGCAAAGGTTACGGCTGATTATAAGGACGGCGTCCTGACGGTTTGCCTGCCGAAGCAGACGGAAAAGACAGAACCCTCTCATACGATCGCCATTACCGACTGATGCAGGTCGCTGGTGATTGGACCTAGTTTTCCCTCATAACTCTCTCTACGATATACAGTGAAGAGCCGCAGCTCCTCTTTGGAGCTGCGGCTCTTTGTGTTCTGTAACCCTTTTTCCGCGCCCGATTGGATACCGGTTGGAAACAGATTAGTTTTTGCAATGTATATTGACAATCACTATCATAGGCTATACAATACGAAAAGGTTTATCAAAGAGAATGAGTATCAAATGATAGCCGGAGGAAGATAGGATCAAGAGGTGTAGCATGAAGGAACGTATTTTGTACAGCAGGATTGCACTGGCTCTGGCCAGCCTGGCCATCGTTTCCCCGTTCGTGGCTCAGTCGGCCATGGCGGCAGCTCAGGATGAAATCTACGATTTCGGCTCGAGCGATATCTATGCAGAGAAGTCGGCAGAGCCGGTGGAGCCTGCAGAAGCGGAACAAGCTCCAGCATCTGTGGAACCGGTAGCGGAATCGACGGAAGAACCGGCGCCCGAGAAGGCGTATCCGGGCGGCCAGGTGGCGACAGAGGTACAGCTCGGCGTGCTCGGCGACCACCCGACGCTCGATGTGCCATTCAACATCACGGGTTACACGGACAAGATGATGGAAGACAATCAGGTCTCGACTGTCGATGATGTCATCGTCCACGATCCGTCGGTCAGCGACCAGACGCTCTCGGGCGTCTCCAGCGCCTGGAATATCCGCGGCTTCAAGGCACAGCAGCAGGATGTCCAGCTCAACGGCCTCTACGGCATCGCGCCGCGCTTTTACGGCGGCGTTGAGGGTGTGGACCGCGTCGACGTGCTCAAGGGACCGAGTGCCATTCTTGCCGGCATCGCGCCGAACGGTTCCCTGGGCGGCACGATCAACTACATCACGAAGCGTGCCGGCAGTGAGCCGTTGAACCGCGTCAAGATCTCGTACGGCAACGGCGGGGTCTTCACGCAGCAGGTCGATTTCGGCAGGCGCACAGATGACGGCAAGGCCGGCCTGCGCGTCAATGTCCTGAACCGCAACGGCGACACTTCGTTTGATGAGCATATGCGCACGGACTCCATCACGGTCGGTGCAGACTACAAGGGCGACCGCTACCGTCTCGGCTTTGATTACGGCTATGTCTACAACAAGGTATCGGACCAGTAGTATCAGGTGACGATCGGCAGCGGCGCACTCAAGACGATGTCGAGTATGTTCAAGGTGCCGCGCGGCACGAAGTTCGGCGCTGACGGCGGTTACCGCTCCATCCACGAGCAGTACGGCATGCTGCACGGCGAGTACGACCTCAGCAAGGACTGGACGGGATACTTCTCCTATGGCCTGCGCAACACGAAGATGGAGTACTTCTACAACAACTTCTCGCTCTCTGGCCTTAGCGGCGCGGCGACGATGAAATACTCGTACAACAATCAGATCAACAAGGCGGATTCGGCCGAGGCCGGCGTGCGCGGCAAATTCTTCACGGGCGACCTCAAGCATGAGCTCACGGTGGCGGCGAACCGCATCCACTACACGCGCTACATGAACAACCGCACGGTGGCATCGGGCCTCAAGACGAATATCTGGAATATCGTCTTCCAGACGCCCGAGAATCCGTACAGCTGGTCCGCACCGAAAAATGATGAGAACACGTTCACGGGCGTGGCTCTGACGGACTCGATCACGACGCCGAATGACAAGTGGCAGTTCGTGCTCGGCGGCCGCGAGCAGCGCGTCAAGGTGGATACCTACAATACGACGACGGGCGCGGTCAAGACGCATTACGATGAGTCGGTCTTCACGCCGGCCTTTGCACTCGTCTACAAGCCGCAGAAGAACGTCTCACTCTACGCTAACTACATGCAGGGCCTCGATGCCGGTGATTCTCTCGTCACAGATACGGATGCAGCGAATTACGGCGAAGCCTTTGCGCCGTTCAAGACGAAGCAGTATGAGGTCGGCGTGAAATACGACTTCGGCAAATGGGCATCGACGCTCTCTGCCTTTGACATCAAATCCCCGACGCTCCTCGAGAATTCGGCTACGAAGATCTATTCGCCGAACGGCGAGGTGCGCCACCGCGGCCTTGAGTGGAATGTCTTCGGTGAGCCGCGCAAGGGCACGCGCCTCATGGGCGGCCTGATGTTCCTCGACGCGACGTACCGTAATACGGAAGGCGGCCTCTACGACGGCAACCGCGTCGCCGCGACGTCGCGCTGGAATGCTGTCATGGGCCTTGAGCAGGACATCGCTTCGGTTCCGGGCCTGACGCTGACGACGAATCTCACCTACAACAGCTCGTCGTACATCAATGAAGCCAACAGCTTCCGCGTTTCGCCGTGGGCGACCTGGGATCTCGGTGCGCGCTATAAATTCAAGTCAGGCGGTGTGCCGCTCACGCTGCGCGGTGATGTCTACAACGTCACGAACCGCAACTACTGGCGCGCGCTCCAGAACAACGGCATCTTCCTCGGCAAGTCGAGAACGTTCATGCTGTCCCTGACGGCAGACTTCTGACGAGGGGAGATATCGTAATGGCATCCACAAGGAATGCATCTCTGCTGGCGGTCCTTCTGCTTGTACTGCTGGCCGTGCTTTCCCTTTTCTTCCTGACGACAGGCATGCGGGAAATCCCGCTGTCTGGCGTCATGCATGCGCTGCAGGCTGGCAGCAGCCAGGATCCTTCTGACCTCGTGGCCTGGACGCTGCGCCTGCCGCGCCTGCTGGCAGCGCTTGTCTGCGGTCTGAGTTTTGCAGTGGCGGGCGCGCTCATGCAGGGCGTGACGAATAATCCGCTGGCCAGCCCGTCCATCCTCGGCATCAACGCCGGTGCGAGCTTTGGCCTGGCGCTCGCGATGATCGTCCTGCCGGCGGCTTCGCTGCAGGTGACGATCATCAGTGCGTTTTTCGGCGCGGCGCTCGCGACCGCCTTTATCCTCGTCCTGGCTTCGCTCAAGCACGGCCTGACGCCCGTCTACATTGCCCTGGCGGGCACGGCGGTCAGCGCGGTATTCATGGCCGTCACGCAGGTCCTCGTCGTCTTCTTTGACGTTGCACAGGAACTCAGCTACTGGACGGCCGGCGGCATTGGCGGGATCCGGATGGCCTCGATTCTGGGCGTCATGCCATGGACCATCCTGGGACTCCTCCTTGCCGTATCGGTCTCCCGCTCGGTAACGCTGCTCTCCTTCGGAGAGGATATGGCCATCGGGCTCGGCGGAAAGCTTTCGCGCATCCGCCTGCGGGCAGGCCTTGCCGTGCTGATCCTCGCAGGGTCGGCCGTGGCGGTGGCGGGGCCGGTCGGCTTTGTCGGACTCGTCGTGCCGCACATCACGCGGCGCATCGTGGGCATTGACTACCGCCTCGTCGTGCCGTTCTCGGCGCTCTTTGGCGCACTGCTCGTCCTGGTTGCCGACATCGTGGCCAGGACGGTCTTTCCGCCATTTGAGATCCCGCTCGGCGCTGTGACGGCGCTCGTCGGCGTGCCGTTCTTCCTCTACCTCGCCAACCGGAAGGAGGTGCGGGGCTGATGGGAAACAGGCGCTATCTCGCCACGCTACTCACACTGGCAGCACTGCTCACGGGGCTCTTCTTCCTGCACTTGGCGACAGGATTCCACTATTTCACGAAAGCGCATCTGATTGGTGTGCTTTTGGGAGGCGGAACACCGGAGGAGGTCCTGACGGTCTTTGACTTCCGCATGGTGCGGTCCATCCTGGCCGTCCTCATCGGCATGGGGCTGGCCGTCTCTGGTGCCGTATTCCAGACCATCTCCAAGAATGAGCTGGCGAGCCCGAGCCTCTTGGGCGTCAATGCCGGTGCTGCGCTGGGCGTCATGCTGCTCATCTACGGGACGCCCCAGGCGACGGGCCTCGGCATCTGGGAGCAGCCGCTTGCCGCTGTCATCGGCGGCGGCCTGGCTGCGGGTCTTGTCTTTTTCCTCTCGCACCAGCGCGGCCGCATGACCTCTACCTATAAACTCGTCCTCAACGGCATTGCCGTCACGGCCGGCCTGCACGCGCTGCAGATCCTGCTGATCGTCGGCCTGGATCCGACGCGCTTCCAGCAGATCAATACCTGGCTGATCGGCAGCATTTTCGGCAACAGCTGGACGCATGTGGACATCCTGTTTCTCGTCGTGCTCCTCATCACGTTCTTTTTCCTGGCGAGCCATGAGACACTCGACCTCCTGGCCCTGCGCGAGGAGAACGCGCTGGGCCTGGGCATCCGGGTGAACCGGACGCGCTTCCTGTTCCTGATGGCTGCTGTCGTGCTGGCCTCATCCTGTGTAGCTGTAGGCGGCAGCATCGGGTTTATCGGGCTCATCTGCCCGCATATCGCAAGGCGGCTCGTCGGCGTGGCGCACAAGCGCTATCTTCCAGTGACGGCTCTTTTGGGCGGCGTGCTGCTCGTGGCGGCGGATTACACAGCCCGTGTGATCATCGCGCCGGATGAGATGCTCGTCGGCCTGATCGTCTCGCTGATCGGCGCGCCGTATTTCCTGTACATCCTCGTGCGCAGCAGGGGCTGACGGCACGGTGGAATCACTTAAAAAGGAAGGATGGAATCCATGGAACTTTCAGCCAGGCATCTGAAGGCCGGCTACGACAAGAATGTGATCATAGAAAACATGAACCTCGATGTGCCGGCGCACAAGGTGACGGCGCTCATCGGGGCGAATGGTTGCGGCAAGTCGACGCTTTTGAAGACGCTCTGCCGCATTCAGCCGCCGCTCGGCGGCGAGGTGCTCCTGGATGGCCGCTCGATCTTCTCGGAAGACAGCCGGGAACTGGCCAAAAAGGTCGCCATACTGCCGCAGAACCCGATGGCCCCTGCGGGGCTCACGGTGCGGGAACTCGTCAACTACGGCCGCGCTCCGCATCGTTCGCGCTTCTTTGCGCGCACGACGCAGGAAGATAAGCGCATGGTCGAATGGGCCCTGCAGGAGACCGATATGACGGCCTTTGCGGACCGGCCGGTGGAGGCCTTGTCGGGCGGCCAGCGCCAGCGCGCCTGGATCGCGATGGCCATCGCGCAGGACACAGAGATCCTGTTCCTCGATGAACCGACGAGTTTCCTCGATGTGGCACATCAGATGGATGTGCTGACGCTCGTGCGCCACCTCAATACGGCTTATGGAAAGACCATTGTCATGGTCATCCATGAGATCAATGAAGCGGCGCGCTTTGCCGATTACCTGCTCGCCATGCGGCACGGCACACTCCTCTATGAGGGGACGCCGGATGAAGTCTTCACGAGGGAGATGCTCGCCGATGTCTTCGGGATCGATGCCGAGCTGCTGCGCGATCCGCGCACCGGCCGGCCGTACTGCATCCCCTACGTGAACCGTGAGCGCCCGGCAGGCAGCGCATCGAAAGAGGAGAAGGCCTATGCGTAACCGGCTTCTGAGCGCGGGCTTTTTCGCACTGCTCATTGCGCTGAGTGCGGTGCTGGCCGGCTGCGGCAGCCAGGCTTCTTCCGGCAGTGCCAAGAGCACGGCGCTCTTTGATCCCGATGTGCCGCGGTCGGATGCGCCGGAGGCGATTGATGCCGAGCTTGCCAATCGATTTATCCAGACGAAGAATGCCTCCGATAAGATGTTTTCGGAAGAAGATGGCCGCACCGTCATCACCCATAAATACGGCAGGACGGTCCTTCCGGAGAATCCGCAGCGCATCGTAGTCGTCGGCCTGGAGGATACGGCGGTGTCTCTCGGTATCCCCATCGCGGCAGCACACCTTGCCCCTTCGTCGTATCTCTATGACACGATGAAGGAGCAGGGCATCGAGAATATCCCCATCAATGTGGAGACGAAGACGGTCAACCTGGAAGCCGTGCAGCAGGCAAGCCCGGACATCATCCTCCTGCGCGACAGCTATGACAGGAATACGTACCGCGCCCTGTCCAAGATCGCTCCCGTCGTGCCGCTCGACCTGCAGAAAGAAGAGGTCACAGAGCTCGCTGCAGCGCGGGCCATCGGGCAGAGCGAAAGGGGGGAGGCGCGCCTGCGCGCCTATTACGATACGGTGAAGCAGGCAAGACTCGCCATCAAGAACCATATCGGCGATGCGACGGTGGCGTATCTGCGCATCATGCAGAAAGAGATCCGCCTCTATCCGTACTCCGCCAATGCGACGAACCGGTTCATGTATGAACTGCTCAACCTCAGGCCGGACCCGATGGTCGTAGCGCTCGACCGCACGAAGAACAATCTCGCCATCTCGATGGAATCCCTGCCGGATCTCCAGGCGGATTATCTCGTCCTTTCGAGCGGCTACGGTGCGAGCAGCGCTGGCAGCACAGAAACGGCGGAAAAGCGGTATGAGGAGCTCCGGGAAGACCCGCTCTGGCAGACGCTGCCAGCTGTCCGTGAGAATCACCTCTTAGAGGTCGATTCTGTCATCTGGAATGCGCACGGACTCATCGCGAAAGAACTGGCAATCGCCAATCTCAAAGACTGGCTCGGCGGACAGCCGTGACAGCGGTCAAGGATAGAAGACAGATCCTGGGGACCTGTCATGAATCGTATAGAAAGGTATAAAAGGAGATCATAATGGAACTTTTGACGACAGGAATCACGTTTTTCCAGAAGGGCGGCATTGTCATGTACGTACTGCTGCTCTGTTCGCTTTTTGTGTTCTCAATCGGCATTGAGCGCGCGATGTACTTCCGGCGCATGGATTCTGGCCGCGCGTTTGCCCGTGACTTTTACCTGGCCCTGGCCAACAACAAGTGGCAGAAGGCCGAGCAGCTCGCCGACCATGCGCGTGGCGCCCTGGCTGACATCCTGTTCGCGGTCATCACGAAAAAGCCGGAAGCCCGCAAGAATCCGTCTGCTTACATGGAAATCCAGTCCGGCATCGCGCTCGCGAAAATGCGCAAGCGCCTCTACTACCTCAGCGTCATCGTCACGATGGCACCGCTGCTCGGCCTGCTCGGCACGATTAGCGGCATGATCACCTCCTTCTCGGTCTTCAATCTGGAATCGGGACAGGCTACGGCCATCACGGGTGGCGTCGGCGAGGCGCTCATTGCGACGGCCATGGGCCTCTGCGTCGCCATCATCTCGCTCACGGTTCATGCTTACTTCTCGCAGCGCATCGAGAACATCGTCACGGATATGGAGCAGTGCTTCTCGATGGTCGAGACGGCTGCCGCTGAGTGCGATGGCATGAACAAAGAGGAGGCAGCCTGATGAGACTTCGGGACAGAAGGAGCTTTACGAAGCCGGAAGTCATGATCATCCCGATGATCGACATCATGTTCTTCCTGCTGGTCTTTTTCATGATCAGCACGCTTTACATGGTCAACCTCAAGACGGTTGACGTCAATATGCCGAAGGCGGCCAGTGCTCAGACGCAGATGAACGTGACGTATCTCGTCACGCTCAAGAAGGACGGTACCCTGTACCTTGAGGACCAGCCCATCGAAGAGAAGGCGCTCATCAAGCAGGCGCAGCAGGAAAACCGCAGCAACAATCACTTTGCGATTGTCGTGCGCGCCGATGAGGGCATCGATTACGGCGAGGTTGTCGACCTCCTCGATCACTTCCGCAAAGCTGGCATCAGCCGGTTCGGACTCGCGGCTGATGCCGGCGGAAAGTGAGGCAGAGGATGCTTCGAGAAGATAAAGAGAATGCAGCCGGCTGGGGGATTTCCTGCGGTGTCCATATCATCATCCTGATGATCGTGGCCGCGACGGGCCTCTTCCAGGCCGTTTCATCCGAAAGCCATCCCGTCGATGTCGAGATTTACGACAATGTGACAGAGGATGAGCAGCCGTCGGATGACAATTCAGAGGCAGAGGCGGCGCCGGCCGAATCGGAGCCGGATGCGCCTCAGCCAGATCCGATCGTCGTCGACCAGAGTGTCGCCGTTCCGGAAATCGAGACTGAGCGGAAGGACGAGAAGGAACAGCCAGAGAAGAAGCAGGCGGATGCAGCGGATCCGTCCGCCAAGCATCCTGCTGCTGATGCGAAGCCGAATGCCAAGGGCTCGCCGAACGGCAAGCCGGGCGGCGATGCAGACAAGCCAAAGGCCGGCCCGGCCCGCGATCCGGCTCACGTCAAGCACGTCAAGGTGCACGCACAGCAGCTCAGCACCGCGCAGCCGGCCTACCCGGTTTCCCTGCAGGCGAAGAAAGCGGTCGGCACCGTCACCGTCAATTACATCATCAATGCCTCAGGCGGCGTCGAGAGCCCGCAGATTGAAGCATCCTCCGGCTATCCGGAGATGGATGCAGCGGCTCTTGCGGCTATCGTGAACTTCACCTACAGTCCTGCGCGCAATGATTATGATGAACCCGTCAACACGCACGGACGCTACACGTTCCGTTTCCATCCCTGATGATCGGATGCCAAAAAACCTGACCGTTTCTGGTCAGGTTTTTTTGATGGGGTAGCGTCACGGTGCTGCTTTTTCGCGCAGCAAAGCGATTTCTCTTGCGTAGCCTGCAGCATCATTTGGCGTCTCGAGGATGAAGGGCAGGTCTTTGAGCGCCGGGTGACGGACGACGCGCACGAGCGCCTCGAGTCCGATATGGCCTTCGCCGATGCGGGCGTGGCGGTCCTTGTGGCTGCCGCGCTCGTTCTGGCTGTCGTTGAGATGGATGGCCTTGAGGCGTGCGAGGCCGATGACGAGGTCGAACTCCGTCAGCACCTCGTCGAGATGCTCGCGTATGTCGTAGCCGCCGTCCCAGACGTGGCAGGTGTCGAGGCAGACGCCGAGCTTGTCATCGAGCTCGACGCGGTCGATGATGGCGCGCAGCTCTTCGAACGTGCGACCGACTTCGGTGCCCTTGCCCGCCATGGTTTCCAAGAGCACGGTCGTCTGCTGGTCCGGCGTGAGCACATCGTTGAGCTGTTGCGCGATGAGCTCAATGCCTTTCTCGGCACTCTGCCCGACGTGACTGCCAGGGTGGAAATTGTAGAAATTGCCGGGCAGGTGCTCGAGGCGCTGCAGGTCATCGGCCATCGCCTCATGTGCAAAGCGCCGCAGATTTTCCTTAGCAGCACAGGCATTCATCGTGTAGGGAGCATGGGCGACAAGCGTGCCGATACCGTGCTCGTCCTTGTAGTGCAGGAACGCCTCGACATCCGCAAGGTCGAGTTCATTGGCTCGGCCGCCGCGCGGATTGCGCGTGAAAAAGGCAAACGTGTCCGCATCGAGCCGCGACGCCTCACGCCCCATGGCGAGGAACCCCTTGGCTGAGGACAGGTGGCAGCCGATGTGCAATTTATGTTCCATAGGCATGTGATACTCCAATCTGTTATCGAGAATTGTTATTTGTTATAGTATAACACATAAAAAAGCCGTCCGCATGCGATTTTGCGGACGGCTCTGTTTTTGCAGTTCTATTGTGCCCAGGTCTTGCGGTACTTGCCGGGCGGCATGCCGACGATGTTGCTGAAGACGGACTGGAAGTAGTTGGAGTTGTTGTAGCCACACTGCATGGCGATATCGGTAATCGTCATGTTCGTCGTGAGCAGCAGCGTCTGCGCTTCTTCGATGCGCTTGCGGATGATGTACTGCATCGGCGAAGAACCCGTCAGGTCCTTGAACGTGTGGGAGAGGTAGTAGAGGTTGATGTGGAGCGCCTCGGCGATGTCGGGGAGCTTGAGGTCCTCGAGGTAATGGGCATCGATGTACTCCTTGATGCGCGTGCCCATGGTGTAGGAAGGGTTCTCCTCACTCGTCGCCTTTGCCTCGGCCAATGCAGTGACCGCGACGACGATGGCCTGCGTCAAGGCGGCGCCAATCTCGCGGCGCTCATCGTCCTCGCCGTTGAGCGCTGCCAGGAGTTTCATCTCGCGCAGCAGATCGCGCAAGAAGGCATGCCTCCCTTCTTTGCTGAGATGCAGCACGAGCGGTGTGTCATGTTTGGTGAGGTGGCCGGGGGCCAGGCCGCAGAGATGCAGCGCACCGATGCGCATCGTGAAGCCCATGAAGGAGCTGCTCGTCTTGAAGTCGTGCAGCGTATCGCTGTTGATCAAGACGAGATCTTCAGTGCGCAGCTGCTGGCTGCCCTCTTTGAGGCGCATGCGGCAATGCCCCTTCTCGACGAAGAGGATCTCTGCGACGTCATGATGTGATTTCAAGGTGCCGAACGGTGTGGTAGCGGCGAGGTTCTCGATGGACTCGAGGTGAGGACGCCTGCTGAGCTCGAATCGCGATTGTTTCGGACTGCCAAATGGTAGGATAGACATATCTTTCGACCTTTCTGCGCCAGAACACGGATAAATGCGAATTTAAAACAAAAATTATAAGTTTTCGCAAAATGCCGAACAAGAAAACGGAGAAATACATGCCAGCATTTCGGTATAATGGATTCCAGAAAAATCAGTTGATGATGATTTGATGGTTGCCTTTTGAGAATATAACCTTCATATCTATTATTATACTGATATATCACAAAAAATCCAGTCTTTTCCGGAGAGCCTGGAGAAAAAGGAATAATCAAAGTTGCTTTTCATGAGAAAGGTAAGGTGTAGAAAATGCTGAAATGGTTCCTGACTGGACCGGATAAGCCTCGCATCCAAGACAAGGCTGTGGTCAAGAAGATGTATCATACAGCGCGCATTCAGGCCGTCACGGCCATGATCCTCGGCTATGGCATGTACTATGTCATGCGCATGACGCTGGGCGTCGCGAAGAAGCCGATGCTCCAGGACGGCTTTACGCCGACGGAACTCGGCATGATGGGCGCAGGCATGCTCGTCGCCATCGCCATCGGCAAATGCGCAAACGGCTTTATCGCCGACCACTGCAATATCAAGAAAATCGTGCCGCTCGGCTTGCTCGGCGCAGCTATCGTCAATGCCATCCTCGGTATGAGCAATACGACCTGGGTCTTCATCGTGCTCTGGGCGGTCAACGGCGTGTTCCAGAGCATGGGCTCGGCACCGTGTATCGTCTCCCTGTCACAATGGTTTGCCAAGAGTCAGCTCGCTACATACTACGGTGTCTTCAGTATCGCACATTACGTCGGTGAAGGTGCTACGTATCTCGGCACCTCGATGATCATCGTTGCTCTCGGCTGGCATGCCGCCTTCTTCGTACCGGGCGTCGCCTGCATCGTGCTCGCATTCATCATGTACCGCTTCATGCGCGATCGGCCAGAGACGTACGGCCTGCCGTCTGCCAATGAGTTTGAGGGCGAGGTCGCTCAGGAAAAGAAAGAGCAGCAGGTTTCCACGAAGGAAGCACAGCTCATGGTCATCAAGAACCCGTACGTATGGCTGCTCGCCGCTGCGGCAATCTGCCTCGGCATTTCCCGTTATTCCATCTCGAGCTGGGGCGTCATCTTCCTGCAGGAAGCGAAGGGCTTTGACCTCGTGACGGCCGGCAGTATCATGTCGCTCTCCCCGATTCTCGGCGGTGTCGGCTCCTTTTTCTCCGGCATCATCTCCGATAAGATCTTCCATTCGCATCACTCCGTCACGACGATTGTCTTCGGCATTGTCATGCTGATCGGCATTACCGGTGTCTGCTACGTGCCGGCTGGTGATCCGACGCTCGCAGCTGCCTGTGTTGCCATCTTCGGCTTCGGTCTCGGCGTCATCCTCTGCTTCGTCGGCGGTCTGCTCGCCGTTGACCTCTGCCCGCGCAAGGCAACTGGTGCCGCGATGGGCGTCATCGGTCTGCTCGCTTACGGCGGCGCAGCCCTGCAGGATATCGTCAACGGCATCCTGATGGATTCGGCAAAGGTCGTTGTCGACGGTGTCACGACGTATCATTTCGAGACGATCACGAACTTCTGGATTGCCTCGGTCGTCATCATGACACTGCTCATCGTGCCGACGCTCTGGGCTAAGAAGCACAAAGAAGCAGACGAAGAAGCATAACAAAAGATTTGCAGGATCATTCTTTCTCTACTATTATACTGATATAGAGAAAGAATGATTTGCATTAAGGAAATCAGAGTACGAATATGACCGCGGTCCCTTGGTGTCCTGTTTTTCGGCTGCAGTTGAAGCAAGGATTACGTCAGGTCTCGGAAGGAAGATACTATGAACAAGAATATCATCAATGGGCCCTATCTTCTGGACCCGCGTGCCACGCAGATCACAGTCGCTTGGGAGACCGTCGAGCCGACGGATTTCAAGGTGACGGCGAGCAGTGCAGACGGTGCGGAGTACTTCGGCGATGTTGTGTATGAGCGCGAGGAACCCTGCCAGGAGTACCCGAAAGGGGCCTGTGTCTACACGGCGGTCATCAAGGGACTGGAACCGGCGACGGAATATGCATACACGGTCATGGGCGGCGGCGAGGTTTCAGCTGCGTCGTTTCAGACGCTGGCAGAGGCACCAAAGCACCTTCATCTGTTGACGCTGTCAGACTCGCATCTCTTTCACAACAGTTCGTTCTTCAAGAAGATTGCCGTACAGGAAGCACCGGAGTTCATCCTGCACGGCGGTGACATTTCTTTCGGTACGGGCTATCAGCACGATCAGTATCAGGACAACTGGTTCCACAAGATTCCCGATGTCCTCGCGCGCATCCCGGCCTACTACATCCACGGCAATCACGATGACGGCCCTTACTACGACGCGTTCTTCACGGCGACGCAGGGGCGCACAGTCCACACGGCCGACGGCGGCAACACATTCTCGTTCGATTACGGGCCTGCACATTTTACGATGATTGACAGCAATCCCTGGGGCCTCTTTGAGATGAATGCCGTCAATTCCGAGATGCCGCTTGACCGGGAGACGCGCAAGCGCATTGATGATACACTCAAGTGGATTGAGGAAGACCTGACGAGCCCGGCGGCTAAGAAGGCGAAGTGGCGCATCCTCATGATGCATCACCCGTACACGGACCCGTTCAACAACCGCTACATCGTGCCGATTGCGGAGCGCTGCCAGGCACAGCTCGTGCTTGGCGGCCATCTCCACTACTACATCAAGTCGGTCTCCGTCGACCCGAAAGTCGGTGCCCGCACGGTATACGTCTGCGAGGGCAGTGCGCAGGATCCGGAGGCCGAGTACACGGCGGCCCGCGAGGATAAGCGCCTGCTCAGCGAATTCCCGGAAATCACCGCTACGGGACGCAGCAATTACGGCATTCTCGACGTGACGGAAGAGGCGCTTGACTACCGGCTCTACGGCTTTGAGAAAGATGGCAGTACGAAACTCGTCGACACGATCCATCTGACGCACGATGAGCCCGACGTCGAGTTCACGGATATCGAGCTGCGCCGCTTGGATAACAACGGCAATGTCGAAGTCCGGGCGCTGGCCGAGAACAAGGGAACGGCCATGGCAGAAGCTGTCATCCACCTGCTCGACAACAAGTGTGAGCATGCCATCAATCTCTTCGGCAGTGAGGAGAATAGCCAGGTCGCCGTGCTCGAACCGGGGGAGAAGCGCAAGCTCGCAGCCGTCTATCAGGCCGTGCAGCCCGGTGAGCACACGCTGCGCGTCGGCGAGACGGAACTGAAGCTCGTCGCCTTTGAGCCGACGCAGCTCTCTTTCGCGCACATGCGCGTGCGCGCCGGACAGGGCGAGGCTGCTGACTGCATGATCGCAGGCATTGAGGCGACGAACAACCTCGACCACGAGATCTTCGTCTCGGTACCGCTCTACATCAATCAGCGCATCGCCGAGACGAAGAGCCTGTTCTTCCGCGGCCATGAGAAGCGCTATATTGAGTTCCACTACAAGTTCCAGCAGGGCGGCGAATATCAGGTCAGCATTGCCGACCAGCTGCCGAAGGAAGTCTCGATTGAAGGCGGCATCCGCATCATCCCGCGCATCCTCGACAAGTCGGGGCACGGCCATACGGCCCTGCTGCACGGCTCGCCGAAGGTCCGTGAAGTCGACGGCCACATGGAAGTCGCGCTCGAGCAGTATGGCGATTACATCGAGATACCGGCGAGCCGCGATCTTCGCGCGCCGCAGGGCTTCACCGGCATGGTCTGGGCAGACATCGACCGCCTGGCAAGGCCGAGCGAGATGGGCCACAACCCGCTGATGGTCCGCGGCAAGTCCGTGGGCTGGGGAGCGACGTACTGCCTGCGCATGGTCGTAGAGCGCGCCGGCGGTCTCAAATGGGGCATCTGCCATGATATCACGGAGTATTCGTGGCAGGGCGGCGAGGCAAAGATCGGCGAATGGGCGCAGTACACGATGACCTTCGACAAGAAGGCAGGCGGCGATTCGTACTGTGACGGCAAGCCGCTGGCGCATGTGGCGGGCATCTCGGATGACAGCGAGATACGCCAGTGGGACGATCAGCCAATCTTTGTCGGCTATTCCTACATCGGCCATGTCATCCCTGAGATCGGCCGGCCGAAGTACTTCACGCATCTGCCCGGCCGCATCAGCCAGGTCCGCTTCTACAAGAAAGGACTGACGGCGGAGGAGAATCGGGAGATTTACGAGCATCCCGAGGCAGAAGGCCCCGAGCGCGATGACCTCGCGGTCTGGCTCGACTTCCACAGCATTCTCAAGGTCGGTACGCACACGACAGAGTGGCGCCATCCGGCCATCTACGATCCGGCTTTCAAGACGCAGAAGAAGTATTGGCGTTTCAAGCAGCTCAAGGCCAAGACGCATCTGCCGTTGCAGGCCAGCCTGCGCGCGCGTGTGGAGGTGTCGGATGACATGGCGACGGTCAAGGCGAGCCGTCCAATCAATCTAAAGGACGGCACGAATTACGTCGACATCTCGAACCTGCCAGAGGCGCAGTATCTGCGCATCGTGACGGAATTCGCGGCAGAAGTCGGTCCCGACGGCACGTTCGTGCCGGAGCTTCTCTCATATCAGGTCGTGGCGGAAAACGGGCGCGACTTCACCGACATGTTCTGGTCAACGCGCCCCGACTGGGAGCGCGGCCGCTTCACTGGAGCCGTCGGCTTCCCGCCGGTCGACCGCCTGCGCGACTATCCCGAATACACCGACGTCATCCATGGTTGAAGACCTTTCCACCTTTTTTACGAGGACAGGAACTCCTGTCCTCTTTTTTGTGCTGAGACGCATCCAGCAGAACGCCGAAGCCGAAACAGGTCCCCGCGCCCCGTAGGACGTGCACAAACAAAAAAATCCGGCTGCATGGAAATCCATGCAGCCGGATCGCTATATGCAGCTTAATCAAAATTCATGATGATGGTCTTTTCTTCCGTGAGCTCGCGGATGGCGTATTCCGGGCCTTCTTTGCCCATGCCGCTGTCTTTTACGCCGCCGTAGGGCATGTTATCCATGCGGAAGCTGGACCCGTCGTTGATGACGACGCCACCGGCTTCGATATGCTCGGCTGCGTAGTGGGCGATGGCGAGCGAGCTCGTGAAGACGCCAGCCTGCAGGCCGTAGCGGGAGTTGTTGACGCCGGCGATGGCTTCTTCAATCGTGTCATAGGGGATGATCGAGAAGATCGGTGCGAATGCTTCATTCTTGACGACATCCATGTCGGGCGTTACATCGGTAAGGATGGTCGGCTCGTAGAAAGCACCGCGGCGGTGGCCGCCGGTCAGTACCTTGGCGCCGGCTGCTGCGGCATCCTTGACCCAGCCCTCGATGCGGACGGCTTCTTTCTCCGCAATCATCGGGCCGAGGCAGGTCGATTCGTCGCTGAGCTTGCCACCCTTGAAGTTCTTGGCAAAGGCGACGGCGTAGTCACAGAACTCTTGGTAGATGCTGCGCGAGACGTAGACGCGCTGGCAGGAGATGCAGACCTGGCCGGCGTTGAGGAAGGCGTACTTGGCACAGAGCTCGGCGACCTTCTTGACGTCCTTGACGTCCTCGTGCACGACGTTGGCGGAGTTCGAGCCGAGCTCGAGTGCCACGCGGCGGAATCCGGCGGCTTCCTGCAGGGATTTGCCGACGGGGACGCTGCCGGTGAAGGAGAACATGCGGATGCGTGCATCCTTTGTCAGGTATTTGCCGACGAGCGCACCGGGGCCGGTCAGCAGGTTGAGGCAGCCTGCCGGCAGCCCCGCTTCACGGAAGACGTCACAGAGGAGCGCGGCGGTCAGAGGCGTGGCCGATGCAGGCTTGTAGATGACGGTGTTGCCGGCCGCGAGCGCCGGTCCGATCTTGTGGGCAGCGAGATTTACCGGGAAGTTAAACGGCGTGATGGCGCAGACGACGCCGAGCGGTTGGCGGATGGTGAAGGCGAGCTTGTTCTGGCAGCCCGGGGCACCGGCAAGCGGGATCGTCTCTCCCTTGAGGCGCTTGGCTTCTTCTGCCGAGAGGATCAGCGTCTGGTAGGCGCGCCCAATCTCGCCACGGGCATCGCGCAGGGGCTTGCCCGCTTCAGCCGACAGTGCTGCGGCGAATTCCTCGGTGCGCTCGCGCATGAGGTTGGCGGCCTTGAGGATGATCTCGTAGCGCTCGTAGGCAGAGAGCTTGACCTCGCGGAAGGCCTTCTCGGCTGCGTCGACGGCCGCACGGCATTCTGCCTCGCCAGCGACGGCAATCTCGGCAATGGTTTCGTTCGTCTCTTTATTGTAGACAGGGACGGTCTTCTCGGTCATGACTTCCTGACCGCCGATGTACAAGGGCTGTTCTTTCATGGGAATACCTCCTAAACGCTTTTGCTGTGGATCAACGCATCGTTGCGATCTTCTCGAATTCCTCTTCGCGTATCGTGTCCGGCGTGATGAGTTGGATGTGGTTGGCCGTGCAGTACGAGATGTACTTTTCAGGCGGCATCTTGTTGGTCACGATGTACTGCATCTCCTTGAGCGTACAGTAGCTCATCAGGGAGGAGATGTCGAATTTTGAATCATCGACGAGCAGGAAGTGCTCGCAGTCCTTCTCGACGAGGCAGCGCTTGATCTCGCATTCGAGCGGCGAGGCGTTCGTCGCGCCGTGCTCGAGCGAGATGCCCGTGCTCGCGAGGAAGACCTTCGATATATTATAGCGGCGCAGGACCTGGATGACCTGCGGTCCGACGAACGCCTTGGACGGGGTGAAGAGCGAACCGCCCGTCGCGAGGACATTGAGGTTGCTGTAGTTGGATGCAGCATTGATGACGTGGACACTCGCCGTGACGATGGTCAGGCGGTGCTTCTCCGTCAGGTACGGGATCATGTGCATCGTGGTCGTGCCGGAGTCGATGTAGATGACATCGCCGTCGTGGACGAAGTCTGCTGCCATGCGGGCAATCTGCTTTTTGGCATCGGCATTGCGGCTCTCGCGCGAGGCGAAAGGTTCCGGGCTGCCGGACGGCTCGGCGAGGACAATGCCGCCGTAGACCTTCTTGATGAGGCCCTGCTGTTCGAGCTCTGCGATATCGCGGCGTATGGTGTTCTTAGAGACCTGGAACGTATCACAGAGATCGTTGATAGATATGTTGTGCACACTCTTCAACAATTCATGGATGCGGTTGATTCGATCGATTTTCATGAGAGATCACCTGCTTCTGCGCCTGAGGCACATGGGGTGTCGAATCATTACACAACATACGCCAACAGACATTCAAGAAATAACCAATTTATGAGTAGGTTCGTTTACTTTCATTATAAGCGAATTGTCGGTAAGAAACAAGAGAAAACAGAAAAAAGTACCATTTTTCATGGACTGGACGGTGCGGGAACGGCAAGTCTTAAGCAACACTTATCATATAGAGCAATCATGATTACTCATGATTATCAGAAAAAATAAAATTCCGCAAAATCTTGCCAAAAAGCTCAAAACAGTATTGACAACGTGATGTAAAAGTATTAAATTATAGCCATAAGGTAATCAAAAGGTTATCAACAACAGCGTTGATACTATCATCAGAATAGGAGAGTGGACAACATGGGTTATACGTTTATGGTTCCGGCAAAGATCATCTCGGGCACGAATGTCATTGAAGAACTCGGCCAGCACATCCAGGGCAAGGGCACGAAGGCCCTGATCGTCACGGATCAGTTCATGGTGAAGTTTGGCAATGCGGCGAAAGTCGAGAATGCACTCGCCAAGGCGAATATCCCGTACGTCACCTTCGCTGGTGCCAATTCGGAGCCGACGGACAAGATCGTCGATGCCGGCCTGAAGGTATACCGTGAAGAAGGCTGCGACTTCCTCGTTGCTCTCGGCGGTGGCAGCCCCATGGATACGGCAAAGGCCATCATGTTCATGTCGACACAGCCGGAAGGCAAGAAGATCAACGAGTTCATGCATGTCAACATCGACATGCCGGTCCCGTATCTCGTCGCCATCCCGACGACGGCTGGCACGGGCTCTGAGGTCACGAAGAACACAATCATCGCTGATACGGAGAACAACGTCAAGATGCTGCTCGGCGGCCCGTCCATCATCCCGGCTCTCGCTGTTGTCGATCCGACCTTCACGATGACGGCTCCGCCATCTGTCACGGCTGCAACGGGTATCGATGCGCTCTGCCATTCGATCGAGGCTTACACGAGCCGCAAGGCACAGCCGCTGACCGATACGTTCGCACTCTCGGCCATCAAGAAGATCCACAAGAACCTGCCGATCTGCTACAAGGATGGCAAGAACGTCGAAGCCCGCCTGCAGATGAGCATCGCGGCAACGGAAGCCGGCATCGCCTTCAACAATGCCTCCGTCACGATCGTCCATGGCATGAGCCGCCCGATCGGCGCTCTGTTCCACATCGCACATGGCGTCTCGAATGCCATCCTGCTGCCGGCCTGCATGAAGTTCGCCATCGAGGAGAACACGGCACGCTTTGCCACGATTGCACGCGTCATGGGTGTTGCGGATGACGCTACGCCGGACCACGATGCAGCTGAGGCATTCGTCGCAGAGGTCACGCGCTTCTGCAAGGAAGTCGGCATCCCGTCGGCAGAGTCCCTGCTCGAGCAGCGCGGCTTCAAGAAGGAAGACTTCCTCGCACAGCTCGACAAGATGGCTTCCGATGCGCTCGAGAGCGGCAGCCCGCAGAACACGATGCGCATCCCGACGAAGGAACAGCTCATCGAGATCTACAAGGAACTCTTCTGATTTCGCAAGAACCCGCATGATAGAATAGGAGGGGTGGTCATGCCACTCGTACATTTGACAGACCTCATAAGCAAGCCAGACAACACATACGCAATTGGCGCGTTCAATGTCTCGGATATGGAGATGGCCATGGGTGCCATCAAGGCGGCAGAAGAGCTCCATGCTCCGCTGATCCTGCAGATTGCAGAAGGCCGCCTGCGCTACTCGCCGCTCGACCTGCTTGGCCCCGTGATGATCGCGGCCGCCAAGAAGTGCTCGATGCCGACGGCCGTTCATCTCGACCACGGCAGCACGATGGAGACAATCAAGCTTGCGCTCGACCTCGGCTTCACGTCCGTCATGTTCGACGGTTCGAAATATCCGCTCGATGAGAACATCGCCCGCACGCAGGAAGTCGTCAAGCTTGCGAGGAGCTACGGCGCTGACGTCGAAGGTGAGATCGGCCGCGTCGGCGGCGCGGAGGGCGACTACAAGAGCGTGGATGTCCTCGTCACGAGCGTCGAGGAAGCCAAGCGCTTTGCCGAGGAATCCGGCATCGATGCGATGGCCGTCGCAATCGGAACGGCACATGGCAACTACAAGGAGAAGCCGCAGCTCCGCATCGACCGCCTCAAGGAAATCCATGCGGCCGTCAAGACGCCGCTCGTCCTGCACGGCGGCACGGGCCTGACGGAAGAGGATTTCCGGACTTGCCTTGCCAACGGCATCCAGAAGATCAACATCGCCACGGCGTCGTACGACGCTTCGGCAGCGAAGATAAAGGAAGTCGCTGCAGCGAACCCGCAGGCAAAGTACTTCGATTTCAGCGATGCCATCGTACAGGGCACCTACGAGAATGTAAAGAAACACATGCACATCTTCGGGCTCGAACAGAAGGCATGAGGAGGATAAAGAAATGGCACTCATTAGCTTTGATGAAAACAAGAAACGCGATGTCGTCCTGATTGGCCGCGTCACGCTGGATTTCAATCCGAATGAACTGAACCGCACGCTGGACAAGGTCAAGACTTTCTCCATGTACCTCGGCGGTTCGCCGGGAAACATGGCTGTCGGCATCAACAAGTTGGGCAAGAACGTCGGCTTCATCGGCTGTGTATCTGACGACCAGTTCGGCGACTTCGTTCTCAATTACTTCAATGAGCGTGGCATTGACACGTCCCAGATGACGCGCGCCAAGAACGGCGAGCGCATGGGCCTGACGTTCACGGAGATCAAGAGCCCGACGGAGTCGAGCATCCTGATGTACCGCGACCAGGTCGCTGACCTCGAGATTGCGCCGGAAGATGTCGATGAGCAGTACATCGCTGACAGCAAGATCCTGATTGTCTCCGGTACGGCGCTCTCGAAGAGCCCGTCGCGTGAGGCATGCCTGCTGGCTGTCCAGTATGCCAAGAAACATGGCACGCGCGTCATCTTCGATATCGACTATCGCCCGTACAGCTGGCGCAGCAAGAAGGACATCCAGATCTACTACTCGCTGCTCGCGAGCATGGCCGATGTCATCATCGGTTCGCGCGATGAGGTCAACCTCACGGAAGGTCTCGATGAGGAGGCAACGGAGCCGGCAGATCACGTCATCGCTGAGAAGTACATCGAGCAGGGTGCCAAGATTGTCATCATCAAGCACGGCAAGAAGGGCTCGATCGCTTACACGGCCGACAAGAAGGCCTACAAGGTTGAGTCGTACCACATCAAGCTGCTGAAGTCGTTCGGCGGCGGCGATGCGTATGGCAGCGCCTTTGTCTATGGCCTGCTCGCAGGCTGGACGGTGCCGCAGGCTCTGCAGCACGGCACGGCACACGCCGCTATGGTCGTCGCAAGCCACAGCTGCTCGGATGCCATGCAGACGGTCGAGCAGATTGACGCTTTCATGCAGGAACATAAAGACGAGAAAGTCATCACGGAATTGGATTGGGAGGCAGCATTATGAGATTCGGTCGCTTAGGTCAGCTCAAGCACGGCTACAATGCAATGACGACGCGCGAGAGCGATATGCTCATGGATATCGGTTACCAGGAGATGGATGAGAACGAGATCGTCGAGTTCGAAGATCCCCTTCAGGAGACGGCCTTCGTCATCACGACGGGCGATGTGGAGATCTGCTGGAATGGCAAGAAAGAGCTCATGCATCGCGAGTCGCTGCTCGACGAGAACCCGTACTGCCTGCACGTGCCGCACGGCGTCAAGGTCGTCGTCAAGGCCCTGAAGAAATCGGAGCTCCTGATCCAGAAGACGCTCAACGACCGCGACTTTGAGCCGGTCTTCTACCGTCCGAAAGATGTCCAGGCTGACGTTTTCGGCGGCGGCGTATGGCAGGGCACGGCAGAGCGCACGGTCCGCACGATCTTCGATTACGACAATGCGCCGTACTCCAACATGGTCAACGGCGAAGTCATCATGACGCCGGGCTGCTGGACGGGCTACACGCCGCACAATCATCCGCAGCCGGAAGTCTATACCTACAAAGTCGACCGTCCGCAGGGCTTTGGCTGTGCGTTCATCGGCGACAACGTCTTCAAGATCGAGGACAACACCTGGTCGGAGATCTCGGGCGGCTACATGCATCCGCAGTGCGCAGCTCCTGGCTACGCCATCTGGTACAGCTGGATGATTCGTCATCTCGACGGCGATCCGTGGAAGAAGACGCGCAATGACCTGCCGGAGCACACCTGGCTGCTCGAGCCGGATGCCGATTCGAAGATCTGGCAGCCGCACAAGAAGTGATAGCGTATCCGCGACGTGGTGAAACGTGGCATAGTGGAGGGGATTCCAATGGCTAAGACAATCAGACTCACGGTAGCACAGGCTCTCGTGAAGTTCCTCAATAATCAGTATGTAGAATTTGACGGCAAGGAAGTGCCGATGTTCGAAGGCATCTTCGGCATCTTCGGCCACGGCAATGTCATCGGCATCGGCCAGGCTCTCGAAGAGGATCCGGGCCATCTGATCATGCGCATGGGCCGCAATGAGCAGGGCATGGCACATGCAGCGATGGGCTTTGCCAAGCAGAAGCGCCGCAAGCAGATGTACGCCTGCACGTCTTCCGTCGGCCCGGGCGCTGCCAACATGGTCACGGCAGCTGCTACGGCTACGGCAAACTGCATCCCAGTCCTGTTCCTGCCGGGTGACACGTACGCTGACCGCCAGCCGGATCCGGTACTCCAGCAGATGGAGCAGACGGTAAGCCTGACGACGACGACGAAC
Source organism: Mitsuokella jalaludinii (assembly GCF_928722185.1). Classification (NCBI taxonomy): domain Bacteria; kingdom Bacillati; phylum Bacillota; class Negativicutes; order Selenomonadales; family Selenomonadaceae; genus Mitsuokella; species Mitsuokella jalaludinii. The sequence goes on from NZ_CAKMXA010000001.1 coordinate 1,838,507, forward strand.
GACGCCTTCCGCGCTGTCTGCAAATACTGGGACCGCGTCACGCGTCCTGAAATCCTCATGACGGCCTGCATCAATGCGATGCGCGTCCTGACGGATCCGGCTGAGACGGGTGCTGTCTGCATCGCTCTGCCGCAGGATGTCGAAGGCGAGGCCTGGGATTACCCGGATTACTTCTTCCAGAAGCGCGTTCATCACATCGACCGCGTAAAACCGACGGAGCGCGCCATTGAAGAGGCTGTCAAGGCCATCGCGAAGGCTGAGCGCCCGCTGATGATCTTCGGCGGCGGCGTCAAGTACTCCGAGGCAGAGGCTGTCTTCCAGAAATTCGCTGAGAAGTACGGCATCCCGTTCGGCGAGACGCAGGCCGGCAAGGGCACGATCACGTGGGAGCACGAGCTCAACATGGGCGGTGTTGGTGAGACGGGCGGCCTCGCAGCCAACACGCTTGCAAAAGATGCAGATGTCGTCATCGGCGTCGGCACGCGCTACACGGACTTCACGACGTCCTCCAAGTGGATCTTCCAGAACCCGAACGTCCAGTACGTCAACATCAACGTCTCCCGTTTCCACGCCTACAAGCTCGACGGCATCCAGGTCGTCGGCGATGCCGGTGCGGCACTCGAGATGCTCGACGAGGCACTCGGCAAGACGGGCTACCATGTATCAGATGCTTACGCCGCGGACATCAAAGCCGCAAAGGCAGCCTACACGAAGGAAGTCGAGCGTGTCTTCCACATCCAGTTCGGCGACAACTTCGTGCCGGAAGTCGACGATGATTTCGATTACAAGGCTGCAGAGAAAGCCTATAAAGAGGCAGTCGGCGAGACGCTGCCGCAGACGCGCGTCCTCGGTCTGCTCGAAGAGCACATGGATCCGAACGGCATCATCGTCGGTGCATCGGGCTCCCTGCCGGGCGACCTGCAGCGCGTATGGCGTCCGAAGACGGTTGGCAGCTACCATGTCGAGTACGGCTTCTCCTGCATGGGTTATGAAGTCAACGCAGCACTCGGCGTCAAGCTCGCTGAGCCGCAGCGCGAAGTCTATGCGCTCGTTGGCGACTACGCTTACATGATGCTCCATTCGGAACTGCCGACGTCCATCGCTGAGGGCAAGAAGATCAACGTCATCCTGTTCGACAACATGCAGGGCGGTTGCATCAACAACCTCGAGATCGGCCATGGCCAGGGCAGCTACGGCACGGAGTTCCGCTTCCGCAACGAGAAGACGGGCCAGCTCGACGGTGCCTATGTACCGGTTGACTTCGCCATGAACGCCGCTTCCTACGGCTGCAAGAGCTACACGGCTCATACCGAGGAAGAGCTCATCGCGGCTATCGAGGATGCCAAGAAGCAGAAGGTCTCGACGCTCATCGACTGCAAGGTCATGCCGAAGACGATGGTTCATGGTTACGGTGACTGGTGGCGTGTCGGCGTCGCACAGGTCTCCAAGAGCAAGAAGATTCACGACTGCTACGAGAATCTCATGAAGCCGCATTACGATGCAGCTCGCAAGTATTGATTTGTTTTCTTGTCTATCTTGTGTATGAAGGGTACCTGCCGCATCTGCGGCGGGGAGGCCCTGTTGTATAAATTGAATTTTGGGGGTTTATCAAATGGCTAATATCAAACTTGGTATCGCTCCGATTGCTTGGACGAACGACGACATGCCGGATCTCGGCAAAGAGAATACGTTTGAACAGTGCGTCAGTGAGATGGCACTGGCTGGCTTCACGGGCTGCGAGATCGGTAACAAGTACCCGAAAGATCCGGCTGTCCTCAAGAAAGCACTCGACCTTCGCGGACTCCAGATCGCCAGCGCATGGTTCAGCTCCTACCTCCTCACGCAGCCGTACGAGCAGGTCGAGAAGGACTTCATCAAGCACTGCGAATTCCTCAAGGCCATGGGCGCGAAGTTCTGCAACGTCGCAGAGCAGGGCACGAGCGTTCAGGGCAAGCTCGACAAGGCTGTCTTCCGCGACAAGCCACACAACACGGAAGAGCAGTGGAAGACGCTCGCTGAGGGCCTCAACAAGCTCGGTGCTGTCGCCAAGAAGATTGGCCTGACGATGACGTACCATCATCACATGGGCACCTGTGTCCAGACGACGGAAGAGATTGACCGCCTCATGGAGATGACGGATCCAGACCTCGTCTTCCTGCTCTACGATACGGGCCATCTCGTCTGCTCCGGTGAGGACCCGATCTACATCCTCAAGAAGTACCTGCCGCGCATCCGTCACGTACATCTCAAGGACATCCGCATGGACATCCGCAACAAAGTCAAGGAAGAGAACATGAGCTTCCTCGCAGGCGTCCGCGCAGGCATGTTCACGGTCCCGGGCGATGGCGACTTCGACTTCGGTCCGGTCTTCGACATCATCAATGACAGCGACTACGATGGCTGGTTCATCGTCGAAGCTGAGCAGGATCCGGCCAAAGCCAATCCGCTCGAGTACGCGATCAAAGCTCGCAAGTACATCAAGGAAAAAGCACATATCTGATTGCCGTAAGGCATCGGATTCCCAGAAAGGCTGCTCTCCTGTCCACTATGGGCAGGGGAGCTTTTTTTCTGCCGGTTCACCGTTTCTCTTGGAATTATTCAGGATCATCTAGAAAGGAATTATCCCCATGGGCATCAGCATGATTGTCTTCAGCCTGATACTTTTGATGTTCTTCGCGTATCGTGGCTATTCCATCATCTTCATCGCACCGATTTTCGCCGTCGTCGCCGCCATCGGCAGCGGCCACGCCTCCATGCCGGTCTACAGTGAGATCTATATGACGAAAGCCGCGGAGTACATCAAGACGTATTACCCCGTCTTCCTGCTCGGCGCCGTCTTCGCCAAGATCATGGAGCAGGGCGGGCTCGCGGCGGCCGTGGCCGACAAGATCGTCTCGGCGCTGGGCCGCGACAAGGCCATTCTGGCCGTACTGCTCGGATGCGGCGTCCTGACGTACGGCGGTCTCTCTGTCTTCGTCGTCGCCTTTGTCATGTACCCATTTGCTGCCATCCTCTTCAAGCAGGCTGATATCCCGAAGCGTCTGTTGCCGGGGCTGCTCTGGATGGGTATCTTCACCTACAGCATGGTGGCCATCCCGGGCACACCGCAGATCCAGAACATCATTCCGACGTCGTTCTTTGGCACTTCGACCTGGTCGGCTCCGGTGCTCGGCCTCATCGGTGCCGTGCTCTACTTCGGACTGGCCTGGGGCTGGATCAGCTATCGCCACAAGAAACTCAAGGCAAAGGGTGAGGGATACGGTCACCATGTGCTCAATGAGCCGGAGGAGTCGCGGGAGGCTCTGCCGGACTGGCGCCTGTCCTCACTGCCGCTGCTTCTCGTCATCGTGCTGAATCTCCTGATCAGCAATCCGTTCCACTGGGATTGGGCGTACCACTGGGATCCGGAAAGCCTCGACAGTTTCATCCCACTGCACCTCTCCCTGCTCGCGGGCGGCGTCGACAAGGTACAGGCCATCTGGTCCATCAATGCGGCTCTTATCGTGAGCTCCATCGTCGCGGCCATCATCGGCCGCAGACGGCTGAGACTCAAGGGCGGTCTCTCAAAGCCCATCAACACGGGAGCCATCGGCTCGACGACGGCCATCCTCAACGTAGCTTCAGGCTACGCCTACGGCTGTGTCATCGCAGCCTTGCCAGCCTTCACGATCATCAAGGAAGCATTGCTCGGCCTGCACCTCGGCGACGGCCCGCTGATGTCTGCCATCGTGACGACGGGCATCATGACGGGCGTCACGGGCTCTTCCTCGGGCGGCATGACGATTGCCCTCGGCATGCTCGGACAGGAGTGGCTGGCCTGGGCGCAGCAGATCGGCATGAGTGCAGATGTCCTGCACCGCATCATCTGCATGGCCTCTGAGTGCATCGACACCGTGCCGCAGTCGGGCGCACTCGTCACACTGCTCGCCGTCTGCGGCCTGACGCATCGCGAGTCGTATTACGACGTTGTGATCCTGACGCTCCTGAAGACGCTTGTCGTCTTCGCCTGCCTGGGCGTCTACCTGATGACAGGTATTGAATGACGAGCAGCAGAGATCGAGACGCTAGAAAAAGGAGGATGTCTCATATGGACGAAGCGACAAAACGAAAGACGTATTTCCTGTTGGCGGCGACGACGATCATCTGGGGCATCCAGCCGCTCTGCATCAAGTGGCTCGTGACGACCTGGTCGCCTGTGACGATCACGGCCATGCGCTACTACCTGATTGGCACGACGCTCCTGGCACTCTCCGTCTACCGCGGCGAGCGCCTGCTGCCGCCGCGCAGCTGCCTCCTCGGTCTCTTCTTCATGGGGGTCACGGGCATTGGGCTCAATAATGTCATGCAGTTCACGGGCCTCGCTATCTCGACGGTGACGAACTGCACGCTGATCGCGGCGGCCAGCCCCGCCATCACGGCATTCATGGCGGTCATCTTCGTGCGCGAGCGGCTGAGCCTGCTGGCCTGGGGAGGCATCGTCCTGTCCTTCCTCGGCGCGCTGCTCGTCATCAGCCACGGCTCGCTCAACGTGATCCAGACGATGTCGTTCAATGCAGGCGATATCCTCTTCCTGCTTGCGCAGGTGGCCTGGACGACGTATTCTCTGATTGCCCTGAAGATCATGCGCCGTATGTCTGCGCTTCAGACGACGGGCTGGGCCGGGCTCTTCGGCGCCTTCATCGTGACGGGCTACGGCTTGGTGACGGGGCAGTTCGCGCCCGTCATGCTGACGCCCACGCTCTGGATTGCGTTCTTCTACACGGTCATCTTCGGCGGCGTCATGGCGATGCTCTTCTGGAACATCGGCGTGCACAATGCCGGTGCCAGCGTCACCTCCATCTTCCAGAACATCACGCCAGTCGTCGGCATGATCGGCGGTGTCCTCTGCTTCGGCGAGGTCATCGGCATCATGGAACTGCTCGGCGCAGCGGCCATCTTTGGCGGCGTCTACCTGACGACACATGGCGGCCTTCGGTGAGTCGGCCCTCAGAGAGATTACTAGAAAAGCGGTCAGATGCATGGCGTTTGACCGCTTTTCTTATTGTTTTAGAGGCAAAAAACAATATTTTATAGCAAGATAATTCGCCTTCATAAAGATAGCCCCAAGAAAGCATTGAAAATGCTAAGAAAGATAACAAAAGAAAATCATAACATACTCAAGAAAGACAAGAAAGTATAGATGAAATAGTTCGAAAAATATTAATATAGTATATAGATAGAGATGAAGAGCGACTTCATCCACGAGATATCAAATGTATCATCATTCAATATTCAATTGGGAGGGGTTTTCAATGAGTAATCCAGGAGCAGCTCCGGCTGAATCCGGTGCGCATCTGCCTTGGCTGACGCGTATAGCGTACGGTCTCGGTGATACGGCACAGAACGTCGTCTGGGGTGCAATGGGCATCCTGACATTCTTCTACACCGACTACGCGGGCATCGACCCGGCCATGGTCGGTCTGGTCATGTTGATTTCCCGTTGCTTCGATGGTTTCTCCGATGTCATCATGGGCTTCATCGTAGAGCGCACGAATTCCAAATGGGGCAAATCAAGACCGTGGATTCTCTGGATGAGCGTGCCATTCGCTATTTCCATCGTCCTCATCTATACGGTACCACATGGTTCCTCGGCTATGCAGTTTGCATACCTGTTCGTGACCTACAACCTCTGCACGACGGTCTGCTACACGGCACTCAACCTGCCGTACGGTTCGCTGTCCGCGATGATGACGCGCTCCTCGAAAGAGCGTGACATGCTTTCCATCACGCGTATGTGCCTGTCTCCTTGGGGCCGTATCCTTTCCGTCTCGGCTACGCTGCCGCTCGTCAAGATCTTTGGCGACAATCAGATGGCCTGGGTCGAAGTCATGAGCGTATGGGCTGTCGTTGCCCTGCTGCTGCTGCTCTTCTGCTTCTCGAAATGTAAAGAGACGGTCGTCATCGAGGCGCGCAAGAAGGTCGCTAAGGTACCAGTCGGCAAAGCACTCAAGTGCCTGGCCGTCAACAAATACTTCTGGGCTGGCATGATCATCTGGATGATGCAGAACGTCATCTTCACGATCACCGGTACCATCCTGCCGTATTACTGCAAGTACATCTTCATGGATGATTCGCTGTACAGCGGACTGTACCTCTTGGAGACGCTCATCACGATCTTTGTCATGGCCGTCTTCAGCCCGAGACTCCTCAAGCGTTTCGGCAAGCGCAACATGAGCCTTTACGGTGTCATCATCTGCTTCGTCGGTCATGCGATCTTCCTGCTGAACCCGACGGACTTCAACTGGGTCGTCTTCAGCTGCGTCATCCGCGGCATCGGTTTTGCTCCGGTCCAGTCCGTCATCTTCGGCTTCCTCGGCGATGCTGTTGAGTATGGCCAGTGGAAGACCCACATCCGCCAGGAAGGCCTGATCTTCTCCGGCGGTTCCGTCGGCACGAAGGTTGGCTCCGGCCTCACGAGTGCAGCCTTGACGGGCCTGCTCTCCTACGTTGGCTATGTTGCATCTTCTTCGGGTGCAGTCGCTCAGTCTCAGGACGTCATCAACATGATCGTCTCCATCTACGAGTGGGGCCCGATCTTCGTCTGGGCTGTCCTGCTTCTCGTCCTGTTCTTCTACAAGCTCGATAAGGTCTATCCGCAGATCATGCGTGACCTCATCGCTCGTGAAGCAAAAGGCGAGCTCTGATATCTGCTATATGTACAGCCGGCTTGTTCTATGGATGAGCCGGCTTTATGTTTAGAATTTCTTTGTATTTTGGAAGGAGAGGGAATTTATGGAAAAGAACACGCTTGTCACGATCACGCGTCAGTACGGCAGCGGCGGCCGTGAGGTCGCAGACCTCGTGGCGAAGAAGATGGGGGTGCGCCGCTATGACCGCAAAGTCGTGGCCATGGCTGCCGAGAAGCTCGGCGATGAGGCGAACTTCCACGATCTCATTGAGCGCTCGTACAATGCGCCGGACAACTGCCTTGGCAACCTCGGCGACTACGCCTATGAGCGCGTGCCGCAGCACAACCGCATGTACATCGAGCAGGCCAAGGTCATCCTCGAGGTCGCGAAAGAGGACGGCAGCGCTGTATTCCTCGGCCGCTGCGCGGACTACATCCTCAAGGATCAACCCAATACATATTCCTTCTTCATCTACGCGGATGATGATTACCGCCTGGCCCGCGCCAAGACGCACTATGCCGGCCATACGATCAAGGAGCTCGATGCCGAGGACAAGCACCGCGAGCAGTACTATGCTTATTACACGGGCCGCACCTGGGGCGATCCGCAGAATTACGACCTCATGATCAACACGAGCAAGATCTCGCTCGAGGCCGCAGCTGACCTGATCATTTCGTACATCGAACTGCGTCAGAAAAAAGCGGCTGAGGCCTGAGACATCGTTTCACAAAAAATAAACCATCCATACGGATGGTTTATTTTTTGCTGTGTTTAGTTGCGGAAATGCTGCCTGCTCGCATTGGCAATGCGCACGAGCGTCAGCATAACGGGGACTTCCGTCAGCACGCCGACGGTCGTCGCGAGAGCTGCGGGGCTCGTCACGCCGAATAGGGCGATGGCCACGGCAACGGCGAGCTCGAAGAAATTCGAGGCGCCGATGAACCCGGCCGGGGCGGCGATGGCAAAGGGCAGGCGCAGCAGATAGCAAACGCCGTAGGTAAGGAAGAAAATCAGGAAGGTCTGCAGGATGAGCGGCACGGCAATCAGCACGATGTGCAGGGGATTCTCGAGGATGACCTGTGCCTGGGAACTGAAGATGATGACGAGCGTCAAGAGCAGGCCCCAGGTCGTCACGCCGTCGAATTTGTGGACGAAGATCTGGTCAAAGTAGGCCTGCCCCTTGCGGCGGATGACGGAGAGGCGCGTGAGGATGCCGCCAATCAGCGGGATGACGACAAAGAGGACGATGCTCAGGAACAGCATATCATACGGAACGGTGACATGAGAGACGCCGAGCAGGAACTTGACGATTGGCACAAAGGCCACGAGGATGATCAAGTCATTTGTGGCGACCTGGATGACGGTGTAGGCAGGGTTGCCGCGCGTCAGCGTGCTCCAGACAAAGACCATGGCTGTGCAGGGAGCAGCGCCCAGGAGCACCGCTCCGGCCAGGTAAGACGTGGCAAGGTTTTCTGGCAGCATGGCGCGGAAGATGACGAAGAAGAAGAGATAAGCGAGGGCGTACATCGTGAACGGCTTGATGAGCCAGTTGGCGATCCAGGTCACGAAGAGTCCTTTGGGCGCCCTGCTGACGGCCTTGACGCTCTTGAAGTCGACCTTCATCATCATCGGGTAGATCATGAGCCAGATCAGGATGGCGATCGGGATCGAGATGCCGTCAACCTGGAGTGTCGAGAGAAAGGCGGGCACAGACGGCAGGAAATGGCCGATGGCGACGCCGACGATCATGCAGAGCAGGACCCAGACGGTCAGGTAGCGCTGGAAGAAATTGATGCCGCCCGCTTGTTCATGTTGCATAGAAAACACCTCTTGGATAGATAGATAGAAATTTGTAAATCTATAAAAGAAAAAAATACTGCCGTCACTCGCGGCAGCGGCAGTCAGTGGCCAGGTCATCTGTCGGCGTTGTGTGGCCGAGTGCCTGGAGGCAGGCGCCGATCCTGTCGAGGGTCTCGGCCCGGCGTGTGTAGTAGATCCACTTTCCCGCTTTGCGACTCGTGACGAGTCCTGCGTCGCAGAGGATTTTCATGTGGTGTGAGAGTGTTGGTTGAGAAAGATCCAGATTCCCGAGCAGCACACAGGCGCATTGCTCCCCACTGCCCAGAAGCTCGAGGATATGCAGTCGGTTGGCATCTGCCAGGGCCTTGAGAATCTTGACGGTTTCCATGGAATCCATCGAAAGCACCTCCTGTAGTCATATCGATGTACATCAATGTAATAAGCTCAGTATAGAGCAGGGACAGGGGGTTGTCAAGGCGTCTGACAGGATGCTATAAGATTTTGTGAATCTTATTTTTCTTTTGACTCGATGTGGTAGTATAAAAGATATATGTGAATGGCGTTGCGCATTTGTAGGAGGCGATTTTCTTGATCAAGGCATTATGCTTGATTTATCTGATCTGGGGCATGAATTGGGTCGTCATGAAGACGGCGAATTCGTTCTTTCCGCCCATTACCTTTGTGGCGTACCGATTTTTGTTCGGTGCGGCCGTCCTGTTGTCGGTCTGGCTCTGGCTGCGCCTGCCGCTGCCGAAGAAGAAGTACTGGCCGTGGATTTTTCTCACAGGCATCCTGCAGATGGGACTCAACAACATCGCGGCGCAGACGAGCATGGTGACGCTCGGCGCAGGCATGGTCTCCGTGCTCAATTACAGCATGCCGGTCTTTGCCGCCGTCATGGCGCACTTCCTGCTTGGAGAGAAATTGACATGGCGCAAGGGGCTCGGCATTGTTCTGGCCCTTGCCGGCATGGCCGTCCTCATGGATGTGCATGCGGGCGGCGATGTCACGGCCATCTTCATCGGCCTTCTGAGCGCCGTCTTCTGGGGCCTCGCGAGCATCTTCGTCAAGCTCAAGCTGTCGGATGTCAACGCGATTTCCCTGACGACGTGGCAGATGGTCTGTGCATCCTTGACGCTGCTCGTCTACACGACAGCCGTGCCGCAGGGACCGGTCATCTGGAACAAAGAATCCATCCTCTGCCTGCTCTACAACGGCGTGCTCGCTTCCGCTCTGGCATTCTTTCTCTGGAGCTGGATCCTGCAGCACATCGAGGTCAGCAAGGCATCCGTCGCGGTGCTGGCTGTGCCGATCGTCGGCGTCATCGGCGGCATTATCTGCCTCGGCGAACCCATGACGCTGCATATCCTTTTGGGCATGCTCATGATCATGGCCGGCATTTACGTCGTCGTCACCCGCAGGAAGCAGCGGGCATAATAAAAGGCGGTGAAGGGAGGATATGGTATGGCAGTTGAAGAACCGGGCGTGCTCTGGCGCGACGGCGTGCCCGCTGAATTTACGTAAAGAATTGAAGGCGGACAACTCCCCAACTATTGTATTAGTTTAGCGTATGTTGTATAATATAAATATGAAAAGAATATACCATTCAAATCACAACATCGTCTATTCATGCAAGTATCATGTCGTATTCTGCCCCAAATACCGCCGTAAGGTTTTAGTGAACGGTGTAGATACAAGATTGAAGGAGCTTGTTGAGCAGATTGCCGAGGAGTATTCGTTCGAGGTCATTGAGATGGAGATCATGCCAGACCATGTTCATCTCCTCTTGGAAGTTGACCCTCAGTTCGGTATCCATAAGGCAGTCAAAACTATAAAAGGCAGGACATCGCGGATACTTCGGCAGGAATTCCATTTCTTGACAACGAAACTGCCGACACTTTGGACAAATTCCTATTTTGTCTCGACAGTAGGCGGTGCTCCCTTGGGAATCGTCAAACAGTATATCGAGAGCCAGAAAACATCGCAAAGAAAGTGAGAATGTGGAAACATATACACTGGGATACAAATTTCGCATCTATCCGAATAAGACGCAGGCACGGTTAATCAACCGCACGCTCGGCTGTGTCCGTTTCGTGTTTAACCACTTCCTTGCGGTCAGGTGTGATGAATGGAAAGCGAACCATCATTCTCTGACTTACGTCAAGACGTGTCAGCTCCTCACCAATCTCAAGAAGCGCGAGGATACATCCTGGCTTTCCGAAGCAGACAGCATGGCGTTGCAGGAATCTCTGCGCAATCTTGACCGCGCCTATGAGAACTTCTTCCAAAAAAGAGCAGGCTATCCGCGTTTCAAGTCAAAGCATAGTCGCAGTCAGTCCTACCGGACGCGCAATCAGGGAAACGGCATCCGCATCGAAGGCAACCGGATCAAGCTGCCGAAGGTCGGCCTTGTGAAAATCAAGCAGAGCCGGACGTTTGAAGGCAGGATCCTGAATGCCACAGTCAGCCGCGCAGATTCTGGAACATACTTTGTTTCCCTTTGCGTCGAGATGGACAAAACGGCGCTGCTTCATCCAAACGGCGGCAGGCAGATTGGCATTGACGTTGGTCTGAAAGCGTTCTATTCGGACAGCGACGGCAATACGGTGGCGAGTCCGCGCCCGCTCAAGAGCCTCCAGCGCCAGCTCCGTCGAGAACAGAGGCGGCTCTCTCGCAAAATGCCGAAATCAAGGAATCGAGAGAAAGCCCGTATCTGTGTTGCACGCCTCCATGAACGCATTGCAAACATTCGCAAGGACTTCCTGCACAAGTTGTCCACACGGCTTGCCCGTGAAAACCAAACGGTCGCCGTGGAACACTTGAATATCAAAGGAATGCTTCGGAATCACAGACTTGCAAAGTCGATTTCCGATGTAAGTTGGAGTGAGTTTTTCCGCCAGCTTGCGTACAAGACGGAACTGCACGGCGGCGAACTGCTGAAAGTGGATACCTTCTACCCGTCGAGCCAGACCTGCAGTCTTTGCGGCTATTAGAACCCGCTGACGAAGGACCTGAAGGTTCACGAATGGGATTGCCCGGCGTGTGGAACGCATCACGACAGGGATGTGAATGCCGCAAAGAATATCCTGCGCAAGGCTTTGGAGGACAGATCCACAGCGGCATAAGCTGTAATAAATATGTACCGTGGGGCACACGGGAATTCACGCTTGGGGAAATCGTGTAAGACGCCAATTCTTTGGAGGCGGCGCAGTGGTTGTCGAACCAAGAATCCCCTGCCTGTAGGTATGGGGAGTGTCAAGATGGCACGAAATCAACATAGATTGCCTTTGCCACGACGCAGTCGTACAAAGAAGACAAGCCGGTTGCCATCGAATATTGAGCAGTGCTGGAAGATACGAGCAAGCGACATATAAGACATATAAAATGAAAGTATGCCAGCCACAGCGCCAAGCGTTGCGGCTGGCATACTTTCATACGATAGGCATGGTACAAAATCATCCCAATGTTGCCCTGGAGGGATGAAGGTGCAAAAGGCCCGGCAGAGCGCGATGGCTCTGTCGGGCCTTTGGTCAGACTGTCCATTTGCGGCGGTATTCGCCCGGTGTCATGCCGAGCGCGCCCTTGAAGACGTTCTGGAAGTAATTGGAGTTGTTGTAGCCGACCTGAGCGGCAATCTGGGTGATTGTCATGTCTGTGTTGATCAAGAGGTTTTGAGCCTCGCCGATGCGGCGCAGGATGACGTACTTCATCGGTGAGAGGCCAATCTCTGCCTTGAAGAGGTGAGAGAGGTAATAGGCATTCGTATGTGTGGCAGCGGCGATGTCACCGAGGCGGATGTTCTCTTTGTAGTTCTTGTCGATGAAGGCGCGGGCTTTTGCCGCGAGCGTCGGCGTCTGCTGGCGCTGTTTTACACCTTCTTCGCGCAGGAGCGCTGTGAGCTTGGCGGCAAGTGCCATGGTGAGATAGTTGGCAATCTCAGCGTGCGCCTTTGCCTCCTGCTCGATGGCTGCGAAGAGGTTCAGGATCTCGGAGAAGTGCTGCTTCGTTGGCTGGATGGGGCAGTATCCGTCCGGCAGCAGATGATCGACGGACAGTCCCTCGATGCGGAGCCCGTTGATCGCGATGCAGTAGGTTGCCAGGTTGCTGCCACTGCCACCGAATTCGTCGTGGACGGTATGGCTGTTGTAAAAGATCAGGTCGCCCTTCTGCGCCGTGTAGCGCTGTCCGTCAATCATGTAGATGCCCGCACCCTGCGTGATGAGCACGACTTCACAGAGATAATCATGCTCGTGCATGCTTCGCGGCATATGCGAGGCATCTGCTCCGACGTGACAGACGTATTCGAGACGCGGCGTGGAGTTCTTGCAGAAGGTAGAACGATAGCGGTGATTGGGAAAATACTGAAGCAACAAACTCCCCTCCTGACAGAGTGCATATATCAAATAGATCGTAACATAATCATTCTGCATCATGTATCTGGTTCTATTTTAGCAGAGTGCACATATATGTGCAAATATTTTATCATGAATTTATCAAGAATAAATCAATATATAACATATACTTATAACAAAAAGGACCCCGGGGAAGGGGCCCTTTGATTTGGTATGGAACCATGCGGCAGGGGGTGCCGCACGGAGAGGAACGGAGAGGAACGAAGGAATAAATGATTGGGTTCAGGATCGGTAGAAGATGATGTTGAATCAGAGGCCGTACTGGGCGCGGATCTCTGCAATCTTGACCGGGCGATGCTCTTCGACCGACTTCTTGGCAGCGAGGCCAATGAGGACCGGCTGCAGGCCGTCGTTTGCATTGACCGGGGTCGGCGTGTCATTGACGATCGCTTCGACGAACTGATTGACTTCGTTTGCATAAGCCATCATGTAGCGCTCGAGGAAGAAGAACATCGGCTTCTCGGCGATGACGCCGTCCTTGCAGCTGTAGACTGCATTGGAATCCGAATCGTTGGAGATGGCGACGCAGCCCTTTGTGCCGAAGACTTCAGCGCGCTGGTCATAGCCATAGCAAGCGGCACGGCAGTTGTCGATGACAGCCGTAGCGCCATTGTCGAGCTTCAGCGTGATGATGGCCGTATCGATGTCGCCAGCCTTGCCGATTTCCGGATCGACGGTGACAGAGCCCTCTGCATAGACTTCCTCGACTTCTGCGCCGGAGAGATAGCGGACCATATCGAAGTCATGAATCGTCATGTCGAGGAAGATACCGCCGGAAATCTTTACGTAATCGATGGAAGGCGGTTCCGGATCACGGGACGTGATCTTGATGATCTGCTGCTTGCCGACTTTTCCGGCGACGACAGCATCGCGGATAGCCTTGAAGTTGTGGTCAAAGCGGCGGTTGAAGCCGACCTGGTATTTCTTGCCCGTCTCTTTGACGACGTCGAGAACTTCCTTGATCTTATTGACATCATGGTCAATCGGTTTCTCACAGAAGACGTGCTTGCCGGCGCGCAGTGCTTCGATGGAGAGCGGGGAATGCTGGTCCGTGGAAGCGCAGATCAGGACGGCTTCAATCTCAGGATCGTTGAAGATCTCATGGTAATCTTTCGTCGTCTTCTCGATGCCGAGGGACTTTGCCCAAGCTTCCGTCTTCTCGTTCATGAACGGATCAGCAATCGTCTTGACCGTTGCGTTCTTGACGAACTTCGAGATGCTCTCGCCATGTACATGACCGATACGGCCTGCACCGATAATACCAACTTTAATCATTGTGATAACCGCCTTTCTCTGACTGCTATTGAACAATTTTTTGTTATCTATATTGTTCTTCTTGATTAACTTTATGTTTATTATAGCATGAAGTGCACCGTATATTCTTCATTTTTTTGGTGTAATTTTTTGAAAAGTACAGGGATGATTCAAGCGGGACGGAGGTGTGTGGAAACAGGACTATAAAATCTTGCTGTCATGATGGCGGGAATGCGAATTGATGTGGTATTGATGGGAATTGATGGGGATTGATAGAAATTGGAAGAAGCAGACATATCAAAAGAGGCTGCCGATACGGCAGCCTCTTTTATGCGGGGGATTATGGGGGAATCAGAGCGTAGAGTCAACCCAGTCGCCTTCGTAGGCGCGGCGGTAGAGCTCGACGACCTCGTCCTTCGTGTATTTGCGCGGGCTCGTCAGGGCGCAGGCGTCCTTGAGGGCGTTGCCTGCCATGAGCTCGAAGTCCTCTGGCTTTACGCCGAGTTCCTTGAGCGTCTGCGGGATGCCGACTTCGCGGCTCAGGCGGCGGATGGCATTGATGCCCTTGTCGGCGGCATCGTTCGTGCTGAGGCCGTCGATCATCTCGCCCATCGCGCGGGCGATGTCGCGGAAGCGGTTGAGGTTGCTGATGAGGTTGAACTCACAGACGTACGGCAGCAGGATGGCATTGCAGACGCCGTGCGGCAGATTGTAGAAACCGCCGAGCTGGTGAGCCATGGCGTGGACGTAGCCGAGGGAGGCATTGTTGAACGCGATGCCTGCGAGGTACTGGCCATAGGCCATCTTGTCGCGGGCGTAGAGGTAATCGCCGTTGGCGACGGCTTTCGGCAGGTACTTCTGGATCATGTTGATGGCCTGCAGGGCGGCGGCATCCGTCAGCGGGTTGGCGGCGGAGGAGACGTATGCCTCGATGGCGTGCGTCAGAGCGTCCATGCCCGTTGCGGCCGTGAGGCGCGGCGGCATGCCCTTCATGAGGACCGGGTCGTTGATGGCGATCTGCGGCGTGACGCGCCAGTCGAGGATGGCCATCTTGACCTTGCGGCGTGTGTCCGTGATGATGCAGAAACGCGTGATCTCGGAGGCCGTGCCAGCCGTTGTGTTGATGGCCATCAGCGGGACCATCTTGTTCTTGGAGATGTCGATGCCTTCGTAGTCGTAAATCTCACCGCCGTTGGCCGCAATGAGGCCGATGGCCTTCGCGCAGTCGTGCGAAGAACCGCCGCCGAGAGAGAGGATGCAGTCGCATTTGTTTTCTTTGAAAGCCGCTACGCCAGCCACGACGTTCTTGTCTGTCGGGTTCGGTTCAGCGCCGCCGAAGATGTACGTCGGCAGGCCTTCATCCTCGAGAATCTTCTTGACCTGGTCAGCCATGCCGGACTTCGCGAGGAAAGCGTCCGTGACAATCATCGGATGCGTGCCGTCTAGGCTCTTCATGAGCTTGCCAGCTTCATTGACAGCACCTTCGCCAAAGACATTGCGGGTCGGCAGGAAATAATATGTTAACGACATGGGAAGACCTCCTTACAGAATTCTTGTTCTCATCTATTTCTTTCTTGATTTGATGTCTTTATTATAGTATGAAATTGAATATAAGTATAATACTAGATGTTTTATTCAAGACATAATCTAAAATATATGATAAAATAGAGATATATCATGAATACTTTGCATGTATTTCTTACATATCAAAGGATACTGCCATTTTAGCGATTTTGTTCTAAAAATCACATATATCATGATTTGCAAAATTACTTATTGATTTCATAGGATAATTCTTATACTAGGAGGAATTCGCTTGGAGATCCGTCATTTTCATTATATCCGGACCATTTATGAGATGGGCTCTATCTCGCGTGCGGCAGAGAAACTCTATATCTCGCAGCCATCGCTCTCGCAGCTCTTGAAGAGTGTCGAAAAAAAGGTTGGTGCGCCGCTCTTCGATCGTAGCTTGAAGCCGCTGCGCCCGACGACCATCGGGCAGAAGTACTTGGAGACGGCACAGCAGATCATGGAGCTTGACACAGAGTTCCGCCGCTATGTCGAGGATGAGCTCGGCTGCGCGCAGGGGAACCTCGTCGTCGGCAGTTCGCCGTTCCGCAGTACGTACTTCCTCGCGGCATTCCTGCCGAAATTCCAGGCGGAATATCCGGGAATCCGCCTGCAGCTGGCGGAGCACACCTCGAAGCGCTTGGAGGAATCGGTGCTCTCTGGTGATGTCGACCTCATCATCGCGACACAGCCGGTCGATGAGGATGCCTTCTCGTTTGCAGAGCTCTATTCGGAGGAGATGGTTCTCGTCCTGCCGGCCAATCATGAACTGTCCAAGAAGTACCATCTGCCGCAGGACTGCCATGGCACGCTGCCGCTCCTGCCCATCGGTCTCCTGAAAGACACGCCGTTCATTCAGATGCACAGCGAGCAGAAGCTCCATCAACAGCTTCTCTCACTGTGCGCGGAAGCCGGCTTTGTCCCGCAGATCTACTTGCAGACACGCAGCATGGAGACGGCCCTGACACTGGCGTCTGCGGGCCTCGGCGCGACGCTGCTGCCGATGACGCTCCTGCGCGCCTTCCAGCCGGAGACGCGACCGTGTTATGCGGCGCTGCCGACGCGCCCACGCCGCCATGCACTCGTCGCCTGGCGCAAGAAGGCGTATTTGTCGCATGCGGCGCGCGCCTTTATTGACTTGCTCGTCAATTACTGCCGCGACAAAGGCGATCGCGTATAGATAAAATGCCCAGGCATGATGCCTGGGCATTTCTCTGTAAGGGTATGACGTTTTCAGTCGTTTATTTTACGGCGACACAGTGCTTGGCGTCGATTTTCTGGACTTTCTTGACGCGGCGGCGGTATTTTTCGGCCGTCAGAGGATCGGTGTGCATCCAGGTCTTGACGATCTCCATGGCAATCGCCGGCCCGATGATCTTGCCGCCGAGGCAGAGGACGTTGCTGTCGTTGTGCTGGCGGGCGAGGGCGGCGCAGAACGGGTCCTGGCAGACGACGGCGAAGATGCCGCGCAGTTTGTTGGCGATCATCGCGCTGCCGTAGCCGACGCCGTCGACAAAGATGCCGCGGTCGCATTCACCCTTTGCGACGGAGAGTGCAGCCGGGTAGACGAAGTCCGACAGGTCACAGGACTCTTCGTCGTACGTGCCGAAATCCTTGACTTCATGGCCTTCGCTCTCAAGATACGCCTTGATCTCGTTCTTGAGTTTCGTGCCGGCATGGTCATTTGCCATTGCAATCTTCATGATGATTCCTCCTGTTTATCGCTTCAAAGCTCTGCTCTCTTCCATTATTATAGCAGATGATGGCAGATGGAGGCAGGGGCGGACAACAAAAAAGGCTTTCGATTTCTCGAAAGCCTGATGTTCCAGATGGAGCTGATTATAGGACTTGAACCTACGACCTGCTCATTACGAATGAGCTGCTCTACCAACTGAGCTAAATCAGCAAAAGATGGAGCTGATTATAGGACTTGAACCTACGACCTGCTCATTACGAATGAGCTGCTCTACCAACTGAGCTAAATCAGCATCTGTCGCTTGTCGCAACTGACAAGATATAGTATATCGATATCGCGCCTGTCTGTCAATCTTTTTTTTGCGATTCCGCAAAATTTTTTTGAGGAGGTGGAATCTGCCTGAAATTCATGCGTTTTTAATTGGCAGGCGGATTCTACATCCGTATAATAGTAGTTAGCAAAGTACACTATTTTACGTTAGGATGGTGTTGGGTTATGAAGGGACTATGGCGAGCCTGTCTCGTGCTGATGGCGGCTGTCTGTATCTGGCCGGGCGGTATGAGTCCTGCTGAAGCGGCGCCTCAGGTCATCGAGGCGACGGGCGTCTACATCATGGGCGACAACGATTCGCCGAAGATCGCGCGCGATGCGGCGCGGCAGGAGGCCATGCGCGCCGCTGTCGAGAAGGCCGGCGTCTACGTCGAGAGTTATTCGCGCACCAAGAACATGCAGCTGACAGAGGATGACGTCAAGATGATCTCGGGCGCCGTGCTCAAGGTCATCAAGGAGGATTCCGTGCCGGAACTTTCGGGCAAGACATGGAAGTACACCGTCAACCTGACGGCAGAGGTCGACACCGACAACATCGACTTCAAGGCCATGCTGGCCAAGAAGGATGAAATCGAGAAATTGCAGCAGGAGCGCGACGCCCTCAAGAAGCAGAACGAGGAGCTCCTGCAGCAGTACCAGAAGGCCAACGGACTGGAGAAGCGCAAGCTCGGCACGCGGCTCGAGACGAATTACGATTACGGCAAGATCTTCGACCGCAGCATGGGCAACATCCAGCGCAGTGAATACACGAAGGCCATCGATGAGCTGACGACGCTCATCGGGGACCGCCAGGTGACAGGCAACCCGCGCGCCTATGCCTACTACCTGCGCGGCCGCGCCTACTACGGCCTCAACCGGCCGCACGACGCGCTCGAGGACTTCAGCGCGGCCAACGCGACGAAGCACGATAACGCGACGTATCCCATCTGGCGCTGTCATCAGTACGAAGGCCTCATCTACTACGACGAGGGACGCTACGACGACGCCGTGCGCGAGCTCGAGATTGCCTGGAACTATTCCGACAAGCAAGACCAGGCGCTCGCCAACGACCTGCGCACCGCGCGTCTCGCTGCCGAGCGCGCCAAGAACCCGCCGCCACAGCAGCCGGCCGAGCAAGGTTCCGGCAGTTCAAGCGGCCGCATCGACTGGACGAAGATCCTCACTGACATCATCATCCACTCGATGGACAAGGGCTGAGGATGCGATAAAGAAAATACGAAATTTAGTACAGCTCACGATTTTGTGGGCTGTTTTTTTTACAAAAAAATCCTGCTCAGAATTTAGAGAGCAGGATGATCAAAGCTGTTTTCTTCTCGTCAGAGAGGTCGTGGATCAGTGCGGTGAGGTGTTCGTCGATGGAGGCACTCTCTGGCGTTGCGGCATGTTCCTGTCCAACGGTTGCGAGATCATCGAGCGATAGGTTGAGGGCGCGGCATATCTTCAGGACATTGTCCATGGCAGCGCCGCCGATAGAGCCATTCAGGATAGACAATAATGTTGTGTAGGGCATATTGATCTCCTGGGAAAAGGCCTTGAGTGTATACCCCTTTGATTTGATCAAGGTCTTGATGAAATCCTCTCGGGTCATCTTGCACCTGCTTTCTCGATAACATCTGTTTATAGATGAAATCCTGATTTAAAAACTACTATTTATTATAGCGGCGCCATAATGCTTTTTCAATACCAGAATCGCGCCGGACCGCCTTTATTCTCGTGATATATACGAAAAAACATAATGATACACGAAATATAGTATTGACAGAACACGATATTTCGTGTATCATTACGAATGTAAACACGAAATAATATTACAAAAACCAATCAAAACGATATTTTGACATTTCACAGTGGAAGGGTTTGAGCCCTGCTGCAAAGCAGCCCTTGTTGTCGTATTCCGCTTCTGTAGCAATGTTTATCCATATCACAGCTAGAAGTCTGAAATATCGAAAGGATTGGAACCATCTGGAAGGAGAGCTTAGCAATGGAGCATGCAACGGTCATCGTCATTGGCGGTGGAGCGACTGGTGTCGGTATCCTGCGCGATCTTTCGATGCGTGGCATCGATACGCTGCTGATTGAAAAAGCAGATCTCGTTAACGGGGCAAGTTCTCGTTATCACGGCCTGCTGCACAGCGGTGGGCGCTATGCCGTCAAAGATCAGGAAGCAGCACGTGAGTGTATCGAGGAGAACAAGATTCTCCGCAAGATTGGCCGCTCGTGCGTAGAACCATATGGGGGCATGTTCGTTCGCCTCAACAGTGACCCGGCGGATTTTGAGGACGCATGGGTGGAGGGATGTCGTGTCAGCGGCATCGAGGCCAAGCAGATCTCTCTGGACGAAGCGTTCCGTATCGAGCCGCGCCTTTCAAAGAACGTCGTTTCGGCCTACATGGTCCCGGATGCAGCAGTAGATGGTTTCCGCCTCTCCTGGCAGAATGTCGATAGTGCGAGACGTTATGGCGGCCGAGCTAAGACATACGAGGAAGTCGTGGGCATCATCACGCAGAACGGCAAGGTCAAGGGCATACGCACGCGCAACGCCTTCACGGGGCTCATCACGAAAATCTCCTGTGATATCCTTGTCAATGTCGCAGGCGGCTGGGCTGGCCAGGTGGCCAAGCTCGCGGGACTGGATGTTGGCGTGCAGCCGGACAAAGGAACGCTGATTGCATTCAACCAGCGCATCTGCAACCACATCGTCAATCGCCTGCACAAATCGTCGGACGGCGATATCTTCGTACCGCATGGTTCCATCACGATTCTCGGCACGACGTCGATGAGTGTGGACGATGCCGAAGATACGAGCACGGCGCGTGATGAAGTCGAGAGCCTGCTGGCCATCGGTGAGCAGACCTTCGAGCATCTGCGCGATTACCGCATCCTGCGTTGCTTTGCAGGATCGCGTCCGCTCTACATCCCGCCAGGAGGTGCTGTCGGACGAAGTGCTTCGCGCGGCTTTGCCATCGTCGATCACGGTGAGCAGGACGGCCTCGAGGGAATGTTCACGATGGTTGGCGGCAAGTTCACGACGTATCGCCTGATGGCTGAGAAGCTCTCAGATGCTGTCTGCAAGAAACTGGGCAATACGATGCCATGCCGGACGGCTGAGGAGCCGCTTGTCCCCGAAGTACCGGAAGAAGAGCGCAAAGAGGCACGGTCGTATTTCCCATCTTACGGTACGGACCTCGCAGCGACGCGTCTCGGCCCAGATCGTTTCAAGAGCGTCGTGCGAAGACTCAAGCAGGATCCGGAGAAGCGCGAGCTCGTTTGCGAGTGCGAGAACGTCACGCGTGCAGAGGTGGAGGAAATCGCAAATGAACCTTCCGTCCATCAGCTCAGTGATATCCGCCGTCGCACGCGCGTCGGCATGGGAACATGTCAGGCAAACTTCTGCGCTTTGCGCAGTGCCAGTATCTTTGCGGATTGTCGCAAGGGGCGGCAGGATGACGCTGCGCAGGATTCTCTGGCACAGATGAAAGAACTCCTGGAAGGCCGTTGGAAGGGCATTCGCCCAGTCTTGCTTGGTCGCACCATCCGCGAGATGGAAATGACGCGCGGTATGTATGAACTCTTATTTCACGTGAATGGAGGCGCAACGAAATGATCGAATCGGATGTGATCGTCATCGGCGGCGGTATCGCTGGCATGGTGGCAGCGCTTGTCAGTGCGAGAGACGGTAAGCGCGTGACGATGCTGACGTACGGTGAAGGAACGCTTCCCTTGAATAGCGGTGTGATTGATATCCTGGCCTATGACCAGCAACATCATTACGTCGAGGATCCCATGAAGGCAATGGAGTCATTGCCGGAAGAGCATCCCTACCATCGAATCGGCCGTGAGGCCGTCGAGGAGGGAATCTCATTCTTCCGCGAGGTCATGGGTGCAAATGGCCTGCCGTATGCGGGCTCGTTTGATCGTCACTTGTTCGTGCCGACGGCTGTCGGCACGCTGAAGCCGACGAGCTTTGCGCCGGGATCTCTGGCGGGGAGCCGTGTGTTCCAGGGGCGGAGAAAGATCGTAGTCGTCTCCGTCCGCGGGCTCAAGGACTTCTATGGGCCGATCATGCTGGAAAACCTGAAGAAAGAATTAGGGGAAAGCCGTTCGTATGAGGTCGCCGTAGTGAATCCGAACCTTGGCGGTGGACGCGATATCACGACACAGGATGTCGCACGCTGGCTGGAGTCGGATAAGGGCAAACGCGATTTCGTGGCACAGCTGCGTAGCAGAGGCGGCAGTGATGCGGTGTTCATCGTGCCGCAAGTGCTCGGCCTCAAGGATGGCAAGCTCAGCGAAGAACTGGAAGAAAGGCTGGGGACCCCGCTCGTCGAGACGACGTGCCTGCCTCCTTCTGTCAACGGCATGCGCGTGCAGCGCATCCTGATCGATGCCCTGCGCAAGGCGGGTGTCAATATCGTAGAGAACACGCGTGTCATCGGTGCGAAGGTCAAGGGAAGCAAGGCAATCTCTGTCACGGCGGAAGGCTGTGCGCGCAAGAAGGAATACACGGCAGAGCGCTTCATACTGGCGACGGGTGGTTTTTATAGCGGCGGCATCACGATGCGGGACTTCGATAAGCCCAAGGAAGTGGTGTTCAATCTGCCGGTATCGTTTGTCAAGGGAGAAGCAGGCTGGGCTAACGATAAATTGTTCTCGGATCAGCCGCAGGGGTTTGCCAAGACTGGCATCCGGACGGATGCAGCGATGCGCCCGCTCGGTGCGGATGGCAAAGTTGTTCTCGAGAATGTGCGTGTCTGCGGCCGGATGCTTGCTGGATACGATTTCTGCTTTGAGCATTCGGGCAACGGTGTAGCGATTTCCTCGGCCTATAAGGCTGCAAGAGAATGAGGGGGATAGATGCTATGAGCGATACAAAGATGATTGAAGAAGACAAACAAGCCGTCTATTCGGGTGATCACTGTCTGTCCTGCACCTCGTGCATGGCCAATTGCCCTGTCATGGCAGCATCTCTGGAGTACCGTGGCCCGAAACTCGTGGCACCGGCACACGGACGCATGCATTTCTCTCAGGATGACTATGAGGATTCGCTGGATTTTTGCTCGAACTGCAAGAGCTGTGACCGCGCATGCCCTTCAGGTGTAGCCGTCTCGACGCTCAATATGCTGATGCGTGGCGAATACTATCGCCATCATCCGCATTCGAAGCGTGATGACATGCTCGCACACGGGGAACGCATGGCAAAACTTGTCTCGGCTATACCATTCGGCTCGACCTTTGCGAACCTCGGTACGAAGGTCGGCGGTGCGCTCGGCGTCCTCTCGGCTATGGGGATTGCGGGCCAGCGTTCGATGCCCTCGTACGCTTCAAAGACGTTCTACCGTCAGTTCAAGGACATCAAGCAGCCGAAGAGCGACAAGAAAGTCTTGTTCTATCCGGGCTGTTCCATCAACTACAATGAGCCACATATCGGCATCGCCTTCGTCAAGGTCATGAACCACAACGGCTATGAAGTCCTTGTGGATGAGGGCATGAACTGTTGCGGTTCCCCGCTCGTCGTTACAGGTTATCTCGATGAGGCAAAGGAACACGCGGACAACAATGTATCGAGAATCTTGAAGTGGAAGGAGCAGGGCATCCCTGTCGTCGTTTGCTGCACCAGTTGCTCGCTGATGCTGAGAGCCGAATACGCGGAGCTCTTCGGTGAGCAGCGTATGGAGGACGCGGCAGAGAATATCTACGATGCCTTTGAATTCCTTGAAGAACTCATGTCGAAGGGCGAACTCAAGACAGACTTCAAGCGGGTTGACAAGAAACTCATCTATCACGTGCCGTGTCATCTGAAAACGCAGGGCATCGGGACGCCGGCCGTATCCGTGCTCAAGCAGGTCCCTGGTGTTGAGGTGGAGCTCGCTGATGCCGGTTGCTGTGGCATCTCCGGCAACTATGGCTTCAAGAAGGAAAAGTATGATATCTCAATGAAAATAGGAGAGAAGCTTTTCGAGAGGATCAAAGAGAGTACGGCGGATGACGTCATCTGTGACTGCCCGACGTGCCGCATGCAGATCAAGCACGGGACGCAGACTGATCCCTGCCACCCGATTGAAATATTGGAAGAAGCGTATCGCTGAGACGATAGGCTTTGCGTGAGATGAAAGGAGGTGATTTTCATGCACGACGAAATTCGGCGCATCGTCCTGTTATGCTCTGCGGGTATCTCGACGAATCTCTTGGTCAGGCGCATGGAAGCAGAAGCAGCACGCCTAGGCTACCCATGTTCCATCAGTTTCTATCCTGTCGCAGAGGCAGATGAAGCAGCTGCTTTTGCCGACGTCATGCTTCTGGCTCCGCAGACGGCGAGCGAGCTCGGCTCGCTCAAGGTGAAGTATCCGAATGTCAAAGTGGCGTTGATCCCGCGTGAATTTTACGGGAAGATTGATGCGGCGGGCATTCTCGACTTTGCACAGAAAGAAGCAGGCGATTACTGATTGGTCTGCTCGAATACATAAGAGAAATATAAGGGGTTTTTGAAAGGGGCTTTTAAAACATGGCAACGAAGTTTGTTATGGCATTAGATGCAGGTACGACCTCGAATCGCGCCATCATCTTTGACAGTAATTCCAAGGTCATCGGCGTATCTCAGAAGGAATTCACGCAGCATTTCCCGGAACCGGGCTGGGTTGAGCACGATGCAGAAGAAATCTGGAGCACGATGGTCACCGTCATGAAAGAGGCACTCGAACAGTCGGGCCTCGTGGCAAGTGACATCGCAGGTATCGGCATCACGAACCAGCGCGAGACGGCTGTCATCTGGGACAAGAAGACAGGACGTCCTATCTACAACGCGATTGTTTGGCAGTCCCGTCAGACGGCATCCATTGCGGAAGACCTCAAGGCCAAGGGCCTTGTCGATGAAGTGAAGGATAAGACTGGTCTGCTGATCGATGCGTACTTCTCCGCGACGAAGATCCGCTGGATCCTCGACCATGTCGAGGGTGCACAGGAGCGTGCAGAGAAGGGGGAGCTCCTCTTCGGCACGATTGACACCTGGCTGATCTGGAAGCTGACGGGCGGCAAAGCTTATGTTACGGATTACTCGAATGCGTCGCGTACGATGCTCTTCAACATCAACACGCTCGAATGGGATGATGCACTGCTGGGCTATCTCAATATCCCGAAAGCCATGTTGCCGGAAGTGAAGCCGTCCTCTTATGTATACGGCCATAGCGTCCCGAGCATCCTCGGCGCTTCAATCCCTGTCGCTGGCGCAGCTGGCGACCAGCAGTGCGCTCTGTTCGGCCAGAACTGCTTCGAGCCGGGCATGGCAAAGAACACGTATGGCACAGGCTGCTTCCTGCTCATGAACACGGGCACGGAGCTCAAGAAATCCCATAAGGGCCTCGTCACGACGATTGCCTGGGGGCTGGACGGCAAGGTAGAGTATGCTCTCGAGGGCTCTGTCTTCGTAGCTGGCTCGGCCATCCAGTGGCTTCGCGACGGCATCCGTCTCGTCGACTCGGCCCCGGATTCTGAATGGGTGGCCAAGAAGGTCAAGGATACGGCAGGTGTCTACGTTGTCCCGGCATTCGTCGGCCTCGGTGCACCGTACTGGGATCAGGATGCGCGCGGTACGATCATCGGCATCACGCGCGGTACGACAAAGGCTCATATCGTCCGCGCTACGCTCGAGTCGCTCGCTTATCAGACCAAGGATGTCCTGATGGCCATGGAAGAAGATTCTGGCGAGAAGCTGCAGTCCCTCAAAGTGGATGGCGGTGCGTGCGCGAATAACCTCCTCATGCAGTTCCAGGCCGACATCCTGCAGTGCCCGGTGGACCGTCCGCAGACGATTGAGACGACGGCTCTCGGTGCAGCTTATCTCGCTGGCCTGGCTGTCGGTGTCTGGCAGGACAAGGAAGAGGTCAAGACGGCGTGGAAGCTCGATACGCGCTTTGAGCCGACGATGCCGGAGGTAGATGCTGCGAAGTACTACAAGGGCTGGCAGAAGGCTGTCAAGCACTCGATGCACTGGCTCAGCGAAGAATAACAGGAGGGAAAATCCGCTATGGTTGTCGGTTATGAGAATCTTTTAGGTGAATTCTTTGGCACGATGGTCCTGCTGGTCTTCGGCTGCGGCGTCTGTGCAAATTTGACCTTGGAACGCTCTAAGGGGCAGGCTTCGGGCTGGGTCAATATCGCGATCGGATGGGGCTTTGCCGTCACGCTCGGTGTCTTTACGGCAACGTCGCTGGGCGCTCCGCAAGGCGACCTCAATCCGGCTGTTACGTTCGGCAAGATGCTTCTGGGCATCTATACGTTCACCCAGTTCGTCGTGACGTCCATCGTCCAGATCCTCGGCGGCATTGCTGGTGCGGCAATCGTTTGGCTCGCGTATCTGCCGCATTGGGGCCTCACCAAGGATCCTGCCGCAAAACTCGGCATCTTCTGCACGGCTCCGGCCGTCCGCAATTTGGGAACAGCGTTCCTGACGGAGTTCATTGCGACGTTCTTCCTGCTGTTCCTGATCTGGGCCATCTTCTCGAAACAAGTCGGTGCTATGCCGGCCGGTTTCGGCCCCTACATCGTCGGTGTACTCATCTGGGCGCTGGGCCTTTCGCTCGGCGGTCCGACGGGCTATGCCATGAATCCTGCTCGTGACCTCGGACCTCGCCTGGCTCATGCAATCCTGCCGATTGCTGGCAAGGGCGGATCGGATTGGGGTTACGCCTGGGTACCGGTCATTGCTCCGCTCATGGGTGCAGGCGCAGCCTATGTCGTTGGCTCGGCTATTGGCTTGTTCTGATTATTACGAGCTGTTCCTATCATAATTATGTTCCAATCGCTTTATCCATTTTATTGTGTATTCCATTGACTCCCCAATGATACTTTGAGACTTTCCTTTCCTATAAGTCTTTCTCCCGCGTTTTGCGCGGGAGATTTTTTTGTAAAAGGATTGCAACAATGATATAATGAGACGTAACCTTAATAAGAATGGTATATGATGAATGGGGTAGCGGGAAGGGGGATGTTCTTGAAAAAACAGTATATTCTGGCGCTCGATTCTGGGTCGGTCAAGAATCGTGCAGTCATCATCAATCGCGAAGGGCAGATATGCTCGTATGCGGAAAAGAAGATATCGATGTATACGCCGCATGAAAGCTGGGTGGAGCAGGACCCAGATGAGATTTGGTCGACACAGCTCTTTGTGGCGCGCAAAGCAATCAAGTTAGCGAGACTGGAACCGTCAGAAATTGCG
Organism: Mitsuokella jalaludinii; assembly: GCF_928722185.1. NCBI lineage: Bacteria > Bacillati > Bacillota > Negativicutes > Selenomonadales > Selenomonadaceae > Mitsuokella > Mitsuokella jalaludinii. Next base: position 1,865,447 of record NZ_CAKMXA010000001.1, read on the forward strand.
GCAATTGCCGTGACGAATCAGCGTGAAACGACGATTGTCTGGGATGAGAAGACGGGACGCCCCATCTATCCGGCTATCAGCTGGCAATCGCGCCAGACGGGGGATATCTGCAAGCGACTGCTCAAGGAAGGGTATCAGGAAGAGATCTGGCAGAAGACTTCTCTTGTCATCGCGCCGTACTTCTCGGGCACGAAACTCTGCTGGATTTTTGAGAATGTTCCAGGTGCCAGAGAGCTGGCACAGAAGGGACGCCTGCGCTTTGGCACTGTGGACACCTGGCTCATGTGGAAACTCAGTGGCGGCGAGGTTTTTGCGACGGATTATTCGAATGCTTCCCGCACGATGCTGTTCCACATCAAGGATCTGACTTGGGATGAGGATATCCTGGAGGCACTCGATATTCCCCGCCAGATCTTGCCGGACGTCTATCCGTCAAGCCATCTCTACGGAGAGACTGCAGCTAATTGGCTCGGGGCAAGGATTCCCATTGCATCCTGCATCGGCAACCAGCAGGCAGACCTCTTTGGTGAAGTTTGCTTTAAGCCGGGGGAAGCAAAGAATTCGTATGGTGTCGGTTCGTTCTTCCTGGTCAACACGGGTGACTGTCACGTCCGTTCTAAGAACGGGCTGGTGACGACGATTGCCTGGGGCATTGGCGATAAGGTCACATATGCTCTGGAGGGCAGTACGCTCGTTTCGGGCATCAGCCTAGAATGGCTCAAGCACGGGATTGGCATCTTGGATTCCATGCCGGAGTCCGAATGGATCGCGAAGCGCGTGCCCGATACGAATGGCGTCTATCTCGTGCCGTCCTTCCGAGGCCTCTCTGCACCGTACTGGGATATGGAGTCGAAGGGACTCATCGTCGGCCTTAGCGATGATGTCAACCGCGCTCACATCATCCGGGCGGCTTTGGCGGCGCTGGCGTACCAGGTGCGTGATATCTACGAGGCACTCTCTCCAGATATCCCCGTGCCAATCAAGGAACTCAAGGTCAGCGGCGGTGCCAGCCAGAATAATCTTCTGATGCAATTCCAGGCAGACATCATGGGCCTTCCTGTCATTCGCCCGGAGATTATGGAGACGACGGCATTGGGAGCTGCTTATCTCGCTGGCTTGGCCATTGGCTTCTGGCAGAATCTCGATGAGCTGAGGAAATTATGGCCACCGTATGTCCGCTATGAGCCGCATATGGATGAGGTGGAGCGCGAACGTCTCTACGATGGCTGGCAGGTTGCTGTAGAGCAGGCCATGGCCGGTATGCGCTGATTTTTCTCCCGCATTGCGGGAGCTTTTTTTTGACTTGACAGATACCCCCTCGTGGTATAAGATAATATACCGTTAGGGGGTATATTCGTGGAATCATGTGAAGATAAGAAATGTCAGGCGGCTGCTATGGCAGAGGCGAGTGCAGAGCAGCACACCTGCAGTGGCTGTGTCAAGCACAAGCACCGCGACAAGGACAGCAAGGAATACAAGTGCCTCGTCTCGCGCCTGCGGCGCATCGAGGGACAGGTCCGCGGCGTCTGCAAGATGGTCGAGGATGACCGCTACTGCGTCGACATCCTCACGCAGGTCAGCGCCATCCAGTCGGCGCTCAATGCGTTCAACAAGGAACTGCTCGCACAGCACATCAAGTCGTGCGTAGTCGACGACATCCGCGCCGGTCACGATGAGGTAGTCGATGAGCTCGTTGCGACGCTCCAGAAGGTCATGAAATGACCCGTCGTTTCCCAATAGCCACCAAGGAGGCTGAAATCCAAGATGAAGAAACAACAATTCACGATCACGGGCATGACATGCTCGGCCTGCTCGGCCCGTGTGGAGAAGGCCGTCACGAAGGTTGACGGCACGAAAGATGTCAGCGTCAATCTGCTGACGAACAGCATGCAGCTCGAATACGATGAGCAAAAGACGAGTGTGCCGGCCATCATCAAGGCCGTCGTCGATGCTGGTTACGGCGCCTCGGTCAAAGGCAAGCAGGCGGCGGCCAAAGCCGCGCCGCAGGAAGATCCGGTCAAGAAGAGCATTGACGAGATGAAGCACCGCCTCGTCTGGTCCATTGCCTTTCTGCTGCCGACGATGTACATCTCGATGCACGGCCTCTTTGAGAAGCTCTTCGGGCTGCCCGTGCCGCAGATTGTCGGCGCGGTCTTTGACGGCCCGGAAAATGCCATCATATTTGCCTTCTCGCAGTTCTTGCTCGTGCTGCCAATCATGTATCTCAACCGCCGCTACTACATCGCAGGCTTCCGCAATCTCTTCCGCGGTGCGCCGAACATGGACAGCCTCGTCGGCATGGGGTCGATGGCGGCGGCGCTCTTCGGCGCCTTCGCCATCTTCCGCATGGGCTGGGGCTTCGGCCACGGCGACATGGCACTCGTGCAGGAGTACAGCACGAATCTCTACTTCGAGTCGGCCGGCATGATCGTCACACTCATCACCGTCGGCAAGTACCTCGAGGCGCGCGTGAAAGGGCAGACGAGCAAGGCGCTCGAGAAGCTCATGGATCTCGCGCCGAAACAGGCGTGCGTCGTGCGCGGCGGTGTGGAACAAGTCATCCCGGCAGAAGAACTCGTCGCGGGCGATGAAGTCATCGTGCGCCCGGGGGAGCGCATCCCCGCAGACGGCATGGTGCTCTCGGGCACGACGAGCGTCGATGAGTCGGCCATCACGGGTGAGCCGATTCCCGTCGAGAAACAGGCGGGCGACAAGGTCACTTCGGCCACAATCAACAAGCAGGGATCCATCCATTTCAGCGCGGAGCGCGTCGGCGAGGACACGACGATCAGCCAGATCATCCGCCTTGTCGATGCGGCGAGTGCCTCGAAGGCACCGATCGCGCGCATGGCTGACAAGATTGCTGGCGTCTTTGTGCCAGCGGTCATCGCGATTGCCGTGCTGGCGGGTGCCGTCTGGCTGGCCATGGGCGCGAGCGTCGAGTTCTCTTTCTCGATTGCCATCTGCATCCTCGTCATCTCGTGCCCCTGCTCCCTGGGCCTCGCGACGCCGGTCGCCATCATGGTCGGTACGGGCAAGGGGGCAGAGAACGGCATCCTCATCAAGTCGGGCGAGGCGCTCGAAATCGCACAGTCCGTCGACACAGTCGTCATGGATAAGACCGGCACGATCACGGAGGGCCGTCCGGTGGTCACGGATATCACGACGGTCGACGGCGTCTCGGAGCAGGAGTTCCTCGCCATCGCCGCAGGCCTCGAGAAGGGCAGCGAGCATCCGCTGGCAGAGGCCGTGATGACGGCAGCTAGGGAGAGGGGCATCGCACCGAAGGCCATGACGGAGTTTCAGGCGCTCTTTGGCCGCGGCGTTGAAGCCAAGGCCGACGGCCACGTCTACGCGGCCGGCAACGACAAGCTCATGGCCGAGAAGGGAATCGATCTTGCACCATATGAAGCGCACCTGGCCTCGCTGGCGGATGACGGCTGTACGCCGCTGATCTTCGCTGAGGACGACCGCGTCATCGGCATCCTCGCCGCCGCCGATGTGGAGAAGGCGACGAGCCGCGAGGCCATCGCGCACTTCCGCGAGATGGGCATCGAGGTCGTCATGCTGACGGGCGATAATGCGCGCACGGCGGAGGCCATCCGCCGCCGCATGGGCATCGAGAAGGTCATTGCTGGTGTCCTGCCGGAGAACAAGGCGGAGCACATCAAGAAGCTCCAGACGGAAGGCCACAAGGTCGCGATGATCGGCGACGGCATCAACGATGCGCCGGCGCTCGCGCAGGCCGATCTCGGCATCGCCATCGGCGCTGGCACGGACGTTGCCATCGAGAGCGCCGATGCCGTGCTCATGAAGAGCGACCTTCTCGATGCCGTCAGTGCGATACGCCTTTCCAAGGCCGTGCTGAAAAACATCAAGGAGAACCTCTTCTGGGCGCTCATCTACAACGTCATCTGCATCCCGCTCGCGGCGGGCATCCTCTACCCCGCTTTCGGCATCAAGCTCTCGCCGGTCATCGGCGCTGCAGCCATGAGCCTGTCGAGCGTCTGCGTCGTCATGAACGCCCTGCGCCTGCGCTTCTTTAAGCCAGACCATGGGGCAGAAATATCAGCAGAGCAGACGGCAGCAGCCGTTTCATCTGATAGAAAGAATCACGAGGCCGCCGACTCGGCAGCCGCACAATCTGTACAGGAGAAAGAAGCGATTACCATGGAAAAGACACTGAAGATCGAGGGCATGATGTGTGCCCACTGCCAGAAACACGTTCACGATGCACTCGCCAAGATGGACGGCGTCACGGATGTCACCGTCGACCTCGAGGGCGGCAAGGCCGATGTCAAGGCAACTCACGACATCCCAGAGGCCGACTTCCGCAAAGTCATCGAGGATGCTGGCTACGAGCTCGTAGGCTGAGTCTCATTCACAGGCTTGAAAAGGGGCAGCGCAAGGCGCTGCTCCTTTTTGCTGTATGCTATAATAGGATGTGTATGTTGAGGTATGGAGGGGAATGCGGATGAAACGAGGGGAGCGCATCTATTCGTATATCGAAGAGAAGTCGGAGGCCTGGCCAGAGGAAAAGCTCAAGGGGCGTGTCGGCTTTGGGGCGCAGGAAATCGCGGAGGCACTCGGCATCCTGCGCAACAATGTCTCGAAGGAACTCAACGCGCTGCAGCGCCAGGGCAGGATCGTGAAGTTCTCGGGGCGGCCGGTGCTCTACTTTGACAGGGCTTGCCTGGAGTCGGCACTCGGCGTGACGCTCGGCGAGGGGGAGTGCCAGTTTGACGATGTCGAGGCCATCTGCCAGTCGAAGAAGCCGCAGGAGCCCGAGAATCCCTTCGCGCGGCTCATCGGCGCGGACAGGAGCCTGAGGCGCCAAGTCGAGCAGGCCAAGGCGGCTATTCTCTACCCGCCCGACGGCCTGCACACCTTGATCGTCGGCCAGACGGGCGTCGGCAAGACGCTCTTCGCGCACATGATGTTCGAGTACGGCAAGGTCATGCACCGCTTCGCGGAGGAGGCGCCGTTTGTGACGTTCAACTGTGCCGACTACTACAACAACCCGCAACTTCTGATCTCGCATATCTTCGGCTACATGAAGGGGGCGTTCACGGGTGCGGATCAGTCAAAGGCGGGCCTCGTCGAGGAGGCAGACGGCGGCGTGCTGTTCCTCGATGAGATCCACCGCCTGCCGCCTGAGGGGCAGGAGATGATCTTCTACTTCATGGATACGGGCACGTTCAACCGGCTCGGCGAGACGCAGCGCAGCCGCAGGGCCAAAGTCCTGATCATCGGGGCGACGACGGAGGACCCCGACTCCGCGCTGACGAAGACCTTCGTGCGCCGCATCCCGAACATCATGAAGATACCGCCGCTCGCGGAGCGCAGCACGGACGAGAAGCTCGACATCATCAAGCTGATGTTCCAGGATGAGGCGCAGCGCGTCAAGAAGCCGATCCGCGTGGGCGTCGAGACAATAAAGGCTCTCGTCGGCAGCATCGGCAGCGGCAATACCGGCCAGCTCAAGTCGAACATCAAGCTGCTCTGCGCGCAGGCCTTCCTCAACGGCATTGACAGCCCGGAGGGCATCGAGGTCGACTTCAAGATGCTGCCGCAGCAGATCCGGAGCGGCCTCTTGACGCTCTCGGCCAACCGCCAGGCCTTGACGGAGGTCACGAAAGCTCTCGGCAGCGACTCGTGCATCATCGTGCCGCTGGGGCCGGATTTCCCGCTGACGGACGGCGTGAGCGGCGCGGAGTTCAATCTCTACCAGGTCGTCGAGGCGAAAGTCGAGCTCCTCAAGGGAGAGGGCATCAGCAGCGACCTCATCAAGCAGATCCTCGCGGCGGATGTCAATGTCTACGTGCGCAATCTCTACAACAAGAAAGCTTCGGTCAACATGACGACGCGCGAGCGCCTGCTGAAGATCGTCGACGCCTCGCTCGTCGACTTCGCGGAGCAGGTGGCGCTCTACGTGCAGAAGCGCATGAATGCAAGCTATCACGACCGCTTCCTCTACGCCTTCAGCCTGCACCTCTCGGCCTTTCTCAAGCGGGTCAAGTCGAAGGATGCGGCGCACAAAGAGCTCGAGGGCACTGTGCCGCAGGACTCGCTCTGCCTCGAGGTGGCGACCGAGATCGGCAGCCTCATCGAGAAGCATTACCGCATCGAGGTGCCGCGCGTCGAGATCGAGTACATCGCCCTGCTGTTGGAATCGTCGCAGGAGGATGACCGCGACGATCGCGTCGTCCTCGTCGTCGCGACGCATGGCCAGAGCACGGCGACCTCGATGGTCGAAGTCGCGCAGCGCTTGTTCGGCACGACGGACGTCAGCGTGCTGGCCGTCGACATGCCGCTCGAGGTCCGTCCGCAGGCCGTGCTCGACAAGATGGCGGCCATGTTGCGGTCCGTGCCCTGCCTCAAGGGCGTCCTGATACTCGCAGACATGGGCTCGCTCTGTAATCTCGGCCCGAGCCTGGAGAAGCGCCTCGATGTGCCCGTGCGCACGATTGACATGGTCTCGACGCCGCTGATCCTCGAGGCCATGCGCAAGGCGGAGCTCGCGGGCATGGACCTCGACGGTCTCTACGACTCGCTCGCGAGCTTCCACGGCTACGAGGCGCGCGACGTCACGCAGGATACGGAGCTCGAGAAGGTGACGGACGACGGCCGCGTCGTCGTGACCATCTGCTCGACGGGGCAGGGCACGGCGCTCAAGCTCAAGTCGCTCGTCGAGGAGATCCTGCGCGGCGCGGGCCAGCCTTTGCCCGTCATTCCCGTCGGCATCGTCAAGCTCGAGGAGCATCTGCGCGAGATCGCAGAGGGCCATCGCATCGTGGCGGCCGTCGGCGTCAAGAAGCCCGCGATGCGCATCCCGTTCATCTCCTTGGAGGCCATCATCGACGGCGAGGGCGAGGCTGCGCTCTTGGAACTCGTCACGGGCAGCCGCAGCGCCTCACCTCACCGTCAGGGAAGCCGCGTCGTCCAGAGTCTCTGCTCAGAATCCCTCTGCAAGTTCCTGACGTATCTCAACCCCGAGAAGGTCATGCCGCTCCTCATGGAGTTCGACGAGCGGCTCGAGGCAGGGCGCAGGGAGCCTCTGGCCAATCCCCTGCGCATCCGGCTGCTCGTCCACTGCGGCTGTGCGCTCGAGCGCTGCGTCATGCGCAAGCCTCTCCACTACGGCGGCAATCCGTCAGAGCTCCGCACCGAGAAGGTCGAGGCACTGAAGGAGGCCGCAGAGGTCTTTTCGGAGAAGCTGCACCTGACACTGGTTGCAGACGAGTATTATTTCATGGCAGAGATGATCTGATACACTGACGGCCATGCTTCCTGATACAGATGATAGTGTATTTCTTTTAGGGTGGCGAGAGGCGATACTGTATCAGGATGATGGGTGATAGCGCGATAGAGTATTATCTAGCAAGTGTGATAGTATTATTTCATCGTTGTTGAACGCAAAGAGATGCGAGAATGATGACCTGTGTATCCATATTGGTTTGATACACAAAGTTGGCACGCATCTTGCATTGTATTAGGGTATAGGTAAGGTAGTATCAGAAGGGGGTTATCCAATGTTTGCGATTATCGTTGGTACACATGGTCTTTTTGCAGAGGAGCTCGTGCGCTCGTGCGAGATGATCTGCGGTGAGCAGAAGAATGTCCGCGCTGTCACGCTCGTGCCGGGCGAGGGGCCGGATGATGTCGTCAAGAAGTACGAGGAAGCCATCAAGGAGCTTGACTGCTCGGGCGGCGTTCTCTTCCTTAACGACCTCTTCGGCGGCAGCCCGTACAATGCAGCCTGCCGTCTCGTCATCGCCAATGAGGCGTACGGCATCGTGACGGGTGTCAACCTGCCGATGCTCATCGAGATGTGCAGCGCACAGATGATGGACGAAGGCCTGAGCATTCAGGAACTCATGGATAAAGCGGCAGAAGCTGGCAAGAGCGGCATGCAGTTCTTCCACGCGAGCCAGATTGCTGTCGACGATGACGACGAGGATGATGATCTCTTATGAAGATTGTATTGGCACGGATCGATGACCGCCTGATTCACGGCCAAGTCGCCACCGTTTGGTCGAAGGCGACAGATTGCCAGCGCATCATCGTCTGTGACGACGAGGTCGCCAAGGACAAGATCCGCGCGGTGCTCTTGAAGCAGCTCGCACCAGCGGGCGTCAAGAGCCATGTCGTCGACCTCGCAAAGGCGGTGCGCATCTACCGCAACCCGAAGTATGAGAATGACCGCTGCCTGCTGCTCTTCACGAATCCCACGAGCGTCTTGTACCTCGTCGAGCACGGCGTGCCGATCAAGAGTGTTAACATCGGCGGCATGAGCTTCTACGAGGGCAAGCATCAGGTCACGAGCGCCGTCTCGGTCGATGACAAGGACGTCGCCGCCTTCAAGAAGCTCCACGAGCTGGGCATCGAGCTGGAGATCCGCAAAGTCGATACCGACGAGAAGCGAGATCTCATGGCCGTCCTCAAATGATGCGTGTATCGCGTCCTGAAACAAAATCCACGATCTGCAACGCCTTTTCCGCGAGGAGAAGGCGTTGTTTTGCATGAAACCCTTTACATTTTTGGACGAATTCCGTAAAATAAAGAAAGATAATATATAAGAAGTACATTATCAGGTCATTTGGTTATCCTGCGGCATGGGCCAACGGGATGATTGGGATAAGTATGGAACTGATGGAATAGGAGAGATGTTCCCATGATCAAAAAAGCGATTGCTGTAATGACATCTGGCGGCGACAGCCCGGGCATGAATGCTGCGGCGCGTGCCGTTGTCCGTACGGCACTCTACGAGGGTGTAAAAGTCTATGGCATCAACAACGGCTATCAGGGCATGCTCGATGACGACATCGAGGAGCTTACGAGCCGCAGCGTCAGCGACCTCATCCAGCGCGGCGGCACGTTCCTCGGAACGGCTCGCTGCCCGGAATTCAAGACGCCGGAAGGCCGCCGCAAGGGCTTTGAGAACCTCGTGAAGCGTGGGATCGAAGGCCTCGTCATCATCGGCGGTGACGGCAGCCTGACGGGCGGCTCGCTGCTCTCGAAAGAGACGGGCCTGCCGATTGTCGGCCTGCCGGGCACGATCGACAACGACGTCTGGGGCATGGACTACACGATCGGCTGCGATACGGCTGCGAACACGATTGTCGATGCAATCAACAAGCTGCGTGACACGGCTTCGGCACATCGCCGCATCATGCTCGTTGAGGTCATGGGCCGCAACTCCGGCTGGCTGGCCATGATGTCTGGTATCGCGGGCGGCGCTGAGTTCGTCCTCGTACCGGAGGTCAAGTTCAACATCGACTCGATGTGCGAAGAGATCAAGGCAATGTACGATGCAGGCAAGCGTTACAGCATCATCGTCGTGGCGGAAGGCGCCGGCTCGGCCATCGAGATCGGCAAGGCCGTAGAGGAGAAGACGGGCATCGACACGCGCGTCTCGGTCCTCGGCCACATCCAGCGCGGCGGCTCGCCGACGGTGGAAGACCGCATGAAGGCATCGATGCTCGGCGAGAAGGCTGCTCTGGCCATCATCTCGGGCGCATCGGATATCGTCTTCGGCTTCAACGAAGGCAAGGTCGTAGGCGTCAACCTCTTCGAGGCCGTCAACAACACGAAGACCCTGAACCCAGAACTCGTGCGCCTCGCACGCGTGCTGGCCTGATAGAGTCTGGCAATCAAGACAGAATAAAAAGAGCTGCTACCCAAGCGAGTTGGGTAGCAGCTTTTTTTGCTGATTGGCATATGCTCACATCTTGTCATTGAAGGCGAGGAGGCATGTGTCGGAGCATGCAAGACGGGGATGACCGGGCAACGCTGCGCGATGACCGGCTGCTGAATCTATTTTTTCCCTTTTAATGCAGCCTGAGGAAAGAGCTAAACGCGCTGCGCTTGAACGACGCTCTTTCCTCAGGAAATGTGTGTCGGGAAAAAATAGATTCTTGACGCAGACGGTCAAACGCTTCGCTTTTGCCCGGCCATCCCCTCTTTGCTCTGCGTGACGAGCAGCCCTGCCACTCAGTTTGCATAGCCCTGAGCGGGGAGGCATGTGTTTCGCCTGCAGAAGCGAAGCGATTGCCCGCAGGGATGGGCCCCAAGACAGGCGTGGCAAAGCATGCGATGTCGGAACGCCGTGGCAGGCGGCGAATCGGCATCGATGCGCAATCTGGTCATGGGGTCCATTCAGCAGAGCGCCGAAGCCGAAATACATGCCTCTCCGCCTTCTACTCCGGATGTGCGTACAATCACAAATTACATTACGCTGCCCGGGTATTTGAGGGTGGCGAAGTAATCGTCGAGCGTCTCGGCGCGGCGGATGAGCTCGACGCTGCCGTCTTCGTGGAGCAGCAGCTCGGCGCACCAGAGCTTGCCGTTGTAGTTGAAGCCCATCGCGCTGCCGTGTGCACCCGTATCGTGGATGATCACGCGGTCGCCGATGTCAATCTTTGGCAGCTTGCGGTCGATGGCGAACTTATCGTTGTTCTCGCAGAGCGAGCCCGTGATGTCGTACGTGTGGTCGCAGGGCTCGTTCTCCTTGCCGGCGATCGTGATGTGGTGGTAGGCACCGTACATGGCCGGGCGCATGAGGTTGGCCATGCAGGAGTCGAGGCCGATGTAGTCCTTGTAGGTCTTCTTCTCGTGGATTGCCGTCGAGACGAGCCAGCCAGCAGGACCCGTGATGGCGCGGCCGCTCTCGGTCATCATGGCGACGTCGCCGAGGCCCTCCGGTACCATCATCTCATTGTAGAGCTTGTGGATGCCCTCGCCGACTGCTTCGAGGTCGACAGGCTCCTCTTCCGGGCGGTAGGGGATGCCGATGCCGCCGCCGATGTTGACGAACTCGACGTGGATGCCGAGGCGGCGCTTGAGCTCGACTGCCAGCTCGAACATGAGCTTAGCCGTGAAGACGAAGGCCTCCGTGCGGCGTTCGTTCGAAGCGACCATCGTGTGCAGGCCGAAGCGCTTGACGCCCTTCTCCTGTGCCATCTTGTAGGCCTCGAAGAGCTGGTCGCGCGTCAGGCCGTACTTCGCTTCCGTCGGCTTGCCGATGATGTCGTTGCCTTCGATGAGGTCGCCCGGGTTGTAGCGGAAGCAGATGATCTTCGGCAGGCCAGCGTTTTTCTCGAGGTAGTCGAGATGGCTGATGTCATCGAGGTTGATGATGGCACCGAGCTCGATGGCCTTCTGGAACTCGTCCGCCGGCGTGTCGTTGGAGGTCAGCAGGATCTCCTCGCCCTTGTAGCCCGACGCTTCCGAGAGCACGAGCTCGGCGAGGCTGCTGTTGTCCGTGCCAGCGCCTTCTTCGTGCAGGACCTGCAGGATGCGCGGGTTCGGCAGCGCCTTGACGGCGAACTGCTCGCGGAAGCGCGGAGCCCAGGCAAATGCCTTCTGGAGCTTGCGGATGTTCTTGCGGATGGCGCGCTCGTCGTAGATGTGGAACGGAGTCGGGTACTTCTTGATGATTTCCTCAAGCTGCTCCTTGGAGAGCGGGAAGGTCTTCTTGCTCATATGTTGTCCTCCTGTAAAAACAAACCTACCAAAGAGAATTATTATCTGTCAAAATGTTAATTTATTATACCAAATAGGAATAATGCTGTCAATTCCTATGTTATAATTGTATAAGACATTCCGGCAATTTCTCGAAATTCAGCACCTTTCCAGACAGCATGGCTCGTTGTGTGGTAAAATGAGACTGTATTTACTTTGAACTAGGAGTTTGCAAAATGGGACGATTACTCGGCGTACTGCGCCTTTTCCGGCATGACATCCTCGTCATGCTGCTCTCGCTCAAGAGCCGCCAGACACCGCGGAAGGTCAAGGGCATGATGCTCCTGGCCATCTTCTATCTCTTGAGCCCGATTGACCTCATCCCCGACGCCATCCCTGTCTTCGGCATGCTCGACGATGCTGTGCTCGTGCCGGCTGCCATCGCCATGCTCATGCGCATGCTGCCGTACCCCGTGCGGTCGGACTGCGAGCGCCAGGCCAACTACATTCTCCGCCATGCGAAGCTCGCCGGCATACTCGTGACCGTGTTCCTGCTGGCCTGGGTCGGTGTCATCGTCTGGGGCATCTACAAGCTCATCTCGTGATTGTGTCGTTTTATTTTCTATATTTTATTGAAAGGAGGCCGCAAGACTCTTGCGTCTTTATATTGCCGAGAAACCGAGTGTGGGCCGCGAGCTCGCCAAGTGCCTGACGGGGCCCATCGCGCGCCATGATGGCTACCTCGTGACGAAGGACGGCGTCGTGACCTGGCTCTTCGGCCACATCCTGCGCCAGGCGGAGCCTGAGGAGTACGATCCGAAATACAAGCGCTGGCGCGCCGACGACCTGCCCATCATCCCCGAGCACTGGAAGCTCTTTGTCGCCAAGGACTGTGAGAAGCAGTTCGCCATCGTCAAGTCGCTCATTGAGAAGGCTGACGAGATCGTGCACGGCGGTGACCCGGACCGCGAGGGCCAGCTGCTCGTCGACGAGGTGCTCGACTACCTCGGGAACAAGAAGCCCGTGCGCCGCATCCTCTTGAACGCGCTCGACGAGAAGAGCATCAAGAAGGCCAATGCGAGCCTGCGCGACAACCGCGATTTCTTCAATCTCAAGCAGTCGGCACTTGCCAGAGCCCGCGCCGACTGGCTCATCGGCATGAATCTCTCGCGCGCCTACACATTGGCCGCGCGCCGCGCCGGCCATGAGCGCCTCGTGCTGCCGATCGGCCGCGTCAAGACGCCGACGCTCTCGCTCGTCGTGCGCCGCGAGCGCGAGATCGAGAACTTCAAGCCCGTGACCTACTACCTCATCCGCGGCACCTTCCAGCATGCAAACGGCAGCTTCGAGGCGCAGTGGAAGCCGCAGGACACGATGGCGGGGCTTGACAGCGAGAACCGCCTCGTCGACAAGAAGATCGCGGACGAGAAGCTCGCCTTTTTCGAGGCGATGCCGCATGACGCCGTGATCTCATCGTACCAGAAGGTGAAGAAGCAGGAGCCGCAGCCATTGCCGTTCTCGCTCTCGACGCTGCAGGTGCTTGCGGGCAAACGCTTCGGCTACGCACCGCAGCTCGTCCTCGACACGGCGCAGGAGCTCTACGAGAAGAAGCTCACGACGTATCCGCGCTCAGACTGCGAGTACCTGCCGACGAACCAGCTCGGCGATGCAAGTACCATCCTCGCGCACCTCTCGAAGGCCGGCGACGCGCAGATTGCCGTGTGGGTGAAGGCGGCCAATCCCAAGCAGAAGAGCCGCGCCTGGAACGACAAGAAGATCTCGGCGCACCATGCGATCATCCCGACGACGGTGCAGGCCGATGTCACGAAGATGACGCAGGAGGAGCGCAATCTCTACCACCTCATTGCGCGCGGTTACCTCGCGCAGTTCTATCCCGTCCACACCTATGACCAGACGAAGGTCGAGGTCAGCTATAAAGAGGAGACGTTCACGGCCAGTGGCCGCACGGAGCGCGACCTCGGCTGGAAGGTCATGTACCAGTCTCAGAAAAAGAAGCAGGAGTCCGATGAGGAGGACGAAAAGGAAGACAAAGAAGACAACGCCAAGACATTGCCGGCCATGAAGAAGAAGGATGACGTGGCCTGGCAGCGCGGCCGCATGCTCGAGAAGATGACGAAGCCGCCGACGCGCTTCACGGCCTCGACGCTTTTGGCCGGCATGAAGGAAATCCACAAGTATGTCAAGAATCCCGAAGCGAAGAAGCAGCTCAAGGATGTCTACGGCATCGGCACAGAGGCGACGCGCGCGACAATCATCGACGACCTCATCCGCCGCAAGTTCATGAAGGCCGAGGGCAAGAAGAAGTATCTCGTGCCGACGCCCGCGGCCTATCTGCTCGTCGACGCCTTGCCCGACGAGCTCACGTACCCCGACTCGACGGCCATCTGGGAGGACAAGCTCCACTCGATGTCGGAAGGCGGGGAGAGCCTTGCCGATTTCCTGCAGGGGCAGATTGCCTTCACGCGCAAGCTCTGCGCGAAGGCAGGTGACGTCCACATGGAGGTCAAGGGTGAGAATGTCTGCCCGCGCTGCCATCAGGGCGTCCTGACGAAGCGCAAGGGCAAGAATGGCGTATTCTGGGGCTGTTCGAACTACCCGAAGTGCCGCATGACCTGCAACGATAAGGAGGGCAAGCCCGACCTTGAGGACGCGAAAGCGCGTCTCGCGCGCAGGTCGCGAAGAGCAGCGCCAGCGGCCGTCTCGGCCACTGCGATGGCCTGGCAGTCGCGTCAGGCTGATGCTCCGGCCGCGAGCCAATCGTACCGCTCATATAGTTCGTACAGCTCGCACAGTGCATCTGAGCCGTACGACGATATCGCCGCGCTCAACGCGCTCTTCTCGCCCGACGACTACGCCGCGCGCATGGAGGCCGACGAAAAGAGCTATGCAGCACAGCAGAAGGATGCCTCTTGGCAGTCCTGGGCCGACAAGCCCAAGTACTCGGCCAGCCCGATGGAGCATATGGAGAAGGATGCGGCCTCGTCGAGCTTCCTCTGCCCGCGCTGCCGCGAGGGTCATCTGCGCAGCATCCACGGCAAGAACGGCGTCTTCTGGGGCTGCTCGAACTATCCGCGGTGCACGGCGACCTTCGATGATGACCACGGCAAGCCGCTCTTGAAATGACGAAATGACAGAAGTGATACCTGTTTAAGATATAAGGAGAAGATATGGAAACCTTTCGCGACTTAGGCGTCAGCGAGGCACTCGCAGCAGTCCTCGCCGACAAGAACATCAAGGAGCCGACGCCCATCCAGCAGCAGGCCATCCCGAAGATCCTCGCTGGCACGGACATCCTCGGCGTGGCGCCGACGGGCACGGGCAAGACGCTCGCCTACCTGCTGCCCATCCTCATGCAGCTCGACAAGGACCGCCGCGAGACACAGGCCGTCGTGCTGGCCCCGACGTATGAGCTGGCGATGCAGATCGCTGGCGAGGCGCGCGAGCTCAGCCAGAAGGCAGGCCTCGGCATCCGCGTGCAGGGCCTCATCGGCGGCGCGAACATCGCACGCCAGATCGACAAGCTCAAGGAGAAGCCGCAGCTCGTCGTCGGCTCGGGCGGCCGCATCTGTGAGCTCGCACGCAAGGGCAAGCTCAAGCTCGCGGGCGTGCGCTTCCTCGTGCTCGACGAGTTCGACCGCCTGCTCGACGACCAGAACGACATGACGACAGCCGATGTCGTAAAATTGCTGCCGGCAGACCGCCAGGCCTTGATGTTCTCGGCGACCGACCCGAAGAAGGCGCGCGACCGCGCTTCGTTCCTCGGCCATCCGGAGTGCATCGAGATCGAGGCGTCGGTCGAGGAGATGGCCGCCTGCCATCATTACTTCGTCACCGTACCGTTCCGCGAGAAGATCGAGCGCGTGCGCAAGCTCACGCGTTCCCTGCCAATCGAGCGCGGCCTCGTCTTCATCAACAGGACGTTCGCGGCCGAGCAGACGCTCGCGAAGCTGCGCTACGAGGGCATCCGCGCGGAGTCGCTTCTCGGCAAGGATGCCAAGCAGTCGCGCCAGGCGGCCATCGCCGCCATCAAGGGCGGCCGCGCCCAGCTGCTCCTCTCGACGGACCTTGCGGCGCGCGGCCTCGACATCCCCGCCGTCGACTACGTCATCAACCTCGACTTCCCGGAGAGCGCGCAGGTCTACCAGCACCGCGCTGGCCGCACGGCGCGCGCTGGCCGAAAGGGTGCCGTCATCACCTTGATCGACTTCAAGGAGGCCGTCAAGCTCTCCGAGCTCGGCAAGAAGCTCGGCATCGAGTTTGAGCGGCTGCCGCATGCCAGGGCGGCTGTTCCAGCAAAAAAAGGGAAGCAGACCCGTCAGCATGGCCCGCGCGCGGCAAGACCGGCCAAGAAACACAATAAGTAAAGCATCAAGAAAGCATCAAGAAAAGAAGCGTGACTGTCACGCGGTGTTTTTGCGTTTTATGTTTTTCGATTTTTTAGGACTTAGGAGGTTCCTCTGATTTGGACATTGTGCCCATATTATTCCAGTTATTGCTCGTAATCTTCCTCATCGCGATGAACGGCTTCTTTGTCGCGGCAGAGTTTGCCTGCGTCAAGATACGCCCCTCGCGTCTCGAGACGCTCATCCAGGAGGGCAGCCGTCAGGCGAAGTACGCCAAGAAGCTGACCGACCACCTTGACGCATCTCTTTCCGTGACACAGCTCGGCATCACGCTCGCCTCGCTCGGCCTCGGCTGGGTCGGCGAGCCGGCCGTCGCGACGCTGATCCTGCCGATCACGCACGCCGTCGGCCTCGACGATGTCGTCGGCCACACGATTTCGCTGGCACTCGCCTTTTCCATCATCACGGGGATGCACATCGTGCTCGGCGAATTGACGCCAAAGACGATGGCCATCCAGAATGTCGAGAAGATCATGCTGAATGTGGCGCTGCCCATGCTGATCTTCCAGCGCGTCATGTACCCGTTCGTCTGGCTGCTCAATCACGTGGCCAACTGGGTCGCGCACCGCATGGGCTTCCAGACGGCTTCGGAGGGCGACGATGCCCACACCGAGGAGGAGATACGCCTGCTCATGGAGGAGAGCCACCGCCAGGGCCTCATCGATGACACAGAAGTAGACTTTGTCGACAACGTCTTCGATTTCACCGACCTCAACGTCCGCGAGATCATGACGCCGCGCACGGATATGGTCTGCCTCTACCTCGAGAACACGATGGAGGAAAACATCCAGACCATCCTCGAGGAACAGCTCACGCGCTACCCGATCTGCCGCGAGGACAAGGACCATATCGTCGGCTTCCTGCACGTCAAGGATCTCATGCGCGTCATGGCAGAGGGGCGCAAGCCCAACCTGCGCCGCTTGGCGCGCAAGGCGCTGATCGTGCCGGAGAGCATGGATGTCAGCGTGCTTCTCAAGACGATGCAGAAGCAGCGCTCCCAGATGGCCATCGTCGTCGATGAGTACGGCGGCACGGCCGGCATGGTGACGATCGAGGACATCGTCGAAGAGATCGTCGGCGACATCCAGGACGAGTTCGACGAGGAGCGTCCGACGGCCGAGCGCCGCGGCAAGCGCATCTTCTCAGTCGACGCCAAGATGCTGCTCGAAGAGCTCGAGGATATCCTCGAGATCGACATCGAGGACGAGGACGTCGACACTGTCGGCGGCTGGCTCTACGACCAGATCGGCCAGACGCCGCGCGTCGGCCAGATGGCGGCTGCGGGCGGCAATCTCTTCTACGTCGAAGAAGTTGACGGCGTGCGCATCACGCGCGTGCTCATCCACTGCGCCGAGGACCTCGTGAAGGAGCACGATGAGATCGTCGACATGCCGTAAAATCTAAGAATCTCATTCCGTTTCCTGTACTAGGATTTTCGGGAAAAAGACAGTATAATAAGACGTATCAGGTGGAAACAGGAAGATAACAGATGATCATAACACTCGAGAATTTCACGAAGAGCTACGGCGAGAAGCAGCTGTTTGCCGGGGTCAACCTCAGCATGGATGCGGGGGACAAGGTCGGCATCGTCGGTGTCAATGGCACGGGCAAGTCGACGTTCCTCAAGGCCATCGCGGGGCTCGTGCCCGTCGATGACGGCACGATGGTCACGATGCGCGGCCTGCGCATCGAGTACCTCGCGCAGGACAAGGTCTTCGACCCGGAGCACACGGTGCTCATGGAGGTCTTTCGCGGCATGACGCCCTTGATGGATGCCCTGCGCGGCTACGAGCTCGCACTGGCTGAGGCGGCCAAGGACCCTGAGAGCCCCGCGATACAGAAGCGCATCATGCAGTATGCGGAGAAGATTGACGAGCTCGACGGCTGGCAGGTCGAGAGCACGGCCAAGACGGTGTTGCAGAAGCTCGGCATCGGCGACTACACGGCCAAGGCCGGCACGCTCTCGGGCGGCCAGCAGAAGCGCCTGGCTCTCGCGACGGCGCTCATCCAGCCGTGTGACCTGCTTCTTTTAGACGAGCCGACAAACCATCTCGACAGCGAGACGATCGCCTGGCTCGAGGAGTATCTCAGGGGCCAGAAGGGCGCGCTCCTGATGGTCACACATGACCGCTACTTCCTCGACAACACGGCGACGAAGATCCTCGAGCTCGACAAGGGCAGTGCCTACACCTACACGGGCAACTACTCTTCGTTCCTCGAGCAGAAGGAAGCGCGCATCGAGCGCGAGGAGGCCAGCGAGCAGAAGCGCCAGAACTTCCTGCGCAACGAGCTCAAGTGGTTGCGCCGCGGTGCACAGGCCCGCTCGACGAAGCAGCGCGCCCGCATCGAGCGCTACGAGGAGGTCAAAAACAAGAAAGTCGACCTCGACCGCAGCACGGTCGAGATCGGGCTCGCGGGCAGCCGCCTCGGGCGTACCGTCATCGAGCTCGACCATGTGAGTTACGAGGTGGGCGGCCGGACGATCATCCGCGACTTTTCCTACACCGTCCTGCGCAATGACCGCGTGGCCATCCTCGGCCGCAACGGCACAGGCAAGTCGACGCTCCTCAATATCTTTGCGGGGCGCCTGCAGTCGACGAGCGGTACGGTGACGATTGGCCAGACGGTCAAGATCGGCTACTTCACGCAGCGCGCCGTCAGCATGGACGAGCGCCTGCGCGCCATCGAGTACATCCAGGAGGCCGCGCGCGCCATCACGCTCGCGGACGGCTCGCGCATCTCGGCCAAGGAGCTCATGGAGCGCTTCCTGTTCCCGGGCGAGCTCCAGTGGACGCCGATTGCGCGGCTGTCGGGAGGCGAGAAGCGCCGCCTCTTCCTGTTGCGCATCCTGATGGAGGAGCCGAACGTCCTGCTCTTAGATGAGCCGACGAACGACCTCGACCTTGAGACCATGTCCGTGCTCGAGTCGTTCATCGACGACTTCCGCGGCGCGATCCTCTTCGTCTCGCATGACCGCTTCTTCGTCGACCGCCTGGCCGACAAAGTCTTCGTCTACCAGCCCGACGGCAGCCTGCGCCTCTACGCGGGCGGCTACTCCTACTACAAGGAGAAGGAGCGCGAGGAAGAAGCGAAGAAAGCGCAGCAGGCACCGCCTGCTGCCGAGGCGAAGAAGGAGCGCGAGCCGAAAAGGGCGCAGGAGCGCCCCGCACGCGAAGCGAAGCGCCGCCTGAGCTTTGGCGAGCAGAAGGAATACGCAGAGATCGAGGGCGTCATCGCGAGCAAAGAGGGCGAGCTCAAAGTCGTCC
This sequence comes from Mitsuokella jalaludinii, assembly GCF_928722185.1. Classification (NCBI taxonomy): domain Bacteria; kingdom Bacillati; phylum Bacillota; class Negativicutes; order Selenomonadales; family Selenomonadaceae; genus Mitsuokella; species Mitsuokella jalaludinii. Next base: position 1,884,600 of record NZ_CAKMXA010000001.1, read on the forward strand.
GGCTCGAGATGCAGCAGAATGCGTCCGACTACACGCGCCTTGCGGAACTCGGCCGCGAGGAGACGCGCCTCGCAGCGGAGCTCGATCACCTCATGGAGCGTTGGGCTTATCTCGAAGAGATCGCCGAACAGCAGGACTCCTGAATCAACACGCGAATCATTTATCTCTATTTCAAATAAAGGGGAAGGTAATCATGGCATTTGACAAAAACCAGTTTGCTGAGATCATCGAAGAATTCAAGGTCGACGGAGACCGCCTCCATGAGGTCGCAGCGGATTTCCGCTATGACCTGCGCAAGGGCCTTGACAATCCGGATGAGTCGTCGCTGCGCATGCTCAAGTCGTACGTCGGTCTGCCGACGGGCGAGGAGACGGGCGAGTACCTCGCACTCGACTTCGGCGGCACGAATGTCCGCGTCCTGCGCATCCGCCTCGACGGTCACGGCAAGTTCGAAGTCCTGAAGAAAGTCGCCAAGCCGCTGCGCGTCGAGGGCGTTTACGACTTCGTCGGCGAGGGCTCGACGGCCGAGCAGCAGTTCGATTTCATCGCAGAACTCGTCGATGAGGCCATCGAGGGCGACCACACGACGAAGTATCTGCTTGGCCACACCTTCTCCTTCCCGTCGGAGCAGACGGACCTCTACAACGCGAAGCTCATCATCTGGACGAAGGAATTCGCTACGGCAGGCGTCGAGGGCAAGGTCGTCAATGACCTGCTCAAGGAAGCGCTGCACCGCCAGGGCATCGACAATGTCGAGCCGACGGCTGTCATCAACGACACGGTCGCCGTTCTGCTCGCCGCTGCCTACAAGCAGGCCGACACCTACATCGGCTCCATCTATGCGACGGGACACAACACCTGCTACTTCGAGCCGTTCAAGGGCAAGGCAGAGCGCCCGATGATCCTGAACCTCGAGTCCGGCGGATTCATGAAGCTCGCGCCGAACCGCTTTGACGCAGAATTTGATGCTCAGTCCGAGAAGCCGGGCGAGCAGCGCCTCGAGAAGATGGTCTCCGGCCGCTACATGGGCGAGCTCTTCGGCATGGCCATCGCTGAGCTGCTCGGTGAGAAGGGCAAGAAGTACGGCTTCACGAGCATTGACATGAGCAACATCATCCTCGACGAGACGGCAGGCCTTGCAGAAGTCGGCCGCATCGTCAGCGCCAAGACGGGCCACGATCTCGAGGAGGTCGACCGCCAGCGCCTGCAGGAGCTCGCCTCGGCACTCGTCGTCCGCTCCGCGCGTCTCGTCACGGCCACCTATGTCGGCATCATCTGGCAGCTGGCTGGCGACGAAGCCATCAAGAAGCAGCACATCGCCATCGACGGCTCCGTCTACGAGAAGATGCCGCTGGCGAAAGAGAACATCATGCGCGCTCTCTCCGAGCTGCTCGGTGAGTCGGCACCGCTTGTCGACACCGTACTCGAGAACGGCGGTTCGGGCCTCGGCGCCGCCATCGCCGCTGCCATGTCGCAGCAGCAGGCATAAGAGACGCTTCGCCTTGACAATCACACAGGACATACACTGCACCGAGAACATTGGTGCAGTGTTTTTTTTATGGTATAATAGGCACAAGAAAGGGGGTGAGCGCCATCGAGCAGTCACTTGGCATGAATCTCTCGCAGCATTTGGCGATGACGATGCAGCTGCAGCAGGCGATTGAGATCCTGCAGCTCTCCGCACAGGAACTCTGCGCGACCATTGAAAAAGAATACCTGGAGAACCCCGTGCTCGAGATGGAGTACTCGACAGGGCGTCGGGAACGCTATGAGCAGGACGGCAGCGTGAACGTCCGGGCGCTCGCCGACTACCTCGACGGCGGCAGCAAGCAGCCGGCCTACTTCACCGATGAAGACGAGCGCCAGTTCGATGCGCCGACACCGCTTCACGCAACATTGGAGGAGGCGCTGCTCGAGCAGGTCAATTTCACGTTCACCGAGAATGAGAGCGAGCGCGCCGTGGCGACCTTCCTCGTCGGCTCACTCGACAGCCGCGGCTACCTGACGCTGCCGACGGCGGAGGCGGCCCGTGCAATGGCTTGCAGTGAGGCAGAGGTCCTGCGCATTCTCGCGGTCATCCAGAGCTTCGAGCCCGCCGGCGTCGGCGCGCGCGACCTCGCCGAATGCCTGCGCCTGCAGGCCCAGCGCCAGGGCATCTACGAGGGGCTCGTCGCCGCCGTCATCGACCGCTATCTCGATGCAGTCGCCGTGCACCGCCTTAAGGAGATTGCCGCTACCGAGCATGTGCGCCCCGCCGAGGTCCAGATGGCGGTTGACATCGTGCGCCGCCTCAATCCGAAGCCCGGCGCCGCGTATGGCGCGGCGGACTCTGCCTACATCACGCCGGATGTCATCATCCGGAAGGGCGAGAAGGGCTATGAGGTCGAAGTCGAAGAGGCCGGCGTGCCGCAGCTCCATATCTCCGCGCTCTACCGACAGTCCGATACCTTCGACAAGGCGACGCAGAAGTACATAGCGAGCCGCCTGCGCGCAGCCGCCTGGCTCATCAACAGCATCGAGCAGCGCCGCACGACAATCCGCCGCGTCGTCGAGGAAATCGTGCGCCGTCAGCAAGACTACCTGGAGCGCGGGCCGTCTTTCCTGCACCCGATGACGATGAAGGATGTGGCCGATACTCTCGGCGTGCACGAATCGACGGTCAGCCGCGCCGTGGCCAATAAGTACGCCGAGCTGCCGACGGGCGTCATCGCGCTGCGCAGTTTTTTCACGGCCCGCAGTGTGAAATCGGTAGCGGGGGAGGATATCGCGGCAGCGCAGGCCAAGTCGGCTATCGAACACCTGATCCATGGCGAAGACCCGCGCAAGCCTCTTTCCGACCAGAAGCTCTGCACCCTGCTCAAGGCAGAGGGCATCGCGCTCTCGCGCCGCACCGTCATGAAATACCGCGAACAGCTCGGCTACGACTCATCCGTCAAGCGCAAGCGCTATTGAGCCGAGGCGTTGTATGCGGATAGAGGCTGGTTCTGTGCATCTTGTCTCAGAACCAGTCCTTTTTTACATTCCTTCTATGTATGGAATGACATAGCCATGATTCATAGAAGTAAAACAAATGGAAACCTGACAGAAAATGGGAATGAACAATAACTTTGTGAAAAAAAGCGCGAAATGACTTGCAATACTCGTGAAACGTGCTATGATAGTAACCGAAAGAAAACAACGGCGTGCAGAAGTGCCGACAGGTAAGTTAAAAAATGCACATTCTCTGCCGGAGAGCTCGCCAAAATCATCGTGGTACGTGAAGGACGCTTACACGATGTGATTTTTTTCATCGGAAAGTTAATTTTTTCACTTTCACTACAATTATGCAATTATTTCCATTATGCAATTATTTCCATTATTCCTTATTTCGTGTGTATTGTCAGGGGAGGACTTATCATGGCAGATCAGCAGAATCAGAAGAGACCACGTATTGTCATTGTCGGTGCAGGCTTCGGCGGCGTCAAGCTCGCCAAGCTCTTTGCGAAGGAAGACGTCGACGTCATGCTCGTCGACCGCCACAACTTCCAGCTCTTCCAGCCATTGCTGTATCAGGTGTCGACGGCAGTCCTTTCGACGGATGAAATCGCGTATCCGGTTCGCACCTTCTTCCGCAAGACCAAGAACGTGGAATTCTTCATGGCCAAGGCCGAGGGCGTCGATCAGGCGCGCAAGGTCCTGCTGACGAACCACGGTGAGCTCGCTTACGACTACCTCATCCTCGCAGCCGGTGCGACGACGAACTTCTTCGGCATGAAGGAAGTCGAAGAGCACTCCTACGGCATGAAGACGCTGCAGGAGGCACTGCACATCCGCAACCACGTGCTGCACATGTTCGAGCGCGCCAACAAGGAGACGGACCCGGCGGTTCGCCGCCGTATGCTGACCTTCGTCGTCGTCGGCGGCGGCCCGACGGGCATCGAGGAGTCCGGCGCGCTGACGGAGCTCTTCGGCATCCAGCAGAAGGAGTTCCACAACCTCGACTTCAGCGAAGTCAGCGTCAAGCTCATCGAGGCTACGGCCAATGTCCTGCCGATGGTCGCCCCGAACCTGCGCGAGCACGCTGTCAAGGTTCTGCGCAAGAAAGGCGTCGACGTCATGCTGAACACCCAGGTCGTCGGCTACGACGGCAATGACCTCAAGCTCAAGGACGGCACGACGATCCCGACGCAGACCGTCATCTGGGCCGCAGGCGTCAAGGCCGTGCCGTTCATCAAGGACTGCGGCGGCGAAGTCGACCGCGGCGGCCGCATCATCGTCAACGAGAAACTGCAGGTCGAAGGCAGCGACTGCGTCTTCGCCATCGGCGATTGCGCACACTATCAGCACGGCACGGAGCGTCCGCTGCCGACGGTCGCACCGGTTGCCATGCAGCAGGCGCAGACAGCTCATGACAACATCATGAAGCTCATCCGCGGCCAGCAGGATCTCGCGACGTTCCACTACAAAGACCTCGGCGCTATGGCCACGATCGGCCGCGGCGAAGCCGTCGTCGACAAGACGAAGATGAACCCGCAGATGACGGGCTTCCTCGCATGGTGTGCATGGATGTTCGTCCACCTCCTGCGCCTCGCCGGTGCCCATGCCAACTTCACGGTCGCCATCAAGTGGACCTGGAACCTCTTCTCCGGCACGCGTCTCGGCCGCATCATCACGAATATCAAAGATTGACAGATCTTCTGGGCAGGCAGTCTCCGTTTGGAGTCTGCCTGTTCTTTTGCGTTGGACAAATGGGCAAGAAGTGTCAATTTGTGTATTCCTGGCGGTATTTAGAAAGAATTTTTCTTATCGAGCAGGAATTGGCGTTCAAGAAAGCGAAATGTAAGCGAAATGTAATACTGAATATAGGCAAACTCTGCTTAACTCTGCTTCTGAGAACTTCTGGAAGGAAATGAGGATAAGATAGACAGCAAGGAAATGCAGCAATGAATGAGAGAGGAACTCATGAAGAAAAAGAGGAGGGCTTTTTGATGAAACACAGAAGACATGGCAGACATGCTGCCAAGAGTACGGGCAACTGCCTCAGCATGCTGGCGGCAGCCGTGGCCTTTGGCTTACTGAATATGGGCTCGGCGTCGGCAGCGCCGGTGATGCCGGACAAGGCGGCCCTTGACGCAAATCGCGACCGCCTGGTCAATGCCGGTCAGCTGGTCGAAGAACAGCGGAATAAGAAGGATTTCGATCAGGCGGGAGTCTCCGTCGGCAATGCCGACATCCAGATCGAGCAGGAGCAGCGCCCGAGCCTCGACCTGCCGGACACGCTCAAGGTCCAGGTCAATGACTTCAAGATCACGGGCCAGGATATCTACAGCGAGGAATCCCTCAAGAGCTTGCTCGCCGACAAGAAGGGCAAGCTCGTGACGTTCAAGGACCTGCAGGACGGCGCCGACACGCTCTCGCGCTACTTCCGCGACAAGGGCTATATCGCGGCACACGCCTACTTGCCCGTGCAGAAGATTGAGAACGGCGTCGTCGAGTACGCCGTAACGGTCGGACGCTTTGACGGCATCACGATCCAGAACAACACGAAGATCCACGAGGGCGTCATCAAGCGCGAGACGGCCTTCCTCAAGAAGGGCGACTACCTAACGCGCGCCAACCTTGAGCGCGCCGTCTGGCTGCTCTCCGACCTCGCGGGTGCTGACGCCAAGGCCGTCCTGACGACGGGCGAGAATCCGGGCACGGTCCATGTGACGCTCGACCTCAATCCGCACAACGGCAAGCAGGGCCTGTTCACGATTGACAACTACGGTAACCGCTCGACAGGCTACAACGAGTACGGTGTCGACTACGACTTCCTGAACCTCGCGCATGAGGGCGACCACCTGGCCGTTGGCATCACGACGACGGGCAACGAGCTCTTCAACTGGGGCGCGAACTACACGATCCCGGTCATCCGCGACGGTATGAAGCTCACAGCGGGCTACAACGTCCTGACGTATCAGCTCGGCGATGACTACGAAGGCCTCGACGCTCTCGGCCATTCGCGCGTCGCCTCGCTCGGCCTCGACTACGCCATCCAGCGCAGCCAGCGCCACAACCTCTACACGGGCATCCGTTACGAGTACAGCGATATCCAGGATGAGTACCGCGATATCCCTGAGATCGGCAAGTACGCCGATAAGACGGGCAATGCGGGCGTTCTCTCGCTCTACGGCGATGAACAGGACCGTAAGGGTGCGACAGACTGGCGCTTTGAGTACAAGATTGGCCATATCAGCAATGATTCCTCGAGTTCGTGGAGCGATGCATTCACGCCGGCTCAGACGCTCGGCACCTACAACAAGGTCCGCGCCAACATCCTGCGCCGCCAGGACCTCAACGACCGCACCTACCTGCTGCTTTCGGCACGCGGCCAGTACGCCTTTGACAACCTCGACTCCTCGGAGCATTTCTCTCTCGGCGGCCCGTACGGCGTGCGCGCCTATCCAACGAGCGAGGCTTCGGGTGACACAGGCTATCTGACGCGCAGAGCTGCGCTGGCTCCTGCCGCTCGGCGCCAAGGACCAGCAGCTGCACCTCGCCTCGTACCTCGAGCACGGCGGCGTCTGGATCAACAAGGACAGCAGCATCAACCCGAGTGCCAAGAATCACCGCAACCTCCAGGGCATCGGCCTCGGCCTGATCTGGTCGCGCTATGAGGACTGGTTCCTGCGCGCCGACTACGCCTGGAAGCTCGGCTCCGAAGAGCCGACGAGCGACACGAGCCACACGGGCGGCCGCTTCTGGATCCGCGGCGGCGTCTACTTCTGATGACCGTTTCCTCCAATCAAAATCGAATCGATTTGCACCGATGAAAAAGAGCAGACTCCTTGTGGAGCCTGCTTTTTTTGCGATTTGAGAGGAAAACCTTACATTATCCGCATTGATGAATAAATCCTATCGAATTGAAAAAACATATAATCAGGATTTATCTTTTTTATTGATGCGCGTCCAAAAATTTTGTATAATTTGTATAATATATATAGAATAGTGCGAATAGTACGTATGCCTATTGGAAAGGGACAATACTGTAACGCACGATTGATGCTGTGAGTTTGAAGAGAAGCAGATGGGTTTGCCTATATCAATCTGTTTTTCTGGTTTTGCAAGATAGGAAGAAGATGTTTACTTAGACAACGAAAAGAGGGGAACCAAAAATGAAACGAGCGATGCGAAGAAGAAAGACTTGGCAGCGCCAGACCGCAGCAATCACCGCGGCGATGATGGCGATGTCGGTCGGCGGTATTGCCTACGCGATGCCGCAGGGTGAAGTCATCCGTTCCGGTAAGGGCGAGATCACGCGTCAGGACAAGGACATGACGGTCAACCAGGACTCCAAACGCCTGGCCATCGACTGGGCTGGCTTTGACATTGCGAACGACGAGCGCGTGACCTTCCGTCAGCCGGACAGAGACTCGGTGGCATTGAACCGCGTGGTCGGCGATGCCGCATCCGTCATCGACGGCGCGCTCTCGGGCAACGGGCATGTCTATGTCATCAACCCGAACGGTGTGCTGTTCGGCAAGAACGCCAGCGTTGACGTCGGCTCACTCGTCGCTTCGACGGCGAGGATCAGCGACCGCGACATGACGAACTTTGCGGGTGCAGACGGCATCACGATGGCGATTCCCGAGGATTCTTCGGCCAAGGTCATCAACGCCGGCACGATCCGCGCAGAAGGTGGCCTCGTCGTGCTGCATGCAGCGGAGGTCGAGAACAGCGGTACGATCACGAATCCAGAGGGTACGACGGCACTTGCAGCCGCGCGGAACCTCAGCTTGTCCGCCGATACGGCAGGCAAGATCAACTTTACCGTTGACGGTGCGCTCGCCAAGGCGAAGGCACTCAACAGCGGCATGCTCAAGGCAGATGGCGGCTATCTCGTCATGACGGCAAGGAGTGCCGGCGATGTCATGAGCACGGTCGTCAACAATACGGGTACGATGGAAGCGAAGACCCTCCGACAGAACGAGAAGGGCGAGATCCTCCTGGACGGCGGCGATAACGGCGTTGTCGAGCTCAGCGGCACGATTGATGCATCCGGCATGGAGGCCGGGCAGAGTGCAGGCTCGATCAAGGCAATCGGCGCAGAGACCCATGTCAAAGACGGAGCGACGCTCCATGCAACCGGCGCAGTAGACGGCGGCCTCATCGAGACCTCCGGCGACTACCTCGAGATCGGCGATAACGTCGACATCGACGCAGCCGGCAAGACCGGCAAAGCAGGCGAGTGGCTGCTCGACCCGACGAATGTTGTTATCAATGATACGGGAAGTTCCGAAGTTCAAAGTGAAAATAATCAGTATACTAACGGCACAACGTACATCAAGACGTCGTCTATTGTCAATGTACTGAAGAGTAACAATGTTAAGATTCAAGCCATAGATAGAGATTACGGCAATGCTGATATCACATTGGATTCGGCATTGAAGGTCGATCAGACGACAACAGGGCGCAATACCCTTACTCTGGAATCGCAGGGTGACGTCAATATCAATGCGGATATCAATGCAACGAGCCCGTTGAATGTTGTCCTGAATGCAGACTCGGATGGCAACGATAAAGGCGGTGTCAACATCAATGCTGACATCAGAACGGGTGGCGGCTCCCTGACTACCGGTGCCAATGGTGCTACTTTCTTTGGCAGTACGCAGGAGGGTGAGGCGAAGCGTGTTATTGAAACGGCAGGTGGCGCAGTCAATATCCAGAATGAGGCGCGTCTCCAGCTGAATGGCGGTACTCTGAGCATCAATACGTCGGGCGGCAATGTGACATTTGCCAAGAACGTTGCTTCCATGAATAAATACGAAGCGTTCATGGATCATGACTTTGTAAGTTACTATGAAGGAACAACAACGACAAAAACTGAACAAGCCCAGGCTTGGGAAAAGATGCTGCAGTCTATCTATGGCAAGACATATACAGATAGTGATGGCACTACAAAGACGTTTGCTATTGCCCGAGGATATAAAATAGTTGCTAATTATAGCGACTTAACATCTGCTGAAAAGATTCGGCTTAGCAATGCGCTGGCCCAGACTTGGGAACTTGCTAACCTTGCAGCAACCCAGGGCAATAGTGTGTCGGATCCGGATGGCAATCAGCTGAATGGAATGCATCTTGTCACGATTACAGACAAGTATGAGAATTCGGCGGCAATGGCCAATGCCGTCAAAAAGAATGGCGCGGTTCTGGAATACTTCACTGGCGGCAAAGAGACAACCAATATGTCGGCGAGCCGTACAAGCGGACGTCAGTTTGCCTGGGTTACGGGTCCGGAAAAAGGCACGACGTTCTATATTTCTTCGGGTATCGGCCAGGGCAGCGACCAGAATGGCATGTATACCAACTGGGTACAAGGCGGCAATGGCTACAGCGAACCGAACAATAACAACGGCTTAATGAAACAGCCTTATGTTGCTATTGGCTGGACCGATGAGAATGGCTGGGACGATGTCCACAACGGCGCAAGTACGATTCACGGCTTTATCCGTGAGACAGAACTGCCAAACTCGGCTCTTTCTATCAACAGCGGCGCTGGTGCTGTTACGGTCGGTACAAAAGGAACTGCCAATACTGGAAAGTTGGGCAGCGGCGTAGGTACAGGTCTGCGCAACGTCTCGATTAAAACGACTACAGGCGATGTCAAGGTTCTCGATTCCATTTATGTTCACGATAGCAATACGAATGCCGCTTCGGATCTGGAAAATGGCAATGTCAAAATTACGACGCAGGGCAATGTCGATGTAGGAAAGATCACCGCAGATAAGAAGGTCGAGATTTCGTCCACAGGTGCAGAAAAACATGTCAACGTCAATGGCAAGATTGCCACGGATGGACTGGTTTCGATTGAATCCGTAGATGATATCACCGTACACGGCATTCAGAATGCTGATAAAATTCGTCTTGTTTCTACGGACGCAAACGGTGATGGTGCTATTACGCTCGCCAACAATACAGACGGCAGCGGTGCTTTAATTACATCTTCGAATGCCAACGATGCTGTTGTCATCGATGCTCGCGGCACGAACGGTTCCTTCCATAATAACACGACGGCAGCGAAAGCCATCACGACTGGCACGGGCGGCAACTGGAAGGTCTATTCTTACTCGCCAGATGCCGATGAGTTCGGCACGAACCTCAACAGCGGCACGAACGCACAGTGGGGTGCGACGAGCACTTCGTATTCGGCAAGTCAGAACGATGACAACAAGTACATCTTCCAGGTACAGCCGACCGTCTATGTCACCGCTAACGACATGACGAAAGTCTACGGCGAAGAACTGACGAATGACAATGTCACGACCACAACTGAAGCAACGTTCGTTGGACAAGATGAGAACGAACATAACGTCAACGAATATACGAATGCCTTCAACGAAGGCGACGTAGCCGACTACTACAATGGCAGCGGCACGTTCACGAGCAAAGGCTGGGCAAAGACCGCAACGCGTACGGGCGGCGATAAAGCACCGGCCAGTGAACCCGATAACAAGGCGATTTACAACATCAAAGCTGCTTCGGAAAGCTATGACCTGACGGACAAAGGTAAAGCAAGCGGCTATAAAGATGCCACTACAAAGGATGGCGGCACCGTCGAAATCCTCAGACGCCAGATCAACGTCAACGGCAGCGGCAGCCAGACCTACGGCAACGCAACCATCAACGACTGGACGCTCACCGCAACGCTCACCAGTAAACAAGAAGGCGTGACGGGCGAAGCGATTGTCAATGGCGATAAGCTCGACGAGAGTACCGATAACCTTTCCATCAAATCCGGCAGCAGCTATGCTGAGAATCAGAATGGTCGTACGACGGCTAATGCTAGCCCAGATTCGTATGAAGATGCTGTCAATATGGTAAATGTCGGCTTCGAGAATGGTGCAGGTGTCAACTACGAAATCGTCAACACGCAGGGTGACCTTAAAGTTGACAAAGCTAATCTGACCATTCAGATTGGCAATGCGTCGACGGTCTATGGCACGAAGTTCGACGAATCGCAGTATGGTTACAACTATGCATCCGGCATCACGAATGGCGACACGGAGGAGACTCTGGATGCGGCATTCGGTGGCATGAACTATACGAACGATGCAGCGCTTGACGGCACGGGCGGTAAGTGGACGAAGAAAGTCGGCAACTACGACCTCACGGGCGAAGGTGCCAACAGCCTGACGAACTACAACGTCACGTACCTCAAAGGCACGGCAACGGTCACGCCGCTGAACATCACGGAAGACAACGTCAACAACTTCATCACGAACGCGACGTACAAGACGGTCTACGGCTCGAAAGCAGATTTCGGTAAGGCAGTCTTTACGGGCGTCAACGGTGACGGTACACGCGACTTGTCGATCACGGGTTCGAGCGCACTGACGGGCAACACGGAAGGCGTCATCACCAAGGATGCAGCCGAGAATGCCTATAACACGGTTGTCTCGCTCGACGGCCTCAGCGCACAGGACAAGAAGAACTACGGTCTCGAAGACACGAGCTCCTTCACGTTCGACAAGAGCGCGACGGTCGAGAAGGCCGACCTCACGGTCACGCGCAAGGGCATCGAGACGGTCTATGGCACGGTCAAGACAGATCCGGGCGATATGACGACCTACACGACGCTCGTCAATGGCGACAAGAACGACATTGTCATCGACAATGGCAACTACGGTACGGCCTACAATGATGAACTGACGAAGACAAACAACGTCGGCAAGTACGACTACAAGGCGACGCTCAACAGCAAGAGCAACGTCCTGCGGAACTACAACGTCCACGATGCTGGCACGAACTACGTCGACATCAAGCCGCTGAACATCACGGAAGACAACGTCAACGACTTCATCACGAACGCAACGTATACGACGGTCTACGGCACGAAAGCCGATTTCGGTAAGGCAGTCTTCACGGGCGTCAATGGTGACGGTACGCGCGACCTGTCAATCACGGGTTCGAGCGCACTGACGGGCAACACGGAAGGCGTCATCACCAAGGATGCAGCCAAGAATGCGTATGACACGGTTGTCTCGCTCGACGGCCTCAGCGCACAGGACAAGAAGAACTACGGTCTCGAAGACACGAGCTCCTTCACGTTCGACAAGAGCGCGACGGTCGAGAAGGCCGACCTCACGGTCACGCGCAAGGGCATCGAGACGGTCTATGGCACGGTCAAGACAGATCCGGGCGATATGACGACCTACACGACGCTCGTCAATGGCGACAAGAACGATATTGTCATCGACAATGGCAACTACGGTACGGCCTACAATGATGAACTGACGAAGACAAACAACGTCGGCAAGTACGACTACAAGGCGACGCTCAACAGCAAGAGCAACGTCCTGCGGAACTACAACGTCCACGATGCTGGCACGAACTACGTCGACATCAAGCCGCTGAACATCACGGAAGACAACGTCAACGACTTCATCACGAACGCGACGTACAAGACGGTCTACGGTACGAAAGCCGATTTCGGTAAGGCAGTCTTCACGGGCGTCAATGGTGACGGTACACGCGACCTGTCGATCACGGGTTCGAGCGCACTGACGGGCAACACGGAAGGCGTCATCACCAAGGATGCAGCCAAGAATGCGTATGACACGGTTGTCTCGCTCGACGGCCTCAGCGCACAGGACAAGAAGAACTACGGTCTCGAAGACACGAGCTCCTTCACGTTCGACAAGAGCGCGACGGTCGAGAAGGCCGACCTCACGGTCACGCGCAAGGGCATCGAGACGGTCTATGGCACGGTCAAGACAGATCCGGGCGATATGACGACCTACACGACGCTCGTCAATGGCGACACGGACGACATTGCCATCGACAATGGCAACTACGGTACGGCTTACAATGATGAACTGACGAAGACGAACAACGTCGGCAAGTACGACTACAGGGCAACGCTCAACAGTGAGAGCAACGTCCTGCGGAACTACGACGTCCACGATGATGGTACGAACTACGTCGACATCAAGCCGCTGAACATCACGGAAGACAACGTCAACGACTTCATCACGAACGCGACGTACAAGACGGTCTACGGTACGAAAGCCGATTTCGGTAAGGCAGTCTTCACGGGCGTCAATGGTGACGGTACACGCGACCTGTCGATCACGGGTTCGAGCGCACTGACGGGCAACACGGAAGGCGTCATTACCAAGGATGCAGCCAAGAATGCGTATGACACGGTTGTCTCGCTCGACGGCCTCAGCGCACAGGACAAGAAGAACTACGGTCTCGAAGACACGAGCTCCTTCACGTTCGACAAGAGCGCGACGGTCGAGAAGGCCGACCTCACGGTCACGCGCAAGGGCATCGAGACGGTCTATGGCACGGTCAAGACAGATCCGGGCGATATGACGACCTACACGACGCTCGTCAATGGCGACACGGACGACATTGCCATCGACAATGGCAACTACGGTACGGCTTACAATGATGAACTGACGAAGACGAACAACGTCGGCAAGTACGACTACAGGGCAACGCTCAACAGTGAGAGCAACGTCCTGCGGAACTACGACGTCCACGATGATGGTACGAACTACGTCGACATCAAGCCGCTGAACATCACGGAAGACAACGTCAACGACTTCATCACGAACGCGACGTACAAGACGGTCTACGGTACGAAAGCCGATTTCGGTAAGGCAGTCTTCACGGGCGTCAATGGTGACGGTACACGCGACCTGTCGATCACGGGTTCGAGCGCACTGACGGGCAACACGGAAGGCGTCATTACCAAGGATGCAGCCAAGAATGCGTATGACACGGTTGTCTCGCTCGACGGCCTCAGCGCACAGGACAAGAAGAACTACGGTCTCGAAGACACGAGCTCCTTCACGTTCGACAAGAGCGCGACGGTCGAGAAGGCCGACCTCACGGTCACGCGCAAGGGCATCGAGACGGTCTATGGCACGGTCAAGACAGATCCGGGCGATATGACGACCTACACGACGCTCGTCAATGGCGACACGGACGACATTGCCATCGACAATGGCAACTACGGTACGGCCTACAATGATGAACTGACGAAGACGAACGACGTCGGCAAGTACAACTACAAGGCAACGCTCAACAGTGAGAGCGACGTCCTGCGGAACTACGACGTCCACGATGATGGTACGAACTACGTCGACATCAAGCCGCTGAACATCACGGAAGACAACGTCAACGACTTCATCACGAACGCGACGTACAAGACGGTCTACGGCACGAAAGCCGATTTCGGTAAGGCAACCTTTGCGGGTGTCAATGGCGATGGCACGCTGCTTCTTGACATTACGGACTCGAGTGCACTTACGGGTGCGGCAGATGGTCGCATCACGGAGAATGTCGGCGACAACATCTACGATACGACGGTAAGTTTGGAGAGCCTGAAGAACAAGAATTACCAGTTCGCAGATGGTGCAACGAGCAAAACCTTCGATAACACTGCAAGCGTCACGCCGGCCGATCTCACGATTGAGACGAAAGATGTCGAGACGGAGTACGGCACGGTCAAGACGACGACTTCTGAGGTCAAGGGCCTTGTCAATGGCGATCTTCCGACTGGGTTCATCTACGACTATGGCGACTATGGCGGAGCTTATCTGGATGGCAACACCAAGACGAATGATGTCAACACGTACCACTTCGGCACGGACCTCTCGGGTGCAGACTTCCTCAACAACTACACGATCACGGGTGGTGAGGCTGATGTGAAGATCGACCCGAAGGATGTCACGTTCTTCGTCTCCGGTACGGGTAACACGCTTGCAGACGTCACCTATACGGTAGATCCGGACATCGATGCACAGCTGGCCTATGGCGAGCATGTCGATGCGGACTACACGCCGGGCAACGATCTGGGCAGCAACCAGTACGGAGTCGTGGCGCACATCAACGGCACGCCAATCGTCACGGGCGATGTGGCAGGCAACTACCGTTACAACTACGGCGGCCTGATCACGCTCTCGCCGACGGTGCCGACGAAGCCGGATATCGACCCGCATAACCCGTCGAATCTCGATGGTTCTGGCTCCTGGACGAGCAACATGGGCAACCATGGTGTACCGGGCGTCGAGCGCGTCGCAGGTTTGGCGAGTGCTGAGCTTCCGTTCTTCAAGGTCGAGTCTGGTCAGGTCTCGCATTACGGCACGTACGATGTCGCAGCGGATCCGGACAAGGTTCGCCTTGAGCCGACGGGCAAGCGCCTGCCAGAGCCGAATCAGCCGAAGACGCAGTACCGCGAGTACACGAAGGCACTGACGACGACGGACGGCACGGGCATGTTCCGCATGGTCTATGACGGTTCCGTCTTCCGCATCACGCCGACCGACGATGCTGCTCTCGCACTCGTTCGCACGGGCGACGTCAAGAACAACGTCGAGCTTTCGGCAGAAGCTCTCCACGCTGGTTTCAGCGAGATGGGCATCCTGCTTGAAGACCTCGATGGTGTCTACGTCCACTTTGAGAATCTATATTAATGTAGGGAATTGGATTGACCCAATAAAATATGTATGGTAAACTATAAGTAGTAAGGATAAACCAGACAAAACTGAATCGGTGCGAACATGCCCTGTGGTCGCGCAGCGCCCACAGCGGTAGCGGATCTGCTTAAGTTTCGGAGCGATATGGATGACAGCCTGATGAAGGCAGCGCAAGGTGGTTTGGAGACCAAGTGCTCTCAAGTCAAACTATCGTAACGAAAGAGGCGGCCAATATGAAAACCTTGCGGCAGATCATGACTTTACTCGTCATGGCATGTATCGTTTTTGCATCGAGCACGGCTTTTGCGGCCAGCCTTCAGGATGAAGTCTTGAACGAAGTCAATCTTGAACGTACGGCAGCCGGCATCCAGCCGTTAAGCGGGATTGTTTATCTTGACCAGGCGGCTGGGACCCGTGCGCAGGAAGCGGGCATCTTGTTCGCGCATCAGCGCCCGGATGGCAGCCCTGTCAAATCGGTTTTGAATGGTGCGTCCTGCTCCTGGTTCGGTGAAAACCTTGCCATCAGCAGCGTAGTGGATGCTAAAAAGATCGTTCGCGCTTGGATGGGTTCCCCGACGCATCGCGCAAATCTCCTTAACCATCATTTCACGAAGATGGGTGTATCTTGTGTGAGAGGCAATGATGGCCACTACTATTGGGCCATGGAACTGATTGGTGACTGACCCTGGCTGACCGGTGAGGACCGGACTGGATATTCCCGAGCAGGCTGTATGGATTCATGCAGCCTGTTTTCTCTTTATCGGGGCATGGTTGGCTCCGCTGGCAAAGCTCCTTGTCTTGCCGGTGGTGAGAGAATGAGGTGAGAGTATGGGCAGAATGATATCCAGGACAGGAATCTTCCTCGCGGCGTTCTTCGCCGTGGCGATGTCGATCCCGTCTGGTGGTCTGGCTGGCTGCGCTCATGCACAGAGTGCTGCTTCGTTGACCGAGCTCAGCTCTGGTGCAGGTGCGGCCATCGTGCGCGACCTTGAGCGTCGCGGCACGCCGCGTGGCAACTACAAGATCTCCGAAGCCGATGACGATGTCGTCATCGACGCAGAGGCTTACACGGAAGGTCCGTGATCTGGGCGCTCTGAATCCGTCTTGTCGTTGAGATGCTGTCGGATCTACAACTGAATGACTGAAACTGAAAGACTGAAATGGATGCCGGAATCCCGCATCGTCTGCGCGTAGCAGTGCTCGCTTTGACGATGCGGGACTTTTTTTGCAAGTTTTTTTGAAAAAGCTGTTGACAAATGCCTGCGTGTCCTGTAATATAATACAAGTCGCCGCGAGACACCGGCCTGGCAAGAAAATGCTCCTTGATTGGAAGCGCCTTGCTGGAGTGGATGACTCAGACAAAAAGAAAAATAAAAAAGTTCTTGACAGTCTGAAAGAGATGCGGTATAATAAATGAGTCGCTTGAAGCAAAGCCTTTCAAACGAAAGCGAGCTTCGGAAGACAAAGTTGTTCTTTGAAAACTAAACAATGCAACATGAATCATTTGTGATTCAAGCCAGATGTTTTTAAAACATCGATTGATTATGAACATAAGCAATCGGCAATTTCTTTACTGAGCTTTGATTTATCAAGGTTCAGGCCAAAAAGATTATTTGAGCCAATCAAGGCTTTCCTAAAATTTTATGGAGAGTTTGATCCTGGCTCAGGACGAACGCTGGCGGCGTGCTTAACACATGCAAGTCGTACGAGGCAGATTTTCATCACTGAACTTTAAAGAGCGGACTGATGAGAGGCGTCGTGAATGCGAAGCATTCACCACACTTTTATAAAGTGCTTAACTTTAAGGCTGAGTGATGAAAAGATGCCGAGTGGCAAACGGGTGAGTAACGCGTAGACAACCTGCCGTAAAGATGGGGACAACAGTTCGAAAGGACTGCTAATACCGAATGTTGTAGAGTTTCCGCATGGGAATCCTACTAAAGATGGCCTCTACTTGTAAGCTATCGCTTTACGATGGGTCTGCGTCTGATTAGCTAGTTGGTGGGGTAACGGCCTACCAAGGCGACGATCAGTAGCCGGTCTGAGAGGATGAACGGCCACATTGGAACTGAGACACGGTCCAGACTCCTACGGGAGGCAGCAGTGGGGAATCTTCCGCAATGGGCGCAAGCCTGACGGAGCAACGCCGCGTGAGTGAAGAAGGGTTTCGACTCGTAAAGCTCTGTTGTCGGGGACGAATGTCAGGACTCAGAATATGGGTTCTGAATGACGGTACCTGACGAGGAAGCCACGGCTAACTACGTGCCAGCAGCCGCGGTAATACGTAGGTGGCGAGCGTTGTCCGGAATTATTGGGCGTAAAGGGAGCGCAGGCGGGAAGGTAAGTCTATCTTAAAAGTGCGGGGCTCAACCCCGTGAGGGGATGGAAACTATCTTTCTTGAGTGCAGGAGAGGAAAGCGGAATTCCTAGTGTAGCGGTGAAATGCGTAGATATTAGGAGGAACACCAGTGGCGAAGGCGGCTTTCTGGACTGTAACTGACGCTGAGGCTCGAAAGCGTGGGGAGCGAACAGGATTAGATACCCTGGTAGTCCACGCCGTAAACGATGAATGCTAGGTGTAGGAGGTATCGACCCCTCCTGTGCCGGAGTTAACGCAATAAGCATTCCGCCTGGGGAGTACGGCCGCAAGGCTGAAACTCAAAGGAATTGACGGGGGCCCGCACAAGCGGTGGAGTATGTGGTTTAATTCGACGCAACGCGAAGAACCTTACCAGGGCTTGACATTGAGTGAAAGGGCTAGAGATAGTCCCCTCTCTTCGGAGACACGAAAACAGGTGGTGCATGGCTGTCGTCAGCTCGTGTCGTGAGATGTTGGGTTAAGTCCCGCAACGAGCGCAACCCCTATCCTTTGTTGCCAGCACGTAATGGTGGGAACTCAAAGGAGACTGCCGCGGACAACGCGGAGGAAGGCGGGGATGACGTCAAGTCATCATGCCCCTTATGTCCTGGGCTACACACGTACTACAATGGGATGGACAGAGAGCAGCGAAGCCGTGAGGCCAAGCGAACCCCATAAACCATCTCCCAGTTCGGATTGCAGGCTGCAACCCGCCTGCATGAAGTTGGAATCGCTAGTAATCGCAGGTCAGCATACTGCGGTGAATACGTTCCCGGGCCTTGTACACACCGCCCGTCACACCACGGAAGTCATTCACACCCGAAGCCGGCAGGCTAACCGCAAGGAGGCAGCCGTCTAAGGTGGGGGCGATGACTGGGGTGAAGTCGTAACAAGGTAGCCGTATCGGAAGGTGCGGCTGGATCACCTCCTTTCTAAGGAGTAAATGGACGCGAGTCCATGACTCTGGTCGGTCATCCGGCTGTTGCATTGTCTAGTTTTGAGGGAATAACCCTCATTGCACACTGAAAACTACACAGAAGAAATGAAATGTATCGAAATCATCGAGTCGCACGACAGTGTGAACAGAATGGTTAGAACGAACATTTTAGGATTCAAGCATAGACATCATATTTATATGAACCTATGGCATAACAAATAGTTAAGCTACAAAGGGCATATGGTGGATGCCTAGGCGTTCCGAGCCGATGAAGGACGCGATAAGCTGCGAAAAGTCATGGGGAGCCGCAAGTAGGCTTCGATCCATGGATTTCCGAATGGGGCAACCCGATACGAGTCATGTCGTATCATCCATGTGTGACATGGACGGCACACCCGGTGAACTGAAACATCTAAGTAGCCGGAGGAAGAGTAATCAAACGAGATTCCCTCAGTAGCGGCGAGCGAACAGGGAAGAGCCCAAACCGGACGTCTTCGGACGACCGGGGTTGAGGACCAGCATCAAGTCAGTCAGGGATAGTCGAACAATCTGGGAAGGTTGAGCACAGACGGTGAAACTCCGGTAGACGAAATCCAGAGCTGATGGGCTGGTATCCAGAGTACCACGAGACACGTGAAACCTTGTGGGAAGCAGGGTGGACCACCATCCAAGGCGAAATACTACGGAACGACCGATAGCGCATAGTACCGTGAGGGAAAGGTGAAAAGAACCGCGGGAGCGGAGTGAAATAGAACCTGAAACCGTATGTCTACAAGCAGTCGAAGCACTTTATATGTGCGACGGCGTGCCTATTGAAGAATGAACCGGCGAGTTAATTTCAGAGGCGAGGTTAAGCGGGAGACGCGGAGCCGAAGCGAGAGCGAGTCTGAATAGGGCGGAAGTCTCTGGGATTAGACCCGAAACCACAGTGATCTATGCATGGCCAGGTTGAAGCTCAGGTAAAAATGAGTGGAGGACCGAACCCGTGAGTGTTGAAAAACTTTGGGATGAGCTGTGCATAGGGGTGAAATGCCAATCGAACGTGGAGATAGCTGGTTCTCCCCGAAATAGCTTTAGGGCTAGCCTCAGGTAACACATGGAGACGGTAGAGCACTGATCGGGTAAGGGAGCGTAAAGCTTACCGAGCCTAGTCAAACTGCGAATGGCTTCATGAGAAGAGCCTGGGAGTCAGAATGCGAGTGATAAGACCCGTATTCAAAAGGGAAACAGCCCAGACCGCCGACTAAGGTCCCGAATGCTGTACTAAGTGGAAAAGGATGTAGGACTTCCAAAACAACCAGGATGTTGGCTCAGAAGCAGCCACCATTCAAAGAGTGCGTAATAGCTCACTGGTCGAGAGGCCCTGCGCCGAAAATATCCGGGGCTCAAGTACAGAACCGAAGTCGCGGCATGCGCAAGCATGGGTAGGGGAGCGTTCCAAGTTGGTTGAAGGCAGACCGGAAGGACGGCTGGACGACTTGGAAGTGAGAATGCTGGTATGAGTAGCGAAACGATCCGTGAGAATCGGATCCACCGAAAGCCTAAGGGATCCTGAGCAACGCTCGTCGACTCAGGGTAAGTCGGGACCTAAGCCGAGGCATAAAGCATAGGCGATGGACAACAGGCGAAAATTCCTGTACTGCATGATGTTGTTTGAGGATGGAGTGACACAGCAAGGAGCTTGAGCGCGCGATTGGAAATGCGCGTCGAAGGCGGTAGGCTGATGTAGAGGTAAATCCCTGCATCAAGGCCGAGAACTGATAGATAGGAGCGTACTTCGGTACAATCCAAATTCAAGCGTACTACACTGTCGAGAAAAGCTTCTAACGAGACATCATGTACCCGTACCAAAACCGACACAGGTAGGCGGGGAGAGAATCCTAAGGTGCGCGGGAAAACCCTCGTTAAGGAACTCGGCAAAATGCATCCGTAACTTCGGGAGAAGGATGGCCGGAGCTGGTGAAGACCTTCGCGGTTGGAGCTGGAGTCGGCGGCAGAAGAGAAGCCCAAGCGACTGTTTACCACAAACACAGGTGCCTGCTAAAGAGAAATCTGACGTATAGGTGCTGACACCTGCCCGGTGCTGGAAGGTTAAGAGGAGAGGTTATTCGCAAGAAGAAGCTTTGAATTGAAGCCCCAGTAAACGGCGGCCGTAACTATAACGGTCCTAAGGTAGCGAAATTCCTTGTCGGGTAAGTTCCGACCCGCACGAAAGGTGTAACGACTTGGGCACTGTCTCAACGAGGGACCCGGTGAAATTGAAATACCTGTGAAGATGCAGGTTACCCGCGACTGGACAGAAAGACCCCATGGAGCTTTACTGCAGCCTGACATTGATTTTTGGCATGTAACGTACAGGATAGTTGGGAGACGGAGAAGATAGGCCCCCAGGCTTATCAGAGTCGCTGTTGGGATACCAACCTTTATGTGCTAGGGATCTAACTCGAGAAGTAACGAAACTGAGGACAGTATCAGGTGGGCAGTTTGACTGGGGCGGTCGCCTCCGAAAGAGTAACGGAGGCGTCCAAAGGTTCCCTCAGCGCGGACAGAAATCGCGCGAAGAGTATAAAGGCAGAAGGGAGCTTGACTGCGAGACATACAGGTCGAGCAGGTACGAAAGTAGGGCTTAGTGATCCGGTGGAATGAGAGTGGAATTGCCATCGCTCAACGGATAAAAGCTACCCTGGGGATAACAGGCTAATCTCTCCCAAGAGTCCATATCGACGGGGAGGTTTGGCACCTCGATGTCGGCTCATCACATCCTGGGGCTGAAGCAGGTCCCAAGGGTTGGGCTGTTCGCCCATTAAAGTGGTACGTGAGCTGGGTTCAGAACGTCGTGAGACAGTTCGGTCCATATCCATCGCGGGCGTAAGATACATGAGGGAGACTGCTCCTAGTACGAGAGGACCGGAGTGGACGGACCGCCGGTGTACCAGTTGTTTCGCCAGAAGCACAGCTGGGTAGCTGCGTCCGGAAGGGATAAACGCTGAAAGCATCTAAGCGTGAAGCCCGTCCCGAGATGAAGTATCTCATAGCACAAGCTAGTAAGACACCTTGAAGAAGACAAGGTTGATAGGGTAGATGTGGAAGTGCCGCAAGGCATGAAGCTGACTACTACTAATATGTCGAGGGCTTAACTAGACGACCTAAAATGTAATTTCTTCTGTATAGTTTTGAATGTGCAAGCATTCAAATAGAATATCCGGTGATGATGCCTGAATGGTTCCACCTGTTCCCATACCGAACACAGTAGTTAAGCATTCAGAGGCCGAAAGTACTTGTCTGGAGACGGACTGGGAGGATAGGAAGTTGCCGGTTTCATTCCTCGATAGCTCAGCCGGTAGAGCACCTGACTGTTAATCAGGCTGTCGCAGGTTCGAATCCTGCTCGAGGAGCCAATTTTACAAACCCCTGGGGTGATTGGGGTATAGCCAAGTCGGTTAAGGCACGGGACTTTGACTCCCGCATTCGTTGGTTCGAGTCCAACTACCCCAGCCAGTGCGGTTCACTAGCTCAGTTGGCAGAGCACCTGACTTTTAATCAGGGTGTCCCGGGTTCGAATCCCGGGTGAGCCACCATTTTATATAAAGGTCCACTTGATTTTTTCTTGGCGCCATCGTCAAGCGGTTAAGACACCGCCCTTTCACGGCGGGTTCATGGGTTCGAATCCCATTGGCGTCACCATCATCATGACTCACTAGCTCAACTGGCAGAGCAACTGACTCTTAATCAGTAGGTTCACGGTTCGATTCCGTGGTGGGTCACCATTTTATGGGCGATTAGCTCAGCTGGGAGAGCGCTTGCCTTACAAGCAAGATGTCAGCAGTTCGATCCTGTTATCGCCCACCATTAAAACCTAATTTTATACGGCCCGGTAGTTTAGTTGGTTAGAATGCCGCCCTGTCACGGCGGAGGTCATGGGTTCAAGTCCCATTCGGGTCGCCACTTGTTTATTACACAGTAATGTGTTATAATATTATCTAACTTGTGAAATGCCTCGGTAGCTCAGTCGGTAGAGCAGGGGACTGAAAATCCCCGTGTCAGTGGTTCGATTCCGCTCTGAGGCACCATTTTTCAAGCTGGTGTAGCTCAATTGGTAGAGCAGCTGACTTGTAATCAGCAGGTTGGGGGTTCAATTCCTCTCGCCAGCTCCACTTTGCATTATGCGGGTGTAGCTCAATGGTAGAGCTCCAGCCTTCCAAGCTGATCACGTGGGTTCGATTCCCATCACCCGCTCCATTAGTCAGCAATTTGATACTGCCGGGGTGGCGGAACTGGCAGACGCAACGGACTTAAAATCCGTCGGTTGGAAACAACCGTACCGGTTCGATTCCGGTCCTCGGCACCACCAATTGTATCAATACCTCTCATTTTCATATTATGCGGTCGTGGCGGAATGGCAGACGCGCTAGCTTCAGGCGCTAGTGATGGCAACATCATGGAGGTTCAAGTCCTCTCGACCGCACCATCAAAAATCTTCATATTGTATCATGCGGTCGTGGCGGAATTGGCAGACGCGCTACTTTGAGGGGGTAGTGTTCACAAGACGTATGGGTTCAAGTCCCATCGACCGCACCATTTGCTTAAAGCAGCACCTGGTGCTGTTTTCATAAAATTACATATCATGCGGTTATGGCGGAATTGGCAGACGCGCTAGCTTCAGGCGCTAGTGGTGGCAACACCTTGGAGGTTCAAGTCCTCTTGACCGCACCATATCTCGCGGTCGTGGCGGAATTGGCAGACGCGCTACTTTGAGGGGGTAGTGTTCACAAGACGTATGGGTTCAAGTCCCATCGACCGCACCATTTGAAAGTACAAGCTCAGATTTTATCTGGGCTTTTTCTGTATCTCGATATCTTCTGTTTGGAGGGAAATCATGATGCGACACGCTCTGGCGACTTTGCTGCTTCCTCTTGTGCTGGTACTGGGCTTGCTCTGCCCGGCGCGGGCCATGACGGCTACGGGCGAGCAGGAACTCGAGCTTCTCTCTTCGCTTGTGGCGATGGCCTCGTACTCCGACGAACTCAGCTTGCTCGCGCGCGAGTGGCTCGCAGAGACGGGCTGGGAGTTCCAGAGTCAGACGACAGCGACGTCTTTGGCACAGGGGCGCTATCATCTCGTGACAAAGGAGATGCCTGATGGCCATCGCGCTGTGCTGCTCGCCTTCCCCGGCACGGAGAACGCCAAGGACGCCAAGGTGGACCTGCGCACGCGCTCGGTACCGTTTGGTGGCTCAAGCGTCGAGGAATTCCGCGATGTTGCGCAGCAGGACCGTCATGCGACATCGTATCCGCTCGTTCACAAGGGCTTTGACGATTACACGATGACGGCGCTCTTCCATGAGCCTGTCGATCTTGCGGGCAGTGGAGCGTGTGAGACGATGGGCGAGCACCTCGCGCAGGAGCTCCGTGCGCATCCAACAGAGGTGCTCTACCTGACGGGGCACAGTCTCGGCGGTGCAGCTGCCATCCTGACGGCCGCACGGCTCAGTGATATGGGCGTGCGGCCCGAGCAGCTGCGCGTCATCACGTTCGGCTCACCGGCTGTCGGCAATGTGGCTTTTGCAAGGTATTACGAGAAGCGCATGCAGCTCACGCGCATCGTCATGGATGGCGATCCTGTGGCGGCGGCATTGCAGTCGCTCGGCACGCGCTACGTGCAGTTCGGAGAGCGCGTGGCGTGGAAGCAGGATCGCAGCTCGGCGCGCTTCGAGCACGCAATGGTTGTCTATCTCGACAGAGCCTTGCGCCTCTACTTCAGCGAGGATGAGGTGGGCGATGGCGACATGCTCGAGAGCCGTTCGCTGG
Source organism: Mitsuokella jalaludinii (assembly GCF_928722185.1). Classification (NCBI taxonomy): domain Bacteria; kingdom Bacillati; phylum Bacillota; class Negativicutes; order Selenomonadales; family Selenomonadaceae; genus Mitsuokella; species Mitsuokella jalaludinii. Next base: position 1,909,152 of record NZ_CAKMXA010000001.1, read on the forward strand.
CCGCTCGCGGTGGGATCTTTGTCGCAGTGCCGCAGCTCGACCTTGACCCGCTTGTTGCGGGAGATGATGCGGCCGACATCCGCATCCTGCAGGGGGCCTGGCAGACCCGTTATGCGCCCTGTACCGTGCAGAGTGATGGACAGCGTGGCGCAGATATGGATGGACTGATCGCTGAGGCGCGCGCCGCGCAATGCCGCTACGCCGTGCGCCAGCATGTATCGGTCAAGCGGAGCCGCGATGAGGCCGATACCGTCCGCGTCGTCCTCGAGACATCTGTCTACGATGCGCAGGGAACTTTCATCACAGTTGTCTCGAAGAGCACGACGGACCGCCGCATGACGCCTCTAGAAGCTGTGGCCTACCTGCAGTTCGCGACGCTGCGCGATCTCGATACAGTATTCGTAACACAGAATACATAAAATTCTCTGAAAACTATCTTGACTTTTAGCCCGTCATCCTGTACAATAAAGATAAGCCAAGGAAAGGTCAGGTTCACCCTTTCCAGACAGCCGATTTACTTACTCAGGATGGAGGAGAGTCCAATGGGCTAGTTAACGAGTCCAAGTGGAACACAGTGTATCCCATGCATGACATGAACAACACGATCGGAAGGTTACTATCTCACAGATAACCATCAGCGGTGACGAGAAAGCTGCTGATGGTTATTTATTTTTGTCCAAACAGGAAAATCGGTGCAGGCTGTCGAAATTAATTTCATCATATCAAACAGTAAAAACGAGAGGCGCAGAGCCTCCTTTTTATATGTATTTTGTGTCTACCAGGTCTTTCAGGAGGGTAATCATGGACAAGGCAAAAGTTTATTTCACGGATTTCCGCGTGCCGGTCGGCCGCAATATCATGCAGAAGCTCCGGGCACTCTGCCTCGCTGCTGGCATCAAGAAGATTGACATGGACGGCAAGTTCGTCGCGATCAAGATGCACTTTGGTGAGCTCGGCAACATGGCGTATCTTCGCCCGCAGTACGCGAAGGTCGTCGCTGACCTCGTCAAGGAGCAGGGCGGCATGCCCTTCCTGACGGACTGCAACACACTCTATCCGGGCAGCCGCAAACACGCGCTCGAGCACATGGACTGCGCGAACTTCAACGGCTTCAACACGGTGACGACAGGCTGCCAGATCATCATCGGCGACGGCCTGCGCGGTACGGATGATGTCGAGGTGCCGGTCAAGAACGGCGAGTACATCGAGAAGGCCAAGATCGGCCGCGCCATCATGGATGCCGACGTCTTCATCAGCCTCTCGCATTTCAAGGGCCATGAGGCGACGGGCTTTGGCGGCGCCATTAAGAACATCGGCATGGGCTGCGGCAGCCGCGCTGGCAAGATGGAGCAGCATTCATCGGGCAAGTGCGTCGTCAACGAAGAGCTTTGCCGCGGCTGCCGCAAGTGCGCAAAGGAGTGCGGCTCGGATGCCATCACCTACGAGAACAACAAGGCTGTGATCCATGAAGACCTCTGCAAGGGCTGCGGCCGCTGCATCGGTGCCTGCTCGTACGATGCCATCCGCAACGAGCAGTGGGATGCTGGTGATCTGCTCGACCGCAAGATGGCGGAGTACGCACAGGCCGTCGTACAGGACCGCCCGTGCTTCCACATCAACATCGTGCGCGACATCTCGCCGAACTGCGACTGTCATGGCGAGAACGATGCGCCGATTCTGCCGGACCAGGGCATGTTCGCCTCGTTTGACCCCGTCGCACTCGACCAGGCCTGTGCTGACGCTTGCCTCAAGGCGACGCCGCTGCCGAACAGCCAGCTCTCGGACAATCTCGCGAAACCGGACTGGCATCATCACCACGACCACTTCCTCGACAACAACCCGAACATCCATTGGAAAGAGACGCTCGAGCACGGCGAGAAGATCGGCATGGGCACGCGCTCGTATGAGTTGGTGAAGATTAAATGAGGAAAAAGCGCAGGCAGATTGACATGCCGCCGTCATACGTCATCGAGCACCTCGATGAGGCCATCGAGAAGCACTGGGTGAGGGTGCACTACCAGCCCATCGTGCGCACGATCTCGGGGCAGCTCTGCGCGATGGAGGGCCTCGCGCGCTGGGATGACCCGAACTGGGGCTTCTTGACGCCGCCTTTCTTCATCAGCATCCTCGAACAGCACAATCTCATCCACAAGCTCGACGCCTTCCTCATCGAAGAGGTCTGCCGCAATCAGGCGCGCGTCAGGAAGGCAGGACTGCCGTCGGTGCCAGTCTCGCTGAACCTCTCGCGTCTCGACTTCATCAACTGCGACATCTTCGCGATTGTCGAACGCGCCGTGCGCAAGTACAATGTGCCGCGCGACCTCCTGCACCTCGAGATTGTCGAGAACATCCTGACCGACCGCAACAAGAAGATCGGCGAGGTGCTCGACCGCTTCCGCGCGGCTGGCTACGAGATCTGGATGGATGACTTCGGCAGCGGGTACTCGAGCCTCAAGTTCCTCAAGGATCAGCGCTTCGACCTCCTGAAGATGGATATGGCGTTCCTCAAGAGCGACACGCAGCGGGCGCGCGACATCATCATCTCGATTATCTCGATGGACAAGCGCATCGGCAACCGGACGCTCGCGGAGGGCGTCGAGACGCAGGAGCAGTTCGAGTTCCTGCGCGAGATCGGCTGCGAGAAAATCCAGGGCTACTATCTCGGACGGCCGCGCCCCTACGACGAGACGATACACAACTGCCTCGAGAAGGACATCACGGTCGAACTGGGCTGTTGGAAGGCCTATTATGATGCCATCATGGAGGTCGACTTCCTCACGGGGCATGCGCTGCTGCTCATCGAGTATCGCGACCATGCCTACCACATCTTGTTTGCCAACCAGAAGAGCTGCGAGCTCTTCTGGCAGGGGGATGCAGAGAAGTACAAGCAGTGGGAAAAAGCACTGAATACCTACACGCAGCCTTCCATGCGCTACCTGCGCCGCGGCCTGCACCGCGTCATGCTCAATGGCGAGGACGAGGAGCTCGCGTATCCCTTGAACGGCGACTTCGTCATGATGGACTGCCACCGCGTCATCTCCTACAGCGGCCGCTGCCTGCTCGCCGTAGACTGCCGCCTGCACAAGATCGCGCACGAGGGCGATCTGTTCCGGCCGGCGTACTTCCTGCGCAACCTATTCTACCTTTACGACAAGGTGGCGACGATCAACTTGACGAAACACGAGATCATCGAGCTGACACAGCCGCAGTTGCGGTCTGGGCTCCACAAGCTGCCGCTCGGGCAAGCACTGGCCGAGTACGCGGAGCAGTCCATCTACCATGCCGATCGCAAGCGCTTTGCCGACTTCTTCGACTTCAAGACCATCCCGGAGCGCGTGGCTGCGTCGAAGCTCGGCAGCATCGTCGAGGCATTCCGCACGAAGGGGCCGGACGGCACGCTGATCTGGAAGACGCACCGCATCGCGCGCATCGCCAGCAGCGAGCAGGACATCTACTTCTGTGTCGTGCGTGTGTCGGATGCGCAGGACATGTCGCATTACGAAGAGAAGTGCCGCGCGCAGTACGTCCTGCCGTCAGACGGCGCGGAAGACAGCATGGAGCTGCTCTGGAAGAACTTCATCACGGGCTTCCCGCTGCCGGCCTTTTGGAAGGACAATCAGCGTCGCTTCCGCGGCGTCAACCAGAAGTTCCTGGACTTCTACGACTTCGATTCCGTGCGGGAGCTCCTGGAAAGAACGGATGAGGACATGAACTGGCACGTCCATCCCGAGCCGTTTGAGCGCGATGAGCACGATGTGCTCGAGAAGGGCCTCACGATCCGCGACGTGCCAGGGCAGTGCTTGGCGCGCGGCGTGCAGCGCAATATCCTCGCAACGAAGTGGCCGGTCTACGATGTGCAGGGGAATATCGCGGGCCTCATGGGTTACTTCGTCTCTGCGGAGGCACTGGCTCATGTGCAGCAGCGCAGCAGCAGTCGCACGAGGCCCTCTTTGTCGACCGCGTGACGAGACTCGCCAATGTCAAGGGACTGCTGTTCCTGCTCGCGCAGTACCTCGATGAGTACCGGTTCGGCCATCGCAATTTCGTCGCGGTCTTCATCCGCATTCGCGCCATTGACAGGCTCTTGCGCCGTTACGGCGAGGAGGCTTGCAACGAATTGCTCGGCTGCATCGCAGACGAGATCCGGCGCATCGTGGGCCCTGTCGGCGCATCCGGCCGCTTTGACAGGAATCAGTTCTTGGTGTTCAGCCAGTATACCTCGCAGGAGGAGGTGCGCGACCTCGGCCAGCGCCTGCGCACGGGCATCGAGGCCATCCACAGCTTTGGCCAGCGCAGCTGCACGCTGTTCGTCGAGATGCACATGGCCTATCCGCAGGACCAGTCGGACTTCTACGAGGACATCATCGCCGCACTGCTGGACCGCTGGAAAAAGAAATCATGAAACGGGGAAGGAAAGAGTTGCTGCTCGCGCAGCAGCTCTTTTTGACATTTGTGTGCATAAGCTCTATACTATTAGTTAGCAAGCTAACTAAATGGAGGAGAATCATGAAGCGAGAACTCATACCGAGCTGGGAGGAACTCGAGGCACATAAGAAAACTGTGCCGGAAATCAATCCGGCGGCCGTCATCGCTATGCTCGAGATCAAGCAAGCCAGTGATGAAGTCCAGGCGAGCATCCTCGACGTCCTGCAGAAGGAGTACCATCTGTCGGAGGGGAAATTCTGCCTGCTCATCGTCCTGCACCAGAATCCGCAGGGCATTGCGCCGTCTGAGATTGCCGCGAAGATTGGGGTGACAAAGGCGACGATCAGCAACATGCTCATGCGCATGGAGCGCGATGGCATGATTGTGACAAAGCCGTCACCCGACGATGCCAGGGCCAAGATCGTCTGTCTGACAGAGAAAGGGCGGGCATTCATGAATGAGATCCTGCCGCCGCATTATCTGCGCGTCACGAAGCTCATGGAACGCCTGAGTGAGGCAGAGCAGAAAGAGCTCATCCACCTGCTCAAGAAGATGTCGGGCCGGGTACACGCATGAGAGAGAAGACGAAAGTGAGGATTTGACACATGAATACGAGACAAAAGGCCCTGCGCACAGGGGCTATCTTTATCGCGGTGCTCATCGTGGCGGGACTACTGTTGCTCTACAAGGGCAATGATGCCGTGGCGATTGGCATGGAGAAGAAAGAAGGCATCCTGACGGCAGAACAGGTCAAGATGTCATTCGACAGCGTGAGCGGCCGCCTGCTCAAGGAGGCGGTCAAGGAGGGTGACACGGTCAAGGCCGGCGATGTCATCATGGAGCTTGACTCGACGGATACGGACCTCTCGATCGAGCGCACGAAGGCGCAGATTGCGCAGCTCGACGCGCAGATCCGCTCGACGGGCGGCACGCAGTCGGTCAACTACATGAAGGCGGACTCGGATGAACAGCAGAGCTTCCGCCAGATCGACCAGCAGCGCGCAGCCGTCTCGGCGGCGCAGGCCACGCTCAAGAACAGCCAGATCGACTACAACCGCAAGTCGGCGCTGCTCGATGCCGGTGCTATCGCGAAGTCGCAGCTCGACGATGCGGAGATGGCCCTGAATGTCGCGGAGGCCAATGTCACACAGCAGCAGCAGCTCCTCGATAAGCTGCTGTCGGGCGCGCAGGATACGGGCAATACAGATTCCATAAGCCTGCCGACCATCGCGCAGCAGCGCGAAGCGGCGGGCAATATGAGCAACGACATCGATGCGCTCACGCAGCAGAAGCAGGCGCTCGTCGTGCAGCTCAAGCAGCTCGAAGTCCAGAAGGAGCGCCTGACGCTGCGCGCGCCGGAGGACGGCCGCGTCATCAAGGTCCTCGCGAAGGAGGGCGAGATGGTCGCCGCTGGCACGCCTGTCGTGCTCCTGGAGAGCGACCGCAGCTACTACGACATCTACATCAGCGAGAAGCAAGCGCAGGGCATATCTGAGGGCGATACGATCACGGGCCGCACGGTCGCGGGCGACAAGTCTGTGCCGGGGACGATCCGCCTCTTGACGAAGGCCCCGGGCTTTGCCGACCTCAAGCAGTCGCGCGAGAAGGGACAGGCCGACCTCACGGCCTTCCAGGTCCGCATTTACGTGGAGCCGCAGGACGGCGTGATGCCAGGCATGACGATTGGGGTGAATGAACGTGAATTCACTAAGAGATGAGATCCGTTTCCTGTTCTCGGGACAGGGCATGCCGTACGAGAAGGTCTGCCTGATGGTCGCGGCCGTCGTCTGCATCGTGCTCGGCACGATGCTCAGCAGCAATATCTCGAATGATGCGAAGGTGGCGGTCATTGACCTCGATAACTCGGCTTACAGCCATGAGCTCACGAGCCGCATCGATGCCTCAGAGTACATGGAAGTCACGACGGTGCTCAACACGCCGGTCGACCCCACGACGCTCTTCTACCGCGACCAAGCGGTCGCCGTCGTTTATTTCCCGCGCGGGCTCGAGAAGGACCGCTACACGGGAGCAGCGAGCAACATCGGCGTGTTCTACGACAATACGAATACGGCGCAGACCTCGGATATCAAGGTCGCGCTCAATGAGCTCATCGGCCTCGACAATGCGGCGGCACAGGGTGACCCGGGCAGCACGAACGACAGCCTGAACGGCACGATCGGGCTGGCAGACCGCAATCTCTTCAATCCGAACGGTTCCAACTACAATGTCGAGGTGCAGGGCTTCCTGTTCTTCTTCGGTTCGATGTTCTTCACGTTCGCGACAATCGGCATGGTGCCGCGGCTGCGCCTCTCGCATCAGCTCGACAAAATCCTGCTCGAGGGCACGCCGTGGGACATCCTCGTGCGCCTCGTGCCGTACGGTGCCTGCCTCATCGTCTCCTTCGTCTTCGGCATGGCCATCCTGCGCCTCTTGGGCGATATGACGTTCTCGGGTAGCCTGCTACTGTTCCTCGCCGTCCAGATCTTCTACGTCATGACGGTCGGCACGCTGAGCACATTGTTCGGCTGGACGGCGGCGAATCCGGGCATTGCGTCCTCGCGCATGATCTTGTTCATCCCGGGCGGCTTCATCTTCGGCGGGCCGACGGGCCCGATCTCCTTCTATCCGGACTGGGTCGTCGCCGCATCGCATCTCTTTCCGCTGACCTGGGAATATCACTTCGTGCGCGACATCATCTCGCGCGGCGCAGGCTTTGGCGACATCTCGAAGGAGTTCGGCGCCTTCCTGATCTACATGGCCGTCGCGCTCATCCTGTTCTGCGCGAAATTCTTCTCGGCGCGGCGCGCGCTGCTGAAGCGCCAGGCGCAGGACGAGCTTCACCGTCAGAAGCTGCAGCAGATGCGCCTCAATGAGAGCGCGGCTGCCGGACCGGCGGAATAAGGAGGAATCACGATGAAAAGAGAAGAGCTGATCGAGGAAATCCAGCACCGGAAGCCGCAGACCATTCGCTGCGACCGCATCCTCGTGCCGACGGACGGCTCGGGACAGGCATTCCGGGCTGTCAATGAGGCCATCCAGATCGCGGCCATGACGGGGGCTCACCTGACGGTCCTCATGGTCGTCGATCTCAACAAGCATGTGGCGGCCTTTGAACAGGTCAGCCTCAGCGGCTACGTGCCGGCAGAACTCAAGATCGCGGCATACCAGTTCCTCGCGGATCTCATGCATGTCGTCCCGCCGGAGATCAAGGCGAGGACGCGCGTTGAGGTCGGCAATCCAAGCGAAGTCATCTGCGATGTGGCCGACGAGGAGCAGAGCGACCTCATCATCATGGGCTCGCGCGGCTTTGGCACGTTCCGGAGCATGCTTGTCGGCTCGGTCTCCCACTACGTCCTGCAGCAGGCACACTGCCCCGTGCTCATCGTCAAGGGCATGCCGGACGACTGGGACGATGAGGAGAATTACCTCGCACCTGCTGATGAGTGAGCAGACAATGACATAAGAGAGACATACCAGAATGATAAGATGCCACCTGTTGTAAAATGTATCTACGACAGGTGGCATCTTGTCGTGTCACATAGTATAATAGAGGAGTATTATCGCAATTGGGGAGAGAAAGCTATGCATGTAGAATATCTGATGGGCAATGAGGCCATTGCCATGGGGGCTGTTGCAGCCGGCGTCAATGTCGTCGCCGGCTATCCGGGCACGCCTTCGACGGAGGTCCTCGAGACGGTTGCCCGACAAAATCCGGATGGCAAGATCCACGTGGAGTGGTCGACGAATGAGAAGGCCGGCATGGAAGTGGCGGCGGGCGCTGCCTGGTCGGGTGCCCGCGCACTTGTGACGATGAAGCAGGTCGGCCTCAACGTCGCCTCGGACCCTTTGATGAGCCTTGAGTATCTCGGCGTCAAGGGTGGTCTCGTCGTGCTCGTCGCCGACGATCCGGGGCCGATTTCCTCGCAGACGGAGCAGGATACGCGCCACTTCGCTTCGTTTGCCAAGGTGCCGTGCTTCGATCCTTCGAGCGTGCAGGAAGCGTACGAGATGATCCAGGAAGCGTTCGACTTCTCGGAGCGCTACCACACGCCTGTCTTCCTGCGCCCGACGACGCGCATCGACCACGGCTATGCCTCCATCACGGTTAAGGATGAAAGCGAGTACTGCGTCCATGAGCCGGAAGGCTTCGAGCGCGATCCGGCGCGCTGGGTCATCTTTCCGCGCCTCTCGTACCGGGCGCATCAGGCAATCGAGCAGCGCAATGAAGAGCTTGGTGAGGTATTCTCGTCGTATGCACGCAATCAGCTGGAGCTGGGCGGTGCTTCGTGCCGCCGCGGCATCGCGACGCAGGGCGTCAGCTACTCGTACGTCGCGGAGACGCTCGCAGAGCGGGCGGATGAGGCGAGAGAAATGCCGCGCGTGCTCAAGGTCGCGACGCCCTTCCCGTTCCCCGAGAAGCTGGCGGTGGAGTTCCTGCAGGGGCTCGACGAGGTGCTCTGCATCGAGGAGCTCGACCCCGTCATCGAGCGCGAGCTCATCTTCCTCTGCGGCAAGTACCAGCTGCCCGTCAAGATTCGCGGCAAGCTCACGGGCGATGTCAAGCGGGCCGGCGAGAACACGCGTGATACGGTCTACGATGACATCGCCGCCTTTATGGGATGGCCGAAGGCGGAGACCTCGGCGCTGCCGGAGCCGCCCGTCTCCGTCGTGCGCCCGCCGGTCCTCTGTGCCGGCTGCCCGCACCGCGCTTCATTTTACGCGGTCAAGCGCGCGATGAAGGGCCAGAAGAGCGTCTTCTGCGGCGATATCGGCTGCTACACGCTCGGCAATGCCATGCCGCTCGACATGGTCGACACCTGCCTCTGCATGGGTGCGGGCATCGACATCGCGCAGGGCATCGGTGCCGTGACGCCCGGCATGAAATGCTTTGCCTTTGTCGGCGATTCGACCTTCTTCGCCTCGTCGATCACGGGCATCGTCAACGGTGTCTACAATCAGGCGGATCTCACAGTCTGCATCCTCGACAACTCGACGACGGCCATGACGGGCCATCAGCCGCATCCGGGCACGGGCCATACGATGATGGGCCAGATCGTCGACAAGGTCTCCATCGAAGAGACGCTCAAGGGCATCGGCGTCAAGACGGTGCGCACGGTCGATCCGCTCGACCTCGAGGCAGCCATCAAAGCCGTCAAGGATGTGGCAGCTGAGCCAGGCGTTAAGGCCATCATCTTCAAGTCGCCGTGCATCGCGATCGTCAAGCCGCTCGGCAAGGCCGAGGTCCTTCAGGACGCTTGCCGCAAGTGCAAGAAGTGCATCCGCGAGATTGGCTGCCCCGGCATCGTCGTCGAGGACGGCAAGATCATGGTCGACGCTTCACAGTGCACGGGCTGCGGCATCTGCGCGGACATCTGCCCGTTCGATGCCATCGAGGTCACATCGTTTGAGAAACGAGAAGGGAGCGCAAAATGATGCAGAAGAATATCATCCTGACGGGCGTCGGCGGACAGGGCACGGTGCTCGCCTCGAAGCTCATCGCGGCGGCCGCGATGAAGAAAGGGCTGCCCGTCATGAGCGCGGAGACGATCGGCATGGCCCAGAAGGGCGGCGCTGTCTTCAGCCACCTGCGCATCGGCGAGGGCGTCAGGAGCCCGATGATACGGCGCGGCACGGCAGACCTCCTGCTGGCCTTCGAGCCGGCGGAGGCCGTGCGCATGCTGCCGTACCTCAAGAAGGACGGCATGGTCGTCGTCAACTCGCATCCCATCATGCCCGTTACGGCGGCGCTCAAGGGCACGGATTACACGGGGGCGGAGATGGTCGCTTATCTCCGGGAGAACGCGGCGCATGTCCTCGTCCTCGACGGTCAGGAGGCCGTCGAGACGATCGGCAACCCGAAGACGCTCAACGTCATCATGCTCGGCGCGGCTCTCGAGAGCGGTGCGCTTGACTTCCTGACGGAAGAAGATGTGCTCGAAGCCATCCGCGAGAAGGTCAAGCCGAAGTTCGTTGCGCTCAACGAGAAAGCCCTGCGCTATGCGTTTGAGTTGGCTCGTCCGTGACGGATGTGTGGATTTGTCGAAGATAAAGGCAGGTATTTTTATGGAAATCTCGAATGAACAGCTCGCGCTCGTCAATGAGCGCATCGCCCAGCTCCTCCACGCAGACAGCTTCTACGGCAAGCGCCTGCGCGAGCACGGCATCGACGGCGTATCCTCTCCGGAGGACTTCAAGAAACTGCCGTTCTCGGAGAAAAAGGACCTCCGCGACGCCTATCCGCTCGGGCTCATGAGCGTGCCCGAGGAGAAGATCGTGCGCATGCACTCCTCGTCGGGCACGACGGGCAAGCCCGTCATCATCCCGTATACGGCCAAGGACGTCGAGGACTGGGCCACGCAGTTTGCGCGCTGCTACGCGATGGCAGGCGTGACGAATCGCGACCGCGTGCAGATCACGCCGGGCTATGGCCTCTGGACGGCCGGCATCGGCTTCCAGGCCGGCTGCGAGAAGCTCGGCGCCATGGCCGTGCCGATGGGCCCGGGCAACACGGAGAAGCAGCTGCAGATGATGATGGACATGGAGAGCACAGTCCTCTGTGCGACGAGCTCCTATGCACTGCTGCTGGCCGAGGAGATCGAGAAGCGCGGCATCAAGGACAAGATCCACCTGCGCAAGGGCATCATCGGCTCGGAACGCTGGAGCGAGAAGATGAGGAAGTCCATCTGCGAGAAGCTCGGCATCGACGCCTACGACATCTACGGATTGACGGAAGTCTACGGCCCGGGCATCGGCATCAGCTGCGACGCGCACGACGGCATCCACTACTGGGATGACTTCGTCTACATCGAGATCATCGACCCGCAGACGGGTGAGAACCTGCCCGACGGCGAGTGGGGCGAGATCGTCATCACGACGCTGCGCAAAGAGGGGGCGCCGCTCATCCGCTTCCGCACGCACGACCTCTCGCGCATCCTGCCGGGCGACTGCCCGTGCGGCAGCAAGTTCCCGCGCCTCGACACGATCCAGGGCCGCACGGACGACATGGTCAAGATCAAGGGCGTCAACCTCTTCCCGAGCCAGATCGAGGAGATCCTCAAGACCTTCCCCGAGGTCTCGAGCGAATACCAGATGCACATTTCGCATCTCGACGGCAAGGACACGATGCGCCTCTACGTCGAGACGAACGGCAGTGTCGACTTCCTCGACCTCGCGAAGCGCATCGCTGAGCGCGTCAAGAGCCGCATTGGCTTCACGCCGCTCGTCAAGGTCGTCGAGATCGGTGTTCTGCCGCGCTCCGAGAAGAAGACGAAGCGCGTGATCGATACACGCTATGAGTGAGCCGCAGGAAATCGTCACGGTCTGGCCTGACTTTGCAGAGGATTTCGCCTGCAAGGCCGACCGCTGCCAGCATAGCTGCTGCCGCGGCTGGGAGATCGATATCGACGAGGCGACGGCGGCGTATTATGCATCGCTGGACGACCCCTTGGGTGAAGCGCTGCGCGCGAACATCGACGTGCAGGCAGACGGCACGCACGCCTTCCACCTGACGGCGGATGAGCACTGCCCCTTCCTGCGCGCGGACGGCCTTTGCCGCCTCATTCGCGAGATTGGCGAGGAGGCGCTATGCGAAGTCTGCACGATGCATCCGCGCTTCTTCATCATGAGTGGCGGTGTCGAGCTTGCGGGCTTTGGCCTGGCCTGCGAGAAGGCGGTCGAACTGCTGCTCGCGGTTGACAGCTTGCGCCTGCGGGCGGAGGGCGAGAGTCAGTCCTTTGACTTTGGCGCGCTGCTGGCATTCCTCGGCAAGGCGGTACCGCGCGAATGGCTGCTGCCGCCCGCTCGCCTGACGCTCGCGCAGTTCTCGTTCCTGCTCGCGCAAATGAAGGATACGGAACCCATCGATGACGCCTGGCCACAGCAGCTCACAGCCCTGCGCCTGGACTGCCATAAGCTGCTGCCGCGCTATGCGAAACTTCTCGCTGCGCAGGGAGCGGATGCGGCAGAGAAGCTTGTTTCCTATGTCCTCTACCGCCAGCTCGACAAGGCCGAGCGGTATGGCATGGAGGCGCTTTGCCGCTACGCGCGCTTCAACGTCGTCTTCATCTACCTGCTGGCCGCCGAGACAGAGGATCTGCCCGAGGCCGTGCGCCGCTGGTCGGAGCAGATCGAGTACGACGAAGAAAATACCGCACGCCTCATCCGGGCGTGCGGCAGAGCACCATCGTCCATTCTGTGAATCATGCCTCTGCTGAAAAATAAATTCGTGTTCAGGGCATTGCCTGGCGGGCAAGCAGCTGCTGACGGATGAATTTCATGACGAGCCGCTGGTCTTTTGAGATCTGGCGGCTCTTTTTGGTGATGATACAGCTCGTCAGCGAGAGCGGCGTGTCAAACGGGATCGTGACGATATCGGAAAGAGCGGTGACGGCCTGCTCAAAGAGGATGCTGGGGGCCGTGTGGGTGCGCAGGAGGCTGTAGAGCGTAGAGAGGTGCGGCGAGTAGTAGGCGACATTTGGCTCGATGTGCGCCGCGGCGAAGGTGTGCATGAGGAGCCGCGTAACGAAAAACTCCTCCGACAGCAGGACAAGCGGCTCCTGGGCGGCTTCGGCCAGGCTGATGCTCGGGCGGTCTGCCAGTGGATGGCCGGGCCAGGCGATGAATTTGACAGGACGAGAGTCGATGCGCCGATACTGGAGGTCGGGAAGCGTGGAGCCGTCGTAGTTGACGACGGCGAGATCGACTTTTTCCTCCTGCACGAAACGGGCCGCTTCCACCCCGTACGGCTCGACGATGTCGAGCTGTATCTCCGGGTGTTCGTGCTGGAAGGTGTGAAGCAGGCGCGGGATCAAGAAGGAGGCCTGCTGCTGCGGGATGGCGAGGCTGATCTTGCCGTGACGGCAACTCATCTCGCGCACGCCGTCTTCGAATGCATCGACCTCGCGCAGGAGCGCGGTGACTTTCTGATAGAGCTTCTGTCCGTCCTGGCTGATCCGGATCGTGCGGCCGGCGCGCAGGAAGAGATTGAGCCCTGTCTCATCTTCGATGGTCTGCATGGCCTGGCTCAGTGTCGACTGGGCGATGTGCAGCTCTGCTGCGGCATGTGTGATGTTCTGAAGCCGGCAGACGACCAGGAAATAGCGCATTTGCTGAATCGTCATGGAATCATCTCCTATCAGACGTTATGTTGTGGCTGCCATACAATTGTACCGCACCTCTGTCGAAAAACCAATCGGTTTAACCGATGGATTTATCGGATTTATCCGTTTTTCAAATCGCCTTCTCCATGTCATAATAAAGATGTCAAAAGAAAAGAGCTCTGAAAACAGATACATGCATCATAGGAGAAATGGAGAGTGATTATCATGACGAAGAAGAATATCCTGATCGGCATCGCAGCAGCAATCCTTTTTGTATTGCCGGTTTCTGTCAATATCGCTTTGGCTGGCACCGCCGAGAGCACGGAACGAGTACAGCCCATCCCGACGGTATACACGGGAAATTCCAGTTATGCCGATGATGCGATGGATTGTGATTATGTGCTGGAGTGAATGATTTGCTACATCCAAACAGAACACCCCGCGCTGCAAGACTTGCTTGCCAGTGCGGGGTGTATTTTTTAGATCATCGCAGGGGAATGGCCAGCAGGTGTCTTGTCTTAGAAGGTTGCGCGGGACTTTCGGCCTGCGCTAGAATAGAGGAAAGGGGGCGATTGGATGAAGCGGCTTGTCATGCATGTGGATATGGATGCGTTCTTTGCTTCAATTGAGCAGCGCGATCACGAGGAGTACCGCGGGAAGCCGCTGATTGTCGGCGGGCTTTCCGGGCGCGGTGTCGTCTCGACTTGCTCTTACGAGGCGCGCCGTTTCGGCGTGCACTCGGCGATGCCAATCGTGCGGGCGAAGCGGCTCTGCCCGCAGGGCATCTTTATCGAAGGCGACTACGCGCATTACCGCGCGGTGTCGCAGGGGATCTTCGCGATCTTTGCGCGCTACGCGCCCGTCGTCGAGCCGCTGTCCATCGACGAGGCGTTCCTCGACCTCACGGGCATGGAGCTCCTGATGGAGTCGCCGCGCGCTTATGCCGAGAAGCTCAAGGCGGAGATCCGCGAAAAGACGGGCCTCGTCGCCTCTGTCGGCATCGCGCCGAATAAATTCCTCGCGAAATTGGCCTCGGATCTCGAGAAGCCGGACGGCCTCGTCATCATCACGGAGGAGGGGAAGCAGGCCGTCCTCGACCCGCTGCCAGTCGGCCGCATCTGGGGTGTCGGCGAGAAGACGGCAGCCAGGCTCGAAGCGCTGCGCATCCGCACGATCGGCCAGCTCCGGCGGACGCCGCGCGAGAAGCTCGTCCGCAGCCTCGGCGCGCACATGGCGGACCACCTGCTCGCGCTGGCCTCGGGCATCGACGCGCGGCCTGTGGCGCCGCGCGAAGCGGCGAAGTCCATCGGCAAGGAAGTCACATTCCCCGCGGATATCGAGTCCGTAGAGGAAGTGGAGCGGGTACTTCTCGACCTTTCCGAGAAAGTCGGCTACCGCCTGCGCCGCAAGGGCTGCAAGGGGCGGACCATCCAGCTCAAACTGCGCCTCGGCGACTTCCGCACCTACACGAGGAGCCGCACCTTGGCGGAGGCGACGTGCTACGACCGCGACATCTACGAGACGGCGCTCGCGCTCTACCGGGCACTCGGCGTGCATCAGGGCATCCGCCTGCTCGGCATCGCTATTTCCGGCTTTGACACTTCAGGCGCCATCTCACTCTTTCACGAGGAGGTGCGCAAGGAGAATCTCTACGCCGCCATCGATTCCATCAAGAAGCGCTTCGGAGAGCAGGGCATCACTAAGGCACATCTGCTCAAGAGAGAACGTGCGGATGATGGCGATAAAGAGGATGAGGTGTGAAAAATATTATAGGAAAAGGGCAGCAAGTCTGCTAAAATAAGAAAAGATACGATACGACTCCGAGCGAAATCCGCTAAGGCCGGGCATCATGGGCTGGCTATGTGGACGAGCCAGGGTCCCGGGGGAAACGCCGGGGCCTTCCGTGATTGAAAAGGGGCGAAATCCAAGGGGCGAAGACCATCCTTTTGCAATTGCGGGAGGATGGTCTTTTTGATTGATTTTTGATGATTCGCACAATATGCACGTGTGCAGCAGATAGGAGAGATGAGCGCGATGAAGGAAATCAGGACAGTCGATGCAGTCGGGCAGGTGCTCTGCCACGATATCACGCAGATCGTGCGCGGCGTGACGAAGAATGCGCGGTTCCGCAAGGGCCATGTGATCCAGGAAGAGGACGTCCCCGTACTGCTCTCGCTCGGCAAGGACCACATCTACGTCTGGGATGAGGATGCGACGGAGATGCACGAGAATGAGGCGGCCGATGTCCTACGCGAGCTCTGCCAGAACGAGCATATGACGGCGACGGCGCCGAAGGAGGGCAAGATCGAGCTCATCGCGGACTGCGACGGCGTATTCCAGGTCGATGAAGACCGCTTTGATGCGGTCAATGAGCTCGAGGATGTCACGATCGCGACGCTCGCGCAGAACATGCCGGTCAAGAAGGGCATGAAGCTTGCGGGCATGCGCGTGACGCCGCTCTTCATTGCACGCGAGAAGATGGAGGAGGTGCGCCGCACGGCAGGTACGGAGCCGCTCCTTCGCCTGCTGCCGTACCGCAAGGACCTCAAGGTTGGCGTCGTGACGACGGGCACGGAGGTCTTCCTCGGCCGCATCGAGGACACCTTCACGCCGGTCATCGCGGCAAAGCTCAAGAAATTCGGCCTGACGATCGCGGAGCACCGTCTGTCGGATGACGTGACAGAGCACACGAAGGCGGCTATCGAGGAGCTCCTGGACCTCGGTATGGACATCATCCTCTGCACGGGCGGCATGAGTGTCGACCCCGACGACCGCACGCCGGCGGCCATCCGCGATGCCGGCGTCGACATCGTGACGTACGGAGCACCTGTGCTGCCGGGCGCGATGTTCCTGCTCGGCTACTCTGTGCGCGAGGGACGCGAGGTCACGGTCATGGGCCTGCCTGGCTGCGTCATGTTCGACAAGGCGACGGTCTTCGACATGATCCTGCCGCGCGCGATTGCCGGTGACCGCGTGACGCGCAAGGAGATCCGCCACTTCGGCATCGGCGGCCTCTGCATGCGCTGCGAGGTCTGCCGCTATCCCATCTGCCCCTTCCAGAAGTAAAGCGAGGTTGCTCATGCAGGATATTTCTCTGGAGCAGGCCATCTCGGTCCTGCTCGAACACACGAAGAAAATCGAAGCCGTCGAGGAGGTGCCTCTTTTAGAGGCGCTCGGGCGCGTCCTCGCTGAGGATGCTGTCGCGACATTTGACAATCCGCCGTTCGACCGCTCGCCGCTCGACGGCTACACCTTTGCGGCCGCCGGCACGAAGGGGGCGACGAAGGAGGCACCGGCTGCCTTTACGGTCATCGGCGAGGAGTGCGCCGGGGATTTCTTCGCGGCAGAAGTGCCAGCGGGCTCGGCTGTGCGTCTGATGACGGGCGCGGCCATCCCAAAGGGCTGTGACTGCGTCGTGCGCCAGGAAGATGTCACGGTGGAGGATGGCCGCATTTTTGTGCCGTACGAGCTCCACCATCACGAGAACTACTGCTTTGCGGGCGAGGATGTCCGCAAGGGGACACGGGCTGTCGAGCGTGGCACGGAGCTCACGGCGGCACATCTCGGCGTGCTCGCGAGCCTGGGATTCGGCACGGTCAAGGTCCTCCGCCGTCCGCGCGTCGCGATCGCGAGCACGGGCGATGAGCTCGTGCTGCCGGGTGAGCCGCTGCGCCCCGGCAAGATCTACAACAGCAACCTCTACGCTCTTGCGGGCAGGCTGCGGGAACTCGGCTTTGAGCCGGAGGTGCTTGGTATCCTGCCGGATGACGCCGAACAGGCGGCTGCTGTCATCGCTGACTGGCAGGCGAAGGCGGACCTCTTCCTGACGACGGGTGGCGTCTCGGTCGGCAAGAAGGACATCATGCACGAGGTCGTCCGCCTCATCGGCACGCGCCTCTTCTGGCGCGTCTGCATCAAGCCGGGCGCTCCTGTCATCGCCTACACGGTCGGCGATATGCTCGGCATCGCGCTCTCGGGCAATCCGTTCGCGTCCTACGCGACGTTCGAGCTCCTGACGCGCCCCGTGCTCGAAGCGTTCTCGGGCCGCAGCCCTGTCGCAGGCCGTGCGGTCGAGGGCTTCCTCGCCGATGCGTTCCCGAAGCCGAGCTACGGGCGGCGCTTCATCCGCGCGCATTACGAGGCGGGCATCTTCGAGATCCCGGCGCAGCACGACTCGGGCTCGCTCTTCTCGGCGGCTGGCTGCAATGCGCTGATTGACATCCCGGCCGGCACGGGGCCTCTCATGGCCGGCACGCGGGTCAAGGGCGTTCTTCTTTGAGGTGATAGTATGTACGACCGCTACCAACGAAAAATCGAATACGTGCGCATCTCGCTGACGGACCGCTGCAACCTGCGCTGCCGCTACTGCATGCCAGAAAATGGCGTCGAGAAACTCCGGCACGAGGACATCCTGCGCTTTGACGAGATCGTCCGCATCGTGCGGGCGCTGGCCTCGCTCGGCGTGCGCAAGGTACGGCTGACGGGCGGCGAACCGCTCATCCGGCGAAACGTCGTCGAGCTCGTGCGCGAGATCCGCTCTGTGCCGGGCATCGAGTCCGTCGCGTTGACGACGAACGGCGTCCTGCTCGCGGACATGGCTGAAGACCTCGTGCAAGCCGGGCTCACGGGCGTCAACATCAGCCTCGACACGCTCAAGGCGGCTTCCTTTACGGAGCTCACGCGGCGCCCGTTCTTCGCGCGCGTCGAAGATGGCATCGAGGCCATCGCGGCGACGGGGCTTCGCGATGTCAAGTTCAACTGCGTGCCGATTGCCGGCGTCAATGAGGTGGAATTGCCGGAGCTCGTCGCGCGCTTCACGCGCGAGCGACCCTGGAAGTTCCGCTTCATCGAGCTCATGCCGATTGGCTGCGCCTACGAGGCGGGGCTCAGGGGACTGCCGATGGCGGAGGTCAGGAGCAGCCTCGAGGCGGCGTTTGGCCCGCTGCGGCCCGTCCTGCCGGAACGCGGTGTGCACGGCCCTGCCGTCTACTACCAAGCTGATGGCTTTGCGGGGCAGGTCGGCTTCATCGACGCGATGGAGCATCAATTCTGCTCCTCGTGCAACCGCGTGCGGCTGACGGCGGAGGGTTTCCTGAAGCTCTGCCTCAATGCGAGGACGGGCACGGATCTCCGGGG
The DNA here is from genome assembly GCF_928722185.1 of Mitsuokella jalaludinii. Taxonomy (NCBI): domain Bacteria; kingdom Bacillati; phylum Bacillota; class Negativicutes; order Selenomonadales; family Selenomonadaceae; genus Mitsuokella; species Mitsuokella jalaludinii. The sequence continues at coordinate 1,927,811 of NZ_CAKMXA010000001.1, forward strand.
AATGCTGCGCAGCGGCATGAGCGACGACGGGCTCAGGCATGCCCTGCAGCAGGCAATCTACCACAAGCCGCAGGAACATTATTTCAAGGCGGCATCGTATGACGAGAAGGACAGCCGGGCCATGTATCAGGTCGGCGGCTGATGGCAAGCGGATAGAGATAGAAGCATATCCGGATAGAATGGAGGATATTCATGGGAACGATCAAGGCACTCTGCATCAGTGAGAAGAAGGGCACGCTCAAGACGCCGGTACACAAGGCGCTCTTCCAGACGGAATGGGGCATGGTCGGCGATGCGCACGCGGGCAGATGGCATCGTCAGGTCAGCTTCCTCGGGCTCGCGGAGATCGAGGAGTTCCGCAAGCGCGGCATCGATGTCAAGCTCGGCGCCTTCGGCGAGAACATCGTCGCGGAGGGCTTCCACTTCAAGGAACTGCCGGTCGGCACGCGCCTGCGCGCCGGCGAAGTCTGGTTCGAGATCACGCAGATCGGTAAGGAATGCCACAAGAGCTGCGCGATAAGGAGTCAGGTCGGCGACTGCATCATGCCGCGCGAGGGCGTCTTCGCGCGCGTGCTACACGGCGGCTGGATCGAGGAAGGCGATGCGCTTGAGATCACAAAAGAGAAAATCCCTCTCGATGCGGCCATTATCACGGCGAGCGACAAGGGCAGCAAGGGGCTGCGCGAGGACGAGAGCGGCGTGAAGGTGCAGGAGATGCTCGAGGCAGCTGGCTACACGGTGGCCGAGAAGGTCATCCTGCCCGACGAGCAGCACGACCTTGAGCACAAGATGCGCTCCTTCGGCGACCGCGGCATCGCGCTCGTCGTCACGACGGGCGGCACGGGCTTCTCGGTCCGCGACGTCACGCCCGAGGCGACGCTTGCCGTCTGCGAGCGCCTGGTGCCAGGCATCCCTGAAGCGATGCGCGCCCTCTCGATGCAGGTGACGCACCGCGCGATGCTGAGCCGCGCACAGGCCGGCATCTACAAGCGCACGCTCATCGTCAATCTGCCAGGCAGCCGCAAGGCCGTCGAGGAATGCCTGAGCTTCGTGCTGCCGGAGCTCTTGCACGGCATCGAGATCCTGCGCGGCGATGCCGGTGAATGCGCGCGCAAGTGACGCGACAGAGGAGAGACAATCGTGGAATTTTCGGATGCTTCACTGCTGATCATCGCGGGCGGCAAGAGCTCGCGCATGGGGCGCGATAAGCGCTTCCTGTCATATGATGGCGAGGGGCTGCTCGAGCGGCTCGCGCGCAGGGCGGCAGCCCTGCCCTTTGCGGAGCGCTGCCTCTGCGTGGAGGAAAGGACGCCTGCCCTGCAGGATATCGCGGAGCGCTATGGCCTGACGCTCGTCGAAGACGGTGTGCAGGGCCGGGGTCCGATGGAAGGCCTGATGCGCGGCCTGTCTAAGATAGAGGCAGGCTATGCACTGGCCGTCTCATGCGATATGCCGTTCCTCGAGCTCGCGGAGCTCCGGCCTCTCTTGAAGGCAGCGGAGGAGGGAAGCTGTCAGGCCGTCCTGCCTCGCGCAGGGCGCCGCCAGCCGCTGGCAGCCCTCTATCGCTGGGACCTCTCAGCGCGCTTTGCCGAGGCCCTCGCGAGGGGGGAGCGCAAGCTCGGCATCGTCATAGACTCTGTCCCGCACGCTTATGTGGATTTCCCGGACGCGGCGTTGTTCTTCAATGTCAACACCGTTGCCGACTGGCATCTGGCCTGCGGGCGCATGGCCAACGAACGGCGCAGCCGCCCGCTCGTGACGATCTCGGCGCCCGTCTCGAACACGGGCAAGACGACGTTCATCGAGCGCGTGCTGCCGGAGCTTCGCGTGCGGGGCATCCGCGTCGGTGTCGTCAAGGGCGACTGCCACGGCTACGATGTCGACGAGCGGGGCAAGGACAGCTGGCGCTTCAAGGAGGCGGGCGCTGCGGGCGTCGCCGTCGTCTCGCCGAACGGCTACTTTATCGAGCAGCGGACCGCAGAGCGCGCAGACCTCGTAGCCATTGCCGCACGCTTCACGGATATTGACCTCGTGCTCATCGAGAGCCGCCGCCATGGCACGGCCCCGCGCATCGAGCTCTTCCGCGAGCGCGGCGAGCTCACGCTGCCTTGTGATGCAGCAGCCTGCTTCACCAAGCCGCAACAGGGATTGACGGAGGTCAGGGAATACGCCCTCGACGATGCGGCGAAGGCGGCAGAGGTCATCGTCTTCCTCATGGGGAATAAGCGAATAGGTGTTTGAAATCAGGTGACAGCCTGCTCATTCGAGCAGGCTGTTTTTGTGTCAGGCTAGTTTTTCATCGCATCTGTGAAAAAAGTTGTTTACAAGCGGATTAAGAAGTGCAATAATAATAAAAAATGATACGAAAACATATTAATAAATTTTAATAATGCAAAATAGGAGGAAGCTATGGTGCAGGCAAGAGAGGAAGAACTCATCGATTACCCCGTCATCCGCTATGTGAGCGAGAAGGATTCCTTTGTGGACGATCACAAGTACACATCTATGGAGTGCTATCTTGACATCTACCTCAATGGAAAGCGCTTTACGACATCGTTCTGTTCACCGGGTGACCACACGGACCTCGTCATCGGCATCCTGGCGCAGATGGGCCAGATTCGCACGTACGACGACATCGTCCGCATGGATATCGACGAGGAGACGCTGCAGGCTGTGGTCGTGACGACGGCGGAGGCACAGGCATGGGCCGCCGGCAATGCGACAGACCCGCGCTATTTCCGCGCCCGTGAGATCCTGGACTGCGAGCCGGAGAAGATTTTCGAACGTCCGCGCGATGTGCGCTTCAAGGCCGGCGATATCCTCGCCTGTGCCGACAAGCTGCTCGCAGAGCTTGCGGCCACGCACGAGAAGACGAACGGCGTGCACAGCGGCATCATCTGGGACCAGCAGGCCGAGAAGATCCTCGTCTTCCGCGAGGACATCGGCCGCCACAATGTCTTTGACAAGCTCTACGGATGGACGCTGCGCAACCATGTTGACATCACGGACAAGATCATCATCTTCAGCGGGCGCTGTTCGTCTGAGATGATGATGAAGCTCGGCCGCATGGGCATCTCGACGGTTGCGGCAAAGTCCGTGCCGACGACGCTCTCGCTGGCGCTCGCCAAGAAGCTCGGCATCACGCTCGTCGCGCGCATGGCCCCGGGCAGCTTCTGCGTCTACACGAATCCGGAGCGCATCATCTGCTGACCGGTTGCTTACATCGATGTAAATACCATTTACATAAATACACGTATCAAAGGAGAGAGATAAAATGGATTTGAGCAGACGCGATTTTCTCAAGGCCACCGGCATCGGCGGCATCAGTCTGGCACTTTCCAGCCTCGGCTTCGACCTCAAGGAAGCCAGGGCAGCAGCTCATGCGTTCAAGCTCAAGGGAGCACGTGAGTTCACGTCAATCTGCCACTTCTGCGCCTGCGGATGCGGCGTCATCGGCTATGTGAAGGACGGCAAGCTCATCAACCTCGAGGGTGCGACGGACAGCCCAATCAATCGCGGTGCGCTCTGCAGCAAGGGACTCGGCTACGCGACGATCCCGAACTCGAAGGAGCGCGCGACGAAGCCACTGTACCGCGCGCCGGGCAGTGATCACTGGGAGGAGATCAGCTGGGACGAGGCCATCGACCGCGCGGCAAAGGCCATGAAGAATGCCCGCGAAAAGGGCTGGAAGCAGACCGAAGAGATTGACGGCGAGACGTATGAGGTCCGCCGCACGGACGGGCTCGCCTTTATCGGCGGCTCTCAGATCAACAACGAGGAATGCTACCAGAACATCAAGATGGCCCGCGCACTTGGCGTCGTCTACATCGACAACCAGACGCGCGTCTGCCATGCCAACACGCCGCCGGCGATGAGCGCTGCCTTCGGCCGCGGTGCCATGACGAACCCGTGGGGCGACCTCAAGAACACGAAGCTCGTCTGGATTGAGGGCTCGAACCTCGCGGAATGCCATCCGATGGGCCTCAAGAATGTCATGAAGGCGCGTGAGCAGAACGGCACCAAGATCGTCCACGTCGACGTCCGCTACACGCGCACGTCGAAGATCGCGGACGAGTTCTTCCAGCTGCGCCCGGGCACGGACATCGCCTTCATGGGCTACATCATCTCGCAGATGCTCGAGCGTGAGAAGTTCGACAAGGATTACGTGCTGCGCAATACGAACGCTGCCTGCCTGCTGCGCGACGACTTCTCGTTCCACGACGGCCTGTTCTCCGGCTTCGATGAGGCCAAGAAGTCGTACACGGACAAGAAGAGCTGGGGCTATGCGCTCGGCGCGGACGGCAAGCCGCAGAAGGCCGATGATCTCTTTGCACCGAACACGGTCCTCTCGCGTCTCAAGGAGTTCTACAGCCGCTACACGGTCGAGATGGTCTCGAATGTCACGGGCATGCCGGCCGATGACATCCAGCGCGCTGCCGACATCTGGGTCAACCACGAGGGCCCGGCCATCATCATGTACGCGCTCGGCATGACGCAGCATACGATCGGCGTCCAGAACATCCGCTGCTTCACGATCATGCAGCTGCTCAAGGGCAACATCGGCATCCCGGGCGGCGGTATCATCGCCATGCGCGGGCAGCCAAACGTTCAGGCCTCGACGGATTTTGGCATCGAGTTCAACATGCAGCCGGGTTACCTCGTCGCGCCGACGCACAAGACGAACACGCTCGCGAAGTGGACGGATGCCTTCGGCACGTTCCGCCGCAAGTGGTACGTCAACATGACGAAGGCATGGTTCGGCGAGCACGCGACGGCCGAGAACGACTACGGCTTCAATTACGGCGCCATCCGCAACGGCAATCATCCAGATTCCATCTACGCGATCTTCGAGGATGCATGGCGCGGCACGATGCACGCGCTCTACCTCTGCGGCCAGAACCCGCACGTGACGAATGCCAATGCCGGCCTCGTCCACGACGGCCTCTGCAAGATGGACTCCCTCATCGTGCAGGATATCTTCATCAATGAGACGGCGGAGTTCTGGAACCGTCCGGGCGACAATCCGGCCGACATACAGACGGAGGTCATCTTCCTGCCGGCCTGCTCCTACCTCGAGCGCGAGGGCTCCATCACGAACTCGATGCGCCTGATCCAGTGGCGAATGAAGGGCCCGGATACGCTCGGCGATTCGAAGCCGGACTACGAGATCAACGACATGCTCTGGAAGCGCATCCGCGAGCTCTACGCGGACTCGACGGAGACGAAAGACGATCCGATCAAGTTCATGACCTGGGACTACCGTGAGGACCACTACCTCGAGGACATCATGAAGGAGATCAGCGGCTACGATGTCGCGACGGGAACGGTCGTCAACGGCATCGGCGAGCTCAAGGACAACGGTGAGACGGCCTCTGGCATGTGGATCTACGCAGGCTACTACGGCCGCGAGGGCAATATGACGGCGCGCCGCGGTCAGGAAGATCCGGGCAATATCGGCATCTTCCCGAAGTTCGGCTGGGCATGGCCGGACAACATCCACATCCTCTACAACCGCGCTTCGTGCCTCGCAGACGGCAGCCCCGCAGACAAAGAGCATCCGCTTGTCTGGTGGGATGCGGCAGCGGGTAAGTGGACGGGCTACGATGTGCCGGATGTCGGCAATCGCACGGCCGGTCCCTCGACGCCGGCAGGCCAGAAGCCATTCCGCATGAACGGCGAGGGCATCGCGCGCATCTACGCTGCACCGTATCAGGATAAGAATCCGGACGGTACGACGCGCGATGCATCCTCGACGCCGGTCGACGGTCCAATCCCCGAGCACTACGAGCCGTTCGAGAGCCCGACGCACAATGCGATGCACGAGAATGAGAACGCACAGCACAATCCGTGCATCAAGTACCCGCGCCTGCCGGAGAAGCAGCCAATCGGCACGAAGGACAAGTTCCCGTACGTGCTCTGCAGCTCGGGCATCGCGGAGCACTGGTGCTCCGGCACGGTCACGCGCAACATTCCGTGGCTCAATGAGCTCGTCAAGGAGAACTTCATCGAGATCAGCGAACAGCTCGCCAAGAAGATCGGCGTCAAGGCCGGCGACAAGGTCAAGGTCAGCTCGGCCCGCAGCTCTGTCGTCGTCAAGGCGATGGTCACGAAGCGCGCGCAGCCGCTGACGGTCAACGGCGAGGAGACGCACATGGTCTGGATGCCGTACTCCTTCGGATTCAAGGGCCTCTCGACGGGCCCGAGCACGAATTACCTGACGAATGACGCGCTCGACCCGAACTCCGAGGAACAGGAGTTCAAGGCTTGCCTCGTCAACGTAGAGAAGGCATGAGGTATTGATGATGGAAAAGAATCGAAAGGATTGCCAGGCGATGTGGCAGGACTACTTCGCGCAGCATGGCTATCTCGAGCAGACGGCCGGCTGGCAGCTCGCACTCGAGGGCCTGCTGGGCGAAGCGCTGACGCCTGTCGCGTTCCCCGAGAAAGCATCCTGGAAGGCGATGACGAAGGACGGCCTGCCGCTCTTGCAGCACAGCGAGCTGCAAGAGCATATGGCCGAAGCAGCGGCAGCCTCATTCGGCCGCGCCATATCCAAGCTGCTCGCGAGCGAGCAGCTGACGATGCCGGATGGATTGCGCCAGTCGTTCGCCTCGATGCGCACATTTACCGATACACCGGAGGAGGCAGCTGCCTTCTTTGCGTTGCTTCTTCAGCAGGCGGATGCGCGCATCCATGCTTTCGCAGAAGCGCGCGGACTCCATGAGACAGGCCTGCGCCTCCTCGGCTGGGCCGTCGTCGATGCGCTCGTGCCGGCAGAGGCCAAGGATGCAGCCGTCTGGGAAGAGATCGGCTGGAAGCGCAATTACTGTCCGGTCTGCGGCAGGCCACCTGTCTTGGCTGTCCTGCGCAAGGAGCAGCAGGGCCGCGCGCGCTTTCTCGTCTGTGACGGCTGCCACACGGTCTGGCCGTACGCGCGCGTCGGCTGCGCCTACTGCGGCAACCAGGACCTCGAGAAGATGAAGGTGCTGGAGCCGGAGGGGGAAGAAGAGATGCGCCTCGATGTCTGCGAGGAATGCCACACATACCTCAAGACGTATCAGGGCGGCAAGCAGATGGACCCGAAAGCGCCGGACGGTCCGGATGCATCTGAGATCATCTACCGGCATGACTGGGCGACGCTCCACCTTGACCTCCTGGCTCAGGAGCAGGGGCTCGTGAAGCGGGGCAGTGTACTGCTGGCCGCTGCGCCGGTTTTCGATGAAGGGGAGGAAAAGTAAATGGCACAAGAAATGGCAATGCTGCACGACATCGCGCGCTGCAGCGCCTGCAGGGCCTGCATGGTCGCCTGCAAGCAGTGGCATGACCTGCCGGCTGACATGTCGACCCCGTTCGAGGGTCAGTACCAGTCGCATGCCACACTGACACCGACGACGTGGAACCTCATCCGCATGACGGAGCGCACGGACGCGAAAGGCAAATTCCACTGGGATTTCGTCAAAGTCCAGTGCATGCACTGCGGCGATCCCGCCTGCGCGAAGGGATGCCCGGAGGAGGCCATCGACAAGCTCGACTCGGGTGCTGTCGTCATCAACGCCGACAAGTGCGTTGGCTGCGGTTACTGCGTGGCCAACTGCCCGTTCGACGTCCCGAAAATCAACAAGGAGACGCACAAGTCGACGAAATGCGACCTCTGCTTCGACCGCATCGAAGAGGGCATGACGCCGTCGTGCGCCAAGACCTGCACGGCCGATGCCCTGCAGTTCGCACCGTACGAGGAGATCGAGGAGATCGCGCGCCAGCGCGTCAAGGAGCTCCAGGAAGACGGCTATCCGGATGCCAACGTGTTCAACCCGCAGGGCGTCGGCGGCGTCCACATGATCTACGTGCTGCCGGAGAAGCCGGAAGTCTACGGCTTCAAGCCGCAGGCCAAGACGCCTGTCTCCATCGACATCTGGAAGGACGTCGTGCGCCCGCTCGGCAAGGTCGCCGGTGTCGGTGCGCTCGTCGGCGTGCTCGGCCTCGCTGCCGTCAAGGGCATGAGGGGCAAGAAAGACGATGACGAGAACGGGAAGGGGGAGAAGTGATGTCCAAGAACGTAACCTACATCAAGCGCCATAAGAAGGGGTTCATCTACTTCCACTGGATCAACGCCGTGACGTTTTTCCTGCTATTCCTGACGGCGATGCCGCTCTACACCAATAAGTTCCTGTTCCTCTACGAGGCTTTCGGTGCAGAGACGCTGCAGACCATGCACCATATGCTCGGCGTCATCTTCATCCTGAATCCAATCGTCGCCCTGCTCATCACGGCGCGTTCCGGCATCATGACGCTGATCCGTGAGGTCCTGCACTTCGACAAGGACGATGTGAAGTTCCTCGTGAAGTTCCCGGCAGAGCTCATTGGCAAGGAGCCGGAGGGCATGCCGAAACAGGGCTTCTACAACGGCGGTGAGCGCATGAACATCCTGCTGCAGGCGCTGCTGTGGCTCGGCTTCGTCGTCTCGGGCCTCACGCTCTGGCTCGGTGCCGGTCACATCTCGCCGGCCATCCGCACCTGGATGATCCCGCTGCACAGCATCTGCGCCGGCCTCGGCTTTGCCGCAGCGATCGGCCACATCTACCTGGCCATCGGCGTCAACCCGGATTCGTTCCAGGGCATGCGCGACGGCACGGTCAAGGAGAGCTATGCCAAGCACCACCATGCAAAATGGGTCGAGGGCCTCGAGAAAGAGGGCAAGCTCGAGACAGTGGAGCGCACGGTCAAATGAGCGAGGCAATCCATCTGCCCATCTTTCCATAAAAAAATCCTGCTGCATCGCTTTGCAGCAGGATTTTTTCGTGGGCTGGCGAATATCAATAATGTATTCGATTCAGTGAGTTAAGTGAGTGAGTTAAGTGAGAAAGAAGGGATCAATCATGATCTGCAGGAAATGTGGCTGTATGCTGGAATCGGGGACGCGGATCTGCCCCTTCTGCGGCGAGCCCGCGACGCTGGCGGCCAGCCCCGTCTCGGAGGGCATGCCGGAGCTCGTGTTGCTCAAGGATCTGGCGCCGGTGCCGGCGACGCGCAAGGAGACGCTCGTGGAGCTGCGGCGCCTTGCGCCGTATTTTGAGGAGCTTGACGACAAGTACGCGACGCTTGCCGACCTCTGGCTCAAGTCGGCATACTGGCAGCAGCCGTCCAAGGTGCGCTGGATTATCGGCGGCTTCCTGCTGGCGCTTCTGCTCTACCTGATCGTCGGCATCCACCTGCCGGCGATGGCCGCCTGGATCTTCGTCGCGCTCTGGGGCGTGATCTCCTACTTCGGCTACAGCCGTTCCGCCTCGCATTACGCATCGTGTCTCCGGCAGAACGAGCGCGCCATCCGCGATATCGAGAACACGATACGCCGCCACTACAATGAGGCGAAGGACTGCTTCCTGCCGCTCGACTACACGGCCCCCTCTGTGCTGCGCGAGCTCATCGCGGGCCTCGACTCCGGCATGATCGCCTCGTTCGAGGATTACCGCATCAATAATTGAGGCAAAAAAATGCTGCATCATATCCATGGTGCAGCATTTCTTATTGCAATTTTGGCCGATCAGCCGATGATCCAGGAGACGAAGTAGATGCAGAGCGGGATCGTCACGCAGGCGATGCCGATGATATCGATGTAGACGCCCGTGCGGATCATCTTCGTGATGGGGATGTAGCCCGAGGCGTAGACGATGGCGTTCGGCGGCGTCGAGACCGGCAGCATGAAGCCGAGCGATGCCGAGAGCGCGATGGCGACCGAGACGGGGACGGGGTTTATGCCGGCCGAGATGGCGGCCGTGATGGCCAGCGGGCCGATCATGTTTGTCGCGGCTGTGTGGCTCGTGAGCTCCGAGAGCAGCAGGGCCATGATGGAGAAGATGGCGACCATGGCGATGGCAGACGGCTCGCCGCCCATCATCGCGATGATGCTGTCGCCGACCCACTTCGAGAGGCCTGTCTTGTACATCATGCCGCCCATCGCGAGGCCACCGCCGAAGAGGATCAGCGTGCCCCACTCGATGCCGTCACGCGCATCCTTCCACGTCAGTGTGAACTCGCGCTTCTTGAAGTTGACGGGCAGTAGGAAGAGCAGCAGGGCGCCGAGCATGGCGGCGACAGCCTCAGGGAAGAGGCGGTTGTACATCTTGAGCACCGGCGAGGTGCTGCCGAGTGCGATTGAGAGAAAGCCCGGCAGGATCCAGAGAATGACGGAGACGCCGAAGCAGATGACCGTGTTCTTCTGGGCGCGCGTCCAGTGGCCGAGTTCGCGAAGCTTGTCATGGATGAACTGCTCAGCGCCCTCAATCTTCGTGACATCGGCCGGGAACATGCGCGCGAGCACGACGTAGGCGATGATGAAGTAGAGGATCATCGCGATGACGCCCCAGGTCATCCACTCGAAGAAAGAGACGTGGATGTCGCACATCTGGTCGAGGAAGCCGAGCATGATGAGGTTCGGCGGCGTGCCGATCGGCGTCAGGACGCCGCCAATCGAGCAGGCGTAGGCCGTCATGAGCATGAGTCCAGTCGCGTACTTGTAGTCGTAGAGGTCGATGTTGCGGCCGTTAGCGGCAAACATCTCCTTGATGGAGGCGAGCAGTCCGAGGCAGATCGGGAACATCATGGCCGCCGTGGCCGTGTTGCTGATCCAGCCGGAGCAGAGCGCCGCGGCGAGGCCGATGGCCAGGAAGATGCGGCGCGGATTGGAGCCGACCCAGGACCGCGAGAGCAGCCAGTAGGCGAAGCGCTTGTCGATGCCGTGCGTCATCATGGCCTTCGCGAGGATGAAGCCGCCCATGAACAGGAAGATCATGGGATTGGCAAAGGCGGCGAATGCCATGCTGACGGGGACGACGCCCGTCATGACGGCGAGTGTCGGGCCGATGAGCGAGGTGACGGGGATGGAGACGGGCTCCGTGATCCACCAGATGGCGACGAGGACCATGATGGAGAGGAGTTTATGCGCTTCGAGCGTCAGCCCGTCGATCGGCGTGAAGAATACGAGCAGGGCCAGTAGCGGGCCGCCGAACAGGCCAACCGTGCGGCGGCGGCGGTCAAAGAGCTGCTCCGCCCGCTTGACGGCCAGGGCTTCTTGATTGATCTTGTTCATGGATGATGCCTCCCTTTCTGTATGTCGTGTTTCATGTTGAGTGGATATCCTGTTGACTGCGCATGTCGTTGTGTTACATATCTTATGATATAGAAATATCTGAACTTTTTCAATAGAAAAATGCTATCCAAACGATTCTTTTTAGGAATAGTTGGATAGCATCGTGCGGGAATGGCTTCAGAGCCTCCTCAATCTTCTTGGATGTAGCGCTTGTCGAGCAGATCCTTGACCGTGCGCTGCTTGTTGCTCTCGATGTAGCGGTGGATGAAGATGTTCGGGATGGCGACGCCGATGGCGATGCCGATGATGATCGTGACGGCTTCGACACCATTGCGCATCATAGTGAGCAGGGCAGATGCGGTGATGTCCTGGATGTTGAGCAGGGCGAAGAGCACGCGGTAGAGCAGCACGCCAGGGATCATCGGGATGGCGGATGGGATGGTCAGGATGATGTTCGGCGCGTGGAACCAGTGGATGGCCTTGAGCGCGAGGACGCCGACGACAGCCGCGCCGAGGAAGGAACCAGCCGTCTGCGAAAAGCCGAGCTGCAGGACCATGATGTTGCGCAGCAGGACGGTGATGATGCCGCCGACGGCGACGACGGGCAGCAGCCGCCGCGGGATGTTGAAGATGATGGAGAAGCCCATCGCGGAGATTGCGGCGGCAATGGCCTGCGAGAAGTAGATGTTATCGGGCCGCAGGCTGACCGCCGTGAAGTCAGCGACATTGCCGAGGCGGATGGCGATGACGATGCCGAACGTCATCGCGCCGACAATCAGCAGGGTGTGGATGGCCCGCGTCATGCCCGAGACGATGAAGTTGTTGAGGAAGTCGTCGACGGCGTTGATGAGCGGGATGCCCGGGACGAGGAAGAGCGTGCAGGATATCAGCGGATACCAGTTCATGGACCCCGTCAGGAATTGCGTGGCCCAGGCGAACATCGTCGTCGCGAATGAGGTGATGGCGATGACGGCGTACGTGTTGAACGCATAGCTGGCAAAGAGCCTTCTGACGTAGAAGCCGAGGAAGGCGCAGATGGCCGTGAGCACGAAGTCGAGCCAGCTGCCGCCGAAGAGTTTGCAGAAGCCACCGCAGGCCGCGCCGGCGCCGAAGGCCGTGAGCCAGACCGGATAGTTGCGCGGCTTGTTCTTGATGTGCAAGAGATGGCGCTCGAATTCATGCAGCGAGTAATTCTTCTCGAGTGCACGCCAAGTCAGCTTGCTGATGGCCGTCAACGTCGTCATGTTGATGCCGTGTGTCGTGCACTTGCGGAATTCCGTGTAAGAGTGCTGCTCGTCGTTGACATTGAGCATCAGCGTCGTGTACATGACATGCTGGTGGATGCGGTCTTTCGGGATGCCCATGTAGGCCGCGGTGCGCATCATGTCGCGCACTGTGCGGTCGCTGTCCGCGCCGTTCTCCATCAACATCTGGCCCGTGTGCAGCAAGAGATGCATCTTCGTGCCGATTTCGGCGAAGGGCTCCTTGAGCACCTTTTCGTCTTTCGTCTCCATGATCCTGCCTCCTTTTTCTGCTGTTCTTCATGAAGCGAGACTATACTAGATAAAATTCCATTAAAATTATACAATGCAGGGCAGGGGCTTTCAAGGCATGGCTAATAATTGACTCAACAAAGTATTCCCATCAGGGGCTCTATCTGTTATAATCGGGGCAGTAGAAACGAGGAGGTGCTTTATTTGTATCCTTGGAAGAAGAAATTGCTGACGGTGCTCGTCTGCGGCATGCTGGGCTTCTCGGCAGTCTCTTTGCCGGCGGGGCGGGCGGAGGCCGTTGATGCCTGGGCCGTTGCCGCGCAGTCGCTCGGCATCTTTGCGGCCTACAAGTCTAGCCTTGCGAGTATCCTCGCGCTCGGCAATGATGTCAGCGCGCAGGTGCAGAGCGCGCGTCAGGACCTGCGTGAGAACGGGGAGGACGACAACCACCACGATGTCGAGGTTGTCAACCGGGTCATGAAGCAGCTCATCGACAAGGGCGACTACGTGCTCAAGGTCAACTCGCTGCCGTTCGTCTGGGGCGTCAACAACAGCAGCGACTTCAATGCCGCCTGCTTTCCGACAGACTACATCAGCATCAACAGGGCGCTCGTGCGCGGCCTCGAGTGCGATGAAGATGAGCTCGCCGCCGTCTTCGCCCACGAGATGACGCATGGCATCGAGCAGCACAGCGCCAAGAATTACGCTAAGGCCGTGGCGCAGTACTACGGCATGAGCTTCCTCAACATGGATGCCGGGCTCATGGACTGGAACAAGCTCAATGCGTTGGCCAATTACTCCATCGCCAAGAACGTCACGCTGCCGACGGAGTACGAGGCTGATGCAGGCGGCTTCTACATCATGACGAGCGCCGGCTTCAATCCGGGCGGCCCCGCTGCAGCCATGTACCGCATGGCCTATTACCTGACGTATGAGACGCGCAATGTGCTCGAATACCAGGACCTCGACGAAAAGGCGAAGGGGCAGGAGACGTTCTCCGATCACCCGGAGACGGAGCTGCGCGAGAAGCGCCTGGCGCAGATGATGACGGATTACGGCTGCGGCCATGTGACGGTCAAGGATCGCAAGACTGTCTATATTGACGGGCAGGAACTCCTGACGGCGGACTGGACGCGCGATGACTACGACAATACAGTCGAGAATGCCTACTATGTTGCGGGCGGCCTGGCCAGGGCCTTCCATGACTATGACTCGCTTGCAGGCTGGGACTTCCGCCCGGACGGCGAGGGCGGCGTTACCTTCCTGACGGATGACCGCGTCTACGGGCCGCTGCGCCACTTCGTGGCTGCGGGCAATCTTGGCGGCCGCCTGCAGCAGCTCGTGAAGGAGGCGTATGCCAAGGAAGCCGCTTCTGGTGCGCGGACAAAGATGAAGGCAGCGGAAGCGGCACGCCGTAAGGAACATTCTGAGGCGCTTCAGAGCGTCTGGGCGGCCGATGCAAAAGACGTCAAGAAGATGCGCGAGAACGGTGACGCCTACAGTGACTACGCTATGGGCAAGCAGGCGCTCTGGGAATTTTCGCGCGTGCTCTCGGCCAAGAATCTGGATGATGAAGCGGCGAGCTACGTCATGTGCGGCCGCGCGAAGGCCGTCGAGGGCGACTATGCGGGCGCTCTCGACTACGCTAACCGCGGTGTCGCGCAGGACAGCAAGAACGCCTACAACTTCCTCAATCGCGCCGACATCTACCGCATGGTCGGCAATCGAGAGGCGGCGCTCGCTGACTGCGCCGCGGCCAAGAAGGTCGATGCCGACAATCCCTACAGCTATCTCATGAGCGCGCAGATCGAGGATGAGATGGAGAGAAAAGAGGCAGCGCTGGCCGACTACAAGGAGTTTCATCGCCTGCGCCCCGCTGCCTTCCGCCGCATCCCGCCGGAATACCTCGAGAAGATCTCGGCGAAGGATTACAGGACCTACCAGAAGGAGAAGGCCGCAAAGGACAAGGCGCGCGAGGAAGCCTGGAAGAAGAAGCAGAAAGAGAAGCAGGCTGCCAAAGTGGATGCGAAAGACAGCGCTGGCAAGGCGGTGAAAGCGGAGCAGCCAGCAAGAAATCCGCGCAATAAAAAAGAGATGCCATGAGGCATCTCTTTTTTATTGCCGCTCAGCGGCAGTAGGTATAGCGCGCACCGCCGCAGCCGCGAGCCGGTGCGCAGCCGTACGAGTCATCCTGGCAGTAGGACCGGCCGTTCCGGCAATACGCTCCGTTGTTGCAGGAGGCATTGTTCTGCCAGCAGCTCTCGACCGGGCAGGTGTTGTCCTCGGACGAAGCCGCCAGGACAGGTACAGAGACAGCCACGACAAGAGCCGTGGTGATGGCCATGATGATTTTCTTCATGATGGTTCCTCCTTTCTTTACCTGCCTCTATGATAGCAAAACGGTGTGAATTTTGGCTCAGCACCAGATTAGTTTATTATTAGAAGAACATGTGAACGATGCTGATGGCGAGCCCCATGATGACGAAGGAGCAGAGGATGGCACCGAGCATCGGGCGGACGCCCTTCTCGAGGATGACGCCGAAGTTGACGTTGAGGCCGAGTGCGGCCATGGCCATACCGAGCAGCAAATAGGCGAGCTGGACGAGCGACGGAACGAAATCGCTGACGAACGGCAGGTAGGAGCCGACGGCGCTGGCCAGGATGAAGCCGCCCATGAACCACGGGATCGGCACCGTCATCTTGCCCTCGCTCGCGCCGTCCTGCTTGCGGAAGCGGCGCGCCTCGAGGATGCCGATGATGATGGCGACAGGCGCGAGCAGCAGGACGCGTGAGAGCTTGGCGATGATGGCGCTGTCCGTGCCGACGGCACCGGCCGCACCGCCGGCGGCGACGGCATGCGCGATCTCGTGCAGGCTCAGGCCGGCCATGACGCCGAACTGCGCGTCCGTGAAGACGAGGAATGGCTGCAGGCCGACCTCAATGAGCGTGAAGAGCGTGCCGAGAATGGCGACGATGGCGACGGCGAGGACCGACTGGTCAGTCTTGGCCTTGACGGCGCTCGAGACACCCATGACGGCCGCTGCGCCGCAAATGCTGCAGCCGCAGGCCGTCAAGATGGCGAGCGTGTGCTCGACTTTGAAGAAGCGGGCGACGAAATAGTTGAGCGGGATCATGACGGCGACGATGACGATGGCAGCCTCGAGGCTCTTGAGGCCGGCGCTCATGAGGATGACGAGGTTGAGCTTGAAGCCCAGGAGGATGATGCCCGCGCGCAGGAATTTATTGGCGATGAACGGCGTGCTCTGCTGAGCGGCGGTCGTCAGAGAGCGCGCGAACTGCAGACACATGCCGAGCACGAGGGCGAGCACGAGGTGGCCAATCAGCGAGAAGCCTGGCAGTTTGGCGAGAGCCTGGCCGGCAATCGAGCAGACGAGCGTCACGATGAGCCCGATGCTCGCGCGGCGCCAGTAGAGATGAATGGATTGCATAGTATAACTCCTTATCTTCGTGGTGGTTGCAGATTTCCGTGCAATGTGATTGCGACAATCCGAATTATAGGAGAAGGGATTGAATATGTAAAATGATGTATTATAATATATCGATAAGATAATCTTATCGATAAGGGGGGAATACAATGCTGGACTTTCGCGTTGCCACCTTTCTCTGCGTCTGCCAGACGATGAATTTCACGCGGGCGGCCCGCATCCTGAACATTACGCAGCCGGCTGTCTCGCAGCACATCCACTTCCTGGAGGAGGCCTACGGCATGGCGCTCTTCCGCTACGAGAACAAGAAGCTCTCGCTGACAGCGGCCGGCAAGATCCTGCGCAAGCGCTTCGTCGCGATGAAGAACGACGAGGAGGAACTGCTCGCAGAACTCCGGAACCAGGTGTCTGGCATCGAGGAGATCTCGCTCGGCGTGACGATGACGGTCGGCGAGTACGCCATCATGGAGCCGCTTGCGCGGATGCTGCGCGCCCATCCGCAGCGCAATGTCCGTCTCGTCTTCGGCAATACGAAACAGCTGCTGCAGATGCTTGCAGACGGCAGCATACAGCTCGCACTCGTCGAGGGCTACTACCCGCAGGATGAGTACGAGCACGTCCGTTATAGTACGGAAACATACATCGGCGTCTGCGCCGCGCATCACGCGTTCGCCATGCCGGAGCCCAGGCACTTCCACGACCTGCTGGCAGAGCGCCTGCTCATACGCGAGCCGGGCTCTGGCACGCGCAACATCCTCGAGCGCAACCTCGCGCTCTGCGGCATGAAGGTCAGCGACTTCGTGCATTATACGGAGGTCGGCAACATGCACACGATCATCGGCCTGCTGATGCGCGATGCCGGCATCTCCTTTCTCTACCGGATTGCCGTCGAGCAAGAGCTGCAGGCAGGCCTCTTGCGCGAGATCCCGCTCGCGGGTTTCTCCATGCAGCACGATTTCGACTTCATCTGGGAGAAGGGCAGCATCTACACAGATGTATACGCCGCTTTCTGCCGCGAGCTGCGAGAATTTGCCGGGGTGGCAGAGTTTTTTTCAGACAAGCAGGGAAGAGCGGGGGCTGGGTCGAATACTCCTATAGAGTAAAGTGATTCAGGGGTGATGTGGCATGATGAGTTTGTCAGACAAGAAAGAGATATGGCGCGGCATGCCTCAGGAAACGCCGGAACAGCAGCTTTGGGCAGACAATTACTACGATGCGGAGCTCATGCCCATGGCACAGGAGCGCTTCCGTGGCCATTATGCAGCGGAGAAGCGCGATTACTACGGCCTCTTCCTGCTCATGGGGCCGCTCTGGGAGCTCTCGACCTTCACGGTCGCGCTGTTCGAGCCGCAGAACGTGCATATTTTCTGCCGGAAGGAGCAGGCACTGCAGGTCAAGCTCCTGCAGCAGAACCTCGGCCTCGATGACGGCAGCCTATGCTGCACCTACATCCAGGGCGAGGACATCCCGTCGCTCTACCGTGTCATGAAGAAGCAGCACGATATCTGGGATTCGGTCGGGCGCACGGCCATCGATATCACGGGCGGCTCGTCGCTCGCCGCGCCGGCCGCGGCTATGGCAGCAGCCTGCCTCGACATCGATGTCTACCGCATCGAGAGCCAGTATTTGAAGGAATTCCACCATCACGATCCGGGTACGGAGCGTCTCTGCCGCATCCCGGCCGTCAGCGATGTCATCAGCCTTGACTGAGTATCAAGAAAATCTCAAAGTGGCTGGATTTATCAAATCGATTATGTTATAATGAATTAAAATAAAAAATAACAATTATTGATTAGGAGGAAACGAAATGGCAGAGAAGAAAAATCCGTATGCAGGCACGCAGACTGAGAAAAATCTTTTAGCAGCACTGGCAGGTGAGAGTGAAGCGACGAATAAATACACGTACTTCGCTTCTCGCGCCAAGAAAGACGGCTATGAGCAGATTGCCGCTCTGTTCCTCAAGACGGCGAGCAACGAGCGCGAGCACGCAAAGCTCTGGTTCAAGGAGCTCTTCGGCATCGGCACGACGGCAGAGAACCTGCTGAGCGCCGCTGAAGGCGAGAACTACGAGTGGACGGACATGTACAAGGGCTTTGCTGAGACGGCCGAGAAAGAGGGCTTCAAGGCACTGGCAGCGAAGTTCCGCCTCGTCGCAGAGATCGAGAAACATCATGAGGAGCGCTATCGCGCCCTCTTGAAGAATGTCGAGACGGCTCAGGTCTTCGAGAAGAGCGAAGTCAAGGTCTGGGAGTGCCGCAACTGCGGTCACATCGTCATCGGCACGAAAGCGCCGGAGATCTGCCCGACCTGCGCTCATCCACAGAGCTTCTTCGAGATTCACGCCGAGAATTATTGATGCACAGCTGGCCAGCGGGCCAATCGCATCTTGCAAAAAGCCTTCCCGAGAGGGGTTCCTCTCGGGAAGGCCTTTTTGTCTTATCGCGCTGGTTTCGTAAGGGAAGACAGCAGGGCCCGACATCCCTTGAGGACGTCGTCGTATGTCGCGTCGAAATTGCCGGTGTACCAGGGGTCGGCGACTTCGCGGTGCTCGCCGGCGAAGTCGAGCAGCAGGGCCGTCTTGTGCGCAGGGTCGCCGTGCGTCAGGCGCTGGAGGTCGCGCATGTTCTCGCCGTCCATGGCGATGATCCAGTCGTACTTCGCGTAGTCTGCGCTCGTGATCTGGCGCGCATGGCGCGGCGTGAAGGGAACGCCCATCTCGCGGAGTTTCTGCTTCGTGCCCCAATGGGTATCGGAGCCAATCTCATCGCGCCGGCAGGCCGCAGAGTCGATCGTGAAAACATCCGCAAGCCCCGCTTTCTGCACGAGGTCCTTCATGACGAATTCCGCCATCGTCGAGCGGCAGATGTTGCCGTGGCAGACAAAGAGTAATTTCTGTTTCTTCATGGCATGATCCTTTCGTTTGCTTGTCTGATTCATTATAGCATGTGATTTTCCGTGGGGAAATGGCAAAGATGATACACGATTACAGGATGCATCCTTTTCTGGTACACTCATGATGGACAATAAAATTATTTATAGTTATTGAAAGATAAATAGAAAATATATAGAATATATACATAGCAAAGAACTGAAAAGTCAAATAAATTTGAACGGAGGTTTTCACTATGTTATTTGCTGGAGGTCTTATTGTCATCTTGACGTTCGTGCTGATCGTCAAGAAGTACGAAGCGAGACTCGTGCTGTTCCTGGCCGGTCTCTTGATGTGCCTGATTGGGGGATTGCCGGGGGATGTCATGAAGGCGTTCACGAAGGCGATGGTCAACAATTCGCTTGTGCCGACGATCTGCACCGTCATGGGCTTCTCGTACGTCATGCGCCTGACGACGTGTGACCAGCACCTCGTACAGTCCATCTCGGGCGTCCTGAAGCGCGGCCGGGCTCTGCTCGTGCCGATTTCGTTCTTCCTGACCTGGTGGATCAGCCTGGCCATCCCGTCGGCGTCGGGCTGCTCGGCTGCTGTCGGCAGTATCCTCATCCCGACACTCATCGCAGCTGGTGTCCATCCGGCGATGGCAGCGGCGACGGTGCTCGCGGGCACTTGGGGCAGCGCCATCAGCCCGGGCAATGCTCACAACCCGTTTGTAGCCGACCTTGCGGGTACGGACATGATGACGGTCATCATCAATGAGACGCCGGCGTCTGTCATTGCCTCGATTGCCTGCGTCGCTGTCATGACGGTCTATGCTGTCCTTCGCCGGGAAGGCGCGACGGAAGAACGCCGCCTTGCGTATCTTGAGGCACTCGGGGAGGAAGGGGCGAAGGAAGAGGCGTTCCACGTGCGCCCGCTGCTTGCCATCGTGCCGCTTGTGCCGCTCTTCCTCTTGATCCTCGGCTCGAAGCAGGTCGGCCTGCTGCCGGAGATCAGCGTGCCGCTCTCGATGCTCATCGGCGTCGCGCTCGGCTTCCTCGTCACATTGAAGGATGCGCAGGCAATCTGCCGCAAGTTCTTTGAGGGCATGGGGAATGCCTATGCGGATGTCATCGGCCTCATCGTCTGCGCCAGCGTCTTCACGACGGGCATGACGGCCATCGGTCTGACGGGCGCACTGACGGATCTCATGGAGGGCTCGCAGGCGGCCGCCGCGGCTGCTGGCACGTTCGGCCCGTTCTTCATCGCCGTCATCTCAGGCTCCGGCGATGCGGCGGCCTTTGCCTTCAACGGAGCAATCACGCCGTTTGCGGAGCAGTTCGGCCTCTCCATCATGGACCTCGGCTCGCTCGCGCAGATCGCTGGTGCGATGGGCCGCTCGATGTCGCCGATTGCCGGTGCCGCTATCATCTGTGCTGGCCTCGCCAAGGTCAACCCGATCGAGGTGTCGAAGCGCAATGCCCTGCCATGCCTGGCCTCTGCCATTGTGCTGATGCTTCTGTTATAATGGACGTGTAGGTTTTATAAAGGAGATTTTTTCGATGGGATATGAAGATATGATTGATAAAAAGCGCGTGCTCGCGGAGTTTTTGGAGCTCATTGCCATTCCGTGTTCGACGCATGACGAGCGGCAGATTGGTGACCTGTTGACGAAGCGCCTGCAGGAGCTCGGCGGCACGGTGCGCGAGGACAAGGCCGGTGAGGTAATCGGCGGCAACTGTGGCAATCTCGTCGCGGACTTCCCGGCTACAGATGGGCTTGAAGCCTTGCCGACGGTCATGCTGACGGCGCATATGGACTGCGTGGAGCCCTGTGCGGGCATCCACCCGGTCATCGAGGATGGCATTATCCGCTCGGATGGCACGACGATCCTCGGCGCAGATGACAAGGCGGGCGTCACGGCCATCCTGGAGGCGCTGCGCCAGCTGCGCGAGCACGCGATTCCGCACGGCCCGCTGCAGGTCGTATTCACAGTGGCCGAGGAGAACGGCGTGCATGGCTCGCAGCATCTCGACAGCAGCTTGCTGCACGCGGACATGGGTTTCACGCTCGACACGCACGGTCATCCGGGCGTCATGAGTTACAAGGCGCCGGGCAAGAACCAGATCCACATCCATATCGCGGGCAAGGCCGCTCATGCCGGTGTCGAACCGGAGAACGGCATCAACGCGATACAGGCGGCCGGCGTACTGCTCGCCGATGCACCGCAGGGCCGCATCGACGTGGAGACGACGTGCAACATCGGCCGCATCGCGGGCGGCAGTGCGACGAATGTCGTAGCCGACTCTTGCGATATCTACTACGAGTCGCGCAGCCGCGACAAGGAAAAGCTCGAGCGCATCACGCAGCGCATCATCGACCACTTCAGGCTCGGTGAGGAGAGCACGGGCTGCAAGATCACGGCAGAGGTCAGCCCCGACTATGGCCCCTATGAGATTGCGAAGGATGCGCCTGCCATCAAGGCGGCGGCGCGCGCGGCAGAGAAGCTCGGCTTCCCCGTCGAGCTCGAGGAGTCGGGCGGCGGCTCGGATGCCAATCACTTCAACACGTACGGTGTGCCGACTGTCGTGCTGGGCGTCGGCATGACGAACTGCCACACGAAGGATGAGTACATCGAGGAAGAAGACCTCTATCGCGCGGCGGCCTGGGCACTTGCCATCGTCATGGAGGCCGCTGAGATGCGCTGAGAGGGCTTTGATGCGCAGAGAAAGGGAAACGTATGACTTGGATGTTGTTTGACTGGGCTGGGACGCTGGCCTTTGCTGTGTCCGGCGCGATGGTCGGACTGTCGCGCCGCATGGACATCTTCGGCGTCACGGTGCTGGCCCTGCTGACGGCTGTCGGCGGCGGCATGGTCCGCGACGTCCTGGCCGGTATCACGCCGCCTGTGGCTCTGACGGAACCGACTGACCTGCTGCTGTCAGTGGTGATGGCCGTCCTCGTCTCGGGCGGCTATGCGGCGCTCTCGATTGACCGCAAGCAGCGCCACACGATGACGCTGCTCTACGAGCTGTCGGACACCATCGGCCTTGCGTCGTTCACCGTCACGGGAACGCTGCGCGGACTGACGCTCGGCACGGGCGATCCCTATGTTTTCCCGATGATGCTCGGCGTCATCACGGCTGTCGGCGGCGGCATGCTGCGCGATCTCATGGCGCAGCGCGTGCCCGTCGTCCTGCGCATGGACGTCTACGCCGTGGCCTCTTTGGCCGGAGCCTGGCTCATGTGCTGGAGCTGGCCGCGCTGGGGAGCGGATACGGCATCCTGGCTCTGCTTCTTCTTTGTGCTGCTGTTGCGCGGCTTTGCGATCCATTACGGATGGCAGCTCTACCATCCAAGGCCGAGCAGCCGCATCTTCCGCCGCAGGAAACCGCCGAAAGCATGACTTCCTGGATATCGCCTCAAGCTGAGGCGATATTTTTTTATCTTTTTTCAAAAAAGGTGTTGACAAATAGGGCAGGACTGAGTAAAATAGTTTTTGTCAGTCAGCGAGACACAAGTTCTCCTGAGGCTGAATGAAAACAAAAGATGAGATGCGGAAATAGCTCAGTGGTAGAGCACCACCTTGCCAAGGTGGGGGTCGCGAGTTCGAGCCTCGTTTTCCGCTCCATTTGCGGAAATAGCTCAGTGGTAGAGCACCACCTTGCCAAGGTGGGGGTCGCGAGTTCGAGCCTCGTTTTCCGCTCCATTTGCCTGATTCCGCTCTGCGGATTACATATATCAATGGGCCTATAGCTCAGTTGGTTAGAGCAACCGGCTCATAACCGGTCGGTCCTTGGTTCGAGTCCAAGTGGGCCCACCAAAACAATCTTATAACCAATCACATGACTCAGTAGCTCAGCTGGATTAGAGTATTTGACTACGAATCAAAGGGTCGGGGGTTCGAGTCCCTCCTGGGTCACCATTGTGGGTAGGTGCCCGAGTGGTTAAAGGGAACAGACTGTAAATCTGTCATCTTCGGATTACGATGGTTCGAATCCATCCCTGCCCACCACCTTGAATGCATAGCGTCGCGCAAGCGGCGCTTTTTTCATGTCCATCTTGCTCCTGACTGAGAAAAATGATACGATAAAATGATACGATAACGAAGCAGAAGATGTACATCAGAGGAAAATCTGCTGATTCGAGGAGGTTAGAACGATGATATTTCCAGATGATTTTCTCTGGGGCGGTGCTGTGGCTGCCAACCAGTGTGAAGGTGCTTATCATGAGGACGGCAAGGGGCTCGACATCCAGGATGTCATGCCGAAAGGCATCCTGTCGGGGCCGACGGCGGAGCCGACACCTGACAATCTCAAGCTCAAGGCCATCGACTTCTACCATCGCTATCCGGAGGACATCAAGCTCTTTGCAGAGATGGGCTTCAAGGTCTTCCGCACGTCAATTGCCTGGAGCCGCATCTATCCGAATGGCGACGATGCGGAGCCGAACGAGGAGGGGCTGGCATTCTACGACCGCCTCTTCGATGAATGCCGCAAGTACGGCATCGAACCCTTGGTGACGATCTCGCACTACGAGACGCCGCTGCACCTCGCGAAGGCGTACAATGGCTGGGCGAATCACGCGCTCATCGGCTTTTACGAGCGCTATGTGCGCACGCTCTTTGCGCGCTACCGGGGCAAGGTCAAGTACTGGCTGACGTTCAACGAGATCAACTCCGTCCTGCACCAGCCGCTGCTCTCAGGCGGCATCATGACGCCGCGCGAGAAACTCAGCCTCACAGACCTCTACCAGGCGTGCCATCACGAATTCGTGGCCTCGGCGCTCGCGACGAAGCTCGCACATGAGATCATGCCGGAGGCAAAAGTCGGCTGCATGATCCTGGCGATGCCCATCTACCCGCTGACACCCGCCCCTGACGACATGATCGCGGTGATGCAGGCAAACCACTTCAATGATTTCTTTGGCGATATGCATGTGCGCGGGCGCTATCCGGGCTACATGAAGCGCTACTTCCGGGAAAACGGCATTGAAATCCGGATGACGCCGGAGGAGGAGCAGCTGCTGCGCGAGAATACGGTCGACTTTGTATCCTTCAGCTATTATGTCAGCATCTGCGAAGGTCATGGCGGAGAGAACGGCGGCGGCAATATCCTGGGCGGCAAGAAGAATCCGTATCTCAAAGCCAGCGAATGGGGCTGGCAGATCGATCCGCAGGGGCTTCGGTACACGCTCAACCGCTTCTACGACCGCTGGCAGAAGCCGCTCTTCATCGTCGAGAACGGCCTCGGCGCCCGCGATGTGCTCGTCGATGACGGCAAGGGCGGCAGGACGGTCGAGGACGATTACCGCATCGCTTACCTCAACGACCACCTCGTGCAGGTTGGCGAGGCCATCGCAGACGGCGTGCCCGTCATGGGCTACACGACCTGGGGCTGCATTGACCTCGTCTCGGCCTCGACGGCACAGATGAGCAAGCGCTACGGCTTCATCTATGTCGACCGCAACGACGATGGCACGGGCACGCTCGCGCGCTACCCCAAGAAGTCGTTCTACTGGTACAGGGATGTCATCGCTTCAAATGGTGCGGCGCTCAAGGCGTGACCGTGAGACAAAAAATCCGCTCGGTGAAGAGCGGATTTTTTGTCTCTATGGATGCATCACGATTCGAGCGGGCAGGAGTGCGTCTGGGCTTTTGGGCCGCGCTCAGCCGTGTGCTTGCCCTCGAAGAGCGCCTGACTCACGCGGCGCATGAGCTCTTCCTCCTCGGCGGCGGCGCTGAAGACAAGCTGCTTCTCTTCTGGCTGTACTTCGCCCTCGAGTGCCGTGATGGCGAGCTGCAGGCGGTGGTCCTTGTCCTTGCGGAAGGAATAGTTCTGGCGCGTGGCGAGCCACTCCGTGATCATCTCGATGTTCTGGAACGAAGCGTTCTTGTTGTAGTCTTTGTAGACCTCTGCGGCAATCGAGGCTGCGCGCTTCTTGTCCTCGGAGGCACCGATGATGGAGAAGGCTTTCTGCTGGCCTTCCGTGACGAGTTTCGTGACGATGTAGAGCATGAGATCATCCTTTCAATGTACGTTGACTCTGGTACGAAAAAAGCACTTGCCGAGGCAAGTGCTTCTGATTTCAAATGGTGACCCAGGAGGGACTCGAACCCCCGACCCTTTGATTCGTAGTCAAATACTCTAATCCAGCTGAGCTACTGAGTCATGTTCTTGTTGGTGTTTATCGCTGTCAACGGATATTATAATATCACCCCTTGGCGCATGTGTCAACACTTTTTTTGAAAAAAGTGTATAGAGCCGGAAAATCCCGGTTTGAGGGCCGCCACAATAAAAAGATGAATTATATTCATTTTTCTCTTTATAAAGGGAGCATTTTCCTTTATAATAGAAAGAGTCAATGATAAAGGGAATGAATTCTTATGGACTGGAGCGATGGACATGGAAGAGAAAATGGGCCGCCGGGAGCGGAAGAAGCTGCTGTCGCGCAAGGCAATTCTGGATGCCGCCGTCCGCGAGTTCTCGCGCAAGGGCTTCAAGGAAACTTCTGTGGCCGACATCATGAATGCCGCAGACCTCGGCATCGGCACGTTCTACAACTACTTTGAGTCGAAGGAAGAGATCCTCATGTGCCTGCTGGGCCGTCTCGTGCACGAAGTCGATGAGGCGCTCAAGGACATGCGCGCGGCCAAGCGGCCGTCGTACGAACTCCTCGATGCAGGCTGCCGCATCACGGCGCGCTTCCTCGACGAGAACCGCTTCCTGCTGCCGCTCTTTCTCGCGGCCGCCGAGCATTCGGCCAAGCCGCAGACTGAAGCGCACGACAAGATGCCCAAGGGCATGGTGACGCCTGGCTTCAAGCCGATCTTCGAGGACATCCTGCGCGAGGGGCAGCTTGCGGGGGAGATCCGCGACGATGTCCCGGCTGATCTCATCGCTGAGATGTTCCATTCCGTCTATCAGGCTGCGGCCTTCAGCAAGCTCCCCGTTGGTTTTCAAGAGAATGTGGCACTCAAGACGCGCCTGTTGCTCGCTGGGATACGCAAGGCGTGACTGAGCCGCAATGAGATGATGTTATCTATGTTTTAGGAGAGGCTTATGATCAGTGTAACGAAACTCTTATTCGCACGGGAATACTTTGGCGACCGCCTGCGCTATACGAAGAACGCGCACACGATGCGCAATGGCGCGGCAGAGGGCGTTGGCCCTGTCGTCGTCTGGAACTCGACGAAGACATGCAACCTCAAGTGCATGCACTGCTACATGCAGTCGGATGCCAAGAAATACAAGGACGAGCTGACGACGGAAGAGGCGAAGAAGTTCATCGACGACCTCGCGGACTTCCATGTGCCCGTGCTGCTGTTCTCGGGCGGCGAACCTTTGATCCGTCCGGACTTCTTCGAGCTAGCGGCTTACGCGCAGGCAAAGGGCGTGCGTCCGACGCTCTCGACGAATGGCACGCTGATCACGCGCGAGGTCGCGCAGCGCATCAAGGACATCGGCGTCGGCTACGTCGGCATCTCGCTCGACGGCCTCAAGGATGTCAACGACAAGTTCCGCGGCGTCGACGG
Organism: Mitsuokella jalaludinii; assembly: GCF_928722185.1. Lineage (NCBI taxonomy): Bacteria > Bacillati > Bacillota > Negativicutes > Selenomonadales > Selenomonadaceae > Mitsuokella > Mitsuokella jalaludinii. The sequence goes on from NZ_CAKMXA010000001.1 coordinate 1,954,239, forward strand.
CGCCTATGAGAAGGCCATGCAGGGCATCAAGAACTGCGTGGCTGTCGGCCAGCGTGTCGGCCTGCGCTTCACGATCAACCACCACAACATCCAGGAGCTCGACCGCATCTTCGACTTCATCGAAGCGGAGAACATCAACCGCGTCTGCTTCTACCACCTCGTCTACTCGGGGCGCGGTGAGCAGATGATGGACCAGGATGTCACGCCGGAGGAATCACGCCGCGCGATGGACACGATCATCCGCCGCACGAAGGACTTCGAGGAGCGCGGGCTCAAGAAGGAGATCCTGACGGTCGACAACCACTGCGACGGCCCTTACATGTACATCAAGGCGCTCGAGGCGGGCGACCTCGAGACGGCGGCCCAGATCAAGAAGTACATCTCGATGAACGGCGGCAACCGCTCGGGCATCGCCTTTGGCGAGGTCGATCCCTTGGGCTACGTTCACCCGGACCAGTTCACGCAGCATCACACGTTCGGCAATGTGCGTGAGCGCAAGTTCGGCGATATCTGGCAGGATACGACGAACCCCATCATGGCGGGACTCAAAGACCGCAAGCCGCTCCTCAAAGGGCGCTGCGCGAAGTGCAAGTGGCTTGAGAACTGCAACGGCAACTTCCGCACGCGCGCGGAGGCACGCACGGGTGACTTCTGGGAGTCGGACCCGAGCTGCTATCTGACGGATGAAGAGATTGGACTGACGGAGGAGACGAAATGAAGATCATCTCGTGGAATACGACGAATGCCTGCAACATGTACTGCGCCCACTGCTACCGCGACGCCGGCTGCAAGGCGGAAGAAGAACTGAGTACGGAGGAGGGCAAGAAGCTCCTCTCGGAGATTGCCAAGGCCGGGTTCAAGATCATGATCTTCTCGGGCGGCGAGCCTTTGATGCGCCCCGATATCCTCGAGCTCGTCAAGTACGCCTCGGACCTGCACATGATCCCGGTCTTCGGCACGAACGGCACGCTGATCACGCTCGACATGGCGAAGAAGCTCAAGGAAGCCGGTGCCCGTGCGATGGGCATCTCGCTCGATTCGCTCGACCCGAAGAAGCACGACACGTTCCGCAGCTTCCCGGGCGGCTGGGAAGGCGCCGTGCAGGGCATGAAGAACTGTGCCGCTGTCGGCCTGCCGTTCCAGATCCACACGACGGTCATGGACTGGAATCAGGGCGAGCTCGAGGCCATGACGGACTTTGCCGTCGAGATCGGCGCGAAGGCCCATCACTTCTTCTTCCTCGTGCCGACGGGCCGTGCGAAGACCATCGAAGAGGAGTCGCTGCGCGCTGAGCAGTATGAGGATGTGCTCACGCGCATCATGAAGAAGCAGCAGGAAGTCGACATTGAGCTCAAGCCGACGTGCGCACCGCAGTTCCTGCGCATCGCCGACCAGCTCGGCTACAAGACGCGCTTCCACCGCGGCTGCCTCGCCGGTCTCTCGTACTGCATCATCAGCCCGCGCGGCAAGGTCCAGCCGTGCGCTTACCTCAACATGGAGCTCGGCGACGTGCGCGAGACGCCGTTTGACGAGATCTGGGCCAAGAACGAAGTCCTGCAGAAGCTCCGCACGCTCGACTACAGCGGCGGCTGCGGCGCCTGCCAGTACAAGGGCGCCTGCGGCGGCTGCCGCGCGCGCGCAGCCTACTACCACGGCGGCGACTACATGAGCGAAGAGCCGTGGTGCCTCTACCACGGCCGCCGCGGCGAATGACGCGAGACGCTATCTACATAAGAAGACATCAAAAAAGACGCAATCCCATCGGGGATGCGTCTTTTTTGATGCATGTCGGGGTTCAATGACCGATCTGCTTCTTGGCCACGGCCTTGATCCACTTCCAGTGCCAGACGAGGTGGAAAATCAGGCCGACCATCATGATGTAGCCGCTGTAAGTGTGGACGTCTGTGATGATGCCCTTGAGGGTGCGGCCGCCGCCGAAGCCGCCGAAGAGATGGAAGTCGAGCACGATGCCCGTGATGATGCAGACGAGGCCGCTGACAAACAGCAGCAGGTCCATGTAAAAGTTCTTCTTCATGAGAATCCCTTCTTTCTGATTCGCTGTATTCATGTGCTCAGTTTACGGGAGAGGGCTGAAAACTGCATGGAGATTCTATGAAAATGAAATTATATTTTCTCATCTTAACACTCGTGGCTTGAGTGGTGCGGTGCAGGGGTGCGGCGCAGTGCAATGCTCATGCAGAGCGCCTGCAGCAGGCCGACGAAGAGCAGCAGCAGGAGGGCGCGGCTCGTGCCGAGGCTGGTCGCTGGGGCGAGGCTTTGCGTGCTCTGCTGGCAGGCCGCGACGATGGCGGCTGGGATGGAGGTACCGACAGCGCCGGCGAGCTGCTGTACGGTGTTGCAGAAGGCGTTGCCGTCTGCGCGGATTGCTTTGGGCAGTGCGCTGAGGCCGTACGTCAGGATGTTGCCGACGGAGAGGCCCTGTCCCATGGCGAAGAGGACGTAGATGGCAGTGAGCCCGAGCGTGCCGACTTCAGGGATGGCAAATTGGAAGAGGAGGAGGCTCAGCAGCAGCAGCGCACTGCCGGTAAGCAGGGGCTTCCTGGCGCCGAGGCTGTCGTAGATGCGGCCGCTGACGGGTGCGAACATGGCGCCGACGATGCAGCCCGGAAGCAGGATGCAGCCGGCTGTGAAGGCTGTCTCGCCCTGCACGATCTGGGAGAAGTTCGGCAGGAGAAAGCCGATGCCGAGGCAGACGAACTGGAAGCAGAGCAGTCCCATCGCCGAGAGCGTGAAGGCCCTGTGGCGCAGGATGGTGATGTTGAGCAGTGGATGCGCGCCGCGCTGGAGCAGGCGCTTCTCCTGACGGACGAAAAGCAGCAGCGAAAAGACGGTCAGGAGCAACAGGAGGGCGAGCAGCAGCGGCTCTGAAAGCAGGTCGTGGAGATAGCTCGTGAGCAGCAGGAAGGCGGTAAAGGCAGCTCCGAGCAGGATGAGCCCACGGGAATCGAAGGGGCGCGGGCCGTAGTCGGAGGACTGGCGGATGGCGTACGTGCCGGCTGCGAGCGAGAAGAGCAGCACGGGCAGCAGGGCGATGAAGATCATGCGCCAGCCGAAGGTGCTGACGATGTAGCCGCCGACGGAGGGACCGACGGCCGGCGCGAGTGCACAGACGAGCATGGCGGCGCCCATCATCAGGCCCATCTTGTCGAGCGGCGCCTGCTCCATGACGATGAGGAACATCAGCGGCAGAGCGATGCCCGTGCCGGCGCCCTGCAAAAGGCGGCCGAACAGCAGTTGGGCAAAACTCGCGGAGGTCGCATCGAGCAAGGTGCCTGTCAGGAAGAGCAGGTTGGCTGCGAGGAAGAGCCGCTTCATGGCGAAGCGCTGCTTGAGGTAACTGGATGTCGGGATGACGATGGCGAGGATCAGCAGGTAGCCTGTCGTGATCCACTGGACGGTGGAAGTGGAGATGGCAAATTCCTGCATGAGCGTCGGGAAGGTGATGTTCATGGCCGTCTCGATGACGACGCCTGTGAAGGAGAGAAGGCCGGCGGCGATGATGGAGAGGAAAAAGCGCAGGTCTGCCCGTCGCTGGAATCCGGATATCGATTTGGAGGTTGGCATAAGTACATCCTTTCTGAATAACTCTGATGAATCGATGGGGGTATTTCTCCGCTTGGGAAATATGTATCAGTATAATAAGATTTTTAAAGTATGCGATTAAAATAAATGGGGTTGTGATATATTTTTTGGGGATTCAGGTGATTGTATGACTTTGACGGATCGCGAGAAGATCCTGTTGCCCATGATGATGTCGGCCTTCGTGACGCCGTTCACGGGCAGTGCCCTGACGCTCTCGCTGCCGGATATCGGACTCGCTTACGGCGTCTCGGCTAATGAACTCGGCTGGGTGCTCGAGATTTTTCTGCTCGCCTCCATCGTATTCCTGCTGCCGATGGGCAAGATGGCAGACCGTTTCGGCAAGCGGCGCATCTTTCTCTTGGGGACGACGCTCTTCACATTGTCCTCCGCGCTCTGTGCCGTCATGCCGGATATGGGCTTCCTGCTCGTGGCACGTGCGCTGCAGGGCCTGGCGGCATCGATGCTGTATGCGACGAACATGTCGATCGTCGCGCTCTGCTTTCCGACGACGCAGCGCGGCCGCGCGCTCGGCTGGATGGTCTCGATGGTCTACGTGGGCCTGGCCTGTGGCCCGGTACTCGGCGGACTGCTCAATTACTACGCGGGCTGGCAGAGCATCTTCCTCTCCATCACGCTCGTCAGTCTTGCCTGTACCTGCGCGACATTGCGCTACCTGCATCAGGAATGGAAGGAACAGGAGGTGACAGGCGTCGATGGCAGGGGCGCACTGCTCTACGGTCTCGCGATGATCTTTGCGATGTTCGGTCTGTCGGAGCTGGCGGAACTCTCCTGGGCTTGGAGTTTGCTGCTCCTGGGGATGGTGCTTCTCGGCGCATTCCTCTGGCACGAGTGCAGGACGAAAGATCCCATCCTGCCCGTCTTCATGCTCGTCGAGAACCGCGTCTTTTCGCTGTCGAATCTCACAGCGATGATCGACTACAGCGCGACATTTGCCATCAGCTTCTTGCTGTCGATTTACCTGCAGTCGGTCCTCGGCCTTTCGTCTCGCGAAGCGGGCCTCATGATGCTGATCCAGCCTGTCATCATGGCTCTGCTTGCCCCGACCGCGGGCAAGCTGTCGGATAAATATCAGCCGGCGAAGATAGCAGCCTTCGGCATGGCTGTCACGGCGCTCGGGATACTGGGCCTCGTCGCGGCCGTACGGCTGCAGTCGCTCTGGCTCGTCGTGCCGGTCGTCATCGTCATCGGCGTCGGCTGTGCCTTCTTTGCTGCGCCGAACAACAATGCCATCATGGGGTCTGTCGCCAAAAGGCACTACAGCCTCGCGACGGCGATGATTGGCACGGTGCGTCTCGTCGGGCAGGTCGTCTCGGTGGCCATCGTGACGATGGTCCTGTCGCTTGACTGGGATTCGCTGACGGAGATGGAGGAACTCGTCTACAACATCGAGCTATCGTTCATCGTCTTCACCGTGCTCTGTGCCATCGGCGTCTTCCCCTCCTGGGCAGCCCGGCTGAAGAAGGGTGATGGGAACGTAGGATAGGATAGCAAGAATCCCCGCCTCTCTGGCATGAGAGGGCGGGGATTCTTGCGTGGTGGTCATGCATGCCAGGCGTCGCGTCCGGCGACAATCGTGCGCTGGACGTTCAGCGCATTGTCAAAGATCGTGATGTCTGCATTTTTGCCGACGCTCAGCGAGCCGAGCTTGTCGTAGAGGCCAAGCTCCGCAGCCGGCGTCTTGGTGACCGCCTCGATGACCTCTTCAATCGGTGCACCGGTGTTTTCGCGGAAGATGCGCAGGCCGTCGTTCATGCAGAGCACGCTGCCGGCAATCGTGCCGTCCTCGAGCGTTGCGAGCGTGCCCTTGACGAAGACCTTCTGGCCGCCAAGCTCGGACGGACCGTCGCCGAGTCCGCAGGCGCGCAGGGAGTCAGTGATGAGGATGAGGTGGTCCTTCTTGAGGCGGTAGACGAGGCGCTGTACGGCTGGATGGATGTGGACGTTATCGACGATGAGCTCGCAGTTGGCATCCGTATCGAGTGCGGCGCCGACGACGCCGGGATGCCGCTGATGCAGGCCAGTCATCGCATTGAAGAGATGTGTGATGTGCTTGGCACCGTACTGCTCGATGGCCTGGCGCGCCGTCTCGTAATCGGCTGCCGTGTGGCCGAGCGAGACGACGATGCCGCGCTCATGGCAGTCGGCGATGAACTTGCCCTGGTCGTGCAGCTCCTCCGGTGCGACGGTGATGATCTTGACGATGTCCTCATATGGTGCAATCTTCTCGAAGTCGGCCTTAGCGATGTTCTTTTCGGCCTGGGCGCCTTTCTTGGCCGGGCTGATGAACGGTCCTTCCATGTGGCAGCCGAGCACGCGTGCGCCTTCTTCGCGCGCCATGGCCTCGCGTACGTGGCGGAAGGCGCGTTCGAGCGTCGGGAAGTCGTACGTCATGGTCGTGGGCAAAAAGGAGGTCACGCCGGTCCTGGCCTGGAAGCGCTGCATCTTCCGGATGGCTTCCGGCGTGTCATCCATCGTATCGGCGCCGACACAGCCGTGGATGTGGACGTTGAGAAAGCCCGGCGCGACATAGGCTCCGCGCGCGTCGATGCACGCCTCAAGTGCCGCCCGCTCCGCTTCCGATACGGAGGCGGCGGGACAGATTTTCTGGATGGTCTCATCGAAGAAGAGCGCGAGTCCTTCTTCTACGGCAAAGCGCCCCGCTTTGTCTGGTACGATGAACCGGCCGTTGATGATTGCTTTCATGGATGTTCCCTCACTATCTTAGAATCGTTGCTTTTATTATACACCATCGCGCATGATGGCAGAACCGTCTGGCAGGAATTGAAAAGTATCGGCGATTCCTGCTATAATGAAGAGGAATTTTGTGGTGTTGCATCAGCTGCTGCAGGCGGCATGTTGAGATTGTGAGGGATGGTATGATCAAGATCATTTTTTCGGATATGGATGGGACGCTGCTGGACGAACATGGCAATGTCCCCGAGGGATTTGACGAGATAGCGGAGGAACTCCAAAAGCGCGGCGTCATGTTTGCGCCGGCCTCCGGGCGGCAGTACTACTCACTCGAGGACAGCTTCATGAAGTACAAGGACCGCTTCCTGTTCCTCGCGGAGAACGGCACGGTCGTCATCTACAAGGGAGAGAAGATCTTCACGTGCCCGATGGACAAGCAGATCGCGCAGCAGGTGCTCAAGGTAGTCGAGCCATTCCCGGAGATTTACGGCGTCTTCTGCGGCACGAAGAACGGCTACGTGCTTTCCCGGCAGTACACGGATGAATTCCTGCAGGAACTCCACAAGTACTACACGCACTCTGAACCGATCCCGTCGTTCATCGATGTGCCGGATGAACCGGTCAAGGTGTCCCTGTTCGATCCGACGGGCCGCGCGGAAGAGACGATCTACCCGCTCGTGCGTCAGTTCGAGAAGGACCTGCAGGTTGTCCTGGCCAGCGATTACTGGGTAGACCTCATGAATCCTGGCATCAACAAGGGCGTGGCCGTCAGGGAAGTGCAGAAGCGCTTCGGCATCCGCCCTGAGGAATGTGCCGCGTTCGGCGACTACATGAACGACGCCGAGATGATGGAAGCCGTCTCGTACAGCTTCGCGATGGGCAATGCGTACCCTGCAATCAAGAAGCTCGCGCGCTTCGAGACGGGTACAAATGTGGAGAAGGGCGTCCTGATGGGCATCGAGCGCCTGATGAAGGAAGGACTGATTTAAATGCGCATGGACTATCACATGCATTTCGAGAAGGGTTCCTACGACGAGACATGGGTCGAGGGCTTCTTCGAGGCCGCCAAGAAGCGCGGCCTTGCGGAGATCGGCATCTCAGAGCACTCACACACGTTCCCGGAATTCAAGGACCTTTACTATGAAGACCTCGTACTCGATGATTCGTTCATCGGCACGTTCCAGCAGCAGTGGCTCAAGAGCAACAAGTTCAAGTACACGCTCGACGAGTACTTCGCCTTCATGCACAAGCTGCAGCAGAAGCATCGCGTCAAGATCGGCATCGAGGTCTGTAACTTCCAGGACCAGGCGAAGGTACGCGACATCCTCAAGGATTACGATTTTGACTACATCATCGGCTCGGTGCATTTCCTGCGCGGCTGGGCTTACGACTCGTCGGAAATCAAGGCGGAGTGGGAGAAGCACTCGCTCGAGGACATCTACGAGTGGTATACGGAAGAAGTGGAGAAGCTCGCGGACTCCGGCCTCTACGATGTGCTCGGCCATCCGTTCAACATCCGCCTGTTCCGCTACCTGCCGGATTTCGATGTGACGCCGTACCTCACGCGCGTGGCGAAGGCGCTCAAGAAAGCTGATATGGTCGTCGACGTCAATACGGGCACGTACTACCGCTATCCCATCCACGAGATCTCGCCATACCCTGATTTCATGAAGCTCGCGGCTCATTATGACCTGCCCATCATCACGACTTCTGATGCGCACAAGCCCGAGGATTGCGGCAATTACAATGAGATGGCTGTCGACTACGCCAAGAGCTTCGGCTATGCGGGCAGCATCCGCTTCGACAAGCGTCAGCGTACGCTTGTTTCGTTCGATTTGGAATAAATTTCATATATTGTATCATGATTATTATTGTTTTACCCCTTGACGAATGGAACCGGTAACGTTATAATAACATCGAACCGAGAAAAACAACTCAGCTTGAGGAAAGTCATCTGATTAGCAAGATGGTGGCACAGACTGATGAGCCACATGCGAGTTCTTCTTGAGAGCCATCACATGTAGGGAAGTTTGTCTTGTAGTCTGGATGATTGACAGAAGTGAGTCGTGGGTGTTTGTTACCATTACTTTTTTGTTATTCATGCAGTTTCAAGGAGAGATTATCGTGAAAGTACAGATTTATTCGCAGTGGATGGAAGAAGTTTATGTGCCGGTCCGCGTGAGACAGTTTGCCAAGGCAGCGAAGCTCATGGGCAAGAGCTTCGAGCAGTATGCTGCCGCGGATAATGTGAAAGCTGACAAGGCCGATGAGCGCGAGCTCGTCGAAAGCTGGCTGAGTAAGCGCTCTGCTGCAATCGCTGCAGAGGGCGTTGCCTGAACACACGCGAAAATACAGAAGACTCGCCGTCTGGCGAGTCTTTTTTTATGCCGTTGAGCCTCGGTCAATGCTCAATGGAGTTTTTTGGCTGTCTCTGGCATCTGCGGAGCATGCGGGATGGAGAGGGCGACGTGCTGAACGGCCGCGGCCGTTTCGCGCATCATCGCCGGGGTCTTCTCGGCCCAGATGCGCTGGACCTTCTTGCGGAAGCCTTCTGCCGAGAAGGGGTTCTTCTTCTGGGCGGCGACGTGCTTCCTGATGACAGACTGGCATTTGTCCGATAGCTCGATGTCGCGCTGGGCGAGCAGGATCTGCAGCGTCGTGTCGACGAGGTAGAGGTGCAGGGTCTTGTCCTGCAGGCTCTTCTCTGTCGGCATCAGTCCCTCTTTGAGGTTGTGGAGCGACAGCGGCGCATCGCCCCAGCCCTCCTTGAAGATGCCGTCAATCTGGTAGAGCAGGAAGAGCAGGCCGTCCTGCTCGTAGAAGGCGAATTCCATCTCACCCGTGCGGAAGGCCTCGCGCGCGATGACGTCCGTGCGCGAGAGTTGCAGGATGAACATCGCGCCGTTGGCGTCGACCTGGAACATCGCGCCGTCGGCCTGCGTGGCAATCGGCATCGGGAATTTCTGGCCAATCTCAAAATTCGTGTACTCACTCATGTTGTATCCCTCGTTTTCTTCGTATGTGCTCTTTCTATTTTACCACAATCTCATGGGTGGGAACATCCGGCTGTGCTATACTTAGGGAAAAGGGGGAATGAGCATGAGCCTCAATGATACACCGCGCGCGATGCGCCTTCACATCGGCCTGTTCGGCCGCCGCAACAGCGGCAAGTCGTCTCTTATCAACGCGTTGACGGGACAGCATGTCGCGACCGTCTCGGATGTTCCGGGCACGACAACAGACCCGGTCTACAAGTCGATGGAGATCCACGGCATCGGTCCCGTCGTCTTCATCGACACGGCAGGCTTCGACGACAGCGGCAGCCTCGGAGCGTTGCGCGTCGAGCGCACGAGAGATGCAGCGAAGGAGACGGACATCGCCCTCGTGCTGCTTTCAACCGGTCCGGATGATGGAGCAGGAGCGGCAGGGAATGAAGATGCCTTTCGCTGGCTCGAGCAGCTGAAGAGGCGCGGCGTTCCCGCCATCTCCGTCATCAGCCGCATCGATGAGAGCACGGCGGCCGCATCTCTTGCGCAGGTCATCGAAGCGAGGACAGGTGAGCGTTCCGTGCTCGTCAGCGCTGCGACGGGCGAGGGTCTAGCGGCGCTGCGCGCGGAAATCGCGCGCCATTTGCCAGAGGACTACCGGGCGCGCAGCATCACGGCCGAGGTCTGCGAGAGCGGGGATGCAGTCCTGCTCGTCATGCCGCAGGACATCCAGGCGCCGAAGGGACGCCTGATCCTGCCGCAGGTCCAGACGCTGCGCGAACTGCTCGACCGCAAGTGCCTCGTCTCGTGCTGCACGACGGACTGCCTGCCCGCGATGCTCGCCTCGATGGCAAAGGCACCGGACCTTGTCATCACGGACTCGCAGGCATTCCGCACGGTGCATGCGCAATTGCCTGCCGACAGCCGCCTGACCTCGTTCTCGGTGCTGTTTGCGGCTTACAAGGGCGAGGCGCCGTTCTTTGCGGAGTCGGCCCGCCGTCTGCGCGCACTGCCCGCCGATGCAAAGATCCTGATCGCCGAGGCCTGCGCCCACAAGCCACTGCGCGAGGATATCGGCCGCGTCAAGCTGCCGCGCCTGCTCAAGAAGGTGCTCGGCGATGCAATCACCGTGACGGTGACAGCGGGCCGCGACTTCCCCGAGGATCTCACGCCCTTCGACATCGTCATCCACTGCGGCGCCTGCATGTTCAACCGCGCCTATGTCATGAGCCGCGTCGCGGCCTGCCGGAGCGCGCACGTGCCGATGACGAATTACGGTATGGCCATCGCCGCACTGCTCGGCATCCTCGACGATGTCGCGATACCAGGTGTTGACTGATTGTGGCTCGTTTTAGTTGGCTGTCCTTGCTGTACCTGCATGAATACGATACAATAGAAGAGAAACAAATACAACAGAGGTGAGTAACATGAAACACGCATCCTGCATTACGGCGAGACTGCTCCTGCTGCTCGTCTGCTTCTTGTTCATGCCGCTCGGCATTGTGCGGGCGGAGGGCTGGTACTGGCTGTCGTCGGACAGCAAGTACAGCAAGTATTTTGAACCGTCTTCTGTTCACGTCACGCACAGCGCGGAGACGAGCCACGGCTCCGTCGCGACGGAGATTACGGCATGGACGAAGACGACGTACAGCTACGAGGGCGCCAAGGAGACGCTCGACAATTACGGCCTTAGCGGCCTGATTCCTGACCCCGCGCAGCTGTCATACAGCCTTGCGGAGGTGGCCATCAATCCGCAGAACAGGACCATCCAGTACACGAAAGAGGATTTCTACAACCCGCAGGGCGCAGTCATCTGGTCGAAGGTGGACGGGCGCGTGAAGGAGATTACGAGCCAGCAGTTTGATGAGGCGTTCTATGATGCCATCGTCGATTCGGTATTCGGTGTCGGCGAGGTGGACAGGGCCAGCGCCAAGGACCGCTGGCTCACGCTTTACTCGCATGCGGACGTCGATGGCACGCAGACGCATGTGACGGCCGACACGACGACGATGCGCATGAAAGGCGACAATCTGCTCTTCTGGCAGTGGTCCGAGCACAAGGACGCCGACGGCAATGTCACGAAGGTCACCTTCATGAAGCGGACGGTCAATCTGCCGCAGGGAACAGAGCGCCTGATCCGCGCGGAGACCTGGACGCCGTCTCAGGGATGGCAGGATGTGGAGAGCGGTCTCGACGGCGCTTATCACATGATTGCGGCCGATTCGCCAGCGTATCAAGGGCTCCTGCAGCTGCGCGCCTATGCGAAGGCCAATGCCAGCTGGGTCCATCGCTACAGCATCTGGTGAGTCGATATACGGGAATCAAGCGGGCAGATCTCTTTTATTCAAAGGGGTCTGCCTTTTTGTGTACAGACTGTTGGATGTGATATAATAAGAAATATTGTATTTGTTTCCGTTTTACTGCCGTGGCATGTGGAAGGAAGTGTTTTCATGCCAATCAAGATACCGAACAACTTGCCGGCCGCCCATATCCTCGAAGGAGAAAATATCTTCGTCATGGATGCGGACCGCGCTTACAGCCAGGATATTCGCCCGCTCAAGATCCTCATACTGAACCTCATGCCGATCAAGTACATCACCGAGACGCAGCTCTTACGCCTGCTCGGCAATACGCCGCTGCAGATCGAGGTGGACTTCATCTACACCGAGTCGTACACGCCGAGCCATACCTCGCAGGAATACCTGACGGAGTTCTACGGCACGTTCGCAGAAGTCCGCCACAAGAAGTACGATGGCATGATCATCACGGGCGCGCCCGTTGAGATGATGCCATTCGAGGAAGTCGCCTACTGGGATGAGATCTCGGAGATCATGGAGTGGAGCAAGACGCATGTCTACTCGACGTTCCACATCTGCTGGGGCGCGCAGGCCGGCCTCTACTACCACTACGGCGTCCCGAAGTACCAGGTGCCAGAGAAGATCTTCGGCGTCTACAAGCATCACCTCTGCGTCGAGCACGAGAAGCTCTTCCGCGGCTTCGACGATGAGTTCTTCGTGCCGCACTCGCGCCATACGGAGAACCACCGCGAGGACATCGAGAAGGTGCCGGAGCTCACAATCCTGGCGGAGGCCGAGGGGGATGCCGGCGTCTACGCCATCGCCAACCTCAAGAAGCGCCAGTTCTTCATCACGGGCCATGCAGAGTACGACCCGCTGACGCTCAAGCAGGAGTACGACCGCGACGAGAAGGCTGGTATGCATCCGAAGATCCCGCAGAACTACTATCCCGATGACGATCCGACGAAGAAGCCCATCGTGCGCTGGCGCAGCGTCGCGCACCTGCTCTTTGCCAACTGGCTCAACTACTACGTCTACCAGGAGACGCCGTACGTCCTCGACGAACTCTACAAGGAGAGCGACGACTGAGTGCTTCACTAAACTTTCAGCCGACAGCTCTATACTGATGGTGTCACGATACAGCACGATACAGGAGGGAATCTCATGAACAAGTTCAAGAATACCTGCCTCGGCCTGATGGCTGCTGCTGCCTTCTTCACGGCAGTGCCGGCCTGTGAGGCGGCCAGCATAGATGTGCCGGAGAATGTCTTCCAGTGGGTCCAGTCGACGGCGCGGCAGAATTACTACTTCAATAAGGAGCAGATGTGCTACGCGGTCAATCCAAACGGGGAAATCGATATCGGTACGCTGATCGTGCCGACGCTGCGCACGTTCGATGATGTCCAGAAACAGGATGTCATCGACAAGCGCCGCTGGAAGATGCTGTCAGTCAAGGGGTACGACGACCTCGTCGGCTGTGCCGACTACCTCGCCATCGACCTGCGCGACAGCACGATAAAGGTCACGAAGCATGACGACCTCGACAGCACGTGGTCGGCGCTCGACTCGACTGTCGACGCGGCAACCATCGACATGAAGAAGCTCTCGGGCAAGGATGTCGACTCGAAGTTCTGCAACGCTGTCCTGCAGTATGCGGCCAAGCATCAGGATGAGCTCATCGCGCGCACGAAGGGCAAGCTCAGTGCAGCCGATGCCAAGATCCTCAAGACGAAGAAGGACCCGCTGTTCCAGCTTGCAGCCGCGCCGCAGTCAGCAGATGCCGACAGCACGGCCGGCACGGCGAAGCACCGCGCGAGGAAGTAAGAGGATAGATCTGAGAGGAGGTGCGGCGTGCAGCAGCAGGAACTCGAAGTGTGCGTGAAGCGGGCGGAAGCGTCGCATGTGCTGACACGCGAGGAGATCACAGCACTACTGGGCGCACCGGAGGTGGAAGAATGCCTCGCTGCGGCTGCTGACCGCGTGCGCCATGCATTTGTCGGCGACGGCGTGCACCTGCGCGGACTCATCGAATTCTCGAACATCTGCCGCCAGAACTGCATGTACTGCGGCCTGCGGCGCGAGAACGGCAAGGTCGAGCGCTATCGGCTCGACGCCGATACCATCGTGGAGCTCGCGCACAAGGCAAAGGGCTACGGCTATCAGACTGTCGTCCTGCAGTCGGGCGAGGACCTGTATTTCACGGCAGAGCGTCTCGCTGCCATCGTCCGTCGCCTCAAGGAGCTCGACCTCGCGGTGACGCTGTCGGTGGGGGAGCGCAGCTATGAGGAGTACGCACTCTGGCGCACTGCCGGTGCCGACCGCTATCTGCTGCGCATCGAGACGACGGACGAGGCGGTCTACGAGCGCTGGGACCCGGGCATGGACTACGCGAACCGCGTGCGCTGCCTGCGCGACCTGCGCGCGCTCGGCTATGAGGTCGGCACGGGGACCCTCGTGGGCCTGCCGGGGCAGAGCCTTGCTTCGATTGCGGCAGACATCCTGTTCTACCAGCAGCTCGATGCGGACATGGTCGGCATCGGCCCCTTGATCCCGAATCCCGACACGCCGCTCGGCACGGCGGTGCCTGGTGACTTTCACCTGACGCGACGCATGGTCGCCCTGCTGCGCCTGCTGCTGCCCGAGGCCAACATCCCCGCAACGACGGCCATGGAGACGATGGTGCCGCACGGCCGCGAGCTCATCCTCGCGTCGGGGGCCAATGTCGTCATGCCGAATGTCACCGAGGGCGACCCGCGCCGCAACTATGCCCTGTACCCCGGCAAGGTCTGCGTGGCCGACACGCCGGCCGCCTGCCGCAGCTGCATGAGCGGCCGCATCCGGGCGATGGGGCGCTTCGTCGCGAAGGATAAGGGCTTTCGCCGACACCGCCAGTCGTGAACCGATGGTGCCAAGAACGAAGAGAGAGGAGAGGATGTTATGCGTGCATATGCTGTCATCGATATCGGCGGCACGGCCATCAAGTACGGCTGTGCAACAGAGGAGGGCCAGTTCCTCGAGAAAGCTTCCCGCCCGACCAGAGCGGGGGCCGTGAGCATCCCCGATGCGGTCCTCGCCATCGTCAAGGACATGGCAGCGCGCCATGAGCTTGCGGGCATCGCCATCGATACGGCTGGCATCGTGCGGCCGGGCGAGGACGGCGAGATCGTCTTTGCCGGTGAGACGACGTTCCCCGGCTACAGCGGCACGAAGCTCGGCCGCATTGTGCGCGAGACGATGCAGCTGCCCGTGCTCGTCGAGAACGACGTCAATGCTGCGGCGCTCGGCGAAGTATGGCGCGGTGCGGCCCGCGGCGCATCCTCTGCCTTCATGATCACGGTCGGCACGAACCTCGGCGGCTGCTTCGTGCAGCAGGGCTGCATCTGGCATGGTGCGAGCTTCAGCGCCGGCGAGATCGGCTATCTGCGCCTGCACAATGAGAAGCGCATCTTGGAGGACGTCGCCTCGACGCGCGCCATGATCCGCGAGGCTGCCTTCTCACACAACATGAGCCCCTCAGAGCTCACGGGCGAGACGGTCTTCGACTGGGCGCGCGAAGGCGACGAGGAGGCATTGGCGGCCATCCAAGGACTGGCTGACAACCTCGGCGAGGGCCTAGCGGCCGTCTGCTGCCTGCTCAATCCAGAGGTCATCGTGCTCGGCGGCGGTGTCATGGCGCAGAGCGAGGTTCTCGGGCCGCTGCTCGAGCGGCGCCTCGAGCAGCTCGTCATGCCTGCCATGCGCGTAAAGACACGCCTCGCCTTCGCCGTACTCGGCAACGATGCCGGCATGCTCGGCGCGCTCTACGCGCTGCTGCAGCAGGAACATGTTGAAGTGCAGTGAAGATAGGAAATGACAGAGAACAGGAAAAGCCATCCGCGACAGCGTGCGGATGGCTTTTTTGTTGTCTTGTGGATCAGTGGAACAGGATCATGACGAGGCCGCCGACGGCCGGCATGCCGACGATGAAGACGCGAAGCAGGGGGAGCGGAGCGAGGTGCGTCATCTTCGCACCGAACCAGGCGCCGATCATGAGGCCGACGAGCGTTTGGATGAAAATCGGGAAGTCGAGCCGACCGTTGAAGAGGTAGCTCAGGCCGCCTGCTGCCGAGATGGGCAGGATGACCATCATGCAGGTGCCGATGGTCTGCAATAGCGGCACGCCGAAGACGACCATGAGGGCGAGCTGGATGTAGGCCGCCGCGCCGATGCCGAAGGCACCGGAGAGGAAGCCCATGAAGAGGCCGATGGCGATGCCGTAGATCCAGAGCTTGCGCCCCGTCAGAGGCTCCTGACGGATCTTGATGTGGCGGCCGAGCCATTCGGCCTGGTACATCTTGATGTAGAGTGTCAAAGCGCTCGAGGCGAGCATGATGCCTGTGATTGCGCTGAGGATGGCGGACGGCACGATGTTGGAGAAGTTGGCGCCGAGATAGGCACCGGCGATGCCGCCTGCGCCCATGATGGCACCCGTCTTGACAAGCACCTCGTGCTGGCGGAAATGGCTGATCGTGCCGGACAGCATCGTGAAGACCATCGAGGCGAGGGCCACGGCGAGCGCTGTGTGGATGGGCACGTGGAAGCCGACGGTCAACAGGGCAATCGTGACGCCGGCGCCGCCGGCCCCGACAAAGCCGATCAATGCGCCGAGGGCGAGCATGGAGGCGAATAGCAAGAGAATCATCCTTTCTGATTTCTGATGTTTGTCTGAGCGCGCTTTGAGAGAAGCAAAAAAGCCAGGAGCAACTGCATCCTGGCTGTGATATACAATGGTGACACCTATGGGATTCGAACCCATGAACCCGGCGTGAGAGGCCGGTGTCTTAACCGCTTGACGAAGGTGCCGATGGTGACGCCTATGGGATTCGAACCCATGAACCCGGCGTGAGAGGCCGGTGTCTTAACCGCTTGACGAAGGCGCCGTGGTGACACCTATGGGATTCGAACCCATGAACCCGGCGTGAGAGGCCGGTGTCTTAACCGCTTGACGAAGGTGCCACGTAACTGACTTGATTTATTATATTACACTTCCTGCAGTTTGGCAAGACTTTTTTTGAGGCGATCCAAAGAAATTTTTTTGCCGAGCAGAGAGAGGATTTCCGTGGCGCCGCCTGGCGTGACTTTCTGGCCTGCTGCGGCGATGCGCAGGACCCACATGGCGAGGCCCTTCTTGATTTCCTTCTCTTCGATGTAGGCGTTGAGCTTCTCGTAGAGTGCATCGTTGCTCCATTCGGACTCCGGCACGTCCTCTAAGAGGGCCATCATGCCCGGCAGCAGTTCAGCGGCCTTCTCCGGCGTGACCTTGTTGCGCTTGTTGACGTAGAGCTCTGCATCGAAGGCCGGCTGCTCGCAGAGGAAGGCAATCTCCTGCGGCAGGTCGCCGAGGCGCTGGATGCGCGTCTTGAGCAGTGCGGCGAGATGCGCCCAGTTCTTCTCGAGGTAGTCGGGCAGGTCGCCGGCGAACGGGCGCGCCATCTTGGCGAAGTCCTCATCGCTCATGGCTTTGAGGTATTCGCCGTTGATCCAGCCGAGTTTGTCGTAGTCAAAGACAGCCGGGGACTTCGAGAGGCCTTCGAGGCTGAAGTGCGCGATGAGCTCATCCATCGAGAAAATCTCCTGGTTCGTCGTCTTCGGGTTCCAGCCGAGCAGCGCGACGTAGTTGACGATGGCGTCGGGCAGGTAGCCGGCCTTGACGAGGTCATCGAAACTCGTGGCACCGTGGCGCTTCGAGAGCTTCGAGATGGAGCCGTCCTCGTTCTTGCCCATGACAGGGGCGAGGTGGATGAAGGTAGGGACATCCCAGCCGAACGACTCATAGAGCAGGATGTACTTCGGCGTCGAGGTGATGAACTCCGCACCGCGCATGATGTGCGTGATGTGCATGAGATGGTCGTCGATGACGTTGGCGAAGTTGTAGGTCGGCATGCCGTCACGCTTAAGGAGTACCTGGTCCTCGAGCTCTTCGTTCTTGATCGTGATGTTGCCGTGGAGCACATCGAAGAACGTCGTCTCGCCCGTGAGCGGCATCTTCTGGCGGATGACATAGGGATCGCCGTTCTTGAGGTGCTCTTCGATGACCTCCGGCGAGAGGTTGCGGCAGGTGCGGTCATAGCCGCCGAACTGGCCGGCCGAGTGATCTTCGTCCGGGTCACAGAAGCAGTAGTAGGCGTGGCCCGTCTTGACGAGCTCCTCGGCGTACTGCTTGTAGAGATCCATGCGCTCGCTCTGGACGTACGGGCCATACGGGCCGCCGAGGGATGGGCTCTCGTCCGGGACGATGTGCGCCATCTCGAGCGTGCGGTTGATGAAGTCGACGGCGTCGGCGACGTAGCGCGTGCGATCCGTATCCTCGATGCGCAGGATGAACTGGCCCTGCTGGGATTTTGCGTAAAGATAGCCGTAAAGGGCCGTGCGCAGGTTGCCGATATGCATGTAGCCCGTCGGGCTCGGCGCAAAACGCGTGCGGACAGTCTGCTTAGTCAATGGAATTCCTCCTCTTTATGTATACGATGTGTGCATTGCGGGATATCTTTAAAAAGTATACTACAGAACAGCTTATGAGACAAGAAAAGGCAAGGGATGGAGCCCTTGCCTGACTGGTTCAGCGATTTTTATCGGTTCACTTCCGCAGGAAGTTGTAGAGTGCGCGGTACATGAGCATGGAGCTCACAGCGCCCGGGTCCTCATGGCCGATGCTGCGCTCGCCGACGAGGCTTGCGCGGCCGCGGCGCGCGGCAATGGTCTTCGTGAAGTCCACACCCTCTTTGGCGGCATGCGAGGCCTCTTGGAGGACCTCGAAGAGCGTCTTGCCCTCAGCATGTTCTGGCAGGAAGCACTCGTGGATGGGAATCAGCACGTCGAGCATGGTCTTGTCGCCTTTCTGGGCATGGCCGCGCTTCTCGATGCCGGCAATAGCCGCGCCGAGTAGCTTTTCGAAGGAGGCGACGCTGAGTTTCGTGTCCTCGTCGCAGACCTCGGAGGCTCTGACGAATCCCGTGCCGTAGAGTGGGCCGGCGGCGCCGCCGACGTTGCGGATGAATGCCTTGCCAATCGTGTAGAGGACGGGGCCCGGCTTCGTCGTGTCGTCCATCTCCTCGACGGCATCGAGCGCGGCCTGGAAGCCGCGGGCCATGTTGATGCCGTGGTCGCCATCGGCGATCTGGCGGTCGAGATCCGTCAGGTAATCTTTCTGGGCGATGATCGCCGCGGCAACTGCATCGAGTGCGTCTTTGATTCTGGTCATATGAAAAACTCCTTTTTATCGTCCACCGATATCGTGATGATTATCTATACCAATGATATTATATTATAACATGAGGACGAAAAAGCACAAGAGTGAATTGACAGAAATATGGGAGAAGATAAACTCTTTCTACCTATGATTTTTGGGAAAAAGATTTGCCTATTTTTGTGAGAAAAAGTATAATAGCAAGAAAGAGATATAGGACGTATGAATATTTGCTATAGGCGGCTCCGGCCGGAAAGAGAGATCACTATGGAAATCAAGGATATGCGGGCATTCTATGCCATCGTGGAAGAGGGCAACATCAGTCATGCGGCACAGCGCCTCGACATTGCGCAGCCGGCGCTCTCGCGCCAGATGAAGCGGCTGGAGACTTCGCTCGGCGTGCAGCTCTTCGAGCGCGGTAGCCGGCGCATCCGCCTGACGGATGCGGGGCGCGTGCTCTACTCGCGCGTCGAGCACATCCTCGGCATGGTCGACGGGACGGTGCGCGAGATCACGGAGATCGGCTCCGGCATCGCCGGCTCGATCCAGCTCGGGACAATCACGACGTCGGGCGCACTGCTGTTGCCGGAGCTCATCTCCGAGTTCCACCGCCGCTACCCGCAGGTCACGTATCAGATCTGGGAGGCCGAGGGCGCGCGCATCCTGGAGCTGCTCGACAACCGCGTCATCGAGATCGCCATCACGCGCACGCAGGTGGACTCCAAGGTCTACGAGTCGATCGTGCTGCCGAATGAGCCGCTCGTCGTCGTCATGAATAAGGACCAGGTCATCGGTGCGTCCGACAGCGAAGTCCGCATGGAGGAGCTGCGCGACACGCCGATCATCATCCCGCTGCGCTGGCAGAGCCTCTTCATCGCGAACTGCCGCAAGCTCGGCTTCGACCCGCACATCCTCTGCGTCTCGGACAGCATCGTGCAGGACCTCCTGCTCGTCAAGCGCGGCATGGGCGCGGCCATCCTGCCCGTCTCATCGCGCACCTTGCTGACGGACGGCAATCTCCATTACAAGAAGCTCGTCTCGCCGGAGATGAGCACGCACACGGTCATCGCCTGGCTCAAGAACCGCACGCTCTCTTCGTCGAGCGAGCACTTCATCAAGCTCTTCCGCGAGATGTTCCTCGGCGAGAGGGCGCAGCACAGCGATGAAGAGACGGTGTGAAAGCAATTAGAATCGAATTAATTCGGCAGGAATCCCTTTCTTTTTCCAGGGAGCTGCTATATAGTAGAGATATATTAAAAAATATATCTCTTTTTTTCTTATCTTCCGTTTGTCATTGGATATCATCTGGATATGGAGGGGATCACATGGATCAGGCAAATCAGCCGAGCAAACCAGTACGCATCTTCATTGTCGAGGACGAGCACCGCATCGCGCGCTTCCTGCAAATCGAGCTCGAGCACGAGGGCTTTGAGACGGAGATCGAGGAGAACGGCACGCGCGCCTATGAGCGCATCATGCAGGGCAACTTCGACCTTGTGCTGCTCGATGTCATGCTGCCGGGCATGGATGGCCTGACCATCTGCAAGCGCGTGCGCGAGGTCTCGTCTCTGCCGATCATCATGCTGACGGCCAAAGACGAGGTCGAGGACAAGGTGGCCGGCCTCGACATCGGTGCTGACGACTACATGACGAAGCCGTTTGCCATCGAGGAGCTCATGGCCCGCATCCGCAATGCGCTGCGCAAGCACGTGCCGGACAATGGCGTGCCGCTCGAGGAGCGCCTGCAGGTCAAGAATCTCGTCATGTACCCGAAGCGCTATGAGGTCGAGGTCGACGGCGAGACGGTCCACCTGACGAAGAAGGAGTACTCGCTGCTCGAGTACATGATGCGCAATAAGCGCACGGTCCTCACGCGCGACCAGATCCTCGAGAAAGTCTGGGGCTACGATTACAGCGGCGACACGAATGTCGTCGATGTCTACATCCGCTACCTGCGCGCCAAGCTCGACGACCACTTCCATGAGAAGTACATCTACACGGTCCGAGGCGTAGGCTATGCGGTCAAGGAGTAAGGGCTTCTGGCAGCGCCTCTACTGCAGGAGCCCGCTCTGGCGCATGAAGATCTCGACGAAGATCACCTGCCTCTATGCGGCCATCCTGCTCGTCGTGCTGCTCCTCACGAGCGCCATCATGGGCCTCGGCATCTACTTCTCGTTCTACCATGAAGCGGAGACGGAAATCCACATCGCGATGCAGAACGTGCAGAAGGGGCTGTCCTCGTCGCGCAGCCTGCAGGCATTCCTGAAACGCGGCGATCTCGTCCCGCCCGGTGTCGTGATGCGCGTGACGGACCTGACGGGCAGTGTCATCTACGAGAACGACTCGCACTATCCTTCTCTTGAGGTCGTAGAGGCTTATCGCGTGAAGAACCCCCCGTTCTGGGCGGCCAAGGACATGGAGGTCGTCGAGTTCAAGCGCTTCATGATGTACTATACGTCAATGGATGTAGCCGATCACGGGCAGATTTATCAGATCCACTTCTTCCGCACGATTACGGCGGAGAAGAACTTCCTCATGGAACTCCAGCGCCTGCTGTTCCTCATCACGATCGCGGGCACGCTCGTCGCGCTTCTCGCGGGATATTTCCTGAGCAACAGGATACTCCAGCCCATCCGGAACCTCACGCAGACGGCGCGCAAGATCGAGGTGGAGCGCATGGACAAGCGCATCGAGGTGCCGCCGGCGCAGGACGAGCTGTCAGAGCTCGCCCTGACGTTCAACCACATGCTCGACCGCTTGGAGCGCGGCTTCAATCAGCAGCAGCACTTCGTCTCGGATGCCTCACATGAGCTCCGGACACCGGTGACGGTCATTCTCGGCTACTCCGACCTGCTCGCGCGCTGGGGCCGCTCCGATGCGAAGATCCTCGAGGAGGGCATCACTTCGATCCGCTCGGAGGCTGAGGATATGCAGGACCTCATCGAGAAGCTGCTGTTCCTCGCGCGCGCCGACCAGAAGCGCCAGATCCTGCACAAGGACTTCGTTCACCTCGATGAGCTCGTCGACGACGCCGTCCGCAAGATGAAGCTCGTTGCCAAGGAGCACACTGTGCAGATTGCGGTCAATGAGCCGGGCATCATCTACGCGGACCCGGCCACGATGCGCCAGATGATGCGCATCTTTCTCGAGAACGCGGTCAAGTACACGCCGGCAGGCGGCCATATCGCGGTTTCGTCTCGCCGCCTGCCAGAGAAGGGCTGCATGGAGCTGACGTTTGCCGATGATGGCATCGGCATCGCGCAGGAGGACAAGGACAAGATTTTCGAGCGCTTCTACCGCGCGGACAGCGCGCGCACGAAGAAGGCCGGCAGCATCGGCGGAACAGGCCTCGGCCTCTCCATCGCGAGCTGGATTGCCGAGCAGCACGAGATCGAGATTGCCGTCGAGAGCGAGCTTGACAAGGGCACGAAATTCATCCTGACCATCCCACTGGCAGAGGATGACGAAAGAGATACAAGCGATAAAGAAGGATAACAGGCATAAGGAAGCGGCCATGGGAATTTTCCCATGGCCGCTCTTTTCATGCAGTGTATGGATTCTTTGTCAGTGGAACAAGCGCCCGAAGAGGTGCTTCTTCTCATTCGAGGCGATGTGGCGGACGCTGATCTCGTCGGCTCCGTTGAAGAAGATGTCGGGGTTGGCGATGCTCTCGACCCACTCCTCCGAGTAAATCGGCTTGTCCATGAGCAGGGAGCTGACCTTCTTGCGGATGACCTCGAGTGCGGCTGGATCATCCACATTGAGGGCGGCGGCGAGGAGCTGGCCAATCTTCTCCATGTCCTTTTCCTTCAGGGAACGCGTCGTCGGATTGAGGCTGGAGAGGCGCAGTACGGGGTGTGCGGGCCTGCGCTCTGCATCCGGCAGGCGTGCCGTCTTGATCATGAAGCCCGCGCGGTGCAGCTTCTGCTCGGTCTTCTGCGGGTCAGCATCTGGGGGCAATGCCGCGACGACGAGGTGGCAGTCTGTGCCGTCGCCCCAGATGGGGATGCCGTTCTCTTGCAGGGCTTTGCTTAGGGCACGCGCATTGGCGATGACCTGCTGCCCGTAGAGGCGGAAGGACGGCTCGGAAGCCTCGCGCAACGAGACGGCGAGGGCTGCGAGGCGGTTCTTGTGCAGGGCGGAATGACCGTTGTCGATGACGGAGCGCTCAATCGTCTCGGCCAGATCTTTCTTGCAGAGGATGATGGCGCCTTCAGGGCCCTGCAGCGAGTCATTCGTCGGGAAGGTCACGATGTCGGCGTCAGCGACGGGCGACGGCATGAGGCCTGCGGCAACGAGGCCGACGTTCTGGCCGATGTCGACCCAGAGCAGCGCGCCGGCCTCGTGCGTGACTTTCGCGAGGCGCTTCGTGTCGATGGCGAACGGGAAACTCGTCGGCGAGAAAATCACGATCTTGGGCTGGTGGCGTGCAATCTGCTCGTCGAGTTCCTTCCAGTCGATGTCGCGGTTCTCCCAGTCTGCTCCGAAGATGGAGAAGCGGTAGGAGAGGCCGTGGCAGAGCTCCTGTTTGCGGCCATTGAAGGAGAGGACGGGATTGCCGGATTTCAAGAGCGCCTTGAAGACGACGCGCGAGGCGGCGCTGATGCTGTCGAGGCGTACGATGGCGTGTTCCGCATGGAAGCACTTGAGCGCGCGCTCGACCGCCATGCGCTCAAAGCGCCCAGTGCGGCTGATGCCGTGGTAATCCGTGCTGACGTTGGCGAGGATGCTGCCTTCGAGGTAGGCGGCAAACGGTGATTCGGCATTGACGGTCGGGATCAGGGACATCGTGAAGCGCTGCTCCTCGATCTCGTCCTGGAATTCGGCAAATACTTCTTCATCGAGCTTCTTGAGCGTGCTCAGTAATTCTTCTCTGTCCATATAAGTACCTCACTTTTTGTGGAATTGTTTCGGCTGGTAGTGCACATCCGGCATCAGAACGGCCAGACGAGCGGGATGATGACCGTGCAGACAATCATCGAGACGAGGACGAGCGGCAGGCCGACCTTGACATAGTCCATGAAGTGGAACTTGCCAGGGCCGAGGATAAGTGTGTTCGGCGGCGTGGCGACCGGCGTCGTGAAGGCACAGGATGCGGCGATGCCGATGGCCATGAGCACGGGGAACGGCGAGACGCCGATCGACTGGGCAATCGAGATGCCGATCGGGGCGAGCAGCGCTGCGGCGGCCGTGTTCGACATGAACTGCGTGAGGCCGCAGGACAGAAGGAACAGCGCCATGACGATGATGAGCGGGGAGGCGTTGCTGCCGATGATGCCGACGACGCCGTTGGCGATCATCG
Organism: Mitsuokella jalaludinii; assembly: GCF_928722185.1. Lineage (NCBI taxonomy): Bacteria > Bacillati > Bacillota > Negativicutes > Selenomonadales > Selenomonadaceae > Mitsuokella > Mitsuokella jalaludinii. The sequence continues at coordinate 1,978,365 of NZ_CAKMXA010000001.1, forward strand.
CACCGGCTCCCGTCTTGTCCATGGCCTCTGCGAGCGGCAGCATGCCGGCGAACAGGAAGATGGTCGTCCAGTCGATGCCGCCGTATGCCTGCTTCTCGCTGAGGCAGCCCGTGATGACGCAGGCGAGTGCGCCGATGATGGCGGCCGTCTGCATCGGCACGTTGATCGTCTTCGAGAGTGCCATGGCGACGACGACGAGGATGAGGATGATGGCACAGATGGCCATCTTGCGCGTATCCTTCGGCAGGTCAGACGTCAGGTCGCTGAGGTTGCTGTCGATATGGCCGTGCGGGCAGAGCCGCCTGCCAATCGTCAGCATGTAGATGACGCCGGCGATCGAGAGCGGGATGCCGATCCAGGCGAATTCAAAGAAGCCGAAGGGCTGCAGGCCGCTGGCGGAGAGCGTTGCGCTCATGAGGATGTTCGGCGGCGTGCCGATCATCGTGACGGTGCCGCCAACATTGGCCGCGACGGCCAGGGCCATGAGCTGCGGCGAGACGGCGAGGCGCGCGACGGCGCAGATCTGCACGACGACCGGCAGCAGGCAGGCGACGGTCGCGGTGTTCGACGAGACAGAGGACAGGATGATCGTGACAATCATGATGGCGGCCATCAGGCGCTTCTCGCCCGTGCCTGCGGCATGGACGACGGTGATACCGATGCGCTGGGCGAGGCCCGTCTGGAACATCGCGGCGCCGATGACGAACATGCCGGCGAAGAGTACGACGGTGGAATTCGACAGGCCGGAGAATACCTGTTTCGGCGTTAGCACGCCGAGCAGGCCGAGGGCGATTGAGGCGCCCATTGCTGTGACGGCGAGCGGGATGAGCTCGGTCACGAAGAAAAAGGCTGCTACCCCGAGGACAATCAGGGTCAATACTGCTGGATCCATAAATAGACTCCCTTCTTTCTGAAAGCTTCTCGCATGAGGAACGGGATATTTCGCCATCCCTCTCGTTATCTCTTATCTATTCGTCGCGTTTTTACCGTTTTCCTCTTAGGCTCTACAAAAAAAGAGTCTCAAACGACGAGAGTTGAAAATTTGTGTACTTTTGTGCAATTGAAGCAGGAAGTCAGCCGCTCTGGAAAGAATAGGGTAAGAAACCATCTGGGCATCTGGGATTGTAAAGAAAGAATGAGAGATTGGAAGAATGGAAGGAGCGTTCATGAGGATGAGGGTACTTGTCACGGGTGTAACGGGACAGCTCGGGCACGATTGTGTCCTGGAGCTGAAGGATAGAGGCATTGAAGTGCAGGGCGTGTCGAGCCGGGAATTCCCCCTGACGGATGTGGAGGCGATGCGCCGCTATATGGCCATCTACAAGCCGACATGCGTCATCCACTGTGCGGCCTACACGGCAGTGGACCGGGCGGAGGATGATGAGGCGGCCTGCATGGCTGTCAATGCAGCGGGCACGGCGAACCTTGCCAAGCTCTGCCGCGAGTTCCACGCGAAGATGGTCTACATCAGCACGGACTACGTCTTCCCGGGAGACGGCACGGAGCCATATGAGACGGACGCGCCAAAGGGGCCGACGAATGTCTACGGGAAGTCGAAGCTCATGGGCGAGGAGGCCGTCAGCTCGATACTCCGGCGCTGCTTCATCGTGCGCATCTCGTGGGTCTTCGGCATCAACGGCAAGAACTTCATCCGCACGATGCTGCGCCTCGGCCAGTCCCATGCAAAGCTCACGGTCGTCGATGACCAGGTCGGCTCGCCGACATACACGCGCGACCTCGCGGTGCTGCTAGCCGACATGATCCAGACGGAGCGCTATGGCGTCTACCATGCGACGAACGAGGGCTTCTGCTCGTGGGCCGAGCTGGCGGCAGAGGTCTTCCGCCAGGCCGGCATGCCGGTTGTCGTCGAGCCCGTGCCGTCATCTGCCTATCCGACACGCGCTGTACGGCCGCATAACTCCCGCATGAGCAAGAGGAGCTTGACGGAGGCAGGGTTTTCGCTGCTGCCGCGCTGGCAGGATGCCGTCGGGCGCTATCTCATCGAGCTCGAGAGCCTGAGGGAGCAGCAGGAAGCCCGCGCAGAATGAAATGAATGGAGCATTGCATTACAGGATTTGTCCTCTGAGCGTGTACATCTCGGCGAGGTGTACACGCTTTTTATTTTCCTGGGATACAGAGTACGCGTATAAAACACAAATTACAGGAAAAAGTATTGCATCCTGCTACTGTTTAGTGTATACTAACACATGTACTTTTGAGAGAAACGTATTTCGTTTCACTGCGTCAATTGCAATCAAGGGGGATTCATATGTTTCATAAGATTGGTAAGAAATACCGGGAGACTGCACTGATTAAGCTGATCATCGTCGGCCTTATCCTCGGCATCATCATCGCGCTGGCAGCCCCGCAGGCCGTGCCGGCCGTCTCGGTGCTCGGCGATCTTTTCGTCCGTGCCCTCAAGGGCATCGCACCGGTCCTCGTCTTCGTGCTCGTCATGAATGCTCTGGCTCAGAAGAATTCGGATGCCAGCGCTTCGATGAAGCCAATCGTGCGTCTCTACGTCTTCGCGACGTTCTGCGCCTCACTTGTTGCCGTCGCATACTCGTTTGCGTTCCCGACGGTCCTGCACCTGCAGGTTGCCGATGCGCAGCTCGCGCCACCGTCCGGCATCGTCGAGGTCCTGCACAACCTGATCCTCTCGGTCGTCGACAACCCGATCCACGCGCTGGCCAATGCCAACTACATCGGCATCCTCGGCTGGGCCTGCCTGGCTGGCATCGCGCTCCATGCGGCCAGTGACACGACGAAGAACATGCTCAACGACTTCGCGAAGACGGTCACGAAGATCGTGCAGTGGGTCATCCGCTTTGCACCGTTCGGCATCATGGGCCTCGTTGCCAACGCCATCGGCACGAATGGTCTCGGTGCACTGCTCGGCTACGTCCAGATCCTCGGCGTCCTGCTCGCGGCGTTCTTCACGGTCGCACTGGTCATGAATCCGCTGATCGTCTACCTGCACATTCACCGCAATCCGTATCCGCTCGTCTGGACGACGCTCAAGGAGAGCGGCCTCTACGCCTTCTTCACGAGAAGCTCTGCGGCCAACATTCCGGTCAATCTCGCACTCTGCGAGCGCCTCGGCCTCGATGAGGACACGTACTCGATCTCCATCCCGCTCGGCGCGACGATCAACATGAGCGGCGCGGCCATCACGATTGCCGTTCTCTCGCTCGCCGCAGCGCACACGCTCGGCATCAGCGTCGACCTGCCGACGGCACTCCTTCTCTGCCTCGTCTCGACTGTCGGTGCCTGCGGCGCCTCGGGTGTGGCTGGCGGCTCCCTGCTGCTGATCCCTGTCGCCTGTGCATCGTTCGGCATCGGCAATGACATCGCCATGCAGGTCGTCGGCGTCGGCTTCATCATCGGCGTCATCCAGGATGCCTGTGAGACGGCCCTCAACAGCTCGACGGACGTGCTCTTCACGGCGACGGCTGAATTCGCACAGCGCGCCAAGGAAGGCAAGTTGCGCAATGAGGACATGGTTTCGCACAACAACTGATTTTACGACATAAAAAATGCGGTCCAGCTCTGCTGGATCGCATTTTTGCTGTATAGAGGCGATCATTTGCGGATGATCAGCGCCATGAAGACGAGATCTTCTGTCTTGGATGTGTTCTTGATGCCGTGCTGCTCGCCGTCCGGGCAGAACGTCGTCGCACCGGCACCAATCTCGACTTCCTTGCCGTTGTCGTTGTAGAGCGCATGGCCGGAGAGGATGTGATACGTCTCCGTGTTGCCGACGTGCTGGTGGACGCCGATGCCGCAGAGTGGCGGCACAATGACCTTTGCGTACATGTCGCACTTGCCGTCGAGTTCTTTAGGTGTCAGGAGTTTGACGATCGTGATCGTGCCAATGCCTTTTTCTGCCTGTCCCGGTGCTGGTTCAATGAATGCCATGGTAAAATCTCCTTTTCGCTGTTCGAGCCTTGCCGCAGGGCGGCAAGTTTGTTACAATGGATATACAATTTATAGATTCTAGATAAATGCGGGGATTCCTCTATGAAGATGGGATTTGCGCTTTATTTTTTTGGAGGATGCGATATGGTTTATCTCTTGAAATTCGGGGCCAGCTGGGTACTGCCGCCTGGCATTTTCATCCTGGCGCTCTTTGTCTTGTCCTGGTGGCTCTTGAAGAAGCGCGGCGAGAAAAAAGCGGCAGCAATCCTGTTTGGCCTGACCTTTGCCTTCTACCTGCTCTGCACGGGCTTCGTTGCCGAGAAGACGATGGGCTGGCTGGAATCTGCTTACCAGCCGCCGGAGCAGGCGTCGGGCGATGTCATCATCATGCTCGGCGGCGGCGCCTACAGCGACACGCCGGATGTCGACGGCACGGGGACGCTCTGCGCAAGCCCTGCGAGCCGCCTCTTGACGGCCGTGCGCCTGCAGCGTCAGCTCGGCGTGCCGATCCTGCTGTCGGGCGGCCAGGTCTACGAGGACACGGGCGCGGAGGCGAAGATCGCCAAGCGCGTGCTCATGAGCCTCGGCGTGCCGGAGGAGAAGATACTGACGGAGACGAAGAGCATCAACACGAGTCAGAATGCCCGCTTCTCAGCTGAGATCCTGCGCGAGAACGGCCTCTCGCACCCGATACTCGTGACGAGCGCCTTCCACATGAAGCGCTCGGTGCTCAACTTCCAGAAGCAGGGCGTGGCCGTCGAGCCGTTCCCGACAGACTACCTGGTCGCGCACCATCCTGTATTCCACTACACGAAGCTGCGCCCGCAGACAGAGGCACTCCTAGACAATGTGACGGTGCTGCAGGAGACACTGCGCACCTTTGTGACGAGGTATATCGAATGACAAAGAACTTGACAGAAGGATCGCCGGCCAAGCTGATTTTCTTCTTCACCATGCCGCTGATTGCGGGCAATATCTTCCAGCAGCTCTACGCCTTTGTCGACACCTTGATCGTCGGCCGCTTCCTCGGCGTCAATGCCCTGGCGGCCGTCGGCTGCACGGGCGCCCTGATGTTTTTGATGCTCGGCTTCGTCATAGGCTTCTCGACAGGGCTCTCCATCTACACGGGCCAGCGCTTCGGCGCGCGCGACGAGGAGGGTGTGCGCAAGAGCGCGGCGGCCTGTGCCGTGCTCTCTCTCCTGGCCTCAATCGTCCTGACGACCGTCGGCGTGCTGCTCTGCCGCCAGCTCCTAGTCTGGATGCAGACGCCGGCGGAGATCCTCGACGGGGCCTATTCCTTCATCAGCCTCGTCTACGCAGGCATCGGCCTCTTCGTATTCTACCAGACGCAGACGAATCTCATCCGCGCGCTCGGCGACAGCAAGACGCCGACCGTGCTGCTCGCCTGCGGGCTTACGCTCAACATCATCTTCGAGCCGATCGCGATCCTCGTCTTCGGCTGGGGCATCCCGGGCGCTGCTCTGGCGACACTCGCCTCGCAGGTCTGCGGCAACCTGCTCTGCCTCTTCTTCATCCTGCGCAAGGTGCCTGCGCTGCGCACGCACCGGAAGGACTGGTGTCCGGACTTCAAGCTCTACTGGGAACACCTGCGCATCGCCCTGCCGATGGGTTTCCAGTCGAGCATCATCGCGATTGGCGCTGTCATCCTGCAGGTTGCGCTCAATGACCTCGGCCCTACGGCCGTTGCGGCCTATGCAGCAGCCCAGAAGATCGAGTCCATCGCGATGATGCCGATGATGTCGTTCGGCATCGCGATGTCGGCCTACACGGCACAGAACTACGGCGCGCGCAAGTTCGAGCGCATCGGCGAGGGGGTGCGCAAGTGCTGCTACATGTCCGTGACGTTTGCCGTGCTTGCCGGCGCGGGGCTCATCTTCTTCGGCCCTTCGCTCATGCACCTCTTTGTCGGTGATGGGGCGCAGCAGGTCATCGACTTCGGCCACGAGTACCTGATTGTCAACGGCTCGTGCTACTGGATCCTCTCCTTCCTCTTCATCTTCCGCTACACGCTGCAGGGACTCGGCCAGAGCGTCGTGCCGACGATCGCGGGCATCATGGAGCTCTTGATGCGCACGGCAGCAGCGCTCTTCCTCTGCGGCTGGCTCGGCTACCTTGGCGCCTGCCTCGCCAACCCGATGGCCTGGATCGGCTCCTGCGTTCCTCTGGCCATCGCTTTCTACTGGACGCACCGGAGCTTCAAGAAAAAATATCATCTCGCCTGAGCCTTTTTGTAGGATTTGCAGGATTCAGGCAATTTCTGTCGAAAAAGAACTACAACAATAAATCAAAACATCACAATGACAGTGATTGCTGAAAAGGGATTCAGGAAGGGATGGATTCAATATGTATCAGGATGAGTACAAACGCTGGGCAACTGCCGATCTCGTGGACTTCGATCTGAACAAGGAACTCAATGACATCGCCGGTGATGATGAGGCCATCAAGGACCGCTTCGCCGTCGCTTTGGAGTTCGGCACGGCCGGCCTGCGCGGCGTGCTTGGTGCAGGCACGAACCGCATGAACATCTGGGTCGTTCGCCAGGCTACGCAGGGCGTTGCCGACTGGGTCAAGACGCAGGGCGGCACGCAGACCGTCGCCATCAGCTACGACAGCCGTCTCAAGGGCTGGAACTTCGCGCGCGAGGCCGCCGGCGTCCTCGCGGCAAATGACATCCACGTGCGCCTCTACGAGGAGCTCATGCCGGTACCGGCCCTGAGCTTTGCGACGCGCTACTACCACTGCAACGCCGGCATCATGATCACGGCTTCGCACAACCCGGCGCAGTACAACGGCTACAAGGCATACGGCCCGGACGGCTGCCAGATGACAGATGATGCGGCCGCTGTTGTCTACGCGTCCATCCAGAAGACGGATGTGCTGACGGGCGCAAAGCACATGAGTTTTGCCGAGGGCGTCGAGAAGGGCCTGATCCAGTTCGTCGGCGAGGACTGCAAAGATGCCTTCTACAAGGCTATCGAGGCGCGCCAGGTCCGCCCGGGCCTCGCGAAGACGGCTGGCCTCAAGCTCGTCTATTCGCCGCTCAACGGCACGGGCCTCGTGCCAGTCACGCGCGTGCTCAAGGACATCGGCATCACGGACATCACGATCGTGCCGGAGCAGGAGTACCCGAACGGCTACTTCACGACCTGCAGTTACCCGAATCCGGAGATCTTTGCGGCACTTGAGAAAGGCCTTGAGCTCGCGAAGAAGGAGCAGGCTGACCTCATGCTCGCGACGGACCCGGATGCTGACCGCGTCGGCATCGCGATGAAGTGCGCTGACGGCAGCTACGAGCTCGTCTCGGGCAACGAGATGGGTGTCCTGCTGCTCGACTACATCTGCCAGGGCCGCATCGAGAAGGGCACGATGCCGAAGAACCCGGTGGCTGTCATGTCCATCGTCTCGACGCCTCTTGCTGACAAGGTCGCCGAGCATTACGGCGTGGAGCTCCGCCACGTGCTGACGGGCTTCAAGTGGATCGGCGACCAGATTGCACAGCTTGAGGCAGCTGGCGAGACGGATCGCTTCATCTTCGGCTTCGAGGAGAGCTACGGCTACCTCGCCGGCCCGTACGTCCGCGACAAGGATGCCGTCGTCTCCTCGATGCTGATCTGCGAGATGGCAGCTTATTACCGCTCCATCGGCTCGTCGATCAAGCAGCGCCTTGAAGAGATCTATCAGCAGTATGGCCGCTACTACAACAAGGTCGATGCCTTCTCGTTCCCGGGCCTCTCGGGCATGGACAAGATGAAGGGCATCATGGTCAGCCTGCGCCAGACCCCGCCGACGGAGTTTGCCGGCAAGAAGGTCGTCGAGACGATTGACTACGCAGAGCCGGAGAAGACGGGGCTGCCGAAGGCAAACGTGCTCATTTACAAGCTCGATGACGGCTCGACGGTTGTCGTTCGCCCGTCCGGCACGGAGCCGAAGATCAAGACGTACTTCACGACGCTCGGCAAGGACCTCGCAGAGGCACAGGCCGAGAAGGAGAAGCTCGCAGAGGCCGTCAAGCCTCTCTTAGCCTGACTTTCACAGAAGAGAATAGTTCACAGAATAAGGGATACATGGTATAATGGAATCGTATGGAATAAGCGATCTGCTGCCGGTATCCCTTCCGTATTCCTGAGCAAATGGCCGCGGTGAGAGAACCTGCAGCAGAACAAGAAGAGGAGTGTTAGAACATGAGTTTAAAGCTGAAATCCGGTTTTACGTTCGACTACGACAATCTTTACGGTGAAGGCAAAGTCACGGAAGCGGACCTCAAATCCTACGAGGAAGATCTCAAGAAGGCGCATGAAGCCATGAAGGTCATGCGCGAGACGGGCTTCATCCGTGCGCATCTCTCGAAGGACGGCGAACCGGAGAAGGTACTGTTCTCTCAGACGCCGTACGTTGAGGAAGGCCACATCAACAGCCCGAGCTCGCTGAAGCGCCTGCAGGAACTGACGGACCACGTCAAGGGGAATGTCGACGTCGTCGTCTCGATGGGCATCGGCGGTTCCTACCTCGGCAACAAGGTCCTCTTCGACGTGCAGTGCGGTGCATACTGGAATGAACTCACGAAGGAAGAGCGCAACGGTTTCCCGCAGGTCTACTTCAGCGGCAACAACATCGATCCGCGCAGCACGGGTGATCTCATCCATCATCTCGAAGATGAGTCCAAGATCCTCAAGTACCATGAGAAGCGCAACCTCAAGGTCCTGCTGCTTGTCATCTCGAAGTCCGGCGGTACGCTCGACACGATGTCGAACTTCATGGTCGTCTATGACGCCCTGCAGAAATACCCGGGCATCGACGTCGAAGTCATCGCGGTCACGGACCCGAACATGGAGAAGCAGACGCTCCTCAAGAAGCTGGCCATCGAGAAGGGCTGGCCGCAGTTTGCTGTACCGGACGGTGTCGGCGGACGCTTCACGGTCTTCACGGAAGTCGGCCTGACGCTGGCCGCCTGCATCGGCTTTGACATCAAGAGCTTCCTCGACGGTGCCAAGGACATGGACAAGGCTTGCCAGAACGATGATATCTGGCAGAACCCGGCTATGCTCAACGCAGCGCTGAAGTTCGCTGCCTCGGAGAAGCACGGCCGCGACATCGAGGTCATGATGCCGTACGGCGATTACCTCAAGTCCGTATCCGAGTGGTACATCCAGCTGCTCGCAGAATCCCTCGGCAAGCAGTTCAACAAAGAGGGCAAGGAAGTCTGCTACGGCCGCACGCCGCTCGTCGCTGTCGGCACGACGGACATGCACTCCCAGACGCAGCAGCATCAGGAAGGCAAGCTCAACAAGGTCGTTCAGTTTGTCAAGATCGAGAAGTGGGCGAATGACCTCGTGATCCCGAACACCTTCCCGGAGGCCAAGAAGCTGGCTGACATCTCCGGCGTCACGATGAGCGAGGCCCTCGAGGTTGCCCGCCAGTCGAATGCCGATGCACTCGCTTCGAACAAACGCTATAATGCATGCTTCGCACTGCCGGAGCTCAATGCCTATCACCTCGGCGAACTCCTCTACATGCTCGCGATGAGCGTTGCTTATGAGGGTGAACTCGCAGATGTCGATGCCTTCAACCAGCCGGGCGTCGAGTCCTACAAGCGCATCATGGGACCGAAGCTCCAGGCACTCAAGGCTGCTAAAGCTGCAAAATAATCCATAGCACATACCCGAGGCTTATCTGTGGCAGTACACAGACGCAGTCAAAGGCGCAGGAAAGGCTCTGTCCGTTTGGCAGAGCCTTTCTTCGTATAAAATAAAATCAGAATAATGTAAATATAATAATATAAGGGGAGGGATGCTGATGCATGTGACGCCAAAGCAGATTGCCTTTGCAGCTGTAGCCGCTGTGCTGCTGGCAGTGGTGCTGTTCTGGCAGGGCGCAGCCGATGGGATGGACCAGGAACTGCCGGAGACGGCCGCAGATGGAGGCAGCGCGCCCGCGGTGGCGCAGAAGAGCCGGGATGGCGCGCGCTACGAGAAGATTCGCGGCATGGAGAGCCAGGTGGCAGTCGAAGACCTGCGCAATCCCTTCTCGCCTGGGCACGAGAAGCGCGGCGAAGCGGCGGCCGCGCCTGTGAAAGCCGCGCAGAAGACGGAATCTGCCCAAAATGTGCAGCCGCCCGCGCCGCCCGCCCGAGCGTCTATGAGGGCGGAGGCGGCTCCAGAGATGCCCGTCTCCGCGCCTGAGCCTGTACTGGCACTTCGAGGCATCGTGCAGGGCGCGGAGCCGCTCGTCATCCTCTCGGACGGCGCGCAGAGCCGATCCCTGGCCGTCGGCGAGCACTTCTTCGGCTACGAGGTCGTCGAGATCGGCAGGGCGGGTGTGCGGCTTTGCGGCCCAGACGGTGAAATCTGGCTGCCAATGGCTTCATTCCATTCGGATGGAGAAGCTGCCGGACAAGATGACAGGATAGAGACGCGTTAGCACAAGATGCGTAAAAGAGAAGAGGAAAGGAGGCAGCCGATGACGGTCAACTGGACAAAGAGGATAGGGAGGGTAATGTTCGGCACGGTATTGCTCGGGTGCTTTTTGACAGGCGGCGTGGAGGCCGCACCCATCGAGATGCAGGTCGTCGAAGGCGATGTGCGCTCCGTGCTCATGTCGCTGGCGCGTGCGGGCCACGAGAACATCGTGCTCGATGACAGCGTGGAGGGGACGGTGACGCTCCATGTGACAGAGGAGCCGACGAAACTCCTGCGCATGGTCGCTGCTTCGAAGGGGCTCGTGCTCGTCAAGGAGGGCACGACGTACCTCGTGACGACGGCCGCGCGGGCAGACGGCCTCAGGAGCGTGCACGTCTACCCCGTGCGCCATGCCGACCCCGCTGACATCGCGCGTGCGGCGGAGCTCTCGCTGCGCAGCGCGGCTGACAAGGCGGATGCGCAGCAGGAAGGCGCGGGCGGCAGTGCGCGCCGCGTCCTCGTCGATAGCGCGACGAATTCCGTGCTGTTCTATGGCACGGCAGCAGAGGCATCTGGCGTGGCGGAACTCGTGCGCCATCTCGACTGCAAGCCGCAGCAGGTATCGCTTGAAGCAAAGGTCGTGGCGCTCTCAAAGGACGCATCCAAGAAACTCGGCGTCGAGTGGCAGTGGTCATCGCTGCCGCAATATCCAGACTTCGAGACGACGTACCGCCACAAGGGCACGGACCATGAAGTGCAGGAAAAGGAGATCAAGCGCCACACGCAGGACGGAACGGTGCCGGGCATCATCCAGTTCGGACGCGGCCCGGAGGGGGTGCCGTTCGAGTTCTACTACAGCGCGACAATACAGGCGCTCGTGACGCAGGGCAAGGCCAAGATGCTCGCGCGGCCGAATATCACGACGGTACAGGGCCGGGAGGCGCTTATCAACATCGGCGGCGAGGTCCCCGTGCCGACGCAGTCGGTGACGAACAGCACGACGACGACGACGTACACCTACCGCCAGGCCGGCATCATCCTGCGCTGCACGCCGCGCATCCACGAGGACGGCCGCATCACGGCGACGGTGCACACAGAGGTCAGCTCGCCGCTGTACGTCGAGGACATCAAGGCCTACCGCTTCCAGAACCGCAGTGCCGACACGACGGTCAGCCTGCGCGACGGCGAGACGATGGTCATCGGCGGCCTCATCGGCAGCGATGAATCGAGGACGCTGTCGAAGATCCCGTTCCTCGGCGACCTGCCCATCCTCGGTGCCTTCTTCCGCAGCGTACGCCAGAGCCGCTCCGAGTCTGAGATCATGATCTTCCTGACCGCGCATGTCATCCCCGACGACGGTTCGACGTGATGCAGATAATACGATAAGATACAGAATCAGAAGCTTTGATAAAAGTCATGACGACTTTTGCTCGGAGCTTCTTTTCTTTTGCATAAACATCCGTTATAATAAGAAGGTGATTACAATAAGTGAATGAGATTCGTAATTGATGAATGTTCAGATTATGGGCGGGGGGATGAGCGTGCAGTATCCGGTCAATATGGAGATCGCAGGGCGTGTCTGCGTGATCATCGGCGGCGGGCGCGTTGCCGAGCGCAAGGCACATGTGCTCTTGCAGGCGGGCGCGCACCTCATTGTCATCGCACCGGCCCTGACGAGGCTGCTCTATCAGGAGGCGTCGACAGGATGCTTCTTCTGGCTGGCCCAGCCGTACGAGGCGGGGTTCCTGCAGCGCGTGCGCCCGTTCCTTGTCTTCTGCACGGCAGATGATCATGCGGTCAACCGCGTGGCGGCCGAGGAGGCGCGCGCATCCGGTGCGCTCGTCAATGTGGCCGATGAGCCGGAGCTCTCGGACTTCTTTGTGCCGGCGAGCATCCGGCGCGGCCGCTTCCTGCTGACCATCGGCACGGGCGGCCTTAGCCCTGCCTTTTCGCGCAGCCTGCGCGAACAGCTCGAGCAGGCATTCCCGCCGGCCTTCGGCCTCTGGATCGAGAGGCTGGCCGCGATCCGTCAGGAGATGAAGGACAAGCTGCCGACGAGCGATGACCGTCAGGCATTCTGGCGCGCGGCATTGTCGCGGGACATCATGGAATTAGTCAAGGCCGGTCGTCTGAACCGGGCGGAGGTAATGATTCGACATGCAATTATTGATTTTAGGCCTCAATCATAAGACGGCGCCTGTGGAGGTGCGCGAGCACTTCGCGATTTCCCGGCAGGCCGTTCGCGACGGGCTGGAAAATCTCAACGAATACGAGGGGATATCGGAGGCCGTCGTGCTCTCGACCTGCAACCGCAGCGAGATGTACGCCGTCGTCGACGATGCAGAGGAAGATGCAGCGACGCTCAAGCAGTTCCTGTTTGACTTGACGGGCAACGACGAGGACATCGACGCGTATCTCTACTCGTTCGTCGACGAGGAATGCATCCGCCATCTCTTCAACGTGGCGTCGAGCCTCGATTCGCTCGTGCTCGGCGAGGGGCAGATCCTCTCGCAGGTCAAGGAGGCGTACGCGATTGCGCGCGAGGCCGGCACGACGAGCACCGTGCTCAATACGCTCTTCCACCGTGCCATCGCGACGGGCAAGCGCGTGCGCACGGAGACGCGCATCGCCTACAATTCGGTTTCCGTCAGCTATGCGGCCGTCGAGCTTGCCGAGGAGAAGTTCGGCTCGCTTGCGGCCTCGAATGCGCTGATCTTTGGCGCGGGCAAGATGGCGGAGCTCACGGCACAGCACCTCGTCGCACACGGCGTGCGCAAGATCTACGTGGCAAACCGTCACATCGAGCGGGCTGAGCAGCTCGCGGCGGAGTTCGGCGGCGAGGCCGTCCCGTTCGACGGTGCGCTGAAGCGGGCGGTGGATGTCGATGTCATCGTGACGTCGACGGGCGCGCCGCATTACGTCGTCAAGCCCTGGGAGACGCGCCAGCTCATGACGAAGCGCAAGGGCAGGCCGCTCTTCTTCATCGATATCGCCGTGCCGCGCGACGTCGATCCGGAGGTCGCGGGCATCAAGGGCGTGACGCTCTACAACATCGATGCGTTGGAGGCCGTCGTCGACGAGCACAAGGAGGAGCGGCTGCAGGAGGCAAAGCTCGCGCATGCCATTGTGGAGGAGGAAGTGAAGTCCATCGAGGACAAATTCCAGTACCTCTCCTTCCGTCCGCTCATGGCGCTGCTCTCGGAGCGCTGCGAGCGCATCCGCCAGCGCGAGGTGCGCCGCGCATCGTCGAAGCTGCCGGACCTCACGAAGTCGGAGCGTCGGCAGATTGAGCACATGACGCGCATGATCGTGCGCAAGATCCTGCGCATGCCGATGATGAAGCTCAATGCTTCGGCGGGCACGCCGCAGGAGTCATTCTACATCGAGGCCATGCGGGCCTTGTTCAAGCTGGACACGATAGGGGAGGCGGCAACGAGTGAAGAACGGCACAATCGTTATCGGGACGCGAAGCAGTAAGCTCGCGCTCTGGCAGGCGGACTATGTGGCAGAGCGCCTGAAGGAGCGCTATCCAGAGCTGCGGGTCGAGAAGAAGCTCATGACGACAAAGGGCGACAAGATCCTCGACGCGCCGCTCGCCAAGATCGGCGGCAAGGGGCTCTTCACGAAAGAGCTCGAGCAGGAGATGCTCGAGGGCGGCATCGACATCGCGGTGCACAGCCTCAAGGACATGCCGACAGAGGTGCCGGAGGGTCTCGTGATCTCTGCCATCACGAAGCGATTTGATCCGGGGGACGCTGTGGTGAGCCCTGTGTACAAGACGCTCGAGAATCTGCCGCAGGGTGCAAAGGTCGGCACCTCGAGCTTGCGCCGCAAGGCGCAGCTCCTGCACGCACGGCCGGACCTCAATATTTCGGACCTGCGCGGCAATGTCAACACGCGCCTGGAGAAGCTTGAGCGCGAGCACTTCGACGCGATCATCCTGGCCGTGGCAGGCCTCAAGCGCCTCGGCTTTGCGGACCGCATCACGGAGGTGCTGCCGCGCGAGATGGTGCTGCCGGCCGTCGGGCAGGGCGCTCTTGCCATCGAGACGCGCGCGGATGACGGCGAGGTGCGCAATCTCATCGCCTTCCTCAACGACGAGGAGACGGTGGCCTGCGCCAGGGCGGAGCGCGCCTTCCTGGCCCGCGTCGAAGGCGGCTGCCAGGTGCCTGTCGGCGTCTACGCAGTGCCTGCTGCCGGAGAGCGGCTTCATGTCGAGGCGGTCATCGCCTCGCTCGACGGCGCGCGCCTCTACCGCGACACTACTGTGGGCAGCGCGGCAGAGGCCGAGTCGCTCGGCACATCGCTTGCCGACAAGCTGCTCGCGATGGGCGGCATCGAGATCCTGCACGAGATCGGCCTGCTGCTCGACCGATGAGGCGGGCAGAGAGAACCTGGGCGCAGCTGCGTCTGCGCTGGCGATATTTCACGAAGAGAAGAGGAGAGTTTTATTATGGCAGGTATGGTATATCTGGTCGGGGCTGGTCCTGGGGACTACCGCCTCATCAGCCTCAAGGCAGTCGACTGCCTGAAGCGCGCCGAGGTCGTTGTCTACGACCGCCTCGCGGATGACCGCATCCTCGGCTGGGCGCCGCGCGATGCCGAGTTCATCTACGTCGGCAAGGCGTCGAGCCACCACACGATGAAGCAGCCGGACATCAATCAGTTGCTCGTCGACAAGGCGAAAGAGGGCAAGATAGTCGTGCGCCTCAAGGGCGGCGATCCCTTCGTCTTCGGCCGCGGCGGCGAAGAGGGTCTGCTGCTCGAGGAGAACGGCCTGCCGTTTGAGGTCGTGCCGGGCATTACGTCCGCCATCTCGGTGCCGGCTTACGCGGG
The DNA here is from genome assembly GCF_928722185.1 of Mitsuokella jalaludinii. Lineage (NCBI taxonomy): Bacteria > Bacillati > Bacillota > Negativicutes > Selenomonadales > Selenomonadaceae > Mitsuokella > Mitsuokella jalaludinii. The sequence continues at coordinate 1,993,535 of NZ_CAKMXA010000001.1, forward strand.
CATTCCCGTCACGCACCGCGGCATTGCGACGTCGTTTGCCGTCGTCACGGGCCACGAGGACCCGACGAAGGGCAAGAGCAATATCCGCTGGGATAGGCTGGCGACGGGTGTCGACACGCTCGTCTTCCTCATGGGCGTCGCCAATCTGCCGCACATCACGGAAGAGCTCATAGAAAACGGACGCCCGGCAGATACGCCGGCAGCCGTCATACGCTGGGGCACGAAGCCGGAGCAGGAAGTCCTCATGACGACGGTCGGCACGGCCGCTGAGGACGTCAAGCGGAAGGGACTCAAGCCGCCGGCCATCTTCATCGTCGGCGAGGTCGTCAAGCTGCGCGAGAACCTGCAGTGGTTCGATAAGCTGAGCCAGAAGCCGCTCTTCGGGCGGACGGTGCTCGTCACGCGCGCGCGCAGCCAGGCATCGAAGCTCACTGCGTGCCTCGAAGACCTCGGTGCCCGCGTCATCGAGAAGCCGGCCATCGCGATCGCTGCGCCGGATGACGGCTATGCGGCCGTCGATGCGGCCATCGCAGGAATCGACGCCTACCAGTGGCTGATCTTCACGAGCACGAACGGCGTCGAGCGCTTCATGGAGCGCCTCTTCGCCGCGGGCCGCGATGTCCGCGCACTCGGCTACGCGAAGGTTGCGGCCATCGGGAAGACGACGGCGGGGAAGCTCGCCTCGTACGGCATCCGCGCCGACGTCGTGCCGCAGGAGTTCCGCGCAGAGGGCATCTTAGAAGCCCTCAAGGGCAAGCTGCCGCCGCACGCGAAGATCCTCCTGCCGCGCGCTGCGGCAGCGCGCGAGATCCTGCCCGAGAAACTGCGCGAGCAGGGGGCCGAGGTCGACGTCGTGCCGGTCTACCAGACGGTCATGGCCGAAACGAGTGAGGAAGAGCGCGCGGCGCTCCGGAAAGAGCTCGAGAGCGGCGCCATCGACTTCGTGACGTTCACGAGCTCCTCGACCGTCGAGAACCTCGTCAAGCTGCTCGGCGGCATCGAGCCGCTCGCGGGCGTCAAGACCGCCTGCATCGGCCCGGTGACGGCCGAGACGGCCCGTCGGCACGGCATCGAGCCTGCCATCGTGGCTTCGACGTACACCATCGAAGGTCTCGTCGAGGCCATGCGCGAAAGCCTCGTCTGAGCAAAGGCGAGAGCCGACTTCATTCTGTTCTGCGATTGCCATGGCAGGTATCTGCCAGACATCTATGTATTTAGGAGATGTTGTTATGTATAACCAGAAGCTTCGTCCGCGCCGCATGCGCATCACGCCGGCCATGCGCGCCATGGTCCGGGAGACGACTCTCTCGGCGAAGGATTTTGTCTACCCGATCTTTGTCGTTCCGGGCGAGCATGTCAAGGAAGAGATCCCGAGCATGCCGAACTGCTACCATCTCTCGGTCGACAATGCGGTCGAGCTTGCCAAGGAGATTGCCGAACTCGGCATCCCGGCTGTCGAGGTCTTCGGCCTGCCGGAGTACAAGGATGCAGACGGCTCTTCGGCCTGGGACCCGACGAGCCCGGTGCAGCGCGCCATCAAGGCCATCAAGACCGCGGTGCCAGAGCTCATGATTATCGGCGATGTCTGCCTCTGCCAGTACACGACGCATGGCCACTGTGGCCATCTCGAGGGCCATTACGTCGACAACGACAAGACGCTCAAACTCCTGCAGAAAGTCGCCGTCTCGCAGGCTGAGGCCGGTGCCGACATCATCGCGCCGTCCGACATGATGGACGGCCGCGTCGCCGCCATCCGCGAAGCGCTCGACGCGCATGGCTTCCTCAACGTCTCCATCATGAGCTACGCCGTCAAGTACGCTTCGGGCTACTACGGCCCGTTCCGCGATGCTGCCGACAGCGCGCCGCAGTTCGGCGACCGCCGCCAGTACCAGATGGATCCGGCCAATGCGCGCGAGGCCCTCAAGGAAGTCGACCTCGACCTCATGGAAGGCGCTGACATCATCATGGTCAAGCCGGCACTCGCCTACCTCGATGTCGTGCGCCAGGTTCGCGACCACATCCATCATCCAGTCGCCGTCTACAATGTCAGCGGCGAGTACGCGATGGTCAAGGCTGCGGCGGCGAACGGCTGGATCGACGAGAAGCGCATCGTGCTCGAGACGCTGACGAGCATGAAGCGCGCCGGTGCGGACATCATCATCACGTACCACGCACTGGATGCGGCAAGATGGCTCAAGGAAGAGGAGTAAGGTATGCTGAATCTCGAAAAATCTCTGGCGGCTTTCAACGAAGCCAAGACGCTCATGCCGGGCGGCGTCAACAGCCCGGTCCGCTCGTACGCCAATGTCGACTGCAACCCGCCGTTCATCGCGAAGGCGAAGGGTGACCGCATCTTCGACATCGACGGCAACGAGTATATCGACTACGTGGGCTCATGGGGCCCGATGGTCGTCGGCCATGCTCACCCGAACGTCGTCAAGGCGCTGCAGGAGGCGGCGACGCGCGGCACGAGCTACGGCGCCCCGACGCTCTTAGAGTCGGAGCTCGCGAAGCTCGTCATGCAGGTCTACCCGTCCATCGAGACGATTCGCATGGTCAACTCGGGCACGGAGGCGACGATGAGCGCGCTGCGCCTGGCGCGCGGCTACACGGGGCGCGAGAAGATCGTCAAGTTCATCGGCTGCTACCACGGCCACAGCGACAGCCTGCTCGTCAACGCCGGTTCGGGCATGGCGACGTTCGGCGTGCCGAGTTCGCCCGGCGTCACGAAGGGCACGGCGGCGGACACGATCTCGGTACCCTACAACGATGTCGAGGCCATCACGAAGGTCATGGATGAGATGGGCGACGAGATCGCAGCGGTCATCATCGAGCCGGTCGCGGGCAATATGGGCTGCGTGCCGCCGAAGCAGGGCTACCTGCGCAAGATCCGCGAGCTCACGCAGGCACACGGCACGATCCTGATCTTCGATGAAGTCATGTGCGGCTTCCGCGCATCGCTCGGCGGCGCACAGGCGGCCTATGGCATCACGCCGGACCTCACATGCCTCGGCAAGATCATCGGCGGCGGCCTGCCGGTCGCGGCCTACGGCGGACGACGCGACATCATGATGAAGGTCTCGCCGGCGGGCCCCGTCTACCAGGCGGGCACGCTCTCGGGCAATCCGCTCGCGATGACGGCCGGCATCGAGACGCTCAAGATCATCACGGCAGAGCCGGAGCCGGGCGAGGCGGACTACAGCCGCATGCTGACGCTCAAGACGAAGAAGCTCCTGCTCGGCTGGCTCGAGAAGGCCAAGGAAGCCGGCGTCACGATCCAGGCGCATCAGGCCGGCTCGATGTTCGGCATCTTCTTCAACGAGCATGAGGTCTACAATTACGATGACTCGTGTGCTTCGGATCAGGAAGCCTTTAAGGTCTGGTTCAAGAGCATGCTCGAGCAGGGCATCTACCTCGCCCCGTCGCAGTTCGAGACGCTCTTCATGTCCGGCGCACACAGTGACGAAGACATCGACCGCACGATCGAGGCGGCAGGCAGGGCCTTCAAGGCAGTGGCAGAGAGCCGCCGCTGAGTTTTTGCAAAGTTGACGCCGACGGGACGAGGCTGGCCAGCACTGCGCGATGAGCCCCTGCTAAACCGATTTTTTGCCTCAGAATCAATCCTTGCCAAAGAGCTAAACGCGCGTTGCTTGGACGACGCTCTTTGGCAAGGGCGGGATGGCAAAAAATCGGTTCTTCACGCAGGGCCTCAACGCTCCGCTTCTGGCCAGCCCCGTCCCTCTGGCTAGCGCATCGCCCGTTTTCTTGCATACAAAAACGCTGACAGCTTTTGCCAGCGTTTTTTTCGTGGGATTTGTGCGGCCTCGATGGTCAATCGTGACATGGCGGCAGGGTGGCAGGGCCCTGCTGCCCTGCTGCCGACTCACTGTGTCAGCCAATCTCAATCGTATAGCTGAACACCGCTTCTTCGCCTGCTGCGAGGCGTTCACTTCCCTCGCGGTCGGCGAAGTCGCCATCGAAGTCCTCGTAGTCGGCGTGGCCGTGCCATGGCTCGATGCAGATGAACGGCGCACCGCCCTGGCCCGGGGTCCAGAAGCCCCAGTAGGGGAAGTCCTTGGCGATGACAGACAGCGACTTATCGCTCTTTGTCGAGCGCAGCGTGACCTTGTCCGACTTGAGATTGTGGTAGGCGAGGACGTCGTCCTTGAATTCTTCATAGCAGAGCGGCAGGCGCGTACCCTTGAGCGGTTTCGTGCCATGCGCGCGAAGGTACTGGCCCTCCTTGTTGAGAGGCATGTTCGGCGCATCTTCTTCATGGTTGAACTCGAGGTAATAGTCGGAGAATGCTTCCCCGTGCACAATCGGGCAGCGGAAGGCGCCGTGTGCGCCGATTGAGTAGATCATCTCGTGGTCGTCGTGGTTGTGCACCGTCCAGATGACCTTGACCTGTTTCCCGTGGAGTTCGTAGGCCACCTGGAGCTCGAATTTCCACGGATAGTGCGCGAGCGATTCCTCCGTCCAGCAGAGCGAGAAGGCGATGCGGTCCGCCTCTTTCTCGACGAGCTGGAAATCGGAGATGCGGCCGAGGCCGTGGCTCGGCAGTTCGTACGTCTTGCCGCCCACACGGTACTTGTTGCCCTTGAGCTTGCCGACGATCGGGAAGAGCACCGGTGAGCTGTAGCGCCACCAGGTCGGGTCGCCGTTCCAGAGGTATTCCGTCTCGTCCTCGCGTTCCTTGATGGAGCGCAGCTCCGCGCCGTGATCGCGCACCTGCACGCAGAGCTCGTTGTTCTCGATAGTATAAAGCATTTGATTCCCTCATTTCTTTTTCTGGAAAATTACCTTTTGTTGTTCATTCGCGTTAGGGTCAGTCTATTCCTGCAAGGCAAGGCCAGATTTCTTCCGTCGCTTTGACCAGGAGGTGGGCTGACCGTGTTTTTTGACCTTGCGAAAATAAAGTGGATTGAGACTTTTGATAAAGCCAGAAAGGCGTATACTGGGGAATGTAATCATTCCAGTGCACAGCAAGAGAGATGGAGGAATCGATATGGCAGAACAATTTGACAATCGCTATGAACTCAACAAGCAGCTCGCCCAGATGCTCAAGGGCGGCGTCATCATGGACGTCACGACGCCGAAGCAGGCGCAGATTGCGGAGGAGGCCGGTGCCTGTGCCGTCATGGCGCTCGAGCGCATCCCGGCTGACATCCGCGCGGCGGGCGGTGTCTCGCGCATGAGCGATCCGAAGATGATCAAGGGCATCCAGCAGGCCGTCTCCATCCCGGTCATGGCCAAGTGCCGCATCGGCCACTCCGTCGAGGCGCAGGTGCTCGAGGCCATCGAGATTGACTACATCGACGAGAGCGAGGTCCTGTCGCCAGCCGATGATGTCTATCACATCGACAAGCGCAAGTTCCGCGTGCCGTTCGTCTGCGGTGCGCGCGACCTCGGTGAGGCACTGCGCCGCATTGCCGAGGGGGCCTCGATGATCCGCACGAAGGGCGAGCCGGGCACGGGCGATGTCGTGCAGGCCGTGCGCCACATGCGCAAGATCAATGCCCAGATTGCCGCGCTGACGGCAAAGCGCGAGGATGAGCTCTTTGAGGCGGCCAAGGCACTCGCTGTGCCGTACGCACTCGTCCAGCACGTCCACGACAACGGTCGCCTGCCGGTCGTCAACTTCGCCGCGGGCGGCGTCGCGACGCCTGCCGATGCTGCGCTGATGATGCAGCTCGGCGCCGAGGGCGTTTTCGTCGGCTCGGGCATCTTCAAGTCGGGCAATCCGGCAAAGCGCGCTCGCGCCATCGTGCAGGCCGTGACGAACTACGAGGACCCGAAGATCATCGCGGAGCTCTCCGAAGACCTCGGCGAGGCGATGGTCGGCATCAACGAAGAGGATATCGAGCTCCTGATGGCCGAGAGGGGGGAATGATATGGCAAAGAGAATCGGCGTGCTCGCCGTGCAGGGCGCCTTTGCCGAGCATGAGGCGATGCTCGGTGCGCTCGGTGCCGAATGCCATGAGCTGCGCAATCGAACAGACCTTGAGGAAAAGCCCGACGCTCTCGTGCTGCCGGGCGGTGAGAGCACAGTCCAGCGCAAGATCCTGATAGAGAGCGGCATGCTCGCGCCCATTAAGTCGTGGATCGAGGAGGGCATGCCCGTGCTCGCGACGTGCGCCGGCCTTATCCTGCTGGCCGAGCACCTGAGCAACGATGCGCGCACGTGCTTCAAGACGCTGCCCGTCACCGTGCGCCGCAATGCCTACGGCCACCAGCTCGGCAGTTTCGTCACGGAGGCCGAAGTCCGCCACATCGGCACGATGCGCCAGAATTTCATCCGCGCGCCGTACATCGAAACGGTCGGCCCAGGCGTCGAAGTGCTTTCCGAGACAGACGGCCATATCACTGCCGTGCGCTATGGCCAGCAGCTGGCGCTCGCCTTTCATCCCGAAGTCGGACACGACACGCGGCTACACGAGGCGTTCCTAAACTTGATATGAGAAACGGCGCAAAAAAATAGGAGATACCATCCGGTATCTCCTATTTTCATTTGATGATGTGCTTGCCGCCGATGTAGCGCGGCTGCCAGTAGCTGTTGGAGAGGCTGTCGATGCGGACGCCGCGGCTGGAGGAGGCGTGGATGAACTGGTCGTCGCCGAGGTAGATGCCGCAGTGGGAGGGGCCGGGCTCGTAGGTGGTGAAGAAGACGAGGTCGCCGGGCTCGAGCTGGCTCTTGCTCGTCGTGCGCAGGCCGAGGCGGTACTGGTCGTCGGCGAGACGCGGGATGCTGATGCCGTTCTTGCCGAAGACGTACTGCAGGTAGCCGGAGCAGTCAAAGGCCTTTGGCGTCGCGCCGCCGAAGCTGTAGGGCACGCCGATGTAGGACTTGGCTGTCGAGATGATGCTGCTGACCTTGCTGCGCTCGAGGATCGGCTTATTGTTGGGCACGGTCGGGCCGTAGTTCGGCGCCGTGCTCTTCAGGCGCTCGAGCAGGGCTTCCTTATCCTTGATTGAGCCGTGGTGGATGGACTTTGTATCTTTGAGGGCGCGCCAGGTCGCGTTGTTGACGACGCCTGTCGCGCGCAGGTTGTTGTCCTTCTGGAACTGCATGACGACGCGCTTCGTCTCTTCGCCGAAGATGCCGTCGATGTCCTTGATCGTGTAGCCGACGTTCTGGAGCTTCTGCTGCAGTAGCATGACGTCGCGTCCGGAGGAATTGATCTTGAGGACGGGGGCGGCAAAGACGGTGGCTGAGAACAGCACGGAAAAGAGTCCGGCAAGCAGGCCGGTTTTTATGAGATGACTCCTGTGCATACGATCGAGTCCTTTCCAAGGGTAACAAGGGTCAACGGGGATGATGTGTCAGGATTCGCGCACGTGGTCGAGTCCCTGGCACATGAGCTTGACGACGTGGTCGTCTGCGAGGGAATACCAGGCTTCCTTGCCGTCCTTGCGGTACTTGACGAGCCTGGCCGTGCGCAGGACGCGCAGCTGGTGCGAGATGGCCGACTGGCCCATCTGCAGGGCTTCGGCGATGTCGCAGACGCACATCTCCTCTTCGACAACGAGCAAGGAGAGCAGCTTGATGCGCGTCTTGTCGCCGAGCACCTTGAAGAGCTCCGACAGGCGCAGGCTCGTCTCGTCGTCGAGCTTGTGGGTCAGTGCGTATTGGATCCGCTCGGGATGCGGGTGATTGACCTCGCAGAGCGCGCAACGGTCTTCATTTTTGATGGTATCGTCCATTTGTTTCGTATTTCCTCTCGCATAGGGTATATAGTTATATTATATCAGTTTCAGGGGCGAACCGGAACGAAAATTTTCTTCCCGGCGTGATGTACTGCAGCAGGTTGCACTCGCTCTCGTCGATCATGGCGGCGACATTTGTGCGTGGGTCGGACGGCTGCGGCACGCGGATGATCTGGAGCTCGCCCATGTAGCGGCCGTAGCCTTCGTTGTCGATGGTGATGGCGCCTATGGGGTGCGTCGTCGCGTTGTCGGGCAGGACTCTGGCGTGCATCTCGCGCAGCAGCCGGCGGCTCTCCTGCGCGCGGATGGCATCGCGCGCTTCGTCGAGGCGCGCGGTGAAGGTGTGGGCGAGGAGTTCGCGCTGGACGGGATCCTTCGTCATGTAGCGCGCGTGCAGCGTGACCTGGTCGCCCTGGAGATGGCCGATGGCCTGGATTTCTTCATCGGTCGGCAGGGAGTCGGCGAGGAAGACGGAATCGCAGCCGAGTGCGACGAGGTGGCGGGCGGAGAGCTCGGCCGCTTCGTCGCGGTGCTCTTCTAGTGTCGGCAGGCCGTCCTTGAGCGGCGAGCGCCGGCGCCCCTGGCTCGCGACGAAGGCGCCGACGCGGATGCCGTAGCGGTGCAGCAGGATGTTGGCGTGGACGAGGCTCTGCTCGCTGAGGCCCGTGCCGCGGCGCGGGTAGAAGTTGTGCAGGGCGTCGATGCGCGAGAAGTCCGTGCCGGCATCCTGCAGGTCCTTGAGGATGCGTCGCGTGATCGTCGAGGCGTTGAGTTGGAAGCGCATCTCGGGGAAGCGGTGCGTGAGGCGCGCGATCTCCTCGGCGGAGAAGCCGTAGTCGAGGCGCAGCGTCGTAATGCCGAGCATGCGGAATGAAGTCGGGTTGAAGTCGGGTAGGTCGAGCAGCTGGCAGGTCGCCGGCGAGACGTCGGAGATGACTTCCATGCCGTGGCGGCGCGCCGCCTGCAGCAGCGTGCCGATCTCCTGCTTGAGTGCGCTGACATCCGTCTCAGGGATGTGCAGTGAGGTGAAGATGCGCCGGATGCCATCATGCGCGGCCTCCTCCAAGAGTGCCAGATTCTCCGCCGGCGTGTTGTCGAGGCCGGGATAGAGCGAGATTCCATTATCCATATCCATGTAAAACTCCCTTTCTGTTTGCATATGCGTCTGACAGGGGAAGGTTGTCATTTTTCCTCTGGCGGGTCATCGAAGCCGATGAGCCACGTCGCGATGAAGCCGCCGATGTAGGCCGCGACGAGGCCTAAGAGGTAGACGGGGATATGGTCTGTTGCTGCGGCGAGCGGCAGGCCGGAGATGCCGAGCGTGGCGGCGCCGACCATGAACTGCGCCTGCACGGCACCGCCGCAGGCACCACCGATGCAGGCGCCGATGAAGGGCTTGCCGAGCGGCAGCGTGACGCCGTAGATCAAAGGCTCACCGACACCCATGATGCCGACGGGCAGTGCCGAGGCAATCGTCTTCTTGAGGAAGTGGTTCTTCGTCTTGCAGTAGACGGCAAAGCTCGCGCCGACCTGTCCCGCGCCGGCCATGGCGAGCACGGGCAGGAGGATCGTGACGCCGTAGCGCGAGAGGAGCTCCGCGTGGATCGGCGTGAGCGTCTGGTGGATGCCGAGCATGACCATCGGCAGGAAGGTGCCGCCGAGGATGAAGCCCGTGACGGCGCCGCCAGAGCCGATGGCGCTCGTGGCCGCCGTGCCGATGCAGTCGGACAGGAAGCCGCCTAGAGGCTGCAGCACGCAGATGGCAACGGTGCCTGAGATCAGGAAGGTGAAGAGCGGCGTGAGGAAGAGGCTGAACATCTCGGGGATGATGCGGCGCAGTTGCTTCTCGAGCGCGGCGGCGAGCGCAGCGACGAGCAGCACGGAGATGACGCCGCCGCGCCCCGGCACGAGCGGACCGTCCGTGAGTTCGACCGAGGCGAGTGCGGGATGGGCGAGCAGCGCGCCGAGGATGCCGCCGAGTATCGGCGTGCCGCCAAACTCCTTGGCGGCGTTGTAGCCGACGAAGAGGTTCATGCCCCAGAAGACGGTGCTGCCGCCGATGGCGAGCAGCTGGTAGACGGCCGTCTGGGTAAATGCAGGTTCAACTTTGCTGACGACATTCAAGGTGCCGCTGATGAGGCCGCAGGCGATGAAGGCCGGTATGAGCGGGATGAAGATGCTCGCGATGCGCTTGAAGAGCAGCTTGACGGGCGTCGCGTTCTTGGCGCGAATCTTCGCGTGCAGCGCCTTGCCGTCGCCAATCTCCGGTCTGTCTGATGACTCCGAGAGAGCAGTCGCGGTGGACGGTCCGACTGACTGTGCGCCGTCCGACAGTCCGACTTTGCCGGCAGTCGGACGGCCAGCAGAGGATGGTGATGCTGGGGAAGCGCTAGCGCGTGCCGCTTCGAGTTCCTTCAGGAAGGCCTCAGTCACGCGGTCGACGCGCCCCGGGCCGAAGATGATCTGCAGCTCTTCGCCCGCGTCGTAGACGCCGAGCACGCCTTCGACCTTCTTGAGCGCTTCAATTTGCTCGGGGCTCTTCGCGTGCAGCACGAGGCGCAGCCTCGTCATGCAGTGCGTGGCCGATAGGATGTTGTCGGCAGGGCCCACAAGAGAGAATAGCTGTTTGGCGATATCCGTGTAATTCATGCTTTAACTCCTCCTGCGGCCAGGCGGATGGCGGCTGCCAGATGGCCGGCTGTGCGCTCGAGCAATGCCTTGCCCTCGCCGGCGGAGACGCCTGCGACGACCATGAGGATGGCGAGTTTGGCGTGGCCGTCGGCTCCCTTGAGGGCCTTCTCCGCCTCTGTGCGCTCGCAGCCGCTGCCTTCCATGACGATGCGGATGGCGCGCTCTTCGAGTTTCTTGTTGCTGGCCTTGACGTCGACCATGAGGTTGCCGTAGACCTTGCCGAGCTTGATCATCGTGCCGGTCGAGAGCATGTTGAGCACGAGTTTCTGTGCCGTGCCCGCCTTCATGCGCGTCGAGCCCGTGACGACCTCGGGCCCCGTGACAGGCGTCAGAGCGATGTCGGCGAGCGCGGCGATCTCTGCGTGCTCACTGCACGCGAGCGCAATCGTCAGCGCGCCGAGCTCTCTTGCGTACTTCAGCCCTCCGATGACGTAGGGCGTGCGGCCCGACGCCGCGATGCCGACAAGAACGTCTTTCGCGGAGAAGCCGTGCTCTTTGAGGTCGTGGACGGCGAGGTCCGGGTTGTCCTCGGCACCTTCCTGCGCGCGGAAGATCGCGGGAATGCCGCCCGCGATGAGCCCCTGCACGAGCTCGGGGTCCGTGCCGTACGTCGGCGGGCATTCGGAGGCGTCGAGGATGCCGAGACGGCCCGAGGTGCCCGCGCCGAGGTAGAAGAGACGGCCGCCATTTTCGAGGCGCTGGCTCGTCGCATCAATGGCCCGGGCAATCTCCGGCAGGATCTTCTTAATGGCCGAGGCGATCTTGCTGTCCTCCTGCTGCATGATCGTGACCATCTCGAGCGTCGTGCAGCTGTCGATATGAGCGGAGGCCGGGTTGCGGCGCTCCGTCGTGAGTCTTGATAAATCCAAAGAAAAACTCCTTCTCTCTATCTTTATTGTAGAACATAATACCTATAGTATAACACAAGAGACGAAAAAAGCCCTCCCCGAGAAGGGGAAGGCTCTCTTGCTTGACGGCTCAGCTGACGAGGGACTGACCGAAGTAGACGATGCATCCCATGATGATGACGAACGGGATGTAGATATTGACGGCGAAGTACAGGAGCTTGCCCTCGCAGCCGACCGTGCCGATGGCGGCGACGGCAATCGCGATGTTCTGCGGGGAGATCATCTTGCCGGCGCAGGCGCCCAGCGGATTCGAGGCAGCAATCCAGGCCTGGACGCTCTCGCTCGCGCCGATGGCCATGGCCGAGTCCGTCTGCAGCTTGCCGAAGAGGACGCAGGACGAGGTAGCGGAGCCCGTGATGAACGTGCCGATGGAGCCGATGAAGGCGGCGATGAACGGGTACAACGTGCCCGTCGCGGCGACGGCCGTCTCCGCAATCTCGTGCGTCATGCCCGCATAGCCCATGACCTTAGCCGTGGCGATGACCGTGATGATCGTGATGATGGTGAAGCGCAGGTTCCAAGCCGTGCGGCGCAGGCAGCCCACCATGCTGCCGAAGCCGGCACCCTGGATGGTACCACCGATGAAGGCCGCGAGCAGGATGAGAACACCGGGCGTTGCGAGCCAGGTGAAGGTGTACGGTTCACCGCCGGGACCGTCGTAGATCAGCACGCTGGTCTTGATGAGGTTCAATGGATCATGGATGGCCGGGATGAGCTTCGACGTCATGAGCAGGAAGATGAAGATGAGGATGAATGGCATCCAGGCGCGGACGGCCGTGCCTGCCGTGATGGGCGCTTCGTCGTCATGCGGTGGCAGGGCGTGTTCCGGGTCATTGACGGGGAAGAGCTTGGCACAGGCGATGATGGCGGCCATCGCGACGATGGAACCGCCGACGACGGCGAGCTCCGGGCCCATGAACATGGCGATGGCAAGCTCTGTGGCAGAAAAGCCGACGCCGGCCGCCAGGCACATGAGCACCATGCCCTTGAGGCCTTTGAGGCTGTGACTTGCGACGATGACCATGAGAAACGGGCAGAGGACGGTGAGCGGTATGAGCTGTAGAGCCGTGTAGGTCGCGAGTTGTATCGGGTCGATGCCCGTGACATTGCCGAGCGTGACGATCGGGATGCCGATGGAGCCGTAGGCAGTCGGGACTGAGTTCGCGATCAGGCAGACCATGGCCGCGAGCACCGGGTTGACGCCGATGCCGGCGAGCATGCCGGCTGGTATCGCGACGGCCGTGCCGAAGCCGGCCATGCCCTCGAGGAAGCCGCCAAAGCCCCAGCCAATCAGCAGGATCAGCACGCGGCGGTCATTGCTGACGGAGGTCAGCATCTTCTTGATCGTGTCCATCGCCTTCGTCTGGAGGGTCAGGTTGTAGGTGAAGATAGCGGCGATGATGACGAGCAGGATAGGCCAGCAGGCGAGTGCGACACCTTCGAGCGTCGCCTGGACTGCGTGGGGAATCGTCATGTCATTGACGAAGATGCCGGCCGTCAGGGCGATGACGAGTGCGATTGGGCAAGCCTTGTAAGCCGCTATCTTGAGCACACTCAGCGCGATGATGAGCCATAGGATTGGGGAGAGCGCGATGAGAAACATTTTGTCCTTCCTTTCTATGCTTATCGTTTAAAATGATGGGTTCCATCTGAAAAAGAGATGAATGGATACCTCATTATATAGACAGCTTTCGCAGAAAGTCAATGGTGAAAATAAAGGTTTTATCTTTCTAAGAATAAAAATCTTCAGACAGGAAAACGGGCGGAAAAAACCTCTCCGAAGAGAGGTTTTTTCCTGCCCGTTTACTCAGTAGATTTTCTGGATTTCGTAGCCGTTCGCGTTGAGGGCCTGGATGATCTTCTGGATGTGCTGCTCGTTGTGCGTCTCGACGGTGACGGTCAATACGACCTTCTTGAAGCTGTCGGTGACCTTTGTCTGGTCGTGGTCGAGCTTGATGACGTTGGCATTCTCTTCGGCGAGGATGCGCGAGACGTTGAGCAGCTGGCCCGGCTTGTCCGGCAGCTGGACGGCGAAGCAGAAGACGCGGCCGCGCGCGATCAGAGCCTTGTCGATGAGCGCCGAGATGGTCGAGATGTCGATGTTGCCGCCCGAGATGATCGAGACGACCTTCTTGTCGTGGAACGGCAGCTTCGCGAGTGCGGCGAGCGAGAGGACGCCAGCGCCCTCTGCGACGAGCTTGTGCTTCTCGATCAGCGAGAGCAGGGCGTTCATGATGTCGATCTCCGAGACGGTGATGATGTCGTCAAGGTACTTCTTGCAGAACTCAAATGTCAGCGTGCCAGCTGTCTTGACGGCGCAGCCGTCGGCGACCGTGTCAGCCGAGTCGAGCGTCACGACTTTGTCAGCCGCGAGCGCCGCCTTCATGCAGGCCGCATTCTCCGGCTCGACGCCGATGACCTTGACGTTCGGGTTGACGAGCTTCGTCGCGAGCGCGACGCCCGAGGCGAAGCCGCCGCCGCCAATCGGGCAGAGGATGGCGTCGACATCCTTGAGCGCATCGATGATCTCGAGCGCCGTTGTGCCCTGGCCGAGGAGCACCTGCAGGTCGTTGAACGGGTGGATGTAGACATAACCGTGCTTCTTCTGGAGCTCGAGGCTGTGCGCATAGGCGTCGTCAAAGCCGTCGCCGTGCAGTACGACTTCCGCGCCGAGCGCGCGCGTGCCCTCGACCTTGAGGATCGGCGTCGTCGCCGGCATGCAGATGACGGCCTTGACGCCGAGCTTCCGCGCTGCGTACGCTACGCCCTGCGCGTGGTTGCCGGCCGAGGCCGTGATGACGCCGCGCACGCGCTCCTCCGGTGTGAGCTGGCTGATCTTGTTGTAGGCACCGCGGAGCTTGAAGGCACCCGTATGCTGAAGGTTCTCCGGCTTGAGATAGACATCGTTGTGGCAGAGCTCGGAGAAATAGTCACTGTGGATGAGCCTCGTCTTCCGAGCTACTCCCTCGAGCTGCTTGGCTGCGCGGTAGACGTCGGCAATCGTCGTGCTCTCCACGATCTCGGCATTCGAACGTTTCGACGATTTCTTCTCTTCAGGCATAGTTGCGTCCTCCTTTTTATGCGATACTTCTCGTATTTTATCCAGTTTATCACCTCGGGTGCGCAAAAGTCAATTACAACTTTACAGATGGGCTGAGCAGAGATTTCTTGAAAAAGTACGAGAAGTTTTTGGAGAATTTAGAGGAATTTGCCCATGTGTTCGCGAATTATACACCATGAAAGAGAAATGCTACGGGAGGGATTCATTGTATGGAAAGGTTGGCTCGTATCCTGGTTCCGGTTGACGGATCTGGTGCTTCCGACCAAGCCGTGCGTTTTGCCGCCATTCTGGCAGATGCGACAGGTGCTTCTGTCGACATCCTGCATGTATCGTATTTTGATAGCAGTACGGATGCGGATGAAGTATCGTGGCTGCCGGAATGCGTGGCAGGTCCCATCGGGCCCGAAGCCAAGAAGATCCTCGAAGGGGCGAAGCGGCTTATCCCGGAGGCAGTCCTCTATGAAGCGCATCACCGCACCGGCAGTCCGGCGCAGACGATCCTCGACTTTGCCGAAGAGCGGCGAAGTGACCTGATCGTCGTCGGCAGCCGCCGACTCGATGCACTTCATGCAGCGCTGCTCGGGAGCGTCAGCACGCAGGTCCTCTATGAGGCGAAGTGCCCAGTAACCGTGGTCAAAGAGAATCCTCATCCATAATGGATATCATGCTAAGGGGGTAATACTATGATGAAGAATATCCTGGTACCGGTCGATGGTTCGGAAGGTTCGGACCGTGCTGTAACGGAAGCGATTTCCATTGCAGAGGCTTGTGAAGCGAAGCTCAACTTCCTCTACGTCGCGAACATCAACCAGCTCGCAATCAATGCCTGCCTGTCAGACGCCATTCTCGAGGCCGTGACGAAGGCCGGCAACGTCGTGCTCGACCGCGCGATGGAGATGGTGCCGTCGGGCATCGAGAAGGAAGCGTTCTCGGAGACGGGCTCGCCAGCCGTCGTCATCCTCGACTTCGCGACGAGCAATGACATGGACCTCATCGTCATGGGCAGCCGCGGCCTCGGCGTCGTCAAGGGCGTGCTGCTCGGCAGTGTCAGCCAGTACATCGTAGAGCAGTCGAAGTGCCCGGTACTGGTCGTGAAGTAAGGTTTCATTCGTGTCCTTTTGTGGAAATGAGCCGTCGGCCATAGATGTCCATTGCTCCGCACAGCAAGCTGAAGCTGCGCCATGGACATCTATGGCCGACTTTTTTCTTAAAGGACGGGGAAGGACTGCCCAACGCTGCGCATGACCAGCTGCTGAACCTGTTTTTTGCCTTGGAATCAATCCTTACCAAAGAGCTGAACGCGCTGCGCTTGAACGACGCTCTTTGGCAAGGAGTCTGGTCGGCAAAAAACAGGTTCTTGACGCAGCTGGTCAAAGCTCCGCTTATGGGCAGTCCTTCCCCTGCTTTCGTGGGAAACAAGTTGATAGAGAAAATGCCAGGTATCTGGAAGATGTATCTTCGATGCCTGGCATTTTGTATTGTGCTGACTGTATGACTGGCAGTAGCGGGATGAGAGTTCTTGCTGAACTGATGGGAGTGAAGTCATCTGGGGGTATCCATAAGTGGAGCTTCAGCCTGCTGCGCGGAACGTTGGATACCCCCCAGATGACGCCGCGCTTCTGCGAATTCGAGAAATCAATCTTCGTATAGCAGTACGATCTTTCCCTGCTGGCGCGTGGCGTTCATGTCGATGACGCGCTGGTTGGAGGAGCCGCGGAAATGGAGGGTGAGGTCGCGCAGTTCCTCGACGTACGCACCGTCGACGAGTACGTCGACTTCCGCGAGCAGATCATCTGTCGCCTTGTCGTGGCGCGCCTGGAGTTCTTCGAGCGTGTAGCCCGAGTAGCTCCAGATGTCGAGGCCTGCCGCGTGGATCTCTCTGGCGAGTTCGGCGAGCGGTGCGCACTGCAGGAAGGGCTCGCCGCCGCTGAACGTCACGCCCGTCAGCAGCGGGTTCAGGCGTATCTTCTGCAGGAGCTCCGCGAGCGTTTCCTCGTGGCCGCCCTCGAGCGGCTGCGTCTCCGGGTTCTGGCAGTTCGGGCAGCGGCGCTTGCAACCCTGCACGAAGATCGTGAAGCGGAAGCCGTCGCCGTCGACAATCGAGTCTTCGACGAGGCCAGCGACGTGCAGCGTATCATCTAGTGACATGGTCAATCGTCCTTTCCTTATTGTGGTCATCCCAATAGAAAAGCCGCTGCCGGGGGGAGTGGCAGCGGCTTCTCCTTGCATCAATCAATGCAGGCCGTGCTTGACGCGGTCGTGCTCTTCGGCGCGCTTGGCGTCATTCCAGCGGTCGATGGTGCCGACGAGGTAGCCCGTGATGCGGCGGATGCGCTCGAATTTCTGCGGCTGGAGCTCGTAGCGGATGTCGACCTGACCGTCCTTCGTGGCGGAGAGCTTCAGGCTGTTGACCTTTTCCTTCGTCTGAGCCTGAACATAGTCGATATAATTGACGATCTCCTGCTCGGAGATATCGTTGAGTCCATTTACCGTGACATCAATGCCGTTTACTACCATCTGGGGTCACCAATCCTTCTCTGTATTGAATCCATCTTGCAATCTGTATGTTTAACCATCCCGAGAATCGTGCTTCGTCTCGAGGACTTGCGTCAATTATACAATATGTATTGCTGACGCGTCAAGACACCCACTACATATAGTTTTCTGACAATTCTACTTATCCACAAGAAAAAGTGATTTTTCATGCTTCTAGTAAATATATATTCATCTTGACAAAATCCTGGGAAGGCATGCAGTCGCCTGATTCAAGGCGGGTATCGTGAAGATAGAAAAAGCGAATGAATAAAGATTCTCCATAATAAACTTATCCACAGAAAGCGATGGATAAATCCCAGGCTTTCTGTGGATAAACGGGAACAATATGTTGGGGCTGACTTATCCACAGCCCCTTTATCTTGTGGCGGGTTCCTCCGGCTGCAGGACCGTGCGCGTCGGATACGGAATCTCGATGCCTTCCTCGCGGTAGCGGCGTGTCAGGGCCTTGATGAATTCATGCTTGAGCAGGAACTGATGCTCGAAGTAGCTTGAGTGCAGCACGACATTGAAGTCAATGCTCGACTCGCCGAAGGTGTGGAAGCGGACGGCAGGCTCCATCTTGACATCCTTGTCGATCTGAGCCATGACTTCCTTGGCGACATCGAGCGTCACGCGCTCGACTTTGTCGAGGTCACTGTCGTAGGCGACGCCGACGGGGATGCTGATGACGATGTCCTTGCGCGGCATGCTGTAGTTCGTGATGTTCGACGAGGCAATCTTCTGATTCGGGATGACGATCATGTTGCCGCCGCCGGCCGGCACGATTGTCGTAAAGCGCCAGGTGATGTCCGTGACGCGGCCTTCTTCACCTGTGCTGAGCTTGATGTAGTCGTCGAGGCGCAGCTGCTTCGAGAGAATCAGGTGCAGGCCCGAGAAGATATTCGCGAGCGTCTCCTGCAGCGCGAGGGCGACGGCCATACCACCGACACCCATGGCGGTGAGGATCGGGGCAATCGAGATGCCGTAGTACTGGAGCACGACGAGCACGCCCATCGCGTAGATGACGACGTTGAGGATCGTGTTGAGCAGCGTCGTCTTCGGCAGCTTCTGCTGGGAGCTCTCGATGTGCAGCGAGATGAAGCCGTTGATCGTGCGGGCTGCGACGCGCGTGATCGAGAGGATGATGACGGTGAAGAGGATGTAGGAGAAGAGGCGTGTCAGCGGCTCGATGATGTTGATCGTGTTGACGATCCAGTAAAGGCCGACGACGAGGCAGAGCGAGACGGGAACGCCGCGCAGCGCGTTGATGAAGATGTAGAACCACGAGTTCTCGTCGATGTTCAGGTGATTCTCGATGCGGCGGTTGATGAGCTTGTTGAGCATGATGCCGACCGTCAGCGATGCTGCGAGGATGCAGATCGGGATGAAGAGCATCTCCATCAGGTGTGTCCAGTCAATCCAGGACAGCCAATCATAAGACAAGAAAATAACCTCCTTTAGAATAAAGGCACATCGGATTTGACAAATGGCCTTGCAGTACAAAGTATTTCTATTATACTATAGCTGTGGGAAAAGAAAAGTATAAAATCACGAGATGCAGTGATGCGTCACTTGTATAAAAAGGAGTGTTTTTCATGGCAGAAATCCTGCACAAAGGCAAGCGCCTGCAGATCCGCAAGGCGACAATGGATGACCTCGACTTCATCCTGAAGCTCGAATACGACCCGGAGAACCTCAAGTTCATCGTGCCGTTCGACCGCGATGTCCACACGAAGATCATTGAAGAGGGCAAGGCGTCGATGGACGTCATCGTCGAGGAGATCGAGACGAAGGAGCCGGTCGGTTACCTGCTCATCAACGGGCTGACGACGCCTGCCAAGGAGCTCGAGTGGACGCATGTCATCATCGCAAAGAAGGGCATGGGCTACGGCCACGAGGCGATGAAGCTCCTCAAGGCATGGGGCTTTGATGACCTCAAGTTCCACCGCGCGTGGCTCGACTGCAAGGACTACAATGCGCGCGCGCTGCACCTCTACGAGTCGGAGGGCTTGCAGCGCGAGGGCCTGATCCGCGAGACGATCCTGACGAACGGCGTCTACGAGAACCTTGTGATCCTCGGCATCCTCGACCGCGAATACCAGGAGCGCAAGGCAAAAGGCCTCGAGCTCTGATAATGGGAGAGACGAAACGGCAGCAGACTGGGAAACTCATCAGGGTTTCCCAGTCTGCTGTATTCAGGAGAAAATGCGATGCGTTTTGAAAATAAGGTCGTCTATCAGATCTACCCGAAGTCGTTCCAGGATTCGAATGGCGACGGCTGGGGGGATATCAATGGCATTAGGAGCCGTATGGACTATCTCGCGGGACTCGGGGTCGACTATCTGTGGCTCACGCCGTTCTTCCCGTCGCCGCAGCGCGACAATGGCTACGATGTCGCCGACTACCGCGCAGTCGACCTGCTCTTCGGCACGATGGCGGACCTCGAGGCGCTGATTGCAGAGGCTGAGGCGCGCGGCATCGGCCTGATGTTTGACATGGTCTTCAACCACACTTCGACGGCGCACGAGTGGTTCCAGAAGGCACTGCAGGGTGATGCGAAGTACATGGACTACTACATCTTCCGCGACGGCACGCCCGATGAGCCGCCGACGAACTGGCAGTCGAAGTTCGGCGGCCCGGCCTGGGAGTACGTGCCCGCGCTCGGCAAGTGGTACCTGCACCTCTTCGATGTCACGCAGGCTGATCTCAACTGGGAGAACCCAGCGGTGCGCGAGGAGCTCAAGGACATCCTGCGCTTCTGGAAAGCGAAGGGCGTCAAGGGCTTCCGCTTCGATGTCGTCAACCTCATCTCGAAGGGCGAATTCATTGATGACAAAGAGGGAGACGGTCGCCGTTTCTACACGGACGGCCCGCATGTGCACGAATACCTCAAGGAGCTCGTGCACGACAGCGGCATCGAGGGCATGGTGACGGTCGGAGAGATGAGTTCGACGACAATCGCGAACTGCATTCGCTACACGAACCCCCATGAGCACGAGCTCTCGATGACGTTTTCCTTCCACCACCTAAAGGTCGACTACAAGGATGGCGACAAGTGGTCGCTGATGGCGCCCGACATCCACGCGCTCAAGGAGATCTTCGCCTCGTGGCAGGAGGGGATGGCACGAGGCGGCGGCTGGAACGCCGTCTTCTGGTGCAACCACGACCAGCCGCGCGTCGTCTCGCGCTTCGGCGCGACGGGCCGCTACTGGAAGGCGTCGGCTAAGATGCTCGCGGCTGCCATCCACCTCATGCGCGGCACGCCCTACATCTACCAGGGCGAGGAGATTGGCATGACGAATGCCGACTTCATGGACATCGCTGACTACCGCGACGTCGAGAGCATCAATTACCACGACATCCTGCGTGCCTCTGGCCAGTCGGAGGATGAGACGATGAAGATCATCGGGGCGCGCTCGCGCGACAACGGCCGCACGCCGATGCAGTGGACGGCAGGCGAGTCGGCCGGCTTCACCACAGGCACGCCGTGGCTCGGCGTCAATCGCAACCATGCCGTCATCAATGTCGAGGCAGAGCGCGAGGACGATGACTCCATCCTCGCGTTCTACCGCAGGCTCATCGCGCTGCGCAAGGAGTACCGCATCATCGCGGAGGGTTCCATCCGCTTCCTCGAGCGGGAGAACGACGAGATCCTCGCCTATGAGCGCGAGCTTGAAGGAGAGCATCTGCTTGTCCTTTGCAACTTCCGCGCAGCTGAGATCGCGATGCCGGCGCTGCACGCAGCTGGCGAGAAGCTCATCGGCAATTATCCGGGCATGGCCGCTCATCTGCGCCCCTATGAAGTCATTGCCCTGCGCTGGGTCGAATGAACCCGATGATTATCCTGCAATAAAAAATCAGCTCC
The DNA here is from genome assembly GCF_928722185.1 of Mitsuokella jalaludinii. NCBI lineage: Bacteria > Bacillati > Bacillota > Negativicutes > Selenomonadales > Selenomonadaceae > Mitsuokella > Mitsuokella jalaludinii. The sequence goes on from NZ_CAKMXA010000001.1 coordinate 2,014,302, forward strand.
AGGTCATGGAGCTGATTTTTTATTGCCGCAACATAGGCGGATCATTCGTCTTCGCGGCACATATGCTTCTTTTTCTTGTCCCGGTACATCTTCTCATCTGCTTCGTGGATGATGGCGTCAAGGTCGCTGAAGGGGGCGAGGCAGAGGACGTAGCCGATGGCGGCGCTGCAGTGGTGTATGTGCATGCTCTGCTCGATGCGGTCGATGATGATGATGGCCTCTTCATCGCTGCGGCAGGGCATGAGCGCGAGGAATTCGTCGCCGCCGAGCCGGAAGATGTGGTCCTTGCCGGCGATGTTCGAGAGGACGTAGGCAATGGTCTGGATCAGGAGATCGCCGCGCGCGTGGCCGAAGGTGTCGTTCATCTTCTTGAGGCCGTTGACATCGATGAAGAAGATGGCGTACATGCTTCCCGGATGCAGGCGATTGGCGATGAAGTCCGTCAGGGCGCGGCGATTGCCGACGCCCGTGAGCTGGTCGATCGTGCTGATCGCGTGCAGTTTCTTGATGTTGTCGCGGTTGCGCATCATGATGGAGGTGACGCGCAGGACGGTGTGCAGCGGCTTGGCGATGGCCGTGAAGCGGTCTTTGGCCGGATTGATGATGGCGATGTAGCCGAGCGAGCGGTGCTCAATCGTGAGCTGGCCGATGGCGTAGCGCTGCCACTCCGTCTGGTGGATGGCCTGGATCTCGGGGTGGCGCTTCTGATAGGCTGCGGCATTGTCGACGAGCAGGACGGGACTGCTGTGGAATGCGTTGTAGAACGCTTTGTTCTCGAGAATAGTGATGTGCTGCAGGCGCTGGCGCAGCGGTGTGGCGTCATCTGGATGCCATTCGTACGTACAGCTTAGATGGAAGCCGTCGGACTCCTCTTCCATCAGGACGACATGCGTGGCCTTGAGCGTGCGCCCGAGCTTTTCCATCATGCGCAGGATGCCGACATTCGGGTCTTCTTCCTGTATGGCGAGGCTCGTGATGTCATTGATGGAGATGTCATCTCTCGTTGTCAGTCTGCCATTTGCGTAGATGGCAAGCATGTGCTCGACATCAAGGCTGTCGGAGAAGATACAGCTGCGATTCTCCCAGGAGATCAGCGTGTTCCAGATGAGGTAGTCCTTGCTGGTGCGCATGGAGTGGAATTGGCGGAAATGGAAGCGGTCACGGCGCAGCTTGTCCTTCGGGCAGGTGCTGCACGGCGCGGATAAGCCCGCAATCAGCCGGTAGCATTTCTGTCCGGCGTACTGGCAGTCGGGCGGCTGTTGGCTGTGCAGGAGCTGGGCGGGGTTGGCGTAGAGGAGGTCGTACGTCTCCGGGTCTGCGATGTAGATGAGACGGTTGGTGTGGTCGAATTTCTCGAGGTCAAAGGGAATCTGATCGTGGATCATGCCCGTGACGCCGAACGACGGCATGTAGTCGAAACAGCGCGAGGAGAGGATCTGGAGGAATTCATCGGAACTGCGGGCTTCGGAGCCGGACTCGAGGGCGTAGCGCACCGAGAAGTGACAGGTGAAGCCCTCAATCTCTGTGATGGTGGTGAGCTCCGCCTGGATCTGCTCGATGAAGGTGCGCATGGTGCCGACGGTTTGCCCCTTGAGGAACAGCACGAAGACACCGCTGCCCGTATGAGCGATGACCGTGGTTGCTGGCATGGTCTTTTTGATGATGGCGCAGATGCGCTTCATCGCTGCGTGCCGAATGGAATCGCCGTAGAGCTTGGCAAATGAGGCAAACTCCGGCACGACGAACATGGCGCCGACATAGCCGACCTTGTTTTGGCGCAGATTGTCGGCGAATTCGACGCTCGCGAGAATCATGCCGCGATAGTTGTAGAGGTCGGTCTCCTCATCGATGAGGTAGAGCTTGCGCTGCAGCTGGTGGTAGCTGCGCTCTTCCTCGACATCGCGGAATTCGCCGAGGAGTCCGACAATCTCGGTTCCCTGATAGATGGGATATTTTGAGAACGAGATGGCGTGCTGGCGGCCGCGTGCGATGCAGCGGCCGTGGCCGTTGTGGATGGGCTCGCCCTTCTGCAGGACGGTCATTTCGCCCTGGTCCATGTAAGTGTCGGAGAGGTGCCAGCCGAGGTCGCGGTCGGACTTGCCGATGAGCTCATTGATGTTCTGGATGCCGTAGTAGCGCAGGAAAGCCGGGCTTGCGCCGCAAAAGTGGCCATCTCTGTCCTTCCAGAAGAGCTTGCGGCTCGAGAACTGCGTCAACGTCCGCCAGAGGGCGGCATCCGTGATCTGGCGTTCCGGGTCCTCCGGCAAGGTCGTGAAACCGTAGGAGGCCATGACCGTGTTGATGAGCCTGTCGCGGTCTGTCAGTTCCTCGAAGACAAAGTCGCGCAGGCAGAGCAGCTGGCAGGGATGATCGTTATACTGGAATGACGTGAGGCTGAAATTGGTCCAATGGAAGCTGCCATTTGGCACCTTGACGCGGAAGAGGTCAAACTTTGTCGAGGCAAGAGGTATCTGATTCCCTTGTGCAAGGTCGTGGATGTACTGCAGGAAGCGCCTTTGGTCATCCTGGTGGATGTGCAGTCTGGCAAATCGCATGAACGCGGTCATGATGCCCTGCAGATGGCTGCCCGCTCTCTTTGATGAGATACTCGCTGTGATGATCTCGATGCGGTTCTGCTGATTGTCGATGAGGTAGATGTCGTGGTAGAACCGCATGAGGTGGCGCACGATGTGGTCGTACTCTTCGTCCGTGGAGGATTCCTGTCCCTGTTGCAGGAATTGCAGCTCCGCGCGGTGGATGTAGAAGCCGTTCGTGCCGGCGATGTTGTGCAGTTTGAGATAGAAGTAGCGGCCGTTGCTGATGAAAAGCTCTGTCTCCATCTGGTGGCTGCGGATGGTCGCATCGGCCAGCGCGCGCAGTCTCACATGGATGACTTGTGGCAATTCGAGCAGGAGCTTGTTTGCTTCCTGGAGGCTGTCAAAATGGCTGAGGCGCAGCATATTCTGGTAGTTTGCGTTGGCGGTGAGGATATGCAGATGGTTCCCGTCGTCTGAGAATAAGGCGGTAGGCGTGTCGGTCACAAGGTTTGTCAGGCCTGCCCGGTGGAAGATTTGCTGCTCGAGCCGCGTTTCGAAGCGGTACGGCTTCGAAAGCGCACCCTCTTCCAGAGGGCGCGCCATCGTGCGGCAGATCGGCCCCTGCATCTTCTCGCAACCGATGCGGCGCAGGAAGTCAGCCTGCTCTTCAGTCTGAACGCCTTCAGCGGCCGTGTGGATACCGAGTGTCTTGGCCATGAGCAGGATGGATGTCAGCAGCTGCCGTGTTGCCTCTGTAAAATTATCGAAGAAGATGCCATCGAGACTGATCTCATCGATGGCGCTGCGCTGCAGTGCAGCAAGCGAGGAATGGCCCTCGCCGAAGTTGTCGAGCGTGACGCTGTAGCTTTCTTGACGCAGACGTGATATGGCCTGCGCGATGATGGCCTCATCCTCGACAAAGGCCGTCTCTGTGATCTCGATCTGCAGATAAGCGTGCGGCACCTGGTACTTCTCGGTCAGGTGATTGAGAACCCGGACAGGGTCCGACACGAGAAAGTCGCGGCGCGACAAGTTGAGTATGACCGGCACGATCGGCAGTTTCTGTCGTCGGCGCGTGTGGAGATTCTGCATGGTCACCTTGGTGACGAAGTAGTCGAGCAGGTGGACCTTGTCGTGTGCTTCGAGCACGGGTATGAAGTCGTGCGGGGCGATGTCCCCGTATTCTGGATCGTGCCAGCGTGCCAGCGCCTCAAAGGCGCAGATCTTGCCCGTTAAGGCACGTAAGACAGGCTCGTAGCAGACGGTGATGCAGCCGCTGCGCAGAGCCTCTTTGAAATGACTCACAATGTAGTCGAGTATGGTGTTGTCCAATGTTGTGTACCCCTTCCCCGATATAGGTATCACGTTCTAGCTATTATTTTATACCATTATATCATTTTTCGGGGGGGTGCAGAACAATTTGCTCTGTCTTTTTTAGGACGAGACGAGATTTTTGGAGCAGGACCATCTTTTAAGACAGATGTCCTTTTCATTTCGTTTGGTATTGATTACAATAGAAACAAGAACAAGCGATAGCCTGACAGAAGAAATCTGACGATTGTAAACAGAGTGAACAGAACGTCAGAGCTTATGCATTGACCTGATGATTAGGAGGATTTATCATGAAAGCAGAAGAGATCCTGGCACACGTAGACCACACGCTCCTGAAGCAGACGGCGACCTGGGCCGATATCCAGCGCATCTGCGATGAGGCGGTGAAGTACCACACGGCGACGGTCATGGTGCCGTCGGCTTATGTGCCGCGCATTGTGGCTGAATATGGGGACACGCTGAAGGTCGCGACGGTCGTCGGCTTCCCGAACGGCAACTGCAATACGGCAGCAAAGATCGCGGAGACGGCACAGGCGCTCGCGGACGGCGCGCAGGAGATCGACATGGTCATCAATATCGGCATGCTCAAGGCCGGTGAGACGGACTATGTGACCGACGAGATCCGCGCGCTCAAGAAGCTCTGCGGCGAGCGCGTGCTCAAGGTCATCGTCGAGACTTGCTTCCTGACGGAAGATGAGATGGTCGCAGCCTGCCACTGCGTGACGGACGGCGGTGCGGACTTCATCAAGACGTCGACGGGCTTCGGCTCGGCAGGAGCAAAGCTCTCGGATATCGACTGCTTCAAGAAGCACATCGGCCCGAAGGTGCAGATGAAGGCTGCGGGCGGCATCCACACGCGCGAGGAGATGGAAGCGTTCCTCGAAGCGGGCTGCACGCGCCTCGGCGCCAGTGCGGCAGTCAGTGTCCTCAAGGATGAGCTCTGATTGATAGACTCGGTTGTTCAGGATATATTGTAGAAAGGAATGACAGACATGCAGGCATTCAAGCGCGCATTCATCATTGTTCTCGACAGCTTCGGCATCGGCGCGGAGCCGGATGCGAAGGAATTCGGCGACGGCGACTGCAACACGCTGCGCTCCATCGTCGCGTCGAAGGAGTATGATACGCCGAATATGAAGAAAATCGGCCTCTTCAACATCGACGGTGTCGGCTGCGGCACGCCGGAGGCTCAGCCAATCGGCGCCTTTGCCCGCCTGCGCGAGCTCTCGCGCGGCAAGGATACGACGACGGGCCACTGGGAGATTGCGGGCATCGTCTCGGAGCGCCCGATGCCGACGTATCCGGACGGCTTCCCGCCGGAAGTCATCGCCGAGCTTGAGAAGGCGTTCGGCCGCAAGATCATCTGCAACAAGCCGTATTCAGGCACGCAGGTCATCCACGATTACGGCCGCGAGCAGAAGGAGACGGGAGCGCTCATTGTCTACACATCGGCTGACAGCGTGCTGCAGATTGCGGCGCACGAGGACGATGTGCCGGTTGAGCAGCTCTACGACTACTGCCGCATGGCGCGCAAGATCATGCAGGGTGAGCATGGCGTCGGCCGCATCATCGCGCGCCCGTATGTCGGCGAATATCCGAACTACACGCGCACGTCGCGCCGCCATGACTTCTCGCTCGACCCGACGGGGGACACGATGATGGATGCGCTCGTGCGCAAGGGACTCGCGACGATCGGCGTCGGCAAGATCTCCGATATCTTCGCGGGCCGCAGCATCAGCCGCACGCTCGGCATCAACAAGAACAACGAGGACGGCATGGAGAAGACACTGAAGCTCATGGATGAGGATTTCACGGGGCTCGCGTTTGTCAACCTCGTCGACTTCGACATGCAGTACGGCCATCGCCGCAATATCGATGGCTACGCGAAGGCAGCGACCGTCTTTGACCGCCAGCTCGGCGAATTCATGGCGAAGATGAAGGACGACGACATCCTCATGATCACGGCGGACCACGGCTGCGATCCGGGCGCTCCGGGCACGGATCACACGCGCGAGTACGTGCCGCTCCTGATGTACGGCAAGCACGTCAAGGCGGGACTCAATCTCGGCACGTATCCGACGTTTGCGATGATCGGTGCGACGATCTCGGACATGTTCGGTGCAGACCTCTACACGAAGGGCGAGAGCCTGCTGCCGCGCATCATCGGATGATACACACCTCCCTTCGGGGAGGTGTAGAGGGGAATAAATCAAAATATATCGAATAAGGGGAATATTATTATGCGCATGTACGATCTAATCACGAAGAAGAAGCACGGAGAAGTCCTGACGGACGCTGAAATCACCTATATGATCGACGGGTATGTCAAGGGGGATATCCCCGACTACCAGATGTCGGCAATGCTCATGGCCATCTGGTTCCAGGGCATGACGGATCACGAGATCACGGAGCTCACGAAGGTCATGGCCAAGTCTGGCGACATGATTGACCTCTCGGCCATCGCGGGCAAGAAGGTCGACAAGCACTCGACGGGCGGTGTCGGCGACAAGACGACGCTGATTTGCGCGCCGATTGTCGCGGCCTGCGGCGGTAAGGTCGCCAAGATGAGCGGCCGCGGCCTCGGCCACACGGGCGGCACAGTCGACAAGCTCGAGTCGATCCCGGGCTACCAGACGGCGCTCTCGCGCGAGAAGTTCTTCGACACGGTCAACAAGTGCGGCGTCAGCGTCATCGGACAGTCGGGCAACCTCGCGCCGGCCGACAAGAAGCTCTACGCGCTGCGCGATGTCACGGCGACAGTCGACTGCATCCCGCTGATTGCCTCGTCGATCATGAGCAAGAAGCTCGCCGCCGGCTCCGACTGCATCCTGCTCGATGTCAAGACGGGCAGCGGTGCCTTCATGAAGACGCTCGATGACTCCATCAAGCTCGCGCAGACGATGGTCACCATCGGCGAGCTCGCCGGCCGCCGCACGGTCGCCCTGATCACCGACATGGACACGCCGCTCGGCTACGGCATCGGCAACAGCATCGAGGTCATGGAGTCGATGGACGTCCTCAAGGGCAAGGGTCCGGCCGACCTGCGCGAGGTATCGCTGCAGCTCGCCGCCAACATGCTCTACCTCGTTGGCAAGGGCACGCCGGAAGAATGCCGCGCAATGGCCGAGCAGTCGATTGCTGACGGCAGTGCCTTCGAGACGTTCTGCACGATGGTCCGCGCCCAGGGCGGCGACGACAGCGTCCTGCGCGATTACACGAAGTTCCAGCAGGCACCGTACCGCGCCGAGATCAAGGCTGAGCGTTCGGGCTTCATTACGAAGATGAACGCCGAGGAGATCGGCGAGACGTCCGTCGTGCTCGGCGCTGGCCGCGAGACGAAGGAGAGCGATATCGACTTCTCGGCAGGCCTCATCCTGCACAAGAAGTACGGCGACGAAGTCAAGGAAGGCGACACGCTCGTCACACTCTACACCTCGAAGGAGTCGGCTCTTGCTGACGCCGAGAAGATGTACCGCGATGCCATCGCCATCGGCGACGTCCAGCCCGCAAAAGAGCCGCTCGTCTATGCGCGCGTCGAGAAAGACAAAGTCGAGAAGTATTGATACGGAAAGAGGGAAGAGAAATGACGGATCAGGAACTCATCGAAGTGGCGAAAGCCTATCGCGAGCGCGCCTATGCGGCCTACTCGCACTTCAAGGTCGGTGCAGCCGTGCTGACGAAAGACGGCAAGGTCTTCGGCGGCTGCAACATCGAGAACGCCAGCTATCCCGTCACGAACTGCGCGGAGCGTACGGCCATCTTCAAGGCCGTCTCCGAGGGATACCGGGAGTTCGCGGCCATCGCGATCGTCGCCGACACGCCGGGCCCGTGCTCACCGTGCGGCATGTGCCGCCAGGCCATCAGCGAATTCAAGATCCCGCGCATCATCATGGCAAACCTCAAGGGAGCCGTGCAGGTGGCGACACTCGCGGAAATCCTCCCGTTTGCCTTTACGGATAATGACCTCTGATATATAATGGAAAAGTCGGTCACGTGTCTCTTTTTGGTCGGTGGCCGCGACGATCTCATTTCAGCAAAAGAATAGGAGAGACTTTATGTATTTCGTCATCAATCTCATCGGCGTGCTGGTCTTCCTAGCCGTCGGCGTGCTTCTCTCAAAGAAGCGCAAGGACATCCACTGGCGCGGCGTCGGCTCGCTGCTCGCGCTCAACGTCTTCATCGCCTGGTTCCTGACCTCCTTCCCGATTGGCCGCGACATCGTCCAGGGCGCAGCCGCAGGCTTCACCTGGCTCGTCAGCGTCGCCTACGAGGGCATCGCCTTCGCGTTCCCGGATTGGGTCCACGTGCCGCAGATGAACTTCTTCACCTCGGCCCTGCTGCCGATCCTCCTCGTCGTGCCGCTCTTCGATATCCTGACGTACATCGGCCTGCTGCCATTTGTCATCAAGTGGATCGGCAAGGCACTGGCCTTCCTCACGCACGAACCGAAGTTCGAGTCCTTCTTCGCCATCGAGATGATGTTCCTCGGCAACACCGAGGCGCTGGCCGTCTCAAGCCTCCAGCTCAAGCGCATGAAGGCTGACCGCTGTCTGACGCTCGCCATGATGTCCATGAGTTGCGTCACAGCCGCCCTGATCGGCGTCTACACGAAGATGATGCCGGCCGAGTTCATCCTGACGGCAGTGCCCTTGAACGTCATCAATGCGCTGATTGTCACGAACTTGCTGCATCCGGTCAAGATCACGGAGGAAGAGGATACCGTCGCCCGTCTCGATGACGGCGGCAAGGAGCGCGAGCCGTTCTTCTCGTTCCTCGGCAACTCCATTCTCGGCGCCGGCAAGCTGGTCCTGATCATCTGCGCGAATGTCATCGCGTTTGTCGCACTCGCGAAGCTCATCGACATGCTGCTCGTGCTGATCCATCCGGCCATCACGCTCGAGAACATCCTCGGCTGCATCATGTTCCCGTTTGCCTGGCTGCTCGGCCTCGATTCGACGGAAGCCTTCGCGATGGCCCAGTACATGGGCACGAAGCTCGTCACGAATGAGTTTGTCGTCATGCTCAGCGTACAGGATCTCCTGAGCACCTACAGCCGCCACATGCAGGGCGTGCTGACGGTCTTCATCACGTCGTTTGCCAACTTCTCGACGCTCGGCATGATCATCGGCTGCTTCAAGGGCCTCGTCGACGACAACAAGAACGACCTGATCTCCCGCAACGTCGGCTACATGCTGCTCTCGGGTATCCTCGTCTCGCTCTTGTCCGCAGGACTTGCCGGTCTCTTCATCTGGTAATACAAAGAATCTCCGCAGATTTTTCTGCGGAGATTTTTTATGAAAAAAGATAAAAAGGTGTTGACAGGAGAAAGATGGGATGGTAAGATATATATCGTTGCAGGCGGCAATCACGCAGCAGGGCAACAAAACTGAATAGCTTCTTATAGTAGAGCATTGTGGAGAGTTGTCCGAGTGGTTGAAGGAGCACGCCTGGAAAGCGTGTATACGGGGAAACCTGTATCGAGAGTTCGAATCTCTCACTCTCCGCCATTTTTATATCCTTTTTCAGGTCGGGCCGCAGTGCCTGGGTCTTGCGCAATGGAGCCTCGTGAACCACGTCAGGTCCGGAAGGAAGCAGCGTTAAGCGAATCGTTCCATGTGCCGCAAGGTCGCCTGGGAACTGCGGTTCGACGTGGAAAAGGATGGAGAGCAGCCAGAAACGGCTGCTTTTTTACTATAATGATATCATTATTGTTCGAAGAGGCGAGGCGCCGATGAAGGAGGCCGCCGGGGATGGCTGACCAACGCTCCGCGGTGACGCGCTGCTAAACAGATTTTTTGCCTTTCAACGCATCCTTCCGAAAGCGCTGAACGCACTTCGTTTGAACGACGCTCTTTCGAAAGGATTTTCGTGGGCCAAAAAATCCGTTCTTCACGCAGCGCGTCAAGGCTCCTCTTATGGTCATCCATCCCCGGCGGCCCGAGCAGTGCTGCTGTATGCTCATCGGTGCTCGGCCTTGAGCCATGGAAGGGTATCCATAAGTGGAGCTTCAGCCTGCTGCGCGGAACGTTGGATACCCTTCCATGGCGGCTTGTTTGAAGAGAAGAAGATTCGGTAAACATCGCGCGAAGCGTTGGTCAGCCGTCCCCAGCCGTCTCCAGCTGGGCCTCAGACCTGCGATGTCTGCGAAATAGATTGTGGGAACTATTAAGAGAGGAGAGGGATTGCGATGGCGTATATTGCGCTGTATCGGAAGTGGAGGCCGCAGACGTTCAAGGACCTCGTGGGGCAGGAGCATATCAGCCGGACGCTGGCAAATGCCATTACGAGCGGCCACATCGGCCATGCGTACCTCTTTGCCGGCCCGCGCGGCACGGGCAAGACGAGTACGGCGAAGATCCTCGCGAAGGCGCTCAACTGCGAGCACGGGCCGACACCGGAGCCCTGCGGGCAGTGCGAGCAGTGCCGCAAGATCACAGAGGGCTCCTCGATGGACGTCTTCGAGATTGATGCGGCATCCAACCGTGGCATCGACGAGATCCGCGACCTGCGCGAGACGGTCAAGTTCGCGCCGGTCGACGGCCGCTATAAGGTCTACATCATCGATGAGGTCCACATGCTGACGACGGAGGCGTTCAATGCGCTCCTCAAGACGCTCGAGGAGCCGCCCGCGCACGTCGTCTTTATCCTCGCGACAACAGAAGCTCATAAAGTGCCGCCGACAATCCAGTCGCGCTGCCAGCGCTACGACTTCAAGCGCATCACTGTTGGGGAGATCGAGAGCCGCCTGCGCTACATTGCCAAGGAGATGAAGATGGAGGCTGAGGATGAGGCACTCTCTATGATTGCCATCCAGGCTGACGGCGGCATGCGCGATGCGCTCTCCATCCTCGACCAGTGCGCAGCGCTTGCAGACGGCACCATTACAGCGGAGCGCGTGCGCCAGATCCTCGGCCTCGTCGGCCACGACTGGATCTACAAGATGACGAAGGCGCTCGCCGCACGCAATGTGCAGGATGTTTTACAGATTCTCGCGGAGCTCCTGCGTGACGGCAAGGACCTCAAGCAGGTCCTCTCTGAGCTCTCGCTGCACCTGCGCAGCCTCATGATCTTCCAGGCAGCCGGCACGGTCGAGGCGATGGATCTCTACGCCGAGCCGCAGGACGTTCTGCAGCAGCAGGGCAAGCTCTTTGTGCCCGATGTCCTGCCGCGCATGATTGCGCGCCTGCACGAGGCGATGACGGAGATGAAGTGGTCGCCACAGCCGCGCATCACTGTCGAGGTCGCGCTGATGGAACTCTGTCGGCCTGAGCTCGCCTCGCAGGGAGAGAGAGAGGAGCAGCCAGCAGGCCAGGTGCAGCAGGCCGTCGCGCGCAATCCTGCCGACGAGGCGCGCATCGCCAAGCTCGAGGCCGCGCTCGCCGAGGTCACAGCCCTGCTCAAGCAGGCGACAGCAGGCGCGGGGCGCGTCCAGCCTGCCTCAGCGGCTCCTGCTGCGAGCATGCCATCTACGGTGCCGCCTGCCGTGCCGGCCGCCGCTCCGGCAGCGGCAGCCGTGGCCGAGGAACCCGCCTCTGTTGACGAAGCAGGGCTCCAGGTCTGGAACAAGCTATTCCAGGCGCTTCGCGACCAGCACAAGGCGCCAATACTCGCCTGCATCCAGAATGCCCGCTTCATGGGGCTGACGGCCAGCCAGTTCCACATGCGCATGCAGAGCGGCCTCATGGCCTCGCTTGTCATGCGCAATTACCGCAAGACCATCGAGCGCATCCTGCAGGAACTCACGGGTCGCGAACTGCGCCTCGTCTGCTCGGGTGAAGATGCGCCGATGAGGACGCCGCCGCGTCCGCGCCCTGCCGCCGTGCCGAAGCCAGAGCCAAAGCGCGAGATGGCAGCGAAGAAGCCTGAGCCTGCCGCCATCCTCGAGGAAGTCGCGCCCGACGAGCGCGCTTCACTCAAGAAAGCCTTTGACGTATTCGGTGCCAATGTCGTCGGTGTGGACGGCATGGCGATGGTTGACGCGCCGCAGGAAGACGCACCAATACCAGACGATGGTGCCGACATCTACGGGGACGGCGCCATCCCCCTGCCAGAAGACAGCGACGTGCCACTGCCGACGGAGGAAGACGAATGAACCTCATCAAGGAATTGCAAGAGAAAAAAGGATTTTCCGATTCAGAGCGGACGATTGCCGATTACCTGTTGAAGCACTCCCGTCTGCTGCCGAGCATGACGACGCGCCAGCTGGCCCAGAAGACGTACACGAGCTCTGCTGCCATCGTGCGCTTCTGCCAGAAGCTCGGCTTTGGCGGCTACACGGAGTTCCGCGTCGAGTTCCTCGCGCAGATGATCCAGTACATCGAGAGTCCGTGTGGCATGGAGCTTTCCATGACGGACCGCGATTCCGTCCACTCCATCCTCGAGAAGGTCACGCGCCTCGAGATCGACGCCATGCAGGAGACGTATCGCATGCTGGACCCCGCCGACTTCGTCCGGGCCTTCGCCATCCTGTCGAAGACCGCGCACATCGATTTCTACGCGATGGACAACAACCTCGATATTGCGAACATGGCGGCTTCCGGCTTCATCATGGCCAACAAGTGCTCGACGGTGCATCCTGCCATGACGATGCAGTATTTGCAGGCGACGGGGGCGCCCAAGGACCACGTCGGCTTCCTGATCAGCCGCACGGGCGAGAACCGCATGCTCATTGACATCGCACGCCTGCTGAAGATGCGCGGCAACCCCGTCCTGCTGATTACGGGCAAGAAGGACTCGACGCTCGGTTCGCTCGCCGACGTCGCCTTCCCCGTGGCCTCCGTCAAGACGATGGAAGAGCTCGGCCCGCGCGTCTTCCTCATGGGCGCTAAGTATGTCATGGATGTCCTGTTCGCCGTGCTCATGACGCGCGTCGACTTCCACAATGCGCAGGAGAAGGAGTCATGGCTCAGCCAGCACTTCCATTATTGAGTATCGGTGAATATGAAACAGCGTTTCACGACGCTGTTTTTTTTATGCTCTTTTCTGGAACCTCGTTTCCTATTGATTTCGATTTATTGAACGCGATTGTGGCAGATGGTATAGTGAAGACACAGTGAGGAACGGGGAATGGAACCCCGGTTCCTGAAGAAAGATAGAGAAAGATAGAGAGGATATCAAAGGAAAGAGGAGAGAACATGAGTAAACAAGAGATTTTCGATAAGTTTATCGAAATCATGGGGGAGTTCGCTCAGATCCGCGCTGTAGCAGCTCTTCGTGATGGCTTCATTATGACGACGCCATTCACCATCTGTGGTTCGGTATTCCTGCTGCTGGCCAACCTGCCAGTCCCGGGATACGCCGACTTCATGGCGTCGATTTTCGGGACAGACTGGACGGCGCCGCTGAACGCCGTCGCAGGTGGCACGTTCAGTGTGCTGGCACTCATCGTCGTATTGTCCATCACCTACAAGTTCGTCGAGAATGAAGGTTGCGATGCCATGATGGCCGCCATCCTCGCATTGTCGACCTTCCTTATCCTGATGCCGCCGACAATCCTGACGAAGGGCGGCGAGACAGTCAGCGACATCATCCCGAAGGCATGGGCGGGCAGCAACGGCGTCATCACCGCCATCTTCGTTTCTTTCTTCGTCTCCTACATCTTCTGCTACTGCGAGAAGAACCACATCGGCATCAAGATGCCGGATGCCGTCCCGCAGGGCGTCGCGAAAGCATTCACGGCACTCGTACCGGGCATGATCTTCTTCACGAGCGCATCCGTCCTCTATGGCCTCTGCCATTACATCGGCGCGACGACGCTGCCGGAACTCATCTTTAAGGTCATCCAGACGCCGCTGCAGGGCTTGTCCGATTCGCTCGCAGGCGGCACGATCATCGTCGGCCTCCAGAGCATCCTGTTCTGGGCCGGTATCCACGGCCCGAACGTCGTCGGCGGCGTCGTGAGCCCGCTGCTCATCGCCAACTCGCTCGATAACCAGCACCTCCTTGACATGGGCATGTCCCTCGTCAACAATCCGCAGGCTAAGATCTTCACGACGCAGATCAATGATGTATTCGTCAAGAGCGGCGGCTGCGGCCTGACGCTCGGCCTCCTGATCGCCGGCATCTTCACGGCCAAGTCCGACCAGCTCAAGTCCCTGATGAAGATGGCCTTTGTACCGGGCCTCTTCAACATCAATGAGCCGATCATCTTCGGCCTGCCGATCGTATTCAATCCGTACCTGCTCGTACCGTTCATCATCGTCCCGCTCATCGCGATGTTCATCACATACGGTGCCATCGCCTCGGGCTTCATGGCTCCGCTCAGCGCAGTCCAGGTCCCGTGGACGACGCCGCCGATCATCGCAGGCTTCCTGCTCGACGGCTGGCAGGGCGCTGTCATCCAGATCATCAACCTCGTCATCGCGACGGTTATCTACTTCCCGTTCCTCAAAGCACAGGACCGTGCTTTCCTCAAAGAGGAGATGGCCGATGCCGCTGCAGAGAAAGAGAATCAGGGAAGGGCAGAATCTGCCATCAATCCGTGAGCCATCGCTGCGCTGCGGCTGGGGAATGCGCTGCAGCACAGCGCTGAGAACAAGAGAAATCATGAAGAGAGAATAGAAAATTTGAAGGAAAGAGGATGTTCTGCAATGAATCAGAAAAAGACAACAGCACTTCTGCTTGGACTTACCATGAGCCTGACGGGCACGGCCTTCGCCGCCCCGACTGACCAGGCCCAGGACATCGACAGCCGCATCGCTGCGCTCGAGCAGCAGCAGAGTAATCTGGAGAAAGAGATCAAGGAGCTCCGCCACCAGAACAGCCAGCTCAAGAATCAGACGCGCAGCCAGAAGAAGCAGCTGAGCGGCCTGAGCAAGAGCGTCAAGAGCGAGCTCGACCGCGTCCATATTTCCGGCTTCGGCCGCGTCAGCTGGGATAACGACAACATCAAGGGCTACACTGACCGCAACGACAACCGCCGCTTTTACCTCGACCTCAAGGGCAAGTTCAAGGTCAATGACGACTGGAACTTCAACTTCGAGAGCGAGACAAACCCGCGCTACGCGAATTATGTCATGGCCGATGGCACACTCAAATCCCACAATGGCCATGACGATGAAGATGGTGTCATCCAGCGCGTCTGGGCGGAAGGCAAGACGGGCGTCGTCAACTACGACATCGGCCGCAGATGGCGCGGTCTTGGCTTCCAGAATATCCTGCTCGGCAACGAGACGGATGGTGCCGTCATCAGCACGGCCATCCCGAAATCGAAACTAACGGCCAATGCCTTCTACCTCACGCCGACGGACAAAGGCTATGACTTCAGCGTCTACGGTGCTGGCGTCCAGGGCCAGGTCGGCCACGGCTTGCAGATCAGTGCGGCAATCGCCAAGCTGAACATCGGCAAGCATGAGTCGATGGGTCAGAACGTCTACGATACGACGAAGACCTTCATCAACAATGATGAAAAACCACTTTCCCTCTATTACGGTGACGTGAAAGGAACAGCCAATGCAAGCGGCACCTACACGGTCACGGAGACGCCGTCGGAATATCGGAACACGGCCGGTAGCCTCGGCTTTGTCCTCAGTGCGATGTGGAACCCCATGAAGAACATCTTCCTGATCGGTGACTATGCGCGCACGAATGGCCAGGATTACACGGTCGGCGAGTGGGGCGCAAATGGCTACACGGAGACGAAGTACGACAAGCACGATTGCACGGCACTTCGCCTCAACTACCGCTGGTCCAACATCAACGACCCGGGTTCCTTCCAGCTCTACGCGCGCTGGTACAATTACGCGCGCAACATCAACAACCTCGTCGGCATCTTCGGTGACAAGGAGTGGGGCGCTCTGCAGCCGGGCTCGAAGGGCTGGATCCTCGGCTTCAAGTACGTGCCGGCCAAGAACATCGAGTGGGAGACGTTCTATGAGATGGCAACGGCACAGAACACGCTGTACGGCCACAAGAACGAGACGTACCACCGCAACTTCGTCCGCACGATGGTCGACTATCACTTCTGATAAACGATATCCAAGCGATATGCTTTGCTGCTATCACTTTTACTGACATCATGATTGTATCTAGAAAGGGAGTTTTTACCATGAAAAAGATTGTACTGTTATGCGCTTCGGGAATGTCCACGAGTATGCTCGTCAAGAAGATGCAGGAAGCTGCCAAGGCCGATGGCTATGAGTGCTCCATCGATGCGTTCTCCGCTTCGGAGGCCGCTACGAAGGCTGCTGACGCCGATGTCGTCCTGCTCGGACCCCAGATCCGCTTCCAGAAGAATAAGATCGCTGCGCAGATCCCGAATGTTCCGGTCGATGCGATCGACATGCGCATGTACGGCCGCATGGACGGCAAAGGCGCTCTCGCCCTTGCCCGCAAGCTCATGAACGACTGATTGCAGTTCAGACGAAGCAGTTATTTCATTTATTTCAGAGAAGGGGTATTGACATGGAAGGATTAGAGCTCACGGCATTCCAGATCATTTCGTCCGTCGGCACGGCGCGCAGCTGCTACATCGAGGCCATCCAGGCCGCGAAGAAGGGCGACTACGAAGAGGCCGAGAAGTTGATCAAGGAAGGCGACGAGGCTTTCATTGAAGGGCATGACGCTCATGCAGGCCTGCTGCAGAAGGAGGCCTCTGGCGAGGGCAACACGGTCAATCTGCTGATCCTGCACGCAGAAGATCAGCTCATGAGTGCAGAGGCGTTCAAGACGATTTCCCTCGAGTTCATCGATGCCTACAAGCGCATCGAGGCACTCGAGAAAAAAGCCTGAGTCAGGCAGGGAGGTTTTATCATGCCATTTCCAAAGGGATTTTTATGGGGCGGCGCCGTCGCTGCCCATCAGCTCGAAGGCGGCTGGAAAGAGGGCGGCAAGGGGATAAGCGTTGCCGACGTCATGACGGTCGGCGGCCCGGGGAAGCCGCGTGAGATCACGGACGGCGTCTTGCCGGACAAGGTCTATCCGAATCACGATGCCATCGACTTCTACCATCGCTACAAAGAGGACATTGCGCTGCTTGCTGAGATGGGCTTCAAGTGCTTCCGCACGAGTATTGCCTGGACGCGCATCTTCCCGAACGGCGACGAGACGGAGCCGAATGAAGAGGGCCTGAAGTTCTACGACGATCTCTTCGACACGATGCATGCCTACGGCATGGAGCCGGTCATCACGCTCTCGCACTTCGAGATGCCGTACCACCTCGTCACGGAGTACGGCGGTTGGCGCAACCGCAAGCTCGTCGACTTCTTCGTGCGCTTTGCTGTCACGGTCTTCAAGCGCTACAAGGACAAGGTCAAGTACTGGATGACGTTCAACGAGATCAACAACCAGCGCGACGTCGACACGCCGTTCACGGCCTTCACGAATTCCGGCGTGCTCTATCAGCCGGGTGAGGACCGCCACGAGGTGCTCTATCAGGTCGCCCACCATGAGTTCCTCGCTTCGGCAAAAGCCGTCATCGAGGGCCACAAGATCAACCCGGACTTCCAGATCGGCTGCATGATGGCGATGTCGCCTGTCTATCCTGAGACGTGCAAGCCGATGGATCAGATTGCAGCGCTCAAGGAAATGGATAAGACCTTCTATTTCGCGGACGTCCAGTGCCGCGGCCATTATCCTTCCTACATTCTCAAGGAGTGGGAGAACAAGGGCTACCACATCAAGATGGAGCCCGATGATCTCGCTGTCCTTGAACAGGGCTGCGTCGACTACTTCGCTCTGTCGTACTACATGAGCTTCGTCCGCGCCTACGACGAGCAGACGGATTCCTTCAAGGAAGTCCCGAACCCGTTCGTCAAGGCATCGGACTGGGGCTGGCAGATCGACCCGGTCGGCCTGCGCTACATGCTCGACGTACTCGCTGAGCGCTACGAGCTACCGATGATGATCGTCGAGAACGGCATCGGCCTGCACGAGCAGCCGGATGAGACGGGCCTCGTCCAGGACGATGAGCGCATCAATTACTTCGCCGCGCACATCGCCGAGATGAAGAAGGCCATCGAGCTCGATGGTGTGACGCTCATGGGCTACTGCCCGTGGGGACCGATTGACCTCGTTTCGGCCAGCACAGGCGAGATGGAGAAGCGCTACGGCTTCATCTACGTCGACAAGAACAACAAGGGCGAGGGCACGCTTTCGCGCAAGCCCAAGAAGTCCTTCTACTGGTACAAGAAGGTCATCGCCTCGAATGGCGAGGACCTCGCGCACTGACCTGCACGGCAGGCAATGCGCAATGCGTGAATGGGAAAGATTCAGGAGGAATAGATATGGATATCCGCAAGAAAGCAATCGCTGCCGCCGTGCTCCTGGCTTGCGCAGCACCGCTCTCCGTCTCGATGGATTTTGCAGCGCCGGCGATGGCCTATGCGACGCCGGCAACGGAGACGCAGGCAAGTGACGCCTTTGCCGTTGACTTCAAGAAGGGTCAGCCCGCTATCTTCGAGCCGTCTGACGGCTGGACGAACGGTGATCCGTTCAACGTATTCTGGCACAAGGACAACGTCACGTTCGAAGACGGCACGATGCAGCTGACGATCGACTACGATTCCTCGCAGGACAAGGTCCCGTATTCGGGCGGCGAGTTCCGCAGCAAGAAGACGTACGGCTACGGCCGCTACGAGGTCAGCATGAAGGCCATCAAGAATGACGGCTGCGTCTCCTCGTTCTTCACTTACACAGGCCCGTATGACGGCGATCCGTGGGATGAGATCGACTTCGAGGTCCTCGGCAAGGATACCTCCAAGGTCCAGCTCAATTACTTCCGCAATGGCGTCGGCGGCCACGAGAAGATGATCGACCTCGGCTTCGATGCGTCGGATGACTTCCACACGTACGCCTTTGAATGGCATAAGGACAAGATCATCTGGTTCGTCGACGGCAAGGAAGTTTTCCGCCGCGAGGGTGCAAACCTGCCGTGCACGAAGGGCAAGATCATGATGAATGCATGGTGCGGCAAGGGTGTTGACTCATGGCTGAAGCCGTTCAATGACGAGAACCTCCCGCTGACGGCTGAGTATCAGTGGGTCAAGTACACGCCGTTTGCGGAATGAGGTGACAGCGATGATGGTGAGCAGGAAACTCCGCTGGCTCGTGCTCAGCGGGATCCTTCTCGGCACTTGCGGCCTCCCAGGATTCAGCGAGGCCGCTGATGCCGGCATGCACGTCGATCAGGTCGGCTACCTGAATGGATACAGCAAGACGGCCATGGTCACCGATACGGGCGACACGGATTTCTCGCTCGTCGATGCGAAGACGGGCCAGACGGTCTACGAGGGCAAGCTCTCCGCTGCCAAGAAGGACGCGATGTCAGAAGAGACGCTGCGCAAGGCGGACTTCAGTTCCTTCAACAAGGAGGGTACCTACAAGCTGCGCGTCGGCTCGCGCGAGTCGTACGACTTCGAGATCGGCGACAATGTCTACGCCGTGCCGGCCGTCGAGACGTGGCGCTCGTACACGCTCTCGCGCAGCAATACGCCGATCGACGACCCTGTGACGGGCCTCAAGGTCAAAGATGGCCATGCGCAGGACCGCCAGGCACAGGTCTACTTCACGGACAAGCTCAACAAGAAGGGTGACCGCCTCGATGTCAGCGGCGGCTGGTATGATGCCGGCGACTACGGCAAGTACGTGACGACGGCTGCCATCAGCAGCGCAGAGCTCCTGCTGGCCTATGAAGCAAACCCCTCGCACTTCACGCGCGGCCAGCTTTTCTTCCCGAAGGGCACGCAGGAAGAGACAAAGCTTCCCGATGCGCTCCAGGAAGTCCAGTTCGAGCTCGACTGGATGCGCAAGATGCAGCGCAAGGACGGTAGCATGTTCCACAAGGTTGCAGGCCTGGCGTGGCCGGGCTTTGACAAGTCGCCGGACACTGACACGCAGGAGCGCTACATCTTCGGCAGCTGCACGTCGAGCGCTGCGATGAGCGGCGCCAGCTTTGCCATCGCCTCGCGCATCTACGCGCCGTTTGACAAGGCGTATGGCGAGACAATGCGCAAGAGCGCAGAGCGCATCTGGGGCTACCTCGCCAAGACGAAGAACCCCATCTACCGCGTCGACGAAGGCCAGGAGAGTGGCTCGGGCCCGTACAACAAGAGCACGGACATCGAGGAGCGCATCTGGCTCGCCGCAGAGCTCTTCCGCACGACGGGCGACAAGAAGTACGAGAAGTACCTCCAGTCCGTTGCGGACCGCTTCACGCAGAAGCCGAGCTTCTTCACCTGGGACAACACGCTGGCACTCGGCCAGTTCGCTTACCTCAAGGCGCAGAATGCCAACCCTGCCCTGCAGGCAAAGGTCAAGGCCGCCTTTCTCGGCTACGCCGATGACATCACCAGGAAGATCGAGTCCGACGGCTTTGGCTGTGCGCTCGCAAGGACCGAGTACACCTGGGGCAGCACGAAGAACGCGCTGACGCAGGGTGACATCCTGCTCATGGCCAACCAGATCCAGCCGAACGCGGCTTACGTAGAGGGCGCTCTCTCCCAGCTCCACTACCTCTTCGGCCGCAATTCGCTCGACAAGAGCTTCGCGACTGGCATGGGCGACAATCCGCCGGAGCATCCGCACAACCGCATCCACGAAAGCACGGGCGCCTATGTCCCGGGCCTCATCGTCGGCGGTCCGAATGCGGTCGCGGGCGGCGATCCTGACCAGACGGCCTACCTCAAGAGCGGCCATATCCCTGTGGCCAAGTCGTACCTCGATGTCCTGACGTCGTGGTCGACGAATGAGTACGCCATCGACTACACGGGCACTGCAGCCTATGCGCTCTCGTACTTCGCCAAACCGAAGGCGATGAACATCGATATGCTGAAGCTAAAGCGCAGCTACCCTCCTATCACGAAGAAATGAGTATCCCCCGCGATGCTCTTTCTTGCATAAATTCCCTTTTTAAATGTGATGTCTCAAAAGACAGGACGAGCTATCCCGATTTCCCCTCGGGATAGCTTTTTCCTGTCTTTTGGGGCAGGGGAGTCCGTTTTGAGTTGACGGACGCACGTTAATTTGATAGTCTAATCTAGAGAATAATCAAGATGCATGCAGATCGCATGAGAACGAGAGGTGTAATCTATGTTTGGTGGAATGGGCAACATGGGCAACATGGCCGGCATGATGAAGAAAGTCCAGAAGATGCAGAACGAGATGAAGAAGATGCAGGACGAGCTCAAGCGCAAGACCGTCGACGTCACGGCTGGCGGCGGTGCTGTCAAGATCGTCATGAACGGTGAGAAGCAGGTTCAGTCCCTGACGATCGACCCGGCTGCTGTCGACCCGGAAGACGTCGAGATGCTGCAGGATCTCATCTCGGCTGCCTTCAATGAGGCGACGAAGAAAGTCGACGAGATGATGGCGTCGGAAATGGGCAAGCTGACGAGCGGCCTCGGTCTGCCGCCGGGACTGCTCTGATGCAGTACATTGCACCCTTGGCAAACTTAATCGAGCACTTTCGCGCACTGCCGGGCATTGGCCAGAAGACGGCAGTGCGTCTTGCTTATCACGTGCTCGACATGGACCCTGCTCAGGCGAGGTCGCTGGCCGCGGCCATCGTCGATGCCAAGGAGAAGATCGGCTACTGCAATACCTGCTTCAACCTCAGTGATCAGAATCCCTGCGCCATCTGCGGCTCGGATGAGCGCGACCACTCCGTCATCTGCGTCGTCGAGCAGCCGCAGGACGTCGCGGCGATGGAGCGCATGCGCGACTACCAGGGCGTCTATCATGTCCTGCACGGGGCGTTGTCACCCTTAGAGGGTGTCGGACCGTCCGACATCCGCATCAAGGAACTCCTGGGCCGCCTGCAGGACGATACGGTCAAAGAGGTCATCATGGCGACAAACCCGAATGTCGAAGGGGAGGCGACGGCCATGTACATCGCCAAGCTCCTGAAGCCGCTCGGCATCAAGGTCACGCGCATCGCGCACGGCCTGCCGATTGGCGGCGACTTGGAGTACGCCGATGAGGTGACGCTCGCGAAGGCCATGGAGAATCGGAGGGAAATCTGATGTTTGAGTTCATAACGGCATTTGCCATCGGCCTGGTGGTGCTTTGCCTCGTCGGCAAAGTTGTCTCCCTGCCGCTTCATCTCGTCTGGAAGCTGATCACGAACAGCATTGTCGGCGCCATCCTGCTCTGGTTTGTCAAGCTCGTGGCCGTCAAGGTGCAGATCACCTTCCTGAGCGCGCTCGTCGCCGGCTTCTTCGGCGTGCCGGGCGTCATCGCTGTGCTGCTCTACACATATCTCTGATTGCTCGAGAGCGTGCAGCGGGCGGAGAAATGAGGGATTCAACAGCTTTTTGCATTTTTTTCAAAGAAGCTGTTGACAACTCGTCCGCCATCCTGTAATATAGTACAAGTCGCTGAGCGATACGGCACCGGCAAGAGCCCAGAAGCCTTGACTGGCAGGGGATTGCAGGAGCCGAAAGAACTTGAAAAAAGAAAGAAAAAACTTCTTGACAAGCTCCGCTCGATGCGATAAGATATAAAAGTCGCTTGAAGCAAAGCGCTTCGAGAGACAGAGTTGTTCTTTGAAAACTAAACAATGCAACATGAATCATTTGTGATTCAAGCCAGATGTTTTTTAAAACATCGATTGATTATGAACATAAGCAATCGGCAATTTCTTTACTAGGCTTTGGATTTATTCGAAGCCTAGGCCAAAAAAGATTATTAGAGCCAATCAAGGCTTTCCTAAATTTTATGGAGAGTTTGATCCTGGCTCAGGACGAACGCTGGCGGCGTGCTTAACACATGCAAGTCGTACGAGACGATTGAAAGCTTGCTTTTGAAAGTCGAGTGGCAAACGGGTGAGTAACGCGTAGACAACCTGCCGTAAAGATGGGGACAACAGTTCGAAAGGACTGCTAATACCGAATGTTGTAGAGTTTCCGCATGGGAATCCTACTAAAGATGGCCTCTACTTGTAAGCTATCGCTTTACGATGGGTCTGCGTCTGATTAGCTAGTTGGTGGGGTAACGGCCTACCAAGGCGACAATCAGTAGCCGGTCTGAGAGGATGAACGGCCACATTGGAACTGAGACACGGTCCAGACTCCTACGGGAGGCAGCAGTGGGGAATCTTCCGCAATGGGCGCAAGCCTGACGGAGCAACGCCGCGTGAGTGAAGAAGGGTCTCGACTCGTAAAGCTCTGTTGTCGGGGACGAATGTGGAGATGGTGAATAACCATTTCCAATGACGGTACCTGACGAGGAAGCCACGGCTAACTACGTGCCAGCAGCCGCGGTAATACGTAGGTGGCGAGCGTTGTCCGGAATTATTGGGCGTAAAGGGAGCGCAGGCGGGAAGGTAAGTCTATCTTAAAAGTGCGGGGCTCAACCCCGTGAGGGGATGGAAACTATCTTTCTTGAGTGCAGGAGAGGAAAGCGGAATTCCTAGTGTAGCGGTGAAATGCGTAGATATTAGGAGGAACACCAGTGGCGAAGGCGGCTTTCTGGACTGTAACTGACGCTGAGGCTCGAAAGCGTGGGGAGCGAACAGGATTAGATACCCTGGTAGTCCACGCCGTAAACGATGAATGCTAGGTGTAGGAGGTATCGACCCCTCCTGTGCCGGAGTTAACGCAATAAGCATTCCGCCTGGGGAGTACGGCCGCAAGGCTGAAACTCAAAGGAATTGACGGGGGCCCGCACAAGCGGTGGAGTATGTGGTTTAATTCGACGCAACGCGAAGAACCTTACCAGGGCTTGACATTGAGTGAAAGGGCTAGAGATAGTTCCCTCTCTTCGGAGACACGAAAACAGGTGGTGCATGGCTGTCGTCAGCTCGTGTCGTGAGATGTTGGGTTAAGTCCCGCAACGAGCGCAACCCCTATCCTTTGTTGCCAGCACGCAATGGTGGGAACTCAAAGGAGACTGCCGCGGACAACGCGGAGGAAGGCGGGGATGACGTCAAGTCATCATGCCCCTTATGTCCTGGGCTACACACGTACTACAATGGGATGGACAGAGAGCAGCGAAGCCGCGAGGCCAAGCGAACCCCATAAACCATCTCCCAGTTCGGATTGCAGGCTGCAACCCGCCTGCATGAAGTTGGAATCGCTAGTAATCGCAGGTCAGCATACTGCGGTGAATACGTTCCCGGGCCTTGTACACACCGCCCGTCACACCACGGAAGTCATTCACACCCGAAGCCGGCAGGCTAACCGCAAGGAGGCAGCCGTCTAAGGTGGGGGCGATGACTGGGGTGAAGTCGTAACAAGGTAGCCGTATCGGAAGGTGCGGCTGGATCACCTCCTTTCTAAGGAGTAAATGGACGCGAGTCCATGACTCTGGTCGATCATCCGGCTGTTGCATTGTCTAGTTTTGAGGGAACAGCCCTCAATGCACACTGAAAACTACACAGAAGAAATGAAATGTATCGAAATCATCGAGTCGCACGACAGTGTGAACAGAATGGTTAGAACGAACATTTTAGGATTCAAGCATAGACATCATATTTATATGAACCTATGGCATAACAAATAGTTAAGCTACAAAGGGCATATGGTGGATGCCTAGGCGTTCCGAGCCGATGAAGGACGCGATAAGCTGCGAAAAGTCATGGGGAGCCGCAAGTAGGCTTCGATCCATGGATTTCCGAATGGGGCAACCCGATACGAGTCATGTCGTATCATCCATGTGTGACATGGACGGCACACCCGGTGAACTGAAACATCTAAGTAGCCGGAGGAAGAGTAATCAAACGAGATTCCCTCAGTAGCGGCGAGCGAACAGGGAAGAGCCCAAACCGGACGTCTTCGGACGACCGGGGTTGAGGACCAGCATCAAGGGAAGGCAAGATAGCCGAACAGTCTGGGAAGGCTGAGCATAGACGGTGAAACTCCGGTAGGCGAAATCTTGCTGAGCGGGCTGGTATCCAGAGTACCACGAGACACGTGAAACCTTGTGGGAAGCAGGGTGGACCACCATCCAAGGCAAAATACTACGGAACGACCGATAGCGCATAGTACCGTGAGGGAAAGGTGAAAAGAACCGCGGGAGCGGAGTGAAATAGAACCTGAAACCGTATGTCTACAAGCAGTCGAAGCACTTTATATGTGCGACGGCGTGCCTATTGAAGAATGAACCGGCGAGTTAATTTCAGAGGCGAGGTTAAGCGGGAGACGCGGAGCCGAAGCGAGAGCGAGTCTGAATAGGGCGGAAGTCTCTGGGATTAGACCCGAAACCACAGTGATCTATGCATGGCCAGGTTGAAGCTCAGGTAAAAATGAGTGGAGGACCGAACCCGTGAGTGTTGAAAAACTTTGGGATGAGCTGTGCATAGGGGTGAAATGCCAATCGAACGTGGAGATAGCTGGTTCTCCCCGAAATAGCTTTAGGGCTAGCCTCAGGTAACACATGGAGACGGTAGAGCACTGATCGGGTAAGGGAGCGTAAAGCTTACCGAGCCTAGTCAAACTGCGAATGGCTTCATGAGAAGAGCCTGGGAGTCAGAATGCGAGTGATAAGACCCGTATTCAAAAGGGAAACAGCCCAGACCGCCGACTAAGGTCCCGAATGCTGTACTAAGTGGAAAAGGATGTAGGACTTCCAAAACAACCAGGATGTTGGCTCAGAAGCAGCCACCATTCAAAGAGTGCGTAATAGCTCACTGGTCGAGAGGCCCTGCGCCGAAAATATCCGGGGCTCAAGTACAGAACCGAAGTCGCGGCATGCGGAGTGTCATCTACAGAGTAACTGAGAGGGCAGATGCGAAGGATTCAGTGTCAGATGCGAGGAAGAGGAGCGAGTCATAGCGGTGGTTATGGCGAGTGACGATGACGACGCAGATGGCAGTGAAGACGAGCAGATGCACTCAGGTGTTCTGTAGATGACACACCCATGGGTAGGGGAGCGTTCCAAGTTGGTTGAAGGCGGACCGTAAGGACAGCTGGACGACTTGGAAGTGAGAATGCTGGTATGAGTAGCGAAACGATCCGTGAGAATCGGATCCACCGAAAGCCTAAGGGATCCTGAGCAACGCTCGTCGACTCAGGGTAAGTCGGGACCTAAGCCGAGGCATCAAGCATAGGCGATGGACAACAGGCGAAAATTCCTGTACTGCATGATGTTGTTTGAGGATGGAGTGACACAGCAAGGAGCTTGAGCGCGCGATTGGAAATGCGCGTCGAAGGCGGTAGGCTGATGTAGAGGCAAATCCCTGCATCAAGGCCGAGAACTGATAGATAGGAGCGTACTTCGGTACAATCCAAATTCAAGCGTACTACACTGTCGAGAAAAGCTTCTAACGAGACATCATGTACCCGTACCAAAACCGACACAGGTAGGCGGGGAGAGAATCCTAAGGTGCGCGGGAAAACCCTCGTTAAGGAACTCGGCAAAATGCATCCGTAACTTCGGGAGAAGGATGGCCGGAGCTGGTGAAGACCTTCGCGGTTGGAGCTGGAGCCGGCGGCAGAAGAGAAGCCCAAGCGACTGTTTACCACAAACACAGGTGCCTGCTAAAGAGAAATCTGACGTATAGGTGCTGACACCTGCCCGGTGCTGGAAGGTTAAGAGGAGAGGTTATTCGCAAGAAGAAGCTTTGAATTGAAGCCCCAGTAAACGGCGGCCGTAACTATAACGGTCCTAAGGTAGCGAAATTCCTTGTCGGGTAAGTTCCGACCCGCACGAAAGGTGTAACGACTTGGGCACTGTCTCAACGAGGGACCCGGTGAAATTGAAATACCTGTGAAGATGCAGGTTACCCGCGACTGGACAGAAAGACCCCATGGAGCTTTACTGCAGCCTGACATTGATTTTTGGCATGTAACGTACAGGATAGTTGGGAGACGGAGAAGATAGGCCCCCAGGCTTATCAGAGTCGCTGTTGGGATACCAACCTTTATGTGCTAGGGATCTAACTCGAGAAGTAACGAAGCTGAGGACAGTATCAGGTGGGCAGTTTGACTGGGGCGGTCGCCTCCGAAAGAGTAACGGAGGCGTCCAAAGGTTCCCTCAGCGCGGACAGAAATCGCGCGAAGAGTATAAAGGCAGAAGGGAGCTTGACTGCGAGACATACAGGTCGAGCAGGTACGAAAGTAGGGCTTAGTGATCCGGTGGAATGAGAGTGGAATTGCCATCGCTCAACGGATAAAAGCTACCCTGGGGATAACAGGCTAATCTCTCCCAAGAGTCCATATCGACGGGGAGGTTTGGCACCTCGATGTCGGCTCATCACATCCTGGGGCTGAAGCAGGTCCCAAGGGTTGGGCTGTTCGCCCATTAAAGTGGTACGTGAGCTGGGTTCAGAACGTCGTGAGACAGTTCGGTCCATATCCATCGCGGGCGCAAGATACATGAGGGAGACTGCTCCTAGTACGAGAGGACCGGAGTGGACGGACCGCCGGTGTACCAGTTGTTTCGCCAGAAGCACAGCTGGGTAGCTGCGTCCGGAAGGGATAAACGCTGAAAGCATCTAAGCGTGAAGCCCGTCCCGAGATGAAGTATCTCATAGCACAAGCTAGTAAGACACCTTGAAGAAGACAAGGTTGATAGGGTAGATGTGGAAGTGCTGCAAGGCATGAAGCTGACTACTACTAATATGTCGAGGGCTTAACTAGAGAACTGAAATGTTCGCAGAGTAATTTCTTCTGTATAGTTTTGAATGTGCAAGCATTCAAATAGAATATCCGGTGATGATGCCTGAATGGTTCCACCTGTTCCCATACCGAACACAGTAGTTAAGCATTCAGAGGCCGAAAGTACTTGTCTGGAGACGGACTGGGAGGATAGGAAGTTGCCGGTTAAGCAAGGGCTCCGCTGAGGTGGAGCCCTTTTTGTGTATTGTCCTTCCGTATCTCATGGAGATGGTTTTCGTATTTGCAGACCGATTTGATATTTGATATACTGAATGAGTTGTAACGTTTTATTTTAGATATAAGGGGCGATATTGGATGCCTGAGATGCGCAAACAGAGACGCAGCTTTCGACGGGTCAAGTGGCTTGGACTCATCCTCGTCGTCATCATTGCTGTCGTGCTTGGCTGCTACGCTGGCATAAATAGAAAGAATCCTGCTCATGAGATCGGTGATACAGACCATGAGATCATCCACGTCATGATCATGGGTGTGGACAGCCGCAAGGATGATGTGGGCCGCAGTGATACCTTGATGGTGGCTTCCATCGACAAGACGGCGGAGAAGGCTGCGCTGCTGTCTGTTCCCCGCGATACGCGCGTGGCAATCGACGGCCATGGTTACGATAAGATCAATCATGCTTACGCCTACGGCGGTCATGAACTGTCGCAGAAGTCCCTCGAAGGACTGCTCGGCGTGCCGATGGATCATTACATCATCATCGATACGAAATCCTTTGAACGCATCATCGATGCGATTGGCGGTGTTGACATCGACGTCGAGAAGCGCATGCATTATGAGGATCCCTGGGACGATAACGGCGGACTCGTCATCGATCTTTATCCTGGAGAACAGCATATGGATGGCAAAAAAGCCATCCAATACGTGCGTTACCGCGATGGAGAGGGCGATATCGGGCGCATCGGGCGTCAGCAGAAGTTCATGAAGGCCTGCCTCGCTCAGGTCCTCACGCCGGAGATTCTGCCGCGCCTGCCGGACATCGTCAAGGAAGTCAGTTCGGCTGTCAAGACGGACATGTCGGTGACAGAGCTCTTGAGCTTTGCCAAGATGATGAAGACGTTCCAGGCAAACGGTCTCGAGGCGCAGATGGTCCCGGGTCAGCCAGCCTACCACAAGGATATCAGCTATTGGATCCCGGATATCACGGACGTGCGCGATCTGCTGGCGTCAGAGCTCGGCCTCACTCTGACAGAGCAGGCAGAGCAGGAGGCGCAGGAGGCTGAGGACAAGTATGATGCGGATCTGCCGAAGGACCTCAAGATGCTCGCCCACAAGACGAGCGGCGGCACGAAGCTCACGGATCAGGATAAGAAGGATTCGGATGATGAGCCGATGAAGCCGGAGGAGATCGCGGTCATGGTCATCAACTCGAGCGGCATCGACGGTGCCGGTGCGGAAGTCGCCGCTGCCCTGCAGCGCAAGGGCTTCATCATCTCGGGTGTCGAGACGGGCAAGACGAGCTCGAACCCGACGACGACGATCACGACGTCGACGCGCAATACGGATGTCTTCTACGGCATGCCATTTGCCTGCGTCATCCGCGACGGCGGCAGTTCGAACCAGGCTGTCGTCAACATCGGCCGTGACTATCACAAAAAAGGGAAATGACGGATGAAAGAGACGGAGCAGACGCTCCGTCTTTCTCGCAATTCGCTGGATTTTTACAGACTTGATTTATTGGAGTGAATACATTGGCAATGCTACGAGTTACGGGGCTCAAGAAGTCATTCGGCATCGACGAGCTCTTCCACGATGTCAGTTTCGAGGTCGCGCGCGGCGACAAGGTCGGCTTTGTCGGGGCAAATGGTGCCGGCAAGACGACGCTCATGCGCTGCCTGCTCGGCCAGGAGGAGAATGACGGCGGCACGATACAGCTCGATGAGGCGGCGACTATCGGCTATGTCGAGCAGCAGGCCGACTTCGGCACAGGGACGCTCTACGAGGAGTTCCTGCGCGCCTTTGACGATGTCATCGCGCTCGGCGAGCGCAAGAAGGCGCTCGAGAAGAAGATTGCCGTCGACCACGCAGAGGAGACGATGCGCGCCTACAGCAAGGTCGTCGAGCGCTTCGAACTGCTCGGCGGCTACGACTACGAGAGCCGCATCCGCCGTGTGGCCTTCGGCCTCGGCTTCACAGAGGAGGACTTTGAGAAGAACGTCGCGCATTTCTCCGGCGGCCAGAAGACGCGCATCTGCCTGACGAAGGCGCTCTTGCGCGAGCCGGACTTCCTCTTCCTCGACGAGCCGACGAACCACCTCGACATCCACATGATCGAGTGGCTCGAGGGCTTCCTCAAGAATTACTCCGGCGGGGTCCTGATCATCTCGCATGACCGATACTTCCTTGACCGCGTCGCCACGCGTATTCTCGAGCTTTCTGGCCATACGGTCACGGATTACGACGGAAACTACACCTACTACATGAAGGTAAAGACAGAGCGCCGCGCGGCGCTGCAGTCAGCCTACGAGAAGCAGCAGGAGCACATCAGGAAGACGGAGGAGTACATCCGCAAGTACAAGGCGGGCATCAAGAGCAAGCAGGCGCGCGGCCGCCAGAGCCAGCTCAACCGGCTCGAGCGCATCGTGCTGCCGCCGGAAGATGCGTCCTTCAACTACTTCGCGCTCAATAAGCCGCCTGAGTGCGCGGAGCGCGTGGCAGAGCTTGAGGACGTCTCGGTGTCGTTCGGCAGCCACAAGATCTTCGATCACCTCTCGATGCTCATCCGACGCGGTGACGGTGTGGCCCTCGTCGGACCGAACGGCGCGGGCAAGACGACGCTCTTGCGTGTCCTCGTCGGCGAACTCGAATCCTCGACGGGCCGCGTCAAGATCGGCAGCCGCGTCAAGATCGGCTACTTCTCGCAGCAGCACGAGGGCCTGAACATGGACAACACCATCCTCGATGAGCTCATCTACGAGTACGGCATCAACGAGGAGCAGGCGCGCCGCTACCTCGGCGCTTTCCTGTTCCATGGTGACGAAGTCCTGCGGCGCATCGGTGACCTCTCAGGCGGCGAACAGTCGCGCGTGGCCTTCCTCAAGCTCATGCTCACGGGCGCGAATTTCCTCGTGCTCGACGAGCCGACGAACCACCTCGACATTCCCGCGCGCGAGGCCGTCGAGGAGGCGCTCATGGCCTTCCCTGGCACGTTCCTGGCCGTCTCACACGACCGCTACTTCCTCGATAAGGTCGCAAACTGCACGTTAGAGCTCGAGAACGGCAAGCTGACGGAATACCTCGGCAACTACAGCTACTACCTCATGAAGAAGGAAGTCGCGGAGGAAGAGGCGCGCGAGGAGCGCGAAGCGCTTGAAGCAGCCGAACGGGAACAGCAGGCCAAAGCCAAGCACGAGGCAGAGGCGAGACGAAAGGCTGCGGCGCAGGAAGAGAAGACAGATGATGAGGTGAAAAAGGCGGCAGAGCGCCGTGCCGAGGAGAAGAAGCGCGCTGAGCTCGGGCGCATCCAGAGTATGAGCGATGCGAAACGCGAGGAGATGGTCCAGCGCGCCGAGGCGGAGATCGCGATGGCCGAGGCAGAGCTCAAGGGCCTCGAATTCCAGATGAACAATCCGGCCGTCCAGGCCGACCCGCAGCAGAGCCAGGCCATTGCCGAGGCGTATGCGGCGAAGGAGAAGGAGATCGAGATGCGCTATGAGAAGTGGGAGCGCCTGACAGAGGCGTGATGATATGCGAGAGGAGGCAGCATGATGAAGAACGAAACGATTCAGACATCCCTGCCGGGATTGGAGACGGAAGAGGAGATCGAGGGCGTCGTCGAGCGCATCGTCTTTACGAATGAGGCGAGCCCCTTCACGGTCTTCTCGTTCAAGCCGCTGCGCAAGAAAAGCCGCATCACAGCACTCGCGAACGTCGAGGCACCGCTCGTCGGCCAGCAGCTTCGCCTGCGCGGCCACTGGACACAGCACAAGCGCTACGGCCAGCAGTTCCAGGTCACGGGGCTTCGCATCGAGGCGCCGTCAAGTGCCGAGGGCATTGAGCGCTTCCTAGCCTCCGGCGTCGTCGACGGCATCGGCCCGTCGCTGGCCAAGCGCATCGTGCAGAAGTTCGGCAAGAAAACGCTGACCGTCATCGAGCAGACGCCACACCGCCTCAGCGAGGTAGCAGGCATCGGCAAGAAGACCATCGAGAAGATCACGGCCTCGTACACCTCGCAGTCGGAGCTCCGCGACATCATGCTCTGGCTAGAGACACATCACATCTCGGGCACGTATGCGGCGCGCATCTTCAAGAAGTACGGCTCCTTCTCCATCGACACCCTCGAGAATCACCCGTACCAGCTGGCCAGAGAGGTCGAAGGCATCGGCTTCATCATCGCGGACTCCATCGCGAAGAGCCTCGGCATCGCCGCGGAGGATCGCAGTCGCATCTCTGCGGGTATCGACTTTGCCCTGCAGAAGATCGCACAGCAGGGGCACTGCTGCATCCCTGAAGCAGCGCTTGAGAAGCAGGCAGCAGACCTCCTCAAAGTCGAGCAGGAGACGGTGCGCAAGGTCCTGAAAGACCTTCTTCAGGCCAAGCAGCTCGCTGTCGAGTATGTTGGCGCGGAGACGCTCATCTACCCGCCGTACCTCTACCGCGCGGAGATCAAAGCAGCGCGCAAGCTGCTCTACCTGCAGAAGTACGCCGATTCCATCGCGATGGAGACGGACCCGTCGACGCTCGTCGCGCACTGGGAGCAGATTGCGGGCATCCAGCTCGCGGACAAGCAGAAAGAAGCGCTCGAAGACGTTCTGCAGTACGGCGTCTTCGTGCTGACAGGCGGCCCCGGCACGGGCAAGACGACTGTCGTGCGCGGCATGATCGACCTCCTGCACCTGCAGGGCCTTACTGTCCTGCTCGGCGCGCCGACGGGGCGCGCGGCCAAGCGCCTCGCCGAGGCGACGGGGCAGAAGGCTGTGACTGTCCACCGCATGCTCGAGGCGCAGGGCGCAGGCGGTTCGGGCGCGCCGACTTTCGGCAAGAACGAGGACGAGCAGCTCGAGGCCGATGTCATCATCCTCGATGAAGTCTCGATGATGGACATCACGCTCATGCAGCACTTCCTCGCCGCCGTGCCGGACGGCTCGCACGTCATCTTCGTCGGCGATGTCGACCAGCTGCCGTCCGTCGGCCCGGGCACGGTCCTGCGCGACATCCTGCGCTCCGGCGTCATCCCGAGCGTCCGACTGACCGACATCTTCCGTCAGAAGGGGGAGAGCAGCATCGTCATGAACGCGCATGCGATCAATGCGGGCCGCCTGCCCGTCTGCTCGCCGCAGGGGGATTTCCAGTTCTGGGAAATCGACGATGAGGATGCTGTGGCCCAGAAGATTGTCGAACTCTGCACGAAGACCCTGCCGCAGCAGGGCTTCTCCCCGCTGACGGACATCCAGGTGCTGGCGCCGATGCACCGCCAGGCCTGCGGCACGGACAACCTCAACAAGGTCCTGCAGGCGGCCCTGAACCCGAAGTCGCCGCAGCGGCCGGAACTCACGAACGCCGCGCAGACCTTCCGCCTCGGCGACAAGGTCATCCAGACGAAGAACAACTACACGAAGCAGGTCTTCAACGGCGACATCGGCTTCGTCATGGCCATCGAGCCGGGCCGCATGACGGTCCACTTCGGTGATGAGCTCGAGGTCGACTACGAGAGCGGCGAGTTCGGTGAACTCTCGCTCGCCTACGCACTGACCGTCCATAAGAGCCAGGGCAGCGAGTACCCTGTCGTCATCCTGCCGCTCGTGCGCTCGCACACGATCATGATGCAGCGCAACCTGCTCTACACGGCCGTGACGCGCGCCAAGCGCGAGGTCATCCTGCTCGGCTCCAAAGCTGCGCTTAACACGGCTGTTGCCAACAACCGCACGAGCAAGCGCTACACGCTGCTGGCCGAGCGCCTCCACTACGGTTTTGAACGCTGAGATATACATGCATACAGTATATGCACAAGTATTAATCTTAATTGTTACACAACTTTGCAAGAATACAGAATACTTCCGGTTGAAGTGTAAACAATTGCTGAAAAATAGAGTATACTAGTCCCTGGAAAGAAGAACTCATCTAGGTCTGTATGGAAAGGGAATGGTATCATGAAGAATGGGATCCTGGCAATCGTCGGCTTATGCGTATGGGGTGGCCTGCTCATGCTGCAGGGCACGCCGAAAGTCAGCGAGGAGATCGCTGCAGAAGTCGTGCAGACGATGCACCCGCAGGCAGAAGTCGAGAACGTCACGCAGGTCGGGGCAGACAAGGTCTATAAAGTCGCCTACTATGAGGGCGGCCAGGCCGGTGTTGTCGAGGTATCGGAGAACGGCCAGCTTCCTCGCTGAGCCGACACGTGTCAACTCGCTATACGTCAAAAAAGAAGGGCTGCGCTCTGGGCGCGCCCTTCTTTTGCTATGTCTTGTTAGAAGAAGATGGAAGATATCCGGCTCATCCAATCTGGGATGGGCTCGTCTCGTGGACAGAGGCTCTCTTGTGGGCGAGTAGGAAGGCTGAACATCCCGCCGCGATGGGGACGGTCAGGATGACGCCGATGCCGCCTGAGAGGCCTTGCATGATGACAATGTCGAGGCTGTTCGAGTTCAGCAGCTGCAGGAACGGCAGGTCGTAGACGTAGTCGAGCACCCAGGTGCTGAGGCTGCCGCCGAAGACGGCGAGAATCAGCGTGGCGGCCATCGTGCCCATGACATCCTGCTCGACGCGCATGCCGCTCTTGAAGAGCGCCCGCGCGGATGTATCCGGGTTCTGGCTGTGGATCTTGACATCGACATGAAAAGAACCTCCTCAGATATACACCATATTCTCTTCGATACTGTCACTTGATTCTTGACGATTCCACTCTATCATCTGAATGCATTGGCGTTGTTACCGGCATGTAAAGTTTTTGTTATTCTCGGGCGGGGCTGTGGTAGAATGGAAGGGAATGCGGACAGGATCAGGAGGTGCAGCGATATGGAAGATTGGCAGGATTTGCTCGAGGGGCTCAACGATGCGCAGCGCGAGGCGGTGACGACGACAGAGGGCTTTGTGCGTGTGCTGGCGGGCGCGGGTTCAGGGAAGACGCGGGCGCTCACGCACCGCTTTGCCTACCTCGTCGAGGAGCTCGGCATCCTGCCGGGCAACATCCTCTGCGTGACGTTTACCAACAAGGCGGCGACGGAGATGCGCAGCCGCATTCACGCCTTGACGGGCGACAACGACACGGGCTACATCAACACGTTCCACGGCTTCTGCGTCTCCATCCTGCAGGAGGACAGCCATGCCGTTGGCTACCCGAAGAGTTTCCTCGTGCTCGACAACGCCGACATCGACGACATGCTCGCCAAGATCTACGAGGAGCGCGGCCTGACCCTGCGCGATATGACGTACGGCCAGGCGCGCGACATGTTCGAGATGCGCAAGCTCGTGCAGCAGCCCGACTACTACAAGGAGCTCATTGCTCTGCCGCTCACCGCGCTCAAGGAGAAGTACGACAGGGCGCAGACGAAGCAGGACATCCTCTTCTACGGCTATCTCTATGAAGAGAAGAAGTGCTTCGGCCTCGACTACAACGACCTCATCAAGTTCTCGCTGCACATCTTCGCCGAGCACGAGGACATCCGCAAGAAGTGGCAGCAGCGCCTCGAGTACATCATGATCGACGAGTTCCAGGACATCGACGAGCCGCAGTACCGCCTCATGAATGTGCTCTGCGGCTGGCACAAGAACCTCTTCGTCGTCGGCGACCCCGACCAGACCATCTACACGTGGCGCGGTGCTTCGGGGCGCTATCTCCTGGACTTCGATACGCACTTCCCGGGGACAAAGACAATCTACATGCTCGAGAACTACCGCTCGACACCGGAGATTCTTTCTGTCGTCAACTCGCTGATTGCCAAGAACACAAGCCGCATCGAGAAGGACCTTGTGCCTGTCAAGGGACATGGCCATAAGGTCATCTGCCACCATGCGACTGCCGCGAGCGAGGAGGCGAGCTGGCTGGCCGGCGAGATGGCGAGGCTCCACGAAGAGGGCGTCGCCTACCGCGAGATGGCAGTGCTCTACCGCGCCCACTACATCACGCGCAGTATCGAAGAGCAGCTCCTCCGGGCGGAGATTCCCTACATGATCTACAGCGGTGTCCAGTTCTTCACGCGGCGCGAGATCAAGGACGCGCTCTCGTACCTGCGCCTTCTCGCTTACCGCGATGACCTGTCCTTCCTGCGCGTCGTCAACGTGCCGAAGCGCAACATCGGCCAGCGGCGGCGCAAGTTCCTGACGGAATATGCTGAAGCACATGAGATGACGCTCTATCAGGCCATGCAGGCGAGTATCGAGGACCCAATCTGGAAGGGCACGAAGGCAAGGGAATTCCTGCAGCTCGTCGAGGGGCTGGCTGATGTCAGTGAGGGGGCGTCCGTCTCGGAGGTGCTGGCGGAGGTGCTCGACAGGAGCGGCTACGAGGCCATGCTGCGCACGGAGGGCAGTCAGGCGCGCCTCGACAACCTCGCGGAGCTCAAGCAGTCTGTCCGCGAGTACGAAGTCAGCTGCGGCGAGGAGGCGGGGCTCACAGACTACCTCGCGCATGCGGCGCTCTTCACGAATCAGGATGTCGGCGATCCGGGCGACAAAGTGAAGCTCATGACCGTTCATACGGCCAAGGGGCTGGAGTTCCCGTACGTATTTCTCGTGGCGCTCAACGAGGGTGTCT
This sequence comes from Mitsuokella jalaludinii, assembly GCF_928722185.1. Taxonomy (NCBI): domain Bacteria; kingdom Bacillati; phylum Bacillota; class Negativicutes; order Selenomonadales; family Selenomonadaceae; genus Mitsuokella; species Mitsuokella jalaludinii. The sequence goes on from NZ_CAKMXA010000001.1 coordinate 2,050,412, forward strand.
TCCCCTCGCGCAAGACGCGCACGCCGGAGGCGATGGAGGAGGAGCGGCGGCTCGCCTTCGTCGCGATGACGCGGGCGGAGAAGGGCCTCTATCTGTCGGATGCCGAAGGACTCAACATCGACGGCTCGATGCGCTACCCCTCGCGCTTCATCCTCGACATCGACCACGCGCTCCTCGACTTCACCGCGCCGCTGCCCGAGCGCCTCGTGCGCGCGGCGCGCGACTTCGTCCGGGCCTCCGCGCGTCGCCTTTCGCGCCAGACGGAATCCCTGGCTTTCCGGGAGGGGGACCGCGTGACACACCGTGTCTTCGGTGACGGAACCGTCGTTGCCATCGATGCAGAAAAGGGAGCGTATGTCATCCACTTTGATGAGCTGGCGACGAACCGCAGCATTGCCTTCCGCGCGAAGTTGCAGAAAATCGGCTGACTATCGCTCTCCTTGCCTGAATGCGGCCGCGGTGCTATACTTCAGGAAAAGGATGTGAATGGAATCATGATGAGTGATAGAGAAAAGAAAGTCCTGTGCTTCGGCGTGGCCATCGGCATCTTGCTCGGTGTCATCGCCATCAAGACCGTGGGGACGCGCGGCGCTGTGATATTCGCAGCGCTGGCCTTCCTCATCCCGCTCGTGCCGGAGCTGCGCGCGCGGGCCAAGCAGGGCAGGCTGCCGCAGGTACCCTCCATCGAGAAGCCGCATCTTGAAGCACCGCATGTCACGATGCCTCATATTGAGACACCGCATATCGAGGTCCCACATGTCGCGATGCCGCATCTCGAGAAGCCCCATGTCGAACTGCCCGAGGTCGACCTCTCGAGCGACTGGCTCAGCAACAAGGCCATCGTCATCTACTTTATGATCTTCATCATCAGCTTTGTTATCGGCTACGTCGTGCTGAACTGATTGCGACAAAAAATGCTGCCACAGAGGAGAGCGCTCCTCTATGGCAGCATTTTTTATGGGAAGATCAGTCGATGAAGTTCGTCATGGTGACGAGTTCGTGCGTGGGATAGTCGATGCCAGCCTGTCTGCCGGCCTCGATGCACTTCGTGATCCAGGCGATATTGCGCGCGAGTGTGCGCATCGTCTGCAGGCCTTCGAGGTCCTTGCGGACTTCGTCCGGTGTGAAGCCGTGTACCTGGTTCCAGTACTGGGAGCCGACGACGACCATGTTGGACATCTGGAAGTACTTGTTCAGGCGGTCAAAGGCTGCCGTCGCGCCGCCGCGGCGGCAGGAGACGATGGAGGCGGCCACTTTGCCGTGCATTCTGGTGTCCTTCGTGCAGCTGAAGGTCAGGCGGTCGAGGAAGCTCGTGATGAAGCCCGTCGGGCCGCCGTAGTAGACGGGCGAGCCGACGACGAGGCCATCGGCAGCGGCGAGTTTGTCGGCCGTCTCATTGACGATGTCCGCAAAGACACAGCGGCCGGTCTTCATACAGCTGTGGCAGGCAATGCAGTCCTGCACCGGTTTCTTGCCGAGCCAGATCATCTCCGTCTCGACGCCCTGCTCGTGGAGTGTGGCGGCAATCTCTGCCAGTGCGGTGTAGGTGCAGCCCTTCTCATTGGGACTGCCGTTGATCAAAAGGATTTTGCTCATAGTGATTACCTCTGCGAATAAGATTATAATACGTTTGCCTATCTTCTTCGCGCTCCATGGCCCAAAGTCCTGTCAACGATGCAGATTATGACAGAAAAAGAGCTTGGCGGCCAAGCTCTTTTTTGCATGCGATGTGCGAGATTTGAAATGTGGTGAACGGAAATCAGTTCTCGTAGGCTTCTTCGAGCTCTTCGAGCGTCTTCTGCTTGCTCTCCTTGCCGAGTGTCAGGACGACGGCGGAGATGATGACGAAGACAGAGGCGAACATCAGGAAGATGGTGCTCATGCCGAAGGCGTTGGCGAGCATCATGCCGACGAGCATCGGGGCAATCATGCCGCCGATGCGGCCGAAGCCTGCCGCCCAGCCGGAGCCGAGTGCGCGGATCGTCGTCGGGTACTGCTCTGGCGTGTAAGTGTAGATGACGCCCCAGGCACCGAGGTTGAAGAAGCTCATGGCCGCACCCCAGGCGAGAAGCGAAGAAGCGCTTGCGGCATTGCCGAAGAAAAAACTGCAGATACCGGACATCAGAAGGAACAGCGAGAGCGTGTACTTGCGGCCGATGACGTCGACGAGCCAGGCGGCAGCGTAGTATCCTGGCAGCTGGGCGAGCGTCATGATGAGCACGTATTCAAACGTCTTGACGACGGCAAAGCCCTGGGCAAAGACGATGGACGGCAGCCACATGAAGATACCGTAGTAGCTGAAGACAATGCCGAACCAGGCGAGCCAGAGCATGATGGTGCGCGTGCGGAATGGCTTCGTCCAGAGCGTCGTGAAGCTCGTCGCAGCGGCGTTTGGCTGTTCGCGCTCTGCTTCACTGAGCTCTTTGGCGAACGGGCGGCTCTCGACGTGGAGCTTGCGCTCGAGTTCGAGGATGATGTCCTTGGCGTCATTGATGCGGCCGTGCGAGATCAGATAGCGCACGGACTCCGGCATGTGCAGGCGGATTAGGAAGACGTAGAGCGCCGGAATCGTGCCGATGACAAAGGCAATCTGCCAGCCAAAGCGCGGGATCAGCAGGTAGGCGATGCAGGCGGCGACGAGCCAGCCCACGCCCCAGAAGCTCTCGAGCAGGACGATGAAGCGCCCGCGCAGATGGCTCGGTGCGTACTCGCTCATGAGCGTCGCAGCGACCGGCAACTCACCGCCGAGTCCGAAGCCGACGAGGAAGCGGAAGACGAGCAGCGACTCATAGCTCCAAGAAAGAGCACAGAGTCCTGTCGAGATGCTGTAGAGCAGTACTGTGATCGTGAAGACCTTCTTGCGGCCGATGCGGTCGGCGACCGTGCCGGCGAGCACGGCGCCAAGCGCCATGCCGATGAGGCCAATCGAGCCAATCCAGCCGGCCTGTGCAGGCGTGAGTCCCCAGTCCTTTGTCAAGACAGGCAGGACGAAGGCAATCAGACCCGTGTCCATCGAGTCGAAGAGCCAGCCGAGGCCCGTGACCAAGAGAAGCTTGTAGTGGAAGGAGCCAACCGGCAGGGCTTCCAGGCGTTCGAGAATCATGCAAATAACCTCTTTCCCAAAATCCTCAAATGAGATGAATCGATGATGATATCTTCATTCAACTGTCATGACAGCTGAATGCGTTATTGTTATTTTAACGGATTCTCAGGAAAATGCAAGGGCCCGGCGAGAAGTCGGAGCAATTCATCACTGAGCCGATGGAATCCGAATGGAACCGACTGATTTCCTTTACAGGAAGCGGCCTGCGTTGTAAGATGGAAGTGTTAAAATTTTTCGTGATATGCAGGAGGAATCCATATGAAAAAGGTACTGACAATCGCGGGCAGTGATTCGAGCGGCGGCGCAGGCGTGCAAGCGGACCTCAAGACGATGCTGGCCAACGGCGTCTACGGCATGAGTGCCATCACGGCCCTGACGGCGCAGAACACGCAGGGCGTCCGCATGGTGCAGGAGGCCACGCCGGAGTTCCTGGCGGCAGAGCTCGATGCTGTCTTGGAAGACATCCGCCCGGATGCCGTCAAGATCGGCATGGTTGCTTCGCCCGCACTCATTCACGTCATCGCAGAAAAGCTGCAGGGCTACGGGGCAGAACACGTGGTGGTGGATCCCGTCATGGTCGCGACGAGCGGGGCAAAGTTGCTCGCCGATGATGCCGTCGAGGTACTCGTGCAGGAGCTCTTCCCGCTCGCAGAGGTCATCACGCCGAACATCCCAGAGCTCAGCGTCCTGACGGGACAAGAGATTGCGGATGAGGCGGCCTTCCAGCGGGCGGCCGAACATCTCGCGGCGCAGGCCGGTGTCAATGTGCTGGCCAAGGGCGGTCACTCCGCTGGCGAGGCGAGCGACCTGCTCGTCATGGCAGACGGCAAGGGTGAGAAATGGTACCGCGGCACGCGCGTCGAGAATCCCAATACGCATGGCACGGGCTGCACGCTCTCGAGCGCGATTGCGGCAAACCTCGCCAAAGGTTTCGACCTTGCGGAGTCGATTGGCCGCGCGAAGTCATACCTGTTTGGGGCTCTGCTGGCGAAGATGGACCTTGGCATGGGCAGCGGGCCGGTCGACCACAGCTGGAATCTCCATGGCGATTTCTTCGAGAACTGAATATCTGATGTGCCTGTGTGACAGAAGCCCCGCAAGGGGCTTTTTTGATTCGCACAAATGAGACATAGTTGAAACATATGTGACAATAAATGAGAAATTCATTGAGAATAGCAGAAAAATCATTAGAAAACATAAGAAAAAGATTGAAAGTAGGTAGCTTTACTGCTAATATAAGAACCAACAAGAGAGCAAACGAGAAATAATATCACAAATGTGACAATAAAAAGGGAGGCGAAGACATCATGATGCCAGTAGAGCGACGCATCCTGATCAAGGCGGCCAGCATGTACTATCTCGACCATCTGAAGCAGAGCGAGATTGCCTCGCGCATGGGCGTTGACCGCACGACCATCAGCAAGTATCTCAAGAAGGCGATGAAGAGCGGCATTGTCAAGATAGAGGTTGAGAGCGATTCGTATGAAGATCTTGAAGCGGCCCTGGAACGGCGTTTCGGTCTGCGCGAGGCTTACGTCGTGCCCAAGAGCTACGACATGCTCGCCATCAAGCAGAGCATGGCGCAGGCCGGACTCAACCTGCTGCGCCGCATCATGGCGGATGGACAGGTCGTCGGCATGGCGTGGGGTTCTACCATCCAGGAACTCACGAAATACGCGCATCACGAGAAGATGCCGCAGCTTGACATCGATTTTGTGCCGATTGACGGAGGGCCGGAGAGCATTGACAGTGATCATCACGTCAATACAATCTGTTATGAGATGGCCAAGACGGTCGGCGGCCGCAGTCATTACATCTACGCACCGGCCATTACGCGCACGCCGGAGATCCGCGATGCCATCGTACAGGATGCGAATTATGAGAAGATCTCGCAGTTCTGGCAGCGCCTTGACATTGCGATTGTCGGTATCGGTGCACCGGTCAAGTCGTCGAATCTCGTCTGGGCGGGATACTTTGGCCGGGATGCTATCGATTCCATGCGGCGCACTGGGGCCGTGGGGGAGATTTGCTCCGTCTTCTACGACAAGGATGGAAGTCCCGTGCAGACGCCCTTTACGGATCGCACGATTGCCATACCGCTCGATACCTTGCGCGGCTTGCCGTACAGCATCGGCATGGCTGCTTCACGTGAGAAAGTTCCAGCGATCATGGGGGCCTTGCGCGGCCATCTCATCAATGTGCTGATCACGGACGAGTCGACGGCAACCATTCTGCTGCATGAATGATGAGGAGGGTGAGATTTCATGATAGGGATGTTGTTCTTGGCGGCGATTGTAGTCTGGGTTATGCAGACCCTGCTGGCGCTCTGGCAATTCCGCCGCTTCAACCGCCGCGTCAAGGAGCTCCGCCGGTTTGGGCGCGTGGCCATCGGCAAATCGAAGGGGAGGTTCCTGGCGGGAGCCATTGTCCTGCTCTGCATTGACGAAGATTGCCGCATCATCAAGGGAGAATTATTGGAAGGTGTCACGGTCTTTGCCAAATGCCGCCCCTTCACCGCTCTTAATGAACTAAATCTTCTAAGTATTCACAAATCGATCTGTGAGGAAAGAGGCCTGACACGCCAACAGGTCAGAGCCGCGTTGAATGCGCGTCAGGACTATCTTTCCTATCAGGAGCTCCAGCAAGAAAAACGCCATGTATCCGTGACGCCTGCTGGAAGATAGAATAGGGAAAAAGAAAGGGAAAAAGAAAAGGAGAGATTTTGATGGACACCATGGTTTTATTGGCACAGGGCTTTATCGGCATGTTCAACAAAGGTGGTGAGACCTTTGTCGGCTGGGTGGGCGGCATCATTCCGACACTCATCTGCCTGCTTGTCGCCATGAATTCGATCATCGCTTTTGTGGGGCAGGAAAAAATCGAGAAGTTTGCGCGCATCTGCGGTGGCAACGTCATCACGCGCTACATCCTGCTGCCGGTCGTCGGCACGTTCTTCTTCTGCAATCCGATGACCTTGTCTCTGGGCAAATTCCTGCCGGAGTACTATAAGCCATCGTATTACGCAGCAGCATCCGCTTCCTGCCATACGATGAACGGGCTCTTCCCGCACGTCGACCCGGCGGAAATCTTTGTCTTCCTCGGTGTGGCAAACGGCATCTCGGCACTCGGACTGCCGACGGTTGATCTTGCACTGCGCTACTTCCTCATCGGCATTGTCATCAATTTCCTGCGCGGCTGGATCACAGATTTCATGACGGCTTACGTGCAAAAGCAGCAGGGAGTGAAGCTCAGCAAGGAGCTTGTGCCGACAAAATCGTGATCCCTAAAAAATTTTAGGCTGATACTACAACATATGGACATATGTGATACATGAAAAAGGAGAAAGGCATCATGGCAAAGTATAAAGACGTCATCGTCACAGCTGGTTCCGGCGGTTTCGGCGGTCCGCTGCACCTGCATCCCAATAAGAAACAGAACAAGATCGTCAATATCACGGGCGGTGTCATCTCGCCCGTTGCCAAGAGACTGGCGGAAATGACGGGCTGTGAGCTGGTGGATGGCTTCAAGACGAGTGTTCCTGACGCGGAAATCCTGGCAGTCGTCATTGATTGCGGCGGCACATTGCGCTGTGGCATTTACCCGCAGAAGCGTATCCGGACGATCAACCTCAATCCGACTGGCCCGAGCGGTCCGCTCGCGCAGTTCATCAAACCGGATATCTACGTCTCGGCTGTGCGCGAAAAGGATCTGGCTTTTGCAGAGGAAACTGACGCTGCTGAACCGGCCGCGGCAGAAGAAGTGCAGCATGATGCGGCGGCACCGGGCGGCATGGGCAGCCGTCACTATGACACGTCGAAGAAAATCTCGGAGCAGCAGGCCGGTTTTATGGCGAAGGTCGGTCAGTTCATGGGCGGTATCGTTGCTGTCTTTTATCAGGCCGGCCGTGAGACCATCAACACGATGATCAAGACCATCCTGCCGTTCATGGCCTTCGTCTCGATGCTCATCGGCATCATCCTCTCGACAGGCATCGGCGACATCATTGCCCACCTGCTCGTGCCGCTAGCTGGCAATGTGGGCGGACTCATCATCTTGTCGCTGATCTGCTCCTTCCCGTTCCTCTCACCGTTCCTCGGACCGGGGGCCGTTATCGCGCAGGTCATCGGCGTGCTCATCGGCGTCGAGATCGGCAAGGGCGCAGTCCCGCCGCATCTTGCCCTGCCGGCGCTGTTCGCCATCAATGCGCAGTGCGCCTGTGATTTTATCCCGGTCGGTCTCGGCTTGGCCGAAGCAGATGCGAAGACGGTCGAAGTCGGTGTGCCTTCCGTGCTCTATTCCCGCTTCATCACGGGACCGCTTTCCGTCATTCTCGCTTGGCTCGCCAGCTTCGGGCTCTATGAGGCTTGATGAATTTCCATGGATGTATATCAGGAGGTATTCCAATGAAAAAATATTACAGTACAATCGTACAGGAACTCGGTGCTCAGGTTCATGCGTTCAAGGGGGCGCGCATGCTCATCCTGTTCAATGAGAATGCGCCTCAGGAACTCCGCGAATACTGCGTCCTGCACCGCGGCAACAAGCTCGAGGATATCGTCGAACCAGGCGACATCTTCCAGCTCGGCAAGGAAGCGTACAAGATTATCTATGTCGGCAGCCAGGTCCAGAAGAACCTGCGCGACCTCGGTCACATCACACTGCGCTTCAATGGAAACAAAGAAGGGGAGAATCTGGAAGGTAGCCTCTATCTCGAGGACAAAGAGATCGGCGACATTGCTCCCGGCGAGGAGATTGCCATCTATAAGAGATGAAGGGGCTGGCAAGCGATGTGAAACGTCCCCAGCATCAGACATCATTCAGATGTCGTGTGGTAAGAAAAGATAGGAGAGATATTCATGACTTCGTGGTTGAATCTGGAAGGGAAAACAGCAGTAGTGACGGGCGGTGCATCCGGCATCGGCAAAACGGTTGCGCAGTCATTTCTCGATAATGGTGCGAATGTCGTAGTCTGTGACATGAACCCGGACGAGCCGGAATTTGAGCTCGGCGGGAGCAGGGGAAAGCTGCTCTACGTCGTGACCGATGTCACGAAAGCGGAGAGCGTCACAGCGATGGTCGAGAAGGCAAAAGCGGCTTTTGGCAAGCTCGACATCCTCGTCAACAACGCAGGCATCAACATCCCGTGCCTGCTCGTGGATCCAAAGGATCCGCACGGCAAGTATGAGCTCAGTGAAAGAGTCTATGACAAAGTCACGAGCGTCAACATCAAGGGCGTGTACCTCATGGCACAGGCCCTGGGCCATGAATTTGTCCGCAATGGCGCTGGTGTCATCATCAACATGAGCTCGGAGAGCGGTCTCGAAGGCTCTGAAGGCCAGAGCATCTATGCGGCGACGAAGAATGCGGTCAACTCCTTTACGCGTTCGTGGTCCAAGGAACTCGGCCGCTACAATGTCCGTGTTGTCGGCGTGGCGCCGGGCATCCTCGAGGCGACGGGCCTGCGCACACTGGCCTATGAAGAAGCGCTTTCCTACACGCGCGGCATCACGGTCGAAGACCTGCGCAAGGGCTATAAGAACACGAAGACGACGCCGCTCGGCCGCAGCGGCAAGCTCACCGAGGTGGCCAATCTCGTCCTTTTCCTCGCCAGTGACCGCGCTTCGTATATCCACGGTGTCACGTACAACGTGGCCGGCGGCAAGACGAGAGGCTGATGCCCTTCTGCCGCAATCCACCATCCTTACCCATTCTTTATGTCTTTCGAGATGCACTCTCTGGCAGAGTGCATCTCTTTTCTTTTTCGGGGAAATTGAAAAATTTGCCTGACTGTGCCAACCGTGATAAGATGGAAAGGCAATCGCCAGATGCCCCGCAGGGGCTTGTCTGGAACGGAACGCAAACAAAAAGAAGGAAAAGGAAGAGATGAATCCATCATGATGAAGATAAAGAAACTCGCGAAACTGCTGGGGCTTTGCTGCCTGACGGCAGGGCTGGCCCTGCCGTCTGCCGCGCAGGCAGCGACGGGGGATGATGGCCATGTCACGGCGACATCGGTGCTCGCGGAGAAGGCGGGGCAGAAACCGGCTGTGACGGAGACGAAGGCGGCGCAGCAGATCGAGGCGGCGGCCAAGGCGGATACATCTGCGGGCCAGTCGGTTGACATCCGCAGTGTGCGCCTGGTCTGGGATCACGTGCCGGGGGCCGTCAAGTACCAGGTCGAGATCCTCGGCTCTGCAGAGGACACACTGCCGAATGTCATCATGACGCAGAATCAGATTTTTGCCAATGGCGTTGACATTGAGGTCGGCCGCTACGGCAAGGCTGCGGCGAATTTCTACTGGAAGGTGCGCGGACTCGACTACAACGGCAATCCCGTCAACTCGTATTCCACGCCGCAGCCGCTGACGTCTGGCACGCTGAACCCGACGGCACCGCTTGCGACGTCGGACTACGACGCGATGGACTATGCGGCGGAGTACCCTGTCTACTCGTGGATACCGATGCCGGGCGCGAAGCACCATGAGGTGCAGGTCTACCGCGAGGTGGGCTCGCAGGACATGTACTTAAAGACGCTGCAGGCTGGTGAGTACGATGTCTACGACTGGGACGCCTACACGACGCAGGGCCGCTACTACTGGCGCGTGCGCTCTGTGGATGCGGACGGCGCGCCCTTGAGTGACTGGTCGGCGAAGAACGGCTTCACGGTGACTTCGCCGACCCCGATCGCGGCGCTCGGCGACAGCATCACGCACGGCGGCGGCGTCATGAGCGTGCCGCCCTCGTATCCGCTCTACAACTGGGAGACGTATTCGTCCGTGCCCATCAAGAACCTCGGCGTCAGCGGCAACACGACGCAGGACATGATCGACCGCTTCGAGCACGATGTCCTGCCGTTCTCCCCGCGCATCCTCGTCATCATGGGCGGCGTAAATGACTACCGCGCCGGCACGTACGGCTGGACCGTCGTGCAGCATCTCAAGGCGCTCAAGGAGAAGTGCGCGGCCTACGGCATCATCCCGGTCTTCGTGACGCCGACGCCGATCAATCCGAGCCTCATGATCCACCGCGCCGGCATCGAGCATCCGACGCCGGACTGGCTCACGCATCAGCAGTTTGTCTGCGCCTGGGTCAAGAAGCAGCCGTATTCTGTCGATGTAGCCAGCGCTCTGGCCGACGAGCGCGGCTGGCTGCGCTCCGACTACACGACGGACGGTCTGCACCCCGATTATCTCGCCAAGAAGTCGATGGGCGAGAAGATCGGCCAGTACCTCGAGGCGACCTTTCCCTGGGTCACGCAGAGCCTGACGAAGAAGACGAATTCCTGACCGCGTGTCAGTTTCATACGTCAAAAAGCCGCATTCCGTGTCATGGAATGCGGCTTTTTTGGTGCGCAGTCAGTCTTTGATATGGATGCCCGTGATCGTATAGCCGCTGCCGGCGAGGGCGCGGCGGATCTCGTCGTCGCTGACCTCGCGCGTCATCTTGACGATGGCGTGATTGCGGTGCAGGTTGACCTCAGCAGCAGCGCCGTCAATCGTGTCGAGTGCCTGCTCGACGCGGGCCTTGCAGTGACCGCAGGTCATGCCCTCGATATCGACGACCTTCGTCGCGACAATGGTGCCTGTGAGTTTCTTTTTCGGGACTTTGACATCCCCGCCTCCGCAGCAGCTGCTTTCCCCACGGAAATGCTTGAGCACGCCCTTGACGGCAAAGAAGAGCGCGACGAGGACGACGATGCCGACGATTGCTGTAGCCATGATGGATTCCCCCTGTATAACAACGTAATTGAAAATAAACTTCATTACTATTTATATACCAGCTGGGGGTATCTGTCAAGCCTTACTGTCTCCAGATAATACTCAGAAAAGCCTGCTAAAATGACTGAATACAATCGGGGAATACTATCCATCCATCATTTTATTCTTCTAGGAGGTTTTATTTATGAAGCGCAGGAAGGGATTCATCGCGATCGTGGTCCTCTTGCTCGTGGCCATCGGTGTCAGCGGTTACTGCTACCAGTCGGCCCGCACGCCGGAATATGCGCTGAACGAGCTCATGGAGGGCGCCAGAGAGCATGACGCGCAGAAGGTGCAGCGCTATGCTGACCTTTCCTCTATCGTCACGAAAGGGTATGACAGCAGCACAGAGATTCTCGCGCGCGACATTGAGCGGCTCCACCGAGAGTATCCGCAGGACTGGTTCTTCTGCCACGACACGGCCTTCATGGAATCGTACATCAAGGAGCGCCGCGAGAGCGATCTCGTCTTCATCAACCGCAGTCTCGAATTCTTCCTGACGCCGACCATCGCGCCAATCGGCGAGAGCGACGAGCAGGCGAAGTGGATTGCGGGCGAGGCTGAGAAATTCACGCAGCACTACAGCGCCAAGCTCCAGGGCGTCGAGCGCAAGGGGGGCGACTGGGCTGAGGCGACGTTCCTCGTCACAGGCGATGATTCCGACTACGGCCGCCTCGTGCCGCAGATGACCGTCAAAGTCGAGCTCGTGCAGAAAAGCGATGGCCATTTCCAGGTCACGCACATCACGAACACCGACGAGATCTTCGACCCGATCGTCAAGGGCATCGAGGATTACTGGACACTGCAGGGCTGGCAGTGAGACTATGTGAGACAGAAAGAGATTCCACGATGTGATTGGGCACATCGGGAATCTCTTTTTTGGTGAGCTTTTTCGTAGAAAATGGCCATGCATCCTGCTAGAATGGCCATGAGGTGATGATCATGGAAAAGATAAAGCACATCGGACTGTATCTCTGCCCGTTCGGCTTCTTCCGCATCGTGGAGGAAGGGGGCGCGGTTGTTGCTATCGATGTCGTGAAGGAGCGGCAGGAGGAAGAGCGCCCGAGCGAGGTGACGGACTGGGCGGCGCGGGAGCTCCACGAGTATCTGGAAGGGGAGCGGCGCGCGTTCACGTTCCCCTACAGGCTCGTGGGCACGCCGTTTCGCCTGCAGGTCTGGAAGGAGCTCGAGAAAGTCCCCTACGGCGAGACGACGACTTACAAGAGACTGGCGGAGGCCATCGGGCGGCCGGGGGCCTACCATGCTGTCGGCGGCGCCGTCGGAGCCAATCCCCTGAGTATCTGTGTCCCGTGCCACCGCGTCATTGGCACGAACGGCAGTCTCACAGGATATGCCTGGGGGCTGCCGATGAAGGAGGCTTTATTGGAGCTGGAGCGCCGTTAACGCTGTCCGAGCGGTGTCTTCTGCAGGATGCCCGCTGCGACGATCGCGATCGCGCTGTTCAGCACGCCTTCTGCGATGAGGCCCGGTGCTGAGGCGAGGCCTGCTGCGAGGCTGTCGTAGAGCAGTGCGCCGAAGAGCGTGTAGGCAGCAGCCATCCAGGCCGAGGCGAGCAGGAAGCCGACGACGAGGCGAGCGGGCGAGGCCTTTGTCTTGTCTGGTCGGATGACGCGCCAGGCAATGTCCGCCATGAAGTACTTGATGATGAGCGTCGGCAAGATCCAGAGCGGGAAGCCGCCGATGAGGTCCGAGAGCGCCGAGCCGAAGCAGGCCGCGATCAGTGTCTCGCGGCGCCCGCAGAAGAGCACCATGAGGAAGATGGCCGCATCGCCGAGATGCGCGTATCCGAGCGGGATCGGGATGCGCGGCACGAAGGTCGCGAGGAAGACGACGGCCGCCATGACGGCCGCCAGGCAGAGCTCGCGCGTGGTGAATGAAGAGGATGGATGTACAGATGATGCCATGATGATTTCCTTCTTTCGTCTTGTTTTTTCAATCTGGACTTGTGTCCTATTGCTGACTAGTATATACTGGTTTTGACCTTAGAAAAAGATTCAAAGCATGACGATAAGATAGTACCAGATGGAGAGAGGGCGTTTGCTGTGCTGACCTATTCATTCGAGAACATCGGGGCGGAATCGCTCTACGAGCACCTCTACCGCTGCATCCGTGCGGACATACTCGCCGGGCGCCTGCAGGCGGGCGAGAAGCTGCCGTCGAAGCGCTCGCTCGCGCACCAGCTCGGCATCAGCGTCATCACGGTCGAGGGCGCATATGGTCAGTTGGTGGCGGAAGGCTATTGCCAGTCGGTGCCGAAGAAGGGATTCTTTGTCGCGCGTCTTTCCAGCCTGCCCATCAAGCCCGCTCAGGCGCAGCGTGTCCATCGCAAACCGGAAGCGTGTTTGCCTGAGTACCTGGCCGACTTCACGGCCAACAGTCTGCGCCCCGAGGATTTCCCGTTTAAGACGTGGACGCGCCTCTTGCGCCAGGTCATGGCGCAGCAGGCCGAAGAGCTCTTGGAGCGCTCGCCCGGTATGGGCATCATGAGCCTGCGCGAGACAATCGCCAATCATCTGCGCAGCTTCCGCGGCCTCGATGTCGCGCCGGAGCAGATCGTCGTCGGCGCGGGCACGGAGTACCTCTACGGACTGCTCGTGCAGCTTTTGGGGCGCGACAAGTGCTTCGGCGTTGAGAATCCCGGCTTTGACAAGATCCGCCAGGTCTACCGCCAGAATGCCGTGCGCTGCGTGCCCGTGGCGATGGACGAGCAGGGCATCTGCCCGCAGGAACTCCAAGAAAAAGGTGTCGACGTCCTGCACATCAGCCCGTCGCACCACTTCCCGACGGGCTGCATCACGCCGATCAGCCGGCGCTATGAGCTGCTGGGATGGGCGAGCGCGGGCGAGGGCCGCTTTATCATCGAGGACGATTACGACAGTGAATTCCGGCTGACGGGCCGCCCCATCCCGACGATGATGGGCATCGATGTCAGCGGCCGTGTCATCTACATGAACACCTTCTCGAAGACACTGACGCCGACCATCCGCATCAGCTACATGGTCCTGCCCGACAAGCTCGTCAAGGTCTTCCACCGAGAACTCGGCTTCTACAGCTGCACCGTCTCGAACTTTGAGCAGTATACGCTCGCGCGCTTCATCCGCGCAGGCTACTTCGAGAAGCACATCAACCGCATGCGCAACTGCTACCGCAAGCGGCGCGAGGCCTTGCTGCAGACGATGAAGGCGGGCGGCCTCTTCCATCACGCCGACCTCATCGAGCGCGGCTCCGGCCTCCACTTCCTGCTGCGCTTCCACACGGGGAAAGACGATCATGTGCTGCAGCAGGAATTGTCGCAGAAGGGCATCCGCATGCGTCCGCTCAGCGACTATTACGTCGGTAGTGCCGAGGGCGCGGCGCACACCTTCGTGCTCAACTACTCTGGCATGGAAGAGGATTGCCTCGACGAGGCCATCGACCGCATCGTCTCATGCCTTGAGGCGTGACCGTATAGATATTTGCTATGTACCCGATAGGGAATCTATATTTTCCATATATGATGATTCATGATATAATGAGAAACAATGAGACAGAGTCGTCACTCGCAGTGGATAGATGAAAGATAGAGGTGCTTCTTATGTTGATGGGTCTTACCGTACCAAAACTCCTGCTGATCTTCGCAATCGGCTTGCTGGTCTTCGGACCGGGCAAACTGCCGCTCGTCGGCAAATCGCTCGGCAAGAGCGTCCGCGAATTCAAATCCGCCGTCACCGAAGACGAGAAGGCGGAGGCCAAACAGATTGCCCAGGCAGAGCAGAAGACCGAGACTGTTGCAAAGTGAATCTCGCATCCGTGCACGAGCATCTTTGAGGAATACCTCAGGGATGCTCTTTTTTTAACCCCTTGTTGTCGCCCAACATCGTGTCATGACGGGCAGTCGGTTAAACTTGATTTGCAATCTCAGATTTTTTGAGTACAATGAAGGTGTGTATTTACGACAAAAGGAGAGTCTTATGTATCTGAATGAATTAAAAGCCGGTGAGCGCGCAGTGGTGCGCTCGGTCGGCGGAGAGGGAGCGCTGCGGCAGCATTTCCTCGACATGGGCGTGATACCGGGCGCGGAGATCACGCTCGTGAAGTTCGCGCCGATGGGGGATCCCATTGAGTTCCGCATCCACGAGTATGAGCTGACACTGCGCATCGACGATGCGAAGCAGATTGGTATCGAGAAGCTGCCGGGCTGGGAGTCGGACCAGCATCCAGCGGTCCACATCCCGCATGAACCGACGGACCATCCGGGCCTCGGCGAGGGCGGCCGCTACCACGTGCAGCAGGGCGAGCACCCGCTGCCCGACAGCCAGTTGCTGACGTTTGCGCTCGCGGGCAACCAGAACTGCGGCAAGACGACGCTTTTTAACCAGCTGACGGGCTCGAACCAGCATGTCGGCAACTTCCCGGGCGTCACGGTCGACCAAAAGAGCGGCAGCATCCGCGGCCACGCGAACACGAAAATCACGGACCTGCCGGGCATCTACTCGATGTCGCCGTATACTGAAGAGGAAATCGTCTCGCGCGAGTTCATCCTGCGCGAGCAGCCGACGGGCATCATCAACATCGTCGACGCGACGAACATCGAGCGCAACCTCTACCTGACGCTGCAGCTCATCGAGCTCGACCGCCCGATGGTCCTCGCACTCAACATGATGGACGAGCTCACGGGCAATGGCGGCTCCGTCGACATCAATGCGATGGAGTCCTTGCTCGGCATCCCGGTCGTGCCGATCTCGGCAGCCAAGGGCGAGGGCATCGAGGAACTCGTCGCGCACGCCCTGCACGTCGCGCATTACCAGGAGAAGCCGGGCCGCATGGACTTCTGCGATGCGGAGAGTCATCGCGGCGCGGTGCACCGCTGCCTGCACGGCATCATGCACCTCATCGAGGATCACGCGAAGGAAGCGCGCATCCCGGTCCGCTTCGCCGCGACGAAGATTGTCGAGGGCGACAGCCATGTCATCGAAGCGCTGATGCTCGACCAGAACGAGATGGAGATGATCGAGCACATCATCTGCCAGATGGAGAAGGAGCGCGGCCTCGACCGCTCGGCGGCCATCGCCGACATGCGCTTTTCCTTCATCGGCAAGCTCGTCGACCGCACGTTCCACAAGGCGCACGAGAGCCGCCAGCACGAGCGCAGCCGCCGCATCGACAAGATCCTGACGGGCAAGTACACGGCCATCCCGGCCTTCATCGCCATCATGAGCCTCGTCTTCTACCTGACGTTCAATGTCATCGGCGCGGCCCTGCAGGACCTCATGGCCGCAGCCATTGCCTTCCTGCAGGATGAGGCGGATGCCGCCATGACGGCTGCCGGCGTCAATGAGGCGATGCACTCGCTCGTCATCGACGGCATCTTCCAGGGCGTCGGCACGGTGCTGTCGTTCCTGCCGATCATCGTGACTCTCTTCTTCTTCCTGTCCCTGCTCGAGGACACGGGCTACATGGCGCGCATCGCCTTCGTCATGGACAAGTGGCTCAGGAGGATCGGACTGTCGGGCCGCAGTATCGTGCCGCTGCTCATCGGCTTCGGCTGCTCGGTCCCGGCCATCATGTCGACGCGCACGCTGCCTTCTGAGCGCGACCGCCGCATGACGATTCTCTTGACGCCGTTCATGAGCTGCTCGGCCAAGCTGCCAATCTACGGCTTCTTCATCGCGGCATTCTTCGGCGACTACGGCGCCCTGCCGATGATCGTCCTCTACTTCGGCGCGATGCTTGTCGGCATCCTCATGGCCTACCTCGGCAAGAACACCATCTTCAAGGGCGAGGCCGTGCCTTTTGTCATGGAGCTGCCGAACTACCGCATGCCGGGCCGCCGCAATGTCATGCAGCTGCTCTGGGAAAAGTCGAAGGACTTCCTCGAGCGCGCCTTCTCCGTCATCTTCATCGCGACGATTGTCATCTGGTTCCTGCAGACGTTCGACTTCCGCCTCGACATGGTCGCGGATTCCTCCGAGAGCATGCTCGCCTCGATCGCGGGCGTCATCGCGCCTGTCTTTGCGCCGCTCAGCTTCGGCGACTGGCGCATCTCGACGGCGCTGATCTCGGGCTTCATGGCCAAGGAGAGCGTCGTTTCGACACTCGGCGTCCTGTTCGGCACGAGCTCCATCTCGACGGTGCTGACGCCTCTTGCGGCTGCATCGCTTCTGGCCTTCTGCCTGCTCTACACGCCGTGCGTCGCTGCCATCACCTCCGTCAAACGCGAGCTCGGCACGAAGTGGGCCATCTGGGTCGTCATCTTCCAGTGCGTCATCGCCTGGATCGTCGCCTTTATCGTCCATACAATCGGCATGCTCCTGTAATCAAGATCAAGATATCGAGATACTAAAAAGCGGCTGTACGCGATGTACAGCCGCTTTTCTGCATGTCAATCTTCGACGTCCCGTGTCTCGAGATAGAAGAAGAACGCGGTGACGATGATGGCTAAGATCAGCCAGATGGAAGATGGCATATAGACCTCCTGTCGATTATGGCATGGGGTGAATCGGCAGCGGACGAATGGTTCGCCGCTATTTCTTGCTTTCAGTATAGCAGAGGATTCCGGCCTCTGTCAAAGCTTTTCGCCACGTCTCTTCGAGCATGGGCAGGCGCCAGCGGGCGTTGGCCGGGCTCGTCGAGGGCATGGCGTAAAAGGCGATGTCGGGACGCTGGAGCAGCGCCTTGTTGTGGCGCCGGAAGGCCTGGGACGACTTGCCGCCGTTGAAGAAGATGGCCCGGATGGCCGGGTACGCCTGCAATAGCGCAGTGAAGTCATTGCCCCGCTCCTCGCGGATGGCGGAGTCGAGGCTGCCCTCGCGCTCGCACTGCCCGATAGAATCCCAGAGGGCAATGTGGTGGTCTAGCAGCATAGCGAGCTTTTCCTCATAGCGGGAGGGCAGCGCTTCGCCGAGCAGGTCGGCCATCATCGGCCAGAAGCGGTTCTGCGGATGGGCGTAGTACTGCTGTTCCTCGAGCGACTTGACGCCGGGCATGGAGCCTAAGATGAGCGCCCGGCAATCCTTGTCGATGCTGGGCGACAGTCCGATACAGAGCATGTGGATGCGACCTTTCTGGATAAGCGAGTCAGCGGTTCTCAAAGGCCTTGGCCAGATGCTCGAGGCCATTTTGGAGCGTGCTCCAGGGGCAGGCGATGTTGAGGCGCTGGAAGCCGCGGCCCGCCTTGCCGAAGATGTGGCCGGAGTCGAGCCAGAGGTTCGCGTCGTTGATGATGATGTCGTCGAGCTCTTCGTCGGAGAGGCCGTAGGCCGAGAAGTCGAGCCAGAGAAGGTACGTGCCCTCAGGCTCGATAAGCGTCACCTTGGGCATCTTCTCGGCGAGGAAGGCCTTCGTCTTCTTGTAATTGCCTTCGATGTAGGCCAAGAGCTCCTTGAGCCACGAGCCGCCTTCTGCGTAGGCTGCCTGGGCGGCGAAGAGGCCGAGCGCGTTCGGCTGGCTGTAGCCGGCCGCCGAGATCTCAGCGCGGAAGCGCTTGCGAAGCTCGTCATTCTCGATGAAGATGTTCGAGATCTGCAGGCCGGCGAGATTAAAGGTCTTCGACGGCGAGGTGCAGGTGATCGTTTGCGCCGCAATCTCCGGCGAGAGCGAGGCGAGCACTGTGTGGCGGAAGCCAGGGCGCACGAACTCCTCATGGATCTCGTCGGAGACAATCAGCACATCGTGCTTGAGGCAGATGGAGGCGATGCGCAGCAGCTCCTCGCGCGTCCAGACGCGGCCGGCCGGATTGTGCGGGCTGCAGAGCAGGAAGAGCTTGACATTATTTTTGACAATCTTATCTTCAAAGTCCGCAAAGTCAATCTCGTAGTGGCCGTCCTTGAGGACAAGAGAGCTGTTGACGAGCTGGCGGCCGTTCTGGCGGATGACCTCGCTGAACGGATAGTAGACGGGCTGCTGCAGGAGGACGGCATCGCCGGGCTTCGTGAAGCAGCGCACGGCTGTGGCCAGCGCGAAGACGACGCCCGGCGTGATGGTCAGGGCCTTCGTCGAGGGCGTCCAGTCGTGGTGCTCCGTCATCCAGTCGACGATGGTCTGCTTGTACGACTCTTTCGGGTCGGTGTAGCCGAAGATGCCGTGCTGGACGCGGCGCGTGAGCTCCGCGATGACGGGCTGCGGTGTGGAAAAGTCCATGTCGGCGACCCAGAACGGCAGGATGCCCTGCGGATAGCCGCGCTCGACGGCAAAGTCGTATTTGAAGCACGAGGTGCCGCGGCGGTCGATGACTGTATCAAAATCAATTGGCATAAAAATCACTCGCTTTCTGTGGGAAGGGCTAGCAGGGAGCCGGAGGGATCAGCTGTTCAAGGCCTGGTCGAGGTCAGCAATGAGGTCCTCGGGATCCTCAATGCCGACAGAGAAGCGCAGCAGGCGGTCGTCGAGGCCCGTGCGCGCGAGCAGCTCCTTCGGCATCTCGGCATGCGTCTGGGCGATCGGGTACGTCAGCAGACTTTCGACGCCGCCGAGGCTCTCGGCGAAGGCAATGAGCTTGAGGCGGCCGAGCACTTTGATGGCGAGTTCTGGCGACTTGACCTTGAAGGAGATCATGCTGCCAAAGCCCGTGGCCTGGCTCTTGTGGAGCGCGTGGCCCGGATGGTCGGGCAGTCCGACGTAGTAGACATCGGTGACAGTCGGCTGACGCTTGAGCCAGTCGGCAATCTTCATGGCATTTTTTTCCTGGCGCTCGACGCGAAGGCCGAGCGTCTTGATGCTGCGCAGCAGCAGCCACGAGTCGATCGGCGTCAGGTTCGGCCCTTCCGACTTGATGTAGAGCTCGAGATCTTTGCCGTAGCCGGCATCAGCGTCGGCAATCGCGATGACGCCCGCGATGATGTCGTTGTGGCCGCAGATGTACTTCGTCGCACTGTGGACGACGATGTCGGCGCCGAGCGTCAGCGGCTTCTGGAAATGCGGCGAGAGGAAGGTATTGTCAACGGTGAGCAGGGCGCCGTTCTCGTGGGCGAGCGCAGCGAGGGCGCGGATATCGCTGACGAGCATCATCGGGTTTGACGGCGTCTCGATGAAGATCATCTTCGTCTCCTGGCGGATTTTTGCCGCCGTCGCCTCGAGGTCGGCCGTGTTGACGTAGTCGAAGGTCAGTCCGTACTTCTTGTAGATGTCGTTGACGAGTCGGACGGTGCCGCCGTAGAGGTCCTCGGAGAGCAGGATGTGGTCGCCGGGATTCAGCAGATGGAGCACCATGTTGATGGCGGCCATGCCCGATGAGACGGCCCAGGCGCGCTGGCCGCGCTCGAGCTTGGCGAGGACGTCCTCGAGCTCCTTGCGCGTCGGATTGGCGACGCGGCCGTAGTCAAAGCCCGTGCTCTGCTTGTAGCCCGGGTGGCGGTATGTCGCCGAGAGGTAGATCGGTTCGCTGATGGCGCCGGTCGCATCGTATTTGTGGCAGCCGTGCACTTCAAGGGTGTAATCGTTCATGAGATTCCTCCTGTTAAGCAAATCTTTGGAAGACATATCGTTCTAGTAGGTATAGCTGCTATTATAAGGGAAAGCAGCTGTTCTTGTCAATGACATCAGCACGGCAGGGCGATGCGCCGCGTCGCACCCTCTTCCGACTGGAAGTTGGCGCTTGTGAGGTCGCGCAGTTCCATCAGCCGCGACTCGACTTCTGCGGGCGGCAGCAGGAGGTGGAGCGTGACAGCTTCGGCGTAGTCGGCCTCCTCTGTGCGGATCTCCTGCTGCCGGATCCAGTGCTCGACTGTCGCCAGGAGGTCGTAGCCGATTGTCACATGGAGCTCGGTAAAGGGCGTCATCTCGATGCGCGTGGCCGCTTCGATGCCGAGCACGGCGGCATGGCCGTAGGCGCGGATGAGTCCGCCCGCGCCGAGCTTGATGCCGCCGAAGTAGCGCGTGACGACGATGACAACGTCCGTCAATGCGTTCTTCTTGATGGCCTCGAGGATGGGGTTGCCCGCCGTGCCGCCCGGCTCGCCGTCGTCGTTTGACTTCTGCTTGTCGGCGCGCTCGCCGAGCACGTAGGCAGAGCAGTTGTGGCGCGCGTCGAAGTACTGCTTCTTCATGGCCTGGATGAAGGCGCGCGCTTCTTCCTCCGTCTCGACGTGGCGGATGTGCGTGATGAATCTCGATTTCTGTATCTCGTAGAGCGTCTCGACGGAGTCGTCCGTCTCGCGTATGGTTCGGTAGCCGTTCATGATTGCCTCCTGGATGTATTTCTTTCTTAAAATAATTATACCCTATTTCCTGCGCGTATGTCTCATCTGAAAATTTTATCTGCAGAGCTATGGTAATTGCTATCGTTTTGTAGTATCCTTTAGGTTGAAATAATGGAAGTGTCGCGGATGGCAATGCTATACAAATCACAGATCGAAGCGGCACTGGGAAGGTTGTGTTATTAAGGTAATGAACGAGTCGAAAATGAACAGAGGGTTAAAGAATCGCCATCTGCAACTGATCTCGCTGGGCGGGGTCATCGGCAGTGGTTACTTCCTCGGCACCGGGTATGTTCTCGAAAAAGCGGGCCCGGCCGCGATCCTCGCCTATCTCTTGGGCGGGGTCATCGTGCTTTGCGTCATGCTCTGCCTCGCGGAGCTGGCGGTGGAAAAACCTGTATCGGGTTCTTTTGTCACGTATGCAAGGGAGCACATCTCTCCGACCTGGGCCTGCGGTGTGGGCTGGGCCTACTGGACGACCTGGGTTGCGTACGTTCCATCCGAGATGATTGCCGCTGGCATCATCATGAATAACTTTATACCAGAAGTCAGCCAGCTCTGGTGGGCTGTGTTCTTCGGACTCCTGGTGACGATTCTCAATCTGTTCCATGTCGATAAGTTCGGCGAGAGTGAGTTCTGGCTGTCTCTGATCAAGATCATCGCTCTTGCAGCCTTCAGTATCGTGGCCGGCCTCATCTGCCTCGGCCTCATCGGCGATCAGGGCTATATCGGCACAAAGGTCCTTCTCGGCAGCGGCGGCTTCGCGCCGAACGGCTACTGGTCGATCGTGCTGACGATGGTCATCATCCTCGTCAACTTCCAGGGCACGGAGATTATCGGCCTTGCCGCCGGCGAGTGCGAGAAGCCGGAGAAGAGCATCCCGATTGCGGTGCGCAACGTGACATGGCGCATCATCGCGCTCTACATCATCCCAATCTCGCTCCTGATCTCCATCCTGCCTTGGGACAAGGCGGGCCTCGATGAGAGTGTCTTTGCGGCAGCTGTCACGCAGTACGGCCTTTCGGGCTTCGGCGCGTTCTTCGCCTTCGTCATCCTGACGGCGGCCATCTCGTGCTCGAACTCGGGCCTCTACGGTGCGGCTCGCGCCCTGCATGCGCTCGCGCGCATGGACATGGCCCCGAGCACGCTCGGCCACATCAACAAGAACGGCATGCCGTCGCGCTCCATCCTCGTCTCGATCTGCGCGTGCTGGGCCGTCATCCTGCTCTACTCGTTTGACCCGGATTCAGCGCTCTACACGTACCTCTTGGCCGTATCGGGCTTCACGGGCGCGATTGCCTGGATCTCGATCTGCTGGAGCGAGTACCGCAGCCGCAAGCGCAAGATCGCCGAGGGCACGGAAGGGGCGCTGCGCTACAAGACGCCGTTCTTCCCGTATGTCACGCTGTTCGGCATCTGGGCACAGGTCTTCTGCCTCGTCGTCATGGTCTTCGAGCCAGAGCTGCGCGAGGCCCTCTACGCCGGCGTCCCCATGCTCGTATTCCCGATGGCCTGGTACCGCCTGCGCCAGCACCGCCGCGCCACCAGCGCCGCACGTGCACTTCACTGAATCGAATCCGTCAAAAGCCGCTTCTTGGATAGAGGCGGCTTTTTTGTTGCCATCTCGCATGGGGAGGCGCCGTAGCTGCTTGTCAACGTTGCGCTGTGCAGGACTGCGTGACATCCAGCATGGCGAGACGGCGGCACCAGCACCCCAACGCTGCGCGGCAAATTCCTGCTAAAGCGATTTTTGTCTTCCAATGAATCCCTAGAAAAGAGCAAAACGCGCTGCGCTTGAACGGCTGCTCTTTTCTAGGGGCATGAGAGGAAGACAAAAATCGCTTCTTCACGCAGGAATTTGAACGCTCCGCTAACGGGGTGCTGGTGCCGCCTTCTTTCGAGCAACTGAGCCTTCGGACATCGAGATAGCCAGGCAGTTCCGTGTGTTGACAGAAGGCTTCATCTCGTTTCATGGAAGCTGCAAAAAAGAAGATGAATGAAGCGAGTGAATAGGGCGGGAAGGAACTGAGCCGCAGTGGGCAGACATAAGCGGAGCATTGGCAGAGCTGCGTCAAGAAAGAATTTTTTTGCCGACCAGATCCCCTGAAAAAGACAAGCGTCCAAGCGCAGCGCGTTTTTGTCTTTTTCAGGGTCAAATTGAAGGGCAAAAAAATTCTTTCAGCAGCCTGCCCTGCGCAGTGTTGTCTGCCCGCTGCGGCGTCTTATATGACTCGATGTAAATCGAATCTGAATCCGCAAATCACCTGCAAATCAAAAGCCCCCTGCCATGCAGGAGGCTTCTTGTAATGTGTGTCGTTGTGGGAAGCGATTACGCAGCTTGCTTCTTGGCGTATCTCTTTTCTTCCTGATCCATGACGATGGCGACGGCGCCGTCACCGGTGATGTTCAGGCAGGTGCGGAACATGTCGAGGACACGGTCGATGCCGGCGACGAGAGCGAGGCCTTCCATCGGGAGGTTGACGCTCTGCAGGACCATCGCGAGCATGATGAGGCCGGCGCCCGGGACGCCTGCCGTGCCGATGGAGGCCAGCGTGCCCGTCAGGACGATCATGGCCATCTGGCCGTACGTCAGGTCGATGCCGAAGACGTTCGCGATGAAGAGGGAGCAGACGCCCATGTAGAGTGCCGTGCCATCCATGTTGATCGTCGCGCCGAGCGGCAGGACGAAGGAGGAGACATCGCGCGAGACGCCGAGTTTCTCCTGGCTGTTCTTCATGTTGACCGGCAGCGCCGCTGCACTCGAGCAAGTCGTGAAGGCGATCAGCATCGCCTCACTCATGCCACGGAAGAACTGTGCCGGCGTATGGCCGCCCCAGACCTTGGCGAGCGTCGAGTAGACGGCAACCGCATGGATGAGGCAGCCGACGGCGACGCAGGCGATGACGGAGATCAGCGGCAGCAGGACGGATGGGCCGTTCTTGGCGACGACCGGCAGCAGCAGGGCGAAGACACCGATAGGAGCGAAGCTCATGACGATGCCGATGATCTTGTAGGAGACCTCCGCGCAGGCGTCGAAGAACTTGATCAGGATGTCTGCGCGCTCGCCGCCGACCTTGAGGATGCCGACGCCGATGAAGAGCGCGAAGACGATGACCGGCAGGATATCCGCCTTGGCCATCGAAGCGACCGGGTTAGCCGGGACCATCGCGACGAAGACCTGCATGATCGACGGCGCTTCCTTGACCTTGACGACAGCGTCCGATGTCATCTGGAGGCCGAGGCCCGGATGCGCGAGGCCTGCGACGCTGAAGCCGATGATGATGGCGATAGCCGTCGTGACGAGGTAGAGCAGGATCGTCTTGATGCCGATGCGGCCGAGCTTCGTCGTGTCACCGAGGCTCGTCATGCCGACGACGAGCGAGCAGAGGACGACGGGGACGATCATCATCTTGATGAGGTTGATGAAGATCGTGCCGATCGGGGCGATCCACCAGTTGATGAACGGCAGTGCCGGTTCGCCCGCAATCAGGCCGACGATGACGGCCAGCACGAGCGCGATGAAGATCTTGATCGATAAGTTCATGAAAATCACTCCTTGGGTATTGCGTACTTCGCGTATGCGTGATCAGTCATTGGCTGCGATATATTTTCGCATTTGTATGATAGATAATGCCAATTCCTTATTACAGTTTTTTATTATAGAGAAAAGAGCAGGGGATGTCCACTGGTATGGAATAAGTATACGGTATACATACATCGTACGTGGACAATGCGGGGCAGTATTCTGTATTATTGTAAATCGAATCCGATTCCTTGACACAATCTCTTTGCGTATAATTTTGCTTATAATAAGGAAGACAGCTTTGCCGTGCATGATTCCTGTGAGCAGCGCGCAAAAAAAATGCGGGGAAACGATTGTCAAGGCACTTCTCTTATGATATAATTTCTAACGGTGTAAAAATAGCACGCGCCTCGATCGCTGCCCTGTGCCCGAAATGGGTGGTGCAGAGAAATGAAAGGTGCGGAAGAAAAAAACAGGAGGTGCACCAACATGGCAGTTATTTCCATGAAACAGTTACTTGAAGCAGGTGTCCACTTCGGACATCAGACCCGTCGTTGGAACCCGAAGATGGCAAAGTACATCTTCACGGAGCGCAACGGCATCTACATCATCGACCTTCAGAAGACGGTCAAGAAGGTTGACGAGGCTTATGCATTCCTTCGCAGCGTTGCAGAGGAAGGCAAGAGCGTCCTCTTCGTCGGCACGAAGAAGCAGGCTCAGGAAGCCATCAAGGAAGAAGCTACGCGTGCTGGCCAGTTCTATGTCAACGAGCGCTGGCTCGGCGGCATGATGACGAACTTCCGCACGATCCAGAAGCGCATCGCTCGTCTCAAAGAGCTCGAGGCTATGGAAGCAGACGGCACGTTCGAAGTCCTCACGAAGAAAGAGGTCCAGGGTCTTCGCCACGAGATGGAGAAGCTCGAGCAGTACCTCGGCGGTATCAAAGAGATGAACAAGTTGCCGGGCGCACTCTTCATCGTCGATCCGCGCAAGGAGCGCATCGCCGTTGCTGAGGCTCGCAAGCTCAACATTCCTATCGTTGCAATCGTCGACACGAACTGCGATCCGGATGAGATCGACTACGTCATTCCGGGCAACGATGACGCAATCCGCGCTGTCAAGCTCCTCACGGGCCGCATGGCTGATGCAGTCCTCGAGGGTCGTCAGGGTGAGGATAGCGAAGCAGAAGCTGCAGAAGCACCGGCTGCTGAATAATCCAGAAATCCAGATTCGATAAGAAGACCGGGAGGGGTAAGGGAGTTATCCCTTGCCCCTCCTTTTTATTAGGAGGAAAAGAACCAATGGCAAAGATTACGGCTGCAATGGTAAAAGAGCTGCGCGAGACGACGGGCGCAGGCATGATGGACTGCAAGAAGGCCCTGACGGCTACGGACGGCGACAAGGAAAAGGCAATCGACTGGCTCCGTGAGAAGGGCATCTCGAAGGCTGAGAAGAAGGCTGGCCGCATCGCTGCAGAGGGTGCTGTCGCCGCTTACATCAGCGACGATGCAAAAGTCGGCGTTCTCGTCGAAGTCAACTGCGAGACGGACTTCGCTGCTGGCAACGAGCAGTTCCGCGCTCTCGAAGAGAAGATCGCGAAGCACATCGCTGCAACGAACCCGGCTGACCTCGATGCCCTCAATGCAAGCGAGATTGACGGCAAGACGGTCGCTGCTCTCGTGACGGAAGCTACGGCTACGATCGGCGAGAAGATCTCCCTGCGCCGTTTTGTCCGCTATGAGTCGGAAGGCCGCGTTGCCAGCTACATTCACATGGGCGGCAAGATCGGCGTCCTCGTCGACATGACGGGCGGCGATGAAGAGCTCGGCAAGGACGTTGCTATGCAGATCGCTGCAGCAGCTCCGGCAGCCATCGACCGCAGCGGTGTCGATGCAGCAGCTCTCGAGCACGAGAAGGAAGTCCTCCGCAAGCAGGCTCTCGAAGAGGGCAAGCCGGAGAAGATCGTTGAGCGCATGGTCGAAGGCCGCATCAACAAGTACTACAAGGAAGTCTGCCTCAACGAGCAGATCTTCGTCAAGGATTCCGACAAGACGGTCAAGGACATCCTCGGCGACGTCAAGGTAACGGCATTCACGCGCTACCAGCTCGGCGAAGGCATCGAGAAGAAGCAGGAGAACTTCGCTGCTGAAGTCGCTGCTCAGATGAAATAATCAACCGGAAAAAGCCAGACCGGAAAGAAAGAGAACACATAATGGATTGTGTTCTCTTTTTTTAGAGGTTATAACGAGGCAGAAAATCTCCGTAAATGGGGGAAACATCTAGAAATAGGCGGTGAGCCTATCTCCCGCCTCGTTGAAAGGCTGCAAGGTGGATTTTCCTATGGAAAATCTGGAACAATGGCCTTATAATAGAGAAAGATGCAGTGACATTTAGATGGAGGGTAATATTTTGGAACCAGCAAAATATAAACGCATTGTCCTGAAACTCAGTGGTGAATCGCTTGCCGGCGATCAGGGCTTCGGCATCAACCCGGCTGTTGTCGAGGATATCGCGAAGCAGATCAAGAAAATCCGTGAGCGCGGCGTCGACGTCGCCATCGTCGTCGGCGGCGGCAACATCTGGCGCGGGCTCGCCGGCTCGGCCAAGGGCATGGACCGCGCGACGGCCGACTACATGGGCATGATGGCCACGGTCATGAACGCACTCGCCCTGCAGGATGCACTCGAGAAGCTCGATGTGGACACGCGCGTACAGACCGCCATCGAGATGCGCCAGGTCGCAGAGCCGTACATCCGCCGCAAGGCCATCCGTCACATGGAGAAGGGCCGCGTCGTCATCTTTGGCGCCGGCACGGGCAATCCGTACTTCTCGACGGATACGACGGCCGCTCTGCGTGCTGCAGAGATCGAAGCCGATGTCATCCTCATGGCCAAGAAGGGCACGGATGGCATCTATGATTCCGATCCGAACAAGAATGCCAACGCGAAGAAATTTGATTCGCTGACGTACATCGAGATCCTCAACAAGGGCCTGCAGGTCATGGACACGACGGCCACGAGCCTCTGCATGGACAACAAGATCCCGCTTCTCGTCTTCAACATCGATGACCACGAGAACATCGTCCGCGCAGCACTCGGCGAGGAGATCGGCACGACGGTAGGAGGAAATGAGTAATGGTAAAAGACATTCTCGCGTCCCATGAGGAACGCATGAAGAAGAGCATCGAGGCCCTCAAGCACGAGTTCGCCTCGCTGCGTGCAGGCCGCGCTACGCCGTCCCTGCTCGACAAGGTCATGGTCAACTACTACGGCGCCCCGACGCCGGTCAACCAGATCGCGAAGGTTTCCGTGCCGGAGCCGCGCATGATCATGATCCAGCCGTGGGAGAAATCCATCCTGCACGACATCGAAGTCGCGATCATGAAGTCGGATCTCGGCCTGAGCCCGAACTCCGATGGCACGGCCATCCGCCTCTCCATCCCGGCTCTGACGCAGGAGCGTCGCCAGGAGCTCGTCAAGACGGTCAACAAGAAGACGGAGGAGGCCAAGGTCGCCCTGCGCAACATCCGCCGCGACGGCAATGAGGCCATCAAGAAGCTCGAGAAGTCCAAGGAGATCACTGAGGACGATTCGAAGCGCGGTCAGGAGTCCATGCAGAAACTCGTTGACAAGTACGTCAAGCTCGCCGATGCGGCGAAGGACGTCAAGGAGAAAGAGGTCATGGAAGTCTGATATGACTCAGATGACGCCTGACATCCTGGCGCGGCCGCTCGCCGAGGCCGAAGCGATGCTTCGCGAGGCCGGCCGCCCCTGGCAAACGGAAATAACACGCCCAACGCGTGATTTTTTCAAGACAGATTCAACCTGTCTTTACGTCGTCCGCGTGCGAGAGCAGGCGGATGGCACGATCCTGCTGACTCTTGCGGCAAAGCAGAGGAAGCTGGACCACTAAAAACTAGAGAAGGAGGCGAGATGAATGGCTTACAAGATCACTGATGACTGCATTTCCTGCGGTTCCTGCGCTGCTACGTGCCCGGTTGAGGCAATCAGCGAGGGTGCAGAGCACTACGAGATCGACGCAGACAAGTGCGTTGAGTGCGGTGCTTGCGCTGCCGGCTGCCCGGTATCCGCAATCGAAGCTCCCTGATGGATGACGAGCGGCCCCTCTTTTTTATGCGAGAGGGGCTTTTCGTTATTCTACACGGAATAGTCTCTCAGGATGGAGATATAGTATGTGGAAAAAGATATTTGGCGGTGGAAAAACGGCGCGCGAGGAAAAAGCGCCCGCCAATCAGAACCCGCTCTACGATAGAATCAACTGGCAGCGCTTGCCGCGCCATGTCGCCATCATCATGGACGGCAACGGCCGCTGGGCACAGGGCAAGGGCCTCATCCGCACGGCGGGCCACAAGGCCGGTGTCAAGACGCTCAAGAACATCCTCAAGGCGGCCATCGATCTGCGCATCGAGGCCCTGACGGTCTACGCCTTCTCGACGGAGAACTGGAAGCGCCCGCGCCCTGAGGTCGAATTTCTCATGAAGCTCTTCTCGGAGTACCTCATCAAGGAGCTCGAGGAGATGAACGACTACAATGTGCGCATCCGCTTCATCGGCCGCATGGAGGGCATGCCCGAGGGCCTGCAGCGCCAGATGCGCGAGGCGGAGGCGCTCATGAAGGACAACACGGGCATCCGCTTCAACGTCGCGGCCAATTACGGCGGCCAGGATGAGCTCATCCGCGCGGCGCAGTCGCTCGCGCGCAAGGCAGCGGCAGGGGAGATTGCCCCAGAGGACATCGACGCCGAGGCCATCGATCAGCAGCTCGACACGGCTGGCGACCCGCCCGTCGACCTCGTCATCCGCACGAGCGGCGACCAGCGCCTCTCGAACTTCCTGCTCTGGCAGTCGGCCTATGCGGAGTTCTACTTCACCGATGTCAACTGGCCGGACTTCACGCCCGCCTGCTTCGTCGACGCGCTCGTCGACTTTGCCGGGCGCGACCGCCGCTTTGGCGGCCTGACCAATAAATAAGATAGGAGCGGTTTCGTTGTTTACAAGAATCATCACAGGCGTGGTCGGCATCGCGCTGGCTGCTTTCGTCATCCAGACGGGCGGAGCCCTGTTCGCTGGCTTTGCTCTCGTGCTCTCCGTGTTGGCCTGGTTTGAATACGCGCGCGCCTTCCACCGGAAGGGCAACAATCTGACGTTCCTGACGGGCATTCTCGGGCTCATCCTGCTCTGGGGCTGCGCGTGGCTCGGCAACGCCGAGGAGTCGATGGCCGTCACGACGGGCATCGTGCTCATCGTGCTCTTGGAGAGCGTCCTGCTGCACGGCCGCGTCTCCTTCGTCGACGCCTGCACGTCGGTCGCCGGCATCCTCTACCTCGGCCTGCCGTTTGCGCACATGGTCATGCTGCGCTACCTCTATCCAGAGCAGCACCTCATGACCTCGCTGGGCTCCTTTGAGTTCGGCTGCGCGATGATCTGGGTCATGTTCATCGGCACCTGGGCCAGCGACACGTTTGCCTACTTCACGGGCTCGGCCATCGGCCGCCACAAGCTCTGCCCGACGATCAGCCCCAACAAGACGGTCGAGGGCTTCCTCGGCTCTGTCATCGGCACGACGGCAGCCGTCGCCGGCCTCGGCGCGTTCTTCTCGCTGCCGATTGTCGAGATGGCCGTGCTCGGCTTCTGCATCTCGCTCCTGGCGACGCTCGGCGACCTCGTCGAGTCGGTGGCGAAGCGCTACACGGGCATCAAGGACTCGGGCAATATCATCCCGGGGCACGGCGGCGTCTGGGACCGCTTTGACAGCGTGCTCTTCACGGCACCGCTCGTCTACTACTTTGTGCTGATCGCGGGCCTTGGCCTGAAGTGAGGGAAATGCTATGAAGAATATTGCTGTATTAGGCTCTACGGGCTCCATCGGCACGCAGACGCTCGACGTCGTGCGCGGCCATCGCGAGCTCTTCCACATCTCCGTGCTCGCGGCCAATGCGAGCGACGAACTGCTCGAAAAGCAGATCCGCGAGTTCGAGCCGGAGCTCGCCGTGCTCTCCGACGAGGCCGCCTACGCGCGCCTCAAGTCGCGCTACACGGGCAAGACGAAGCTCGCCGGTGGCCGCCAGGCCTTCATCGACGCGGCGGCCTACCCGGACGTCGACACCGTCGTGACCTCGATGATGGGCTTTGCCGGCCTCGAGCCGACGATGAAGGCGCTCGACGCCAAGAAGAACATCGCGCTCGCCAACAAGGAGACGCTCGTCGTCGCCGGCGAAATCGTCATGCGCCGCGCGAAGGAGCAGGGCGTCTCCATCCTGCCTGTCGACAGCGAGCACTGTGCGTTCTTCCAGTGCTTGCAGGGCGAGAAGCGCGAGACGATCGAGAAGCTCCTCTTGACCTGCTCCGGCGGCCCGTTCCGCGGCAAGAAGCGCGAAGCGCTCATCGGCGCGACGAAGGCGCAGGTCCTCGCGCATCCGACCTGGAACATGGGCCAGAAGATCACGGTCGACTCAGCTTCGCTCGTCAATAAGGGCCTTGAGGTCATCGAGGCGAAGTGGCTCTACGGCGTCGACTACGACAAGATCCAGGTCGTCGTCCACCCGCAGAGCATCATCCACTCGATGGTCCAGTTCTGCGACGGCTCCGTCATCGCGCAGCTCGGCTGCCCCGACATGAAGCTGCCGATCCAGTACGCCCTGACGTACCCGACGCGCCAGAGTTCGACTTTTGAGCGACTCGACTTCTGGAAGCTCAAGGACCTGACTTTCGAGAAGCCGGACACCGATACCTTCAAGGGTCTGCGCTTTGCCTACGAGGCCGGCAAGATGGGCGGCTCGATGCCGTGCGTCTTCAATGCGGCCAACGAAGTCGCCGTCGGCGCCTTCCTCAAGGATGCCATCCACTTCCTCGACATCTACGACATCATCGAAGAGACGATGATGAAGCGCGAATGCATCGTCGAGCCGACACTCGAGGAGCTCTTCGAGGAAGACAAGTGGGCGCGCGCATACGCTGCCTCGCTGCTCGCGAAGTGATGCGTCCTCATTTGATTCACTGCAAGATTCACTATGACACGATAAAAGGATGGTGAAGCAATGGTATTGACAATAGCAGCAGCTGTCTTTGTCTTCGGCCTGCTCGTCCTCGTGCATGAGCTCGGCCACTTCGTCACGGCGAAGATGACGGGCATGCGCGTCGACGAGTTTGCCATCGGCTTTGGGCCGAAGCTCGTGAGCTTCCAGCGCGGTGAGACGGTGTACTCCATCCGCGCGATCCCGCTCGGCGGTTTCAACGACATCGCCGGCATGGACCCCGAGCAGAACGATGCAGGCAGCCGCGGTTACTGCGAGAAACCTGTGAGCTCGCGCATGATTGTGATCCTCGCGGGCTCCATCATGAATTTCATACTGCCGCTCTTCCTGTTCTTCGGCATCTTCTTCTTCGCCGGCGTCAGCACGCCGAGCACAGAGCCGGTCTTCGGCACGGTGCTCGCGGGCAAGCCGGCGGCCGAAGCTGGCCTCAGGGACGGCGACCGCGTGCTCGCCATTGACGGAACGCCAATCGCGACGTGGTCCGACTTCGTCGCCGGCGTCAAGGACAGCGCGGGAAAGCCTGTCAACCTGACCGTCGAGCGCGGCGGGGAGTCGTTTGATACGACGGTCACGCCGGCCTACGACTCGAGCTCGCAGCGCGCGATGGTCGGCGTCATGGGCTCCGTCGACACGCACTACCCGGGCTTTGTCGAGTCGGCCAAGCTCGCCGTGCAGAAGACGGGGGCCATCCTCTACATGATGGTCGACGCCCTCTACAAGATCGTCCTCGAGCTGTCGGGCGCGGAGCTCGCCGGCCCAATCGGTGTCGCGCAGATGGCGGGTGAGGTCGCCCAGATGGGCTTCGTGCCGCTCCTCAACTTCGCGGCCTTCCTGAGCCTCAACCTCGGCATCGTCAACCTCTTCCCGATACCGGCACTCGACGGCGGCCACTTCCTGACGCTCTGCGTCGAGGCCGTGCGCGGCAAGCCGCTGAGTCCGACTGCCCTGCGCTACACGCAGAACGTCGGCATCGTCCTGCTGCTCCTCTTGATGCTGCTCGCGACGAAGAACGACATCGTCCGCGTGATCTTCGGCGGCTGAGGCTGACACCGACTAATTCGAAAGGAAGTGTACGATTTGTACGATTTACAGAAGCGCCGTCCGACGCGCCAGATCCACATCGGCAAGGTCGCGATTGGCGGCGGTGCGCCGATCTCCGTGCAGTCGATGACGAATACGAAGACGACGGACACCGAGGCGACTGTCGCCCAGATCCGCGCCCTGCAGGCCGCAGGCTGCGATATCGTGCGGCTCGCCGTGCCCGACATGGAGGCCGCCAGGAACCTCGGCAATATCCTGCGCCAGGTCACCGTGCCGCTCGTTGCCGACATCCACTTTGACTACAAGCTCGCGCTCGAGGCCATCCACCAGGGCATCCACGCCCTGCGCCTCAACCCGGGCAACATCGGCGGCGAGGAGAAGGTCAAGGCCGTCGTCGAGGCCGCCAAAGAGGCCGGCATCCCGATCCGCATCGGCGTCAACGCCGGTTCCCTCGACAAGAAGATCCTCAAGAAGTACGGCGGCGTCACGCCGGAGGCGCTCGTCGAGTCGGCGATGGAGCACGTGCGCATCCTAGAGGCACTCGACTTCCACGACATGAAGATCTCCCTCAAGGCGCACGACGTGCCGCTGACGATTGCGGCCTATCGCCTCATGAGCCAGACGGTCGACTACCCGCTGCACCTCGGCATCACCGAGGCTGGCACGGTCAACACGGGCATCATCAAGTCGGCCGTCGGCATCGGCGCGTTGCTCGCCGAGGGCATTGGCGACACCTTCCGCATCTCGCTGACGGGCGACCCCGTCGTCGAGGTCCGCGTCGCCAATGAGATCTTGAAGTCACTCGGCCTCAAGGAGTACGGTCCGACGCTCGTCGCCTGCCCGACCTGCGGCCGCACGAGCATCGACCTGCCGGCCATCGCCGCCCAGGTCGAGGAGAAGCTCAGGGACATCGAAGAGCCCATCGAGGTGGCCGTCATGGGCTGCGTCGTCAACGGCCCGGGCGAGGCGCGCGGCGCCGACGTCGGCATTGCCGGCGGCAACGGCGAGGGCCTCATTTTCCGCAAGGGCGAGATCGTCCGCAAAGTGCCCGAAGCCGACCTCGTGAACGAATTATTCCAGGAAATTGACCAGATATTGGAGGAACGCAAACATGCGAGCAAGTAACCTTTACGCACCAACACTTAGAAACACGCCAGCTGAGGCCGAGATTGCCAGCCATCAGCTCATGTACCGCGCCGGCATGATCCGTAAGACGGCCGGCGGCATGTACACCTTCCTGCCGCTCGCATGGCGCACGATCCGCAAGATCGAGCAGATCATCCGCGAGGAGATGGACGCAGCAGGCGGCCAGGAAATCATGATGCCGATCCTGCAGCCGGCAGAGTACTGGCAGGAGAGCGGCCGCTGGGGCGTCTACGGCGATGAGATGATGCGCATCAAGGACCGCCATGGCCGCGACTTCTGCCTCGGACCGACGCATGAAGAGATGATCACGGCGCTCGTGCGCGACGAAGTCCGCTCCTACAAGCAGCTGCCGCTGATGCTCTACCAGATCCAGGACAAGTTCCGCGATGAGCGCCGCCCGCGCTTCGGCCTCATGCGCAGCCGCGAGTTCATCATGAAGGACCTCTACTCCTTCGACAAGGACGTCGAGGGAATGAACGAGTCGTACAAGAAGATGTACGACGCCTACACGAACATCTTCACCCGCATGGGCCTTGAGTTCCGCCCGGTCGAGGCCGACAACGGCGCCATCGGCGGCGGCCACTCCCACGAGTTCACTGTCCTCGCCGACGCCGGCGAGTCGAACATCGCCGTCTGCACGAAGTGCGACTACGCAGCGAGCGACGAGAAGGCCGAGCTCAAGCCGGTAGAGATCCCCTTTGAGGACGAACTGCCGCTCGAGAAAGTCAGCACGCCGGGCACGAACACCATCGAGGCCCTCTGCGACTTCCTCCATGTGCCGGCCGACAAGACGATTAAGGCCGTCGCTTACCAGACCGACAAGGATGAGCTCGTGCTCGCCTTCATCCGCGGCGACCACGATGTCAACGAAATCAAGGTCATCAACCAGATCGAGGGCGCACTCGACTTGCGCATGGCCGACGAAGAGGCCATCCGCGCTGCCGGCGGCTGCCCCGGCTTCATGGGCCCCATCGGCATCAAGAAGGGCACGCACGTGCTCGTCGACGCGACCGTCATGAACATGCACAACGCCGTCACGGGTGCCAACGAGACAGACGTCCATTATAAGAACGTCAACCCGCAGCGCGACTTCGATAAGGACGCCATCATCGTCACCGACCTGCGCATGGTCAAAGAGGGCGACCCGTGCCCGCACTGCGGCGCACCACTCAAGATGACGCGCGGCATCGAGGCCGGCCAGGTCTTCACGCTCGGCACGAAGTACAGCCAGGCGATGGGCGCGACCTTCCTCGACGAGAACGGCAAAGAGCAGCCGCTCGTCATGGGCTGCTACGGCATCGGCGTCGGCCGCTCGATGGCCGCCGCCATCGAGCAGAACAACGACGACCAGGGCATCGTCTGGCCGCGCGCCATCGCGCCGTTCGAAGTCGTCGTCGTCGCCGTCAACGCCAAGAAGGAAGAGCAGCTGACGTACGCCGAGGGCATCTACGAAGAGTGCCGCAAGGCCGGCCTCGACGTCCTGCTCGACGACCGCAAGGAGCGCGCCGGCGTCAAGTTCAAAGACTGCGATCTCATCGGCTATCCGGTCCGCGTGACCATCGGCCCGAAGGCTGTCGAGGAAGACGTCATCGAAGTCAAAGTCCGCAAGACCGGCGAAGTCTACAACTTCACCCGCGCCGACTACCTCGAGAAAGTCCAGGCGCTGCTCAAGGACCTTTGAGATCCAAAACGGCAATCAAAAAAGCTGCACCATCTGGTGCAGCTCTTTTTGTATATAGAAAACCCCTGGTTAGACCAGGGGCTCGATAAAGCTTTAGCGATGAGTCTTTAAAGGATTTAATAAACCTCCCTTGAAGTATGAAGTTGCGGTCCGTCAACTGCAACCAATACGACAAAGGAGGTATATCGTAATGAAAGATCACGATGTACATAGTTTATCACATACAAAATGGGAGTGTAAATATCATATTGTATTTGCCCCTAAATACAGAAGAAAGGTCTTTTATGGTCAGAAGCGGTACGAGATTGGTCAAATCTTAAGGGAACTGTGTCGGTGGAAACAGGTGAACTTGTTAGAAGCCGAGGCCTGTCCTGACCACATCCATATTTTAGTTGAGGTACCGCCAAAGATTAGCGTGTCTAATTTTATGGGCTTTTTGAAGGGGAAGAGCAGTTTGATGATTTACGAGAAATGGGGGAATATGAAGTACAAATATAGAAATCGAAGCTTTTGGTGTCGAGGGTACTATGTAAGTACGGTAGGCAAGAACGAAAAGAAAATAACGGAATACATTCAGAACCAGCTGAAGGAAGATTACATGTCGGAACAGTTGGTACTGGATATGACAGACCCGTTTACGGGTAGCCGGAAATAGTAAGCGTATGACGGACCGACAAGCGCTTTTAAGCGCAGCTGGTAAGCAGAGGCCTTATAAGGCCGTAAATATAAAACCCCCGGCTATGCCGGGGGATATTTATTTTATAGGCCTGTCTTATGCGCCGACGACCGTGTTGAGGTCCTTGACGAGCTGGTCGACATCGATGCCGTGTGCCATCGCGCCCTGCTCGATGTTCTCAAAGTGTGCAGCAGCGCAGCCAAGGCAGCCCATGCCAGCGTTGACGAATACGTCAACCGTGTCCGGGTACTTCTGGACGACTTCAAGGATGCTCATGTCTTTCGTGATTGCCATAATGAAAATTCCTCCTGTGGAACAATATAAAATCGCTGTGATTTACGTCACATATACGTGGATGGGGTATATTACCGCCAAGAGGATTATACCACATTTTCGAGAAATGCACTAGATAGCCAAAAACTTTTCCACTTTTTTCCAGAATCTGTGGTATGATAGATGCGAGTAACACGGACAGAAGCAGGAGGAAGATTTGATGAAGCGTTCATGGCGTTTGCTGGGACTGGTGTTGGTGGCAGTCGTCTGCCTCGCGGCGGTGGTTCTCTTGCGGCCGACGGTCGGCCACGAGGCTGAGATGGCAGGGAGCATAGATGACACGCAGGCGACGAGCACGGCACAGGAGACGGACACGGGCGAGGATGGCCCGCAGATCCTCGTGCTCAACTACCACAAGGTCAGCGATGAATTCCTGTCGCTTGCCGTCGCACCGGCCGACTTCGACTGGCAGATGCGCTACCTCAAGGAGCACGGCTATCACGCGATCACGCCCGACGAGCTCTACGACGCGCTCGAGGGCACGGGCCAGCTGCCCGACAATCCCGTCCTGATCACCTTCGACGACGGCTACCAGGACAACTACGACAACGCCTACCCGATCCTCAGGAAGTACGGCCTCAAGGGCACGGTCTTTGTCGTCACGAGCTTCCTCGGCACGCGCAAAGGCTACCTGACCTGGGACGAGTGCCGCGAGATGGAGAAGAACGGCATGACCGTCGCTTCGCACACCGTCGACCACAAGTCGATGACCGACCTGACGAACGACCAGCTGCGCGCCGAACTCGTCGAGTCGAAGAAGAAGGCCGAAGCCGAGCTCGGCCATGAGGTCAAGTACATGGCCTACCCGACGGGTGCCTACAACCTCCACATCGCCCAGCTCGTGCGCGAGGCCGGCTACAAGGCCGCCTTTACCATCAAGTACGGCGGCGTCAGCCGCAAGAGCAACATCTACGCCCTCGAGCGCGTGCCTATCTTCCACACAGAGAAGACGAACCGCGACTTCATCGAGCGTATCCATTACACTCCGCAGTTCGAGAGTTTCGGCTGGACGAAGCACTGAGCACACAGGTGTTTGCACAAAAAGTACATAAATAAGAAATGTTTTCCAGAAACAGGATGTTTTTCTTTTATAAATCGGTAAATTTAACCCGATGCTAAAGAAAAGCATCCTGTTTTTTATACAATAGAATGTGAGGTAAATCACTGAGCAAGACGTCATGCCTCTGGCGTAACGAATAAAGGGGAAAGGAATCATGAAGAACACACATAAACACAGAAAAACAATGACCTGGCAGTCGAAATCTGCCGCCATTGCCATCGCTATCATGGCCATGTCGCTGCACAGCAGCGTGCAGGCCATGCCGGAGCAGGGCAAGGTCGTCGCCGGGCAGGGTGAGATTGCACGTCCTGATGAAAAGACGATGGTCATCAACCAGAAGACAGACCGCCTCGCTCTCGACTGGCAGAAATTCAACATCGCCAAGGACGAAAAGGTCCACTTCGACCAGAACAGCAAGAGCGCTATCGCCCTCAACCGCGTCGTAGGAGACGGCCGGTCCATCATCGACGGCTCGCTCTCGGCTAAAGGTCATGTCTTCGTCATCAACCCGAACGGCGTGCTCTTCGGCAAGAACAGCAGCGTCGACGTCGGCGGCCTCGTCGCCTCGACGGCCAACGTGACCGATGACGACATGCGTAACTTCGCGCAGGGCAAGGGCGACCTCGGCCTGCAGATTGCAGCTGGCAGGGAGGCCAGCGTGATCAACGCCGGCACCATCAAAGCCGAGGGCGGCCTTGTCGCCCTGCACGCGACAAATGTCGAGAACACGGGGTCATCGCGAATGAGGGCGGCCAGACTGTCCTCGCCGCAGCAAAGAACCTCAGCCTCGCAGCCGACACGGCGGGCAAGCTCAACTTCACGGTAAACGGCAGCCTCGCGAACGCCAAGGCCCTCAACAGCGGCACGCTCCAGAATGACGGCGGCTACCTCGTCATGACGGCCAAGAGCGCCGGCGACCTCATGAGCACTGTCGTCAACAACACGGGCGTCATCGAGGCCAAGACCCTGCACGCGAACGACAAGGGCGAGATCCTGCTCGACGGCGGCGAAAGCGGCCAGGTCGAAGTCAGCGGCACCCTCGACGCCTCCGGCAAAGAAGCAGGCCAGAGCGCAGGCAGCATCAAAGTCATCGGCCAGAAAACTGTCGTCAATGATGGAACCAATCTCTTGGCCCGCGGCGCCATCGACGGCGGCAAGATCGAAACCTCCGGCGATGTGCTGAACCTCGGCAACAATCTCAATATCGATGCCAAGGGCGAACGCGGCAAGGCAGGCGAGTGGCTGCTCGACCCGCTTAACGTGTACATTGCGGACAATGACCCGACTACAGCGTATGATGCAGCAAAGATTGATATAAAAAAATATGAGTCGGATAACAGTCTGTCTAGCAATACTTCTATTAACTATCACGATCCCACTAGTAAGGAAACGGCCGATGCATCTGCTGTAAGTTCGGCAATTACTTGGATTAAGACAAAAACCATTACAGACTTACTGAACAAAGGAACGGATGTTACCATCCAGGCTATAGCGACTAATGGTGTGGCCAATATCACGGTCAATTCTCCCATTAAAAAGGAAGCAGGAACAGATGCGACCTTTACGCTGGATGCTATGCGCAATATCACTATCAATAAAGCCATTACCTCGACTAGTGGAAAGCTGAACGTATTGTTGAATTCAGATACCGATGGCAACAAGATTGGTGCTGTTATTATCAATGCTGATATTGATACAAATGGCGGTAACTTTATTTCTTCTAGTGGCGGAAATCTTGTCTATTCTCCTAATAAAGAGAACGAAACAACAAAGGGATATGACAAAGGTTCTATTAAAACTGGAACTGGGCCGAAGTCAGATGGCTCTACTGTAGGTACCTATTTTGGTAATGTCAATGTTAATTTTGTCGCAGATGGTTCCAAGGCTGATCGTTATATTAAAACGAAAGGTGGAGATATTACCTTAAATGGTGAAGTGGCTATCGGCCTTAACGGTGGTACACTGACTGTGGATTCTAGTGGGAAAGATACGAATGGTGCCGTTAAGGTGACCGGAATCATTAATTCTGGTAATAGCTATGCTACGTATATTTACGGGACAGATGAGTGGGAAAATTTAATTAATAAT
The DNA here is from genome assembly GCF_928722185.1 of Mitsuokella jalaludinii. Classification (NCBI taxonomy): domain Bacteria; kingdom Bacillati; phylum Bacillota; class Negativicutes; order Selenomonadales; family Selenomonadaceae; genus Mitsuokella; species Mitsuokella jalaludinii. Next base: position 2,090,066 of record NZ_CAKMXA010000001.1, read on the forward strand.
TCTGGCCTTGTAGATAAATATTTGGAAGCAGGTACTGTTCCGTCCTATCATTATAAGTCTGTTAATTATGTAAAGAATCCTGATGGAAGTTATAAGGTTGATGAAAATGGAAACTATGAAACAACCACGGATTCACAAACGATTGATGGTCCTCATTACACCTATGCTGAGGCCAATACAGAAGACCCCCGTTGGACAGGGAAAGGTATAGGTTATTCGACTACTAAGGGTGACGGCTGGACAGCTGTGAAAGTCACTGAAACAAGTGTCGCGGATAGCATGACTGTCAAAGAATTCCTTGTATATTACAAGACAGCTGCTTCCGCTAACTATACAAGTAAGTATGGTTCATTTGATCCCAGTAGTTACACGGATAATACCTCTCTAGTAACTGCTTTAAAGAACGATAAGACAACTATGGGAAATGGTAAGACCATGTATGAAAACTTGAAGGCGGATATCAATGACTTGCTTTCAGTTAACTGGTTTGTTGCTAAGAACTTGGCGAAGGGGGAGAATGGTAATGGCTCTGCTGTCGGTGATACTTATTTAGCTACCCTCACAACTGTCTTGGAGAATTCTTTGACGGCTCCAAATTCTGCAACCGCTCTCTTTGTTGGTGCTAGAGGTTCAGGTGTCCTCCATAAGACTGGGGGTAATCTAGATAGAGAGAAGCATTTGCCGTATTCCTACTATGGCTTGCCAGATGATCTGCTTTATTCGAATGGTATGTACTGGGTAACTGGCCCAGAAGGCTTAGAGAATAATGGTAAGGGTACACAGTTCTATAGTAATGTAGGATCTGACTGGAGCACTGTAACCGCCCAAAAGACTTATAACAGTGGAAGTAATATATATGGATTTGTCAACTGGCAGACTTGGCCTGTAAGTGGAGTTACCAGAACACAGCCGGATAATAGTGGTCCCTTCCTGACCGTTGGTTATGGCACCCAAAACCAGTGGGATGATATTGCTATGGCTGGCGGTTATGGTGGCGATCAGAGTGCCTGGGCTAAAGGATTTGTTCAGGAAAAGAATCTTGCCAATTCCAGCCTGAAAATCAATTCCGGCACTGGCGAAGTCAAACTGCAGGGAGATATTGGTAAATCCAAGGCTCTGGACACGGTAAGCATCGAAAGTAACAATGCAGTGACAGTAGGAACCGATAATAATAATGTTACTGATTACTATCATGGTACTATCTATGTCGACCATGGACTGTATATCTCTGGAAATGGTGTCAAAGTAGGCGGAGAAATCCATTCCGGCGAAAGCGAAGAAACGGATACTTTTACTACGCTGGAAGATAAATACAAGGATAACGTGACCATTCTTTCTTCTGGCAATATTGAAGTTCATGGCATTACCGCTAATCCTTATACCGCACGCGGGGCAACGACTGCTAATGGTGGTAAAATCAGTCTGACTTCCACTGGAGATTCCGGCAAGATTACGTTGGGGGCTGGTGTCGATTATGATGGCAATGCTACTGCTGGAACGATAGCATCTGGCAGCTCGGATAATGGCGCTGTCATCATTGATGCCCAGGGCAGCAATGGCGCTCTGGTAAACAAAACCACCGGTACAAATGCCATTACCACCGGCGAAAAGGGCACCTGGCAGGTCTATGTCAATTCGCCCAGCGACCATGACACCAGCCTGGGCAGCAATCTGAATAGCGGTACCAATGCCCAGTGGACGGCGAAATCCGGTGCCAACAGTGTGGTCACGGCCAATGGTGCCGGCAATGCACTGACCGACTATACCGATACGAGCAGCAACAAGTTCATCTTCCAGGTAACCCCGGTGATTACCATTTCCGGCGGCTATGCTTCCAAGACCTATGGAGATACCCTGTCTGAAGAAATGATGACGGACACACTGACTTCCAAAGCGACTTATAAGGATTCCAGCGGGAATGACATTGATGTCACCAGCTTCAAAAACTTCGATGAATCCAGTTATCTGACTTATGTGACCAGTTCGGACGGAACGAAGACGGGCCTGGCTACGGTTAGCGCATCCAGTGACGGTGCTGTGCCAACAGCCACCCGGACCAGCGGAAATGAAATGGTGACAGATGCAGATGGCAATAAAACGTATAAGACGGCCAGCGATGGGAACAAAGCCTTCTACGTGATGGATGTGGCCTATCAGGATGGGGTCAAGACCATGAACGGGTATGACAAGGCGGCCAATGATGGGGAAGTGGAAATCACTCGGAAGACACTGATCATCAACACCGATGGTACCCAGACTTATGGCAACTCCAGGGTGAAGAGCGGGACGCCTTCTTACGACAAAACCCAGCTGGTGAACGGAGATACTCTGACTGATAGCGATATCAAGTATACCATTTCTACTGATGGTACTTATGCTGACAGCAAGGGTAGCAACGATACGGCCCATGTAGGCAAATATGAAGACCAATATCTGACTTCCAGTGCAGAGGTAAAGGCTAGCGATGGCAGCGATGCTTCCGCCAACTATAAGGTCACCGGTAGCGGCACCATCACCGTGAATCCAGCAGACCTTTACCTGACGGTGGGGGATGTGTCCACCACCTATGGCACGGCCTTTGATGATACCAAGTATGGCTATACGGTAGATAGCACCAAAGGCGGGCTGGTGAACGGGGATACCCAGGATGCTGTACTGGGAGATGATTTCCTCAGCTATACCAATGCCGGCAACGCCACAGATCCGGATAAGATTGCCAAAGGCGCTGTGACGCAGAACGCCGGGACATATGCACTCCAGGGAACGGCGAACAGCACCCTTGCTGATTACAATGTCCATATCACGAGCGGCACGGCCACGGTGAACAAGGCCAAACTGGCCTTGACGGTGGGAGATACCAGCACCACCTACGGATCTGATGCCTGGAGGCCCTACACTTACACACTAATCGGCAATGCCAACGGGGATACAGTGGATTCTGTAAAGGAAAACGGGATTACGGCAATATACACCAATACCGGGGCTGTCACTGATGCTGCCAGCAATGAAAAGAAGATTTACATCAAAGATGCTGACGGGAAGTATCAGCTGTTGGGAGATTTTACCCTGACCGGACAGACCGCTAAGAACTACGAAATCGAAACCAATACACCAGGCAAGGCCACAGTTGATAAAGCAACCGTCAAGGTGAAGCTTAACGACGTTTCCACTACTTACGGCACGGCTTTTGATACCGGCGCTTATGGATATGATGCCGATACGATCGAAGGCCTGACGAACGGCGATGGCTCAGACGTCGTGACGAGCGCTCTCGATGGGACGTACGGCAAGGGCGATATCACCTATATCAATACGGGCGATGCCTCGGCAGAGGAAAAACAAGCCGGCAAGGTGACCAAGACGGTGAACGGCGGGCCGTACTACCTGGAAGGATCCACGGACAAGACGCTCAAGAACTACAACATCGAGATCGAGAAGGGCAATGCCACCATCAACAAGGCTGCCCTGCATCTCACCACGGGTGACTACACGGAAGCCTATGGTGATGCCGCAGCGGTACAGTCGGACCTCGATACGGCCACGGCTGTGACCGGCAATGCGAATGGCGACGATCTGGAGGCGCTGGTTTCCCAGCTGGGCATCACGAATACGACGGACGCTCTTCTGAGCAGCGACCGCACAAATGATGTGAAATACAAGGCCGATGGAAGCCTTGACCGTTACACGATCGGCACTGCAGTGGCCAACACATCGCTGGATAATTACGATGTGGTCGTGGACCGGACGGGGACAGTCACGCTGAAGCCAGTGCCCATCACCATCACCAACGAGATGGTCCAGACGTATGGCTCGTCGGACAAGACCTTCAAGGAGGTCACGACGCCGACACTCGTCAATGGCGATGCCATCTCGACGGTTGGCCTGAGCATGACGCCGAAGGCCGGCGGCGCTTATGAGACGAACCGGGATGGACGGACTACGGCGGATGCTGGGACGTACAAGAATGACCTGGAATCGGATGGCGGCGGCATTGTCCACGAAGATGGCAGTGATGCCCGCAAGAACTACAGCGTTACGATTGAGGGCGACATCATCGTCAACAAGGCGCCGCTGGAGATCACGACGAAGGATGTCCGCGTCGACTACGGCACCGACTACGGTACGACGGTCGGCAAGACGGTCTCGTTGGTTGATGGCCTGACGAATGGCGACGCGGAAAAGGCGTCGGATCTTTCCTATGACTACGGCAATTACGGCGGCGGTTATATCGAGAATAACACGAAGACGAACCATGTCGGCGACTATGATTTTAAGACGACTGTCAGCAACAAGTCGGAGGATTTCCTCAAGAACTACACGATTTCGGGCGGCGATGCTACGCTGACCATCAACCCGAAGGATGTTCACTTCCATGTCGATGGCAACGGCAATACGCTTGGGGATGTGGTCTACACGGTGACGGATCCGAACAATCCGTCGAGCCCGGATCCGATCAATGGGCAGCTCGTCTATGGCGAGACGGTGACGCCGTCGTACACGCCGGACGGCCGACTGCCGAATGGTCACTACGGTGTCAGCACGTCGCTGCCGGACTATGGTCCGATTGATAGCGGCAAGGTCTACGGCAATTACCGCTATCACTATGACGGTGATATCACAGTCAATCTGCCGAGCAAGCCGGATATCGTGCCGCCGGTCAATCCGCCGGTGACGCCGGGCACGGGCACGGTGACGCCGCTGCCGGAGATGCCGGAGAACACGCCGAACACGCCGGAGAACACGACGGAGACGACGGGCGACAAGACGGTCTGGGACGGTGACCGCGACCGCGGCGGCGACCGTCCGGAGGACAAGCGCGTGGTGACGCTGCCGTTCTTCAAGGTACTGGAGGACAAGACGACGCACCGCTACGGCACCTATGATGTCGCCAAGCGCACGACGGAAGTCAAGATCGCGCCGTCGGCTCAGGTCCTGCCGGAACCGAACCAGCCTGCGACGCAGTATCGCGAGCTTGACACGGAGCTGACGACGGACAAGGGCACGGGCGAATTCACGCTCAAGTACAATGGCTCGCGCTTCACGATCCTGCCGGACGATGATGCTGCAGCGCAGCTCATCGTCGTCGGCGACGAGACGAAGAACCGCGATCTCTTCGAGAAGGCACTCCATGTGGCCTTCACGAAGATGGGCCTCGAGGTGGCTGACCTCGACGGTGTCTACATCCATTTCGGCAAAGAATAAGCATCTTCTGGATGCTCGGGAAAGCCTTTTCCATCTCCTTGGGGATAGGGAGGGCTTTTCTTTTTCTGTAAAAAATGAATTTCCACTTGCAAAAGCAGGATTTATCTGCTATAAAAAAGAATAGATAAAGTGGCGAATTGTGGGGAAAAGTGCCAGATGTGTGGAAAGGCGGTGCAGCGGGATGTTCATGGGTGAGTATGCCCATACGATTGATGCGAAGGGACGCGTCATCCTTCCGGCTGATTTCCGTCAGGAACTCGGTGTTTCCTTTGTCATCACGAAGGGGCTCGACAAGTGCCTTTTCCTCTACGGCCAGCAGGCTTGGGAGGAGCTCGCGGCAAAATTGCGGGCCTTGCCGCTCGCGAAGCCGGAGGCGCGCGCCATCGTGCGGTTCTTCTTCTCGGGGGCGCGCACGCTCGAATGCGATAAGCAGGGGCGCTTCCTCGTGCCGGCAAATCTGCGCGCCTATGCGGACATCACGCTGCGCCAGCCTGTCGTGCTGGCCGGGGCGGACAACCGCATCGAGGTCTGGAGCAAGGAACAGTGGAGCCGCTACAACGAGGAAGTCGAGCCGGATGTGACGGCCATCGCGGCGTCGCTGGCGGAGCTCGGCATATAAAATAGGAAGCGATAGATAGATGGGGGAAGGAAACGTGGAGTTTCATCATATCAGCGTCATGCTGGAGGAGACGGTCAAGGGTCTCGTGACAAATAAAGAAGGGATCTATGTCGACTGTACTCTGGGAGGCGCTGGCCATTCCCATCGCATCGCGGAACTGCTCTCGCCTGAGGGCCGCATCATCGGTATCGATCAGGATGAGGAGGCCATCGCGGCGGCGAAGGAGCGCCTCAAGGACGTCAAGTGCCACGTCGACATCGTGCACAGCAATTTCTCGCATCTCGAGGAGATTCTCGAGGCGCAGGGGGCGCCGCTCGTCGACGGCGTCGTCTTTGACCTCGGTGTCTCGTCGCACCAGATCGACACGGCGGAGCGCGGTTTCTCGTACATGCACGATGCGCCGCTCGACATGCGCATGGATCCGGAGGCAAAGTTCTCGGCGTACGATGTCGTCAACACGTACAGCGAGAAGGAGCTCGACCGCATCTTCCACGATTACGGCGAGGAGCGCTGGGGGCGCCGCATCGCGCAATTCATCGTCAAAGAGCGCGCCATAAAGCCCATCGAGCGGACGGGCGAGCTCGTCGACATCATCTGCAAGGCGGTGCCGAAGGCGGTGCGCCAGGCGGCCAGCGGCCATCCGGCGAAGCGCATCTTCCAGGCTATCCGCATCGAGGTCAACGACGAGCTCGGCATCCTTGAGAAGGCGTTCCGCACGGCGGTGCATCACCTGAAGCCGGGCGGGCGCATCGCGATCATCACCTTCCACTCGCTGGAGGACCGCATCGCGAAGCAGACGCTCAAGGAGATGGCGCGCGGCTGCATCTGCCCGCCGGAGCTGCCGGTCTGCGTCTGCCACCATAGGCCGGAGATCCGCTTGCTCGGCAAGCCGAAGCAGGCGACGGCCGATGAGCTCGCGCACAACTCGCGCTCGAAGAGCGCCAAATTGCGCATCGCGGAGAAACTGGACACAGCGGATGATCAGGAAGAGATGAGAAAGGAGGCGCGCTGATGCTGGAAAGACAGGACGAATCGTATCAGGAGGTCCCCGTGCATCAGGCGGAGGAGCACAAGCCGGAGCGTCAGGAGATGTTCGTGCACCGCGTCCTCAACACGTCGCTGCGCTCTCATTTCCAGGTGCTCTTCATCGTCACGGCACTGCTCGCGATGCTCGTGACGATCGGCAGCGGCATCAGTGCGAGCCGCGGCTACACGCTCGTCGAGACGCAGAGCGAGGCCACTCGCATCGAGCAGGAGAATGAACGGCTCAATGTGGAGATCGCGAAGCTCAAGAACCCGGAGCGCATCAAGGCAATCGCGGAGAGCCAGCTTGGCATGCAGGTCCCGAAGAAGACGTATTTTTCGCATGAAAGTAAATAAGATGGAAAAGAGGCTGCAAATCGAACGAGCAGCTTCTTTTGTGTTTGCAGGACGCATGGATACGGTTTATAATAGGTAACGGCCCGCGGCGGCATGACCGCAGGCGGAGCCTTGGGGAGGAAATACAATGAAAACTATCGGTCAGCTGGCAGATCTCTTGGAGGATGCTGTCATCATCGGAAATCGCGATACGGTCATCACGGGCATCGAGCACGATTCGCGCAAGGTGCAGCAGGGCACGCTCTTCGTCTGCATCCCGGGCGTCCACGTTGACGGCCACAAGTTCATCCCGCAGGCTGTCGCAGCGGGCGCAAGCGCCATCGTGACGACGCGCGAGGATGTCGAGGTGCCGCAGGGCATCGCGGTGCTGCGCGTCAAGGAGCTGCAGCCGGCGCTCGACACGATCGTGCCGTACTTCCACGACTACCCGGCGCGCAAGATGCGCGTCGTGGGCATCACGGGCACGAACGGCAAGACGACGACGAGCTACATCACGCGCGCCATCCTGCGCAAGGCAGGCTATAAGGTCGGCCTCATTGGCACGATCCAGATCATGATCGAGGATGAGGTGCTGCCAATCCACAATACGACGCCGGATGTCGTCGAGCTGCAGCACACGCTGGCGATGATGCGCGACAAGGGCATGGACTACGTCGTCATGGAAGTCTCGTCGCACGCGCTCGACCAGAACCGCGTAGCGGGCATCGAGTTCGACACGGCTGTCTTCACGAATCTCACGCAGGATCACCTCGACTACCACAAGACGCTCGAGAACTACATGCTCGCGAAGGCGAAGCTCTTCGACCATGTGTCGGAGAAGGGCTGCAAGCAGGGCAAGACGGCTGTCGTCAACATCGACGATGCGGCCGGTGCGACGATGCTCGCACATGCAGAATGCCAGCATCTGACGTACGCCATCGAGAAGGAAGCCGACCTTCGCGCGATGGACATCCTCGTCCATGCGAACGGCGCGGAGTTCGTGCTCCATCACGAGAGCTTCGGCGAGATGAAACTCTCGCTCCACATCACGGGCATCTTCAATGTCTACAATGTCATGAGCGCCGTCGGCGCGGCTCTTTCTGAGCACATCGACGCATCCGTCATCAAGGAGGCGCTCGAGGCCTTCACGGCAGTGCCGGGCCGCTTCGAGCTCGTCAAGGCTGGCCAGGACTTCTCCATCATCGTCGACTACGCGCACACGCCGGACGGCGTCGAGAATGTCCTCAAGACGGCGCGCAAGATCGCGAAGCGGCGCATCATCGCTGTCTTCGGCTGCGGCGGTGACCGCGACCGCACGAAGCGCCCAATCATGGGACGCCTTGCGGCGGAGCTCGCCGATGTCGTCATCGCGACGTCGGACAATCCGCGCACGGAGGACCCAGCGTTCATCCTCTCGCAGGTCGAGGAGGGGGTCGAGGAGGCCATCGGCACGAAGCACCATGAGCTCATCGTGGACCGCCGCCAGGCCATCTACCGCGCCGTCGAGATGGCGGAGAAGGACGATATCGTCGTCATCCTCGGCAAGGGTCACGAGAACTACCAGATCCTCAAGGACAAGACAATCCACTTCGACGATAAGGAAGAGGCCCGCGCAGCTGTCGCTGCCAAGCTGGCCGAGAAGAAATGACGAGATTACAGAGTTGCAGAGTTGCAGGAGGGAGTTTTCCGATGCCAGCATTTACGCTTGATGAGGTCCGCGAAGCGACGGGGGCACAGCTCTACAAGATGGAGCATGAAGAGTTCACGGATATCGTGACGGATACGCGCAAGATCACGCCGGGAGTCCTGTTCCTCGCCTTCAAGGGCGAGCGCTTCAACGGCGAGGATTTCGTGCGCGATGCGGTCGAGAAGGGTGCGAGCGGCGTCATGGTCAGCACGGGCTGTCCGAAGGAGCAGCTGGCCGGCCTCAAGACGACGGTGCTCATTGCGCCGGACACGCTCGCGGCCTATCAGCAGCTCGCGCACGCCTGGCGCATGCGCTTCTCTCTACCGGTCGTCGCCATCACGGGCTCGAACGGCAAGACGACGACGAAGGATCTCACGGCTGCGGTGCTCTCGGCGCGCGGCCCTGTCCTCAAGACGCAGGCCAACTACAACAATGAGATCGGCCTGCCGCTGACGCTCCTGGGCCTGCGCAAGGAGCACACGGCTGCTGTCGTCGAGATCGGCATGCGCGGCCTGCACCAGATTGAGGCCATGTCGCCGATCGCGGCGCCGTCTGTCGGCATCGTGACGAATGTCGGCGAGACGCACATGGAGCTCCTCGGTTCCATCGAGAACATCGCGAAGGCGAAGTCGGAGATGGTCGAGGCCATTCCCGCGGGCGGCGCGGTCGTCCTCAATGCGGACAATCCGTACGTCGCGGCGATGCGCTCGAAGGCGAAGGAGGGCGTGCGTGTCCTGACGTTCGGCATCGAGAACGAGGCCGATGTGCGCGCCAGGGATATCGAGACGGTCGGCGGCCATGAGACGCGCTTCACGCTCGACTGGAAGGGACGTGAGCAGACGTTTGTGTTTGCGATGGTCGGCCGCCACAATGTCTACAACGCGCTCGCAGCTATCGCGGCCGGCTTCGCGCTCGGCCTGACGCCTGCGGAGGCGGCCGCCGGCCTGCGCAACCTCAAGGCGACGAAGATGCGCTTCGAGGTGCAGGATGTCAAGATGTACCATGTCGTCAACGATGCCTACAACGCAAGCCCGATGTCGATGAAGGCGGCCATCGAGACGCTCTCGGAGCTGACGAAGGGACGCAAGATCGCCGTCATGGGCGACATGCTCGAGCTCGGCAGCGTCTCGGAGGAGGCGCACCGCGAGGTCGGCCGTGAGCTCGCGGTGCACGGCTTTGCTGCCGTCGTCACGCGCGGCCAGATGGGCGCCTTCATCGCGGACGGCGCGGAGGCGGGCGGCGTGCCGCAGGTGTTCCGCGCAGATTCGCACGAGGCGGCAGCCGACTACCTGCACAAGATCCTCGAGCCGGGCGATACGATCCTCTTCAAGGGCTCGCGCGGCATGCAGATGGAAAAGATCATCGACCTGCTCTGAGCACTGGCTCGAGTGGGAAATCATAAAGAGAGTGGAGACGTTAGAACTTGGATAAGATACTTCTTGCGGCCATCTTTGCCGCCGGCCTCGTGCTCTGCACAGGGCCGTTACTGATTCCGGAGCTGCACAAGCTCAAGTTCGGACAGAGCATCCGTGAAGAAGGGCCGAAGAGCCATCAGGCCAAGAGTGGCACGCCGACGATGGGCGGCATCATGATCATCCTGGCCATCGTGATCGCGACGGTGGCGGCGGCGCCGCTGACGCCGGCTGTCCTGCTGGCCCTCTTCATCACGCTCGGCCATTTCGTGCTGGGTTTTCTCGACGACTACATCAAGGTCGTCAAGAAGCGCAACCTCGGCCTCAAGGCGAAGCAGAAGATGCTCGGCCAGATCCTCATCGCCATTGTGACGATGATCGTCGGCACGCGCGTGCTCGGCATCGACACGACGATCTGGATCCCGATTGCCGACATCAATCTCGACATCGGCATCGGCTACTACTTCCTCGTGCTCTTCGTGCTCGTCGGCACGAGCAATGCCGTCAATCTGACGGACGGCCTCGACGGCCTGGCTTCGGGCACGGTGGCCATCGCCTCGGGCGCTTATGCGCTCGTCTGCTATATGACGGGCCACTTTGACCTCGCGCTCTTCTGCGTGGCCATGATGATGGCCTGCGTGGCCTTCCTGCGCTTCAACGCCCACCCGGCCAAGGTCTTCATGGGCGATACGGGCTCGCTGGCACTCGGCGGCGCGATTGCTGCTGTCGGCATCCTGACGCATACGGAGATCCTGCTGGCCATCATCGGCTTCGTCTTCGTCTGTGAGGCGCTTTCGGTCATCATCCAGGTCATCTCGTTCAAGACGACGGGCAAGCGCGTCTTCCGCATGAGTCCTATACACCATCACTTCGAGCTCGGCGGCTGGAAGGAGACGAAGGTCGTCTTTGTCTTCTGGATGGTCGGACTTGTCGCGAGCGTCGTCGGACTGCTGATGATGCCGTAACGGGAGGTAACGTCGGATTTTCTTGTATAGTCGGGGGGACTTGTCATGGAGTTGGATTGGAAGCAGAAGAACGTACTGGTCATTGGCGCGGGCGTCAGCGGCTTTGCCGCGGCGAAGCTCGCCCGCCGCTTCGGCGCGGCGGTCACGCTGAGCGACGCAAAGACGGAAGATGAGCTCGAGAAGCTCGGCGATGACTTCTCGAAGCTGCGCGAGCTCGGCGTCGCGCTCGCCTTCGGCCCGCAGCAGGAGAGCCTGCTCGAGAGCGTGGATACGGTCATCGTCTCGCCGGCCGTGCCGGTGCGCATCCCGCTCATCCAGGCGGCCTACGAGAAGGGCATCCGCGTCATGAGCGAGGTGGAGCTCGCCTATGACATCGCGGAGTCGCCGATCTGTGCGGTGACGGGCACGAACGGCAAGACGACGACGACGACGCTGCTCGGACTCTTGCTCGAGACGCATTACGACAAGGTCGGCGTCGGCGGCAACATCGGTGTGCCGCTGTCGGAGGAGGCCCTGCGCATCGGCAAGGGCGGCTGCATCGCGGCGGAGATCTCGAGCTACCAGATGGAGGCGACGGAGCACTTCCACCCGCACATCTCGTCGTTGCTCAATGTGACGCCGGACCACATCGTGCGTCACGGCTCGATGGAGGTCTACCAGGCCATGAAGGAGCGCATCTTCCGCGAGGAGACGCCGGATGACTACGTCGTCCTCAACTACGACGACGAGAAGACGCGCGGCATGAAGGCGCGCACGCAGGCGCAGGTCTGCTACTTCAGCCGCCGGGAAGAACTTGAGGAGGGCGTCTTTGTGCGCGGCAGCGTGCGCGACGGCCTCCTCGTCATCCGCTGGCAGGGTGAGGAGCATGCGCTCTGCCGCACGGATGAGCTCGGCATCAAGGGACCGCACAATGTCGAGAATGCCCTCGCGGCTATCGCCGTGGCCTTCTTCGCCGGCTGCGAGCCCGCGCTGATGGTCCCCGTGCTCAAGTCGTTCCGCGGTGTTGAGCACCGCATCGAGTACGTGACGACGATTGACGGCGTGCCGTATTACAACGACTCGAAGGCGACGAATACGGACTCGGCCATCAAGGCGCTCGAGACGTTCGACGGCCACATCGTCCTGCTGGCGGGCGGCGACGACAAGATGACGGACCTCACGGATTTCATGAAGCTCGTCTGCGAGCGCGTTGACGCACTGGTCCTCATCGGCCGCGCGGCCGCGCGCTTCTACGGGGCCGCTGTCGAGAATGGCTTCCCTGAGGAGCGGATCTATGCGGCCGGCTACTCGATGCGCAAGGCCGTGAAAATCGCGCATGCGCTGGCCAAGGAGCCGGGCGTTGTGCTGCTCTCGCCGGCCTGTGCGAGCTTCGACATGTACCACAACATGGCGGAGCGCGGCCGCGACTTCAAGCATCTCGTCCATGAATTAGAACAGCAGAAGTGACTCGACGGGAGGATTTCTCATCTTGAATATCATTGTTTCAGGCGGCGGCACGGGCGGCCATATCTACCCGGCCATCACCATCATCCGGACTATCCAGCAGAAGGTGCCCGACGCGAGATTCCTCTACGTCGGCACGAAGCGCGGCCTCGAGGCTGACATCATCCCCAAGGAAGGACTGCCCTTCACGACAGTCGACATCCAGGGATTCGAGCGCCATCTGACGGCCGACAACATCCTGCGCGCCGGCCGCGCGATGGTCGGCGTGGCCAAGGCCACGCGCATCGTCCACAAGTTCAAGCCGGACGTCGTCATCGGCACGGGCGGCTACGTCTGCGGGCCAATCCTGCTCGCGGCCAGCCTCATGCACATCCCGACGCTCATACAGGAGCAGAATGTCGTGCCGGGCATCACCAACAAGATCCTCTCGAAGTTCGTGACGAAGATTGCGGCGGGCACAGAGGAGGCCATGAAGCACTTTCCGGCAGACAAGGTCGTCTTCACGGGTAACCCGATCCGCAGCGAAGTGCTCTCGGCACAGCGCGAGCAGGGCGCGGCGTCTTTCGGCCTCGACCCGAAGAAGCTGACGGTCCTCGTATCGGGCGGCAGCCGCGGCGCGCGCGCCATCAACCTCGCGATGATCGGTGTCATCAAGAACGCGGCAGCGCATCCAGAGGTGCAGTTCTTGCATGTGACGGGCAAGCGCGGCTACGAGCCGGTGCTCAAGGGGCTCGAGGAGGCCGGTGTCGACCTTACCGCCTGCCCGCACATCCTCGTCAAGCCGTACCTCTACAACATGCCGCAGGCGATGGCGATGGCGGACCTCGCCATCTTCCGCGCCGGCGCGACGGGCCTTGCTGAGCTCACGGCGCGCGGCATCCCGGCCATCCTGATCCCGTATCCCTATGCGGCGGAAAACCACCAGGAGCACAATGCGCGCGCGCTCGAGGAAGCAGGGGCAGCGCGCATGATCCTCGACCGGGAATTGACGCCGGAGCGCCTGAGTTCTGTGCTCACCGAGCTCTTGAGCGAGCCCGACAAGCTTCAGGCGATGGCGAAGGCCAGCCGCGCGATGGGGCGTCCGCAGGCGGCCAGCGATATCGCAGACCTCGTCCTCGATATTGCCAAGAAATAAAGAACAGATGGAACAAAGGGAAAAGGTGATTGGAGTGCATAAAGAGCTCAAAGAGCTGAAAGGCATCAAGAAGATTCATTTCGTGGGCATCGGCGGCGCCGGCATGAGCCCGCTGGCCAAGATGATGGTCGAGCTCGGCTATGAGGTGTCGGGTTCGGATCGCGAGGATTCGGGCATCATCGAGAAGCTGCGCCAGATGGGGGCGGAGATTACGCTGGGCGGCCAGAAGGCGGAGAATGTCCGCGGCGTCGACGCCATCGTCGTCTCGACGGCCATCCCGTTCGACAATCCGGAAGTCCTGGCGGCCAAGGACCTCGGTATCACGAAGCTGCACCGCTCGGACATCAATGCGGCCCTCGTCAACGAGTACAAGGGCATCGCGGTTGCCGGCGCGCACGGCAAGACGACGACGACCTCAATGCTCGGCGTCGCGCTGACACACGCGGGCGTCTCGCCGTCCGTCGTCGTCGGCGGCGAAGTCCCCGACCTCGGCACGAATGCCGAGCTCGGCACGAGCGATTACCTCGTGTCGGAGGCGGATGAGAGTGACGGTTCCTTCCTCAAGCTCCACCCGCACATCGCCGTCGTGACGAATGTCGAAGACGACCACATGGACCACTACGGCACGATGGAGAACATCATCAAGGCTTTCACGCAGTTCATCCAGAACGTCGACAAGGAGACGGGCTACGCTGTCATCTGCTTCGACAACGAGAACCTGCGCACGATGGCCAAGAATCTCGACCGCAAGTACATCACCTACGCTATCGACCATGAGGCCGACTACCGCGCGAAGAACATCACGCACAGCGGCATGGGCATCTCGTTCGATGTCTTCCACGGCGAGGAAGAGCTCGGCCACGTCGATCTCAACATCCCGGGCCGCCACAATGTCCTCGACGCGATGGCCTGCATCGTCACGGGCCTCTCGATCGGTGTGAGCTTCGAGAAGATGGCGGCGGGCCTCGCGGCCTTCCACGGTGCCAAGCGCCGCTTCCAGACGAAGGGCCGCGCAAATGGCATCTGGATCGTCGACGACTACGCGCACCATCCGACGGAGATCGCCGCGACGCTCAAGGCCGCCAAGGAGACGAGCCCGAAGCGCCTGATCTGCGTCTTCCAGCCGCATCGCTACTCGCGCACGCAGCTCCTGCACGAGGAGTTCGGCAAGGCATTCGTCTCGGCTGACGTCCTCGTGCTCACCGATGTCTACGCCGCAGGCGAAGCGCCCATCCCGGGCATCAGCGGCCAGACGATCGTCGACGAGGTCAAGCGCCAGTCGGGCCAGCATGTCGTCTACGAACCGGAGCGCGAGAAGCTCGCCGCCTATCTCAAGGACTTCGTGCAGCCGGGCGACCTCGTCATCACGATGGGCGCCGGCGACATCTACAAGACGGGCGAGGAGCTCGTCGCGCTGCTGCAGGCTGAGTGAGAAAGCGCTGTAGAGCAGACAGGCGTCAAAGATAAGATGTCAAGGATAAGATAAAGAGGATAAAGGAGAAATTTTCATCATGAATCAGGATAAGATCGTCGTCGTCATGGGGGGCCCGTCTACGGAGGCAGAGATCTCGCGCCAGACGGGGGCGGCCATCCTCAAGGCATTGCAGTCGAAGGGCTACAATGCAGAGGGCATGGAGCTCAATCCGCCGACGTTTGCCGAGGATATCAAGAAGAGCGGCTGCGCGATCGTATTCAATGCGCTGCATGGCAAGTTCGGCGAGGACGGCGTCCTGCAGGGCACGCTCGACATGCTCGGCATCCCGTACACGGGCTCGGGCGTCCTCGCTGCTGCTGTCACGATGGACAAGGCAGCTTCGAAGCGCGTCTTTGTCGCCGAAGGTATCTCGACGCCGCGCTCGCACACATACCACCGCTATGAGATGAAGCGCGATCTCGCCGCCGAGATCGAGCAGGGCTTCTCGCTGCCGGTCGTCGTCAAGGCCGCTTCGCAAGGCTCGAGCATCGGCGTCTACATCGTCGAGACGAAGGAGGCGCTCGCCGACGCACTCAAGGAAGCCTTCTCCTACAACGACGAGGTCCTCATCGAGGAGTTCATCCGCGGCAAGGAGCTCACGGTAGCCGTCTGGGGCAACGAGGAGAAGAAAGAGGCTTTCCCGATCATCGAGATTACGACGGCTTCCGGCCGCTACGATTACGAGAGCAAGTACACGAAGGGCGCTTCGACGCACATCATCCCAGCCCGCGTCTCGGACGAGAAGACGAAGGAGATCCAGGAGCTCGCCATCAAGACGTTCACGGCCTGCGGCTGCAAGGGTGTTGCCCGCGTCGATATGATGCTCAGCGAGGACGGCACGCCGTACGTCATCGAGGTCAACTCGGTGCCGGGCATGACGGAACTCTCGCTCGTGCCAGATGCCGGCCGCGCGATGGGCGTGGAATTCCCGGAGCTCTGCGAGCGCATCCTCGAGATGGCTGGTTTCCAGAAGTGAGATTGCCAAGCGAGATCGCTGATCTCGCTTTGATCTACTGATTTGCTGCGCCGGACTCTGGCATCGTCCGGCGCTTTTTTGTATATAGAAAACCCCTGGTTAGACCAGGGGCTCGATAAAGCTTTAGCGATGAGTCTTTAAAGGATTTAATAAACCTCCCTTGAAGTATGAAGTTGCGGTCCGTCAACTGCAACCAATACGACAAAGGAGGTATATCGTAATGAAAGATCACGATGTACATAGTTTATCACATACAAAATGGGAGTGTAAATATCATATTGTATTTGCCCCTAAATACAGAAGAAAGGTCTTTTATGGTCAGAAGCGGTACGAGATTGGTCAAATCTTAAGGGAACTGTGTCGGTGGAAACAGGTGAACTTGTTAGAAGCCGAGGCCTGTCCTGACCACATCCATATTTTAGTTGAGGTACCGCCAAAGATTAGCGTGTCTAATTTTATGGGCTTTTTGAAGGGGAAGAGCAGTTTGATGATTTACGAGAAATGGGGGAATATGAAGTACAAATATAGAAATCGAAGCTTTTGGTGTCGAGGGTACTATGTAAGTACGGTAGGCAAGAACGAAAAGAAAATAACGGAATACATTCAGAACCAGCTGAAGGAAGATTACATGTCGGAACAGTTGGTACTGGATATGACAGACCCGTTTACGGGTAGCCGGAAATAGTAAGCGTATGACGGACCGACAAGCGCTTTTAAGCGCAGCTGGTAAGCAGAGGCCTTATAAGGCCGTAAATATAAAACCCCCGGCTATGCCGGGGGATATTTATTGTACAGGGGGAGAGAGATTGAAGGAGCAAGAGCAGAAAAAACATCGCAGCGGCAGGCGGCTTTTTAAGGGACTCCTGTTCCTGGCGGCCTGCGGCCTCGTCATGGCCATCATGGTCTACACGCCGATCTTCACGCTGCAGCGCGTGGAAGTCAGCGGCATATCGTATCTGACAAGGGAGCAGGTCCTTGAGATCGGGCGCATCCACACGGGCGAGCCGCTCTTCCAGCTGCAGACGGATGCCGTGGCGCAGAACCTCATGCACGACCTGCGCATCGAGTCGGCCGTCGTGCGGCGCCGCCTGCCGGACCGCCTCGAGATCGAGGTCGTTGAGCGCAAGCCGGTTGCGACAGTCGCCTGTGACTACGGGTACCTGGATCTCGACCACAATGGCAAGATCATCGCGGCTTACCGCGCGCTGCACAGCGTGCCGATCCCTCTGATCACGGGCATGGAAGTCAAGGGGCTCTACCTCGGTGATGAGGTCAAGGATGAGAATGTCAAGAAGGTGCTCTACTTCCTAAGCCAGATTGACACAGAGGCACTCAACCAGATTTCAGAGGTCAACATCGCCAATCCCGATGGCGTCGTCGCCTATGCGAACAGCTCCGTCCAGATCCGGCTCGGCAAGCTCGACCGGCTCGACGAGAAGGCAGTCCTCACGGCTGACTTCGTCAAATCGCTCAAGACGAGCCGCCATGCCATCGATTACGTCGATTTCAGCTACGAGGCACCGTTCATCAAGCTCAAGGGATTCGATCCGAATCTCGAGAAAGAGGAGGGCAAGTCCTGAGCGAAATTTTTCACTTTGCCTATGGAAATCCGTATAGAATGATGGTAAAATGATAAAGGTATCTTTTTTTTCAAGAAACAGGCATCCAGAGGATGCCGGACAATATACAGAATATGATATCGTATTCATAGATGATGGGGGTTAAGGCAGTGTTTGAACTGGATGACAATGGGCTCGATCAGTTAGCCAAAATAAAAGTAATCGGTGTAGGCGGCGGCGGCAGCAATGCCGTCAACCGCATGATCAATCTCGGACTGCAGGGTGTGGAATTCATTGCCGTCAATACAGATGCGCAGGCCCTGCTCAAATCCCTGGCTCCGAAGCGCATGCAGATCGGTGAGAAGCTCACGCGCGGCCTTGGCGCCGGCGCACAGCCGGAGATCGGCCAGAAGGCCGCTGAGGAGAGCCGCGACGATATCCTCGACACACTGCGCGGCGCAGACATGGTATTCGTGACGGCCGGCATGGGCGGCGGCACGGGCACTGGTGCCGCACCCGTCGTGGCGGAGTGCGCCCGCGAGATTGGCGCGCTGACGGTCGGCGTCGTGACGCGTCCGTTCTCGTTCGAGGGCATGAAGCGCCGCCGCAATGCGGAGCTCGGCATTGAGAACCTCAAGAAGCACGTCGATACGATCATCACGATCCCGAACGACCGTCTCATGCAGGTCGTCGACAAGAAGACGCCGATCACGCAGGCGTTCAGCATTGCCGATGATGTCCTGCGCCAGGGCGTCAAGGGCATCTCGGATCTCATCGCCTTGCCGGGCCTCATCAACCTCGACTTTGCTGATGTCAAGAGCATCATGAGCAATGCGGGGTCTGCTCTGATGGGCATTGGCGAGGCTTCGGGCGAGAATGCCGCTGTAGAGGCCGCCAAGGCTGCCATCGCTTCGCCGCTGCTCGAGACGAGCATCGACGGTGCTCGCGGTGTCCTGCTCAATGTGACGGGCGCAGAGGAGAACCTCAGCATGTTCGAGGTCACGGAGGCATCGGAGGCCATCGAGAAGGCCGCAGACTCGCAGGCCAACATCATCTGGGGTGCATCCATCGACGACTCGATGGGCGATACGGTGCGCGTCACCGTCATCGCCACGGGCTTTGACGCGCCGGAGGAGACGGTCGGCATCCCTGAGTTCAAGCCACAGCAGAAGGCAGAGAATCAGGCGCCAGCACAGCAGCAGGCCCCTGCCCAGCAGCCTGCCCAGCAGCCTGCACAGAATCCGTCTGTCGGCAGCACGGTCGGCGCGGACAGCTTCATCGACATTCCTGTCTGGATGCGCAGAAAATAAAATAAAAAGGTGTTGACAAGTGCGTAGAGAGCCGCTATAATAATACTTGTTCTTGACGCACTTGTTGAGACATGGGTAGGTGCCCGAGTGGTTAAAGGGAACAGACTGTAAATCTGTCATCTTCGGATTACGATGGTTCGAATCCATCCCTGCCCACCATTTATGGCGGCATAGCTCAGTTGGCTAGAGCATGCGGTTCATACCCGCAGTGTCCGGAGTTCAAATCTCTGTGCCGCCACCAATAGCTAATATGACGTATCGAGTAATCGGTGCGTTTTTTGTTTTACTGCAGGAGCTCAAAAAACTTTGCAGTTTTTGAGAAAAAGTGTTGACAAATGCACCATCATCCTGTAATATAGTACAAGTCGCCGCGAGACACCGGCCTGGCAAGAAAATGCTCCTTGATTGGAAGCGCCTTGCTGGAGCGGATGACTCAGACAAAAAGAAAAATAAAAAAGTTCTTGACAGCCTGAAAGAGATGCGGTACAATAAATGAGTCGCTTGAAGCAAAACCTTTCAAACGAAAGCGAGCTTCGAAAGACAGAGTTGTTCTTTGAAAACTAAACAATGCAACATGAATCATTTGTGATTCAAGCCAGATGTTTAAAAAAAAACATCGATTGATTATGAACATAAGCAATCGGCAATTTCTTTACTAAGCTTCATTTTTTGAAGGTTAGACCAAAAGACAATTAGAGCCAATCAAGGTTCTTCATAATTTTATGGAGAGTTTGATCCTGGCTCAGGACGAACGCTGGCGGCGTGCTTAACACATGCAAGTCGAACGAGACGATTGAAAGCTTGCTTTTGAGAGTCGAGTGGCAAACGGGTGAGTAACGCGTAGACAACCTGCCGTAAAGATGGGGACAACAGTTCGAAAGGACTGCTAATACCGAATGTTGTAGAGTTTCCGCATGGGAATCCTACTAAAGGTGGCCTCTACTTGTAAGCTATCGCTTTACGATGGGTCTGCGTCTGATTAGCTAGTTGGTGGGGTAATGGCCTACCAAGGCGACGATCAGTAGCCGGTCTGAGAGGATGAACGGCCACATTGGAACTGAGACACGGTCCAGACTCCTACGGGAGGCAGCAGTGGGGAATCTTCCGCAATGGGCGCAAGCCTGACGGAGCAACGCCGCGTGAGTGAAGAAGGGTTTCGACTCGTAAAGCTCTGTTGTCGGGGACGAATGTGGAGATGGTGAATAACCATTTCCAATGACGGTACCTGACGAGGAAGCCACGGCTAACTACGTGCCAGCAGCCGCGGTAATACGTAGGTGGCGAGCGTTGTCCGGAATTATTGGGCGTAAAGGGAGCGCAGGCGGGAAGGTAAGTCTATCTTAAAAGTGCGGGGCTCAACCCCGTGAGGGGATGGAAACTATCTTTCTTGAGTGCAGGAGAGGAAAGCGGAATTCCTAGTGTAGCGGTGAAATGCGTAGATATTAGGAGGAACACCAGTGGCGAAGGCGGCTTTCTGGACTGTAACTGACGCTGAGGCTCGAAAGCGTGGGGAGCGAACAGGATTAGATACCCTGGTAGTCCACGCCGTAAACGATGAATGCTAGGTGTAGGAGGTATCGACCCCTCCTGTGCCGGAGTTAACGCAATAAGCATTCCGCCTGGGGAGTACGGCCGCAAGGCTGAAACTCAAAGGAATTGACGGGGGCCCGCACAAGCGGTGGAGTATGTGGTTTAATTCGACGCAACGCGAAGAACCTTACCAGGGCTTGACATTGAGTGAAAGGGCTAGAGATAGTTCCCTCTCTTCGGAGACACGAAAACAGGTGGTGCATGGCTGTCGTCAGCTCGTGTCGTGAGATGTTGGGTTAAGTCCCGCAACGAGCGCAACCCCTATCCTTTGTTGCCAGCACGCAATGGTGGGAACTCAAAGGAGACTGCCGCGGACAACGCGGAGGAAGGCGGGGATGACGTCAAGTCATCATGCCCCTTATGTCCTGGGCTACACACGTACTACAATGGGATGGACAGAGAGCAGCGAAGCCGCGAGGCCAAGCGAACCCCATAAACCATCTCCCAGTTCGGATTGCAGGCTGCAACCCGCCTGCATGAAGTTGGAATCGCTAGTAATCGCAGGTCAGCATACTGCGGTGAATACGTTCCCGGGCCTTGTACACACCGCCCGTCACACCACGGAAGTCATTCACACCCGAAGCCGGCAGGCTAACCGCAAGGAGGCAGCCGTCTAAGGTGGGGGCGATGACTGGGGTGAAGTCGTAACAAGGTAGCCGTATCGGAAGGTGCGGCTGGATCACCTCCTTTCTAAGGAGAACATCAATCCCGGAAGGGATTGAGAGTTCAGGTCGTTCATCTGGTCTTGCATTGTCTAGTTTTGAGAGAACAACCTCTCAAAAAACTTATATACCATAATGGGGGCGTAGCTCAGCTGGGAGAGCACCTGCCTTGCAAGCAGGGGGTCAGGAGTTCGATTCTCCTCGTCTCCACCATTATGGGCCTATAGCTCAGCTGGTTAGAGCGCACGCCTGATAAGCGTGAGGTCAGTAGTTCAAGTCCACTTAGGCCCACCATTAAAAAACAAAATGGTATTTGCACACTGAAAACTACATAGAAGAAATGAAATGTATCAAATCATCGAGTCGCACGACAGTGTGAACAGAATGGTTAGAACGAACATTTTAGGATTCAAGCATAGACATCATATTGACATATGAAACCTATGGCATAACAAATAGTTAAGCTACAAAGGGCATATGGTGGATGCCTAGGCGTTCCGAGCCGATGAAGGACGCGATAAGCTGCGAAAAGCCATGGGGAGCCGCAAGTAAGCTTCGATCCATGGATTTCCGAATGGGGCAACCCGGTACGAGTCATGTCGTACCATCCGAAAGGACGGCATACCCGGTGAACTGAAACATCTAAGTAGCCGGAGGAAGAGTAATCAAACGAGATTCCCTCAGTAGCGGCGAGCGAACAGGGAAGAGCCCAAACCGGACGTCTTCGGACGACCGGGGTTGAGGACCAGCATCAAGCAGACGTAATCTAGTGGAACAACCTGGGAAGGTTGGGCATAGAGAGTGAAACCCTCGTACACGAAAGATTGCCAAGTGGGCTGGTATCCAGAGTACCACGAGACACGTGAAACCTTGTGGGAAGCAGGGTGGACCACCATCCAAGGCAAAATACTACGGAACGACCGATAGCGCATAGTACCGTGAGGGAAAGGTGAAAAGAACCGCGGGAGCGGAGTGAAATAGAACCTGAAACCGTATGTCTACAAGCAGTCGAAGCACTTTATATGTGCGACGGCGTGCCTATTGAAGAATGAACCGGCGAGTTAATTTCAGAGGCGAGGTTAAGCGGGAGACGCGGAGCCGAAGCGAGAGCGAGTCTGAATAGGGCGGAAGTCTCTGGGATTAGACCCGAAACCACAGTGATCTATGCATGGCCAGGTTGAAGCTCAGGTAAAAATGAGTGGAGGACCGAACCCGTGAGTGTTGAAAAACTTTGGGATGAGCTGTGCATAGGGGTGAAATGCCAATCGAACGTGGAGATAGCTGGTTCTCCCCGAAATAGCTTTAGGGCTAGCCTCAGGTAACACATGGAGACGGTAGAGCACTGATCGGGTAAGGGAGCGTAAAGCTTACCGAGCCTAGTCAAACTGCGAATGGCTTCATGAGAAGAGCCTGGGAGTCAGAATGCGAGTGATAAGACCCGTATTCAAAAGGGAAACAGCCCAGACCGCCGACTAAGGTCCCGAATGCTGTACTAAGTGGAAAAGGATGTAGGACTTCCAAAACAACCAGGATGTTGGCTCAGAAGCAGCCACCATTCAAAGAGTGCGTAATAGCTCACTGGTCGAGAGGCCCTGCGCCGAAAATATCCGGGGCTCAAGTACAGAACCGAAGTCGCGGCATGCGCAAGCATGGGTAGGGGAGCGTTCCAAGTTGGTTGAAGGCGGACCGTAAGGACAGCTGGACGACTTGGAAGTGAGAATGCTGGTATGAGTAGCGAAACGATCCGTGAGAATCGGATCCACCGAAAGCCTAAGGGATCCTGAGCAACGCTCGTCGACTCAGGGTAAGTCGGGACCTAAGCCGAGGCACAAAGCATAGGCGATGGACAACAGGCGAAAATTCCTGTACTGCATGATGTTGTTTGAGGATGGAGTGACACAGCAAGGAGCTTGAGCGCGCGATTGGAAATGCGCGTCGAAGGCGGTAGGCTGATGTAGAGGCAAATCCCTGCATCAAGGCCGAGAACTGATAGATAGGAGCGTACTTCGGTACAATCCAAATTCAAGCGTACTACACTGTCGAGAAAAGCTTCTAACGAGACATCATGTACCCGTACCAAAACCGACACAGGTAGGCGGGGAGAGAATCCTAAGGTGCGCGGGAAAACCCTCGTTAAGGAACTCGGCAAAATGCATCCGTAACTTCGGGAGAAGGATGGCCGGAGCTGGTGAAGACCTTGCGGTTGGAGCTGGAGCCGGCGGCAGAAGAGAAGCCCAAGCGACTGTTTACCACAAACACAGGTGCCTGCTAAAGAGAAATCTGACGTATAGGTGCTGACACCTGCCCGGTGCTGGAAGGTTAAGAGGAGAGGTTATTCGCAAGAAGAAGCTTTGAATTGAAGCCCCAGTAAACGGCGGCCGTAACTATAACGGTCCTAAGGTAGCGAAATTCCTTGTCGGGTAAGTTCCGACCCGCACGAAAGGTGTAACGACTTGGGCACTGTCTCAACGAGGGACCCGGTGAAATTGAAATACCTGTGAAGATGCAGGTTACCCGCGACTGGACAGAAAGACCCCATGGAGCTTTACTGCAGCCTGACATTGATTTTTGGCATGTAACGTACAGGATAGTTGGGAGACGGAGAAGATAGGCCCCCAGGCTTATCAGAGTCGCTGTTGGGATACCAACCTTTATGTGCTAGGGATCTAACTCGAGAAGTAACGAAGCTGAGGACAGTATCAGGTGGGCAGTTTGACTGGGGCGGTCGCCTCCGAAAGAGTAACGGAGGCGTCCAAAGGTTCCCTCAGCGCGGACAGAAATCGCGCGAAGAGTATAAAGGCAGAAGGGAGCTTGACTGCGAGACATACAGGTCGAGCAGGTACGAAAGTAGGGCTTAGTGATCCGGTGGAATGAGAGTGGAATTGCCATCGCTCAACGGATAAAAGCTACCCTGGGGATAACAGGCTAATCTCTCCCAAGAGTCCATATCGACGGGGAGGTTTGGCACCTCGATGTCGGCTCATCACATCCTGGGGCTGAAGCAGGTCCCAAGGGTTGGGCTGTTCGCCCATTAAAGTGGTACGTGAGCTGGGTTCAGAACGTCGTGAGACAGTTCGGTCCATATCCATCGCGGGCGCAAGATACATGAGGGAGACTGCTCCTAGTACGAGAGGACCGGAGTGGACGGACCGCCGGTGTACCAGTTGTTTCGCCAGAAGCACAGCTGGGTAGCTGCGTCCGGAAGGGATAAACGCTGAAAGCATCTAAGCGTGAAGCCCGTCCCGAGATGAAGTATCTCATAGCACAAGCTAGTAAGACACCTTGAAGAAGACAAGGTTGATAGGGTAGATGTGGAAGTGCTGCAAGGCATGAAGCTGACTACTACTAATATGTCGAGGGCTTAACTAGAGAACTGAAGTGTTCGCAGAGTAATTTCTTCTGTATAGTTTTGAATGTGCAAGCATTCAAATAGAATATCCGGTGATGATGCCTGAATGGTTCCACCTGTTCCCATACCGAACACAGTAGTTAAGCATTCAGAGGCCGAAAGTACTTGTCTGGAGACGGACTGGGAGGATAGGAAATTGCCGGTTTTCATGGCGGCTTTGGTGAAGCGGTTAACACACTGGATTGTGGCTCCAGCATGCGTGGGTTCGATCCCCACAAGTCGCCCCATTTTTTTATAGGGGTATAGCTCAACTGGTAGAGCAACGGTCTCCAAAACCGTAGGTTGTGAGTTCAAGTCTTACTGCCCCTGCCATTTTATTGGAGTGGTACTCAAGAGGCTGAAGAGGACGGTTTGCTAAATCGTTAGGCTGGGTAACTGGTGCGGAGGTTCGAATCCTCTCCACTCCGCCACTTCGAAATGAAAGCTCTGACTTTTGTCAGGGCTTTTTATTGTATACACTAAAAGAAAATTGACATGTGTCCTCTTTTTTGGTATTCTTGTACGGTATTCCATCACAAGAGTGATGGAAAGATTTATTTTGGGTGAAAGGGAGGAATTCACTAATGCAGACGCAAGCGAATCAGGGCTTCCTTGATCGTTTCTTCAAGCTCCGTGAGAAGAACACGACGGTCAAGACGGAAGTCCTCGCAGGTCTTACCACATTCATTGCACTCGCTTATATTATCTTTGTCAATCCAAACATCCTGTCGGAGGCAGGGATCCCGAAGGAAGCGGCTATCGCCTCGACAATCTGGATCGCAGCACTCTCGACCATGGTCATGGGCGTATTCGCCAACTACCCGGTCGCACTCGCACCGGGCATGGGCCTCAATGCGTTCTTTGCCTACTATGTATGCGGTACACTCGGTCTCCACTGGACGGTCGCACTCGGTGCCGTCTTCTTTTCGGGCGTCCTGTTCCTGATCCTGACGGTCAGCCATATCCGCCAGGCCATCATCAATTCCGTGCCGCAGAACCTGCGCGTCGCTATCAGCGTCGGCATCGGCCTCTTCATCGCTTTCATCGGCCTCAAGGGCACGGGCCTCATCATCCCGGACAAGGCGACGTTCATCGGTCTCGGTCATGTCACGGATCCGACGACGATGCTCTCGCTCTTCGGCCTCGTGCTGACGGGCGCTCTGATGGCGCGCAATATCCAGGGCTCTATCCTCATCGGCATCATCGTGACGACGCTGCTCTCGATGGTACTCGGCTACTCGCCAGTCCCGCACGCCATCGGCGATGTCGTCAGCACGAGCCTGCCGCACATGGGCGAGACGTTCGGCAAGCTCGACATCGCTGGTGCCTGGAATTACGGCATCGTCTCCATCATCTTCACGTTCACGGTCGTTGAGCTCTTCGATAACATGGGCACGCTGATCGGCTTGACGTCGAAGGCGAAGCTCATCAAGCCGAACGGCGAGATCGAGAACCTCGACCGTGCTCTGACGACGGATGCAGTCGGCACGATCTGCTCCTCGATCTTCGGTACGTCGACGGTCACGAGCTACATCGAGAGCGCTGCCGGCATCGCGGCTGGCGGCAAGACGGGCTTGACGGCTGTCACGGTGTCCATCTGCTTCCTCATCGCGCTGCTCTTCGCTCCGCTCGTCGGCCTCGTGCCGGGCTTTGCGACGGCTCCGCCGCTGATCCTCGTCGGCGCGCTGATGATGAGCGAGGTCGGCAAGATCAACTTCGTCGACTTCTCGGACGGCCTGCCGGCCTTCCTGACGATCATCATGATGCCTCTGACGGGCTCTATCGCCAACGGCTTTGCCTTCGGCTTCGTCAGCTACGTATTCATGAAGACGGCTGTCGGCAAGTACAAGGAAGTCAGCTGGATCATGTGGCTTGTCTCTATCGCATTCGTCATCAATCTCGTCATGCGTTCGTGAGCGAAATAGCTTGACAAGCATTTGACGCTATGATAATATTTCATATTGTAGACGCCTAGGGCGTCTTTCCCCAACCGCACAGCGAGGTCTTGAGAAACGAGCAATCGTACCGTAGCTGGCGAGTAATCTATCAGGGAGGTGTTTTCATGTACGCAATCATCAAAACGGGCGGCAAGCAGTATAAGGTCGCCGAGGGCGATGTCATCATGGTCGAGAAACTGGCTGCCGGCGAAGGCGAGGCAGTTGTCTTTGATCAGGTCCTGACGGTCGTCAATGACGCTGATGTCAAGATCGGTACGCCGGTCGTCGAGGGTGCCAAGGTAACGGGCAAAGTCGAGGCTCAGGGCAAAGATAAGAAGATCCTTGTTTTCAAGTACAAGGCTAAGTCGAACTATCGCAAGCGCCAGGGTCATCGTCAGCCGTTCACGAAGGTTGTCATCGAGAAGATCGAAGCCTGATCACCGATGATCAAGGTCAAGATCTTTTGCCAGCCAGACGGCAGGATAACCGGCTTTGACGTCTCCGGCCACAGCGGCACGGCGGCGGCAGGTGAGGATATCGTCTGCGCTGGTGTCTCGTCTTTAACGGACACGGCGTTCCTTGGGATAACCGAGTATCTGCATCGCGAGGTCAGCTATGACGCGGCGAGCGGGAAGCTCAGAATGGAACTCAAGGACAGTCCAGACGAGCAGACAGAATCGATTCTGCAAACGATGCTATTGGGGCTCTCAGCCATTGCTGAGGCGTATCCCAAGGCTGTACGTATCCTGAAATAGTGGAGGTGAATTCCATGTTTAAGTTTGAACTTCAGCGTTTCGCACATAAGAAGGGCGTCAGCTCCACGCGTAACGGCCGCGACAGTGAATCCAAGCGCCTCGGCGTCAAGGAGCATGCCGGCACGATCGTAACGGCTGGCAGCATCCTCGTTCGTCAGCGCGGCACGCATTTCCATCCGGGCCACAATGTTGGTATCGGCAAGGATGATACGCTGTTCGCAAAGGTTGCCGGCAAGGTCGCTATCGAGCGCAAAGGCCGCTATAACCGTCAGATCAGTGTT
Source organism: Mitsuokella jalaludinii (assembly GCF_928722185.1). Classification (NCBI taxonomy): domain Bacteria; kingdom Bacillati; phylum Bacillota; class Negativicutes; order Selenomonadales; family Selenomonadaceae; genus Mitsuokella; species Mitsuokella jalaludinii. The sequence goes on from NZ_CAKMXA010000001.1 coordinate 2,117,820, forward strand.
TACACGGCTGAAGAGGCTATGTAATGAAAGATACCTGCGCATTCCTCCGGGAAGGCGCAGGTATTGTTATATTGCTGCATATTGCTAGATAAAACGGCGTTAAGTTGCGTTGTGATGGATAAAAAGCCGGTGTTGGGTATCACAATGCCGGCTTTTTATGCATGACAAACAGGAATGCAGCAGGCAGTTGTTGAAATAGACAAGAAATCTCAAGAGAAAAAGGAGGCTATCATGCAGTTTATCGACAGGACACGCGTCATCGTCAAGGCGGGCGATGGCGGTCACGGCAAATCGGCGTTCCGCCGCGAGAAGTTCATCCCGAAGGGAGGCCCGTCTGGCGGTGACGGCGGACGCGGCGGCGACATCATCTTCGTCGTGGACCAGAACATGAATACTCTGCTCGATTTCCGCTACCACCGCAAGTTCAAGGCGGAGAACGGTGAGAACGGCGATATCAAGAACCAGTACGGCAAGAATGCACCGGCCTGCTACGTCAAGGTGCCGGCCGGTACGATTGTCAAGGATGAGGAGACGGGTGAGGTGCTCGCAGACCTCACGGAGATCGGCCAGGAGGCTGTCATCTGCAAGGGCGGACGCGGCGGCCGCGGCAATGCGAAATTCGCGAATGCCGCCAACCGTGCGCCGACGTTTGCGGAGTTCGGCGAGCCGGGTGAGGCGCGCAACCTGATCCTCGAGCTCAAGCTGCTCGCAGATGTCGGCCTCGTCGGCTATCCGTCGGTCGGCAAGTCGAGCCTCGTCGCCAGTGTCAGCGCGGCGCGCCCGGAGATAGCGGAGTACCACTTCACGACGATCACGCCGGTGCTCGGCGTCGTCAAGACGGACTACGAGAAGAGCTTTGTCATGGCGGATATCCCGGGGCTCATCGAGGGTGCGGCCGACGGCGTCGGCCTCGGCCACGACTTCCTGCGCCACGTCGAGCGCACGAAGCTCATCCTGCACATCGTTGACGCCTCTGGCATCGAGGGCCGCGACCCGGTTGACGACTACTACAAGATCAATGCAGAGCTCAAGAAGTACAGCGAGAAGATCGCGCGCCGCACGCAGATCCTCGTGGCCAACAAGATCGACCTGCCGGAGGCGCAGGAGAATTTGCCGCGCCTCAAGGAGCTGGCCGAGAAGGAGGGCCTGAAGTTCTTCGCCATCTCGGCGGCGACGCGCGAGGGCGTCAAGGAACTCATCTCCTACGTCGGTGAATGGCTCGACAACTACGTCGAGGAGCCGGAGCAGGAGGAAGAGGTCAAGGTCTACGATGAGACGGCCGAAGACCCGGACAAGATCACGATCACGCGCAATGATGCGGGCGACTTCATCGTGCACGGCAAGGCCATCGAGAAGCTCGTCATCATGACGAACTTCAACAACGATGAGGCTGTGCGCCGCTTCCAGTACATCTGGCGCATCAAGGGCATCGACGAGAAGCTCAAGGAGCGCGGCATCAAGGAAGGCCAGACCGTCCACATCGGCGAGATGGAATTCGAGTACCGTGAGTGAGACGAGTAAGAGATATATCATATAGGATACGGAGGAATCGATTTGATCCGCAATTCACTGACAGGAAAACAGAAGAGCTTCCTGCGCTCAATGGGCATGAAGCTCGAGCCGGTCGTCCAGATTGGCAAGGAGGGCGTGACGCCGACCGTTGTACAGGCGGCACGCGAGGCAATCAAGAAGCGCGAGCTCATCAAGGTACGCGTGCTGCAGAACTGCATGGAACTGCCGGCCGATGCCATCGCCATGCTCGCAGAGCGCGCTGACGCTAACCTCGTGCAGGTCATCGGGCGCAACGGCCTGCTCTTCAAGCGCAATTTCGAGAAGCCGAAGATCGAGCTGCCGTAAGACGGAGGGATGCAGTATGGACGCACGTCAGAGGCTCAGGGAAGCCAGGCGCATCGTCGTCAAAGTCGGCACGAGTACGCTTGCCCATGATACGGGCATGCTCAACCTCTACCGCATCGACCATCTCCTGCGGGAGTTGGCCGACCTCATGAATGAGGGGCGCGAGATCATCCTCGTCTCCTCGGGCGCCATCGCGGCGGGCCTCAGCAAGCTCGGCCTCGCGAAGAAGCCGGACTCCATTCCGGAAAAGCAGGCGGTTGCCGCCATCGGCCAGGGCGTGCTCATGCATATCTACGAGAAGTTCTTCGCCGAGTACGGCAAGACCATCGGCCAGGTGCTCCTGACGAAGGAGAACGCCGTGCGTCACCACCAGTACCGCCACTCGCGCGATGCGCTGCTTGCCCTGCTCGCGATGGGGGCCGTGCCAGTCATCAATGAGAACGATGCCGTCGCCGTCGACGAGATCAAGATCGGGGATAACGACAATCTCTCGGCGATGGTCGCGACGCTCGTCGATGCCGATGCGCTGATCATCCTCTCGGACATCGAGGGCCTCTACACGGCAAATCCGGCAACCCATCCAGATGCCCGCCTCATCCACGAGGTCGAGGAGATCACGCCGGAGGTCATCGAGATGGCCGGCGGCGCGGGCTCCTCGCTCGGCACGGGTGGCATGGCGACGAAGCTGCAGGCCGCTCAGGTGGCCATGAGCGCCGGCGTCAACATGGTCATCGCCTCGGGCAGTGAAGAGGGCGCTTTGCGCCGCATCCTGCAGGGCGAGGAGGTCGGCACGGTCTTTGCCGCGCGCGAATCGCATCTGCGCGTGCGCAAGAGCTGGCTGGCCTTTGGCAAGCGGCTGCAGGGCGATCTCGTCGTCGATGCGGGCTGCGTCAAGGCGCTCGAAGGTGGTTCGAGCCTGCTGGCCGCCGGCATCAAGGCTGTCGACGGCGACTTCGAGGCCGGCAGCACGGTGCGCGTCCTCGCCGAGGACAACCGCGAGATCGCGCGCGGCATCGTCAACTACAATACAGAAGACCTCCGCCGGCTCATCGGCCACAAGACGGAGGACTTTGAGCATCTCGTCGCGGGCGCTGTCCACGAAGAGGTCATTCATCGGGATAACATGGTCCTGATGGTCTGAGGGGGAATACTGAGATGGATATCCAGGCAGAAATGAAGAAGAAGGCAGAGGCGGCGAAGGGCGCAGCGGCAAAGCTCGCTCTGCTCGGCGCAGATGTCAAGAACAAGGCGCTTCTGGCGATGGCCGACGCGCTCGAGAAGCGCAGCGAGGTCATCCTGCAGGCCAATGCGCTCGATATCGAGGACGCGCGCCAGAAGAAGGTCAAGCGCTCGTACCTCGACCGCCTGCTGCTCGACGAGGGCCGCATCGCCTCGATGGCGGAGGGCCTGCGCCAGACGGCAGCCCTGCCGGACCCCGTTGCGACGGGCGACTACTCGACGGTCCGCCCCAACGGCCTCGAGATCCGCCGCGTGCGTGTGCCGCTCGGCGTCATCGGCATCATCTACGAGGCGCGCCCGAATGTCACGGCCGATGCCGCGGGGCTCTGCCTCAAGGCCGGCAACGCCGTCATCCTGCGCGGCGGCTCTGAGGCCATCCGCTCGAATATCGCCATCAGCTCCCTGCTTGCCAAGGCTGCCTACAAGGCGGGCATCCCCGAGGGCGCCATCCAGTTCGTCGACTTCACGGACCGCGAGGCCGTCGATGTCATGATGCACCTGCGCGGCTATCTCGATGTCATCATCCCGCGCGGCGGCGCCGGACTCATCAAGCACGTTACCGAGAACGCGGCGGTGCCGGTCATCGAGACGGGCACGGGTGTCTGCCACACCTATGTTGACGCTTCGGCTGACCAGGAGATGGCAATCTCTATCGCTGTCAATGCGAAAGCCAGCCGTTGCTCGGTCTGCAATGCCATGGAGACGCTGCTCGTCCATCAGGACATCGCAGCGGAGTTCCTGCCGAAGCTCATGGCGGCGATGACGGCAAAGCACGTCGTGCTGCGCGGCTGCGAGCGGGCGCGCGCCATCTGCCCGGAGATGGAGTCGGCGACGGAGGAGGACTGGTCGACGGAGTACGGCGACCTCATCCTCTCCGTGCGCGTCGTCGACGACCTCACGATGGCCATCGCGCACATCAACCGCTACAACACGGGCCATTCCGAGGCCATCATCACGAAGGACCTCGTGAACGCGCATCGCTTCCAGCGGGAAGTCGATGCAGCGGCCGTCTACGTCAACGCCTCGACGCGCTTCACGGACGGCTTTGAGTTCGGCTTTGGTGCAGAGATCGGCATCAGCACGCAGAAGCTCCACGCGCGCGGCCCGATGGGCCTTACGGCGCTGACGAGCACGAAATACCTGATCTACGGCGAAGGGCAGATCCGCGAATGATTGGCGGGTATCTGCGCACAATGCGCCAGTACCTCGCCACGCCGAAGGGCGCCTTTGACGCGAGGGATTACTTGAAGGCGGCAGGGCTCATGCTCTTGAGCATGGCCGCCCTGGCGCTTGTCGTCGAGCTGTTTCTGGGGGAGTGAGTCATGAAAGGCATCGGTATCATGGGCGGCACGTTTGACCCAATCCACACGGGCCACCTGCTGACGGCGGAATTCGTGCGGGATGCGTATGAACTCGAGAAGGTCCTGTTCATCCCTGCGGCGCATTCGCCCTTCAAGCTGGACAAGCGCGTCGCCTCGGCAGAGGACAGGCTCGCGATGACGGAGCTCGCGGTGGCGGGCAACCCGCACTTCGAGGCATCGGACATCGAGATGTGCCGCGAGGGCGTCTCCTACACATCGGATACGATCGCCCTGCTCGCTGAGCGCTTCGGCCCGGAGGTGCCGCTCTACTTCATCACAGGTGCGGACGCCATCAACGACCTGCCGGACTGGCACCAACCGCGGGAACTCCTGGCATCGTGCCACTTCATCGCGGCGCGGCGCCAGGGCACGGCGCTCGACATGGCGAAGCTCCGCGGCTTTTTCGGCAGCCTCTGCGATGCGCACATCCATGAGCTCGCGACGCCGGAACTGGAGATCTCCTCGACACAGATACGCGGGCGCATCCGAGAGGGCCGCTCCATCCGCTACATGGTGCCGGAATCCGTAGAGACATACATCAGAAAAGAAGGGCTTTATCGATGAGTTATGGCATGACGTTAGAACAGATGCAGGCGGAACTGGAAGCAAGGCTCAAGCCGAGCCGCTTCCGCCATTCACTCGGCGTATCCGAGACGGCTGTGAAGCTTTCGCACCGCTTCGGCGTGGACGAAGAGAAGGCGCGGGTTGCCGGACTCCTGCACGACTGCGCAAGAGAGTTCCGCAATGAAGCTATGGTCGAGGAGGCAGAGAAGCGCGGCATCGCTATCGGCGAGGTCGAGCGCTCGATGCCGCTCTTGCTCCACGCCGATATCGGCGCCGTGCGCGTGCGCGAGATCTACGGCGTGGAGGATCCTGCCATCTCGCAGGCCATCGCGCGCCACACGGTCGGCGGCGCGCAGATGACGCCGCTCGACAAGATCATCTGGTACGCCGACATGATCGAGCCGAACCGGGATTTCCCCGGCGTCGACAAGCTGCGCGAACTCGCCAAGACGGCCTCGCTCGACGAGATGATGCTCGCCGGGCTCAGCCACTCCATCATCTTCGTCGTCCAGAAGGGCCATCTCGTCCATCCGGCGACGGTGCTGGCGCGCAACGAGATCCTGCTCGGGCAGATGAAGAGGAAGGACGCAGAGGCAGAGCAGGCGAAGAAGGCAAAGAAGGAAGATTGACCGATGGGGAAACGGAAAGAGGACAACGTAACATGGCGCCATATCGAGCAGAAGAAGCGGGAAATCGCGCGCCTGCGCAGGCGCCGTTTCCTGCGCCGCCTGCTCGCAATGGTCATCTTCACGGTGCTGCTGCTCTTGGCGGCGGGCGGCATCTACGCGCTCGTGCGCGGAACGGAATACCTCGTGCAGGAATACCAGACGATGTACGCCGGCTACACCGAGCGCCGCGCGTCCTGGCAGGGCGCTGTCAACCCGAGCTTTGATGGCTACACGAACGTGCTCGTCATGGGCATCGACGACGGCGCCGACCCGACGAACACGGAGGGAGCGAAGGCCGACACGATCCTCGTCCTGAGCATGGAGAACAGCAGCGGCAAGGTCCGCTGCATCACGATCCCGAGCGACACTTGGGTCAATCCGCCGGGCAATGCGCACTTCATGCGCATCCGCTCCGTCTACACAGAGGGCGGCGCACCGCTGATGGTCCGCGAGGTCAACCAGCTGCTCGGCATCCCCATCCACCAGTACGTCGTGCTCGACCTCAAGGGCTTTTCGGCGCTCATCGACGCTTTGGGCGGCATCGACATCTACGTCGAGAGCGACATGGACTACGAGGACCCCGAGGGGGGGCTCAACATCCATCTCAAGCAGGGCTACCAGCATCTCGACGGCAATCAGGCCCAGCAGTACCTGCGCTACCGCAGCCCGGAGCTCGGCGATGTCGGACGCGAGCAGCGCCAGCAGCGCTTCGTCAAGTCGCTCTACCAGCAGGTCATGCGCCTCGAGACGGTGCCGAAGCTGCCGCTCATCGCCGAGACGATGCGCAGGCACGTAAAGACGAGCGCAGAGGTCTTTGACTCGGCGCACCTCGCCAATGTCGTGCGCCATCTCTCGAGCGACCAGCCGCAGGGGGTCATCCTGCCGGGCTCGCCGGCGCTCGGCGACGATACGGTCTGGATGCCGGACCAGGACGCCATCCGCCATGCGATGCAGGAGCTCTTCCCGGATGCGGGAAACTGAGCCTACTGCCTGATAACGTGAAGATTTTGATAGAGAATAAAGGTACAGGAGGTACAATATGACGGAACAGGAAATGTGCAAGGCCATCTGCAAGGCTGCCAGCGACAAGAAGGCGCGTGACATCGTGACGATGGACATGCAGGGCCTCATGATCTCGCCGGATTACTTCGTCATCTGCTCGGCCAATACGGCTACGCAGGTGCGCGCAATCGCCGACAACATCGAAGAAGAGCTCGCCAAGGACGGCGTTGCTTTCAGCCACAAGGAAGGCTATCGTGAGGGCGACTGGGTCCTTTTAGACTTCGGCGATGTCGTCGTCCACGTCTTCCGCCAGGAGATGCGCGAGTACTATGCGCTCGAACAGCTCTGGGGCGATGCGAAGCTCACGGCCTATGAAGAGTGAGACTATGAATCATGAGAACAGCAGCGGGAAACCGTACAGAAGGATGGAGACTATGAACGATAAGACGGAAATGCCCCAGGAGGCTGCGCGCCCCAAGCGGAAGTTCGGACCGAGCACGGTCGCCCGCCTGCAGGTTGCGCGCGTCAGCGAGATGGGCGCTTTCCTCGATGCCCAGACGGGGAATACCTCGGATGATATCCTGCTGCACAAGACGCAGCAGACGCATCCCGTCGCCGTCGGCGATCTCGTCGATGTATTCCTCTATCTGGACCCGAAGCGCCGCCTGACGGCCAGCATGCGCGTGCCGAAGATGAAGGAGGGGCAGATTGCCCGCCTGCGCGTCATCAATGTGACGCGGGACGGCGCCTTCCTCGATGTCGGCGCGGAGCGCGGCATCTTCATGCCGTACGCCGGCATGCGCGGCCGCCCGCAGGTCGGCGAAGTCGTCTGGGCAAAGCTCTACACCGACAAGTCCGGCCGACTGGCTGTGACGATGGAAGTCGAGGACGAGATGCGCCGCGCTTCGAAGCCGGCGACACACGTCAAGGTCGGCCAGATGGTCACGGGGGCCATCTACAACTATACGGACGCCGGTGCCTTCCTGTTCTCGAATGAGCGCTACATCGTCTTCATCGCCAACAAGGAGATGAAGGAGCAGGAGCGCCCGCGCGTCGGGCAGATCGTGACGGCACGTGTCACCTTCGTCCGCTCTGACGGACGCCTCAACGCCTCGCTGCGCGAGGCCAAGGAGAAGGCACTCGTCACGGATTCAAGCCGCATCCTTGAGCTTCTCGAGAGCCGCAAGGGCCGCATGCCCTACAGCGACGAGACGTCGCCTGAAGTCATCCGCGACAAGTTCCAGATCAGCAAGGCCGCCTTCAAGCGCGCGCTCGGTCATCTGATGAAAGAGGGCCGTGTCGCCGAGAAGGACGGCTGGACGTATCTGCTCGACGTGAGCGCTGCAGCGGACAGCGAGAAAAGCGAGAAAAGCGAGAAGGATAGAGATTAACGCGATTATGGGGGGCGTTTCATGAGACGTTATACGACACTCCTGCTGACAGCGTTCCTGCTGCTGGCCATCGTCATCGCTGGTTCTGCCTACCTCGCCGGCACCGGACACATCGACCACCGGACGAGAGAGCAGGAAATCACAGTCTTGACAACGCTGCCGGCGGAGGAAGCCGAGATCTTGTCACAGGCGTATGAGGACAGCTCTGGTGTCCACGTGACGTTTGTGCCGCTTTCTTCGGCAGATGTCCTCGAGCGCGCGAAGGCGCAGGCCGGTTCGCCGCAGAAGTCTGGCCCGGCGATGGTGCTGGCCGACTGGCAGACGCTCGGCCAGGCGTCGCGCAGCGGCTATCTCGTGCCGTACTTGTCGGAGCGCGGCGACATGGTCGCTGCAGCCTTCCGCCAGGATGACGGCTACTGGATGGGCGTCTGGTATGATCCCATCATCTTCTGCATCAACAGGGACTACCTGATATCGCTGCACACAGACATCCCCGACACCTGGCAGGCGCTCGCAGACCAGGACGGGCGCATCGGCATCACGGATTTCATGGCCGCGGATGCCTCCTCGAACCTGCTCTACGCGATGGATGCGGAATTCGGCGACGAGAAGACGCTGGAGCTCCTCGACAAGATCCATCCGCGCGTCGTGCAGTACGCCCGCTACCTCTCGAATCCCGTGCGCCAGGCCGGCATGGGAGAGGTCGACATCTCGATTGCCGTCGAGAGCGAGACGCTGCGCTACATCCACGACGGCTACCCGCTGCAGATCATCTATCCGGCAGACGGCACGACGGCGTGGATCACCGGCACGGGCATCCTCGCGGGCAGCGGGGACAGAGAGCGGGGGCTCGCCCAGAACTTTGCGGACTGGCTGCTCTCCGATGAGGCGCAGCTCGCCCTGCAGAGCCACAATTACTTCTTCGTGCCGACAAATCCGGGGACGATGGCCTACCAGTCCTTCCCCGGCAAGAATCTCACGCTTTTCACGCAGAACCCGCAGTTCTCGGCTCAGCAGAAGCACGACCTGCTCGACACGTGGGCGCGCGAGATCCGATTCAAATGATTGGCGAGGATGCCTTGCGGCATCCTCCTTTGTATGGTTTGTGTGATTGCATCTACCAATACTAGGGAGCTTGCAGCTGGTTCGAGCGTCATCTGGCTGAACACGGTGCAAAGATCATTGTCGTCAACAACGAGGACCTCAGCCCGGAATGCGAGATGATCCAAGACCTAATCAGCATCATCCGTATGTTTTCCAACCGCATCCATGTGTTGCAGAAATACGAAGGGAAGCTGAAAGGAGATGAAACGGTTGCTCAGATCCTTCAAGACCGAACTCCGTCTCACCGAAAGCCAAAAGGATAAGATACGTCGGTCACTCGGTATCTGCCGCTTCCTCGCAAATCAGTACATCGCCCGCAACATCTGGCTGTACCGCCTGTATCAGCGCGGCGTCCTCGATGAGAAGCAGCGCCATTTCGTCACCGCCAATAACTTCGACAAGTACGTCAACCATGTACTAAAGAAGAAATTCCCTTGGATTGACCAGTGCGGGTCCAAGGCGCGCAAGAAGGTCCTCGTCAATGCGGAGCAGGCGTTCAAGCGCTTCTTCAAAGGACAGGCGCACTTCCCGCGCTTCAAGCGGAAAAACCAGCAGAACGTGAAGCTCTACTTCCCGAAGAACAATAAGGGCGACTGGACCATCTGGCGGCACAAGATCCAGGTCCCGACCATCGGCAAGGTACGCCTGAAAGAATTGGGCTACCTGCCGCAGGGCGTGACCATCAAGAATGGGCATGTCTCCTATGAAGCGGGCCGTTACTACGTCTCGGTCACAGCTGAGATTGAGGAGACGAGCCGCTATAACAACGACTTGGAAGCATCGTACCATCCGCAGACGGATGGCATCGGTGTGGACCTCGGTGTCAAATCGCTTGCTATCGTCAGCGATGGCAGGATTTTTGAGAATATCAATATGTCTTCCCGAGCCAGACGGCTCGAGAAACGGCTGAGAAGAGAGCAGAGGCGTCTCAGCTGCAAGTACGAGATGCGAAAGAAGAAAGGTGGGAGCACTGCTACTGCCTCTGCAAACATAGAGAAAAAGAAATTATCGGTACAGAGATTGCATCAGCGGTTGGCGAATCTGCGCCGCAATCACGAGAATCAAGTCATCCATGCACTGGTGGAGCAAAAACCACGCTTCATCACAGTGGAAGACCTCAACGTGACCGGCATGATGAAGAACCGCCATCTCTCGAAGGCAGTGTCAGAGCAGCGCTTCTATTCCTTCCGCGAGAAGCTGCGGCGCAAGGCAGAGATCATCGGGATTGAATTCCGCATCGCGGACCGCTTCTACCCGAGTTCCAAGACCTGCCACGCCTGCGGGCATGTGCATAGCGGCCTGAAACTCAAAGACCGCACTTACGTCTGTCCTGCATGCGGCTACAAGGAAGACCGCGATTTGAATGCAGCGCTGAATCTGCGCGATACGAAGGACTATCGCATCGCCTGATTCACGCTCGCGCATTTCATAAATGTACCGATGGCTAGTCGGAAACAGGCCGTTGCCCTGCCGCGCAGGGAATATGGCCGACGCCTTTGGAGTGTACAAGAACTTGTGAGTAGTCTCAGGCTTGCCTGGACAAAAGCATACACGATGAAAAAGGAATATTTCTAGGCATAGATAATTTCTATGTTATTCTATGTTTTTAGTAGCAGGTATTTCAGTGAAAGCTGGTTTCATCAGTCTTGGCTGTTCCAAGAATCTCGTTGACACGGAGGTCATGCTCGGCATCCTCCAGCAGCACGGCATTGAGCTCACGGCCAACCCGGCCGAGGCCGACATCCTGATCGTCAACACCTGCGCCTTCATCCAGTCGGCCAAGGAGGAGTCGATCACGACCATCCTCAACATGGCCGAGTACAAGGAGAGCGGTCGCTGCCGCAGCCTGATCGTCGCGGGCTGCCTCGGCCAGCGCTACAAGCAGGAGCTCTTAGACGAGATTCCCGAAGCCGACGCCATCATCGGCACGGGCGCCTGGGGCCGCATCATGGAGGCCGTCGAGGAGACGCTCAAGGGCCATCGCCTTGTCATTGCCGGCAAGGACGAAGCGCTCTACGACGAGCACACGCCGCGCATCACGACGACGCCTTCATACACGGCTTACGTCAAGATTGCGGAGGGCTGCAACAACCGCTGCGCCTTCTGCGCCATCCCGTACATCCGTGGCGACTACCGCAGCCGCCGCATCGAGGACATCTGCGATGAGATCCGCCACCTGACGGAGAACGGCGTGCGCGAAGTCGTGCTGATCGCTCAGGACTCGACGGAGTACGGCCGCGACCTCTACGGCCAGCCGAAGCTCGCAAAGCTCCTGCGCGAGATCGTCAAGGTGCCGAAGCTCAAGTGGGTGCGCACGCTCTACAGCTACCCGAAGTACTTCAGCGACGAGCTCATCGAGACGATCGCCAGCGAGCCGAAGATCTGCAAGTACGTCGACCTGCCGCTGCAGCACGCGCATGATGCCGTGCTGCGCAGCATGCGCCGTCCTGACACGCAGGAGGAGATGCGCGCGCTCATCCACAAGCTGCGCGAGCGCATCCCCGGCGTGACGATCCGCTCGACCTTCATCGTCGGCTTCCCGGGCGAGACGGATGCCCAGTATCAGACCTTGCGCAACTTCCTCGAGGAGATGCGCCTCGACAAGGTCGGCGTCTTCACGTACTCGCGCGAAGAGGGCACGCCGGCCTACGATATGCCGAACCAGGTGCCGGAGGAGATCATGCAGGAGCGCTATCACGACCTCATGAGCCTGCAGTGCAAGATCTCCGAGGAGATCAACCAGTCGCTCGAAGGCAAGGAACTCGATGTCCTCATCGAGGGTCGCGACGAGGAGCAGCCGAACATCTCGGTCGGCCGCTCCTACCGCGAGGCGCCCGAGGTCGATGGCCAGGTCTACGTCGAGAACGATGCGGACAGCAAGCCGGGCGACATCGTGCGCGTGCGCGTCCTGCAGGGCTTCACTTACGACGTCGTCGGCGAGCGCATTGACGGCGCAGAGAAGGGGAAGAAGGCAGCGGAATGAGCAAGAAGCTTCTTGAAGAAAGCGTAGGAAAGGAACTCCTCGCGCAGGGGCTCACGATTGCCTGCGCCGAGTCGTGTACGGGCGGCCTCTTGACGAGCCGCCTGACAGATATCGCCGGCAGCTCGGCCTACGTCATGGGCTCGGTCGTCTCGTACACGAACCGCATCAAGGAATCGCTCGTCGGCGTGCGTCACGAGACGCTGCTTTCGCACGGGGCAGTCTCAGAGGAGACGGCGCGCGAGATGGCAGAGGGCATCGCGCGCGCCGTCGGGACGGATATCGGCGTCGGCATCACTGGCATCGCCGGCCCGGGCGGCGGCACGAAGCAGAAACCCGTCGGACTCGTTTTCATCGCCGTTTCAGGTCCGAGGGGTACGATGGTCAAAGAAAATCACTTCAGCGGCGCGCGCACGGAGATCAAGCGCCAGACGACCGACACGGCCCTCGAGATGACCCGCGCGTATCTTGAACAGCTGAAACGGGAACAAGCCTGACAAGAAGAGAGGAAGAGATACTATGCGTTTCCATTCTTATATGGCAGCGGCGGCACTCGGTGCATCGCTGCTCCTGATGCCGGCTATGCCGGCCTTTGCCGCAGAGCAGGCACCGGCGGCAGCCTCGCAGGCAGCCGAAGCCGCGCTGCCCTACACTTACACGAGCCAGCAGTACGGCTACACGATACAGTGTCCGCAGAAGCCGGTCGGCGTCATTCCGGCCAGCGCGCTCTACGAGGACAGGAAGGGCGATGTCCTTATCTTCGACAACGACGGCTACAACATCAAGTACGCCTGGATCGTGCTGACGGACGCTTTTGACAACAAGAGCGTGCCAGATCTCAACAAGCTCAAGGAAGCAGATGCCGAGAAACTGCTCTCGGGGATCATGGGCAGCAACGGCTACGAGGGCATCATGCTCGTCAATCTCAACGCGAAGAACAAGGCCATCTACGCCGTGACGGCCAAGGAAATCGAGATCGACGAGAACGGTGACGGCCAGATTGACGGCGTGGCCAAGGCCGATACGCAGATGGCCGTCGCTTTCTTCCGCACGGAGAAGGGCAATCGCTACGGCGTTGAGCTCATCGACAACCCGGACCTGCGCGAATCGTCGCTCGCCGCCTTCCAGAAGGGCATCACGACTCTGAAGGATGTCGACGGCAAGCAGCTCATGAGCAGCAAGGACAAGAAAGTCAAGAACGTCAAGAAAGATAAGAAAGACAAGAAGAACAAGAAGTAAGGCAAAAGGGCTGCCGCACGGGAGAGTCGTGCGGCAGCCCTTTTTCTTGTACGGTCCATGACTTGCATGGTGACGCAGGCATCAAAAAAGCCAGCCCTTGCGGACTGGCTCTGCATTCATATGGCAGGGGTAGCTGGACTCGAACCAACGCATGCGGGATTCAGAGACCCGTGCCTTACCAACTTGGCGATACCCCTGTGTCTTTCGACATTTATATATTATACGGATGAGGGGACCTGTTGTCAAGCGGGAAATCAAAAATTTTTGCAGAGAGTTTTTGATTTCTCGCTTGCCTTATCGCGGAAATCTGCTATAATCTAGATAACGAATGAATGACTGTTCATATATTTAAATGGAGGCCAAAATGAATCAAAGGCAGAAGAAGAACCTCATCCGCATCATCACCGCGGCCGCGCTCATGGTCGTGCTGGCCTATGTGCCGCTCTCTGGCACGGCGCGCTTCCTCGCGTACCTCGTGCCGTACTTCGTCGTCGGCTACGACATCCTCATCAAGGCGGCCAAGGGCGTCTGGCGCCGCCAGCCGCTCGACGAGTGCCTGCTCATGGCCGTGGCGACAGTCGGCGCGATGGCGCTCGCCGTCTACGAGGACGGCGACTACACGGAGGGCATCGCCGTCATGCTCTTCTATCAGGTCGGCGAGTGGTTCCAGTCGTATGCAGTCGGCCGCAGCCGCCGCAATATCTCGGAGCTCATGGACATACGCCCCGACTACGCTAATCTCGTCGAGCCGGACGGCGTGCACCGCGTCGGCCCCGACTCCGTGGGCGTCGGCTCGACGATCCTCGTCAAGCCTGGCGAGAAGATCCCCTTAGACGGCGTGGTCGTGGACGGCGAGTCGAGCCTCAATACGATCGCGCTGACGGGCGAGAGCCTGCCGCGCCGCGTCAAGACGGGCGATGCGGTCATCAGCGGTTGCATCAATGCGGACGGCCTGCTGACCATCCGCACGACGAAGCGCTTCGCGGAGTCGACTGTCTCGCGCATCCTGCAGCTCGTCGAGGAGGCGAGCTCCCGCAAGTCGAAGTCGGAGCACTTCATCGCGAAATTCGCGCGCATCTACACGCCGATTGTCGTCGGCGCTGCTGCCGTGCTGGCCGTCGTGCCGCCGACTGTCGCCCTCCTCGGCGGCATGGAGCCTGCTTGGGGGACGTGGGCCTACAGGGCGCTTGTCTTCCTCGTCATCAGCTGCCCGTGCGCGCTCGTCATCAGCATCCCTCTCTCGTTTTTCGCCGGCATCGGCGGGGCGAGTCGCGCCGGCGTGCTCATCAAGGGCTCCAACTACATGGAGACGCTCGCCTCTGTTGACACAGTCGTCTTTGACAAGACGGGCACGCTGACGAAGGGCGTGTTCGAGGTCACGGCCATCCACCCCGAGACGATCGAGCCAGAAGAGCTCTTGCACCTCGCGTCACATGTCGAGCGCTACTCGACGCACCCGATCGCCGTCTCGCTGCGCGCGGCGTACGCGCATGAGGCGGACGACTGCCGTGTCAAGGCGGTCGAGGAGGTCGCCGGCCACGGCGTGCGCGCCACGGTCAACGGCCATAGTATCTGCGTCGGCAATGCGAAGATGATGGAGTCCATCGGTGCGGCCTGGCATCCTTGCGAGAGGAAGGGCACAATCATCCACGTATCCATCGATGGCGTCTACGCGGGCCACATCGTCATCTCGGATGTCATCAAGGCGAATGCGGCTGCAGCCATTGACGCGCTGCACAAGAACGGCATCCGGCGCACGGTCATGCTGACGGGCGATGCGAAATCTGTCGCCGACCAGGTCGCGGCGGAGCTCTCTCTCGATGAAGTCTACAGTGAGCTGCTGCCGCAGGACAAGGTCGCGAAGGTTGAAGCGCTGCTGCGGCAGGAGCAGGGCGGCAAGCTGGCCTTCGTCGGCGACGGCATCAACGATGCACCCGTGCTCTCGCGTGCCGACGTCGGCATCGCGATGGGCGCGATGGGCTCTGATGCAGCCATCGAAGCTGCCGATGTCGTGCTGATGGACGACGATCCACTCAAGATCGCGGTGGCACAGCGCATCGCGCGCAAGACGATGCGCATCGTTCGCGAGAACATCGTCTTCTCAATCGGCGTCAAGGCTGTCGTGCTCGTGCTCGGCGCCGTCGGCCTCGCCAATATGTGGGCGGCCATCTTCGCCGATGTCGGCGTCATGGTGCTGGCCGTTCTCAATGCCATGCGGGCGCTCTTTGCGAGCGGCCAGCTGCCAGAGACTCCCTCCGCGGCCGCTGTCCGCGAAGAGGTACTGCCGTCGGGCGCGGCTGTCGAGACGATTCCCGTTCCCCAGGCTGCTGCAGAGAGTGAGCCCGTGAAGGAGGCAGGATCTGTGCCGCATCATTCCTACCGCATCGAAGTGGACTGCGCCAACTGTGCGAACCTCATGGAGCAGGCGGCAAACAAGGTGCCGGGCATCCGTCATGCTGCCATCAACTTTATGATGCAGGAGATGAAGGTCGAATTTGAGCCGGATGCCGATCCAAAAGAAGTCATGCCGCGCGTGCGCACGGCATGCAAGAAGGTCGAGGACGACTGTGAGATCTATATCTGAATCCTGAATGGAATATAAGGGTACTGCAACAAAAAAGAGCGAGGTGATATCTCGCTCTTTTTGTCATGAGACGCGGCTCATGAATGGTGTCGTCTCGAGGTAGATCTCGAAGGTGCGCGGCCACGGGAAGCTCATGTCGGCCTGCATGTCGTGGAGCTGCAGATAGATGGTGCCCGAGGGCGCAGCGACGGGGAAGGGCGCGCGGAAGGCGGCCGTGTTCTTGTAGACGAGCAGGTGGCGCGTCATCGAGGTGCGCAGCATGAGGTTGGCCCAGCGGTAGTTGTGGTCGAGGTCGAGGTCGGCTGTGTTGGTGTAGCCGGCCTTCTTGAGCGTGCCGTTGATGGTGTCGATATCTTCCTTGAGGTAGAAGTAATCCTCGAGGATGCGGTTCTCGAGGAAGCGGACCTGCGCGGCGGCGAGGCCGATGGCTTCATCCTCGCCGCTCACTGTTTCCAGCGAGGAACGGTAGAGGCAGGCCTGGGCAATCGCCGTGCCGAGGGCGTTGCTCGTCGTGTTCCAGCCTGCGTAGGCGAGCAGATGGTTGACAGGGAAGGCGGCCGCGATGAGCTGTGGCAGGACTGTCTCATCGGCGTTGAAGTGCTTGCTGAGGTCGACGAGTGCCGTCGGCTGCCCCTTGGCGAGGTTGTCTTCGAGCAGGCGCACGCAGGCACCGCGGCTCCAGAGCGTGTCCTTGTCGGTGTCGTTCGTCGAGACGAGCAGCGTGAAGTCGGCCTCTTCCGGCGAGGCGGCGAGTGAGCCGCCCGTCAGGCGTATCTTCTCCTCGGTGCAGACGCCCGTCGAGACGGCCATGTAGGGCATGACGCGGTCGCGCGCGCCGGGGTCGTTGTAGGCGACGAAGATCTTCGGCGCATAACCAGTCTGCTCGTTGTGCCAGGCGGCGAGCAGCGACAGGGCAATCTCATCGGCGCCGTGCGTCAGGAAGACCTGGCGGTCAGAGAGGCCGAGGCTCTTGATGTAGTCCAGGAGCGCATACTTCTCGATGTTTGGGATGCCGTACTCCTCGCCGTCGTCCTGACCGAGCACGAGGCGCGTCAGCGTGCCCTCGTGCGTGAGGTCGATGAGCCGTTCGTTGAGTGTGGCGTTCTCCCGGAAGTGTGCGAGGTAGCGCTCCAGGCTTGCGGGCGGGATCTTCGCCTTGAGGGCGGCGAGTTTCGTTTCGTCGACGGGCAGCCCTGCAGCCTGTCGGCCGGCGAGGCGCGAGTAGGCCATGATGTCGCGCCTCTCGTCGTAGCCGTCGATCGTGTCCTGCGGCGTCAGTCGCGGCAGGATGCTGAAGGCGTAGATGGGCACGGCGGGATTGGCTTCGTGGAGCTCGCGCAGGAAGGCGAGGAACTCCTCGACCTCTGCAGATGTGGCCTGCTTCTCGCGGGCCGTCAGCAGGCCGCCGTAGAGCAGCTGGTCGACGGAGAGGAAGACGGCGTCGGTCGTTCCCTTGGCCACTTCCTCGAGCAGCCAGCGGCGCATGGCCTTCGTGTCGCCAGGCTGCGAGTAGTAGTCCTGCAGCTCGTGTGGCGGCGTCACGACCTCCGTGCCGCCGATGCGGCCCGCGTCGATGACGAACTGGCGGCATGGCGGGCGGCCGTCGAGCGGCACGAGGATGACATGATGCGCCGTCGTTTCCTGCGGCGAGACAGGCGTGCCGGCCGGATGGCGCAGGGCCCGCAGATTCCAGAGACCGAGCGCGAGGAGCGGCACGAGCATGAGAATCAGGAGAGCGCGGCGCTTTCGATATCGTTCCAAAGAGATGTCCATCCTTTCTCTACAGATGTTTGATACACGTCAGTTAATTATACCATAAAGGTTCACGAAAGCGGCAAAGTATGGTAGAATGAATCTGTTTATCATAAATAAAGCTAGAACCTTTATATATAAACGGCTCTAGCTTTTCCTCTTCTTGATTTGCCTACAATTTGTCGACAAAACGCATTGTCTACATCACTTTGTCTACAAGTTCGGCCGTCTCACGGGCCATCTTTTCCGTGTCGTGCGAGTAGAGGTTTTCCGTGATGGATACATCAGCATGGCCAAGGCGGGCAGCTACGTCAACTGGCTTCGCTCCGGCTTCTATCAGTCTCGTCGCGTGCGTGTGTCTCAAGCTGTGGAAATTCAGGTCAACTTTGTGCAGGCTGTACATGATCTTCTCGCGTGTGATAGGCAAACCGAACTTGCAGGTACAGACAATGGGCATTTCATGCACGTTCTTCGGATGGTCAGCGGCAGGCAGGACGAGCAGTGTTTTCTCGTTCCCTTGCGCATATGCTACCTGATACGCTGCGCCGAGTCTCAGCCTTTCGGCAGCCTGTTCCTTGCGCCAGTCTCGCAGATATGTTAGTAGCTTGTCACTCACGCATATGGTGCGCGTGCTCGTTGCGGTCTTTGGCGGTGCAAAGAAACTCTCGCTCCGTAATCTTCCGGGGCGGAGCTGCCGGACGACGTGTATCTTCTTCTTCTCAAAGTCTATATCCGTCCAACATAGGCCAAGTGCTTCGCCGATTCTCAGCCCTGCATAGTATCCAAGCATGATCGGCGTCAGCAGGTATTTTGTGCGCTCTTTTTCATTCAAAAACTTCACGATCTGCGTAAACTCTTCAGGCGAGATAATGCGTCTCTGTAGTACAGATTTCGGCGCGGAACGCGGGATAGAGATACAAGCAGCGGGGTTCGTTGCAATCATCTCAGCGGGATACACAGCATAGCGAAACATACTCTTCAAGATTGAAAGTGTTCCAGCTATCGTCTCACGACTCTTACCATCTGCGGCCAGACTGCGTACTAGCGTGTCTATGTCACGCGGCTTGACATTCTGCAAGTATATGCCTGCCATGCGCGGCTTGATGCACGAGCGGTAACGGCTAGCGTATTGCAGATATGTCCCGCGCTTCACATTTGGCTTCACGATGTTTTCCAGCCAACTCTTAAAAAAGTCATCAAGTAATACTTTACTACTTGTGATCCCGATGTTTCCATGCTTCCAGTCGGCATATGCTTCAACGCCTGCGTCATATGCTTCATCCTGCGTGGCAAAGCCGCCTTTCTCTTTTATCCTGCGGCGCCCGGTCTCCGGATTTTTGCCAATCTCAAATGAGTACGACCATGTTTTCCCGCGCCTGCGGGTGCGTATCGTCGCCATATTTTTTCTCCCTTCTCCGCGACTTTTCGCGCGGGTATGTGGTATAATATAAGAGTAATCTCTGGAAGCGGCGTACCTGCTCACGCCATCCTCATCCACAGACCACGGTGACGAGAGAATTGAGAGCGGGGGCGGTCACGGCCAATGCGACAACGGAGCAGGAGCCTGAGGAGGCTGCCTGCTCTTTATCGTTTTGTTGACGTCAATAAATTGTTCGATTTGGAGGTGTAATTATGATTGTGGAACACATAACGGATGAAGAAAAGGTGAGGAGAATCCTTGCTGACCGTGAAGAAGATTTACTGCAACGTGATATCCTCGATGCAATCCGAAAACACAACGTCAAGTATTATCGGCTCAAGGATATCATGGACGAGATACTTGATAATATCAGTACCTATGTGCAGGTAAACAAGGATTCTGTCAGTGAAGAAATCTATCCATGCATCCCT
The DNA here is from genome assembly GCF_928722185.1 of Mitsuokella jalaludinii. Classification (NCBI taxonomy): domain Bacteria; kingdom Bacillati; phylum Bacillota; class Negativicutes; order Selenomonadales; family Selenomonadaceae; genus Mitsuokella; species Mitsuokella jalaludinii. The sequence goes on from NZ_CAKMXA010000001.1 coordinate 2,137,412, forward strand.
GATGAGACTACGAGGGGAAAATAATTTCTTCGGCTACCTTTACCGCTATATTCTTTACGATGTCCATCGACATAGTACCAGCGTTTTCTCTTATCATCTCTTTGACCTTTTTCCATACCTTCTCACTTCGTATGTTGTCTAGGTAGTCTCTCCCTTTTGGCGTCAGGTCAACGATTCGATAGACTCCTTTGTTAGTCAGCTTGCATTGGACATATCCTGACATCCGAAGGTATTCAATGTTGGTGCGTATCGTGGCGTTTGATGGTATAGGCGATATCTGCTTCTGATAAAACGAATCGAGTATGTGATTCTTGCCATTGCTGTGTTCCTCAGTAATCAGCAGAATCTCTCGAATCAGATCATAGTCAAGTTTCATAGTTCCCCCTGCCGCCTTCGGGCGGCTTTTTCATTTCGAGAAGTCTTTCATCTTTACATCTTGACTCCAATATTCATCATCCAGCTTGCGGTTTACCTTGTCTAGGTACTCACTCTGCTTGTCGAGGTAGTCGCTTTCTTTCTGTCGCAGGTCGTCCTCATCCATCTGCCGCATGATGTCGCTTACGCTGACGTCGCCCTGTGCTGCGGCTGGCGCGGGCTGGCTGTCTACTCGATCTTGTAGGTCAGCGTTCTCGTTCTTCAAGTCTTGTACTGTTGCCAGCAAGTCCATAATCTTTTTCTGTGACTGGTACACTTGGTTATCCTTGCTGTCTACTTGTTCATGCAAAGCCTGCACCTGCTGGTGCTGTGTGTAAGCGTAGTAGCCTGTGCCTGCCAGAGCGATGGCGAGGGCGGCTATAATGACGTGTTCGTTCTTCATGTTATTCACCTCTTTTTTATTGCCGTTTTGACGTTATGATGAAGCCGCCTGCACATACAACTGCTATAATGACTTCCTGCAAGCCGAGCCGCCCATAGGATATGTCGGTATATTGCTTGAGGTCTTTGCTTATATTGGGCTTGCTAGAGAATGTGCCATAGTTCACAGTGCCATTCATTGTTTCATAGGAATGATGGTTTTTTAGGTACGTTGCAGGGATGCTTGTTTTGTATGGCACAAAGAACAGTAGTGATATCAGTGATATGACGCAGAATATCAACGCCCAGAACTTCATGGGATACGAGTGCATGAAGTTTAAAATTTTTCCTTTTCTCTCATTGAATTTACTCGTTGATTGTTTTGAGAGTTTTTGCTTATCGTTATCGTCCATATTTTCCACGCTCTCCTTTTTACTACTGCAAATCAGTATGATAACCATAATGAATGATACGAGTGGCAGGAACATAGCGATGATGGCAGATATACACTTGCCCGTGCTGTATCCAAGAAAACGCGCTCTTTTCCATGAAGCAACAAAGAAGAGTATGAGCGCCAGTACGCCAAGCGAACTGGACGTTGTATATTTTCCTTCTATCAATATTCTGTTTAATATCAGGGCAATGAATAGCAGTACTGTAGCACCAATGTATTTCCATCTAGTCATACTCAAACGCTCCTTTTATTTCAAAAGGTTATAAGCTCCCATAATTGCCCCGGCTATCATCAAAGCGAAGCCGATTACAGTAAAGAAAATGCCATACTTTCTTCTTAATGCGCTCATATCGAAAACCTTGCGTTCATCGAATCCCATGAGCTGCAACAAGAAACCGAACAGGAATATATGGTAGGCGAGCGAGAAGTGATTGAACGCGAACGGCATGATGAAGATGGCTATCAGCTTTATCAAGTCATTGCCGAGAGATTCAGCGAACCCTTCTACAACGATCATCGACAAGAAGAAATAAACAATCATATCGACATAGACGTTGCTGATGAGGATGTAAGTTGCAAGTAAAGCAATAAACGGCACGATCTTCATTATGAGTTTCCGGCGTTCGTATGTATCAATGGAAACACCATTCCTTTTCTCGAAGCACTCGGTGCAAAAATACACCTTCTCTCCAGTCTCTTGGCTAGTACCGACGACCATGTTTGTCTCATCAAGCTCTTTCCCACAATCTCTACATACCATCGTGACAACCGCCTTCCTATAATTATCTCAATATTGCGACTTTAACTGTATATATCCATCGAGTGCGTTCTATCGTTATCTATCAGAACTTTCTAATAGATTGAACGACACGTCCGATAATCTGCACGGGCAAGTTCTTCACTTCTTGTGCGCTGTAGAAGTGCGGCGTGTACACGGCGGTGTTGTGCCCTATCAGCGTGATACCGTCCGCGCTTTCCTTAACTTCCTTTGCCGTTGCTTCTTCTCCATCTATCAGTACAATAGCTATCTCACCATTCTCAACGTAGTTCTGGCGGCGCACGATGACGATATCGCCGTCCATGATGGTTGGCTCCATTGACTTGCCGACGATGCGCAGGCCGAAGTATTCGTGGCCGTCCTTGGAATACTTTTTGTCGATGTACTCATAGCCGACAATTTCCTCATCTGCTACAATCGGCCTGCCAGCTGCGACACGTCCGACGATAGGTACACGGAATGTGTGGGCGTCAATAGAGACCATATTGGGTATACGAGATAAATCTCCTAATATCTTGTCAATTAAACGTTTCCGTACAAACATGACGACGGTAGATGGGAATCCAGCTACAGCCAAAATCACAGTTAAGGAAACGAAGCAGAATGGGCATAAAATCTATTCCATCGAATTAGAGGCACTAGAAAAGCCCTCGGAGTTGAACCATGCTAGGGCTGATTCCTCCGAGGGCCAGACAGTTCGCCCCACAAAGGGTAAACAGCCTAGCTCTGCCTACGCTGACGAATCGTCTTCTTCTACTCATATTATACCACATGAGCAGAAAGAAGGCACCAAGAATCTTGATACAGGCAAGGTTCCTGCAATGGGCGAGCCTATCCACGGCATCAAGGGCACTGAGACGACGGTCGTCACGGATAGCGGCAAGGAAATCCGCGTGCGGTATCTCGTTGTCCCGGCATCGCGTGTCATCACGTCGCACAATGCGGAGACGATGACGCCGAACAAGGCATATCCGCAGGAATTACAGCCGCGTGATCGTCAGCGCGTATCCATGCAGGAGCAGGTCACGTCGATGGCAAACGAGCTTCGCCCTGCCGATCTCGGCGCAGGCCGCAACCTCAATCAGGGTGCACCTATCATCCGCAAGGATGGCGTCGTACTCAACGGAAATGGCCGTGCTATGGCTATCCAGAAGGCTACGGCGGCGGGCGGCGACAAGGCAACAGCCTACCGAAAATACATCTTCGAGCACTCGAAAGAGTTTGGCCTTTCAAGGGTGAACCTTGCTCAGGTGCGCAAGTATATGCTTGTCCGCGAGGTGGTAGACGATATCGACGCGGACACGATGCAGGATATCATCGGCAGTACAACTGGCGGTTCCCGCATGGGCGCGAGCGAGCAGGCAAAGGCGGACGCGAAGAAAATCAAGCCGCGTGATCTGGAACGCTATGTCGATAACGAGCAGGGAGACCTGACAACGGCGGCAAATCAGGATTTTGTGGCGGGTATCCTCTATCGCATCGTCAGCAAGAACGAGCGCAACGCATACACGGATGAGCACGGGAACGTCAATGCCGACGGTATCCAGCGCGTCAAGCGTGCGCTTTTCTCGCTGGCCTATGACGATGACGGCCTCATTGACAAGATGGCTGAGAGCACGGATGACAATATCCGCAACGTCTCGCGCGGCTTGATGAGTGCGGCCCCTGCTTTTGCTCGTGTCAATCTTGCCGTCAAGGATGGGCAGGCGTATGAGTACGACGCCGCAAAGACCATCTCGGACGCCGTCAAGCATCTCGACGCGCTACGCCGCGAGGGCAAACCGGTCAAGGATTATCTCAACGAGCAGAGCATGTTCAGCGAGTATCAGGACACGGACGAGGTGCGCGAGGTGCTGCGGTTCCTCGATGAGAACAAGCGCAGCGGAAAGAAAATCGGTATCTTCCTCAACGACATGGCCCGCTCTATCTTGGAGCAGGGGAGCCCGAACCAGGCCTCTCTCATGGACGGCGGCCGCGCAACGCTCGGCGAGATCATCAAGACTTCGGCGCGTGTAGCGAGCAATGGTACGTCAAGTGCTGACCTCTTTGCTGATGTGCAGGAAGCGCCTACAAAGGCAAAAGAAAACACCACTCAAGCAATAGATGATATCCGGTATTCTGCAAAGCAGAATGATGCTCAAGTGAAACGTTCTCTACAGGCTGTAGTGGACGAAGCGAAAAAGGCTTTCCCCAATGTGAAGAATATTCGACAGGACGGCGGACATATCTCTATGGATATGCCAAACGGTGCAGAAGTGCAGATAAACGTCGTGCCGTCTATCGAAGTCAACAATGAGGAAGCCGGCAGGGCACGCGCGGCGCATGGCCTCAAGGACGATGTTCGCATCAAAATCAATGGCGGAGAACGCACAGTCGGCAGGACTGCCCTCATCGAGCTCTCTCAGCTTGGCAGGAAGGGTACGGCTTATCACGAAGCGTTCCATGCCGTCTACGACATGTGCCTGACAAACGAAGAAAAAGCCGCGCTCCACAAGGCTTACGACAAAGAAGCGAAAGCCAAAGGGCGCGACGTCTATGAAGTCATGGCAGATAAGTACCGCGACTGGATGCTTGCCCAACAGAAAGGGCAGCATACGCTGTTTGGCAAGCTCTGGCAGAAGGTCAAGAGTGCCGTAATAAGATTGCTCCATCTCATCCGCAGTGCTGACAATGCACGCGACGTTTTCCGCAAAGTGGGAAGCGGCGAGGTATGGGAGCGCCAGCTCAACTCTAAGGACAGCGGCAACCGTTACCTTGTTACGAATGATCAGATACGTCCAGATACAGAAGTGCCTATCATTGATGTAACAGACGAGCCAAAGGTGAATGTCAATAATCATCATGCTGCGGCTGACATAGCGCGTAGCATGATCGGAAAAACATTCCGCATTATTGGCTCGGATGGGTATGGCAAGATTGCATCTGTAAGTGACGGGACGCATTTTGTACATTCATCTAATAATCCAGTGCGCTTCGATAAAACACGTAGAAAGGCACTTTCTGTTGCAGAAAAGATTCTTGGAAACTGTGTATATATCGAGAAGCACGGTGATCTTAAACACGGTACGAAGCAATCATACATTGAAATGTTCTCAGTTGTAAAAGATGGGAACAGGCTTGTACGATTCCGCATTGTGGCAAAGGAAGGGAATAAAGATAGCCATGCGTTTCGTATTGGCGAGGCAAAGTTTTATGACATAATAAAAGATGGAGCCCTTCAAGAGAGCGGCGTCCTGCGCCACTATAAACATGAAGGAGCTCCATCTACGCTCACTATAGCAGAACTTCTCAAAGGTGTCAAGGACAGAGAAGGTCATCTTTATGTGAATAAGGACGACTCGCTGAACTACGATACCCGTATCTTCCACAACGGTGAAGAGCAGGGAGGCAGCCCTAGCGATGTGAGAAACAGTGCAGACCTGTTTGCCATCCGTCCGGGCGAACCTATCCGGTATTCCCTTGACGCGAACGACAACAGCAAGCCGTCACTCTTCACGCGTGCGTACAACCATCTCACTGGCCGCAAGAATGCTGCGTCGCATGACAAGAACGTCAAGGCGATGCTCGAAGACATCACGAAGATGCGGATCCGCTTCGGCAAACTTGACCCGAAAACAGAGACCGTGTTCAAGAAGTTCGAGGGCGTCATCCGCGCTCGCAATGCGAACGAGTGGGAGAAGGTGCTGCCGGAGGCAGGGCGTGCCATTGCAGATAGGCTCAACCTGAAGCCTAGCGAGGACATGAACAACTACATCGCGAAGTGGCTTCTCGACGAGGCAACGAATGATACCAGTCAGGAAGCGAGCGACTTTGCGGCGGCACTCAAGAACGACCCGGTTCTCAGCGATCAGCTCGTTGACCTGAAAACTCTCTTCAATGAACGCAACAACCGTGAAGCGGATGAAGTCGTGCGCGATGCTATCCAGTACGAAAAGCCGAAAGAGCGCACAACACTCACGAAAGCATGGGAAACGTTCTACGACGAGATGATTGAAGAGCTCGGCCCTGTCAAGCGAATGGTGAAGCGTGTGCAGGAGAAGAGCGGGCAGGAACTCGCGGCGTCGGTCAACCCGTATATCGCACTCCGTCTCTTCCGTGGCAACGCTGGACGCGCTATGACGATGATTGAAGGGCAGAGCGAGGCTGCTGTCAAGGCGCTCCAGACGAATTACCCGGGCGTCAACTTCAACGGCTTCAAGACCTTGCATATGATTCTGGACGAGTGCGGCGCTCTCCATAACGAAAAGCGCATGAAGGATTTCCTCGCCTTTGCATTGGCTTGCCATGTAAAGGACATCCATACACTCAACAACCGTATCCGCAAGAGCCAGCAGCGTCTTCGCGACAAAATTGCTGACTTGAACGATAAAATCAATAATCTCCCTGAGTATCAGCAGCTTATTGAAAGCGATAAGAAGGTTGATGATAAGTATCAAGAGCAAAGAGAGGCCTATCAAAAAGAGATTGAAGGATACCAGGCGAAGATTGACAAAGCTGAGAAGACCATCATGGAGGTTCCTCGTACCGAAGACGGCCTTTCCCTTACGGAAGATCGGTGCAACAAGGTCATGATGAAGTACATGAAGGAATACGGCGAGGCACAGCAAGACCTTGTCCATTTCTCAAAGGTAACGACTTCTATCCTCTATGATGCAGGCGTCATCAGCAAGAAACGCTACAAGGAGCTGCAAGAGAGATGGCCAAACTACATCCCAATGTTCCGTGTATTCGAGGACAATGAAGAGGTGGATTTCGGCGACAGCCTCAAGCATATGCACGGCTCGACGCGCCGCATCATCAATCCTCTTGACTCCATCATCCGCAACACGTATGACTTCGTCAAGAAGGCTGAGAAGAACAAGGCTCGTCAGCTCCTGGCTAACCTCACGCGCATCTCTGATGTCGGCGAGTACATCGAAGAAGTCGATAACTCAAAGCCGAACGACAAGACGACAATCACTTTCTACGAGAACGGCGAACGCAAGTATTTGCAGACTGACCCGGATATCGTGAAAGCTGTTAACAACATGGGGCGCGAGGAGAGCAACTGGGTGCTTCGCCTGCTTCATGGTCCGTCAAAGATTGCCCGTGCTTGCTTCACGACGATCAACCCGTCGTTCGCGCTCCGCAACCTCATTCGCGATTCGACGGATGCTACTATCTATAGTAAGTACGGCTTCAAGCCTTGGGACTTTGTGCGAGGCTTCCTGCACGCTGTTCATCGCGACGAGCTGTTCTACGAATGGCTGTCTTCTGGAGCAGCGCAGGCCAGCGCTATCTCGCTTGACCGCGACTACACGCAGGCTACGCTGAACCAGATGTCGAAGACATGGAAAGAACGGCTGCTTTCAAAAAAGTTCCTGCCAGCCATCCTCGAAGGTATGCAGATGGTCGGTGAGTATTCTGAGTACGGCACACGCATCGCTGCCTATGAGCGAGTAAAGAAAACGCTGGCGGGCGAGAACGGCCCACACCCAGCAGCTTATGACCTCGTTTCGTCGGCGTTTGAGAGCCGCGATTTGATGGACTTCGCGCGCGGCGGGCGTGGCAGTCGCTACCTGAACAACGTTGTTGTCTTCGCCAATGCGTCCATTCAGGGCTTCGACAAATTCTTCCGCACGTTCGACTTCCGCAAGCCGTATCGCAAGGAATCCATGAAGGCGCTCGCACGTCTCTTCCTCTGCGGCATGCTGCCCGCTCTGCTGCTTGCTGGCATCCATTCCGGCGATGACTGGTGGGAAGAGCTGCCGGACTGGCAGAAAGAGACGAACTGGATTCTCGGCAAGGTCGGCAATACGATCATCCGCATCCCGAAAGGACAGGATATCGGTCTGCGCTTCTTCTCGAATCTCATTGAGAAAGCAATGGATAGGAGCAAGCATAAAGCTGGCGACTACTTCAGACCTGTTTGGGATTCACTGCCAGACATGATTCCAACGGCCCTCTTGCCTATCATTGAAGCAACGGCAAATCACAGCTATTTCACAGGTGCTCCGATCGTACCGAAGTATCAAGAGAAGCTGCCTGCTTATCTCCAGTTCGGCAACGAGACTTCCAGCTTTGCGAAGTTTGTTGGCAAGGTCATCGGCGTATCGCCGCGTAAGGTCGAGCACGTCCTGTTCGGCTACACTGGCAATATGGGCAAAGGATTGCTTGGCGTGTATGATACTATCGTCGGCAACCAGAGCCTTAACACGAATCTGAACGAAGCGCCTGTTATCAGCGGCTTCACGGCTATACCGTACAAGCAGAGCAAGACGGTCAACGACTTCTATGATAAGTTCGACGAACAGCAGCGCCTCAACGAGGAATTCAAGCTCACAAAGAAAAAGCCGGATGGCTATGACCCATCGCTCTACAAGCGCATGACAAAGGCACAGCAGGAGCTGTCCAAAATCAACAAGCAGGAACGCGCAGCTATTGATGACCCGAAGATGGATTCGGGCGTCCGTGAGCAGAAGCAGCTCGGCTATCAGCAGCGGCGGCTCTCTGTTGTCAGGAAAGTCATGGGCCAATAACACACTACATCAAGAGCAATTTGCAATTTTTGCACGTTGCTCTTTTTCTATAATGGAGGTAAGCATGAATAAAGACCCGCCAGGCATACCGGCCGCATATCTTATCTACTATACGAGGTATAAACATGACAGTGAATGATGCAGCTATGATTGTCTCGATCACGGCGACGTGCGGAGGCATCTTCTATAAAGCCTGCCTCTCTCCACTGGAGAGGAGCATTGATAAATTGTCACGGCTCATCGACGAGCAATCCGACATGATTTCTAATGACCGCGTGAAGATTGCGGAAGTCGAGTCATCTTGCAGCTCGGCACACCATCGCATCGACCGCCTTGACCGTATCGTTGACGAATGGAAGGGGGATAGGCGATGAAAGACAAGATCGTCAGGTTTTCAGCATGGGCGCAGAAGAATTGGCTCGCCCTCGTCATCTTCTTGTCCGTGCTCATGATGCTTTTTCTCTGCGCCGTGATGTTCTCGTGGCTCTACGGCTACTGGAGCAACGCACTCTCCGGCACGCGCTTCGAGCTGGCGTCTTGCTGGACTGGCATTACAGTTGTCGGAACGGGCATTGCCGGTGTTGTTGGCCTAGGAAAGGCAGCTTGGACAAAACTATCCATCGATAGTCAGTACAATAGTCCAGTTGGAGAACCGCCACCGTATTCTAAAATCATGCCAATGAAAGGAGTTGACGAGAAGCATCATGTATAAGATTTATCCATGGGGAGTGTCAACTGGCAATATGCGTAAGAAAGGATGACTCATATGGAGCAGGTGAAAACATGGGTGTACGCTCACCGCCGCATCGTAAGCGGCATTTTATTCGGAATCCTCGCTGTCATCGTCGCTGTGCTGCTTTTTCGTGGCTGTAAGACGGAGCCGCAGAAAGTAACCGTCGAGCCACAGACACAGGCGCAGAGTGAGGCAGGCGTCGAGAAAGCGGCTGACAATGCACAAGTACCAGTCAGCCGCCAGCAGGCGCAGGATGCAGCGCAGGAGATACACTATATATACGAGCATGACACGAAGCCGGAATACACCATCGTCACGACGGGGGGAGACGTAGAGAGGCAGGCACAGGCCGCGCAGGAGCGTGCTGGCGCTGACTTCTCGATCGTCGCGTCGGACGATGGCGAGAAGGCTGACGTCGCATCAATCAGCAAAGACAAGCCGGTCGAGCTGAACCAGTACAACGTGCAAGCATATAAGAAAGTGCTGCACACGGTCGAGGTGTCGCCGGACATCGACGGCGGGCGCGGTGTCGCAGAAGTCGGCTACAGCGTTTCGCACAAGGTATCCCGCGACGGCAAATATTTAGGTGTAGGAGCATCCTACAATTTCGATAGCAACAAAGCATATGTCAAGATGATATACACGTGGTAACAACATCTTGCAATCTGTCTGAGAGGGCTGTCCTGCGGGCGGCCCTCTTTTTGCGTGTAAGGCTTCTTAACGAGTTGCCGACGCTTGTCTACGATTTGCCTACATCTTCAACGTGGAACGTCATTTAATTTTATTTCTTCTCATTTCAATTCTTACCTGTATTACGCTAAAATCATCGTGCCGCGTGGAATCCTATTTCATGCTATTTACGCTAGTTGATATGGATGGTATAATGAATCTGTTTATAGGCTTTTGATTTGGAGTGGAATATATGAGAATCATAACGGGGTCGGCGCGGGGCTGTCGCCTCAAGACGCCGAAGGGCCAGGCGACACGGCCGACGTCGGACCGGATCAAGGAGTCCCTGTTCAACATCCTCGGCCCGAAGGTGTACGGGCGCAAGGTGCTCGACATCTTTGCGGGCACAGGGAATCTCGGGCTCGAGGCGCTGTCGCGCGGCGCAGCGTCGGCCTGCTTCGTCGACCAGGCGACGGCGGCGCTGATCCGCGAGAATGCGGTGCACACGCGCCTGCAGGACAAGGCTGCCGTGCACGGCTGCGATGTCTTCGCGCAGCTCTCGCGCTTTGCGCAGGGCGGGGAGTCCTTTGACCTGATCTTCTGCGATCCGCCCTACCACAAGGGCCTCGCCTGGCGGGCACTGACGTTTTTCGACGAGAGCACGGTGCTCGCTCACGCCGGCATCCTCGTCGTCGAGCACGGCGCGGATGAGAACGATATGCCGGAGCTCTCGGAGCTTCGCTGTGTGCTGAACCGCCGCTACGGCCGCACGACGCAGCTGAGCTTCTTCCAGCGCAAAGCGTACCTGAAAGAGATAGAGGAGGCGGAGCAATGAGGCGAGCCGTTTGTTCAGGCAGTTTCGACCCCGTGACGAATGGCCACATCGATATCTTCGAGCGCGCCAGCACGATGTTTGACGAGATCATTATCTGCGTGTTCCACAATGTGAACAAGCAGGCGTTCTTCCCGGTCGAGGAGCGCGTGCGCTTCCTGCGCGAGGCGACCGCGCACATCGAGAATGTCAGGGTCGACTCGTTCTCGGGGCTCATCACGGACTACATGAAGGCGCATGAGGCACATGTCATCGTGCGCGGCGTCCGCTCCATCAAGGACCTCGAGTACGAGCAGAACGAAGCCTATATGATCCGCCATCTGGAGCCCGATATCGACACGGTCTTCCTCTTGACGCGGCCGGAGTATTCATTCGTGAGTTCCTCGGGGATCCGGGAGCTCATCCGTTTCCACGGTGATGTGCACGGCCTGGTACCACCCTGCGTGGAGCAGGCAATCCAGATTCTAGGACAAGAAAGGGAGTAAGCGGAATATGGGAGTACGCGAGACTTTAAATAAGATCGAGAACATGGTGGCCACGGCCAAGACCTTCCCGTTCACGGGCCACATCCTCATCAACGATAACGACCTCGTCCACTACGTCGAGGAACTGCGCAATGACCTGCCGAAGGAACTCGATAAGGCAGAGGTCATCATGAAGGAGCGCGACCAGATCATCGAGGACGCGCGGCGCGAGGCGGAGCACATCCGCACGGAGGCGGAGCGCCAGGCTGCAGCGATGGTGGAGAACAGCGAGATCGTCTTGAAGTCGAAGCAGCGCGGCAAGGAGATCCTGCAGGAGACACAGCAGAAGGAGACGGCGATGGTCCAGGCCGCAGAAGCGCAGGCGCGGGAGCTCCAGAACAATGTGGACGCCTACGCAAACCAGGTCTTCGAGCAGCTGATCGCGCATGTCTCGCGGACGTTTGACGGCGTCCAACAGGCGCAGAACGGCGTGCAGCAGGCCGCCGCAGGTGTCCAGCAGGTCACGCAGGGACTCCAGCAGGCATTGCAGGTCCTGCAGACGGCCAAGGCGGGGCTCAATCAGCCACAGCCGCCCCTTCCTGCACAGTCGGCACCGGCGCAGGCCCAGACCGCGGCAGAGGAGAAGCCGGCAGAAGAATGAGTGCGTGAGAATGCATGCAAATGATGGCCTATGATGAAGATCATGGGCCTTTTTGATTCTTGACAGGAGGATGAGGAGCGCATGACGGATGCGGAGATCGTGGCGATGCTTCGCCGCTATAAAGACGGGCGTCTCTCGGAGCGGGAGGCCGTGGCATACTTGGAGAAGTCTTCGGTCGAGGAACTCGGTTTTGCGGAGGTCGACCATGCGCGCGAAAGGCGCCAGGGCTTCCCGGAGGTCATCTACGGCGAGGGCAAGACGGGGGAGCAGGTGCTCGCCATCATGGAATCGCTCGCGAAGAGCAGTGCAGGCAGCGTCATGGCGACGCGCATGAGCGCGGAGAAGGCCGCCTTTGTGCAGGAAAGACTGCCGGAGGCTGAGTATGATGCGGTTTCACGTATCCTCTACATCGAGCGGCCTGCCAGACGCGACGCAGCGCACATGGTCCTCATCCTGTCGGCCGGCACGAGCGACATCCCCGTGGCGGAGGAAGCGCGCCTCACAGCGCACCTCTATGGCAACGTGGTCAAGGTGCACTACGACTGCGGCGTAGCGGGCATCCACCGGCTCTTCGCCCACAGGGCGGACATCGAGGCGGCCAACGTCATCATCGTTGTCGCCGGCATGGAAGGCGCGCTCACGAGCGTCGTCGGCGGACTGACGGACAAGCCGGTCATCGCCGTGCCGACGAGTGTCGGCTACGGCGCGGCCTTCCACGGCGTCACAGCACTCCTAGCAATGCTCAGCAGTTGTGCCGCGGGTGTCAGCGTCGTCAACATCGACAACGGCTTTGGCGCGGGCGTGCTCGCGAGCAGGATCAACCATCTGCGCTGAAAAGGCGGAGAAGATAGAGGAGATGCATTTATGAAAGCGATTTATCTCGACTGTTTTTCGGGCATCAGCGGCAACATGCTGCTCGGGGCCTTCCTGCAGGCAGGCGTGCCGGAGGCGTATCTTCGCGCAGAGCTCGCGAAACTGCCACTTGAGGGCAGCTATGTGATGAAGGTGGAGCCCGTCATGAAGAATGGCATCGCCGCCTGCTATGTCGATGTCAGGCTTCCCCATCATGATGACCATCATGATGGGGAACATGGGCACGAGCATCGCACGATGGCGGATATCCGCGCGCTGATTGAAGCATCCGCGCTGTCGGAGGCGGTCAAGGCGCGCAGCCTGGCCATCTTCCAGACGCTTGCGGAGGCGGAGGGCAAGGTGCACGCGCGCCCCGCCGACACGGTGGCGTTCCACGAGGTCGGTGCGGTCGACTCCATCCTCGACATCGTCGGCGCGGCCATCTGCCTCGACTACCTGGGCATCGAGCGTGTCTTCGCCTCAAAGGTCAACACGGGCTCGGGCTTCGTGCACTGCGCGCACGGCCTTATGCCAGTGCCCGCGCCAGCGGTGGCCGAGCTCCTGCTCGACTGGCCGAGCTATCATGCCGGCGCCGAGAAGGAGCTCACGACGCCGACGGGCGCGGCCTTCCTGCGCAGCCAGGCTGCCTTCTCGGAGAGCCTGCCGGAGGGGTTCCGCGCAGCTGGCGCCGCCTATGGTGCCGGTACCTGGGATCTTGCCATCCCCAATGTGCTGCGCCTCTATATCGGCCAGCTTGATGAGGCAGCGGAGAACGGGCAGGGGACGGATTTCCTGGTGCTCGAGACGAATATCGACGACATGAGCCCACAGGTCTACGGCTATCTCTACGAGCGCCTTTTCTCGGTCGGTGCTCTCGACGTCTGGACGACGCCCATCGTCATGAAGAAGACGCGGCCGGCCGCGATGCTCTCCGTGCTCTGCCGCACGGGCTCGAAGGATGCGTGCGCCTCCGTCATCTTGCGCGAGACGACGAGCATCGGCCTGCGCGTCCGCAAGGTGGCGCAGCGCATCGAGGCGGAGCGCGAGACGGTGCACGTCGCGACGCCGTACGGCGAGGTCGCCTGCAAGCGAGCCTTCTGGCACGGGGCGCTCGTCAACAGCAAGCCGGAGTACGAGGACTGCTGCTTATTGGCGCGCCGCGCAGGTGTGCCGCTGAAGCAGGTGGAAGAGGCCGCGCGACTGGCCCTCGCCGCGCTTGCCTGCGATGGACTGCGAGAGAGTAAGAGCTGAAATGCGAAAAGAGTCCTTTACAACACGATGAAGATGTCGTATAATGAGTCCTGTTGAAATCAAGATATGTTGTAACAAGGTTCGCGTGTTACTGGTCATGCAGGCATCAGCGAAGAGCAGCAGATCCCGTTTTAGAGGAAGGGGATCTTTGTAGTTGCTTTTTGCTGATGCCTTTTTTGTCCCTGCACGCGGCGGGAAAGGACGGTCTCATGAAAGACGAAATCTTCAGCGTACTGCAGCGCGTCGGCCGCAGCTTCATGCTGCCGGTCGCTGTGCTGCCGATTGCCGGTATCCTGCTCGGTATCGGCGCGTCGTTCACCAACCCGACGACGATCAAGACGTATGGTCTCGAAGCCATCTTTGGCGATGGCACGCTTCTCGGCGGTCTTCTGACCATCATGGCCAGCGCGGGCAGCACGATCTTCGGCAACCTGCCGATCATCTTCGCCGTCGGCGTCGCCATCGGCATGGCCAAGGCGGAGCGCGAGGTCGCGGCTCTCGCGGCCATGATCTCCTTCTTTGTCATGCACAGCGCCTGCAATGCCATGCTCAAGCTCAACGGCCAGATCCTGCCGGACGGCACCATTGCGCCGGGCGTGCTCGAGGGCACGATCGCGAGCTCCTGCGGCATCATGTCGTACCAGATGGGCGTCTTCGGCGGCATCATCGTCGGTATCGGCGTCGCGTACCTCCACAATAAGTTCCACAAGATCATCTTGCCGAACGCGCTGTCGTTCTTCGGCGGCTCGCGCTTCGTGCCGATTATCTCGACAGTCGTCTACCTCTTCGTCGGCATCGGCCTCTACTTCGTCTGGCCGCTGGCACAGCAGGGCATCTTCGCGCTCGGCAGCCTCGTCACGGGCACGGGCTATGTCGGCACGCTGATCTTCGGCATCATCAAGCGCGCCCTGATCCCGTTCGGCCTGCACCACGTCTTCTACCTGCCGTTCTGGCAGACGGGCGTCGGTGGTTCGATGATGATTGACGGCCAGCTCGTCCAGGGCGGCCAGAACATCTTCTTCGCGCAGCTCGCCTCGCCGGATGTCGCGCACTTCAGCGCTGACGCGACGCGCTACTTCTCCGGTGAGTTCATCTTCATGATCTTCGGCCTGCCGGGTGCAGCGCTCGCCATGTACCGCTGTGCGAAGCCGTCGAAGAAGACGGCGGCCAAGGGCCTGCTGCTCTCCGCAGCCCTTACTTCGATGCTCACGGGTATCACGGAGCCGATTGAGTTCTCCTTCCTCTTCGTCGCACCGGCACTCTTCGGCGTTCAGGTTGTCCTCGCCGGCGCAGCTTACATGATCGCGCACATGCTCAACATCGCTGTCGGCCTGACGTTCTCGGGCGGCCTGCTCGACCTCTTCATCTTCGGCATCCTGCAGGGCGAGGCGAAGACGAGCTGGATGTACATCATCCCGGTCGGCATCATCTACTTCTTCCTCTACTACTTCATCTTCACGTGGATGATCAAGAAATTCGACTTCAAGACGCCGGGCCGCGAGGACGACGACGAGGAGACGAAGCTCTACACGAAAGCAGACTACCAGGCCAAGAAGGGCGCCGGCGCAAGCGGCGGCTCGCAGCAGAGCGTCGAGGATGCCAAGAGCTCGATGATCGCGCGCGGCCTTGGCAGCAAGAGGAACATCACGTCGGTCGACTGCTGCGCGACGCGCCTGCGCTGCTCGGTAGCGGATTCCTCGCTCGTCAACGAGAAGATCCTCAAAGCGACGGGCGCTGTCGGCGTCATCAAAAAGGGAACGGGCGTCCAGGTCATCTACGGACCGCAGGTCGCCGTCATCAAGGCCAACCTCGAGACGTACCTCGAGACGGCTCCCGATGTCGAGCCGGAACTCGATGCCCCGGCAGAGGAGCCTCAGGCAGAAGAGGCACCAAAGGCTGAAGAGAAAAAGGCTGCTGCACCGCAGGCTGCTGCGCATTCGCTCTGCACGCCTGTCGCCGGCGACGTCCACCCCATCGCTGAGGCGCCGGATGAGGCGTTCGCGAGCAAGATGATGGGCGACGGCTACTTCGTCTACCCAACGGAAGAGACGGTCTACGCGCCGTCCGACGGCGAAGTTGTCTTCGTCTTCGACACGAAGCACGCCATCGGCATGAAGGCCGCTGACGGCACGGAGTACCTGCTGCACATCGGCGTCGACACCGTCAATCTCGGCGGCAAGGGCTTCGAGGTCTTCGTCGAGAATGGCCAGAAGGTCAAGAAGGGCGACAAGCTCATGCACTTCGACGATGCGTTCATCAAGGCGAATGCCAAGTCGGATGCCTGCCTCGTCATCTTCACGGGCCTGCAGGAAGGCCAGTCCATCGAGATGGAGAAGACGGGCGCAGTCAAGGCACTTGACGAAGTCGCGAAGTTCTGAGCAGATTCTATCATTATAACCGTATAATCACCGTAAAAAATCTCCTTGTATGGCTATAGCATATGACCTCGGAAATGGGTTATAATGATAGCATCATATAAGGGGGTTTTTTATGTTTCGTGTCATAAAGCCTTTGAACAACAACGGGCTCTTGGCGCTGACGGAGGAAGGAAAGGAAGTTATCCTGCTCGGCAAGGGCATCGGCTTCGGGAAGAAGAGCGGCGAGCGGCTCGGGCTCCTGCCGCAGGCCAAGGTCTACCACCTCATCACCGATGGGGAAAGCAGCGCCTTGCAGCGCATCAACGGCATCGATGCGCATGCGGTCGAGTTCGCGGCGCGCGTGCTCGACGAGGCGCGCAAGTCATTCCCTGACATGGCCGATGATATCCTGCTGCCGATGGCGGACCACATCGCGATGGCGCTCGAGCGCTGCCGGCGCGGCATTCGCCTGCCCAATCCTCTGCAGCACGACATCATGGCGATGTTTCCCGACGAGTACCGCATCGCTGAGCAGGGTATCCGCGCGATCGAGCGGGAAGATGGCGTAGAGCTGCCGCCTGAGGAGGCGGGCTACCTCTCCCTGCACATCCATGCGGGCATCAGCGAGCAGAATGCGGGCGACAGCCTGACGAACATCAGGCTGGCCGCCGAGTGCATCGCGGAACTTGAAGCAGAGCTCGGGCTGACGCTGCGGCGCACAGAGCTCAAGTACACGCGCCTCGTCAGCCACATCTGCTACATGATCCTGCGCATCCGCGCGCAGGAGGTGGTGCCCATCCAGATGGACGATTACGTGCTCAAGATGTACCCTAAGGCCTATGCGCTCGCAGAAAAGCTTTCAGTGTCGCTTTCCAGGAAGCTGCGCCTGCCCGTCGCGGCAGCGGAGACGACGCTGCTCGCCATCCACATCCAGCGCGTGCTCTGACCGTCCTCATGGCTCAGGCGCTGCGCGCAGGGATGCCCGAGGACAGTTGATACTTGACAAAGGAATGGGCACATCGCTATAATGTATGGAGGTTGATGCTGATATGAAAATAAACATTGCTGAATCGAATGCGGACTTCATGCAGGAGATTCCGTTTGCGTTCACGACGACGGCCGAAGCCATCGGCGCCGTTGCGGACGATTATGCCTTTGTGGGACCTCTGACGGTCGAGGGGCATATCGTCCACACGGGAAGCTGCTGGCGTGCGGAAGGCGTCATTCGCTGTACGAAATCCTTTGTGTGTGACCGCTGCCTGGCACCGTGCCAAGAGGAGCAGGAACATCCCTTCTCGGAAGAATTCCGCCGCACGGGTGAGATGGCTGAGGATGAAGAGGTCAATCGCTTCGACGGCGACCTCATCGATATCACGGAGCTTGTCCGCGATACCGTCCTGGCGGCTCAGCCGCTCAGCAAGCTCTGCAAGCCCGATTGCAAGGGCCTCTGCCCCGTCTGTGGAGCAGACCTCAATCAGGGAGACTGTGGCTGCGATCGGTTTGTACCGGACCCGCGCATGGCCGCCTTGCAGGAATTATTGGCGAAAAATAAGAAATGAACTCGTAAGGAGGTGTATCCGAGATGGCAGTACCAAAGCGCAAGACTTCCAAGGCACGCCGCGACCAGCGCCGTGCGAACTGGAAGCTCGAGGCTCCTGGCTTCGTAGCTTGCCCGCAGTGCCACGAACCGAAGATGCCTCATCATGTATGCCCGGAATGCGGCTACTATGATGGCAAAGAGGTTGTCAAGGCAGCTGAATAAGAACGATAGATGAGCAGGACATAGTCCTGCTTATTCTTTTTTTTTGCCACTTTCCCGATTGCGCGATGAGAGGCTTGCTTTTTTAGGACAAACACCGTATAATGAATCCTGATATAAGGTTGTAATATCAGGTACTAAATATTGGGGAGGAGATGAAGGCATGGCAAGGGTCAAGAAGAAGGAGCGTCAGCAGCTCCTCTTGCAGCAGGTCAAGGAGAAACCGTTCCTGACCGACGAGGAGCTCGCTCAGAAACTCGGCGTCAGCGTGCAGACCATCCGCCTCGACCGGCTGGAGCTCGGCATACCGGAGCTGCGCGGGCGCATCCGCAAGATGGCGGAGAGCGCGCAGAACAAGGTCAAGTCCATCGAGAGCGGTGATGTTGTCGGTGAACTCATCGACCTCGAGCTCGGCCATTCCGGCATCTCTCTTCTGCGCATCACCGATGACATGGTCTTCGCGAAGACGAAGATCGCCAAGGGCTACTACATGTTCTCGCAGGCCAATTCCCTGGCCCTCGCGCTCATCGATGCGCCGATGGCCGTCACCGGCGTGGCAAACGTCAAGTACAAGGTGCCGGTGCACGTCGGCGAGAAGCTCATCGCCAAGGCGGAGATCGTCAAGGTACGCGGCAATAAGTATTTTGTCTGGGTCAAGACGCGAAATGATACCCAGGAAGTATTCCGTGCGAAATTCATCATGGTTTCGTGGGGAGAGGAGTGAGGAGGAATTCTGGCATGAAGATTGCAGTTGATGCCATGGGCGGCGATTACGCACCGCTCGAGATTGTTTTCGGTTCGGTGCGCGCCGCCAAGAAATACCATTGTGAGATCGTCCTCGTCGGCGACGAGGCGAAGATCCGCGAGGTCCTGTCGAAGGAGCCGGGCTGGGAGAAGCTCGGCATCTCCATCCACCACGCCTCGCAGGTCATCGAGATGGGCGAGCATCCGGCCGATGCCGTGCGCACGAAGAAGGATGCCTCCATCGTCGTGGCGACGCGCCTCGTCAAGGACGGCGTCTGCGATGCTGTGCTGTCGGCTGGCAGCACGGGCGCGGCCGTGACAGCAGCGCAGCTCATCCTGCGCCGCATCAAGGGCATCGGCCGTCCGACTATCGCGACGCCAATGCCGACACCGAAGGGTGTCACATTGCTTCTCGACTCCGGGGCCAACGTGGACTCGAAGCCGGAGCACCTCGTCCAGAGCGGCATCATGGGCTCAATCTACGCCGAATACGTCTTCAAGATCAAGAACCCGCGCGTCGGACTGCTCAATATCGGTGAAGAGGAGACGAAGGGAAATGAGCAGGCCAAGGCGACGTACGCACTGCTCAAGAACATGCACACGATCAACTTCTGCGGCAATGCCGAAGGGCGCGATGTGCCGAAGGGCAACTTCGACGTCGTAATTTGTGATGGATTTGTTGGCAATGTTGTGCTAAAATTTGCAGAGGGACTGGCAAAGACAATCCTGAAGCTTATCAAAGAGGCCATCAAGGGCGGCGGCATCCTCGCCAAGCTCGGTGCGCTTCTCCTGATGCCGACGCTCAAGAAGCTCGGCAAGCGCCTCGATGTCACGGAGTACGGCGGTGCGCCGCTCCTCGGCGTCAACGGCTGCTGCATCATCAGTCACGGTTCGTCGAACGCCAAGTCCATTTGCAGTGCAATCGGTGTGGCGAACGATTATGTCCGGGGGGATGTCCTCGCACACATCCAGGATACACTTGCAAAGGAGGATATACTGACGCATGATGGAGACAAGAAATAGCGCTGGTATCATCGGGACAGGCTGGTATGTTCCCGAGAAGGTCATCACGAATGAGGACCTCGAGCAGATGGTCGACACGAATAACGCGTGGATCGTCGAGCGCACGGGCATACACGAGCGCCATGTGGCGCGCGAGGACCAGCCTGTATCGGACCTGGCGGAGCGCGCAGCCCGCATGGCCCTTGAAGATGCCGGCGTGCGTGCCGAAGACCTCGACCTCATCATCGTCGCGACGATGACGCCGGACCGCACGATTCCCTCGACGGCCTGCATCCTGCAGGACAGACTGGGGGCCTCGAAGGCCGGTGCCTTCGATCTCTCGGCGGCCTGCTCAGGCTTTGCCTATGCGGCAGCGACGGCCTGCCAGTTCATCGAGACGGGCGTCTACCGCCACATCCTCGTGGTCGGCGCGGAGACGCTCTCGAAGGTCGTGGACTGGACGGACCGCAATACCTGCATCCTGTTCGGCGACGGCGCCGGTGCCGCTGTCTTTGGCCCGGTCGACAAAGGCTTTGGCCTCTTGAGCTTCGACCTCGGCAGCGATGGCGCGGGCGGCGACCTGCTCGACATCCCTGCAGGCGGCAGTCAAAAGCCGCTGACGGCAGAATCCCTGCTGATGCACGAGAACTGCATCCACATGGACGGCAGGGCGGTCTTCCGCTTCGCAGTCAAGATCCTAGGCGAGACGGTCGAGAAGTCGCTGGAGCGCGCAGGCATCGAGAAGACGGAGATTGACTGGCTCGTCCCGCATCAGGCCAACACGCGCATCATCGATGCAGCGGCGAAGCGCCTGGAACTGCCGGCGGAGAAAGTCATCGTCGATATCGGGAAATATGGCAATATGTCAGCGGCGTCCATACCGGTTGCCCTGGCGGAGGCAGTGCAGGCGCACCGCTTCAAGAAAGGCGATCTCATTGCCCTGGCCGGTTTTGGTGCCGGACTCACCTGGGCATCCTGCATCATGAAATGGGCTAAGGAGGACTAATCTGATGTTTGAAAACAATGCAATCTGTAAGTTACTCAACATAAAGTACCCGATCTTCCAGGGCGGCATGGCCTGGATCGGCACGGCAGAGCTCGCTTCGGCCGTCTCGAATGCCGGCGGCCTCGGCATCATCGGCGCCGGCCACATGCCGCCGGAGATCCTGCGCGCAGAGATCCAGAAGTGCAAGGGCTGGACGGATAAGCCGTTCGGCGTCAATGTCATGCTCATGAGCCCGTACGTCAAGGAAGTCATGCAGGTCGTGCTCGAGGAGAAGGTCCCCGTCGTCACGACGGGCGCTGGCAACCCGGGCGAATACGTGCCGGCCCTCAAGGAGATCGGCACGAAGGTCATCCCGGTTGTCGCATCGGTCGCACTCGCGAAGCGCCTCGTGCGCTCTGGCGTCGATGCCCTGATTGCAGAGGGCACGGAGTCGGGCGGCCACATCGGCGAGATCACGACTATGGCACTCGTGCCGCAGATCGTCGACGCTGTCGACGTGCCGGTCATCGGTGCGGGCGGCGTCGCGGATTCGCGCGGCATGGCGGCTGTCTTTGCGCTCGGCGCACAGGCCGTCCAGATGGGCTCCCGCTTTGTCATGAGTGAGGAGTGCATCGCGCATCCGAACTACAAGAAGATGGTCCTCAAGGCGAAAGACCGCTCGACGGTCGTCACGGGCCGCACGCTCGGCCATCCGGCACGCGTGCTCCACAACAAGCTCACGCGCAAGTATGAGGAACTCGAGGCGGCAGGCGCTCCGGCAGAAGAGCTCGAGAAGCTCGGCGTAGGCTCCCTGCACCGCGCGACGCATGAGGGCGATGTCGAGAACGGTTCCGTCATGATCGGCGAGATCTCGGGCATGCTTCACGACATCAAGCCGGTCAAGGCAATCATCGAAGACATCGTCGCAGGCCTGCCAGGCGTCATCGAGACGATCCAGGACGACTGCAGATAATCACGATAAGTCAAGCACGTTGCTATCATAAATAAATACAGTAAATCTAATATATAAATAGAGCATAGATACATGCAATACAGAGAAGCAAGAGCGAATCTAGAACAGGGGGTAGTGAAAGGTGAATAAACTCGCATTCGTATTTCCGGGGCAGGGCGCACAGGCTGTCGGGATGGGCAAAGACCTTTTCGACCAGTATGACGTCGCCAAGAGACTCTTTGCCGAAGCCGACGAGGCACTTGGATATTCCATCAAGGACATGTGCTTCGAGGGGCCGGCAGACGACCTCAAGCTCACGGCCAACACGCAGCCGGCTATCCTGACGGTCAGCGTCATCGTCAACGAGATCCTCAAGGAACACGGCGTACAGCCGGATGTCGCCGGCGGCCACAGCCTCGGCGAGTACTCGGCTCTCGTCGCAGCGGGCGTCCTTTCTTTCAAGGATGCCGTCGCGCTCGTCCACAAGCGCGGCCAGTACATGCAGGAGGCCGTCCCCGTCGGTGAGGGCGGCATGGCCGCCATCATCGGCCTCGACGACGAGACGATTGCCGCCGCCTGCGAGAAGGCGACGAAGGAAGCTGGCGAGGTCCAGCCCGTCAACTTCAACTGCCCGGGCCAGACGGTCATCGCCGGCACGACGAAGGGCGTGGAGAAGGCCGTCGAGGAGCTCAAGGCAGCTGGTGCCAAGAAGGCCGTCATTCTGCCCGTCTCTGCGCCGTTCCACTCGACGCTCATGAAGCCGGCCGCCGAGAAGCTCGCAGACGAGCTCGCGAAAGTCGCAATCCACGATGCTGCCTTCCCGGTTGTCTCGAATTACACGGGCGAACTGGAGACGAAAGCAGAGGAGATCAAGGCGAACCTTGTCGCACAGGCTGACCATCCGGTCCGCTGGATCACCTGCGTCAAGACGATGCAGGCCTTCGGTGCTGACACGTTCGTCGAGGCCGGTCCGGGCAAGACGCTCTGCGGTTTCAATCGCCGCATCGACCGTTCTATCAAGAGTCTCAATGTCGAAAACCTTGAAAGTTTGCAAAAAACGCTTGACTATTTGAAGGAGGTTCGCTAATATGCTTTTAGATGGGAAGGTCGCACTCGTAACGGGTGCGTCGCGCGGTATCGGCCGTGCCATTGCTATCCGCCTCGCTTCTGAGGGTGCCAAGATTGCCATCAACTTCGCTGGCAACCAGAAGGCAGCGGAGGAAGTCAAGAGCGAGATCGAGAAGAATGGCGGCGAGGCAATCCTCGTGAAGGCCAATGTGGCAGACAGTGCTGCAGTAGAAGAAATGTTTGCAAAAGTTGTCGAGGCGTTCGGCACGGTTGACATCCTCGTCAACAACGCCGGCATCACGCGTGACGGACTTCTGATTCGCATGAAAGAAGAAGATTTCGATGCGGTCATCGATACGAACCTCAAGGGCGTATTCTACTGCACGAAGGCAGCTGCGAAGATCATGATGAAGAAGCGCAGCGGCCGCATCGTCAACATGAGCTCGGTCGTTGGTCTCATGGGCAATGCCGGCCAGACGAACTACGCTGCAGCGAAGGCTGGCGTGCTCGGCTTCTCGAAGTCGGCAGCCAAGGAACTCGCTGCACGCGGCATCACGGTCAACATGGTTGCACCGGGCTTTATCGACACGGATATGACGGCAGTCCTTTCGGACAAAGTCAAGGAAGCGATGGTCCAGGAGATTCCCATGCGCAAGATGGGACGTCCGGAAGATGTCGCCAATGCCGTGCTTTTCCTCACATCGGATTGTTCATCCTATATCACTGGTCAGGTCGTCAATGTAGACGGCGGCATGGTTATGTGATATAACTATATAGGATACTAATTTAAGGAGGTGAAACTTCATGTCGACTTTTGAAAAAGTTAGAGATATCGTTGTTGAGCAGCTGGGCGTTGAGCCGGACGAGGTCGCAATCGATTCTACCTTCATCGATGATTTGGGCGCTGACTCCCTGGATATCGTTGAGCTGATCATGGCTTTCGAAGAGGAATTCAACATTGAGATTCCGGATGAGGCTGCTGAGAAGATCAAGACTGTTCAGGATGTAGTTACCTACATTGACCAGCACAAGGACAAATAAGATTGAGCGTCTTACCTTTTGAGAATCCCGTGAAGTTGCTTCGCGGGATTTTCTTAAGAGGTAAAATGATTGGAGGAGTAACATTGAAACTTCCAGAGCTTAAGATTGGCAACAAGATTGCGCGTGTACCGATCCAGCAGGGCGGCATGGCAATCCGCTTGTCAACGGCCCGTCTGGCCGCAGCCGTTGCGAACGAGGGCGGTATCGGCCTCATTGCTGCATCTGGCATGAGCCACGACGAACTGCGTTATGAAATCAGGCTCGCACGTTCGCTCACATCTGGTATCATTGGCATCAACATCATGGTAGCAGCTCGTGATTTTGCTGGCATTGTCAAGACGGCCATCGATGAGGGCATCGATCTCGTTGTAGCAGGTGCAGGCTTTTCACGCGATATGTTTGGCCTTGGCAAGGAGTCTGGAACGCCGATCGTTCCGATTGTTTCCTCTGTAAAATTAGCTAAAATCTCGGAGCGTCTTGGCGCAGCAGCCATCGTGCTGGAGGGCAAGGAAGCTGGCGGCCATCTCGGGACGAACACGTCGGTACGTGATCTCATCTCGGATGTCAGTGCAGCAGTCAAAGTCCCGGTCATCGCGGCCGGCGGCGTCCTTCATGGCCAGGACATCGTTGATCTGATAAAGATGGGCGCAGCAGGCGTCCAGATGGGCTCGCGCTTCGCGGCTTCGGAGGAATCCAACGCGGCACCGGCCCTCAAAGAATATTACCTGAAATCAAAGCCGGAGGACATCGTCGTCATCCACAGCCCTGTCGGGCTGCCAGGGCGTGCCGTGCGCACGCCGTTCTCGGCACGCGTCCTCGAGGGCCCTGTGCCGCCGAAGACGTGCGACGCATGTCTCAAGGCCTGCAAGCATAACTTCTGCATCATCCGCGCGCTGATCCGCGCGCAGCAGGGAGATGTGGAGACGGGCCTCGTCTTCACGGGCGAATACATGCCGCGCATCGACAAGATCATGTCGGTGCACGAGATTTTCGAGCAGCTCAAGAAAGAAGCAGAAGCTGCCAACTGAGTCCCCGATGCCGCAGGGAGCACGGGGACAGCAAGATACAAGATATTAGAGGGGAGTCATTGTTTTGAGTAAACGCGTAGTAATTACGGGCCTGGGGGCCATCACCCCAATTGGCATCGGCAAGGACGCATTCTGGGAAGGCCTCATGGAAGGCAAGAACGGCATCGGCAAGATCACCCGTTTCGATGCATCGGAATACGGTGCACAGATTGCAGGCGAAGTCAAGGGCTTCGAGCCGACGGACTACATCGACAAGAAGGAGTCCAAGCGCATGGACCGCTATGCACAGTTCGCTGTCGCTGCGGCTAAGCTGGCAATCGAGGATGCAGGTCTCGATCTCGAGAAGGAAGACCGCGACCGCATCGGCACGTACATCGGCGCGGGCATCGGCGGTATCGAGACGATGCACGCTCAGTACAAGAAGCTCTTTGACAAGGGCCCGAACCGCATCAGCCCGTTCTTCATCCCGATGATGATCGCGAACCTCGCCGCTGGCCAGGTCGCCATCACCTACAAGCTCCACGGTCCGTCTTCGTGCGTCGTCACGGCCTGCGCGACGGGCACGAACTGCATCGGCGATGCCTTCCGCGTCATCCAGGAAGGCAAGGCAGATGTCATGGTCGCTGGCGGCACGGAAGCAGCCATCAGCCAGGCAGCTGTCGCAGGTTTTGCTGCGATGAAGGCACTCTGCATGGACCACAACGATGATCCGGAGCACGCATCGCGCCCGTTCGACAAGAACCGCAGCGGCTTCGTCATGGGCGAAGGCGCTGGCCTCGTCATCCTCGAGAGCCTCGAGCATGCCAAGGCGCGCGGCGCACACATCTACGCAGAGCTCGCCGGCTACGGTGCAAACTCGGATGCCTACCACATGACGAGCCCGGCACCGGGCGGCGAATACCAGGCCAAGTGCATGCAGCTCGCCATCGACGACGCTGGCCTGCAGGCCGCTGACGTCGACTACGTCAATGCACACGGCACCTCGACGCACCTCAACGATGAGGGCGAGTCGCTGGCCATCAAGGCCGTCTGGGGTGAGCATGCCAAGGACGTCTCCGTCTCGTCCATCAAGTCGATGACGGGCCACCTGCTCGGCGCTGCCGGCGGTATCGAGGCAGTTGCCACGGCGCTGACGGTCGAGAACGACATGATGCCGCCGACGATCAACTATGAGACGCCGGACGAGGGCCTCGACCTCGACTACGTGCCGAACAAGGCGCGCGCGAAGAAAGTACGCGCGGCCATCTCGAACAACTTCGGCTTTGGCGGTCACAATGCGTGCATCGTCATGAAGAAGTACACGGAGTAATGCGATGAGAAACGTTCGGAAGGAAGGAGGAGAGCGCCGCGATCAGCTGTTGGCGCTCTCGGAGCGCCTCGGCGTGACCTTCCACGATCTCGCACTCCTCGACCAGGCTCTGACGCATACCTCGTATGCCAATGAGTCGAAGCGGAACACGCCCCATAACGAACGCCTCGAATTTTTGGGGGATGCTGTGCTGGAGCTTGCCTCCAGCACCTATCTCTACGAGCACTTCCCGGAGATGCCGGAAGGCGAGCTCACGAAGACGCGTGCGAGCATTGTCTGCTCGACGACGCTCGCCAAGCTCGCGTCCGGACTCCATCTCGGCGACTACCTGCTCCTGGGACGCGGTGAGGAGATGGGCGGCGGGCGCACGCGCCAGACGAACCTCGAAGATGTCTTCGAGGCCGTCATCGGTGCTGTCTACCTCGACCAGGGCTGGGAGGCGGCGCAGGCTTACGTCGTGCGCCAGCTACGCGGCGAGTTCGAGAACGCCGAGCACGGTGCCATTCTCAAGGACTACAAGACCATCCTGCAGGAGATTGTCTTCCGCAAGGACGGGCAGAGCATCACGTATGAGCTCGTCTCCGAGTCCGGCCCCGACCACGCCAAGGAGTTCACGTTCCGCGTGCGCGTGACGGGAACAGTCATGGGCGAGGGCACAGGCCACAGCAAGAAAGAAGCGGAGCAGCACGCTGCCCGCGCTGCACTCGAGAAAATCGCCCCGCATACGCAGAAAAAGCGCTGAGCAGCGCTGTAATATAGAGCAAGGGTGCTGACAAGGTCGGCACCTTTGTTTTATAATTAAATTGTAGTCAAATGAGATAAATGAGATAGTGGATGGGAGATGTTTTCATGAGAAAACTTACGATGCTCGGCACGGGCAATGCCATGGTGACGAAATGCTACAACACATGCTTCTATGTGACGCTTGAGAATGGTGCGCTGTTCCTGACGGACGCAGGCGGCGGCAACGGCATCCTGCGCCAGCTTGAGCTCGCGGGCTTCGACTACCAGAAGTGCCATCATATGTTCGTGACGCATGGCCACACGGACCACGTGCTCGGCGTCATCTGGGTCATGCGCAAGGTCGCGGACCTCATGAACAAGGGCAAGTATGAGGGCGAGTTCCACATCTACTGCCATGATGTCGTGCGCGACATGCTGCTCGCGATGACGAAGATGACGCTAAAGAAGAAGGATTTCGCACGCGTGGGCACGAGCATCTTCCTGCACGAGGTCAAGGACGGCACGGTCGTCAACTTCGAGGGGCTCCAGCTCACGGCCTTCGATATCCTCTCGACAAAGGCGAAGCAGTTCGGCTATGAGCTGCGCTTCCCTGATGACATGCGCTTCACCTGCCTAGGTGACGAGCCCTACAACGAGCACGACGAGGTCTACGCCAAGGGTGCAGACTGGCTGCTCGCCGAGGCTTTCTGCAAGTACGGCGACCGCGATAAGTTCAAGCCGTATGAGAAGAACCACTCGACGGTCAAGGAGGCCAGCGAACTCGCCGAGACGCTCGGCGTCAAGAACCTCGTGCTCTATCACACGGAGGACAAGAGCATCGAGAGCCGCAAGCAGGCGTACACAGCGGAGGCCAAAGAGTACTATCACGGCAATGTCTTCGTGCCGGACGATCTCGACGTGATCGATCTCGGCTGAGCGCGGCTGTCACACGGGAAATGGGGATGAAAAAAGGAGAAGCGGATGATGCTTCTCCTTTTTCTGTCGTATGCTGTTGCCTGGCGGCTGCCGACTTGATGCTGGTTCAGCCGTTGTGCGACGGGCCCATCTTCTCGATGTAGTGATTGAGGTCCGTGATGGAGTGGTAAAGCTCTGCTCGCTCCTCCTCGCTGAATTCCTGCAAGCTGCTCAGGAACTTCTGACGCACAATCTCATTCTGGTCGTCGAGCATCTTCTCGCCTGCGGATGTCATCGAGACGAGGATGCGGCGCCGGTCCTCGCGGTCCTGCTGCTTCGTGACGAGTCCGGCCTGCATCAGCTTGTCGCAGATGTTCGTCATCTGCTGCTTCGAGATCTTCAGGCGTTGCCCAATCTCAGAGATGGTGGCCTGTTTCTCGAGGCGTAGCGTCATGAGCGTCGCGAACTGGTTGAGCGGTATCGGCGTTGCCAGGTTGCGGTAGAAGTTGCGGTGGATGAGCACGAGCGTCTCGATGAAGGCGAAGGATATATCTGTGGAGGCTTCCGGGGATGGCGTCGTCATGACATCACTCCTTTAAGAATCGTATAAGAGAATTGCAATCAGAATGGTATAAGACGGTTCAAAGACAAATATAAGACGGTTTTTCTTGACTTTTATATAGATATACTATACTATAAAAGTCGTTAATAGTAAACATTTATTTACTAATCGAACAGTGAAGAAGGTATCATCCGATATCACCAAAGTCAAAGGAGGTTATCTCTTTGTTTTTTGCGAAGAACAAGAAACCGCTGGCTCTCATGCTGACCTTGGCGCTCTCGGCCACGGTGCTCCTCTCAGGCTGCGGCGCGAAGCAGCAGCAGCAGGCAGCGGGGGCAACCCAGGTCAAGGCCATGAAGGTCCTGCAGCAGGACGCGCCGGTCAGCAGCGAGTATGCTGGCCAGATTGTCGGCCGGGATGAGGTCAAGGTCCAGTCGAAGGTGTCCGGCAAGATTGTCGAAAAGTATTTCCATGGCGGTGACCATGTAGAAGCCGGGCAGCCGCTCTACCGCCTGGACTCCCGCCAGTATGAGTCCGCAGTCTTGCAGGCGCAGGCAAATCTTGCTCAGTCACAGGCGACGCTCTCGAATGCGCAGACCGATCTCTACCGCGACCAGTCGCTGCTCGCCGCTGATGCCATCTCGGAGCAGACGGTGACGACGCAGCAGGCAAATGTCAATGCCTACTCGGCCGCGGCTGCCGCCAACGAGGCGCTCGTGCAGAAAGCACAGCAGGACCTCGATGACACGGTCGTCTACGCGCCGATGTCGGGGCAGGTGTCCGTCGACGATGTCGCTGTCGGCACGTTTGCCACGGCCGGCAACACGAATCTCGTGACCATCGGTACGATCGACCCTGTCTTCGTGCAGTTCAGTATCTCGGAGGCCGAGTATCTGAAATTCCGCAACATCCAGTCCATGCAGAGCGGTTCGGGCAATCCGCTTGACGTCACGGTCAAGCTCTCCGACGGCTCGACGTACCCGATGGACGGACGCATCGTCCAGGCCGACCGCGCGCTCGCCCAGAATACGGGCACGCTGACGTTCAAGGCTCTCTTCCCGAATCCGAACGGCCTGCTGCTGCCGGGCATGTTCGCGCGCGTCAAGCTCACGGGCGAGACAATCCCGAACGCCATCCTCGTGCCGCAGCGCGCTGTCCAGCAGCTGCTCGACAAGACGTTTGTCATGGTCGTCGGCGCTGATGGCAAGTCGGAGTCGCGCAGTATTGAGCTCGGCCAGCAGATCGGCAGCTATTACATCGTCAAGAGCGGCCTCTCCGCCAGTGACACGGTCGTCGTCGAGGGCCTCTCGAGTCTGACGGAGGGCAAGGACCTCGCCGTCACGATGGTGACGCCTGAGGAGATGGGCTTCTCGTTCGATGAGGATACGATGCCGTTTGACACGATGACTTCTTCGGAAGCAAACAGCGGCGACAGCAACAGCTAAGGGGGCGGCGTCTTGTCTAAATTCTTTATCCACCGCCCGATATTCGCCATCGTCATCTCGCTGATCATCGTCATCGCCGGCTCCATTGCGGCAACGCAGCTGCCAATCGCGCAGTATCCGCAGATCTCGCCGCCGACGGTCAGCGTCAGCACGTCGTACACGGGCGCGAGTGCGGCCGTCGTCAACCAGACGGTTGCGCAGATCGTCGAGGACCAGGTCAACGGCACGCAGGGCATGGATTACATGTCCTCAACCTCCGATGATACGGGCCGCTACAGCCTGTCGGTCACGTTCGAGGTCGGCACGGATGGCGACATGGACTCGGTCAAGGTGCAGAACAACGTTGCTTCGGCGACGAGCCAGCTACCGTCTGAGGTCCAGCAGGTCGGTGTCACGACCAAGAAATCGACGAATGATATGGCGTACATGATGTCATTCTATTCGCCGGACGGCACGTATGACCGTGCCTTCATGAAGAACTACGCGACGATCTACCTGCTCGATAAGCTCAAGCGCATCAACGGCGTCGGCGATGTCCAGGTATTCGGCTCCGACTACGCGATGCGCGTCTGGCTCAATCCAGACAAGCTCGCAGAGTTGGGCCTTACGGTCGCCGATGTCTCGGCTGCCATCAAGGAGCAGAATGTCCAGGCCCCGGCCGGTACGGTCGGCGCCATGCCGGTCAACAACGGCCAGGAAAAGCAGATGTCCGGCAAGATCGAAGGCCGCCTGACGACGCCGGAGGAATTCGGCAACGTCATCATCAAGTCGAACGGTGACGGCCAGTTCGTCCGCCTCAAGGATGTTGCGAAGATCGAGACGGGCTCTCAGTCGGAAGCCATCATCTCGAAGTTCAACGGCTACCCGGCCGTCGGCTTCGGCATCAACCTGACGAGTGATGCCAATGCCATGAAGACCATCAGCGAAGTCCGCAAGGTCTTCGATGAAGCGAAGGAGACGCTGCCGCCGGGCATGCAGATGTCGACGATCTTCGACTCGACGAACTACATCAGCACGTCCATCGAAGAAGTCCTCATGACGTTCTTCGAGGCCCTGCTGCTCGTCGTCTTCGTCATCTTCGTATTCCTGCAGAACTGGCGCGCGACGGTCATCCCGCTGCTCGCCGTGCCGGTCTCCCTGATCGGTACGCTCGGCGCCTTCATTGTGCTCGACTTCACGATCAACACGCTGACGCTCTTCGCGATGGTCCTTGCCATCGGCCTCGTCGTCGATGATGCTATCGTCGTCATCGAGAATGTTGAGAAACACATGGAAGAGGGCTTGACGCCTATCGATGCGACGGAGCGCGCCATGGATGAAGTCCAGGGCCCGGTCATCGCCATCGCTATCGTCCTCTCGGCCGTCTTCGTGCCGGTCGCCTTCCTCGGCGGCATGACGGGCGTCCTTTACAAGCAGTTCGCCCTGACGATCGCCGTCTCGGTCTGCCTCTCGGCCTTCGTGGCCCTGACGCTGACGCCGGCGCTCTGCGCGATGATGCTCAAGCAGCACACGGAGAAGGACGACGAGGGCGTGCTCGGCCGCTTCTTCGCCAAGTTCAACAACTGGTTCGAGCGCATGAAGCGCGGCTATGTCGGCATCGTGGCGAATTTCATCCGCCACTCGCGCCTGGCCATCATCTTCCTGCTGATCGTCTCGGGCTGTGCCGGCATCATCTACAAGAACCTGCCGTCGACTTTCGTCCCGAGCGAGGACCAGGGCTACATGTTCGCAGCTGTCGAGATGCCGGATGGTACTTCGGCCAACCGCACGCAGGCCGTCGTCGACAAGCTCAACGCGGCCATGATGGAAAATATCAAGGGCCTGCAGAGCACGATGGCCATCACAGGCTTCTCGCCGCTCTCTGGCGGTTCCTCGTCGAGTGCCGGCATGATCGTCGTCGGCATGAAGGACTGGTCGCAGCGTGAAGATGCAGCTTCTTCCATCAATGCGGCCGTGCGCACGACATTTGGCCTTGGCGCCAAGGTCGCGCCGGAGGCGACGGTCATCGCCATGAACCCGCCGGCTCTGCCGGGCCTCGGCATGACGGGCGGCTGGACGCTCCAGCTGCAGGATATGACGGGCCACACGGAGACGGAACTCAACGACATCACCAAGAAGATTGTCGCAGAGGCCAACCAGCGACCGGAGCTCGCCGGTGTGCGCTCGACGTACTCTGTCGGCTCGCCGGTCGTCCAGTATGAGGTCGACCGCGAGAAGGTCAAGAACCTCGGCATCCAGCTCTCGGATGTCTTTGCCGCAATGCAGGTCAACTACGGCGGCTATCAGGTCAACGACTTCAACCGCTTCGGCCGCAGCTACAAAGTCATGCTGCAGGCCGACAACGACTACCGCAGCTCGACTGACCAGATGAAGTTCATCTTTGTCAAGTCGAGCAAGGGCACGATGGTCCCGCTCGACACGCTGCTGCGTCCGAAACTCACGTCGGGCCCGTCGAGCATCTCCCGCTTCAACGGCACGCGTTCCATCCAGATCACGGGCCAGACGGGCAATGGCTATTCCTCTGGCCAGGCCATGAATGCCATCAAGGAAGTCGTCCAGCAGAACGCTGGCACGGGCTTCAACATCGAGTGGTCTGGCCAGAGCCGTGAGGAGGCCAAGGCTTCGAGTTCGACGATGCAGGTCCTCGTGCTCTCGCTCGTCTTCGTCTTCCTCTGCCTTGCAGCCCTCTACGAGAGCTGGAGCGTCCCGTTCGCCGTCCTTCTGACGGTGCCGACAGGCATCTTCGGAGCGGTGGCATCTGAGTACGGCCTCTCCATCCTCGAGGCGATGCTTGGCCATCAGAACGCCGGCCTCCAGGACAGCGTCTACATGCAGATCGGTATCATCGCGATCATCGGTCTTGCAGCCAAGAACGCCATCCTGATCGTCGAGTTCGCGAAGGTCCGCGTCGACCGCGGCATGGAGCCTGTCAAGGCAGCAATCGAGGCGGCCGGCCTGCGCCTGCGCCCAATCCTCATGACCTCGTTTGCCTTCATCATCGGCTGTATCCCGCTGGCCATCGCCACGGGTGCCGGTGCTGCAGCGCGTAACGGCATGGGCGTCGCCGTCGTCGGCGGCATGCTCTTCGCGACGGCCATGGGTATCTTCCTGATCCCCGTGTTCTTCGTCGGCATGGAGTGGATTGCCGCCAAGCTCGGCCTCGTCAAGCAGGAGCGTAAGAAATCCTCGGCCGATTACATGTGATCCAGAATGCCATCGCAGAGTCGATGTGCTATCCATAGAAAGGCACCTTCCTTGTCAGGAGGGTGCCTTTTTTGGTATACTAAGAATATACTGACCCCTATGCGCTGAAATCGAATGAGTCAACATAGATGCGTCAATCACGATGGATTGTCATGAAAGGAGAGAACTACATGGCAGCAGATAAGAAAGAAGCAGCAAGTAAACAGGAAGCGCTCGAGAATGCGCTGAAGAAGATCGAGAAGGACTTCGGCAAGGGTTCGATTATGCGCCTCGGCGATGCCAAGGCACACATGGACATCGAGGTCATCCCGACGGGCATCCTGCCGCTCGACATCGCACTCGGCGTCGGCGGCATTCCGCGCGGCCGCATCATCGAGGTCTACGGCCCGGAGTCTTCCGGTAAGACGACGGTCACGCTGCACATGATCGCCGAAGCACAGAAGAACGGCGGCATCGCGGCCTTCATCGATGCCGAGCACGCGCTCGACCCGGTCTATGCCGCCAAGCTCGGCGTCAACATCGATGATCTCCTGATCTCCCAGCCAGATACGGGCGAGCAGGCACTCGACATCGTCGATGCACTTGTGCGCAGCGGCGCCATCGACATCATCGTTGTCGACTCCGTCGCCGCACTCGTGCCGAAGGCCGAGATTGAGGGCGACATGGGCGATAGTCACGTCGGTTTGCAGGCTCGTCTCATGAGCCAGGCCATGCGCAAGCTCACGGGCATCATCGCGAAGTCCCGCACGGCGGCCATCTTCATCAACCAGATCCGCGAGAAGGTCGGCGTTATGTTCGGCAACCCCGAGACGACGACGGGCGGCCGCGCGCTGAAGTTCTACTCGTCCGTCCGCCTCGACGTCCGCAAGATCGACACGCTCAAGCAGGGCCAGGACGTCATCGGCAACCGCACGCGCATCAAGGTCGTCAAGAACAAGGTCGCGCCGCCGTTCCGCACGGCAGAGTTCGATATCATGTACGGCGAGGGCGTCTCGCGCCTCTCGAGCATCATCGACATGGGCGTCGACCTCGACATCGTCGACAAGAGCGGCGCCTGGTTCTCCTACAACGGCACGCGCCTCGGCCAGGGCAAGGAGAATGCCAAGCAGTCCCTGCGCGATCAGCCGGCCATCTGCGAGGAGATCGAGGCCAAGATCCGTGCCAAGCTGCTTGAGAATCCCGAGGCGGGTGATTCGCTCAAGCAGGCGGAGGCAGAGGCCGAGCGGGCAAATGAGGGCGCTCCGGCCGATGACGAAGCATGATGTACCGCAGCTACCACGCAGGCTCAGGCGCCTCGGATGAGGAGACGCCGCGCCCGCGCCGCCGCGCCCGCCGCAATTGCACGAGACGGGCAGAGGGCATAACGGAGGGGGAGGCTTCCGCAGCCCCGGCAAAACCGGCGAAGACGGCCCTCATAGCTGCCGTCGACATCCTCGCGCGCCAGGAGTACAGCGAAGCAAAGCTTTATGAGAAACTCGCGCGCAAGGGCTACCGTGACGAAGAGATCGAAGGCGCCATCGCGCGCCTCAAGGAGCGCCGCTACCTCAACGACGCCGAAGCGTGTGCGCGCCAGTTCGCCTTTCTCTACACGGAGAGCCGCAATTCCGTGCGCCAGATCTGTCTCAAGCTCCGCCAGCGGGGCTTTACCAAAGGGGACATCGACGCCTGCAAGCCAAAGGACACCTATGAGCGCGAGAAGCAGGCCGCCCTGCGCGTGCTCGCCCTCAAGTACCCCCACAATGCGGACCGCCAGAAGATGATGGCCAATCTCTACCAGAAGGGATTTGAAGCAGGAACGGCAAGGGATGCTGTCGAACTATACAGGAGTCAGGGCGCCGGAGATGGAGAGGCCTGACACGGACATGCTTCCACTGCCGCACTGCTCATGACGTGCGGATACGATAAGAAATGAGGGATTTCATGGAACGATTCAACGTTCGTCTTGATGCGCAGGAACTGCGCGAGAAATTTTTCAATTGCCGGGGCAGATTGAACCGCAAGCCGTTCATCATGCGGCTGTTCGGCGTCATAGTCGTCTCCACGATCGTGGCGATGATCTTCTACACGCTCTTCTACAGTCTGCTCGGCAGCAAGCAGGTCGCCGACGGCGCGGCTATCGTCATCTCCATCGTCGAGGTCGTCGCCATCTACACACTCGTCGTGCGCCGGCTCCACGACCTCGGCATGGGACAGCCGCTGGCCGTCCTCTACCTCGTCATCGCCATCCTGCAGCCGTTCTTCTTCCGCCTGATCGCAGAGCTTCCTGATGACAGC
The DNA here is from genome assembly GCF_928722185.1 of Mitsuokella jalaludinii. Lineage (NCBI taxonomy): Bacteria > Bacillati > Bacillota > Negativicutes > Selenomonadales > Selenomonadaceae > Mitsuokella > Mitsuokella jalaludinii. The sequence continues at coordinate 2,172,787 of NZ_CAKMXA010000001.1, forward strand.
ATGGAGGCACAGGTCGTGCAGGGGCTCAACCTCTTCACGATGCTGCTGATCGTCTGCCTCATGATGATCCGCGGCAAGCGCGGCCCAAACCAGTACGGTGATGATCCGCTGCAGAAGAGATGAATCAAGTGAACCAGGAAACGCCGCATCTGCGGCGTTTCTTTTTGCTCTGCCATGATATCTATGATATAATTTGAAAAAGTAGGTTTTTGATTTGGGAGGAACAAAATTGAGTAAGCCTGTAAATGAAATGATTCTCGTACTGGACTTCGGTGGCCAGTACAATCAGCTCATCGCGCGCCGCGTGCGTGAAAACCATGTCTACTGCGAAGTCCATCCGCAGTCGCTTTCGCTGGAGAAGATCCGCGAGATGGCGCCGAAGGGCATCATCCTGACGGGCGGCCCGAACAGCGTCTACACGGAAGACGCTGTGACCTGCAGCCCGGAGATCTTCAAGCTCGGCATCCCCGTGCTCGGTATCTGCTACGGCTCCCAGCTCATGGCCCATCTTCTCGGCGGCAAGGTCGAGACGGCACCGACGAGCGAATACGGCAAGACGGAAGTCACGCTCAATGAGGCGGGCAAGGCATCGAAGCTCTTTGCAGGCGTGCGCGAGAAGAGCATCTGCTGGATGAGTCACACGGACTACATCGCCAAGGCACCGGAGGGCTTCACGGTCACGGCCTTCACGTCGGTCTGCCCGGTCGCCGCGATGGAGAACGCCGAGCGCCGCCTCTACGCGACGCAGTTCCATCCGGAAGTCATGCACACGGAACAGGGCAAGGAGATGCTCCACAACTTCGTCTACAATGTCTGTGCGTGCAAGGGCGACTGGAAGATGGACTCCTTCGTCAAGACGACCATCGAGGAGCTCAAGGCCAAGATCGGCAAGGGCAAGGCACTCTGCGCGCTGTCGGGCGGCGTCGACTCGTCCGTCGCAGCCGTGCTGCTCTCCAAGGCCATCGGCAAGCAGCTGACCTGCGTCTTTGTCGACCACGGCCTGCTGCGCAAGGACGAGGGCGACCAGGTCGAAGCCGTCTTCGGCCCGGAAGGCCCGTACGACCTCAACTTCATCCGCGTCAATGCGAAGGACCGCTTCTACGAGAAGCTCAAGGGCGTGACGGAGCCGGAGAAGAAGCGCAAGATCATCGGCGAGGAATTCATCCGCGTCTTCGAGGAAGAGGCCAAGAAGATCGGTGCTGTCGACTACCTCGTCCAGGGCACGATTTACCCGGATGTCATCGAGAGCGGCCTCGGCAAGTCGGCCGTCATCAAGAGCCACCACAATGTCGGCGGCCTGCCCGACTTCGTCGATTTCAAGGAGATCGTCGAGCCGCTGCGCCTGCTCTTCAAGGATGAAGTGCGCGCTGCCGGCCGCGAGCTCGGCCTGCCTGAGTACCTCGTGAACCGCCAGCCGTTCCCGGGCCCGGGCCTCGGCATCCGCATCATCGGCGAGGTCACGGCCGAGAAGGTCAAGATCGTCCAGGAAGCAGACGCCATTTACCGCGAGGAAGTCGCCAAGGCTGGCGTCGAGGGCCTCGGCCAGTACTTCGCCGCGCTGACGAACATGCGCAGCGTCGGCGTCATGGGCGATGGCCGCACCTACGACTACGCCATCGCCCTGCGCGCTGTCATGACGAGCGACTTCATGACGGCCGAGAGCGCCCAGCTGCCGTGGGAAGTCCTGCAGAAGACCACGAGCCGCATTGTCAACGAAGTCAAGGGCGTCAACCGCGTGCTCTACGACTGCACCGGCAAACCGCCCGCAACGATCGAATTCGAATAAGAGCCATATCAGTATCAAAGGAAGGGCCTGCTCGCTTTGAGCAGGCCCTTCTTTTGTCCGGAATATGAAGTACGGAATTATGAAAGCCCATGTCGCGATGAATTAGCAATTATTCCAAAGGGCGGGGCTTGACGATTTTCAGTCAGGAGTTTCGAGGTCAAAGGTACTCCGGAGCGTTATAAGATTGCTGGAAGATCGTTTGTCAACATTTGAAAACATGTATCACAGCGCCTGTGCGTCCAGGCGGCATTGTGATACGGAAGATAGGTAAAGGTGGTATAACAGCAGATGGATCTTTTTGAATATGCGGCTGAGCGCCGGAAAGAAAAGGAGGCTCCCCTTGCTGCCAGGATGCGTCCGCAGACTTTAGAAGAGGTGGTTGGTCAGGAGAACATTGTAGGGAAGGGAAAGCTTCTTTACCGTGCGATTAAAGCGGACCGGATCAGCTCGGTTATCTTTTATGGACCGCCTGGCGTGGGGAAAACAACCCTCGCACGTGTGATCGCTGGTACTACGTCCGCTGATTTTCATCAGGTGAACGCAACGATTGCAGGAAAGAAAGATCTTGAGGAAGTTGTCGCAAGAGCTAAAGAGAATCTGGGCGGTTACGGAAGAAAAACGATTCTTTTTATTGATGAGATCCATCGGTTCAATAAGGCACAGCAGGACTATTTGCTGCCATATGTGGAAGACGGCACGGTGATTCTGATTGGTGCAACAACAGAGAATCCGTATTTTGAAGTGAATGGTGCGCTTCTTTCGAGATCGAGAATTTTTGAACTGAAGCCGCTCTCGAAGCAGAATGTCCTGACTTTGATCCACAGAGCGTTCGCTTCGGAACGGGGACTAAAAACATATCATGCTGATATCACGGAGGATGCGGCAGATTTTCTGGCCGATATCGCAGATGGCGATGCCCGCGCCGCGCTAAACGCTATAGAACTTGCTGTGCTTACGACAGATCCGGGAAGTGATGGAACGATACATGTCACACTGGAAGTGGCAGAGGAATGCATACAGAAGAAGGCAATCCGCTACGATAAGACCGGGGATCATCATTACGATACAATCGCTGCATTTATTGAGTCCATGTGCGGTTCGGATCCGGATGCGGCCCTCTATTATCTGGCTCGGATGCTGGAAGCGGGCGAGGATGTGAAGTATATTGCACGCAGAATGCTGGTAGCTGCATCTGAAGAAGTTGGTAATGCCGACCCGATGGCAATCTGTGTTGCAGCATCGGCGGCAATCGGTGTAGAGCGCGTTGGCATGCCGGAGGGGAGAATCATTTTGGCACAGGCGGCCGCCTATATCGCTTCCGCCCCAAAATCCAATTCTGCTTATCTTGGCATTGAGAAGGCCTTGTCAATTGTCCGGAAGACGGGCAATCTCCCGATTCCTTCCTACCTGCAGGACTCTAGTTATAAAGGTGCCAAAAAGCTCGGACGGGGTATTGGTTACAAGTATGCGCATAATTATCCGAATCACTGGGTGGAGCAGCAGTATCTTCCTGATGCGATTCGTGAAGAACGGATATATGAGCCGAATGATATCGGCCACGAGGCAGACATCAAGGCCTATTTTAGAACGATTGGGAAAGAACCCAAAAGGTATGCGTTTGTTGACCCATCGCGGTCCGGAAGGCCTGAGAAACCATGGGAAGATAAAAAATGATACATGCGGACGGCGAACAGCCGCCCGCATGTATCATTTGGATCTCAGTCCTCGTGGAAGAACTCGATGATCTTGTGGATGGCGAGCGCCATGTGGTTGGGGTTCTGGAAAGTCGCTTGCGCTGCAGATGAGCTTGCAGCGGATGCTGAGCCCCTGCTCGTTGATATCAAAATGCTTTTCCCTGATTGAATCCCTCGTTTTCTTGTGTGGTTATTGCGTATTCATTATACGCTGTTCATCGATGGATTTACAATCTAAGTGCAACAGCTCCTAGACAACCAAATTAAAATGACACATAGACCTCTCTGCTATAATGGTGTTTGAAAAGAACTACCTACAGCAAAGGATGACCTATGTGCCACTACACACATCTTACACCATTTGAGCGAGATAAAGATACTTTTTTTCTTGCTGAGGGCAAATCTATCACGGAGATTGCCCATCTGCTGAACCGGAGCAAGTCGACCATCTCGCGTGAGTTTCGCCGCAATGCGGCTCCAGCTGCCCAACCTATGTCGTACTGCCCGTTGACTGCACAAGCACTCTACAAGCAACGCAGAGAAGCCTGTCGCCCTCATAAACGCTTGGCCTATGCGCCACTGCACGCGCTTACATCCAAACCTGTGTCGTGGAGTACCACTGGTCGCCAGAGGAGATTGTCGGACGGATCCAGTTGGAGCATGGCTGCCGTCTCGTCAATGTTCCGACGATCTACCGCGCTATCCACGCAGCAAAGGTGTTGCACTTAGCTTGACAATTCGCCGTTTAAATTTATCAATACATGATTAAAAGTGAACTCTATCTGACTAGATAAAATATAATTACGAACCCGATGATGCTTTTTCAGAAATGATTTTTTTCATTATTGCAGCGGATTCGAGTATATTCATTGATTCATCATTGATTTTCATAGCACCAACTCGGAAGTTTCCATCTTTTAGCATAATGAATTGCATTTTGAAATCGGCAGGCTCACCATTCCATCTGCATTTACCAGTGAACTCTACAACTTCTTTATTGTCAGTCGACGTAAAAGAGGTCCATTTCGGCTCACCGAAAAATTCTTTGAATGCTGGGCCAATTTTTTGATTAGGGATGGCCTCTAAGTAGCCATTTTGAACAATTTGTATATTTTTATTAAGAGGTGATGAACCATTGCTGGTAGCAAAGATAGCTATGACAGCTATGATGATGGCACCTAATAAAAATCTCCATTTTTTCTTTTTAGGGAAGATAGACATATTTATTCCTTCTTTCTATGTTATTCTATATACTAGTCGATATGTGAAATTGGGTTACAAAATATCTGATAGAAAGTCAATGACGTCACCGACAGTATCGCTAGCTGCATCTGCAACATCACTTGCCGTATCGGCAATGTTGCTGGCAGCGTCCGATAGTGTGTCGTGATTATCACGAATGAGATGATCTGCTAACTGAGCGCCTACATTGGATGAAAGTATGGAACTGCCGACCGAAGATGCAGCTTCAGCTGTTGCTACGCCAGCGCTTCCGTTCATGGCACCAGCGGCCATAGTGCCGATTCCCGCGCCAACAGCACCGACAGCAGCAGTTTTTAGATAAGGATTCATACTGACTGTCTGCGTCGTTGCCATGGACAGATTCTTAGATAAATTTGCAATATCTGCATATTTATCAGCTAGAGCCTTCAATTGTTGCAAAAGCGCTTGGTCTTGGCATTTGGCAGCTTTGTCCAAATGGGCATAGACAGCTTGCAAGTCTGGCAAGTTTACTGCAGCCATCATGCTCTGGGCTGTTGTCAGCTCTTTCTGAGCAGCTATGGAATCAGATGACTGACTTGCAAGTACAGGTGCTTTATGCCCGCATCTGGTGTAAAAATTTTCTTCTGGACTGAGTTCTTTGCCACAGTTTGTACAAAACATAGATAATCCTCCCTTCTGTACAGTTGCTGTAAGTTGCTCATCAATATAGTTTATTTGCTCTGGTTTGCCATCAGCGCATATCTGTCGAAATCAATGATAGAGTTATGTGCATTAATGATTTTGTATAATGCTAAAAGCCCCACGAAAGGAATTAGGAGCATGATAACAAAACCAGCTCCAGACCCGATGCGGTCACCAATCATATGTCGCTTGTCCATTGCTTCATCGAGAGCAGCAGCCATCTTATTAAAGAACCAAATCGGATATATTCCGAAGGAAAAAATAGAAAATAGTACAATCTGGAAGCCGCTGGAGGTCGTGTGTCGTCCCAACATACTGGATACATCTTTTTCTAAACGAATGGGATAATAAAGACCATAAAGGCCTAGTGTGACTATCGATAGAAGAATGAGAGAGAGTAAACTCATTTTTTCAAGTTGAGCCACATAAACGGTATTCTGTACATCAGGAGAAATGAAGGAGGCTGACGGATTGCCATAGGTCTGATTTTGCATAATCGGTTGATTGGATGATGGAACTATAGATTCTGTCTGGTTTACTATCGAAGCAGGTTTTTGAGGTATACTTCCTACTTCCTCTGTGTCTAATGAAGCACCACATTTTGGACAAAATTTCTCGTTATAATCTAATTTTGTACCACAATTTTTACAATAACTCATAATAATACCTCCTAAATGTGTAAAAAAGAATATAGTTTGTTTCATTTTGCTTAACTCAGATGGTATCATATTATCTAGATACTATCTTCTAAGCTAATTTTGTTCTAAATTCCTGAAATATTGTACTTAAGAAAATGATGAATCTTTATCCATAATTTTTCATAATAGTGGCTGACTCGATTATGGTCATGGGATTATCATTGATGCTCATAAATTCAACGATGCGTTGACCGTTGTCGGCTTCAAAAGACTTCTATTTCAGGTCGACAAAGAAATTTTCCAATGCTTTGCCGATGTATCGATCGGAAAATATATTCATGTGATCTTTCTTGAAAGTTTGGACGTATTTGTCTTTTTTAGAACACCCGCCGGCGAGGACGACGAATAGGAGCAGATATATCATGCAGGATATCGCTCCTAGATTTTTTTATTTTTTGAACCATCCCATATCAATGCCTTCTTTCTATTTTTTGATAGGTAAGAGTGACTGTTTACTCTCTATTTTCTGAAAACATATTGCCTTTTCTATGTATTGCATACGCGAACCTCCTTTGATGGATATTATGTACTTCAGTAGAGAGAAACACACTATCAGTGATTATAACTCACTATTTCTACATATTGTTCTAAATTCCTGCTAATTATGTCAAAAAAAATTCACGGCTTTTGTGAGTCTTTCTTTCTACCTATACTATATGGTAGGAAAGGAGGGGGCAGGATGAACCTGACGGCTCAACGGCTGCGTGCGCTGCGCAAGCGGGAAGGACTATCGCAGACGGAGGTCGCGAGGATTCTCGGCATCACGAGGACGGCTTACAACAAGTACGAGAGTGGCGCGAGCGCGCCGTCGCGAAAGTTGCGCGAACTCGCTCAGCTCTATCATGTCTCGACGGATTACATCCTCGGGGAGGAGGATGCACTGGCGGAGAAGCTGCGCGAAGCGGATGCGCGGACGAGCAGTCATCTCCGCAAGTACCTGAATCTGAGCGACGAAGGAAAGGATATCGTAGACATCACGCTTGATGCAGTATATGCACGTGAGAGCAATGATGTATCGTCGACTGAAAGCAGCCGCCCGCGTGTGAAGAATACGGCGGCTGCTCCAAAGAGTCCGACTGTTGCAGGCGAAGCACCGACAGACAGACATTGACTCCTTTTTTCATTATACAAATGTCCCCGCAGGATTTGTTGTCCTGCGGGGACATTTTGTCTTACTGGAACGGTATCATTTTGCGCGGAAGTCAAGTGCGAAGGTCGGGGTGGAGATGACCTGTGGCCCCATGCCGGTGGTGGTGACGGTGAGATGGGTGCCGCCGCCGCGTGTGGGGAAGCTGCCGAGCGGGATGGTGAGCTCGGCTGTGGCGCCGGGGACAATGGCACCGGCGGTGGTAGTCTCCTGATTGCTGCCGTCGGAGACGGTAAGGATGGGGGAGGCAAAGATCTCGTCGCTTTCATTCGTTATCTTGGCTGTGATACTGTAGGCGGACAGTGAGCCGCTCTGCCAGACGGCGGCGGGGACAATCTGCATGGCACCACCATTTGAGATAGGGGTGTCCCATTGGTCCATCCAGGCGTTGAGGCGGTCGCCGTTGCAGTAGAGGCGGACGCGCACGCGGTTGGGAGCTGGGGCCTCTTCGCCTGTGGTGGCAGATCTTGTTGCAGTTGGCGCAGCTTGGGATGTGGGTGCTGCTTGTGGGGCTGTAGCCGTGCTGTCTTTTGCTGGTGCGGATGAAGCCGGCAGTTTTGCAGGTGGATCGAGCTGTTTTTTTGCCTGTTCGACGCTATTTTTGAGAGACTGCTCTTTGTTCTTGACGGCTTTTTTTACCTCATGGCTGAAATTTTTCAGTTCGTCATGACCGGGCAGAGGCTGTTCGGGATAGCGGAAGCGATGCCAGAGCAGGATGGCGGCAAGAGAGCAGAATGCGATGCCTGCCAGGATGAGTGCGCGCCTGCCATAGTAAAAGAGCTTCGCGTGGCGCACGGCGCGGGCGAGCTTGGCGGCGCTCTGGTAGCGGCGAGCGGGGTCCTGTTCCGTGCATTTTGCAAGGATGGGGCGCAGCGGACCGTGGTAGCCGGGGCCCAGAAGTTCGCGGACGGTGACGCCGAGTGCGTATAAATCACTGCGCGCATCGGTCTGGGCGCTGCCATACTGCTCCGGCGGCGCATAGCCTTTTGTGCCGAGCAGCCGCGTGTCTTCTTCGTGTCCTTCTTTTACGGTCCGCGCGGCATCGAAGTCGATGAGCCGGTAGAGGCCGCTTGAGCTCGCGCCGGGCGGCTCCATGATGTTCGATGGCTTGATGTCGCGATGGAGGATGCCGTGCTGGTGCAGGAGTGTCAGGCCGCTGCATAAGGTCAAGATCAGGCGAGTGGCCTCTTGAGGCGTCAGGTAATGCTTCTGCTCGAGCCGGTTGGACAGCGGTTCTCCGGCAATGAATTCTTCGATGACAATGGTCGTGCCGGCAGGCGGCAGTTCTGCCGTGTAGAATACCTTGGGGAAGACCTCGCAACCGATGTCCTGCAGTTCTTTGTAGGGAAGCCCCATGGCTTGGAGGCTCTTCTTGACAAAGATGGGCCTGCCGTGCGATTGGTCTGCCATCGTATCTTCGACGAGAGAAATCGTGCCATGCGGGGATTCCTTGATGATGCGCAGCGTATGGTAACGGCTCGCTAAGTAGTCTGCAACGAGCTGACTGGCCCGCTTTCCTGCTTCCTCTGTCTTTTCCATTGCCATCGATGTCACCCCCCTTGCCGATTCTCTGTAAATCCTCTATAGTTTTGAGTATAGAGAGAAAAATTCACTTCTGCAAGGGGAGATTGTGATGATAAAAAAAGATACCGAGGAACTGGAACATGAGATTGAGAAGGCGAAGGCGGTCGAGCATTATCTGGAGGAGAACCGGCATGAGCTTCGGGATATGTCGCTGGCAGTGTTCTTGCAGGGATTGCTCGAGGAGAAACAGCTCAAGAAAGCCGATGTAATCCGCCGGACGGGGATGGAGCCGACGTACGGTTATCATATCTTTGACGGGCACAAGAAGCATCCGGCGCGCAGCAAGGTCCTGCTGTTGGCCTTGGCAATGGGATTGACAGTCAAGGAAGCACAGCATCTGCTGTACTATGCAGGCTGTGAGGCACTTTACGCCCGCAACTCCTTTGATAGTATCATCTGGTATGCCTTAGAGCATCATCTTAATGTCATTGATGCGAATCTGCTGCTCGAACGGCTGGGGGAGAAACCACTTGTATGACTTCTAGCGGGCAGTTCAGTCTTCGTGGAAGAACTCGATGATCTTGTGGATGGCGAGTGCCATGTGGTTGGGGTTCTGGAACGGGTGATTGGCTCCCTCGACGGGGATGAACTCGATGACGTTGTTCTCGGCGAACGTTTTGGCGTCTTCGAAGGGGACCATCTCGTCTTTCGTGCCGTGCAGGATCAGCATATCGTCGGCGAAGTCGAAGTACTCGTGGTCGAGCGGGCAGAAGGACTTGAGGTCGTCGAAGAAGGCCTGGTCGACTTTCATCTTGCGCTCGAAGCCGACCTGGACTTCCTTGCCCTTCGCGAGCTTTGTCTTGTCGGCGTCTGGGATGCGGCTGTACATCGTCTCATACATGTGGATGGCCGGGCAGCGCAGCGCAATCTTGCGGAAGGGGTTGCCGACTTCGATGAGGTAGCGCAGCGTCAGGTAGCCGCCGAGGCTCGTCGAGTAGATGCAGACGTCTTTTGCCTGCAGCTCGCGCTTGGCGTATTCGGTGACGATGGTCAAGTAGGTCAGGCATTCGCCGACCGTCAATTTCTTGCGCGCGTCCATGCCGTGGCAGGGCCAGTCAAAGGCGATGACGCCCCAGCCCTTGTACTTGGAAGTCAGGTGCTCGCCGAAGTTCGCCGTGCCGGCCGTTTCCTTGTTGCTGCCGAAGCCATGCGTGACGATGGCGATGTGGTCGAAGGACCGCGCCGTCTTGTCGCTTGCGCTGCAGATGAGCTTGCAGCGGATGCTGAGCCCCTGCTCGTTGATATCAAAATGCTTTTCCATGATGAATCCCTCGTTTTCTTGTGTCGTTATTGCGTCTTCATTATACGCGCAAAGTGTTCATCTGAAAAGTCACGGCGCGCGGGCCATGGAGAGGAAAAAGTGCGCACTTGTCTGATGGCATAAATCTGCTATACTGGAGAGGAAAGAGATATGGACAGTGTGTACGATAGGAGGGGTATTATGGATACGGAAGCGTTTGAGGCAAATCTCAGGAAGCGCGGCATTGTGCTCAAGGTGTTCGATACGAAGGAGGAGGCGGCTTCGTACCTGACGCAGGCAATCAAGGGCAAGACCGTCGGTTTTGGCGGCTCGATGACGCTGGAGGAGATGGGCCTCTATGAGAAACTCAAGCCGGCGAACACGCTTTACTGGCACTGGCGCCAGGAGATGACGGGCGACGAGGCGAAGGCGAAAGCGTATACGGCAGATGTCTACATCACGTCGCTCAACGGTGTCGCAGAGACGGGCGAGCTCGTCAACATTGACGGCAGCGGCAACCGCGTCGCTGCCACGCTGACGAAACACGAGTGTGTCTATTTCGTCGTCGGTGAGAACAAGATGGCCCCGGATCTCCACAGTGCCATCCATCGTGCGCGCAATGTAGCGAGTCCGCTCAATGCGCAGCGCCTGCATCGCAAGACGCCGTGTGCCGTCAAGGCAGACCGCTGCTATGACTGCAAGAGTCCGGAGCGCATCTGCTGCACGCTCAACATCATCTGGGAGAAGCCCATGCAGGTAGAGCGATGTGAGCTGATCCTGATCCGCGAAAATCTGGGGTATTGACAGAAAGGAACACGACCATGAAATTCCAGTTTGCCCACAACAACTTCAATGTGCTCGATCTCGAGCGCAGCCTGAAATTCTATGAAGAGGCACTCGGCTTCAAGTCGGCCCGCAAGCTCGAGGGGCCAGGCTTTACGCTCGCCTATCTTTCCGATGGCGGCCAGACACAGCACGAGCTCGAGCTCACTTGGATCCACGGCCGCAAGGAACCGTACAATCTCGGCGAAAATGAATTCCATCTCGCGGTGCGCACGGACGACTTCGAGGCTGCTCATGAGAAGCACAAGGCGATGGGCTGCATCTGCTTCGAGAATGAAGAGATGGGCATCTATTTCATCAGCGATCCGGATGGCTACTGGATCGAGATCCTGCCGCCGAGCATGTGAGACTTCTAGATGACCGTGTGACGAGAGATGCAAGGAAATCCTGTCAGCCCTTGCGGGCGGCAGGATTTTTTTGAGAGACTATACTGAGGGAGAGCTATGCTGCAATACATCAAGCCGTACCGCATCTACGCGGTAATGACGATCGCCTTCATGATCGGCGAGGTCCTCGTCGACCTCTATCAGCCGCGCCTGATGGAGTCCATCGTCAATGAAGGTGTGCTGGGCCTGAATCACGGTGGCGTGCCGGACCTCCCACTCGTGGCGCAGACAGGCCTCTCGATGATCCTGATTGTCCTGCTCGGCGGCTTCTGTGGCGTCATGGGAGCCATCTGTGTCAATTTCTGCGCGCAGAATTTCGGCAACGACATCCGCAAGGACTGCTTCCAGCGCATCATGCATCTGTCGATGGAGCAGATCGATGCGTTACGCACGGGCTCTTTGATCACGCGCATCACGAGCGACACGACGCAGGTCCAGACGATGGTCAGTGCGGCGCTGCGCGGCGTCGTGCGCAGCCTGACCTTCCTCATAGCGGGCACGGCGGCACTCTTGACGCTCGACATCCACTTCAGCATGATCGCGGCGCTTGCCGTGCCGGTCATCCTCATCGAGGTCGCTGTCGTCGTCTGGCGCAGCAGCCCGCTCTTCCTGCTCGTGCAGCAGAAAATTGACGGGCTCAACAACGTCATGCAGGAGGACATCCAGGGAGCGCGCGTCATCAAGGGATACGGGCAGGAGGCGCGCGAGAACGAGCGCTTCGGCGCGGCCAACGAGGACCTCGCGGCGGCGCAGCTGCGCGTCCTCCTGCTCATTGCCTGTCTGCTGCCGCTCGTCAACATCGTCTTGAACATCGCGCTGATTGCCGTCATCTACATCGGCTCCTTCGATGTGCAGGCGGGCATGGTCGGCCCGGGCACGGTCATGGCCGCGCTGACGTACATCGTGCTGATCCTCAACGGCATCCTGATGTTCGCGATGATCATGCAGATCTTCGCGCGCGGCATGACGTCGAAGCGCAGGCTGGAAGAAGTTCTGGCGACACAGCCCGCTATCGTGGATGGCGGAGAGGGGAGCAAAGCCAGCGGCCCGGGCAAGACTGCTGCCATCGAGCTTTGCCATGTCTCGTTTTGCTATCCCGGCCAGCAGGAGAACGTATTGACCGATATCTCCCTTGCCGTGGCACGCGGTGAGACATTGGCCATCGTCGGCGCGACAGGCTCGGGCAAGAGCACCTTGCTCGCGCTCCTGCCGCGCTTCTACGATGCGACAGCAGGCGAGGTCTTCGTCGACGGCGTGGATGTCCGCACGTATGCACTGCGCGCCCTGCGTCAGAAGATGGCCATCGTCCTGCAGAAGACGGAGCTCTTCTCGATGACAATCGGCGAGAACATCGCCTGGGGCATGGATGCGGCATCTGATGAGGAGATCCGCAGGGCAGCGGAGATTGCGCAGGCAGCGGACTTCATCGAGAGGCAGCCAAAGGGATATGCGACGGAAGTGGCCGAGGGCGGCACGAGTCTGTCGGGCGGTCAGCGTCAGAGGCTCGCGCTCGCGCGGGCCATCATCCGCAAGCCGGAAATCCTGTTGCTCGATGACAGCACGAGCGCGCTCGACCTGCAGACAGAGTCCGTTTTTTACAGGGCGCTGGATGACTACACAGAGGCTCTGCACCGCGAGGGGCGCGGCCTCACGAAGATCATTGTCGCGCAGCGCATCGCGACGGCGCGCCGTGCCGACCGCATCGCCGTGCTCGACGGCGGCAGGCTCGTCGCCTGCGGCAGTCACGAATCATTGCTGGCGAGCTGCCCGGTCTATCAGGAAATCTGCGCCTCACAGCTGCGCGCAAAGAGCGGGAAGGGGGAGTGAAGGTGGCACGAAAGAGACAAGAAGCGCCGCACTTTGGCCCGCACCGCCATATGAAGGCGCCAGTCGAGCACGCCATGCACCGCAAGGCGACGTGCCTGCGGCTATTGCGCTACTTCCGTGAGGAGCGGTGGCGCGTCATGCTCTTGACGTTCATCGTCGCCGTCAGCGTGGCGGCCGGCGTCAGCGCGCCCGTCTTCATGAGTCAGGCCATCGATGCCATCACGGCCGCTGCGTACGAGCGGGTGCCGGGCATCCTCTGGTGGATGTTCGGGGCCTGTGCGCTCTACGCCGTGCTGCTCTTCTTCCAGGGACGCCTGAGCGCGCGCCTGAGCCAGAGCATCATCCGGCGCCTGCGCAAGGACCTCTTCGAGAAAATCAACGGCCTACCGCTCGCCTCGATTGACCGCCATCCGCACGGCGACCTCATGAGCCGCATGACGAACGATGCCGACAATATCGCGACGGTCATCTCGACTTCGCTCGGCACCTTGTTTGCCGGCATCCTGTCGGTCATCGGCACGACGGCGGTCATGCTGTCCTTCAGTGTGCCGCTGACACTGCTGACCTGGATGACGGCCGTCGTGACCGTTGTGACGACGAAGTGCGTCGCCAAGAAGATGGGCCGCTATTTCCGCGAGCGCCAGGAGTTGCTCGGCCAGCTCAACAGCATGGTCGAGGAGAAGGTCACGGCTGTGCGCACGGTCAAGGCGTATGCGCGCGAGCGGCAGGTCATCGCGGCGTTCGATCAGACAGCGGACAGCCTGACGAAGACCGGCATCCGCGCGGAGAGCATCGGCTCCTCGATGGGCCCGCTCATGAACACGATCTCGAATTTCTCGTTCGTCGTCGTCACCGTCTTCGGTGCGTACTTCGCGCTCGAGGGCTGGATCACGGTCGGCGTCATCTCGGCCTTCACGATCTACTCGAAGCAGTTCACGCGGCCCATCAATGAGATGGCGCAGCTCTACGGCCAGGTCGAGACAGCACTGGCGGGCGCGGAGCGCATCCTTGCCGTGCTCGACGAGCCGGACGAGCAGCGGGAGGGCCGCGAGGTGCCGCCTGATGCAAAGGGCGAGATCGAGTTTTGCCATGTGAGCTTCTCGTATGTGCCCGAGAAGCGCGTCATCGACGACTTCAGCCTCAAGATCGGGGCGGGGCACAAGATTGCACTCGTCGGGGCGACAGGGTCCGGCAAGACGACTATCGTCAACCTGCTGATGCGCTTCTATGAGCTCGATGAAGGGGAGATCCTGCTCGATGGCGAGGATATCCGCATGTATGCGCCGGTCAGCCTGCGGCGGCTCGTCGGCATCGTCCTGCAGGACACCGTGCTGTTTTCCGATACGGTCCGCAACAACATTGCCTACGCCAGGCCGGAGGCGACGATGAGCGAGGTACGGCGGGCGGCCAAGCTCGCCCATGCGGACGACTTCATCGCGCATCTGCCGCAGCAGTACGCGACTGTCCTGCAGAGCGCCGGTGCCGAACTATCGGCTGGTCAGCGCCAGCTTCTCGCCATCGCGCGCGCCTGCCTCGCTTCGCCGCGCATCCTGATACTCGACGAGGCGACCTCGAACGTCGACACGCGCACCGAGACGCGCATCCAAGACGCCATGGCGCGCCTCATGCACGACCGCACCTGCCTGATCATCGCCCATCGCCTCTCGACCATCCGCGACGCCGACGAGATCATCGTCATGGACCAGGGCCGCATCGTCGAGCACGGCCGACACGAAGAACTCCTGCAGCAGAACGGCCGCTACCGCGCCCTCTACGAGACCCAGTTCGCCGGACAGGAATCATGAGTGAATGAGATTTTGAGAAGGGAGAATACCATGCCATTAACCATCATCCGCAATGATATCACGAAGATGCAGGTGGATGCTATTGTCAATACGGCGAATCCGCGGCCTGTCGTAGGCGGCGGGGTGGACGGGGCTATCCATCGGGCGGCGGGGCCGGAACTCTTGGCCGCACGGCAGAAGATTGGCGATATTGCCACCGGCGCGGCCTTCATCACGCCGGGGTACGGGCTGCCGTCCAAGTCTGTCATCCACACGGTAGGCCCAGTCTGGCGGGGCGGCAGTCATGGGGAGCGTGAGCTCTTGGCTGCATGCTACGAGAATTCTCTTGCGCTTGCAGAGGCACATGATTGCCACTCGGTAGCCTTCCCACTGATCTCGGCCGGGATTTTCGGCTGTCCGGCGGACATCGCCATCGCCACGGCCGTGCAGGCCATCCGCGACTTCCTGCAACAACATGAACAGGATATGGACGTCTATCTCGTGGTCTTTGACAAGAAGTCCTTCCAACTTTCCGGCAGTCTCTTTGACGATGTGAAGAGCTATCTCGATGAGCACTACGTGGACGTGCATCTCGAACAGGAATATCGCGTCGATGACCGCAGGCGGCGCTTGCAGGAGCGTGTGCTGTTTGAGCGGCCGCGCGACGAGATGCTGTTGAAATCCCCTGGCATGTTGCCGCCGAGAAGCCGTACGGCAGAGGAGAAGCGGTCCTTGGACGATTGGCTCGAGGCGATGGACGACACGTTCTCAGAGTCGCTGCTGCGCCTCATCGATGCGAAGGGCAGGAAGGACCCAGAGGTCTACAAGCGGGCTAATGTCGACCGCAAGCTCTTCTCGAAGATACGCAACAATCCGGAATACCAGCCGAGCAAGCGGACGGCGCTTGCCTTTGCGGTGGCGCTCGAACTCAATCTCGACGAGACGCGCGACTTCATCGCGCGGGCGGGCTACGCGCTCTCGCACAGCAACAAGCTGGACATCATCGTGGAGTACTTCATCGTGCATCAGGAGTACGATATCTTCACCATCAACGAGACGCTCTTCGCCTTTGGCCAGCCGCTGCTCGGCTGCTGAATTTGTCGCATGGCAAGCGACCTCATGACCCCTTGCTTTCGGTACAATGAAGATACAAAAAGCAAGGGGGTAGGCAATCATGAGAAAAGGTTTGACGGAGGTCGTATTCATCCTAGACCGCAGCGGCTCGATGAGCGGGCTGGAGGCAGACACCATCGGCGGGTTCAACTCGCTGATTCGGAAGCAGCGCAAAGAGGAGGGCGAGGCTATCGTCTCGACCGTGCTGTTTGACGACATATGCGATGTGCTCCACGACCGCGTGCCAATCGCGAAGGTGGAGAATCTGACAGAGGAGACTTACTTCGTGCGGGGCTGCACGGCGCTCTTAGATGCTGTTGGCGGCGCCATCCATCACATCGGCAATGTCCACAAGTACGCGCGCGATGAAGACCGCCCGGAAAAGACGCTCTTCATCATCACGACGGATGGCATGGAGAACGCCAGCCGCCGCTACACCTATGAGCATGTCAAGGCCATGGTCGAGCGCCAGAAAGAGAAATACGGCTGGGAGTTCCTGTTCCTCGGTGCCAACATCGATGCCATCCGCGTGGCGGGCAATATCGGCATTTGCGCCGACTTCGCTGCGACGTATCTGCACGACGAGAAGGGAACGGCCCTGAACTATGAGGTCATGGAGCAGGCCATCCACGAGGTGCGGTGCAGCAAGGCGCCTCTGTCGTCCAATTGGAAGAAGCGCATCGTAGAAGATGCCGAGCGGCGCGGCAGGAAGTGAATCGGAGTATTATGCAAGAGGGGCAGCCCCCTTATCGGGTGCTGCCCCTCTTTGTGTATCGCATTATGCTTTGTCGGTTTTGTCCTGCTCGTCTTTTTCCGCCTCGACAATCTCGGCCTCAAAGACCATGATGGTGTCGGCGTCGGAGCAGCAGAATTCGGCCTTGCCCTTTTCCTGACCGGGGATGGTGCCGCCATAGCGCAGGATGTCGATGTAGGGGAAAGCGCAGTGCATGGCCATCGGGCAGATCTTGCCGCGGTCTTCGTCGAAGTCGAATACCTCGCCGACATGATGGCCGCGATGGCAGCCCATCTTGCCGCGGCGGTCTGTGATGGTGATCTTGATCTTTGGTCGTCTTCTCATGGGAAAACCTCCTGCTGTCTGTGGTATAATGATAGTGAAACAAACACTTGTTGGAGTGAGTGGTGATCGAAAGGGGATGGCCGGATATGGATTCAACACGATTGGAAGAACTCGGGGCGTTCTTAAAGATCTTTCAGCCCATTTACGCGCGCCGCTTGGAAAAGACGCGTCTTGAGCGCATGCGCTTTGCCTATTACACGAGCGCGAGCACGGGCATCAACATCCTCAAGGGCCATGCGCTTTGGATGCGCGCGGCGGCCTGCATGAACGACTACCGCGAGATTGACTACGGCATTCAGCTGCTCAACAAGACGGTCTACGGATCGGACTATCGGCGCGAGCGCATCCAGCATCTGGCGGAGCGCCTCGACTGGGGGACGAACGTGCTCGACTCGATGATGAGCGACCTCAACAAGAATGAGCGGCGCTACATCACGAACACATATCTGGCCTGCGTCTCGGAGCACCGGCCGCGTGAGCGCGGCAAGGGGCGTCTCTCGATGTGGCGCGCTTACGGCCGCAAGACGGGCGTGGCTTTTGTCCTGAAACCAACGTCTATCTTTCAGCGCCTGGAGCCTCTGCCGCTGCGTCTGACGCCCGTCGAATACCTCACGCAGGAGCAGTTCACAGAGGGATTTGACTGGATGCTCGACAATATCGATACCTACCTTGATGACCTGCGCCGCTATGAACCGGCGAAGGTGCTCGAGTACTTTGTCAACATGCTCATGACGTCACTGTTCTCCATCAAGAACCCCGGCTTCAACGAGGAGCGCGAATGGCGCTTTGTCTACCATGAGTCGGCCAGCAGCCATCTCCACCATGACATCGTCGTCGTCGACGGCATCCCGCAGGTCATCTACAAGCTGCCGCTGAGCAGCCCGTCCGCGCCGCAGACAGGGGTGCCGCTCGAGGAGGCGCTCGAGGAGATCATCATCGGGCCAAGCCAGTATGCAGAGGTCATCGAACTGGCTTTCGTGCGCATGCTCGAAGAGCTCGGCATATCCAATGCATCGGAGCGCGTGAGCCGGAGCAATATCCCTTTGCGCTGAGTCAATTCTGCTGGAACATATCGTCATCGTCACTCTGCCAGCAGCTCATCTTCTTCACATTGAGACAGCTGATGTGGCCGCCGGGTAAATAGGAGCCCGTATCGCAGTCAATGATGTGGTTGCCAAACATCAGGGGATGATGGCGGGAGGCGTCGAAGCACTGGACGGGTGTATGGCCGATGATGACGGTCTCGCGTCCCGCGTATTCTTCGTAGAACTCCGTGCGGATCCAGAGCATGTCATCGACCTGGTCGGCATATGATTTTTGCGGCAGGAAGCCCGCATGCGTGAAGATGTATTCTTCGCCGACGGCGGCGAGATGGTCGAGCGACAGCACGAATTCCAGCAGCCGATGATAGATACCGGGATCGCTCTGATAGACGCGCGCAAGGCTCTCGAACGTCGCCTGGCCGCCGCTGCGGAGCCAGCCGTGGCTCATGTCCATCGGCTCGCGGATGCTGTGGTCCTGGAAGTAGTGCATCATCATGGCCTCGTGGTTGCCCGTCAGCGTGATGACATGTGGGCTCTTCTCGGCGAGCTTCATGACCATCTGCAGGACTTCTGCACTGTAAGCGCCGCGGTCGATGTAGTCGCCGAGGAAGACGAGCAGGTCTTCCTGCGGGTCGTAGGGAACGTGATGCCATAGCGACAGAAAGCGCTGCCAGTTGCCATGGATGTCGCCGATGGCGAGGATACGGCGGAACGCCGTGCTGTCCGGCACGATGACGAGGCCGCCCTCCCTGTAAATGTGTCCGGATTTGGATGCTCGGAGCAGCTGCCGTTTTTCTGCAATTTCCTCTAAGATTGTCATGGATGCACCGTCCCCTCTGCGCAATGTGAAAAGCCGTCACCGCCGTATCCCTGCTGATACATGCCGTGACGGCTTTCTTTCATTATAGCAAAAATGACTTAAAACATCTAGACAATCTGATGCGGGCAGAGCGTCGTCGCGTGCGTATTCTCTTAGATGACAGCGGCAGGGCTCTGCGCTATAATAGATATCATATACGGTATAGAAAGGAATGGATGCGATGATTGTCATATTCAAGCGCCTGTTGCCCGTTCTCCTCGTCCTGACGCTTCTCCTGTCAGGCCGTATGGGGGCAGAGGCTTCGCCGGAGATCACGGATGCGCGTGCGACGGCGGCTTATTGGACGCAGCGCAATCCGCAGGGCGATACAGTCCTCCTGACGAGGGAACAGGTCAAAGCCGCGAATGAGGCACTGCGTCGCCGCAATGATACGCTCTTTGACCTCGCGTCGGTGTCGGAGAGCGTCTCTGGAGCAGAGGTGCGGCAGCGCATCGAGAAGGTCCAGGCGATTGGCGATTTTGATACAGCCGAACTGCCGTCCCTCTACAAGAATGGCAGTGCCCTGACGGCTTACAGCTACGCATTTGCGCGCAAGAACTGCAATCTCGATGCACTGCCGGAGCGCGCAGAGACGCGCTACGGTGTGGTGACGCGCCGTGCCAACCTGCGCCTGCTTCCGGAGGTAGCTGGCTGGTTTGAG
Organism: Mitsuokella jalaludinii; assembly: GCF_928722185.1. Taxonomy (NCBI): domain Bacteria; kingdom Bacillati; phylum Bacillota; class Negativicutes; order Selenomonadales; family Selenomonadaceae; genus Mitsuokella; species Mitsuokella jalaludinii. The sequence goes on from NZ_CAKMXA010000001.1 coordinate 2,192,435, forward strand.
AGTGCAGGCGATGTGCATTACGATACGCTGCAGGCGACCGCACTCGATCCGGCTGAGCCGGTGGCCGTGCTCGGCGACAGCTACGACAAGAAGTTCGCCTTTGTGCGCACGCGCTTCTACGACGGCTGGCTCGCCAAGTCCGACTTTGCCGAGACGGATCGCGCGACATGGGAGAGCTTCGTCCATCCCGCAGACTTCGCGGTCGTCACGGCCAACAAGAAGACGATGGAAAATGGAGCAGGGGAATCGCTGCTCTTCCAGATGGGCGCAAAGATACCGCTCGCCGCGGGCGCAGATGGGGACAAGGTCCTCCTGATGCCGGTCAGCAATAACGGCACACTGCAGATAAAGAGGCGCCCGGCCGCCTTTGACGCGACGCTGCACGAGGGCTTCCTGCCCTGCACCGAGAACAACTTCGTGCGTCAGGGATTCCGCTTTCTCGGCGATGAGTACGGATGGGGCGGTCTCGATGACAGCGTCGATTGCTCCTCATTCGTCGGCGACGTCTACCGCAGCATGGGCATCGAGCTGCCGCGCGATGCCGACCAGCAGGCTAAGTCGATGGCGAATGTCATCGACCTGTCGGGCATGGGCGAAGCGGACCGGCTGGCCGCGCTGGAGTCGTGCGTGCCGGGCACGCTGCTGGCCAACAACACGCATGTCATGATGTACCTCGGCCAGGATGACGCGGGAACGCCGATCGTCCTGCAGTCGATGAGCAGCTGGTTCAGCTTCGGCAGTGATTATGGCAAGCATTACCTGCGCAAGGTCATCGCCTCGACGGCGACCTTCCTCAACTTCAGCGGCGTGCCGTACATCAACGGTGTGCATTACCTCGGTTCACTGCGCTGAGCCACAAGAGCTTTTTAGATGGGAGTATAATTTATGAAGAGTCCTTTGCGCTATCAGTTCTCGGAGTATGACTGCGGTCCGACGACGATGCTCAATGCAGTCAGCTATCTCTTTGAGCGCGAGGAGATCCCGCCGGAGATCATCCGCAATGTCATGCTCTACAGCCTCGACTGCTACAGCCAGAAGGGAGAGCCGGGACGGGCGGGGACGAGCCGCATGGCGATGATGTTCCTCTCGAACTGGCTTGACGGCTTTGGCCGTGCGACGAATCTGCCGCTTTCGAGCCAGTATCTTTCAGGAAAATCCGTCTACATCGGGCAGGAGAGCTTCATCAATGATGCCCTGCATCGCGGCGGTGCAGCCGTTGTGCGCCTCTTTTATGATGTCGAGCACTACGCCCTTCTGACCGGCGAGCTGCCCGATGGTCGCATCCTGATGTTCGACCCTTGGTACGTGCCGGAGTCGTCCGATGAATTCCGTGGCACCGGCATCGAGACGAGCCTGCAGCATCCCATGGCCTACAACCGCATCGTACCGGCCGACTGCTTCAACCGCGAGGAGAACGCCCCCTACGCCCTCGGTCCCGTTGAAGACCGCGAGGCTGTGCTGCTCTTCAATGAACGTACCAAGAAGACCGCCCAGGCCACGATCGAGTACTTCATCTGACCGGGCAGCGCATTTGCCACTTTACAAGACTGTGACTCTATTGTATAATATAACTTGTCGTCGGGACGTAGCGCAGTTTGGTAGCGCGCTTCCTTGGGGTGGAAGAGGTCGCCTGTTCAAATCAGGTCGTTCCGACCATTTATCTGAAAATTGACCTCCTGTGAAAGCAGGAGGTTTTTTTATGTAAAGGAGCACGATATGAGCGTACTGGAGGTTTCGCATCTTTCGCACAGCTATGGCGGGCGGGAGATTTTTGAGGATGTTTCGTTCCGCCTGCTGAAGGGGGAGCATGTGGCGCTGGTCGGGGCGAATGGCGAGGGCAAGTCGACGTTCATGGCAATCATCACGGGCAAGCTGACTCCGGATGCGGGGCAGGTGACCTGGGCGAAGCGCACGAAGGTCGGGTATCTTGACCAGCACGCGGCGCTGAAGCCGGGCATGACGATCCGGGAAACGCTGCGCACGGCATTCGACCATCTCGTGACGCTCGAGCAGGAGATGCTCGCGGCCTACGACAAGATGGGCGAGGCAACGCCAGAGGAGATGGACAAGCTCATGAAGGATGTCGGCGACATCCAGGACATCCTCGAGGCGGGCAGCTACTATACGATTGACGCGCGCATCGAAGAGGTCGCAGGCGGCCTCGGCCTGCGCGACATCGGCCTTGACCGCAAGGTGGACGAGCTCTCGGGCGGCCAGCGCACGAAGGTCCTCCTGACGAAGCTCCTGCTCGAGAACCCGGAAATCCTGCTGCTCGACGAGCCGACGAACTACCTCGACGCCGAGCACATCGAGTGGCTCAAGAACTACCTGACGAATTACGAGAATGCCTTTATCGTCATCTCGCACGACGTGCCGTTCCTCAATGCGGTGACGAATGTCATCTGGCATGTTGACAACTACAAGCTCACGCGCTATACGGGAAGCTACGAGAAGTTTGAGGAGATGGCTGCGCTCAAGCGTCGCCAGGAAGAGGCGGCCTATGAGCGCCAGCAGGCGGAGATCAAGCGCGAGCAGGACTTCATCCAGCGCAACAAGGCGCGCGTCGCGACGCGCGGCATGGCCAACAGCCGCCAGAAAAAGCTCGACAAGATGGAGATCCTGACGAAGCGCCAGGAGAAGCCGAAACCGCACTTCCACTTCCAGCCGGACCGCACGCCGTCGCGCTTTGTTATCGAGGCGCAGCGTCTCGTGCTCGGCTATGACACGCCGCTGACGAAGCCCGTCGACATCAAGGTCGAGCGCAACAAGAAAATCGCAATCCGCGGCACGAACGGCCTCGGCAAGTCGACGCTCTTAAAGACGCTGCTCGGCCTCATCAAGCCGGTTTCAGGTGATATCGAGCACGGCGAATTCGTCTCGGTCGGCTACTTCGAGCAGGAGGAGGCCAAGGGCAATATGAACACGGCCCTCGAAGAGCTCTGGCAGGAGTACCCCGGCATGACGAACTTCGAGGTGCGTGCGGCGCTGGCTTCGTGCGGCCTGACGAATGAGCACATCACGACGAAGATGACGGCGCTCTCAGGCGGCGAGGCGGCTAAGGTCCGCCTGGCCAAGATCATGCAGAAGCCGGTCAATCTGCTCGTGCTCGACGAGCCGACGAACCACCTCGACGTCGAGGCCAAGAAAGAGCTCAAGCGCGCACTGCAGGAGTACAAGGGCACGCTGCTGCTCGTCTCGCATGAGCCCGACTTCTACGAAGATCTCGTCGACACCGTCTGGAACATCGAGAGCTGGTCGACGAAAATCGTCTGACCTGATTTCATAGCAGAATAAAAAGACTCCGCTCCTTCCGTCATGCATCATGAATGACGGAAGGAGCGGAGTTTTTTGCTGCCCGCATCTCAGCCTGTCCGACTGTCAGGGCATCTGCGCAAGGCATGACTCGGATGCTTTATCGTTTTCGCTGGTCTTGCGGCTCTTGGCGACGAGGTCGGCCTGGTCCTCCCAGATGAGGACGGGGGCGGGCTCAAAGCCGTTGAAGCGCGTGGCGGAGACTGTCGTGTAGGCGCCGATGTCGCTGACGAGCACCTTGGCGCCGATCGGGAGCTTCGGTGCGGGGAAATCGCGGTAGAGCACATCGATGCCGTCGCAGCTCGGCCCCGCGAATGTCGAGGGGACTTTCCTGCCCTTGCCGAAGCAGTGCAGCGGATATTCCCAGTGGTCGAACAGGATGCCCGAGAAGACACCGTAGATGCCTTCGTCGAGGATGTACCATGGGATATCGCCGCGCTGCTTCGTGCCGATGACGGAGGTCACAAGATTCATGGCTGTGCCGCAGAGGAAGCGGCCCGGCTCCGTCCAGACAGCCGTGTGCGGGAACAGGCGGTCGAGCTGTCGGTTGATGGCCTCGAGCATGGCGGCGAGGTCGACGTGCAGCCCTTCAGCCGACGGGATCGGGAAGCCGCCGCCGATATCGAGATCGGTCAGGTGCATGCCGGAGGCTTCGGCCTCAAGGAAACGGTGATGAACGAGCAGCAGCGCTTCTTCGTACGCTGCGGTGGACAGGGACTGGCTGCCGACGTGGAAGCAGATGCCCTTGGCGTGGAGTCCGGACTGTTCGGCCTTGCGCAAGAGAGGCAGGGCCTTATCGAGCGGTGCGCCGAACTTCGTGTTGAGGTCGACGAGCGCCTTGCTGTTGTGGACCTGCACGCGCACGAGGACATCGGCGCCGGGCGCCGCGGCAGCGAGTTTGGGAATCTCGCTGGCATCATCGAACGTAAAGCGGCGGACGCCGAGACGGGAGGCCGCCGAAAAACCGCGTGCATCGTGGACCGGATTGGCGTAGATCATGCGTGAGCCGTCGACACCTATTGCGTGGAGCATCTCCATCTCGCCGGCTGAGGCGACATCGAAGTGCGAGCCAAGCGCAAAGAGGCGCTCGAGCACGCGCGGATGCGGGTTCGCCTTGATGGCGTAGTAGATGCCGGCGCGCGGCAGGTGCTTGCGCAGGAACGCGTAGTTCTCGGCAACCCGGTCGACGGACAGCACGAGGAATGGCGTCGGCTGTCTCTTGGCCATTTCATTCATTTCATTTTCGTTGAGGATAAAGCTTCTCATAACACAACCCTTCCTGTATTGTATCGCTTGATTACCGTTCCCTGAACGAAACGGAGCAAGAGACATGGCGATGCCAGTCCTCTTGCTCCGTTGCAGTTCAGGTCACGCTTAGTATAAGGCTTTTGCTATCTCTTGTCAATAGGCGTGTATAAAAAAACAAAATATCTTTTTAAGTATACAAAAAACCTGCTCTGCGGATGCGCTGCAGAACAGGTCTTTGTGTGGATTATATGATGTTTAGGAGTTTAGGACAAGGGATTATTTGCCGAAGTAACGGTCGAAGAGGCCCTTGAAGCCGCGGCCATGGCGAGCCTCGTCTTTTGCCATCTCGTGAACCGTGTCATGGACAGCGTCAAGGCCGAGCTGCTTTGCGAGCGTTGCGAGCTCTTTCTTGCCAGCGCAAGCGCCGTGCTCAGCATCGATGCGCATCGTGAGGTTCTTCTCCGTGCTGTTCGTCAGGACCTCGCCGAGGAGCTCAGCGAATTTAGCAGCATGCTCTGCTTCTTCGAATGCATAGCGCTTGTAAGCCTCTGCGATTTCCGGATAGCCTTCACGATCAGCCTGGCGGCTCATAGCGAGGTACATGCCGACTTCGGAGCACTCGCCCGTGAAGTTCTGGCGAAGGCCTTCGAGGATGCGCGGATCAACGTCCTTGGCAACGCCGACGCGATGCTCATCTGCGAACGTCATCTCACCGCTCTGCTCAACGAACTTGGATGCCGGAGCATGGCAGATCGGGCACTCAGCCGGAGCTGCTTCGCCTTCGTAAACATAACCGCAAACCGTGCAAACAAACTTTTTCATAATGATAGCCTCCTAAAATATATCTTGATTTTCATACACATCGTAGGTGGGTACCGGCTGTCGGCTCTCGGCCGCTCACCGGTGTTGCTCACTTGCTATGCTTTGATTATACGGCATATGACAGCAAATAGGAATATCTATATGGAGCGATTGAAGAAGATTATCTCTCAAATGCTAATTTTATCTACTTGTATCGCCGTATATCACATTTTATTAAATAAATTAGTTACAGATAATAATTATTGAATATGGGAGTGCCTGCTGATTTACCGAATGAATTCCGTGTGATATAATGAGGATACGTTTTGACTACAGACTATGAGACTATACCATATAGGAGCGATAAGAAACAAAAATGTTTACCTGTACAACGAATTCTCCCGAGGAGACTGCCCATTTGGCCGAGATGGTTGGACAAAAGATACGGGAGGGAACTGTGCTCTGCCTGGAGGGAGACCTCGGAGTTGGCAAGACTTTGTTCGTCCAGAGCCTTGCGCATACGCTCGGCGTCGAAGGCGAGGTGACGAGCCCGACGTTCAACCTCATGAACGTATACGAAGGCATCTGCCCGATCTACCACTTCGACCTCTACCGCCTCGAGACGGAGGAGGAGCTCGAGGACATCGGCTTCTATGAATACACGGAGGACCCAGAGGGCATCGTCGTCATCGAATGGTCGGACAAGTTTCCGCAGTGCATGCCAGAGGATCATGTCGAGGTCCGCATCGAGAAGTCGGACGATGCGGATGGACGCCGCATCACCTTCGCGAGTATCGGAGAGCGCTATCAGGAATTCATAAAGGAGTTGGAGTCATTTGTCTATCTTAGCCATTGATACGGCAACGCAAGTCTCGAGTGTCGCCGTGGCTTCTGTCGATAGGCTCGCAGCGGAGCTGACGATGCAGGCCAAGCTCACGCACTCGGAGACGCTGATGCCCCATATAAAGGAAGTCCTGCGCATGGCAAACGTCAGGAAAGAGAATCTTGAGGGCATTGCCGTCAGCATAGGCCCGGGCTCCTTTACGGGGCTGCGCATCGGACTGGCGGCTGCGAAGGCTATGGCGTATGCCTTGAATCTTCCCATCGTCGGCGTCTCGACGCTCAAGGCGCTCGCCTTCCACTATCCCGTTCCGGGCATCCGCATCGTGAGCCTCTTGGATGCGCAGAAGGGCAATGCCTACCGCGAGAGCTATGAGTGGGAACATGGAGAACTGCGCATCGTCAATCCTGTGGAGGTCCTGCCCATCGCGGAGATCCTCGCAGAGTGCGCAGAGTCGGGGCGCGAAGTCGTCGTGCTCGGCGACATAGCTGCGCGCCGCATCTGCGGCAAGGTCGACCTGCCATCGAATGTCTCGGTCGCGCCGGCACATCTCGTCATGCCGCGGGCGGCCTGTGTCGCCATGCTCGGCCTGCAGGAGTTCGCTGCGGGCCATGCGGACAATGTCATGAACATGGAGCCCGTCTACATCCGCCGCAGCGAGGCGGAGGTCCTCTGGGAGAAGCGCCATCCGGAGGGTGCGAAATGAATCTGACTTTCCGCGAGATGAAGCCGGAGGATGCCGACGCTGTCGAGGTCGTGGAGAAGGCGTGCTTTGCCATCCCGTGGTCGCGCGAGTCGTTCTGGAAGGAAGCTGCCAACGAGAACACGTGCTATCTGCTCGCGCTCGATGGGGAGAAGGTCATCGGCTACGCCGGCTGCTGGATCTCCTTTGAGGAGGCGCAGATCACGAATGTCGCGATTGTGCCGGAGTGCCGCGGCCATAAAGTTGGCACGCGCCTCATGGCGGAACTCATTGCGCTCGTAAAGGCGCGCGGCGTGACGGCGATGACGCTCGAGGTGCGCCCGTCGAATGCACCGGCGCGCGCCCTCTACGCGCATTACGGCTTCCGCGAGGCCGGTGTCCGCAAGAAATACTACCATGACAATGGCGAAGATGCCATCATCATGTGGAATACGAAATTGTGATCGCTGTTCTGGCTGAGTGCAGCGATGAGGAGAGATTATTTTGGAAAAGGAAATCCTGACTCTGGGCATTGAGTCGAGCTGTGATGAGACGTCGGCTGCCGTGCTGCGTGGCGGCCGCACGGTCCTGTCGAACGTCATCTCGACGCAGATTCCCATTCACCAGAAGTTTGGCGGTGTCGTGCCGGAGATCGCTTCGCGCAAGCACATCGTCAACATCATGCCCGTCATCGATGAGGCCGTCCGCCAGGCCGGTGTGACGCTCACGGACATCGACCAGGTCGCCGTGACGTACGGACCGGGACTCGTCGGCGCACTGCTCGTCGGCGTCTCGGCGGCCAAGGCCCTGGCCTTTGCGCTCGACAAGCCGCTCATCGGTGTCAACCATCTCGAAGGCCATATCTTCGCGAACTTTCTCGCGGACCCGACGCTCGAGCCGCCCTTCATGGCACTCGTCGTCTCGGGCGGCCACACGGCGCTCGTCGATGTGCGCGGCTATGACACTTTCCACATGATGGGACAGACGCGCGATGATGCGGCGGGCGAGGCCTTTGACAAGATCGCGCGCGTCATGGGCCTGCCGTACCCGGGCGGCCCGCGCATCGATGCGCTGGCCAAGGAGGGCGACCCTCTCGCCATCGACTTCCCGCGCGCACTCGAGGAGAAGGGCAACTATGAGTTCAGCTTCAGCGGACTCAAGTCGGCTGTTCTCAATTACATCAACAGCGAGAAGATGAAGGGTCATGAGCTGCGCAAGGCCGACATCGCGGCCTCGTTCCAGCACTCTGTCGTCGAGGTGCTCGTCGAGAAGGCCTTCGATGCCGTGCAGCGCGCAGGGCGCGATACGCTTGTGCTGGCCGGCGGCGTCGCGGCCAACAGCGGCCTCGAGGCGCGCCTGCGCGAGCGCGCCGCTGAGACTGGCGTGCGCTTCTTCTATCCAAGCCGCATCCTCTGCACGGACAATGCGGCGATGATCGCCTGCCGCGGCTACTATCAGGCGAAGCACGGCGACTTCAGCGACCTTTACCTCAACGCTGTGCCGGGACTCGGCTTGGAGGAAAGAGAATAAGAGAGCGATTTGGACCGCTGCCTATGAGCAGCGGCCTTTTTTGTTCATCGAATGTATTCATGAATTTCTACATTACAAAGTATGCGTTTTCTGTTATACTGTATAGCAGAAATTGTAAAAGAGAGGTGCGGATATATGGATGACATTACACGGCTCTGCAGGGCGCAGACGCGGCTCACGATGCTGCAGATCAGCCTGCTGGCCCGCATGGCGATCGTCTTTCCCTTCCTCGCGGACCTTGCACACGGCGAGCTCAAGGTCTACGTGAAGGCGAAGGACCCCGAGTACTTCCTGGTCATAGCGCAGCAGCGGCCGCATACGGTCTACCTGCCTGGCAAGGACAGTGCGGTCGGGAAGCTGGTGCGCTGCATCGAGGAGCCGCTCATCAAAGAGACCTTCCAGACGGGCAAGCCGGCGCGCGGCAAGCGCGAGTGGAATTACGGCTCGATGATCGATATGTTCACGTTTGGCATCCACGACGGCGACAAGGTCATCGGCGTACTGAATTTCGAGGTCGACCTCGACAAGCTCTCAATCGAGGGCTATTCGCACTTGCTCGATGCGGCGGTAGCCGTGCTCTACCATGCGCGCCACATCCTCAATCCGGAGCAGTTCCGCCCCATCACGGCGAGCGACGGCATCATCATCACAGATGCGCACAGCCGCATCGTCTTTGCGGATGCGGCGGCACAGCGCATCTACCGCGTGCTCGGCGTCGGCAGCCTGCGCGGCGGTCATCTCTTTGACCGCCAGATGACGCAGCATGTCACGCGCGAGACGGTGGAGACGGAGCGTCCGTGGCAGAAGGAGATCACGGCAGGCGGGCTCATCCTCATCAGGCGCGAGATCGTCATCCGCGAGGGCGGCAATCTCTGCATGCGCATCGTCATCATCTCGGATGTCACGGAGACGCGCGCCAAGGATAAGGAAATCCGCATCAAGTCGGCTGTCATCCAGGAGATCCATCACCGCGTCAAGAACAACCTGCAGGCCATTGCGAGCCTGCTGCGCATCCAGGCGCGGCGGGCCAAGACGGCCGAGGTAAAGGCAGCGCTGAAGGAGAGCGTCAACCGCATCCTCTCCATCTCCGTTGTCCATGAGTACCTCTCGCAGCAGGGCAGCGAGGACATCGATGTCCAGGAGGTCATGGCGCATATTTTCGACCTGGCTGCGCGCAACATGACAGACCGGGAGTTCACCATACGGACAGAATTCCAGGGGCCGCGTCTCATCCTGCCGTCGAAGTGTGCGAGCTCTGTGGCGCTCGTGCTCAACGAGCTCGTGCTCAATGCGATGGAGCACGCTTTCACGGGCCGTAAATCGGGGCTCATCGGACTGGCTGTACAGGAGAATGAGGATCACTGGCATCTCGATTTCTACGATGACGGCGTAGGGCTGCCGGATGGCTTTGAAGACTTGCCGCGCAAGTCGCTGGGGCTGACGATCGTCCAGACGCTCGTTGAGGGCGACCTCGGCGGCACGTTCTCCATCGAGAACGACGAGCGGGGACCTGGCCACGGCACGCATGCGCGCCTCTGTATCCCGAAGCTGCAGCCGAATCCGACGGATGAGGGATAGCAGGGAGGTTTGCCGCTGGGCGAATGGAAAGAATGCAAGGAAGGTTGGAATATTTATGGCACATGAGACATTGCGGATTGTCATTGCAGATAATGAATCCATCATTCGCATGGATTTGCGTGAGATGCTCGAAGAAGCTGGTCATGAGGTCGTCGGTGAGGCCATTGACGGGCGCAAGGCGGTGGAGCTGACGCGGCAGCATCGCCCGGACCTCGTCATCATGGATATCAAGATGCCTCAGATGGATGGCATCACGGCAGCGCGCAAGATCTCGGAGGAGAAGCTGGCGCCTGTCCTGTTGCTCACTGCCTTCAGCCAGCCGGAGATCGTCGAGAAGGCTAAGGACTCCGGCGTGCTCGGCTACCTTGTCAAGCCAGTGCAGGAGAACAACCTCTTCCCGGCCATCGAGATCGCCATGTCGCGCTGGCGGGAGATGCAGGGCCTCGAGCAGGAGCTCGCTGGCCTGCGCGATTCGCTGGCCATGCGCAAGACACTTGACCGGGCCAAGGGCATCCTCATGGCGGCCCATCATCTCTCTGAGCCGGAGGCCTACCGCCGCATCCAGCAGTACGCGATGATGAAGCGCCTGACCGTCAAGGAAGTCGCCGAGGCCATCGTCAAGGCAGCGGGCGGCAAGGTCTGAAGCTAATTGCATGGCTTTGCATATAACGATAACAAACAATAAAAACGTTTTGGACATCACAAAACCCTTGCTGTATAAGGAATTAGCAGGGATTTTTGAATTTTGTCCAAAACAAATCAGGACGAAATAAAATGTCTTTTGATTGTTTTTAGGGGAAATAGCCACTATAATAAAGGTAACTTAAGTTAAAGGAATCCAGAGGGCTTCCAAGTGTACATAGGAGGCTGAAACATGAAGACAAGTGCTCGTACCGTCGCAATCATCCGGGATCTCCTGAATGGACTGGATGGAGGCGATACGATGACAGCTGGAATGATTGCAGAGCGACTCGGTGTCAGCAGCAAGACGATATCGAGGGAGCTCCCAAGAGTGGAGATGGTGCTGAAACCGTACGGCCTGGAGCTATTGCGGAAAACAGGGGCAGGCATCCGGATTGCAGGGAATCCTGCTAAGATTGAGGAACTGCGACAGGATGTCATGAACACGGAAACATCCGCCTTTACGCCGCAGCAGCGGCAGGTCATACTGGCCGGACAGCTCCTGCGGGCTGCGGAGCCCATCAAGCTTTTCTCTCTCGCGAGTGAATTGCAGGTGACAGATGGGACGGTCAGTCATGACCTTGACAAACTCGAAGCGTGGTTCCGACAGCGCGGGCTCCTGCTCGTGCGTCGGCCGGGGCTCGGTGCATACGTCAAGGGGAGTGAGCGCGACATACGCCGCGCACTCGTCGAGATCGTCTATGCGAATCTCGATGAAGAGCGCCTCTTGCAGCTGTTCCATGGTGCGATATCTGATGCGCATGAGAGCTGGGGGGCAGCGGAGCGATATCTGCTGAATCTCGTCGATGAACAGATGATACATGATCTGGAGCACCTGGTGCATGAGATGGAGAGCGGCCTGCCGCACCATCTCTCGGATACAGCGTTCATCGGCCTCGTTGTCCACCTGTCGCTGGCGATCCAACGCATGCAGAAACACGAGGATATCCACATCGACGCGGAGACGCTGGCAATCTTGCGCAAGCGCCGTGAGTATCAGCTGGCTGCAGAGCTCGCGCAGCGCATTGCGTCAGAGTTTGCAATCGAGGTGCCGGAGGATGAGATTGGCTACATCGCCATGCATCTGATGGGAGCTCGGAGCCTTTACCGCAAGGATGATCATCAGATCGCTTCGGTCATGGATAATTTTCATCTCGTGCGCCTGGCGCGCTCCATCATGAAGTGCGCAGAGCAGGAGACAGGAAAGAAGCTCCTGGACAATAAGGAACTGTTCCTCGGGCTGGTCAATCACCTTGGACCATCCATCAGCCGCCTGCGCATGCACATGGATATCCGCAATCCTCTCTTGAAGGAGATGCAGTCGACCTATCCTCAGCTCATGGAATTGGCGCGCAAGGCAGTAAAGCCAGTGGAGCAGGAGCTCGGGGAGACATTCCCGGAAGCAGAGATTGCCTACATTGCCATGCATCTCAGCGCTGCTCTGACAGAACGTCATGAGGCTAAGATGCAGCCTGCCCGCGTCATCGTGGCCTGCCAGACTGGCATGGGGACGAGCCGCATGCTGGCTGCTGGGCTGAGGCAGACGTATGAGGAGATCGAGATTGTCGACCTCGTCTCAGCGCTTCAGGTCAACCGGGACTATGCGCGGCGCATGGAAGCGGATTTCGTCATATCGACGGTGCCGATCCCCTGGTCACCGCTGCCGGTCGTGGTCACGACGCCGCTCCTCGATGCGGCCGATAAGGCAAGAATCGAGAAGGAGCTCATGCGTCAAGCAGACCATCGCACACATTATGCGACTGCGGTGAAGGAACGAGAGGTAATCCCCTTTGTTGAGTCGCTGCGCCGCATGGATGCGTACAATCAGGCAATCCAGTCCTTGCTCCGTCACTTCTTCAGCCAGAAGATCACGCTTCCCACGCCGCACATCGAGGATATCTGCCGGGCCGCTGGCCGGGCTGTTTCCGAGGATGTTGCAGCGCAGCAGGGAATCGCAGAAGCGCTGCTGGCGCGAGAGTCCAAAGGAGAGACAATCCTGCGGGGCAATGCGATGGTCTTGCTGCATGCCAGGACGGATTTCGCGCCAGGCCTGCACTTCGGCATCCTGCATCTGGAACAGCCGATGCTGTATCCCGAACAGGACGGCGAAGCTGTGCGTACCGCCGTCGTGATGTTGGCTCCGCAGGAAAGCAGCTGTGAGGCGCTGGAGACAATCGGCACCGTTTCAGCAGCTCTGCTGGAACGCTGGGGGCTGATTGCTCTGCTCAATGAGGGCAATCAGGACGCCATCTATCAGGAACTCGAGCACATCTTCAGAGATTTTTACCAAAAAAAACAACAGGAACTCTTTGGAAATCCGTAAGATAAGATCAGGTTTTATTTATCGTTTATATGCAATGCAAATGGAGGGAAAACTTTATGAGCAACCAGAAAAAAGAAGGCGCTCAGGAAGCCATGCAGAAGTTTGGCCGCTTCCTTTCCGGCATGGTCCTGCCGAATATTGGCGCATTCATCGCATGGGGCCTTTTGACGGCCCTGTTCATTCCGACTGGCTGGTGCCCGAATGAGTATCTGGCTCAGGTCGGTGCTCCGATGAGCAAGTGGCTCATCCCGCTGCTGCTCGGCTATAGCGGCGGTGCCGCTATCTACGGTCATCGCGGCGGCGTGCTCGGCACGATTGCAACGGCCGGTGTCATCGCAGGTTCGGACATCCCGATGTTCCTCGGCGCCATGATCATGGGCCCTCTGGGCGGCTGGGTCATCAAGAAGTTCGATAAGGCCATCGAAGATCACATCCCGACTGGTTTTGAGATGCTCGTCAACAACTTCTCGGCCGGCATCATCGGCGGTATCCTCGCTATCCTGGCCTTTACGGGCATCGGCCCTGTCGTCCTCGCGGCCAATGCCGTCCTGCGCGCTGGCGTTGAAGCCATCGTCGCCATGGGCCTGTTGCCGCTCGCCTCGATCATCATCGAGCCGGCCAAGGTCCTCTTCCTCAACAACGCAATCAACCACGGCGTCCTCTCGCCGCTCGGCATCCAGCAGGCTGAGCAGTACGGCAAGTCCATGTTCTTCCTGCTCGAGGCAAACCCTGGCCCTGGCTTTGGTGTCCTGCTCGCGTATTGGTTCTTCGGCAAGGGCATGGCAAAGGAATCCACGCCGGGTGCCATGATCATTCACGTTCTCGGTGGTATCCACGAAATCTACTTCCCGTATATCCTCATGAAGCCGGTCCTCGTTCTCGCTGTCATCGCTGGCGGCATGTCTGGTGTCTTCACGCTGAATCTCCTCGGCGGCGGCCTGATCGCTCCGGCATCTCCTGGATCCATTCTTGCAGTGCTCGCCATGACGCCGAAAGGCGCTTTCCTCGCAAATGTCGCAGATTTCCTCGTTGCCACTGCTGTTTCCTGTGCGGTAGCGTCCATCTTCATCAAGGGTTCGCATGATGATGGCAGTGAAGAATCGCTCGAGGCTGCTCGTGAATCCATGACAGAGATGAAGAACCGCGGCAAGGATATGCCGTCCAATGCCAATGAAAAGAAAGTCTCGGGTGCAGAACTCAAGCGCATCGTCTATGCTTGCGATGCAGGTATGGGCTCTTCGGCTCTCGGTGCTGCTGGACTGCGCAAGAAGCTCAAGAAGGCCGGCTACACGGATATCTCGGTCACGAACTGTGCAATCGGCAACATCCCGAAGGATGCTCAGCTCGTCGTCTCCCATGAGAAGCTCGCGGAGCGCGCTCTTGAGGACAGCCCGCAGGCTGAACACATCTGGGTCAAGGACTTCACGCAGAATAATGTTTTCGATATCGTTTCAGCACGTCTCAAAGGAGAGGGCGTAGAGACAAAGGCAGCGCCTGTCCAGGAAGACACGGTCAAGGAAGGCATCTTGACGAAGGCAAATGTCAAAGTCGGCCTCAAGAGCGTCTCGAAAGAAGATGCCATTAAGGCTGCAGGTGAACTGCTCTTCAAGGGCGGCTATGTTGAGGAGCCGTATATCCAGGGCATGCTGAACCGTGAGAAGGATATCACGACGTATATCGGCAAGGGCATTGCCATCCCGCACGGCGAGAATGCCGTCAAAGAATGCGTCAAGGAATCCGGTATCGTTGTCCTGCAGTATCCGGACGGCGTCCAGTTCGGCGATGATAAGGCATACCTCATCATCGGCATCGCAGGCCGTGGCAACGACCATCTGGCCATCCTTGCAAACCTCGCCACGACCATGGACGAGTACAGTGATGAGCAGCTGCACGAGCTCTACACGACGAAGGATCCGGATGTTCTTTACAAAGTGTTCACGAAAGTGGATTAAGAGATGCAATGATGAGCAGGCTGCTGCTCTGCAACTGCTCAGCAAGTGACTCAAGTGAAAGAAATATGGGCCCCGGCCATGCAGTTGACCGGGGAGTCCATATGACAATAGGAGGAAATATGATCATGAAACAGGCAATTCATTTTGGTGCTGGCAATATCGGCCGCGGCTTTATCGGTGAGCTGCTCGTTCAGTCCGGCTATGAAGTGACGTTTGTCGATGTCAACGAAGAGCTGGTCGAGACGATCAACGCGAAGAAGGCTTACAACATCCAGATTGTCGGCGATGAGCCGCAGACGATTCACATCGAGCATGTCAAGGCCATCAACAGCAATACGAACCTCGAGGACTTGCTCACGGCTATTGTCCATGCCGATATCGTCACGACAGCAATCGGCCCGAACATCCTGAAGTTCATTGCACCGAATATTGCCAAGGGCCTCGAGCGCCGTGTCAAGGAAAATACGACGCCGCTCAATATCATTGCCTGTGAGAACATGGTCGGAGGCTCGACTGTGCTCAAGAATTTCGTCTACGAACATCTCTCGGATGAGGCTAAGCCGCTCGTCGATAAGCTGATTGGCTTCCCGGATGCTGCTGTTGACCGCATCGTGCCGCTGCAGCACAATGAGGAACCCCTGCTCGTGCAGGTCGAGCCGTACAGCGAGTGGGATGTCAACCGCACGCAGGCTAAGGGCGAAGTACCGGAGATCAAAGGCCTTACCTGGGTAGACAATCTGCAGGCATATATCGAGCGCAAACTCTTCACCGTCAATACGGGACATGCTTCAATTGCTTACCTTGCCTATCAGAAGGGCATCAAGGATATCTACAGCGCCATGCAGGATCAGGAGATTGTCGCCTTTGTCCGCAAGGTCTGGGGCGAGACGGGCAGCATGCTCATCGAGAAATACGGCTTTGATCCGGCAGCCCATCAGAAATACGTTGAGACGACGGAGAAGCGCTTTGCCAACCCGCACCTCTCCGATGAGGTCACTCGTGTAGCACGCGGCCCAAAACGCAAGCTCGGGGCTAAGGATCGTCTCGTGAGCCCGGCAACGCAGCTGATCGCTCAGGGCAAGACGCCGGCAGCACTTGCCAAGGTCATCGCGGCTGCCCTGCACTTTGACTATGAAGGCGACAAGGAAGCCGTGGAAGTACAGGCTTATGTCAAGGAACATGGTTATGAGGAAGCTCTGACGCACTTCACGGGTATCGAGAAGGGCAGCAAGCTTTACGACCTGGTCGATGCAGAGCTCAAGGCTTACGAAAAATGACACTAAAATAGTATTTACATATTGACAAACTATGTTATTTCGCTTATGATGAATACATCGTTTGAAGAGAACTGACCAGAAAAAATGGAGGTTCTAAGGCAAGCGCGCAATGCGCCCGCCTTAGGACCTCTTTTCTTTTGTGTGGATGATTTGTGAGGTGATGGCAGTGGAACATATCTTTGTGCAGGCCAATGGATTGTATCAGAGCATGCTGCACGGTTACGCGGATATCGTGCGACTGGGCATGAGTATGTTGCGCATCGGTGCCATCGGTTTTGGCGGCGGCAATGCTCTGATTCCCGTCATTGAGAAGGAAGTCGTGGAAAACGGCAAGCTCGTCACAAAGCGCGCGTACGATGAGGATGTCGTCGCGGCCTGCATCACGCCGGGGGCTCTGCCTGTCGAGATTGCGGCAGGCATCGGCCAGAGGCTCGGCGGCCATGCGGGCATGCTCGTGGCGTCTTCGATGATGGCTCTGCCGGGAGCCCTCCTCACCATCCTGATCCTTGCGGTGCTGACGGGAGAACAAGGGGCTGCCCTGACGGGGATCCGCTATGCTTCAATCGGCCTCGGTGCGTTCATCATCAGCCTGTTGGCAGCTTATGTGCTTAAGACGCTCACAGCGATGCGGCAGGCCGGCACGCGCGTGTTCCGCACGATGTGCCTGGCGATGGTGGCGGTATTCCTGCTCTCTTCGGAGGCAAATCTCTACGCACTGCTCGGCATTCCGGCTAAGCCTGTGTTCAATCTGTCCATCCTGTCCATCCTCGGGCTTTCGTTCTTCCTGATTGTCTACCTCGGCAGCGGCATCTCGCGGGCAAAAGCCATTGTGGCCGGCCTGCTCACAGCCTCGTTCCTGCTGAGCGGCAGTCATCCTTTGGCACCGGCTCTGACAGGCGTCCACGATGCCACCATCCTGCTCATGGCATGGCTCGGTTTCAGGGGGCTTGTCAAGAGCTTCCGCATGGGCGGAGAATCCGTCGATGGCGTAAAGCTTCTCAAGGACACGCTGCGCGATGCATTCGTCTGGCTGGCTTTCGCCTTGGCGCTTAGCCTGCCGGCCATCACGATGGTGCAGGGCAGCCCCGCGTACATCGGGGAGGGATTCCTCTCGTCGCTGCTCTCATTTGGCGGTGGCGATGCCTACCTGACGATTGCAGACGGCCTGTTCGTCCAGGGCGGCACAGTGGCTTCGGCAGATTTCTATGGGCAGCTCGTACCCGTGGCCAATGCATTGCCTGGGTCGATCCTCTGCAAGATCCTCACGGGAATCGGCTATCTTTCTGGCCTTCGCATGGGCGGCATGAGCGCGGGCCTCGCTCTCTCGCTGGCAGGCTTTGCCGTCAGCGTCGCGGCGTCTGGTCTGATCTTCGGCATCATCGCGCGCCTGCTGCGGACCTTTCACGACGTGCCGGTCTTCCGCCAGATCAGCCTCTGGGTGCGCCCAATCATCAGCGGCCTGCTGCTCAATGTTGCACTCTCGATGCTGCGCACGAATCTGGAGATCGGCACGGGGCTGCTGGTGCCAGAAGGGATTGTCCTTACGATGAGCATCCTGCTGGCAGTCTTTTGCCTCTACCTGCTCTTTGTGCGCAGGAAGGCTATGACCGTGCCGATGCTCGTGTCGGCAGCAGCGGGATTTGGACTTTTCCTCATCTGAATGTGAATGGTGTATGTATCGATTGTTATCATGGAGTGCTTTTAGGAGAGATGATATGAAGAATGTAAAGCTGAAGCAGAGCCGTCTGGAGACAGATGTGCTCATCATCGGCGGCGGCACGGCTGGCTGTTATGCCGCCATCAAGCTCGGCGCAGAGAAGGAGCTGCGCGTGCTCGTCGCTGAAAAAGCGAATATCGAACGCAGCGGCTGCCTGGCCGCGGGTGTCAATGCGCTCAATGCCTACATTTCGAACGGTCACACGCCGGCCGACTACGTTGAGTATGCACGCAAGGATGCGGAGGGCATCATCCGCGATGATCTCATGATGACAATCGCGAAGTCTGTCAACGAGGTCACGGAAGACCTCGAGCGCCGCGGGCTCGTGATCCTGAAGGATGAAAGCGGGAATTATGTCACGCGCGGGTGGCGCAACGTCAAGATCAACGGCGAGAATATCAAGCCGCTCCTGGCCAAGGGCGTGCGCGAGCAGAGCAACGTCACCGTGCTTAATCACGTCAATATCACAGATCTCAAGGTCACGAACGGCACGGTGCACGGTGCCTGGGGCTTTTCTGTTCGCGATTTGACCGCTTACGACATAGAGGCGAGAGCGGTGCTCATCGCGACGGGCGGAGCTGCAGGACTTTACCGCCCCAATAATCCAGGTTTTTCGCGCCACAAGATGTGGTATCCGCCGTTCAACACGGGGGCAGGCTATGCGATGGGCATCCGCGCTGGCGCCGAGATGACGACGCTCGAGCACCGCTTCATTGCATTGCGTTGCAAGGATACGATTGCGCCGACCGGCACGATTGCACAGGGCGTCGGGGCCAAGCAGGTCAATGCCAGAGGTGAAATCTATGAGACGAAGTACGGTCTCACGACACCGCAGCGCATCTTCGGGACTGTGGAGGAGAACCGCAAGGGTAACGGTCCCTGCTACCTCGATACGCGTCACATCACAGCAGAGCAGCAGGGCGATCTCTATCACGCATACCTCAACATGGCACCGGCGCAGACGCTCAAGTGGATCGAGAGCGGCAAAGGGCCGAAAGAGCAGCCTGTAGAGGTCGAGGGCACGGAACCATATGTGGTCGGCGGCCATACGGCCAGCGGCTTCTGGGTCGATACAAAGCGGGAAACGACCATTCACGGGCTGTTTGCCGCCGGTGATGTCGCAGGCGGTGCCCCGCAGAAATACGTGACGGGAGCACTCGCTGAAGGTGAGATTGCTGCCGAAGCGCTGGCTGGATATCTCGCCGCTGGCAGGGACAAGGAAGCGCGTGGCGACCAGCGTGAAGATGCGCCTGCCTGGACGGATTACGAAGCATATCTCTCGCATGAGCCCGGCAATCTGACGGCAGAGCAGCTGGAAGAAGCCATGCAGAAGGTCATGGACGAGTATGCAGGAGGCATCCATACAGACTACCGTTACAACAAGAGCCGCCTGGAACTGGCAGATGAGAAGATCAAGCATCTTGAATCCCTGCTGCCGCAGCTCGCGGCAGATGGCCCGTACGAGCTGCTCAAGATCTATGAGCTGCGCGAGCGGCTGACGGTCTGCCGGGCTCTCATCGCGCACCTTCTCGCGCGCCACGAGACGCGCTGGCATACGTTCGGCGAGAATGCCGACTATCCGGAACAGTCGCCGGAGGGCTGCTGCTACATCAATTCGCGCTGGGAAAACGGATCCTTCCATATATATAGAAGGCCGCTGGTCAAAGGAGGTCATTATGAGCATACGCATCCATGAGGACCGCTGCATCGGCTGCGGCCGCTGCACGGAAGCCTGCCCCGGCAATCTCATTCTCTTGCAGGATGGACCGTCGGGCAGGAAGGCGAAGATCTGCGAGGTCCGCGATTGCTGGGGCTGTACGGCCTGCATGAAGGAATGTCCTGTCAGTGCGATAGGCTACTTCCTCGGTGCTGACCTTGGCGGCAGTGGCAGCACGATGACAATCCACAAAGAAGGTCATTACTATCACTGGCATATCCGCAAGGCTGATCGGCAGGAGGTCACCATTACGATTGATCGCGAGAATGCCAACCAATACTGAGTAAGGAGTCAATACATATGGGAAAATTATCGCATCTCGATGCACTCGAGGCCGAGGCCATCTACATCATTCGAGAGGTTGCGGCCGAATCCGAGAAACCAGTCATGCTCTATTCCATCGGCAAGGACAGCACGGTCATGATGCATCTTGCCCTCAAGGCCTTTTACCCGGAAAAGCCGCCGTTCCCGTTCCTGCACATCAACACGACGTGGAAGTTCCATGAGATGATCGCCTTCCGCGATGCGCAGGCGAAGAAGTACGGACTCGACATGATCGAGTACAAGAATGAAGAAGGGCTGGCAGCCGGTGTCAATCCGTTTGACTACGGCGCCTCGTATACGGACATCATGAAGACGCAGGCCCTGAAGCAGGCTTTGACGAAATACGGCTTTACCGCAGCGTTCGGCGGCGGCCGCCGCGATGAGGAGAAATCGCGTGCCAAGGAACGCATCTTCTCGTTCCGCAATGCGGCCCAGGCCTGGGATCCGAAGAATCAGCGCCCGGAGATGTGGAAGCTCTACAATTCCCAGATCAACAAGGGCGAGAGCATCCGCGTCTTCCCGTTGTCCAACTGGACGGAGAAAGATATCTGGCAGTACATCCGCCGCGAGAACCTCGAGATTGTTTCCCTGTATTTTGCCAAGGAGCGCCCGGTCATCGAGCGCGACGGCAATCTCATCATGATTGACGATGACCGCATCGTCAAGAAGCTCAATCTAAGGCCAGAGGATATCGAGCACAAGAAGGTCCGCTTCCGCACGCTCGGCTGCTATCCGCTGACAGGGGCTGTTGAGTCAGAGGCTGATACGTTGGATGCAATCGTGGAGGAGACACTCGGCGCTGTCGAATCGGAGCGCACGAGCCGTGTCATCGATCACGAGGGAGCCGGCAGCATGGAACGCCGGAAACGGGAGGGTTATTTCTGATATGAACGATTTACTCAAATTCATCACCTGCGGAAGCGTCGACGACGGCAAATCCACGCTCATCGGCCATCTCTTATACGATGCGAAACTCATCTATGCCGATCAGGAAGAAGCGCTGCTGCTCGACTCGAAAGTCGGCAGCCGCGGTGGCGCCATCGACTATTCGCTGCTCCTGGACGGGCTTCTCGCAGAGCGTGAGCAGGGCATCACGATCGATGTCGCCTACCGCTACTTCACGACGGACAACCGCAGCTTCATCTGTGCGGACACGCCGGGCCACGAGGAGTACACGCGCAACATGGCCTGCGGTGCATCATTTGCAGACCTTGCCGTCATCCTCGTCGACGCGACGCAGGGCGTCCTGACGCAGACGCGCCGCCATGCCCGCATCTGCGCCCTCATGGGTATCCGGTACTTTGTCTTTGCCATCAACAAGATGGACCTCGTCGACTACTCGGAGGCGCGCTTCAAGGAGATCCAGGCGCAGATCGAGGCCCTGCAGCAAGAGCTTCATCTTCACGATGTCAAGCTCATTCCTGTATCGGCGACAGAGGGCGACAACGTCACGAAGAAGTCGTCCGCCATGGCTTGGTATGACGGCCCGACGCTGCTCGATTATCTGGAGCAGGTTGACGTCAGTGCCGTTCACGAAGAGGGCTTCTACATGCCCGTTCAGCGCGTCTGCCGCCCGAATCACGAATTCCGCGGCTTCCAGGGCCAGATCGAGAGCGGCAGCATCGCCGTCGGCGATACCATCACCTCACAGCCGAGCGGCGAGCAGGCCGAAGTCAAAAAGATCCTCGTGGCTGATCGCGAGGCGACGTCGGCCTACAAGGGACAACCGGTCACGATCCAGCTCAACCGCGAGGTCGACGTTTCGCGCGGCTGCGTGCTCGAGAAGGGCAGCCATGTCCGCCAGGCCGCAAACTTCAAGGCTGAGATCCTCTGGATGGATGATGTGCCGCTTTCCATCGGCAAGAACTTCATGGTCTTCCTCGGCACCAAGAAGATTCCCGGCATCCTGACGAAGATCGACTACCGCATCGACATCAACACGGGCGAGCACGTCGAGACGACGGGCCTCAAGAAGAATGAGATCGCGCTCTGCGAGATCGCTGTGACGGAATCAATCGTGCTCGACACGTTCGACCATCATCGCA
Source organism: Mitsuokella jalaludinii (assembly GCF_928722185.1). Classification (NCBI taxonomy): domain Bacteria; kingdom Bacillati; phylum Bacillota; class Negativicutes; order Selenomonadales; family Selenomonadaceae; genus Mitsuokella; species Mitsuokella jalaludinii. The sequence goes on from NZ_CAKMXA010000001.1 coordinate 2,214,463, forward strand.
CGCAGGGCGAGCTCATCCTCATCGACCGCATCAGCAATATGACAGCGGCCTGCGGCGTTGTGCGCGAGATTCCCGACGGCTCCGAACAGCGCCACTTTGCGGCGAACCAGCAGATGCGCAGCGCACTCAACTGGCAGGCACCGCTGGCCGTGGCCTTCGAGCCAGCCAAGGACGGCATCTCGCTCGCGACTGTCGAGGAGGCCGAGTACTACCTCGTGCGCAACGGCCGCCACACGTACCTCTACCATCCGAGTGCGGAGGAAGACCCTGCGCCGGTGCTTTGCCACCTGCTGCAGGCGGGCCTCGTCGTCCTGCTTGTGCTCGACAAAGACCAGCCCTTGCCGGAAGGCGTCCGGAACTTCAGCGAGCTCTCCGGCAAAGCCGCTGCAGAGAGCACATCCCAGCAGATTGCGGAGACCATCCTGCACCACTCCATGCTCGACTCCATGATGGCACCGAATAACTGGATTATCTGATCGACATTGGCAGATCCGAAACAAAGGCCAGATTGAACTGGCCTTTGTTTTTTTGACTTTTTACGGATTTGATATTGACATTTTGACTTAGAGGGGGTAATATAAAGACTGTAGTTAGCACTCAGGTCTAGTGAGTGCTAACACCATCAACATGTAAATTCATTTTATAGGAGGAAGATACCTATGATTAAGCCATTGGGCGAAAGAGTTGTCATCGAAGTTGCAGAGAGCGATGTAAAGACGGCCAGCGGCATTGTACTGCCGGATACGGCAAAAGAGAAGCCGCAGAAGGGCACAGTCGTTGCAGTTGGCGCTGGCAAGCTGCTCGATAATGGCGAGCGCGCTGCTATGGAAGTCAAGGTCGGCGATGGCGTCATCTTCTCCAAATACTCGGGTTCAGAGGTCAAGGTAGAGGGCAAGGATTACCTGATCGTCCGTGAGAGCGATATCCTCGCTGTCATCTGATCATCCCGTGATTTCAATCAGACTTTTCTCGGAGGTAATATAAATGGCAAAACAGATTCTGTTTGACGAAGAAGCTCGCCGCGCACTTGGCCGCGGTGTTGATGCACTGGCAAATGCCGTAAAGGTAACGCTTGGACCAAAGGGCCGCAATGTCGTCCTCGACAAGAAATTCGGCGCTCCGACGATCACGAACGATGGTGTCACGATTGCACGTGACATCGAGCTTGAAGATCCGTTCGAGAACATGGGCGCACAGCTCGTCAAGGAAGTTGCGACGAAGACGAACGACATCGCTGGCGATGGCACGACGACGGCAACGCTCCTAGCACAGGCCATGATCCATGAGGGCATGAAGAATGTCGCTGCTGGCGCCAACCCGATGATCATCAAGAAGGGCATTGACGAAGCGGTCAAGACGCTCGTCGAGGAGATCAAGACGAAGGCCAAGAAGGTTGAAGGCCAGGCTGACATCGCGCAGGTCGCTACGATTTCTTCCGCGAACGAAGAGACGGGCAACCTGATTGCTGAGGCCATGGAAAAGGTCGGCAAGGACGGTGTCATCACGGTCGAGGAATCCAAGACGATGCGCACGAACCTCTCCGTCAAGGAAGGCATGCAGTTCGACCGCGGCTACATCTCCCCGTACCTCGTCACGGATACGGACAAGATGGAGGCAGCTCTCGATGATCCGTACATCCTCATCACGGACCGCAAGATCTCGGCTATCAACGATATCCTGCCGATCCTCGAGCAGGTTGTCAAGGCCGGCAAGCAGCTCGCCATCATCGCTGAGGATGTCGACGGCGAAGCACTGACGACGATCGTCGTCAACAAGCTGCGCGGCACGTTCAAGGCTCTGGCCGTCAAGGCTCCGGGCTTTGGTGACCGCCGCAAGGCTATGCTGCAGGATATCGCTACGCTGACGGGCGGCACGGTCATCAGCGAAGAGCTCGGCCGCAAGCTCGACAGCGTCACGCTCGCTGACCTCGGCCAGGCGCACAAGATGGTCTCCACGAAGGACGAGACGACGATCATCGGCGGCAAGGGCGACAAGGACGCCATTGCTGAGCGCGTTGCACAGATCAAGCAGCAGATTTCCCAGACGACGAGTGATTTCGACCGCGAGAAACTGCAGGAGCGCCTCGCAAAGCTTTCCGGTGGTGTCGCTGTCATCGAGATCGGCGCTGCTACGGAAGTCGAGATGAAGGACAAGAAGTACCGCATCGAGGATGCGCTGAACGCTACGCGCGCTGCTGTTGAAGAAGGCATCGTCGCAGGCGGCGGCACGACGTTCCTCGACATCCTGCCGGCACTCGATAAGCTCGAGGTCGAAGGTGACGAGAAGGTCGGTGTCAACATCGTTAAACGCGCCATCGAAGAGCCGGTTCGCCAGATTGCTCAGAACGCAGGCCTCGAAGGCTCTGTCGTCGTCGAGAACGTCAAGAAGGCTGGCACGGGCATCGGCTTCAACGCCCTCAAGAACGAGTACGTCGACATGCTCAAGGCTGGCATTGTCGATCCGGCTAAGGTCACGCGCTCCGCTCTGCAGAACGCTGCTTCGATTGCTTCCATGGTCCTGACCACGGAAACGCTCGTCGCTGACAAGCCGGAAAAAGAAGCTCCGGCACCGGCTGCTCCGGGCATGGGCGGCATGCCGGGCATGATGTAATCCCTTCGCGGTTGCATCCCCTGAACTGAATCAAGAATCTCCATCCGGATGATCCGGATGGAGATTTTTGCTTTTGGGAGGCTGCACAGGCCGCCTGACATGAGCAATTGTTGACAATAAGGCAGTTTTAAGCTAGAATAGCATCGTATCAGAATCGCCTTGCGATGTTCTGATGATCGGTTTGATTGTGCAGCAGGGACATTACGGAAAAGAAGCAATTCTTAGCGCTAGTTCCCCAAGATGGGCTTGAAAGCTCAGCGGGGAAAACGAGGAGAAGGTTGTCGAAACGTCAGCGGATGCCTTCCGGCCGTCCCAGTCGATACGGCCTGCCGAAAGATGAGGAGCGATTCTCATGACAAAGGCAGCTCGAGGGACCTGTTGCAAGACTACCAGGAGGTATGTATCATGTGTGGTATTGTAGGTTATGTCGGTGACAAGCAGGCTGCGAATTTCCTGCTCGAGGGTCTTTCGAAGCTCGAGTACCGCGGCTATGATTCGGCTGGCATTGCGGTCTATGACGGCAATCACATTCGCGTCGAGAAGAGTGTCGGCCGCCTTTCGGCGCTGCGCGACAAGATCAAGGACGATATGCCGAAGGGAACCATGGGTATCGGCCATACGCGCTGGGCTACGCACGGCCGTCCGTCGGATCGCAATGCACATCCGCATACGGACTGCACGGGTGACTTTGTCGTCGTGCACAACGGCATCATCGAAAACTATCTGGCACTCAAGGAAGAGCTCATCGAGAAGGGCCATGTCTTCAAGTCGGAGACGGATACGGAAGTCGTCGCACATCTTCTCGAAGAGGTCTACAATGGCGATTTCGTCTCGTCAGTCCGCGAAGTGCTGCGCCGCATCGAGGGCTCGTACTCGCTCGTCTTCATGAGCAAGAGAGAGCCGGACAAGCTCATCTGCACGAAGCAGGACAACCCGCTCGTTATCGGCATCGGTGAGGGCGAGAACTTCATCGCGTCGGATATCCCCGCCATCATCTCGCGCACGCGCCGCACGTACATCCTCAACGATGGCGAGCTGGCCGTCGTCACGAAGGATGCCATCAAGATCACGAACCGCCGCGGCGAGCCCGTGACGAAGAAGGTCTTCGAGGTCAACTGGAATGCAGAAGCTGCCGAGAAGGGCGGCTACGAGCACTTCATGCTCAAGGAGATCAACGAGCAGCCGAAGGCTGTCCGCGACACGATGAGCCAGCGCATCGCGAAAGACGGCAAGTCCATCGTCATGAACGAGCTCAAGTGGGATGCGGATTACCTCAATTCCTTCAACAAGATCTACATCGTTGCCTGTGGCACGGCTTATCATGCCGGCCTCGTCGGCAAGTTCTACATCGAGAAACTGGCCCGCACGATTGTCGAAGTCGACGTCGCATCGGAGTTCCGCTATCGCGAACCGATCGTCGATGAGAACACGCTGTTCATCGCCGTTTCGCAGTCGGGCGAGACGAGCGATACGCTCGCAGCCATGAAGGAGTCGAAGCGCCTCGGTGCCAAGACGCTGGCCCTGACGAATGTCGTCGGCTCTTCGATTGCCCGCGAGGCAGATCAGGTGCTTTACACCTGGGCTGGCCCGGAGATTGCCGTCGCCTCGACGAAAGCCTATACGACGCAGCTCATCCTGTTCTTCATGCTCGCCCTCTACATGGCGCAGATCAAGAAGACGCAGACGCCGGAGCGCATTGAAGAGCTCATCGCGAAGCTCAAGAACATCCCGGCTCAGGTCAGTGAGACGCTTTCGGATGTCGAGCCAATCAAGACGTTTGCCAAGCAGTACGGCTTCAACGAGGATGTGTTCTACATCGGCCGTTCGCTCGACTACGATGTAGCCCTTGAGGGTGCATTGAAACTCAAGGAAGTCTCTTACATCCATGCGGAGGCGTATGCTGCCGGCGAACTCAAGCACGGCACGCTGGCTCTGATTGTCGAGGGTGTACCTGTCATTGCACTCGCGACGCAGAAGAGCGTCTACGAGAAAACCTTGTCGAACATCAAGGAAGTCAAGGCGCGTGACGCCGTCGTCATTGGCATCGCTGCAGAAGGCGATACGGAGCTCGAGAAGTACGTCGACCATGTCATGAAGGTTCCGGAGACGGATGAGCTCCTGATCCCGCTGCTGACGGTCGTACCGTTGCAGCTGCTCGCTTACTACGCTGCCATCACGCGTGGCTGCGATGTCGACAAGCCGCGCAACCTCGCAAAATCGGTTACGGTTGAGTAAACCGTTTGCATACGGATATACAAGATTTTACATGAGAAGCCTTTCTGCCTTTTGGCAGAGGGCTTCTTGTTCTATAGCCTGATTGTCACATGCATGCCACACAGGCACGAATGGAGGAATCTTCTTGAAAGCATTTATCTACGATATGGACGGTGTCATTGCCGATACCGAACCGGTCCATCTTCGGGCGGAACAGCGCGTACTCCAGAAAATGGGTGTCGAAGGGGTCACGTTGGAATTCCTCATGCGCTATCAGGGCATGACGGACCTCATGATGTTCGAAGACATGAAAAAATTGTTTGGTTTTCATCACAGTGCAGAGCAGGCTGCGAAGGCGAAAGTCTACCTGTTCAATAAAATCATACATGAACAGCATGTCACGCCGATTGCGGGCAGCCTGGAGCTGATCCGTGCGACGAATGAATTGCGCCAGTCGCAGGGGCTCAAGACGGCCATCGCGAGCTCGTCGAGTGATGATTTCATCGCCTTTGTCGTCGACGATCTCGGCATCCGCGACCACTTCGACCTCCTCATGAGCGGCACAAATCTGCCTGAGTCGAAGCCGAACCCTGCAATCTACCTGCAGACGGCCGCCTATCTGCGTGTGGATCCACGGGACTGTGTCGTCGTCGAGGACGCCGCTAACGGTGCGCGGGCGGCCAAGGCAGCCGGCATGACCTGTATCGGCTTCAACAGCCCGCACAGTCCCAACCAGGACCTCTCCGTCTGCGACATGCTTGTCGACCGCTTAGAGGAGATTGACCTTTCTGCATTCTGAACCTTCGATTATCTGTTCGCTTTTGCAGGAATATCCACTTCGCATGTCGAACTATAAATATACGAATGGACATCATAGTATCTGCAGACAGCAGACAATGGAGGAGGAGTCGCAATGGCAGAAATGGCAACAAAAGCAAGAGCATTCCAGGATTTCCTGGACGCCAAGGAGATCAAGGCATTCGTATCGGAGACAATCGAGAATGATCCGGAGCAGACGACGGTATTTCGCTCCCATGTAGAAGTGGATGGACAGCAGCTGCCGCTGCTCGTGCTGCTGGACCGCAGTATCTTCTCCATGATCCGCGTGCAGATTTCGCCGAAGTGCAAGACGGAGGAGAATGAGCTGGCTGTGCTTAAACTGGCAAACGATCTCAACCTCAAGTACAAGCTGTTCAAGCTCTACTTCGACGGTGAGGGTTCACTGATCCTCGATATCTGCATGATCACGCCCGACGAGAAGGCCGAGGAGATCGGTGACATGGTCTACGGCATGTTCAACGTCATGATCACATTCCTCAACGAGAATTACCGCACGATGATGAAGACCATCTGGTAAGCATGAGGTAGCGGATTGGAGCTGAAAAGAAGGCTGTTTTGCAGACAGTCTTCTTTTTTTACTTTTTTTCAAAAAAGCTGTTGACAACTCGGCCACTATCCTGTAATATAGTACAAGTCGCTGAGCGATACGGCCGGAACAAAAGCCCAGAAGCCTTGAGTGGCAAGGATTTTGTACGAAGCCCAAAAGACCTTGAAAAAAGAAAGAAAAAACTTCTTGACAAGATCAGCTCGATGCGATAAGATATAAAAGTCGCTTGAAGCAAAGAGCTTTCAAATGAAAGCGAGCTTCGAAAGACAAAGTTGTTCTTTGAAAACTAAACAATGCAACATGAATCATTTGTGATTCAAGCCAGATGTTTTTAAAACATCGATTGATTATGAATATAAGCAATCGGCAATTTCTTTACTGAGCTTTGATTTATCAAGGTTCAGGCCAAAAAGATTATTTGAGCCAATCAAGGCTTTCCTAAATTTTATGGAGAGTTTGATCCTGGCTCAGGACGAACGCTGGCGGCGTGCTTAACACATGCAAGTCGTACGAGGCAGATTTTCATCACTGAACTTTAAAGAGCGGACTGATGAGAGGCGTCGTGAATGCGAAGCATTCACCACACTTTTATAAAGTGCTTAACTTTAAGGCTGAGTGATGAAAAGATGCCGAGTGGCAAACGGGTGAGTAACGCGTAGACAACCTGCCGTAAAGATGGGGACAACAGTTCGAAAGGACTGCTAATACCGAATGTTGTAGAGTTTCCGCATGGGAATCCTACTAAAGGTGGCCTCTACTTGTAAGCTATCGCTTTACGATGGGTCTGCGTCTGATTAGCTAGTTGGTGGGGTAACGGCTTACCAAGGCGACGATCAGTAGCCGGTCTGAGAGGATGAACGGCCACATTGGAACTGAGACACGGTCCAGACTCCTACGGGAGGCAGCAGTGGGGAATCTTCCGCAATGGGCGCAAGCCTGACGGAGCAACGCCGCGTGAGTGAAGAAGGGTTTCGACTCGTAAAGCTCTGTTGTCGGGGACGAATGTCAGGACTCAGAATATGGGTTCTGAATGACGGTACCTGACGAGAAAGCCACGGCTAACTACGTGCCAGCAGCCGCGGTAATACGTAGGTGGCGAGCGTTGTCCGGAATTATTGGGCGTAAAGGGAGCGCAGGCGGGAAGGTAAGTCTATCTTAAAAGTGCGGGGCTCAACCCCGTGAGGGGATGGAAACTATCTTTCTTGAGTGCAGGAGAGGAAAGCGGAATTCCTAGTGTAGCGGTGAAATGCGTAGATATTAGGAGGAACACCAGTGGCGAAGGCGGCTTTCTGGACTGTAACTGACGCTGAGGCTCGAAAGCGTGGGGAGCGAACAGGATTAGATACCCTGGTAGTCCACGCCGTAAACGATGAATGCTAGGTGTAGGAGGTATCGACCCCTCCTGTGCCGGAGTTAACGCAATAAGCATTCCGCCTGGGGAGTACGGCCGCAAGGCTGAAACTCAAAGGAATTGACGGGGGCCCGCACAAGCGGTGGAGTATGTGGTTTAATTCGACGCAACGCGAAGAACCTTACCAGGGCTTGACATTGAGTGAAAGGGCTAGAGATAGTCCCCTCTCTTCGGAGACACGAAAACAGGTGGTGCATGGCTGTCGTCAGCTCGTGTCGTGAGATGTTGGGTTAAGTCCCGCAACGAGCGCAACCCCTATCCTTTGTTGCCAGCACGCAATGGTGGGAACTCAAAGGAGACTGCCGCGGACAACGCGGAGGAAGGCGGGGATGACGTCAAGTCATCATGCCCCTTATGTCCTGGGCTACACACGTACTACAATGGGATGGACAGAGAGCAGCGAAGCCGCGAGGCCAAGCGAACCCCATAAACCATCTCCCAGTTCGGATTGCAGGCTGCAACCCGCCTGCATGAAGTTGGAATCGCTAGTAATCGCAGGTCAGCATACTGCGGTGAATACGTTCCCGGGCCTTGTACACACCGCCCGTCACACCACGGAAGTCATTCACACCCGAAGCCGGCAGGCTAACCGCAAGGAGGCAGCCGTCTAAGGTGGGGGCGATGACTGGGGTGAAGTCGTAACAAGGTAGCCGTATCGGAAGGTGCGGCTGGATCACCTCCTTTCTAAGGAGAACATCAATCCCGGAAGGGATTGAGAGTTCAGGTCGTTCATCTGGTCTTGCATTGTCTAGTTTTGAGGGAACAACCCTCAATGCACACTGAAAACTACACAGAAGAAATGAAATGTATCGAAATCATCGAGTCGCACGACAGTGTGAACAGAATGGTTAGAACGAACATTTTAGGATTCAAGCATAGACATCATATTTATATGAACCTATGGCATAACAAATAGTTAAGCTACAAAGGGCATATGGTGGATGCCTAGGCGTTCCGAGCCGATGAAGGACGCGATAAGCTGCGAAAAGTCATGGGGAGCCGCAAGTAGGCTTTGATCCATGAATTTCCGAATGGGGCAACCCGGTACGAGTTATGTCGTACCATCCATGTGTGACATGGACGGCACACCCGGTGAACTGAAACATCTAAGTAGCCGGAGGAAGAGTAATCAAACGAGATTCCCTCAGTAGCGGCGAGCGAACAGGGAAGAGCCCAAACCGGACGTCTTCGGACGACCGGGGTTGAGGACCAGCATCAAATTAGTCAGGGATAGTCGAACAGTCTGGGAAGGCTGAGCATAGACGGTGAAACTCCAGTAGACGAAATCCAGAGCTGATGGGCTGGTATCCAGAGTACCACGAGACACGTGAAACCTTGTGGGAAGCAGGGTGGACCACCATCCAAGGCAAAATACTACGGAACGACCGATAGCGCATAGTACCGTGAGGGAAAGGTGAAAAGAACCGCGGGAGCGGAGTGAAATAGAACCTGAAACCGTATGTCTACAAGCAGTCGAAGCACTTTATATGTGCGACGGCGTGCCTATTGAAGAATGAACCGGCGAGTTAATTTCAGAGGCGAGGTTAAGCGGGAGACGCGGAGCCGAAGCGAGAGCGAGTCTGAATAGGGCGGAAGTCTCTGGGATTAGACCCGAAACCACAGTGATCTATGCATGGCCAGGTTGAAGCTCAGGTAAAAATGAGTGGAGGACCGAACCCGTGAGTGTTGAAAAACTTTGGGATGAGCTGTGCATAGGGGTGAAATGCCAATCGAACGTGGAGATAGCTGGTTCTCCCCGAAATAGCTTTAGGGCTAGCCTCAGGTAACACATGGAGACGGTAGAGCACTGATCGGGTAAGGGAGCGTAAAGCTTACCGAGCCTAGTCAAACTGCGAATGGCTTCATGAGAAGAGCCTGGGAGTCAGAATGCGAGTGATAAGACCCGTATTCAAAAGGGAAACAGCCCAGACCGCCGACTAAGGTCCCGAATGCTGTACTAAGTGGAAAAGGATGTAGGACTTCCAAAACAACCAGGATGTTGGCTCAGAAGCAGCCACCATTCAAAGAGTGCGTAATAGCTCACTGGTCGAGAGGCCCTGCGCCGAAAATATCCGGGGCTCAAGTACAGAACCGAAGTCGCGGCATGCGCAAGCATGGGTAGGGGAGCGTTCCAAGTTGGTTGAAGGCGGACCGGAAGGACAGCTGGACGACTTGGAAGTGAGAATGCTGGTATGAGTAGCGAAACGATCCGTGAGAATCGGATCCACCGAAAGCCTAAGGGATCCTGAGCAACGCTCGTCGACTCAGGGTAAGTCGGGACCTAAGCCGAGGCATAAAGTATAGGCGATGGACAACAGGCGAAAATTCCTGTACTGCATGATGTTGTTTGAGGATGGAGTGACACAGCAAGGAGCTTGAGCGCGCGATTGGAAATGCGCGTCGAAGGCGGTAGGCTGATGTAGAGGCAAATCCCTGCATCAAGGCCGAGAACTGATAGATAGGAGCGTACTTCGGTACAATCCAAATTCAAGCGTACTACACTGTCGAGAAAAGCTTCTAACGAGACATCATGTACCCGTACCAAAACCGACACAGGTAGGCGGGGAGAGAATCCTAAGGTGCGCGGGAAAACCCTCGTTAAGGAACTCGGCAAAATGCATCCGTAACTTCGGGAGAAGGATGGCCGGAGCTGGTGAAGACCTTCACGGTTGGAGCTGGAGCCGGCGGCAGAAGAGAAGCCCAAGCGACTGTTTACCACAAACACAGGTGCCTGCTAAAGAGAAATCTGACGTATAGGTGCTGACACCTGCCCGGTGCTGGAAGGTTAAGAGGAGAGGTTATTCGCAAGAAGAAGCTTTGAATTGAAGCCCCAGTAAACGGCGGCCGTAACTATAACGGTCCTAAGGTAGCGAAATTCCTTGTCGGGTAAGTTCCGACCCGCACGAAAGGTGTAACGACTTGGGCACTGTCTCAACGAGGGACCCGGTGAAATTGAAATACCTGTGAAGATGCAGGTTACCCGCGACTGGACAGAAAGACCCCATGGAGCTTTACTGCAGCCTGACATTGATTTTTGGCATGTAACGTACAGGATAGTTGGGAGACGGAGAAGATAGGCCCCCAGGCTTATCGGAGTCGCTGTTGGGATACCAACCTTTATGTGCTAGGGATCTAACTCGAGAAGTAACGAAGCTGAGGACAGTATCAGGTGGGCAGTTTGACTGGGGCGGTCGCCTCCGAAAGAGTAACGGAGGCGTCCAAAGGTTCCCTCAGCGCGGACAGAAATCGCGCGAAGAGTATAAAGGCAGAAGGGAGCTTGACTGCGAGACATACAGGTCGAGCAGGTACGAAAGTAGGGCTTAGTGATCCGGTGGAATGAGAGTGGAATTGCCATCGCTCAACGGATAAAAGCTACCCTGGGGATAACAGGCTAATCTCTCCCAAGAGTCCATATCGACGGGGAGGTTTGGCACCTCGATGTCGGCTCATCACATCCTGGGGCTGAAGCAGGTCCCAAGGGTTGGGCTGTTCGCCCATTAAAGTGGTACGTGAGCTGGGTTCAGAACGTCGTGAGACAGTTCGGTCCATATCCATCGCGGGCGTAAGATACATGAGGGAGACTGCTCCTAGTACGAGAGGACCGGAGTGGACGGACCGCCGGTGTACCAGTTGTTTCGCCAGAAGCACAGCTGGGTAGCTGCGTCCGGAAGGGATAAACGCTGAAAGCATCTAAGCGTGAAGCCCGTCCCGAGATGAAGTATCTCATAGCACAAGCTAGTAAGACACCTTGAAGAAGACAAGGTTGATAGGGTAGATGTGGAAGTGCTGCAAGGCATGAAGCTGACTACTACTAATATGTCGAGGGCTTAACTAGAGAACTGAAATGTTCGCAGAGTAGTTTCTTCTGTATAGTTTTGAATGTGCAAGCATTCAAATAAAATATCCGGTGATGATGCCTGAATGGTTCCACCTGTTCCCATACCGAACACAGTAGTTAAGCATTCAGAGGCCGAAAGTACTTGTCTGGAGACGGACTGGGAGGATAGGAAGTTGCCGGTTAAGCAGGGGCTCCGCTGAGGCGGAGCCCTTTTTGTATCCGTTCCACATCCGGAACCATAAAAAAGGGATTTGCCCTGAGCGCATGACTCAGGGCAAATCCCTTTTTCTCTTTACTCTTGATTTACTGGCGGTTGCGGCGGGCCAGTACGCGCAGGACCTTGGCGCCCGTATTGTGGATTTTGCGCAGCGGAGCGACGCGCGTCTTGACTTTGGGGCGGATGTCCTTGGCAGAGCCGAAGTCGCCGCGCTTCAAGAGCGTGGTCTTCGTCTTGTCCGGCTTGAAGAAATCGCGCATCTCCTTGGCAATATGCTCTGGTTCAGCGTTTTCCTGGCAAAGGAAGATGTCGATGGCGACGTACTTGAGCTTGGTGTAGATGTGCAGGACCATGTGGCCCTCGCGGAAGAGCATCATGATAGCATAGTGATCCTCCGTCAGATGCTCGGAGCATTCAGAGATCTTTGTCAGGGCAAAGTGCCCCGGCAGTTCTGTCGTATAGGCTTTGATCTGGTCGATGTCCTTGAGCTTGCTGTTCTTGCAGTTGAAGAGATCGACCGTGAGATGACGTGCTAAGATTTTCATGAATTCGTCGGCTCCTTCATGTGTTTTTTTATGATTCCATGTTCCATTATAGTAGATGGGATTCGGTTCCGTCAAACTTTATGGCGAGGATTTGTTCTGATTTTTTTCGGTTTCTTTTCATATAGCCGCAGGCCGATGAAGAAGATGGCGGCGATGGTGAAGGCCGCGATGCTTGTGGCCTGTGCGCTCGTGACGAGGCCGAATACCTTCTCGGTGTAGTCGCCGCGCAGGAATTCGAGGCCGAAGCGCGCGAGGCTGTAGAGCATGACGTAGAGGGCGAAGCATTGTCCTTTCGCATGCTCTGTCGTGCGGAAGAGAAGCAGCAGGGCGAAGATGACGACATCGAGCTGGCCTTCCCAGACTTCGGCAGGCCAGAGCGGCTGATCGCCGTACGTGTGATGTGCGAGCGTCGTCACCGGGTAGATGATGCCGAAGGAAGTGCCGGTCGGCGCCCCAAAGGCATCGCCGTTCAGCAGATTGGCACAGCGGCCGAGCGACTGGCCGAGGATGATGGCCGGGGCGAGCACATCCATGAGATGGACAGTGTCGAGATGGTGGCGGCGGCAGTACCAGACACCCGTCAAGACGCCGAGGAAGACGCCGCCCTGGATGGCCATACCACCCTGCCAGACGTTCAGCAACTCGGTCAGATGATGGCTGTAGTAATCCCAGTCGAAGAAGAAAACGTCCCAGAGGCGTGCGCCGAGCAGTCCCGCGACGCCGCAGTAGATGCCGAGGTCGACGATGTGTTTCTCGTAGCCGCGTCCATCTGCCTTGGCGAGGAAGTAGCCGACGCCTGTCGCGAGGATGATCGAGAGAGACAGCACGAGGCCGTACGCCCGGATCGGGAAGTCTCCGATATAGAAAAGATACTGATGCATAAGATACCTTCCTTTTCTTTTTCTTTCTGTCATGATTCGTTCATGATGACTCAAACAATCTTCATTATAGCCCAAACGGGATGGCTTGAGAAGGGAAGCGGCACGGTGCAATTTGTATTTGAAATATGTCTATCCCTGTGGTACAATAAACCGTGTCAACATGTAAATGCATCGATGGAGAGAGTAGACTGCGGGGAGAGCGGAAGCGAACCGGGCGAGGTGAGAGCCGGGCGTGCGTACCTGCAGGGGAAGATCACTCCGGAGCAGCGGGCTGAATGATTGAGTAGGCTTTGCCGGTATCCCCCGTTACGGGACAGCGCATGGTGGTGCGTGGAATGAATAGGTGGTTATCCTGTAGGTATCATGAGCCTGCATCCTATTTGGGTGCAGGCTTTTCATATGTGAGGAGGCATTCTGTTTGTATAAGAAAGTAGATACGAACCTGAATTTCGTGGAGCGCGAGAAAGAGATCCGCGATTTCTGGAAAGCAAACGACATCGCACAGAAGGCAATCGACCAGCGTGAGGGCTGCGATACCTTCACGTTCTATGATGGCCCGCCGACGGCCAACGGCAAGCCGCATATCGGCCATGTCCTGACGCGCGTCATCAAGGACATGCTGCCGCGCTTCGCTTCGATGAAGGGCAAGAAGGTCCTCAGGAAGGCTGGCTGGGATACGCACGGCCTGCCGGTCGAGCTCGAAGTCGAGAAGCAGATCGGCATCAACGGCAAGGAGCAGATCGAGGCGTACGGCATCGAGCCGTTCGTCAAGAAGTGCCGTGAGTCCGTCTGGAAGTACAAGGGCATGTGGGAGCAGTTCTCCGATGTCGTCGGTTTCTGGGCCGACATGGAGCACCCCTACATCACGTATGAGAACGACTTCATCGAGTCGGAGTGGTGGGCACTCAAGGAAATCTGGAAGAAGGGCCTGCTCTATGAAGGCTACAAGGTCGTTCCGTACTGCCCGCGCTGCGGCACACCGCTCTCCTCGCACGAAGTCGCTCAGGGTTACAAGGATGTCACGGAGCGTTCGGCCATGGTCGAGTTCAAGGCCAAGGACGACGACTGCTCGTTCCTCGCCTGGACGACGACGCCGTGGACGCTGCCGTCGAACATGGCGCTCTGCGTGAACCCATCGGTCGACTATGTCAAGGTGCAGGTCGGCGATAAGAAGTACATCCTCGCCGAGGCGCTCGTCGACACGGTCTTTGAGGGCGTCGAGGGTGAGCGCAAGGTGCTCGAGAGATACAAGGGCAAGGACCTCGAGTTCCGCGAGTACGAGCCGCTCTACCCGTTCGCTGTCGAGAAGGTCAAGAACCAGCGCGGCAAGAAGGCATTCATCGTGACCTGCGATGACTACGTCACGACGGAAGACGGCACGGGCATCGTCCACATGGCTCCGGCATACGGCGAAGACGATAACCGCGTCTGCCAGAAATACGGTGTCGCCTTTGTCAACCTCGTCAACAGCAAGGGCGAGCTCACGGCCGAGACGGACTGGCCGGGCATCTTCGTCAAGAAAGCAGACCCACTGATACTCGCTGATCTTGAGAAGAAGGGCCTGCTCTTCAAGGCACCGGAATTCACGCACAGCTATCCGCACTGCTGGCGCTGCGACACGCCGCTGCTCTACTATTCGTTCCCGACCTGGTTCATCAAGATGACGGCTGTCAAGGATGAGCTTGTCGCCAACAACAAGACGGTCAACTGGATCCCGAAGTCCATCGGCGAGGGCCGCTTCGGCAACTGGCTCGAGCACGTACAGGACTGGGGCCTCTCGCGCAACCGTTACTGGGGCACGCCGCTGCCGGTATGGCAGTGCGAATGTGGTCATCAGCATGTCATCGGCTCAATCGAGGAGCTCAAGTCCATGAGCTCGAACTGCCCGGATGACATCGAGCTGCACCGCCCGTACATCGACAAGGTCACGATCAAGTGCCCGGAGTGCGGCAAGGAGATGCACCGCGTCAAGGAAGTCATCGACTGCTGGTTCGACTCGGGCTCCATGCCGTTCGCACAGTGGCACTATCCGTTCGACAACAAGGACATCTTCGAGAAGCGCTTCCCGGCAGACTTCATCTCGGAGGCCGTCGACCAGACGCGCGGCTGGTTCTACTCGCTGATCGCCATCTCGACGCTGCTCTTCCACAAGGCACCGTACCGCAATGTCATCGTCCTCGGCCATGTCCAGGACAAGGAAGGCCGCAAGATGTCGAAGTCGAAGGGCAATGCCGTCGATCCGATGGAGGCGCTGCAGAAGCACGGCGCTGACGCCATCCGCTGGTATTTCTACGAGAACAGCGCACCGTGGCTGCCGAACCGCTTCCATGACGATGCCGTCCAGGAAGGCCAGCGCAAATTCATGGGCACACTCTGGAACACGTACGCATTCTTCGTGCTCTACGCCAACATCGACAACTTCGATGCGACGAAGTACACGCTCGACTACGATAAGCTGCCGGTCATGGACAAGTGGTGCCTCTCGCGCCTCAACACGATGGTCAAGGATGTCGACTACGACCTCACGAACTATCGCGTGACGGAAGCGGCCAAGGCACTCGAGGAGTTCGTCGACGAGCTCTCGAACTGGTATGTCCGCCGCAGCCGCAGCCGCTTCTGGGCAAAGGGCATGGAGCAGGACAAGATCAATGCCTACATGACGCTCTACACGGCACTCGTCACGACGGCTAAGGCCGCTGCGCCGATGATCCCATTCATGACGGAGTCCATCTACCGCAACCTCGTCTGCAGCATCGACAAGACGGCTCCGGAGTCTGTCCACCTCTGCGACTTCCCGCAGGTCAACGAAGCACATATCGACAAAGACCTCGAGAAGAACATGGGCGAGGTCCTCGAGATTGTCGTGCTCGGCCGCGCTGCGCGCAATGAGGCCAACATCAAGAACCGCCAGCCAATCGGCAAGATGTACGTCAAGGCGCCTGTCGTGCTGCCGGACTTCTACAAGGAGATCGTCGAAGAAGAGCTCAATGTCAAGGAAGTCGTCTTCAAGGATGACATGGAGGCCTACCTGACGTACAGCTTCAAGCCGCAGTTCCGCGTCCTCGGACCGAAGGTCGGCAAGAAGATGGGTGCCATCCAGAAGGCCCTGAAGGCCGTCAACGGCCACAAGGCCAAGGAAGAACTTGACACGACGGGCAAGCTCGTCGTCGCACTGCCGGACGGCGATATCACGCTGCTGCCGGAAGACGTCGAGGTCACGATGGCCCAGACGGAGGGCTTCAACTGCCAGCGCTACAACGGCGTGACGATTGCGCTGGAGACGACGCTCAGCGAAGAGCTGCTCGAAGAGGGCTTTGTCCGCGAGATCATCAGCAAGGTCCAGACGATGCGCAAGGAAAATGGCTATGAGGTCACGGATCACATCAAGGTCGGCCTCAAGGGCAACGAGAAGCTCGAGAACCTCGTCAAGAAGAACGAGAGCTTCCTCAAGGACATCACGCTCGCTGACGAAGTCACGTACGGCACGACGTCCGGCCACGAGAAAGAGTGGAACATCAACGGTGAGACGGTGACCCTCTCGGTTGACTGATTTCCCCGCTGACCATAAAAAGATCTCCTCTTGATGAGGAGATTTTTTTATTGCGGGAAAGAAGGAAAAACAGAAGTAAAACACGAATATAGACAATAGTCCTTTGCAACGAGAATACCAGGCAGGTGATACTGAAGCGAATGAACGAGAACAATCGAAATCAGGACAATGGACATCATGGACAGGATGGACATACGGAACATATCCATGTGCTGGCCGATGGCACGGTGCTCCACCATACACATGGCGCGCACGGCCATCAGCACAGCCACACGCAGACGAAGGCGGTGCTCAACCGCATGGCGCGGCTCATCGGCCACCTCGAATCCATCAAGCACATGATCGAGGACGGGCGCGACTGCAGCGAGGTGCTCGTGCAGCTCTCGGCGGTCGACAGCGCCATCAAGGGCGTCAGCCGCATCATCCTCAAGGACCATCTCGAGCACTGCATCGTCGATGCCGTGCGCGACAACGACCAAGAGGCATTGGACCAGCTCAACCGGGCTATTGACCGCTTCATCAAGTGAGGTGCGCGCGGTTTTGTGAGTCAGTCACGGTATTTCCCGTGTGAATCCTATATCCTAGTCCTGTATCCTATAGGCAATATGTCCGTATATCATTTCTATAACATGAGCGGAGCGCGTGCTCTGCATCGATAGATCAGGAGGTTTTTCCATGGCACAGAATAAACTCATAATCAGCCAGGTCATGATGCCGAACCAGACGAACCCGAGCGGCAACATCTACGGCGGCGATATCATGAAGATGATGGACTCGGCGGCTTATGCCGTGACGCGCAAGTACGCGCGCTGCAATGTCGTTACGGCTCGCGTGGACGAGCTCGAGTTCCATCTGCCGATCCTCGTCGGCGACCTCGTCACCTGCACGGCAGAGATTGTCTTCGTCGGCCACAGCTCGATGGAAGTCACGGTAAACGTCGATGTAGAGGATCTCGATCAGGAGGGCAAGCCGCAGCGCGCACTGACAGCCTACTTCACGATGGTCGCTCTCGACCGCAATTCGCGCCCGAAGGCTGTGCCGCCGCTCATCATCGACACGGAAGAGGCGAGAAAGGCCTTTGAGGAAGGCCGCCGCCGCTATGAGGCGCACAAGGAGCAGAAGCGCCAGCAGCGCGAGGTCGAGAAGAAGCTCAGCCAGGCCAAGAAGACGCTGCGCGAGCCAGAAGAGAAGAAATGAGCGCAGACCTGTAAAAAAGTTTACAGATTTACAAAAAATGCTTGCAAAACAGTTTCTCCTGTGCTATTCTAGTACCCAACACAGGGAAATGCGTTGAAGAGGAATAGTAAGGACCCCGGAACGATCAGAGAGCTGCCGTCTGGTGCGAGGCAGTCGAGAAAGGATCTGGAACTCACCTTGAAGCAGCTCGCTGAAAGTGCATCGGCGTACACGATTGTATGCAGTGAGTGCATGATTAGGCAGGGACGGAGCCTGACCGTTACAGCAGGAGGATTTGCTAGAATCCGTAGAGGTACTCCGCAAGGAGTATGAATTTGAGTGGTAACACGCAGGTACAGCCCTTCGTCTCATGAGACGGGGGGCTTTTCTATTTGGGGAGGTTTTGTCAAATGATGAATTATCAGAAGTACAGCAAAGGTTATTTCATGCCGCCGGAGATTGACCTGGAGTGGGCGAAGAAGGATGCCCCAGACCATGCGCCAATCTGGTGCAGCGTTGACCTTCGCGATGGCAACCAGTCGCTCGTCATCCCGATGAGCCTTGACGAGAAGATGGAATTCTACAAGATGCTCCTCAAAGTCGGCTTCAAGGAAATCGAGATCGGCTTCCCGGCTGCATCGGAAACGGAGTTCGAGTTCCTGCGCCGCCTCGTAGAGGAAGACCTGATCCCAGACGATGTGACGGTACAGGTCCTCACGCAGGCACGCGAGCACATCATCCGCAAGACGTTCGATGCCCTCAAGGGTGTCAAGAACGCCATCGTCCACGTCTACAACTCGACTTCTGTTGCACAGCGCCAGCAGGTCTTCCGCAAGAACAAGGAACAGATCAAGCAGATGGCTGTCGATGGTGCAAAGCTCCTGCAGCAGCTGACGGAAGAGGCCGGTGCGAACTACCGCTTCGAGTATTCGCCGGAGTCCTTCACGGGCACGGAGCCGGAGTACGCACTTGAGGTCTGCAATGCCGTCCTCGATGTCTGGAAACCGACGGCTGACCGCAAGGCCATCATCAACCTGCCGGCGACCATCGAGATGAGCATGCCGCACGTCTTCGCGACGCAGGTCGCCTACATGAACAAGCACCTCAAGTACCGCGACAATGTCGTGCTCTCGCTCCATCCGCACAATGACCGCGGCTGCGGCGTAGCTGATGCCGAGATGGGCATGCTGGCCGGTGCGGACCGCATCGAGGGCACGCTGTTCGGCAACGGCGAGCGCACGGGCAACGTCGACATCATCACGGTTGCCATGAACATGTTCGCACTCGGCGTCGATCCGCAGCTCGACTTCTCGAATATGCCGGAACTCGTCGAGATGTACGAGCGCGTCACGCGCATGCACGTCTCGCCGCGCCAGCCGTACGCCGGCGACCTCGTCTTCGCCGCCTTCTCCGGCTCCCATCAGGATGCCATCGCGAAGGGCATGCACTGGAAGGAAGAGAAGAATCCGGAAAAGTGGACACTGCCGTACCTCTACATCGACCCGAAGGATGTCGGCCGCGAGTACGACGGCGACGTCATCCGCATCAACAGCCAGTCCGGCAAGGGCGGCGTCGGCTTCATCATGGAGCAGAAATACGGCATCGACATGCCGAAGAAGATGCGCGAGGACTTCGGTTACTGCGTCAAAGGCGTTTCCGACCACAAGCACAAGGAACTCATGCCGGATGAGATCTACCAGATCTTCCAGGATGAGTACGTCAACGTCGATACGCCGTACAAGCTCCATGACTTCCTGCTCCAGAAGGAGCCGGACGGCACGCGCAAGGGCACGGTCGATATCTTTGTCAACGGCGAGCCGAAGACCTTCCTCGCACGCGGCAACGGCCGCCTCGACGCCGTCTCCAATGCGCTGCAGGCAAACCTCGACATTGCCTACAAGGATCTGACGTACAGCGAGCATGCGCTGGAGATCGGCCAGAATAGCCGCGCGATGGCCTACATCGGCATCACGAACGACGACGGCCACATCACCTGGGGCGCCGGCATGGACACGGATATCATCACGGCATCCATCCAGGCCTTGATCAGCGCCATCAACCGCATGAAGGCAGGCAAGTAATAACCGTAAGTACATATGTATATCAAAAGAAAATCCGGGCCAAGCGATTGGTCCGGATTTTTGTGTGTTCGAGTGATTGAGAGGTCCAGCTGGTCATCGGGCGTCTCTCGTCAGGAGCACGCGCGCTTCATACGGCTGCAGGCAGTCCGCCTTGTGCTGCTCGTAGTTGGAGATCAGCGTCTCGCCCTCGAGCCCTTCAAACAGCGTGCAGGGGACTTCCTTATCGGTCCAGTTGCAGGCGACGCGGAGCGTCTCACCATCCAGGTGACGTGCAAAGGCATAGACGCACGGGTCTTCCTCCAAGAGGGGCTCGAAGGTGCCGTAGACGATGATCGGGTAGGCGTGGCGCAGGCGGATGAGCTTCTGGTAGTAGTAGAAGGTGGAATCGGGATCCTTGAGCGCGGCCTCGGCGTTGATCGTCTTGTAGTTCGGATTGACGGCGAGCCACGGCGTGCCGTCGGTAAAGCCGGCATTGTCGCTGGCATCCCACTGCATTGGTGTGCGCGCATTGTCGCGGGCGACTGTGTTGAAGCACGTGAGCATCGTCTCGGGCGTGACCTTCTTCTGCTCGTCGACGTACTGGTGCCAGGCGTTGATCTCCTCGAGGTCCTGGCAGTCAGCGAGCGAGTGGAACGTCGTGTTCGTCATGCCGAGCTCTTCGCCCTGGTAGATGTAGGGCGTGCCCTTCTGCATGTGCAGGCAAGTCGCGAGCATCTTGGCGGAGAGCACGCGCCACTCGGGGCTGTCGTTGCCGAACATCGAAACGCAGCGCGGCTGGTCGTGATTGTCGAGGTAGAGCGAGTTCCAGGCCTTGCCCTCAAGCTCCAGCTGCCACTTGTTGAGGATGGCGCGGACATCCGGCATCTGCGGTTTGCCCGTCGTCCACTTGTCGATGATGCTGCCCTTGCCGTTTTCCGGGCCGACGTGCTCAAACTGGAAGACCATGCCGAGTTCCTTGCCGTCGCTGCGGGCGTACTTCTTGGCCTCGTCGATCGTGACGCCCGCTGCCTCGCCGACGGTCAGCAGGTCGTAATGCGAGAGCACGCGATCGTTCATTTCCTGCAGGTACTCGTGGACGCGCGGCCCGTTGCAGACGTGCGGCGAGAGGTCGCCGTAGCCGTCTGCCTTGAGGGGACCGTCCGGGAAGGACTGGTCCTTGGAAATCATCGAGATGACATCCATGCGGAAGCCGTCGATGCCCTTCTCGCACCACCAGGTCATCATGTCGAAGACGGCATCGCGCACCTTCGTGTTCTCCCAGTTGAGGTCCGGCTGCTTCTTGGAGAAGCAGTGCAGGTAGTACTGGTCCGTCGCCGCATCGTACTGCCAGGCCGGGCCGCTGAAGTACGACTCCCAGTTGTTCGGTT
The DNA here is from genome assembly GCF_928722185.1 of Mitsuokella jalaludinii. Classification (NCBI taxonomy): domain Bacteria; kingdom Bacillati; phylum Bacillota; class Negativicutes; order Selenomonadales; family Selenomonadaceae; genus Mitsuokella; species Mitsuokella jalaludinii. The sequence goes on from NZ_CAKMXA010000001.1 coordinate 2,235,740, forward strand.
CCTTGCCGTCTCGTCCGTCCTTCCAGATGTAGAAGTCGCGGTACGGGTTCGTGCGGGACTTGCGACTCTCGATGAACCAGGCGTGCTCGTCGGACGTGTGGTTGACGACAAGGTCCATGACGAGCTTGATGCCCGCTTCATGTGCCGTCTTCAGCAGCGTGTCGAAGTCGGCCATCGTGCCGAAGTCCTTCATGATGGCGCGGTAGTCGGAGATGTCGTAGCCGTTGTCGTCGTTGGGCGACTGGTAGATCGGGGAGAGCCAGATGACATCGACGCCGAGCTTCTTGAGATACGGGATGCGGCGCGTGATGCCAGGCAGGTCGCCGATGCCGTCGCCGTTCGAATCCTGGAAACTGCGCGGATAAATCTGATAGATGACGGCCTCTTTCCACCAGGCCTTCTGTTCTTCTGCCATATGTGAATGCCTCCTGTTGAGTTCTTTTTCCTAGACGTATTCGCCCTTCCCGTGTGGATTTCCTATGCGGGACTGATACAGAATGCGGACCTCGTTCCATATGCGGCCTGCGAGGCGGCTGGGAGAACGGGGAAAAATTTTGGTAGATGCCACCTTTTTTCCCGATAATGATGATATAATAGAAGCACATTTTGGCAGAGCAGAAAGGTGGTTCTTGACGCTTTTATGAAGAAGATCCTCATATCCTGCCTCTTGACGGCAGTCATCGTGACGGCGGCGCTTGTCATCGAGGCGGGATATTTTATTGGCAATTACTGCGTGCACTTCGGCCTGGAGCGCGGGACGGCGGAGAATCCGCAGGAGCCCCCGCGGGCCTATGCGTTGCTGATGCCGCCGGAGGCGCGCCATTTCGACAAGCCGAACTACGCTTCGGAGAACTGGAACATCGAGTCGGAGGACGGCATCTACCTCGCGGCGACGCATTTCAAGCCGGAGCGCGCGACGGACAAGTGGGTCATCGTCGCGCACGGCTACGGCTGCACGCAGCAGAATTCCTACTACATCGCGGAGCATTACCTATCGATGGGCTACCACGTGCTGACGCCGGACCTGCGGGCCTCGGGGCTCAGCGGCGGGCGCTATCTGACGCTCGGCTACCGCGAGAGCGAGGACATCGTGCTCTGGGCGAAGAAGGTCGCTGAGCTCTATCCGCAGGCCAAGATCGTGCTGCACGGCGTCTCGATGGGGGCGGCGACGGTCATGATGGCCGCGGGCCGCGAGGATCTGCCGCCGGAAGTCGTCGCGGCGGTGGAGGACTGCGGCTACACGAATGCGGATGAGCTCATCGCCATGCAGATGGAGAACTCGTTCGGCCTGCCCGCCTTCCCGGCCATGAATCTCCTGAACTGGCGCTGCGAGAAGGTGGCGGGTTTCAACCTGCACGATGCGGCGCCGATTGATGCTGTGCGCCATGCCCGCGTGCCAATCCTCTTCATCCACGGCACGAAGGACACGCTCGTGCCACCGAACATGGCGGAGCAGCTCTACGCGGCGGCCAATGCGCCGAAAAAGGAACTGCTGATGATACCGGGGGCCGTGCACGCGGCGGCGAGTCAGGCAGATCAGCAGACGTACTTCCGGACCATCCGGAAATTCGTGAAGCCCTATATGGAGGAATGAGAATGAAAGCAGTTGTGACAAGGGTGCAGCAGGCATCCGTTGAGATTGAGAGCAAGGTGTGCGGTGCCATAGGACAGGGCTTTCTCGTCCTGCTCGGCGTTGGCCCTGATGATGATGATGCGTCCTGCGACCGCCTGGCCGAGAAGATTGCCCATGTGCGCGTCTTCTCGGATGAGGCGGGTAAGATGAACCTGAGCATCGACCAGGTGGGCGGAGCCTTCCTCGTCATCTCGCAGTTCACGCTCTACGCCGACCTCAAGAAGCGCCGCCCGGGATTCTCGCACGCGGCCAAGCCGGAGCTTGCGGAGCCGCTCTACGAGCGCTTCATGGAGAATTTGCGCGCGAAGGGCTTCCGGGTGGAGCACGGTGAATTCGGCGCGGATATGAAGGTGGCTTCTGTCAATGACGGCCCGGTCACTCTGCTCTTTGATACCGATTGTTTGTGAGAATGGAGTCAGACAGGAGAAAAAGGCATGAATATGGATTTACTGCACAATTATGCACGCCTCGTCGTGCGCGTCGGCGTCAATCTGCAGCGCGAGCAGATCCTCGTCATCAATGCGCCAATCGAGTGCGCAGAGTTTGCTCGCGTCATCGCCAAGGAGGCCTTTGCGGCGGGCGCCCACGATGTCGTCGTGAGCTGGAACGATGAGCAGCTGGCTCACATCCGCTATGCGGGCGGCAAGAAAGCGCTCTTCACAGAGTTCCCCGAGTGGCGTCGCGCCTTCTATGAGGACTATGCGGCGCAGGGAGCGGCCTTCGTCTCAATCGCCGCGCGCGACCCGGAGATCTTCGGCGACATCGACCCAGAGAAGCTCAAGCTGACCAATCAGGCGGCGGGCGCGGCGCTCATGGAGTACCGGGAGCGCCTGATGAACAACCGCAATACATGGTGCGTCGTCTCGGTGCCGACAAAGGGCTGGGCAAAGAAGGTCTTCCCAGAGCTTCCAGAGGATGAGGCCGTCGCACGCCTTTGGTGTGAGATCTACAAGACGGTCCGCGTCGGCGAGGGCATCGACACGGTCAAGGCGTGGCAGGAGCACATCGCCTTCCTGCACAAGGCGGCCGATTTCCTCAACGCGAATGACTTCCAGAAGCTCCACTACACGAATCGCCTCGGCACGGACCTGACCATCGAACTGCCGGAGGGCCATATCTGGGCGGGCGGCGCCGAGAAATCGGAGCTTGGCACGGTGTTTGCCGCGAATATGCCGACGGAAGAGGTCTACACGCTGCCGAAGCGCGACGGCGTCAACGGCATCGTCTACGCGACAAAGCCGTTGAACTTCAACGGCAATCTCATCGAGGACTTCTGGCTGCGCTTCGAGAATGGCCGCGTCACAGACTTCGCCGCGAAGAAGGGCGAGAAGATTCTCAGGGGGCTGATCGAGACGGACGAGGGCTCGCACTTCCTCGGCGAAGTGGCGCTCGTGCCGTATGACTCGCCTATCTCGAAGAGCGGCGTGCTCTTCTACAACACCTTGTTCGACGAGAACGCTGCCTGTCATCTGGCGCTCGGCAAGGCATATCCGACCTGCCTCAAGGACGGCGAGAAGATGGACAGCGTGACGCTCCTGCAGCGCGGCGTCAACGACTCGCTGATGCACGAGGACTTCATGGTCGGCAGCCGCGACCTCGAGATCGTCGGCACGCGCCGTGACGGCACGGAGGTGCAGGTATTCCATGAGGGCAATTTCGCTTTTTGACGCATAGGAGACAGAAAGGAGATGGGATGATGCAGAGGACTCTAGGCATCTTCACGGCGCTCGTGCTGGTCTTGGCGGCACTCTGCCTGCCAGCGGGGCGCTCAGAGGCAGCGGGGCTCCAGGATGCGGATTTTTCCTGCCGCGGCGCAATGCTCGGCGCGAGCGAAGCGGAGCTTTTCAAAGCGTGGGGGGAGCCGCTCTTTGACCGGACGGAGATACGCCAGGGCGTGACGGTCAAGGTCTACGTCTACAAGGACCACTACGAGGCCGCCGTCGACAAGAGTGGCCACGTCGTCGACTTCCTCATCAAGAACGACCGCTACGAGGCGAGGAACGGCATCCGGCTCGGCGCGACTTCGTACTGGATCCAGAAGACGTACGGCAAGACAGAGCGTCAGCGTCTCGACGGGGCGGCGTACTACATCTACACGCGCGAGGGCCATCCGCACGACCATCTCCTACTGGGCATCGATGCGCAGGACGGGTATCTGACGTCGATGCGCATCACGTCTCTGCCGCTGACCGATGAGGAAGCGGAAAAGCGGGCGCTGGAAGACGATGCGGAAGAAGGGGAACTCGAACCGCGCTTTGCCGAGAAGAAAATCGACACCTCCGCACTCGGGAAGGCAGAGCCACCCGTCCTCAAGGAGGTACGGCCATGATTCACCTCAAGATGATGCGCCACCGCCTGCTGCGCTATCTCGGCATCACCGTGGGCTGCCTGATCGCGAGCTGCTCCATCAACCTCTTCCTCGTGCCGTCCCATCTCCTGACGGGCGGCGCGACGGGCATCGCGATCATCGTCTACTACCTGGCGCAGCTGCCCATCGGCCTGCAGACCTTCCTCTACAACATCCCGCTTCTCATGGCAGCCTGGAAGACGCTCGGGCACGGCTACACGGTCGATGTCATCATTGGCACGGGCATCTTCTCGCTGTGCCTCGATCTCACGCGCTTCCTCAATGCCTACGCGCCCGTCAATGACATCATGCTCGCCGCCATCTTCGGCGGTGTCTTCAACGGCATCGGCTACGGCATTGTCTTCCGCATGAACGGCAGCACGGGCGGCTTCGACATCGTCGGCGCCATCGCCAAGAAGTACTACTCGCTCAACATGGGCGGCGTCATCTTCGCCTTCAACTGCATGATCATGTGTGTGGCGGCCTTCCTTTTCGGCGTGGCCCCCGCGATGTTCACGCTGATCTGCATGTACATGAATGCGATGGTCACCGACAAGGTCATTGCGGGTTTCAACAGCCGCAAGGCCGTGCTGATCGTCTCGGACCGCGCGCAGCAGATCGCGGACGGCATCATGGAAGTCGGCCGCGGCGTGACCTTCCTGCACGGGCAGGGCGCCTTCACGCGCAAGGAGCGCAACGTCGTATTCGTCGTCGTCAAGCTCACGCAGGTCAGCAAGATCAAGCTCATCGCGCATGCGGTCGACCCGCACGCCTTCATGATCATCATGTCGGCCAACGAGGTCATGGGCCGCGGCTTCAGTGAGCCCGGCATCGCCTTCCGGCGCTTCATCAACAAGGACAAGGTACAGCTAGAGCATCCGGAGCATCTGAAATGGCACGATGAGCGCTGAGCCTCTACCAAAAGAAAGGAAGAATCCACATGATTGAGATCACCTACCTGCTGAACAGCGGCTTCCTCGTGCGCGTCGGCCGCACACTGCTCGTATTCGACGACTTCAAGGACCCGGCGGGAGCCGTCGATGCGGCCGTCGAAGCGGCGGATTTTGACCACCTCTACTTCTTCGCGTCGCACGGCCACTTCGACCACTTCGATGCGCACATCTGCACTTACGAGGCAAAGACAGAACGCTACATCCTCAGCGATGACATCCGCTGCACAAAGGGCCTCAGCAGCTTTGACCAGGCGAAGCTCGTCTTCCTCAAGACGTACGCATCCTGGCAGGACGAGCACATCGCCGTGGCGTCCTTCGACTCGACAGATATCGGCACATCGTTCCGCGTCGTGCTCAAGGACGAGGGTGTGACGCTCTTCCATGCCGGTGACTTCAACTGGTGGGACTGGACGGGCGAGCCCCAGGAGCAGCGGAAGCTCGCCGAGAACGCCTTCCGCAAGCAGATGAAGAAGCTCAAGGGGCTAGAGGCGGATCTGGCCTTCTTCCCCGTCGACGGCCGCCTGGGCCCGAGCATCGACAAGGGCGCAAAGGTGTTCTGCGCCGAGACGGAGGTGCGCGCGCTCGTCACGATGCACTCCGTCGGCTATCCAGCCTGGCAGCCGCCAGAGGGCTTTTTCGGAGCAGGCCGTTCCATTCCCGTCTGGTCGCCGCGCACGCCGGGCGAGAAGGCCTGCCTCAAAGATGGCCAATTCCTCGCAGACTGACGGTCGACTATTGAAAACATAGGAGGATATAAGGTAAAATGAAGAAGGTGTTCTGGCTGCTGCTCGCCATGCTCGTGATGACGGGCAGTTGCCTTGCCGCATCCGGCAGTGAGAAAACAACAAGCATTCAAGACGGCCAGACCGTCAAAGATGTTCATGGAGGAGATAAGAAAATGGTAAATCGCATTGCAGTATTTGAGACGAACCTCGGCAACTTCAGCGTGGAGCTCTTTGAGGACCAGACGCCAATCACGACGGAGAACTTCATCGACCTCGCCGAGAAGGGCTTCTACGATGGCGTCATCTTCCACCGCGTCATCGACGGCTTCATGATCCAGGGCGGCGATCCGGAGGGCACGGGCATGGGCGGCCCGGGCTACACGATTGAGGATGAGTTCCTCGACGATCTGCGCTTCGACGGTGAGGGCATCCTCGCGATGGCCAACACGGGCATGCCGCACACGGGCGGTAGCCAGTTCTTCATCACACTCGATAAGACGCCGTGGCTCAACGGCCATCACACGATCTTCGGCAAGGTCAAGGAAGGTATGGATGTCGTGCGCCGCATCGGCCATTCGGAGACAGACATGGCCGACCGCCCGCTCGAGGACGTTGTCATCAAGACCATCGAGATCAAGTATCCGGAGTGATGGCAGAGGCCTACACCTACATCCTCGAATGTGCGGACGGCAGCCTCTACACGGGCTGGACGAATGACCTGGCGGGGCGCGTCAAGGCGCACAATGCAGGGCGCGGCGCGAAGTACACGCGCTCGCACCGCCCAGTCCATCTCGTCTACTTCGAGTCCTTCGCGACGAAGGGAGAGGCACTTTCGCGCGAGGCCGCCATCAAGAAGATGACGCGCGCGGCGAAGCTTGCCTTGATTGACACAGCTGAGAAAAGAAATTATAATGAATAAGTTAAACTGAAACATAAAGGGGCGTTTTATCATGGCAGATAAACAGGTCATGCTGACCGAAGAAGGCTATAATAAACTCGTAGAAAAGCTCAACTACCTCAAGAGCGTCAAGCGCATCGAGATTGCAGAGCGCCTGAAGGCCGCCATCGCACTGGGCGACCTCTCCGAGAACTCGGAGTACGACGATGCCAAGAACGAGCAGGCATTCCTCGAGGGCGAGATCCAGGACCTCACGGCCAAGATCCGCAACTCGCACATCATCAAGGCTGGTGCCGGCGACATCGTCCAGATGGGCAGCAAGGTCACGGTCAAGGACATCGAGTTCGGCGATGAGGACACCTTCATGCTCGTCGGCTCGACGGAGGCTGACCCGGACGAGGGCAAGATCTCGAATGAGTCCCCGCTCGGTCAGGCACTTCTCGGACAGAAGAGCGGCAGCGTCATCGACGTGCACGCTCCGGCCGGCATCATCAAGTACGAGATCCTCGCAATCAAGGGCTGAGAGCGCAGCGGATCGTTTAGATTGGAGTAATGGAAAGTATGGCAGATAAGAAGCAGAAGGGGCAGCAGGCTCCTGTGGAAGACCTCAATGAGATGATGAAGGTCCGCCGCGAAAAGATGGAAGAATTCCGCGCGATGGGCGTGCCGCCGTTTGGCCATCGTTACGAAGTCACGGATTATGCAGAGCCAATCAAGGAGAAATACGCACATCTTGAAGGCGATGAAGAGGGCGGCGAGGTCCGCATCGCCGGCCGTCTCATGGCCATCCGCGGCCATGGCAAGGCGTCGTTCTGCACGCTCAACGACCGCACGGGCAACATCCAGGTCTACTTCAAGATCGATGTGCTCGGCGAGGACAAGTACAAGAACCAGTTCAAGAAGCTCGATATCGGCGACATCGTCGGCATCCGCGGCATCGTCTTCAAGACGCACCGCGGCGAGGTGACGGTCCGCGTCGAGGACTTCGACCTGCTCTCGAAGTCGCTGCGCCCGCTGCCGGAGAAGTTCCACGGCCTGCAGGATGTCGACATCCGTTACCGCCAGCGCTACCTCGATCTCATCATGAACCCGGAGGTCCGCGACACCTTCCGCAAGCGCACGAAGATCATCCAGTCCATCCGCACGTACCTCGATGATCGCGATTACCTCGAGGTCGAGACGCCGGTACTCTCGACGATCGCCGGCGGCGCAGCAGCGCGCCCGTTCGTCACGCACCACAATGCACTCGACATCGACCTCTACCTGCGCATCGCGACGGAGCTCAACCTCAAGCGCCTCGTCATCGGCGGTTTCGACCGCGTCTACGAGATGGGCCGCGTCTTCCGCAACGAGGGCATGGATGTCCGCCACAACCCGGAGTTCACGACGATCGAGTTCTACCAGGCGTACGCTGACTACACGGACATGATGGACATCACGGAAGGCATTGTCGTCAATGCCGCCAAGAGCGTTCTCGGCACGCCGGTCATCAATTACCAGGGCGTCGAGATCGATCTCTCGAAGGTCAAGCGCATCAGCATGAACGATGCCGTCAAAGAGGCGACGGGCAAGGATTTCCTCTCTTGCAAGACCGTCGAAGAGGCCCGCAAGATGGCTGACGAGATCGGCGTCCCGTACGAGCCGCGCCACGGCATCGGCGGCATCCTCAACCAGGCCTTCGAGGAGAAGGTCGAGGAGACACTGATGCAGCCGACGTTCATCACGGGCCATCCGACGGAGATCTCGCCGCTCGCGAAGCGCAATCCGGAAGACCCGCGCATCACCGACCGCTTCGAGTTCTTCATCTACGGCCGCGAGCTGGCCAATGGCTTCACGGAGCTCAACGACCCGATCGACCAGGAAGGCCGCTTCCTCGATCAGCTCAAGCAGCGCGAAGCCGGCGACGATGAGGCTCACGTCATGGACCGCGACTACATCACGGCCATGGAGTACGGCCTGCCGCCGACGGGTGGTGTCGGCATCGGCATCGACCGCCTCGTCATGCTGCTGACGGACGCGCCGTCCATCCGCGACGTCCTGCTCTTCCCGACGATGAAGCCGCTCTCTGAATAAGACTTGGCAGACTTCTGGCGCCTTCTGGTGCCAGGAGTTTTTCTATTTGCAGAGATTGACAGTATCATCGCTCTATATTACAATGTCAGTAAAACATATTAATTAACTATGTATATAGATAGCGAGGGATAGATATGAACGAACAGGACATCTTCCAGAAGATAACCGATGAATTTTACTGGTTCCACCGCCACCCGGAACTCTCCTACGAGGAAGTCGAGACGACAAAGCGCCTCCGAGAGGACCTCGCGGCTGCTGGCATCGAGGTCCTCGACCTGCCGCTCAAGACGGGCCTTGTCGCCAAGGTTGGCACAGGTGAGGCGCCGTTCATCGCGCTGCGCTGCGATATCGACGGCCTGCCGATCCAGGAGGAGTCGGGTCTTGCCTATGCGTCTGAGCACGCGGGCCGCATGCATGCCTGCGGCCATGACTTCCACATCAGTGCGGTGCTCGGCTCGGCGTACCTGCTCAAGGCGAAGGAGCGCGAGCTTCGCGGCACAGTCTACCTGATCTTCCAGCCGGCAGAAGAGGCGCCGGGCGGCGCGTGCAAGGTCATGGAGACGGGGGTGCTCAAGGACGTACAGGCCATCTTTGGCCTGCACACCTCGCCGCTCTACGATGTCGGCACGCTCGGCATCCGCTCGGGCGCGGTGACGGCGTCTGTCGACAAGTTCACCGTGACGTTCCACGGCAAGGGCACGCATGCAGCTCATCCGGAGCGCGGCATCGACCCCATCGTCATGGCCGCGAGCTTCGTCACGGCTGCGCAGAGCATCGTCTCGCGCAATATCGACCCGGCACACCCGGGCCTCGTCTCCATCACGCACATCGAGAGCGGCAATACCTGGAACGTCATCCCTGAATCCTCGTGGCTGGAGGGCACGGTGCGCTGCCTGACGGCAGAGGACCGGAAGCTCATCAAGAAACGCATCTACGAGCTGGCAGAGGGGCAGGCCGCATCCTTTGGCGGTCATGCAGAACTCACCTGGTATGCCGGCCCGCCGGCGACGGATAACACGCCGGACTGGACGGACTTTGCCATCGAGGTGGCGAAGGAGGCGGAGCTGGACGTCGTGCCCGCGCCCGTCAATCTGGCCGGCGAGGATTTCGCCTACTACCAGGAGGAGATCCCCGGCGTATTCGTGCTTGTCGGCACGGGCAAGTCGCCGGCTAACCACAATCCGAAATTTCACGTTGATCCGGCAGCACTCGGACCGGCTGCCAGATATATGGCAAGACTCGCCGTGGAGGCCTTTGCGCGCCTCTGAGGCGATGCGCCAAGATAAGGGGTAAGCAATGAAAATCATCGATGCACATCTTCACTTTGGGTCGGATGCCTACTTTGACGAGATCGCGAAGGCAGCCGAGCACGAGAACAGCGCCGACCACCTGCTCGAGCAGTACAGGATGCGCGGCATGGTGCACGGCATCGTCATGGGCAATCTGCCCGTCGAAGTGCTCGCGCCAGCGTATCCGTCCTTCCTTTCGTACTGCATCGGGCTTGACAGCCAGGTATTCGACATGGAGAAGCTGCCGCAGAAGCTCCATCTCATCGAACAGCATTTGAGGAGCGATCGCTGTGTCGGCATCAAGCTCTACCCGGGTTACGCTTCGTTCTACCTCTACGACGACAGGCTCGCGCCAGTCTACGAGCTCGCCGCGCGCTACGACAAGCCGGTCGCGGTCCATACGGGCCTGACGGCGACAGACAACGCGCTCTTGAAGTACAGCCATCCGCTCGTCATGGATGAGGCGGCGACGAAGTTCCGCAAGGTGCGGTTCGTCATGTGCCACTTTGGCGAGCCGTGGTTTACGGATGCGGCAGCCGTCATTGAGAAGAACCCCAATGTGTCGGCAGACCTCTCGGGCCTTTTAGAGCGCAAGATCCCGGATTTTGGGGCTTTCTGCGAGAAGAAGCATTTCTACATCGAGCGCCTCAAGGGCTGGCTCGAATACCTCGACCTCTACGACCGCTTCATGTTCGGCACGGACTGGCCGCTTGCCAATCTCGGGGACTACATCGCCTTCACGAAGGAAATCATCCCAGAGGAGCATTGGGATGAGGTATTCTACAAGAATGCCATGCGCATCTACCATCTGAAGCCAGAAGCGATGCTCGACAGCTGATGCATATCGGACAAAGTGAATCGGCAACAAAAAATACGGTATCCGTCTAGGATACCGTATTTCTGTTGAGCATGGGATGCAGATCTCAGTGTGCACCGGCAAGGCGCTTCTCGTAGAAGCGCTGGCGGCGCTGGGCGATGATCGTCTTGGCTTCGCTGTCGCGGTCCATCTGATGGCGCGTGAAGCGGTGATGGCGGGCGAGCAGGTAGTAGTAGAGGACGATGCCGATGAGGGAGATGGCACCAGCTGCGATGTAGACGAAGGAGAAGCCGAAGGCCGGGACAAAGCTGCCGAGCGTGTATGGGCCGACGCCGATGCCGAAGTCAAGCAGGACGAAGTAAGTGCTCGTCGCGACGCCGACCTGATGCATCGGTGCGCAGTGGACGGCAAGAGCATGGCAGGAAGCCGTCGTCGTGCCGTAGCCGAAGCCGAGGAAGAGTGCGCCGATCAGCATGGCTGCGTCCGTGCTGGCCGTACCGATGAAGCCCATGGCGACGGCCATGCAGATGAGTGCCGGGTAGATGACGATGTTGCCGCCGAAGTGGTCGAGCAGGTAGCCAGTCAGCGGGCGGCTGATGAAGGAAGTAGCGGCGAAGCAGAGGAAGAAGCCCGTTGCGCCGATGCCCGTGATGCCGATGTGAGCCGTGTAGGCGCCGAGGAAGCTCAGGACCGTGGAGTAGCAGACACCGGCCATCAGGGCGATGCAGGAGATGGCGAGTGCCTTGATGGAGAAGAAGCGGTCGAACGAGATCTTGTGGAGATCTGCTTTCTCTTCTGGCAGGATCGTGCGCTCCGGCGCCTTGATGAAGAAGGAGAGCGCGAAGATCAAGAAGGTTGCGGCCGCGCAGATCTCGATGGCGAGCGTGAATTCCTTGGCGGACGTGAGGTTCATGGCGATGAAGGGGCCGATGGCCGAAGCCATCGTGACGCCGAGCGTGAAGTAGCCGATGCCCGTGCCCATGCGCTTGAGCGGGACGAGTGCGGCGACGACCGTGCTCGCTGCCGTCGAGGTCGTGCCGAAAGACAGGCCATGCAGGAAGCGGACGAGCATGAAGACCTCGAGCGACGGCGCGAGCTCGTAGCAGAGGACGAGCAGGAAGAACATCAGCGTGCCGGCAAGGAACATCTTGCGGCGGCCGACGAAATCGATGAAGCGTCCAGCTGGGATGCGGGCGAACAGGGCACCGACGATGAAGAGGCCAGAGGCGAGGCCGGCCATGCTGATGGAAGCATTCCAGGTGTAGATGGCATAGGCCGTAGACCAGAGCATCAAGAGGAAGTGGACCGAGTAGACGAGGAAGTTGACACCGATGTCAAATACGTAGTCACGCGTCCAGAGGCGCGTCGGGGCAGCTGAATCTGCCATGACAGAAGACTCCTTTCCAAGCGAAACCTGTTTCTTATGATGATGGCGCGGATGATGGACCGCCGTGCAGTGCGCGACCGTCAGCATGCGATGGGCATCGCTCGCTGACATGCCAGTCTCTGCACAGAGCGCTTCAACATAATCCGAGGGAATCCGATAATTCAATGCGTTCACCTGCTTATCTAAAATATCTATGAATGAAATCTGAAACTTAGTATAGTCATCTTCAGAGAGCACGTCTAATGTATAATTTTCACAAATAGGATGCAAATTGTGCATAACCATGGCGATCCCTGCCGTTTTTTGCAGAAAATGCATGCGAGATTCCTTGTATACATGAATACAATGCAAAATAATCATGGAAATGAAGCAGGAAAACGTTGTCAGCCTAGGTTACCGTGCATATAATAGACTATAACCTAAAGTAATTATGCACGATATGCAAGAAACGAGGAACAAAATGGAATTGACACAACTGAAGTACTTCCAGGCGATGGCCAAGTGCCGTCACTTCACGCAGGCAGCCGAAGAGATGGCCGTCTCGCAGTCGGCTCTTTCTCGCTCCATCCAGAAATTGGAGCAGGAGCTCGGCGTCACCCTGTTTGAACGCCATGGCCGCACCTCGGATCTGACGGAGGCCGGGCAGAAATTCCTGTTCCATGTCGACCGCGTGATCCGCGAGCTTGCGCTGGCGGAACAGGAGATCGAACTCGATAACGGCGGTGCAGGCGTCGTGCATCTCTCCTTCCTGCACTCGCTCGGCGACACGTTCCTGCCGCTGATCCTGCGCCAGTTCCATGAGCGCTACCCGCACATCGATGTCAAGCTCAACCAGCAGAGTTCTTCGATGCTCGCCGAGCAGCTGACGAGCGGCGAGACGGATATCTGCCTCTGCTCGACGATGAATGAACCGGATACGGCCTGGATGTACCTCTGGTCGGAAGAAATGTTCCTCGTCGTGCCGGAGGACCATCCGCTCGCGCAGAAGTCGCGCGTCAGCCTGCGCGAAGTCGGGGATGAGCCGTTCGTCGCTTTGAAGCCCGAGTACACGCTGCGCCAGCAGGTCAACCAGTTCCTCGACCTCGCAGAGAGCCATCCGCAGATCATCTTCGAGGGCGATGAAGTCCACACGCTCGTCTCTTTCGTCGCGGCGCATCTCGGCGTCAGCGTCCTGCCGCACGTGCCATGCACAGAGCACCTCGGCGTCGTCTTCGTGCCGATATCCTTCCCGCTCTGCAAGCGCGCCGTCGGCATCGCCTGGAACACTTCGCGGCCACTCTCGCCGGCAGCTATGACCTTCCAGCAGTTCACCATCCACCACTTCGTGCACGAGGGGGATATTCCACTGACGCAGCCCGATGGCAGAGGAAACGCGGCGCGCTGACTTGTCGATGTTCCGTAATATTGATATAATTATATGATGACTATCATATGAGGTGATTGGAATGACAATGGAGATCAAGATGGAAACCGTCGTGAAGCGGTTCCGCGACTATATTTCCTTCAATACACAGTCGGATGAGGCAAACGACAAGGAATGCCCGTCGACGCCCGGCCAGATGGTGTTGGCCAAGCACTTGGCTGACGAGCTTCGCTCCATCGGCCTCACGGAGGTGACGGTGGACGAGCACGGCTACGTCATGGCGACGCTGCCGGCGAACAACGGGGACGATTCGCCTGTCGTCGGCTTTATCTCGCATCTCGACACGAGTCCTGATGCGGCGGGCGGCCCGATCCACGAGCAGATCATCCACGCGTATGCGGGCGGCGATATCGTGCTGAACGAAGAGAAGGGAATCGTCTTCTCGGTCGCGGACTTCCCGGGCATCGAGCGCTACAAGGGCCAGGACATCATGATGACAGACGGCACGACGCTTTTGGGTGCAGATGACAAGGCCGGCGTCACGGCCATCGTCAGCGCTGCGGAATACCTCATGGCGCACCCGGAAATCTCGCACGGCAAGATCCGCCTGGGCTTCACGCCGGATGAGGAGACGGGCCGCAGTGCAGACCGCTTCGATGTCAAGGCGTTCGGCGCGGATTTTGCCTACACGGTCGACGGCGGCGAGATCGGCGGGCTGGAGTACGAGAACTTCAATGCGGCGAACCCGACCATCCTCTTCCATGGCCGCAGCGTCCACACGGGCGACGCGAAGGGCAAGATGAAGAATGCCGTCTCGATGGCTGCGGAGTGGCAGCAGATGTTGCCGGCCGGCGAGAAGCCGGAGTACACGGAGGGGCATGAGGGCTTCTTCCATGTTCACACCGTCGCGGGCAGTGTCGAGCTCGTCACGATGGAGATGCTCGTGCGCGACCACGACCGCGCGCACTTCGAGCGGCGCAAGGCACTGCTCGACGATATGGCCGCATTCTTCAACAAGAAGTACGGCGAGGGCTCCGTCGAGGTGCATCACCGCGATGTCTACTACAACATGCTCGAGAAGATCGAGGATGGCAATCTCTATGTCGTGGAGCTCGCGCGCGAGGCGATGGAGGAGATTGGCATCGAGCCGGATGTCCAGCCCATCCGCGGCGGCACTGACGGCGCACGCCTCTCGTTCATGGGTCTGCCGTGCCCGAATCTCTTCACGGGCGGTGCGAACTTCCACGGCCGCTTTGAGTACCTGCCGCTGCCATCCCTGAAGAAGGCGGCGGAGCTCGTCCTTGCGATCATGGTCAAGGCAGCTTCCTGCAAGGGCAAGGCTGGCAAATGAGAATGCAGCAATGAATTGACGCGTCAGGCAACCTGGCGCGTCAGTGTTATGGATATGTGGATATCCGACTGATGAGACAAGCAATCAGACAGATAAAAGGAGATTTTTCTTTATGGCAATACTGGAAATCAAGAAAGCAGGGGCGCCGGTCCTCAAGGAGGTCTGCGCTCCGGTGGAGAAGATCGACAAGGGACTGCGCAAGCTGCTCGACGACATGGCCGTCACGATGTACGAGAGCGACGGCGTCGGCCTCGCTGCGCCGCAGATCGGCCGTCCCATCCGCGTCGTCGTCATCGACTGCCAGGACGACCACGGACTCATCGAGCTCATCAACCCGGTCATCACCTTCCGCGAGGGCACGGCAACGGATACCGAGGGATGCCTCTCCGTGCCGGGCATCTACGGCGAGGTGGAGCGCGCAGCGAAGGTCAAGGTGGAGTTCCTCAACCGCCGCGGCAAGAAGCAGCATTTGACGGCGACGGGCCTTCTGGCACGCTGCATCCAGCATGAGCTCGACCATCTCGAGGGCCAGCTCTTCATCGATATCGCAAAGAGTCTGCACAGGGGGAATCAGGCGTGAAAAAGTTCCGAGTCATTTTCATGGGCACGCCGGAATTTGCCGTGCCGTGCCTCGCAGCTCTGTATGAGCACTGCGACGTCATCGGCGTCGTGACGCAGCCCGACAAGCCGAGAGGGCGCGGCCAGAAGCTCGTGCCGTCGCCGGTCAAGGCCTGGGCGGAGGCGCACGGCCTGCCAGTCTGGCAGCCGAAGAGAATCAAGGAGGAAGACTTCACGGCCTTCCTCGAAGAGCAGAAGCCCGACCTCATGGTCGTCGTGGCCTTCGGCCAGATTCTCTCTCAGCGCATCCTCGACATCCCGCCTTATGGCTGCATCAATGTACACGGTTCACTCCTGCCGCGTTACCGCGGCGCGGCGCCGATGCAGTGGTGCGTCATCGACGGAGAGAAGAAGACGGGGATCACGACGATGTTCATGGACGCTGGGCTCGACACGGGCGACATGCTGCTGAAGGCGGAGTTCCCGATCGGTCCGGACACGACGCTCGAGGAGGTGCACGACGGCCTCATGGCGCTCGGCGCCAAGGTGCTCATCGATACGCTCGAGGAGCTCTCGGCCGGGACGCTCAAGCGCATCCCGCAGACGGGCGAGTCGAATTACGCGCCGATGCTGACGAAAGAGACGGGCCACATCCACTGGCAGGACCGTGCACAGAAGATACACAATCTCGTGCGCGGCCTCGACTCGTGGCCGGGGGCTTACACCTTCCTTGCAGGCAAGAAATACAAGATCTGGCGCACGCGCTGTACGACTGAGAAGACGGAAGCGCAGCCGGGCACCATCCTTAGGGCCGACAAGAAAGAAGGCCTCTTTGTAGCAGCGGGCGACGGCGTGCTCGAGATTACGGAGCTCCAAGCGCCTGGCAAGAAGCGTATGGCCGCGAAGGATTACCTCAATGGTCACGCGATTGCTCTGCCCGCAACGTTTGAGGATTGAATATGACAAAAGCAAAGAATGATTACGTGCTGACGGGGCGCCCGAAGAAGCGGCTGTTCATCGGCATGCTCTCTCTGACGGCCGTCCTCATGGCGGTCATCCTCTACGCCATCTGGTACATCGGCGTGCCGGGGCTCCGCGCCATCCAGCCCATGCTGCCCTGGCTCATCGGCGCTGTGTTCACCTTCTTGGTGGCAGGGGCGTTCTTCAGCATCTTCAACATGGTCCTCGCTGTCGCACATCTGCCGTACCTGCCGTTCCTGCAGCGCCAGACGTATGAGCTCATCAACCTGCTCTTCCCGCTGGCCGTGCGCCTCGGCAGCATCTTCGGCATCCGGCGCCGCAAGCTCGAGGGCTCCTTCATCGCGGTGAGCAATCTCCTGTTCAACCGCATGGGCATCCGCGTGCCAGCCGACCGGCTGCTCGTCGTGACACCGCACTGCCTGCAGCTCGCCTCATGCCCGCACAAGATCACGCGGGACCCGGAGAACTGCAAGCGTTGCGGCCGTTGCGATATCGGCGCCCTCGTGACGCTGTCGCATGAGATGGGCTTCCACTTCTTCGTGGCGACGGGCGGCACGCTCGCGCGCCAGATCGTCTACAAGACGAAGCCGAAAGCCGTGCTGGCCATTGCCTGCGAGCGTGACCTCATGAGCGGCATCCAGGACGTCTACCCGCTGCCGGCCGTCGGCGTGCTCAACATCCGTCCGAACGGACCGTGCTACAACACGCACGTCGACATCGAGGAGGTGCGGGCACAGCTCGAGAAGATCATCATACCGAAACCAAAAGAGAAACAATGAGTGATACGATACGTAGTCAAGAGTCAAGACAAATGAGGTGGATCTATGGATAAAGCGCGCGAGACGGCAGTCCGCATCCTATACGAAGTACATGAGAATGGCGCCTATGCCAATGTGGCGCTTGCCAAGGCACTGCGCCAGGCAGAGCTTGGCGAGCAGGACCGCCGCTTTGTCACGGAGCTCGTCTACGGCGCGGTCAAGGCCGGCGGCACGCTCGACTGGATCCTGCGCCGCTACGTCAACCGACCCGTGCGCAAGATCCAGCCGCTCGTCCGCGAGATCCTGCGGCTCGGTCTCTACCAGCTCTTCTACCTCGACAAGGTGCCGGTTTCGGCAGCCTGCAACACGGCTGTAGAGCTGGCCAAGGGCATGGGCATGAAAGGGCTCGCGGGCTTTGTCAATGCCGTGCTGCGCACGGCAGTGCGCGAGCCGGAGAAGGCCGCATTCCCGAGCGGGAAGGGCCATGCGACGGAAAACCTCGCCCTCTCCAGCCAGCATCCGGAGTGGCTCGTGCGCCGCTGGGTCAAGACGTTCGGCTTTGAGGCGGCGGAGAGACTCTGCCGCTTTGACAATGAGCAGCCTCTCCTCTCCGTGCGCACGAATACGCTGCGCACGGACCGCGATGCGCTGCTCGAAGAGCTCAGGCAGGCAGGCGCGGAAGTCGAGCCTTCGCTCTGGGCTCCCGAGGGCATCCTCGTGCGCCGTCACGGCGCACTCGATGCGCTCGCACCGCTTCAGCAGGGGCGCTGTCAGGTGCAGGATGAGAGCTCGATGCTCGTCGCACATGTCGTAGGGCCGCAGCCTGGAGAGTTCATCATCGACTGCTGTGCGGCGCCGGGCGGCAAGACGACGCACATGGCGGCGCTCATGCACGACAAGGGCCGCATCCTCGCCGGTGACATCTACGACCACAAGCTCCAGCGCATCGAGGAGAATGCCGCGCGCCTCGGCATCCAGATCATCGAGACGGAGGAGATTGACGCGCGAGAGATCGGCGAGCAGTATGAGGCGATGGCTGACCGCGTCCTCGTCGACGCGCCGTGTTCCGGTCTCGGCGTGCTGCGCCGCAAGCCGGATGCCCGCTGGCGCAAGACGGCAGACGAGATCGCGGCCTTGCCTGACCTGCAGCTTTCCATTCTCGAGAGCGCAGCGAGGGCCGTCAAGCCGGGCGGGGTGCTCGTCTATAGCACCTGCACGATCGAGCTCGCCGAGAATCAGGGCGCCGTCAGCCGCTTCCTCGAAGCGCATCCGGAGTTCGCCTTGGAGACGACGGGCCATTACCTGCCGCTGCCGACGAAGCATGCGGAGTCGAAGATGGTTCAGCTGCTGCCGCATGTCGACGGCACGGATGGCTTCTTCATCTGCCGCATGAAAAAGACAAGCAAGACAGACAAGAAAGGATAAGACGTTGAACGATATTTTTGGGTTGACCTGCCAGGAACTCCAGGCAGCGCTGCAGCCGTTCTCGCTGCCGAAGTACCGCGCCAAGCAGATCGCGGAGTGGATGTACCAGCGCGGTGCTACGAGCTTCGGTGATATGACGAACCTCTCGAAGAAGCTGCGCGAAGAGCTGTCATCTTCGCTGGCGATTGGCCGCCCGCGCCTCAAGGACCGCCTCGATTCGGCCGACGGCCACACGACGAAGTTCCTGCTGGAATTTGCTGACGGCACGGCCGTAGAGACAGTGCTCATGCGCCAGCCCTACGGCAATAGCATCTGCGTCTCGACGCAGGCCGGCTGCAACATGGGCTGTGCTTTCTGCGCATCGACGCTGCACGGCATGGCGCGCAACCTGACGAAGGGCGAGATCCTCTCGCAGGCCATCGCGATAAACGACATGCTGCGCGGGGAAGGGCGCGGGGAGAAGGTCGACACCGTCGTCATCATGGGCTCGGGCGAGCCTCTGATGAACTACGAGAACGTGCTCGGCTTCATCCGACTGCTGCATGAGGAATACGTCCTCGGCCTGAGCTACCGCAGCATCACGATCTCGACTTCCGGCATCGTGCCACAGATGTACAAGCTCGCAGATGAGGGAATCCCCATCTCGCTCTCTGTCTCGCTGCACGCGCCGAACCAGGAACTCCGCAGCGAGCTCATGCCAATCAATCGCAAGTACCCGCTCGCTGATGTCGTGCGCGCGGCGCGCCACTACGCGGAGACGACGAAGCGCCGCGTGACGTACGAGTACATCCTCATCGATCACGTCAATGACGGGGAGGCGCAGGCAAGAGAACTCGTCTCACTGCTGCGCGGCCAGCTGGCCAGTGTCAATCTCATCCCCATCAATCCTGTGGCTGAGCGTCATCTGCTGCGCCCGTCTGCCGCACGCATCGACTGGTTCGAGCACTACCTCACGGCGCATCATCTGACGGTCACGGTGCGGCGCGAGATGGGGACGGACATCCAGGCAGCCTGCGGCCAGCTCCGCAATAAGCACCTGGAAGAGTGACCATTTCCCAATAAATTCACAGCTTTTTCATCCGATATCTGCTATAATGTACGGATAGTGGTCATAGCAAAAGAAACGGAGGCGAAAACCATGGGTCTAGGGACATGGGAATCGTATCTGGCAAATCATATCGAGGGCTTCTTCAACAAGAAGTTCAGCAGCAGCCTTGAGGCTGTCGAGCTCATGAACGGCCTTGAGCGTGAGGTCAAGCGCCAGTCCTCTGGCAAGAGACGGCAGGATATCGACACGGCATTCATCTTCTCGCTGAATCCGGAGGACTACCACCGCCTCTGTGCGCGGCGCGTCATCGAGGACCTCAGGACGCTGGCAGCGCGCCAGATCATCCTGCAGGACTGCGCGGCGGACGGCGTCATCACTGTGCGCATGGAGCAGAGCGGCAAGCTGAGTCGCGGTGTCTACAAGCTGCGCTGCGGGCGCTCCGACGAGGTGGAGGACATCTCGGCTAACACGCTCGTCCTCCAGAAGCGGCCGTCGCTTGACGGCCGCGTACCGCTCAACCTGCCGGCCTTCCACGCGATGGCTTCGCTGACTGTCGTCGAGGGTCCCGACCTCGATGCCTACCTCGAGATCGGGGAGAAGCAGGTCTACATCGGCCGGCGTGACAAGAACGAGTTCATCCTGACAGACACGAATGCCTCGCGGCTCCACGCCTGGATCTCGTACGAGCACCATCGCCACGAGCTCTACGATGCACAGAGCACGAATGGCACGTTCGTCAACGGGCGGCGCATCGATTCCTGCCGCCTGCAGCATGGGGACAAGATACGGATCGGCATGACGGTCCTGCGATATGAGGTGATATAATTGGCGGTGACAGCCGTTTTTCTCAAAGGCATCCGCGTGGTGCTCGAATATGGCATGCTCCTTTGGCTCCTGTGGTTCACGGTGACGCTCTCAAGGCGCCTCTTCGGGGCGGTGCGCAAGCAGTCAGCGGCCATACGCAGGCCGGAGACGAAACCGCAGGAGGCCGTCGTTTCTGTGCTGGAGGCGCCGGAGCCGGAACTCGCGGGCAAGCGCTTTGCGTTCGGCGAACAGCTCATGGTGGGGCGCGGCCGCGACAACCACATCGTGATACCCGAGGGCTATGTCTCGCATCATCATGCGCAGATCTATCGCCATGGCAATCAGTACGTCATCGAAGATCTCGGCAGCATCAACCATACGTATGTGAACGGTCAAATCCTGGAGGGCAGGGCGTACCTTCGCCCTGGTGACAAGATCCGCATCGGGCTCGTCACCCTTCGGTTCGAGAGGTGAGAATTTTGAGTAAGGTTTATGAAGCGACCGATGTCGGCTGTGTGCGGCCGATCAATGAGGACAGCGCTGCGGTATTCGACCCGGAGGTCTACGTCGTGGCAGACGGCATGGGCGGCCATGCGGCCGGAGAAGTCGCGAGCCACATCCTCGTCAAGGCAGTGCGGGACGATCTCGCTGACTGCGGATCGATTGAGGAGCAGGCGCTCTGCCGCGCCATCCACCGCGCCAACCGCGAGATCCTCGCCACGGTGGCAGAGAATCCTGACTGCCAGGGCATGGGGACGACGGCGACGCTGTTGCACACGGAGCAGGGGCTGGCCTTCTGGGCCCATGTCGGGGACAGCCGCCTCTACCTCCTGCGCGACGGTGTGCTGCATCAGGTCACGCGCGACCATTCGTATGTCGAGGACCTCGTCGAGCACGGCGAGCTCACGGAGGCAGAGGCGCGCATCCATCCGCAGAAGAACATGCTGACGCGCGCCGTCGGCGTCGCGGAAGCGCTCGAGGTGGACAGCGGCCGCTTTGACGTCCGGACGGGGGATATCCTGCTCCTGGCGACAGATGGCCTCATGAACATGGTCCGAGAGGAAGAGATCGCATCCATCCTGCAGCAGGGGCAGCAGGACCCGGCCAGGGCCCTCATCGAGGCGGCACTGCGCTCGGGCGGGCGCGACAATGTCACGGCAGTCGTGGTGGTGTACGGCGTATGAAGAACTGGAGTCTTCTCTTACCGCCGTTCGGCATCCTGATTTCCGGACTCGCTGTGCTCTACCTCAAGGCGCATCCGCAGCCGGGCGTCGTCCACACGCAGGACCTCCTGGGCATCGCGTACCTGCCGTGGCTCGCAGCCGTCATCGTCGCGGCCGTCATCCTGCAGGGCGTCCTCGTGCGCCGGCACATGGACACGTGCCTCTTTCCGCTCGTCATGTTGCTCGCGAGTGTCGGCGTCGTCGAGATCGCCCGCCTAAAGCCCGCGCTGCTCATACCGCAGTTGCGCTGGCTGCTCATCGCGATGGTCCTGATGTTCCTCGTCATCCGCTTCTGGAGCCGCATCGTCAGGCTCGTCGACTACCCGTACATCACGGGGATCTGCTGCGTCGTCGTGCTCTTCCTGCCCATTCTCTTTGGCACAGAGATCGGCGGCAGCCGCAACTGGCTCGTGCTCGGGCCGTTTTCGGTGCAGCCGTCGGAATTCGGCAAGATCCTCATCGTCCTGTTCCTCGCGGCGTACCTCTCGGATCACCGCAAGGTCCTATCCCTGCCGAAGCGCCGCCTGCTCTTCCTGCAGTTGCCGCCGCTGCGCTTCATCGCGCCGCTCATCTGCATCTGGAGCATCGCGGTGCTGATGTTCGTCGTGGAGAAGGACCTCGGCTCGGCACTGCTCTTCTTCGGCATTGCCGTGCTCATGACGTACATGGCGACGGGGAGCAAGTCCTATGTCTTCTTGGCGTTGCTCTTCATGGGCCTTGCCGCGACCATCTGCTACATGGGCTTTGCCCACGTGCGCGTGCGCTTCGACATCTGGCTCAACCCCTGGCAGGACCCCAACGGCATGGCCTATCAGGTCGTCCAGTCGCTCTTCGCCTTCGGTACGGGCGGTGTCTGGGGCACGGGCTTCGGCTACGGCCACCCGGGCTTCATCCCCGAGGTACACACGGACTTCATCTTCGCCGCTATCGCGGAGGAGATGGGCCTTATCGCCTCGCTGATGCTCATGGCCTGTTATGTCATGGCCTTCTGGCGCGGCATCTGCATCGCGCTCTCGTGCCCGCAGGAGAAAGAGCTGCTGCTCGCGGCCGGATGCAGTGCGCTGCTCCTCATGCAGGCCTTCATCATCATTGCCGGCGTGACGAAATTCCTGCCGCTGACGGGCATCACGCTGCCGTTCATCAGCTACGGCGGCAGCTCGATGGTGTCGGGCTTCATCTTGCTCGGCATGCTCCTGTCTCTGTCAAAGGAGAGGAAAAATGTCTGATTGGAAAATCAAGCGGCAGGTCCTCAGGGCGGCATCTTTTGCGATGGTCCTGTTCGGACTGCTGGCTGTCTATATCATCTACCTGTCGACTTGGGAGGCGGACGACCTCGCCAAGAACCCGCTCAACATGAGGCGTGCGGCGGCTCGGGCCGACATCCAGCGCGGCTCCATCCTCGCGGCCGATGGCCAGATCCTGGCCGAGACGCGCCAGGACGGCAGCCGCGTCTACCCGTTCGGCACGACCATGGCTGCCGTCACGGGCTACAACGGCGAGAACATCGGCAGCGCCGGCATCGAGGGTCACGCCAACCAGGCGTTGCTCGGCCTGACGGCCGATATGAGCCGCCTCGGCCCGCTCTCGCAGCTCCTGCAGTCGGAGCGCGGCAATGACGTCAAGCTGACCATCGAGCCGTCCGCCCAGAAGGCAGCCGCCGCAGCTCTCGGCAAGCGCCGCGGCGCCGTCGTCGCGCTCGACGCGCGGACGGGAGCCGTGCTTGCGATGGTGAGCTCGCCCTCGTATGACCCGAATGACATCGAGTCGAACTGGAAGGCGCTCTCGGGGCAGGAGGACAGCCCGCTCCTCAACCGCGCCGTCCAGGGGCTCTACCCGCCGGGCTCGACCATCAAGGCGATGATTGCCGATGCGGCGCTGACGGACGGCGTGACGAACACGTCGGAGGTCTTTGATTGCGACGGCGTGCTCGACGTCGGTGGCGGCCACACGATACGCGAGAGCCATGGCGAAGTCCATGGCCGCGTCGACCTCAGGCAGGCCGTCACGGAGTCGTGCAACATCACCTTCGGCACGCTCGGCATGCGCATGGGTGACGAGAAGCTCAAGAAAGCCTTCTCGCGCTTCGGTTTTGACCGCGAGATCGGCGACGAGATCCTCATGACGAAGTCGCATTTCCCCGACTTCGGCACGCTCTCCAAGGGCGATCAAGCGCAGACGGCCATCGGCCAGAGCGCCCTGCTCGTCACGCCGATGCACATGGCATTGCTCGCTGACGCCTTCGCCAATGGCGGCAAGATCATGAAGCCGTACCTCGTGCAGGACGTCATCACGCCGGGCGGCACAGTCGTCTACAAGGCACAGCCCTCGCGCTGGCTGACGGCCACGACGCCAGAAATGGCGGCTCTCATCGACAGCTATATGGAAGATGTCGTGACGAAGGGCACGGGCACGGCGGCAAGGGTGCAGGGCGTCCGCGTGACGGGCAAGACCGGCACGGCCGAGAATCCAGCGGGCAAGGATCACGCCTGGTTCATCGGTTCGGCCGAGCTGCCGGAGCGCAAGATCGTCTTCGCCATCATCGTAGAGAACGGCGGTGGCGGCGGTATCGAGGCCGCACCAATCGCGAAACAAATGATAGAGAGTCTGATGTAACTTTATTCCTGGTATAGTAGGGGGAACGGATATGGTACAGCGTATCTTAGATCAGCGCTATGAACTCGAGGAGCTGATCGGCGGAGGCGGCATGGCCGATGTCTACAGGGCAAAGGATCGCCTGCTCAACCGGCCTGTGGCCGTCAAGATCCTGCATGAGGCATTCAAGCAGGACAAGGAATTCATCGATAAATTCCAGCGTGAAGCCCAGGCGGCAGCACGTCTTTCGCATCCGAATATCGTCAATATCTACGATGTCGGCGTGGCCGATGGCGACCATTACATCGTCATGGAATACGTGCCGGGCCGTACCCTCAAGGATCGCATCCGCCAGGAAGGCCATCTTTCCGTCAGCGAGTCCCTGCGGGTCGCACGAGAGATCGCAGAGGCACTCGCCCACGCGCATGCCAACAACCTCGTGCACTGCGACATCAAGCCGCACAACATCCTCATGATGGCCGACGGCCACGCCAAGGTAGCTGACTTCGGCATCGCGCGCGCCGTCACCGAGTCCACGATGACGTACAGCGGCAATGTCATCGGCTCGGTGCATTACTTCTCGCCCGAGCAGGCCAAGGGCACGATGATCACGCCGAAGTCGGATGTCTACTCTCTAGGCGTCGTGCTTTACGAGATGCTGACCGGCAAGCTGCCGTTCACCGGGGAAAACCCCGTCAGCATTGCCGTCAAGCACCTGCAGGAAGAGCCTGTGCCAGTGCGCCAGATCGACCCCGCCATCCCGCCAGTCGTCGAGGCCATCGTCTCGAAGGCGATGAGCAAGGACCCGGCCATGCGCCCGACGAGCGCAGAGCTCGTGCAGGACATCAGCCAGGCGGAGCGCATGCTCATGGCAGGGACTCCGCAGACTCCTGCCATGATGGCGCAGGACCCCGACGCAACGCAGGTCTTGCCGCGCGTCCAGCCTGTGCAGCAGTCCATCCCGCCGCGCCGTGCGCCGCAGAATGAGGTGTACGAACAGGATGAACCCGAGCAGGAGAAGTCCATCTTCAAGTCGAAAAAATTCATAGCAGGACTGCTCGTCGTCCTCTTAGCCGGCTTCTTCATCGGCGCCTTCATGAGCTACGGCAAGTTCTGGAGCACGGCAGAAGTCACGGTCCCAGATGTCACGGGCAAGCAGATGACACTCGCGCGCCAGATCCTCGAGGACAAGAAGCTGCGCGTCAACGTAGCGGAGACGTACAACGCCGACGTGCCAGCCGGACAGGTCGTCTCGCAGAATCCGACGGCTGGCTCCAAGGTCAAGGAGCAGCGCCTCGTCACGATCTACGTCAGCAAGGGCGGCGAAGAGATCGAGATGCCGGACCTCACGGGCCTCTCAAAGTCAGATGCAGAGGCACAGCTCAAGAAGATGGGCCTGAAGCTCGGCTCCGTTTACGAGAAGTACTCGAATGAAGAGGCGGGCACTGTCATCAAGCAGGACCCGAAGGCCGGCACGAAGATCAGCCGCGGCCAGACGGTTGACATTACAGTCAGCAAGGGCAAGCAGAGCCACAAGGTCAGCGTGCCGGATGTGACGGGTGTCTCACTCGACGCAGCGAAGGCCGCTCTGCAGAACCGCGGCCTCAGAGTCGGCAGCGTCTCGAAGCAGGAGAGCCGCCAGGCAGCGGGCACGGTCATCAGCCAGTCGCCGGCAAGCGGTGAGGTAGAAGAGGGCTCGAGCATCAGTCTCGTCATCGCAGAGCCAGTCAAGCAGCAGGTCCAGAAACCGGACAAGAAAGACCCGGAGAAGAACAGCAACAGCGAGGCGAAAGTGCCCTCCAAACAGAATGAGAATGGCAAAGAGCGGTGACAAGCCGCCTTTGCCTGTGTACAGAGAGTAGGAGGCTTTATGCTAGAAGGTCGCGTCATCAAGGCCTACAACAGTTTTTTCTATGTCATGACCGAGTCGGGGCTTGTGAGCTGCAAATTGCGTGGCAAGTTCAAGAAACGGCGGCAGAGTGCCGGTGTCGTGCCGGGCGACCGCGTCGTCATTGACCAGCTGCCCGACGGTACGGGCGTCATCGAGCAGCAGCTGCCGCGCGAGAACCTGCTGCGCCGCCCGGCGGTGGCCAATCTCACGCAGGTCGTCCTGACGTTTGCGGCGGCAGAGCCCAATCTCCATCCGCTGCTCCTGAACCGCTTCCTCGTGCTCGCGGAGTGGTCGGGCATCCCGAAGATCGTCATCTGCGTCAACAAGATGGACCTTCATGAAGGCCCCTGGCAGGATTTCCTGCACGATTACGAGGCAATCGGCTATCCCGTCGTGCGCGTCTCTGCCCATGAGGGGCGGGGAATCGAAGCGCTGCGCAGCCGCCTCAGCGGCGAAGTCTCCGTCTTTGCCGGGCCATCCGGTGTCGGCAAGTCTTCGCTGCTCAACGAGATCGATCCGTCGCTGACGCTCGCAACAGGTCATGTCAGCGAGAAGATCAAGCGCGGCCGCCACACGACGCGTGTCGCGGAGCTCCTTCCCTACGAAGGCGGCTACATCGTCGATACGCCGGGCTTCAGCGCCATGGAGATGACCGAGCTTTCAGTCACGGACCTGCCGCATTATTTCCCGGAATTCCGCGCCTACGAGGGCGCCTGCCGCTTCTCGCCCTGCAGCCACACGCACGAGCCGGGCTGTGCCGTCAAGGCGGCCGTCGAAGAAGGGCGTATCGCGCGAGAGCGCTACGATGCCTACGAACAGATACTCCAAGAAGTCAAGGAAGCACAGATGCTTGCCAGAAAGAAGGAATACAAATGATCAAGATTGCACCGTCCATCCTTTCCGCCGACTTTGCCCACCTGGCCGATGAGGTCAAGCGCGTCCAGGATGCTGGCGCGGATTACATCCACATCGATGTCATGGACGGCACGTACGTGCCGAACATCACGCTGGGCTCGCCTGTCGTCAAGAGCCTGCGCAAATCATCGGATGCCGTCTTTGACGTGCACCTGATGGTCGAGCATCCCGAGACGCAGATCGAGGCCTTTGCTGAGGCCGGTGCCGACATCATCACCTTCCACGTCGAGGCGGCTAAGCACAGCCACCGCATCGTGCAGCAGATCAAGGCTGCCGGGTGCAAGGCGGGCATCGCGTTGAATCCGGGCACGAGCCTCGCGATGATTGAGGAGCTCCTGCAGGATCTCGACATGGTCCTCATCATGACGGTCAACCCGGGCTTCGGCGGCCAGAAGTTCATCGAGTCGCAGCTCGACAAGATCCACATGCTGCGTCACACGATCCAGGACATGGGCTTTGAGTGTGACATCGAGGTAGATGGCGGCATCAATGAGGAGACGAGCCTGCTCGTCCGCCAGGCCGGCGCCAATGTGCTCGTGGCCGGTTCGGCCATCTACGGTGCAGAGGATGTCGCAGAAGCCATCAAGAAGATCCGCGGCTGACAGCCGCTCTAGACGATAGGGAGTAATCATCATGGAAAAAGCAGTCGTTTTACTTTCGGGCGGCCTCGACAGCTGCACGTGCATGGCCGTGGCCAAGAGCAAGGGGTATGACGTATACCCGATCAGCTTCAACTACCACCAGCGCCACAGCATCGAGCTTGAGGGCGCCAAGAAGATTGCCGCGTACTACGGTGTCAAGAAGCATCTGATCATCGAGACGAACATGGAGGCCATCGGCGGCTCCGCGCTGACAGACGAGAAGATCGAGGTGCCGGAAGGCGATGTCAATCGCCACTCGGTGCCGCCGACGTACGTGCCGGCGCGCAACCTGATCTTCCTCTCGTACGCGATGGGCTACGCGGAGGTGCTCGGTGCGACGCACGTCTACATTGGCGTCAACTCCGTCGACTACTCGGGCTACCCGGACTGCCGCCCGGAGTTCATCCAGAAGTTCCAGGCGCTCGCCAACTACGCGACGACAGCGACGGCCGTCGAGGGCAGGAAGATCACGATTGAGACGCCGCTGCAGGACCTCTCGAAGAAGGACATCGTCTTGCTCGGCACGAAGCTCGGCGCGCCGTTCCAGTTCACGCACAGCTGCTACAAGGGCGGCGAGAAGGCCTGCGGCATCTGCGACAGCTGCAAGCTGCGCCTGCGCGGTTTCGCTGAGGCGGGTGTCGAAGATCCCATCGACTACGAGACGAGGGAAATCTGATGCGCGACGTACAGAACCAGGCAGATGCGCGCGGCATTGCCATCCAGCGCGTCGGCATTAAGGATGCGCAGCTGCCTTTCCTGATCAAGACAAAGGACGGCGGCTTCCAGCAGGTCCTTGCGCGCATCCTCTTCACGGTCGCGCTGCCGATGGAGTACAAGGGTACGCACATGAGCCGCTTCCTCGAGATTCTCATGCCGTGGAGCAAGAAGCCGCTGGCAGAGCCGGAAATGGAGGCCATGCTCGAAGAGGCACTCGAGCGCCTCGACGCGCAGTCAGCTGAAGTCGAGCTCTCCTTCAAGTACTTCATCGACAAGGAGGCGCCCGTCAGCGGCCGCAAGTCCGTCCTGGACCTCGACTGCTTCTTCCGCGGCACGAAGGCGCGCGGGGAGAAGATGGCGTTCACGCTCGGCGTCGACGTTCCCTTCACCTCGCTCTGCCCGTGCAGCAAGGAGATCTCAAAGTACGGCGCGCACAACCAGCGCTCCGTCTGCCGCACGGCCGTGCGCTTCCAGGAGGGTACGGAGTGCATCTTCATCGAAGACCTCGCCGCGCTCATCGAGAAGCAAGGCTCTTCGCCCATCTATCCGCTGTTGAAGCGCGAGGATGAGAAGTACGTGACGGAAGCTGCCTACGAGAATCCCAAGTTCGTCGAGGACATCCTGCGCGACACGGTGCTCGCCCTGCGCAGTCTGCCGGGCATCGCCTGGTTCTCGATCGAATGTGAGAATTACGAGTCCATCCACAACCACAATGCGTTTGCGGCTCATGAAGAAACGGTCGTCTGAAGAGAAGGCGGCACGACAGCTGGATTGGAGTTTTCATGAATAAGTTTTACAAGCGATTCCTGATATTGATCGTCCTGGTGCTCGTGATTTCCGGGACCGTCATCTACACGACGGTGGACATCAACACGCTTAAAAACCTGACTCAGTTCAAGACGTGGTCGATTGCGCTGGCTATCTTTGCCGTGTCACTCGGGCTCTTCTTTGACGGCAGCCGACTCATGCATCTCGTCAAGATATCGGACGAGAAGATCACGCTGTATCAGGCCGTGCAGGTCATCTTCGGCAATTACTTCCTCGCGCTCCTGACGCCGGGGGCGACGGGCGGCGCGGTGGCGCAGCTGATGTTCCTGCGCCATGCCGGCGTGCCGACAGGCAAGGCAGCCGTGCTCGTCATCGTGCGCACGCTGCTCTCCATCCTGTTCCTCGTCCTCTGCATGCCGTTCATCTTCATGCACGATGCGGGCATCGTGCCGGGCATCTCGAACGACACGCTCATGGCCATCACGCTGACGGCCTTCGTTGTCATTGTCGCCATCGTCGTGGGCGCAAGGCGCGGCTATCTCGATTACCTCGTCGTCCGCATCGCCCGCCACACGAAGAAGGAGCGGCGCTGCAAGATCATCGCCTTCTACCGCGATACGAAGAGCGCCATCGCGCTGCTCGCAGCCTCGCCGAAGGCCATGCTGCTCGTCTTTGCGGAGTCGGGGCTCAACCTGCTCTGCATCTACGCCATCGTGCCGTGCCTGCTCCTGGGCCTCGGCGTCACGGATGCCGACTGGTACAGCGTCATGGGGCGCATGATCTTCCTGAACATGCTGCTCTACTTCACGCCGACGCCGGGCGGTTCGGGCATCGCTGAGGGCGGCTTCGTGTTGCTGTTCAGCGACACAGTGCCTGCGGGCACAGTCGGCATCATCGCGGTCTGCTGGCGCCTGATTGCAGAGTACATCCCGTTCCTCATCGGACTCTACTACACGCTGACGGTATTCGGGCGCGACTTCCTCAACCGTCAGCTGCGCTGAGGTGATTGTCATGAAGAACGGCTATACGACAGGCGCCTGTGCGGCGGCCGGCGTCAAGGCGGCACTGCTCTTCGAAGCAGGGAGACCCTGGCAGACAGTCCATCTCACGGCGCTCGACGGCACGGAGCTGACGATTCCCGTCAAGGCAGTCACGCAGACGGAGGGTGGCATCTGTGCAGAGGTCGTCAAGTTCTCGGGCGATGACCCCGACATTACGGATGGCGTTTCCGTCTTTACGACGGTCCGTCACGAGGACGGAGGTGCGATGACGTTCGCCGCAGGCGAGGGCATCGGCACGGTGACAAAGCCGGGCCTCTCGGTCCCCGTCGGCCAGCCGTCCATCAATCCCGGGCCGCGCGAGCTCATGCGCCGCGCGGCCTCTGATGTCCTCGGCACGAGCGACGGCCTGCATGTCACCATTGCAATCCCGGCGGGGAAAAGATTGGCCGAGAAGACGCTGAACCCCGTGCTCGGCGTCAAGGGCGGCATCTCTGTCATAGGCACGACGGGTGTCCTGCGGCCCATGTCAGAAGAGGGTTTCAAGAACTCGCTCGTGCCGCAGATCGATGTCGCGCGCGCGGCTGGGGCAGAGGAGCTCATCTTCGTGCCCGGCAAGATCGGCGAGAACTTGGCGAAGGCATGGGGCCTGCCGCAGGATCGGCTCGTGCAGACGAGCAACTTCATCGGCTTCATGCTCGAGAGGGCTGCGGAGCGCGGGATTGCCCGCGTCATGCTCTTTGGACATATCGGCAAGCTCAGCAAGGTGGCAGCGGGCGTCTTCTACACACACAACCGCATCGCAGATGCGCGCCTCGAGACGATTGCCGCCTATGCGGCAGCCGCGGGGCTCAGCACCGAAGGCGCGCGCCGCGTGCTCGCGAGCAATACGACGGAGGACGCCCTGACTGTCCTGCGCGAAGCGGGACTCGAGCAGGCAGTCTGCCGTGCCATCGCGGAGCGCGCCTCGGTGCGCGCCGAGCGCTACCTATTCGGCAAGATGAAGGTGGGCGTCGCCATGGTGACACTGCAGGGCAGGCTGCTCGGCATGGATGAGACGGCGCGCGAGATCGGGGAGAAGTATCACTGGCATATCAGCAAATAGGAGCAGGAGAGAAACATGAATGAGATCATCGTGGCCGGCATCGGCCCGGGCCATCCCGACTACATGCTGCCGGCGGCAGAGCGCGCCATCCGCGAGGCGAAGGTCCTCGTGGGCGGCAGGCGCGCGCTCGCGCAGTTCGCGCGGCCGCAGGGCGAAGGACAGCTGACGATGGCCGTGACGGGCGACATCGATTCTGTCATGCAGTTCATCCGCGAGAAGCTGGAGCTGTCATCCGTCGTGGTGATGGTTTCGGGCGATCCGGGCTACTTCTCGCTGCTCGACGCGCTGCGCCGCCATTTCCCGCCCGCGTGCCTCCGCGTGATACCGGGGCTCAGCGCCATGCAGCTGGCCTTTGCGCGGCTTGCACTGCCGTGGCATGAGGCGCGCCTGCTGTCGTTCCACGGCAGGAAGCCCGCGGCAGAGCGCCTCGCCTATCATCCCGGCAGTGTGCTCGGCATGCTGACCGACAGGACATTCACATCGAAGACCATACCGGCTGTGCTGCTCGCGCACGGCTGGCCGCCAGAGACGCGCCTCTTCATCTGTGCGCGTCTTTCTTATGAGGACGAGCAGATCGTGGCGACGCGATTGTCCGAGGCGCAGGAACTGCCTGAGCTGGGCGGCGTCATCCTGATCGCGGTGGACGAGACGGAAAAGAAAGAGGGGGACTGCAAATGAAGCTGGGACTGCCGGATGCGGCATTCGTCCGCGGCAAGGTGCCGATGACGAAGCAGGAGATCCGCATCCTGACGCTCGTCAAGGCGCAGATCGGGCCGCGCGATATCGTCTACGACATCGGCGCGGGGACGGGCTCGCTCTCCATCGAGGCGGCGCGTCTCGCGCCAGAGGGCCATGTCTATGCCGTCGAGCGCAAAGAAGAAGCCATCCGCCTCATTGAGGCGAATGGCGAGCGCTTCGGCCTCGAGAATCTATCCGTCATTGAGGCGGAGGCACCAGCTGGCCTCGAGAACTTGCCGCTGGCCGACGCCGTGCTGATCGGCGGCAGCGGCGGCCATCTCGCATCGATACTCGACTGTGTGGCAGAAAAGCTGCGCGAGGGCGGCCGCCTCGTGCTCAACTGCATCACTGTGCAGACATTGGCGGCGGCGCTCGACTACCTCCATGCGCATGAGGCGGTCTACCGCTACGAGGCCATCCAAGTGCAGGTCAGCCGCCTGCGCCGTGTGGGACCCTACGACATGGCCGATGCACAGAATCCCGTCTACATCATCACCTGCACGAAGGAGGTCTAGTTCATGGTACACATCGTTGGAGCCGGCCCCGGAGACCCGGAGCTCATCACGGTCAAGGGCAGGCGCTATCTCGAAGAAGCGGATGTCGTCATCTACGCGGGCTCGCTCGTCAACCCGGCGCTATTAGGTGTCTGCCGCGAGGACGCCGTCATCCACAATTCGGCGAAGATGACGCTCGAGGAAGTCCTTGCGGTCATCGAGGAGGCTGAGGCCGCGGGCAGGATGACGGTGCGCCTGCATACGGGCGATCCCGCCATCTACGGGGCCATCCAGGAGCAGATGGATGCGATGGCGAAGAAAGGCATCGCTTACGACGTCGTGCCGGGCGTTAGCTCGTTCCTTGCCTCGGCCGCTGCTCTGCGCCAGGAGTACACGCTACCCGGCATCTCGCAGACGGTCATCATCACGCGTCAGGCCGGGCGCACGCCTGTGCCGGAGCGCGAGCAGCTGCGCGCACTCGCCGCGCATCAGGCGACGATGTGCATCTTCCTCTCTATCACGATGCTCGAGACGGTCATCGCTGAACTGATGGCGGGCGGCTACGCGGCGGACACGCCGATTGCCATCGTGCAGAAGGCGTCGTGGCCTGAGCAGAAGATCGTGCGCGGCACGCTCGCGACGATTGCAGAGCAGGCAGCTGAGGCCAAGATTGACCGCACGGCGATGATCGTTGTCAGCCGCTGCCTCGGCGCGGACTACGAGCTCTCGCGCCTCTACGCGCCGGAGTTCTCGCACATGTTCCGCAAGGCGAGCCGATGAGGACGGCCGTCTTTGCGCTGACAGAGGCGGGCGCGCAGATGGCAATGCGGGTGAAGCTTGCCTTAGGAGGTTCGGCTGTGCTCTTTGTCAGCAGCCGCCATCCCGTCGAGGGGGCGCAGACCTTCGGGCGCCTGCGCGCGGCGGTGCAGGAGAATTTTGCGCGCTACGATGCGCTCGTATTCATCATGGCGTCTGGCATCGCCGTGCGCAGTATCGCGCCGCACCTCGTGAGCAAACTCGAGGACCCCGCCGTCCTCGTGCTCGACGAGCGCGGGCAGCACGTCATCAGCCTGCTCTCAGGCCATGTCGGCGGGGCGAACCGCCTGGCGCGTGAGCTCGCAGCGTCGCTCGGCGCAGAGCCTGTCATCACGACGGCGACCGATGTCGAGGGAATCGTGGCGCCTGACGCGCTGGGCATGGAACTCGGTCTCTTTCCCGAGCCGCACGAGGCCATCCAGGCCGTTAACAGCGCCCTGTTGCGCGGAAGGTCTGTCGCTTATTACGTCGATCCCCGCTGTCATCTGGCCAGCTTCTACAAAGGGGCCTTGCGGCAGCGCGGCCTTTCCGTCTGCGACTTTGGCGCGGCAGAGCAGGATGAAGGGATGCAGGTCATCATCAGCCCTGATTCCTGCGGGAGACGGGCAGGCCGACTCTTCCTGCACCCGATGATGCTGCGCGCGGGCGTTGGCTGCCGCAAGGGGGCGTCGAGGGACGCGATACTCGCGGCACTTCGCGAGGCCGTCTCGCGCATCGCCATGCCGCTCGCGGCCATCAGCTCGCTCTCGTCGACTGTGTTCAAACAGGAGGAGAGGGGGCTTCACGAAGCAGCGGCAGAGCTTTGCATCCCGCTGACCTTTTACACGAATGAAGAATTGCAGCCCGTCATCGAGCGGTACGGGCTCGCGGAGTCCGATTTCGTGCGGCAGACAATCGGCATCGGCAACGTCTGTGAGGCGGCGGCTCTTGCGGCAGGAGGTGGGCGCATGGCGCTCGGCAAGACAAGATTTGAGAGAGTGACGGTGGCACTCGTATGGCAGAACAAGGAGCAGTAAATATGGCAGGAATCACAGTAGTGGGCATTGGCCCGGGCAGTCTTCTCGACATGACGCCGCGGGCGCGCGCGGCAATCGAGCGCGCGGAGGTCGTCGCGGGCTACACGACGTACATCCGCCTGATTGAGCCGCTGCTCGCGGGCAAATCGGACAAGGAGATCATCGGCACGGGCATGATGCAGGAGATCGACCGCTGCCGCATGGCAGTCGAAGCGGCTGCTTTGGGAAAGGAGACGGTCGTCGTCTCGAGCGGCGATGCCGGCGTCTACGGCATGGCGGGCCTCGTGCTCGAACTCGTGCTGCAGAAAGATGCAGCAAAGAGGCCAAACTTCGGCGGCGTGATCGCCGGCGTATCGGCTGTCAACGCAGCGGCCTCTGTGCTCGGCGCACCACTCATGCACGACTTCGCCGTCATCAGCCTCTCGGACCTTCTGACGCCTTGGGAGACCATCTGCAAGCGCGCGGAGATGGCGGCGGCCGGCGACTTCGTCATCGCGCTCTACAACCCGAAGAGCAAGAAGCGCGTGCAGCAGATCGAGGAGATCCGCCGCATCGTGCTGAAGCACCGGGCTCCTGAGACGCCTGTCGGCATCGTGACGGCGGCGAGCCGTGCGGAGCAGTCAAAGGCCATCTCGACGCTCGCGGATTTCACGAAGGAGACGATCAACATGTTCTCGCTCGTCATCATCGGCAACTCCCAGACATACGTCAAGGAAGGATGGATGCTGACGCCGCGCGGCTACGGCAGGAAGGAGAGCGGTCTATGATCTTTGTCGCAGCGGGGACACAGGATGGGCGCGAACTCACGAAGCTGCTGCTCGACGCGGGCCATCGTGTGACGGCCTCTGTCGTCAGCCATTACGGCGAGCAGCTGCTCAAGCGTTGCGGCAGCGAGAGACTGACCATCAACGACAAGCCACTGGACCGTGAGGCGCTGGAGTCTTACCTGCGCGAGCACCGGGCATCCTGCTTCGTCGACGCGAGCCATCCCTATGCCGTGAACGTCTCAGAGAACGCAATGGCGGCCTGCCGTGCGCTCGCCATCCCGTATCTGCGCTACGAGCGGTCGCTGACAGAGCTCGAGGATACGTGGCGTGCGGCGATATGCCTCGTCCACTCGTACGAGGAGGCGGCTGAAGCGGCGGCGCGGCGCGGACGGGTCGTCTTCCTGACGACGGGCAGCCGCAACCTGCAGCAGTTCACCGAGTCGCCGGCCCTCTCGGACTGCACGCTGATCGCGCGCGTGCTGCCGACGGCCGAAGTCATCGCGCTCTGTGAGGGTCTTGGTCTTTCGCCGAAGCAGATCGTCGCCATGCAGGGGCCATTCTCGCAAGCGCTCAATCGGGAGATGTTCCGCCAGTACAGGGCGGACGTCATTGTGACGAAGAACAGCGGCGCGATCGGTGGTACGGACACGAAGATCGCGGCGGCCGTCGAGCTCGGTCTGCCCGTCGTCGTCATCGACCGACCTGTCCTCGCGTACGACCGCCTCGTGCATTGCTATGAGGATGTCCTTTCTTTTGTGAACAATCTGGAGGATTGATGATGGAATTTATCAAGCAGCCGATGGCAATCGAGCGCCGCAGCATGGAGCTCATCGCGCCGTACATCGAGGGACTTTCCCTGAGCGAAGCCGAGAAGAAGGTATACTCGCGCATCATCCACGCGGCCGGCGACGTCGAATACGCGCCGATCATCCGCATCTCAGAGACGGCGGTGGAGGAAGGCATCGCGGCTCTGCGCGGCGGTGCGGACATCTACACGGATGTCGAGATGGTCCGCACGGGCATCAACAAGCGCAAGCTCGCCTCATTTGGCGGAGCGGTCCACTGCCGGATACAGGACCCGGAGATCGCGGCGCAGGCCAAGGCTCAGGGCGTGACGCGCTCGCTTGCCGCCATGCGCAGCTTTGGCGCAGCGCTGACGAGCAGCGTCGTCGCCATCGGCAATGCGCCGACGGCGCTCTTCGAGGTCCTGCGCCTTGTGCGCGAAGAGGGCGTGCGCCCCGCCTGCATCGTCGGCATCCCCGTCGGCTTCGTCGGCGCGGCCGACTCCAAGAAGGCACTAGCCGAGAATCGTCTCGTGCCCTATATCACGGTCGAGGGCACGAAGGGCGGCAGTCCGATTGCCGCCGCAGCTGTCAACGCGATGCTCTATGAGATCGACAACAGCCGCGATTGATTTTTCTTGTGTAAGATGTACCAGATGCACGTCTCGATAGGATTCAGTCATTCATCAGGAGGTTTATCATGCGCTATTCGATTCCACGCTTAGTGATTGCCGCGACGCAGTCCGGCTCTGGCAAGACGACGATCGCGACGGGGCTTCTCTCGGCGCTGCGCGAGCAGGGCATTGCGGTCCAGTCCTTCAAGGTCGGCCCCGACTACATCGACCCGGGCTACCACGCGATGGCCAGCGGCCGGCCCGCTCACAACCTCGACAGCTGGCTCGTGCCGGAGCAGGTCTTGCCGAAGCTCTTCGCCAAGGCGATGGACGGCTCGGATATCGCTGTCATCGAGGGCGTCATGGGCCTCTATGACGGCGGCCGCGAGGGCATAAGCTCGACGGCTTCCATCGCCAAGCTGCTCAAGGCGCCTGTCGTGCTCGTACTCGATGTCAAGTCGATGGGCGCGTCGGCCGCGGCCATCGCGCAGGGATTCCGCGACTACGACCACGAGGTCGACTTCGCCGGCGTCATCCTCAACCGCCTCGGCTCCGCGACGCACGAGGAGATGATCCGCAGCGCCATGAAGGATGCGGGCATCCGTGTGCTCGGCGCGCTGCACCGCGATGACTCGCTCAAGATGCCGGAGCGCCACCTCGGCCTAGTGCCCGTCGCCGAGAATGCAGAGGAACGGCAGGCCATTGAATCGATGGGCACGGCCGTCGCCAAGTCGCTCGACATCGAGGCCATCCTGCACCTCGCCTGCCTCGCGCCGGAGCTCGAGGCCGAGCCGTTTGACCTCGGGCAGGTGGCGGAGCGCTCGTGCCGCATCGGCATCGCGCGCGATGAGGCGTTCTCCTTCTACTACCCGGCCAGCCTCGCCGTGCTCGAGCATGAAGGTGCGGTGCTCGTGCCGTTTAGCCCGCTACACGACGCAGAGCTCCCGGATGTCGACGGCCTCTTCCTCGGCGGCGGCTTTCCCGAGATGTTCGCCGCGAAGCTGCAGGAAAATGCCGCAATGCGCGCTTCCATCAAGAAGGCCGCGGAAAAGGGCATGCCCATCTACGCAGAATGCGGCGGCTACATGTACCTCATGCACTCGCTCCAGGATTTCACGGGCACGGAATACGCGATGTGCGATGTGCTGCCCGGCAAGGCAGCGATGAAAGAGAAGCTCCAGATGGTCGGCTACGTCGAGGCCGAGCTCATGGGGGATAAGGTGCTCGGCAAGGCCGGCACGAAGCTGCGTGGCCACGAGTTCCACTTCTCGGAGGACGCTGTCGAGGGCAAGCGCCCGCTTCGCTTCGAGAAGCTGCGCACGGGCGAGCGCTATGAGGCGGGCGCGAGCCGCGGGAACGTGCTCGGCAGCTACCTGCACCTGCACTTCGCCGGCTGCCCGGAGGCCGCTGCTCACTTTGTGGAGGCTTGCACTTCATGGGCAAGATGATCCTCGTCACGGGCGGCGCGCGCAGCGGCAAGTCCGCGTTTGCCGAGCAGCTGGCCCGCGAGAGCGGTGGCAGCGTGGCCTACATCGCGACGGCCGAGGTCTGGGATGAGGAGATGGCGCACCGCGTCACCCTGCACCGCAGCCGACGGCCCGCTGACTGGAAGACGTACGAGGCACCGCGCGAGGCAGCTACAGTCATCCGCGAGGCGGGACGGGAGCACGGCGTTATCCTCTTTGACTGCGTGACCATCTACCTCAGCAACATGCTCTGCCGCGAGGCGGAGCCGTATGATGAGGCGCACCTGACCGTGCTCGTGCAGGGCGAGATGGCAGCACTTGTCGAGGCGGTACGAGGGCTGCCAAAAGAGACGGGAGTCATCTTCGTGACGAATGAGGTCGGGGCCGGCATCGTGCCGGAGAACCGCCTCGCGCGTCTCTACCGCGACCTCGCGGGCCTCGCGAACCAGCAGCTCGCCGCGGCTGCCGATGCAGTCTACGCCGTTCTCTGCGGCATCCCGCTGCGCATCAAGTGATATGTTCCAGTGAGACAGATAAGACAGATAGGAGGCATGGTTTTGGAATCCATTATGCTCATGGGCACGAGTTCGCACGTTGGCAAGAGCATCCTGACGACGGCGCTCTGCCGCATCTTCTACCGCGAAGGGCGGCGCGTCGTGCCGTTCAAGGCGCAGAACATGGCGCTCAACTCGTATGTCACGAAGGATGGCCTGGAGATGGGCCGGGCGCAGGTCGCGCAGGCGGAGGCAGCCGGCCTTGAGCCGATGGTGGACATGAATCCCGTGCTCTTGAAGCCGACGGGCAATTCCCGCTCGCAGGTCATCCTCGCGGGCCGCTCCATCGGCACGATGAGCGCGCGGGAGTACCATGCCGGCTATTCGCTCGAGGCATTCGGCGAGGTCAAGGCGGCCCTCGCGCGCCTGCAGCAGGATTTCGACACGCTCGTCGTCGAAGGGGCCGGCAGCCCCGCTGAAGTCAACCTCAAGTCGCACGATATCGTCAACATGCGCGTGGCAAAATACCTGCACGCACCCGTGCTGCTCATCGCGGACATCGACCGCGGCGGCGCACTGGCCTCGCTTGTCGGTACGCTGGAACTCCTCGATGAGGAAGAGCGCGCGCTCGTCAAGGGACTCGTCATCAACAAGTTCCGCGGCGATGTCTCGCTCTTCACGCCAGCTATCGACTTCCTCGAGGAGAAGACGGGCAAGCCAGTGCTCGGCATCGTGCCCTACATCGAGGACATGGGCATCGATGACGAGGATTCCGTCTCGCTCGAAGAGCGTGAGGAAAAGCAGGAGAAGAAGGCCGAGATCCGCATCGCCGTCATCGAATTGCCGAAGCTCTCGAACTTCACGGACTTCGACGCGCTCGCCGACGAGCCGGACGTCGAAGTCACCTATGTGCGCCGGCCAGAAGAGCTCGGCAGCCCCTACCTCATCATCCTGCCCGGTTCGAAGAACACGACGGAGGACCTGCTCTTCGTGCGCGAGTCGGGCCTCGAGGCGGCCATCCGCATGAGCGTCGAGGCGGGCACGCCGCTCATCGGCATCTGCGGCGGCTACCAGATGCTCGGCGAAGCAATTGCCGACCCGCATCGCGTGGAGTCGGAGCACGGCGAGGTCAAGGGACTCGGCTATCTGCCGATGAAGACGACCTTTGCCGATCAGAAGCACACGCGCCAGGTCACGGCCGACTGCCCGGGCATGGAGTTCTTTGGCTGCACGCTTCTGGGCCGCGGGATGGCCGGTTACGAGATCCATATGGGCGAGACGGAGTTCACTGCGCCCGTGCGCCATCCCTTCTACATCCATGCGGAGAGGGGGGAGACGAGCCGCTGGGACGGTGCGCTGCGCGAGGACGGCCTTGTCTTCGGCACCTACATCCACGGCCTCTTCGACGACGATGCCTTCCGCCGCCAGCTCATCAACACGCTGCGCATCCAGAAGGGCCTGCCGCCGCTCGCCATCCAGCGCAATCGCCGCCAGCAGAAAGAGCGCGCCTACGAGCATCTGGCCGACGTCGTCGAGAGCGCCTTGGATATGGAAAGAGTCAGAGCCATTATGGCGGAGATGGCAGAAGAGCAGTGCGATAGGGGGGAGTGCGAATGAACGTTGCGATCTTTGCCTTTATCATCGACACGATCATCGGCGATCCGCGCTCGCGCTTCCATCCCGTCGTGCTGATCGGCAAGCTCATCTCCTTCCTCGAGCGGCTCTACTACCGCGAGGCGGACGGCGACCAGAAGAAATTCCTCTGCGGTGCCATCCTCGTGCTGCTCGTGCTCTTCATCACCTACGATGTGGCGGCGGGCATCATCTACCTCTCGTACGCCATTCCGTGGGAGTGGGGCACGATGGCCGTCGAGGCTCTGCTGCTCGCCTTCACGATCTCGCCCAAGAGCCTCGCGAAGGCCGGCCGCGGCATCTACGCATTGCTCCTGACGAATGAGCTCGACAAGGCGCGCAAGGCCGTCGGCTGGATTGTCGGGCGCGACACAGAGGAGCTCGATGAGTCGGAGGTCGCGCGCGCGACCGTCGAGACAATCGCCGAGAACACGGTCGACGGTGTCATCGCGCCGCTCTTCTTCTTCGTGATCGGCGGCGTGCCGCTGGCCTTCCTCTATCGCGCGGCCAACACGATGGATTCGATGATCGGCTACAAGAACGAGAAGTATCTCTATTTTGGCAAGGCCGCGGCGAAGCTCGACGATGTGCTCAACTACATCCCCGCGCGCATCACCGCGGTGCTCTTCATCATCTCAGCCTGGCTTTTGGGCTTCGACTCCCGCAATGCCATGCAGATGATGCGCCGCGATGCCGCCAAGCACCCGAGCCCGAACGGCGGCTATGCGGAGGCGACGGTGGCCGGTGCACTGCACATCCGGCTCGGCGGCATCAACTCGTACTTCGGCAAGAAGTCGTTCCGCGCCTACATGGGCGAGGCCATCGAGCGCACGGCCCCCAAGCACATCATGGAGGCCATCCGCATGATGTACACGGCGACCGTCCTTTTTCTGATCTTTGCCTATGCGCTCTTGAAGTGCATGGGATATTAAAGGAGAATCACATTGCGAAGCTTTCTGACTGCACTTCAGTTCCTCACGCGCATCCATCTCGTCCGGCAGGAGAACCTGACGGCGGAGGATTTCGGCCGCAGCACGCGCTTCTTCCCGCTCGTCGGCGTCGTGCTCGGCGCGCTCTACCTGCTGGCTGCACTCGCCTGCCTGGCCTTCCTCGGCCTGCCGTCCTACACGGGCAAGGCCATCCTCGTCTTGCTGCCGCTCCTCTTGACAGGCGGCCTGCACGCCGATGGCTTCATGGACACGGTGGACGGCCTCTTCTCGGGCCGCAGCCGCGAGCGCATGCTCGAGATCATGAAGGACAGCCGCACGGGTTCATTTGGCGTCGCCGCGTTTGCCGGATTGCTGCTGCTCAATTGGTCGCTGCTGCTCGACCTGCCGGCGCCCGTCTTGCTCATCGGCATCTTCATCATGCCCATCATCGGCCGCATGGCCATGCTTCTTGCCGTCGCGCACTTCCCGTACGCGCGTCCGAGCGGCATGGGGCAGGCCTTTGCGGCGATGGCCGACCGCAGGGCAGTCCTCATCGGCCTCGTGACTTCGCTAGTCTTTGTCGCGCCGTGGGGTATTGCCGCCATCGCCGCCCTGCTTATCGGGCTGCTCTTTGCCTTCCTGTTTGGCCGCTATGCGGAAAAGAAGCTCGGCGGCCTGACGGGCGATGTCTACGGCGCCATCGAGCTCATGACAGAGGTGCTCGTGCTCTTCGTCCTGTTCCTCTTCGCCGTGCTCCCATTTGACCGCGCGGGCTGCTTCCTCTGGATGTGATGGATTCGATGGACGTGATGGAAGTGTTGGATGTCACAGTGCGAGTGCCGGGGTCCTGCGGTGAGCTGCTGCAGGGCTGGCATCGCGGCGAGCCTTTCCTCGTGACCTGCCCGATCGCGCGCTATACGACAGTCAGGGCCGCAACTTCCCTGCAGGGGCTCATCGGCCTCGGTGAGAAGACGCGGTGCGCATTGCAGCTCTACCTGCGCGAGGCGGGCATCGAGAAATTTCCCTTTGGCATGCAGCTCACGTCCGAGCTGCCGCGGGGCAAGGGCATGGCCTCGTCGAGCGCCGACATCGCCGCCGTCCTCGCGGCCGCATCGCTTGCGCTCGGGCGGCCGCTCGCGCCCGAGGCCATCCTGCACCTTGCCGTGCAGGTCGAGCCGACGGACGCCGTCTTCCTCCCGGGCATCGTCTGCCTCAATCAGGTGACGGGGCGCGTGCAGCGCGTTTACCGTCGTCTCTCGCATCCGTACCTGACCATCTTCGATACGGGCGGCACGGTCGACACGGCCGACTGCCATGCCTGTGCTGCAATAGCGGGAGAGCGCGGCAGCCGTCCCTGGACGGACTTGCTCGAAGCTTTGGCAGAGGGAGAGAGGCGCATGGCAGAGGCCGCGACGCAGAGTGCGCTCTGGAATCAGGCACGACTGCCAAAACATTGCCTCGAAGCCCTGTTGCAGCAGGCGAGGGACATTGGTGCTCTGGGGCTCGTGGCCGCGCACAGCGGCACGGTCATCGGCGTCATCTGGCCATCGCAGATGGCGCGCGGGCAGATCGAGTGCCGCTCGGCACACCTTGTCCGGCAGTTTCCCGAGCTCACCTGCCTCGGCATCTCTTTGATGCGCAGCGGTGGTATAGAATATATGAGAAAGGATGATGCATGATGCAGGAAGAACTTCGCTTTGTCCACGGCGGCAATGTCTATGAGCCGACGGCAGATGGAGAGCCATGGCTTGACTTTTCGGCCAACATCAATCCGCTCGGCCTTTCGCCGCGCGTGAAAGAGGCCCTCGCGGCGCATCTCGACGGGGTCATCCACTATCCCGACCCCGCGATGCGCGAGCTTCGGACGGCCCTCTCTGCCTATTATGGCAGGGCTCCCGGCGACTTTATCCTCGGCAACGGCGCGGCGGAACTCTTTTACCTCTACGCTTTCGTCACGCGGCCGAAGCGTGTCCTCTTGCCTGTGCCCGCCTTCAGCGAGTACGAGCGGGCCGCGCATGCCGCGGGCGCTGCCGTGTCGTACAGCCCGCTCGAGGAGAGGGAGGGCTTCGAGCCGGACCTCATCTTCCTGGCAGAGGAAG
Organism: Mitsuokella jalaludinii; assembly: GCF_928722185.1. Classification (NCBI taxonomy): domain Bacteria; kingdom Bacillati; phylum Bacillota; class Negativicutes; order Selenomonadales; family Selenomonadaceae; genus Mitsuokella; species Mitsuokella jalaludinii. Next base: position 2,278,847 of record NZ_CAKMXA010000001.1, read on the forward strand.
CGCGGCGCGTCGAGGCCGACTGCATCGTGATCGGCAACCCCAACAACCCGACGGGCACGCTCGTGGAGCGCGAGGCCATTGCAGACCTCGCGCGGGAGCTCCTGCCGCTCGGCACACAGCTCGTCGTCGACGAGTCCTTCCTCGACTTCCGCGAGGATGAGGCGCGCTTTACCGTGCGCCAAGAGCGTCTAGAAAATCTCTTTCTCGTGCGCTCCTTAACGAAGTTCTTCGCAATCCCCGGCCTGCGCCTCGGTTTCGCCATCGGCAGCCCCGCGCTGCTCGCGCGGATGGAGGCAGCCAAGGACGTCTGGAATGTCAACGTGCTCGCGCAGGCCGCGGGCGTGGCGGCGCTTGCCGACACGGCCTATCAGGTAGAGTCGCGCGCGTTCATCGCAGGGGAGAAGGCGCGCCTGGCTCAGGCACTGGCCGCTCTGCACGGTGTCACCGTCTTCCCGCCGAGCGTCAACTTCATCCTCGTGAAGCTTGCTCCCGCGGAGCGGGCAGAACGGCTCGTAAAGTATCTGCGCGCGCGCCATATCCTCGTGCGCGACTGCCAGCACTACCCCGGTCTAGCGCCGGGCTTCCTGCGCCTCGCCGTGCGCACGCGCGCAGAGAACGAGGCACTGCTCGCCGCCTGGCGGGATTTTGACCGCATGGACCCATGACCTTATTTTTGGATAGATTCTGGATGGATTGGAGAGTTCCTATGACAAAGATCATTTTTGTGCGCCATGGCCAGACCGAGTGGAATGTGCTCGGCCGCTACCAGGGCCAGACGGACATCGCACTCTCGCCGCTCGGCATCGAGCAGGCTGAGAAGCTTGCGGCACACTTCCCCGTGGACAAGGTGGAGGCCGTCTACTCGAGCGACCTCGTGCGCGCCATGATGACGGCCCGCTGCGTCGCCGACCGCTTCGGCCTGACAGTCGAGCCGCGCCCCGAGCTGCGCGAGCTCAACTTCGGCGACTGGGAGGGCCTGACGTACGACGAAATCGTCGCCAAGTGGCCCGATGCCCTCAATAATTTCTTCCAGCATCCCGACGTCCTCGAGATCCCGCACGGTGAGAGCTTCCCGAAGCTGCGCGAGCGTGCGCTCGATGCCGTCGAGAAGATCGTGGCCTGCCACCCTGAGCAGACCGTTGCCGTCTTTGCGCACGGCGCCATCCTGCGCACCATCCTGACGGCCGCCCTGCACATGGACCTCAAGTACGTCTGGACCATCCGCCAGTTCAACACGGCCGTCAACATCGTGACGTACACCGAGCACGGCACGACAGTCGAACTGCTCAATGGCACAGGACATCTGAAGTATGCACAGGGGACTGTGGATTAATTTTATTTTCTGGTGAAAAATCCCTTGACTTTCTCGGGACTTTTCTTTAGAATAATTCTATGTGATGTCATGGACGAGCGTTTCCATTAGCCCCGGAAGCCTGTTTCGATACATCATACTACATGAATAATTGACATTGAAAAAACTCTAGGGGGGAAATCGCATGAAGACAACGTTTATGGCAAATGCATCCAATATCGAGCGCAAATGGTACGTTGTAGACGCTGAAGGCCAGACTGTCGGCCGCCTCGCAGCTGAAGTCGCAAAAGTTCTTCGCGGTAAAAATAAACCGACCTTTACTCCGCACGTTGATACGGGTGATTACGTCATCGTCATCAATGCAGAGAAAGTAAAGTTCACGGGTAAGAAACTCACGGATAAGACGTATTTCCGTCATTCCGGTTACCAGGGTGGCACGACGTTCACGACGGCTGGCCACATGCTGGAGCGCTTCCCGGAGCGCGTTCTCGAGCATGCAATCAAGGGCATGCTGCCGAAGAACCGTCTCGGCGCTCAGATGTACCGCAAGCTCAGCGTTTACGCTGGCCCGGAGCATCCGCATGCAGCTCAGAAGCCGGAGAAGCTTGAGCTGAACATCCGCTAATCTGGAAAGGGAGGAACATAACACATGGCAGAAGTCATCTACTACGGCACTGGCCGCAGAAAATCGTCCGTTGCCCGTGTTCGTCTGGTTCCAGGCGAGGGCAAAGTCACGATCAATGGTCGCGACATGGAAGAGTATTTTGGTCTCAAGACTCTCGAACTCATCGTTCGTCAGCCGCTGAACCTCACGGAGACGGTTGATAAGTACGACGTCATCGCAAACGTTGCTGGTGGCGGCGTCACGGGCCAGGCTGGCGCAATCCGCCACGGCATCACCCGCGCGCTCATGGAAATGAACGCAGAGCTCCGTCCGGCCCTCAAGAAGGCTGGCTTCGTTACGCGTGATCCGCGCGAGAAAGAGCGCCGCAAGTATGGCCTCAAGAAAGCCCGCAAGGCTTCCCAGTTCTCGAAGCGTTAATCACTCGCTTTACACGAACATACAAGTCCCACCGGTCCTTGGCCGGTGGGACTTTTTGTGCAAGAAAGGAGCCGCATGACGTGCTGTCATGCGGCTCCTTGATTTTTGCAGAGAATCACTCCATGAAGTTGAAGTCATCCTTCTGGAAGACGGTGTCAATCTGGAAGGAGACTTTCTGCACGATCTCGCCGTTGTCGGTGTTGTGGATGACGAGGAAGTACTCGGCATTGCGGTTGTAGTCGCCTGCCTTGAGGTTGAAGGTGCAGCGGAAGATGCGGTCGGCATTTTCCTGGCTGACCTTGTCGGCGATGATTTTCTGGATGTCGCTGACGACGTTGCCGTAGGCGTCGGTGAAGTAGACGTCGAAGTTCGCGGGGATGAAGCCTGTGCCGACGGCCTCGACCTGGTAGAAGTTCAGGCTGAAGCTCATGTTGCTGACCTTGTGGCCAGAGCTCAGCAGTCGGACGCTCGCGGGCTTCATGGCGTATTGCTCGGCGTGCTTCTTGTAGGCGGCCGAGTCGGAGCGGATGTGCTTGAAGTCGATGACGGGCACGACCATCTCCTGCAGGCTGGCGCCGCCGTGGACGAAGTTCAGGCCGCTGCCCTTGATCTTCAGGCGGATCTCTGCTCGCGTGGCGCGAAGGCCTTGTAGGGCGCAGCGCCCTTCATGAAGTTCACGGGCAGCAGGTGATCGGACTCGGCGTCCGGTGTGGTGATGACGTAGCGGCGGGCCTGCTCGATGACCTGGTCCTTCTGCAGACCGCTCCCTGCCTTGCTGTCCTCGGTGAGGGGCTTCATCGTGTAGAGGAAGCCGTGGTCGGCTGTCAGCAGGATGCTCGTGCCGGTGAACTCGTTGACGATGATGCGCACGAGGTTCTTGAGCTCGGCGATGGCCTCTTCGCAGGCGGGGAAGACCTTCTTGTCGTCCGTGTGGCTGGCTGCGTTGATGGTGTCGTGGTAGATGTAGACGACATCCATGCCGCGCACCTTGGCAGAGCGCTCGCTGCGCTTCATGGCGATGATGTCCGTGGCCTTGAGGGCGACGCTCTTCGGATTGGCGGCCTTGAGCACAGCGTCGCGGTTCGGAGCCTCGGTCGACTGGCCGTCGGCGAGTACGGCGAGGCCGCTTCCCGCTGGCGCGACTGTCAGCTCCTTGTGCGGCAGCAGCGCTGCCATGCCGAACTTCGTGATGCTCGGGAACATGGACTGGTAGCTCTCGTGAGCTGGACCTCGCTCGGGATGTCGCGCTCGAGCTCCTGCGCGAGCGTCGCGGCGACCTCGTAGCGCATGGCATCCGAGATGATGACGAAGATGCGGCTCGTGATTAGAATACAGCAGTTTACAGCTTTTAAGCCGCTTGCTCATCGCCCCGAGCCAATGCTTGCAAGGCCCTGAGCAATGTGCTTGAATTTATGCTACTTTGGGCTTTGGACACCAAAGTGGCGAAAAATACTTCCTTGTGGATCTGCTGGCTCAGTGCGTGCCGCAGCTCTTGCGGGCTCTTGTCCTGGTAGGCACTCAGCCGCTCGTCCTCGTACGGCAGGATCTTCATAAGAGCGTGTCCGGCATTCGTCAGGTTCAGCAGATGCTCAATCGCAGTCCTTGTGCGAACTTTGTAGCTGCCGAGCTCCCAGAACATCTTCTGCTCGTAGTAGTTCGTCTCAATGCCCCAGCGGAGCTTGTAGAGCTTGAGCGGGGAAATCGCCATATGCTTGGAACTGGTGTTGCGGAGTCCTTTGTTCTCCTGCCAAGCAATGCTCATATGCAGCGCCATCGGATCTATTGTGCTGAAAAAGAGACGGTACGAGCCACTCTTGCTCAACGTCACATAGGCATGGACGGTATGGTCGTCAAAGATGCGCGTTTTCACCAGACGGTGAGCAACAAAATAGTTGTCCATCCGGCAAAGTTAATTCGTGAGATCATTGGCAATCTCGTCCAGCATCAAGCGTTTACCATACTTTGGTGGACGGCCGCGACGGCCTGCCGTCGAATCCGGCAACTCGAACATGGCCGTATCGTGGCGTGCATTGCAGATTACGTTGAGATCCGGATAGCTGAGAGCATGTGCGAGCAACTCGCGCTTGGCGTACCAGCTATCGAAGAGCAGGATTACCTGGCGTTTTTCAAGGATTGGCATGACTTCATCGAGGAGCTGGCAGGCAAGCTTCAGCTTTGAAGTTTCTCCGTTGCTCATGACGTAGCCAATCGGTACCGCAATATACCGGATCTGCTGCTTGCCCGCGTTCTCGTGGAGAACCGGCACGCTCATCGTCAGGCTGACAAAGGCATGGCCATTGAAATAGGACTTGCCATCGTGCTTGGCATGGTCGTACAGAATGCCCACACCGTCGAAGTGCTTGCCCCACTTGGCAATGGACGTGTCGTCCACGCTGAGCAGGATAGGCTCCTGCCGTAGCGCCTCCGGCACTATGGCAAGCGCTCGCAGCGTCAAGGCCCGGCGAATGGATGCATCCGTGACGAGCCCATTGCCAAGAGCGCGGTAATAACTGTTCAACGACGCATCCGTCTGCTTCGACAGGAACTGCCGGAACAGGCAACGCACCGACGAAGCTGACTCCAGAGCCAGCTGAGCGATGAGGAGCCACGCCAGCAGATAGCGCGTCGGCCTCGTCGCAGCTGGGAACAAAGAAGAAAAAATCGTCAGGAGTCTACCAATCACGGAGTTCTCGGTGTATAATGAAGTCATCGCATAGCCTTTCTCTTGGGTGTTAGTGTGGTTTAGCGATTTCATTATACACCATCAGGAGGCTATGCAATTTTATTGTGCTTCAAAAAGCTGTAAACTGCTGCAGATGGATTCCTGACATAGCTGAGATATTCACACCAACTTTTTCGGAGTGGTCCTTTATCCCAAATTATTGTCAAGTGAACAATTTGGCCGGACAGGAACAGAAAGTAGCGTCTGCAATCAACAAGCTGAAATCCATCTACAATATCAGCATAGGCGTTACGGACTTGAGCCAGACACTCACAATCGATGAAGTGACCGATATTTTTATCCGAATCAATTCGCAGGGCGTCGTTTTGTCGCAGGCTGACTTTGCCATGTCGAAGATTTCAGCCGATGATTTTTACGGCGGAAATGATACCAGAAAGATGATTGATTATTTCTACTATTTTATGCGGAGTCCGGTGGACTATGATGCAATCGCCGCCAACGATACAGAATTTGTCGAATCTGGTGGAATGCAGAAAATAAAATGGGTTGTCAATGAGACAGAGGACATCTATGTCCCAGATTATACTGATGTACTGCGGGTTTCCTTTACGCACAAGTTCATGCGAGGAAAGATTGCAGATCTGGTCAGTCTTTTATCTGGCCGTGATTTTGAGACGAGAGAGAATCTGGAAAGCATCGCAGAAGATTCATTTCATAAGCTTCGTCAAGGCGTAGAGAATTTTGTAAACGAAACTAACTTCAAGCGCTACATCATGATTGTCAAGTCTACTGGGATTATTGATACATCGCTCGTCCGTTCACAGAACGTGCTGAATTTCGGATATATCTTGTATCTCACGTTGAGGGACAGAGGCATGAACGCCGCGCTAATCGAGAAGCTGGTGCGCAAGTGGATTGTTCTTTCCATGCTGACGGGGCGTTATTCTAGCTCACCTGAATCCGCGATGGACTACGATATCAAGCGCTTTACAGAAATGAATCCCGAAAAGTTTGTTGCAACTACGGAAGAAGGCGAGATGTCGGATGCCTTCTGGAATACGGTGCTTGTCCAGAGATTGGATACTTCCGTATCCAGCAGCCCGTACTTCTTGTTGTTCCTGATGGCACAGGTGAAAGCGGGCTCCCGAGGTTTTCTGTCTGAGCAGATCGATGTATCATCGCTGATTCAGCAGTGTGGCGACATTCACCATATTTTCCCGAAGAGGTATCTTCAGAAGAACGGCATCAACAACCGCAGGGACTACAATCAGATTGCTAATTACGTCTATACGCAGTCGGAAATCAACATCAAGATCAAGAATGATGCACCATGCGTGTACATGGCAAAAATGAAGGAGCAAATTGCCAACGGCGAGTTGCAGTATGGTGGAATCACCGATGCAGATGACCTCAAGAAAAACCTTGCCGAAAACTGTGTGCCAGAGGAGTTCATGAACATGGATAGCAATGATTACAAGGCCTTCCTTGAGAAGCGGCGCATTCTGATGGCAGGATTTATTCGCAGGTTTTATGAGAGCTTGGGGTGATTGTATTGAGCAAAAAAAGTCCATTTGAAGAAGAATATGGCATCTGGATGACAGAGGATGAGTTGAAGAAATATAGAAATATGGGCGAGCTGACTCAAGGACTATATGAGGAAGGATTTCGAAGAGGCTTTGAAGAGGGGAATGAGAGAATTCGGGCAGATTATTTAAAAAACCTCATGGAGAATACAGGATGGTCCTTGAATGAAGCAATGCGCGTATTGAAGATTCCACCCAATAAGGAAGCGCATTACAGACGGCTCATCAAAAAGCACTGACTGTGGTGAAATTTTATTTTATTGGGGTGTGATATTGTCGAATATCTCCTGTTTCGTGAGTCGGACCGTCTGCTCATGTCCGGCAGCGTCAGCTGCGGCCCGGTATTTCACATAGACCGTGAAATCTCCGTCCGGACGCAGCCAGACTACCATTTGAGCCACTGTCTGTGTATGGCTCGTCTCATCGCCTGTACGCCATAGCGAATTGACCGGACCGGCGGTCTGATCCTCGCCGATGCGAATGAAATCAGCGAGCGTATACTGTTTTTGAGTCTGCAGCAGTTCCATGACCCGGTCATAGCGTTTATGGCTGCTCTCATAATACTTCTCATTTTGCGCCGCCAGATCGGCGATCAGATAGTGGTTGGTATGGGCCAGGACGCCATTTTGACGCCTCTCTATGCGCACTTCTCCGTCCAGCCCCCCCTCTATCCAGGCGACCTCACTGCGGTCAGCCAGCATGACGAATCGCACGCCCTGGAATAGTTCCGGATGCTGCACCGTCTCCTCGACCGTTGCATAGCGCTCCAGCACCTTGCGCAGTGTTCCTTGGACCGGCGGATGAGCTTCAGCAGCTGCGGCCTTCTGCTTCTTCGTCACCGAGCTGACTGCCGCCGAATAGGCCACGAGTCCCGCCTCATTGACACCGCCACGCAGCTGATGACGCTCGAACGGCCCACCATAGAGACCATAATAACGATAACCGCCTGGCTGGCGAGGTTCCGATAGATGCAGTGACTGTTCCTGCGGCCGCCAGTCGCGGTTCTTTGCTGCTATCGTACCGCCGTCTGCCACAGCCGTTCCTTGCGCCGCATAAAGCGTACAGGCCAATGCTGGCACAGGAATACATAGCAACGCTGCTCCAAGCAGGCCTGTTAGCGCTCCCCGTAAGCCTTTGCCAGACCGTCCTGGCTCACCATGTAGCTGGCTTTTATTCATTTTATATCACTCCAAATCGTACGTTATATCGCCAACATAACACAAAAAACTTTATCCTGCAAGAGTCGCAGCTTTTCACAGCTGTGGTTGTACGTCTAAAAGACGGTATGGTATAATTGATAAAAGTTGGAGGCTTCGCAGACATTGGCGCGGGATGATGAAGTAGCTGCTTAGTGGTAAACTACTGTCTTATCACTTGTTGGGGAGATGGATAGATGCATGATGAACAGGCGTACATTCATAAAACGAGCACTATTGGGAGCTGGAGCCTTGTATTTGTGGCCGTGGCAATCTTGGATGCCAGTGTGGGGGAGCGAGCGTGCCTATAAACGTCTCGTTGTGCTCGGTGACCCACATCTGCCGGTGCGCGTGGAGAAGCATCCGGACAAAGCGAAGCGTCAGGCTATCGTAGCGGCTAAACTGCGCGCCATAGCCGATATAAATTCCTGGCCGGATGTCGATAGCATAGCGGTTGTGGGCGATATCGTGGCCCGCTATAGTATCCCGAGTGAGTATGATTTCATTCGTCAGTATTTTTCAAGTGTCAAGGTGCCACTGTACGTCATCGATGGCAATCATGAGATTCTGTATGAGGATGAACCGAATGAGAACGGCAAGCTCGTGAAAGGTGATGCCGAATCCAGGCGGCGCAAGTTGCAGCATTTCTGCGAGTTCTGGCAACTTTCGAAACCCTATTACAGTCTTGAGCTTGGCGGATGTCATCTGATATTCTTGGCGACAGAGGGGCCATTGCCTACGCAGATAGGTGCTGAACAGTTCGCCTGGCTAAAGAACGATTTGACAGAGCACCCGCAATCTACGCTGATATTCTTCCATGGACCACTCATGGGGACGTTGCTGAACTATAACAACTCGGTGAACAAGAAATCGACCGTGGCTCAACCGGTCAATGAGCTGCATGATTTGCTCATGTCCAATCCGCAAGTGCGTCTCTGGATTTCGGGACATACGCATACACCGGCTACAAATGACAGCTTTGCGGCTCCAGAAATCAATATGTATGGCTTGCGGATCATGAATATACACAATAGCGATATGGACAGGAAACATATCTGGACGAATTCGCTGTATATTTATGGCGATCATATCGATATTCGGACATTCGACCATAGAAGTCAGGACTGGATCGAAAACTATGATCGACAGATAAGACTTGATGATTGACAGCAGTTTACAGCTTTTGAGACATAATAAAATCACGTAGCCCCTGCTGGTGTATAATAGATTCACCACAAACCAAACACGAGAGGTGCTACGTGATGTCTCAATTATACACCAGTCAGTCAACAGTTGACAAACTCTTGACGATTTTTTCTTCCTTGTTTCTCGCTGCAACGAGACCGACGCGCCATTTGCTGGCGTGGCTTCTCATTGCTCAGCTGGCTCTGGAGTCGGCTTCGTCGGTGCGCTGCCTGTTCCGGCAGTTCCTGTCGAAGCAGACGGACACATCGCTCAACAGCTATTACCGTGCCCTTGGCAACGGCCTCGTCACGGATGCATCCATTCGCCAGGCCTTGGCGCTGCGGGCGTTTGCCATAGTGCCAGAGGCACTGCGGCAGGAGCCTATCCTGCTCAGCGTGGACGACACGTCCATTGCCAAGTGAGGCAAGCACTTCGACGGTGTAGGGATCCTGTACGACCACGCCAAACACGATGGCAAGTCCTATTTCAATGGCCATGCATTTGTCAGCTTGACGATGAGCGTGCCGGTCCTCCATGAGAACGCAGGCAAGCAGCAGATCCGTTATATCGCGGTGCCGATTGGCTACGTCATGAGCAACGGCGAAGCCTCGAAGCTGACGCTTGCCTGCCAGCTTCTCGATGAAGTCATGCCAATCCTTGAAAAGCGCCAGGTCATCCTGCTCTTCGACAGCTGGTATGCCAAGCGTGAGCTGCTCGCGCATGCACTCCGCTACCCGAATCTCAACGTGATCTGCAATGCACGTCATGATACGGCGATGTTCGAACTGCCGGGTCCGACGGCAGGCCGCCGAGGCCGTCCGCCGAAGTACGGCAAGCGACTGATGCTGGATGAGATTGCCGATGATCTCAAAAATTATCTTTGTCGGATGGACGACTATTTTGTCGCCCACCGTCTGGTGAAGACACGCATCTTCGGTGACCGCACCGTTCATGCCTATGTGACGCTGAGCAAGAGCGGCTCGTACCGTCTCTTTTTCAGCACCGTAGATCCGATGGCCCTGCACATGAGCATTGCCTGGCAGGAGAACAAGACGCTCCGCAACACCAGCTCCAAGCATATGGCGATTTACCCGCTTAAGCTCTACAAACTCCGCTGGGGCATTGAGACGAACTACTACGAGCAGAAGATGTTCTGGGAGCTCGGCAGCTACAAAGTTCGCACGAAGACTGCGATTGAGCACCTGCTAAACCTGACGAATGCCGGGCACGCTCTCATGAAGATCCTGCCATACGAGGACGAGAAGCTGAGCGCCTACCGGGACAAGAGCCCGCAGGAGCTGCGGCACGCGCTGAGTCAGCAGATCCACAAGGAAGTATTTTTCGCCACTTTGGTGTCCAAAGCCCAAAGTAGCATAAATTCAAGCGCTCTGCTCAAAGCCTTGCAAGCCTTGGCTTGGGGCGATGGGCAAGCGGCTTAAAAGCTGTAAACTGCTGTATCGTATTTGTTTGCGTTATATTCTTGGCTTCAGTGAGGATATCCACATTGAGAAGAATAATATTCGCTTGTTCGATACTCTTCCGTATGCAGAGAAGGGGTCACTGAAACAGGAGCTAACAAAACTCTATCATCAATGACAGGATAAATGACATTGTCTGACAGAGTATGAAACGAAGGAGTTGAGTAAGATGTGCAACTTAAGCGAAGGCGTCTATAACAGTGGATTCAATGATGGAGTCAATGTTGGCACCCTCAATAAAGCGAAAGAGGACTTGCAGAACCTCATCGAGAGTACGGGCTGGTCTTTGGAGAAAGCGATGCAGGCATTGCGCATCCCGCTTGAGGCGAGAGATCATTACGAGAAGGCGCTGAAGAAGCAGCATTAACGGCAGATATCGTACTGTGCCTGGTGCGATAAAACAATATGTAAAGAGACTGACAAAGCCGATGAGAAGAAAGGATGAGAATACATGACATTCATGGAGTTGGCCAAGGAAAGATATTCGGTTCGGAAATTCAGTGACAAGCCAATCGAAAAGGAAAAACTGGACGCTATCCTGGAGGCGGGACGCATAGCTCCTACCGGCCACAACTACCAACCGTATCGAGTATATGTCCTCCAGAGCCCAGAAGCACTGGAGAAAATCCGGGGTCTCACGCGTTGCGCCTTCAATGCGCCGGTGGTGCTGATGGTGACGGTGCGCAAGGACGAAGAATGGGTCAACCCTTTTGAACACAGCATCCGGGCCGGAGAGCAGGATGCCAGCATCGTTGCCACCCACATGATGCTGGAAGCCTGGGAACTTGGTATCGGGTCCTGCTGGGTGAACTTTTTCCCGGTGACGAAGACGGCGGATGCCTTCCAGCTGGAACTGAATGAAGTGCCTTTGCTGTTGTTGCCTATTGGCTACGTCGCGGCAGGAGCAAAGGCTGCCCCTCAGCACGCGCAGCGTAGGAGTAATGACGAGCTTGTAAAGGTATTGTAGTATCGCGCGGAGCAGTGGCAGTACAATCTCTTGAATGTAGTCATGCTGTACCTCGGCAATCGCAAGACCTAGGACAGCCTGATCGAGATGCTGCGCATCAAAATAAGGGCTTTTCAGCGACATCTAGTTCTCGAAGCGTTGATCACTCGCTTTATACGAGCACACAAGATCCCATCAGCTGGTGGGATTTTTTTTATGTATCCACTCTAAAAGAAAGTCACGGAAAAGGCGGCTTGCCTTTGTCGTGCGGACCTGCAGGTTTGCTACGAGATAGATCATCTGCCCGCCATTTTCTGCTTTCAGTCTTCGGCTCACGATATCTGGATGTGGGTATAGGGCATCCGCATAGTCGTAGCCGATGTTGATGGCCTTGTTTTCAAGGAGAAGCGCGCGGATGATGTTTTCATCAGCCGTTTCCGCAAGGATGTGGATCTGTCGGCCGGGCACGAGGATGTGCTGGTCGATATTGTGGCGGAAGCAGTCATAGGCACGGCCTTTGCTGATGATGGTCTGACCGTCTAGGTCGTCATAGGTCAGAAATGTTTTTTTCGCCAGAGGATGTGATTTGTGCATCCGTACACTGTAATTGCTGAAAAAGAGGGGGATTCCTTCAAAACGCGTCTCGTCCAGCGGCCCCGTTACGATGGCAAAGTTGCATTGCTGCGCCGTCAATGCGGCTAGAGCCATGGCATCTGTCGTATCTACGATGCTGAGAATGATGGAAGGATACGCCTCATGGAAGTCGTTGATCAGGGGCGCACCGAGATAGGCGAGCACATGGTCGAGTGCATGAATGGTGACCACACTTTTTGACTGCGCCGCGAGCGTGTGGAGGCCGCGTATGGCGTCGTATTCCTCTAGGAGACGTTTTGCATGAGGCAGCAGGATTGTTGCGTAGTCTGTTGGCATGACTCCTTTTATGCTGCGTACAAAAAGCGGCTGCCCCAGCTCTTCCTCAAGCAGACGGATTACCTTGCTCACGCCTTGCCTTGAGACAAATAGCCTGTCTGCGGCTGTCTTTATGTTCTGTGTCTGATAGACGGTTACGAAATACTGAAGCTGTTTCTGATTCATAGCGCACCTCCTGTGCTCATTATAGCGCAACCATATCGTTGCTTCAATCCACTCTTTATCTTCTTTTCCCTGTGTCATGACTCCGCTATAATGAGGCATATAAAGAACGAGGAGGTTTTGCATACTATGAAAATCACACAGATCCGCAACGCGACTAACCGTCTGGTATATGCCGGTAAGACGTTTCTCATCGATCCCTGGCTTTCCCCGAGCCACATGTTCACTGTCGCCGACGTGCCCGGGCATCCCTACAATATCCCTGACCAGGTGAAGGAGCATCTGCCGATGCCGTTCTATGACCTTCCCATGTCTACAGAAGAAATCCTGAAAGATGTCGACTGCGTCATCGTCACGCACCTCCATCCGGACCACATTGACATTTCTTTCGCCGACGGTACTGTAGGCGCCCCACTCGATAAGGCTGTACCCATTCTCTGCCAGAACGAAGAAGATGCGGTTGTCCTGAAGAAATCTGGATTTCAGGAGATCACCATCCTTCCGAAAGAATGGATGAAAATAGGAGATGCCATCATCCGTCAGATTCCCGCTCGCCACGGCACCTACCTCCCCTGCGGGAATGCCATGGGCGTCCTCTTTGAAGCAAAAGACGAAAAGACATTCTATCTTGCTGGCGATACCATCTGGTATGAGGAAGTCGCTGCAACCATTGAGAAATTCCGACCAGAAGTAATCGCCCTCAATGCCTGTGCAGCGGAGACTCTCGAGAATGGCCGTCTGATCATGGGGGATGAAGATGTCTGGAATGTGTCACTTGCAGCTCCTGATGCCAGACTCTATATCACGCATATGGACAATGTTGCTCATGCATCCATCACTCGCCATGCGATGCGCGGCCGCCTGGCTTCTCGTGGCGTCGTGAATTACGATATGCCAGCCGATGGCGAGAGCGTTGTATATTGATGGATACCAATCAATCAAACTATTTGACTGAGACTTGCGTACAAGTTCGACAGATTCGTTTGCATGTGGTAACAAAATTGTGCTGTGGTAATTTTTGCGTTGTCAATCATCTGGAATCCTAGTAACGTCCATCGCACTGTGCTTGTTGCGATAAACTATACGCACAATATACAAAGAGACTGTTGAATCCTTATAAATAAGGGCTTTTCGGCGTTATCCAGTTCTCGAAGCGTTAATCACTCGCTTTACACGAACATACAAGTCCCACCGGCATCAGCTGGTGGGGCTTTTTGTATGCAGGAATCACGCGGGCTTGTCGCGAAGGATATATCTGTTTGGATGAAGCATGCAGGAAAGGATGAATCGTTATGCAGGAAGATCTGGAAACGTGCCTGAAGCGGCTGTTTGGCGCGGAGGCGAGGATTGTAGCGCAGTCACCTGTCTCGGGCGGCGATATCAATGAGGCGTATCATCTGGTGCTGCAGGATGGGCGTGATCTCTTTATGAAGTGCCATGAGGATGTGGCGGATGATTTCTTTGCGGTGGAAGCGGACGGCCTGAAGGCGATGCGCGAGGCGGGGGCCAGGACGCCGGAGGTACTGGCATTTGGCCGGAATGGAGACGGCAAGTCCTTCCTGCTCATGACGTACGTGCGTCCGTCCAGGCCGCGGCGCGACTATTGGCAGAATCTCGGCCACATGCTCGCCGCGATGCATCGGGCGGACACATCTGCCTGGACGAAGGGCAGGCGCTTCGGCTTTTACGAGAATAATTACAGCGGCTCAATCCGGCAGAAGAACCGGGTCCATGACAGCTGGGGGGAATTCTTCCGGTCGCAGCGCCTCCTGCCGCGCCTGGAGCTCACGCAGCAGTACTTCACGCCGGAAGACCGCCGCCGGGCGCGCTATCTGCTGGATCATCTCGAGGCGTATCTGGAGGAACCCGCGTATCCGTCCCTGCTGCACGGCGATCTCTGGTGCGGCAATGTCATGCTCGGCTCGGACGGCGAGGCTGTGCTGATCGATCCGGCCGCGGCGGTCGGCAATCGCGAATTCGACATCGCGATGACGCAGCTCTTCGGCGGATTTGAGCCAGCGTTCTACGATGCGTATCAAGAGGCGGCACCATTGGCACCGGGCTATTCGGAGCGGCGCGACCTGTACAATCTGTACCATCTGCTCAACCATCTGTACCTCTTCGGCCGCGCCTATCTCACCGCTGTCACGCGCATCATCCGTCACTATGCAGGCTGAGCATGGCAAAGGTCTTCCATGTCTTCGGGTAAGGCATGTCTTGGAGAATTGTTATAGTGAAGATGGAAGATGATAGAATGGATGTCGTTTTTGTTGAGGATTATGAGGCGATGAGTCGCCGGGCAGCGGAAATCGTGGCCGGGCAGATTCGCCAGAAGCCGGATTCGGTGCTGGGGCTGGCGACGGGAAGTACGCCGCTGGGGCTTTATCATCTGCTTTGCCGATGGTATGCAGCGGGCAAGCTGGATTTTTCTGCCGTCACCACGTTCAATCTCGATGAGTATATCGGACTTTCTCCGACACATCCGCAGAGCTACCACGCCTTCATGCAGGAGCATCTTTTTTCAAAGGTCAATCTTTGCCCCGCCCGCTGTTTCCTGCCGGACGGCATGGCAGGAGATGTCCTGGCTGAGGCGGGACGCTATGATGCGAGGATCGAGGCGGCGGGCGGCATCGACCTGCAAGTCCTGGGTATCGGCAGGAATGGTCATATCGGCTTCAACGAACCGGACGATCACTTTGCGGTCCGGACGCACCGGGCGTATCTCAGTGACGATACGATACAGGCGAATGCACGCTTCTTCCCGCGCCTTGCGGACGTGCCGCGCGAGGCGATCAGTGTCGGCATGGGAGCCATCATGAAGGCAAAGCACGTCGTCCTGCTCGCAAGCGGCCCGGATAAGGCCGAGGCCGTTCATCGGGCTGTCTGCGGGGTGGTCACGCCCCGGGTGCCTGCTTCCATCCTGCAGCTGCATCGCGCGGTAACGGTCCTGGTCGATGCAGACGCAGCCGCTCTTGTGCCTGAGAAATGGCGTCATGCGGGTAGAATCCACATCGGGTGAGGTCATCCCGATTTCGGTCATCTATCCTGGCTATTTGGCGGCTCATTGTGGTACAATATAAAGATACGGCACAGGATTGTGCAATCGCGAAACGAAAAGGAAGAATGTATGGATATGACCGCTTTTATTGATGCTTGGAAGACGAAACAGGAAATCACTGTGGAAGAATTGGCCGCGCTGCCTGAGAATGAGGTCGAGCTCGTCGACATCCGCGATGAAGTGGCCTTTGAGCGCGGCTCTCTGCCGGGGGCTCAGAACCTCAACCCGTTGGAACTGCAGCAGGGCGGATACGATCTGCCCGAGGACAAGCTCATCGTCTGCATCTGCATATGGGGAAAAATCAGCCTGGGCCTCGCGCAGAATCTCCGGCAGCAGGGATATACCGCCGTTTCGCTGCAGGGCGGCTATGCGCTCTGGCTGCAGCGGAAGCTGGAGCGCGAGACGGCTGAGGCGGCCGAGGATGAAGAGTGCCTCAAGCGCATTGAGGGCTCGCTGCGCAAGAAGTTCAAGCATAAGATTTCCACGAAGTTCGTCGAAGCCGTCTGCAAATTCGACCTCGTGCGCCCCGGCGACAAGATTGCCATCTGCATCTCGGGCGGCAAGGACTCGATGCTCATGGCGAAGCTCTTCCAGGAGCTCAAGCGCCACAACAAGTTCCCGTTCGAGCTCATCTTTCTCTGCATGGATCCCGGCTACAACGAGATGAACCGCCGCATCATCGAGGAGAATGCGAAGCTCCTCCATGTGCCGCTGACGTTCTTCTCGACGGACATCTTCGAGTCGGTCTTCCATGTGGAGGAGTCGCCGTGCTACCTCTGTGCCAAGATGCGCCGCGGCTACCTCTACCGCAAGGCCCGCGAGCTCGGCTGCAATAAGATCGCGCTCGGCCATCACTTCGACGATGTGATTGAGACGAATCTCATGAGCATGCTCTACTCCGGCGCCGTCCGCACGATGATGCCGAAGGTCAAGAGCACGAGCTGCCCCGGCATGGAGCTCATCCGCCCGCTCTACTACGTCCACGAGGCGGATATCAAGCGCTGGCGCGATGACAATGGCCTCTACTTCATCCAGTGCGCCTGCAAGTTCACCGAGACGTGCTCGACCTGTCATACGGACGGCACGACGGACTCCAAGCGCCTCGAGGTCAAGAAGCTCATCGCAAGGCTTGCCGAGACGAACAGCCAGGTTCCCGGCAATATCTTCCATGCGCTCGAGAATGTCAATCTCGACACCGTCCTGAAGTACAAGCAGGCAGGCGAGGAGCACACCTTCCTGGAACAGTATTGAGTGTAGGGCAACAGAAAGGCAGGGGTAGGCATGATGTGCAAATTGAGCGAGGAGATTTACCGCGATGGACTTCACGACAGGGCAAGAGAAGACCTGAAACACCTCATGGAGAGTACAGGCTGGTCCTTGGCAAAGGCGATGCAGGTGCTGCGCATCCCGACTGAGGAGCAGGACCGCTGCCGAGAGGAACTGGAGCGCTTCGAGCCGGTCAAGGATTCCTTTCGGGGAAATCTGGGCAATTTGTCGGAGGAGAACCGCATCCTGAAGGAATTGATGGATGCGGTGCCAATCGGCTGCTATATCCTGCGCCCCAATCACACGGTCCTCTATTGGAATCCTGCTGCCGAGCGTATCCTTGGCTTCTCCGCTGCGGAAATGCAGGGGAAGCGGTGTGTCGACATGCCTTTGGGCTGTTCGTTTACCAACAGTGATCGTATTGAGGGGGCCCACTGCCCGGCCATGATTGCCTGTGCGACGGGAAGAGCCAAGTCGCTCGAGATGTTCATGCGGCACAAGAACGGCAAGGATATCCTGATCCGCAACACGTTGGCGCCGCTGAAGGGAGCAGATGGCAAGGTCGAGAAGCTCATCTCGTTCTTTGTCCCGCTGACGGATGTGGATTATGATCAGGGACTCATCCGGGCCATCTATGAGACGGCGACGCGGGATCCGCTCACATGCCTGCCCGGGCGGAAATTCATGGAGGTCTGTCTCGATGAATCGATGGAGATCTATCGGCGGACGGGGCAGCCGTTTGCCGTGCTCTTCACCGATGTCAATAATTTCCACGACATCAACAATACGTACGGCCATAGCGTCGGCGACGACATCCTGCGCAGGCTCGGCATTGCTTTGCGGAAGTACGGCAGAAAGGCCGATAAGTTCTGCCGCTGGGGCGGCGATGAATTCGTGGGCCTGCTTCATCTGAAGACGCTCGACGACATCCGGGGTGCGGCGAGACGCTTCTTGAAGATTGCCAACAACTGCGAGTTGATCGAAGATGGTCAGACGGTGGTCTGCCGTGCCTCGATCGGCATCACAGCCGTCCGCAAAGAGGATACGATAGAGTCACTCGTATCCCGTGCCGACCGCTACATGTACCTGGCCAAGAAGCGCACAGGATCCCAGATCGTCACGGATTTTGATGTTTGACTGCATCGGTCTGTCCCCTGGGATGGAGCGCACAGCTGCCGTGCATGGCTGTGATTGGACAAAAAACAGCGCCGTCAAGGTGAGTTTCATCTTGGCGGCGCTGTTTTCATGCGCGCGATGCGACTGTTTGGTGGATGAGGTGCATGACCTGCTGGACGGTTTGGCGGAGATTCTGTTCGGTCGTCGCGCGGTCCATGGCTTCCTGCAGTGTCATGGGGGCGTGCAGGATGGGGAAGTATGCATCAATCCCATGTTGGTTGATGCGCTCGGCATCTCGGGCGGCAGAGCCACAGAGGGCCACGGTGAGGCAATGGGGTTGGCAGGATTTTGCCAGTTGGGCGACACCGGCCGGGCCCTTGCCCATAGCCGTCTGCTTGTCCATGCGCCCCTCGCCTGTGACGAGCAGGTCGGCCTTGGAGAGTGCCTCTTTGATGCCGATGGCCGAGAGGATGAGCTCGCTGCCTGGGGTCAGTGTGCCATGCAGGAAGGTGTGGAAGGCAAAGCCAAGCCCGCCGGCGGCACCGGCTCCGGCCATCTCCTGTCCCTTGATGCCGCAGGCTTTTTCGGCCAGCTGGGCAAAGTGATGGATGTCGTCGTCCATGCGTGCGACGATTTCCCGCGTGGCCCCTTTCTGCGGTCCGAAGACATTGGAGCAGCCTTCTGGCCCGCAGAGCGGATTGGTGACGTCGCAGGCAATCTCGAATGTGCAATCCTGAAGGCGGGAGTCGGCCTGCCGCGCGTCGATCTGCGCCACATCGGCGAGGTCTCCGCCTGCGACCCCAGCACGGCTGCCGTCTGCCTTCAGGAAGCGGAAGCCGAGTGCCGTGAGCATGCCGAGGCCGCAGTCGTTGGTCGCACTGCCGCCAATGCCGATGATGAAATGGCGGCAACCCGCGTCGATAGCCGCGAGGATGAGCTCGCCGAGCCCGTACGTCGTCGTGTGGAGCGGGTTGCGCTTTTCAGGCGGCACAAGGGGAAGCCCCGAGGCATCCGCCATCTCGATGACAGCCGTATTCGTGTTCGGCAGGAGCCCGTAGCGGCTCTCGATTTTCGTGCCGAGTGGCCCGGTGACAGGCACCTTGACAATGCGGCCATTCAGCCCCTGTGTCATAGCGTCTACCGTCCCTTCACCGCCGTCGGCCAGCGGGAATACGGAGACGGCATCGTCGGGATAGACATCTTCGATGGCCTGCTTCAGGAGCCTGCCGGAGTCGACAGAGGAAATACAACCCTTGAATGAGTCAATCGCAATTACAATGTTCATGATATGTCCTTTCTAGCATGTCGTGGATCGTAGATATGGATGGGTGTATTGTCAGAGCAGGACGAGTGATGCGAGGAAGATGGCAATCATGGAAACGATGCCGCATCATCGTCTGTGTACGGTAGCCGTCCTGTGGATCCATGCCGGTGAAATTCGTGACGACCCAGAAGTAACTGTCGTTGGCGTGGGAGACGGTCATGGCACCGGCGCCGATTGCCATGACGGTGAGCAGTGCAGCCATTTCACTGTTCAGCCCCAGGGCGGTCATCATGGATGCGGAATCCGAGAACATGCCCATGATACCAGCCGTCGTCGTGATGGCAACGGTAGAAGATCCCTGTGCTGTCTTGAGGATGGCTGAGATCAGGAAGGGGAAGAAGATGCCGACGCTGGCGAGGAAATCAGCATTTGCTTTCATGAATTCGACAAAACCTGCTGCAGTGATTACTTTGCCGAGCACACCGCCGGCTGCCGTAATGAAGAGGATGGGGCCGACGGTCTTCATCGTCTCGTCGGTGACATGGTAGAAATCCTTCATCTTGCCGGTCACACACAGCAGGTAAACGGCAAACAACAGGCCGACCGTCAGAGCGATGATCGGTGTGCCGAGGAACTTGATGCCGGTTGCAATCGCCCCCTGCATGCCGACCATGGAAGCGATGGAGCCCAGGGCCATGAGCAGGATCGGGACTACGATGGGCGCAAAGGAAGAGGCTGCACTGGGCAATTGCCCAAAACTCTTGACGAGTTCATCATAATCTCGTTCATCTGCGTCATTTTCTTCGCTGCTCTCGGTTACAGGGATGTTCTTTTTCGCGATGTAGAGGGAGAAGAGGTAGACGGCCAGGAGTGCGGGGATTGAAGCTGCTATGCCCACGAGAATGACCGCGGCAAGATTGTCGGCAATGCCCAAAGATCCGGCCGCCGCAATTGGTCCGGGCGTCGGAGGGATGAACACATGGGCGGTGTAGAGACCGCCAGAAAGGGCGACTGCCATGCCGACAGGGCTGATTCCCTTGATCTTCCGGCAGATTGCCCTGCGTATCGGGTTCAGGATGACAAAGCCGCTGTCACAGAAAACAGGGATGGAGACGATCCAGCCCATGAGCATCATGGCCAGCTGTGGATGGCGCTCACCTACGCAGTGAATGACGACGTCGGCCAGCCGGATGGCGGCGCCGGTGCGTTCCAGGATGAGCCCAATCAAGGCACCGAGGATGATGACGATGCCGATGCTGGCGAAGGTTCCGGAAAAACCAGCACCGATGATGCCCGGGATTTTCGCGAGAGGCAAGCCTACGACGATGGCCAGCAGGAGAGATGTCCCCATCAAGGAGAGGAATGGATGGATCTTCCATTTGGAAATCGCGACGATCATGAGCACGATTGCCAGGAAAAATGTGATTAAAAGTGGTATGCCTGTCATAAGATGACCCCCTTCGATGAAAATGCAATCGTTTCTTGCATATGGAGTGATGAATTGCATCTATAGTATATCATGTGGAAGAGTGGGTATATATGGTACAGGTACCATGTATTTTACTATAATTATAGACTTTGTACCATTGAAAAGCAGTTTATTCAAATAATTTAAGTACTTATGCTTTGCAAAAGCCCGTCAGGTGAATGTCCTGATAGAAGTAAAGGACGACATAGAAGACAGCGCTGGAGCGCAGTGATCGCGGGTCGTATCCGGTTCGCAGCGCTATTTTTTTCAGATGCTGCTGCAAAGTGTTTTTGTGGATGTAGAGAGCGGCAGCCGTCTTCGTGATGGAGCCATCGTGTTCAAAGAAACACTCGAGCGTATGGATGGCATCAGCCAGTTCCATTGTCGAATACCCATGAAAGATCTTTTTGACATATTCTCGCTTTGCCGCGAGCGGAATGAGGTCGGCAAAGATTTCCATATTGATCTCATCGTATCCCTTGATGTGTACGGTGCCCTTTCGGTGACAGGAGCAGAGTGCCTTGCGTGCCTGCTCGAATGCCTGGCGGAGTTTTGTATTATCGACGGCAGGAGAATCCATCCCGAAGCAGAGATCTACACCGCGCGCTTGCGCGTACTTCAGCAGTTTGTCGGCAAACGCATAGAGCTGCGGCTCTGAGCGCATACCGGTCAGGAACACGATCATCTGGTTGTTGGTGAGGACGCAGCATGCAGCATCCAGGCGCTGTGCTTCTATTTTCAGCTGCGAGGCGATGTCTGTGACCCGATGCGGCTCGGGCGACTCCACGAAATCGGCTACGACAATGCGGCGCGGTATGCTGAGGTCGATGTTCAAGAGACTGGCGCGCTCCACCTGTTCTTTAGACAGGAATGTTTCGCTGTGTTCCAGGAGTTCGCGCAGGAAGAGCTGCTGCTGGTATTCCAGATGGCTCTGTGCTTTCTGGTATTCCTGTTCGTGCACAAGGAGTTCGGTCATCTTCCGGATGACATTTGCCAGAGGCAGGATGGTTTCGTAGACGCCGGTGATTCCTAAGACGCCGATCGGCTCGCCCTCGACTTGCAGCATGAAATTCGTTCCGGGGCGCGCCCCGGGGTATTCATCATAGCGGTGGATGCGGAGTTCGTCGAGATTGTCCTGTATGATGCGGGCTGCACCGCCGTGGAAGGATTGGACGCGCTCGGGATCGGTGCTGGCAATAATGATGCCCTCTTTGTTCATCAAGTTGATTTTCTGAGGCAGGACGGTATTGATTTCGTGTACAATGGCTCGTGCTTGCTGTTCTTGTAGCTCCATATATCTTCCTTTCTTGTTTCTTGTCGTTCAGTCGCGGGGCATCTGACCTTATAAAAAATCCGGCAGGGGGTTCGTCCTGCCGGATTTTTTTCATGCCTTATTTCTTGAGTGCAGCCTTGAGCGTTTCCGTCATGGCTTTCTGCACGATGCGAAGGACATCCTCGACGACTGCGTTGTACATGTCACCGCCGTCAACGACGCCGCGGCCGTTCTCCGTGAGGAAGAACTTCTTCGGCGGCTCGTTTTCCTTGTACGCCTCGTTGAGCTTGTCCTGGACGAGCTTCTCGATTTCCTGTTCCGTCATCCTAGTCACCTCTTTCCCATAATAACCTGCATTTATTATTATACGACATCTTGTGCGTTTTTTCCTTGTTTTTTTGAAATAAACTTGCGAGAATCGCGCGTTTTGCAAATTCAATCGATTTCTAATTCCTTGCTAAAGTCAACTTAAATGCCTTTCGCTATAGTGTAAGTATCAAGAAGGAAAGAATCAGCTGACAGAAAGGCGTTGATGAATTATGATATGGAAACAGCGTAAAATCGTGGCCGGCATCGTGGCTGGCCTGGTGCTGACGGCGGGCGGCTTTGGCGTGCTCTCGGCACAGTCACAGGACAAGGCGGCTATGCAGCCGCGCTACTGCATGACGCAGGGAGAGCGGCCAGATGGCCAGCCGCCGCGGATGACGACGGATGAGGTAGCTAAGCACATTGCTGCGTCGTTCGGCGTGGACGAGAAGCAGGTCAAGAGTGCGCTGGACGACAATAAGGATTTCCGCGACATCGGTCAGGCGGCTATGTTGGCCAAGATCAGCGGCAAATCCTTCGAGGATGTGCTGGCTCTCAAGACGGATGACAAGGACTGGCGCACGATCGGCAGGTCGCTTGGCGTGACGCGTGAGAAGGTGGCATCGGTGCGCTGCGAGATGACGGCCAAGGACCTGAGCCAGGACGGTAATGTCGATGAGACGACGGCCATGAACCTCCTGAAGGATGGCTATGAGCCATGGGATATCTCTTGGGCAGCGGCACTCGCCAAGGCGGCGGACAAGGACATCCAGTCGGTGCTCGACCTCAAGAAGATCAACAACCGCTGGAGCGATGTCGCCGAGCAGCTCGGCGTGGACCGCCGTGCCTTGCAGAAATTCCGCGGCCCCGGCCCGCGCAGCATGGGCTGGCATCACGGCCCGGGGCCGATGATGGACGATTCCATGATGGATGACTGATGACCGTGCTGCCTGTGATACCTGTGATAGAAAAATTTCTGCACAGGGCTTGACATCACATGTAAAGTCGAGTAATATAATAGCCATCAACAAGTTAACAGTGTTACACAAAATCATCGAACAGGAAATAGTAGCACAGCCACTATCCCGACAGCGAGCCGTCGATTGGTGTAAGGTACGGCGCGATATGCTATGTGAATGGTCCTGCGAGAGCTCACCGAAATTTTCTCCGTGAAGGGAGAAAAGAGTAGGCTGGGACGGTTGCCACCGTTAAAGGGCTACGGTATCGGAAGGATTTCCCGTACCGGAAATGAGGAATGGCTATACCATTTGAAACGGGTGGTACCGCGAAGAATTTTCGCCCCGCTGAGCAATGCGCTCGGCGGGGCTTTTTGATTGATTTTTTTGCAGGTGCTTTTTAAAGTGGACAAAAGATCGTGAGGGATGGAATGATGCTCAAGGCGAAATTGTGTGGCATGAAGACGATGGAGGCGGCCCGCGCGGCGGAACAGGCGGGGGCGGATTTTATCGGCTTCATCTTCTGGCGCGGCAGCCATCGCTTCATCGACCCGCAGCAGGCCGCCCGCATTCGCGAGGCTGTGCCGCATGTCAAGGCGGTCGGCGTCTTCGTCGATGAGGAGCCGGGCGTCGTCAATGATGTCGCAAGGCTGTGCCACTTGGACTTGGTCCAGCTGCACGGCCATGAAGATGCGTCGTACGCCGGGCGCATCGAGCGGCCCGTCATCAAGGCTTACCGCTACGGCGACGGATTCACGGCTGAGGCAGCCAATGCGTTCCCTGCCGCGATGATCCTCGTCGATGCCTACCAGGAGGGCACGGCCGGCGGCACGGGAACGCGCTTCGACTGGCAGCGGGCGCAGCGTGAAGTCGCTGCAATCCGGAAACCCGTGCTCATTGCGGGCGGCATCAGCGAGGCAAATGTCGGCGAGGTCAACGCGATTTTCCATCCGTTTGCCGTCGATGTCTCAGGCAGCCTGGAAGTCCATCGTGAGAAGTCAGCAGAGCGCATTGCCGCCTTTATGGCGCAGATAGACAAGATCAATGGGAGGAATTGACGTGCGGGATATATTAGCAGAGATTGTCGAGAAGAAGAAGGACATCGTAACCGATGCTAAGCGGCAGATGCCACTCGATGAGGTGAAGCGGGCGCTCGTCTGCGGGAACTTCGAGATGGCGCACCGCTTCCGCGAGCGCGAATGGAACCTCATCGCGGAGTGCAAGCTCCAGAGCCCCGCAAAGGGGAGGCTCTGCCGCCGCTACTCTGTCACGGAGCTCGCGCGCATCTACGAGGACAATGGCGCGAGCATGCTCTCCGTGCACACGGATCCGCATTTCCTCGGCTGCAATGAGGATTTCCGCAAAGTCCGCGCGGAGGTCATCCTGCCGCTCCTGCGCAAGGATTTCATCATCGACGCGTACCAGATCTACGAGGCCAGGATGCTCGGTGCGAATGCCGTGCTGCTGATCGCGCGCATACTGACGCCAGAGACGCTCAAGAAGTTCCTCTACACGGCGTGGAGCCTCGGCATGGACGCGCTCGTCGAAGTCCACGACCGCCGCGACATGGAGGCGGCGCTCGCGACGCCGGCGGAATTCATCGGCATCAACAACCGCAACCTTGTCTCGTTCACGACATCAATCGAGCAGACGATGGAGCTGCTGCCATATGCCGACAAGAAGCGCACGCTGATCAGTGAGAGCGGCATCTTCACGGGTGAGGATGCAAGGCGGCTGCGCGCTGCGGGCTGCGATGGCATCCTCATCGGCGAGGGCCTCGTCCGGGCAGACGATATCGCCGCGCAGACGCGCCTGATGGCCGCTGCTGGTGCAGCGAATGCAGAATAGCACGATATGGACTGATTCCCACAGGACATGCGAGATAGAATGAGAAAGGAAGTACAGAGATGAACACGAAGGGCAGATTTGGTAAATTTGGTGGACAGTACGTGCCGGAAATTGTCATGCCGGCGCTCAATGAGCTCGAGGCGGCTTATGCCAAGTACAAGGACGATCCGGATTTCCAGGATGAGTTCAAGATGTACCTGCGCGAGTACGCAGGCCGTCCGACGAACCTCTACTACGCCGACAAGCTCACGAAGTATTACGGCCGCGCGAAGATCTTCCTCAAGCGCGAGGATCTCCTGCACACGGGCGCCCACAAGATCAACAATGCTCTCGGGCAGGCATTGCTCGCGAAGCGCATGGGCAAGAAGCGCATCGTCGCGGAGACGGGCGCTGGTCAGCACGGCGTCGCTTCGGCGACGGTCGCCGCGCTCTTCGGCATGGAGTGCCATGTCTTCATGGGGGCACTCGATGTCGAGCGCCAGAAGCTCAATGTTTTCCGCATGAAGCTGCTCGGCGCAAAGGTTATCCCGGTGTCTTCTGGCACGGGCACGCTCAAGGATGCGACGAGTGAGGCCATCCGCTACTGGGCGACGAACATCACGGACACGCACTACATCATAGGTTCGGCCGTCGGCCCGCATCCGTATCCGACCATTGTGCGCGACTTCCAGAAGGTCATCGGCGAGGAGATCCGCGAGCAGGCCATCGAGAAGATCGGCGGTTTGCCGGACTATCTCCTGGCCTGCGTCGGCGGCGGCAGCAATGCCATCGGCACGTTCTACGACTTCCGCAATGACCCGTCGGTCAAGAAGTTCGGCGTCGAGGCGGGCGGCCGCGGAGAGGCGCCGACGGACAATGCCAAGACCTTGTCGGGAGCCGGCGAACCGGGCATCCTGCACGGCGCTTTCAGCTATCTGCTGCAGGATCCGGACGGCCAGGTCGTCGAGGCGTATTCCATCTCGGCCGGACTCGACTACCCGGGTGTCGGACCAGAACATTCCTATTATAAAGATGAAGGAATCGTCAAGTACGTCTCGGTTACGGACAAAGAAGCATTGGATGCCTTCCAACGCCTTTCGAAGGTCGAGGGCATCATCCCGGCGATGGAAAGCTCGCATGCGCTTGCTTATCTCGATAAGCTCATGCCGCAGACGCATCCGGACGAGTCGGTCGTCGTCACGCTCTCGGGTCGCGGCGACAAGGATGTACAGATGGTAGCAAAGGTTCTTGGGGAGGATATTGACTGATGAGCACGCGTTTGGATAAAAAGATGGCTGAACTCAAGGCAGCCGGCAAAAAGGGGATTTTCATCTATATCACGGCTGGTGCGCCAGACGTGGAGACGACGCTTCGGGCTGTTCGCGAGGCGGAGAAGGCCGGTGCTGACGTCATCGAGCTCGGCCTGCCCTTCTCTGACCCCATGGCAGACGGCCCGGTCATCCAGTCGGCTTCAGTCTGCGCGCTGAAGAATGGCATGACCCTCAAGAAGGAACTCGAGATCGTGCGCGAGATCCGCAAGTTCTCGGAAATCCCGCTGATCGGCATGGGCTACATCAACAACATGTACCACTACGGCTTCGAGAAGTTCGTCACGGACTTCAAGGCGGCTGGCATGGACGGCATCATCGTGCCGGATGTGCCGCATGAGGAATCGGGCGAGATGCGGAAGATCTGCGCGGCCCACGACTTCCATCTGGCCGAATTCATCACGCCGGGTACGACGGAAGCGCGCATGGCAGAGACGTGCAAGGGCGCGACGGGCTTCATCTACTGCGTCTCGAACAACGGCGTCACGGGCGTCAAGAAAATCGACTACTCGACGATCGGCGCGGTCTGCGCGAAAGCGCGCAAATTCACGGACACGCCGCTGGCTGTCGGCTTCGGCATCGGCTCGCCGGAAGCTGCTGTCGAGGCTGCGGCAAAGAGCGATGCCGTCATCGTCGGCAGTGCTGTCGTCAAGCGCCTCATGGACGGACGCTTTGCAGAGGCCATGGCGCTGATCAGCGCCATGCGCGAGGCCCTCGATGCGGCGTACGACAAGGATGCCTGACTGCCATATTATCGGATATCCTATGTGTGACATGAGAGGAGCAATCATCATGGAACTCAAACCATCGCGGGAGGCGTTCTGCAAGCTGGCAGCGGAGACGAATCTCATCGCTGTCGCCAAGGAGATCAACATGGATCTCGACACGCCTGTCTCCGTTTATTATAAGCTGGTCGGCGAGAAGAAGGGCTTCATCCTGGAATCCGTCGACACGACGCACCAGCAGTTCGGCCGCTTTTCCTTCATCGGTGCAGAGCCGTTTGTCCGCCTGCAGGTCTTCAAGGACAAGCTCATGATCAACGAGAACGGCTTGATGAAGTGCATCGAAGGCGAGCCGGTCGAGACCATCAAGGCGTATATGAAGAAATTCAAGCCGGCTGTCGAAGACGCATCATTGCCTCTGGCGAACGGCGGCATGGTCGGCTATCTCAATTACGATATCGTTGCGACATTTGACCGCGTGCGCGGCATGGAACTCGGCGAAGAGGAGCTCCTGGGGCAGTTCATGATCTGCCGTGTCCTCGTCGTCTACGATGCGCTGCACAACAGCGCCCGCCTCATCTGCCTGGCCGATACGAAGGGGCGCGATGCCGATGAGGCGTACGATGCCGTCGTCGAGAAGATCGCGAAGGTCGAGGCACGCCTCTCGGCACCGCTCGCGCCGCAGGCTGGTGAGACGGCCAAGCGCCGCGAGAAGGTCGACTTCCTCAAGAAATTCGGCAAGGCGCCGGAGGACTTCCTGCAGGCCATCCACAAGGCCAAGGAGCACATCTTCGCGGGCGATATCTTCCAGGTCGTGCCCTCGCGCCAGTTCCGCGAGAAGATCACGAAGCCGTGCTTCCACTTCTACCGCCGCCTGCGCCAGGTCAATCCGTCGCCCTACATGTTCTACTTCAACTTCGGCCCGGTCAAGCTCGTCGGCGCTTCGCCGGAGATGCTCGTCAAGGTCGCAGGCGATGCGGTCTACACGTACCCGATTGCCGGCACGCGCCGCCGCGGCCGCGATGATGCTGAGGATGCGGCTCTCGCCAAGGACCTCAAGGGCGACACGAAGGAATGCGCCGAGCACTCGATGCTCGTCGACCTCGCGCGCAACGACATCGGCCGCATCAGTGAGCCGGGCACGGTCCGCGTGACAAAATTGCGCCAGGTCGAGTACTTCAGCCATGTCATGCACATGGTCTCGGAAGTCGTTGGCAAGCTCAAGAAAGGCTACACGCCGATGGATGTGCTGCGCGCGACCTTCCCCGCCGGCACTGTCAGCGGTGCGCCGAAGCTCCGTGCGATGGAAGTCATCAACGAGCTCGAGCCGGTCAAGCGCAATTCGTATTCGGGAACCGTCGGCTACATGGACTTCTGCGGCAACATGGACATGTGCATCACGCTGCGCACGATGCGCATCGAGAACGATGACACGGCCGTCATTCAGTCCGGCGCCGGCATCGTGGCCGATTCCGTGCCGGAAAAAGAATATCAGGAGATCTTGCAGAAGTCGAAAGCCCTGTTTGAAGTCGTAGAGGAGGTCGAGAACGATGCTGTTGCTTTTAGATAATTACGACTCCTTTACCTACAACGTCTACCAGCTGTTGGCGGAGCTTGGCGCGGACGTCGAGGTCATCCGCCATGACCAGACGACAGTGGCCGAGATCGAGGCGAAACAGTACGCGGGCATCGTCATCTCGCCGGGGCCTGGCGTCCCGGAGGAGGCGGGCATCAGCGAGGATGTCATCCGCGAACTTGGCGGCAGGGTGCCGATTCTCGGCATCTGCCTCGGCCACCAGGCCATCGGCGAGGTCTTCGGCGGCAAGGTCGTGCGCGCGGGCGAGATCGTCCACGGCAAAGTCTCGCGCATCCGCCACAACGGTCGCGGCCTCTATGAGGGACTGCCGCAGGACGTCGAGGTCGGCCGCTATCACTCCCTGATCATCGACCGCGCGACGCTGCCCGATTGCCTCGAGGTCACGAGTGAGCTCGCCGACGGCACGATCATGGGCGTGCGACACAAGGAGAAAGACATCGAGGGCATCCAGTTCCATCCAGAGTCCATCCTGACTCCGTCGGGACGGACGATGATGCAGAACTTCCTCAACCATCTCAAGGGATACGAGCAATAAAATCAAAGAGAAATCGGGAAATCCTTCTTTCGAGAAGGATTTTTCTCGTATCTCAGAGAATAGTGTAGAGTATCGAAAACGAAACGCAGCAGTTCGCAGGCGCATGCGACATGCGGGAATAGAGGAGGGAATTCGATGAAGTTCCATTTCATGAACGGCACGATGCGTGCCACAAGCAGCAAGAAGAAGATGACCGCCATCCTGCTGGGGCTGACCATGACCCTGGCACCGTATGGGATGACAAGCGCAGAGGCGGCACAAGCCGCAGAGCATCCTGCTGCGGCGGCAGCCGTGACGACTGAAGCGGCTGCACCGCAGGCGGCTAATGCTGCAGACGGAAAAGCTATAGCGGAAAAAGCAGAGGCTGCTGCCGACAAAGAGGCAGGCAAGGATGAGGCGAAGGGGGCCGTTGCAGCACAAGAAGTCGTCACGATCGATGCGAGGAGCTCGCTCGACCAGGACTTCGACCAGCTGGCAGAGGTCAAGAACGGCACGTATGACTTCAATCTCGCGGCTTCGACGCCGAAGGGCAGCACAGGGCTGACGAGCGACATCACATTTGTCTCGGAGCCGTACGCGCGGGCGAAGGGCACGATGCGCATCACGGTCACGCTGCCGGGCGCGCCGGCCTTTGAGCGCGAGCTGGCCTACTACATCCGCGAGACGGAGAAGGCTACAGCATTCTACTGCAAGCTCGGCCACGGCGAATGGCAGAAATCCGTCACGCCGCGCAAACCGGCCGACAAGAAGGTCAATGACTTCTGGTCCGCTGCCTTCTCCGACGGCTTCATGGACATCGCCAAGGATGTATCGTTCGGCGTACAGGAAGGCGCCAACCAGACGTATCTCGTGACGGTCGACGGTAAGGCGTTCGGGAAGCTGCTTGCTGATCAGATCGTGCCGACGGCTAAGGATGAAGTGATGCAGAAGACGCTGGCGGAGATCTGCCGCAGCCTGCCGGATTTCAGCTACACAGTCACGATCGACACGGAGAAGAAGCTGCTGACGGATGTCCACGCCAATCTCACGGAGCCCATCCGCAAGGCCGCATCCATCATCGTGAAGCGCCGTGACATGCCGCGCTCGGAGCGCGAGCAGCTGCTAAAGGACATCCGCGAGAGTACGGTAGACTTCCACCTGCAGGGACGCGATTTCAATACGCTCGAGGATGTGCAGGTACCGGCCGATATCCTGGCGAATGCCAAGGCGACGGACCTGCCGATGGGAAAATGATATTGGCTTGATAAAGGTTAGGGGGATTGGATTTGGATTGTGAGAGCATACAGCGGGAAATCGCAGCGACGGTGCGCCGCACGAAGGAGGACTGCCCCTTCGTACCGTCCATCACGAACTCTGTGACGATGGAGCTCGTGGCCAATGCGCAGCTGGCGGCGGGTGGCTCTGCCGCCATGGTCTATCTGCCCGATGAGGGCGAAGGCGTGGCAGCCGCCGGCGAATCCTTCTACATCAACTTGGGCACGGTCATGCCATTCTACGCGGAGACGCTGCCGCGCACCGTCCGGGCGCTCCATGAGCATCGCCGCCGCTGGGTACTCGACCCGGTGGCCATCGGCATCGGCAGCTTGCGCACGGAACTCTTGCGCTGCTTCCGCGCCATGCCGCCTGCTGTCGTGCGCGGCAATGCATCGGAGATCATCGCGCTCGCAAATCTCTGGGGGCTCGATACAGGAGCGGCTAAGGGCGGCGTGCGCGGCGTCGATGCGACGGACAGCGTCGGGGCTGCGCGCCCGGCCGCCGAGGCACTGGCTTCTTTCATCGACGGTGCTGTGGCTGTCTCGGGCGAGTGGGACCTCGTCACGGACGGCACGGTGACAGTCCGCAGTGAGGGCGGCTCACCGCTCTTCACGAAGATCACGGGCGCTGGCTGCTCGCTCGGCGGCGTCACGGCTGTCTACCTGGCTGAGGCCTCACCGTTCATCGCGGCGCTGACGGCTGTCCAGGCCTACAATCTGGCGGGCACCCGGGCGCAGAGGGAGGCCAAGGGCCCCGGCAGCTTCCGCGCGGCCTTCCTCGATGCGCTCTATCGCGCAAAGCCGGGCGCGATTGCGGAAAATCCATTTGCATTGATCTGATTGACCTGAGGAGAAGTTTCATGAACATGCGCAAGAATTTCGATATATCGGCCTACCTCGTCGTAGGTCCCGAGAATACGCTCGGACGGCCGGTGGCAGATGTCATCCGGGCAGCGGTGGCGAACGGATTCACCTGCCTGCAGATCCGCTCAAAGACGGCCTCGGCGAGGGAACTCATCGCACTCTGCCGCGAGGCGGCGGATGTCCTGCGGGAACTCGGCAAGTCAGATGAAGTCGTCCTGCTCGTCAACGACAGGCTCGATGTCGCACTGGCGGCGCGCGAGGCGGGCATCAAGGTTGACGGCATCCACGTCGGTCAGAGTGACATCCCGGCAGCTGTCTGCCGCAAGTACCTCGGAGAGGAGGCCGTTATCGGCCTGTCGGCGCGCACGAATGAACTGCTCGACTACGTGCGCCATGCTGACACAAGCGCTATCGATTACTTCGGCGCGGGACCTCTCCATGAGACGCCGACGAAGAAGGACTGCGGTCGCGATGCTGAGGGCCATGTCATCACGAGAAGTTTCGCGGAGCTGACGGAACTCCACCGCATCAGCCCCGTGCCCGTCGTGGTCGGCGGCGGCGTCAAGGCACGCGATCTGCCCGCCCTGCGCAAGACGGGCGTCGACGGCTTTTTCGTTGTCAGTGCCGTGGCTGGGGCCGACGACCCGGCCGCTGCTGCGCGTGAGCTCGTGAAGACCTGGCAGTCTGCACCGCGTTCGTGACTCTATTGTAGAATAGATGAGATAGATGAGATGGGTGCCGCTTGCGGCATTCATCTTTTTTTTGCAGAGCCCCTATGATAAAATGGATGGGATGAGTAACGTACAGCAGAGAAGAGAGGGATATATCTTGCGATTGATTGTCGGGATTTCGGGAGCCAGTGGTGTCATCATGGGGTGGTACCTCCTCAAGGCTCTCCATGAGCTGCCGGAGGTGGAGACGCATCTGATCATCACGGAGGGGGCGGCCGTGACCTTTCCCTATGAGACGGAACACTCCCTCGAGGAGGTCCGCGCGCTGGCCGATGTCGTCCACGACAACCGCAATATGGCGGCCTCGATATCGAGCGGCTCCTATGAGACGAACGGCATGATCATCATCCCCTGCAGCATGAAGACGGTGGCCGGCATCGTCAGCGGCTACACGGATGACCTGCTGCTGCGGGCGGCCGATGTCTGCCTCAAGGAGGGGCGCAAGGTCGTCATCGTGCCGCGCGAGATGCCGATGAGCCGCATCCATCTGCGCAATATCAAGGAGGCTGCAGATTATGGCTGCATTGTCGTGCCGCCGGTGCTGACGTTCTACAACGGTGCGGACACGGTCGAGAAGCAGATCCAGCACATCGTCGGCAAGATCCTCATGCAGTTCCACATCTCGTATCGCGATTTTGTTCCCTGGCAGGGCGGTAAGCCTATGGTCTGAGACGTTTGTCTCGGACTTTTTTTATGCCGGAAAAAATTTTTAAAAATAAAGTCAAAAAGTCAGAAAAAGTATTTGACTTTTTGACTTTATCCGCTATAATAGGATATAGAAACAAGCAAGTTTCAGAATAATGATGACAATAAGAGCGATTATGGAGGATATGATTATGGGACAAGAAAAATATACAGCGAAGACGCTGGCGGCCCTGCAGTCCGCTCAGCAGATCGCAGCCATGAAATACCATCAGGAGATTACGTCAGCGCACGTGCTGCTGGCTCTGGCCAAAGAGCCGGAGGGACTGCTCGCGACAATCTTTGAGGAATGCCAGACGGATATGCCGATGCTCAAGGCAAGACTGGAGCAGGAGCTCGCGAAGATTCCGAGCGTCAAGGGTACGGACCGCCTTGGCATGGGCATGGACATGGTGCGCGTGCTCGGCCGCGCCGAGGAATACGCTAAGTCCATGAAGGATGACTACGTCTCGACGGAGCATCTGCTGCTGGCTCTCGCAACGGACGGCAGCAGCGAGGTGCAGGACATCTGCCGCCAGTTCCACCTGACGAAATCCGCAATCCAGGCGTCCATCCGCAAGAACCGCAAGCAGAATGTCACGACGGACAACCCGGAAGAGGGCTATAAGTCCCTCGAGAAGTTCGGGCGCGACCTCACGGCTGCGGCGCGTGCCGGCAAGCTCGATCCGGTCATCGGCCGTGACGAGGAGATCCGCCGCACGATCGAGATCCTGTCACGCCGCACGAAGAACAACCCGGTGCTCATTGGTGAACCGGGCGTCGGCAAGACGGCTATCGTCGAGGGACTCGCGCGCCGCATCGTGGCGGGCGATGTGCCGGAGTCGCTGAAGAACAAGACGCTCTTCTCACTCGACATGGGCTCCCTGATTGCCGGTGCGAAATACCGCGGTGAGTTCGAGGAACGCCTCAAGAGCGTCCTCAATGAGATCGCGAAGTCGGACGGCCAGATCCTGCTCTTCATCGATGAGCTCCACACGGTCGTCGGCGCTGGCGCGACGGAAGGCGCAATGGATGCCGGCAACCTCTTGAAGCCGATGCTGGCCCGCGGTGAACTCCGCTGCATCGGTGCGACGACGCTCAACGAGTACCGCAAGTACATCGAGAAGGATACGGCCCTCGAGCGTCGCTTCCAGCCGGTCATGGTCGGCGAGCCGAGCGTCGAGGACACGATCTCTATCCTGCGCGGCCTCAAGGAGCGCTATGAGGTCCATCACGGCGTGCGCATCCGCGATGCAGCTCTCGTTGCAGCGGCAACGCTCTCGGATCGCTACATCTCGGACCGCTTCCTGCCGGATAAGGCCATCGACCTCGTCGATGAGGCGGCCGCAAAGCTGCGTACGGAGATTGAATCCATGCCGCAGCCGCTCGATGAGATCCGCCGCAAGATCATGCAGCTCGAGATCGAGGAGCAGGCCTTGAAGAAGGAGACGGATGAAGCCTCCGAGGAGAAGCTCGAGAAGATCACGAAGGAGAAAGAAAAACTCCAGAAAGAGGAGAAAGAGCTCAGATCGCAGTGGGAGGCTGAGAAGAATGCCATCCTGCGCGTCCGCGCCATCAAGAAAGAGATTGACGGCGTGAACAGCGAGATGGAGGCCGCTGAGCGCGCCTACGACCTCAACCGCATGTCGGAACTCAAATACGGCAAGCTGCCCGAGCTCCAGAAGAAGCTCAAGGATGAGGAGGCCATCATCGCGGCCAAATCGAAGGACAGCCGCCTGCTCAAGGAAGAGGTCGGCGAAGAGGATATCGCGCAGGTCGTCAGCCGCTGGACGGGCATCCCCGTGACGAAAATGCTGACGGGCGAGCGCGAGAAGCTGCTGCACCTCGAAGATGTCCTGCACGCGCGCGTCGTCGGACAGGACGAAGCCGTCAAGGCTGTCAGCGAAGCCATCCTGCGCGCACGTGCCGGCATCAAGGACCCGAACCGCCCAATCGGCTCGTTCATCTTCCTCGGCCCGACGGGCGTCGGCAAGACAGAGCTCGCGAAAACGCTGGCGGAGGCACTCTTCGACGATGAGCGCAGCATGATCCGCATCGATATGTCGGAGTACATGGAGAAGCACAGCGTATCGCGCCTCATCGGCGCGCCTCCGGGATACGTCGGCTACGATGAGGGCGGCCAGCTCACGGAAGCGGTTCGCCGTCGCCCGTACAGCGTCATCCTGCTCGATGAGATCGAGAAAGCGCATCGCGACGTCTTCAATGTACTGTTGCAGATCCTCGACGATGGCCGCTTGACGGATGGCAAGGGCCGTGTGGTCAACTTCAAGAACACGGTCATCATCATGACGTCGAACCTCGGCTCGCACGAGATCCTCAACAAGAGCTACGATGAGGCGAAGGGCGCGGTCAAGGAAATCCTCAAGGACTACTTCCGTCCGGAATTCCTCAATCGTGTCGACGATATCATCGTCTTCAAGGCGCTCCAGAAGGAGCAGGTCAAGAATATCGCGGCCATCATGCTCAAGAGTCTCAGCGACCGCCTTGAGAAGCAGATCAAGATCTCGCTCAAGTGGACGGATGAGGCGCTCACGGCACTTGCCGACAAGGGCTTCAATCCGAATTTCGGTGCCCGCCCGCTGCGCCGCCTGTTGACGCATACGGTCGAGACTTCCCTGTCGAAGCAGATCATCCGCGGCGATGTCCGCGAGGGCGATACCGTTGAGATCGGCTATGACGGGACAGACTTCACTTTTAAGACGCTCCCCCGCGTCAAGGAGGAAGAAGAGGCATAAGCCATCCCCCTTACATGAAAACAGCTCCAGGAGCCTCATGGCTCTTGGAGCTGTTTTTATCTTATCGGATTGTCACTTGCATGTCATGGGTCATGGTGTTGGGACGAAGCGTGCGAGGAGCGTATGGCCGTTCTTGACGAGGTCGCGGCTCAGTGCGTCGAGCGGCGCGAAGATCGGCGCGTATTCGAGGCGCAGGCGGAAGCGCAGGAACTGATGTGAATTGCAACCGAAGATTGGCACGCGGTCGAGGATGTAGGGGTTCTCGTCCGGGTTGGCCAGGCCGTAATGGACGGTGAAGGCGGCGCGGTAGCCTGCTTCCTTCGTCATGCGCTCGAGCTCTTTGTCGTAAGAGCCGCACGGATAGGCGATGAATTTGATGGGTTTATTCAGGCGCCATTCAAGGGCTTTCTTGGAGTCCGTGAGCTGGTGCTGTACCTGGTCAGACGGGATCTTGTCGAGCTCTGGATGCGAGAGCGTGTGGCTCTCGAAGTCGATGAGGCCGCTCTGCTGCATCTCGTCGACCTGTGCCCAGGTCATGTAGTTGGGGTAGGTGCCGACGAAGTCCGAGATCAGGAAGATCGTCCCCTTGAGGTTGTACTTCTCGAGGATCGGGTAGGCGTTCTTGTAGTTGTCGACGTAGCCGTCATCGAACGTCAGGATGACAGGCTTCTCGGGCAGCGGCGTGCCGTTTTCCCAGGCGTCCATCATCTCCTCCGGTGTGATAGCGTGGTAGCCGTTGTCGGAGAGGTACTTCATCTGCTCGTCGAACTCGTCCGTGTGGACAGTCAGCGAGTTCTCGTCGCGGTCATTGATCTGATGGTAGTTGAGCACTGGTACGGCACGGGTGACCGAGTGCATGCGGTAGGCGCAGAGCGCGAATATCGCCAGGAAGATTATCAGCAGAGCCAGCAGGATTCGTTTGATCCAGGTAGTCATCGAGACACATCCTTTTCATTCATACAGTACACTTGGCAGTACGATCCGGGATGGACAAAGGGCCCATCTCCATACATATCGTTTAGTATATAACAAGCGGGAAATGAGGTCAAGGAAGCCCGGTGAGGTTCAGCTGAGCAGAAAAGGTTTTACAAATCGTCAAATCGGCTTATAATGATATAGGTGTAACATGCACAGGAATTGGCGGCATAAGGCCGTCCATCCCTCAGAATATCCATGATATCCATGATATATAGTATAAAGGAGTATTCATCCAGATGATGAGAAATGATTTATGCTGGTGTGGCAGCGGCAAGAAGTACAAGAAATGCCACGAAGACTTTGATGAGCGCATCTCGGAGATGAAATTCGACATCTTCCGCGGCCAGGTGCGCCCGCCGAAGAAGGTCATCAACAACGAGAAGGACATTGCCGGCGTGCGCGCCGCTGGCGTCATCAATGACGGCGCACTCGACCTCATGACGGAACTCGTCCGCCCGGGCGTCGATACGGCATCGCTCGACCAGGCTGCGGCTGACTACATCCGCGAGCGCGGCGGTATCCCGGCCTGCCTCAACTACGAGGGCTATCCGAAGAACGTCTGCATCTCGATCAACGAGGTCGTCTGCCACGGCATCCCGTCGAAGAAGACGATCCTCAAGGAGGGCGATATCCTGAATATCGACATCACGACGATCCTCAACGGCTACTACGCGGATGCCTCGCGCATGTACATCGTCGGCAAGGCTTCGCCGGAAGCAGAGAAACTCGTGCGCGTCACGAAGGAGTGCATGGAGCTCGGCATCAAGGCCATCCGCCCCTGGCACTTCCTCGGCGACATTGGCGCAGCCTGCGCGGCGCATGCGCATGAGAACGGCTACTCCGTCGTCACGGACCTCGGCGGTCACGGCGTCGGCAAGGACTTCCACCTCGAGCCGTTCGTGCCGCACGTCGGGGAGAAGGACACGGGCATGCTGCTCGTGCCGGGCATGATCCTGACGGTCGAGCCGATGATCAATGAAGGTTCTTACAAGGTCGTCGTCGACAAGGGAGACGGCTGGACGGTCCGCACGAAGGACGGCAAGCTTTCCGCACAGTGGGAGAATACGGTGCTCATCACGGAGACGGGGACGGAAGTCCTCTCGTCCTGATGCAGTACGATCAGAAAGAATGAGAGGATAGATACATGACAACATTCCAGGAACTCGGCATCCGCGCCTCTCTCTGCGATGTCCTGCGCAATCACGGCATCAAGGAGGCGACGCCGGTGCAGGAGAAGGCCATGCCACTCGTGCGTGCAGGAAACGACTGCATCGTCAAGGCGCAGACGGGCACGGGCAAGACGCTAGCCTTCCTGCTGCCGATCATCGAGAAGATCAAGCCGCAGGCAGCCGTCACGCAGGCACTCGTCATCACGCCGACGCGCGAGCTGGCCATTCAGATCGCCAAGGTCGCGCAGTCGCTCGCGGCTGCGGCCGACATCTCTTCGCTCGTCATCTTCGGCGGGCAGGACATCGAGAGGCAGAAGCAGAAGCTTCGCCGCCATCCGCAGCTCATCATCGGCACGCCGGGACGCCTTTTGGACCATCTGCGCCGCCAGACAATCGACCTCTCGCAGGTCAACAAGGTCGTCCTCGACGAGGCCGATGAGATGATGCGCCTTGGCTTCATCGAGGACGTCGAGACGCTGCTGCAGGCAACGGCAGGCGACCGCCAGCTCATGCTGTTCTCGGCGACAATGCCGGACCGCGTCAAGGCACTCTCGGCGCGCTACATGAACGCGCCCCAGAACCTTGAGATCAAGTCGGAGCATGTGACGCTCGACGCCATCGACCAGGTCATCATCGACACGCGCGAGGAGACGAAGATCGACAAGCTCTGCGAGATCATCAATCAGGAGCAGCCGTATCTTGCGATGGTCTTCTGCCACACGAAGCAGCGCGCGCACATGGTCACGATGGCGCTCGCCGCGCGCGGCTACCTCGTCGATGAGCTGCACGGTGACCTCTCGCAGGTCCAGCGCACGCTCGTACTCAAGCGCTTCCGCAAGGCCGAGCTCCAGATCCTCTGTGCGACGGACATCGCGGCGCGCGGCCTCGACATTGAGGGCGTGACGCATGTCTTCAACTACGATATCCCGCATGATGCCGAGAGTTACATCCACCGCATCGGCCGCACGGGCCGCGCGGGCGAGCGCGGCAAGGCCATCACCTTCGTCAACGCGCGCCAGTATGACTTGTTGCGCCGCATCGAGAGCGGCATCAAGGACAGGATACGCAAGCAGCGCTCGGAGCGCGGACGCCGCCACAAGGAGAAGCAGGAGCAGATCCTCAAGGAGATTCGCGAGAAGCGTGAGGAGAAGAAGGCACAGCGCAAGCCGCTGTCGAAGTATGCCAACCGCAAGGGGGCCTCGCACAAGGGGCGCAATGACCGCAGCCGCCGCCAGAAGGCACGCGGCACGAAGTCGAATCTCGGCCATCGCGCCAAGCCGGGGCGTTCCGGCCACAGATAAGAAAGGGCAATAGGAGCAGCCACTTCCTCAATCCGCTGGGGAAGCGGCTGTTTTTTGACAAAAAATTTTCAAAAACTTTGAAAAACAATAAGATGCAAGCAGGAATATGGAGAAAAAAGACGAATAAATGTACTGTAATCAAATTTGAGTACCGAACGTACCAACAAACCTAAGGGGGAATTTCCATGATCGGCATCAAGAATGTTATCGCAATCGTCTGCGGCGGCGGCCCCGCTCCTGGCATCAACAGCGTCATCTCGGGTATCACGAATGAGGCGACGCGCCATGGCTGGGATGTACTCGGCATCTACGATGGTTTCTCGAGACTTGCGCGCGGCGAGAAGAATTACGTCCGCCTCGAGCCGAAGGACATCAGCCACATCCACATGGCGGGCGGCTGCATCCTCAAGATGAGCCGCTTCAACCCGACAAAGAAAGAGTCCGACCTGCGCACGGTCGTGGAGACGCTGACGGAGCT
Organism: Mitsuokella jalaludinii; assembly: GCF_928722185.1. NCBI lineage: Bacteria > Bacillati > Bacillota > Negativicutes > Selenomonadales > Selenomonadaceae > Mitsuokella > Mitsuokella jalaludinii. Next base: position 2,318,291 of record NZ_CAKMXA010000001.1, read on the forward strand.
CGGTGTCACGCACCTCGTGACGATCGGCGGCGATGACACGGCCTACAGCTCGGCAGCCGTCTCGGAAGAGGCGCGCAAGATGGGCCGCACGATCAATGTCGTCCACGTGCCGAAGACCATCGACAACGACCTGCCGCTTCCGGAAGGCGTGCCGACTTTCGGCTTTGAGACGGCCCGCGCTTTCGCGACGACGGAGATCGAGAACCTCATGGAAGATGCGCGCACGACGAACAACCGCTGGTACTTCACGATCGCCATGGGCCGCACGGCCGGTCACCTGGCACTTGGCATGGGCCGCAGCGCCGGTGCTGCCATCACGATCATCCCGGAGGAGTTCCCGCAGAAGAAGATTCCGCTGCAGCAGCTCGTCGACATCGTCACGGGCTCCATCGTCAAGCGCTACCTGACGGGCAAGAACTACGGCGTCGCTGTCATCGCTGAAGGTGTCATCGAGAAGATTGCGCCGGAAGACTTCAAGAAGCTCGGCGAGGTCGTGACGGATGAGCACGGCCATATCCGCTACAGCGAGCTCGACTTCGGTGAGATCCTCAAGCAGGCAGTGCTCGCTGAGGTCAAGAAGATCGGCATCAAGATCTCCATCATCGATAAGGAGATCGGCTACGAGCTGCGCTGCACGGCGCCGATTGCTTACGATATCGACTACGCGCGCTCGCTCGGCTACTCGGCCGTCCGCTTCCTCATGCGCGGTGACAGCGGTGCACTGATCTCTATCCAGAACAACGAAGCTGTGCCGATGCGCTTCGAGGACATCAAGGATCCGGCCACGGGCAAGACGCGCGTGCGCAAGGTCAACATCAAGTCCGTCCAGTACCGCATCGCGCGCGGCTCGATGATGCGCATGGAGAAGGAGGACCTCGACGATCCGGGCCTTGCCAATGCGTACCGCATGGACCCCAAGGCATTCAAGGAGCGCTATGCATACCTCTTCGAGACTGGGGAGGAACCAGAGGCAGCGCAGGCTGGCAAGGCAGAGGAAAAGAAAGCGTGACGCATCTCTTCCATATATAATGGACAGGGCAGGCATGGACCTGCCCTGATTTTTTTTGCGATCTGGCGATTTTTTTGTTTTTAGGTGTTGACAATAGGGGAGAAAGGCTCTATAATTATATCTTGTCAGCCGGAAGTAGTACGGCAGGCATGATATCGCGGGATGGAGCAGTCGGTAGCTCGTCGGGCTCATAACCCGAAGGTCACAGGTTCAAGTCCTGTTCCCGCAACCAATATGATAATCCGCAAAATCATAGATATAGATTCATCGCGGGGTGGAGCAGTCGGTAGCTCGTCGGGCTCATAACCCGAAGGTCACAGGTTCAAGTCCTGTCCCCGCAACCAAATGTGAGGTCGCTGATATAGCTCAGTCGGTAGAGCGTATCCTTGGTAAGGATAAGGTCACCAGTTCAATCCTGGTTATCAGCTCCATTCATACATGGCGGCATAGCTCAGTTGGCTAGAGCATGCGGTTCATACCCGCAGTGTCCGGAGTTCAAATCTCTGTGCCGCCACCAATTCATCAACTGAACCCCTGATACAGGGGTTTTATTTATGCCATCTGGCAGGCAGCTGCTTTGACAGGTCCGGGCAAAAAGATTTCTTTTTGTCAAGGATTTTGTGTTGACAGCGCCTGCCAACTGTGCTAAATTGTATTAGTGACATTATGAAAAAGTCAACTTTCGCAACGTAAGGGGTGTAATAAAGGATGCGCAACAATATCACGTTGGAGTGCACGGAGTGCCACAGCCGCAACTACCGCACGAACAAGAATAAGAAGAACAACCCGGATCGTCTGGAGTTCAATAAGTACTGCAAGTTCTGCAAGAAGCACACGGTGCATAAGGAAACGAAGTAAGGACGCGTTGTCAGTACGAACGGGGATGTGAAGTGATTGTGAAGAAGTTCCTGGACGAAGTAGTCGCAGAGATGAAAAAAGTGTCCTGGTCCACTAAGAAGGAGCTCGTCAATTATACGGCTGTTGTCGGCATTGCTGTTGCTGTCGTATGCGCCCTGATCTGGATCTGCGATACGTTCTTCGCGAGATTGTTCCACATCATTTTAAGGTGAGCTGGGTGAGATAAGCATGGCAGAAAAAGACGAGATGGATCTCCGTCAGGATAACCCTGGCAGAGCCTGGTACGTCATCCACACGTATTCGGGCTATGAGAATAAGGTCAAGGCCAATCTTGAGCGCCTGATCCACACGGCCAACATGGGCAACATGATCTTCAATGTGGTCGTACCGGTTGAAGATGAGGTCGAGATCAAGGACGGCAAGAAAAAGGTCGTCCCACGTAAGGTCTTCCCTGGATATGTCCTCGTCGACATGATCGTCGATGAACATTCCTGGTACGTTGTGCGCAACACCACCGGTGTTACTGGTTTCGTCGGTTCTGAGAAGCATCCGATACCGCTTACCGATGCTGAGGCAAAACGTATTCTGAAATCCATGGGAGAAGAAGAGGAACACAAACCTGAACTCAATGTTGCAGTCGGGGATGTCGTTCGCATCAACTCGGGTGTCTTCGAGAACTACACGGGCACGGTTTCCGAGATCGATACGGAAAAAGCGCGCCTCAAGGTCATCGTCGAAGAGACGCCGATTGAGCTTGGTTTCGATCAGGTCGAAACGCTTTGAGCGGAACCATCATTCCATCATTTTTAGGAGGTGAAACAAACAATGGCTAAGAAAGTTTCTAAGATTGTAAAGCTTCAGGTTATGGCTGGCAAAGCTAATCCGGCTCCTCCGGTAGGTCCTGCACTGGGCCAGGCTGGCGTCAACATCATGGGCTTCTGCAAGGAGTTCAACGAGAGAACCAAGGCACAGGCTGGTCTTACGATCCCGGTCGTGATCACGGTTTTTGAGGATAGATCCTTCACGTTCATCACGAAGACTCCGCCGGCTGCTGTCCTTCTGAAGAAGGCCGCTGGTCTTGAGAAGGCTTCTGGTGAGCCGAACAAGAACAAAGTAGCAAAGCTGCCGCGTGCAAAAGCACAGGAAATCGCTGAGAGCAAGATGAAAGATCTGAACGCTGGCGATATCGAGGCTGCTACCCGCATGATTGAGGGTACGGCTCGCAGCATGGGCATCGAGATCGTAGACTGATCCTGATCCCTTCCTCCTGTGGGAGGCAATACCGTTATAACCACAAAAAGGAGAACAACACAAATGGCTAAAGCTGGTAAGAAATATCAGGAAGCTGCCAAGCTCGTAGAGGCTGGCAAGCTTTACACGGCCGCTGAAGCAATGGAACTCGTCAAGAAGACGGCTACGAAGAAGTTCGATGAGACGATCGAGCTGCACGTCCGCCTCGGCGTTGATCCGAAGTATGCTGATCAGCAGGTCCGCGGCGCTATGGTCCTGCCGCATGGCACGGGTAAATCCAAGCGCGTCCTCGTCTTTGCAAAAGGCGAGAAAGTCAAGGAGGCAGAGGCTGCAGGTGCAGACTTCGTTGGCTCCGATGAAATCGTCCAGAAGATCCAGGGTGGCTGGCTCGACTTCGATGTCGCTGTTGCTACGCCGGATATGATGGGTACGGTTGGTCGTCTCGGTAAGATCCTCGGCCCTCGCGGCCTCATGCCGAACCCGAAACTCGGTACGGTAACGATGGATCTCACGAAGGCAATCAGCGAGATTAAAGCAGGTAAAGTCGAATACCGCACCGATAAGGCCGGTAATGTCCATTGCCCGATTGGCAAGGCATCTTTCGACGCTGAGAAGCTTCAGCAGAACTTCCAGGCCCTGATTGATACACTGATCCGCGTTAAGCCGGCTGCTGCAAAGGGCCAGTACATCCGCTCCATCACGGTTAGCGCCACGATGGGCCCGGGCGTACCGGTTCAGCTCTAAGCCGCTCTGAGGATCAGGCGAGACTCCGGTCTCCAATCGCATATCGAAGGCTGTAGACAGCAGGTTTGATATTTCATCATCTAACGACGATCATGTCGCCTGCCGAGGCCGGAGTCACCTAACTTAGAAAATGTGACCTCCGGCGGACAGCCGGAGGTTTTTTGATCTGTTTTAAAATCCAAGAAGACAGGAGGTGTAATAGAATGGGTGTTACTTCCGCTAAACAGGCTGTTGTCGCTCAGCTCAAGGAGCAGCTCGAGTCCGCTAAGGGCGTCGTGCTCACGAGCTACAAGGGTCTTACGGTTGCACAGGATACGGAACTACGTCGCGAACTCCGCGAGGCTGGCGTTTCCTATCATGTCGTAAAGAACACGATGCTCCGCATCGCTGCCAAAGAGGCAGGTATCGAAGGCATCGAAGAGCACCTCGAGGGCACGACGGCTTTCGCATTCTCCACGGAGGATGCTGTTGCTCCGGCAAAGGTCATCTGCGGCTTCATCAAGAAGAACAAGCTCGAGGATGCTGAGGTACTGACGGTCAAAGTCGGTATGGTCGAAGGCAAGGTCATCGGTGTCGACGAGGTCAAAGCTCTCGCAGCTCTGCCGTCCCGCGAGGAACTCATTGCCAAGCTGCTTGGCAGCATGAACGCACCGATTTCCAACACGGTCAACGTTCTGCAGGGCGTTATCCGCAATGCGGTCTATGTGCTTGACGCAATCCGCTCGCAGAAAGAGTCCGCTTAATTCCATTCAGGAGGCTCAGGCCGCCTGAGGGGTTAAGAAATAAACACGAAGAATTCAAATCGAAAATAACAAAACATTGGAGGAAAATCAAATGACTAAAGAAGAAATCATGGAAGCCATTGAAAACATGACTGTCCTCGAGCTGTCCGAGCTCGTAAAGGCTATGGAAGACAAGTTCGGCGTTAGCGCTGCTGCTCCGGTTGCAGTTGCTGCTGCTGGCGCTGCTGCTGGCGCTGCTGCTGAAGAGAAGACTGAGTTCACGGTCGTTCTCTCCGCTGTTGGCGACAAGAAGATCAACGTCATCAAGGCTGTCCGTGAAGCTACGGGCCTCGGCCTGAAGGAAGCTAAGGCTCTCGTTGATGGCGCTCCGGCTCCGGTCAAGGAGAACGTCTCCAAGGCTGATGCTGATGCCCTCAAGGCTAAGCTCGAAGAGGCTGGCGCTACGGTTGAGCTGAAGTAATTCAGTTTGCTGAATATGGGACCGTCCGCAAGGACGGTCTTTTTTTTTATGCACCTGACTTGACAGTCAAGTCAAGCTATGGTATAGTGTTAAACTACAGGAAATTGAATAGGGATAACTATGCGTATGTGGAAAGGAACGGAAGCAAGGTGCAAAAAAATAAGCTGACCTTGTTTTTTTCTTGTTCTATGATTCCGCATCTATTTGTGTTATTTCTCTATCTTTCAAAAAACATTCTAGTAAAATCAGGCTAAGGGGTGAAGGATTTAATGTTTAATCCTGTGCCGGTGGGCAAACGAACCAGGTATAGCTATGCCAGAATCAAAGAGGTCATGGAGATGCCGCATCTGCTGGACATTCAGCGGAACAGTTACCAGTGGTTCCTCGATAAAGGACTGCAGGAGATTTTCCATGATATCTCACCAATCCAGGATTTCTCCGGAAATCTGGTCTTGTCCTTCGAGAGCTTCTCGCTCGGCGAGCCGAAGTACGATCTCGACGAGTGCAAGGAACGCGATGTGACGCTGGCAGCACCTCTTCGGGTGAATGTCCGCCTCATCAATCGCGAGACAGGCGAAATCAAAGAGCAGGAAGTCTTCATGGGCGATTTCCCGCTTATGACCGATACGGGTACGTTCATCATCAATGGTGCAGAGCGTGTCATCGTCAGCCAGCTCGTTCGCTCTCCGGGCGCCTACTACGGCGAGGAGATCGATCCGACCGGCAAGCACCTCTACAATGCAACGGTGATCCCGAACCGTGGTGCGTGGATCGAGCTCGAGACGGATACGAATGACGTCGTATCCGTCCGCATCGACCGCACGCGCAAGATGCCCGTAACGTATTTCATCCGCGCACTCGGTTTCGATACGGATGAGAAGATCATCGAGCTCTTCGGCGACGATCCTCGCATGCTCAACACGATCGAGCGTGATGGCGAGGATGTCAAGTCGCAGGGCAAGGCTGTCATCGAGATCTACAAGCGCCTGCGTCCGGGCGAGCCGGCGAATGAGGACAATGCGACGCAGCTCCTCAATTCGCTGTTCTTCGATCCGAAGCGCTACGACCTCGCTACGGTCGGCCGCTACAAGCTGACGAAGAAGCTCGGCTGGAAGCGCCGCATCCTCGGCAAGGTCCTCGCAGAGCCGATTGTCGACCACGAGACGGGCGAGATCGTCATCCCGCAGGGCGAAGTCGTCACGGAAGACATGCTCGATGCTGTCGATGTCGAGCGCGAGAAGCAGCTCTTCGGTGAGGGCAACCTCATCACGCTGTTCCTGCTCAAGAAGGATGGCACGAAGGTCCGCCTGCTCTGCTCGCCGACGCTTGACATCCACGACCGCACGATCACGAAGAACGATATCCTCGCTTCGATCAGCTATCTGCTCAACCTCATGGATGGCTTCGGCACGACGGATGATATCGACCACCTCGGTAACCGCCGCGTCCGCGCCGTCGGTGAACTGCTGCAGAATCAGTTCCGCATCGGCCTCTCACGCATGGAGCGCGTCGTCCGCGAACGCATGACGATCCAGGATGTCGATGTCATCACGCCGCAGGCACTCATCAACATCCGTCCTGTCGTTGCTGCTGTCAAGGAATTCTTTGGTTCCTCCCAGCTCTCGCAGTTCATGGACCAGCACAACCCGCTGTCCGAGCTCACGCATAAGCGCCGTCTCTCGGCTCTCGGCCCGGGCGGTCTTTCCCGTGAGCGCGCAGGCTTCGAAGTCCGCGATGTCCACAACTCCCACTACGGCCGCATGTGCCCAGTCGAGTCCCCAGAAGGCCCGAATATCGGCCTCATCGGTTCTCTGGCCACGTATGCGCGCGTCAACCAGTTCGGCTTCATGGAGACGCCGTACCGCCGCGTCGACAAGGAGAACCACCGCGTGACGGACGAAGTCCGCTACCTGACGGCCGATGAAGAGGACGAGCTCGTCATCGCACAGGCCAACGAGCCGCTCGACGAGAACGAGTGGTTCGTCAACGAGCGCGTCACGGCGCGTTTCAACGAAGAGACGGGCCTGCACACGCGAGAGACGGTCGACTACATGGACGTCAGCCCGCGCCAGGTCTTCTCGATCGCGACGACGATGATCCCATTCCTCGAGAACGACGATGCGAACCGTGCCCTCATGGGTGCGAACATGCAGCGCCAGGCCGTTCCTCTTCTGCGCACGCAGGCTCCGCTCGTCGGCACGGGCATGGAGTACAAGGCTGCCTGCGACTCGGGCGTCATGGTACTCGCTAAGCGCGCCGGCGTCGTCGAGGAAGTCACGGCGGATTACATCGACGTCCGCACGGAGAGTGGTGAACTCGACCACTACAAACTGCAGAAATTCCTGCGTTCCAACCAGGGCACCTGCATCAACCAGGTCCCGATTGTCTATAAAGGCGACGAAGTAGAGGAGAAACAACCAATCGCTGACGGCCCGGCAACGGACCACGGCGAACTTGCACTCGGCTACAACATCATCGTTGCGTACATGCCTTGGGAAGGCTACAACTACGAGGATGCTGTCCTGCTCTCCGAGAACCTCGTCAAGCGCGATATCTACACGTCCATCCACATCGAGGAATACGAGTGCGATGCGCGTGATACGAAACTCGGCCCTGAGGAGATCACGCGCGACATCCCGAATGTCGCTGAAGAAGCCCTCAAGGACCTCGATGAAGAAGGCATTATCTCGATCGGTGCCGACGTCCGTCCTGGCGATATCCTCGTCGGCAAGGTCACGCCGAAAGGCGAGACGGAGCTCACGGCAGAGGAGCGCCTGCTGCGTGCCATCTTCGGCGAGAAGGCACGCGAGGTCCGCGACACGTCGCTGCGCGTCCCGCACGGCGAGCAGGGCAAGATCGTCGACGTCAAGATCTTCAGCCGCGAGAACAACGATGAGCTGCCGCCAGGCGTCAACCGCCTCGTCCGCGTCTACATCGCCCAGAAGCGCAAGATCTCGGTCGGCGATAAGATGGCAGGCCGTCACGGCAACAAGGGTGTCGTCTCGCGCATCATGCGCCAGGAAGACATGCCGTTCCTGCCGGACGGCACGCCGGTCGACATCGTCCTGAACCCGCTGGGCGTCCCGTCCCGCATGAATATCGGTCAGATCCTCGAGGCACACCTCGGCCGTGCTGTCCTCGAGATCGGCAAGCAGATCAAGGAGCACAATCCGACGATCGAGCAGCGCCTGCGCGACCTCGGCTACGACGTCGACCGCCTCGGCATGCCGAAGCCGGATGTCGCTGGCCTGCACATCGCGACGCCTGTCTTCGACGGTGCGAGCGATGAAGAGGTATTCGGCACCATCAAGGCTGCTGGCCTGCCGGTCGACGGCAAGACCGTCCTCTACGATGGCCGCACGGGTGAGCCGTTTGAGAACCGCGTAACCGTCGGCTGCACGTACTTCCTCAAGCTGCATCACCTCGTCGACGATAAGATCCACGCTCGTTCCACAGGCCCGTACTCCCTCGTCACGCAGCAGCCGCTCGGTGGTAAAGCACAGTTCGGCGGCCAGCGCTTCGGCGAGATGGAGGTCTGGGCACTCGAGGCATACGGCGCCGCTTACACGCTGCAGGAGATCCTGACGGTCAAGTCTGACGATGTCGTCGGCCGTGTCAAGGCGTACGAGGCCATCGTCAAGGGCGAGAATATCCCAGAGCCGGGCGTTCCGGAATCCTTCAAGGTCCTCATCAAAGAGCTCCAGTCCATCGGTCTTGACATCAAGGTCCTCAACGAGGATGCTAAGGAAATCACGATCCAGGACGACGATGACGATGATGAGAACATCAACGAAAAAGCAAAGAACCTCGATCTCGATGTAGCAGGCGTTGACCCGACGAAGGGCGAGGACGCCGCTGCGAAGGCTGATGCCGCTGACCACTACGACGAGGGTGCTCCGTCCGACGACGAGAAGCCGGATGACATCATCGCCGATATCGGCAGCCTCGGTTCGATCGTAGATCCGTCCGATGATGGAGAAGATGAGAAATAAGAAGGGAGTGTCATCTCTTTGCTGGATGTAAATAATTTTGATTCGATGCGCATCGGGCTTGCATCCCCGGACAAGATCCGGGAGTGGTCCTACGGCGAAGTCAAGAAGCCGGAGACGATCAACTACCGCACGCTCAAGCCAGAGCGTGACGGCCTGTTCTGCGAGCGCATTTTCGGACCGACGCGTGACTGGGAATGTCATTGCGGCAAGTACAAGCGCATCCGTTATAAGGGCATCATCTGCGATCGCTGCGGCGTCGAGGTGACGCGGGCGAAAGTCCGCCGTGAGCGCATGGGCCATATCGAACTCGCCGCTCCGGTCTCCCATATCTGGTACTTCAAGGGCATCCCGAGCCGCATGGGCCTGATTCTCGATATCTCGCCACGCGCCCTCGAGAAAGTTCTCTACTTTGCCTACTACATCGTGCTCGATCCGGGCGAGACGGATCTGACGAAGAAGAGCCTGCTCTCTGAGAAGGACTACCATGAAGCGCTCGAGAAGTACGGCAATACCTTCCGCGTCGGCATGGGCGCTGAGGCCATCAAAGAGCTCCTCGAGGAACTCGACCTCGATCGCATGAGCGAAGTCCTGCGCAAGGAAGTCCGCACGGCTTCCGGCCAGAAGAAGGTCCGCGCCATCCGCCGCCTGGAAGTCGTTGAGGCATTCCGCAAGTCGGGCAATAAGCCGTCCTGGATGATCCTCGATGTCGTCCCGGTCATCCCGCCGGACCTGCGCCCGATGGTACAGCTCGATGGCGGCCGCTTCGCGACCTCGGATCTCAACGATCTCTACCGCCGCGTCATCAACCGCAACAACCGCCTCAAGCGCCTCCTGGACCTCGGTGCGCCGGACATCATCGTGCGCAACGAGAAGCGCATGCTGCAGGAAGCAGTCGACGCCCTGATCGATAACGGCCGCCGTGGCCGTCCGGTCACGGGCCCGGGCAACCGCCCCCTGAAGTCCCTTTCGGACATGCTCAAGGGCAAGCAGGGCCGCTTCCGTCAGAACCTGCTCGGCAAGCGCGTCGACTATTCGGGCCGTTCCGTTATCGTCGTCGGCCCGGAACTCAAGCTGCATCAGTGCGGCCTGCCGAAAGTCATGGCACTCGAGCTCTTCAAGCCGTTTGTCATGAAGAAGCTCGTCGCTTCGGGTGCTGCGCACAACATCAAGAGTGCAAAGCGCATGGTCGAGCGCGCACGCCCAGAGGTCTGGGATGTCCTCGAGGACGTCATCAAGGAGCATCCGGTTCTCCTGAACCGTGCTCCGACGCTGCATCGTCTCGGCATCCAGGCCTTTGAGCCGGTCCTGACGGAAGGTCATGCACTGAAGCTCCATCCGCTGGCCTGCACGGCCTACAACGCCGACTTCGATGGTGACCAGATGGCTATCCATCTGCCGCTGTCGGCCGAGGCACAGGCTGAGGCGCGCATCCTGATGCTCGCAGCCAACCACATCCTCGCACCGAAGGACGGCAAGCCAATCATCGTCCCGACGCAGGATATGGTTCTCGGTTCCTACTACCTGACGATCCTCAAGCCAGGCGCCAAGGGCGAGGGCATGGTCGTCACGGGTATCGCTGAGGCACTGCTCGCTTATCAGCAGCACGACCTCGAGCTGCAGGCGGAGATCCGCTGCCGCATCGAAGGCTATGGCCTCGTGCGCACATCTCTCGGCCGCATGATCTTCAACGAGATCCTGCCGCCGGAGCTCCGTTACTACCATCAGGACAAGGGCAGTGACGAGTGGAAGCTCGGCATCCTCATGAACAAGAAAGAGCTTGGCAAACTCGTTGCCAACTGCTATAACCACTTTGGCGCGACGAAGACGGCAGAAGTCATCGACGGCGTCAAGAACCTCGGTTACCATTATGCCTGCATCGCCGGCATGACGGTCGCCATCTCCGACGTCATCGTGCCGCCGAAGAAGAAAGTCATCATCGGCGATACGCAGAAGATCGTCAACAAGGTCGAGCGCCAGTACGATCGCGGTCTTATCACCGAGGACGAGCGCTACCACAAGGTCGTCGCTCTCTGGTCGAAGGCTACGGACGATGTCGCAGACGCCATGATGGACAACATGGACGCCTTCAACCCGATCTTCATGATGGCGGACTCCGGTGCCCGCGGTAACAAGCAGCAGATGCGTCAGCTCGCCGGCATGCGCGGCCTCATGGCTGATCCGTCTGGTAAGATCATCGACCTGCCGATCACGGCAAACTTCCGCGAGGGCCTGTCGGTATCCGATTACTTCATTTCTTCGCACGGTGCCCGCAAGGGTCTGGCCGATACGGCACTGCGTACGGCTGACTCGGGTTACCTCACGCGCCGTCTCGTCGATGTCGCGCAGGATGTCATCGTCCGCGAAGAGGACTGCGATGTCTCGACGCTGAACCTCGTCCAGGCGCGCGCACGCCTGACGGCCTCAACATTCGATGCCCTCGAGCTGCTCAACGACAGCCTCATGGGCCGTCTGCTCGGCGCCGACGTGCTCGATCCGGAGACGAAGGAAGTCCTCTTCCCGAGAGACACGATCCTCGACGAAGAGAAACTCACGACGATCGGCGAGAAGAATGTCCACGAGATCATGGTCCGCGGCTCCTCGCTCGCATCGGAGGCTTCGCTCTCCAATGCGATGATCACGGAAGTCGTCACGCTCGGCGAACCGGATGAGAAGGAGCGTGAGAAGACGCGTCAGGCCATCTTCCAGGAGATGAATGGCAAGGAAGTCACGCACGACGTCGTCGCTCTCGACGGCACGGTTGTCTTTGAGGCGGGCGAGAAACTCACGCAGCAGAGCATCCAGGATATCCTGGACAGCGATGCCAAGGAGATCCACATCCGCAACAACAATGTCCGCGGCATCGAAGTCGAAGCCATCAAGGAAGGCGACGGCATCATCGAGTCGCTGGCAGAGCGTATTGTCGGCCGCTTCCTCGCCGAGAACATCGACGATCCGGAGACGGGCGAACGCATCGCTTCCATCAACGACATGGTCGACGAGGCCCTTGCAAAGCGCATCGAGAAGGTGCGCGACCGCGTTTCCATCCGCAGCGTCCTGACCTGCAAATCGCAGTTCGGCGTCTGCGTCAAGTGCTACGGCCGCGACCTCGCCAACCAGGCAGAGGTCGAGATCGGCGAGGCTGTCGGTACGATTGCCGCACAGTCCATCGGCGAGCCGGGCACGCAGCTCACGATGCGTACGTTCCATTCCGGCGGTGTCGCTGGTGACGATATCACCCAGGGTCTTCCGCGTGTCGAAGAGCTCTTCGAGGCACGCAAGCCGAAGCATCACGCCATCATCGCAGAGATTGAAGGCGATGCCGAGGTCGAGGATACGGGCAAGGGCATGCGCAAGGTCACGATCCATCCGAGCGAGGGCCAGGCGCGCGAGTATGCCATCCCGTACGGCGCACGCATGCACGTCAAGCAGGGCATGCACCTCATGCCGGGTGACAAGCTCACTGAGGGTTCGGTCAACCCGCACGACATTCTGCGCGTCTGCGGCCTGCAGGCTACGCAGCGCTACCTCGTGTACGAAGTACAGAAGGTATACAAATCCCAGGGTGTTGAGATCAACGACAAGCACATCGAGGTCATGGTCCGCCAGATGCTCCACAAGGTGAAGATCGAGGAGTCCGGTACGACGGATTTCCTGCCGGGCGAGTACATCGACATCAATGCCTTCGAGACGGCCAACACCAAGGCCATCGAGGAGGACGGCGAGCCGGCTGTCGCCAAGCCGATCCTGCTCGGCATCACGAAGGCTTCTCTGGCCACGGATTCCTTCCTCTCGGCTGCATCATTCCAGGAGACGACGCGTGTCCTGACGGATGCTGCCATCAAGGGCAAGGTCGATCCGCTCATTGGCCTCAAGGAGAACGTCATCATCGGCAAGCTCATCCCGGCTGGTACGGGCATGAGCCGTTATCGCAACCTCAAGGTCATCGATAACGACCCGAAGCCGGTGGAAGAAGCTCCTGTCGCTGCTCCAGAAGAGTCCGCTGAATCAGCTGAGACAGTTGAGACGGTTGAGACGGAAGCTACGACGGAAAACACGGGCGCATAATCCAAGAACCCCAACAACAAAAATAAAACCTTCCCCGCTCTTGCGGGGAGGGTTTTTGCATTATCAATGATAGGATTGAGAAATACTAAGCGATATAGTCTGGAGGTATCACTATGTCAGAAACATGCAACCATGACTGCGGCTCCTGCGGGACAACCTGTGGCCAGGACACACGCAAGAAGGACTTCCACGAAGCGCCGAACGAGCTCAGCACAATCCGCCACGTCATCGCTGTCGTCAGCGGCAAGGGCGGCGTCGGCAAATCGCTCGTCACAGGGCTGATGTCGGTGGCCATGAGCCGCAAGGGCAAGCACACGGGCATCCTCGATGCCGATATCACGGGCCCGTCCATCCCGAAGATGTTCGGCACGAAGGGCGAAGTGCGCGGCAACCAGGCTGGTGCCTATCCGGTGCGCACGGCCGGCGGCATCGAGGTCGTCAGCATGAATCTCCTGCTCGAGAACTCGACGGACCCCGTCGTCTGGCGTGGCCCGATCATCAGTGGTGTCGTCAAGCAGTTCTGGCACGACTTCATCTGGGAGGACATCGATTACCTGTTTGTTGACATGCCGCCGGGAACGGGCGATGTGCCGCTGACAGTCATGCAGTCCATCAAGCTCGATGGCATCATCATCGTCACGAGCCCGCAGGAGCTCGTCTCGATGATCGTCGAGAAGGCCGTCAAGATGGCCGAGGGCATGAAGGTGCCAATTCTCGGCCTCGTCGAGAACATGAGCTACTTCGAGTGCTCCGACTGCGGCAAGCGCCACGAGATTTTCGGCCACAGCCACATCGAAGAGATCGCGAAGTCGTACGGCCTCGATGTGCTCGCGCGCATCCCCATCGAGCCGCAGCTCGCCGCTAAGTGTGATGCTGGCCAGATCGAGACGGTCGCCGACACGCACATGCAAGACGCCGTTCAGAAGCTGCTCGACCGCGAGGAGAAAGCATCGGAGTGATATCCGGCAGGCTCGTGACTGGCACGCCATTCCTTGGGCGAGCAGTGGAAGAGCGCATGGAAGGCTCGTGAGAATGTCGAGTAATCGCGGAAGCCTGCAAGATGGCTGATCTCGGTGACGGACTTTCCTGTGCGGAGCTGGTCGCGCGCGAAGAGCAGACGCTTGTTGCGGATGTAGGCATGCAAGCTGTAACCTGTATCGGCTTTGAACTTCTTCATGAGGTAATAGCGGCTCAGGAAGACGTGGCCCGCGAGCACCGCGATCGAGAGGTCGTCCGCGAGATGCTCGTTGATATAGGTGAGCACTTCCTGGATCTTGGGGTCGTATGAGACGGCGTCCAAGGTCTTGAGCTCGTGGTCCCCGAGGCTGCGGTTGAGCAGGATCAAGAATTCAATAAAGAGGATCTCTGTGTACAGCCCATTGGCGAAACCCTCGCCATGGGCTGTTTTTTCGAGCTTGTCCATGTGGAAGAGCAGGTCATGGCTGCGGTTCGGCAGCTGATGCATGACGCTGCCGTGTTCCCTGGCCTCCGTGAAGCACTGGGAGAGCTTCGCGCGTGTGTCGAGGCGCCGCAGGAAGTCCGGCGCGATGTAGATGACGATGCGCTCGTATGCCGCTTCATCGTCGAGGAAGACCGGCCGATGGATCTCGCCAGCCGTGACAAAGACAATGTCGTTTGGCCGCAGGTGATATGTCTTGCCCTCGATGATGTAGTCGACATGGCCGCCGAGAAACAGGATGATCTTATGGAAATCGTGGTAGTGAAAGGGGATATCGCGCAGCTTCCTGTCGTGCAGGTGGAAGACGCGGAAGTCGCTGCTCAGATAGCCCTTTTTGGGATACGTTTGCATCAAAACACCTCCTGCTTCTATCATAGGACACTTTTTGCAATATATAAAGCATATTTTGTGATTTTCTTGCATATCGATGACTGCTATAATAGAGCCATCGCAAGCAAGAAAGAAAGGGTGACCGGTATGATGATCGTTCGAATCTATCAGGTAGAGAAACAGGAATATATGGTAATGGATGGCACGACGGGATTCATGCCGGGAGCAGCAGCCATCCGGCTGCTCGCACATCGCCGCTTCGGCGTCGGTGCTGACCGCGTTCTCGTCTTCACGGGCAGCGAGGAGATTCCCTCGTTCAAGGCCTTCACGGCAGACGGGGAGGAGCAGGAGATGCAGGAAAGCGATTATGCAGCACTCGCCAAGGTCAAGGAAGACTTTGAAGTCCACTTGACGGATTCCTTTGTGCAGAGGATGCGCCAGGCTGATCGTGCAAAGATGGCAGCTGCCTGCTGAGTGGATTGTCAGGAGTCATTGCGAGAGCGGTGGCTCTTTTTTTATGGAATATCTTTGACTTTTTGTTGTTTATGGTGTATATTAATACCTGTACGTTAGCACTCGGAGACTATGAGTGCTAACACCTATCTGTGCATATAACAATCCTAGATAAAGAGAGGCAGATTTCCATGGCAAAAGAAACACATGAATTCCAAGCGGAGACAAAGCAGCTGCTCGACCTCATGATTCATTCCATCTACACGAATCACGAGATCTTCCTGCGCGAGCTCATCTCCAATGCATCGGATGCAATCGATAAAGCGCATTTCGAGAGCCTGACAGACCGCAGCCTGCTCGAAGGCGATGAGGCCTTCCAGATATTCCTGACGCCGGATGCAGAGCAGCACACGCTGACGATCGCCGACAACGGCATCGGCATGAACCGTGATGAGCTCATCGAGAACATCGGCACGATCGCGAAGTCCGGCACGAAGGCTTTCCTTGAGCAGCTCAAGAAGGCGAAAGAGGAGAACAAGGACCTGACGGACAAAGAGATGATCGGCCAGTTCGGCGTCGGCTTCTACTCGGCCTTCATGGTCGCGGACCATGTGACGATCGTGACGCGCAAGGCAGGCGAGAAGCAGGCCTGGAAGTGGGAGTCGAATGCAGACGGCTCCTACACCATTGAGGAGTGCGAGAAGGCGGAGCGCGGCACGGCCATCACGCTGCACCTCAAGGATGCGTTCTGCGGCAAGGAAGCCGAGCAGGACTTCACGGACAACTACGAGCTCGAGCGCCTCGTCAAGAAGTACAGCGACTACGTCCGCTACCCGATCAAGATGGACTTCACCTTCGAGGAGACACCGAAGGACAAGGACGGCAAGGAGATCGAGGGTGCCGACAAGATCAAGAAGGTCGAGACGCGCACGCTGAACTCCATGCAGCCGCTCTGGACGAAGAACAAGTCGGAGATCAAGAAGGAAGAGTATAACGAGTTCTTCAAGCACCAGTTCCACGAGTGGGAGGACCCGATGGAGGTCTTCCACACGAAGGCAGAGGGAACGGTCGAGTATACGGCACTCTTGGCCATCCCGGCGCATGCGCCGTTCAACCTCTACCAGACGGACTACGAGCCGGGCCTGCAGCTCTACAGCCGCCATGTCTTCATCATGGACAAGTGCAAGGACCTGCTGCCGGACTACCTGCGCTTCATGAAGGGCCTTGTCGACTCGCCGGATCTCTCGCTGAACATCTCGCGTGAGCTCCTGCAGCAGAGCCGCGAGCTCAAGGCCATCGGCCGTGCTCTCGAGAAGAACATCCTCAAGACGCTGTCGCGCAAGCTCAAGAATGACCGCGAGTGGTACGAGAAATTCTGGAACGAGTACGGCAAGTCACTCAAGATTGGCATCTACAACAGCATCTACAGCGGCTCGGATACGGTCGACAAGCTCAAGGACCTCATCCTCTTCCTGAGCTCGAAGGAGGGCAAGCTCGTCACGCTCAAGGAATACGTCGAGCGCATGCCGGAGAGCCAGAAGAAGATCTACTACGCGACGGCCAAGGACAAGGAGACAATCGAGCAGCTGCCGCAGATGGAGACGCTGCGCGACAAGGGCATCGAGGTGCTCTACCTGCTCGACCCGGTCGATGAATTCGCCATCGAGACGATCCACCAGTACGAGGAGAAGCCGTTCCACTCCATCAGCCGCGGTGACCTCGGCCTCGACGATGCGGAGAGCCAGGAGGTCAAGAAGGAGACGGAGGAGATCCAGAAGGACAACAGCGACCTCATGAAGGATATCAAGGAAGCGCTCGGCGACAAGGTCGAGGACGTCAAGGTATCCTCGAGGCTCAAGTCCAGCGCTGTCTGCCTCGTCGCTGACGAAGCGGGTCCGTCGCTCGCGATGGAGCAGGCGTTCTCTCAGATGAAGAACCCGATGTTCAAGGCACAGCGCATCCTTGAGATCAACCCGCATCACGAGCTCTTCAGCCGCCTCAAGGAGATCCACGAGGCAGGCAAAGACAGCCAGGACTTCAAGGATTACTGCGATCTCCTTTACACGCAGGCCTTGCTGATCGAGGGCATCCTGCCGGAGAATCCGGTCGATTTTGCCAATAAAGTGGCCAAACTCATGGCAAAATAAATTGTCATTCTTGATAGGAGAGATAGGGTATACGTTTACCCTATCTCTCCTTTTTGTATATAGAAAACCCCTGGTTAGACCAGGGGCTCGATAAAGCTTTAGCGATGAGTCTTTAAAGGATTTAATAAACCTCCCTTGAAGTATGAAGTTGCGGTCCGTCAACTGCAACCAATACGACAAAGGAGGTATATCGTAATGAAAGATCACGATGTACATAGTTTATCACATACAAAATGGGAGTGTAAATATCATATTGTATTTGCCCCTAAATACAGAAGAAAGGTCTTTTATGGTCAGAAGCGGTACGAGATTGGTCAAATCTTAAGGGAACTGTGTCGGTGGAAACAGGTGAACTTGTTAGAAGCCGAGGCCTGTCCTGACCACATCCATATTTTAGTTGAGGTACCGCCAAAGATTAGCGTGTCTAATTTTATGGGCTTTTTGAAGGGGAAGAGCAGTTTGATGATTTACGAGAAATGGGGGAATATGAAGTACAAATATAGAAATCGAAGCTTTTGGTGTCGAGGGTACTATGTAAGTACGGTAGGCAAGAACGAAAAGAAAATAACGGAATACATTCAGAACCAGCTGAAGGAAGATTACATGTCGGAACAGTTGGTACTGGATATGACAGACCCGTTTACGGGTAGCCGGAAATAGTAAGCGTATGACGGACCGACAAGCGCTTTTAAGCGCAGCTGGTAAGCAGAGGCCTTATAAGGCCGTAAATATAAAACCCCCGGCTATGCCGGGGGATATTTATTTTGCCCCCAAAACGACGAATTGCAACTACAATTTAGAAAACAGATAAAAAAGTAAAAATCCCTGAAAATCCTCTTGCTTTTTATTATTTAATAGCGTATAATACTAACTGTAAACAAAAGAAAACGTTTGCTACTTGCGAAAGAAAAGACAACAAGGTTATCAAGAGAACTCATCTCAATCATTTCGGATCCTGCCCTTGTTGGGGAAAGCTGTCTTATCGAAAGAGAAAACGTTTACACTTTGAAAGGGGAAATCTACTATGAAAGAGAATCTCGTCATCACGATCAGCCGTCAGTATGGCGCGGGCGGACGTGAGCTGGCCGGCATCCTCGCCGAGAAGCTCGGCATCAAGCTCTACGATCGCCAGCTCGTACATCTGGCAGCGGCAAAGCTCGGCATCCACGACCTTAGCGAAGACGAGCTGCTCGAGATGGAGAACACGGTCAAGCCGCTCTCGATGAGTTTCATCCCGTTCCATTCGTTCGGTACGCACATGGGCGAATCGAGCCAGGGCATGTTCATGAGCGAGTCCGCCGTCATCCGCAAGATTGCAGAGGATGGCTCGTGCATCTTCCTCGGCCGCTGCGCTGACTACGCACTGCGCAACAACGACAACCACTTCGATATCTTCGTCTGCGCAGATGATGAGTTCCGCGAGAAGCGCGGCCAGACGATCTACGAAGGCAAGAGCCTCAAGGAGCTCAACCGCGAGAACGAGAAGCGCGCCCGCTACTACAACTACTACACGGGCCGCACGTGGGGCGACGGCGCGAACTACGACCTCGTCGTCAACACGAGCAAGGGCGCTTCGCTCGAAGAGGTTGCCGACGGCATCATCGCTTACATCAACAAGGTCAAAGCATAACCTATCATCACTGGGGATTCATTAGGGGAGGCATTCATAATGAATAGCAAATTACTGCAGCGCATCTGCTATGCGTGCGGCACGTTCGGTCATGACGTGTTCTATGCCATGATCGGTACCTACTTCATGATTTTTGTCACGAGTAACCTGTTCCACTCGGACAACCCGAGCCATGATGCTTACATGATCGGCATTGTCACGACGATTATCCTCGTGCTCCGTATCCTCGAGCTCTTCGTCGATCCGTTCATCGGCAACTTGATCGATAAGACGAAGACGCGTTGGGGCCGCTTCAAACCATGGGTCATCGTCGGCGCCTTTGTCGCAGCCATCACGCTGGCTTTCCTGTTCACGGACTTCGGCGGCCTGACGGTCACGAATCCGACGCTCTACCTGATCCTCTTCGCCATCGTATACTTCATCATGGATATCTTCTACAGCGCGAAAGACGTTGCTATCTGGTCCATGATTCCGGCTCTTTCCTTCGATTCGCATGAACGCGATATCACGGCTACGATTGCCCGTATCGGTTCCGTCTTCGGTGCCAACCTCGTCACGGTCATCGTCATGCCGGTTGTCCTCTACTTCTCACTGAACCAGAACGGCGGTGCTGGTGACCCGACTGGTTGGTTCGCATTTGCCTGCGTCGGCGGCGGTATCGCAACGCTCGGCGCCATCATCCTCGGCCTCGGCACGCACGAGCAGGAATCTGCACTGCGTGAGAACAAGACGGAGACTTCTGCAAAAGACGTATTCAAGGTCCTGACGCAGAACGATCAGCTCATGTGGACGGCTATCGCTTACCTCGTCTATGGTATCGGCATCAACATCGTCAACAACTTCAACCTCTACTACTTCATCTACGTCATCGGTGATGCTACGAAATTCTCCATCCTCGGTGTCATCAACACAGTCATCGGCCTTATCGCTGTTGCCCTGTTCCCGGCTCTGACGGCTAAGTTCAGCCGCCGCAAGCTCTTCTTCGCTTCCATTGCCATCATGCTCGTTGCGCTCCTCATCTATGCTGGTTCCGGCACGAATGTCACGATGGCACTCATCGGCGCAGGCCTCTTCGCTCTGCCGCAGCCGCTCGTCTTCCTCGTCGTCCTCATGACGATTACGGACTCCGTCGAGTATGGCCAGCTCAAGATCGGCCATCGCGATGAAGCTGTCTGCCTCTGCGTACGTCCTCTCGTCGATAAATTCGCTGGTGCTGTCTCGAGCGGCATCATCGGCCTCGTTGCTGTCTGGGTCGGCATGACGGGCGGTGCTTCCGCTGCTGACATCAAGCCGGACGCGCTCTTCCATTTCCAGATCGTCATGTTCGCAGCTCCGATCGTCCTCATGGTCATCGCTTCCTTCATCTATCGTGCAAAGGTAACGCTGACGGAGGCAGAGCATGCGCGCATCGTCCGCGAACTCGAGGAGAAATGGGAAGACCTCAGCAAATAATGTGTTAAAAATGAACAGCGTCGTCGATGGCATCCATGCCATCGCATGACATGTGACCTTAGGAGGGGGCCGTTGTACCAGATTGATACAGCGGCCTTTCTTCGTGAAAAAAGGAGGAAATATCTGATGTTTACAGTCGATCGTCTTGCAGACCCCACGTTCTTTGCAGAGAACCGCCTGCCGGCCCACAGCGACCACGTGGCCTTCGCCGATGCGATGGAGATGGCGGAAGGCGTCTCCTCGCTGCGCCGCAGCCTAAACGGCATCTGGTCGTTCCACTACGCGCGCAACCTCGCCGCGCGTCCGCAGGGCTTCGAGCAGCCGGATTACGATGTCAGCGGCTGGGAGACCATCCGTGTGCCGGCACACTGGCAGATGGAAGGCCACGGCGTGCCGCAGTACACGAATCAGACATACCCGTGGGACGGCCACGAGGTCGTCCATCCGGGACAGGTGCCCCAGCGCGACAATCCTGTCGGCTCCTACGTCAAGGACTTCGTCCTGCCAGAAGGCTGGGACAATGCCGTGCTCTCGCTGCAGGGCGTCGAGTCGGCTGTCGCTGTTTACCTCAACGGCCAGTACGTCGGCTACAGTGAGGATTCGTTTACGCCGTCCGATTTCGACCTCACGCCGTATCTCAAGGCTGGCGTGAACCGCCTGGCGCTGCAGGTCTTCCGCTTCAGCTCGGGCAGCTGGATCGAGGACCAGGATTTCTGGCGCTTCTCGGGCATCTTCCGCGAGGTCATCCTCTATACGAAGCCGGCCATCCACCTCGATGACCTGCGCGTCACGGCAGCGCCAATTCATGGCTACCAGGACGGCAAGCTCCACCTCGACATGAAGTGGAACAGCGGCGAGGCACACAAGGTGCAGATCGAGCTCTTCGATGCTGAGACGGGTGAGTGCTGCCTCAAGGAAGAGCAGCAGGCCGAGGGACTCACGTCCTCTTTCGAGGCGGAGCTCACGGGCGTCAAGCTCTGGAGCGCAGAAGCTCCGAATCTCTACCGCGCCGTCATCTCGGTCGAGGATGAAGCAGGCCACCTGCTCGAGGTCATCCCGCAGAACATCGGCTTCCGCGAGTTCCGCATGGACGATGGGCTCATGAAGCTCAACGGCAAGCGCATCGTCTTCAAGGGCACGAACCGCCACGAGTTTGACTGCTACAGCGGCCGCGCGGCAGATCCTGCGGAGATCGAGAAGGACATCATCATCATGAAGCAGCACAACATCAATGCGCTGCGCTGCTCGCATTACCCGAACTCGAGCTACATCTACGAGCTCTGCGACCGCTACGGCCTTTACGTCATCGATGAGACGAACCTCGAGACGCACGGCTCCTGGATGCGCAACGGCAAGTGCGACATCGTCGAGGAGACGCTGCCGAATGACCACGAGGAGTGGCAGGATATCATCCTCGACCGCGCGAAATCCATGCTTGAACGCGACAAGAACCACGCTGCCATCCTGATCTGGTCCTGCGGTAACGAGTCCTGCGGCGGCAAGGACCTCTACGTGATGAGCGAGTACTTCCGCCAGGCTGACCCGACGCGCCTCGTCCACTACGAGAACATCTTCTGGGACCGCCGCTATAACGGCACGAGCGACATGGAGAGCCAGATGTACCCGACGGTCGCGGACATTAAGAAGTTCCTCGCCGAGCACCGCGACAAGCCGTTCATCTGCTGTGAGTACACGCATGCGATGGGCAACAGCATCGGCGGCATGCACAAGTACACGGACCTCACGGATGAGGAACCGCTTTACCAGGGCGGCTTCATCTGGGACTTTGTCGATCAGGCCATCTGGCACAAGGACCGCTATGGCAAGGATGCGCTCGCGTACGGCGGTGACTTCGGCGACCGCCCGAATGACGGCAACTTCAGCGGCGACGGCATCCTGTTCGCTGACCGCAAGCTGACGACGAAGATGCAGGATGTCAAGTTCAACTACCAGAACTTCGACCTCGATGTCACAGCTGAGCAGGTCACCATCCACAACAAGAGCCTGTTCACCGATACGGCGTCATATGAGCTGCATCTGGAGCTCATGCTCGACGGCAAGACCATCTGGGAAACGACGGCGGATGCGCCGCACATCCTGCCGGGCGAGTCGGGTACTGTCTCTCTTGAGGACCTGCCGCTGACGAATGCGGGGGAGGAGACGGTCACGGCGTCGCTGCGCCTCAAGGAAGATATGCTCTGGGCCAAGAGGGGCTTTGAGATTGCCTTCGGCCAGGGCACGTGGCATGTCGATGAGGTCGAGGTGCCGGAGCCGCAGGACGCCGTCTGTGCGACGGACTTTGTAAAGAGCGCGCGCCGCTTCCACTACACGCCGAACATGGAGCTTGAGACGAAGCCAGAGAAACCGCTGCACATCGTCCACGGCGACATCGACCTCGGCGTGCGCGGCACGGGTTTCGAGATCATGTTCTCGGGCGCTTCGGGCAACCTCACGTCCTACAAGTGCAACGGTGTAGAGCTCATCGAGGAGGCTCCGAAGCCGTCGTTCTGGCGTGCGCCGGTCGACAACGACTACGGCAGCCGCCGCGACTTCATGACGGCGCAGTGGAAGCTCGCGAGCCTCTACCGCCGCTGCGTCAAGAAAGAGCTGCTCGATGATGCGGGTAACTGGCAGGAGTTCGACTGGTTTGGCCAGCTCGGCCAGAAGGAGTACGAGGCAAGCTCCATCTCCGTCCGCTTCACGTATGAGCTGGCGACACAGCCGCTCTCGTCCTGCCGCATGACGTACACGGTCGTCCCGGATGGTTCTATCAAGGTCGAGCTCGACTACGACGCAGTCGAGGGCCTGCCGGAAATCCCGGATTTCGCGATGATCTTCACGATGCCTGCTGACTACGGCCAGGTGCGCTTCTACGGTTACGGTCCGCTCGACAACTACGCAGACCGCCAGCGCGGCGCAAAGCTCGGCATCTTCGAGACGCAGGCCAAGGATGAGGTCGAGCCGTACCTGCTGCCGCAGGAGACGGGCAACCACTGCGGCGTCCGCTGGATTGAGGTCACGGATCACCGCGGCCGCGGCGTGCGCCTTGCCATGGACGAGGAGCCGTTTGAAGCATCGGCTCTGCCGTACAGCGCCCACGAGCTCGAGAACGCGCGCCATGCCTACGATCTGCCGGAGGTCCATCACACCTTCCTGCGCGCATCGCTCGGCCAGTGCGGCGTCGGCGGCGACAACACCTGGGGTGCTCCGGTCCTGCCGGAATACACCGTCAAGAACACGGCAAAGCACTTTGCCTTCTACTTTAAGGGTATCTGAGTGAAAGGATAGGATGAGCAATGATCCAGTTTGATGAAAAGACAGGCATCTTCCATCTGAGCAATGCGAAGATGAGCTATGTCATGCAGGTCGTCCGCGGCCGCTACCTCATGCATCGCTACTGGGGCAGGAAGCTGCGGACCTTCCGCGATAGCCGCCCGTTCCAGGAGATCGACCGCGCGTTCTCGCCGCAGCCGGCTGCCTATGAGAATGAGCGCACGTTCTCGCTCGATGTGCTGCCGCAGGAATATCCGAGCTACGGCCACGTCGACTACCGCATCCCAGCCTACGAGGTGCGTCTCCAGGACGGCACGACGACGACGGAGCTTTTCTACAAGGGCTATGAGATCGTGAAGGGCAAGCCGGCCCTTCCAGGCCTTCCGGCTTCGTATGCCGCAGAAGATGAGGCGGAGACACTCAAGATCACGCTGGCGGACTCGCAGGGCAATCTCGAGGCAGAGCTCCTCTACACGGTATTTGCGGGCGCGGACGCCATCGCGCGCAGCGTGCGCCTGAAGAATAGCGGCGAGGAGCCTCTGGACCTGCTCAATGCGGCGAGCTTTGCGCTCGACTTCCCGGATCACGACTTTGAGCGCATGAACCTCTGGGGCGGTCATGCATCCGAGCGCACGGCAGAGCGCGTGCCACTGATGCACGGCATCGAGGAGAGTGCGAGCCGCCGCGGCGCCAGCTCGCATCAGGCATCGCCGTTCCTCGCGCTCGTGCGCAAGGACGCGGGCGAGGAGAGCGGCGAGGTCTACGGCTTCAGCCTCATATGGAGTGGTGAGTTCTCGCTCAAGACGGAAGTAGAGCAGTTCGGCACGACGCGCGTCGTCGGTGGCATCAACCCGTTCGAGTTCCGCTGGCACCTGGAGCCGGGGGAAGCCTTCCAGACGCCGGAGGCCCTCCTCGTCTACAGCACAGAAGGACTCAATGGCATGAGCCAGTCCTTCCACGAGATCGTGCGCCATCACATCGTGCGCGGCAAGTACCGCGACGCCGTGCGTCCAATCCTCGTCAATAACTGGGAGGCGACGTACTTCGACTTCGACGATGCGAAGATGGACAACCTCGCCGCCTGTGCCAAGGACCTCGGCATCGAGCTCATGGTGCTCGATGACGGCTGGTTCGGCAAGCGCGAGGACGACAACAGCTCGCTCGGCGACTGGGTTGTCAACATGGAGAAACTAAAGGGCGGCCTGCAGGGCGTCGCAGAGAGCGCACACAAGCGCGGCCTCAAGTTCGGCCTCTGGTTTGAGCCGGAGATGGTGTCGGTCGACTCTGACCTCTACCGCGCCCATCCCGACTGGGTGCTCAGGGCGCCGTCGTACCCGGTGAGCTTCGGCCGCCATCAGCTCGTGCTCGACCTCTCGCGCGCGGACGTGCGCGACTATCTCGTCGACTCCGTCTGCAAGATCCTCGATACGGCACCGATTGACTACGTCAAGTGGGACTTCAACCGCCATCTGACGGATGCCTTCTCGGGGAAATTGCCGCCAGAACGCCAGGGTGAGGTGCGCACGCGCTTCGTGCTCGGCCTCTACGACATTCTCGAGCGCATCACGCAGACGCATCCGGACATCCTGTTCGAGAGTTGCTCGGGCGGTGGCGGCCGCTTCGATGCAGGCATCCTGTACTACATGCCGCAGACCTGGACGAGCGATGACACAGATGCCATCTGCCGACTCTCCATCCAGAGTGGCACGAGCATGGTCTTCCCGCCCATCACGATGGGTGCCCATGTCTCCGTGACGCCGAACCATCAGGTTGGCCGCGTGACGCCGATGCAGACGCGCGCCTTCGCCGCGATGATGGGCTGCTACGGCTACGAGATGGACATCACGCGCATGAGCGAGGCGGAGAAGGCAGAGGTCCGCAGCCACATCGCGCTCTACAAGAAGATCCGCCCGACGATGCAGCTCGGCCGTTTCTACCGCCTGCTCACGCCGTTTGCGGGCAAGGGCAACGAGACGGCCTGGGAGTTTGTATCGAGAGACGGTCAGGAGGTCGTGCTTGTTTACTTCAAGACGCTCGCGACGCCGGCAACGGAGCTGCGCACGCTGAAGCTCGAGCACCTCGATGCCGACTCTGAGTACGAAGTGGCCGCCTATTACCCGGCTAAAGGCCTCTCGCACGACGGTGCCGCGAATAAGAGCCTGAGCCTTGCGGGCGAGTCCTTCTTTGGCGACGAGCTCATGTACAGCGGCATCGAAGTGCCGAAGATCGACACGGACTTCGCCGCCTACATGTGGGTCTTCCACAAGAAATAAGCGAGATTCTCACGTTTTTCTAGCAAAAGCTGTCACATTGCTGTGGCAGCTTTTTTCTTGTGGCAGGAAAAGGCCGCCATCGTGTATAATAATATATTGTTATCGTATTACATGCGTGTACGTGGCAGGTGGGGAACTGCCACCGTCTACAAGCGACAAGCAAAATGTAAAATGTTAGGGGAATTCAACATGCAGAAAATCAGAAAAGCAGTCATTCCGGCGGCCGGCTACGGCACGCGCTTCCTGCCGGCGACGAAGGCGACGCCGAAGGAGATGCTGCCGATTGTCGACAAGCCGACCATCCAGTACATCGTCGAGGAGGCGCTCGCGAGCGGCATCGAGGAGATACTCATCGTCAGTGGCCACGGCAAGCGTGCCATCGAGGACCACTTTGACTCGGCGCCGACGCTCGAGGCAGAGCTCAAGAAGAAGGGCAAGCTCGACCTCCTGAAGATGGTGCAGGATACGGCCAACATCCGCATCCACTACATCCGCCAGCGCTACATGCGCGGCCTCGGCGACGCCATTCTCTGTGCCAAGGCCTTCATGGGCGATGAGCCGTTTGCCGTGCTCTTGGGCGACGATGTCGTCTACAATCCCGCGAAGCCGGCGCTGCGCCAGCTCATCGATGTTTACGACAAGACGGGCGGCTCTGTGCTCGGCTGCCAGATGGTGCCCGACGACAAAGTCTCGTCCTACGGCATCGTCGCGGGCGATGCGACGGAGGATCCGCGCC
Source organism: Mitsuokella jalaludinii (assembly GCF_928722185.1). Taxonomy (NCBI): domain Bacteria; kingdom Bacillati; phylum Bacillota; class Negativicutes; order Selenomonadales; family Selenomonadaceae; genus Mitsuokella; species Mitsuokella jalaludinii. Next base: position 2,345,166 of record NZ_CAKMXA010000001.1, read on the forward strand.
TCATGCGCGTGCGCGACATGATCGAGAAGCCGAGCCTCGAAGAGGCGCCGAGCCGCATGGCCGTCCTCGGCCGCTACATCATCCGTCCGGAAATCTTTGGCATCCTGGAGCATACGGCACCCGGCAAGGGCGGCGAGATCCAGCTCACGGATGCACTCCTTGAACTGGCGCGCCAGCAGGCCGTCTACGCTTACGATTTTGAGGGCAAGCGCTACGACCTCGGCGACAAGCTCGGCTTCCTCAAGGCGACGGTGGAATTCGCGCTGCGCCGCGAAGACCTCGGCGCGCCGTTCAAGAAGTATCTCAAGGATCTCGTCGCGAGAATCTGAGGTGTGAAGGTTGCAGAAGAAAAATAAGGCGAATCTGGCACTCGGCATCAGCGCGGCCGGTTTCCTCGGCACGATGGCGGCGGGGGGCTCCGGCTTCGTGATGGGGCTCTTCCATCACGGCTTCCTGGCCGCGACGATCGGCGGCCTGGCGGATTGGTTTGCCGTCACGGCGCTTTTCCGCAAGCCGCTGGGCATCTCGTACCGCACGGATGTCCTGCGCCGCAACAGGAAGCGCATCATGGACGCCATCGTGACGTTCGCGAGCGATGACCTCTTGAGTACCGAGAACATCATGCGCGTCATCCGCGAACAGGACACGGCGGGACTGCTCGTCGACTACCTCGAGCACCGCGGCGGCCGCGAGGGCGTCATCGAGGTCGTCGATACCGTCGTCCTCAAGGTCGTCAATGACCTCGACAGCGAGGCCCTGGCAAGGGAATTGGCTCCCGCTGTGCGCGAGGGCCTGCGGGGACTCGCACTCGAGAACGTCCTGCTGGAGCTCGTGCGCACGCTTGGCGAAGAGCAGCATTCCAAGCGCATCCTGCACAGCGTCCTGACCATCGGCGAGCAGGTCCTGCAGTCGCCGGCCATGCAGCAGGTCCTGTTCGACAACATCAAGGTGCTGCGCAAGGAATACGAAGGCGAGTCAGCCGGGCGCGCTTTCGTGCTGTCGGCTCTCGGCCTCGACGACAAGGAGCTCCTCGCAATCTTCAACGAGAAGGCGCAGAAGGGACTCGAAGATCTCTTGAGCGAGCAGACGGAGGGGTATGCGCGCCTCAAGGCCGGCTTTGAAGGCATGGTCCTCTCTTTCAGCAACGACGCATCGTTGCGCCATGCGCTCGGGGAGTGGAAAGAGCGCTGGCTCGCGCAGATGGACATCGAGGGCATGATCGCCTCCTGGATCGAGAATGTGCTCAAGGGGGAGGAGCCCTTCTGGCTGCCGCACCTGAACGCCTTTGTCGAGCAGCGCATCGATGACTTCGTGCATTCGGAAGCCTGGCAGCGCCGCTTCGACAAGATGCTCAAGGACCTCATCGAGAGCGAGCTCACAAAGCATCATGAGCTCATCCCGGGACTCATCCACGAGCGCCTCGACGAGTTCAGCGACGATGCGCTCGTCGCCTTCGTGGAAGAGAAAGTCCAGGACGACCTGCAGATGATCCGCATCAACGGCTCGATTGTCGGCTCGCTCGTCGGCATGGGGCTCTATCTCCTCGTCTGGGCGGCAGAAAGGATGTGGGGCTTATGAAATCATGGAACAAGGCAGACCGCGTGCTCTTCCTCGCGTTTCTCGTATTCCTGCTCGCCTTATTTGTGCACCTGCAGCTGCCGCATTCGGTGTTCGTCGAGGGCTTCCTCTTCTGCGCGGAAGCAGCGCTTGTCGGCGGCATCGCGGACTGGTTTGCCGTCACGGCGCTCTTCCGCAAGCCGCTCGGCTTCCCGTACCACACGGCCATCCTGCCGCGCCGCCGCCAGTCCTTCATCAAGGCATCGGTCACGATGGTCCAGAAGGAGTTCTTCTCGCGGCGCAAGGTATTCCGCCACTTAGAGCGCCTGCACCTCATGCCGATGCTCATGAAGTGGCTCGGCGAGGCAGACACGCGCGCGAAAATCTCGCACCATCTCTACCACTATGCGCGCGGCTTCCTGCTCAAGAAGGACAGCGAGCAGAAGGCCGCTGAGTTTGCGCGGCGCATCCGCACGCACCTGAGCACGATGGAGCCGGAGGAGCTCTTCATGAGCATCGGGCGCTGGTTGCAGCAGAGCGGTCGCGACAAGGACTTCCTCGAGCACATCTCCGCCTACTTGTGCGTGCGCGCTGAGCGCCCGGAGACGGCCCGGGCCATCGAAGCAATGCTCGAGCAGTACGAGAAGGAGAAGGCCAAGGGCACGCTGGCGCTCTTCCTCACAGGGCTGGCCGAGGCCATGGACCTCGTCAATCTGGAGGAAGCGGCAAGCATCATGCAGAAGCAGCTCGTGGCGATGCTACGCGAGCTTGGCACGCGCGACTCCCAGCTGCAACGGGATATGCTGGAGCTCTTCTACGAGAAAGCAGTCGTGCTCAATGCGGAGCCGGGTTTCCATCAGCTCGTCCATGAGCTGCGCGACAGCCTGGTGGCAGACCTTCCCATCGAGGAGGTCGTGCGCCGGGCAGCAGCGCACATGCGCGAGCACCTCGACGCCGATGCAGCGCGCCAGGTGGATGCCGTTGAAGAGCATCTGCCTCTCTTGCGCAGCCGTCTGGCCACCATCATTGAAGAAGAGTACGACCGCGGCCTTCAACTGCTGCAGCAGGACGATGAGCTGCGCCATACCGTCGGCCGCTTCCTCTACGATCTCATCGCGCGCTCGGCGCTCCACGCGCAGACGCTCGTCGGCGTCGTCGTCGAGAGTGTCCTCGAGCGCCTGACGGACGAGCAGCTCAACCACCTCGTCTACGATAAGGTAGAGCCTGACCTGCTCTGGATACGCATGAACGGTTCCATCGTCGGCTCGGGTATCGGCCTTCTCATCTTCATTGCACTGCAGATCTTGCCGTAATCTCGAAGCGCGATATGCCAATAAAAAAGACGCCTTTCCGGGCGTCTTTTTTTGTGATTCAGGACTTCTGGTGCAGGAAATACTGGAAGGCAGACGGGATGCTGTAGGTGTCGGCGAGCTCTTTGGGCGAGGCCCAGATGAATGGGGTGCTCTCCTCGGCGACCCGGCTGCTGCAGGGCGAGAGCTCAATCTCCCAGCCCTGCATCCGCCACTCGACATGGGAGAAGATGTGGCGGGCGTCGGGCAGGCGCGTGATCGTGCAGGCGCATAGCCCACGCGCCGCTAACCACTCGCGCAGCTCTTCTCCTGTGAGGTGCCCCGCAAGGTTCGGCAGCTCCCAGAGGCCGGCAAGCAGCCCCTTCTCCGGGCGTTTCATGAGGGCTAGCGCTCTGCCCTGGCGCAGGACGAGCACGGTCTTTTGCTCGACGCGTCGCTTCGATTTCTTGACCTTGACGGGCAGCTGCTCCGCCGAGCCTGCCGCGTGTGCGAGGCAGAGGCGGCCGAGAGGGCAGTGGGCGCAGTGCGGAGCCCCGTGCGGCAGGCAGACGGTCGCGCCGAGGTCCATGAAGGCCTGATTGAGGGCGCCGGCATCGTCTCCGCTCGGATAATGCGGGGCGAGCGAATCCTCGACGGCACGGCGGACGGACAGCTGCGCGATGTCCTCACCACACTGCAGGACGCGCATGGTAACGCGCAGGATGTTGCCGTCGACGGCTGGCAGCGGCAGGCCGAAGGCAATCGAGCCGATGGCGCTGGCGGTGTAGCGCCCGATGCCCGGTAGCGCCAGGAGCGCTGCAAAGTCGGCAGGCATCTGTCCGCCGAAGTCTTCAACAATCTGGCAGGCAGCCTTCTTGAGATTGCGCGCGCGGCTGTAGTAGCCGAGCCCTTGCCAGAGTTTCATGAGGAGCTCGTCGTCGCAGCGCGCGAGGCTCGCGATGTCAGGCAGCACTTCGAGGAAACGCGTGTAGTACGGGATGACGGCCGAGGCGCGCGTCTGTTGCAGCATGATCTCGGAAATCCAGGTGTGGTACGGCGTGACCTCTTCGCGCCATGGCAGGCAGCGCAGCGTGGACTGGCCGCGATACCAAGTCAGCAGCGGCTCGACAATTTCGGGCAGGATATCGGTGTGCGGCAGCTGGAGCGGCGTGTGTTGTTTTCTCATCGTGGCATCTGTCCTTTCTGGTGGGCTAATTCCTGGTGCATTTCATTGTAGCATAGACTGACAGGGAGGGCTATGCCCTACCAGTCTGCAACAGGAACGTGGACATTCCTGCTGGATTGTCCGACCTTTGCTTTATGTTTTTATTGAAAATCCGTTTAGAATGGATATAAATAATTATCGAACAATATAAAACCAGAAATATGTCTGCTGTAAGGGGATTATCATATAAAAAAATCTCAGTGAAATGAAAAAAAGTTACAGGAACGTGTTGACAAATCGTGTACATCGAGTAATAATGTATACATGTTTACAGCATTACAGTTTGAATCTGTTGGAGCGCCGTGGTATAATATGCATGGTATCAGCAATTCTAAGAGGAGATGGGTCCATGAAACACGTCTTGTCGGTATTCGTCGAGAATCAGACTGGTGTCCTCGTGCGTGTTGTGAGCATGTTTTCCAGACGCGAGTTCAACATCGACAGCCTGTCGGTGGGCGTCACGGAAACACCGGATTTCTCGCGCATCACAGTCGTCGTGCACGGTGATGAGAACCTCATCGAGCAGATGATCAAGCAGCTCGAGAAGATGCCGGTAGTCCGTGCGGTGCAGCGCCTGGACGAGAAGAATGCTGTGTGCCGCGGGATGACGCTGATAAAGGTCAAGGCGGATGACGACAACCGGCTCGATGTCTTGAAGATGGCAGAGCTCTTCCGGGCTCATGTGGTGGATGTCGAATCCAACACGCTGGTCTTCGAGATCACGGGCAGTGACGACAAAGTCACGGCTTTCCTGAGACTCGTGAAGCCTTATGGGATCGCAGAAGTCATACGCACCGGCCTCATCGCGCTAGAGCGCGGAGAGCATACAATCTATGAACATTGTGAGGAGAGAGAGTATTATGGCAAAAACTTACTATGATCAGGATGCAAATTGGGAACTCATGAACGGCAAGACGATTGCCATCATCGGCTATGGCAGCCAGGGCCATGCTCATGCCCTGAACCTCAAGGACAGCGGTGCAAACGTCATCGTCGGCCTCTATGAGGGTTCCAAGTCCAAGAAGGTCGCTGAAGAGCACGGCCTGAAGGTCTACACGGTCGCTGAAGCAGTCAAGCAGGCTGACATCACGACGGTCCTGATTCCGGATGAGAAGCAGGCCGACGTCTACAAGACGGAAATCGCTCCGAACCTCAAGCCGGGCAGTGCTCTCGTCTTCGCACATGGCTTCAACATCCATTACCAGCAGATCGTTCCGCCGGCAGATGTTGATGTATTCATGGTCGCTCCGAAAGGCCCGGGCCATCTCGTTCGCCGCACGTACACGGAAGGTTCCGGCGTACCGGTTGTCTTCGCTGTTCATCAGGATGCAACGGGCAAGTGCTTCGACCTCGCTCTTGCTTATGCAAAGGGCCTCGGCGCTCTGCGTGCCGGCGCACTGCAGACGACGTTCCGCGATGAGACTGAGGAAGACCTCTTCGGCGAGCAGGCTGTCCTCATGGGCGGCGTTTGCCAGCTGATGCAGACGGGCTTCGAAGTACTCGTTGAGGCAGGTTATCCGCCGGAGATGGCATACTTCGAGTGCTTCCATGAGATGAAGCTCATCGTTGACCTCTGCTACGAGGGCGGCTTCACGAAGATGCGTCAGTCCTGCTCCGATACGGCTGAGTACGGCGACTACATGGTAGGCCCGCGCATCATCACGGAAGACACGAAGAAGGAAATGAAGAAAGTCCTCAAAGAGATCCAGGACGGCACGTTCGCTCGCAACTGGCTGCTTGAGAACAAGGCTGCTGGCCGCGTCAACTTCCTCATGGAGCGCCGCCTGCATGCTGAGCATCCGATCGAGAAGGTCGGCAAGGAACTGCGCGCTATGATGCCGTGGCTCAAAGACGGTGCAGATCTCTCCAAGGACTGATCACTCCGTTAACTGAACAGGAATTTAACGCTTCCCCGGCGAATCATGCGTCGGGGAAGTTTTTTCCAAATAACAGGACTATACTCGTTATGCATAGTAAGAGATTAGGAGGGCATACTATGGGTATGACTATGAGCGAGAAAATCCTCGCGAAACACGCCGGCCTCGATTCTGTGAAAGCCGGTCAGCTCGTGACCTGCGAGCTCGATATGGTACTCGCCAACGATATTACGGCACCGCCGTCCATCGCCAAGTTCGAGGAGATCGGACGTCCTGTCTTTGACAACACGAAGATCGCGCTCGTCCCGGATCACTTCCAGCCGGCCAAGGACATCAAGTCGGCAGAGCTCGCGAAGATTGTCCGTGACTTTGCGCGCAAGTACAAGATCGTCAATTACTTCGAGCAGGGCCGCGTCGGCATCGAGCACGTCATCCTGCCGGAGAAGGGCATCGTCGCACCGGGCATGCTGACGATCGGCGCCGATTCGCATACGTGCACGTACGGTGCTGTCAACGGCTTCTCGACGGGCGTCGGCTCGACCGACCTCGGCGCGGCCATGGCGACGGGCAAGGCGTGGTTCAAGGTGCCGGAGGCCATCAAGGTCAACCTGACGGGCGAGAAGCCGGCTGACATCACCGGCAAGGACGTCATCCTGACGCTTATCGGCATGATCGGCGTTGACGGCGCGCTCTACAAGTCCCTGGAATTCGCCGGCCCGGGCGTCAAGGCGCTGACGATGACGGACCGCCTGACTATCTCCAACATGGCCATCGAGGCAGGCGGCAAGGCCGGCATCTTCCCGTTCGACGAGATCACGAAGGCCTATGTCGACGGCCGCGTCAAGAAGCCGTATGAGCCGGTCGCAGCCGATGAGGACGCCGAGTACTGCCGCGAAGTCGACATCAACCTCTCCGAGCTCAAGCCGGTCGTTGCCTTCCCGCATCTGCCGGGCAATACGAAGCGCGTCGAGGACATCGAGGAGCCCATCGAGATCGACCAGGTCATCATCGGTTCCTGCACGAATGGCCGCCTCGAGGACATGGAGATCGCAGCGTCCATCCTCAAGGGCCGCAAGGTCGCAGACCGCGTGCGCTGCATCGTCATCCCGGGCAGCCCTGCCATCTACAAGGAGTCGATGAAGCGCGGCTACATCGATGCCTTCATCGATGCCGGCTGTGCCGTCTCGACGCCGACCTGTGGCCCGTGCCTCGGCGGCTACATGGGCATCATGGCTGCCGGCGAGCGCTGCGTCTCGACGACGAACCGCAATTTCCGTGGCCGCATGGGCCATGTCGACAGTGAAGTCTACCTCGCCGGCCCGCAAGTCGCAGCCGCGAGTGCAATCTTAGGACGCATCGCAACACCGGAGGAGGTAAAATAACATGAAATTAGAAGGCAAAGTATGGCGCTACGGCGACAATATCGATACAGATGTCATCATCCCGGCCCGTTACCTCAACACGTTTGACCCGAAAGAGCTTGCCAAGCACTGCATGGTCGACATCGATGAGAGCTTCGCACCGAATGTCAAGGAAGGCGACATCATGGTCGGCGGCCGCAACTTTGGCTGCGGCTCCTCGCGCGAGCATGCGCCGGTTGCCATCAAGGCATCGGGCGTCCCGGTCGTTATCGCCGCGAGCTTCGCGCGCATCTTCTACCGCAATGGCATCAACATCGGCCTGCCGCTCCTGGAGATCGGCGAGGACGTCGAGAAGATCAAGGCCGGCGATCAGCTGCGCGTCGACACGGCGACCGGCACGATCGAGGACCTGACGACGGGCGACGTCTTCCATGCGCACCCGCTTCCGGGCTTCGTGCAGGATATTGCCCAGGCCGGCGGCCTCATCAACTATATCAAGGGCCAGAAGGACTGAGCACAGAGTCAACGACGTTTGGATAGAGCAGAGAGGGAATAGCATATGTCATACAAGATCACAGTGATACCGGGCGATGGTATCGGCAAGGAAATCACGGATTCTGCGGTAGAAGTCCTCAAGAAGGTCGACGAGAAGTTTGGCCTTGGGCTTTCCTACACCTATAAGGATGCCGGCGGCACGGCCTACGACAAGTTCGGCACGCCGCTGCCGGAGGATACGATCGAGGCGTGCAAGGCATCGGACGGCGTCCTCTTCGGCGCTGTCGGCGGCGACAAGTGGGACAATGTCGACCCGGCCTTGCGCCCCGAGAAGGCCATCCTCGGCCTGCGCAAGAACCTCGGCCTCTATGCCAACCTGCGCCCGGTCAAGGTGGCCGATGCGCTCGTCGAGTACTCTCCGCTGAAGCCGGAACTCGTCAAGGGCGTCGACCTCGTCATCGTGCGCGAGCTCATCGGCGGCATCTACTTTGGCGATAAATGCGAGTCTGAGCAGCACAATGGTGCAGAGCGCGCCTGGGACCTTGAGAACTACTCGGTCCCCGAGGTCGACCGTATCGCGAAGCTCGCCTTCGAGACGGCCAAGCTGCGCCGCGGCAAGGTCACGTCAGTCGACAAGGCCAATGTCCTCGCGACGTCGCGCCTCTGGCGCCGCACGGTGGCCAAGCTCGCCGAGTCGTACCCCGATGTCGAGCTCAACAACCTCTACGTCGACAACTGCGCGATGCAGCTGGCCATCCGTCCGACACAGTTCGATGTCATCGTCACGGGCAACCTCTTCGGCGACATCCTCTCCGACGAGGCGGCCGTCGTCGGCGGCTCAATCGGCATGATGCCGTCGGCCTCCATTGGCACGAGCACGAGTCTCTATGAGCCAATCCACGGCAGCGCACCGGACATCGCAGGCAAGGGCATTGCCAACCCGATGGGTACAATCCTCTCGGCTGCCATGCTGCTGCGCTACTCGCTGCACGAAGAAGAGGCGGCCAAGGCCATCGAAGCAGCTGTCGACAAGGCTCTCGCTGATGGCTACCGCACGCCAGACCTCTGGAAGGAAGGCTTCAAGAAGGCCAATACCGAGGAGATTACGAACGTCATCTGTGAGCGCATCTGATTTTTGCCATAGTGGAGAAATCTCATTGTAGGCCGCATGATCAGCAGAAAGGGGAAGGCAGATGAAGGGAGCACAGGCAGTCGCTCTCTGTCTCAAGGAGCAGGGAGTCGACACGGTTTTCGGTTATCCGGGCGGCATGATCCTGCCGCTTTATGACGCATTCTATGAGAACCCGGACATCCGGGAAATCCTCGTGACACATGAGCAGAATGCCGCGCATGCGGCCGACGGCTACGCGCGTGCATCGGGCAAGGTCGGCGTCTGCATCGCGACATCGGGCCCTGGTGCGACGAATCTCGTCACGGGGCTCGCGACGGCCTTCATGGACTCCGTTCCGGTCGTCGCCATCACGGGGCAGGTCGACACATCTCTCCTGGGGCGCGATGCGTTCCAGGAGACGGACATCCTCGACGTTACGATGCCTGTCACGAAGCACAACTTCAAGGTCAAGAAGGCCGATCAGCTCGTGCCGACGGTGCGCAAGGCATTCGCGCTCGCGCGTCATGGTCGTCCCGGCCCTGTGCTCGTCGATGTGCCGCGCGATCTCTTCCAGATGGATGTCGACTACGCGCCGCAGGGCGTGGAGTCCGAGCATCATGGAAAGCCGGATGCTGACTTCCTGATCTGCGCGGCAGAAGCGGCCGACGAGATCGTCCGGGCCAAGAAACCCGTGGCCATCGTCGGCGGCGGCGTCATCTCTGCCGGAGCGACGAAAGAAGTCATCGCCTTTGTCGAGAAGTATCATCTACCCGTCGTGCACACGCTCATGGGCCTCGGTGCGATACCGCGCTCGCACCCGCAGTCACTCGGTTTTGCCGGCATGCACGGCGAGAAGGCCGCCAATCACGCGATTGCCGCGGCGGACCTTGTCATCGCTATCGGCAGCCGCTTCGGCGACCGCCAGACGGGCAATCTCGACAAGTACACGGAGAACACGAAGTTCATCCACATCGACATCGACCCGGCCGAGATCGACAAGAACGTCGGCAACTCGCTCGGCCTCGCCGGCGATATGAAGACCATACTTGCCCTGCTCATGCGGCATGAGCCGAATTCCGCCCTGACGGACTGGTGGCAGCAGATCGAGAAGTGGGAGGATTCCTATGCCTACGACTATCACCAGAACCGCCTGACTGTCCCTTGGGCGATGCATCAGGTCATGCAGCGCACGAAGGGCAAGCCGTACGCCTTTGTGACGGATGTCGGGCAGCATCAGATGTGGGCTGCGCTCCACCTGCGCATCGAAGAGCCGCGGACGTGGCTGACCTCCGGCGGCCTCGGCACGATGGGATTCGGCCTGCCGGCCGCGATGGGCGCTCAGCTCTACTACGGCAAAGACAGGCGTGTCATCCATGTAGCCGGTGACGGCGGCATCAAGATGACGGGCAATGAGTTCTACACGATCGCTCGCCTGAATCTGCCCGTCGTCTCCCTGATCGTCAACAACAGGAGTCTCGGCATGATCCGCCAGCTCCAGAAGGTCATGTACAAAGAGCGCTACATTGCCTGCGAGCTCGACTACCCGATGGATTACGTCAAGTACGCCGAGTGTTTCGGCATCCAGGCGGAGTCCGTCTCCACACAGGATGAATTTGCCGAAGCCCTCAAGAAAGCCCTCGAAGACCGCGACCATCCGCGCGTCATCGTTCTCAACGTCTGGCGCAGCTTCGTCGAACCCATGATCAAGGGCGGCGCTCGCATCGATGAGTTCGTCGAATTCAAGTAATAAAATAATACATAATAATAGTATATAAAAAGAAGCGCTATTCTTTATGCGAGGGATAGAGCTTCTTTTTTGTTTAAATATGTGAATGAGCATCATCTTTAGATAAATTAATGATGGCATCGATGATGGCTTTGACTTTTCATCTAGATGAGGATATTCGTTGATGAGTTGTAACAAACGTTTATTCGTGATGTTTTCAGCAACCTTGGTTGTATTTATATAATCCGTTTCGAAGGAAGCCTGTTCCTCTCGATACGAATTGCTATCATCTTTTACATGAGGTATCAGGGAAAGAATGGATATTTTTAATGATCTGCTAAAGCGATTAAATCTTCAATTGTAATGCCTGTGGTATAACCTCTCTCCCAATTCGAAATTACCTGCGAAGACTTATGCACCAGCTGACCGAGTTTGGTTTGGGTGAGTTTTAGTTCTTTTCTTCTTTTCCTGATGTTGTCGTCGATAGACATGAGCCTGCACACCTCCATGCTTTTCATTATACAGAATCTAACGTTAAATGTTACAAAACTGACGATATATGAGAATATAATTGCCGTTTTATTGCAAAATAACGTAATTCGTTATATAATGAGAGTGTATATCTTGAGTTAAGCTTAAAATATGTGGCTTTTTGCCCTTTTTTACAGGTAATTAACGAATTTTGTTGTGTATAGAATAAAAGGTAACATATAAAATGTGGTGCAAACACTGTGAGATAGAGACAAACGAAAAAGAATGCCCGATTTGCGGGCAAAAAACAGAAACGGATGTTCCTACAGAAATTTATTGGTGCGAGCATTGCCAGGTACCGATTATCCGTCGAGTCAATCAGTCCGGTCAGTCAGAATGCCCGATTTGCGGACAAAAGACGAAGTATATGGCATCTGACCTGCGCCCAGTTTTTCCAGAAGAGCGACTGCTGTTGGAATTGCTCTTGAAATTTGAGCCCTTGAGCTTGGCTGAAAAATCTATCTGGGCGAATAAGAACCGCTATTACATTGACGGTCATTCCAAAGTAATTACAGCCAAGAACTATGAAGCAGCCGATATTGAGCAGGTAAGGAAAATTCTGCAGGAACATGCTCAGGAAAAATATTCTGGAGCCTTTAAGCGTCATATCCAAGACTTTTTGACAGTCAATCGTCATCATCTGCAGGCTATCATCGACGAGGCTCATCAGTTTATCAGAGAGGAAGCTTCTAAATATCCTGCAGAGAATATAGTATTGTCATTTTCAGGGGGCAAAGATTCGACAGTTACGGCAGACATTGTCACAAAGGCACTGAGTAATCCGAGTCTTGTTCATATTTTTGGCAATACAACATTGGAATTCCCGACAACATTGACATACGCAGAGCGGTTCCGTAAGAATCATCCACAGGCCATTTTTCAGATTGCCCAGAATCGGGAACAAAATTTCATGGATATGTGCAAAGTAATTGGCCCGCCTGCCAGGATGATGCGCTGGTGCTGTTCTATGTTCAAAACAGGACCGATTACACGGGTCATTAGTAATCTGTATCGAAATCAGCAGATTTTGACTTTTTATGGTATCCGTCGTTATGAGTCTGTCAGCCGCAGTAAATACAATCGCGTTGAGAAGAATACAGAGTCGGTAAAGATACAGCAGCAGACGGTTGCTGCCCCTATATTCAATTGGAAGGATATTGATGTCTGGCTTTATATCTTGGGTGAGAAAATTGACTTTAATGATGCTTATCGCTTGGGATATGACCGTGTTGGCTGTTGGTGCTGCCCTAACAATAATAAAAGAGCGCAGTTTCTTTCCAATATATATATGCCAGAGCGTTCGACGAAGTGGCGTAACTTTTTGATTGACTTTGCCCATGAGATCGGCAAGGAAGATGCCGAGGTTTATGTTGATACGGGCAAGTGGAAGGCACGACAGGGTGGAAATGGACTTCCTGCAGCTAAAACTGTCAAATTGCAGTATACGAACTGTACTTCAGAAGAACATTCAAAGATATATAAACTGTTCCGGCCATATGATGATGAACTGGTGAATATGTTTGTGCCATTCGGAAAATTAGCACCGGAACTTGGCAGAAGATTACTGCATGAGACTGTAGTGTTGGATATCCATACCAATGTTCCTATTTTGTCCATTCAGCCGTTTAAGCAGGATAATTATGAACATGCAGTCAAGGTCAAGACAATGAATGTCAAGGACCATGATGCACTGCAGAGAATGGCAGGATATCAGATACGAAAGTTCAACGCATGCCGCCGCTGCCTGAAATGTGAATCCTTATGTCGGACAGGGGCTATTTCTATCATTGGAGATTCTTATTATATTGATCCACAGAAATGCGTACACTGTCAGAAATGCATGAATGCAAAATACTTAGCGGGCGGCTGTATGATGGATAAATATTTAAGAACGAAGTAACGTATCGTTACTATAGCAAATAGATGAGTGAGGAGAATCAAGTATGAAATTCAGGGGCCATGAGACATTCTTTATCCGTAAAGGCTGGCTTACCAAAGGGATGAAATATGTAAAGCGTCATCCAGACGTATTTGTCAGCAAAGAAGAAAAGCCCATGGATGTCCTGGGAATTGGTTCTAATATGGTTAAATCTCTTCGCTATTGGATGCAGGCTGTTGGCATCACAAAAGAGCCAACACATGGTAAGAGAACTCAGCAGTTTACACCGTTAGGAGAACTTATCTATCGTTATGATCGCTATATAGAGGAACAGGGAACGCTTTCATTACTGCAATATGAGTTGTCTTCGAATCAGGAAGAAGCGACAGCGTGGTATTTTTTCTTTAATGAATTTCAGATGTTGGAATTCACGAGAGATGATTTCATCAGAGGCCTTAAGAATTATGTTTTGATGCAGAATGAAGAGACAAGTGTAGCGGATCGTTCATATCAGGATGATTTTAGCTGCATCATCAATACATACATTCCTAGAATCAAAGGCGGCCGACTGCAGTTTTCTCCTGAGAACAATATTGCCTGTCCCTTGGGAGAATTGGGCCTGATTGATTACGTCAGTCAAGATAGAACGATTTATCGTAAGACGATGGTCCAGCCGCAGATGTTATCTCCATATATTGCTTTAGCCATGATTCTTTTACAGCATGATGATAATACAGAGGTTTCCTTGGAATCACTGCTTCATGCGCCTAAAAGTATTGGCAGAGCATTTAACCTTGATATGACAACTTTGATGCAGCTGCTGAAACAATTAGAGCAGTTGGGGGAAGTCGAAGTCGTACGTACGGCAGGTCTGGATGTAGTGCACATCATGACAGAATATACGGCACAAGAGTGTATAGAACAGTATTATCAAGACGTCTTAAAGGAATGAAGAGGAAATTATGAGTGAAATGATACACATAGCATCGGGATTCCAGTATTCTGTGAATCTGCGTTATGACCTTAATCGTGAGGATAAAATAGAAAACTTCATTCCGACTTCGGCTGCATTGGATTTTATGGAAGACATCATGAAGTCTACCAGAGAGAATTCTACAGAACGGGCGAGAGTCTTAGTCGGGGCTTATGGTAAAGGAAAATCTCATATGGTCCTGACGATGCTGGGATTGCTGCTGAAAAAAGATTTACAGAAGTTCAAGCATTTACAGCCTAAATTATCTGAGCATAAGACTTTAGCAAAGGAGATTGACCGCTATTACAGTAGTTCGGGGAAGATTCTGCCGGTCATCATCTCAGGCAGCAGTACAAGTATTCCTCAGTCGTTCCTGACGGCTTTGGAGCAGTCCTTAAGAGATAATAATCTTTTGGATATTATGCCAGACACAAATTACAAGGCAGCGGTACAATGCATTCAAAAATGGCAGCAGGAATATCCGGATACGTATCAGGCATATACCAATATAATCGCTGATGAGCCAGAAGATTTTATAAAACGCTTGTCACAATATGATGTGCAGGCCTATGAAACTTTTGAACGTTTGTATCCACAGCTGACGGCAGGAAGTGTATTTAATCCATTCCTTGGTTTTGATATTGCAGAACTTTACAGCAGCGTAGTGCGTTCCTTGAAAGCTAAGGGGTATCAAGGAATTTATGTCGTCTATGATGAATTCAGCAAGTATCTGGAAGCGAATATTCAGGAAGCTTCTGTCAGTGATACAAAGATGCTGCAGGATTTCGCAGAGAAATGCAATCGCAGTGGTAAAGAACAGCTTCATATTTTGCTGATATCGCATAAGGAGATTGCGAATTATATCGACCGTCTGCCAAAACAAAAGACCGATGGCTGGCGCGGTGTCTCGGAACGATTCAAACACATCCATATGCGTGCAGAATACGCCCAGACGTATGAACTGATTGATAATGTCATTCAAAAAGAAGAATTATTGTGGAAATCGTTCACTAAAAAATATCATGACCAATTTACGTTGCTGATAGGGCAATACTTAAACCATCCGATATTTGCCGATTTAGATTATAACGTAGCAGCGCGTGTTATCTTGGAATCTTATCCGTTGCATCCGGTATCTGTCTTTATTCTGCCGCGCTTGTCAGAGCGTATTGCCCAGAACGAAAGAACGCTGTTTACCTTCTTATCGGCAGATGGTACTGCGACTTTGCGGGATTTTTTGCGTCGATATGGCCAGGATGATTTTCATCTTATTACGGCAGACCTTTTATTTGATTATTTCCGTCCTTTGATGGAAAAGGAAGCTTACGACGGAGAAATTCACCAGCGCTATCTGCTGGCAAAATCCATTCTGCAAAAAGTTCATGAGAATGAATTGCAGCAGAAAATTGTTAAAATCCTGGCGCTGTTTTACATGGTGGAACAGTTTGATGTGTTGCCACCGACAAGAGAAGAATTGACAAATATCCTGCGTTTTGCTTATTCGGCAGAAGCGATTGATTCTGCACTTGATGATTTAATCGAACGTCAATATGTTGTATATCTGAAACGCAGCAACGGGTATCTTTGCCTGAAACAGAGCTCGGGTGTTGATGTACAGCAGAAAATAAAAGATTTCATCGCTTCACATCAGGATATGGATATGAAGACGCTGCTCAACGGCATGAATTTTAACCGCTATCTCTATCCAGCAAGGTATAACGATGAACGAGAAATTACCCGCTTTTTTGCAGTTGAATTTATTACGGCTGAAGAAGTCAGGGAAGACGTGAATTGGCAGGTAAAAAGCGAATCGATAGCAGCAGATGGTGTCATTTATGCAGTCTTGCCAAATGAAGAGGCCGAGATTCAACAAACAGCGGATGTATTGCAAAAATCTGGTGATGAGACAAAAAGATTTGTCTTTGTGGTACCAAAGCATTATCAGCCTATTCGTGATACCTTGTTCGGTTTCTATGCAGCAGGACAGCTAAGAGATGCAGCGGGAGAAGATTATGTTCTTCGCGATGAATATAACCTGATTTATGAAGATTATTATGTCATAGTGAGGTCTTTCCTGCAGAGCTATACTCGTCCGGAAATGAAACAGGCCTATTATTATCATATGGGACAGCGTCTGCATATTCGCAGACGTGCAGAGTTATCGACATTGTTATCTAAAATCTGTGACTTTACTTACCCGATGACGCCGGTTATTAATAATGAAGTCATCAATAAAAATGAAATCACGGTAATGGCAGCTAGGAGTCGTCATAAAGTTGTAACAGCCATACTGCGTCCGATAACAGAGCCAAATTTAGGTTTGATAGGCTCAGGGCAGGATATGTCTATTATGCGCAGCACTTTGATGCGTACAGGGATTTTGACGGCAGATAATGATAAATGGCAGTGGCATAAGCATACCGGAGATGCGGAAATGGATTATACGATGGCCACTATTAGTGCATTTCTGGAGCATGCAGGTGAAAACCAGCCAGAGTCTTTTGCTGATTTGTATCATCAGTTGATGTCACCGACTGGACGTATTGGTTTGCGCAGGGGCGTTATACCGATTTTATTAGCGGTGGCAATGCGTCCATACTTGCAGTCGCTGTTGATTTATGAAAAGGATGAGCAGTTGCCGATTCAGGCTGACACGCTGGAGCAGATTAATGCTCATCCAGAAAATTATCAATTGAGAAGACTTAATTGGTCGCAGGAAAAAGAAACGTATATCGAAGATTTGGGGCAGCTCTTTAACGCATCACTGCAGGATCATGTTCAGGGCAGAGTCGATTACGATGCAACAGCACGTGCTATTATGTCCTGGTATCTTGCTCTTCCGAAATATACTAAAGAATTACAGCAAAAGCCAACAGGTGAAAAACTAGAGAAAAAAATCAGGGCATTTCGCAAGGCTGTAAGCTCAGAGCGAAGCAGCAGCAAGCTGCTTTTTGTCAAAATACCTGAAGCATGTCAGTTGACGATAAATGATGCAGGTCTTCTTATTGATGCAATAAAAAATATCAAGACCGAATTGGATAATGCGCTGGATGCGTTGGTAAATGAAATTTGTCAATTCATGATAAAAGTCTTCAGAAACGCACAGCCTGAACGAGCATCTCTTCATTCCATTTTGATGGACTGGTATGAGCAGCTGCCCTCTGCTATTGGAGAAGAAGTTTTTTCGGATGGTACAACTAGCTTCCTTAAAATTTGTCAGGGTGACCTCTTAGGTGATGTACAGCTCATTCGGCAGTTAGCCCGAGAGGTAACAGGGCTGCGTCTGGAAGATTGGTCAGATAAGACATATTCAGAATTCTGCACGAAAGTAAAACGTTATAAACAGACGGCAGACGAATTTCAGCCTGTAAATCAGAAAAATGCAGAAATAGCAGAAGAAGTGGAAGATGGATATTACTTCTCTTATCCGGAAGCCGGACAAATGGTACGCAGACATTTCGTCAAGGTGCCATATTCTCCTAGAGCTAAGCTGCTGTTGAACAACATCACGGCAGATATTGAAGCAATGGGACAGGCTATCAATCCTGAGGAAAAACGTCAAGTAGTGGCAGAAATCCTGCAAAAGCTCTTTTAAGGGAGGAAGCTATGGCATATTTTGATAATGCAGCGACAACATATCCTAAACCAGAATGTGTTTACCATGAAATGGACAGATTTTACCGCAGTCATGGTGGCAGTGCCGGCAGGGGAACCCATGAAGGAGCAAAGTCCGCAGGAATGCTGATTGCTGAGACAAGAGACCGGCTTAAATTCCTTTTTCATGCGCCGAATCATGAGGTCATCTTTACACCGACAGCTACATTGGCGTTGAATATGATTATTCAGGGAATGATTAAAGCTGGGGGTCGTAATATCTATATATCGCCATTTGAGCATAACGCAGTCACCCGGGTGCTCCATGCTTTGGCTAAAGAATACACGCTGTCTGTTCATCAACTCAAAGTCAGAGATGATCTTACTTATGATATGGAACGCATCCGTTATCAGTTTGATAAACAGGCACCAGATTTTGTTATTGTATCGCATGCAAGCAATGTTATTGGTTTGATTGCACCAGCGCCGGATATTTTCTCTTTAGCAAAAAAATATCAAGCTTGTACATTATTGGATATGTCACAGACCGCAGGACTGGTAGATATCGATATACAACGTTCTGATTGTGATTTTGCCGTTTTTGCTGGACATAAGACATTATACGGTCCTACAGGTATTTCAGGATTCCTTATGAAACCGGAGATTTCGCTACCGCCAGTTCTATTCGGGGGAACTGGTGTGGCTTCGGCAGAACAAGATATGCCGCAGAATTTGCCAGCACGTTATGAGATGGGAACAATGAATATCTCAGGCGTCGCTGGACTGCATGCAGCGTTAGGCTGGCTGCTGGAGACAGGGATTGACAATATACGCAAACGGGAACATGCAAATCGTCAGCAGCTGTTGGAAATTCTTGAAGGATATGACTTTTTACAGTTGGTTAGGGTTAATCCGGAAAGAGAGTACATTGGTGTGGTATCGGCGCTTATTGATGGAATCAGCAGTGATAGTGCGGGACCACTTTTTGATGAACATGACATTGCCATCCGGACAGGCCTGCAATGTGCACCCTTGGCACACAAGTTTTTAGGGACATTCCCCGCAGGGACACTTCGCTTTAGTATCAGTTATTTCACGACAGAAAGGGATTTTGAAGCATTGAAGTCCGTTTTGGATGAAATAGAAGAAGATATATAAGAGGTCAGATATGAGTTTACAGGATATTGCACTGAAAACAGAATATCGTTCCTTTCAGGATAATATCGCGCAGGATTTTTATATCCCCGCTTTGAAGCAGGCCGTCAGATATAAAAGGGCAGTGGGCTTTTTCTCTTCATCCATTTTGTCAATGATAACAGCAGGCTTGTATGAATTTTATCAGCACGAAGGCAAAATCGAATTGTTGGCATCGCCTAAACTTTCAAGAGAAGACATAGAAGCTATCGAACAGGGATATGCTGCAAGAGAAGCTGTTATCGAGCGATCTTTGAGGCGGGAATTATTGGATTATGAAGATTTCTGTACGCTGAATCGCTTGAACTTGCTGGCAAATCTTATTGCTGATGAACGTCTTGATATCAAGATTGTGGTGCCAAAAGGCAGAAAAGGTATTGGCATGTATCATGAGAAAGTTGGTCTGCTTGAAGATTCTTTTGGCAATATTGTGGCCTTTTCGGGATCGATGAATGAGAGCGGTAATGCGTTGGAGCAGAATTATGAATCCTTCGATGTCTTTTGTTCATGGCAAGAAGCAGATGCTGCAAGAGTCATGCAGAAATCAGCTGACTTTACTCGCTTATGGTATAATCTTGATTCCCATGCATCGGTGCAAACATTTCCTGAAGTTACATCATATCTGGTAGATAAATATCGTATAGGCCCAGTAAAACCGATAAAAGAAATTTATCCTGTATATCATCCTCAGTCAGATGAACAAATCGCAGAAACGGTTGACGATAACGAGGCTAAAGTCGAATCTCAAAAGTCAGGATTTCAAATCCCTAAGGGATTGAGGCTTTATTCCTATCAGCAGCAGGCAATTGATTCATGGCGGCAGCATGGCTATCGTGGCATCTTTGATATGGCGACAGGAACAGGTAAGACGCTGACTGGATTGGGAGCATTGGCGGTTTTATGTGAGCAGAAGCCGCGTCTGGCTGTTATTATCGTTTGTCCTTATCAGCATTTGGTTGGCCAGTGGGTTGAGGATATCGAAAAATTCAAGGTGCATCCAATTATCGGACATAGCGCATCACCACAGCATAATTATAAGGAAAGACTCAGATGGGCAGTATTCAGCTTTAACCTAGGAGCTCGAGATTTTTTCTGCTTTATTTGCACGAATGCGACATTTGCTGCTGATTGGGCACAAGCAGAATTCGCCAAACTGAAGGAACCATCAGTTTTAGTGGTAGACGAAGCACATAATTTTGGTGCTGAAAAATTGATGCAGACGCTGCAGAAGAACTATACCTATCGATTAGCACTTTCCGCAACGATGGACCGACATAATGATCCGGAGGGAACAGAGTGCCTGTATCGATTCTTTGGCGATGTATGCATTCATTATGACCTTGGACGGGCAATTCAAGAAAAAAAGCTTGTGCCGTATGACTATTATCCTGTTGTCATTTACCTCACGGAAACAGAATTGAAAAAATATCAACAGCTGACCATCGAGATAGGTAAAGGTATCTATAAAAAGAAAGGAAAAATCATTGTTACACAAAAGGCTAAAACGCTGCTGCTAAAGAGGTCGCGTATAGTTGCTGGGGCAATGAACAAAGTCGAAAAGTTGCGCGAAATGATGCTAGAATTTAAAGATAAGCATGACATGTTGATTTATTGCGGCGCAGCACAAGTCGGCATAGAAGATGAAAATTTGGATATCCGGCAAATTGATTACATCTCGCGTATGTTGAATTTTGAATTAGAAATGAGAACGGCACAGTTCACATCCAAAGAGTCTATGGACGAAAGAGCTCTGCGGATAGAAGAATTCAAGTCACATGACATACAAGCCCTAGTGGCCATTAAATGTCTTGATGAAGGCATCAATATCCCGAGTATTCGCACGGCGTTTATTCTAGCTAGTACGACAAACCCGAAAGAATATATCCAGCGACGGGGGCGTGTATTAAGGCGTTATCCAGGGAAAGAATCTGCAGTTATCTATGATTTTATTACCTTGCCACGTTCATTGGACGAAGTTCGAAATTCAGATGCAGCATTAGGGCGGCATGAACTGGCCTTGGTAAAAAATGAGCTCAACAGAATGGTAGAATTCCGTAATCTTGCTAGGAATTTTTATGTATCGGATCATTTGATTGATGAAATCAGGGATACGTACAATATTCCGATAACAGAAACTGAATTTGTTGATGAAAGAGAAGAGTGGGGGTAATCATATGGATGGACAGCAGGATTTTAAAGTTGATCAGGGTATTGTCAAACGCTTGATATTCAGGATTATCATGGATGAAAATAAAAACCTGAAATTTCCATGCAACCAAAGAACACTTGACAATAAAATGGCGGAGAAGATATACCAAACCATTGTCAACGAAGTTTCAAAGGGGTGAATGACGTGATTATTAAAAGCATGACACTGGAGAATTTCCGCCAGTTTAAAGGTGAATCTACACTGGATTTCGCCACAGATTCTCATAAAAATGTTACTGTCATTATGGGAGAAAATGGTGCAGGGAAGACGACGTTAGAACAGGCTTTTATGTGGTGCCTTTATGGAAAAAATACATTTCGGTTAAAGGAACTTATTAATCGTGAAGTACGAGATGCTATGATTAGCGGTGATGAAGAAAGAGTATCCGTGACTTTGATGATAAGCCATAATCAGAAGAATTATAAGATTGTACGTAAACAACGACTGAAAAAACAGAGTGCTCGTTTTGATAAGAATCCGGAGGAGAATTTCTGGGTATACGAGCAGAATGAAAATGGTGACTATACTCTTTTGGCTAGTACGAAGGGCGCAGCTATGATTCGTGAATTTCTGCCCGAAGAACTGTCCGGTTTTTTCTTTTTTGATGGCGAACGCTTAGAGCATATGAGCGAAGAATTATTGAACCATGGTAAGAGCAGTAATTTTAAGGGAGCTGTTCGTGGCTTAGTAGGATTAACTGCTATGATGAATGCGATAGAGCATCTCGGCAGAGAGAATTTGAAGAGAAGCGTCATTGGCATGATAAATTCAGAAATCGATGCGCAGGGTGATGTAGATGAGACAGAGCTGAGTTCGCAGATTGAGAAGCTGCAGACGGAGCGGGATAATCAGAATAATCGTCTAGAGGAGATTAAACCGGAACGCGATCGATATCAACAGGATATTGGCATATTTCGAAAAGAATTACAGGACATGCAGGATGGGATCAAGCGCCAAAATGAATATGAAAACTGCAAGGTGAAAAAGGAGCGTGAAGAAGCAGAACAAGAAAAAGCTCGTAAAAGTATATATGAATATTTTGGTAAAAATATTGGCATGTACATTTTGATACCGCTTCTCAGACGAGCATTGAATGAACTGGATGGAGCAAATAAACTGGATAAGGGTATTCCACATATCCATGCCGATACTATAAAATTCCTGCTTGAACGCGGTAAATGCATTTGCGGGACAAATTTAGTAGAACATCCGGAAGCAGTACAACATCTCAATGAATTGATATCTTCACTGCCTCCGTACAGCATTGGTAATATGATTGGTCAGTATACGGACCGTGCAAGGAGTCAAACACGTGGGGCAAGTGGGTTCGCTAGAGCTTTTCAAGAGCGCATGGCAAATTACGCACAGCATCTAACAAATATTGAAGAAGCAGAGGATCAAATGCATGATCTTGAGAAATTACTGCCTGACCAGGAGAAAGTAAAAAATCTGAATGGACGGATTGCGGAGGCAAAAGTAAATGCTAAGCGATTGAATGATGAGATATATCAGCTGGCAGGACTTGTTCAGGCAAAAGAGTCGCAAATTAAGCGGTTAGAGGCAGAACGGCTTCATTATAGACAGGCCTCTGTGAGAAATCGTAAACAATTACGGTATTTGGCTTATGCACAGGCAATTAAAGATGAGCTGGAAACGAGTTATAAGAAAAAAGAAGAGCAGGTTCGAGAGAATCTTGAAAACTGCATCAATCAGATTTTTGAAGATATCTATGATGGCGGTATACAGATTTCAGTCAGTGAGAACTATAATATTGCGACTACCGTTATTGATACCGATGCAGCAAGTGGCGATGAAATAGAAAAAAATACGGCGCAAAGTTATGCTATCATTTTTGCTTTTATTGCGGGAATCATTAAAATGGCCAAAGAGAGCAGAGAAGTAACAGGCGAAAAGATTTATCGGGAAGATGAAGGCTTCCCACTAGTCATGGACGCACCGCTTTCGGCATTTGATAAGGACAGAATCAAGAAAATCTGTACTGTCTTACCGCATATTGCTGATCAGGTTATCATTTTCATCAAGGATACTGATGGTGAGATTGCCGAAAAATACATGCAGGATATTATTGGTAAGAAATGGCTCTTAGAGCAGGAAACGAAAACTCGCTCTACTGTTGTAGAAAGGGCGTGTGTATAATGTTCGATAAAAATGTTGTTTTTACAGGGAAACATGCCGAATATCTTCGAGCATTAGCACAAGGCAGCAGTAAACCCGATCCCAATCATGATTGGCCTTTTAAAATGAATTATCAAGTCCTAATGGCTGCTCCAGTTATTGGCTTCTTGTGTCATCGTTTCAGCCCAAAGGACAATGACAAAAACATACAAGAAAATAAAATATTCGTTGAGCAGCTTATCAATAATATCGACCAGTTGGAACTCATCTATCGAACTATTGTACTTTTAGCACAGCAAGATAGTGTCTCTTTGGATGAACGAATGAATCGCGCATTCCGCTATGACCGTGATGAAGAGAAGCGTAGCAAAGGTGATGAAATTTTTAAAGGATATGTTCGTGGTGGTATAGAGATCCTTTATGAGCAGCTGATTCAAGACGCTGAAACAAAAAGTGACGATATTCATAGGTTGAAGGATTTTGTAGATCTTTGCGACCAGTTTGAGCATGAAGATGATCCAGAGTACATCTATAAATTCTGCAGGGAAGCAGGTATTTAAGGGATTGAGGGGAAAGAATCATGGAAAACAAGAACATATCCGATTTGACGGAACTCATTAAGCAGATTGAAGCTAATGAAATACTGCTACCAGATTTTCAGAGAGAATTTGTCTGGAAAGATGTCGATCAGCAAAAACAACTTATTTCATCTGTTTTGGCTCGAATGCCTGTCGGCAGTATCCTATTGCTACAGTCATCGAATCCGAAGGAATTTTCATCTAAGGCTCTAGGAAGAAAACAGCCTATCAATACAGATACACTCGGGGGTAATGTCGAATATCTGCTTGATGGTCAGCAACGTATGACCGTATTGACCAATGTTTTTTCAAATGCTATTTTTCAAGGATTGCCTTCTGTTAATGATTTGGTAGCACCTGTAGCTCTGAAGAGACGATTCTTTATTAAGCTGCCTAAATGGAAGCCTAATGGTGATAATGATATCTTCGGTTTTTACTCTTTGACTTTTCCTACAGATAACCTTGGTGAAAATCCAACATATCTATCGGGAGATATTCTACCCAATTTGGAGGTTATAGAATTTAATAAAAATGATAAAAGAGCATTTAATCCGTTTATTCCAGATGAAAAGATAAAACCAAATGACTTAGCTAAATTTTGCGTTAGTAAAGCAGATTGTTATCTCATTCCTCTTTATCTGATAGCATCGAATGATAAGAAAAATGGAAACAAGAAATCACGCATTAAAGAGCTAATTAAGGATGATTTTCTATCGGATGTTAATGACTACTATAATTCTTCGCTGCAAGAAGAACAGGAGCGACTTTTCAAAAAATATGAAGGTGATCCTGATGAGGTCGATAATTTTAAAAAGGCGATAAGCCCTACTTTTGATACATGGTGGTCTAATTTTGAATCATATTTAACAGCTTGTATTACAAAAATAATAATGAACCAAATTGTTGTTTCAGAAGCACAAAGAGGTAGAGCTATTGATATTTACGAGAACTTAAATCGTGGTGGCGTAAGCCTTAGTACATTTGATTTGATTACAGCAAAAGTAGCAGTGGTTAATTCAGAAACCCTATATCATAGACTTATTAAGCATATTGAGGAGTTATCAGAAATTGATAAATCAGTCATTCCAGAATGCATGGATACGGAAGTATCTAAACTAGTAGATTATAATGCTTCATTGACGCTGGGGTGCTATAATGAAGGAAGCAACACAATTGCTCCTAAATATTTGAATGCTTTTTTAGATATCATATCACTTCGATGCCATAATAAAAACTTTATTTCAGACGGATATAAATTAGATTATATCAAACAGGACAAAATCTTGGATCTTAAACCAGAAGAAATTGATCAAAATGTTGAGGTGACTTGCAAGGGGATTGATAGAGCATGCTTTTTTCTTCAGACTCGTTGCGGTGTACGGAAAATATCAGAAGTAAATAACCTTTTTATTCTTGTTCTATTAGCGTCTATCTTTATCAAGGATGAGTGGTTCCATGATAAAAAAGTACATAACTTATTGGAGGCTTGGTATTGGTGTGCTATTTTCAGTGGTGAATTTGATAAAGATCAAAATAAGAACTTCATCAAGAACATCCAGTTATTAGTGAAAAATTTAAGACATGAACAAGATGTTGATTGGCTGAAAGAAATGAAATCTAAAATCTTGAATGTGCAAGATTACTCTGATAAAAAACTTCTGCTCTATGAGAAAGTAGAGAATGAACATTACCCAAAAAAGAACTTAGCGGATTATATCTGTCAGTACCTTTTATCTAAAACATATCGCAGTATGTTCGATAATGAAGAGGTAATTAGTACTTTTTCAGAAAATCAGAATTCATCCGATACGTTCTTAGAAGCACATCATATAATCCCATTAGGATCGGTAAAGAAAATAGGCGAAGTGTCTAAGGATTTGCGAAAAAATCCACGTAGTGTCTATAATTCGCCACTTAATTTCATTTATATCACAAGACGTGATAATAATGCTATTTCAGATAAAAGTATCAATGAATATATCCATAAGATTACGCCAGAGGCAAAGAAAAGCCTGATGTTGACGCAATTCAAGAACGATCAGTATACAGAAGACGATGTGAAGACTTTTCTTTCAGAACGCTTTGATAACATACAGGGAGCTATATGCGAGAGAGTAGGGCAACTATTAGCTGGCATAGCTTGAGTAACGAGGAAGCTGTGAAGTTACTGCGATATGCTGCTTCGTGGACGCGGCCGTGATGTGTCTTATCGATATTGGTTTGAGGAGGACAGAAGTCCATGGCCTGTGGAAAGCGGAAAACAAATAAAAATCCACACACTTCTACGATTTAAGGTATAATAGAAATAGTGCGGGGCTTTTGTCCTGCCATCAATTGAAATACAGGGGGATTCATATATGAATATCATCGTGACCGGCGGTGCCGGCTTCATTGGCTCAAACTTCATCTACTACATGCTCAAGAAGCATCCGAGTGACCGCATCATCTGCGTCGACAAGCTGACGTATGCGGGCAATCTTGAGACGCTCGAGGCGGCGATGGAGAAGAAGAACTTCAAGTTCATCCGCGCGGACATCGCGGATCGTCAGGCTGTCTACCGCATCTTTGAGCAGGAGAAGCCGGACATTGTCGTCAACTTTGCGGCGGAGTCGCATGTCGACCGCTCCATCGAGAATCCGGAGATCTTCCTGCAGACGAATGTCATCGGCACGAGCGTGCTGCTCGACGCCTGCCGCAAGTACGGCATCGACCGCTACCATCAGGTCTCGACGGATGAGGTCTACGGCGATCTGCCGCTCGACCGTCCGGACCTGTTCTTCACGGAGGAGACGAACCTCAAGACGTCGAGCCCGTATTCGGCTTCGAAAGCCGGTGCGGACCTCTTGGTCATGGCGTATCACCGCACCTACAAGATCCCGACGACGATCTCGCGCTGCTCGAACAACTACGGCCCGTATCACTTCCCGGAGAAGCTCATCCCGCTGATGATCATCAACGCGCTGTCCGACAAGAAGTTGCCGGTCTACGGCGACGGCAAGAACGTCCGCGACTGGCTCTATGTCGAGGATCACTGCCGCGCCATCGACCTCATCCTGCAGAAGGGACGCGTCGGCGAGGTCTACAACATCGGCGGCCACAATGAGCGCGCCAACATCGACGTAGTCAAGACCATCCTCAAGGAGCTCGGCAAGCCCGAAGACCTCATCGAGCATGTCACTGACCGCAAGGGCCACGACCGCCGCTACGCCATCGACCCGACGAAGATCCACACAGAGCTCGGCTGGGAGCCGGAGACGAAGTTCGAGGACGGCATCAAGAAGACCGTCAAGTGGTACCTCGAGCACCGTGACTGGTGGATGGGCATCATCAGCGGCGACTACCAGACTTACTACGAGCGCATGTACGACAAGCGCGCCATCCTGGAGTATGCCAAGATCTGATGCGGATGAGTGCAACAAGATAGTCATCCGTTTAAAGCAGAAAGAAGGCCGAGCAAATGGACAGAGAGGTTCATTTGCTCGGCCTTCTTCTTGTATATCGATAACCTGTAGATACAAAAAAGGCCAGCCGAAGGTAGTGTCAAGATTCTTTCGCAAATTCATTTCATCCGCCAGTAAATATCGGCATCAGATGTATGGATTTTCCTCGTCAGCTGGCTGCTCAATTTCCATCTTGAATAGATGCTCCATGTCCATATAGCGTTTTGAGCCCCATTCTGAGGCGGCAACATGGCGAAGTCTGGCACAGACGAGCATCAGCGCACTGTTGCCATCAGGAAATGCACCAATGGCCCTTGTACGGCGGCGTATCTCGCGATTTACTCGTTCCGTCAAGTTATTCGTGCGGATCCGACTCCAATGCTCAGTAGGAAAATCCATGTAAGTCAAAGTTTCGCCAACGCTTTCCTCAACCTTCTTGGCTGCGGACAAGAGCTTCATTTCGCGGAGCTTGGCTGCAATGGACGCCGCCTTTTCCTGAGCTGCTTCTTTGCTCTCCTGCGCATGGATTGCTTTGAGCATCAAGGTAACCTGCTTCATCTTAGTCTTTGGCGTCACCGTGAAGACGTTCCGGTAAAAATGGACCGTGCATCGTTGGTATTTGGCCTCAGGAAAGACCACAGGGATGCTTTCCAGCATGCCCAAGCATTTATCGCCGACAATAAGGCGCACGCCCGCAAGGCCGCGGCCCTTAAGCCAGGTGAAAAAGTTCAGCCAGCTTTCTTTGTCCTCTTTCATGCCCTCTGACGCGCCGAGAATCTCACGGAATCCGTCTTTGTTGACGCCAATAGCGACCAAAACGGATACATTCTGAATCTCACCACCCCAGCAGCGCTTGAGGTAAATGCCATCGACGTAAACATACGGGTATTCGCCCGTCAAGGGGCGTTGACGCCATTCTTCGATGTGCTTATACGCCTTCTGGTTGAGGTTGCTGATGGTGCCGGAAGAGACCTTCGTGCCCCAAAGCGTTTCGGTGATGTCCTCGACACGGCGCACGGATACGCCGGCCAGGTACATCTCAATAAGGGCTTCCTCGACCGAGCATTCACGGCGTTTGTAGCGTTCGATGATGGCCGTCTCGAACTGGATGCCCTTGAGTTTGGGCACGCGCAGCTTGACTTCACCGGAAGTCGTGCCGAAATTCCGCTCGTAATGACCGGAACGGTAGCCCTTACGGTCTCCCGTTCGCTCATACTTACCAGCACGGACGAGTTCGTCCGCCTCGTGGTCGAGCAGGGCATTCAGCGTTTCTTCTACGCTGTCACGTACGAGATCCTTTAAATTATTCTTTATAAGATCCTCGTTAAGTTGTATAATGTTACCAGACATGGTCTATTGCCTCCTTACGAATTTTGTGTGGTAACTTAATTGTACTAGCGGCAATAGACTATGTCTATTTTTTATGAAATTGAATTTGCGAAATATATTTTACCTTATCCAGCCGAATCATTTAGATTCCTGCTGACCTCTGACTTCTGAATGGTGGAGACAAGGCTCACCCTCGCAAACTCCTAAAATCTCCCCTGCCTTATTTGGCAAGGCTTTTCTTTAATTTCTCAGAGGTGTACTCATTGGAGCCTATGCAGAGGTACAGGTCAACATCGATATTGTCTTTGTAGACCGTCACGGAGCGGACGAAGGTATTTATCATGGCTTTGTAGCCTTCCTCGTTGTTCGTCATTTTCCAGTTATTGATAACCGCCTTGACTTTCTCGACCGATAAAACCTCACGGCTGTACTCTTTGAGTTCTGGCAATCGCTGGCGGGCGGCTGTGGCTTTCTCCGAATTCTTTTTGATTCGGGCGATAAGTAGGTCAGAGATTTCTCCTGTCTCAAGCAGGCCCATCAGCCTGTCATTGGATTGCTCCAGCGTGGTGATTTGACTCTGCAGGGAGTGAATTTCCGCAGCAAATTCCATATTGCTTTCCTCCAGCTTGACATTGATGGAGTCAACGATGGAGCGGATGTTCCGGTTATTCAGTATCGAGTGCCGGATAACATCAATGACCTGCTTTTCCAAGGGGCGGCCTTTTATCTGCCTGCCACAGTTTGGGCACCGATAATAAAGATATTCCTTCACTTTGGTTTTTAGCTGGTGCCGGTAGCTATTGCCCTGCTTTTTTTGGTGGCACTCCCTACAGGTGATTAAGTCACTCAGCAGGTATTCAACTTTTGCCCGGACACTGCCAGGGGCCCGCTTGTGCTTATCCATGCAGGCACAGGCTCTTTTCCATGTGTCCATGTCAATGATGGCAGGGATGCCGCCCTCAATTACACAGGCATCCTCACAGTTTTTATGGCCATTGCGGGGCATATTGCGGGGGCCGCGATTCTTGCCATAGACATAGAACCCGGCATATTTCTGATTGGCAAGGATATCATGCAGGGAAGTATAACGGAACTCCCCGCCTGATTTGGTGGTATATCCCCGGCGATTGCATTCCTCGACAATATCGGGATAGCGGCTGCCATTGGTATACATATCGAAAATGAGGCGTACAGCACGCGCCTCCTGCTCGTTTATCACATAATGCCTATCTGGGCCTACATCATAGCCGAGCGGGGGCGTACCACCGTTATGGACACATTTGAGGGCGTTTTCATTTTGCCCTTTCTTGACCTCTTTGGAAAGGTTGCGGGAGAAATAAGCGGCCATCCCGACAAGCTGATTTTCCATGAGCTGACCTTCGGCGGTGGTGGTGTCAAAAGCCTGCCCTGCATATTCCACAGTAACACCGGCACGAATTAGCTGCATTTTGTTGAAGTAATAGTCATATTCATTGCGGGCGTTTCGATTGACTTTGTGGAACACAGCGACCTGAAACCCGCCCTTTTTGGCATCTTTAATCATCTGCTGATAGTCGGGCCTGCGGTCATTGGTGGCAGTGAAGGCCTCATCGATGTACTCGTGAATGATGCGGTAATTCCTATCCGCACAATGCCTCCGGCAGATACGGAGCTGGGCATCGATGGATTCTTCCCGCTGATTGTCCGATGAATAGCGGGCATAGATTACGGCATTTAGCATGGTGATTCATCTCCTTTTAGGTTGAGGCGCCTTTTGCTTTTATTGCTTCCTGTTTTTTATCTGCGGCATTGCTCGTTCAAGTTCCGCTAAATCATCTTTATCGGCTTGTATAGCTTCATCCTGACGGCGGCGCTTGTCAAATACTTCATAAGCATCGTGGGCTATTTTCACCATTTCGTCATGGGAGTGATTACCGCGATGGTCTAAAACGGCTATGCCGTGCCCTATAAGCAGATTGTCAACAGTATCGCGCCAATATTGCAGGGTAAGGTCTTTGTGCATCTTTGCCCGTAATTCAGCACTTTCAAGGAAGATAGTCACCAGCCGGTTAAGCGAGTCTATTTCATCTCCAGACAGGTAATTCTTAGCGATAATGACATCGACTTTACGGACCCTGCTACCTGACCATGAAGTTAACGCCATATTGGGTTGGTCCGGACTTATTCTTGAAATGACTAAATCGGCTGCTGTCTGGCCTGTCACCCCGTAGATTAGCTTGTTTTGAGTTTCAGCAAAGAATAATTGAGTGGCCTTGTCGGTCTTGTCGTAGTCAGAGGATAGGGCGAACAAATCACGCAATTTCTGATAAAACCGCTTTTCACTGGCGCGAATATCGCGGATACGTTCCAGGAGTTCATCGAAGTAGTCCGGCCGGCCATCCGGATTCTTTAGGCGGTCATCGTCTATAACAAAGCCCTTTTGCATATATTCCTTCAATGTGCTATTTGCCCAGCGGCGGAACTGCACACCGCGCGGGGAGCGAACACGGAAACCTACGGCAAGTATCATATCCAGACTATAGAAAGTTATGTTTCTTTTTACTTCTCGCCTGCCCTCATTTTGAACTTGTAAGAAATCCTTACAAGTTGCCGACTCGTCTAATTCGCCTTCTTTGTATATATTTTTTACGTGGAGGGCAACATTAGCGCGAGTACACTGGAATAGTTCTGCTATATCCGGCCTAGGCAGCCACACCGTGCCATCATTAGCGTATAGCTTGACGTTGGTTTTTCCGTCATCGGTATTGTAAATTATTATATTGTCCATATAACCAATCCTTTCGTATAGCCATCCTTCGGGGGCGGCTTATTTGTGCCGTTTTTGCAATAAAATGGTATAATATACCTAGATATATTGCAAAAAGTGAGGGGAAAGGTTTATTCTACGCATATTTTGTAGAATCTTTCACCAAAAGTTGTCGGCGTTATATAACCCAATATGTGTGCTATTTCATAATTTGATAAACTATTATTTGATTGTGAATATGTAACTTCAAGATTAGCACTAAAATTGTCCTTATAAAAGACTTGGTAAATATCTTTATCTATTAATATTTTCCCGCTAGGATTTTCTACAAGGCTTAAACGTATAAAATTATCAATCATTACTTGTATCTCATCAATGGAGATGTTTTCAATAGATGGTATATAATATTTAACAATAGGTATTCCAGTTTGAAAGTCACGAACAATATTGGATGGAGAAAGATTATAACCATTGACGTTAGAATATGAACTCTTCTCTTGATATCTAATTTGACATGTAGGAACATTCCTTTTTAAGAGATTACTAGATTTTAAAAGAAGTGCCTCATTTGGAGTAAGCTGCTTTATTATTTCTACAAATGATGGATGCGCATGATAAGCTTTTTGTTGGTTCATCGAATTAGCAAGTAGATTGGCATACATTGAACGTAATTCATCATCATCCGTATAAGAATTAGATAGAATAGCAGGTACTGCGATATTTTTAGCCGGTTCACATAGTTGTTCCTCTGGGATGTCAGCTATCTTTTCTTGTACAGATTCTTGAAGTTTTTGAGTATTTTTCATTTTAGCAACACAATAGTCGCCGGCAACTTCGGCAATCCAATTAATCGCACGAAATGGGAGCGCAATGGTCTTTCCAGCTTCAGACAAGCCTGGATGAATAGCATCATTATATGCGGTTGTAATGACTTCGCCAGGGATTTTTATCCCATTTGAATTGATTTCTAAATCTGACATTTATAATACAATCCTTTCTTACGGAGGTGGGAAAATGGAATTTTTACAGTATGTTGTGGACAATATTTTTGCATTCACTTTTTGTGGTACCTTTGGTATTGTGGGAGGAATTTTAGTAGCATTTATCGCTATAACCGTAATACTATATCTACTGGCATTGTTGGTAGGGGTATGTATGGTTACCCTGAGTTGTCTCGCCTGTTTGATAGTAAAGATATATTCAGTTCTTAGAAAGCTTTTTTGTCCTGCTTAAAATCCGTATCCTTTCGATAGCCGTCCATATGGGCGGCTTTTTAATACCCTCACATAAGCAGCCGTCTTCTAATCTCAGCCACGACCCCGATAATCTTCACCGGCAGCTCCTCAATCTGCTTGTGGGAGTAGAAGTGTGGCGTATAGACTGCGACATTGTGCCCGATGAGGGTAATTCCCTCGGCGGACTCCCTTACTTCCTTCGCGGTGGCATCTTCCCCATCTATCAGCACAATGGCAATCTGTCCATTTTCGGCAAAGGACTGCTGGCGGACGATTACGATATCCCCATCCATAATCGTCGGCTCCATGCTCTGGCCATCGATGCGCAGGGCGAAATACTCGTTGCCATCGTCTTTATACCGGCTATCTATATATTCATAGCTCTCAATATGCTCGTCTGCATATATCGGTTCCCCTGCGGCTACTCGGCCTAGCAGGGGGATTTTGTATGTGTATTGGTTCATGGGGATGGCGTTCGGTGGGGGAGACGTGGCAGGCGGTTCAACCAAGTCTGCCTTGCTGATATTGAAGAAATTTGCCATTAGCTCAATTTTATCTATGCGAGGATATTTTTCGGCGTTCAGCCAATCGGTCACTGTGGAATACTTAAACCCCAATCGTTGACAAAACTCTTTTCTATCAATCCCCATTATTGCCATATAACGGCGTATATTAGATGCCATAACCTGCTTGTTACCTAATGCGCTCATGGTTACACGCTCCTTTCTTATTATGTACAATTTTACGCTTTTAACGTAATATATACAATAATTTTTGCAAAAAATACGCTTTTAGGGATTAACTACCGCTTTAAACGGTGATATTATGTCTTTAGACAAGCGAGAGAGGGGGTTATGCAGATGCATATAACGCTTAAAGCGGCAAGAATAAACTTTCCTGGGCGCTATGATGCAGGCGGCTCAGTTAGGTGTAGAACCGAATACGCCGTTAGGACAGGCGTATCTCATTCCTTACCGCAATCATGGCCAGCTTGAATGTCAGTTCCAGCTCGGCTAGAAAGGTTTAATCGACCTTGCATACCGCAGCGGGGAAATCACGAGCATTTCTGCTCACGAAGTTTGCGAGAATGACGATTTCGAATATGAATTAGGCCTCGAAGAAAAGCTGAAACATAAACCGGCCCTGAAAGACAGAGGCGCAGTGATTCTCTATTATGCGGTATTCCGTACCAAGGCAGGCGGCAGCGGCTTTGCAGTAATGAGTGTGGAAGATATCAAGAACCACTCCAAGAAGTACAGCAAGGCGGCAGGCTCCAGTTACAGCCCATGGGCAACTAATTTCGATGCCATGGCCAAGAAAACAGTCATCAAGCAGGCGCTCAAATATGCCCCCATCAAGACCGAGTTTGTTCGTGCGGTGGCCAGTGATGAAACCATCAAGACCAACATTTCCGAGAGCATGACGGATGAGCCGGATGAAACGGTTATCACTGTGGATGCCGAGGAAGTTCCGGCTGATGTAGCACCTGCCAATGTTGACCCGGAAACAGGGGAGATTAAAGAGCAGGGCGCTGATGGGCAAACCAGCCTGATGTAAACACAGAATAAGCGGGCGGGGCATTTGCCCTGCTTGCTGGAAAGGAAAATACATGGCTAGACCGCAAAAAGAGGGGCTTGATTATTTCCCACTGGATACCGACATTGCGGAGGATGAAAAGATTCTATACCTGGAGGCCGAGACAGGGCTGGAAGGCTTTGCGATATATGTGAAGCTTTTATCCACCATTTACCGCAATAGTTACTACATGATGCGGACAGAAACTCAACTCAGTATCTACTCAAGGAGGTTTTTTGTAGACAAAAACACCCTTTCAACGGTAGTTTCTGTATGCAAAAACATCGGCTTATTCGACAAAAATCTGTTTGAAAAATATCAGATTTTAACCTCTCATGGTATCCAGAGCCGTTATCTGATGGCGCTTGAGCGCAGGTCGAGCATCAAAATGATTGATGAATTTTTCCTGCTGGGCAAGGAAAAAATCGTCAAAAGTAAAAAAGTCAAACTGATTTCAGCCCCTAAACAGGTTTCTGCATACAATAACCCCCACTCAACGGTAGTTTTTGTAGACAATAACCCCGCCGAAAAGGAGTTACTGCATACAGAAACACCACAAAGTAAAGTAAAGAAAAGTATTAGTAGTTGTTGTAGTTCCCCCTATAATCCCCCAGAAGAAAAAGAGCCGGGCGAAGAAACGGAATTGGCTGAGAAAGACGATGCCACTGCCAGAGTGTTTGACCTCTTTCAAGATAACATCCACCCCATCACAGGGCAGATAGAGACAGACACCCTCACAGACCTGCTCGACCACTATGGGGAGCAATGGCTGACAGAGGCTATCAGAGAAACGGCCCTAAATAACGGCCATTCTGTGAAGTATATCAAGAGCATCCTTGAAGCCTGGGAACGAAACGGATTCAAGGCAGAGAGACCGGAAAGGAGCAAGACCAATGACCGAGGACTTCAAGGCACTCGTCGAAAAAATCAACGAAAACAGGGCGAAGTCGAACATTCCGAAAGCTTCAAGCAGTTGCTCGAAAACATCGAGTACGCCGAAAACCGCCCCAAGCCGTGGGAAGTACAGCGAACTGCTGGAGAGTGAGTTTGACCTGCACGCCGATGATATAGCAGCCATTGAGGAAAAGCAGGCAGTATGCCGTGGATGTAAAGGCGTACAGTGCCAGCAGGAAGTGCAAGGCATGGTTCCTGTGGTGGCTCCTGATAATGGCCGATTCTATACCGCAATACGGATGTGCAGATGGGAGAAACAGCGCCGGGAAAACAAACGGCAGGCCCGCTTATTCAGCAGGGCAAAGGTTCCCTTCGCTTATAGTCGAGACACCTTCGACACCTACCAGCTGACCGACGATAACAGGACAGCGGTGGCGGCCGCCAAGTGGAGCCTGCAGGAAGGGAACCGAAAGGGGATTTTCTTCTACGGCTCACCGGGGTCGGGCAAAACGAAGCTTGCAGCAGTTATAGCCAACGAAAAGGCAGGCCGAGGGGAGCAGGTGCTTTTCTCCAGCGTTCCCGATTTCCTTGCCGATATTCGGGCCAGCTTTGGGAAGAATACCACGGCGGAAATGATACAGGTGGCCAGAGATGTGCCTTGCCTTATCCTCGACGACCTGGGGGCCGAGCGTATGACCTTATGGGTAGGGGAACAGCTTTTCTCCCTGCTAAACCATCGGTACAACGAGGGCTTGCAGACCATCATCACGAGCAATTATGGGCCGCAGAATATAGCCGCCCGCCTGGTATGCAGGGACGATGATGGTGCCGAGGATGATTCACAGGCCCAGCGCATTATGAGCAGGATTTATGGGATGTGCGAGCTGGTGAATTTAAGCGGCCGCGATTGGCGATTGAAGGGAGCAGAGGCGTGAAGTTAGACAAGCATGGAGAGTTTACTTTTGAGGTGCCGGGACAGCCTGCCACCAAGAAAAACAGCCCGGTACTGGTAATGGGGAGGACGGTGGTCCTTCCCAGCAAGGCATACAAGGCATATGAAAAGCAGTTCCATAAGCATCTGGAACTGCTGAGGGCGAAATGGGGAGCATTACCGCATTTCGAAGGGCCTGTTTCGCTGGAGGTCAAGTATTACCTGCAAGACCGCAGGGCCTATCCCGACCTGAACGGCCTTATCCAAGCCACGCAGGACATTCTCGCGGATGAGTATAGCCATAAGAACCACACCAAGACACTCAAACGGGAATGGATCCTTGCGGATGACCGGCTTGTTAAGTCGCTAGATGGGTGCCGGATAGCTGGCATAGACAAGGCCAATCCGAGGGCAGAAATCACCATCACGCCTTTAGAGATTAACCCAGCTGTTTTCTGTCAAGCAGATGATGCTTCGGTTTTGCAGCCGGAGCAGGAATAAGCCGCAATGATTGACTACAGAGAGGGCAGGGATTGAATTCCTTGCCCTCTTTTTGTGTATACGAAAAAGGCACCCGGTAAAAGGTGCCTTTACTTTATATCAATTAACTTATTTCTAAGCTAATTAGGAGTTAGAATGGTGGAGACAAGGAGAATCGAACTCCTGACCTCTTGCATGCCATGCAAGCGCTCTCCCAGCTGAGCTATGCCCCCGTCTTCGCGTTACCGCTAACGACAGATATTATTATAATAGACGCTGCATGTATCTGTCAAGCATTTTTTGCAGATTTTTGCAGCCCTTGCCGAAACTTTTTTCTCAGTGATGTTTCTGGTACAATGGAGTCAATGCTACATACAGGATAATCAGGAGGAGTTCATATGGCCATCAAGATCACTGGGTTCTATCAGCTGCCGCATCAGACGATGCCGGAGCTCGTCGACTTCAATGAGGTGTTCGACACTTCGTTCATGCGCAAGTACACGCGCTTCCGGACTTTCGAGAAATTCTTGCAGGGCAGCCGCTTCAAGATCGAGAACCAGAGAGACTTTGAGGCGCTGCCGGAGGAGAAGATGGACGCATGGGTCCGCAAGGCCACGAAATTCTCATCGTGGCAGGAGATGCTCGACACAGCGACGGACAAGTACGTCATGCACAAGAATATGTGAGGCACAGCGCCGGCAAGAGGATAGAAAATCAATCATAGAGCAGGAGGGATTCATGTGCGCTTTATTCACACGGCTGACTGGCATCTCGGGCGGTATTTCCATGGGATGCACCTGACGGCGGATCAGCGGGAGATCATCATGGGGCAGCTGGTGCCGCTCGTGCAGGAGGAAAAGGTGGATGCTGTCGTCATTGCGGGGGATATCTACGACCGCGGCGTGCCGCCTGTCGAGGCGGTCGACCTCTTTGACGAATTCCTCATGAAGATGGCAGAGATGCACATCAAGGTCTTCTACATTGCTGGCAATCACGACAGTGAGTCGCGTCTGAACTTCGGCAGCCAGCTCATGCGGGCATCGGGAATCTTTGCGCGCGGGCGGCTGGATGACGAGATGGCTCCGGTTGTCGTTGAAGATGACTTCGGCCCGGTTGCCGTTTACCTCTATCCGTATATGGAGCCAGCTTCGGTGCGAGCGGCTCTTGGCGTGGAGAAAGCCCTGGACTTTGAGCAGGCACATGAGCTGGTGATTGAAAGGAGCCTGGCGAAGCGGGCGGGGAATATGCGCTCGATCGCCGTGGCACACGCTTTCCTGGCGGGCGGCCTGAGCTCGGATTCGGAGCGCCCGCTCGCTGTCGGCGGCTCGTCAAATGTGCGTCCTAGTATCTTCCGGCCATTCTGCTACACGGCGCTCGGCCACCTGCACAATCCGCAGCGGGCCGGGGCCGACCACATCCGCTACAGCGGCTCGCTCATGAAGTACTCGTTTGATGAAGCCGAGCAGAAAAAGGGCTGTATCCTTGTGGACCTCGATGGCACGGGCCGGGCAACCCAGCAGTTTGTGCCGCTCGTGCCGCCGCACGACGTCCGGCGCGTGCGCGGTCTCTTCGCGGACATCGAGGGTGACCGCGCGGCGTATCCGCAGTCGGACGATTACATCGAGGTTGAGCTCTTGGACCGCGGCATCATCCTCGATGTGTTCAACAAGCTCAAGGCCATTTACCCGAACCTCATGCACGTGCTCTACCCGAACTTGCAGCGCGAGGGTACGATGCGCGAGCAGGAGGGGCAGGCCGTGCTGAAGCTCACGGAGGAGACGTTGTTCTCCCAGTATTACGAGGATATGACGGGGGAGCCGCTCGCAGAAGAGCAGCAGGCAATCGTGCACAGCTGCCTGCAGGAGATCTACCGGGAAGAGAGGGATGAAAAATGAAGCCAGAAGTCCTGACCATCTGTGCCTTCGGGCCGTACCAGAAGAAAGTCTGCCTCGACTTCTCCGTTCTTTCTGAGCAGCCGTTCTTCCTGATCCACGGAGCGACGGGCGCGGGCAAGACGAGCATCTTTGATGCCATCTGCTATGCGCTCTACGGTGAGGCAGCGACGGAGGCGCGGACGCCTCGCATGCTGCGCAACCGCGAAGCGGGACCGGAGGATGACACCTACGTCGACCTGACATTCTGCGTGCGTGACACGCACTGGCACATCCGCCGCAATCCAGAGTACATGCGCAAGGCGAAGCGCGGCAAGGGACTGGCGCGGCAGGCGCCGGAGGTCCTTTTAGAGCGCCTGGAGGATGGCCGCGCGGCGGAGTCGTGGACGCGCGATGGCGAGGTGCAGGCGCGCATCGTGCGCCTGCTCGGCTTCCAGTGCAAGCAGTTCCGCCAGGTCGTCCTGCTGCCGCAGGGCGAGTTCCGCCGCTTCCTCATGGCCGACACGAGCGCACGCAAGGAGATCATGAAGGTCCTGTTCAACACGGAGATCTACCAGAAGCTCGAGGACAAGCTCAAGGCGAAGGCGGCGGAAGTCAGCAAGTCATACGAAGGCATCGCCGAGAAGCAGAGATTGTACCTCGCCGAGGCTGATGCCAAGGATGAGGCCGAGTTCACGGCCTTGCTCAAAGAACGAGAGCAGCAGGCGTCAATTCTTGCCGACCGGACGGCGGCTCTGCAGTCCCGCAAGGAGGCGAGCGAGAAAGAGCGCGATGCGGCGCGCGAGACGATGGCGAAGTTCACGCAGGCCGACAGGGCGGCAGATGAGCTCAAGAGATGGGAGGATACTGTGCCAAAGGATGCGGAGGCGAAGGCTCTGCTCGACAGGGCGGACCGCGCCGCGGCGCTTTTAGACCTCGCCAAGCAACTGCAGGCGGCCAGACAGGATGCTGCAACGCGCGGGCAGGACCTCGAAGCGCTCAGGCAGCAGGGGATGAAGCTCGCAGCTTCACGCAGAAGGGCGAAGGAACGCTTTGACACGGTCCAGCAACAGAAACCGGCCCATGATGCTGAGCGCGAAACGCTCATCGTATTGCAGGGATTGCTGGAGGTTGCCAAGGAGCTCGAAGAAGCGAAGAGAGACGCTGCCGCCAAACAGGCCGCGGGCGAAAAGGGAAAGCAGGAAGCCGCCGCGGCCAAGCAGAGGCTCGCGGAGATGGAGCAGCAGCTCAAGGCACAGGAGCAGCAGGCTGAAGCCTTGCAGAAAGAGGCGCTGGCTATCGACTCGCTGAAGCTCAGGGAGCAGAATCTCCTGGCCGAGCAGGAAAAAGCTGCCGCCGCCGCAACGAGCAAATCACTCGTCCGGGAAGCCGCGGCCAGCCATGGACAGGCAGCGAGAGCGGCTGAGACAGCAGAGAAATCCTGGCAGGCAGCCCGCGCTGAACTCGCGCACCTGCGCGAACTGGCCAGGGAGGCGCGTGCCGTGCTGCTGGCCGAGAACCTCGAGGAGGGCGAGCCCTGCCCAGTCTGCGGCGCGACGCACCATCCAGATCTTGCAAAATCCGTGACTGAAGTTGTCACGGATGGGATGCTCGAGGAGAAGGAAAGAGACGTCAGCATACTGGAGCAGCAGTATCAGGCTGCTGCGGCCAAAGCGCAGGAGAAGGCCGGCCAGCTCGCCGCTGCCGAGGCCAAGGCAGAAGCCTTGGTGAAGCAGCTCGATGGGGAAGACCCAGCCGGGCTGGCTGAAGAACTGGCCAAGGTCCGAGCCGCCCTGCGGGATGCGCAAGAGGCCGCTCGGATGCATGACAGCCTGTTGAAGTCAATCGAGCGTGGGCAGCAGAGCGAGGCCCTGCTGAAGGGAAAGAGCGCTGAGCTCGAGCGGAAGGCTGCCGACAGCGCTGCCGCGGCCGCGGCTGCCGCAGCGCTCGTGCAAGATAAGCAGGAGCAGCTTGCGGGCAGGGAACTGCCAGCAGAGCCTCAGGCGCTCATGCGTCAGTACCAGCAGCGCGAGAAGGCATGGCAGGCCGCAGAAGAGGCGGCTGCGGCGGCTGAACGGGACTATCACGACCTCGACACGCGCTACCATGCGGCGCAGTCGGCGTGGAAGACGAAGCGCGAAGAACTCCTGCGCAGTCAGGCGCAGGCCGCAGACCTGCAGCAGGGCTTTGCTGAGCGCCTGGCGCAGGCGGGCTTTGCGGATGAGGCGGCTTATGAGGAGGCACTGCAGGGCAGCTGGCGCGATGCCCGCTACCGCGACGAGGTGCGCCAGGAACTCCTTGCGCACGAGCAGGCCTTGCACACGGCGCAGACGAATTTTTCTGCCTGCCAGAAGACGATCGAGAACTTGAAGAAGCCGGACCTCGCGGCGGCTGAAGATGATGCGCGTGCGTCGCAGCAGGCCTGGCAGAGGGCTCTGCGCGAGTCGTCTGCGGCTGAGACGGTGCTGCGCTCGTGGCAGAAGCGCAAGAAGGAACTCGCTGCCCTGCGCGAGCAGAGCGGCGCGCTCACAGAGGCATACGCGCGCATCACGGGCCTTTCGGAGCTCGCGGGCGGCAGGACGGGCAGCCGCGTCTCCTTCCAGACGTACGTGCTGCACTCTCTCTTGGACGATGTCATGGAGATGGCCAACCAGCGCCTGCTCATCATGAGCCGCGGCCAGTATGAGCTGCACGCCGGGCAGCGCCAAAGGGCCAATCAGCAGGGCGGCCTCGATATGGAGATCTTCGACCATTATTCTGGGTATGCGCGCCCCCTGGCGACGCTGTCGGGCGGCGAGTCGTTCCTCGCGTCACTTTCGCTGGCGCTCGGCCTCGCTGATGTCGTGCAGGCTTGTGCGGGTGGTGTGCGGCTCGACACGATGTTCATCGATGAGGGCTTCGGCACGCTCGACAGCGAGACGCTCGACGTCGCGCTCAAGGCCCTGTTTGAAT
Organism: Mitsuokella jalaludinii; assembly: GCF_928722185.1. NCBI lineage: Bacteria > Bacillati > Bacillota > Negativicutes > Selenomonadales > Selenomonadaceae > Mitsuokella > Mitsuokella jalaludinii. The sequence continues at coordinate 2,386,354 of NZ_CAKMXA010000001.1, forward strand.
TGCAGAAGAGCGGCCGGCTCATCGGTATCATCTCGCATGTCGAGGAGCTCCGGAGCCGCATCCCGGCAAGGCTCGAGGTCACGAAGACGAAGAGCGGCGGCAGCACGGCTCACTTTGAGCTCGGCACGGCAGAAAGTTGAGGACGATATGACAGCAACACTCGATTTCATCATAGGCAGAGCGGGGACAGGCAAGACGCATGCCTGCCTTGATGCCATGCGGCAGCGCATGGCAGAAGCACCGATGGGCCCCGCGCTCATCCTGCTCCTGCCGGAACACATGACGTTCAAGGTGGAGCGCGAGCTCGCCGCGAGCATCCCGAAGGGCAGCGGCTTCCTGCGCAGCTACGTCTTCGGCTTCCGCCGCTTCGCGCGCCACGTGCTCTTGGAGACGGGCCATATGAAGGTGCCGCGCATCAGCGACGTCGGACGCCGCCTGCTCCTGCGCAAGATCCTCGTGAAGCATCAGAAGGAGAAGGACCTCGATGTCTTTGCGCGTGCTGTGCGCCAGCGCGGCTTCACGGAGAGCCTCTCGGACGCCATCCAGGAGTTCAAGAGCTACCGCCTGACGACGGATGTGCTGCGCGAAGCTGCCGAAGAGCTCGCCAAGGGCAACGAGCGCCTTGCGGGCAAGCTGCAGGAGATGGCGCTCTTGACGGATGAATTCGCGGTGGAGATGCAGGGCAAGGCCAACGATGCCGAAGACATGATGAACCAGCTCGCTGAGGCCATCCCCGAAGCGCCGCTGCTCAACGGGGCAGAGGTCTGGCTCGACGGCTTCATCTTCTTCAATCCGCAGGAGATGGCCGTGCTGCGCGCTCTGCTCATGACGGCAGCCAAGGTGCATGTCTCCCTGCCGATGGCAGGCATAGCAGAAGGAGAGGAGCGCGTGCGTCTCGACCTGCCCGAGAATCTGCAGGAGACGGCGCTCTTCAACCGCCCGTACCGGACCTTGCAGGCCATCCGCCGCATGGCGCGTGAGGAACTCGGCTATCGCGGTACAATCCCCATCCACCTGCTCGCGGAGCAGCATCGCTTCGCGCCGGCAAGTATCCTGCGCGGGATGGAGCAGGATCTCTTCCGTTACGGCGGCTCGGCCCGGCCAGAGGATGCGGGCATGCAGCTCGTCGAGGCGGCCAACAGGAGGCTCGAGGTCGAGAGTGCGGCTGCGGACATCCTGCGCCTCGTGCGCGACGAGGGCTGGCATTACCGCGAGCTCGGCATCCTCGTGCGCGACAGTGAAGCGTACGGCGATCTCGTGCGCCTCGTCTTCGAGGATTACGGCATCCCGTTCTTCGAGGACTCGAAGCGGCCGAGCATCCACCATCCGCTCGCGGAGCTCATGCGCTCGGCCATCGAGGTCGTCTCGCGTGACTGGCGCTATGAGACGGTCTTCCGCTGCCTGCGCACGGGCTTTTTCCCGCCGGTGCGCGAGGACATAGACCGGCTCGAGAACTATGTGCTCGAGTTCGGCATCCGCGGCCGCAAGCGCTGGCAGCAGGAAAAGCCATGGGACTGGCATCGCCGCTACAGCTTAGAGGACGGCGAGCAGGTCGACGAGGACACAGCTTCGACGCTGGCGCTCATCGACTCCCTGCGCCGCCAGTCTGTCGAGGCGTTGACCGAGCTGGAGCGCGACCTGCGCGCGGCCGATGACGTCAGCGGCTATACGAAGGCTCTCTACGACTTCCTCGTGCGCCTCGAGGTGCCCGTGCGCTTGCAGGAGTGGGCGGAGATCGCTGAGCGCGAGGGACGCCTGGCCGATGCAGCCGAGCACCGCCAGCTCTGGGACGATAGCATGGCGCTCTTTGACCAGCTCGTTGAAGTCAGCGGTGCGGAGAAGATGACGCTATCAGACTATGAGGCTGTCCTGAGCGACGGCCTCGATGCGCTGCAGATCTCCCTGATCCCGCCGGGGCTCGACTATGTGACGCTGGCCTCGTTTGATCAGAACAGCCTCGACAACATGCGCGGTCTCTACATCTTAGGCGCCGACGCCGCGACGATGCCGCGCCGCGTGCGCGAGCAGGGCATCTTCTCCGATGCCGACCGCCTGCACATCGCGGAGACGCTGGCTGCCTGCCAGAAAGAGGGCGAAGAGGAGCACACGATCTCACGCGGCGGCCACGAGAAGAGCTTCGGCGAGAAGTTCTTGCTCTACCGCGGCTTTACAGAGGCGCGCGAGTACCTCTGGATTTCCTATGCGCTGGCTGATGCGGAGGGCAATGGCCTGCAGCCGTCGCCACTCGTCAAGAAAATGCGCGAGCTCTTCCCGAAGGCGGCGTTCCTTTCCATTCCGCTGGAGACGGTGCGGCGCGACGACGACCTGTTGCTAGCGGCACCGCGCCCGGCTCTCTCGGGCCTCGCCAATGCCCTGCGCGGCGAGCGCGAGCATCAGGAGATGCAGCCCTGCTGGCGCGATGTCTACAACTGGGCCATGCGGCAGAAGGAATGGCAGCGGCCGCTTCGTCTCGCACTCTCGGGCCTTTTTGCACATGCGGGCGATGGTAGGATACCGAAGGAGCTGGCGGAGCAGATCTTCGCCAAAGGCACGGTCCTGCGCGGCAGCGTGACGCAGTTCGAGAAATTCCGCCAGTGTCCGTTCGCGCACTTCGCGGCCTACGGCCTGAAGCTCCAGGAGCGCAGGGAGTACCAGTTCCGCTCGATGGACCTCGGCCAGCTATTGCACGCCGTGCTCAAGGAGTACGGCAGCATCGTCAAGCGCGACTACGCAAACCGCTGGCAGGATGTGCCGGAGGAGAAGCGCGCCGAGCTCTGCGAGGAGCTCGTCAACACGCTCGCTCCGCGCCTGCAGAGTGAGATCCTGCTGAGCCGCGACAACTACCGCCACCTCAAGAAGCGCATCGAGAAGACGGCGGAGCAGGCCGTCGGCCACCTGTCAGCCTGGGCGGCCGTCTCGGCCTTCCAGCCGGCCTTCTTCGAGGAGGCATTCGGCCACCCTGACGACGAGGTGCATTTAAAGCCACTGCCGCTCGGCGATGGCTATGCGCTCTCGTTCAAAGGCCAGATCGACCGCCTTGACCTGCACGAGTGCGCGCCGTACTATCTGATCCTCGACTACAAGACGGGCCATGTCGCCATCAACCTCTTCGAGGTATACTACGGCTTGCGCCTGCAGTTGCTCGTCTACATGATGGTCGGGCGCGAGCTGCTCAGAGAGAAGGGTGAGAAGCGCCTGCCCGCGGGCATCCTCTACGCCTTCCTGCAGAATCCACTGTTGCAGACGCGCAAGAAGTACACGCAGGCAGAGCTCGAGAAGCGCGTCAATGCCGAGCTGCGCATGCCGGGCTGGGTGCTGGCTGATCTCGACGTCGCCAAGGCAATCGATGCGAGCTTCGGCTTCATCAAGCCGGGACTAAGCAAGGTCAAAGACGAGAAGAAGAAGGATGTCATCGGCCCGGACGGCGAGCCCGTCATGGACTTTGACGCTAATAGCAGGAAGTACGGCTACATCCGCAAGCCGGAGGAATTCGAGCTCATGCTCGCGTATGTCGACTACATCCTGCGCGATACGGGGCGGGCCATCCTCGGCGGCGACATCAGTGCGAGCCCGTACCGTCTCAAGGCAAAGAAAGAACAGACGGCCTGCACGTACTGCGAATACCGCGACGTCTGCGGTTTCGACCCCGACATCGAAGGCTACGCGTACCGCGACATCGGCCCGGAGGATGACGATGTGCTGGAGGAGAAGATGGCCGAGTGTACAGGAAAGGAAGATTTGCTCGATGCAATACACAGAGGATCAGAAGAAAGCGATTGAGGCGCGCCACCGCAACATCCTTGTCGCAGCGGCGGCAGGCTCGGGCAAGACGCGCGTGCTCGTCGACCGCATCATCGCGCAGCTTCTCGCGCGCGAGTGCAGTGTCGACGAGATGCTCATCGTGACGTTCACGAATGCAGCGGCGACAGAGATGCGCGAGCGCATCGACAAAGCTCTGCAGCAGAAGCTCCTGGAGACGGATGACCGCGCGACAGCCGAATGGCTCGAGCGGCAGATCGTGCTGCTGTCCGGCGCCTCGATCTGCACGTTCCACGCCTTCTGCCAGAAGGTCATCCGCCAGAACATCGACGCCATCGATGTGGACCCGCAGTTTCGTCTGGCCAGCGACCAGGAGATGGTCCTGATGCGCCGCGATGTCCTGGAGGAATTGCTCGAGACCTCCTACAAGATGCCAGAGGATGAGGATGGGAAGGCCAGGTGGCAGGATTTTCTCGAGTTCGTCGACGACTACGGCGACGACCACGGCGATGAGGCTGTCTACAATGCCGTGCTGAAGCTCTACAGCTTCTGCCAGAGCCAACCCTTCCCAAAGGCGTGGCTGCGCCAGCAGAAGGAGCGCTATGAAGCGGAGTCTGCGGACTTCTGGCAGACGCCTTGGACGGATACGATTGTCTCGGCCGTGGGCCGCGAGATTGAGCGCAGCGTCCGCACCTATGAAGAGGTGTGTGCGCTTGTCCGCACGGGCGGCCGTTCTGAGGAAGCGGAGGCAGCCTTGCTCGCGGCTTGGCAGCCCTATGCCGAATATCTGCAGGGCTGCATCGAGAAGCTGGAAGAGGTGCAGTCCGCTTATCGAGAGGCCCTGACCGAGAAGAAGGCGGGCGGCTGGGACAATTTCTGCGCTGCGGCCAGGCAGTGGAAGCAGCCAGTGCTGCGCGGCAAGAAATACGATGCGCTGCGCACGGCGTTCCCTGAGGTCCGCAAGTCGTTCGAGAAGAACCGCGACGAGGCCAAGAAGATCTTCACGGATGCCAGGGACCGCTACATGGCACAGACCGAGGAGGATGTACTGGGGGACATCCGAGCGTGCAGCGCGACGGTGCGGCGCTATGCAGACCTGACGGCCGCTTTCATCGATGCACTGCAGGCGGCCAAGAAAGAGCGCAATGTCCTCGACTTCAACGACCTCGAGCATTTCGCGCTTGACGTGCTCTGCCGCGATCCTGCGGCACTTGCTGGAGTGGAAGAAGCAGATTTCCGCGGTGAGAAGGGCAGGACGCTGCGCACGGATGCGGCGGAGGACCTGCGCGAGAAGTATGCTGTCATCATGGTCGACGAGTACCAGGATACGAACGGTGTCCAGGAGGCCATCCTGAACCTCATCGCGCGCGATGACAACCGCTTCACCGTCGGCGACGTCAAGCAGAGCATCTACCGCTTCCGCCTCGCTGACCCGTACCTGTTCCAGGCGAAGTACGATGCCTATCCCGAGAAGCCGGGCCCCGATGACATGGAACAGCTCATCACGATGAAGCAGAACTTCCGCAGCCGCGCTGAAGTCCTTGCGCCGATCAACTTCATCTTCGACCAGGTCATGACGCGCGAGGCCATGGAAATCGAGTACGACGAGAAAAGCCGCCTCTACCCGGGGGCCTCGTATCCTGAGGCCGAGCATACACTCAAGGGGCCGATGGAGATTGACATCATCCTGCGCGGTGAGCCGGAGCAGCCCGTCGCGGGCCTCAGCCAGACGGCCGATGATGATGCATCAGATGGCAGCGGGCTCGAGGGCTTTGAACTCGAGGCGCAGCACATCGCTGACCGCATCGCAGCGCTCATGGAGTCGGGGGCCCGCGTCTTCGACAAGGATGCTGGTGGCTACCGCCCCTTGGCGTACCGCGACATCGCTGTGCTGCTGCGCGCCGTCAAGGGCAAGGCCAACACGCTGCTCGAACTGCTGCGCAAGAACAGCATCCCTGCCTACGCCGACGTCGACGGTGGCTACTTTGAGGCCAATGAGGTGCGGCTCGTGCTCGCCCTCTTGAAGACCATCGACAACGCGCGCCAGGAGATCCCGCTGGCAGCCGTGCTTGTCTCGCCAATTGGCGGCTTCACGATGGAGGAACTCGCGCGCCTGCGCATGTCAGTCCCCGACGAAGACCTCTTCGGCGCCCTGCTGCGCAGCCACTCACCGGAGACGCCGCTCGAGGAAGGACTCGCCGACCGCGCGGCCGACTTCTGTGCCGCGCTCAACCGCTGGCGCAGCTATGCCGTGAGCCACAGCGTGCCGGAGCTCATCTGGACACTCTACCGCGAGACGGGCTACTACGACTACGTCGGCGGGCTCAAGGGCGGCCTGTTGCGCCAGGCGAATCTGCGCATGCTCGCCGACCGCGCGGCAGAGTATGAGAAGACGAATTACCGCGGCCTCTTCCGCTTCCTGCGCTTCCTCGAGGACCTGCGCAAGCGCGATACGGACCTCTCCGTCGCGCGCACACTCGGCGCGAGCGAGGACGTCGTGCGCATCATGAGCATCCACAAGAGCAAGGGCCTTGAGTTCCCCGTCGTCATCGTCGCCGATATCGCCAAGGGCTTCAACCAGCTCGATGCCAGAGGAATCTTCCTGATGCACAAGGAGCTCGGCATCGGCCCGCGTCTCGTCGAGCGCTCCGACGTCGGGCGGCAGATGTACGACACGCTGCCGTACCAGGCCATCGCCGCGCGCATTGTCGCAGAGACGAAGGCCGAGGAGATGCGCGTGCTCTACGTCGCCATGACGCGTGCGCGCGAAAAGCTCATCCTGACGGGCGCGATGGCCGCCGCGAAGTGGGAGAAGCAGGCCGAGCGCTATGCGCGCAGCCTAAGCAGCCGCGAGCTCGTTCTGCCCGATGACATGATACGCGAGGCAAGCAGCTATCTCGACTGGATTGCGCCTGCCGTGGCGCGCCATACAGATGGTGCGACGATACGCGAGGCCGCAGGGGCAGACTGGGGCGAGATGCTCGACGCTGTCGAGCCCGATGCCCATTTTGCCGTCCATCTGCTCGCTGCCGACAAGATCCAGCCGCATGAAGAGGAAGAAGAGCTCGACGCGCTCCTGCAGGCCGTGCGCGCTGGAAAGGAGTTGCCCGCATCGCCAGAGCGCGAGACGGTCGAGCATCGCCTCGGCTGGCATTACGGTGAAGAAGTATTGCCGGGCATCACGGCCAAGATGACCGTCTCCGAGATCAAGCAGCGCTTTGCCGAGGCGCAGCGCGAGGAAGAACCGGCCTCGTTGCCTGCTGTGCAGCCCGCTGAGCCCGCCATCTGGCGTCGCCCGCAATTCCTGCAGCAGAAAGGACGCTTGTCAGGCGCCGAGCGCGGCACGCTCATGCACAGCATCATGCAGAACCTCGAGCTGCAAGGCGACCTGACGCGCGAGGGCCTGCGCGCTCAGGTCGCCTTGATGGAGGAAAAGGGCCTGATTGCCGCGGGCCACGAGTCAGCCGTCAACTACACGAGCATCGAGCGCTTCTGCTCATCCGCCATCGGCAAGCGCATGAAAAGCGCTGCGCGCGTCTGGCGCGAACTGCCCTTCAGCCGCATGATCCCCGTCGGCAAAGTCAATCCCGCCTACAGCGAGAGCGCGGAGAAAATCTTCATCCAAGGCGTCATCGATGTCCTCTTTGAAGAAAACGACGGCAGCCTCGTCCTGCTCGACTACAAGACCGACCGCGACACCGCCCCCGACAAGATCCGCCGCCGCTACGCCAAGCAGATCGAGCTCTACCGCGAAGCCGTCGAATCCATCCTCGGCAAGCCCGTCAAAGAGAGCATTCTCTTCCTGCTCCACGACGGCACGAGCCTGCGGATTCCTTGAGTCATCTAATAGTCAGATCGTATAGGAGGTGCTAGACGATGGAATACTTGGGTCACTATGATGTGGAAACTGGCAGGAAGCAGCCATTGAAAGAGCACTTGGATCATGTTGCCTCACTGGCTGCGCAGTTTGCAGCATCGTTCGGTGCGGAAGAACTGGGCGAGATAGCGGGCCGCTATCATGATGTTGGCAAGTATTCAGCCCGATTCCAAGAGTATCTGCGAGGGGGGAGAAGTTCTGGCGGGGACCATTCGACAGGAGGGGCGCAGCTTCTTTATCAAAAGAGACAGCTATTGCTCTGCTTGGCGGCATGGGCCATTGCCGGGCATCACGGCGGTCTGCCAGACTTCGGTGGAGCGTTTGATGGAGAGGGCAGTGCGACGTTTTGTGGCCGCATGAGGAAGCCGTTGCCAGATTTTTCCGCATGGCAAGAAGATGAGCGCGCGTCAATTGCACTGAGCCATGTGCCTGCCTGTTTGAAGTCGTCGGATATCTATCAATTGCAATTTTTTACACGGATGCTCTTTTCTTGCCTTGTTGATGCTGATTTTCTTGATACAGAAGCATTCTACCAATCCTGCCTGCCAGAGGTGGAGCAGACGGCAGGGACAAAATCGCGTCATGGTTTCGACACGTTGGAGGAGCTGAAACGCCGATTTGACGAAACGGTCAGAACGCGCTTCTTTGATGAGCGCGGCGAGCGCTACCATGAATCCATCAATGTGCATCGACGCGAGATTCTTCGCGCGTGTCTGAGTGAAGGCGATGAGGGGACGGAGCATCCCTATCGCTTGACCGTGCCGACGGGCGGAGGCAAGACAATCGCTTCTCTTGGCTTTGCCCTACATCGGGCCGTCAGGATGGACAGTGAGGTACAGCGCATCATCTACGTCATCCCGTATACGAGCATCATTGAGCAGAATGCGCGGGTATTCCAGGATTTTCTCGGTGAGAAGAATGTTGTCGTCCACTACGCGAATGCATCGTATGATGATGAACGGGAAGATGGACGGCGGCAGAGGCTCGCGACGGAGAACTGGGATGCGCCAATCATCGTGACGACGAATGTGCAGTTCTTTTCCTCACTTTATGCAAGCCGAACGTCTCAATGCCGGAAACTGCATAATATAGCGCACAGCCTCATCATCTTCGACGAAGCACAGATGATTCCTCTCAATTTCCTCAAGCCATGCGTGACAGCAATCCGGACGCTCGTTGAACACTATGGATGTACAGCGGTTCTCTGCACGGCCACGCAGCCGGCTCTTGGACCGTTCTTCAGCGGCAGCATGAAAGAACTATGTCCGCATGTTGAGGAGCAGTTCCACTTCTTTTCGCGAGTGACCTTTGATGTTTGTCCGGACCGATATGCGCCAGAAGCCCTGTCCGAGGAAGTCGCTGGCAAGATGCAAGTGCTTGTTGTCGTGAACAGCAAGAGAATGGCACGCCAGCTCTATGAAGCAATGCCAGAACAGGAGGGGACATTCCATCTCTCGACAAACCTTTGCCCAATGCACCGCACTCGCGTTCTTCATGAGATTCGCGCTCGACTGAAGGATAAGGAACCCTGTCGCGTCATTTCGACCAGCCTGATAGAGGCGGGCGTTGATCTTGATTTTCCGCTGGTCTACCGAGAACTTACGGGACTTGACAGCATTCTTCAGGCGGCAGGGCGCTGCAACCGCGAGGGAAAGAGGCCGCGGGAGGACAGCATCGTCACAGTCTTCCGATTGGAGGGAAACAAGATGCCATTTGAGCTCGACCGGCGAGGCAAGGTGGCAGACAGCATCTTTGACCGATATGCAGCGCGCCTCTCGCATCCTGACGCGGTCGAGGCGTATTTCAGAGAACTCTACGACATTTCAGGGGAAATGGCATTGGACAGGAAGGAGATACTCAAGCTCTGTCGCCAGAAAATGCCACCGTTGAAGGAGATCGACCAGAAGTTTCAGCTGATTGATGATCGATCCGTGCCGGTATTCATTCCTTTCGATGAAGAGGCAAGAGACCTTTTGAAACAGCTCAAGGAGTATCAAGGCGCTGGCGGCCGCACTTTGCTGCGCCGTGCAGGCGTCTATACCGTGGGCGTGCAGAATGTCCCGCATGAGGGGAGGCCCTCGCCGTTCCAGCGTCTTTTTGATGCGGGGGTTGTTGTTCCACTTTGGGAGAACAGCACAGCGCTCTTTGTCCTTGTGGATATGAGCTGGTACGATGAGGATGCGTTGGGGCTGAAAACGGATATCCCCGATGGTCAGGCCGTTGTCTTCTGAAGTGGGCGCAGGACTTCATACAGGTCGTTGCTTACAGCAAAAGGGCAGGGAGTTATTTCCCTGCCCTTTTTGCTGCGAAAAAAAATGTAAGTATTTCAATCCCCGTATCGCGCATCCTCGATACGACAAAAACATTATAGCAGGAGGAAATAAGAATTGACAAGACGAAATCATAAGAGTATGATAATAGGTGTAAAGATTTTAAATAAAATATAAGTGAAAGAAAGGAGTGATCTCATGGGATATGGAGTCAGAATAGATGTGCGCGGTGACTTTGCGCTGTTCACGCGTCCTGAGCTGAAAGCAGAGCGAGTAAGCTATGATCTGATAACGCCGTCTGCCGCGCGCGGCATCTTGGAAGCCGTTTTCTGGCATCCCGGCCTGAAATGGATCATCGATGAAATCCGTGTCCTGAACCCCATCAAGTTCACGACAGTACGGCGCAATGAGGTGGGGGTGAAGGCAAAGGCGCGAGTCATATGGCAGGCGATGGCAAATGGGGAGCGGCCTCCTTACATCGCGACGCCAAGGGAAATCATGCAGCGAGCGTCGCTTCTGCTCACCGATGTCCACTATATCATAACGGCGCATTTTGAGATGACACCGCAGGCAGCAGTGAGTGACAATCCCGGGAAATTCTCAGAGATATTTCGCCGGCGCTTGGCGAAGGGACAGAACTATCATCAGCCCTACCTGGGCTGCCGAGAGTTCCCTGCGCAGCTGCGTCCCTGTGAGGATGATGTGTCTTTGAAGGTTCCGGAGGAGCTGCGGGGAGAGAAGGACTTGGGCTTCATGCTCTACGATATGGATTACTCAGATGCAATGCATATCCATCCACAGTTTTTCCGCGCAGTGCTCCGGGACGGCGTACTGGATTTGCGTGGAGTGGAGGTGTACAGATGATTCTTCAAGCACTCGCAAAACGCTATCAGACAATGGCAGAGCACGGTGATGCGCCGCAGCGCGGCTGGTGCCATGTGGGCGTCTCATTTGCCTTGGAACTCGCGGAGAATGGAGAGCTCCTGCGAGTCTATGACCTCAGAGAAGAACAGAGTCAGGGCAAGAAGACGGTCATCCGTCCTCGTCGGATGATTGTGCCCGACCATCCACCGCGGTCAGGTCGGCAGCCGCCGGCTTATTTCCTCTGCGATACTGCTACCTATTTCTTGGGCATCGCTGAAGAAGAGGATGACCCGGCAAAAGCAGAGAAAAAGAGGCAGGATGCACTGCAGCGCTTCACATCAGCCAAAGAGTTGCATGAGAAGCTCCTTCAAGGGATGGATGTTCCTGCAGCACGTGCTGTGCTGTCATTCTTCCGGCAATGGCAGCCCGAAAAAGCAAAGCTGAATCAAGCGATGAAGGAACTCTTTCCGGAAATGGCGGCGGGCGGGAATCTTGTCTTCCGGTTCCAGGGGCACTTTGTGCAGGAGGATGCAGCAATTGCGGAGCGTTGGGAGCGTACCATGACAGCGCAGCAGGACGATGCGCAGGGAATCTGCTTGGTTACAGGAAAGAAGGGGCCGATTGCGCGCCTTCATCCGAAGATCAAGGGCGTTCCCGGCGCGCAGGTATCTGGTGCCAATCTCGTTTCGTTCAATATGGAATCCAGTAATTCCTTTTGCCATGAACAGGGAGCCAATGCTCCTGTTTCCGAAGCGGCATCGTTTGCTTATGGAATGGCACTCAATGCGCTGCTGGCGGACAGTGATCATCGGCAGATTATTGGTGACACCGCAGTCGTTTACTGGGCGGAGATGGAGAACGAAGCCTCGCAGGATCTCCTGTCCATGTCGATGTTCGGCGGGATGAGCGACAAGAAGCAGTTGACGGAAGAGGCCCTCAATGGACTCTTTCAGAATCTTGTCAAGGGACAGCCAATTTGCTTTGAGGCAACAGAGATCCCCTATTCGAATCCATTCTACATCTTGGGAATCGCACCGAATGCGGCGCGTCTTTCGGTGCGATTCTTCCTGAGAGGTGCCTTTGGCGATTTCCTTCAGCATGTGAAGGCACATCGCCAAAGGGCGGCTATCGTGATGCCGCCGCGCAAGCCCTGGAATGCTCCACCGCTCTGGGCATGGTTGCAGGCGACTGTTTCTCCGAACGCTTCCAATAAGCGCCCTTTGCCTATCCTGGCAGGAAGTACGGCCACTGCAATCCTCAAGGATGCGATGTATCCGGCTAGCCTCTATGAACAGGTATTGCTGCGCATTCATGCGGAGGTCGATGACACGGAGGCAAAGCCGCCACATTATAAGATTACAGGAGAACGCGCCTCAATCATCAAGGCTTATCTCATGAAAAACAAGAAGAGAGGAGAACTGCGCATGAAACTCAATGAAGAAATCACAGATCCTGCATATATCTTGGGACGGATTTTCTCCCTGCGTGAGGGAATCCAAAAGGCAGCGAATCCCAGCCTGAATGCGACCGTCAAAGACCGTTATTTTGATGTGGCGAGCACAACGCCGTCGAGAGTGTTCCCCATCTTGGAGCGTTTGACAAATCATCATCTCAAGAAACTCGCAGGGGAAAGTCCAAAACTGAAAACATATTATGAAAAACAGATGACGCACCTGATGGGGATGCTGGATGCATCGAAAGGTATACCGAAAGTCCTGAATGCAGAAGAACAAGGCATGTTCATCCTCGGCTATTATCAGCAGACGCAGGCACGGTATGAGAAAAAGGAACTGAAGGAAGCGGAAACAGCAAAGATTGCTGTGGAAAAGGAGGACTGAATCATGACAGAGCCAATCAAGAACCGTTACGATTTTGAGATTATTTTTGATGTAGAGAACGGCAATCCCAATGGTGACCCGGATGCAGGCAATATGCCTCGCATCGATCAGGAAACGGGCCTCGGCCTGGTGACGGATGTCTGCCTCAAGCGCAAGATCCGCAATTACGTCGAGGCTGCCAAGGAAGACGCACCGGGCTACCGCATCTATGTCAAAGACCATGTCCCCTTGGAGCGCAATAACCGTGAGGCCTATAAATACCTTGGTGTCGATGAGAAAAAGATCAAGGAAGCAAAGAAGAAAGATGCAGATATTGACCTCAAGATCCGCGATTTCATGTGCGAGAACTTCTATGATATTCGCGCCTTCGGCGCGGTCATGACTACATTTGTCAATGCAAAACTCAACTGTGGTCAAGTTCGAGGCCCTGTCCAGCTTGACTTTGCACGCAGTGTCGAACCCATCCTTGCCCAGGAAATCGGCATTTCCCGTGTGACAGTCGCTTCAGAAAAAGAGCAGGAAGATGGCAAGCATATGATGCTGGGCCACAAGTTCATCGTTCCCTATGGTCTTTATATTGCGCACGGCTACATCTCTGCCAATCTTGCACGCAAGGTGACGGGCTTCTCGGAGGAGGACTTGGCGCTCCTCTGGCGGGCCATTATCAATATGTTTGAGAATGACCACTCGGCAACGCGTGGCACGATGGCTGTGCGCAAGCTCATCGTGTTCAAGCATGAGAGTGAACTCGGCAATGCACCGGCTTATCAGCTCTTTGAGCGCATCAAAGTCGAGAAGAAAGAAGCAGAGAAACCAGCACGTGCCTATAGCGACTATACGGTGACGGTCGACGATACAGATCTCCCTACAGGTGTTACCTGCATCCAGATGATTTGAGGTAGCGTATGGAATATCCTGAAGACGAATACCTCATGATCTCAGGCATCCAGCATTTTGCCTTCTGCCGTCGTCAATGGGCTCTGATCCACATCGAGCAGATCTGGCAAGAGAATCTGCGCACGGCAGAAGGCAGGATACTGCACGAAAAATGCCATGATGCATGTCAGAAGGAAAAACGAGGCAGCTTGCTCATCAGTAGAGGTTTGCGCGTATTTTCCCGCACGATGGGCGTGTCGGGAGTCTGTGATGTGGTTGAATTCCATGAGGCGGAGGAGGGGGCAGTCCTCCATAAGCATCCGGGATTCTGGGTCCCGTATCCTGTTGAGTACAAACATGGTGAGGGAAAGTCTCTGGATGCTGACAGGCTCCAGCTTTGCGCGCAGGCCATGTGCCTCGAAGAGATGTATTGTACAGATGTGCCCAAAGGTGCACTGTTCTATGCTGCACCGCATCGGCGGGAGGAAGTGACATTTGATTCATGCCTGCGCGAGCGCGTGCGCCAGATTTTTTCGGAAATGCATCAGGATATGGCGCGCGGCCATACACCGCGTGTAAAGCCGAGCAAAGCGTGCCAAGCCTGCTCGTTGAAGCCGATATGTCTGCCGCGTCTCATGAAACATCACGATGTCGGTGCGTATTATGCCGATGCTTTGGGGAGGGAAAGGTGAATGCGCCGTTTGCTCAATACACTGTTTGTCTTGACGGAAGATGCATATCTTGCTCTCGAGAATGAGAATGTTGTCGTGAGACAGGGAGAAAAGGTGCTGGGGCGTGTTCCACTCTTGACCTTGGAGAGCATTGTCGATTTTAGCTGGCGTGGTGCAAGCCCTGCTTTGCTGGGTGCCTGTGCAAGTCACGCGATAGGATTTTCATTTCTGACAGCGAATGGGAAATTCCTTGCGCGAGTCAGTGGGGAGAATCCAGGGAATGTCCTGCTGAGGCAGCAGCAGTATCGTGTGGCCGATGATGGAGCAGCCAGACTGATCATCGCACGGGACTTCATCACAGCTAAAATATGCAATGCAAGATCCATACTGGAGCGCGCACGGCGTGATCATGCAGATAGTGTCGATGTAAATGCTATAGAAGAGTGCAGCGCGTCTATGGCTTCTAATATGCGCTTGGCACATCTTGCGGCAGATGATGATCAATTGCGCGGCTTGGAGGGAGATGCTGCACGCCAATATTTTCAGTTGTTTGGACAGCTCATCTTGCAGCAGAGAAGGGCCTTTCCTTTTATTGGCCGTGTGAAACGACCACCTGTTGGGCGTGTGAATGCAATGCTTTCTTTCGGATATACCCTTTTAGCACACGACTGTGCAGCGGCACTCGAAAGTGTTGGCTTGGATGCCTATGTGGGATTCCTGCATCGGCCCCGTTCCGGACGACAGTCGCTCGCGCTGGATCTCATGGAAGAACTGCGTGCCCTTTTCGTCGACCGTTTTGTGATAACACTTATCAATAACCGTGTCATGAAAGGTACAGATTTTGAGGAGAAAGAGGATGGGGGAACCTATCTCAAGAAAATCGGCAGACAGAAGTTCTTGAATGCTTGGCAAACAAAGAAGCAGGTAACCATCACACATCCATTCCTGGAAGAAAAGATACCTTGGGGGCTGGTTCCCTATGTTCAGTCACTCCTGCTAGCACGCACGCTGCGCGGCGATTTGGCGGAATACCCTGCATTCCTATGGAAATGATCTGCTTTTTGTAAGGGAAGGATTCACTTTGCTCTAGAAGATGGCCGGAATGGAATAACGTGAGGATAGAGCTGAACTGAAAGAGGGGGAAGATATGCTGTTATTGGTTACCTATGATGTCAATACGATCACCGCAGAAGGGCGCAAGCGACTGCGCCATGTAGCCAAAATCTGTGTGCGCCACGGACAACGTGTCCAGAATTCCGTATTTGAATGCAATCTTGACACCGCACAGTACGCAGCCTTTCGCCATGCGCTAGAAAAAGTCATTGACACAGATACGGACAGTCTACGCTTCTACAACCTCGGCAAGAACTATAAGAGCAAAATAGAACATATAGGAGCGAAACCGTCTTATGATGCAGAAGCACCTATGATTCTATAGGTCTATAGGTCGCCAAAGTGCGAAGTGCCATCACACAGAAAATGGAGTTTGCAAGATAAATGCCTAGAAGTTGGCATTTTCGGAGAGAAGGGATAGGTTCGCGAAAAATATATGATGAAGTCAGGCAAATCAATGCCTAAAATTGACACAGTCGCTCCTCGCATGAGGAGCGTGGATTGAAATGTCGTCGTGCCGGAACTGCTTGCACGCATCCGCACGTCGCTCCTCGCATGAGGAGCGTGGATTGAAATGTGCCGAGCAGGTCAGCCCATCTCCGCGTGTCAGTCGCTCCTCGCATGAGGAGCGTGGATTGAAATGTCCAGGGTTACCCCGTGATCTGTAGTAATTGCGTCGCTCCTCGCATGAGGAGCGTGGATTGAAATCAGAGGGCTATTTGTCGCTTGTGTCAGTGCAGAGTCGCTCCTCGCATGAGGAGCGTGGATTGAAATCATCACTGCCAAAGACATAATCTCCCGGGCGGGTCGCTCCTCGCATGAGGAGCGTGGATTGAAATTGTCTATATTGTACTGCATGTAGTACAGATTGTCGTCGCTCCTCGCATGAGGAGCGTGGATTGAAATTACGACTATACGGACAACTCGCTCTCTACGGTGCGTCGCTCCTCGCATGAGGAGCGTGGATTGAAATTCTGCGCTATGCTACGCAGCGTGATACCTCGTAGTCGCTCCTCGCATGAGGAGCGTGGATTGAAATAAGGGTCTAGAGTATTAGGTGCATGTACTCGAGTCGCTCCTCGCATGAGGAGCGTGGATTGAAATCAGAAGGCAATCATCGAGTCAATCTATGCGATCAGTCGCTCCTCGCATGAGGAGCGTGGATTGAAATAAGCTGGACTGGGCTTTTTGCCGGTTGGAAGTCGGCGTCGCTCCTCGCATGAGGAGCGTGGATTGAAATATCACGTCTTCTATAGTCATCGTTTGCGGAATTGTCGTCGCTCCTCGCATGAGGAGCGTGGATTGAAATATTGTGTATACATTGTTTTCTCATTGTAATATCGTCGCTCCTCGCATGAGGAGCGTGGATTGAAATGTCATCTACGATGCATCCGACGATGAAGAGTTAGGCCGTCGCTCCTCGCATGAGGAGCGTGGATTGAAATATGAGCTTATCGGGGCCGATGCGGTCACTCGAGGTCGCTCCTCGCATGAGGAGCGTGGATTGAAATTTGCTTTGTCATCTGCCACGTCCTCACCCCTTTCGTCGCTCCTCGCATGAGGAGCGTGGATTGAAATCAAGACTCCAAGAATATCTCGCCACAGTCAAGGTCGCTCCTCGCATGAGGAGCGTGGATTGAAATAAACGTGTTCGCCTGAATCTTGAGTGGCGTATCGTCGCTCCTCGCATGAGGAGCGTGGATTGAAATCATACGATCGTCATGAATGGAAATGGCGGTTCGGTCGCTCCTCGCATGAGGAGCGTGGATTGAAATAATCGGAGAAGTATTCAGCCCCGTTACCCCTAAAGTCGCTCCTCGCATGAGGAGCGTGGATTGAAATATGACGCCCTTGCCCGCGACATGCGGGATGACGTCGCTCCT
Organism: Mitsuokella jalaludinii; assembly: GCF_928722185.1. NCBI lineage: Bacteria > Bacillati > Bacillota > Negativicutes > Selenomonadales > Selenomonadaceae > Mitsuokella > Mitsuokella jalaludinii. The sequence continues at coordinate 2,403,505 of NZ_CAKMXA010000001.1, forward strand.
CGCATGAGGAGCGTGGATTGAAATACTGGACACAATGCAATCCTATGCCCTTTATTGTGTCGCTCCTCGCATGAGGAGCGTGGATTGAAATCATCGTATACAAGGGCGAACACTATGCTATCCGTGTCGCTCCTCGCATGAGGAGCGTGGATTGAAATCCAAATTGGTACAGCCGATAGCACCCCTCATGTCCGTCGCTCCTCGCATGAGGAGCGTGGATTGAAATTCAAGGCAGACACGGTAAACAACCGTATTTTCTAGTCGCTCCTCGCATGAGGAGCGTGGATTGAAATTTCCATAAGTACAAAGCCACTCCTGAGTGCATTGTCGCTCCTCGCATGAGGAGCGTGGATTGAAATTCGTGCTGGCCGTGTACATCATCTCAGCCATGTGTCGCTCCTCGCATGAGGAGCGTGGATTGAAATTTGATGAGTGGCATGAAGGGCCATACGTCGAGAAACGTCGCTCCTCGCATGAGGAGCGTGGATTGAAATACCTACGGTGTATCTTCGTCTACAAACTGTTTACGTCGCTCCTCGCATGAGGAGCGTGGATTGAAATCATTACAGTAAGTGCGCCTGAAGCCTTATCCATCGCGTCGCTCCTCGCATGAGGAGCGTGGATTGAAATTTGAAGAGATGAATCAACATCTTAAAGAGCTGAAGTCGCTCCTCGCATGAGGAGCGTGGATTGAAATGATGGTATCCATAAATGGTAAATGACAACTTGAGGTCGCTCCTCGCATGAGGAGCGTGGATTGAAATCTGCTGACGAATCGGTGGAATTGACGCCATCTGAAGTCGCTCCTCGCATGAGGAGCGTGGATTGAAATTTTAGCGAAATGCACTAGAGGAAGAATGGTATAGTCGCTCCTCGCATGAGGAGCGTGGATTGAAATGCTGCCATTGAAGGGCAGGAGTCAGGGGGAGATGTCGCTCCTCGCATGAGGAGCGTGGATTGAAATCATTTGATATTATCATTATTTATCATTTTGTAAAGTCGCTCCTCGCATGAGGAGCGTGGATTGAAATGTGTGATTGTGAACGAATTTGAAGCATATAATTGTCGCTCCTCGCATGAGGAGCGTGGATTGAAATCATTGCTTGTTGCATGGAATCCTCTGCGTTTTTCGTCGCTCCTCGCATGAGGAGCGTGGATTGAAATATCCTGTCGGCCGTCTTGAGCGAGATCACGCCTCGTCGCTCCTCGCATGAGGAGCGTGGATTGAAATTTTGGCAATCCGAAGCACCGCAAGACGAAGGGCAAGTCGCTCCTCGCATGAGGAGCGTGGATTGAAATTCAACAAAAAGGACCTCGCCGCATTCGCCCGCCTGGGTCGCTCCTCGCATGAGGAGCGTGGATTGAAATGGTCCCAGGAGTGGCGCACCTTCCAGCTCTTGACGTCGCTCCTCGCATGAGGAGCGTGGATTGAAATAAAGAGGGTATGGTCTGCCACCGCGGCGTCGTCTTGTCGCTCCTCGCATGAGGAGCGTGGATTGAAATTGCGCTTACTTGCGCTTTGTCTTCTCGATCCGCGTCGCTCCTCGCATGAGGAGCGTGGATTGAAATCTCAATAAATCCCGTGGATGGATGATGAGTAACGTCGCTCCTCGCATGAGGAGCGTGGATTGAAATCTATTGATTGTCGATGGAGGAACAAAGGAATGTTTGTCGCTCCTCGCATGAGGAGCGTGGATTGAAATAATGAGATACGTTGTCATATTATGTTGTCATCAGGGTCGCTCCTCGCATGAGGAGCGTGGATTGAAATCTAGTGAGTTTGCACAGGCAATCGTTGAGTTAAGTCGCTCCTCGCATGAGGAGCGTGGATTGAAATAACGCTGGAGTATCGCCCAAGGGGAAAACAATGTGTCGCTCCTCGCATGAGGAGCGTGGATTGAAATCAGATGTCCTCTGTGGTGTGGCATCGTCTGTCCAGTCGCTCCTCGCATGAGGAGCGTGGATTGAAATCGTTGAAGGACAAGGTTTTGCAATTTGGGCGATGGTCGCTCCTCGCATGAGGAGCGTGGATTGAAATCCGTTCGCGGCGGATAGTATCTGGGCACGTGCGGCGTCGCTCCTCGCATGAGGAGCGTGGATTGAAATTTGTGCGTCCGTGTCTCCCTCATAGGCGGCTGTGGTCGCTCCTCGCATGAGGAGCGTGGATTGAAATGACATGGCCGTCAAGCTCATGCATGACTACTACAGTCGCTCCTCGCATGAGGAGCGTGGATTGAAATAACAAGAATCAGGAAGCGGCGAACAATGCGTACAAGTCGCTCCTCGCATGAGGAGCGTGGATTGAAATATCAACGAATCCGGCCTCTACAGCCTCGTACTTTCGTCGCTCCTCGCATGAGGAGCGTGGATTGAAATCGTGGCATCTTGAAAAAAATCATGATCCTGCTTCTGTCGCTCCTCGCATGAGGAGCGTGGATTGAAATAAGGCGTCCCTCTGGGAAGGAGACGAGGTGCCGGCGTCGCTCCTCGCATGAGGAGCGTGGATTGAAATTTGAAAAAATAGAGCTTCTAAAGAAATCATGTGAGTCGCTCCTCGCATGAGGAGCGTGGATTGAAATCGCGCTATAGAAATGCGGTGTATATACTGCGGCGGTCGCTCCTCGCATGAGGAGCGTGGATTGAAATACCCTCTGTTGCCATTTGGCGAAAGGCGCCCGGGTCGCTCCTCGCATGAGGAGCGTGGATTGAAATGCACTCTACTACTTCCAAACGCACAACGCGACCGTCGCTCCTCGCATGAGGAGCGTGGATTGAAATATGTCGCTCCACTCGTCGAAGCGTGACCACTGACGTCGCTCCTCGCATGAGGAGCGTGGATTGAAATTCGATGACGTCCGCGCCGATCGCGTCGATATCATGTCGCTCCTCGCATGAGGAGCGTGGATTGAAATATTTGAAGAACGCCATTGCTCTACATCTGAGGCATCATCAGTTTGTGTGGAGAAATTCCCAGCCTGCTAAGTAGCTTCATAATCCCATGGTAACCTTACATCAATGTCGGAGCAGCGGAGCATAATCATATCAATCATGTTGTCTATATTACGAAATCCGTAGGCCATGTAAACGGATAGCTTGATTTTCCGATTGGTCGCCTCCAGTACGGCGTTGGACAGATGATGCTCCATTGTTGCCAGTATGGCATCGTAGTGACGGCGTATTTTCCGTTGGAGCTCGACAAACACATTGATGCGACAGTGCTGAGCCCATTTAATCCATCCGTCCAGTTCTTTCTTGGCGATAGCGACATTCTCGCACTGGAAAACAAGACGGAGTTTCTCTTTTAGCAGATAGGCACGATACAGCCGCTTGTCAGCCTTGGCAATGAATTCAAGCTGAGCTTGCTGTTTCTTGGTGAGATGCTCCGGAGCCTTTCCCAGAGCAAACCGAGAGCCTTTCAAGTCTTTGGCTGTGGTATCTTTCTTGGGACGACCGCGTTTCTTCGGAGTCTTATCTGCTGGATTCCTCAAGGCATCACGCCATGCTAAACGACGCACCTCGTCAAGGGCTTCAGTAGCCCACTGTACAACGTGGAACGGGTCAATGCATCGCTTGGCTACCGGACAAAAATCGTTGATGCATGCCTGAATCCATTTGGCACCATCACCAGATACAAGCTGTATATTGGCCAGTTGTTCTTTGCTCAGCAGCTTGAAGAACTTGGTGAAAATGGTCTTGCCATGTCCTTCATGAGCCCAGATAACCTTACCTGTGTCATGATTGATGACCACCGTTATGTACTTGTGTCCCTTCTTGTAGCTGGTTTCGTCAACGCCTATGCGGACAAGTCCCACGAAGTGTGCGGCTGGATTTGCATCAAGTTCAGCCCGCATCCTGCTAATGATAGAGCCGATGGTATTCCAAGAAATCCTGAGCAAAGAGGCAACAGCGGTTTTCGTGCAGGACAAGGAGAGCCAAGTGGCCAGCTCCTCAAATTCCTTTGTAAAACGGGACTTATGCCTTGCCCAAGGAACAGATGCCGTAACGACCCCATGTTTGGGGCACATGACACGATGTATATCTGCTACAATATAGACTTTGTGGGTATTCCAGTCGCAAGCCCGCCAAGAACGGGTGCCACCGCGGCCATTGTCATAGTGGACAGATTTTCTGCCACATATGCCGCAACGGCATTGTTCGTCTTTGGTAGGATGTGCCTTGATGACAATTGTTCCATCTGGCAAAATTTGAGGCATCATCAGTTTGTGTGGAGAAATTCCCAGCCTGCTAAGTAGCTTCATAATCCCATGGTAACCTTACATCAATGTCGGAGCAGCGGAGCATAATCATATCAATCATGTTGTCTATATTACGAAATCCGTAGGCCATGTAAACGGATAGCTTGATTTTCCGATTGGTCGCCTCCAGTACGGCGTTGGACAGATGATGCTCCATTGTTGCCAGTATGGCATCGTAGTGACGGCGTATTTTCCGTTGGAGCTCGACAAACACATTGATGCGACAGTGCTGAGCCCATTTAATCCATCCGTCCAGTTCTTTCTTGGCGATAGCGACATTCTCGCACTGGAAAACAAGACGGAGTTTCTCTTTTAGCAGATAGGCACGATACAGCCGCTTGTCAGCCTTGGCAATGAATTCAAGCTGAGCTTGCTGTTTCTTGGTGAGATGCTCCGGAGCCTTTCCCAGAGCAAACCGAGAGCCTTTCAAGTCTTTGGCTGTGGTATCTTTCTTGGGACGACCGCGTTTCTTCGGA